>NZ_CP151842.1:0-2400000 GCF_038452265.1 Vibrio diazotrophicus
GTGTCATCTTCGCTTTGGTTGCAATGTTTGCAACAGCTTCAAGAAGAATTACCAGCCGCAGAATTCAGCATGTGGGTTCGTCCGCTACAAGCGGAGCTCAATGATAATACTCTCACTTTGTTTGCCCCTAACCGTTTTGTGCTTGATTGGGTTCGCGATAAGTACATCAACAACATTAACTTATTGTTGAGAGAGTATTGCGGCAACGATGTACCAAGCCTGCGTTTTGAAGTGGGTAGTAAACCTGTAGCGGCTGTGAAGCCAGCGCCAAAGCGCTCTGCTGCAGACGTGGCAGCAGAATCATCTGCGCCAGCTCAACTAGCTCAGCGTCGTCCTGTTCATAAAACATGGGATGATGAATCCGTTGAAGCGGATATTACTTATCGTTCTAACGTCAACCCTAAGCATAAGTTCAATAACTTCGTTGAAGGTAAATCGAACCAGTTAGGTTTGGCTGCTGCTCGTCAGGTGGCGGACAATCCGGGTGCTGCGTATAACCCTTTATTCTTATACGGCGGCACGGGCTTAGGTAAAACCCACCTTTTACACGCTGTGGGTAATGCGATTGTCGATAACAAACCGAATGCTAAAGTGGTTTACATGCACTCTGAGCGTTTCGTTCAGGACATGGTTAAAGCACTGCAAAATAACGCGATTGAAGAATTTAAACGTTACTACCGTAGTGTTGATGCGTTATTGATCGATGATATTCAATTCTTTGCCAATAAAGAGCGCTCTCAAGAAGAGTTCTTCCATACTTTCAACGCTTTGTTGGAAGGTAACCAGCAAATCATCTTAACTTCTGACCGTTATCCTAAAGAGATAAATGGCGTAGAAGATCGCCTTAAATCTCGCTTCGGCTGGGGTTTGACGGTGGCGATTGAACCACCAGAGCTAGAAACTCGCGTGGCGATTTTGATGAAGAAAGCGGAAGATCACCAAATTCATCTGCCAGATGAAGTGGCGTTCTTTATTGCGAAACGTCTGCGTTCAAACGTTCGTGAGTTGGAAGGTGCACTTAACCGTGTTATCGCCAATGCGAACTTTACCGGTCGTCCGATTACCATTGATTTTGTTCGTGAAGCGCTGCGTGACTTATTAGCTCTGCAAGAAAAGCTGGTCACCATTGATAATATTCAAAAGACAGTCGCAGAGTACTACAAAATTAAAATGGCGGATTTACTTTCAAAACGCCGTTCACGTTCTGTTGCGCGTCCTCGTCAATTAGCAATGGCGCTAGCGAAAGAACTCACCAACCACAGCTTACCAGAAATTGGTGATGCTTTTGGTGGTCGCGACCATACCACTGTGCTTCACGCATGTCGTAAAATCGAGCAACTGCGCGAAGAGAGCCACGACATAAAAGAAGACTATTCGAATTTGATTCGCACGCTTTCATCATAATTGCGCTATAGTTTGCGCTGATTTTGCGTCGTTAATCCGTCTATCGTTTAAGAGCACACTATGAAATTTACTATCGAACGTAGCCACTTCATTAAACCTCTACAACAAGTTTCCGGCACTTTAGGTGGCCGAGCGTCACTGCCTATATTAGGTAATTTGCTGATTAAAGTTGAAGACAATCAATTGTCGATGACGGCAACGGATTTAGAAGTTGAACTGATCAGCCGAGTGACGTTGGAAGGGGATTTTGAAGCAGGCAGCATTACCGTTCCGGCGCGTAAATTTCTCGATATTTGCCGAGGTCTTCCTGACTCAGCGGTAATCACTGTGCTGTTAGAAGGTGATCGCATTCAAGTTCGTTCTGGGCGAAGCCGATTCTCATTAGCGACTCTGCCAGCGAACGACTTCCCAAATATCGAAGATTGGCAAAGTGAAGTTGAAATTTCACTCACTCAGGCAGAGCTTCGTGGTTTGATAGAGAAAACGCAATTTTCGATGGCAAACCAAGACGTGCGTTACTACCTAAACGGTATGCTGTTTGAAATTGATGGCAGCACGCTTCGTTCAGTGGCAACTGATGGTCACCGTATGGCGGTTTCTCAAACCGAATTAGGTGCAGATTTTGCTCATAAGCAAATCATCCTACCGCGTAAAGGTGTATTGGAATTAGTGAAGCTGCTGGATGCTCCAGAGCAATCTGTGGTACTGCAAATTGGTAGCTCAAATCTGCGTGCAGATGTGAACAATTTTGTTTTCACTTCTAAGCTGGTTGATGGTCGTTTCCCTGATTATCGACGCGTAATGCCGCAAAGTACCAACAAAGTATTGCTTGCTAACTGTGATGAGTTGCGTCAGTGTTTTTCACGCGCTGCGATTTTATCGAATGAAAAATTCCGTGGTGTGCGAGTGAATCTTGATGAAAACGAAATGCGCATTACAGCAAACAACCCAGAACAGGAAGAAGCGGAAGAGGTGTTAGATGTTACCTTCGAAGGAGACGCCATTGAGATCGGCTTCAACGTAAGCTATATCCTCGATGTGTTGAATACCCTTCGTTGTGATAACGTACGTATCTCTATGTCAGATGCTAATGCCAGTGCGCTGGTGGAAAATGCGGAAGATGACAGCGCGATGTACGTCGTGATGCCAATTCGCCTGTAACCAAGAGTTAACTTCGCGCTATGCCGCTAACCCGTCTGGTTATTCAGCAATTTCGTAATATTAGAGCCTGTGATATTTCATTATCATCAGGCTTTAACTTTCTTATTGGTGTCAACGGAAGTGGCAAAACCAGCGTCTTAGAAGCAATTTATCTGCTTGGGCATGGGCGCTCTTTTAAAAGTTCGCTCACGGGTCGAGTGATTCAAAATGAGTGCTCTGAACTGTTTGTTCACGGGCGTTTTTTGACATCGGATCAATTTGAGTTACCGATTGGTATTAATAAGCAGCGCGACGGTTCAACTGAGGTTAAAATAGGCGGTCAATCTGGGCAAAAATTGGCACAGTTGGCACAAGTTTTACCATTGCAGTTGATTCATCCTGAAGGCTTTGATTTATTAACGGATGGACCGAAACAGCGTCGATCATTTATTGATTGGGGTGTGTTTCATTCTGAACCTGCATTCTATGATGCATGGGGAAGATTTAAGCGTTTAAGTAAACAGCGTAATGCATTACTCAAAACAGCAACCAGCTATCGTGAGCTGAGTTATTGGGATCAAGAATTGGCCTTGTTGGCTGAAAATATTGACCAATGGCGCAGAACTTACGTCGAACAAATGAAAGTTGTCGCAGAAGAGTTATGCCGCACGTTTTTACCCGAGTTTGATATTGCGGTAAAGTACTACCGCGGTTGGGATAAAGAGACCCCATACCAGCAGATATTAGAAAAGAACTTCGAACGCGATCAACAGCTTGGCTACACCTTCAGTGGCCCAAATAAAGCTGATTTGAAGATAAAAGTTAACGGTACTCCGGTGGAAGATGTGCTTTCACGGGGGCAACTGAAATTAATGGTGTGTGCACTACGTGTCGCACAGGGCCAACACTTAACTGAGTTGACCGGGAAGCAATGCATCTACTTAATTGATGATTTTGCTTCCGAACTCGATAGCCAGCGTCGTAAGCGTCTTGCAGACTGCTTGAAGGCGACGCAGGCTCAAGTTTTTGTAAGTTCTATTACACAAAGCCAAGTTGCCGACATGGTCGAGCCAAACAGCAAGATGTTTCATGTGGAACATGGCACAATAGAGCAAGGATAATTTAGTCAGAGAGTAACTCATGTCGAATAATTACGATTCATCGAGTATTAAGGTACTAAAGGGTCTGGACGCAGTACGTAAACGTCCAGGTATGTACATCGGGGACACTGATGATGGCACCGGTCTACACCACATGGTTTTTGAGGTGGTGGATAACTCAATAGATGAAGCGTTAGCAGGTCACTGTAAAGACATCATCGTTACTATTCACGAAGATAACTCAGTATCGGTTAGCGATGACGGCCGTGGTATCCCAACTGAACTGCACGAAGAAGAAAATGTTTCTGCGGCAGAAGTTATCATGACAGTACTGCACGCTGGTGGTAAGTTCGATGATAACTCTTACAAAGTATCAGGTGGTCTGCATGGCGTAGGTGTGTCAGTGGTTAACGCACTATCAGAAAAAGTGCTTCTGACTATTTACCGCGGTGGTCACATCCATACTCAAACCTATCGCCATGGTGTGCCTCAAGCGCCACTAAGCGTTGTTGGTGATACTGAAAAAACAGGTACAACGGTTCGTTTCTGGCCAAGTGCTGACACCTTTACCAATATCGAATTCCATTACGATATTCTTGCTAAACGTCTACGTGAGCTTTCATTCCTAAACTCAGGCGTATCAATCAAACTGATTGATGAGCGTGAAGAAGATAAACAAGACCACTTTATGTATGAAGGTGGTATCCAAGCGTTTGTTACTCACCTTAACCGCAACAAAACTCCGATTCATGAGAAAGTGTTCCACTTTAACTCAGAACGTGAAGACGGTATTAGCGTTGAAGTAGCGATGCAGTGGAACGACGGTTTCCAAGAAGGTATTTACTGCTTTACCAACAACATCCCACAGCGTGATGGTGGTACTCACTTAGCCGGTTTCCGTGCAGCGTTAACTCGTACGTTAAACACCTACATGGATAAAGAAGGCTACAGCAAGAAAGCCAAAACAGCGACATCTGGTGACGATGCGCGTGAAGGTTTGACTGCAGTTGTCTCGGTTAAAGTTCCGGATCCAAAATTCTCAAGCCAAACCAAAGACAAACTGGTTTCTTCTGAAGTGAAATCTGCAGTTGAATCTGCAATGGGCGAGAAACTTAACGAGTTCCTAGCTGAGCATCCTTCTGAAGCAAAAATGGTGTGTAGCAAAATTATCGATGCGGCACGTGCACGTGAAGCAGCGCGTAAAGCTCGTGAGATGACTCGTCGTAAAGGCGCGTTGGACCTTGCTGGTCTTCCAGGTAAACTTGCTGACTGTCAGGAAAAAGATCCTGCACTGTCTGAACTGTACATAGTGGAGGGTGACTCTGCTGGCGGTTCAGCTAAGCAGGGACGTAACCGAAAGAACCAAGCAATTCTTCCGCTGAAAGGTAAGATTCTAAACGTTGAAAAAGCACGTTTTGATAAAATGCTTTCTTCTCAGGAAGTGGCAACACTGATTACTGCATTAGGTTGTGGTATCGGTCGCGATGAATACAACCCAGATAAACTGCGCTACCACAACATCATCATCATGACCGATGCGGACGTCGATGGTTCGCACATTCGTACGCTACTGTTGACCTTCTTCTACCGTCAAATGCCTGAGCTTATTGAGCGTGGCTACATCTACATTGCACAGCCACCGCTTTACAAAGTGAAGAAAGGTAAACAAGAGCAATACATCAAAGATGAAGAAGCTATGGAACAATACCAAGTTTCTCTCGCGTTAGATGGCGCAGCACTGCATGTCAATGCGGATGCTCCGGCATTGGCTGGTGCTCCACTTGAGCAGCTTGTACACCAGTACAATGCTGCGGTTAAGCTAGTTGGTCGTATGAGTCGTCGTTACCCATACGCGATGGTTCAGGAATTCATGTATGTGCCTCGATTGACTGCTGAACAATGCCAAGATCAGGCGGCAGTAGATGCTTGGACGGCAGTTTTAGTTGATCAGCTTAACGCAAAAGAGTCTGGTGCGAGCCAATACAGTTACCAAGTAGAACACAATGCAGAGCAAAATGTTTATGCGCCTAAGATTGTCGTTCGTACTCATGGTGTGACTTACGAATACTTGATCAGTGTAGACCTGCTTAACTCAAGAGAGTACAGCAAGCTGGCTGACGCTTCAGAAGCACTACGTGGCTTGATTGAAGAGGGTGCATTTATCAAACGTGGTGAACGTACTCAACCAGTAGATAGCTTTGCTTCTGCGCTTGATTGGTTAATTAAAGAGTCTCGTCGTGGTCTTTCTTTACAACGATACAAAGGTCTTGGTGAGATGAACCCTGATCAGCTTTGGGAAACCACGATGGACCCAGAAACTCGTCGTATGATGCAAGTAACCATTGAAGATGCGGTTGGTGCTGATGAGCTGTTTACTACGCTAATGGGTGACCAAGTTGAACCTCGTCGTGCGTTTATTGAAAACAACGCACTGAAAGTAGCTAACTTAGACGTGTAGTTAGCTTGGACGTATAGTCTGAGTTATTCGAAATAGTAAAAGGCGCACTTTAAAGTGCGCCTTTTTTATGCTTGCCGTATTACTTTAGCTATTGAGCATTACGTAGCTCTCGACGCAGTACTTTGCCAACCGCTGATTTTGGTAGTTGCTCATGGAAAGTAATTCGTTTTGGTACTTTGTAGTTAGTGAGGTGCTGGCGACAGAAGTGGATGACATCACCCTCGTCTAATGGCTCTAGTGTTGCGACATGAGCATGTACTAACTCGCCAGTGTGTTCGTCATGATCGCCGACAACCGCAGCTTCAAAGATGTGCTGGTGGCTACATAGAATATCTTCTACTTCGTTTGGATAAACATTGAAGCCAGAGACGATAATCATATCTTTCAATCGATCCACAATTTGCACTTGGCCGTCAGTTTTAATCAAGCCGACATCACCCGTTTTAAAGAAGCCATTAATAATCGAGTTGTTGGTTTCATCTGGTCGTTGCCAGTAGCCCGGCATGACCTGTGGCCCTTTCACCACCAATTCTCCAACTTCTCCTTGCGCGAGAGGTTGATTATTGATGTCCCAAACTTGGACTTCGGTTTCAAGTAGTGGAATACCGACACAACCAACTTGTTCTTTACCAAATTCGTTAAGGGTAATCACTGGTGACGTTTCAGATAATCCCCAACCTTCCGTGATGGTGCACCCTGTTGTTTGGTACCAGACATGAAACGCTTTGCTGGTCAGCATAGAACCGCCGGAAACCGTGACTTTCAGGTGACTGAAATCGACAGATGAAATCTCTGGATGCTGGCAGAGCCCCATAAACAGCGTATTGATGCCGGATAAGCCAGAGAAGCGAACGTTTTTCAACGTATTAACGAAACCATCCATATCACGTGGATTAGGGATGAGAATATTTTGAACCCCAACGCTGAACAGGCTGATCATATTCACGGTAAACGCGTAGATGTGATAAAGCGGTAGCGGGCAAACAAAGCTGTCTTCACCTTCAATCATCTTCTGTGTGAGACGAATGTTCATCTGAGCTGCATTGGTCATAAGGTTGCTATGTGTCAGGCAAGCTCCTTTAGATACACCTGTTGTGCCACCCGTGTACTGAATAACGGCAATATCATCTGCAATTGCACTGTTTTCGTCGACGACAGGTAGGTGTTTACCTGCGGATATGGCGCTATTAAAGTCGCTATAAGTGCCGCGATCTTGTTCTTGTTGGGTTAGCAGATCTGGTGCGGCAGTAACGATCACATGCTTGATATTCAGCTCAGATTCTATTGCTTGGTATTTTGGTACTAAGTCTTCCAGAATGATCAGTGCTTTTGCGCCGGAATCACTAAACTGATGTTTCATCTCTCTAGAGGTGTAGAGAGGATTGGTATTCACAATAATCAGCCCTGCCCGCAGTGCGGCATAAGCGGCAATAGGGTACTGAGTTAAGTTCGGTAGCTGAATTGCGATTCGGTCACCCGCTTCTAGTCCGCATTCATGGCGCAACCACTGTGATAAGTAGCGTGATTTTTGCTCAATATCCTCATAAGTCAATGTTTGACCTAAACAATGAAACGCAGGCTTATCGCTATAGCGAGAAAATCCATCTTCAAGTAATTGTGCTAGGTTATTGAATTTATTTGTGTAGTGGTAAGCATCTTTAATCATGTTCTATTCATTCCTTTTATGCATGACGGCAGATACGGTGTAGGAGGTCTATCTTGGTTTAGCACCGTCATCAGGCTTATTAGATATGCAATTGTGGGAGAATGATGACTCAATACTCTTTTAACATTGCATTAACAATAAGCGAGTCTAACTGACCCATTTTTTTTGGCTATAGTCCTGAACGGTATATTGTGCGGATTGGCACTAATTTGTGATAGGCATCCAATACTCTTGATACTTTTATCATTTTTTATGCAATCAGATGCCAGACGAGTTGCCTCTATAAAAAACAAAAATTTTTTTAAGGGAGACTTGAAAGAGTAAAAGGTGGCCTTATATCTATTTACGAAGCAGGAAATGCCGCAGCTGGTGGGTTTCCACTGACTCGTCCAAAAGGAGAGTCCGCTTCATTATTTAGCATCTAATCAATGCATCATTTAAAAATATTGCTTCACAGAAGGATACTTATTATGAGAACTGTAGATTTTACTCCTCTATACCGCAACGCAATTGGTTTTGATCGTCTTCTTAATATGATGGAAGCGAACGCAGCAAAAAATAGCCAAGGCGGTTTTCCTCCATACAACATCGAGCAGCAAGAAGAGAACAAGTTCCGCATTACCATGGCGGTGGCTGGATTTGCTGACGAAGAGCTAGATATCACTCAACAAGAAAACACCTTGATTGTTCGTGGTGAGCGTAAACCAACAGAAGAAAAAAAATACGTTTATCAGGGCATTGCCGAGCGTGATTTCGAGCGTAAGTTCCAATTAGCTGACTACGTAAAAGTGATTGGTGCCAATATGGAGAATGGTTTGCTACACATTGATTTGGAACGTGAAATTCCAGAAGTGATGCAACCACGAAAAATAGCCATTAACGGCAAGCACTTACTAGAGAATTAATATGAAAGAGCCCGCGAAAGCGGGCTTTTTTGTGTCTGTTTTATGCTTCCTGATACGCTTTCTTCACTTCTTCAGCGATCACTGCAATGCCTTTTTGCATCGCTTCATCGTCCTGAACGTAGTTCATGCGCAGACATTGATGCGCATGAGCCCAATCTTCCTTCTGACCAATAAAGAAATACTCACCCGGAACAATCAGAACACCGCGATCTTTCAGGCGTTTGTAGAGCTCCATGGTGGTGATTGGCAGTTCATCAAACCATAGCCAAAGGAAAATAGCGCCTTCAGGTTTATGAATACGGAAACGCTTATCATCGATAGCTTGTTGCAGAAGTTCTACTGCACGCTGTGATTTTTGTTTGTAGAAAGGCTTAATCACCTCTTCACTCAGACGCAATAAGTCATTCTTTTCAATGATGCGGTGTGCCAATGCTGGGCCAATACTGCCCGGCGCTAAGCTGATGATGCCGTTCATATTGCTCAGTGCTTCAGTGACTTGTTCATTAGCAATCACGATACCGCAGCGTACGCCCGGTAGACCGAGTTTTGATAAGCTCATGCAGAGAATGGTGTTTTCATTCCAGAATGGTTCTACATCTTCAAAAATGATGTTTGGAAACGGCACACCATAAGCGTTATCGACCAGTAGCGGGATATTGTTCTCACGAGCCAATTGGTCGAGCTTGTGGATCTCTTCCTCTGTTAACACATTACCCGTTGGGTTGGTTGGACGAGAGGCGCAGATAGCGGCAACAGAATCGTCGACTTTTAGCTGCTCAAAATCGACATGGTATTTGAACAGACCGTTATCCAGTAGCTCGATCTCAGGGTGATATGAAACGAAAATATCTTCGTCGATACCCGCATCACCATAACCAATGTATTCCGGTGCTAGAGGCAATAAAATCTTCTTAAAGCTGCCATCTGGTTGTTTACCCGCAAACAGGTTGAACAGGTAGAAAAAGCCACTTTGGCTGCCGTTGGTTAAACTGATGTTCTTTTCTGTAATGTCCCAGCCATAAGTATCACGCAGCAGTTTTGCCAACGCGCTGATAAACACATCTTTACCTTGAGGACCGTCGTAGTTGGTCATTCCAGCCAGTAAAGAGCCATCGGCCAGCATTTCTTCGGTTGTCAGTCGGAAATAATCGAGCATTTCAGGAATGGCGGCAGGATTACCTCCACCAAGCATGATGGCACCCGGTGTGCGTAAACCATCATTCAAATCGTCCATTAATTGGGTTATTCCAGAATATCGATTAAATTTCTCGCCAAAAGTTGAAAACTGCATTACTGACTACCTGGGGTTGTGTTTATTTGAGTATTGCCGGCGGATAGATTCTCAGCCGTTTAGAATAGTTCCTGAACATACCGTAATGCTTTTGTGAGGCAAAGCACTATTTCTTATGATGTAAAAAAAGCGGCGCAACTCGGAGGAGTCAGGCCGCTTTTTCAAGCTTTAGTGGGATAATCTCAGTGTTTTAAACTGAGTTACTCAATTACTTTTGTAGTAATGAGATATCCGCAATTTGCAGGAACAAGTTACGTAGGTTGTTAAGCAGAGTTAAGCGGTTTTTCTTCAATGCTTCATCATCTGCCATTACCATTACGTTATCAAAGAACGCATCTACTGGCTCGCGTAGTGCAGCAAGTTGGCTCAATGCTTGTTGGTAGTTACCCGTTGCAAATGCAGGCTCTAACGCTTCAGTGAGAACTTCAACGTTTTCAGCTAGAGCTTTCTCTGCATCTTCCTGAAGAAGAGACAGTTCGATCTCTGCTGGCAGTTCGCCTTCGAATTTCGCCAGAATGTTACCCACGCGTTTGTTTGCTGCTGCAAGTGATTCTGCTGCATCCAACTCACGGAAGTGAGAAACCGCTTTAACACGTTGGTCAAAGTCTGCTGGTTTAGTTGGGCGACGAGCCAGTACTGCTTGGATGATGTCTACGCTGAAACCTTCATCTTGGTACCATGCACGGAAACGACCTAGCATAAATTCAATCACATCTTGCTCTACGCTTTCGTTGGTTAAACGATCACCGAACAGTGATTTCGCTTTCGCGACTAAGTCTACTAAATCTAGGTTGTAACCGTATTCAACGATGATACGCAGAACACCCAGTGATGCGCGGCGTAGTGCAAATGGGTCACTGCCTTTTGGTGCTTGACCAATACCGAAGATACCTACGATAGTGTCCAACTTATCCGCCATAGCAACCGCTGCTGATACACCGTTGGTAGGTAGGCTGTCGCCAGCGAAACGAGGCATGTATTGCTCGTTAAGTGCTACTGCAACTTCTTCTGCTTCACCGTCGTGGCGCGCGTAGTGCATGCCCATCACACCTTGAGTATCGGTAAATTCGAATACCATTGATGTCATTAGGTCACACTTTGCTAGCAGGCCAGCACGTTTTGATTTCTCAACATCCGCACCGATTTGCTCAGCAATGTAGCCTGCAAGTTCAGTAATACGGTCTGTTTTGTCTTTGATGGTGCCCAGTTTTTGCTGGAAGATTGCCGTTTCTAGCTGAGGAAGGCGATCAACCAGTTTGCTCTTCAGGTCAGTGTTGAAGAAGAACTCTGCATCAGCAAGACGTGGACGAACCACTTTCTCGTTACCTTCAATAACATGACGAGGCTCTTTAGACTCGATGTTAGATACGAAGATAAAGTTAGGCAGCAGTTTCTTATCTGCGTCATACACTGGGAAGTACTTCTGGTCGCCTTTCATGGTGTAAACCAAGGCTTCTGAAGGTACTTTGAGGAATTTTTCTTCAAACTTAGCAGTAAGCACAACAGGCCATTCAACCAGTGAAGTTACTTCTTCTACTAGGTCATCTTCTAGGTCAGCAACACCGCCAACTTCTTGTGCTGCTTTTTGTGCATCAGCAATGATAGTAGCTTTACGTGCATCGTAATCAGCGATGACTTTGCCGCGCTCTTCCAGAATCGCTGGGTATTGAGATGCAGAATCGATAGTAAATTCTGCTTCACCCATGAAACGGTGACCACGGATAGTACGAGAAGAACTCACACCAAGGATTTCACCTTCGATAAGTTCATCACCGAACAGAATGGTTAGCGTTTTAACTGGGCGGATAAATTGAGTTTCTTTATCACCCCAACGCATTGGTTTCGCGATAGGCAGGTTAGCCAGTGCTTTTGCTGCAAGTTCAACAACAACCGCTTTTGCTTCTTGGCCTTTCACTTCTTGTTTGTAAAGCAGCCATTCACCTTGGTCTGTCTTTAGGCGATCTGCTTGTTCAACAGTGATGCCGTTACCACGAGCCCAGCCTTCAGCAGCTTTGGTTGGTTTGCCATCTGCATCAAAAGCAACCGCAATCGCAGGACCACGTTTTTCAACGACTTTATCCGCTTGGCCTTCAGCAAGGTTAGCGACTTTAAGAGCCAAACGACGTGGCGTTGCAAACCACTTGATGCCTTCATGAGCAAGGTCTGCGGCTTTTAATTCAGCTTCAAAGTTTGCAGCAAATGCTTCCGCTAGCGTGCGAAGTTGCTTTGGTGGTAACTCTTCAGTACCGAGTTCAATTAGAAATTCTTTTGCCATCTTATTTGTCCTCACCCTTTTTACACATAGGGAAGCCCAAAGCTTCACGAGATGCGTAGTACGCTTCTGCAACCGATTTAGTTAGGTTACGAATACGTAGGATGTAACGCTGACGCTCTGTTACTGAGATTGCTTTACGCGCATCCAGTAGGTTGAACGCGTGGCCAGCTTTCAAAATACGTTCGTAAGCTGGTAGCGGGAGAGGCTTTTCAAGCTCAAGCAGGTGTTTACACTCTTTTTCACACTGGTCGAAGAAGGTGAATAGGAAATCCACATCTGCGTGTTCGAAGTTGTAAGTTGATTGCTCAACTTCGTTTTGATGGAAAATGTCACCATAGGTTACTTTGCCTAGTGGGCCATCTGTCCATACCAAGTCATACACAGAATCCACGCCCTGAATGTACATCGCCAGACGTTCGATACCGTAAGTGATTTCGCCTGTAACAGGTTTACACTCTAGACCACCAACTTGTTGGAAGTAAGTAAACTGAGTTACTTCCATACCGTTTAGCCAAACTTCCCAGCCAAGACCCCATGCACCTAGCGTTGGGTTTTCCCAGTTATCTTCCACGAAACGGATATCGTGTACTTGTGGGTCAACACCTAGCACTTTCAGAGAACCTAAGTACAGTTCTTGAATGTTGTCTGGTGACGGTTTAATGATCACCTGGAACTGGTAATAGTGCTGAAGACGGTTAGGGTTTTCACCGTAACGACCATCAGTTGGACGGCGTGAAGGTTGAACGTACGCTGTAGCGATTGGCTCTGGACCAAGAGCTCGTAAGCACGTCATTGGGTGAGACGTACCAGCGCCCACTTCCATATCTAATGGCTGAACAATGGTACAGCCTTGTTGGGCCCAATAATCCTGCAGCGCGAGGATCATACCCTGAAAGGTTTTGATATCGTATTTTTGCATAGTCAGGTTCGCGCGATTCTTCTGTCTGAATTGATAAAAAATAACGATCAAGTATACCCAGTTATTCCCTGACAAAGTAGTGCCAATATTGCTTAATTATTAGCTTAAACTTTCTTTTAGGAGAGTTTTTGTCGTTTATTAGTATTTATTCTTTGATAAGAGAAAAGTTAAATGGAAGCCTATGGCGAATTTGGGGTTGAGATTAATAACGATGCTGTATAGAATTTGGCCTGTCTTTGGGGAGTAGCTTATCGGGCGCTGTGGCAAACAGTACCGATTCGTTCGTCAACATAATTGGTGCAAAATCACCATGGCGTCCGAGACTCGAAGCCCTTCGAGTTTAGCAAGACCTTAGACAAACACCGCGAACTTGGGTAGGGCGTGGGGTTTGTCTATGGTTTATATAATAATCCCTACCCTAATGAGTAGGTCGTGAGCGTTTTAGCTATTTCAATTACAACTGTCGCCTTAGCCGAAATTGGTGACAAAACCCAATTACTATCTCTTCTGTTAGCCAGCCGTTACCGTAAACCGGTACCAATCATTGCTGCTATTTTCCTTGCAACCGTTGTGAACCACGCATTAGCTGCTTGGTTAGGTGTTGTAGTTGCCGATTATTTATCTCCGGAAATCCTTAAATGGGTCGTGGTGGTCAGTTTCTTAGCCATGGCTGGCTGGGTGTTGATTCCAGATAAATTGGATGATGACGAGGAAATCTCGAATCGCGGGCCTTTTATTGCAAGTTTTATCGCGTTCTTTGTCGCTGAAATTGGTGACAAAACTCAGATTGCGACTTCTATTCTTGGTGCTCAGTTCGCAGACGCGTTAACCATGGTGGTGTTGGGTACGACAATTGGTATGCTGCTAGCCAACGTTCCGGTTGTTCTGATTGGCAAATTGTCTGCTGACAAACTTCCTTTAGCTATGATTCGAAAAGTCACCGCACTGCTGTTCTTGGCCTTAGCTGCGGGTACAGCCTTCTTATAAGTAACACCAGTCAGTCTGTCATTTTTGGTTGCAAATATTGTTTAAATAACAATCAATAATGCGCGGACTGACATATTTGTGTCACGCTTGTCATGCTAATGTAATAGGCGATGGTTTTCTAAAAAAGAGGGCTCGTTTATGTTGTCACGATACATGGGGATGAGCGTTAAGAGTCAGGCTTATTTGTTTACGTTTGGCTTTGGTTTAACTTTGCTTGGAATGTCGTTAACGGAAATGTGGCTACCAATGGTTGCTGGTGCAATCATTATGGCGGCTTTAAGCGTTGAGTCTTGGATTCGGGTATCCCACATCATTCCACTGCATAACGAAATTAGAGCGTTACAAAAACAGGTCAACAAACTGCAAGCGGAGTTACGCTCTGTAGAAAATCAAGATTAAGCAAAAGGCTGCCACGACATCCATTTATAAAGATGAATGTGTCATGGCAGCCTTTGTTTGTTTCCATTCTCGCTTTTTATTCCAAACCTTTCTTAATCAGGTACTGGTAAGGCAGCTCGTCTGTTTTTGATGACAATAACTGGTGGTCCATAAAGCGACAGAAACTTGGGATATCCCGAGTGGTTGATGGGTCATCCGCTTTTACCAGCAGCACTTCACCATCCTGCATAGTACGAATTGTCTTTCTGACCATCATTACAGGCTCAGGGCAGCGTAATCCTTCAGCTTCCAATACTTGATTGACACTGATGTTATCGGTGATTTCTGGATTGATACTCATAGCAAACCTAACGGATGTCACATTTAGGGCGTTGATAATACTGTTGGGGAAAAATTATTCAATAAACTCTTGGCAAATGAAACAATTTGGTTTAATTTAATTAACAAGTTGGTAACAAGTGAGCTGGAGGTTGTATGTTAACAGCGTTAGATAGACTGACCATCTATTCGGTTCTGTGTTTTATCTCTTTCTGCTCATTAGTTATTAGGACACCTGCTGAACCATCACTCATGCCACTACTTGGCGTGATTGCTTCAATCAGTGGTATCTGGCTTGAGATGCACCTGTGGCAAGGCTCATCTGAAGAACAGAAACATTAATTGTCATACTATGCTCTACGATATTCCGACACTATCCCCAGTTTTCTTGGGCTTCCCCGCTGAAAGGCGGGATTTTTTTTATTTATTGGTTACACTCAGAGTATCGTTATAAACCAGAGTGTTATTGTGGAATTAGAAGATGTTTATCGTCGGGATTTAAACTTACTTATTGCTTTACGAGTTCTGGTCGAAGAGTGCAGTGTCAGTCGAGCTGCTGAACGCCTCAATTTAAGCCAGTCAGCAATGAGCCGAGTGTTAGGGCGGCTGCGTAGTTTATTGGCTGATCCGCTTTTTACCCGTCAAGGTCAAAGTCTTATCCCGACAGAAAGGGCTTTAGCGATTAACTTAGCGCTAGGTGAACCTTTAGAATCTCTGCGTCAGGTACTTTCCCCTTTGGATTTCAATCCAACCTCCTGCGATCACACCTTCACGATTGCAACTACTGATTACGCAATGCAAACCATTTTGCCATTCGCTCTGCCTCGAATTTATAAAGAAGCGCCGAATGTCGCTTTTGAATTTTTGCCTCTTCAACATGAGCGATTGATGGATCAGCTCACTTATGATGGTGCTGATCTCGCTATTTGCCGACCTATTCGTTCGATTGAACCTTTGCGACACGAGATACTAGGAAGAGTAGGGGTTCTATGTTTGCTATCCAAACAACATCCGTTGGCGAACAGCACGATGAGTTTGCAAGATTATCTGCAGTATCCTCATGCAATGATAGCAATCAGTGATGGCGTGAAGGCGCTGATCGATCAGGCTCTTGAAGGTTGCCCTCCTCGTCATATGGTGTTGCGGGCTTATCATTTAGAAGCCGCACTAGCCATCATTGATATGATGCCTCTGATTATGACGGTGCCGGCGGATTTAGCTTATCTGGTTGCTGAGCGGTATGACTTGGTTGTTAAACCTTTGCCATTTCAGTTCACACCTTTTGACTACTCAATGATTTGGCATCCAAGATGCGAACATTCGCCAGCTCAGGAGTGGCTTAGAAGTATAGTGAAAGAAGAGTGTGGAAAGTTGATCGCTAAGCGTGTGGAAGATATGGGATTGGAATAAAAAGATAAGGCTCAGTGAGCCTTATCTTTCAATCTGTTACAGCTTAATCACGACACGACCAGTTACTTGGCCATTGGTAATGTCTTCAGCGTATTGTGCTGCTTTCTCAAGCGTAATCTCTGTGCACGCTTGTTCGAAGTAACTTGCTGGTAATAGTTCAGCCAATTTTTCCCATGCAGCAACACGTTTTTCAAACGGGCAGCTTACTGAATCCACACCTTGCAGACGAACGTTACGCAGAATAAATGGCATTACAGTGGTTGGAAGATCAAAGCCACCAGCAAGTCCACAAGCGGCAACAGCACTGCTGTAATCCATTTGCGCTAAAACTTTTGCTAATACCTTGCTACCAACCGTATCAACAGCACCAGCCCAAACTTGCTTCTCTAGTGGGCGTGCAGGTTCTTCAAACTCACTGCGGTTGATAATTTGGCTAGCACCTAATTTTTCAAGTAACGGACCGTTAGTTTCAACTCGGCCAGTAACTGCGGCAACTTTGTAGCCTAGTTGTACCAGTAGGGTAACAGCAACAGAGCCAACACCACCGCTTGCACCAGTTACCAAAATGGGTCCATGTTCTGGTTTGATTCCTGCGTCGATGAGAGCTTGAACACACAGCATTGCGGTAAAGCCGGCAGTACCAACCATCATGGCTTGTTTTGCCGAAAAACCTTGAGGAAGAGGTACTAACCAGTCTGCTTTAAGACGAGCTTTTTCTGCCATGCCGCCCCAATGATTCTCACCAACACCCCAACCAGTCAGAACAACAGCATCACCTTCTTTATAGCGAGAGTCTTCAGAGCTGATGACTTTGCCCGCGAGATCAATGCCCGGAACCATAGGGAAATTGCGGATTATTTTTCCTTTACCTGTAATGGCAAGACCGTCTTTGTAGTTCAGAGATGAGTAATCAACAGCAACAAGTACATCACCTTCCGGAAGTTGTGATTCATCAAGCTGTTCAATAGTCGCAATAGTTTGTTTTTCTTCTTGGTTTAGAGTTAAAGCCTGAAACATACAGTTTCTCCACAAAGGTTATCGGGTTATTGAGGACAGTCTAGCGCTGAAAGACTAATGAATTAAATGAAACTTTAGCATTAGATCTATGCATTTTAGTCATAGTCTATGTAAATGTTTTTAAACACAGAGTATAGACCAAGCGTTTTATCCCATGAGACAGCGGCATGTTTTGTTTTTACTTTATGCTGACTAAATTTATTTCCTTTTAAATGGTTTAAATACCATTAACAACTATCCTTTATGTTTGGCGTTAATTTCTTCGTTATTTTAACTTTTTGATTTTTAAGTGTTGGTTTGAAGTTCATGACTGATTTTATTTTTGGAGTTGTTTAATAGATTTCTCTTATTGATTAAATCGGTTTAAAGAATGTGATCATATTTCAGGCTACTCATATACTCATTGTTGAAATAACAAAGAGACATAAAACCTATTTCGAAATAGAGAACAATTAGCGTCTAGATAATAGGTTTTGGGTGTAAGAACGACAGACAGAACTTCGCTTTGAAAGGAGCATGCTCAATGGATAAGAAAGATCACAACTCTGCAGGAAAGTGCCCGGTGATGCATGGCGGCATGACATCAACGGGATCTTCGGTAATGGCTTGGTGGCCGAATGCTCTAAACTTGGACATCCTTCATCAACACGATAAGAAAACCAACCCACTTGGTGAAGACTTTAGTTACCGAGAAGAACTTAAAAAGCTTGATGTAGAAGCTTTGAAAAAAGACCTAACAGCATTAATGACAGATAGCCAAGAATGGTGGCCAGCAGACTGGGGTCACTACGGCGGTTTAATGATTCGTATGGCTTGGCACTCAGCAGGTAGCTACCGTACTGCGGATGGTCGCGGTGGAGCTTCTACCGGTAACCAGCGCTTTGCTCCTCTCAACTCATGGCCAGATAACGCGAACTTAGATAAAGCGCGTCGCCTACTATGGCCAATCAAGAAAAAATACGGCAACAAAATCAGCTGGGCTGACTTGATGATTCTTGCAGGTAATATTGCTTATGAATCAATGGGTCTAAAAACCTTTGGTTTTGCGTTCGGCCGTGAAGATATCTGGCACCCAGAAAAAGACATTTACTGGGGTTCTGAAAAAGAGTGGTTAGCGAAGAGTGGTGGCGAAGGTAGCCGTTACTCCGGTGAACGTGACCTAGAAAACCCTCTAGCAGCCGTAATGATGGGCTTAATTTACGTAAACCCAGAAGGTGTCGACGGAAAACCTGACCCACTAAAAACTGCGGCTGACATGCGTGTGACGTTCGCTCGCATGGCAATGAACGATGAAGAAACCGTAGCGCTAACGGCTGGTGGTCATACTGTGGGTAAAGCTCACGGTAACGGCAAAGCTGAAAACCTAGGTCCAGATCCAGAAGGTGCTGACGTTGAAGAGCAAGGTCTGGGCTGGAACAACCATAAATCACGAGGTATCGGTCGCGATACAGTGACAAGTGGTATCGAAGGCGCATGGACAACTCATCCAACACAGTGGGACAACGGCTTCTTCAAGATGCTACTAGAGCACGAGTGGAAACTGACTAAGAGCCCTGCAGGTGCATGGCAATATGAGCCAGTAGACATCGCTGAACAAGACAAACCAGTAGACGTTGAAGACCCATCAATCCGTTACAACCCAATGATGACGGATGCCGACATGGCACTGAAAGTTGACCCAGAATACCGTAAGATTTCTGAGCGTTTCTACCAAGATCCAGCGTACTTTAACGAAGTGTTTGCGCGTGCTTGGTTCAAACTGACGCACCGCGATTTAGGTCCGAAAGCAAACTATGTTGGTCCAGATGTACCTGCAGAAGATTTGATTTGGCAAGACCCTATTCCAGCAGGCGTAACTGGTTACGATGTTGAAGCGGTTAAAGCGAAAATTGCAGCAACTGACCTAACTGTTTCTGATTTGGTTTCAACAGCATGGGATAGTGCGCGTACTTTCCGTAACTCCGATCTACGTGGTGGTGCAAACGGTGCTCGTATTCGCCTTGCTCCACAAAACGCATGGGAAGGTAACGAGCCAGAGCGTCTAGCTCGAGTGCTTGCTGAATTAACTAAGATTGCACAAGAGTTTGGTATCAGCATTGCAGATACGATTGTTCTTGCAGGTAACGTTGGTATCGAGAAAGCGGTTAAAGCAGCCGGTTACGACTTTAAAGTACCATTTGCAGCGGGTCGTGGTGATGCGACAGCAGAACAAACCGATGCCGAATCATTTGATGTACTTGAGCCTGTCGCAGACGGTTTCCGTAACTGGCAGAAGAAACATTACACAGTGACACCTGAAGAAATGTTGCTAGACCGTGCTCAACTGCTTGGTTTGACAGCGCCAGAAATGACAGTGCTTATTGGTGGTATGCGTGTACTAGGTACTAACCACGGTGGCAGCAAACACGGCGTGTTTACAGACCGCGTAGGTACTTTGAGTAACGATTTCTTCGTTAACCTTACCGACATGGCATTTACTTGGAAACCAACGGGTCGTAACTCTTACGACATCTGTGACCGTAAGACTGACGAAGCTAAGTTCACTGCAACTCGTGCTGACCTAGTGTTTGGTTCAAACTCTGTCTTGCGCTCATACGCGGAAGTGTATGCTCAAGATGACAACCAAGAGAAGTTCGTAAAAGACTTCATCGCCGCTTGGACTAAAGTGATGAACGCAGACCGTTTTGATCTGAACAAGTAAGACTTAGAAATCGAAGTGTCATTAAAGCTCCTGCCATTGGTGGGAGCTTTTCTTTTGCGCCAAAGCCAAAACAAGCAGAAAAAGAAAAGCCATCGACTTTCGATGGCTTTCGTACTGAAGTTGCTATTTCGCTAAGAAGAAACGGTAAGACGGGTTGTCGGTTTCATCTTTACAGCGATAGCCCAGCTCAACCAGATGAGCAGAGAAACGTTCTAAATCAGATTGTTCAAGTTCAAAGCCACACAGTACGCGACCATAGTCAGCACCGTGGTTACGGTAGTTGAACAGACTGATGTTCCAGTGAGTACCGAGGGTACTTAAGAACTTAAGCAGTGCGCCCGGATATTCAGGAAATTCGAAGCTGTATAAACGCTCTTTCAATGGTTTCGATGGTTTACCACCAATCATATAGCGGGTGTGCAGTTTCGCCATTTCATCGTCAGAGAGATCCTGAACTGGATAACCAGAGTTATGCAATTCTTTGATGATGGATTGTAGCTCTTCCTGACCACCTACCAGACGAACACCGACAAAGATGTTTGCTAGTTCGTCATCGCTATAACGGTAGTTGAACTCTGTCACTGCACGGTTGCCAATGATTTGGCAGAACTTAAAGAACGCACCTTTCTGCTCTGGAATGGTGACCGCAAGTAAGCCTTCGCGTTTTTCACCCAATTCACAGCGCTCAGAAACATAACGCAGACCGTGGAAATTGGTGTTCGCACCCGATAGCACGGTTGCCAGCTTTTTATCTTTCAGTTGGTTTTTCTCGGCGAATTTTTTCAATCCAGCCAGAGCTAAAGCGCCTGAAGGCTCGGCAATTGCGCGAGTATCTTCAAAGATGTCTTTTACAGCGGCGCAGATTTCATCACTTGATACCGTGATATGACCGTCCAGATATTGCTGACATAAGCGGAAGGTTTCATCACCGATGCGTTTTACTGCCACACCGTCGGCAAACATGCTGACTTGGTCAAGTACTACAGGTTCACCTGCATCCAGAGCAGCTTTTAAACAGGCTGAATCTTCAGGTTCTACCGCAATGACTTTGATTTCCGGCATCAACTGCTTAACCAGTACCGCAACACCCGCTGCTAAACCGCCGCCGCCAACCGGGACAAAAATGTAATCGAGATGGCCGTTTTGTTGCAGCATCTCCATACCGATAGTGCCTTGACCTGCGATGACCAATGGGTGGTCAAAAGGTGGCACAAAGGTATAACCGTTTTCTACCGACAGACGCTCAGCTTCTGCTTTCGCTTCGTCAAAATTGCTGCCGTGAAGAATGACGTTGCCGCCAAAACCGCGAACCGCTTCAACCTTGATATCCGGTGTGGTGCGAGGCATAACTATGGTGGTTTTGATACCAAGTTTAGTCCCTGACAGCGCCATACCTTGAGCATGGTTGCCCGCAGATGCCGCGATAACCCCAGCGGCTTTTTGCTCTTCGGTCAGGTTCGCCACCATGTTGTAAGCACCACGCAATTTAAACGAGTGCACTGGCTGGCGGTCTTCACGCTTGATCTGCACTTGGTTACCGATACGAGCAGTCAGACGAGGCATATCTTGAAGTGGCGTGACATTTGCCACCTCATAGACAGGAGCGCGAAGGACTTGGCGCAGATAATCTGCGCCAGTTTGTTGGGTTAAGGTCATAAAGCTAGCCCTCTAGCTTAGATTTATCTCGCACCGCACCTTTGTCAGCACTGGTTGCCATGCTGGCATAAGCTTTTAGTGCAAAAGAAACTTCACGTTGACGATCAACCGGCTTCCAACCAAGTTTATCTTGTTCAGCACGGCGCTCAGCCAGCTCCTGCTCTGATACTTGTAGAGAAATAGTACGGTTTGGAATGTCGATTGAGATAGTGTCGCCCGCTTTTACTAGACCAATCGTGCCACCATTCGCTGCTTCAGGAGAAACGTGACCAATAGATAGACCAGAAGTACCGCCAGAGAAGCGACCGTCAGTTAATAGTGCACACTCTTTACCTAGACCCATAGATTTTAGGTATGTGGTTGGGTAAAGCATCTCTTGCATGCCCGGACCACCTTTAGGGCCTTCGTAACGGATAACGACCACATCGCCAGATTTCACTTTACCACCAAGAATGCCTTCAACCGCATCTTCTTGGCTTTCAAATACCACTGCTGGGCCTTCGAACTTGAGGATACTTTCATCCACACCTGCAGTTTTAACGATACAGCCGTCCAACGCGATGTTACCGCTAAGTACAGCTAGGCCACCGTCTTGGCTGAAAGCGTATTGTTTCTCACGGATACAACCTTCTTTACGGTCAACGTCCAGCGTGTCCCAACGGCAGTCTTGCGAGAAGGCTTTAGTTGTACGGATACCCGCAGGGCCTGCGCGGAAAAAGTCTTTTACCGCGTCCGAATTGGTTTGCATCACATCGTATTGGCTAAGCTGCTCTTCCATCGTTAAACCTAGCACCGTGTTGGTTTTAGCATGTAGCAAGCCAGCACGGTTGAGTTCGCCCAAAATACCCATTACGCCACCAGCGCGGTGAACGTCTTCCATGTGGTATTTCTGAGTTGATGGCGCCACTTTACACAGATGCGGAATTAAGCGAGACATGCGGTCGATATCGGTCATATCGAAATCCACGTCGCCTTCTTGAGCCGCAGCAAGCAAGTGAAGAACCGTGTTAGTTGAACCACCCATTGCGATATCTAACGCCATTGCGTTTTCGAACGCATCTTTGTTCGCGATATTGCGTGGCAGAGCGGTTACATCATCTTGCTCGTAGTAACGTTTTGTCAGTTCAACGATACGACGGCCTGCATTGAGGAACAGTTCTTTACGATCAGCATGCGTTGCAAGCATAGAACCGTTACCCGGTTGAGAAAGACCGAGAGCTTCTGTCAGACAGTTCATTGAGTTTGCGGTGAACATACCTGAACAAGAACCACAGGTCGGGCATGCAGAGCGTTCTATTTGCTCACTTTGCGCATCAGAGACTTTAGGGTCAGCACCTTGCATCATGGCATCAACAAGGTCTAGCTTGATGATCTGATCAGAAAGCTTGGTTTTACCGGCTTCCATTGGACCACCAGAAACAAATATCACCGGAATATTCAGGCGCATTGACGCCATTAGCATCCCCGGAGTGATTTTGTCACAGTTGGAGATACACACCATAGCGTCTGCACAGTGTGCATTCACCATGTACTCTACTGAGTCTGCGATAAGTTCACGAGATGGCAATGAGTAAAGCATGCCGCCGTGGCCCATTGCGATACCATCATCAACCGCGATGGTGTTGAATTCTTTTGCGATGCCGCCTGCGGCTTCAATTTCTGCGGCAACTAGCTGACCTAAATCTTTTAGGTGAACGTGACCCGGAACGAACTGAGTGAATGAGTTGACGACAGCGATAATCGGTTTACCGAAATCTTCTTCTTTGACGCCAGTGGCACGCCATAGTGCGCGTGCTCCAGCCATATTGCGTCCATGTGTTGTGGTGGCCGAACGGTATTTAGGCATGTTGTGTTTCCTTACCTTATTTCTTTATAAATTAGTGGCTTTAAGAACTAATGCTTTAAGCGCAAATTTGTTGTTGTAAATTGTTATTTGGCAGCTCGTCGTTTCTGATGTTGGTCACATCAACAGTGCGAACATCCCATAATTTTTCAATCTGGTTGGTCAAAGTTGTGATTGGTCTGTCGCTGTCGACAATAATCTCTACACTTGCAACCTTGCTTTCATGGTTTTGAGTTGCCGCTACTTGTCTAATGATAAAACCGCGGTGGCGAATAACACGCAGAACACGCTCAAGTAGTACTGGTTTATCGTCTGCTTTGATGTCTAACAGATATCTTTGCATGGTGAGCCTCTCTTAAGTGTTCTCTAGCATGTCATTGTTGGATGCGCCCGGTGGTACCAGCGGCCATACGTTTTCTTCTTCATCAATTAAGACATGAAGCAGATAAGCGGTTTTGCTTTCAAGCATCTCTTTTAATGCGGGTTCAACTTCTTCTTTCTTAGTGATGGTTTTGCCCGGAATATCGAAGGCTTTTGCCAGCATGACGAAATCTGGGTTGTCATCTAGGATAGTTTCACTGTGGCGACCATCGAAGAATAGTGATTGCCACTGACGAACCATACCCAAGCGTTGGTTGTTCAACAGAACCATCTTCACCGGAATTTTACGGCGTTTCAGAGTGCCAAGTTCTTGGACGTTCATCATGAACGAACCGTCTCCAGAAACCAGAATCGATTGGTCTTCTGGACGAGCGACAGCTGCACCCATCGCCGCAGGTAAACCAAAGCCCATCGTGCCTAGACCCGCTGACGAGATGAAGTTTTGTGGCATACGAGGTTGGATATGCTGTGCAGCCCACATCTGGTGTTGGCCTACGTCGGTAGAAACAATTGAGCTATCCGGCATCATGTCAGACAGTTGCTTCAATAGCAGTGGGGCATAAATAAGATCACCCGGATGGTCATAGCGCCATTTAAAGCCACTACGTAAGCTTTCACTGTGGTGAACCCAAGGAGCAATGTCGTGGCTCAGTTCTAGCTGAGGCAAGATACTGTTGATGTCACCACGCAGCGCAGCATTTGCTTTACGCAGTTTGTTGAATTCCGCTGCATCAATATCAATGTGAATGACTTTCGCGTGCGGAGCAAAAGTATCCAGCTTGCCGGTCACACGGTCATCAAAACGAGCACCGACAACGATCAACAAATCGCTTTCCTGAACGACTAGGTTAGCGGCTTTGGTACCGTGCATACCCAACATACCAAGGTAATGTGGGTCGTGGCGCTCGATGGTTCCCAAACCTTTCAGTGTGCTCACTGAAGGCATTGGGTTCAAACGTAAGAAGTTGCGCACGCAGTCGGTAGCATGAGCCAGTTGAACACCACCGCCGACATACAAAACAGGACGTTTGCTTTCTGTCATAAGCTGCTGAGCTTTGACTAACTGCTGAGGGTCAACTTGAGGAATCGCTGGTGGGGTAAAACTCGGTAGCGAAGTCACTGGTGCTTGACCAAGTTGCACATCTTTAGCGATATCAACGATAACAGGACCTGGGCGGCCAGTTTTGGCAACTTCAAATGCTTCTGCAAGTGTTGGAGCAAGCTCATTAATATCGGTAACGAGGTAGCTGTGCTTGGTACAAGAGAGAGACATACCTATCACATCCATTTCTTGGAAAGCGTCAGTACCAATGTGAGAGCTGGCGACCTGACCTGTGATAGCAACGAGTGGAACGGAATCTAGAAAGGCATCGGCAAGGCCGGTTACAAGGTTAGTGGCTCCAGGGCCTGATGTTGCCATACATACTGCTACGTCTTGAGTTGCTCTGGCCATACCGATGGCAGCCATTGCAGCACCTTGTTCGTGGCGACACAGTATGTGTTCTACTCCGCCATCATACAAAGCATCATAGATGGGCATGATGGCGCCACCCGGATAACCAAAAACGGTCTTGATACCCTGCTGTTTTAAAGCGGCTACGACTAGTTGCGCTCCCGTCATCGTATGCCTCCGTTATTGCGATTTGAATCGCTGTGATTGTTTGTTGTGTTGTGTTTGCACGTCATGTGCGCTCCCATTCTTCCTGACATATCAGATTAGGTATTAATCAGTATGTGCTTTTTATTCTGTCTAAGTATAAAAGTTGTAAAAAAGCCCCCGGACTTTTCAGTGCGGGGGCTTTTTGAATCTTGGCAATTATTTTACGCCTGCAAGTCCCCGCGCGGTCTTAATAATGACCACGATAATCAGGGTAATCAGAGAGTTAAAGCGGGCGTTCAAATTCATTATTTGCTCTAAAAAATCGTTTTAATAGTATGCGCAATTGTTTGCGTCTCTAGTGGTAACACACATCTCCGTTACATGACAAGCAAAAACTCATTCTTTTTTCACATTCTCGTTTTGAACTGCCACGATATATAACAATTGCTACTAGCCGATTGGAGACTCGATTGGCTGCTGAGTGATTGTTAATCAAAGAATAAGGGAAAAAATGGGACTCGCGATTATTCATAGCCGGGCAAGTGTGGGTGTGGAAGCACCTTCAGTGACAGTGGAAGTTCATATTAGTAACGGCATGCCGGGGTTCACTCTGGTGGGGTTACCTGAAACCACCGTAAAGGAATCAAGAGACAGAGTGCGTAGTGCCATTATCAATTCTCAGTTTGTGTTTCCAGCCAAAAAAATCACGGTCAACTTAGCTCCGGCTGATCTGCCCAAGGAAGGAGGAAGGTTCGATTTGCCTATTGCTCTAGGCATCTTGGCTGCTTCGAACCAAATTTCGCAAACCAGTTTGAATAAACACGAATTTATCGGTGAACTTGCTCTGTCGGGTGAGCTTCGTCGCGTAAAGGGAGTGTTACCAGCGGCGTTAGCGGCGTCGAAAAAGAGTCGTTGTTTGGTTGTTCCGCATTGGAATGGCGATCAGGCAGCTCTCGTAGACAGAAAGCTACATAAATCAGCGCAAACTTTACTGGAAGTGTGTGCAGACCTTTGTGGACACAAAACACTGAGCTTGTTTGAGAGTTCAAATATCGCACCAAGCGTACGCACTCAAAGAGACTTGCAAGATATTATCGGTCAACAACAGGGCAAGCGAGCTTTAGAAATTGCAGCGGCGGGTAACCATAATCTGCTGTTTTTGGGGCCACCCGGAACAGGCAAAACCATGCTGGCTTCGCGCTTGTGTGATTTATTGCCGCCAATGAGCGACGTTGAGGCGATGGAAACCGCCTCTGTCGCTTCTCTCACTCAGCAAGAGATTAATATTCACAACTGGAAGCAAAGGCCGTTTCGTTCGCCTCATCACTCCAGCTCGATGGCGGCGTTAGTGGGCGGAGGTTCTATTCCTCGTCCGGGAGAAATTTCTCTCGCTCACAATGGATTGCTGTTTCTCGACGAGATGCCCGAGTTCGAACGAAAAGTCTTAGACTCACTACGTGAACCTTTGGAATCTGGCGAAATCATTATTTCTCGCGTGCAAGGTAAGACTCGTTTTCCTGCCCGCTTTCAGCTGGTGGGGGCATTAAACCCAAGTCCGACGGGGTATCACGAAGGAGAGCAGGCGAGAGTTAATCCGCAGGTGATTTTGCGTTATTTGAGTCGCCTGTCTGGCCCATTGCTCGACAGGTTTGATATGTCGATAGAGATCCCCGCTTTACCGAAAGGCACGCTGTCTAATGGTGGAGACAGGGGAGAGCCTACGGCGATGGTCAAAGAGCGAGTGCTGCAAGCTCGTGAAATAATGTTAGAGCGAAGCGGAAAAGTGAATGCCTTGCTGCAAAGCCGAGAGATAGAGCAAGTTTGCCCTTTAACTAAGCCGGATGCTGAGTTTCTAGAAAATGCACTGCACCGTTTGGGGTTGTCTGTTCGGGCGTATCATCGCATCATCAAAGTCGCGCGTACGATTGCTGATCTACAGGGCGAGTTGCAGATAAATCGTGCTCATCTTGCGGAAGCATTGGGTTATCGTGCGATGGACAGGTTACTCAAACAACTTACTTCTCAGTCGATTAGCTAACAGAAATGGGTGATTGGTCGATGCGTATTAATAAGTTCTGGCTATGAGTACTCTGACCATTGCTGAACGATATTTTAAAAAACGAACAAACTTGTATAATTGGGCGCTTATTTTTTGTTCATTGAATTGAAGGCTCTGCGTTGTCTTATTTTTTGCTCATTATCAATGCATTATTGGTTATCGTTAATACGGCGATAAGCTCTCTGATCATCTGTGCAATTGCTGTCATTAAAGTTCTGTTGCCAACCCCGAAACTGAAAGCGCGAGCCACTCAGATGGCAGATAAAGCGATGTGGATGTGGGCGACGGTGAATGCGGGATTACTTGCTGTTTCAAATCCTGTGCAGTGGGATATTGAAGGGGGAGAAGACCTAAAGAAAGATGGCTGGTACTTGCTGATCAGCAATCATTTGAGCTGGACGGATATTGTTGTGCTGTGCTCGGTATTTAAGGATCGTATACCTATGCCGAAGTTTTTCTTAAAGCATCAGCTCCTGTATGTGCCTTTTGTTGGAATGGGTTGTTGGGCGCTTGATATGCCTTTTATGCGTCGTTATTCCCGTGAATATTTGCTTCGTCATCCGGAAAAACGTGGTCAGGATTTACAAACCACTCGCCGCTCATGCGAGAAGTTTAAGTTCCATCCGACCACAGTGGTTAACTATGTTGAAGGTACTCGTTTTGATACCCACAAGCAGCAAGCGGTACGTTCTTCTTATCAGCACCTTCTGCCGCCGAAATCCGGTGGTATGGCTTATACCTTAGCGGCGATGGGTGAGCAGTTTGAAAACATTATAGATGTCACTCTGGCGTATCCAGACAATTTAGAAAAGCCATTCCGAGACATGTTGATGGGGCGTATGAAAAGAGTTGTCGTGCGTGTTCGAGTATTGCCTGTTGATGAGAATGTTTCTGGCGATTATTTCAATGACAAGCCATATAAACGTCAGTTTCAGCAGTGGTTGGGGGATGTGTGGCAAGACAAAGATAAGATGTTGGAAGAGATTTATAAATCTTAATCAAAAACAAAAGGGAGCTTGAGCTCCCTTTCTTGTGTTTATTTCTTATTGACTAAGAAGTTCACCAACTCGAAGTATTCATCCAATGTTTTGATGCCTTGAGCCTGAACCAAGTAGTGGTTGTTCACGATTACGGAAGGTACACCGCTTAGACCACTTTCTTGGAACTGTTTGTCAAAACGACGAACCATAGAATCTACCGCAAAGCCGTTAAATGCAGCGTCGAACTTGCCGCCATCAATACCTTCATCAGTAAAGATCTGACGAAGCTCTTGATCGTCTTTTGGTGGCTTACGCAAGTTGTGAATACGATTGAACATGACAGGTATCATTTTATCTTCAACGCCTAGTGCAATCATAGTTGCGTAAGCTTTGCTCATTGATTTACCCATGTTACCGCCCATGAAAGATACGTGATTCTTTTGCAGTTTCACGCCTTCTGGCAGTTTGTCTTTTAGTTGGGCAATGATCGGCTCAAACGAATTACAGTGCGGGCAGTAAAAAGAGAAATACTCTACTACGTTAGGTTTTGAAGAAGGGGTTAGGTCGAGCTCTTTGTAGTGCACTCCTTCCTGAAAGTCTGTTGCGTAAGCCGAAAGGCTGAACATCAGGGTTGCAACTAGTGCAAACAATTTTTTCATTACGGACTCCATTTTTCCT
Source organism: Vibrio diazotrophicus (assembly GCF_038452265.1). Lineage (NCBI taxonomy): Bacteria > Pseudomonadati > Pseudomonadota > Gammaproteobacteria > Vibrionales > Vibrionaceae > Vibrio > Vibrio diazotrophicus. Next base: position 29,188 of record NZ_CP151842.1, read on the forward strand.
TTTATAGGCAATAAATTAACATTGTGGCATCAGTGAGAGCGCAGGCTCGTCTAATGCTGAGATTTGTTCTTTGAATGACAGCACTTGGCTTTCCCAATATTTAGGATCGTTGAACCAAGGAAAGGCGATTGGGAATGCTGGGTCATCCCAACGTTTTGCCAACCAAGCCATGTAGTGCACCATTCGTAGACCACGAAGTGGCTCAATTAGTTTCAATTCCGAGACGTTAAAATCGCAAAACTCTTGGTAGCCTTCAAGCAAAATATCCAGTTGAACGAGCTTATCTTGTCTTTCACCGTTAAGTAGCATCCACAGATCTTGCACGGCAGGGCCATTACGAGCGTCATCGAGATCGACGAACATAGGACCGTCACGCCATAAAATATTACCGGGATGGCAGTCGCCATGGAGGCGGATGTTTGCATGTTTACTTGACCATTGCTGCTCGATTTTCTTGATCAGATAGTCTAGGTCATTAAAGAATACATTCTCTAAATGCATTGGAATGCACTGAGAGTTTTGTAGCAGCTCTCGAGGCTGGTATAGGTATTCTTCCAAGCTCAAAGTTGGTCTATGTTGGAAAGTTTTCTCAGAACCGATTTTATGAATTCGTCCTAAAAAGCGACCCACCCATTCCAATTGTTCTTCGTTATCGACTTCAAATTGACGACCACCGACACTATTGAAAAGTGCAAAGTCATAGCCTTGATAGTGATGAAGGCTAGCACCGTTGATGACCAGTGGTGGGACTAGCGGGATCTCCGCTTCTGCCAATTCGAGTGCAAATTCATGTTCTTCGCGAATTTGGTCGGCTGTCCAGCGTTCTGGACGATAGAACTTTACGACGAAGCGTCGTTTGTCTTCATCCACAAACTGATACACACGGTTTTCATAGCTGTTAAGAGCAAGAAAGCCTGATTCTGCACGAATACCGATGCTCTCTAGTGCGTACCACATGAGATCGGGAGTTAATGCGTCAAAGTGAAACGTTGCTTGAGTCATTGATTAAAAAGGGCTCATTACTGAGCCCTTTTCCTTTGATAATGATGAAGTCTATAGCTTCTTAATAAAGCGGCTTTCAACTTCTATCGTGAATTGGTTGGTATCGTCGCTGAGTATAAACTGAATTGTCGCAACAGGAGAACTTAAGCTATCCGGTTTGACACCTAAACTCATTGGTAGGTTGACCACTTCGCCCGGTTTCACCTGTACTGTTTGTTTACCATACCAAGTCACATCAGTGAGCCCTGAGACATCAAGTTGATAATCTTGGGTCTGTTGTGTTTTGTTGATGACTTTTAGCGTGTAGGTATTTTCTACTTCACCTGCGCTATTGGTTCTAAATAACTGGTTACGATCGCGAATCACGCTTAGACCAGCAGGGTCGACCGCGGCAATTTGAGCGACAAACAGCCCGCACATAACCAGTAACACTGCACCATAGCCAATCAGTTTTGGACGCATAACTTTGGTGTGTTTACCGGATAGACGATGCTCTGTGGTGTAGCTAATCAAACCTTTCTCATAGCCCATACGTTCCATCGTAGTATCACAAGCATCGATACAGGCACCACAGTTGATACACTCATACTGTAAGCCGTCACGAATATCGATACCAGTAGGGCACACCTGAACACACAAGTCGCAGTCAATACAGTCACCCAAACCTAGTGCTTTAGGATCGGCTTTGCGTGAACGAGGTCCACGTTGTTCACCGCGATCGGTGTTGTAGCCAACAATGAAGGTGTCTTTATCAAACATAGCAGATTGGAAACGAGCGTAAGGACACATGTGAATGCACATGATTGAACGCATCCAACCCGCATTACCATAAGTACAGATGGCAAAGAACAGAACCCAGAACACCGGCCAGAAAGTTGCATTTATAGTGAAAAAGTCGATAACTAGGTCGCGAATAGGCACGAAATAGCCAACAAAAGTGAAACCGGTGATTAACGCAATCGCAAACCAAGCAATATGCTTGAGCGTTTTACGCATCGCCAGTTTAGCCGTCATTTTGCCTTCATCTTGCTTACGACGTTTATTGGCGCTGCCTTCGAGCTTTTCTTCAAACCATATGTACATAAAGGTCCATACGGTTTGTGGGCAGAGGTAGCCACACCATACTCGTCCTAAGAATGTGGTCAGGAAGAACAGTCCGAATGCGGCAATCATAAACAGGAGTGCAAGCAAGGTTAAATCTTGCGGATAAAGTGTGGTGCCGAAAAAGTTGAACTGTTGGTTACCCATATCCAATAGAATAGCTTGGCGATCGCCGTAAGAGATCCAAGGTACCAATCCAAAAAGTAATAATAAGAACCAGCCACCATAGCGACGCAGTTTCTGGTAAGTGCCTTTACTTTCTCGAACGTATATCCCTTTGCTCGGGTTGAATCTGTCTCCTTCCTGACCTTTGTGGGTTTTGGGATTAAAGACTTTGGGAGTCACATCTTTAATGTCTATTTTGTCCTGACTCATGGAATATTCCTTTGGGCTTTTTGGTGCCGTTTCAAAATGACGGCACTCTCTGACATTGCTTTCCCCTTCCGCACTCAGTGAGAAGGATGAGTATTGTTTTAATAAGTGGGCGATTATAACGCCATCAACATTTTTATTTCTTTAAGGCAATCAATCTTTAACAACAAAATGTGTATTTCTGGTCAGTTATCAACACAAACTCGTTGCTAAAAAAACGGTGATAACAAAAAAGAGCGACATGAAAGTCGCTCCGTTCGATGAGTTTCTTAATCTTTGATGACACCACGAGCACGAAGCAGTGCGGTTTTAAAATCATCTTCGTAATCTTTCTTCAATCCGGGAATGACTTCATCTTTAGCGCTGTTACGCATTTTAAGGTGATAAATGAGAACATCGTCAGTGAGTTCTTCCAACTGACCTTTGTAACCCGCTTCGCCTGCTAATTTCACGATGAATTGTAGTAAGTTGCATTCAGAATCTTTTTGCCATTCAGGCTCAAGTAACTCCAGCAATTCTTCAATACGGTGACACTTCATAGCTTTCTCCACATTCTTTTAATGGTTTTAAGCTAAAGGTATCAAATGTAGGAAAAAGTAGAAAAGAAAAAAGCGCATATTGCTATTTATAAGCAATCTGCGCTTTTCTATATTAAGCAGCCTGTTCGACTTTTGTCTCTGGCGATGCAGTCAGTGCATTGGTCTCAACAAGAGTTTTTGCAGGTGCGAGCTTTTTCGCAACCGGCGCAGCAACGAAGCCACTACGACGACGCATTGCACTACGGTTTGTGTGCGAAAACCTGACAGTTGTTGGGCGCATTCATTTACCTAACAGTCAGGCATATCCATTGCCGATGTAATGGACCTAGGCAACTATGAGCTGCTCTTCTGGCACCGAGGTGTTTGAAGGATGGCTCCTTCTGGCAATCGCCAATCCACTTAAATTGTCTAGGAATAACGATATAAATAATATCGAAGTTAGATTAGCACCAAGTTTTCAATTGGTCGATAGTTAACCAGTCAATATGTTAAAAAAAATGAATTGATTGTGTGAGAACTGCAATTGAGTTTTTTTATTCATACGTTTTACTATGGAATGCGCTTTACTATGAATAGCGATAGAAGGAGGTGTGTATGTCGTTTCTCAAGAAAACCCTCGCAAGTTTTGGAATAGGTTCCGCAAAGGTGGATTCCGTTCTTCAACAAGAAGTACTTTATCCTGGCCAATCGGTGAAATTTACCGTCCATGTTTATGGCGGTTCGAGTGCGCAGGATATTGATAATATTGAATTAAAACTTTGCTGCCGCTATGTAGAAGAAGTATTCGAAGACAGTTCCAAACAGCAAGGTTCACGTAAGCGTAAAGAACATCGCACTTACGTTCTAGCGGATTGGTCGCTCCCGTATTCATTTACTATTCAGCCTGGCGAGACGCGCGATTTTGATGTTGAGATGGATGTGCCTTGGAACACCCCGGTGACTATTGGCGATGCCAAAGTTTGGTTGGAGACTGGTCTCGATATTGCGATGGCGCTTGATCCGACCGATAAAGATATTTTGACCGTTCGGCCTGATCCTTTGATGGATGGTATTTTTTCTGAGTTGGAAGAACACGGGTTGCGCTTACGCCAAGTTGAGTGTGAAGCTGCAAAAGGCTTTGCACTGCCATTTGTGCAAGAGTTCGAGTTTGTTCCGACCACTGGGCCTTTTCATGGTCGCTGGCGTGAGTTAGAAATTGTGGCTTACCGCGACAAGGACTCTTTGCAAATGTGGTTTGAAATTGATCGCTACCAAAGAGGGGCGACAGGCATGCTGGCGAGTCTTTTGGGTTTAGGAGAACTAAAACGTCAAATGACGATTACTAGCGGTGAATCACCACAAGCTGCTGGGACAAGAGTTCTTGAATATCTGGATTCTCACTCATAGTCGCTTAACTAAAAATTAACATTTCTAGCTTACAGTTGTAAGCTGAATGTGTCATAATCTGCCTACTGTCCTGTTCTATGTGGGTGTGGTATGTCAGTGAGTGAATACAGTGTGAAAGAAGAAATAGCCAATGCGATTAGTCATGGTATTGGCTTGATATTAGGTATTGTTGGCTTGGTTTTATTGCTGGTAAAAGCGGTAAACCATAGTGCAGATGCCCTGACTATTGCCAGCATGAGCGTATATGGTGGCAGCATGATCGCACTGTTTCTTGCTTCGACACTTTACCACGCCGTTCCTCATCAAAGAGCGAAACATTGGTTAAAAATCTTCGACCACTGTGCCATTTACTTATTGATCGCGGGTAGCTATACCCCTTTCCTGCTCGTTGGCTTACGCACTCCGCTTGCTTTTGGTTTGATGATAGTGATCTGGTCGATTGCTCTGTTGGGTATCGTCATGAAAATCGCTTTTGTGTATCGATTTAAGCGTTTTTCCCTGTTCTCGTATCTCGCAATGGGCTGGTTATCTTTGGTGGTTATTTACCAGCTAGCTTTGAATCTGGATGTGGGCGGTTTAACACTACTGGCGGCGGGTGGTGTGGTTTATTCACTGGGTGTGATTTTCTACGTAGCGAAGCGCATCCCATATAACCACGCGATTTGGCATGGCTTTGTACTAGCGGGCTGCGCTTGCCACTTCTTGGCGATCTATCTGTACGTAAATCCGATTTAGCGGGTTTCTAGGTTTGAAACCGTCGCAATAAGCTGATAGCTCTCTGCTTTCGGCACTTCAATTTCTATCACTTTGCCTTCTGCGGCTGTCTTTGGTCGCAGATAGGTGTCCGCCAGACGTTTTATAGATTGCCAAACCGTCGTTTCTTGCTCTGCAAGCTTTTTCCCCTGGCTGTCCAAAAGCTCTATCTTGAGTTGAACATTGATCACCGATAGCGAACTTTGGTTGGTGATAGCGGTTGGTAAAACGACCTTACCATTTTGGTAACTTGCGGTACCAATAACAATATCCACACCAGAGTCAGACAGTTGCAGGCTTGGTTTGCCGCTTTCAAGTACGAGTGTTGTCCCGCGTTGTGAAGAGATAATGGGCGCAGCTACAGCAAGGGCTGTTGCTTGATGAGTATTTTCAGGCTGAACATATTGCCAAGTAAAATCATCATTGAGCTGAACTTTACGTCCATCCTCTAGTTCGATGACTTGGCTAGCTGCTGCATTAGCAGTGATGGCAATTAAAGCGATTGCCACTGAAGTAGGGATACATTTCATGATTAGCGTCTCCAGAACGCTGGGAAGAATAACACCAGTATCGTCAAAATCTCTAAACGCCCCATCAGCATGCCAAAACTTAACACCCATTTTGCCGCATCCGGCAGTGGGGCAAAGTTACCCGTTGGACCAATGACTGTACCCATTCCCGGTCCGACGTTTGCAACTGCGGTTATCGACCCTGAAATACTGGTCACAGGGTCCAGTCCCATCGCGGATAAACAACCAGCAATTAAAATGATGGTGATAGCAAAGGTAAGACCGAAAGCAACCACGGAGCGGACAATATCTTCATTCACAGGGCGTTGGTTATAACGCTGAACGAAAACGCCATTTGGGTGAATCAGCCTCATCATCTGGTTTTTCAGTAAGGCGAAGCAGATTTGGAAACGGAAGATTTTAATACCACCCGCCGTCGAACCTGAACAGGCTCCCACCATCATAATAAAACCAAATAGCGTGGTTGGAAGTGCGCCCCAAGCCGTGAAGTCATCAAGCCCATACCCTGTGGTGGTGACCACGGAAACAATGTTGAACATGGATACGCGCAGAGCGTCCAGTACTGAGTAGCCATTGTTAAGATTGAGCCATGCCGCAACCACTAGACTTGCAACAATGAACAGCAGGAAGAACCCTTGTACCTGTGCATCCTTCAACAGCACCATAGGGCTACGTTTTCTCAACGTAGCCACAAACAGCAGGAATGGCAGTCCACCAAGGAACATAAACAGAGTAGCAATCCAATGAGCACCATTAGAGAAGTGATTCATTGAGCTGTCAGAAGTTGAGTAACCACCAGTGGACAGCGTGGTGAACGCATGGTTAATGGCATCAAATAAGCCCATTCCAGTCAGCATGTAGCCCATAATGCACAGCAGGGTCAGCACTAAGTAGACCGCAACGATGTTCTTCGCGACCGTTTTGGCTCGCGGGCTGCTTTTATCAGACCAGTCAGAAGACTCCGTTTGGAACAGTTTCATACCACCGACGTTGAGCATTGGTAGTACAGCTACCGCCATTACGATAAAGCCTACACCACCAAGCCATTGCAAAATCGAACGCCATAACAGGATGCTTAGCGCCATATCATCAAGCCCACTCAACACGGTTGAACCTGTGGTCGTTAAGCCAGACATGGTTTCGAAGTAGGCATCGGTAAAGCTGATGTGGTTGATGAAGACAAAAGGCAGTGCAGCGAACGCACTGGCAACCGTCCACACTAAACTGGTGATAAGGAACATGTCTCGCACACTGAGACGAAAATCGGATGTCCGGCCTATGGTCAAACAAATGAAAGCCACAATGTGTGTGATGATGACGGCTTGTGCGAAATCGAGGAATCCGCCTGTACCCGTTATGAATGCGACTATGGTTGGCACATACATAAACAGGGCTAGTTTTGAGAGAACTAACCCAACGACAAACAAAATGGGGCGTAAATTCAGCATAGTGACGCCGGCATCCTATAAGAAGAAAGGACTTGGCTGGAACAACGCTTCGACGTCCGGCACGTATTTCTTGTTCACAAGGAACATTACAACGTGATCATCCTGCTCAATAACCGTACGGTCATGGGCAATTAAAACTTCTTCGCCACGTACAATAGCACCAATGGTAGTACCCGGCGGAAGCTTAATATCACCTACTGCACGGCCAACAACTTTTGAGGTCGTTTCATCACCATGAGCGATGGCTTCAATCGCTTCAGCTGCGCCTCTGCGAAGAGAAGATACGTTAACAATATCTGCACGACGAACGTGAGTAAGAAGGGCTGAGATGGTCGCTTGCTGCGGAGAAATCGCCACATCAATTACACCACCCTGAACCAGATCGACGTATGCGCCACGCTGGATCAGTACCATTACCTTTTTCGCACCAAGGCGTTTTGCCAGCATCGCTGACATGATGTTGGTTTCATCTTCGTTGGTTAAGGCAATGAACACATCAACTTGGTCGATGTTCTCTTCAGTGAGCAGTTCTTGGTCTGCGGCGTCGCCACAGAAAACGATACTGTTCTCCAGCTCTTCGGAAAGTTGTTCCGCGCGGCTGTAGTTACGTTCAATCAGCTTAACGCTATAAGTGTGTTCAAGACGTTTTGCTAGGCTTGAGCCTATGTTGCCGCCACCAACAATCATAATTCGGCGATAAGGTTTTTCTAAACGCTGCAACTCACTCATGACAGAGCGAATATGGTTACTTGCTGCGACGAAGAACACTTCGTCATCCGCTTCAATGATGGTTGTGCCTTGAGGGCGGATTGGTCGACCTTGACGGAAGATAGCTGCAACGCGGGTATCAATGTGAGGCATGTGTTCGCGTAGCGCTGATAGCGCATTACCCACCAGTGGACCACCGTAATAGGCTTTTACCGCTACTAGGCTGACTTTCTCGTCTGCAAAGCTAACCACTTGTAGAGCGCCCGGGTATTGAACCAAGCGTTCGATGTAGCTTGTCACCAGTTCTTCAGGTGCGATTAGGTGATCGACGGGTACCGCGCCTGACTGGAACAACGCTTCTTTTTCAGCAAGATATTGAGGTGAACGAATACGGGCAATTCGGTTCGGGGTGTTAAACAGAGTAAAAGCGACTTGGCAGGCTGCCATATTGGTTTCATCGGTATTGGTTACCGCAACCAGCATATCTGCATCTTGTGCGCCTGCTTCTCTCAGTACGTCAGGGTGACTGGCATGGCCATTCACAACGCGTAAATCATATTTATCTTGCAGTTCTCTGAGGCGGTCACCGTTTTTATCGACAACAGTAATATCGTTGTTTTCGCCCACTAAGTTTTCGGCGAGTGTTCCGCCAACTTGCCCTGCACCAAGAATGATGATTTTCATACCTGTTCTCTTATTCTCTACTAATATCAAAGGCAGCCTGAGGCTGCCTTTGATTCAATAACTTACGCGTTTTTAACCATAACAGCGTAGTAGAAGCCATCCATATCTTGCTCACCAGGAAGGATTTGACGACCTGGTTGCTCTGGATCTGAACCAATCAGTTGCGCGTCAGCTGTACGCGCTAAAAAGTCTTTAACCTGCAGGACGTTTTCCTGAGGGGTAATTGAGCATGTTGCGTAAACTAACGTACCACCAGGCTTCAATTGTTGCCACATTACCTGCAATATTTCACGTTGTAGCTCGGCTAATGCATCAATATCATTCGCGCGGCGTAACCATTTGATGTCCGGATGACGACGAATGACACCTGTCGCAGAACATGGAGCATCGAGCAAAATACGATCAAATTGTCCGCCTTGCCACCAATGTTGCGGATAACGTGCATCACCACAAATAACATCGGCCTTCAGATTTAAACGTTCTAGGTTGTCGTGCACTCGATTCAGTCGTGTCGCATCGCTATCAAGTGCAACCACTTCTGTATCTTCGGTATGTTCCAAAATATGCGCAGTTTTACCACCCGGCGCCGCACAACAGTCTAGAATCAGTTCACCTTCTTTTGGTTGAAGGTAATCAATCGCCAATTGTGCTGCTGCATCTTGTACCGATACCCAGCCTTTTTCAAAGCCCGGAAGTAAAGTGACATCACAAGGTGTAGTCAGTTTGATCGCATCTGCTGCTTCTGGGTGAAGAGTGTATTCAATCTCCGCCTCGTCCAGAAGGATTTGGTATTCATCGCGAGTATGATGCTGGCGGTTCACACGCAACCACATTGGAGCTTTGCTGTTGTTCGCTTCTACGATTGCTTCCCATTGCTCTGGGTAGCTCTCTTGCAGCATTTTAAGAATCCAATTTGGGTGACCATATTTACCCGCGTTGTGACTAACTGCGAATTGGTCCAGCTCTTCTTGGTTGCGCAGATAATTACGCAATACAGCGTTAATGAGTCCACTTAGGTTTTCACCACGCAGAGTTTTTGTTCCTTCCACTGTATCAGCAACCGCTGCGTGAGAAGGAATGCGCATGAAACCTAATTGATAAAGCCCGACCAGAATCAGGTGGTGAAAAACGCGCTTTTTACCCTTGAGAGGGTTCTCCATCAGCTCATTGGCAATAGACTCTAAACGAGGGAGATAACGTAGAGCGCCGTAGCAAATCTCTTGCAATAGTGCATGATCTCTCGGGCGAATGGTTTTTTGAGCTGCTGGAAGAGCGTGAGAAAGTGAATGACCTTTGTCGACCACTTGGAAAAGGACGTTAGCAGCTGCTGCGCGAACATTCATGGTGAAACCCTTAAAATTCAATAGGGACATCTCTGCCCCTGTGATTAATGTACTTTGCCCATCCTGTGTAATATCAGGTCTGGGTTATATCTCCACCCATCGATAAGGTGGTTAAAACTGCTTAGCTCAGTTGTGTGCCAACTTCAAACCAGCTTGCACGTGCATTTAGGATGTCTTGCACAGGCAACGCTTTTTTGCCCGGAACTTGAAGCTGTTCTAGCACCAATACACCCTTACCTGTTGCCACATAAATACCAGTTTTGTCGGCTTGTATTATGGTACCAGCTGGTTGGTTTGAGCTTTGATCCACAACACGGCTTTGCCAAACTTTGATGCTGTTTTCTGCAACCTCAAAGTGACTCATTGGCCATGGATTAAATGCACGAACGCATCGTTCGATGTGTGCTGCATCATCACTCCAGTTGATACGAGCTTCTTCTTTGCTCAGTTTCTTGGCGTAATTGGCAAGCTCATCGTCTTGTTTTTCAGCTTTCGCATTGCCGTTCGCAATATCGACTAAACATTCAACCAACGCTTGTGGGCCTAGATCTGCAAGTTTCTCGTACATGGACGCGCTGGTATCCGTTGCTTCGATTGGCAGCGTAGCAATTTTCAGCATATCGCCTGTATCTAAACCGATGTCCATTTGCATGATGGTTACACCTGTTTCTGCATCACCCGCCCAGATAGAACGCTGAATCGGTGCGGCACCACGCCAGCGTGGCAGGATTGAACCATGCACATTAATACAACCCAGTTTTGGTGTATCTAAAACCGCTTGCGGTAATAGTAGGCCGTAAGCAACCACGACCATTAAATCAGCATTTAGATCAGCCAACTCTTGTTTGGCTTCATCTGATTTAAAGTTCTCAGGTTGATAAACAGGAATATCATGCTCAAGCGCTAGAGTTTTTACTGGGCTGGCAGTCAGTTTTTTACCTCGGCCCGCAGGACGGTCCGGCTGAGTATAAACTGCAATAACTTCGTGCTCCGAAGACAACAACGCCGCCAAGTGACGGGCGGCGAAATCCGGAGTACCTGCAAAGACAATACGTAATGATTGGCTCAAGGTAACCTCTCTATTTTTATTGATTCTTATCGTTGAAGCGTTTGATTTTCTCTAGCTTCTCTTTGATGCGCTTACGTTTTAGCGGTGAAAGATAATCAACAAATAGTTTGCCTTCTAAGTGGTCTAATTCGTGTTGTACACAAATCGCCAGAAGGTCATCTGCTTCAAAAGTATATTCTTCACCATCACGGTTAAGAGCTTTAACGGTGACTTCAGCAGCACGTGGCACAAGAGCACGAGCACCAGGGACAGATAAACAGCCCTCTTCAATACCATCTTCGCCGCGCTTCTCAATAATTTCTGGGTTAATCAATACCATTGGCTGATCACGGCTGTCAGAAATATCAATCACCACGATGCGTTGGTGAATGTCGACTTGCGTCGCAGCTAAACCAATACCTTCTTCGTCGTACATGGTTTCAATCATGTTATCTACGATGGTTTGGATCTCTGGTGTGACTTTTTCAACCGGCTTGGCAACGGTGCGAAGACGGTCATCTGGGAATGTTAATACTTGTAATACAGACATATACACTCGAAATATTGAACTAGGCCGAAACAGGATAAAGCTTGTTGGCTCAATTCTAGACATTTTATGAGTCAAATGACAGCATCCTGCGTGATTTATCAAAATCATTCTCATTCATTTAACGCAGGATATAAGGTCATGACTCGATTGAAAGGTTATTTTCTCCTAGTGTTCATTGCGCTAAATAGCTTTTCTTTAAAGGCTTTCGCCCAACAACCTACCCAATTGACGCTTAAGCAAGGCGCGCCGACGACTTACACAGTCGTGAAAGGAGATACCTTGTGGGATATATCGGCCATGTACTTAAACAACCCTTGGCTGTGGCCGCAGTTGTGGGACATCAACTCTGATATTGAAAACCCACATTTAATTTATCCCGGTGATCAGCTCTATTTAGTCTGGAACAACGGTAAGCCTCAGCTGAAGTTCAAACCTAAAGTCACCCTAAGCCCTAAAGTTCGTAAAGTGAAAAAGCAACCGGTGCCGATTGTGGAACAAGGTTTAGTGATGCCTTATTTGCAGTCTGACCGATTGATAAACAAAGAGGTTTTGGCGACCAGCAGTAAAGTAATAGGGGATAGTGAAGGACATCAGTACATCACCCAACAAGATGTGCTCTATTTTACAGGGCATCATACTCAGGCTCAGTGGGGTGTTTATCGTCCAGCCAGTGAATTTGAGCGAGAGAAGGAAGTATTAGTGGCACTGCGCCTAATCGCGACGGGCGAACTTGTCCGATCCGACGAAACGATTTCAACATTGCGTATTAAAGAGCAATCTCAAGAAGTCGTGCAAAACGATATCGTTTTACCCCTAGTCAATATCGAAAGTTTGAAACTGACCACCACATTTTTTCCCCATCCTGCTCCGGAAAGTGCCAATGCCCGTATATTGGGAGCGCTAGAAGGCAGTCAATATTATGCTCAAGGGCAGGTTGTTGTTTTGAACCAAGGTGGTGAAGATGGCTTAAAACAAGGCTGTATGTTCGAAGTTTATAACACCGGTAGCCATGTTTTTGGTTTGAAAGGTCAGTTTAGCTATGAAAAGAAATGGTTTGATAAAGGGATGCCACTGCCAAGTAAGAAAGTCGGCGAGTTGATGGTCATCCGTCCTTATGACAAATTCAGCTTAGCGTTAATTACCCGCAGTCAAACGGCATTCAATCAAGATGTTATGGCCTTGTCTCCGCTCGCGGCTAATGCCGTTCTACCTCAATCTGCTGATAAAGACGATTAAATAGAGTTAGTCATGAATGAAAGGGATTTATCAGCATGGTTGGCGCTAAGTTTTACGCCAAAATTGAGCAAAAAGTCTGTTAAACAGTTATTGAGCCGAGATTCCCTCTCCAACATTTTTAGCTATTCAGCCAGCCAGTGGCAGTCGGTAGGGTTGGCTTCTGATCAGATTCACTATTTGATGCATGATGCTCAGCGAGAGGTGGAAGAATCTCTCGAGTGGTTAAAGGCACAAGCCGGAAGGCATATCATCACGCCATTGTGTGATTCGTATCCTGCTCTTCTGCAACAAATCTCCTCAAAACCAGATGTTCTGTTTGTTGAAGGACAACTGGAAACATTGAATCAACCACAAATCGCTATTGTTGGTAGTCGTAACGCCAGTATTGATAGTCAGAAGATTGCCCATCAGTTTGCAGGGCAGTTAGTGGAACAAGAGTTGGTGATCACCAGTGGTTTAGCCTTGGGAGTTGATGGCTACGCGCATGATGGCGCTTTGAAAGCTGGTGGCAAAACGATCGCTGTTTTAGGTTCTGGGCTAGCGTCTATCTATCCTTCGAGACATAAAAATCTCGCGGCTCGTATTATAGAAAACGGTGCTTTAGTTTCAGAGTTTCGTCCTAACGCGAAACCTCGCCCAACCCATTTTCCTCGGCGCAACCGAATTATCAGTGGTTTATCTATGGGGGTTCTGGTTGTTGAGGCGGCGGAAAAAAGCGGATCTTTGATTACCGCTCGCTATGCAACAGAACAAAACCGAGAGGTTTTTGTGGTACCGGGATCTATTCTTAATCCCAATTGTGTGGGCAGTAATCGCTTAATTCAGCAGGGCGCATGCTTAGTTCAGAATGTACAACACATTGTTAATGAACTTGAATCTATGCTGGATTTCAATCGCTTACAGCCTCAGCAATGTCAGCATACACTTTTTTTACCCTTAAATAGCGAAGATGAATTGCCATTTCCCGAGCTGTTAGCTAACGTAGGAGAAGAAGCTATACCAGTTGATATTCTTGCAAGCAGGACCCATATACCTGTCCAAGAAGTCATGATGCAGCTCTTAGAGCTTGAGCTTTCAGGGCATGTTGTTGCAGTTTCCGGTGGCTATATTCGTAAGGGGAGGGGCTAGCTATGATGATGGATATTCTGATGTATCTGTTTGAAACTTATATCCATAGCGATGCAGAGTTGCAAGTGGATCAAGACGAGCTTGAAGATGAATTGCTTCGAGCAGGGTTTCACCAAAAAGATATCTACAAAGCCCTAAACTGGTTAGAAGAGCTAGCAGCATTGCAACAAACGGATGCACAGTCAGCGATTTCAACCAGTGCGGCGACATCTATGCGTATTTTTACAGCGCAAGAGATGGAGCGTCTAGACCTAGAATCTCGTGGTTTCATCCTATTTTTAGAGCAAATTAAGGTATTAACACCTGAAACTCGCGAAATGGTGATCGATCGAGTGATGGGGCTAGAGACCAATGAATTAGAGTTGGATGACCTGAAGTGGATCATTCTAATGGTGCTGTTCAATGTTCCCGGGAATGAGAACGCTTATACGCTTATGGAAGAGCTCTTGTACAGCAAAGAGCAAGGTATTCTTCATTAAGCTAATAAACGTATTATGAGCGGTAAAATTGATAGCGAGCTATTTTCAGCTCATGAACATGCGCTGAACGAACCTTGTCCGAAGTGTGGCGGAGCGTTACAGCTTCGCCATGGCAAACACGGCCCGTTTCTCGGCTGTACTCAGTATCCTGATTGCGACTACATAAAACCACTGCACCAGAATGACGGACACATAGTGAAAGAACTTGGTGTGCCATGTCCTGAATGTGGGAGTGAGTTGGTATTGCGCCAAGGGCGTTATGGCATGTTTATCGGCTGTAGTGCTTACCCTAAATGTCACCATATCGAATCTCAAGATAATCCTGCAGATGAAACCAAGCCAAGCAAGCTACATGCTTGTCCTGAGTGCGGTAAAGGGCATCTTGCCGAGCGTAAAACGCGTTTTGGTAAAACGTTTTATGCTTGTGATACTTACCCTAAGTGCAAATTTGCCGTTAACTTACCTCCAGTAGCAGGTAAGTGTGAGAAATGTGGTTTCTCATTACTGGTTGAGAAGAAGCTCGCTAGCGGCACTAAGTATCAATGTGCGGATCGCAAGTGTGGGCATATTCAGGAATAGAACCATAAAAAACGGCGCTTTAAGCGCCGTTTTTGTATCTGGAGTTAAATCTTAAGATTTAAATTGTTTCGCAACTTCCTGAACCGCTGGAAATGCTTCTGCATCTAAAACATCCGCCAGTTCACACAGTTTACGAACCAATTCACCGTGGTAATCAGCCGTCACGTTGATGTGACCCATTTTTCTGCCCGGACGCTTTTCTTTTCCGTACCAGTGAATATGGCAACCTTCCATTGCTAGCAGGCTTTCTGGTAACGAGTCTTCGCCAAGAATATTGATCATCGATGTCTCGCGAACCAGTTTGGTACTGCCTAATGGCATGCCACAAACCGCGCGCAGATGATTTTCAAACTGACAGGTTTCCGCACCTTGTTGTGTCCAGTGACCAGAGTTGTGTACGCGAGGTGCAATTTCGTTAACCAGTAGTTTTCCTTGAACATCAAAGAACTCTAGAGCTAAAACGCCAACGTAATCTAAGCTGTTTGCCACAGCGGTAAACATCTCTTTTGCTTGTTCTTGTAGCTCAGGAGCATCAATAGCGGTTGAAAGGCTAAGGACACCATTCACGTGCACGTTTTCAGCTAATGGATAAACGGCAACTTCGCCATTTTTGCCACGAGCACCAACCAGAGAAACTTCACGGTCAAAAGGAACAAATTCTTCTGCAACAATCGCTTGGTTATTAGAAGAAGCAATACACTCTGCCATTTCTGGCCAAATTTTATCTGCATCTTCCTTGTTCTTCAGACGCCATTGACCTTTGCCGTCATAACCACCTAAAGCACTTTTTAGTACCATAGGAACGCCTACATGCGCGATCGCAGTATCGAAATCTTCACGGTTATTAATAACGGTGTACTTTGCATTACGTACGCCAGCGTTATCTAACAGTGCTTTTTCAAGTCGGCGGTCACCGCCAGCTTTAATGGAGTCAGTGCTTGGCAGGAATTTTCCGCTACGTTCACACACTTCAAGCACATCATGAGGAATATGCTCAAACTCAGCGGTAATGACATCAGCCTTTTCAATCGCTTGCTCTAAACCATGACCAATCACAGCTTGAGTTAAAGGATGAACGACATTCTTGCTGTTAACGTCAAACGCAGAAATTTCAATATTAAGTGGTGCGCCAGCCAATGACATCATACGTGCAAGCTGACCTGAACCTAATACCAATACGTGCATCAATTATTCCTCGGCTGGATTTGGATTTGCCAGTACAGATTCTGTTTGAGCCGTGCGGAAAGCTTCCACTTTTGCCATCACTTCTTCATCAAAAGTACCGATGATTTGAGCCGCTAGAAGCCCAGCATTAGCCGCGCCAGCTTCACCAATTGCAAGCGTACCTACCGCAATGCCTTTTGGCATTTGAACAATAGAGTATAGAGAGTCTAAGCCAGAAAGAGCGCGAGACTGAACCGGTACACCAAGAACCGGCAAGCTAGTGAATGCTGCTGTCATTCCCGGTAGGTGGGCAGCACCGCCAGCACCAGCGATAATCACTTTCAGGCCACGTTCTTTCGCGCTGCTTGCGTAGTCTGCTAGGAGTTGTGGAGTGCGATGAGCTGAAACTACTTTCGTTTCATAAGGAACACCGAATTGCTCTAGCATCTCTGCTGCAAGTTTCATGGTTGGCCAATCCGATTTGGAACCCATGATAATACCGACTTTCATCTCAAACTCCTTCAAGCATATTTATTTTGGTGAGCGAACGCCGCGCATTATACGAGGATTTTTACTTCAAGCAAACGATTGCGTTGTTGTAATCAACAAATGTTGGCGCATAAATTACCCTTCGATGTTGATGGAAGGGTGGTTTGAACTTCCGTTCGTTAAGGTATAGGCGAAGTCACCGATAATTTGTACACTGGGCGCAAATAGAAATAAGTCAGCTCAATTAGGTAGTTTTCGTGAATAATTTTGAACAAGCTTTACATGCATTGCAGTCTGGTGAAGTGATTGCTTACCCGACAGAAGGTGTTTTTGGTGTGGGTTGCGATCCAGACAGCCCTGAAGCCATCGAGAAGTTACTGCAACTAAAGCAAAGATCTGTAGAGAAAGGCTTGATTTTAATTGCAGCCTCATACGAACAACTGCTTCCTTATATAGATGAAAGCCAGTTAACCGCAGAACAATTACAACAAATCAAATCAACCTGGCCCGGTCCTGTCACTTGGGTTGTACCTGCGAGCAGTAAAGTATCCAAATGGGTAAGTGGTCAGTTTGATACCATCGCAGTGCGTGTGACCGATCATCCTCTGGTTCAACAACTGTGTAACGCTTACGGTAAACCGCTAACCTCAACCAGTGCAAACTTAACTGGTCAACCTTCGTGTATGACAACGGAAGAGGTTGAAGAGCAGCTTGGCGACAAACTGGTTGCGATTCTGCGTGGCGCAACTGGCGGGCGTAACAAACCAAGTGAAATTCGCGATGCGAAAACCCTACAAGTATTAAGACAGGGCTAACTCACTCTGCGATGGGAATTCGTAAGGAACAAAAGATGTCGACAATTAATAAAGAAGCAGTAAAGCAGTTTTTGCTGTCACTACAAGATCAAATCTGCCAGCAATTAGAGCATGTTGACGGTGGTGCCAAGTTTGTTGAAGATGCGTGGCATCGAGAGCCGGGCGAAAAGTTGGGCGGCGGTGGCCGCTCTCGTGTGATGCGTGATGGTTTGGTGTTTGAACAAGGTGGCGTGAACTTCTCACATGTTACTGGAAAGCAAATGCCAGCCTCAGCAACGGCGCATCGCCCTGAATTGGCGGGACGTAAGTTTGAAGCCATGGGTGTCTCTTTAGTTATGCACCCTAAAAACCCTTATGTTCCAACATCTCACGCCAACGTGCGCTTCTTTATTGCAGAGAAAGAAGGTGAAGAGCCAATTTGGTGGTTTGGTGGTGGTTTCGACTTAACACCTTTCTATCCTTTTGCTGAAGATTGCCAGCAGTGGCATTCAACCGCGAAAGCGTTATGTGAACCGTTTGGTGATGATGTTTATCAGCAGCATAAAGAATGGTGTGACCACTATTTCTATCTTCCTCACCGAGAAGAAACTCGCGGTGTCGGTGGCCTTTTCTTCGATGATCTGAATCATTGGGAGTTCGATAAGTGCTTTGACTATATCAAAGCGGTCGGTGAAGGTTACTGCCAAGCTTATGTGCCGATTGTTGAACGTCGTAAAGCAACCGAGTATGGCGAGAGAGAACGTCAATTCCAGTTGTATCGTCGTGGTCGCTACGTGGAATTTAACTTAGTCTTCGACCGAGGAACGCTTTTTGGCCTGCAGACTGGTGGTCGTACTGAATCAATACTGATGTCTATGCCGCCACTCGCTCGCTGGGAATATAACTACCAGCCGGAAGCTGGCAGCAGCGAAGCTAAACTGAATGAGTTTTTAGTGCCGCGCGAGTGGTGACAGAAATTGCACTGAGTGATAGGGTCGTTAAGTACTGTTAACTGTCCCCTTCCTACTTGAAGCTGCAACTCCAAGTAGGAAGGGTGTAACAGACTCAGCGACCTTTTTTATTGGTAGAGGCAGGGATATGGCTTTTGTAAAAGATCACTATGCGGTGTTTGGTAATCCTATCGGACACAGCAAATCACCGTTCATTCACACATTGTTTGCGCGTCAAACCAATCAAAGCATGGAATATACCGCTGAGTTAGCGCCAGTTGATGGGTTTGTTGCTGCAGCAAAAGCTTTTTTTGCCAACGGTGGCCGTGGTTGTAATGTTACGGTTCCTTTTAAAGAAGACGCCTACAAGTTTGCAGACCGTTTAACTGAGCGAGCACAACTTGCTGGTGCGGTGAATACGTTGAAGAAACTGGATGACGGTGAGATCTTAGGGGATAACACCGACGGTGAAGGTCTGGTACAAGATCTTATGCAATATCAGGTGCCGCTGAAAGGCGCTAAAATTCTACTGATCGGTGCTGGTGGTGCAGCTAAAGGTGCACTGAAACCATTGATTGATAAAGAGCCTGAAAGTATCACCATTACCAATCGAACGTTTGCTAAAGCGGAGTCATTAGCGAACGCCTTCAGCGGTTTAGGAAAAGTGAATGCTTCAGAGATGAGCCAAATCGAGGGCAGCTTTGATCTTATTATCAATTCAACCTCTGCAAGCTTAGATGGAAAGTTACCGGAAATCTCTCCTTCTATATTCAGTGCCCAGAGTGTGGCCTACGATATGATGTATGGCAAAGGCCTAACCATCTTTAACCAGTGGGCGCTGGATAATGGCTGTGGTCATGTCTATGACGGCTTGGGTATGTTAGTTGGGCAAGCAGCCGAGAGCTTTATGTTATGGCGCGGTTTGCGTCCCGGCACAAAACAAATTCATCGTGAATTAAGAAAAAATTTGGAAGGCTAATGAACCAATCGATTCTTTTCCCTGACATGCAAGAGTGGAACAGTGAACTACAAGTCGTAACGTTTCCTGCTCAGCAATCTGGTGCTTTAATTGAATGTATTGTTACGCTCGATGAGCTTGCGAAGATCTCGGGTGCCACTATTAATAGTGAGCAAGAAGCGTTAGCTGCATTTGAGAGGGTTCGATTTGACCTAGAAGAACTGGCTGAGGAACTGATTGAAGACGAAGCCTTCAATCAGCTTGGGCAAATAGAAGTTGTTAGCTAATCAAAGCACAACATCTTTAACATCGTTCAAATAGTCATTTTTCGTCTGCACGTAGTTATCGGCAGATTTTAGTAGGAAAGCTCGTTCTTTATCAGAAAGAGGACGAGCTTGCTTAACAGGGCTTCCGACATATAAGTAGCCACTCTCAAGGACTTTCCCCGGAGGAACCAAGCTTCCTGCCCCAATCATGACATCACTCTCTATTACAACGCCATCCAGAACAATAGCTCCCATACCAACGAGTACGCGATCGCCAATTGTGCATCCGTGTAGCATAACTTTATGACCGACAGTCACATCATTACCTATAATGAGTGGGTAGCCGTTCGGGTTATCGGCATTTTTGTGAGTGACATGCAATACGCTACCATCTTGGATGTTAGAACGTTCACCAATATGTATGTGGTTAACATCGCCGCGAGCAGAGACTAATGGCCAGATACTGGCGTCGTCTCCTAATTGAATATCGCCCACTATTATAGACGTTGAATCGATATAAACTCGGGAACCGATGTTAGGTACGATACCTTTGTAACTACGAACAGGGCTCATGTGGCCTCCTTTTTCTGGCTGACAATGGCATATTAAAAGCCAATTAGTTGCATTTATAGCCCGTTGCGCGCAAAAAACAGTCAAACAAACAAAAAATAGAAAAAAAGCTAAAAAAGCACTTGCCAATGTGAAGCTGATCTCTATAATGCCCCCTCGCTGACACGGACAAGCTTCGAAAGAAACAAAAGGTGTTCAGCAAGGTTGTTTTGTAAGGCTGAAAGCCTACGAAAATAAACTTAAAAAAGTGTTTGACACGAAAGTTTATATCGCTAAAATGACCGCCTCTTCCGAAGTGACCTAAGTCACTAACGTGTAGGGAGAAAGCTCTTTAACAATTTAAACCTATCAATCTGTGTGGGCACTCGTTGATGAAAATCAAAGTTAAGTCTTTGTTCTTGTAACAAAGCAACTTAGGTTTCAATGAACTGAGTGACCAATCAAGACTTCGGTCTTGGCACAGTCAATTCATTACCATTCTGTTGGAATGGTAATAGCTTTAAAATTACGTCTTACTTTCGAGTAAGAGCAGTTTTGAAGTCAGTATTCGTTGAGCCGACAAAATCTTAAATTGAAGAGTTTGATCATGGCTCAGATTGAACGCTGGCGGCAGGCCTAACACATGCAAGTCGAGCGGCAGCACAGAGAAACTTGTTTCTCGGGTGGCGAGCGGCGGACGGGTGAGTAATGCCTGGGAAATTGCCCTGATGTGGGGGATAACCATTGGAAACGATGGCTAATACCGCATAATAGCTTCGGCTCAAAGAGGGGGACCTTCGGGCCTCTCGCGTCAGGATATGCCCAGGTGGGATTAGCTAGTTGGTGAGGTAATGGCTCACCAAGGCGACGATCCCTAGCTGGTCTGAGAGGATGATCAGCCACACTGGAACTGAGACACGGTCCAGACTCCTACGGGAGGCAGCAGTGGGGAATATTGCACAATGGGCGCAAGCCTGATGCAGCCATGCCGCGTGTGTGAAGAAGGCCTTCGGGTTGTAAAGCACTTTCAGTCGTGAGGAAGGTGGTGTTGTTAATAGCAGCATCATTTGACGTTAGCGACAGAAGAAGCACCGGCTAACTCCGTGCCAGCAGCCGCGGTAATACGGAGGGTGCGAGCGTTAATCGGAATTACTGGGCGTAAAGCGCATGCAGGTGGTTTGTTAAGTCAGATGTGAAAGCCCGGGGCTCAACCTCGGAATAGCATTTGAAACTGGCAAGCTAGAGTACTGTAGAGGGGGGTAGAATTTCAGGTGTAGCGGTGAAATGCGTAGAGATCTGAAGGAATACCGGTGGCGAAGGCGGCCCCCTGGACAGATACTGACACTCAGATGCGAAAGCGTGGGGAGCAAACAGGATTAGATACCCTGGTAGTCCACGCCGTAAACGATGTCTACTTGGAGGTTGTGGCCTTGAGCCGTGGCTTTCGGAGCTAACGCGTTAAGTAGACCGCCTGGGGAGTACGGTCGCAAGATTAAAACTCAAATGAATTGACGGGGGCCCGCACAAGCGGTGGAGCATGTGGTTTAATTCGATGCAACGCGAAGAACCTTACCTACTCTTGACATCTACAGAATCCTGCGGAGACGCGGGAGTGCCTTCGGGAACTGTAAGACAGGTGCTGCATGGCTGTCGTCAGCTCGTGTTGTGAAATGTTGGGTTAAGTCCCGCAACGAGCGCAACCCTTATCCTTGTTTGCCAGCGAGTCATGTCGGGAACTCCAGGGAGACTGCCGGTGATAAACCGGAGGAAGGTGGGGACGACGTCAAGTCATCATGGCCCTTACGAGTAGGGCTACACACGTGCTACAATGGCGCATACAGAGGGCAGCGAACTAGCGATAGTAAGCGAATCCCAAAAAGTGCGTCGTAGTCCGGATTGGAGTCTGCAACTCGACTCCATGAAGTCGGAATCGCTAGTAATCGTGAATCAGAATGTCACGGTGAATACGTTCCCGGGCCTTGTACACACCGCCCGTCACACCATGGGAGTGGGCTGCAAAAGAAGCAGGTAGTTTAACCTTCGGGAGGACGCTTGCCACTTTGTGGTTCATGACTGGGGTGAAGTCGTAACAAGGTAGCGCTAGGGGAACCTGGCGCTGGATCACCTCCTTACGTATAGATTCTCTTGATGAGTGTCCACACAGATTGATTAGGTTTAGAAAGTAAGAGTATCTTAGTGTCCCGTTCGTCTAGAGGCCTAGGACACCGCCCTTTCACGGCGGTAACAGGGGTTCGACTCCCCTACGGGATACCATGGGTCGTTAGCTCAGTTGGTAGAGCAGTTGACTTTTAATCAATTGGTCGCAGGTTCGAATCCTGCACGACCCACCATTTCCTTCCACAGGAAACTAGTTTGATTTCACTTTTTAAAGTGAAGACAAGTTAGAAAATGTGGGCGATTAGCTCAGTTGGGAGAGCACCTGCCTTACAAGCAGGGGGTCACTGGTTCGAACCCGGTATCGCCCACCACTCTTTAAGCATTTTTGGATAAAGAATCCAAACCACTTCAATAAAACGTACGTGGTTCGGACTTTTGACGACGAGAATCCTTAAAAAGTGATGAAAATGCACTTTGCTCTTTAACAATTTGGAAAGCTGACAGTTAATAATTTGATTAATTATTAACTATTAAAAGTTCTCAAATCCTAGATGACATAGTCATTTAGGTACCAATACACATTCAAGTGTTCTTGGGAATCTTACTTTTTAAGTAAGTATTCATATTTGAGTCCGGCAAAATCGAAATGTCTCTCGCTCATTCAAATAATGAGAGACAACTAAACCTTGGTTGTTTGCCATACATAAAGACCTCTTGGGGTTGTATGGTTAAGTGACTAAGCGTACACGGTGGATGCCTTGGCAGTCAGAGGCGATGAAGGACGTATTAACTTGCGATAAGCGTAGATAAGGCAGTAAAAGCCACTTGAGTCTACGATTTCCGAATGGGGAAACCCACTCACATAAGTGAGTATCATTAACTGAATACATAGGTTAATGAGGCGAACCGGGAGAACTGAAACATCTAAGTACCCCGAGGAAAAGAAATCAATTGAGATTCCGAAAGTAGCGGCGAGCGAAATTGGATTAGCCCTTAAGCTTTTAATGACACAGGTGAAGGCTCTGGAAAGTGCCGCGATACCGGGTGATAGCCCCGTAACCGACATGTCATTTTGAGTGAAAACGAGTAAGGCGGGACACGTGATATCCTGTTTGAATATGGGGGGACCATCCTCCAAGGCTAAATACTCCTGACTGACCGATAGTGAACCAGTACCGTGAGGGAAAGGCGAAAAGAACCCCTGTGAGGGGAGTGAAATAGAACCTGAAACCGTGTACGTACAAGCAGTAGGAGCCTCTTCGTGGGGTGACTGCGTACCTTTTGTATAATGGGTCAGCGACTTATATTCAGTGGCAAGGTTAACCGTATAGGGGAGCCGTAGGGAAACCGAGTCTTAACTGGGCGTTCAGTCTCTGGATATAGACCCGAAACCGAGTGATCTAGCCATGGGCAGGTTGAAGATTGAGTAACATCAATTGGAGGACCGAACCGACTAATGTTGAAAAATTAGCGGATGACTTGTGGCTAGGGGTGAAAGGCCAATCAAACTCGGAGATAGCTGGTTCTCCCCGAAAGCTATTTAGGTAGCGCCTCGGACGAATACTACTGGGGGTAGAGCACTGTTAAGGCTAGGGGGTCATCCCGACTTACCAACCCTTTGCAAACTCCGAATACCAGTAAGTACTATCCGGGAGACACACGGCGGGTGCTAACGTCCGTCGTGGAGAGGGAAACAACCCAGACCGCCAGCTAAGGTCCCAAATGATTACTAAGTGGGAAACGATGTGGGAAGGCTCAGACAGCTAGGATGTTGGCTTAGAAGCAGCCATCATTTAAAGAAAGCGTAATAGCTCACTAGTCGAGTCGGCCTGCGCGGAAGATGTAACGGGGCTAAGTAATCAACCGAAGCTGCGGCAATGCAATTTATTGTATTGGGTAGGGGAGCGTTCTGTAAGCCGTTGAAGGTGTGTTGTAAAGCATGCTGGAGGTATCAGAAGTGCGAATGCTGACATGAGTAACGATAAAGGGGGTGAAAAACCTCCTCGCCGGAAGACCAAGGGTTCCTGTCCAACGTTAATCGGGGCAGGGTGAGTCGACCCCTAAGGCGAGGCCGAAAGGCGTAGTCGATGGGAAACGGGTTAATATTCCCGTACTTCTTACAATTGCGATGGGGGGACGGAGAAGGCTAGGTGGGCCTGGCGACGGTTGTCCAGGTTCAAGTGCGTAGGCTTGAGAGTTAGGTAAATCCGGCTCTCTTTAAGGCTGAGACACGATGTCGAGCTACTACGGTAGTGAAGTCATTGATGCCATGCTTCCAGGAAAAGCCTCTAAGCTTCAGATTGTAAGGAATCGTACCCCAAACCGACACAGGTGGTCGGGTAGAGAATACCAAGGCGCTTGAGAGAACTCGGGTGAAGGAACTAGGCAAAATGGTACCGTAACTTCGGGAGAAGGTACGCTCTTGACGGTGAAGTCCCTCGCGGATGGAGCTGATGAGAGTCGCAGATACCAGGTGGCTGCAACTGTTTATTAAAAACACAGCACTGTGCAAAATCGTAAGATGACGTATACGGTGTGACGCCTGCCCGGTGCCGGAAGGTTAATTGATGGGGTTAGACTTCGGTCGAAGCTCTTGATCGAAGCCCCGGTAAACGGCGGCCGTAACTATAACGGTCCTAAGGTAGCGAAATTCCTTGTCGGGTAAGTTCCGACCTGCACGAATGGCGTAATGATGGCCACGCTGTCTCCACCCGAGACTCAGTGAAATTGAAATCGCTGTGAAGATGCAGTGTACCCGCGGCTAGACGGAAAGACCCCGTGAACCTTTACTACAGCTTGGCACTGAACATTGAACCTACATGTGTAGGATAGGTGGGAGGCTTTGAAGCGCAGACGCTAGTTTGTGTGGAGCCGTCCTTGAAATACCACCCTTGTATGTTTGATGTTCTAACTCAGACCCGTTATCCGGGTCGAGGACAGTGCCTGGTGGGTAGTTTGACTGGGGCGGTCTCCTCCCAAAGAGTAACGGAGGAGCACGAAGGTGGGCTAAACACGGTTGGACATCGTGTGGTTAGTGCAATGGCATAAGCCCGCTTGACTGCGAGAATGACAATTCGAGCAGGTGCGAAAGCAGGTCATAGTGATCCGGTGGTTCTGAATGGAAGGGCCATCGCTCAACGGATAAAAGGTACTCCGGGGATAACAGGCTGATACCGCCCAAGAGTTCATATCGACGGCGGTGTTTGGCACCTCGATGTCGGCTCATCACATCCTGGGGCTGAAGTCGGTCCCAAGGGTATGGCTGTTCGCCATTTAAAGTGGTACGCGAGCTGGGTTTAGAACGTCGTGAGACAGTTCGGTCCCTATCTGCCGTGGGCGTTGGAGAATTGAAGGGGGCTGCTCCTAGTACGAGAGGACCGGAGTGGACGAACCTCTGGTGTTCGGGTTGTTACGCCAGTAGCATTGCCCGGTAGCTAAGTTCGGAATTGATAACCGCTGAAAGCATCTAAGCGGGAAGCAAGCCCTGAGATGAGTTCTCCCTGGCGCTTTAAGCGTCCTAAAGGGTTGTTCGAGACTAGAACGTTGATAGGCAGGGTGTGTAAGTGCTGTGAGGCATTGAGCTAACCTGTACTAATTGCCCGTGAGGCTTAACCATACAACACCCAAGGGGTTTTGTGGGCTCAAAGCAAGAACAGAATTGAATGTGTAGAGAACATTAACAGCTTTCCGAATTTTAAAATTTTGCTTGGCGACCATAGCGATTTGGACCCACCTGATTCCATGCCGAACTCAGAAGTGAAACGAATTAGCGCCGATGGTAGTGTGGGGTCTCCCCATGTGAGAGTAGGACATCGCCAGGCTTTTATTTTCTTTCACTTTTTTAAAAAGTGAAGATAAAAAGGTAAGGTTGCTTGTAGTAACGAGTAACAAACATCATCAGTGTACTAATCTGACGATGACAATTTGTGGAGAGATGGCTGAGTGGTTGAAAGCACCGGTCTTGAAAACCGGCGTACGTTAATAGCGTACCTAGGGTTCAAATCCCTATCTCTCCGCCACATTGCAAAGCCCGCTAGAAATAGCGGGCTTTTTGCTATCTGTACCTTTCTAAAATCATCGTGAAAAGATTAATAAAACTTAATCTACACACAACCACCGCTTAATCATCCTGCTCGTATCCTCTCTTAACAATTAAACGCAAGAGGATAAAACGTGAACATTTTAGGATACTTACAAAAAATTGGTAAAGCACTGATGGTGCCTATTGCCGTGCTGCCTGCCGGTGGTTTGATGCTTGGCCTTGGCTACGCTTTAGACCCTTCTGGATGGGGGGCGAATAATCCATTAGCTGCTGTGCTGGTTTATGGTGGTAAAGGGATTATGGATAACCAGGCTTGGTTGTTTGCGGTTGGTGTTGCTTATGGATTAGCGAAAGATAATAACGGTGCAGCCGCGCTATCTGGCTTACTTGGCCTGCTAATTGTCGAGATGATTGTCGGAAATACCGCCGTGATTTCTCAGATCACCGGAGTGCCTGTCGCTGATATGAGTTCTTCAGAACTGATTGCGTCCGCGGCTGCTGTTAGTGCGTTTACCGGTATCATGATGGGGATAGTGGCTGCCACTCTTTATAACCGTTTCCACACTATCAAACTGCCTGCTGCATTAGGTTTCTTTGGCGGTAAACGTTTCGTGCCCATAGTGACTTCGCTGGCTTCTATTCTGATCAGTGTTGTGATGGTTTACGTATGGCCTGCAGTTTATGGCTCCTTAGTTAATTTTGGCGTTTCGATTTCTGAAATGGGCGCTGCTGGCGCTGGCATATACGGTTTCTTCAACCGTCTTCTTATTCCCGTTGGTTTACATCACGCCCTGAATCAGGTGTTCATCTTTGACCTTGTCGGTATTAACGACATTTCTAAGTTCTGGTCTGGGACTGGCGAATTAGGCGTCACAGGTATGTACCAAGCGGGCTTCTTCCCATTTATGGGATATGGTTTACCTGCTGCATGTTTGGCTATGTATCACTGTGCTAAGCCTGAGAACAAGAAAAGAGTTGGCGGCATTCTTGGGGCGTCAGCACTGACCGCAATATTAACCGGTGTTACTGAACCTATTGAGTTTGCATTTATGTTTGTGGCGCCAGCGTTATATGTTGTTCATGCTTTGCTTGCCGCGCTATCCCTTTATATCGCCGCGAGTATGCAGTGGTTTGCGGGTTTCACTTTCAGCGGTGGTTTAATCGACTTCATTCTGTCTTTCAATTTGCCTCTCGCAATCAAACCGTACATGTTGATCCTACAAGGGTTTGCCTTCGCGGTTATCTACTACAGTGTGTTCCGATTCGCTATCGTTAAGTTTGATTTGAAAACACCGGGACGCGAAGATGCAGAGGTTGCTGAAGAGAACGAAACAACAACCAATGAGAAAGCTGCTCAGTATCTGAAAGCGTTGGGAGGTCATAGTAATCTTACTTCTATCGATTCATGTATTACGCGCCTTCGCTTAACGTTGAAAGACATTTCCATTGTTGATGAGCGTACGCTTAAAGCCATAGGGGCGATGGGTGTAGTGAAGATAGGTGCGAATAACTTGCAGGTAATTATTGGAACAGAAGCCGAAGAAGTGGCTCACTCGATGAAGCTTATTCCAGAGACACGAGATCTATCGGATGTAGTGGTTCCTAACTTCTCTGCTTAACTGGACATCAAAATAAGACAAAGGCTAAGTAATGACTTAGCCTTTTTTATATCGATTAATTATCAAAGTAGAGCCGTGCACGTAGACCTGGATTGTTGTCACGTAAGAACAGGTGTGCGTTATGCAGATTAACGACCGCATCAACCAGAGATAACCCTAGACCATTGCCTGCTTCAGAACGGCTTTGGTCAGCCCGATACATAGGGCGGCAAACATACATTTTGTCATAGTCAGAAATACCAATGCCAGTATCGGCGATGACAACACCATAGCAGTCAGCAACGATATCAATAGATCCACCGCTTGGAGTGTATTTCACTGCATTTTCCAGCAGGTTAAATACGGCTCTAAACAGCAGAGAGCGATCTCCGGTAACCTCGCAAAGGGTGTCTTGCCTGAAGGTTAAGCGTTGTTGTTTCGCTTCAGCTACTGGGGCTATGAACTCTATGGCGTCTTGAGTTACTTTGCCTAAATCAATGGATTCTTTACTGATGTTGATTTGGCCGCTGTTCAGTTTGGCAATCTCAAGCATGCTATTGAACAGTGACAGGATGAGTTCCAATTCATCATAGCAAGCGGAAATACTCGCTCTTTGAGAGAGCGATAGCTTGTCTTGATCTAGAATGTCTTCGAGACGCAGTTTAAGCCTCGCCATCGGTGTTCTCATATCGTGAGCTAAACCTGTGGTCAGAGATTTAAGGCTAGATTCGTTCTTGGCCATTTGTTCAATCATGAAGTTGAGATGAATGGCTAAAATATCAAATTCATCATCCTGCCGAGAAACCGCTATTTTGACGTTATGCTCTCCGCATAGAACGCGATTCATAGCGTGATTTACTTTTTCCAACCGCTTGAGAATAAGTACAGTTAAAAACAGTGCAGATATAATCATGACGGCAACAGGAAGAATGATCCCAGAGAAGACAATCGGAATGAGGGATTTTCGATATTCTTCAACTGCGGTTTTATTCACACCGATCTCCAGCTTGAGATTATTCCCGACCAGAATGTTATGCCTGTTTCTTTGCAAATCGATTGGGTAGTAAGAGTGTGGCAAGTCGATTTCGTCAGTTTCAATGAGGTTGTAGTAGAAAGGCGTTGTGGCGGATCGCTTGGTTTCTAAAAGTTGTCTTACATCTTCCGTGCTCTGCTGGGCTGCAAAGTTGAACTCCAAAATTTCATCATTAAGTTGTCTGGCGAGTTGTTGGCGGTGGAAATTATCTGAATCTCTGTAGACTTGATGTATCACTATGATGTTGATGAGAGTCACGAGTAAAAACAGACTTACCAATGTTTTAAATACGGATGAACGAGTTAATGCATAGTCATCGACGAAGGACATACCCGACACCTCTCACCGTATGTAACAGCCCTGAACATCCGGCATCTTCCAGCTTGCGGCGTAGGTTCGCTACATGCACATCAATGACGTTGGTTCTAGGATCAAAATGATAGCTCCAGATATTTTCGAACAGACGCATGCGCGATACCACTTGCTCACTATGTTCTACAAAGTATTGAATAAGTTGGAACTCTTTCGGCTGAAGAATGATTTCCTGCTGATTGCAGGTCACTTTGTGTGCTTTGAGATCGACTTGTAAACAGTGGTAATTAAGGACGTGTTGAGTAGTTTGGGGTCTATGTGTGCGGTTGATAATGATGTCGACTCTTGCAATAAGCTCTGCCAATGCAAACGGTTTAATCAAGTAGTCGTCGCTACCCGCTTGCAAACCATCGACGCGGTCATTGACGCTATCCATTGCACTTAATATCAGTATAGGAAGCTGCTCTTCAGCGGCTTTAATCGCGGCCAGCACTTTCATTCCATCAAGGTAGGGCAACATTCTGTCTAGGATGATCAGTTGGTATTCAGAACTTAGCGCCATCATCAGCCCTTTCTTACCATCTTCTGCTTGGTCAACAACATAGCCGTGTTCCGTTAGCCCTTTACTGACAAACTCTCGGGTTGTGCTGTCATCTTCAATGATGAGTATTTTCATAGGATGTCCTTTTTGATTGGTACTTTACTGGTGAAAGCAAGTAGGAAGGGAATGAAAAAAGTAGGCTCGCGTGACTAATGCGAGCCAATACGATTTAGGGGGTAAATCGTTAAACATTGCAGCTTTTGTATATAGGTTGTCGGGCAGATTGTATGTGAACCTATATTGAGCAGACCTTTTGGAAAGATTAAAGATAGTTAATGATGTACTCAGCTAAAAACTGAAATGTTCACGTCTAAATTGCCGTATTAACTTAATGTGCACAGTGAAACAGATAAGCATGCACAGGGTTTTGATGGCATTTAGAGATTGAGGTTTCCTTTGAATAAGTATTTGGCGTTATTGCTCATCGCATTGAGTAGTTCAGCAATGGCATTCAATGATGATGAAGATTTCAGTAAGTTATTCTTTGAAGTTGGATACAGCTGGGTTGAGCCATTGTATGTTGATGGGGATTTTGATCTCGATACAGAAATCTCAAGCGTGTTTAGCCTTGGATATAAAGTCGATGACGCAAGTTGGCTTATGTTAAGCCATCAAGATGTGCTTTCTTATACTTCAATCAGCTATAAACGCAGCATTACAAAGTGGGCTTTTGATGAGCAGCGTTTTGTTCCCTACTTCAGTGTCGGGCTTGGTATGGGGAGTGATGAAGTCGGAGATGTCGACATCAATGTCTTTGGTGTAACGGGCAACTTCGGTGTGGATTACCGAGTCAACTCTTATGTAGAGCTGACCGCTTCTGTTTCGTTAACCGACCAAAGTTTTGAAATGGATAGTAGTACAGAATCAATTTCAACTTACGGCATTTCAAACAGTGTTAACTTCGGTGTGCGAATTTACCCGTTTTAATATCGGCAGCTCTACGTTTAGAGCATGCCTTTACTGAGAAATAAATGTCCCTTCAGCCAGTTCCCATAATGCTCTCACTAATGGATTATCCAACTGTGAGCGTCGGCAACAAACCCCGAGTTGAAAGGGTTTAATCGGAGAGTAGGACAGGCGTTGAATACTGTCTCGCACAGGGCTGTTGTTAATGACAACGTCGGGTGCGATTCCTACACCACAGCCGAGCGCTACCATACTGACGATCGCTTCATGACCAGCAATCTGTGCATAGATGCTCGGTTTGATTTTCATTTTCTTAAACCAAGTATTGGCACGATCGCGGGCGGTTCCTGATTCGGGAACAATAAAAGGAATCTGGCTCCAGTCAGGTTTTTCTTTATGCAGCTCTTCAACCCAACTGCTAATTCCTATCGGCGCAATCACTGAAAGTGGTATTTCACTGATGGTAGTGAACTCAACTTTAGACGGTAAGCTCTCAGGCATGGCGGAAATTGCGATATCTGCCTCATCATTTAAAATCTTATCGATTGCCTGAGCAGGATCTCCGGTAAGCAACTTAAATTCGATGAATGGATGTTTAAGCCTGAATGAACTCAGTAGCTGCGGAAGATGGCTGTAGCTTGCGGTTACTGAACAAAAGAGGCGAATTTCACCTTTGAGTTCATGATCTTGTGCGTTGATTTGAGACTGAAATTGTGTCCAGTCGTGAACCATTTTTATGGCAACTGGTAATAACTTTTCCCCCGCTGGAGTCAGCTCTACACTACGGTTATCGCGAATAAACAGCGGGTGACCAATCTCATCTTCCAACTTCTGTATTTGACGGCTCAAAGCGGAAGGGCTGACATGCATGGATGTGGCCGACTTGCTGAAATTCTTGCTGTCGCAGATATTGAGAAACAATTTGATGGTTTTGATATTCATGAACTTTTCCACGTTGCATTTATTGCAATGACTAATTGTGAATATATCACTTTCAGCAATTAAATGTCTGCTTTAGTATGAACTCATTCGGTGCAGAGCCACCGACCCTACGGAAAGATAATTACAGGAGCACCACAATGGCTAACTATTTCAATACCCTAAATCTACGTGAACAATTGGACCAACTAGGTCGCTGTCGTTTCATGGATCGTGAAGAGTTCGCGACAGAAGCGGATTACCTGAAAGGTAAGAAAGTGGTTATCGTAGGTTGTGGTGCTCAAGGTCTTAACCAAGGCCTGAACATGCGTGATTCAGGTCTAGATGTTTCTTACGCACTTCGCCAGGCAGCAATTGACGAAAAGCGTCAGTCTTACAAAAATGCAAAAGACAACGGTTTCAACGTAGGCAGCTACGAAGATCTTATTCCTCAAGCAGACCTAGTAGTAAACCTAACTCCTGACAAACAACACACAAACGTTGTTGAAACAGTAATGCCTCTAATGAAAGAAGGCGCTGCACTAGGTTACTCACACGGCTTCAACATCGTTGAAGAAGGTATGCAAATTCGTAAAGACATTACTGTTGTAATGGTTGCGCCTAAGTGTCCGGGTACAGAAGTACGTGAAGAATACAAACGTGGTTTCGGTGTTCCTACCCTGATCGCAGTTCACCCAGAAAACGACCCTAAAGGTGAAGGTTGGGATATCGCTAAAGCTTGGGCTGCAGCAACTGGTGGTCACCGTGCAGGCTGTCTAGAGTCTTCATTCGTAGCAGAAGTAAAATCTGACCTAATGGGTGAGCAAACTATCCTATGTGGTATGTTGCAAGCGGGTTCTATCGTTTGTTACGAGAAAATGGTTGCTGAAGGTATCGATGCAGGCTACGCAGGTCGTCTACTTCAATACGGTTGGGAAACCATTACAGAAGCATTGAAGTTCGGTGGCATCACTCACATGATGGATCGTCTGACTAACCCTGCGAAAATCAAAGCATTCGAGCTTTCTGAAGAGCTAAAAGAGCTAATGCGTCCACTGTACAACAAACACATGGATGACATTATCTCTGGTCACTTCTCTAGCACTATGATGGCTGACTGGGCAAATGACGATGCGAACCTTCTTGGCTGGCGTGCAGAGACTGCAGAAACTGCATTCGAAAACTACCCAGAATCAAGCGTTAAGATCAGTGAGCAAGAGTTCTTTGACAACGGCATTCTAATGATTGCAATGGTTCGTGCTGGGGTTGAATTGGCATTCGAAGCAATGACTGCATCAGGCATTATCGATGAGTCTGCTTACTACGAATCACTACATGAGCTTCCACTGATTGCAAACACGGTTGCGCGTAAACGTCTATACGAAATGAACGTGGTTATCTCTGATACTGCGGAATACGGTAACTACCTATTCGCTAACGTTGCAACGCCTCTACTACGTGAGAAGTTCATGCCAAACGTAGGTACTGACGTAATCGGTAAAGGCCTAGGCGAAACGTCTAACCAAGTAGATAACGCGAAACTAATCGAAGTGAACAGCATCATCCGTAACCACCCAGTGGAATACATCGGTGAAGAGCTACGTGGCTACATGAAAGACATGAAGCGCATCGCGGTAGGTGACTAATAGCAAATCATTGCCAGCCAAACACTAAAAATTCAAAGGCTGGTATGGCGTTAGCGCAATAAATATAAAAGCAAACACAACAAGAACAAAAAGGGCTGAGTCGTGAGATTCAGCCCTTTTACTATTTTTCGAATTCTATTTATCGAATTACCGACGAATGGAATTATTTATCAGCCAGTTTGCTTTCCAGCTCTGCTAGCTTTTGTTCCATCTCCGTCAGCTTCTGGCGAGTGCGAAGCAGCACTTGAGTTTGTACATCAAACTCTTCACGGCTTACTACATCCAGTTTGTTAAGCTGGCCCTGAATTACTTGGCGAACTTTTTGTTCCACATCCGCACCCAGCTCTTTGACCGGTTGAGGCATTGATTCGTGAATTTGCTTAGCAATTTGCTCGAGTTTCTTTGGGTCAAACATCGGGTTTCTCTCCTATCTTTCTGGTGAACATTCTATTCAATTCGCACCAGAAAGTCGTTAATTGCTGCAATAAAAAAGGCCACAGATGTGACCTTTTGTGATTATGAGAACATGAAGTTATTCATGACTCGCCTGCTGCTCTTTGTCAAAACGTGCCAGAGCTTCGAGTTCTTTCGCTTCGACAAACACTGGTAGTGGTTTGTGTTTTTCTGCTAGGTAGCTGTAGATCACAGGTAATACAAACAGTGTGAATAGCGTACCAATAGAAAGACCAGCAACGATAACTACACCGATACTGAAGCGTTGAGCTGCACCTGCACCTGTTGCGTACATCAGTGGGATCAAGCCTGCAATCATCGCAGCGGTTGTCATCAGAATAGGACGAAGACGAACTTTCGCCGCTTCAGTAACCGCTTCAATACGAGATTTCTTATTATGCAGTTGCTCTTCTTTTGCCACTTCACAAATCAGAATACCGTGTTTGGTGATCAGACCAACCAGAGTAATCAAACCTACCTGAGAGTAGATATTCATGGTTGAAGCACCCCAAGCCAACGTAATCAGCGCACCACAAATTGCCAGCGGTACTGATACCATGATGACCAGTGGATCTTTTAATGATTCAAACTGAATAGCGAGAACCAGGAAGATGATAGCCAGTGCTAAACCGAATGTGGCGTAAAGCGCATTACCTTCGGTAACATACTGGCGAGCCTCGCCCATATAGTCATGGTTGTATCCGCTAGGAAGCTTCGTTTCTGCAACATTTTCAAACCAGTTAATTGCGTCACCCATTGCCGTACCTGGTGATGGCACTGCGCCAATAGTGGCGGAGTTTAACTGGTTGAAGTGTGGCAGTGAACGAGGTTCTGCGACTACATCAATACTGATTAAGCTGCCGAGTGGTACTGCTTTTCCATCAACAGCGCGAACAAAGTAATTCTCCATTGACTCAGGGTTTAGACGATATTTGCGTTCCACTTGCGGGATCACTTCATAAGAACGGCCATCGAGGTCAATTCGGTTTACGTAACCGTCTGCCATCATGGTTCCCAGAGTGATACCAATATCTTGCATAGTCACGCCGTAAGCACCGGCTTTATCTTTATCAATGTTGATCTTCATCGTTGCTGAGTCGTAGTTCAGATCCAAATCTGAATAAACAAACAGTGGACTTGATTTAACGTCAGTCAGTATTTCAGTAGCGATGGTAAACAGACTTTCGAAGCTGCTTGGTGTTGTTAAAACAAACTGGATCGGCAGACCAGAACCAGCACCAGGTAATTCAGGCATTTGGAATGCAGTCACAGCCATACCCGGAATGTTTTGGATTAATGAGCCCACGCGGTTGGTCACTTCAGCTTGGCTTGCTTCTCGCTCACTCCAAGGCACCATAGATGCGATACCAAACGCTTGGTTTGAGTTTGGAACCCCCGTAAATACCTGAGCAAATTGAACTTCTTTTTGCTCTGACAGAATCTTGTTCACGTCATTCATTGTGTTTTGCAGGTAGTCCAAGTTCGCATTTGAAGGTCCGGTACCCATCAGTACCACAACACCTTTATCTTCAGACGGTGCAAGTTCACTTGGGATAAACTTAAACAGCATTGGTAAGCTTGCAAACACGATGAAAGCAAACGCAATGATAACTGGACGACGTTGCATTACAGCATCCAGCATTTGAGCGTATCTCTCCGTCATACCGTCTAGGATATGGTGAACCTTTTTCTCAAACATGCTTGGCTCTTCATTTGCCTTCAGCATTTTTGAACACATCATTGGCGACAGTGTTAAGGCGACTACACCTGAAACAAACACTGCCCCCGCAAGTGTCAAAGCAAACTCTTTAAACAGAGAACCGGTGATCCCACCCATCATGGCGATCGGAGCGTATACCGCGCCTAGGGTTAACGTCATTGCGATAACAGGCACTGCGATTTCTCGTGTACCAATAATCGCAGCACGGAATGGTGTCTCGCCAAGTTTGATGTGACGGTCAACGTTTTCCAATACAACAATCGCATCATCTACAACCAGACCGATGGCCAGTACCATTGCCAGCAAGGTCATCAGGTTCCATGAGAAGCCCATTGATTGCATTACCATCGCAACACCGATCAGTGACAGCGGGATCGTTACAATTGGAATCAGTACCGCACGGAATGAGCCAAGGAACAATGTAATGACGATCAATACAATCAAGGCCGCTTCTAAGATGGTTTTAATTACCTCTTGAATCGACTCGTTAATCGCGATGGTAGAGTCATACATCACATTCATTTCAATGTTGCTAGGCAAGTTACTCTTTAGCTGAGGTAAAAGGTCGAGTACATCGGCAGCAATGTTAATTGGGTTCGCGCTTGGTGCTGCGTTAATTGCAGCAACAACCGCTTCGCGTCCATTAGCACTTGCACGATAAACATCATGACTTTTTTCCAAAGAGACTTTAGCCACATCGCTCAAACGGATGACAGAACCTTCGCCCGTTTTAACAACCAGGTTTTTAAGTTCATCGACATTCGATACTTGTGTATCTGCACTACCGTTATAAAGGACGAACTCACCCGTTGCTTGACCGG
Source organism: Vibrio diazotrophicus (assembly GCF_038452265.1). Classification (NCBI taxonomy): domain Bacteria; kingdom Pseudomonadati; phylum Pseudomonadota; class Gammaproteobacteria; order Vibrionales; family Vibrionaceae; genus Vibrio; species Vibrio diazotrophicus. The sequence continues at coordinate 65,412 of NZ_CP151842.1, forward strand.
TTGCCGATTGGTAGTTATTGGCATTCAATACACCCATAACATCGCTAGCGGTTAGGTTAAGTGCCGCCATTTTTGCTGGATCAAGCCAAACGCGTAGCGCGTACTTCATACCGCCATATAAGTCGACTTTGGATACGCCGTTTACGGTAAATAGCTGCGGGTTGATTACACGTTCCAGATAGTCAGTGATCTGACTGGACGCCAATTCGTCACTGGTGAAACCGATATACAGAACAGCAGTCGTTGAACCTGTCGACATGGTGACTGACGGGTCTTCTGCTTCTTTCGGTAGCTGCGAACGCACAGAGTTTGTTTTCGCTAAGATATCCGATAGAGCAGCATTCGGGTCAGTATTAAGTTTCATCATTACCGTAATGGTGGATTTACCTAGTACGGATGACGATGTCATATAGTCAATGTTGTCGGCCTGAGCGATGGCTTGCTCCAAAGGCTGGGTAATAAAGCCTTGGATTAAGTCCGCACTTGCCCCGTAGTAACTAGTTGAAACCGTTACTACTGTATTCGTCATTTCCGGATATTCACTGACCTGCATTTTGAACATTGCTTGCAGACCAAGCAGTGCAATCAAAAAGCTGATGGATATCGCGAGAACTGGACGTTTTATAAAAACATCAGTAAAGCGCATGAGTCCTCCAATTACAGCATCGGTGTTTGAGCTGGTGGAGTAGTCGCACTGCTTTCTACTACACGAACTTTTGAGTTGTTGCTTAGACGAACTTGACCTGACGTGATCACCACATCACCAATCTCTAAGCCATCAAGGACATGAGCATCTGCACCTTTACGCTCGCCAACTTTTACCACACGTTGCTCTACGCGATCAGCACCATCGACCTTTTTCATCACATAGACACTATCGCCATAGAGAGTAAAGGTTATCGCTGTTTGAGGAACGATCACTTGGTCAACTAACTTAGGCAAAATAATGTTAGCGCGAGCAAACATACCGCTACGAAGAAGACCATCGTTGTTTGGGATATCCGCTTGAACTTGAATCAGGCCACTTTGCACGCTGACAGCAGGTTCAATAGCTGTAATTGAGCCAGTAAAAGATTTTTCCGGATATGAATCGACAAAAATATCGACCTCTTGTCCTAGAGAAATTCGGGAAATGTCGGTCTGTGAAACGGTAAAGCGTAAACGCATAATGCTGGTATCCTCAAGGCGCACAATGTCTGTGCCCGGTTGAAGATATTGGCCTAAGTAAACATTACGAATACCGACTACACCAGCAAACGGTGCTTTGATTTCACGACGTGCAATCGCTGCTTTGAGGCTTTCAATATCCGCAGACAGAGACAAGTAGCTTGCTTCTGCATCATCGTAAGACTCTTTTGAAATCGAGCCTTTGGTATACAAGCCTTTGTAGCGCTTATATTTTGCTTCAGCCGCAGGAAGGCGTGCCTGAGTACTTTTCAGGTTGGCGATTTCCACTTGTGAATCTAGCAATACCAATGGTTGATCTGTCGAGACTTGAGCGCCTGATTCAAACATTATCTTGTCGATCACACCGCTGGTCTCAGTGGTTAAGGTAACACCTTGGTTTGGTTCAATAAAACCGATAGCTTCAATCACTGGCGTCCAGTCATTAGCTGTTACTTCTGTGACGGTAACAGGAAACTCTGGTTCAGGACGGTTTGCCATGTACTCGGCGATTTTCTGTTGCTTGAATAAATTGAAACCAATCACGCTGCCAAAAAGTAGCACAGCAATCAGTAACATAAAAAAGGTCCACTTTTTCATTCGGCTCAGAGCTCCAAGTTCGTGTCGGATTAATATTCAGTTGCTTTTAAATCAATCCATTAAACACGTTTGCTAACGAGTAAACCCGAGAAGACGGTTCTGCTCGGGAAAGGTAAATTCATAATGTGGCGGTATTATGCGCAACGAAGTATTCGTTTTGCAATACACTTGTACAATAAAATGACAAATAGTTACACTTTTAACTTAGTTGGAATTGATCGCTTATGCAGACTATCATAAGCGGCCTTTATTTATCGACTCGAGAACACTATGAAGCTGAACCCTAGACAAGACGAAGCCGTAAAGTATGTATCTGGCCCATGCTTGGTTTTAGCAGGTGCGGGTTCAGGTAAAACACGTGTAATCACTAATAAAATAGCCTATTTAGTTCAGCAATGTGGTTATAAAGCGCGCAATATTGCAGCGGTGACCTTTACTAATAAAGCGGCGCGTGAAATGAAAGAGCGTGTCGGGCAGACTTTAGGACGCCAAGAATCCAGAGGTTTGATGGTTTCAACCTTCCATACCTTAGGTTTGAATATCATTCGTCGTGAGTTTAAGCACCTCGGTTTAAAAGCGGGTTTCTCTCTGTTTGACGACCAAGATCAGCTAGCGTTGCTAAAAGAGTTAACGGAAAAGCAGCTCGATGGTGACAAAGACTTGCTGCGCCAGTTGATGAGTACCATCTCCAATTGGAAAAATGACATGATCACGCCTGAGCATGCCAAAGCAAGTGCTCAAGGCGAACAGATGCAGCTGTTTGCTTTCTGTTTTGAAATGTATCAAACCCAGATGCGCGCTTATAACGCATTGGATTTTGATGATTTGATTCTCATGCCTGTGCTGCTATTGCGTGGCAATGAAGAAGTTCGCCAGCGCTGGCAAAATCGTATTCGCTATCTGCTGGTTGATGAATACCAAGATACCAACTCCAGTCAGTATGAACTGGTCAAACTGCTGGTGGGTGAACGCGCCCGTCTCACCGTCGTTGGCGACGATGATCAGTCCATCTATTCATGGCGTGGGGCGAAACCACAGAACTTGGTGTTGCTTGGTCAAGATTTTCCTAACTTAAAACTGATTAAGTTGGAGCAGAACTACCGCTCAACCAGCCGTATTCTTCGCGCAGCTAACATCCTGATTGCCAACAACCCGCACGTGTATGAAAAATCGCTGTTCTCTGAGATCCCTGATGGGGAAAAACTCAAAGTCATTTTAGCGAAAAATGATGAACATGAAGCTGAACGTGTAACCGCAGAAATCATTGCTCATAAGTTTCTTAATAGAACCGAATACAGAGATTATTCAATTCTGTATCGCGGGAACCATCAGTCACGATTGATAGAAAAGTATCTGACGCAAAACCGGGTTCCGTACAAAATATCCGGAGGCACATCGTTTTTCGCTCGTGCTGAAATCAAAGACATCATGGCTTATCTGCGAGTGTTGGTGAATCCAGATGATGACAATGCGTTCTTACGCATCGTCAATACACCTCGCAGAGAGATAGGCCCTGTCACACTGGAAAAGCTGGGCAGCTATGCCAATATGCGAGGAAAAAGCTTGTTTGAAGCGAGCTTTGAACTGGGTTTAGAACAGCATTTATCGGGAAGAGGTCTGGAGAACTTACAGCGTTTTACTCACTGGTTGGTCGCGATCGCTGATAATGCGGAACGTGGTAATACGGTTGAAGCAGTACGTTCACTGGTTCGCGATATCAACTACGAAGACTGGTTGTATGAAACCTCATCAAGCCCTAAAGCAGCAGAGATGCGTATGAAGAACGTCTCTGATCTTTACTCTTGGATAGTTGCTGACTTAGAAGGTGATAATCCAGATAAAGAAGAGAAAACACTCAAAGAGGTGGTTCAGCGATTGACCCTACGTGACATGATGGAACGCGGCGAAGACAGTGATGACAGTGATGCTGTTCAGCTAATGACTTTGCATGCGTCTAAAGGTCTTGAGTTTCCATACGTTTACTTGCTAGGTGCTGAGGAAGGTATTCTGCCCCATCAAACCAGCATTGATGAAGACAATGTAGAGGAAGAGCGTCGCTTAATGTACGTAGGTATTACACGTGCGCAGCGGGAACTGACTTTTATTATGTGTAAAGAGCGCCGCCAGTTCGGTGAACTGATAAAGCCGACACAAAGCCGCTTCTTAGATGAACTTCCGTTTGATGATGTGGAATGGGAAAGCCAGAAAAAACCGCAAACAGCAGAAGAGCGTATGGCGAAAGGGCAGGCGCACATTGCCAACTTGCGTGCGATGTTCAAAAAATAGCGTGCTCGATAGAGACTGAAATAAAAAGGGCTTGGTATAAACCAAGCCCTTTTTACATAGAAAGCGTTTGATATAGAAAGAGATTACAAACCTTCAATCATGTGCTCGATTGCTGCAACGATTTCATCGTCAGAACAGTCCATACATGTACCTTTAGGTGGCATCATGTTTAAACCGTTAATCGCATGGGTTTTCAATACATCGATGCCTTGAGCAATACGAGGTGCCCATTGGTCAGCGTTACCTTTAATTGGCGCACCGCTTACTCCAGAGGCGTGACAAGCGATACAGAAAGTACCGTAGACTTTCGCACCATCACGAGGGCCTGCAGGTTCTGCAGAAACAGGTTCACTACCAGCTAGGTAAACATCACCAACGGGTTTAATACGTTCAGCAATAGCATCATAATCAGCTTGGCTAGTTGCTAGGGCTGCAGTAGAAAAAGTTAGAGCAGCGAACAATACGCTAAAGAGTGATCGAGACATATCCTATAAACTCACTTTACATTCCGAAGGTAAGTGCTGCTTACCTATTTATATTTAGAGTAGGGGTGATTTTAAGCAACATAGTTTGTGTGTTAAGTTAACTTTGCTGTTAAATCAATGTAAACAGTGAGTGATTATATCCCGATAAGTTGTTGCAATAAACAACAAGTTGCGATCTTCAAGGTCTTAGTCACATCCTTATTGTGGTAATAGCTACAAGGATGTGACGAAAAAGCCATCAAACGGCAAAAAAAGTTGAAAAAATACTAGACGACATAGTGTGAACTACGTATTATTCCACTCCGCCGATAGGGCATGCGCCCGTAGCTCAGCTGGATAGAGCGTTGGCCTCCGGAGCCAAAGGTCGAAGGTTCGAATCCTTTCGGGCGCGCCATCCGGATGCTTACGGGATTGTAAGCGAATTGGCAAATACAGTGGTGGCCATAGCTCAGTTGGTAGAGTCCCGGATTGTGATTCCGGTTGTCGCGAGTTCAAGCCTCGTTGGCCACCCCATTATTCTGGTAACTTCGGTTCCCTTTCTTGATGAATTTCGAGATAAAACACTCGTCGGTGAATAGCGCAGCTTGGTAGCGCATCTGGTTTGGGACCAGAGGGTCGGGGGTTCGAATCCCTCTTCACCGACCACTAATTTTGGTGGCCATAGCTCAGTTGGTAGAGTCCCGGATTGTGATTCCGGTTGTCGCGAGTTCAAGCCTCGTTGGCCACCCCATTATTCTGGTAACTTCGGTTCCCTTTCTTGTGAAATTCAAGATAAAACATAAGTCGGTGAATAGCGCAGCTTGGTAGCGCATCTGGTTTGGGACCAGAGGGTCGGGGGTTCGAATCCCTCTTCACCGACCACTATAACGAAGCCTCAGTCGAAAGACTGGGGCTTTTTTACATCCAGATTTTGGGTTTTCGAACAGAGCGGGGTTCGCCTGATGTTCGGAATCTGGCTCTTCACCGGCTGTTATATAAAGTCTCGTCAGAAATGACGGGGCTTTTTGCATTCATGGTTTAGGTCTTCGAACAGAGTGGGGTTCGCCTGATGTTCAGGATCTGGCTTTTCACCGGCCACTATAATGAAGCCTCAGTCGAAAGACTGGGGCTTTTGTCGTCTTGAAGCGGAATGACGGTGAGATGGATGTTTTAATGATGTTTTTGTAATTTTATTTGCTAAACACTGGGATGGGTTTCAAATTCTAAAGGGCCATTCCTTGCGCTGGGTAAAAATCATCTAAAGTATAAGTGCGTGTATTTTGTACGAAAATGGGGGTTAGAATTTAAAAGTGACTAAATTTGCAATTTATGTGAATGAAATCGTCCGGAATAAACATCTGCACTTGTGATCTATGTTTCGATTTAATGACTGCTGTTTAATTTTAATTTGGTCATTAGTTTTTTCTTTCACTGTAATTTCTGATTTTGTTTCTATTTTGTTAACAAAATAACGTTGCTTAAATTTGATTTATTATTCACTGTGTTGATTTTAGATTGTATGGTTATTCTGTTGCTTTACAGTGTTTAAGGCTAAGTTGGTCAGTGTGATTTTACGTGCTAGATAAATGGTCAAACCATTGTTATGTGCAATTGTGGTGCATACAAATTCGATAATAGTGCTTTGAATTCGTTTTTTATCGACTTTTTATCCTATCTTTGTTGCTTTTCTGTGAAATATTTGCCAAATTGATGGGCTTGTAAATTGTCAGAATTTTGTACTGACAAGAATGGATTCACTTGTCTTCATATTACTCGTATTTTTCATCGGTGTATGAGGCGCAGACAGGGCAGAAAACTGCCGAGCAGTAGAGGTCTGGTGTAAATGTCACTTTTAGAAGTAAAAAACCTTCGTATTGAATATCCTTCGCGTCACGGTGTGCATGCGGCAGTAAAATCACTTTCGTTCAACATTGAGCGTGGTGAGATCGTCGGTGTGGTTGGCGAATCTGGTGCGGGTAAGTCTACCGTTGGTAATGCTGTTATTGATTTGCTTAGCCCTCCAGGCACGATTGCTGGTGGTGAAGTTTTCCTAGATGGTGAAAAAATTTCCGGTTTATCACCTGAGAAAATGCGCAAAGTGCGTGGTTCTAAAATTGGCTTTATTTTCCAAGACCCAATGACGTCTTTGAACCCGCTATTTACTGTTGAACATCAACTAACAGAAACTATTCATGCCAATATGAAGGTTTCCGATGAAGAAGCATATCGACGTGCGCTCTCTTTAATGAAACAAGTGGGTATTCCTCAGCCTGAAAACCGTCTTAAGCAATACCCTCACCAGTTTTCTGGTGGTATGCGTCAGCGTGTGGTTATTGCTATCGCTCTTGCTGGTGAGCCTGATCTGATTATTGCGGATGAACCAACAACGGCGCTGGATGTTTCTATTCAGGATCAAATCCTAAGTCTTATTCGTGATTTATGTATCAAGAACAACGTAGGTTGTATGTTGGTAACGCACGATATGGGTGTTGTGTCTAACGTTACTGACCGCGTCGCGGTTATGTATCGTGGTGATCTGGTTGAATTTGGGCCAACAGCGAAAGTGCTGGGTGACCCTGACCACAAATATACGCGCAGCCTGATTTCAGCTGTACCTCGCTCTGACAAGAAACTCGACCGTTTCCCGCTAGTGACTTATATCGAACAAGCGGAAGAGACAAAATCGATTGATATTAAAAACCACTGGTTAGGCAAGAGTCAGGACGACAGAGCGTACACAGGTCCGTTGCTTAAAGTAGAAAACGTTAACTTACGTTTTGTGACTAAAGATTCTTTATTCGAAAGCCGCCGTGAATACGTGCAAGCTTCAAACGATGTGAGTTTTGAAGTGTTTGAAGGCGAAACTTTTGGTCTGGTTGGCGAATCGGGTTCAGGTAAATCGACTATTGCGCGTGTTATCGCTGGTCTTTACCAGCCAAATGATGGTCGCGTGACATTTGAAGGTATTGATTTAACGGCTCTGAAATCTGAAAAAGAGCGTCGCCCAATGCGTCGTCAAATGCAGATGGTATTCCAGAACCCTTATACGTCGATGAACCCACGTATGAAGATTTTCGATATCGTTGCGGAGCCTATTCGTTTCCATAAGCTAACCAGCGGTGAAGCTGAAACGCGTCAAATCGTGAACGATTTATTAGAGCACGTAGGCCTTGGAAAAATGGCTGGCGTGAAATATCCGCACGAATTTTCAGGTGGTCAACGCCAACGTATTTCTATCGCTCGTGCGTTAGCAACGCGCCCGCGCTTATTGATTTGTGATGAACCAACATCCGCTCTGGATGTGTCTGTACAGGCTCAGATTTTGAACCTTCTCAAAGATCTTCAAGATGAACTGAACCTAACCATGCTGTTTATCAGTCACGATTTACCTGTGATTCGCCAGATGTGTGATCGCGTAGGTGTGATGAAAATGGGGACCTTACTGGAAGTTGCGCCAACGGAGCAGCTTTTCAACTCTCCTCAGCACGAGTACAGTAAACAACTGATTTCTTTGATGCCTGAATTCACAGGATTAAGAGAAGAAGTAGAAACGGCCTAAAGCCGTAACCATTACCAAACGTTCTTGTTTGGCATTTTAAGCAGAAGCAAATACAACAACTAGGGATTTGGATTCCCGCATAAGGAGTTATGCAATGAAAACCATGAAAAGCAAATTAGCATTAGCTTTAATGGCCGCTGGTTTAAGCTTTGCAGCTAGCGCAGCAGACATCAAAGTAGCGTACGACGCAGACCCAGTGTCTCTTGATCCACATGAGCAACTTTCAGGTGGTACGCTTCAGATGTCTCATATGGTATTTGATCCACTAGTTCGTTACACACAAGATTTGGATTTTGAAGCTCGCCTAGCGGAAAAATGGGAGCGTATTGACGACAAAACAGTACGTTTCCATCTACGCAAGGGTGTGAAGTTCCATTCTGGTAACGAACTAACGGCTGACGATGTAGTTTGGACATTCGACCGTCTACAAGCTTCTCCAGATTTCAAAGCGATTTTCGAACCGTTTGAAAAAATCGTTAAAGTAGATGATTACACATTTGACCTAGTGTCAAAAGGTGCATACCCGCTTGTTCTTCAAACCGCAACTTACATCTTCCCAATGGACAGCAAGTTCTACTCTGGTACTGGTGAAGACGGTAAAGACAAAGCTGAAATCGTGAAACACGGAAACTCTTTTGCTTCTACTCACGTATCAGGTACTGGTCCTTTCATCGTTACTTCTCGTGAACAAGGCGTAAAAGTTGAGTTTGAACGTTTTGACGGTTACTGGGACAAAGCGTCTAAAGGTAACGTAGACAAACTAACTCTAGTGCCAATCAAAGAAGATGCGACTCGTGTTGCTGCGCTGCTTTCTGGCGACGTAGATATGATTGCTCCTGTAGCGCCTAACGATCACAAACGTGTTGAAGAAGCGAAAGGCGTTGACCTAATCACTCTTCCTGGTACTCGTATCATCACGTTCCAAATGAACCAATCTAGCAACGAAGCGTTGAAAGATGTTCGTGTTCGTCAAGCTATCGTTCATGCGATTAACAACGAAGGTATCGTTGATAAGATCATGAAAGGCTTCGCAACAGCTGCTGGTCAACAAAGCCCTAAAGGCTACGCAGGTTACAACCCTGAGCTGGTTCCACGCTTTGACCTGAAAAAAGCAAAAGAGCTAATGAAAGAAGCCGGTTACGACAAAGGCTTCACGCTTACTATGATCGCTCCAAACAACCGTTATGTGAACGATGCAAAAGTAGCTCAAGCTGTTTCAGCAATGCTGTCTAAGATCGGTATCAAAGTTGATCTTAAGACTATGCCTAAAGCGCAATACTGGCCAGAGTTCGACCTATGTTCAGCGGATATGTTGATGATCGGTTGGCACGCAGATACAGAGGATTCAGCGAACTTCACTGAGTTTCTGACTATGACTCGTAACGAAGAGACAGGTAAAGGCCAATACAACTGTGGTCACTACTCTAACCCAGCAGTGGATAAGTTAGTAGAAGACGCTAACCTTGAAACAGATCCAGCTAAACGTGCAGCAATGCTACAGAAAATAGAAGCGACTCTGTACAACGATGCAGCGTTCGTTCCTCTACACTGGCAAAACCTTGCTTGGGGTGCGAAGTCTAACGTACACGCGAAAGAAATCGTGAACGCAATGGACTTCCCTTACTTCGGCGACCTAGTGGTTGACGAGAAGTAAGATTGAGCATTAACAAGTAACACCACGCCTTCGGTGTTTGACATCGAAGGCGTGTTTTAACACTTAGACAGTTTATTTTTTCAGTCGGATAAAGTGTCGTTTTTTAGGCTGAGTATTTTCGCACCTCGTGTGTGTTCCGAATTTTGCATGGAAAGTTAAGGGGCAAGGAATGTTTACGTTTCTGGTCAAGCGCCTGTTTCAGGCACTGATAGTGATGTTTGTGATCAGTTTAGTGGCGTTTGCCATCCAAGATAACTTGGGTGACCCGCTACGTGAGCTTGTCGGCCAATCTGTTTCAGAAGCTGAGCGCCAAGCGCTGCGCGATGAACTTGGTCTGAACGATCCCTTCATTACCAAATATTCTCGCTTTGTTACTGCTGCGGTGCAGGGTGACTTAGGCACATCTTATTTCTTTAAACGCCCAGCTATTGAAGTCATTCTTGATAAATTAGTGGCTACTCTAGAGCTCGTCTTTGGCGCGTCATTAATCATTATTGTTTGCTCTATTCCAATTGGTGTTTATACGGCAATAAAACCAAAAAGTCTGTTTACGAAAGTCGTGATGGCCGGTAGTAGCATCGGTATCTCTATTCCGGTGTTCTTAACAGCGATTATGCTGATGTATATCTTCTCAATTGAATTGGGCTGGCTACCATCTTATGGACGTGGTGAAACCTACAATCTGTTGGGCTGGGAATCAGGCTACTTTACGGTTGATGGTTTACTGCACCTGATTCTGCCTTGTATCTCACTGGCTTCCATCATGTTGCCACTGTTTATTCGCTTGGTTCGTTCTGAAATGCTCGAAGTTCTTAGCTCTGAATACATTAAGTTTGCCACGGCAAAAGGTTTACCGCTTAAGAAAATCTACTACCAACATGCGCTGAAAAACACAATGTTGCCAGTGCTCACGGTAGGTGGTGTTCAGATTGGTACTATGGTGGCGTATACCATTTTGACAGAGACAGTATTCCAGTGGCCGGGTACAGGCTTCCTATTCCTTGAAGCGATTAACCGTGTAGATACACCTTTGATTACTGCTTACGTTATTTTCGTTGGCCTAATCTTCGTTGTAACCAACACAGTGGTTGATTTGTTGTACGGATTGATTAACCCAACCGTAGACTTAACAGGAAAAGGAGCATAATCATGAGCGAATTTGCAGCAGCTCCTTCACGCTGGGAGCGTTTTAAACAGTCAGATTTTCTGTACTACTTCTTACGTGACAAAGTGGCAATGTTCAGCTTTGCCATCTGTATGATTTTCTTGGTGCTTTCAGTAGCTGCGCCGCTTATTGCACCGACAGACCCATACGACATGTCATCAATTGACATTATGGACGCCGAGCTTCCACCATCTTGGATGGATGGCGGTGATGAGCGTTTCCTACTGGGTACTGATGAGCAAGGGCGCGATATTTTATCGACCATGCTTTACGGCTCACGTCTTTCACTGACGATCGGTTTCCTAGCGGTAGCGCTACAGCTGTTCTTGGGCATTATCATTGGTCTATCTTCTGGTTACTTTGGTGGTCGTATTGATAGCTACTTAATGCGTTTTGCCGATGTTCAGTTGTCGTTCTCGACCATGATGGTGGCGATCATTGTATCGGCAATCTTCAAAGCGAGTTTCGGTAGCGAGTTCTATAGCGAATACGCAGTGTTAATGCTGGTGGTGATTATCGGTGTGGCTGAATGGCCTCAGTATGCGCGAACTATTCGTGCATCTGTATTAGCTGAGAAGAAGAAAGAGTATGTGGAAGCGGCTCGTGTCATGGGCTTTAAAGCGCCTCGTATCATGTTCCGTCACATTCTGCCTAACTGTTTGTCTCCAATTCTGGTTATCTCAACGGTACAGGTGGCAAACGCTATCATGTCAGAAGCGGCACTTTCATTCCTTGGCTTAGGTTTGCCTGTTGACCAACCATCATTGGGTGCCCTGATCAGTATCGGTTTCAACTATATTTTCTCAGGCTCTTGGTGGATCACTGCCTTCCCGGGTGTGCTGCTTGTAACCTTAGTATTGGTGATTAACCTGCTCGGTGACTGGCTGCGTGACGTATTTAACCCGAAAATCTATAAAGGGTGATCCTCGTCGATTGATTTTGTTGACATAATCTACCTAAACTAGAGCCGTAAGTGATTACGGCTCTTTTTTTGCTTATCTTTTCTTGCAATAACTGAAAATTTTTACTCACAACCATAAATAGTCAGATAGATACAAGCTCAGGTAGAGTATTGACAGTAACCATAGTCACCTGAACGGAGAGCGTATGGATATTAAAGGGGCCGCAATGCCGAAACTTTCTCACCTTCTTTTGATTGGATTGCCTTTTTGTTTTGCTTCTCAAATACTTTTGGCCGCTGAGCCTGATCAGTTTTTGTGTGGTGGAACTCAAGCTTCAACCAACGAGCTTCCTCAGTTAAACAGCAACTGCCCAATTGGTAAGGGACTGTGGGGGAATTCTGCACCGAAAGGAAAAGACTCTCTATTTTGGATTCAGTGTGGCTTGCTGAATGAATCAATGCCGTTAAGCCGCGCTAAAGTGCTTTATAAGCACATCTCAACAGATGTATGGATGAAGCCAGAAGGTAAAACGTTACGCTGCCTGATAGGCCCTTACGACGACTATGCGATAGCCAAAAAAGAGCTCGCTGGGGTTAGAAGCGAGAAACTTTACAAAGAAGCATTCATTCGCGAAGTGCGCAAAGGCGAGCAAGATGCTCCGGTTGTTACTGAGAAAAAACCAGCATCCAAATCCCAAAGTACTGCTAAGAAAGTAGTCGCCGCGAAACCTAAGCCAGTTGTTAAACCAGCGCCAAAAGCAAAACCCGCAGTAACGCCATCCGCAACTAAAGCCGTGCCAAAGGCGACTAAAGACATGCCTAGTATCACTATTCGACGTGAAGCAACACTGAGTGGCCTTCATTACGTAGTTCCTTACGTGATGGATGAAAAGGAGCAGTTCTATATGGAGCATGATTTGGCGTGGAATCGCCTAAATTATGCTGATGCGGAGAAACGTTGCCAGCAACAAAAAATGCGCTTAGCCACAGAAGCCGAATGGAAGCAGTTGCTTGATTCTAAAGTGATGGAAAAAGATAAGTGGCCAGTTTATTTGCCTTATTGGGGTGAGAGCAGTAAAGGTTTCTTTACCACGGGTAAGGTCAATACTTTAAAAGGTACCTCTCTTCTCAATGTGCTTTGCGTAAAGTAATCCAAAGTTTACTTATTTAAGAGAATAAAAAACCCAGTGAATGCCACTGGGTTTTTTTCATTGCTAGATAAGATTATGCATCTTCTGGGATCTTATGCGGTTGTGTGCGGAACAGCTTCATCACAATCACAAAGAACACAGGAACGAAGAAGATGGCCAGTACCGTTGCGGCGAACATACCACCCACAACACCCCAACCAATTGCGTTACGGCTAGCGGCACCCGCACCAGTACTCAGTGCTAGTGGAAGTACACCCAAGATAAAGGCAAATGACGTCATCATAATTGGGCGTAGACGCATACGACACGCTTCTACCGTCGCACTGATAAGGTCTTTTCCATCGTCGTAGAGTGCTTTCGCAAATTCTACAATCAAGATGGCGTTCTTCGCTGACAGACCGATAGTCGTTAACAGACCCACTTGGAAGTAGATGTCATTAGAGAGCGACTTCACTGTTGCCGCTGCAATAGCACCAAATACCCCTAGTGGAACAATCAGGATGACAGAGAACGGCACACTCCAGCTTTCGTATAGAGCTGCAAGGCTCAAGAATACGATCAAAATAGACAGCGCATAAAGTAGCGGAGCCTGTGAACCAGTTTGTACTTCTTGGTAAGAAGCACCTGTCCACTGTAGGCCAATACCCTGAGGCAGTTGAGCCACAATGTTGGTGATCGCCTGCATTGCATCACCAGTACTCTTACCCGCTGCTGCCGAACCTTGAATGTTAACCGCAGGAACACCGTTATAACGCTCTAGACGAGGTGAACCGTAAGTCCAGTCAGTTGTCGCAAACGCATCAAACGGAACCATTTCACCTAGGTTATTTTTTACATGCCATAGGCGCAGATCTTCAGGGTTCATACGGTACTCAGCATCTGCTTGTACGTATACCTTCTTAACGCGACCGTTATCGATAAAGTCGTTAACGTAGCTTGAACCTAGCGCCGTTGACAGCGTGCTGTTGATATCCGAAACAGACAGACCCATTGCCATCGCTTTTTCGTAGTCGATGTTAATACGGAACTGTGGCGTATCTTCCATACCGTTTGGACGAACACCTGTCAGGTTAGGGTTTTGCGAAGCCATACCCAACAGCTGGTTACGAGCCTGAATTAACTTATCGTGACCTAAGTTCGCATTATCGGTGAGGTAAGCATCAAAACCCGTTGCGTTACCTAAGCCCATAATTGCAGGAAGGTTAAAGGTATAGATGTTCGCTTCTTTCACTTGAGAGAATGCTCCCCAAGCTCTGCCAATAATCGCGTTGACTGACATCGCTGGATTTGTACGTTCATCCCAATCTTTGAGTCGAACAAACGCCATACCCATGTTCTGACCTTGACCTGCGAAGCTAAAGCCTGAAACAGTGAACACCGACTGAACGGAGTCTGATTCGTTTTCCAAAAAGTGTTTTTCAACTTTATCCATCACGTTCAGCGTTTGCTCTTGCGTTGAACCTGCTGGTAACTGAATGATAGATAGGAAAATACCTTGGTCTTCTTCAGGAACGAAAGAGGTTGGTAGACGAGTCCACAACGTACCTAACACACCAACAATAATGACGTACATAGCAAGGTAGCGAATGCGCTGGTTTACACCTTTACTCACGACGTTCTTATAGCCGTTCGTACCACGGTCAAACGCTTTGTTAAACCAAGCTAGCGGACCACGGCGAACATGGTGTTCACCTTTGTGCATCGGTTTTAGCAACGTCGCACATAGAGCCGGTGTCAGAACCATTGCCACTAATACCGACAGCACCATAGACGATACGATAGTCAGAGAGAACTGGCGATAAATCGCACCCGCAGCACCACCGAAGAACGCCATAGGGATGAATACCGCACTTAGTACCATCGCGATACCGACTAGTGCGCCAGTAATCTGCCCCATCGATTTTCGGGTTGCTTCACGCGGAGGGAGACCGTCTTCCGCCATTACCCGCTCAACGTTCTCGACCACAACGATGGCATCGTCAACCAACAGGCCTATCGCCAGCACCAGACCGAACATAGTTAGGGTGTTGATTGAGAAGCCAAACGCCGCCATAACACCGAAAGTACCTAACAGAACAACAGGAACCGCGATGGTTGGAATTAACGTTGCACGGAAGTTCTGCAAGAACAGATACATCACGAGGAATACCAGTACGACCGCTTCAATCAGCGTATGCACTACTTCTTCGATAGAGATCTGAACAAATGGCGTTGTATCGTATGGATAAATAACTTCAATGTTGTCTGGGAAGGTTGGCGACATCTCGTTAATACGAGCTTTCACTAACTTAGAGGTATCCAGCGCATTGGCACCAGTAGCCAGCTTAATCGCAATACCCGCAGCGTATTTACCGTTGTATAGAGCAACTGCTTGGTAACTCTCGGCACCTAATTCAACACGAGCCACATCTTTCAAGCGAATTTGCGCACCATCGGTGTCTACTCGCAAAAGGATGTTTTCAAACTCAGACACCGTTCTCATACGGCTTTGTGCCGTAATCGTAGCATTCAGACGTTGGCCTTTGACTGACGGTGTTGCACCTAACTGACCAACAGAAACCTGAGTGTTCTGCGCGCTGACCGCAGATTTCACTTGAGCAGGCGTCAGGCTGTATTTATTCAGTTTGTTTGGATCTAACCAGATACGCATTGCGTTCTGAGCACCGAACACCTGAACTTCACCGACACCCTGAACACGACTTAGTGGGTCTTTAATGTTAGAAATCATGTAGTCTGAAAGGTCAGTGTTGTCCATGCTTCCGTCTGTTGAGACAAAGCCGACAACCATCAAGAATGAACTAGATGATTTTGAAACGGTGATACCTTGTTGTGTTACTTCATTTGGTAGTGTTGCTTCGGCAAGTGCAAGTTTGTTCTGCACCTGTACCTGAGCAATATCCGCATCAGTACCACTTTCAAAAGTAAGCGTAATGCTGAATGCACCGGATGAACTACTTTGAGACGACATATAAATCAGGTTATCAATCCCGTTCATATTCTGTTCTATCGTCTGTGTCACACTGTTTTCAACGGTATCAGCCGAAGCACCTGGATAGGTACCTGACACAATAACCGTTGGTGGTGCGATATCCGGATACTGAGATACCGGCAGTGTCATGATCGATAACACACCAGCAAGCATGATGATTATTGCAATCACCCAAGCAAAGATTGGGCGATCTATAAAAAATCGAGCCATATCTTATTGTTCCTTAGATGATTCCATCAGTTGCGGATTTACCGTGCTGCCAGGGCGTACTTTTTGTAGGCCTGCCACAATAACGGTTTCACCAGCTTCTAAGCCTGAATCAATCAACCATTGTGAATTCACAGTATGACTTGCTACGACTGGACGGCTTTCAACCACATTTTCTGCATTTACAACCAATACAGAAGCTTCACCACGTGCATTACGGCTTAGCGCTGTTTGCGGAACAAGAATAGCTTCAGAACGAGCTTCAACCGGCAGTTGAGCGCGAACATAAAGACCCGGAAGTAGGAACTGATCTGGGTTTGGCAGTGTTGCACGAACGTTGACTGTGCCTGTGTTTTCATTCACAGAAACTTCAGCAAACTGTAGCGTTGCTTTTTGTTCAATTGGCGTACCGTCATCAAGGAACAACTTAATGCCTTTCAGTTCGTCTTTTTCTTTACCAGTGCTTTGGCGCAGTTTCAAAAGCTCATTACTTGGCTGAGAAAGGTCAACATAAAGTGGGTCAAGTTGTTGAATCGTTGCCATTACATCAGTTTGGTTAGCGGTTACTAACGCACCTTCAGTAACGTGTGAACGACCGATACGACCTGAAATCGGCGCTTTAATATGCGTGTAATCAAGGTCAATCTGCGCAGAGTTAACATTCGCTTGCGCCGCTTTCACAGATGCCAAAGCTTCTTTGTAAGTGGCTTGTGCATCTTCATAAGCTTGTTGGCTCACAGCATTCTTTTTCACCAGCTCGCTGTAGCGTTTTGCCTGAAGCTCTGTACGGCTAAGGGTTGCTTCCGCTTTCGCTAAATTAGCTTGCATGCTTGCCAATGAAGCTTGGTAAGTTGAAGCGTCAAGTTCAAACAGAACATCGCCTTTTGCAACTAAGCTACCTTCAACGAACTTACGTGCAGTGACAATACCACGAACCTGAGGACGAACTTCTGCGATTCGGAAAGCATTAGTACGACCAGGAAGAGTGCTTGTTACCTCAACTGGCTGGGTTGTGACTTTGATGACATCTACTGCGACAGCAGGTGCAGCACCGCTGTTGACCGCCGCTGGTTTGGCGTCTGGTTGACAACCGGCAAGCACAATTGCAGCAGCAATCGTGGTCAACCACGTTTTTGACAAGGATCTACCTTGGCCCATTTTGATCTCTCCTTTACCACTAGAACTCATCCTGCACGCTTCCTTATTTATGTTTTAAAGGTAATTGATGGGCAGAACGTGAATTGGAACTCGAATTTACTTATATAAATATTGATAGTGTAAATAACCAACAGTTAATAATTGGTTAAGACATCAGTCTGATACACATTCTAAGAATGACTTTGTCATTTATTGCACAGTTGGACAAGACCTTGCACGCATTTCATCATTAAAATTTATGAAAAAGGTTGAACTATGCGCTTGATGAGTATTTGAACAATAAATACGAAAAGAGATGATCGTATTGGTGAAGACGGCAGCAACCAGTGTTGTGGGCTCGGTCCCCGTTGTTCTTAACAGCGCCTCAAAATCGAAGTGATATCTCTGAATCGGCGCAGGTTTACTCGAAATGAATCGCCTTAAAACTGTTGAAGCATATCGCTGTTTAGTGACGATATAAAAAAGCCCCGCAATTTTGCAGGGCTTCGTTCTAGCAAGTGATTACTAACGCATAGTAACGAATTCTTCCGAACCCGTTGGGTGGATAGCAACGACGGAGTCGAAGTCTGCTTTGGTTGCGCCCATCTTCATAGCGACGCCGAAGCCTTGGATCATTTCATCGACGGCGAAACCAATGCCGTGTAGACCAACAACCGTTTCTTCTTCACCTGCACAAACCAACTTCATCTTACATGGTTGACGGTGCGCAGTGACGGCTGTGTACATAGCGGTAAAGCTTGAAGTGTACACTTTCACGTTCTCTTCGCCGTATTTAGCAATCGCTTCTGGCTGAGTTAGGCCGATAGTGCCGATTGGTGGATGGCTGAATACCACAGTTGGGACTAGGTTATAGTCCATTTTCGCGTTTGTTTTGCGATTGAACAGACGCTCAGACAATTGGCGACCCGCTTTAACCGCAACTGGAGTCAGTTCAATACCACCTTCCATGATGTCACCGACACAGTAGATGCCAGCCACGTTAGTGTTCTGGTACTCATCAACTTTGATGTAGCCTTGCTCGTTGGTTGCAACGCCAGTTGCTGCTAGATTGATAGTATCTGTTGCTGGGTGGCGACCGATAGCCCAAATCAAGGTATCAACGTTTTGGCTTTCACCATTTTCTAGGTGAAGAGTCAGGCTGCCGTCGGCTTCTTTTACCACTTCTTTTGGCACGCTGTGCGTATGTAGCGTTGGGCCTTCAGTGTTCATCACTTCAACCAATGTTTCGATGATCATCGGGTCAAAGCTACGTAGCGGAGATTCTTTACGGCAGAACAGGTGAGTTTCTGTGCCAAGTGCGTTGAGAACACCAGCAATTTCAACAGCGATGTAACCAGCACCAATCACGGCAACACGTTTTGGTTGTTCAGCCAGATCAAAGAAACCATTGGAGTCGATACCGTACTCAGCACCCGGAATGTTAGGAATGGTAGGGCGACCACCGACAGCAATCAGAATATTGTCTGCTGTGTAGTGCTCACCATTAACTTCTACGGTTTTCGCATCGATGAACTTAGCAAAGCCACGAATCACTTCTACTTTGTTGTTACCAAGAACACGGTCATAAGATTGGTGAATACGGCCAATATAAGCTTGGCGGCTTTCAACCATTTTCGCCCAGTTGAAGCTTTTTACGTCGACGTCAAAGCCGTAATCAGGCGCGTATAAGTTCATTGCTTCAGCAACCTGTGCACCGTGCCACATGACTTTCTTCGGCACACAACCTACGTTGACACACGTACCGCCAAGATCTTTCGCTTCAATCAGCGCGACTTTTGCGCCGTACATAGCTGCACGGTTTGCTGAAGCGATACCGCCGCTACCGCCACCGATACAGATGTAATCAAAATGCGTTGCCATTACTTTCTCCATTTTTCTCTGATAGCTCGCCAGTAAGATTAAGCAGGGAGCCATTTCATTTATTAGGGCATAGCTAAATAGTTGGGGTAAACCGTGAGATCACAAGTTACCCCTTGGAAAAACTTGAGCAAGTTATTCCGGAACAATCCATTCCACTTTGTAGTGACCTGTCGCTGGCGCAATTGCTTGCTTTAAAAACGGCAGGATTTCTTTCATTTGGCTTTCAAGCTTCCATGGCGGGTTGATAACAATCATGCCCGATGCTGTCATGCCGCGCTCGTTGGTATCAGGAGAGACTCCCAGCTCGATTTGCAAAATTTTAGTGATACCTAAATTTTCCAGACCTTCAATCATATCTTCAATATCACAGCGGTTAACCACTGGATACCAAATCGCATAGATGCCCGTTGCCCAGCGCTTGTAGCTTTGTGCAATGGCATTCACCACGTCTCGGTACTCTTTAGCCAGTTCGTAAGGTGGGTCGATCAGCACCAGACCACGACGCTCTTGCGGTGGCAAGCTTGCTTTCAGGCGTTGAAAACCGTCTTCTTTGTAAATCGACACTTGGCGATCACGATCGAATTCCTGTTCCAACAGTGGGTAATCACTCGGGTGTAACTCGGTTAATACCATGCGGTCTTGCGGGCGCAGGTGAGCACGTGCCACGCGAGGCGAACCTGGGTAGTAACGCAGTTCATCGCCTTGGTTAAGGACTTTGATAGCATCAAGGTAGCTTTGAATGTCTTCTGGCACATTATCTTGTTGCCAAATACGCGCAATACCTTGTTTGTATTCACCCGTTTTTTCCGACCACTCATGAGTTAAGTCGTAGCGGCCCACACCGGAGTGAGTATCGTGATAAACAAATGGTTTATCTTTTTGCTGTAGTGCATTGAGGATTAAGCTTTGTACGATGTGTTTCACTACATCTGCGTGGTTTCCTGCATGGAAACTGTGTCGATAACTTAACAAGTGTCGCTCTCTAACTTATGGCTGAATATGGAAAAACGAATGCGGCTAATTATACACCCAAAATTGTATGTTGAGGTGGGTCTAGACACATTTCGAATTGTATTGAATTGACGCTACTCTTGAAAATTCACCTTCCTACCTATATTTATTAACCTAACAGACGAGGATATTTCATCCTCACTATTTTTCATAAAAAGGAACGTTTTATGTCTAATCCACTTCTTAGCTTTACGGATTTGCCTCCGTTTTCAGAGATTAAGCCGGAGCACGTAAAGCCAGCGGTTGAACAGGCAATAGAAGATTGCCGTGCAAAGATTGAACAGGTACTTGAAGGTAATACACAACCAACTTGGGAAAATGTTATTGCACCTATCGAAGAAGTGGATGATCGCTTGAGTCGTTTATGGTCACCAGTGAGCCATATGAACTCAGTGATGAACAGTGACGAATTGCGTGAAGCTTATGAAAGCTGTCTGCCAATCCTGTCTGAATACGGCACTTGGGTTGGTCAGCACAAAGGGTTGTTTGAAGCGTATAAAGCAATCAAGAACAGTGAGGCTTTTGCGACGCTGAGTCAGGCGCAGAAGAAGACGATTAAAGATGCACTACGTGACTTTGAATTGTCTGGTATCGGTTTACCTAAAGCAGAACAAAAGCGTTATGGCGAAATCAGCAAGCGCATGTCTGAGCTGGGTTCTAAGTTCTCGAATAATGTACTTGATGCCACCATGGGTTGGACTAAGCACATTACCGATAAAAACGAACTGGCAGGCATGCCGGAATCAGCGCTGGCGGCGGCTCAAGCCGCGGCAGAAGGCAAAGGTCTTGAAGGTTACTTGTTAACTTTGGATATCCCTTCTTACCTACCTGTAATGACTTACTGTGATAACCAAGCGCTGCGCAAAGAACTTTACGAAGCTTACGTAACGCGTGCTTCTGACCGTGGTCCGAATGCGGGCAAATGGGACAACACCGAGAACATCGCTGAGTTGCTGAAACTGCGTTATGAAGTGGCTCGTATGCTGGGTTTCAACACTTACAGCGAAAAATCTCTGGCAACCAAAATGGCAGAAACGCCAGATCAGGTTCTGAGCTTCTTGAACAATCTAGCCACGAAAGTGAAACCACAAGGTGAACGCGAAGTTCAGGAACTGCGTGAATTTGCTGAGCAAGAGTTTGGTGTGACTTCGTTTGAACTGTGGGATATCGCTTACTACAGCGAAAAGCAAAAACAGAAACTGTTTAAGATTTCTGATGAAGAGCTGCGTCCTTACTTCCCAGAAAACAAAGTGGTTTCTGGCTTGTTTGAAGTACTGAATCGCGTATTCGGTATGAAAGTACAAGAGCGCGAAGGTGTAGATACTTGGCATGAGTCGGTGCGTTTCTTCGATATTTTTGATAGCAATGATGTGCTGCGTGGCAGCTTCTATCTTGACCTTTACGCTCGTGAACATAAACGAGGTGGGGCGTGGATGGACGAGTGTCGCGTTCGTCGTATCAATGCCAATGGTGAGCTACAAACGCCTGTGGCCTATTTGACGTGTAACTTCAACCGCCCAGTGGGTGATAAGCCAGCACTGTTTACTCATGATGAAGTGGTGACTCTGTTCCACGAAACGGGCCACGGTATCCACCATATGTTGACTCAGGTAGATGTTAGCTCTGTTTCAGGTATCAACGGTGTGCCTTGGGATGCGGTTGAACTACCAAGTCAGTTCCTAGAAAACTGGTGCTGGGAAGAAGAGGCACTGGCATTTATTTCTGGTCACTACGAAACAGGCGAACCTTTACCGAAAGAGATGCTCGACAACATGTTGGCAGCGAAAAACTTCCAGTCAGGTATGTTTATTTTGCGTCAGCTTGAATTCGGACTGTTCGATTTCACTCTGCATACCACTTATGACCCAGAAGTGGGCCCTCAAGTGCTGGAAACATTAGCAGAAGTGAAGAAGAAAGTAGCAGTATTGCCAAGTCTTGAGTGGAACCGTTTCTCACACAGCTTCAGCCACATTTTTGCTGGTGGCTACAGTGCGGGTTACTACAGCTACCTATGGGCAGAAGTGTTATCGGCAGATGCGTTCTCTCGCTTTGAAGAGGAAGGTATCTTCAATGCGGAAACGGGTGCAAGTTTCTTAAATAACATTCTTGAAATGGGCGGTAGTGAAGAGCCTATGGAGTTGTTCAAGCGCTTCCGTGGTCGTGAGCCACAAATCGACGCCTTGCTACGTCACTCAGGTATTGCTGCTTAAGTTCTACTGATTTGAGTTATTCAGTTCAATAATTAACATAACCCTGCTTTATCAAGCAGGGTTATTTGTTAGAGTGGTTTTGGTATTGAAAAGGAGAGAATAATGACGCGCCGTAACCTACTAATTTGTTCTTTAACTGCCACATTTTCCCTTCTGGGATGCGCTGAAATGAAGCAAGCGGGTAAAGAAATTGGTCACGCGACACGAGACGCAACAACCGCAGTGGGACATGCAACCAGAGATACCACCAAAGCGATTGGCCATGCGTCACGAGATGCCGTAATCAGTATTCATGACGAGCTGTCACAATAAGGTTTTTCCGTTGTATCCATCGATCAATGGATAACGCTCCAGGTCCCCACACAATCACGGTTAACATCATCATTCCCCATAGTTGATGATCATAGAATCCTCTCTCCCACAACAGTGGGTATGAGATAACGGCTACGGCATTCACAGCGAAAAGTGTGAGAGCACTGATCCTGCCAAACAGTCCTAAAACAAGAAATATCGGAATAACCAATTCCGCTGCAGTTGCGAGATAAGCGGCTAATTTCCATGAGATAAAAGGAACTTGGTACTCCAACTCAAACAGGAATAGAGTGCTATTCCACGTGGCTATTTTCGTCAGTCCTGAATTAAAAAACACCCAACTTACCCAGATGCGGCAGATCAGCAATACGACAGGTGGCAGCTGTGATGCAAACCATTCAATAGATTGGTTGAGGCGAGCAATGACGGATATCATACAGAGACTCCTAGTGAGGGGGTGCCAATGAGAAACCAGCAACGATATTGAGTGCGATCAGTGACGGCAATTCGGCCAGTGCTTCGTGTTTGATTCTACCTAGTGGCATTTCGCTGCTGAGATTCAACAGCAATTGGTATTCTTGGTTGTTTAACTCTTTCGTCCAAGGTTGACCATATTCATCACAAGCTATGACTCCTGATTGAGCGTTATTCAGAATCAGGTTGTCGAAATTTTGTTGGCTAAACGCTCTTTGGAGATCGAATAAGGCGAAATCGGATGTAAACGGGAAGACCCAATAATCAAGATGAAGAAATACGTTGGGGTGCTGTTGTTCAGAAAGAGTATGAATGGCTTCCAGTGGTTGAAGTGACCGCTTTTCTCTCTGCCCAAACGTTTGTTGAGCTTTATCTAACGTCCATTCAAAACGCGCTAAATCGCTTGCATACGGCGCGGCGTCGGTGACTTGCTCAAACTGGCTGATCACATCATCAAAATGGTTTCCATAATGACTGACATTACCTTCTGTGGGCGGTGAGCGAAGAATGTATTCACGAGATAGTGCGTTAAAGCATTCATCTCCTAATACCTCTCTAAGCATTGGGTAGGTAGCTTGCATGACTTCCGTTAAACTCATGACAAAATTATTGCGGTAGATTTGGAGTCTCTCTTCAGCGCTAAATCGTCCACCGATGATATCGCACGCCTCTCCCTGTGCTTGATAACGCAAGCCCTCTGCAAAGGTTGCCTGTAGCTCTGCTAATCCAAAGCTCATGATGCTTTCCTTTTCATCGAGTCGAGCCTTGTGAGTATCTCGCTAGCTTTGTTTGCTTCCGCTAGCAGAACTTCAACATCTGGAATGTCTAAATCCCATTCAATCAAAGTTCTTCGGCTGCCGTGTTTCTCACACCAGAGTTGGTAGAGTTGCCACACTTCAGCAGATACCGGTTTGCTGTGGGTATCTATCCATATTTCCCCTTCGGCAAGTGTGTTAATCGAAAAGCCAGCAAGGTGAATTTCGTCAACCGCATGCGCAGGAATAGAATCAATATAGGTTTGGCTGCTAAAACCATGATTGAAAGCAGAAACATGTACATTATTCAAATCGAGCAACAAACGGCATTCGGTGCGTTGTTGTGCTTGTACCAGAAATTCCCACTCTGTAATGGTGGAGTGGTTAAACTGCAAATAGCTGGAAGGATTTTCAATCAGAATCGGGCGCTTTATGGCGTCCTGCACCGTAAGCACATTACGACAAAACACCTCCAACGCTTCTTCGGTGTATGGCAAAGGCAGTAAGTCATTGAAATAGTGACCGCCATTTTCACTCCAGCTTAAATGATCGGAAACGAAAAGCGGCTGAACTTCGTCGATCAATGCCTTAAGTTGTTGTAAATGAGTGGTGTTGATGCCTTGTACTGAACCCAATGAAAGACCTATGCCATGACAGCTAATCTGATGATTATTACGAATGCTACGCAGCTGATTACGGGCAACCGAGTGGGGAGAAAAATAGTTTTCGCTGTGAATTTCTAACCAACTCACTTGTGGTGGTTGCTCTACAAAATAGTTGATATGGGGAGACCGCAAGCCTACACCTACTTGGTTATGCCGCATGAAACCTCCGTTAGACTTGTTGTGAGTTTGCTAAGCAGTGAAGGAAAGAAAAGTGGTGCGCTTGTTGAGCTTAGTGCACCACTTATCTGTGGTTTTAAAACATTAAGAAGACATAGTGCTTCCGCCAGAAAGTTTGCCGCATAAGCCTTTAGGTACCACAACGAAAGCATCTTTCTGACCATCTTTTTTCGATGTCCCAGCGCATGAACTCATTTTCGTAGCACAGTCGTTTTGGCCTGCTTTCGCCACGCCGTAGCATTTTTCTTCTTCAGCCGCGAGGGCTGAGGTAGACGTTAATAGAGAACCACCTACTGCAAGTAAGCTTGTTACTGCCGCTGCTACTGCCAAATTTGATTTTTTCATCATCACTTCCTCATGAATTGTTCTTACCTGATTTCGCAAGTTAACAACTTGTTAATTGTTGAGCTTGCTTATTAGAAAAGAGAGGAAGGATTAAGAAAAACTTTCAATTAATGGAATAAAAAATCGACTAATTAAGAGTGAAAACACGCTAAGCGAATGAATTTTTTAGCAATCTATGAGCAAAAAAACTTCAATTATTTTTACTTGAGTCAGAAATCTCTGCAAAGAAAATGGCTTGTTTAACGAGCATCTCGGTCGAATTTAGGGTTATAATCGTCGTCATTATGTATAAATAACCAGTAGCCTAGCCATGATGGATCCTTCTCTTTTACTCGACGGTTTAAACGACAAACAACGCGAAGCAGTTGCTGCGCCACTTGAAAACCTATTAGTGTTGGCAGGTGCGGGCAGTGGTAAAACGCGGGTTCTCGTACACCGTATCGCTTGGTTATTATCGGTAGAGCAAGCGTCACCGTTCTCAATTATGTCGGTAACCTTTACCAATAAAGCTGCTGCGGAAATGCGTGGTCGTATTGAAGAGCTGATGATGGGCAGTTCATCTGGCATGTGGAATGGTACGTTTCACGGTATTTGCCATCGTATTTTGCGGGCGCACTATCTGGATGCGAAGCTACAAGAAGATTTTCAAATCATTGACTCTGAAGACCAAATGCGTTTGTTGCGCCGTCTGATAAAAGCGCAAAACTTGGATGAGAAGCAATGGCAAGCGCGTCAGGTATCGTGGTGGATTAACGGCAAAAAAGACGAAGGTTTACGTCCAGCACATATTGATTCGTACCGTGATCCTATCACTCAGACTTATGTACAGATTTACACGGCCTATCAAGATGCGTGTGATCGCGCTGGATTGGTCGACTTTGCTGAGATCTTGCTGCGAACGTTAGAGTTATTGCGTGATAACAAGCATATTCGCGAACATTATCAAGCTCGCTTTAAACATATTTTGGTCGACGAATTTCAAGATACCAACAATATTCAATACGCTTGGCTGCGTCTGATGACGGGCAAAGATACTCACGTAATGATCGTCGGTGATGATGACCAGTCTATTTATGGTTGGCGTGGCGCGAAGGTTGAGAACATCGAAAAATTCACGCAGGAATTTCCGAGTGTGAATACCATTCGTCTGGAACAAAACTACCGTTCGACTAAAACTATCCTTGAAGCATCAAACACCTTGATTGCCAATAACAGCGAGCGTATGGGTAAAGAGCTTTGGACAGATGGTGTCGAAGGTGAGCCTATCTCTGTTTATTCCGCCTATAACGAGCTGGATGAAGCGCGATTTGTGGTCGGTAAAATTAAAGCGTGGCATGAAGATGGTGGTGCTCTGGAAGATACCGCGATTTTGTATCGTAACAACGCCCAGTCACGTGTGTTGGAAGAAGCATTAATTCAGGCGGGTTTGGCATATCGAATCTACGGCGGTATGCGATTTTTCGAACGTCAGGAAATCAAAGACGCTCTGAGCTACCTGCGCTTAATGGCTAATCGCAATGATGATTCCGCATTTGAACGTGTGGTGAATACACCCACTCGTGGCTTAGGCGATAAAACCTTGGATACCATTCGTTTTGCCGCTCGTGACCGTGGCTGCACCTTATGGGATGCTAGTGTTCTGTTGTTAGAAGAGAAAGTGTTAACAGGGCGCGCGGCGTCAGCCCTTGGCCGCTTTGTTGAGCTGGTTAATGCACTAGAAGATGATAGTGCTGAAATGTCTTTGCACCAGCAAACTGACCATGTGATTAAAACCTCGGGTCTGTTTGAAATGTACCAGCAAGAGAAAGGCGAAAAGTCCAAGGCGCGTATTGAGAACTTGGAGGAGCTGGTAACGGCCACTCGTCAGTTCGAAAAGCCTGAAGAAGCAGAAGAGATGACGTTGCTGACGGCATTCTTAACCCATGCGGCACTGGAATCTGGTGAAGGTCAGGCGGATGAGTTTGATGATGCTGTCCAACTGATGACTCTGCACAGTGCTAAAGGTCTGGAATTCCCTATGGTATTTATGGTCGGCGTTGAAGAGGGCATGTTCCCTAGCCAGATGTCAGCAGAAGAAGCGGGGCGTTTAGAAGAAGAACGCCGCTTGTGTTATGTGGGCATGACCCGCGCAATGCAAAAGCTCTACATCACTTATGCGGAAATGCGCCGTTTGTACGGACAAGACAAGTATCACAAACCTTCGCGCTTTATTCGTGAACTGCCGGAGAAATGTTTGGATGAAGTGCGAATGAAAGCGCAGGTGAGTCGTCCAGCAAGCAGTGGTCGTTTCAGCCAGACGGTGGTAAAAGAGAACTTCAATGAGACTGGCTTTACGCTCGGTTCTCGCGTTCGCCACCCTAAGTTTGGTGAAGGTACGATCATCAACTTCGAGGGCAGCGGTCCGCAAAGTCGCGTTCAGGTTGCGTTTAACGGTGAAGGTATCAAATGGCTGGTCACTGCATACGCTAAGCTGGAACGCATGTAATTGTTGTGGATGTATAGAGATAAGAACCTAGCCTCAGTGCTAGGTTTTTTTATATCGTCGATTCAGTTGTAAGCAGAAAAAGAAAAACCCCGAGGGCGCGAGCCCTTCGGGGTTATAGTCTTACTTGCAGCAATCCAGCTACTAATAGGTGCTCCCTGCATCTATTCCTTGATAAGTGTGCTGTATTCCTTCAGCGCAATCCTTTCATCGCCATCCTAGCGGTGTCCATAATCTTCCTGATCTGCTAACAATCCTCGTTAGCTCACATCACTTGTTCCCTGAGCGGTGTCCCTGACATCATCCTGATGTTAAGTCCTTTCCTCATCCAGAGGTGTCCATTGCCATTCCCTTGTCGCTACCATCCTAGTAACGAATGAGTCCGTTCAATGTCCATTTTGCTTTCCATGCCGATTATTCATCCTGAACAACCGTAACTTCATCCTGAAGCTCACTATCCTTAGCGATCCATTCCGTGTCAGCATCCTTCCGACAGAGTTAATATTACCGACTAGGAGGCATTCAGCAACGCAAAGAAATCGTTTGCATGCTGATATTTTTTGCCTAAAAAGTAACTTGTTTATAAAAATCATTTACTTAATTATTTCAGGCATCTTTTTTCTAGCGTAGAAAGAGATATTTCCCTATCTGTTTGTGAGAGATCTCGCACAAGATTATGGGGTGATCCGCTATTGTTTGTGTTGGGTTGATTTGCACTTTAAGTGAATTTAAATTCATTTTAACGGTATTTTAGTGAATGAAACTGGTCAGTGACTGCCAAAGAATCGTGAGACCAATTAGAGAAAAAATCACTCCACACAGTAAATCAATATAGCGACTTGCTTGGTTTAGCTTTGTTTGTAGGCGTTCAGTGGAAAGCATCCACGCAAGGCAAGCAAACCAAGTCAGCGATAATCCCCATAAAATTAGCAGCGCAAAACCTTTGCCCGTCACTGACATACTTGCCGGAACCAGCGTCGACATTAAGCTCACAAAGAAAACCAGAGCTTTCGGGTTCAGGATATTTGTCATGAACCCACGGGAAAAGGCCTGTTTCTTATTGCTCAGTAACAGCGTATTTTTATCTGCGGGTGCGATCTCTGCTGCTGAGTTCCAGTTAGCGATAGTGGCTTTCAGCGCTCCAAAGCCTAGGTAAAGTAAATAACTGCCTCCGCATAGCTGCAGTAAAGCAAACAAGACGGGCTGTTGGTGAACCAAATAGCTGATACCGGTAATGCTAAGAAGCGAATGCAGCAGTATGCCGAAAGAGAGTCCAAGCGCGATGTAAATACCAGTTTGACGGCCATAACGAGTGGCATTTTGCACCACTAAGGCGACATCTGGACCCGGACTCATCAGTGCGACGAAATGCACTCCGGCTAGAGTGATAAGGATGCTGGCTTCATTCATATAAAAACTCCTACTTTGAATGAAGAGATTGTGCCTTGAGCTATCTAAGTTGGCTTGTAAATTTTTGACAGTGTGAAACGTTTAATTTACTGCAGATGGAGAAATACCGTAGCAGTGTTTAAAAGCTTTGGTGAAATGTGCTTGGTCGTAGAAGCCCACCTGCATAGCGACTTCAGTACCAGACAAGCCACTTTTCACCAACTTCATCCCCTGTTCTATACGTAAACGAGTGAGCCAGGCGTATGGAGTCATGTTCATGCGCGCTTTGAAGTGGCGTTGAAACTGAGTCGGGCTGAGTGAACAAAGGTTCGCGAGCTGTTCTAAGCGTACAGGTTGATCAAGATGTGCAAGAAGATACTCTTTCAGCGTAGCCAGTGATTGTTTTCCAAGTGGGATGGCTGCCTTTTGTTTTAAAGCACCATAACGTTCAACCAATCCACCCAAACCCTCATAAGGAAGGCAATCAAGCGCTAGTTGGCTCAAGTTCGGTTGCATCAGCTTTTGATGTAATTGAGCAAGAGGGGCAAACAGATTTGGATCGCTAATGATGAGCTGTTTAAAACTCAACATATCACTTGGTTGCGTGAACTCTAGGTTGTCAGTAAACCAGGTTGGGTCAATAGAAAAGACGCGTACCTGATAGCCCGTATCTAAGATAGAACTGCCATCGTGGAGTTCATCTGGCGGCATAACAATAATGTCACCGTAACCGACATTGTGTTGTGTACCTTGATGAGAAAATTTTTGCTGTCCGCTGGTCATTAACCCAATGTGAAAATCTAAGTGATAGTGGCGATCGAAAGCGAACTGATGGTAATCAGCTTCGATCAAACTTATCCCTTGATGTTGAGTTGATGAGTAGAGGATTTTGTCCATATTAAGCTTGGCGAAATAAACAGCAATTCGCCAAGCTTAACCAGTCGCTATAGGAATGTCTTGTAAAAAACGATCACTTAGCTGCAACAATCGTTGCTGGGCGTTTTCTGCCTTGCGTCAAACCGTCATAGCTGAACACCACTAACGCACCCCAGATGAAGGTGAAAGTGATGGCTTTATCGGTCGAGAACGCTTCTCCGTAAATCAGCACGGCCAACAAGAACATCAAACTTGGACCTATGTACTGGAAAAATCCCAAGGTCGACAGTTTGAGTTTTGTCGCTGCACCCGTAAAACAGAGTAAAGGTAATGTAGTGACGATACCGGCACTGATCAGCAGTATATTAAGGTTCAATTCGTTGTTGGCCATTGAGCTGGTGGCTGAGTCGGCAAACCAAGCCAGATAAATCAAAGCGGCTGGTATTAGCACTAAGGTTTCAATAAATAGACCTGTCTGGCCGTTAACACTCACTTTTTTACGCAATAAGCCATAAAAGGCAAAACTGATGGCTAGCGCAAATGCGACCACAGGTACGGAGCCGAACACAACAATTTGAATCGCGACGCCAATCGCTGCCAGCGCTACAGCAAACCACTGAAGCTTACGTAATCGTTCACCGAGAAACAGCATGCCAAATACAACGTTGATCAGAGGGTTAATGTAATAGCCCAAGCTTGCGTCCAACATGTGGTTTGCATTGATTGCCCAGATGAAAATCAGCCAGTTGGCACCGATGAGTAGAGCGGTAGCAATCAGATATAACATCTTAGATTTTGACTGGAAAATGCTGACAACGTTACGCCATTGGTGACTAAAATGGATGATTATCGCTAAAAAGAAAAACGACCAAATAACGCGATGGCTTAGGATTTCCAGAGCAGGAACGAAAGTAATGGTTTTAAAATATATCGGTGCAATACCCCACATTGTGTAGGCACCGATAGCCAGTAATACGCCTTTTTTAGCGTTTGTTTGCTCTTCTGGAGTCATTGTTTATTCTCGATTGAGAGTTGTTCGATACCTAGTTATAAATGGCAGCATTTACCGAGGTATTACAGAATGTTTCGAAAGGAGTTTGCAGTATATACACAAAATACCCGACTGTGCAGCTAAGGAATTATCGGCAAGTGATATTTAACACTCATCTGGGAGAACCTCTGATTTGTCGAACTTTTCTTACAGCGACCTCGAGTTCACCATTCTCTTATACATTTAGCGGTTTTATTCACCGTTAAACGTCTCTACAATATCGGGCTAATTTGATGTTTACGCATCATTGGATTTACCCATTACTGAGAGCTTGCATGACCGCCACTTTAATTGCTGAACATTCAGAGTCACCGTTGACTGCGACAGAAGTCTTGCGTGATGTATTCGGCTATCAAACTTTCAGAGACGGTCAACAAGAAGTCATAGATACCGCAATTCAAGGTAATGACAGCCTTGTGATTATGCCGACCGGCGGTGGTAAATCACTCTGTTACCAAATTCCAGCCTTGGTTCGTTCTGGTGTCACTGTGGTGATTTCGCCACTGATTTCGCTGATGAAAGACCAGGTCGACCAACTAAAAGCTAACGGGGTGTCTGCGGAGTGTGTCAATTCGACGCAAACCCGTGAAGAGCTAGTCAGTGTTTATAACCGTATGCATGCGGGACTGGTTAAGCTGATTTATGTTTCTCCCGAGCGAGTACTCACTAACGAGTTTATCGAGCGTTTGCATAATATTCCGCTGACGATGATCGCGGTGGATGAAGCGCACTGCATTTCTCAGTGGGGACATGATTTCCGTCCTGAATATGCCTTGCTGGGGCAACTAAAGCAGTTGTTCCCTCATGTGCCAATTATGGCGCTGACCGCGACCGCCGATGACGCCACTCGTAGCGATATTCTGCATCGCCTAAACCTGACTGAGCCTCATATCTATCTGGGCAGTTTTGACCGTCCAAATATTCGCTATACCTTGGTTGAAAAACACAAACCGGTTTCTCAAATTATTCGCTACTTGGGCACGCAAAAAGGGCAGTGCGGAATCATCTACTGCGGTAGCCGTAAAAAAGTGGAAATGCTGACTGAGAAGTTGTGCAACAACCACATTCGCGCGGCCAGTTACCATGCTGGGTTAGAGGTTGATGAACGTGCCTACGTGCAAGAAGCCTTTCAGCGAGATGATATTCAGATTGTTGTCGCTACAGTGGCGTTTGGTATGGGGATTAACAAACCGAACGTACGTTTTGTGGTTCACTTTGATATTCCAAGAAATATAGAGTCTTACTATCAGGAAACGGGTCGAGCCGGTCGTGATGGTTTACCAGCAGAAGCGATGATGCTTTACGATCCTGCGGATATTTCTTGGCTTCGCCGTATGTTGGACGAGAAAGACGAAGGACCGCAAAAGCAGGTTGAAACCCATAAGCTGACAGCGATGAGTAACTTTGCTGAAGCGCAGACATGTCGTCGTCAGGTTCTTCTTAATTATTTTGGTGAGTATCGTGAAAAGCCTTGCGGCAACTGCGATATCTGCCTTGATCCGCCAAAGCACTTTGACGCTACAGATGAAGCGCGCAAAGCACTGTCGTGTGTTTATCGTATTAATCAAAACTTCGGTATTGGTTATGCGGTTGAAGTGCTGCGTGGCATGCAAAATATTCGCGTGCGCGAAAATGGCCACGATAAAATTTCCACCTATGGCATTGGTCGTGACCATAGCCATGATTACTGGGTGAGTATTTTCCGCCAGTTAATTCACAAAGGCATGCTGTGCCAAAACATCACTCGAAATTCGACCCTTCAACTTACTGAAGAAGCTCGTCCGCTTCTGCGTGGTGATATGACGTTAGAGCTGGCGGTTCCTCGTCTCGACACCGCTGTTCGCGCGGCTAAATCCGATAAGCTTTCGAGCAAGAATTACGACAAGAAACTGTTTGCCAAGTTACGTAAACTGCGTAAATCCATTGCGGATGAAGACGGTTTGCCACCTTACGTGGTGTTCAGTGACGCAACCTTAATTGATATGGCGGAGATTCTGCCAACCTCTTACGGTGAAATGTTGGCAGTCAACGGTGTTGGTCAGCGAAAGTTGGAAAAATACGCCGACCCATTCTTAGATTTGATTCAGGAGCATTTAACCCATCATGGCTGAGTTCGGTTTAAAGGAATATCTGGCACAAGAAGGTCGACTGATTGTTCAAACTCAGGCGTTTGAGTTTGATAGTTTTCCTGCCATGGGTGAGTGTTTACTTACCTTGCTGTCTGCAACAGCAGTCGAGAAGCAACAGGATGCCGATCTGCATTCATGGCTGATTGATTTTGAAGGTTGTCGACTGATGCTGCGCGCTGAGCACTACAGTGAATGTGTGTGGCTAGAAGCAATGGGTGAAGGCCAGAGCCGAGAAGAACTGGATTTTATTGCCGGCTTGTTAGCTCGCGGAGTTTCCTGTTCTCGATAAATAACCTGTTGATGGTAGCGAACGGGTAGCAAACGCAAACACGCATAAATCCATCCTTG
Source organism: Vibrio diazotrophicus (assembly GCF_038452265.1). NCBI lineage: Bacteria > Pseudomonadati > Pseudomonadota > Gammaproteobacteria > Vibrionales > Vibrionaceae > Vibrio > Vibrio diazotrophicus. The sequence continues at coordinate 98,794 of NZ_CP151842.1, forward strand.
GAGCTCTTATTTGCCGTCCATGGCAAATAAGGTTTGCTTATTGATACTCGTTCACTTTAATGCGCAGTCTAAAATCAGTGAGAATTATTCCTCGCCAATAAACCCACCCGTTTGGTGTGTCCACAACTGAGCGTATACACCATTTTGAGCAAGTAGCTCCTGATGTGAGCCTTGCTCGATGATTTGACCTTTATCCATCACGATCAGGCGATCCATGGCTGCAATGGTTGATAGTCGGTGCGCGATGGCAATAACCGTTTTGCCTTCCATTAGCACTTCAAGGTTCTCTTGAATCGCAGATTCCACTTCTGAGTCCAATGCGGATGTTGCTTCATCCATAATCAGTATCGGTGCGTTTTTCAGTAGTACACGCGCAATGGCAATACGCTGACGCTGACCACCAGAGAGCTTCACGCCTCGCTCACCCACTTCCACGTCGTAACCCGTGCGACCTTGTTCATCTTTCAAATCAATAATGAAATCATGAGCATGTGCCTGTTTGGCTGCGCAGATAAGAGCCTCTTCATCGGCGTTTGGATCGCCATAAAGAATATTTTCACGAATCGAACGGTGCAGAAGTGAAGTATCTTGCGTGATCATACCGATTTGTTGACGCAGAGACTCCTGTGTCACCGCCGCTATGTTCTGCCCATCAATAGAAATTGTGCCGGACTGAACATCGTAAAAGCGCAATAGCAAGTTAACCAAACTCGATTTACCGGCACCTGAACGACCAACAATCCCGACTTTCTCACCCGGTTTTAAATCAAGATTCAAAGATTGGAAAACGGGTTTATCTTCGCTGTAATGGAAATCGACCTGGTTAAATTCGACTTTGCCTTGTGTCACTGTTAGTTCTGGCGCATTGGCAGCGTCTTTGATTTCAACATCGCTGGAGATGGTGTTCATGCCATCGACAACCGTACCAATGTTTTCAAACAACGCACTTACTTCCCACATGATCCACTTAGACATACCCTGAACGCGCAACGCGATACTAATCGCGACCGCAATCACACCCACGGTAACCGCGTTATCCAACCAAAGGTTGATGGATAGAGCTGCAATGGAAAACAGCAACAAGTAGTTAATAGCATCCACGCTAAATAGCAGGCACGTCACCATGCGCATCTGTTTATAAACGGTTTTCAAAAACAGCTTCATGCTGCTTTCGGCATAATCCATTTCACGTTGCGAATGGGAAAATAGCTTTACTGTCGTGATATTGGTGTAGCTATCGACGATGCGGCCTGTCATGACGGAGCGAGCATCCGCTTGTTCGGTGGCAACTTGCTTCATTTTTGGAATGAAGTAGAGCTGAATGAGGATGTAGGTAATTAACCAAATCAAAATTGGCAGCATCAGCACCATATCGGACTCGCCCATCATCCAAATCATCGAAACAAAATAGACCGAGATGTACACCAGTACGTCGACCATCTTCATTACGGTTTCACGCACAGAAAGAGCACTTTGCATCACTTTAGTGGCAACACGCCCTGAGAAATCTTTCTGAAAGAAGCCCACGCTTTGTTTGAGCATGTAGCGGTGCACTAACCAGCGAATCGACATCGGATAATTGCCGAGCAATGTTTGATGCATGATGTTGGAGTGCAGAAATGCCAGCAACGGCATCACTAATGCGACAAGAATCGCCATCGACCAGAGGCGGCCGCTTTGGTCTGCCCAAAAAGTCTCTGGTTTTTGGCTGCTGAGAATATCAACCAACTCACCCATATAACGCAGAAGCGTCACTTCAGCGATAGCAACACAGGCACTGAGTAGCGACATGATCAGTAATGGTTTTTCAAAACCACGAGTGTAATGACGGCAAAAAGCAAACAAGGTTTTTGGCGGCTTTTGAGGTTCTTCTCTTGGAAATGCCTCGGTAAGTTTTTCAAACCATTGGAACATGTTTTATTTGACCTATATTAATGAAATTGAGATTGCTTCGTATTTGCACTTCCAATTATGGTATTTATCAGTAAAATGCCGTACGCATAATAATGATAATCAAAACTATTCTCAAATTTTTACAGCAGGGGGTTCCAATCATGGTAACGACACGCCCAACTAGACTCGGACAAGCAATCCGCACCGCGCTCTGTTTTAGCTTGGTGCCATTCTCACTTCTTACTAGCCAAAGCGTATTGGCAGAAGAGGTTGTTCAAAAAGATTCTCTAGCAGTAGAAACCATTGTGGTTACTGCTTCTGCACTGAAAGTTGACACGCCAGCGCAAGAGACGCCGAAGTCAGTATCTATTATTGACCGCACAGATCTTGAACAGCATGACGTTCAAAAATTGGATGAAGCTTTACGTTACACTCCAGGGTTTACATCACCTTATGGTGCGGACAATGATGCTGAATGGATGTTTGTTCGAGGATTTGAGCCAAGCGTTTATCTTGATGGAAACCGACTTTATAAAGAGGGTTTCTTCGCTTGGGTTGTTGAGCCGTTTGGTCTAGAGCGCGTTGAATTAGTAAAAGGACCTTCTTCGGTGCTTTACGGTGAGACGATGCCGGGTGGCGTGATTAACGTCGTTCAGAAAAAGCCAACAGATGCACCTCAAGGAAAAGTAACATTTTCAGTCGGTAACAAGGATTACCAACAATTAGGTGTAGATGTTTCAGATTGGGCAAATGAAGATGGCTCTCAACGTTATCGTTTGGTTGCGATGGTTAACCAAAAAGATGGTGAAAAAGATCGTACTGAGAATCAACGAGTATATATAGCACCTAGTTATTCTATCGATTTCTCGGAGGAAACATCTTTAACTTTGTTGATGACCTTCTTACAAGATGACGGCATTCCAGTTAATAACTTTCTACCTAGTGAAGGTGTTTTGACTGCATTACCAAATGGAGAAAAGTTCTCAACTAGCGCTAACTACGGCTTACCAGATAGTGATGGTTTTGAAAAAACGCAAGTTTCTTTGGGCTATCAGCTATCTCATCAATTGAATGACGTTTGGGCTTTAAATCAAAACTTTAATTATTCATATGTAGATCTATATCTTCGTAGTACTTCAGTCTGGAATAATTATGATGGTGACGCATACACTTTGGGTCGTTATACCAATTTTAATGATGGCGATTCACAAAGTTTCACTATTGATAACAACGCTCTTGCTGAGTGGCAAAGTGATAGTTTTGAACATCGTTTTCTAACTGGTTTCGATCTTCAACATCATGAAAATAGTTGGCTAGGAAACAGTGCAATCGGCAGTTCTGCGGGCAATGTAAATATCCTTAATCCGACATATGTAACGCCAGATATCTCTGCTGACTTATATGACAATGAAATCACTAAGCAACAACTTGGCCTATATGCGCAATATCAGACCAAATGGGATCAAAAGTGGATTTTCAACTTAGGCGGTAGATACGATTCTGTCAATCTTGAAAGTACTGCTACGAATAAAGATGAAATGGATGATGGGCAGCTTTCGTTGAGCGGCGGGTTGATGTACTTGTCGGATAACGGGTTTTCTCCATATGTTAGTTATTCTGAGTCATTTTATGCAGTTAGCAGTATTGATGCGACAACTAAGAAACTGTTTAAGCCAATTGAAAGTGCTCAACGTGAAGTGGGTGTGAAATATATGCCTACTTGGCTAGATGGGTATTTCAATGTTGCTTGGTTTGATATTGAGCAAGACAACGCAACTGTTAGTGCTTTAGTTGACGGTGTGCTAACAACGTCTCAAAAAGGGTCTCAGCAGAACACTAAAGGTGTCGAAGTTGAAGCTAAAATTGCGATGACAGAGAATCTAATTGTGAATGCAAATTATACATACCTAGACTCTCACTCAGGAGAAGGCTCTGACCGTTCTCGTGATTCATTGATCCCTCGTCATCTAGCTTCAGGTTGGGTAACGTATGATTTCTCAGGCCTAGGTATTGAAGGATTAACAGTTGGTTCTGGTGTTCGCTATACAGGAACTAGTGTTGATTCTCCTAAAAATGAAACAATCCCTGCATATCTCTTATGGGATGCGATGGCAACATATGCGATTAATAAGAAATGGGATATGCAGTTCAACGTGAGTAATCTAACGAATGAAGAGTATGTTGCAGGATGTGATTGGGGTACTTGTTACTACGGTGAATCTCGTCGCATGACAGCAACAGTCAACTACAACTGGTAATCCTTTTAAACTCACTCTCTTAAGGGAGTGAGTTTTTTTGTTTGTTTTATTCCTGCTTCTGCAGGATTTGTTGTTTGAGAATTCCCAGAATAAGGGAGAGAGAGATGTATCATTTACAAGGTGTTGAAATGGTACGAGGTGGGCGAACCATCTTGTCTGTGGATTCACTGAACATACCCACCAATGAGTTAACGGTTGTGCTCGGACACAATGGTTCAGGCAAGTCGACTTTAGTCAGCCTTTTGTCTGGTCAGCAAGTGCCGGATAAAGGTTTCGTTGAGTTAAATGGACAATCTCTCTCATCTTTAGCCGCAAAAGAGTTAGCTAAATCCGTCGCGTTTCTTCCACAAAAATTGCCTACCTCTGCGGGCTTAACGGTTCGTGAGTTGGTTCGTTTAGGACGTTTTCCTTGGCGGGGTGCACTTGGGCGCTGGAAAGCCGAAGATGAAACCATTATTGATGAGTCGATTGCCAAAACAGGAGTGACGGATTTCGCTCATACGCTTGCTGACGAACTGTCTGGAGGTGAGCGTCAAAGAGCTTGGGTTGCGATGTTACTGGCGCAGCAATCGCCGGTTTTGATCCTTGATGAACCCACTTCGGCGCTAGACGTACATCATCAATATCAATTGATGGCTCTATTGGCTGAATTAAATCAAACACAAGGTTGTGGAATTATAGTGATTCTTCATGACCTGAACTTGGCTCTGCGTTATGCCACTCATATTGTGGCGCTAAAACAAGGGCGAATAGCTTTTGAAGGTGCGGCGGAATTACTGCTTGATGAGCAGCGACTATCAGAGCTTTATCATTCTCCCATCAGATTGATTGAACACCCGCAGCCTGCTGCCGAATCTAAAACTAATAAGGTCGCCATCGTATGTGCTTAAAAACCCTAAAAAAGGCATCTCAAAGCCTAGTTGTACTCTTCAGTTTATTGCTTTGTGGTCAGGCCGTGGCTGACATTCATATTCAAGACAGCCGTGGTGAACAAGTCTTTTCCCAATCACCGCAACGTGTCGTTGTGCTGAATTGGGACTTGCTAGAACAGGTATTGGAGCTTGATATCACGCCCGTCGGTGCGCCAAATTTGCCTTCATATACTGAGTGGGTTGCTCAGCCTGCAATCCCTGTTGGCGTTGAAGATATCGGCACTCGCTCCGAGCCTAATCTCGATAAAATTTCAGCGTTAAAACCGGATGTGATTATTGCTGCTTCTCCACAGAAGGATCTGATTCCGACTCTTGAACGTATTGCTCCGGTTGTTTATCTGTCGAACTATGGTCAGCAAGACCAGTCAGCTCAAGTGGCTATTGAGCAATTCAAAACATTGGCGGTGTTATTTGGTAAGCAAGAATTAGCACAGCAAAAGCTAGATACAATGAATGAGCGATTTAAGCAATTAAGCACATCGTTACATCAGGCATTCGGCGAAGAACTGCCATCGGTTGTCGCAATGCGTTTTGCCAGTAATACGTCTGTGTTCTTGTATGGTGACAACTCTGGCACTCAATACGTAATTGAACAGTTAGGCCTAAAAGCGGCGTTGCCTCAGCCTGCCACACCTTGGGGTATCGTTCAAAAACGCTTGAATGAATTACAGAACGTGAAAGATGGGTATGTGCTCTATATCTTGCCATTCCCAGAACAAGAGAAGCTCAATAAATCCATGTTGTGGAAAGCGATGCCTTTTGTCCGTAGCGGTAAGGTGAATGCGGTTCGTACCGTATGGAGTTACGGCGGAGCCATGTCACTGCTTTACACGGCTGAAGCATTGAGCGAGAGCTTGCTTGAGGTTGCGCCAAAGTCATGAGGTTTGTTCATTTAAACCTGCTTGGCTTATTCGTGTTGCTGGCGGCAGCGTTCAGTTTGCAGATCGGTAATGAACTCAGTTTGTCGATGCAGTGGAGCCTCGCAACCTTAGCCACTGAAGCGCAAGAGTTTGCGGACTTCAACTTTTTCTATGCTCAATTGCCAAGGGCGGCTATCACTATTCTCGTCGGTGCGATGTTAGGTCTGGTTGGCAGCTTAATGCAGCAACTGACTCAGAACACGCTGACTTCACCACTGACTTTGGGCACATCTTCCGGTGCTTGGCTTGCATTAATCGTCGTTAATATCTGGTTTTCAGACTTAATTGCCGATTACAGTGCGCTTGCAGCAATGGTCGGTGCGTTGTGTGCATTTGGTGTAATCGTATTAATTACGGGCGTTAACAATATGACCGGCTTGCCTTTAGTGGTGTCCGGCATGGTAGTGAATATCCTTCTTGGTTCTATTGCCACCGCGATCATTTTGCTTAATGAACAGTTCGCACAAAACGTATTTATGTGGGGGGCTGGTGATTTAGCGCAGAATGGTTGGGAATGGCTAGAGTGGCTGCTTCCGCGTTTAGCTATCTCAATTCCGTTACTTATCGTAGCGCCCAGAATTCTGACTTTGATGAGATTAGGTCATCAAGGCGCTGCAGCTCGTGGTCTCGCGGTTATTCCTACCTTCTTGTTATTGATGATGGCGGGCATCTGGTTGGTTTCAGCATCTATTACTGCGGTAGGGGTGATTGGCTTTATCGGTTTATTAACGCCAAACATTGCTCGCGCGATGGGGGCAAGAACGCCAAAGATGGAGCTTTATTCGAGCATGTTGCTTGGTGCTTTGCTGTTGCTGTGTACCGACATGCTTTCTATGTGGTTAAGCTTATGGACGGCGGAAGTAGTACCGAGTGGTATCACGACTGCTGCGATTGGTGCTCCTGCGTTAATCTGGTTTAGCCGTCGTCAGTTAAAAGCACAAGACACGCTGTCTATCAACTTTCCTCATCATCGTAGCAATGTGAGTACCGTCAGTGTTTCGCTTCTTGTTTTTGCTTTTGTTGTGGCGATAGCGCTACACAGTTTTTTGCAAGTGAGCGAGAACAGTTGGAGTTGGATTGTCCCAAGTGAATACCAATGGCAACTGCGTTGGCCTCGTGCGTTAACGGCTTTATTTGCTGGTATTGGTCTGGCGATTGCGGGAACGATTCTGCAACGTTTGATTTATAACCCGTTGGCAAGCCCAGACATTCTTGGTGTCTCTTCCGGTGCTACATTTGCTTTAGTGTTTGCCAGTTTTTTTCTTGGTCAATCAATGTTGAACACCAACTGGGTAACGGCATTGTTGGGCAGTGTGATTGTGTTGATTGCTCTGTTGGTGTTGGGTAAGCGCCACCAGTACGCGCCTTCTAGTTTAATTCTGACAGGTATTGCGATTACTGCATTGCTCGAAGCTTTGGTGCAGTTCTGTCTTTCAAAAGGCACGGCGGGCAGTTATCAAATCTTACTATGGCTAGCTGGCTCGACGTATCGAGTCTCTTCCTCACAAAGTCTCTACTTGGCTATCGGCGTTGTCGGATTGTCCTGCTTTGCTTTGCTGACGTCTCGATGGCTAACTTTGATCTCTATTGGACGCAGTTTTGCCGGTGCGCGAGGCTTAAGCCCGCAAACGGCCAGTTTAGTTCTGCTGATTGTTGTGGCTCTATTATGTGCCTTGGTGACAGCAACCATGGGGCCTGTCTCTTTCGTTGGTTTAATCGCGCCACATATGGCAATGATGCTGGGAGCGCAGAAAGCAAAGCAGCAACTCTTGATGGCAAGCTTGGTGGGTGGGTCGTTAATGCTATGGGCGGACTGGCTAGGGCAAGTGATGTTGTATCCAATGCAGATTGCGGCGGGAACTATCGTCGCCATTCTCGGCGGAAGTTATTTCTTGTTGCTGTTAGTTTTCAGCAGAACGAAATAAAAAGAAAAGAGCCCGTTCGGGCTCTTGTTACATCATATGTTTGCGACGAATATCGAGTAGGGCGAAGATGCCGAAAATCAGTATCGACCATTTTTCCCAACTGCTGGTTTTTACTTTGTCACCAAATGCGCCAACAAAAATCAGCATTTGTAGACCATGCATCATGAACAGGAAGGCGGTCATGATGTAAAGCGCGATAGCCGCTTTACCGGGAAATGGCATAACAATGTTGAGCAGCAGTACAAGCCAGACAAATGCAATCGCAGCTTTCGCTAATACTAATAGAGCTTTCATTCTGTAGTCCTTTCAAACAGTCGGTAACACACTTGGCCAGCACTTTTTTCTCGGTATAGCTGCCAGCTTTCTGGTAATTCAGGTAACGATAATTCTTTTTCGGTTTCTATGTAAATCATCGCGTTATCAGCAAGCCACCCATTCTGCTCCAGCAGTTGCAGCGTTTCATCTAACAAGCCTTTACGAAACGGCGGGTCGATGAACACCACATCAAAAGGGGAGCCACTCTGCTTTAAGTACGCGAGAGAGTCAGTATTAATCGCTTCAATATTGGTTGCTTTCAATGTGGCGATGTTCGTTTTCAATTGATTGAATGCCTGAGCGTTCATCTCCAGCATTGTGACACTTTCAGCCTGACGCGATGCACACTCAAAACCTAAACCGCCCGATCCTGCGAACAGGTCAAGGCATTTGGCATTTGGTACATCTTGAGCAATCCAGTTAAATAGGGTTTCTTTGACTCTATCTGTGGTTGGGCGTAAGCCTTCTGCATCGTGAACGGGTAGTTTTCTTCCGCGCCATAAGCCGCTGATAATTCGAACTTGCCCACTTGGAGCACGATTTTGTGATGGGTTTTGTTGGCGACGTCTTACCATAGATTTTTTGACCGCTAATTAAGTGTTATTATACCCCAGTAACCTCAAGATGCTTGTTCTGAACTCGTCGATGAAGCTCTGAATCCTGCATTGTGAGGTCACTTGGGTATATAGCCAACCTTTCAGTAATAATAGTTTTGCTGAAGATAAGCATTCATAAATATGGCAAAGTTTACCAAGTGAAGAAGAAAGTTATCACTGCTTTGTCATTTTTCTTTTCTTTTTAGGGATAATTCTTTAAGAAAAGAGTCATAGTTTAGAAAAATAATCAGACAAGAAAATCTAGGATATCCTCAGATGACGGAAAAAAAGAAGCGTGGCTTACTGTCATGGCTTGGCTTTGGTGATGAAGAACCAAGCCAAACAAAAGCAACCGAAGAACAAGTAGAACAAACTGAATCAGAACAAACGGTTGAAGAGCCGGTCGAGGAAGTCGAGACTGAAAAAGCAGAAGCAGAAGCAGAAGCAGAAGCAGAAGCAGAAGCAGAAGTTATTGAAGAACCTCAAGCGCAAGAGCCTCGAATCCAAGAACAGGAAAAGCCAACAGAGAGCTTCTTTGCTCGTCTGAAACGTAGCTTAAGCCGCACGAAAGCTAACATCGGTGCCGGTTTTTTTGGTTTATTCAAAGGCAAAAAAATCGATAGTGATCTGTTTGAAGAACTAGAAGAACAGCTATTGATTGCGGATGTGGGTATGGATACCACACTGAAAATCATCGAAAACCTGACAGAAAAAGCATCTCGCCAGCAACTAAAAGATGGCGAAGCGCTGTACGATCTGTTGAAAGGTGAATTGGCAGAAATTCTGTCGACCGTTGAACAGCCTTTGGTTGTTGATACCGCAAAAACACCGTACGTGATTTTAATGGTTGGTGTAAACGGTGTAGGTAAAACCACAACAATCGGTAAACTGGCTAAGCAGTTCCAGTCACAAGGTAAGAAAGTGATGCTGGCTGCGGGTGACACATTCCGAGCAGCGGCTGTTGAACAGTTACAAGTATGGGGTGAGCGCAATAATGTTCCAGTTATTGCTCAACATACCGGTGCAGACAGTGCGTCCGTGATTTACGATGCGATTGAAGCTGCGAAAGCGCGTGGTGTGGATGTGGTTATCGCTGATACCGCAGGTCGTTTACAAAACAAATCCAACCTGATGGAAGAGCTGCGTAAAATCGTTCGCGTAATGAAGAAAATCGACGATTCAGCGCCGCATGAAATCATGCTGACGTTGGATGCGGGTACTGGTCAAAATGCGATTAGCCAAGCGAAACTGTTTAGCGATGTTGCACCAATCACAGGTATTACTCTGACCAAACTGGATGGTACTGCAAAAGGTGGTGTAATTTTCGCGATTGCGGATCAGTTCCAAATTCCAATTCGCTTTATCGGTGTTGGTGAAGGCATTGAAGATCTGCGTCCATTCGAAACGCAAGAGTTCATCGACGCGCTGTTTAGTCGCGATGAGTAATAATCCCAAGTACAACGAACAGTAACATACCCTAGAGAGATGCCCGTTTGGGTATCTCGCTGCAAAAAAGGAATGATGCGTGATCAAGTTTCAACAGGTGAGCAAGGTATATCGAGGCGGGCGACAAGCTCTGCAGAAAGTCGATTTTCATTTACGTCGTGGTGAGATGACCTTTCTGGGTGGACATTCTGGCGCGGGTAAGAGTACTTTGCTTAAGCTCATTTGCGCTATTGAGCGACCTACTGACGGCAAAATCAGTTTTAACGGCCATGACGTCACCCGTATTCCAAACAAAGATATTCCTTTTTTGCGTCGTAATATCGGTATTGTTTTCCAAGATCACCGCCTTTTGATGGACAGAACCGTGTTTGACAACGTTGCGTTGCCGATGCGAATTGAGTCTATCTCTGAAAACGATATCAAGCGCCGAGTTTCGGCAGCGTTAGATAAAACCGGTTTGTTGGATAAAGCTCGTTGTTTACCGAGCCAGTTATCGGGTGGTGAGCAGCAACGTGTTGGTATTGCTCGAGCTGTGGTGAACCGTCCTACTCTATTATTAGCCGATGAACCTACGGGTAACTTGGACCCAGAACTATCGACTCGTATCCTGCATCTGTTTGAAGAGTTTAACCGCGCTGGAGTGACCATTTTACTGGCAACTCACGATCATAACTTAGTGAATTCTCGCCCTCAGTATCGCCACTTAGAGTTAAATCAGGGCTTTTTAAGTGAGGTTGAAGATTATGGCCGTTAATCCTAAAAACAAGAAAACGACCAAAGCTCGTGATGCAAAAAGAGTGAAAACCGATAGCTTTTTGACTATTCATATCAAACAAGCCAAAGCGTCTTTTTCCAGCCTGTGGCAACGCCCTATGGGTAATATTCTCACATTGGCTGTTATCTCTATGGCACTGACCCTACCAGCGTGTATGTATTTGCTGAGCAAGAATATTGCGTCTGTGGCAGACAACGTAGCGAGCCCTTCTCAAATCAGTGTTTACATAAAAGAAGATACGCCTGAGCCAAGAATCATGGTGTTGAAAGACGAAATCGAAAGCCGTGCTGAAGTGGAGAAAGTCGATTATATCTCTCCACAACAAGGTCTTGAGGATTTGAGTCAGCATTCAGGTTTCGACCAAGCTATCAGCCTGCTTGATGAATATTCACTGCCGGGTGTGCTGATTGTTTCTCCAAATGTCGAAACGGACCAGGAAATAAAGGCGATTGCTGATTCCATCCGTGGTCAGGAAGGGGTAACAGACGTACGTTTAGACGAAGACTGGTTAGCTCGATTGGATGCTATTCGTAATTTAGCGACGATTGTGGTTATCAGCTTGTCATTATTAATGCTGGCTTCTGTGTTTTTGATTATCGGCAACACACTCCGTTTTAACGTTCAGGCCAATAAAGAAGAAATTCAGACTATGAAGCTGATTGGTGCGACCGATAGCTTTATTCTGCGTCCTTATTTATACGTCGGTATGTGGTTTGGTGTTTTGGGAGCTATATCGGCTTGGCTACTAACAGCCTTTATCACCATAGTGCTGAATGGGGCGGTGGAAGATTTAGCTAAGTTGTACGATAGCCAGTTTCGGTTAATCGGTTTAAATTGGGATGAATCTTTACTACTGCTTATGCTGGGAACGGCCTTAGGCTGTATCGCGGCGAAAAGCGCAGCCCAACGCCACTTAAAAGAAATTGAACCTGTGTAGCGAATCCTTGTCTTTATTAGGTGAAAACAATATTTGAGTGGCTAGTTGACTTGTCACTAACATTTGTTTATGCATAATAACCAATCGGTCTTGAATACTGTTCATTTTGGGTTCAAGATTGTTAGATTAAATTGGCTCCAGATCAGAGATTGATGAGGAATTGAATGACTAAGTCAACATATCAATTAGCGCTTGTTTCGCAAGATAGCTTAGATAGTTATATCCGCACAGCGAACAGTTATCCTATGCTGACCGCAGAGGAAGAGCGTGAGCTTGCTGAGAAGTTGCATTATGAAGGTGATATTGAAGCGGCTAAAGGCTTGATTCTGTCACACCTTCGTTTCGTTGTTCACGTTGCTCGTGGTTATTCTGGCTACGGCTTGCCATTAGCGGATCTTGTTCAGGAAGGTAACATTGGTCTGATGAAAGCGGTAAAACGCTTTAACCCTGAAGTGGGTGTAAGACTGGTATCTTTCGCGGTTCACTGGATCAAAGCTGAAATCCACGAGTACGTATTACGTAACTGGCGTATCGTGAAGATTGCGACGACAAAAGCGCAACGTAAACTTTTCTTCAATCTACGTAAGTCGAAAAAGCGTTTAGGTTGGTTTAACAACGGTGAAGTTGAAACTGTTGCTCGTGAACTGGGTGTAGAGCCTTCAGAAGTTCGTGAAATGGAATCTCGCTTAGCGGCACAAGATGCAACGTTTGAGTTTTCTGCTGATGATGATGACAACAGCAACTCTTATGCGGCGCCAATGTTATATCTGGAAGACAAGCATTCAGATTTAGCCGACAACCTAGAAGAGCAGAACTGGGAAAAACATACGACAAAACGTCTGAGTCTTGCTTTAGCAACTCTTGATGAGCGTAGTCAACATATCGTGCGTTCGCGTTGGTTGGATGATCAAAAATCAACCCTTCAGGAACTGGCCGATATGTATGAAGTATCTGCTGAGCGTATTCGTCAGTTAGAAAAGAATGCGATGAAGAAATTAAAAGAAGCGGTAGGCGAGTTGTAATTCCCCTAACCATTCTGTAAATACCAAAAAACCGAGGTCTGTTGATCTCGGTTTTTTTATGCCGGATCGAAAAGGCCTTTAAACTGAACATGGGAAACTGTGGATAAGTCTGTGGTAAATTTATTTACTGACTGTCATCAAGTAGGGTAAATAAAGGTATGAACGCTGTTTTTTATTTGGGGATACTTTTAGATCTACACACAGAAAGAGCAGGATCATCACTAGATGTTGTGGATCGATCTTGAGAAAAACACTTTATCACCGCAATCCACAGGATTATCCACAGTTGATGAACAAATGATCGCTGGTGGATAACCTTACTCAGCCCATGTACTTGTCATTCTCTGGATAGGTTACAATGGCGCTGAAAAAATATTACTAAAGTGAGAGTAAATCATGGACCAATTTCAGCACATTGATGTAGCGGGCGCTCAAACCCTCATCGAACAGAATAATGCCAAGCTAGTGGATATCAGAGATCCCCAGTCGTTTGCTGTTGCACATGCAAAAACGGCATTCCATTTAACCAATGACAGCATCGTTTCATTCATGGAAGAGGCTGAATTTGATCAGCCGGTTTTGGTTATGTGCTATCACGGAATTAGTAGCCAGGGTGCAGCCCAATACTTGGTTAACCAAGGCTTTGAACAGGTGTATAGTGTGGATGGTGGTTTTGAAGCTTGGCATCGTGCCAACTTACCTGTCGAAGCGAGTTAGAAAAACAGATGATTAGATTGATCACTTTAAATAACCCTCGAATGGCGCAAGCATTTATCGATTACATGGCGTCACGGCAGATAGAGATAAGAATGACGTCAGAGGGAAGTGGTCAATTTGCCTTGTGGTTGATGGAAGATGAACATCAACTGGAAGTGGAACACGAAATAGAGCTGTTCCTCGCCAATCCCAATGACGGTAAGTATCAGGCTGCGTCTTGGGATATGGCAGAAAGTCGTAAACCTCAATTCCGATATCACTCGCCCAGTATGATGGCAATGCTCAAAGCCAAAGCGGGTCCATTAACGCTATCCATCATGACGGTCTGTGTTGCTATCTTTGCTTTACAGCAAATAGGCATGTCGGACGCTGTGTTCTCCGCATTACATTTCCCAGCAGAAAGCGGCCAGCAATGGCAGTTGTGGCGTTGGGTAAGTCATGCGCTCCTGCATTTTTCCGTCTTACACATAGTGTTTAACTTGCTATGGTGGTGGCAATTTGGCGGAGATATCGAAAAACGCTTGGGTAGCTTTAAGTTATTGCAGATTTTTTTAGTCTCTTCTGCTTTTTCCGGTGCAGGACAGTATTGGGTAGAAGGCGCTAATTTTGGTGGCCTATCGGGTGTGGTTTACGCTTTAGTCGGTTATTTATGGATGCTAGGCTGGCGAGCACCTCAGATGGGGCTAGGCATTCAGAAGCCACTGGTTGTGTTTATGCTGGTTTGGTTAGTGCTTGGTTTTGTGCAGCCCTTTATGGCGATTGCCAACAGCGCTCACTTAGCCGGCTTGGTAGTTGGTGTCCTACTAGGGCTCAATGATGCGAATCGATACTCTCTGAAGAAACAAAAAAACGGCTCATAAGCCGTTTTTTTCTAAGGGATAATTCACTACTGGTATAGATATTTTGTGAACAACAGGTCGGCGATGATAGTACGTCCTGTTTCTGGCAGCAGTGTATTATTCAGCTGTTCTACTAGGGTTTTACGAAGATCTTCACGGCCAGCTAATGACTTAATCACATCTTCGTTTTGTTTGCCCAATAGCTCGACAACCGCATCTCTAATTAGAGGCTGGTGCTTTTCTATTAGTGGTAAATCGGCGCTGTTGCTCACCATGACATCAATACGCACTTGGATATACCCCAACTTTTTACCCTTGGTGTAGAAATTTGTGGTCACATCCGGCTCAAGAGTGAAATAAGCCAGTTTTGGTGCTTCTTCATCAGCAATAACCAAACTGGAAAACAAAAGGCCAAATGCGAGTATTATCGGAGATAGGTATTTTCTAAGCATATGTCTATTAATTCTTTTCTCTGTTCAAGATACTCGAACCGCCCGAGTCTTGTTACAATAGAGCATCTTTTTGTAAATAAAAATACTCTATTAGGTTTCATGTCCTTGGTTTGAGACCATGAGCGGACTTTCTTTCGAGACTACTGCTCGCTGTATTGAATATTAGTATGAATCAATCAATTTCGCTGTACCTGACTGCTTTAAGCCAAGTGAACTGGTTATCGCCAGACGAATTCACATTTCCAGATCCTAATGCAAAAGCTTGGTTGCTAGAGCAGGGGTCACTTTCCCGTCGATTATCGGACAACTGTCAACAACTGACGGTTGAGTTGCTACACAACCAGTGGGTGGAATCTTCGTTTCTGGACAAGAGCGAATCTGAACTGTTGCCAACAGAACCGTGTCTTTTGCGAAAAGTCATTCTACAAGGAGATGGTAAGCCTTGGATAGTCGGAAGAACATTGATTCCAAAATCATCAGTTCAGGATCAATCGCATAATCTTGAACTCCAAGGTGAAATACCACTTGGACTGACAGTATTCAGTGCTGATAATGTTAAGCGCGATGAGTTGTTGGTGGGGTGGGCTGAAACACCAGATGGCTTGCTTTTAGCGCGACGTTCACGTTTATGGATGAACAATAAACCTATGTTAGTGGCTGAATTATTTCTGAGTGATTCCCCTGCTTATTTTTTCTAAGGAGCAAGTATAAATGAGCGCTGTAAAGGCAAAGGCGTATTGGCAGCTAATGCGAATGGATCGTCCTATTGGTTCATTGCTGCTTCTGTGGCCTACCATCTGGGCACTTATTTTATCGGCTCAAGGTTTTCCAGACATCAAGGTTCTTATCGTATTCGTCTTAGGTGTCTTTATGATGCGTTCGGCTGGATGTGTGATCAATGATTTCGCCGATCGAAAAGTCGATGGGCATGTAAAGCGCACGTCTCAGCGTCCTTTACCATCAGGAAAAGTGTCAGCAAAAGAGGCGGTGATTTTGTTCCTCGCGTTATCTATTGCGTCGTTTCTGTTGGTATTGACCATGAATCCGCTGACAGTTCAGCTTTCCTTCGCGGGTTTAGTGCTTGCCTTCATCTATCCCTTTATGAAGCGATTTACTCACTTGCCTCAGCTGTTTCTGGGTTTAGCCTTCAGTTGGTCTATTCCTATGGCATGGGCTGCACAGGCTAATGAACTGCCGTTAATTGTCTGGTTTGTTTTTGCGATTAATGTGGTGTGGACCGTTGCTTACGACACCCAATATGCCATGGTCGATAGAGATGATGATTTGGTCATTGGCATAAAGTCGACAGCCATTCTCTTTGGCCGGTATGACAAAATGATCATCGGTGGCTTACAGCTTCTGACGATTGCGATGCTGATTATGCTAGGCAATTATTATCAGTTGGGTGCGAGCTACTATTGGGGCTTGCTAGTGGCTGGCGGATTGTTCGTTTATCAGCAGCATTTGATCCGTCATCGAGAAAGACAGCCTTGTTTTCAGGCATTCTTAAACAACAACTATGTGGGCATGGTCGTTGCGGCTGGATTGCTGATTTCATACTTCTGATTCAAAAACAAAAGGCATCCATTGGATGCCTTTTTTATCTTCGCTATTTTTATTTCACAAGATGCTGGTCGTATTGATAAATACTTTCTTGAATGGTCAGCCTTACTTCTGGATAAAGCATACCGTATAACTTCTTAGCCAGACGTTTTGTCTGCTCAACGTTACATTCACCATCATTGTCTAAATAGCCTTCCGATTTCAACGTCACAAACAGTGCTGAGAACACACCTTTGTCGAAGAACTCTGGAGCGTTAATGCCGTGCAGACGACCGAGACGCTGAGCAATCTCTTGGCTCTTCGCTTCTAAATCTGACTTACCAAGTTCTGGGTTCTCTACTAGCAAGTTCAGAGCAATCGCATAACGTTGCAGTGTTTCTGAAATCGTGCGACCTAGCAGCATCAACACTTGGGTTTTCGCTTGGTTAATCGTAACCATACCATAATTAATTGAGATTAAATCTTGGCGTTGTAACTCATCCAAGTAGTGTGTCACTTTCTCAGCTAATTGCTCGCTATCAAGACTTAGGAAAAGCTCTTGTTTCAAGAACGGGTAGATAAGCGCAACATTTTCCTGAATTTTCTCTACGCTGAGTTTCTGCTGACGAATCAGCATTTGAGCAATCAAAGACGGCAGTGCAAGTAAGTGAATGATATTGTTGCGATAGTAAGTCATCAGAATCGACTGGTTACGATCTAAAGAAATAATGTCGCCCATGGTATCGGACTCAATCACAAACTTGTCGAGCGATTCGGCATGATTCACCAAGCTTTCGGCATTGTCATCAGGAATCGTAGAAGTGTTGGAATAAGGAACATTACGCAGAATGTTCAAGTAGCAATCAATCTGGTTGATCAGTGTGTCTCTCGATAGAGCACGTTGACGAGAAGCAAGTAGAGCCGTTGCACACAACGTTAGCGCATTAGTTGCTGCTGCGTCGTTAATGTGCGTCATCATCTTAGTCGCAAGCTTGTTCACCACTGGGTTCATCCATTGTGGTTTCGTTGCTCCGATAGGGTCGATATCTTGAGTCCAAGTCGGTACTTGCTCATTCAAGAATTGGTTCAATGGAATTGGCTCACCAAAGTTCACATAACCTTTACCGAAGTTACGCAGTTTGCGAATAGTACGCAGTACTAAACCCGCGTTCTCTTTCTCTTTTTGCTTACCGCGCAGTTCTTTGGCGTAGGTACTGACTTCCATTACGTGCTCGTAACCAATGTAGACTGGCACAAGTGTTACCGGGCGATTTAATCCGCGCAGCATCGCTTGAATGGTCATTGCCAGCATACCTGTTTTCGCCGTCAGCAAGCGACCTGTACGTGAGCGGCCACCTTCACTGAAATATTCAACCGAGTAACCTTTAGAGAACAACTCCGCTAGGTATTCACGGAAAATGGTGGAATACAGCTTGTTGCCTTTAAAGCTGCGACGCAAGAAGAATGCTCCACCACGGCGGAATATCGGGCCTGCTGGGAAGAAGTTTAGGTTGATGCCCGCAGCAATATGCGGTGGTACTAAGCCTTCGTTGTACAAAACGTAAGACAGCAGTAAGTAGTCCATATGACTGCGGTGACAAGGAACATAAACTATCTCATGCCCGTCTTGCGCCAAGCGGCGTACGGTTGAAGCATTGTTGATGTTTAAGCCTTGGTATAAACGGTTCCAAAGCCAGCGCAAAACACGACTGCCTTTTTTCACTAAGGAGTAAGAGAAGTCTGCCGCAATTTCATCCATGATGTCATGGGCAGCTTTGCGAGCCTTCTCAATTGAAATGTTTTTAGCTTGGGCCTCGTCCCGAATCGCTTTATCAATCGCAGGGGACTGCATCAATCGGCGGAACAACACTTCTCGTTGAGGAAGATTAGGACCGGAAGCCGCTAATTTCTGACGAGAGAAGTGAATACGTGCCACGCGAGCGAGTTTATGTGCAATGGCTTCATCAGTACCGTGCGAATTTGCCATATGACGCAGTGATACCACTGGGCTAAAGCGCACCAAACAATCTCGTCCAGCGAGAATAACCGCTTGTGCTTTCTGTAAACCATTCATGGGTTGCAGGTATGGCTTTTCGCTGCCTTCTTTGCCCGGTTTTCTTCCCCATAGAACCGATGCTGGAATCACTTGTACATCAAGTTCTTGATCATTGTGATGTAGAGCCAGAAGCTCAGTGAACGTTGCGATGGAATCGCTTGGTACATGGCTATCATTCTGTAGCAACGTCGGACGAGAAGAGATAAACACGTAACGTTTTAGAGTCTTACCCTGAATTTCTAGTGGAGAAAGTGGATCCGGCAAGCCTGCGTCTTTCGCGTGAGTTTGCAGTGTCAGCAAATCAATATTTGAACGGAAAGGTAGTACGTAAATGATTGGCTTGCTAATATCGATGCCGATATCTTCAATCGGATTTGAAGGAATTACAGTCCCTTTTACTAGTAGCGTTGTCGGTAACTTTAAAAGCGAACGTGATAGTGATTGTCCAGAAGACATAAGAGTTCAAAGCCTCAAAAATCAGTACAAAAACTCAAGAGTATTTCCGTGTTCCTAAACCATAGGAGAAGGAAAATGGAGATGCACCTAAGTAGGTCTATATTTTTCGAGCTGCAAGAATACCAGAAACTGGTCAAACCTTTTAATTTTATTCAGTGATGTTTGATTTTTGCGCGGATATTCTGAATTTTTTTCAGATTGATTTTGCTAATACGTGGAACAGTAGTGTGTATAAAAAGAACCCCCAAGGGCTAATGCGCCTTTTTAAAGCAACAGGTTATTCGTACAAAGGTATCTGTGCGGCATTCAAACATGAAGCGGCCTTTCGTGAAGAAGTATTGCTAGCGGCTGTCGCCATTCCTTTCGCCATTTGGTTAGATGTGTCGCAAGTTGAACGCATTCTAATGATATCGAGCGTGCTACTGATTGTGTTGGTGGAGTTATTAAATAGCGCACTGGAAGCGGTGGTCGATCGTGTTGGTCAGGAGCACAATGAGCTATCAGGACGAGCCAAAGATATGGGGTCTGCTGCGGTATTTATTGCGATGATTATTGCTGGTTATATTTGGCTCGAAGCCCTATTTATCTAAAAAATAAGCAATTGGCTTTGCATTTAATTAATTACTGGATATACTCACAGTCAACTGTATAAAAAAACAGGTGAACTATGAAGCCGTTAACGCCACGCCAGCAACAAGTTTTTGATCTAATCAAAAGCAAAATAGATGAAACAGGAATGCCACCGACTCGTGCTGAAATTGCACGTGAACTGGGTTTTCGTTCTGCAAACGCAGCAGAAGAACATTTGAAAGCTCTTGCTCGTAAACAAGCAATTGAAATTGTGCCGGGAGCTTCTCGTGGTATCCGTATTCTATTGGAAGCGGCGAACGAAGAAGAGCAAGGTTTACCTCTAATCGGTCGCGTAGCGGCTGGTGAGCCTATCTTGGCTCAAGAGCATGTAGAATCCCATTACCAAGTGGATCCAAACATGTTCCGTCCACACGCTGATTTTCTATTACGCGTTCACGGCGAGAGTATGAAGGACATCGGTATTTTGGATGGCGACTTACTTGCTGTGCATAAAACTCAAGACGTACGTAACGGTCAAGTTGTTGTGGCTCGAGTTGAAGATGATGTGACGGTTAAACGTTTAGAGCGTCGTGGTTCAAAAGTGTTACTTCATGCTGAGAACGAAGAGTTTTCTCCAATTGAAGTCGATTTAACCTGTCAGAATCTATCTATTGAAGGTATTGCGGTTGGTATTATTCGTAATACTGACTGGATGTAATCATACCTTTCTGGCGTTATTTTTAGGTTTCACATCTGCGCGATGTATTCGAAATTTAAAGATTTGCAAATCTAATTGATATTCATTATCATCTTCTTTGTCGCGATACAAGGAAGATGATGATGCGCTCCCCCCACAAGCAAAACTCACAACGCTATCAAATCCCTACCAGTTTGGTTCAACCACTATGGCTACGCGGTCGTGAAAGCTTGGTCGATAACGGCCTTGTTTATGATCCTATTGCAGCCACCGCCTGCCAACGTTGTCATTTAGCACCGGATTGCATCAGTGGCGATATCGATCAGAAGCAACTCCTTCATGTCACCCTCACTCAACTGTGTGACAAACAAGTACATCAATTTTTAGATGCACATCCTGATGGATGGATTGTTAACGTCGGTGCTGGCTTGGATACACGTTTCTACCGAATTGATAACGGACGTTGTCATTGGATTGAGTTGGATGTGACTGAGAATCTGGTGTGGCGACAAAAGCTGTTTCACCGCAGTGAACGATATTTACATCAGTGTGGAAGTGTTGGGGAAATTGATTGGTTAGAACGTTTACCAATCCCAGAGTACGCGGCAGTTTTAATTCTGTGTGAACATGCGCTACTTGATTGTGATTCGATACAAGCATCGAGATTTATTCGATCTTTAGGACTCAATTTTGCTAATGCGAGCGCTTGTCTAGTGCTGGCAGGAGATAAAACCTGTACCCCCTTGGGACAGAAAATGGGTTCAGGCACGTATGCTCATGGATTTGCTACTCCAAAACAGGCGGTGATGAATTGTTTACCTTGGGCGCGACAAGTAACAATGGCTTCCCCATTAGATAGCAATTGTGGGCGTTGGAAATTCTGGCAACGTGTATTGAGTAAATTTGCTGGATTAAAACAACGATTTACACCAGTTGTTGTTCAAGTACATTGGTAGACGGTCGTAGCCGATAATCCTTAACTTAGTTACACTTTGTTCTCTAATGCAAGGAGCAAAGTAGTGGCATTCTTTATTCAAACTCTCTCTGATCGAGCTATGCATAGACAGGTACTGCTGCTAGCAATACCTATGGTGCTGTCAAACATTACTGTTCCTTTACTAGGTTTAGTCGACGCTGCGGTTATTGGGCATCTTGAACACGCTTGGTATCTGGGGGGTGTTGCTTTAGGTAGCACTATGATAAGCGTTGCCTTTTGGTTGCTCGGCTTTCTTCGAATGTCCACCACAGGACTCACCGCTCAGGCCTTTGGTGCCAATGACCCACAAAAACTGGTGCGAGTTTTACTTCAAGGCTGCTTGATGGCTTTAGGATTTGCCGTTGTTTTTCTTCTCCTTCATCGATTCATTTCCAACTGGATATTTTCGTTCAGTGATGCCAGTGAGCAGGTGAAATTTTATGGACAGCAATATTTTGTTATTCGAGCCTGGAGCGCACCAGCGTCGTTGATGAACTTTGTCATACTCGGCTGGTTGCTCGGTACACAGAATTCTAAGGCGCCTATGTGGATGGTGATTATCACGAATATCACCAATATTGCTCTCGATATCCTGTTTGTTGTTGGCTTCGGCTGGAAAGTCCAAGGCGCGGCTGCCGCTTCGGTTATCGCCGATTATGCCGGACTGAGCTTTGGTCTTCTTTGTATATGGAAGTATTGGCAAGCGAATCAATTACCGAGTCTGTGGAGCAAAATTCGTGGCAGCAGTGAAGGTTTGAGTCGTTTTGTAAAACTCAATCGAGATATCTTTCTTCGTTCTTTGTGCTTACAAGCTGCGTTTAGCTTTATGACATTCCAAGGCGCAGCGTTTGGTGACCATACTGTTGCAGCCAACGCCGTTCTTATGAGTTTTCTTATGATGATTTCCTATGGGATGGATGGGTTTGCTTATGCGATGGAAGCCATGGTTGGTAAAGCGATTGGAGCGAAAAGTGAAACACAACTAAAAGCGGCGATGGTTGGTAGTGCCTTTTGGTGCGTGATCATCTGTACTTTGCTAACGTTCGCCTTCGGTTATTGGGGATCGGCACTGATCCACTTGATCTCGGATATTCCGCAAGTACGAGAAGAGGCGAACGTCTATTTACCTTGGCTGGTTGCAATGCCTTTGTCTTCTATGTGGTGTTTCTTACTTGATGGTATTTTTATTGGGGCGACCAAAGGTAAAGAGATGCGTAACAGTATGGTGATATCGACAACGGCGTTTTTCTCAATGTTCTATTTGTTTTCGCAGTATGGAAATCACGCTTTATGGCTGGCCATGCTCAGTTTTATGATAATTCGCGGGTTAAGTCTGGCTATGGTTCTGGCTGGGCAGTGGAAACGAGGGGTCTTCTTTGCTTAACGCTGTTGTTTTCTGAACCAATAAAAAATCGCAGCCTATAGAGCTGCGATTTTACGTTTAACGGATGCTTCTGTTTTACTGTGAAAGCTAAAATAGGCGATTTAGACCATTCAATGCGGCTACGCGATACGCTTCTGCCATTGTCGGGTAGTTAAAAGTGGTATTGACGAAATACTCGATGGTATTTGCTTCCCCCTTTTGTTCCATGATGGCCTGACCGATATGGATGATTTCCGCAGCTCGTTCACCAAAGCAGTGAATACCTAAAATCTCTTTCGTTTCACGGTGGAAGAGAATCTTCAAGCTGCCAACATCTTTGCCTGAGATCTGTGCTCGTGCCAAGTGTTTGAATGAAGAACGACCCACTTCATAAGGTACTTTCGCGGCTGTTAATTCTTGCTCTGTTTTACCAACCGAACTGATTTCTGGAATGGTGTAAATACCCGTTGGGATATCTTCAATCAGTTTGTTGGTGGCTTGTCCTTGAGAAATCGCTTGAGCAGTGAAACGACCTTGGTCATAGGCTGCACTTGCAAGGCTTGGATAACCAATCACATCGCCCACAGCGTAAATATGGTTGACCTCTGTCTGGTAGTTGCTGTTAACACTTAGCTGACCGCGAGAATCCGCTTTCAGCCCAACCACTTCAAGGTTGAGTTTGTCTGTATTACCAGTTCGCCCGTTCGCGTAAAGCATACAGTCAGCTTTCATCTTTTTACCTGAGTTCAGATGAACGATAACACCATCTTCCGTACCTTCGATTTTGCTGTATGTCTCGTCGTTACGAATAACCACGCCGCTGTTCCAGAAGTGGTAAGAGAGTGCATCTGACGTTTCGTTGTCTAGGAACGAAAGCAAGCGGTCGCGTGTGTTGATTAAATCTGTTTTTACCCCTAAACCACGGAAGATAGAAGCATATTCACAACCGATGACACCTGCGCCATAAATAATGATGTGTTGTGGGTCGTGCTCAAGGTTCAAGATAGAGTCACTGTCATAAACGCGTGGGTGGCTGAAATCCACATCAGCAGGGCGGTAAGGGCGTGAGCCAGTAGCAATAACAAATTTATCTGCGGTGTAGTTTTCAACCGTGTGATCGCTTTTTGTTACTGCAACAGTATTGGAATCGACAAAACGTGCTTTACCAAAGATTAAGCTGCACTGGTTACGGTCATAAAAGCCTTGGCGTAGACGAGTTTGCTTATCAATAACGGTTTTAGCATGCCCAAGGATAGTTGAAAAAGTAGAGTGAAGACTTGAGTTGTTGTTGCAGAACAAAGGGTTGCTATTAAATTCAATAATACGGCTAACCGCATGACGCAATGCCTTGGAAGGGATAGTTCCCCAGTGTGTACAACCACCGCCTACGCTGCTTTCTTTTTCAATAATGGCGACATTCATCCCTGCTTTGGTTAACCCCATTGCAGCACCTTCACCGCCAGGTCCACTACCTATTACGATGACGTCAAAGTGGTTATTCAGTGCCATAGATGATCCTTGTTATAATTTGGTTAACATTGCGATAGCGAGATTTTAACTGATATGTGCTAAGCGTGAAACTTAAACCCCTTATAGAGTGGAGAGGATCACGAGATTAAAACAAATATCGTCGATTTAACGCTTAAGTCGGGCAGTTGATGAAAAATGCAACGGTTATGTTAGGAAATTGTCTGATGCTTCAAAATGGTCTGTTTTGCCTCTTAGACATGTTGGTTAATCGCGCTATAGTAGGCGACTTTAGTGACTGACTTGGCAGGGCTTGGCTTAAAATGAAATCCACGGGAATTCGCGCACAACAGAAAGAAAAAACGCGTCGTTCGCTGATTGATGCGGCATTTAGCCAATTAAGTGCTGATCGTAGTTTTTCGAACTTAAGCTTACGTGAAGTCGCACGAGAAGCGGGGATAGCCCCAACCTCTTTCTATCGCCACTTTAAAGATATGGATGAATTGGGTTTGACCATGGTTGATGAAGGCGGATTGTTACTGCGCCAGCTTATGCGTCAAGCACGCCAGCGTATTGTTAAAGAGGGAAGTGTGATTCGCACTTCAGTAGAAACGTTTATGGAGTTCATCGAAAGTAGCCCAAACGTGTTTCGTCTATTATTGCGGGAACGTTCTGGTACTTCGTTTGAGTTTCGTGCGGCAGTAGCGCGTGAGATTCAGCATTTTTCTGCCGAACTTTCTGAATATCTGATAGCGACAGGTATGAATCGTGAAGAAGCCATCACTCAAGCAGGTGCTTCAGTCACATTAGTATTTAGCTCTGGTGCAGAAGCATTAGACTTAGATCGACGTGATCGCGATGAGCTCGCAGAACGTCTGATCATGCAACTGCGAATGATAGCCAAAGGGGCTTTCTGGTATCGCAAAGAACGTGAACGAAATCGACTAAAAGGCGGGATGAATTAATGTCAAATGAAAGTAGCGGCTCAATCAATCATGGTTCAGAACGTAAAACACTGATACTTGCGTTAATCGCGGGTATGTGTGGTGACTCTTTACTGTCTTGGATGACCATCAGTGAAGTCTCTTTTTCTATTTTCCCTGTTATCGCTTTGGTGCTGTCTGTGCAGGCGTTGTATCAGGAATACCTACGTAATCCAGTTGCGGAAGACATTCCACTAGTAGGTTTGGCGTGCTTCTTTGTCGGTGCGTTTGGCCACTCGGCATTTGTTAAGGCTCAGTATCCAGAAGCGGGGTCTAACTTCTTTTCGATCATCGTAGCTTTGCTGCTCTTGTTATGGGTTGGAAAGAAGCTAGGATTTATCGGTCATTCTGAATAAGTGCACATCAGCTAATTACAAAAGTTAATTACAAAAAAACGAGCCAATCGGCTCGTTTTTCTATTTGTGAACTTTGGTTTTAAGCGTGAATTACGCTTTTCGCTCTAGCATTACACCCGCTTCCATGTGGTGGGTGTATGGGAACTGGTCAAACAGAGCAAAGCGAGTCACCTTATGTGTCTTACATAAAACATCTAAGTTTTCTTTTAGTGTTTCTGGGTTACATGAGATATAGAGAATGCGCTCATAGCCCTGCACCATCTTACAGGTATCAATATCCATTCCTGAGCGAGGCGGATCGACAAAGATGGTGTTGCAGTTGTAACTTTTTAAATCGATGCCTGCATCTTTCAGGCGGTTGAATTCACGTTTGCCTTCCATTGCTTCGGTAAATTCTTCTGCTGACATGCGAATGATTTGTACATTGTCGATTTTGTTAGCAGCAATGTTGTATTGT
This sequence comes from Vibrio diazotrophicus, assembly GCF_038452265.1. Lineage (NCBI taxonomy): Bacteria > Pseudomonadati > Pseudomonadota > Gammaproteobacteria > Vibrionales > Vibrionaceae > Vibrio > Vibrio diazotrophicus. Next base: position 124,744 of record NZ_CP151842.1, read on the forward strand.
GCTGAATGTACCGATGGTTTTGCCAACTCAGTTGCCAAAACTCGCTCGAAGTTTTGAGCCAGTGCTAATGAGAAGTTACCGTTACCACAGTAAAGCTCTAGCAAATCGCCTTTGCTTTCTTGGGTACAATCGACAGCCCACTCCAGCATTTTTTCTGCGACTTTACCGTTTGGCTGAGTAAAACTGTTTTCAACTTGTTGGTAGATATAAGGTTGGCCGTTCACGTTCAGCTTCTCAATCACATAATCTTGGTCCAGCACAATCTTCATTTTGCGCGCACGTCCAATAATGTTCAGATTAAAGCCTTCATTTTGCAGTGTTTGTTTGAGCGCTTTAGCTGCCACAATCCACTCTTCATCAAGTTGACGATGATATAGAAGAGATACCAGAACTTCACCACTCAGAGTGGATAAGAAGTCCACTTGGAAAAGTTTACGGCGCAGAGTGTCGTTGCCTTTCATGGCGTCTATCAGCAGTGGCATTAAGTCATTAATAAGGCGACTTGCCGCAGGGAATTGATCAACACGGTATTTTTCGCGAGTTTGCTGGTTGAACATGATGTAGTACATATCATCACCTTCATGCCAGATACGAAACTCAGCGCGCATACGGTAAAACTGAGCCGGGGACTCAAAGACTTCCAACTCAGGCACACCATAAGATTCAAACATCTCTCCTAGTCGAGTGATCTTCTCATCCAGTTGCGCTTGGTAGTTGTCTGGGTTTACATCAAGAGTCGCCATTGCTTTACCTTTTTCTGGTACGTTCAAATAAAGAGCGCAGATTTTATTCAATCTCCCGCTCATGTCCAGTACTCTGACTAAATTGATAGCTTTATCGATCGTAAAAACTATAGCTTATACCAATCTAAGCTAGACAAGTTATCGATTGCTCAATACTATCAACCGCAAGCTGGTGTTATTTAGAAGCCTAGATGGCTAAATAAATAAACTTAAAAGGGAATCTGGTGGAAATCCAGAACTGACGCGCAGCGGTAAGAGAGAACGAATACTCAAATGACACTGCAATTTGTGGGAAGTCGAGTTAGTAGGTTAACAGCTCTCAAGTCCGAACACCTGCCAGCAGCTGAGCAAACCAATGGGATGGACCCATGCTCGGTAGGATTAACGCGATTTAGGACAATATAATGAATAAATCCCTTCTAGCGGTGGCAGTGGCGTCGCTGTTTTCTCATACCTCTTTTTCATACGCACAAGAAGCGACAGCTGATGAAACTGTTGTTGTAACGGCGAATCGTTTTGAAACTAAAGTAAACGAAACAATCGCACCAGTTGAAGTTGTCACACGTGAAGAAATTGATGCGATTCAAGCTCAATCACTAACGGACGTATTACGTCGTTTACCTAGTGTTCAGGTAGTGAACCAGGGTGGTGTAGGCCAAAACTCTGAATTGTATATTCGTGGGCGCGCCAGTAAAAACGTTTTGGTCATGATTAATGGTGTTCGAATCGGTAGTGCAACCTCGGGAGCAGCGGATTTGTCAGCTATTCCTCTGAACGGTGTGGAGCGTATTGAAGTACTGCGTGGTCCTCGTGCAGCGGTATACGGCTCAGATGCAGTTAGTGGTGTAATTAATATCATCACCACAAAAAACACTAACGGTTTTAACTCTGTTAAGTCTGGTTTTGGCAGCGATGGCGCGTACGATGTTGGAGCAAACTTTTCTACCGTTTCTGACTCCGGAAGTTGGTTTAACGCGTCTGCAACGTATAAAGCTGCAGAGGGGTATAATATAAAGCCATCAAGTAAAAACAGTTTCGATGCCGACAATGATGGCTTTCAGTCACAGTATTTATTAGTCGATGCAGGCACTAAGGTTTCTGATGAGCTGACTTTGAAAACGAATGGTTACTATCAAAAGCAAGATTCGGAGTTTGATAACTCTTGGGGCGGTGTTGATAGTACTGACAGCGATTTGTATAGCTTAGCGACTGTAGGTGAGTACAAAAAAGATAAATTGAACAGCCACTTTACATTAGCGACTAACCAAGATGACGCAGAGTCCTCTGGTCAAGGTGAATCAAGTCGATATACGACAAATCGATACGTAGCGTCTTGGGATAACCTATACGCAGTAAGTGATATTCTTTCTGTAGTCGGTGGCGCCGAGTGGTACGAAGATAAAGTTAAAGTAGAAGGCAAAAACTACACTCAAACCGATAGAGATAATGCGGCTCTTTATGTGGGTAGCTATCTAAATAAAGGTGACTTTTCAGCGGAGAGCAACTTCCGTTGGGATGATAACAGCGCTTACGGCACTTTCTGGACATACCAATTTGGCTTGGGTTATCAGCTTACTGAATCGCTAAAAGCTGTTGGTTTATATGGTACATCTTTCAAAGCACCGACGTTTAACCAACTTTATTATCCTTTGGAATGTGGTTCTTATGGTTGCTACCAAGGTAACGCTAACCTAGTTCCAGAAGAAACAGAAAGCTCAGAGATTGCATTAGAGGGCAATTTTGAATTGCTAACTTGGCGTTTAGCTGGTCATTACAGTGAAGTCGATAAAATGATCGCGAGTAATGGAACAACCAACGTCAATGTGAATAAAGCAGAGATAAAAGGTGTTGAAGTAAGCGGTCAGTTTGATACAGGACCTTTAGCTCATAACTTGTCTTATGACTACCTTGATACTAAAGATAAGTCTACGGGTAATGAATTGGTTCGCAGAGCCAAGCATAGTGCGAAATGGAATATGACATATTTGCTAGATGCTTGGAGATTTGATGTCAGTTATCTCTATCAAGGAAAGCGTTACGACGATGCTAAAAATACAAAGGAGCTAGACCCATATTCATTGGTCGATATCGCCACTTCGTATTATTTTGATAGCGGTGTAACTCTCAGCGGTAAGATTGGTAACGTGTTCGATGAAGATTACGAGACTGCTTTGGGATATAAAACTCAAGACCGTAATTACTACGCAAGTATTGCATACCAATTCTAACGAATCCTCAAACCGCCTTCGGGCGGTTTTTCGCTATTTGGCGTTTTAACAATCATTGCCAATTGATATAGAGCGAGTATGATCGCTGCGTTATCGTTGTTCTATCTGGTTCCCATGGTGTCTAATCAATCTATTCCTAAAGTCTTAATTTTCGACTCTGGTGTTGGTGGCTTATCTGTTTATAGAGAAATTGAAATGCGCCTGCCGCAGCTTTCTTATACCTATTTATTTGATAACGCGGCTTATCCATACGGAGAGCTAGACCAACAAGTCTTATTACAACGAGTTGAACGGTTAATCACAAGTCTAGTAGAACAAGAGGGTTTCGACATAGTGGTCATTGCGTGTAACACAGCAAGTACCATAGTACTTCCTACATTACGCTCAAAACTGTCCATACCAGTGGTAGGTGTCGTCCCTGCAATTAAACCCGCTTCCTCTATAGCGAATAAAGCTGTTGGGTTAATTGCTACCCCCGCTACTGTCACTCGCCAATATACACATGATCTTATTCGAAGCTTCTCAGCTGATAAAAATGTTGAGTTGTTGGGTTCGACACGCCTTGTTGATATGGCTGAAGAAAAGCTAAGAGGTAGAGCGATAGATTTGCAGGAACTGCAAATTATCTTAAGTCCACTGATCAGTCATATAGATGTCGCGGTACTAGGGTGTACTCACTTCCCTCTAATCAGAGATGAGATCCAGCAGGTGCTAGGAAAGGATGTATTGCTGGTGGATTCAGGTGAGGCTATTGCGAGAAGAGTAAAATCATTACTTGGTATAGAAGGAAGTGTTTGCTCAGAGAACAAACACACCATTTATTCTAGTGCACCTGCTTGGGAAGAAAGTGCACTGAATGAAAGATTAGAGCAGCTTGGGTTTTCCGCTATTCGTCAATATCCTCTTCTGGGTGTTTAGGGTCATTTGCAATTCTAACTTTAAGCGTTCTCTGCATGTAGTCGTGCTCATTTAATGCATCAATCGCAGATTGAGCATGTGTTGCCGCCATAACTACAAAGCCAAATCCTCGACGTTTACCTGTTCGCTTATCTTTCATTAGACGAACCGCAAACACATCACCATGCTGAGCAAATAAATCGCGTACATGAGATTCGTTTGCTTTGTATGGCAAATTGCCTACATAAAGAGTCTTGGTTGGTAAGGCTGAATCTTCATCTTGTTCGGTAATAGATGGGGTTGATAGGAAAAGTTTAAATACAATAGTTGCTGCCACAACACCCACAATAAAACTTACAGCTGAAGGAATGCCTGGAATTAGAGAAATTATTGCACCGCCAATAATCGCAATCGCGATATTTAAAAACATTGGTTTATTTAAGTTCATAAAAGAATACTACTTGTAAGAATAAAATTAGATGCGTATCTACGATTAACAAAATAGATACATCAATCTTACGTACATGCTTGAGTTTTTTCCAACCAATTGCTGTGACCCCCCTCAAATGTTGAAATTTTATTCGATAAACAGTACGTTGCTTGCTTTTTGAGCGAACGAAAAATTATTTGAAAAAAGTGCTTGTCATAATCTCGTACCTCCCTATAATGCCGCCACACCGACACGGAGTGAGACGAATATCACAACGTATCGAGTAAGAGAGAAAATAAAGTTTCAAATAAACGTTGACTCTCAAAAATTAAAGCGTATTATACGCACCCCTAGCGACGAGGCTTTAGAGGCTAAAATCGATAGAAAAGCTCTTTAACAATTTAAACCTATCAATCTGTGTGGGCACTCGTTGATGAAAATCAAAGTTAAGTCTTTGTTCTTGTAACAAAGCAACTTAGGTTTCAATGAACTGAGTGACCAATACAAATAACTTCGGTTATTTGGCACAGTCAATTCATTACCATTCTGTTGGAATGGTAATAGCTTTAAAATTACGTCTTACTTTCGAGTAAGAGCAGTTTTGAAGTCAGTATTCGTTGAGCCGACAAAATCTTAAATTGAAGAGTTTGATCATGGCTCAGATTGAACGCTGGCGGCAGGCCTAACACATGCAAGTCGAGCGGCAGCACAGAGAAACTTGTTTCTCGGGTGGCGAGCGGCGGACGGGTGAGTAATGCCTGGGAAATTGCCCTGATGTGGGGGATAACCATTGGAAACGATGGCTAATACCGCATAATAGCTTCGGCTCAAAGAGGGGGACCTTCGGGCCTCTCGCGTCAGGATATGCCCAGGTGGGATTAGCTAGTTGGTGAGGTAATGGCTCACCAAGGCGACGATCCCTAGCTGGTCTGAGAGGATGATCAGCCACACTGGAACTGAGACACGGTCCAGACTCCTACGGGAGGCAGCAGTGGGGAATATTGCACAATGGGCGCAAGCCTGATGCAGCCATGCCGCGTGTGTGAAGAAGGCCTTCGGGTTGTAAAGCACTTTCAGTCGTGAGGAAGGTGGTGTTGTTAATAGCAGCATCATTTGACGTTAGCGACAGAAGAAGCACCGGCTAACTCCGTGCCAGCAGCCGCGGTAATACGGAGGGTGCGAGCGTTAATCGGAATTACTGGGCGTAAAGCGCATGCAGGTGGTTTGTTAAGTCAGATGTGAAAGCCCGGGGCTCAACCTCGGAATAGCATTTGAAACTGGCAAGCTAGAGTACTGTAGAGGGGGGTAGAATTTCAGGTGTAGCGGTGAAATGCGTAGAGATCTGAAGGAATACCGGTGGCGAAGGCGGCCCCCTGGACAGATACTGACACTCAGATGCGAAAGCGTGGGGAGCAAACAGGATTAGATACCCTGGTAGTCCACGCCGTAAACGATGTCTACTTGGAGGTTGTGGCCTTGAGCCGTGGCTTTCGGAGCTAACGCGTTAAGTAGACCGCCTGGGGAGTACGGTCGCAAGATTAAAACTCAAATGAATTGACGGGGGCCCGCACAAGCGGTGGAGCATGTGGTTTAATTCGATGCAACGCGAAGAACCTTACCTACTCTTGACATCTACAGAATCCTGCGGAGACGCGGGAGTGCCTTCGGGAACTGTAAGACAGGTGCTGCATGGCTGTCGTCAGCTCGTGTTGTGAAATGTTGGGTTAAGTCCCGCAACGAGCGCAACCCTTATCCTTGTTTGCCAGCGAGTCATGTCGGGAACTCCAGGGAGACTGCCGGTGATAAACCGGAGGAAGGTGGGGACGACGTCAAGTCATCATGGCCCTTACGAGTAGGGCTACACACGTGCTACAATGGCGCATACAGAGGGCAGCGAACTAGCGATAGTAAGCGAATCCCAAAAAGTGCGTCGTAGTCCGGATTGGAGTCTGCAACTCGACTCCATGAAGTCGGAATCGCTAGTAATCGTGAATCAGAATGTCACGGTGAATACGTTCCCGGGCCTTGTACACACCGCCCGTCACACCATGGGAGTGGGCTGCAAAAGAAGCAGGTAGTTTAACCTTCGGGAGGACGCTTGCCACTTTGTGGTTCATGACTGGGGTGAAGTCGTAACAAGGTAGCGCTAGGGGAACCTGGCGCTGGATCACCTCCTTACGTAAAGATTCTCTTGATGAGTGTCCACACAGATTGATTAGGTTTAGAAAGATAAGAGTATCTTAGTGTCCCGTTCGTCTAGAGGCCTAGGACACCGCCCTTTCACGGCGGTAACAGGGGTTCGACTCCCCTACGGGATACCATCTTTAAGCATTCTTACGAGTGTGTTTAAAAATGGTTTTCGTAAACTCTTTGTTTATAAAAACTCTTGCTCTTTAACAATTTGGAAAGCTGACAAATAACGATTTGATTAATCGTTATTTATTAAAAGTTCTCAAATCCTATGTCTCTTAGAGATGTAGGTACCAATACACATTCAAGTGTTCTTGGGAATAACATCATTGATGTTGTTCATATTTGAGTCCGGCAAAATCGAAATGTCTCTCGCTCATTCAAATAATGAGAGACAACTAAACCTTGGTTGTTTGCCATACATAAGACCTCTTGGGGTTGTATGGTTAAGTGACTAAGCGTACACGGTGGATGCCTTGGCAGTCAGAGGCGATGAAGGACGTATTAACTTGCGATAAGCGTAGATAAGGCAGTAAAAGCCACTTGAGTCTACGATTTCCGAATGGGGAAACCCACTCACATAAGTGAGTATCATTAACTGAATACATAGGTTAATGAGGCGAACCGGGAGAACTGAAACATCTAAGTACCCCGAGGAAAAGAAATCAATTGAGATTCCGAAAGTAGCGGCGAGCGAAATTGGATTAGCCCTTAAGCTTTTAATGACACAGGTGAAGATTCTGGAAAGTATCGCGATACCGGGTGATAGCCCCGTAACCGACATGTCATTTTAAGTGAAAACGAGTAAGGCGGGACACGTGATATCCTGTTTGAATATGGGGGGACCATCCTCCAAGGCTAAATACTCCTGACTGACCGATAGTGAACCAGTACCGTGAGGGAAAGGCGAAAAGAACCCCTGTGAGGGGAGTGAAATAGAACCTGAAACCGTGTACGTACAAGCAGTAGGAGCCTCTTCGTGGGGTGACTGCGTACCTTTTGTATAATGGGTCAGCGACTTATATTCAGTGGCAAGGTTAACCGTATAGGGGAGCCGTAGGGAAACCGAGTCTTAACTGGGCGTTCAGTCTCTGGATATAGACCCGAAACCGAGTGATCTAGCCATGGGCAGGTTGAAGATTGAGTAACATCAATTGGAGGACCGAACCGACTAATGTTGAAAAATTAGCGGATGACTTGTGGCTAGGGGTGAAAGGCCAATCAAACTCGGAGATAGCTGGTTCTCCCCGAAAGCTATTTAGGTAGCGCCTCGGACGAATACTACTGGGGGTAGAGCACTGTTAAGGCTAGGGGGTCATCCCGACTTACCAACCCTTTGCAAACTCCGAATACCAGTAAGTACTATCCGGGAGACACACGGCGGGTGCTAACGTCCGTCGTGGAGAGGGAAACAACCCAGACCGCCAGCTAAGGTCCCAAATGATTACTAAGTGGGAAACGATGTGGGAAGGCTCAGACAGCTAGGATGTTGGCTTAGAAGCAGCCATCATTTAAAGAAAGCGTAATAGCTCACTAGTCGAGTCGGCCTGCGCGGAAGATGTAACGGGGCTAAGTAATCAACCGAAGCTGCGGCAATGCAATTTATTGTATTGGGTAGGGGAGCGTTCTGTAAGCCGTTGAAGGTGTGTTGTAAAGCATGCTGGAGGTATCAGAAGTGCGAATGCTGACATGAGTAACGATAAAGGGGGTGAAAAACCTCCTCGCCGGAAGACCAAGGGTTCCTGTCCAACGTTAATCGGGGCAGGGTGAGTCGACCCCTAAGGCGAGGCCGAAAGGCGTAGTCGATGGGAAACGGGTTAATATTCCCGTACTTCTTACAATTGCGATGGGGGGACGGAGAAGGCTAGGTGGGCCTGGCGACGGTTGTCCAGGTTCAAGTGCGTAGGCTTGAGAGTTAGGTAAATCCGGCTCTCTTTAAGGCTGAGACACGATGTCGAGCTACTACGGTAGTGAAGTCATTGATGCCATGCTTCCAGGAAAAGCCTCTAAGCTTCAGATTGTAAGGAATCGTACCCCAAACCGACACAGGTGGTCGGGTAGAGAATACCAAGGCGCTTGAGAGAACTCGGGTGAAGGAACTAGGCAAAATGGTACCGTAACTTCGGGAGAAGGTACGCTCTTGACGGTGAAGTCCCTCGCGGATGGAGCTGATGAGAGTCGCAGATACCAGGTGGCTGCAACTGTTTATTAAAAACACAGCACTGTGCAAAATCGTAAGATGACGTATACGGTGTGACGCCTGCCCGGTGCCGGAAGGTTAATTGATGGGGTTAGACTTCGGTCGAAGCTCTTGATCGAAGCCCCGGTAAACGGCGGCCGTAACTATAACGGTCCTAAGGTAGCGAAATTCCTTGTCGGGTAAGTTCCGACCTGCACGAATGGCGTAATGATGGCCACGCTGTCTCCACCCGAGACTCAGTGAAATTGAAATCGCTGTGAAGATGCAGTGTACCCGCGGCTAGACGGAAAGACCCCGTGAACCTTTACTACAGCTTGGCACTGAACATTGAACCTACATGTGTAGGATAGGTGGGAGGCTTTGAAGCGCAGACGCTAGTTTGTGTGGAGCCGTCCTTGAAATACCACCCTTGTATGTTTGATGTTCTAACTCAGACCCGTTATCCGGGTCGAGGACAGTGCCTGGTGGGTAGTTTGACTGGGGCGGTCTCCTCCCAAAGAGTAACGGAGGAGCACGAAGGTGGGCTAAACACGGTTGGACATCGTGTGGTTAGTGCAATGGCATAAGCCCGCTTGACTGCGAGAATGACAATTCGAGCAGGTGCGAAAGCAGGTCATAGTGATCCGGTGGTTCTGAATGGAAGGGCCATCGCTCAACGGATAAAAGGTACTCCGGGGATAACAGGCTGATACCGCCCAAGAGTTCATATCGACGGCGGTGTTTGGCACCTCGATGTCGGCTCATCACATCCTGGGGCTGAAGTCGGTCCCAAGGGTATGGCTGTTCGCCATTTAAAGTGGTACGCGAGCTGGGTTTAGAACGTCGTGAGACAGTTCGGTCCCTATCTGCCGTGGGCGTTGGAGAATTGAAGGGGGCTGCTCCTAGTACGAGAGGACCGGAGTGGACGAACCTCTGGTGTTCGGGTTGTTACGCCAGTAGCATTGCCCGGTAGCTAAGTTCGGAATTGATAACCGCTGAAAGCATCTAAGCGGGAAGCAAGCCCTGAGATGAGTTCTCCCTGGCACTTTAAGTGTCCTAAAGGGTTGTTCGAGACTAGAACGTTGATAGGCAGGGTGTGTAAGTGCTGTGAGGCATTGAGCTAACCTGTACTAATTGCCCGTGAGGCTTAACCATACAACACCCAAGGGGTTTTGTGGACTCAAAGCAAGAACAGAATTGAATGTGTAGAGAACATTAACAGCTTTCCGAATTTTAAATTTTGCTTGGCGACCATAGCGATTTGGACCCACCTGATTCCATGCCGAACTCAGAAGTGAAACGAATTAGCGCCGATGGTAGTGTGGGGTCTCCCCATGTGAGAGTAGGACATCGCCAGGCTCATATTCATGACTTGCTTACTTATTAAGCGAGTCAACATAGAGTTCTAAAATGTTTAGAATTTTATGTTGACTTTCAAAGCATGAAGCGTAATATACGCGTCCTGCCCAAGTGCTAAGGCACTGAAAGCAAAGCTCTTTAACAATTTAAACCTATCAATCTGTGTGGGCACTCGTTGATGAAAATCAAAGTTAAGTCTTTGTTCTTGTAACAAAGCAACTTAGGTTTCAATGAACTGAGTGACCAATACAAATAACTTCGGTTATTTGGCACAGTCAATTCATTACCATTCTGTTGGAATGGTAATAGCTTTAAAATTACGTCTTACTTTCGAGTAAGAGCAGTTTTGAAGTCAGTATTCGTTGAGCCGACAAAATCTTAAATTGAAGAGTTTGATCATGGCTCAGATTGAACGCTGGCGGCAGGCCTAACACATGCAAGTCGAGCGGCAGCACAGAGAAACTTGTTTCTCGGGTGGCGAGCGGCGGACGGGTGAGTAATGCCTGGGAAATTGCCCTGATGTGGGGGATAACCATTGGAAACGATGGCTAATACCGCATAATAGCTTCGGCTCAAAGAGGGGGACCTTCGGGCCTCTCGCGTCAGGATATGCCCAGGTGGGATTAGCTAGTTGGTGAGGTAATGGCTCACCAAGGCGACGATCCCTAGCTGGTCTGAGAGGATGATCAGCCACACTGGAACTGAGACACGGTCCAGACTCCTACGGGAGGCAGCAGTGGGGAATATTGCACAATGGGCGCAAGCCTGATGCAGCCATGCCGCGTGTGTGAAGAAGGCCTTCGGGTTGTAAAGCACTTTCAGTCGTGAGGAAGGTGGTGTTGTTAATAGCAGCATCATTTGACGTTAGCGACAGAAGAAGCACCGGCTAACTCCGTGCCAGCAGCCGCGGTAATACGGAGGGTGCGAGCGTTAATCGGAATTACTGGGCGTAAAGCGCATGCAGGTGGTTTGTTAAGTCAGATGTGAAAGCCCGGGGCTCAACCTCGGAATAGCATTTGAAACTGGCAAGCTAGAGTACTGTAGAGGGGGGTAGAATTTCAGGTGTAGCGGTGAAATGCGTAGAGATCTGAAGGAATACCGGTGGCGAAGGCGGCCCCCTGGACAGATACTGACACTCAGATGCGAAAGCGTGGGGAGCAAACAGGATTAGATACCCTGGTAGTCCACGCCGTAAACGATGTCTACTTGGAGGTTGTGGCCTTGAGCCGTGGCTTTCGGAGCTAACGCGTTAAGTAGACCGCCTGGGGAGTACGGTCGCAAGATTAAAACTCAAATGAATTGACGGGGGCCCGCACAAGCGGTGGAGCATGTGGTTTAATTCGATGCAACGCGAAGAACCTTACCTACTCTTGACATCTACAGAATCCTGCGGAGACGCGGGAGTGCCTTCGGGAACTGTAAGACAGGTGCTGCATGGCTGTCGTCAGCTCGTGTTGTGAAATGTTGGGTTAAGTCCCGCAACGAGCGCAACCCTTATCCTTGTTTGCCAGCGAGTCATGTCGGGAACTCCAGGGAGACTGCCGGTGATAAACCGGAGGAAGGTGGGGACGACGTCAAGTCATCATGGCCCTTACGAGTAGGGCTACACACGTGCTACAATGGCGCATACAGAGGGCAGCGAACTAGCGATAGTAAGCGAATCCCAAAAAGTGCGTCGTAGTCCGGATTGGAGTCTGCAACTCGACTCCATGAAGTCGGAATCGCTAGTAATCGTGAATCAGAATGTCACGGTGAATACGTTCCCGGGCCTTGTACACACCGCCCGTCACACCATGGGAGTGGGCTGCAAAAGAAGCAGGTAGTTTAACCTTCGGGAGGACGCTTGCCACTTTGTGGTTCATGACTGGGGTGAAGTCGTAACAAGGTAGCGCTAGGGGAACCTGGCGCTGGATCACCTCCTTACGTAAAGATTCTCTTGATGAGTGTCCACACAGATTGATTAGGTTTAGAAAGTAAAGAGACGATACTGGGTCTGTAGCTCAGGTGGTTAGAGCGTTCGCCTGATAAGCGAGAGGTCGGTGGTTCAAGTCCACTCAGACCCACCAATCTTTCCTTGTGAAGATTGAACAGTATCGACACCTGATGGGGTTATAGCTCAGCTGGGAGAGCGCCTGCCTTGCACGCAGGAGGTCTGCGGTTCGATCCCGCATAGCTCCACCATCTTTAAGCGCATTCGATGAGTGCTTTTAAAAATGGTTTTCGTTAGAAAATCTTGCTCTTTAACAATTTGGAAAGCTGACAGTTAATAATTTGATTGATTATTAACTATTAAAAGTTCTCAAATCCTATGTCTCACTCTTTTATTAGAGAAAGGATGTAGGTACCAATACACATTCAAGTGTTCTTGGGAATCTTACTTTATAAGTAAGTATTCATATTTGAGTCCGGCAAAATCGAAATGTCTCTCGCTCATTCAAATAATGAGAGACAACTAAACCTTGGTTGTTTGCCATACATAAAGACCTCTTGGGGTTGTATGGTTAAGTGACTAAGCGTACACGGTGGATGCCTTGGCAGTCAGAGGCGATGAAGGACGTATTAACTTGCGATAAGCGTAGATAAGGCAGTAAAAGCCACTTGAGTCTACGATTTCCGAATGGGGAAACCCACTCACATAAGTGAGTATCATTAACTGAATACATAGGTTAATGAGGCGAACCGGGAGAACTGAAACATCTAAGTACCCCGAGGAAAAGAAATCAATTGAGATTCCGAAAGTAGCGGCGAGCGAAATTGGATTAGCCCTTAAGCTTTTAATGACACAGGTGAAGATTCTGGAAAGTATCGCGATACCGGGTGATAGCCCCGTAACCGACATGTCATTTTGAGTGAAAACGAGTAAGGCGGGACACGTGATATCCTGTTTGAATATGGGGGGACCATCCTCCAAGGCTAAATACTCCTGACTGACCGATAGTGAACCAGTACCGTGAGGGAAAGGCGAAAAGAACCCCTGTGAGGGGAGTGAAATAGAACCTGAAACCGTGTACGTACAAGCAGTAGGAGCAGGCTTTGTCCTGTGACTGCGTACCTTTTGTATAATGGGTCAGCGACTTATATTCAGTGGCAAGGTTAACCGTATAGGGGAGCCGTAGGGAAACCGAGTCTTAACTGGGCGTTTAGTCTCTGGATATAGACCCGAAACCGAGTGATCTAGCCATGGGCAGGTTGAAGGTTGAGTAACATCAACTGGAGGACCGAACCGACTAATGTTGAAAAATTAGCGGATGACTTGTGGCTAGGGGTGAAAGGCCAATCAAACTCGGAGATAGCTGGTTCTCCCCGAAAGCTATTTAGGTAGCGCCTCGGACGAATACTACTGGGGGTAGAGCACTGTTAAGGCTAGGGGGTCATCCCGACTTACCAACCCTTTGCAAACTCCGAATACCAGTAAGTACTATCCGGGAGACACACGGCGGGTGCTAACGTCCGTCGTGGAGAGGGAAACAACCCAGACCGCCAGCTAAGGTCCCAAATGATTACTAAGTGGGAAACGATGTGGGAAGGCTCAGACAGCTAGGATGTTGGCTTAGAAGCAGCCATCATTTAAAGAAAGCGTAATAGCTCACTAGTCGAGTCGGCCTGCGCGGAAGATGTAACGGGGCTAAGTAATCAACCGAAGCTGCGGCAATGCAATTTATTGTATTGGGTAGGGGAGCGTTCTGTAAGCCGTTGAAGGTGTGTTGTAAAGCATGCTGGAGGTATCAGAAGTGCGAATGCTGACATGAGTAACGATAAAGGGGGTGAAAAACCTCCTCGCCGGAAGACCAAGGGTTCCTGTCCAACGTTAATCGGGGCAGGGTGAGTCGACCCCTAAGGCGAGGCCGAAAGGCGTAGTCGATGGGAAACGGGTTAATATTCCCGTACTTCTTACAATTGCGATGGGGGGACGGAGAAGGCTAGGTGGGCCTGGCGACGGTTGTCCAGGTTCAAGTGCGTAGGCTTGAGAGTTAGGTAAATCCGGCTCTCTTTAAGGCTGAGACACGATGTCGAGCTACTACGGTAGTGAAGTCATTGATGCCATGCTTCCAGGAAAAGCCTCTAAGCTTCAGATTGTAAGGAATCGTACCCCAAACCGACACAGGTGGTCGGGTAGAGAATACCAAGGCGCTTGAGAGAACTCGGGTGAAGGAACTAGGCAAAATGGTACCGTAACTTCGGGAGAAGGTACGCTCTTGACGGTGAAGTCCCTCGCGGATGGAGCTGATGAGAGTCGCAGATACCAGGTGGCTGCAACTGTTTATTAAAAACACAGCACTGTGCAAAATCGTAAGATGACGTATACGGTGTGACGCCTGCCCGGTGCCGGAAGGTTAATTGATGGGGTTAGACTTCGGTCGAAGCTCTTGATCGAAGCCCCGGTAAACGGCGGCCGTAACTATAACGGTCCTAAGGTAGCGAAATTCCTTGTCGGGTAAGTTCCGACCTGCACGAATGGCGTAATGATGGCCACGCTGTCTCCACCCGAGACTCAGTGAAATTGAAATCGCTGTGAAGATGCAGTGTACCCGCGGCTAGACGGAAAGACCCCGTGAACCTTTACTACAGCTTGGCACTGAACATTGAACCTACATGTGTAGGATAGGTGGGAGGCTTTGAAGCGCAGACGCTAGTTTGTGTGGAGCCGTCCTTGAAATACCACCCTTGTATGTTTGATGTTCTAACTCAGACCCGTTATCCGGGTCGAGGACAGTGCCTGGTGGGTAGTTTGACTGGGGCGGTCTCCTCCCAAAGAGTAACGGAGGAGCACGAAGGTGGGCTAAACACGGTTGGACATCGTGTGGTTAGTGCAATGGCATAAGCCCGCTTGACTGCGAGAATGACAATTCGAGCAGGTGCGAAAGCAGGTCATAGTGATCCGGTGGTTCTGAATGGAAGGGCCATCGCTCAACGGATAAAAGGTACTCCGGGGATAACAGGCTGATACCGCCCAAGAGTTCATATCGACGGCGGTGTTTGGCACCTCGATGTCGGCTCATCACATCCTGGGGCTGAAGTCGGTCCCAAGGGTATGGCTGTTCGCCATTTAAAGTGGTACGCGAGCTGGGTTTAGAACGTCGTGAGACAGTTCGGTCCCTATCTGCCGTGGGCGTTGGAGAATTGAAGGGGGCTGCTCCTAGTACGAGAGGACCGGAGTGGACGAACCTCTGGTGTTCGGGTTGTTACGCCAGTAGCATTGCCCGGTAGCTAAGTTCGGAATTGATAACCGCTGAAAGCATCTAAGCGGGAAGCAAGCCCTGAGATGAGTTCTCCCTGGCGCTTTAAGCGTCCTAAAGGGTTGTTCGAGACTAGAACGTTGATAGGCAGGGTGTGTAAGTGCTGTGAGGCATTGAGCTAACCTGTACTAATTGCCCGTGAGGCTTAACCATACAACACCCAAGGGGTTTTGTGGACTCAAAGCAAGAACAGAATTGAATGTGTAGAGAACATTAACAGCTTTCCGAATTTTAAAATTTTGCTTGGCGACCATAGCGATTTGGACCCACCTGATTCCATGCCGAACTCAGAAGTGAAACGAATTAGCGCCGATGGTAGTGTGGGGTCTCCCCATGTGAGAGTAGGACATCGCCAGGCTTTTATTTAGCACCAAGCGCTAACCAATGCGGAGCGGTAGTTCAGTTGGTTAGAATACCGGCCTGTCACGCCGGGGGTCGCGGGTTCGAGTCCCGTCCGCTCCGCCACTATTTGAAGCCTCGTCAGAAATGACGGGGCTTTTTTGCGTCTGGAGAAAGACGAACCAACACGAAGCGGCAGCTCAGTGGGTTGCTCTTGGTTGAACAAAAAGCCGACCTGTCACACTGGGGAAGTACCAATAAGGTGTATAAATTACGGTAGGCTCTTTTTTGGAATGACGAGCTTGTTACGTTTTAAGATATCGTTTTAGCAGGGCTAGTCTATATCGGCGGAATTCTTTGTATCCTTTTCATCCCACTCTTCAAATGTTTCACCATCTCAAAAAAACAGATATAAAAAAGCCGATGCATCGGCATCGGCTTCGAACGTATTACGCTTAAGCTCTTTTGGCTGCTTTCAGTTTAAGCGCTTCTTTTTCTGAGTCAGATAAAAATGCCAGTTCTAATCCGTTTATCTGAGCTTGGCGAATTTGCTCTTGAGACAGACCCGCTTGAGGCGCTGCGACTTCATACTCGTGTGGCAGTTCTATACCTTCTACTGCTGGGTCATCGGTATTTAGGCAAGCAAGCACACCATGCTCTAAGAATTGTTTAAGAGGGTGGCTATGTAAGCTTTCTACCGTACTTGTCTGTATGTTTGATGTTAAGCAAGATTCAATACCAATCTTATGCTCCGCAAGGTAGTCCATCAATTTTGGATCTTGAATAGCTTTAACACCATGTCCAATACGTGTAGCACCAAGATCTTGGATTGCCTGCCACATACTTTCTGGGCCAGCCGCTTCACCAGCATGAACTGTGATATTTAAGCCGGAATCACGAACTTGCTTAAAGTGGCTAGTGAAAAGCTCACCAGGTTGACCCAGTTCGTCCCCCGCTAAGTCCACTGCAATAATGTTATCTCGTTGAGATAGGATTGCGTTGAGTTCTTGCTGGCAGGCCTCTGTGCCAAACGTACGGCTCATGATGCCTATAAGGTTAGCCTTGATACCAAAGTCACGAATACCAGCTTTCACGCCATCAACGACGGCTTCTACGACACCTTCAACCGGTAAGTTGTGCTTCATCGCCATGTAATAAGGAGAGAAGCGAAGTTCAGCGTAGTCAATCTGAGCGTTCAGTGCATCTTCTACGTTTTCATAGGCTACGCGTTTGCACGCATCTAAATCGCCTAATACCGCTACACCCCAATCGAGTTTTGATAGGAATGCCACCAATGAGGGTTCTGCTTCTACTATCTGTACATGAGGTGTTAAATCGATAATGTTATTTGCAGGTAATTTCACACCAAACTTTGTGCCTAAATCTAGGATAGTTTGAGTGCGTATATTGCCATCTAAATGACGGTGTAAATCCGTTAATGGTAAGTTCTTGGTTATCATTATCTATCCCCATTGTTATCTGGGTGAAGTATAAGAATCAATGTTGCAGCTGTCAGTAGCTGATCGAGGCAAAATAAACCTAATTTGCTGTTTTTTGCCTCATGTTAACTAAGTTTGTTGGCCATTCTTGGTAAGGGATTGGTTTACTGAATAGAAAGCCTTGGCCTTGTGGGCAATTTAGCTGATGAAGCAAGTCTACTTGCTCCTGAGTTTCTATCCCTTCTGCGACAAGCTGTACTTTAAAACCTTTCATCATGTTGATAATGGCCGCAACGATACTTTCTTCAAGATGATCATGATTAAGCTGAGTAACAAAGGCTCTATCTATTTTCAAGCAATCAAAGGGCAGTTTATGAAGGTAAGATAATGAGCTGTAACCAGTACCAAAATCATCGATAGCAATGTGTATCCCAAGCTTTTTCAACGCAAGCATGTTGCTCAAAATAATAGGGTCGTTATCCACGATTTTAGATTCGGTAATCTCTAACGCTAGATTGCTTGGGCTTAATTTGGTGATACGTAGTATTTCTTCAAGTTGCGGTAGGAAGAGATAGCTGGAAAGCTGACTTACGGACAAATTGACGTGCATACGAAAATCGCATGCCCATTTCCCTTCTTCAATCCCTTTTACTGTGTCGATACAAGCTTGAAGGAGTATCTGTTCACCAATAGTGTTGATCAGCCCACTTTCTTCAGCCACAGGAATGAATTCGGTTGGCGGAACCAAGCCAAGTTCAGGTGAAATCCAACGAGCCAGAGCTTCTGCGCCTAGAACTTCACCACTGTTTAAGTCAACGATCGGCTGATAGAACGGAACAAATTCATGCTTCTCGATGGCGACTTTTAACAAGGTAACCATCTGCGTTCTTTTACGAGATATTCCCGCCATTTCCGGTGCATAGTAACTGATGCGAGTTGAATCAGATTTGGCATTGCTTAAAGCGATACTGCCATTTCTCAGCCAAACGGTCATATTGGTTGAGTCAGAGTTATGCACGATGCCGATAGATACGTTGACGGCTATAGGTTCGTTTGGCATTGAGTAAGGTGTCGCAAATAATTGCAGAATACGGTTCGCTTCATCTTGAATTTCCTGCTCGTCTTTTACGAGAGGAAGATATAGCGCAAATTCGTCGCCGCCAATTCGAGCGATATAGGCATCGGATGCATAAATGTTTTTAAGCCGTTGTGCGATAGCAATAAGCAGTTGGTCTGCCAATTGGTGACCCAAGCTATCGTTGATATCCCTGAATTTATCAATACCAATAAGGAACAAACAGCCGTTGAGTTTTTTTAGGTTACTGCAACTTTCAACTAAACCTTCGCGACTATATAGTTTAGTGAGTGAGTCATACACCAACTGAGTTCGCAGTGCTTTAAACGATGCTTTCAGGTTGTTGGCCATTTCATTAAACGCGTGAACCAGTAAGCTGGTTTCATAGATGTTGCCTGATTTTGGCATTGGCGTTGCCCAGTCACCACGTGCCAAATGTTGAGCGGCGGCTGCTGTTGATGTAATTGGCGCAGTAATACGGTTAAATGCGATGTAGCCGATACCGATACCAAGCATGCTAATTAACAGGCCTATATACCAAGCATTACGTTGATTGTAGGGCATTTCACCTAAGAGCTTGGGTTCAGAAATTGAGACACCAATAAACCAATGCAATCCAAATTCGTCTTCAAAAGGAGTGACTTTGTTGAAATAGCGATCACTGTTGACATATGTGACAAAGTTTTTAGTCGCAATACTTGTAGGCACATCAAGCTGTTTGAAGTGTTCAGCACTAGCTTTAATAACAGGACTGGCGTTCTCTGTAGCCATGAGACGCGTTCCTTTTGGTGATAAGCTGGTTCCCCAAGAAACCACGCCTCCAGCACTTGAGTGAGCAACTAATCGATGCTCATGATCAAAAATATAGACATCAGCTTCAGTCTGAAGCTTCATTTCGCGTAGAAAAGCATTAAAGGTATCGATTTTGACATCGGTAACGGATACACCGACAAACTGTTTATCTTGGAAAACCGGGCTTAATGAAGAAAGAGTGATTTCTTGTCGTTCATCGGCGTTGGTATAAATTGAAGACCACATTGGTTTATGGTGTTCAGCGACAGGAACATACCAAGGTCGCTCTCTTGGATCGTAGTTTTCAATGACAGTTCGAATATTATTGCTGATGATATCATTTTGATAAATAACGAGCTTATTGTGGGTTCTCTTGTCTTGAACCATCAATGTGTAGTTGTGATCGTTCTCTTTCCTGAACCCGACATACTCCGCGTTTATTCCGCCAAAACCAGCAGAATCTATTTGCGGGATAGATTTGTAGATCTGGGAAAAATTGAATCTGAAGAAGTCCTCTATTTTTTGCGTATCACCTTTTTGAAAGAGGTGACTGAAGCCAAGGTTGTGGCTCAGACTTAAGTTCGCTAAAAAAGGTTCTTCAAGAAAATTATAGAGGCGCTGCTCCACATTATTGGTGAGGTAGGTCAGTTGTTTGCTACTGATATCCTGAACCATTTGTTCGTAGTTGGCTTTTTGGACAAAAGCAATGACTCCGAACGTGACCGAGAAGATGATCACGAACGGTAGCAATACAGCGGTTTTTAATTTTATTTGCTTTTTAAAAGGCATATCCCTGATCTTAATAAAAGCACTATCCCTATGCTTACAGGAAAGGATCCTTCAAATGCCTGATAAAAATAAAATCAGTACAGTTCTTTGAGTTTCCTTGTAAGCGTGTTACGACCCCAGCCTAGTACTTTTGCAGCATCTTGTTTATGACCATTCGTATGATGTAGCGCTGCTTCTAGAAGTATACGTTCGAATTCAGGTAATGCGTACGAAAGAATTTCCGTTTCTCCCGATGCCAATGCTGATTTAGCCCACGACTCCAACTGCTTTTGCCAACTGGTGTCATTTTCAAAATCGACACTCTTCTTCTCTGAAATCAATTCTGATGGAAGATCACTTGGCAGAACCTCTGAACCGCTTGCCATGACCGTTAACCAACGACACATGTTTTCTAGTTGGCGAACGTTACCCGGCCAATCTAGACGGTTAAGAATTTCTACAGCTTTAGGATGAAGAGTTTTCATCTCGACACCTAGTTCTTTAGCGGCAAGTGCGAGGAAATGTTGAGTCAGCTTTTCGATATCTTGACGACGTTCACGTAAAGATGGAATTTGAATACGTATTACATTCAAACGATGGAACAAGTCTTCACGAAACTTACCTTGGTGAACCAGTTTTTCTAAGTTCTGGTGAGTCGCAGCTACGATACGTACATCAACCTTTATCGCTGAGTGACCACCCACACGGTAGAACTGACCATCTGCCAATACTCGTAATAAACGAGTTTGAATATCGAGTGGCATATCGCCGATTTCATCAAGGAACAGTGTACCGCCGTTTGCTTGCTCAAATCGACCTTGCCGCACGTTGTTTGCCCCTGTAAAAGCACCTTTTTCGTGGCCAAATAGCTCAGACTCAATCAGATCTTTAGGAATCGCAGCCATGTTTAGAGCGATAAACGGTTTTTGAGCGCGAGGGCTGTGACGATGCAGAGCATGTGCGACCAGCTCTTTACCCGTACCGGATTCACCATTAATTAATACGGAGATGGAAGAACGGGACAAGCGACCGATAGCGCGAAACACTTCCTGCATAGCCGGAGCTTCACCAATGATTTCTGGTGAATCATAGGACTGCTCTAGTTGTTTTGATTGTTCTTTACGTTGCTCTTGGCCGTGCGCAATGGCTCGTTCAACCAGAGTAAGCGTTTCATCCACATCAAACGGTTTTGGTAAATATTCAAATGCGCCTTTTTGGTAGGCGTTAACCGCCGCGTCCAAATCAGAGTGAGCGGTCATGATGATGACGGGCAGTTCTGGTGAACGCGAGTGTACTTGGTTAAGTAACTCGATGCCGTCAATACCCGGCATACGAATATCGGAAACTAACACATCAGGCGTTTCTCGCTCTAATGCCATTAAAACGCTTTCGGCATCGGAAAAAGTTTCACATTTGATATTGGCTGATGAAAGAGTCTTCTCCATAACCCAGCGGATAGAACTGTCGTCATCGACAACCCATACGTATCCTTTACTCATAGTTTTAATTCCTTAGCAGCAAATCTTGTGACTAATGTGTCTAAATAGGTAAATAAATGGTGAATGTGGTTCTGCCTGGCCAGCTTTCTACTTCGATTTTTCCATTATGCTGGTCGATCAGGTTTTGAGAGATTGATAGCCCTAGACCGGTACCGCCTTCGCGTCCACTGACCATCGGGTAGAACAAGGTGTCTTGCAGTTCCATAGGAATGCCCGGACCATTGTCTGTAATCTCTATTCTGGCCACTAACTTATGTCGTTGGCCTTGAATGGTTGCTTGATGAACGGTTCTGGTACGCAGCGTGATTTGTTGATGTTTTTGATTAGATAAGATTTGTGCTGCATTACTGACGATATTAAGCAGTGCTTGTTCAATTTGGTCTGTGTCCATCACGATGTCAGGTAGGCTTGGGTCATAGTCACGTTCGATGACTAATTCAGGCCCACCTTCGAGTTCAACAAGCTGACGAACCTTTTCCAAAATAAGGTGCAGGTTTTCCGATTTCTTTTTGCCCGGTTTTTGCGGACCCAGTAATCGGTCTACCAGAGCTCTCAGGCGATCAGCTTGTTCAATAATAATTTGGGTGTATTCGGTAAGGCTTTGATCGGGCAACATTCGCTCTAAAAGCTGCGCAGCGCCTCGTAACCCGCCTAGAGGGTTCTTAATTTCATGAGCCAATCCGCGAACCAGTAATTTGGCGGCTTGTTGCTGTGCATGTTGGTTGAGTTCTTGAGTTAGGCGTCTTTGCTGACCAATACGGCGCATTTCGACTAACAAATACAACTCTTTTTCCCACGACATTGGGCTAACCGTCACTTCAAGCATCAATGGTTTACCGTCGACAACAAAAGTCACGTCGCTATCAGTAATGCTCTGGCCACTTTGCAAAGGTTGAGTCAGTAATGCTAAATCCATTGATGCGTGTTGAATCAGCTTGGAAAGTGGTTGGTTGGTAATACGTTTGGCGCTTTGTGAGAACAGTTGCTCGGCTGCTGGGTTTGCATAACGTACGCACAACAATTCGTCCAACATTAAAGTGGCCGTAACGACGTTGTTTAAAATGGTGTGACTCAGTTCTGCATTCACAGTTTTTTCCTTGTCCGTGTTCCAAAATAATGCAACGCACCTTTTTGGTGCATTGAAATGTCAAGTATGGCGCAACGGTATGCAAAGAAAAAGAAAAACTCTTTGTGATATCAGGCTAATTAGTGGCTTATCGACTAATTCACGGACGCCCGATGAAGATACACCGTTACTCCAGAGGTAGATGCAATAACCTTGCCGCTTCCAACTGCCTGAATTGAAAAGTGATGAGTGCCTCGCTCGATGTTTTTTAGATGCCACACTGTTTTGGTGCTAGGTGCACTAATTGGCTGTCCATTCATCAACAATTGTAGCTGTTCGGGGTCAGTTAGTTCTCTGTTTAAGCCGATAGTGATGCTTATGTTGCCTGCATTGCTGCGAATGGTTTCACCATCACTGGGCGACAAGATACTGATACTGAGTGGTATTAAGGGTTTCTCAATACTTTGAGGTTTTGGTGGTTTAGTTGTGGCTAGTAAAGGGGTGTTATTGGGAGCTTTGAAACTCGATATTGCGAGAGGCGTTGCTTTTGGTTCTGGGGTATCACTGAAATGCTGTACATCCTTGTCGTCTAACCAAGTGTAGATCTCTTTGCTTGTTGCTGAGTCACTTAGGCTCAGCAGAAAGAATAGAAGTAGAGCGTTTTTCAATGTGATCTCCGATACGAAGTAGTACGAATGGTACTGGTTATGCTAAAGAGAATTTCGCATCTGAGAATATAAAAAAGGCCCGCCTGCGAGGCGAGCCTGATATATCGTTAAAGCGAATTCTTATACTGAGTAGTATAGTTCGAACTCTAGTGGGTGAACGGCTACGTTCACACGTTGTACGTCTTTAGTCTTCAGCTCGATGTAAGAGTTGATGAAGTCATCAGAGAATACGCCGCCAGCAGTTAGGAACTCACGGTCGTCACTTAGACATTGCAGAGCTTGTTGTAGAGACTCTGCAACTTTTGGAATCTCTGCTTCTTCTTCTGCTGGTAGGTCGTACAAGTCTTTATCCATAGCTTCGCCTGGGTGGATCTTGTTCTTAATACCGTCAAGACCAGCCATCAGCATAGCTGCGAATGCTAGGTATGGGTTTGCTGCTGGATCTGGGAAGCGAACTTCGATACGACGAGCTTTAGGGCTTGGTACCACTGGAATACGGATAGACGCAGAACGGTTACGAGCTGAGTAAGCAAGCATAACTGGCGCTTCGTAATGAGGAACCAAACGTTTGTACGAGTTAGTTGATGGGTTAGTCAACGCGTTCAGTGCACGAGCGTGTTTGATGATACCACCGATGTAGTAAAGCGCCATTTCAGATAGGCCGCCGTACTTGTCACCAGCGAATAGGTTAACGCCGTCTTTCGCTAGAGATTGGTGAACGTGCATACCAGAACCGTTGTCGCCAACGAGTGGTTTAGGCATGAAAGTCGCTGTTTTACCAAACGCGTGAGCTACGTTGTGAACAACGTACTTGTAGATTTGAATTTCGTCAGCTTTTGCTGTTAGCGTGTTGAAACGAGTTGCGATTTCGTTCTGACCCGCAGTTGCAACTTCGTGGTGGTGAGCTTCAACAACAAGGCCCATTTCTTCCATGATTAGACACATAGCAGAACGAAGATCTTGAGATGAATCCACTGGAGCTACTGGGAAGTAACCACCTTTAACGCCTGGACGGTGACCTTTGTTACCATCTTCGTAATCAGAACCAGTGTTCCACGCAGCTTCTACGTCATCGATCTTGAAGAAAGAACCAGACATGTCAGTTGAGAACTTAACATCGTCAAATAGGAAGAATTCTGGCTCTGGACCAACAAGAACTGTGTCTGCGATACCAGTTGAACGCATGTACTCTTCAGCGCGTTTAGCGATAGAACGAGGGTCGCGGTCGTAACCTTGCATTGTTGCAGGTTCTAGGATGTCACAACGGATGTTTAGCGTTGATTCTTCTGTAAATGGGTCTAACACAGCAGATGCAGCATCAGGCATCATCACCATGTCAGATTCATTGATGCCTTTCCAGCCAGCAACTGATGAACCATCGAACATTTTGCCATCTTCGAAGAAGTCTGCATCGATTTGGTGAGCAGGAATCGAAATGTGTTGCTCTTTACCTTTTGTATCTGTGAAACGTAGGTCCACAAACTTAACTTCGTTTTCTTGAATCAGCGATAGTACGTTTTCTACTGACATCTCGGATAACCTCCAGTGTTAATAAAGCGATTTGGGCTCGAATCAAAATTAGTTTCTTGCATCAATCAGTGCTTAAACCCATCTTAATCGATGTTGGTC
This sequence comes from Vibrio diazotrophicus, assembly GCF_038452265.1. Classification (NCBI taxonomy): domain Bacteria; kingdom Pseudomonadati; phylum Pseudomonadota; class Gammaproteobacteria; order Vibrionales; family Vibrionaceae; genus Vibrio; species Vibrio diazotrophicus. The sequence continues at coordinate 149,282 of NZ_CP151842.1, forward strand.
ACATGCTTGCGATATTCGTGCCAAACATTTTAGCCTATATAAATCAATGTATTACTTGCATTATGTTTTTTTTGGTGCTTACAGTTGCACCAAAAAGATCCTTTGATGAACCAAAATGGTGCAGCTACTTGTGCAGTGCACCAATTTCTATCAAAGCGTACACTATTCACACAATGATTCACTCAATTTTTTTAAGTGTAATTAACTATAATTTGTCACTGTTTGTTTTAAATCAGATTAACGACTAGGCTCTATAGAGTGAAAATCAGCGTGATAGATCACATATTCCTAGGTTTTTCGTCAAAATCTGGTACATTATTGCCCGTTTTTTGAACCAAATTAAGGCTACGTTTTTATATCCCATAAAGGCGGGCTATTTTGTGTATATAAGTGAAGCAAACTCCATGGCTACTCCACAGATAGATAAATTAAGAAATATCGCGATCATCGCGCACGTTGACCACGGTAAAACGACTCTTGTTGATAAACTACTCCAACAATCGGGTACGTTAGAATCACGCGGTGACATCGAAGAGCGAGTCATGGACTCGAACGATATCGAAAAAGAACGTGGTATTACAATTCTTGCTAAGAACACAGCAATTAACTGGAACGACTACCGTATCAACATCGTAGATACTCCGGGACACGCGGACTTCGGCGGTGAAGTTGAACGTATTATGTCAATGGTTGATTGCGTATGTTTGATCGTTGACGCTGTTGACGGTCCTATGCCACAAACTCGTTTCGTAACGCAAAAAGCGTTTGCTCACGGTTTGAAGCCAATCGTTGTTATCAACAAAATCGACCGTCCAGGTGCTCGTCCTGATTGGGTAATGGACCAAGTTTTTGACCTATTTGATAACCTAGGTGCAAGTGATGAGCAGCTAGATTTCCAAGTGGTTTACGCTTCAGCTCTTAACGGTTGGGCGACTCTGGAAGAAGGCGTAACTGGCGAGAACATGGAACCATTGTTCCAAGCTATCGTAGACAACGTAGAACCACCACAAGTTGACCCTGCTGGCGCATTGCAAATGCAGATCTCTCAGCTTGATTACAGCTCATACGTAGGTGTAATCGGTGTTGGTCGTGTAACTCGCGGTACGGTAAAACCAAACCAACAAGTAACAGTAGTTGGTGCTGATGGTAAGAAACGTAACGGTAAAGTAGGTACAGTTCTTGGCTACCTAGGTCTACAACGTTCTGAAACTGAGCAAGCAACTGCTGGTGACATCGTTGCGATCACTGGTCTTGGCGAGCTTAAGATTTCAGATACCATCTGTGACGTGAACACGGTAGAAGCACTTCCACCGCTAAGCGTTGACGAACCAACGGTAACCATGACTTTCCAAGTAAACACTTCTCCGTTTGCTGGTAAAGAAGGTAAGTTCGTAACTTCACGTAACATTCTTGAGCGTCTTGAAAAAGAATTGGTTCACAACGTAGCACTACGTGTTGAGCAAACAGACGATCCAGATAAATTCCGTGTTTCTGGCCGTGGTGAGCTTCACCTGTCAATTCTTATCGAGAACATGCGTCGTGAAGGTTTTGAGCTTGCTGTATCTCGTCCAGAAGTAATTCTGAAAGAAGAAAATGGTCAGCTAATGGAACCGTTTGAAACTGTGACTATCGACGTTCAAGAAGAACACCAAGGCGGTATCATGGAGAAAATCGGTATGCGTAAAGGCGAACTGAAAGACATGTCTCCAGACGGTAAAGGCCGTGTGCGTCTTGACTTCATGATGCCTTCTCGTGGTCTGATTGGTTTCCAAACAGAGTTTCTAACGCTAACATCTGGTTCAGGTCTTCTTTACCATACGTTTGATCATTACGCACCGCACAAAGGCGGCGAAATTGGTCAGCGTGTAAACGGTGTATTGATTTCAAATGCTACTGGTAAAGCATTGACTTATGCGCTATTTAACCTTCAAGAGCGTGGTCGTCTATTTACAGAGCACGCTGACGAAGTGTACGAAGGTCAAGTAATTGGTATCCATAACCGTTCAAATGACCTGACAGTTAACTGTTTGAAAGGTAAACAGCTAACTAACGTACGTGCATCTGGTACTGATGAAGCTCAAGTTCTGACTCCAGCTATCAAGTTTACTCTAGAACAAGCTCTAGAATTCATTGATGATGATGAACTAGTGGAAGTAACACCAGAGAGCATCCGTATCCGTAAGCGTCACCTAACGGAAAACGATCGTAAACGTGCATCTCGCGGTTAATTAACCCTATTCGGTTAACGTTTTTAAAGGCCCCTAGCTGTGTAAGCTAGGGGTTTTTTGTATCTAAATAGTGAGGCATTTATTATGTTTCCAGTGATTATCACGGGCGGTCCCGGCGCAGGTAAGACAACGCTGATCAACGCTTTGTCAGATAGAGGATTTACAACTTTTCAGGAATCTTCTCGTGATTTGATTGAGCAGCAAAGCCAGTTAAAAGATGGCATTCTTCCATGGGAAAATATGTCTGGGTTCGCCGCTTTATGTTTTGAAGTTATGAAACAGCAAAAGAGTAAAGCGAGTGAACATTCCATCGCCTTCTTGGATAGAGCAATACCGGATATATGTGGATATTTGAAAGGTGCTGGAATAGAGCCTGACAAACAGTATTTATTGGAAAGCAAGGGATACTTCCGTAAGGTTTTTGTTTGTTGCCCTCACCAAGATATCTATGTTCAGGATGAAATTCGTCCTTATCCTTTTGAGGAGGCTTTAGATATTCATTACAGGCTGGTGGACATTTATCAACAGTTTGGTTACAGCTGTATTGAAGTTCCGTTTAAGACGGTCAACGAACGAGTTGAATTTGTCTTGAATAATATTTCAACAACCTGATCAGGGAACATTGTTTGGTTTATCTATCAAAGTTAACCTTGAACTAAGCAAGTTGAGTTCCACTCTATTAAAATTAGTACGTTACAGACATACAAACTCTCACATCGTGAGTTTGTCCGGGTAAAAATAGTCAGGAGAGTGCAATTGGACTTACAGCACTCGGTCAAACAAACCTATGCATTTGGCCGATATTTAGTTTTAAGAATGAAACATGACCGTGTGAATGTTAACGCAGGGTATCTGGCGTATATCACTTTGCTTTCCATCGTGCCGATGTTCACGGTTTCACTCTCTATCATGTCGTCATTTGAGATCTTCTCTAATGTGGGTGAAACTCTGCAAGATTTTGTGATTGAACACTTTGTTCCCGCTGCTGGCTTAGCGGTACGCACTGCGCTGTCAGAGTTCATTACCAATACGGCGAAAATGACAGCTGTTGGTGGTGTATTTCTGTTTGTGGCTGCTTTAATGCTGATTTCCAACATAGATAAAAACTTGAACTATATATGGCGGGTGAGAAATAAACGACGTGTCGTTTTTTCTTTTTCTATGTACTGGATGATTTTGACGCTGGGGCCTCTTCTACTGGGGGCGAGTATCGCGATGACGTCTTATATCACTTCGTTGAAAATTATTGATAGCGAGGCTCTGGTTGGCGTTTACAACCTGTTTTTGCGTTGGCTGCCGTTCCTGCTTTCTTTTTTCGCTTTTGCTGGCTTGTACTTACTGGTTCCGAATAAAAAGGTCTATATTTATCATTCTCTTGTTGGAGCGCTGGCCGCTGCCATTCTCTTTGAACTGAGTAAGAAAGCCTTTGCCGCCTATATTACCCATTTCCCCTCATATCAGCTTATTTATGGGGCGTTGGCAGCGATACCCATTCTTTTTGTCTGGATATACCTGTGTTGGATGATTGTCTTGATCGGTGCAGAAGTCACGGCAGCTTTGGGTGAGCGTGAGTGCTGGAGTGAGGAAGAAGACGTGATAAACTCGAATGCCCTTTCAAAGAGTGACAAGGAAGAGAATTCCAGTGATAGCGTTGATTCAACGAGTAAGTGAGGCTGCAGTACGCGTCGACGGTGAAGTCGTCGGTGAAATTGAAAAAGGTTTATTGGTATTACTTGGTGTTGAACGTGAAGATGACGAAGCAAAAGCTAAGCGTTTGATGGAGCGCGTGACTTCCTACCGAGTATTCGAAGACCAAGCTGGCAAAATGAATTTAAGTGTGAAAGATGTGGGTGGCAGTGTGTTGGTTGTTTCTCAATTCACTCTGCCCGCTGATACAAAAAAAGGGACGCGAGCGGGGTTTTCTCGTGGTGCTCATCCACAAGATGCAGAGCGTCTGTATAATTACTTTTCTGACTTATGTGAAGAAGTATTGCCAACGGAGCGAGGACGCTTTGCGGCAGACATGAAAGTCTCACTGGTCAACGATGGTCCTGTGACATTCTGGTTGCAGGTATAATGTTTGGGAACGGAATCTATGTTTAAACTTATTACGCCGACTACGGATAATCAGCTCAATAAGTATTACCACTTCCGCTGGCAGATGTTGCGTGAGCCTTGGCGAATGCCTATCGGCTCAGAGCGCGATGAATATGATCCTATGAGTCATCACCGCATGATTGTTGATAGTAGAGGAAGACCTATCGCAATCGGCCGTTTATACATTACTCCTGACAGTGAAGGTCAGATTCGCTATATGGCAGTGAAAGCGAGTCGCCGCAACAAGGGGATGGGCTCACTAGTATTAGTCGCTCTAGAGTCGCTCGCGCGTCAGGAAGGGGCAAAGCGTCTGGTATGTAATGCTCGTGAGGACGCGATTTCATTTTATGAAAGAAACGACTTTGAACGTCGTGGTGAACTGAGTGATGAGCGAGGGCCTGTCCGCCATCAACAGATGGTGAAACATCTTGACCCAATGGCGAATGTGTTACGCAAGCCTGAATGGTGTACTGAGCTACAGGAACGTTGGGCGACGCAAATTCCGATCAGCGATAAAATGGGCATCAAAATTCAGCAATATACTGGCTATCAGTTTCAATGTTGCGCGCAGATAAACCCGAATCTCAATCCACACAATACTATGTTTGCTGGTTCTGCCTTTACGTTGGCAACGCTGACTGGCTGGGGAATGGCGTGGTTGTTGATGCGTGAACGTGGCCTAGAAGGTGATATTGTGCTGGTAGATAGCAATATTCGCTATCGTCACCCCGTGGTGCATAATCCAGTTGCTTCCACATCCTTAGACGGCATCAGTGGTGACTTGGACCGTTTAGCGTCTGGCCGTAAAGCCCGAATCGTGGTGAATGTGAACATATCAAGTGGTGATGTTGACGCTGTAGCTTTCGTTGGAACCTACATGCTTATCCCGAACTATCAAGAGATCCTAACAAAAGCGGGTGCGAGTTAACGCCGCGCTTTAGTTGGGGCAAGGCAGCCGTTGTTGTGTATTTCTGATCAAATCGTAGCTGACTTTCTCACATCCCTGAGTTACATCAATGCTAAATTGCCCTTCTTGAGGTGAAACCAAATCAAGTTGGGCAACAATATCTGCTTTCAGACCAAATCCTTTCAACGGCGTTTTCGCGAGGCTGATACGGCCTCTGTCGGCAATCAATTTAAGGTTATCAACGTCAAACGGCTGAACAACCAGTGAGTCTGGAGTTTTCAGAACGATAATGCCGTCACGCATGCTACCATTCAGTTCCCCAGTGATAGAGTGGGAAAGCATGGAATAGTCACCTGCCAACCCTTCAGCATTGATGTCAAACTCAGTAATTGCGTCGATTTTTACTGGCAGTTGGACGAAGTGGTTTATTACAGGAAATGGCAGACCATCAGCATGCGCCGTCAAAGACCAAGGTGCGCTGGGCTGAGTGAAATCCCAATTAGCGTTTGCTTCTAGATAACCTTTTTCAAGCGGGATAAAGGCTCTGTCGAGTTGCCAGTTACCTTTGTTACTGTGCATTTCAATGACCCCTTGAGTGCTGATTAGCTCTCCGACACTTGCACTGTTAGCGCTGACAGATAGTTTTCCGTCCCACAAGCCCCACTGAGCGTTTTTAACCAGATGAGTATTTGTTCCTTCAATGGTTAATCCGGACAGTTGCCAGAAAGGTTTGCTGATAAGCTGAATCAGTTGCAGATTATTGATAGCCAAGTTATCTATGGCAAGCTCATTGAGCTGTGGCCATTGTTCTGGTACCCAAGCTAAATCTTGCTGTGTTTCAGCAAACCATTTAATGCCTCTCGCATTAAGCTGTTTCAAGTGGATACTGGTTGGTGTCACGGTGCCTGATAACTGAACACTACCTTGTAAAACTTCGGTTGAAAAATCGCTGATCGAAATGGTTTGGTCAGAAAAATCGAGTTTGATACTTGGTTCGACCCATTGTAGGCCTTTCCATGAAATCGAGTCCGCGTTTAATGATAAGTAACCTTTATCTTGTTGCCAGACAGATTGAGTGAGAGAGAAGTTCTCTAACGAAGCGGCAGTGTTTTCAAGTTCAAAGCCAGCGACCGTGATCTGACTGTTAAGAATATCCAGACTGTTGATATGTGTGATGTATTTGATCGCTTGTTGCCACAGTTTATCTGCCGTGCTGCTTAATGATTCTGGTAGCTTTAAGTGGCTGACGGTGGTGTTAATCAATGACCATCCCGAATCAAACTGTTCAGCTTGACCTGAAAAATCCGCGCCTCGCCATTTAAATGATGCGCCATAAACTGTGCTGTCATTCGCTTTGTAATCTGCATCAATCAAAACTTTGTCGAAAGCTTCACCATCCCAATAAAACTGATCTGCGGAAAGCTGAAGTTCACCATAAGGCAGTAGCTGTTCGTTGTCTTTCCATTGAGGGTGCTTCACCTGAAGATTGACTCCTCGGGCAATTAGCCCTTGATGCGAGAAGTCCACATTGTGCAGAGCAAGTTGGTTCAACTGTAAGTTTTGAAGGAAGTCTGAAGACGGCAGACCTTGAGAAAAGTTCGCACCATCGAGCAACAAACTATCAATGACGAGCTTGTCTTTTTTGATCAGCTTTTCGTTTAGCCAGATATCAACTTTGGAAAAAGAGAGTGGTTGTTCTTTCGTCTCAATACTGACGTTGTGTAAGGTGAAGTGAGCTGGATATGCGTAATCGAGCTCAGAAAATGAGAGCTTGTCCGGCCATAACTGTTGAGTTAACCATTGCGCTGAAGGGGTGAAATAGCGGGTGTGCATAACACCAAATACCACCAACGTTAACGTAAGTAGTAAGGCTATAACTCCAATCCCTAGTGCTAACAGCTTTTTCATGGTTTGTATCGGCTAAACGGAACAAGCTAACAGCTTTGATCAAATATCGATTCGCTTCAACAAAAAAGCCCCTAAAAATAGGGGCTTGCTAAGTTTTTAAACGTCAAATGCTGAGGTGACCGTTTTAGTCTAGTTGCGGACCCGCTGCGACTAGTGATTTACCTTCTGCATTGTCTGTGTACTTATCGAAGTTGTTGATGAAGCGAGTAGCAAGATCTTTTGCTTTGCTTTCCCATTGTAGAGGGTCAACGTAAGTATCTCGTGGATCTAAAATTGAAGGATCAACGCCAGGCAGTGCGGTTGGAATTTCTAAATTAAAAATCGGCACATGTTTAGTTTCTGCCTCTTCAATAGAACCATCCAAAATAGCATCAATGATGCCGCGAGTATCTTGAATTGAGATACGTTTGCCTGAACCGTTCCAACCTGTATTCACGAGGTAAGCTTCAGCGCCTACTGCTTCCATACGTTTTACCAGTACTTCTGCATACTTAGTTGGGTGTAGCGTTAGGAACGCCGCGCCGAAACAAGCAGAGAACGTTGGTGTTGGTTCGGTAATACCACGTTCAGTACCTGCTAGTTTCGCAGTGAAGCCTGACAAGAAGTGGTATTTGGTTTGTTCTGGAGTCAATTTAGATACAGGTGGTAGTACACCGAACGCATCCGCTGACAAGAAGATAACTTTATTCGCGTGGCCGCCTTTTGAAACTGGTTTAACGATGTTATCAATATGATAGATAGGGTAAGAAACACGAGTATTTTCGGTTTTCGAACCGTCATCAAAGTCGATAGAGCCATCGGCACGAACCGTCACGTTTTCTAGTAGAGCGTCACGACGAATTGCGTTGTAGATATCTGGTTCTGCTTCTTTAGAAAGCTTGATAGTTTTCGCGTAGCAGCCGCCTTCGAAGTTGAAGACACCGTCATCATCCCAGCCGTGTTCGTCATCACCAATCAATGCACGTTTAGGGTCGGTAGAAAGCGTGGTTTTACCTGTGCCAGATAGACCAAAGAAAATCGCTACGTCGCCATCTTTACCCATGTTCGCAGAACAGTGCATAGACGCGATGCCTTGAAGAGGAAGGAAATAATTCATCATTGCGAACATACCTTTCTTCATCTCACCGCCGTACCAAGTACCGCCGATAAGTTGCATTTTTTCAGTCAGGTTAAACACAGTGAAGTTTTCAGAGTTCAGACCATGTTCTTGCCATTTGGTGTTGGTGCACTTAGCACCATTCATGACAACGAAATCAGGTTTGAAGTTCGCTAATTCTTCATCGCTTGGGCGGATGAACATGTTTTTCACGAAGTGTGCTTGCCAAGCTACTTCAGTAATAAAGCGCACACATAAACGCGTATCAGCGTTAGCGCCACAATAACCGTCAAATACGAACAGACGTTTGCCAGAAAGCTGTTGGTTTACTTGAGCTTTCAAGTCATTCCAAATTTCTTGGCTGATTGGTTTGTTATCGTTTTTCGCTTGTTCTGATGTCCACCATAGCGTGTCACGCGTGGTGTCATCTTTAACGATAAACTTATCTTTAGGTGAACGACCAGTAAAGATACCAGTGTCTACTGCGACTGCTCCCAGTTCAGTAACTACGCCTTTCTCGTAGCCTTCTAAATCTGAGCGTGTTTCTTCAGCGAATAACGTTTCATAACTTGGGTTGTGTATGACTTCAGTTACGTTGGTAATTCCGTATTGGGTTAGGTCTAATTGTGCAGCCTTTGTATGTTCCATAACGGTCATAGGTGCTCCTTATAAGGATTTTTGTAGGGATTTTGTAATAATGTTTTTAATTGTTATCTGCTAACCATGCTATCAACGGGCTGGGGGGAAAACAGGGAGATAGTTCAAAAAATACCCACTTATTTCCTATGGTTTTAGGTAACTCGTCACATATCTTAGCCAGAGTATTTTATCTTGTAGTTGGCAAGAGATACCAGAGGAAATCGTTAATAATTTTTAGAAATTAAGTATGCTGTACGGCGTTTGCGAGCCTTGATTTTATTGGGTTTTGATCACAAAAAAAGCCAGCGTTAGGCTGGCTCTTGCGGGAGAATGATGTGCTTGTTAATCCTAGTGAATTAATGCAGCGTTTTTGAGTCACTTTGTGCTTGTGAGTACAACTCAGCGACTTGCGCTGAATCGAAAGAATACGTTGTACCACAGTAATCACAATGTAAAGAAACCGATCCTTCTTCTGCCAAAATGTCGTTTATTTCATCTCGGGAGATAGTCACAATAGCCGCACCGCTACGATCACGCGAACAACCACAAAGGAACTCAACTTCTTGAGGTTCAAACAATTTCACTTGTTCTTGGTTGTATAAGCGGTATAGCAACTCGTTCGCTTCAAGAGTGAAAAGCTCTTCGTTTTTCACTGTATTTGTTAGTTGCTCTAAGTGCTCAAAATCTTCTGGTGAACCAGTGCCGTCTGGAACGACTTGCAGCAGCATACCTGCAGCATGACGTTTGCCTTCATGCTCGCCCGTGCGAATCCACAAACGTGTTTTTAACTGCTCAGAGCGCAAGAAGTAGTTCTCAATCACTTGAGCGATGTTGTCACCTTCAAGACCTACCACACCTTGGTAACGTTCGCCTTTTTTCGGTTCGATGGTAATGACCAGATGACCTTTACCCATCAAATCGTGTAAACCAGCGTCGTCGGCGATGTCGCCTTCCCAGCGTGCAACACCACGGATGCGTTGGTTATTGTCGCCATTGATTACCGCTAAAGATACAGGACCATTACCTTGCAGTTGCATGGTAATTGAGCCTTCAAATTTTAGTGTTGCGGTTAACAGAGTAGTGGCTACCAGTAGCTCGCCCAACAGAGTTTGGATAGGCGCTGGGTATTCCTTGCTAGTGATAATTTGTTGGTACGCTTTATCTAGCTGTACGAGCTCACCGCGTACTGATAAGTCTTCAAATAGGTAGCGATTTAATACGTTGGTCGCCTTTGCGCTTGTAGTCATAAGGAATAATCCGGCTATTTACTGATGTTTAAATTTTAGAAGATCTCGACGCTGTTTTTTATCTGGGCGGCGATCTGGGCTTGGGTTGTGAGCATTTAGCTTGCGTGCTAACGCTTGACGCTCACGTTTTTCTATACTCTCAGGCGTTTCTGAATAGAGGGTTTGCGCTTCCGGTGCACCGCGCCTTTGATCCGAAATCCTGTCAATGGTAACGGTTTTTTCTTCTTGACCTTGGCGCAGGGTTATCACTGCACCAAGCTCGACAATCTTGCTTGGTTTTGAACGTTGGCCATTATAATGAACTTTGCCACCATCGACCATATTTCGTGCAACTGAACGAGTTTTATAAAATCTCGCGGCCCAAAGCCATTTATCGAGCCGAACTTCTTCGTTAGTGGAACTCATTTTGTTTAATGACCTCTAATCAATGCTCTTTACTCTTCGATTGGGAATAAAGTGGTGCTTAAGCATCATATTTTCAACCGAATCGAAAATTTAATAATAGAAAAAAACATGCTCTGTTGTTTAATGTTATATTGTTCGACTGCTGTTTATTCGGCGGTAGCGGGTAGGGATTTAATAAAATCAAATGATTAATCAAGGAAAGCGAGAAGAATGCAGTTAAGCAAATTAATTTTCGACTGCGTGGCAAATTAATATGTTGAAAAATATCTCTCAATGGCAGAACCCAGCCAGTGTCTTCTTCACTCTTGTATTGCTTTCTGCTTCTGCATGGATGCTGGGGAAAATGGTCTGGACGCTTCAAAGCGAGCCAGCTCTTATCTCTGCTTGGAATCCTTCCAATGTCGGTTCCGCTCAAACCAAATCTAGCACTATTGATATTAGCACTTTGCAAACCGGCAGCCTGTTTGGCCAGTATTCAGAATCAACACCTGTGGTTGATACGCCGAAAGTTGTCGATGCACCAAAAACTCGTTTAAACCTAGTCCTTGTTGGTGTTGTGGCAAGCAGCAATGTAAACAAAAATTTGGCTGTTATTGCAAACCGAGGTGCTCAGTCGACCTACGGAATCAACGAAGTTATAGAAGGCACAAGGGCAAAGCTGAAAGCAGTATTTGTTGATCGCGTCATTATCGACAATTCAGGTCGAGATGAAACTTTGATGTTGGATGGTATTGATTACTCAGCGAGAAATTCAGCTTCCAGTACTAACCAACCTAGAGCTCAACGTCCGGCAACTATTGATGCAAGACAAAGTGAAGACAAACTGGATGCGATTCGTGAAGCCATTCTCAAGAATCCACAAGAAATTTTCCAATATGTTCGTCTTTCTCAAGTAAAAGAAGACGATACCATCGTCGGGTACCGAGTTAGTCCGGGTAGAGACACGGCGTTATTTGAGTCTGTTGGCCTGCAAGATGGTGATATAGCGATTGAATTTAACGGGTTTGACCTAACCAAACCAGAAGTAATGAATGAATTAGCATCTGCGGTGTCAGAGATGACAGAGATTAATCTGTCAGTTCTTCGTGACGGTCAACAGCATGATATCTATATACAATTGTAAGACTGATGCATCAGCTTCAGCCTAGGGAGTATTTGTGAAACATTGGCTTAAAAAAAGTGCGTGGCTGATTGCCAGCAGCTTATTGATTTCACCTGCAGTATTAGCCAGTGAATTTAGTGCGAGCTTTAAAGGCACTGATATTCAAGAGTTCGTCAACATCGTTGGTCGTAACCTTGAAAAAACCATCATTGTAGATCCTTCGGTGCGAGGGAAAATCGATGTGCGCAGCTATGACACACTCAATGAAGAACAATATTACAGCTTCTTTTTAAATGTCCTTGAGGTGTATGGTTTCGCCGTGATCGAAATGGATAACGGTGTCCTTAAAATCGTTAAAGCAAAAGATGCCAAAACATCGCCAGTTCCGGTTTTAGGGGATAATGACCGAGCATCTGGCGATAGTGTTGTGACTCAAGTGGTTGCGGTTAAAAACGTATCCGTTCGAGAGCTTTCGCCATTACTGCGTCAGCTGATTGATAACGCAGGTGCTGGCAACGTAGTGCATTATGATCCTGCGAATATCATTTTGATTACAGGTCGTGCTGCGGTGGTCAATCGTCTGGCTGAGATAGTGCGCCGTGTTGACCAAGCGGGAGATAAAGACATTGAAGTGGTTGAGCTCAAAAACGCTTCAGCGGCTGAAATGGTTCGTATTGTTGAAGCGTTAAATAAAACCACCGATGCGAAAAACACACCTGAATTTTTGCAGCCTAAGCTGGTGGCTGATGATCGTACCAACTCGATTCTCATTTCTGGCGATCCTAAAGTTCGTCAACGCCTAAGACAATTAATCAAGCAGCTTGATGTTGAGATGGCGACCAAAGGCAACAACCGCGTTGTGTATTTGAAATACGCGCAAGCGGAGGAGTTGGTTGATGTTCTGAAAGGTGTATCTGAAAACCTACAAGCAAAAGATCAGCAAGGCGGACAGAAAGCGACAAGTTCAAAAAATAACGAAGTGATGATTTCTGCCCATAAAGGAACAAACTCACTCGTTATTACTGCGCCGCAAGACATTATGAATGCGATGCTGGATGTGATTGCTCAATTAGATATTCGTCGTGCTCAGGTACTTATTGAAGCTTTGATCGTGGAAATGTCAGAAGGTGACGGCATCAACCTTGGTGTTCAATGGGGTTCGCTGGAAAGCGGTTCTGTTATTCAATATGGCAACACTGGGGCTTCAATCGGTAATGTAATGGTTGGTATAGAAGAAGCGAAAGACCAAACCACTACCGAATATTATTACGATTCAGCGGGTAATCGTCGTCCTTATGATTCAACAACTTCTGGCGATTACAGCACATTGGCTTCTGCTCTTTCGGGAATTAACGGTGCTGCCGTCAGCATTATGATGGGCGATTGGACTGCTTTACTGAGTGCGGTATCAAGCGATTCCAACTCTAACATTCTGTCATCTCCAAGTATTACTGTTATGGATAACGGTGAAGCATCTTTTATTGTTGGTGAAGAAGTGCCGGTATTAACAGGTTCGACATCGAGTTCAAATAACGAAAACCCATTCCAGACGGTTGATCGTAAAGAAGTTGGTATCAAGCTTAAAGTCGTTCCTCAGATTAACGAAGGGGATTCGGTTCAACTGAAGATTGAACAAGAAGTCTCTAACGTTTTAGGTGCGAATGGCGCTGTAGACGTACGTTTTGCAAAGCGTCAGCTAAATACCTCAGTAATGGTTCAAGATGGTCAGATGTTGGTACTGGGCGGTCTGATTGACGAAAGAGCCTTGGAAAGTGAATCCAAAGTGCCATTTCTCGGAGATATTCCAGTGCTGGGCTATTTGTTTAAATCAACCAGTACTCAAGTTGAAAAGAAAAACCTGATGGTGTTTATCAAGCCAACCATCATCCGCGATGGCATGACGGCGGATGGTATTACTCAGCGTAAATACAATTACATCCGTGCCGAGCAGCTATTCAAAGCCGAAGAAGGCTTAAAACTGATGGATAACAATAATATTCCGGTATTGCCTAAGTTTGGTGAAGATCGCCGCCATCCAGCGGAAATCCAAGCATTTCTGGATCAAATCAATTCCGGTCAGATGGAAGCGAAGCAATGACAGAGGTAGTGGCGTCTATTGTTCGACGATTGCCGTTTAGCTTTGCCAATCGCTTCAAGATGGTTTTGGAGTGGAGCCAGACTTCGGCTTCAGTCTATTACGTCGCGCCAGTTTCGATCTCTGCTCTCGCGGAAGTGAAGCGTGTTGTTCGTGGTCATTTTCAGTTAGTAGAACTGAATGCCAGTGAGTTTGAAAGTAAACTCACTCAGGTATATCAGCGAGACTCTTCTGAAGCTCGTCAGTTGATGGAAGATATCGGTGCCGACAGTGACGATTTCTTCTCATTAGCGGAAGAATTGCCTCAAAGTGAAGACTTGCTCGAATCAGACGACGATGCGCCTATCATTAAATTGATTAACGCGATGCTGGGTGAGGCAATTAAGGAAGGCGCATCCGATATCCATATCGAAACGTTTGAAAAATCATTATCGATTCGTTTCCGTGTGGACGGTGTGCTGCGTGAAGTATTAAGTCCAAGCCGTAAATTAGCACCGCTGTTGGTTTCTCGTGTGAAGGTGATGGCGAAACTCGACATTGCCGAAAAACGTGTTCCTCAGGATGGCCGCATTTCCTTACGTATCGGCGGCAGAGCTGTGGATGTTCGTGTTTCGACTATGCCGTCTTCCCACGGAGAACGTGTGGTGATGCGTTTGTTGGATAAGAACGCTACGCGTTTGGATCTGCATAGCTTGGGCATGACACAAACCATCCAAGAGAGTTTCCGCAAACTGATAGAAAGGCCGCATGGCATCTTGCTGGTTACTGGTCCTACAGGTTCTGGTAAATCGACGACCTTGTATGCAGGTTTGCAGGAGATTAACTCAAATGAGCGCAATATCCTTACCGTAGAAGACCCGATTGAATTCGATATTGACGGCATTGGTCAGACACAGGTAAACCCTAGAGTCGATATGACCTTTGCTCGTGGTTTGCGGGCGATTTTACGACAAGACCCCGATGTGGTGATGGTCGGAGAAATTCGTGACTTAGAAACAGCCCAAATTGCTGTTCAAGCCTCGTTAACCGGTCACTTAGTGATGTCCACTTTGCATACCAATACAGCAATCGGTGCTGTTACGCGCTTACGAGATATGGGTATTGAGCCTTTCTTACTCTCTTCTTCGTTGCTGGGCGTACTTGCACAGCGTTTGGTGCGTACATTGTGCCCCGACTGCAAACAAGCTTATGAAGCGGATGAGTCACAGAAAAAGCTGTGTGGCGTGAAGAAAAAGTCTCAACTGACACTCTATCGAGCCACTGGCTGCCCACATTGTAATTACAAGGGATATCGTGGAAGAACCGGCATTCACGAGCTGTTGCTGGTGGATGACAAAGTGCAGGCACTAATACACGACGAGGTCGGCGAACAAGCGATAGAAAAACACATTCGCGATTACACACCAAGTATTCGTCAAGATGGTTTGGATAAAGTGATTCAAGGCATCACATCACTGGAAGAAGTGATGAGAGTGACCAAGGAGTCATAATGGCGGCGTTTGAATATAAAGCTCTTGATGAGAAAGGGCGAAACAAAGCCGGAGTCATTGAAGGTGACAGTGCGCGTCAGGTTCGCCAACGTCTGAAAGAACAAAATTTAGTGCCTGTTGAAGTAGTTGAAACCAAAGTGAAATCACAGCGTGCACGTGCCTCTTCTTTCAGCTTTAAAAAAGGCATAAGCACTGCAGATTTAGCGCTGATTACCCGCCAGCTTTCAACTCTGGTTCAGTCAGGAATGCCATTAGCTGAGTGTTTGATGGCTGTGTCTGAGCAAGCAGAAAAGCCGCATATTCGAAACATGCTTTTGGCTGTTCGCTCAAAAGTGACCGAAGGCCATACATTGGCAGACAGTTTTAACGACTATCCTCACGTGTTTGATGATCTGTTCCGCTCTATGGTAGCGGCCGGAGAAAAATCAGGTCATTTAGATTCAGTTCTAGAACGCTTGGCGGACTACGCCGAAAACCGCCAAAAATTGCAGTCGAAACTTCTGCAAGCCATGATTTATCCAATTGTGTTGGTTGTGTTCGCGGTAGGTATTGTTGCCTTCCTTTTAGCGTCGGTAGTACCGAAAATTGTCGGCCAATTTGTTCAGATGAATCAACAATTGCCAGCGTCGACTCAGTTTTTGCTCTCAGCGAGCGAGTTCGTACAAAACTGGGGGCTAGCAGTACTGTTCGGTGGAATTGCGATCTTCTCTCTGTGCAAGTGGATGCTGCGTAAGCCGGATGTACGCATGGGTTGGGACAAAAAACAGATGCATTGGCCAGTGATTGGCAAGATTGTGCGAGGTTTAAATGCGTCCCGATTTTCTCGCACCTTGTCGATATGCGCTTCCAGTGCCATTCCTATTTTAGACGGTATGAGAATCGCGGTGGATGTGATGCCAAACCACTATGCTAAGCACCAGGTCACTATTGCGGCAGACAAGGTTCGAGAAGGTATTAGCCTTAGAAGGGCACTAACGGAAAGCAAACTTTTCCCGCCAATGATGCTGCATATGATTGCCAGTGGTGAACAAAGCGGTGAATTGGAGAGCATGCTGACTCGGGCAGCAGATAACCAAGATGCCAATTTTGAATCAACGGTGAACATCGCATTAGGCATATTTACACCGGCGTTGATTGCGGTGATGGCAGGGATGGTGTTGTTTATCGTTATGGCGACATTAATGCCTATCCTAGAAATGAACAATTTAATGACGAGATAACACTTTCTTGGCTTTTGATGAGTAGCTGAGTGTTATTTTTAGCAAATACAAAAATTACAAATTTGCGAAACGGAGCAGAAATGAAAAAACGTAATAAAACGCAGGCTGGTTTCACTCTTTTAGAAATCATGGTTGTTATTGTGATCTTAGGTATTTTGGCAAGCCTTGTGGTACCCAACTTAATGGGCAATAAAGAAAAAGCGGATCAGCAAAAAGCTGTTACGGATATTGTTGCATTAGAGAATGCTCTGGATATGTATAAGCTCGACAACAGTGTTTATCCAACTACAGACCAAGGTTTAGAGGCGTTGGTGACCAAACCATCTAGCCCTGAGCCTCGTAACTATCGCGATGGTGGCTATATTCGTCGTTTACCAAAAGATGCTTGGGGTAACGATTACCAATATTTAAGCCCAGGTGACAACGGTGCTATTGATATTTTCTCTCTAGGTGCCGATGGTCAGGAAGGCGGAGAAGGCGCAAACGCCGATATTGGTAACTGGAATATTCAGGATTTTCAATAACACCGATAACTAAGGACAGGGGGCGGTAGCCCCCGCTTTTCTTTCATGAAGCAATCTCACGGCTTTACATTACTGGAAATACTTTTGGTGCTCGTACTGATATCGGTCAGTACCGTTGCCGTTATTGCCACATTTCCAGTTTCGCAGAAAGATGAAGCCAAGCTGGCAGCGCAGAGCCTGTTTCAGAGAATTCAGCTTATCAATGAAGAAGCCATTTTAAGTGGCCGCGATTTTGGTTTGAGAGTCGATGATCTAAACCGTGCTTTTCTCTTTGTTGAGTTATCTGAGGATGGCTGGAAGAAGCTTGAAAAACGCCAGTTTGGTTCCGAGTTGCAGCTCCCTTCTGAGCTAGTGATCGATTTTCAGCTGGGTGGTAATGCTTGGGTTAAGGATGAGCGTATGTTTGACCCAGAACCTTTGTTTGATCAAGAGATGTTTGCCGAGAAAAAGCAGCTACCACCACCGCAAGTTTACATTTTATCGAGCGGTGAAGTGACGCCATTTGTGGTCAGTATTCATCCAAAGCAGTCACCTACTGAGAGCTGGCGTATTGTCGTTGAAGAAAATGGGCAAATACGTTTATTTGCACCGGGAGAGCAAGATGAAAAAGCATAAAGGCTTTACTTTGCTTGAGGTGTTAGTTGCGTTAGCCATTTTTGCTACCGCGGCGGTCAGTGTGATACGAGCGGTGAGTCAACACATTAATACGGTTCAATATCTGGAAGAAAAAACTTTTGCTTCCATGGTGATAGACAATCAAATGGCGTTAGTGATGCTGGCTCCAAACGAACTGCGAGCAAAAAAAGGCACAGAGTCACTGGCGGGACGAACTTGGTCTTGGAAAGTCACGCCTATCGATACTTCCAGCGGCTACTTAAGAGCTTTTGATATCAGTGTATCGGCAGAAGAGACCGCAAGCCCTATAACAACGGTGAGAAGTTATGTCGCAAAGTAGAAGAATGCGAAATAACGGTTTTACGCTGATTGAAGTGTTGGTGGCTATCGCTATTTTTGCCAGTTTGAGTGTCGGTGCTTACCAGGTTTTAAATCAGGTACAACGAAGCAATGAGCTTTCACAACAGCGAACAACACGGCTGAATGAAATCAATCGAGCTGTGGTGCTTATGGATGCAGATTTTCGCCAAATTGCGGCGCGTCAATTTCGTACTCAAGGTGATGAACCAAGTAACCAGTTTTTGATTTGGCAAGATGCCCTATTGGGATCGGATCAAAAGGGAATCATATTTACCCGTTTAGGTTGGAGTAACCCACAGCAACAGTTTCCCCGTGGTGAAGTAGCTAAAGTTGCTTACCGAATCAGAGACGGAGTTTTGGAAAAAATTTGGTGGCGTTATCCAGATTCGCCAGTAGGACAAGAAGGTATTGTTACGCCAATACTGACCCAAGTAGATAGCTGGAGCATGCGTTTCTATTTCGAAGGCAAATGGAGCGATACTTGGGAACAAAGTATGACTCTACCTAACGCAATAGCAGTAAAGCTGACGCTGGCAGATTATGGTGAGATTGAGCGTATCTATTTAGTGGCTGGAGGCGTTGTGCTAGGGGGCGAAGATGCTTCGTAATGGTATGCAGCAAACCCATGCACAGCAAAATCGAGCGCACCGAGGTTCTTCTAAACATCGTCGCTCTCAACACGGCGTTGCACTGATTGTTGTATTGCTACTGCTGGTTATTATGGTTTCTATTGCGGCAACCATGTCTGAGAGATTGTTTACTCAGTTTCAACGCGCTAGCCATCAAGTGAGCTACCAGCAAGCCTATTGGTATAGTGTAGGCGCTGAAGGTTTGGCGAGTGTCGCGATTGAACAGAGTTACAAGGATAGCGATACGATTAACTTGAGTCAGGTATGGGCGTTAGAAGAGCAAACTTATCCGTTGGATTATGGTCAGTTGCGCGGGCGCATTTACGATAAACAAGCCTGCTTCAATCTCAATGTGTTGGGTTCGATTGAATCCAGCTCAGGTGCCAACACTAAGCCCTATCCTCTGCGTGTTTGGCAGACACTGCTTGAGACGCTAGAAGTGGATAATTATTCGGCGGAAGTAATCGCAGATTCCACAAGAGAGTTCGTTGACAGCGATAACCGAGTACAAACCACTTACGGCGTAGAAGACAGCTACTATGAGTCAATGTCACCGGCTTACATGAGTGCCAACAGCTTGATTGCCGATAGCAGCGAGTTACGTGCTATTCAACAAGTCAGTGGAGATGTGATGCTGAAAGTGGCTCCTTATGTGTGCGCATTACCCAGTGATGACTGGCGATTAAATGTGAATACATTGGCTCCTGAACATGCTCAGTTATTAACGGCGATGTTCAGTCCGAATTTATCTGAATCGAATGCGGAAGCGGTGCTGAAAAATCGTCCTTTTGATGGATGGGCCAGTGTTGATGCATTTTTAGCTGAGGCTCAAATCGTTGCGACAGGCGAGAGTGTCATCGATCAGGCTAAAGGTTATTTAACCGTCGATAGTCAGTATTTTGAATTAGATGTACAAGTGTTAGTGGATGAGGCGCGCGTGAGACTTCGCAGCCTGTTTTTTAGTGATAATCGAGAAACTGCAACGGTGGTTCGCCGTCGCTTTGGAGGGATCAGTGAGCGAGTTTCTGACCGTTCGGCTGAGTAGTCAAAAAGAAGCCATTATCCCTTGGTTGGTGTGGTCTTCAGTACAGCAAGAAGTGATTGCGAGCGGAGAAATTTCAGGTTGGGAACAACTTGAACAACTGAGTTCATACGCTGAACAGCGTTCAATCATTGTCTTGATGTCGGCTAGTGATGTGGTTCTGAGCCAAGTGGAAATTCCCGCTGGTGCAAATCGCAAAATTGAATCCATGCTGCCTTATCTGATTGAAGATGAAGTGGCTCAAGATGTTGACGATATGCACTTTAGTATCCTGAAAAAGACAGGAAATATCGTCGAAGTGGCTGGTATTGACCGCGATTTCTTACAATCTTGTATTGATGAACTTGCTTCGTTGGGCATGACGGTCAAACGCGTAATTCCTGATGTACTTACCGTGCCTGTCCAGCAAGGGTTAGCAGCAGTACAGTTGGGAAAAGAGTGGCTGATCCGCAAAGGTGACTCTCAGGGGATTTGCGTTGATAGCGAGTGGCTGGAGTTATTTAGTCAATCTGACTGGGTCAAAGAGGGTGACAACTTTTTACCTTTAACTGCTTATACGCCTCTACCAGAACTTGGCTTAGCTGATGGTCAAGATTGGCATTTCACACCTTCGCCATTAGTCATGCAATTACTGACTGAGCAGGCTCTGCAAAGCAAAGTGAATATGTTAACGGGCAGCTTTAGAGTGAAATCTTCCTCTATGAAGTATTGGCGTATTTGGCGGAAAGCGGCGTACGCTGCGCTTGTGTTCCTTGCTGTGCTTATTGGCTATAAGCTTTTAGAAACTCACCGCCTTGAGCAACAAGTTCAGACTTATCGTGCGGAAAGTGAACGCATATTCCGTGTTGTGTTTCCTGAGCGAGAGAAAATCCCCACAGTGAGCTATCTGAAGCGCCTTATGAATGAAGAGCTGAATGCTCTGCAAGGTGGAAGCGCTCAGGGTTCTGTTTTGCAATGGTTGACACCACTGCCAGCAACGCTGAGAAGTATTCAGGGCATGGAACTGCAAAGTATTAAGTTCGATAGCAATCGTGGTGAAGTCCGACTAGAAGCCACCAGTAAAGATTTCCAAAGCTTTGAACAAGCGAGAGTGAAATTGGCAGAGCAGTTTGTTGTTGAACAAGGTCAAGTGAACAAAAATGGCGATGTGGTTGCGGGTTCATTTGTGTTGAAGCAGAAGTAGGTGTTGGCAATGAGTGAGCAAATAGCGAATAAAGTAATAGCGCCACTTCAACATTGGTGGCAAAGCATTAATCATCGTGAAAAGGTGATGGTATCGATCTGCGGATTTTTAGTGACCGTTGCGATTATTTTTTGGGGAGTATTACAGCCGCTCAACGAGCGAAGTGTACAAGCCCAAAACCGAATTCAAACTGAGAAGCAACTGCTGACTTGGGTTACTGACAGTGCAGATAAAATAACGGCTTTGCGTAAACAAGGTGGTGTGGTGCGAACTTCTACGCCGCTGAATCAAGTGATCACAACCTCTACTCGTCAATTTAAGATTGAGCTAATTCGCATGCAGCCTCGCGGAGAGATGATGCAGGTGTGGATACAACCTGTTCCGTTTACTCAACTGGTTGCTTGGGTTGCTTACCTTAAAGAGCAGCAAGGTGTGGATGTGGATTTTATGGATATCAAACGCGGCAAACAAGCCGGTGTGGTTGAAGTGCAGCGCTTACAGTTAAAACGAGGCGGTTAAGTTGAAAAAAGTTGTTGGCTACGGGATGGTGTTTGTTGCGGTATTCGTCACCAGTGCTTTCGTTCACCTTCCTGCACAGTTTGTGTTTAAGCACCTGCCATTACCTTCGCAAATGCAGGTAACTGGAGTTCAAGGTTCTATATGGCAAGGTCGAGCGGAGCAAGTACGTTGGCAGAATCGCAACTTCGGTGAGGTGAGTTGGCAGTTTAAACCTTCGGCTTTGCTTGAGGCAAAAGCTGAAGCGGAGGTCCGCTTTGGCCGTGGCAGTGAACTGAGTTTACGTGGAAAAGGTACGATTGGTTATGGCTTAGCGGGTCTTTATGCTGAGAATACACTGGTTTCTATTCCAGCGGATGTGGCTCTTCAACAAATGCCGATGGCTGTTCCTATTGTCGCTCAAGGCCAGTTGGAACTATCGATCAAAGAGTACCTTTATCAAGCGCCATTTTGTTCAACTGCTCAGGGCGCAATCGCGTGGAGTTCCGCCAATGTGGAGTCGCCACTAGGCTCGTTAGAGTTGGCACAAGTGATTGCGGATTTAGAGTGCAGTGGGAATACGTTGAAGCTCAAGGGCAGCCAAGAGAGTGCTCAAGTGAACAGCGAATTTTCAGCTCAGTTGAATCCTGACCGAACTTATCAGTCTGATGGCTGGTTTAAGGTGGGTGCAGAATTTCCTCAGCAGTTAGCACAGCAACTTAAATGGTTGCCTAAGCCTGATGCACAAGGTCGTTATGCGTTTAAGCGTCAAGGTCGCTTATAGCTAACCTAAAATGTATTGTGGCAAATGTGCAAAAGGCGAGAACTGGGTTCTCGCCTTTTTAACTTCAAACTCGCTTGATTAGCATTTCAATATTTTATCCCAAGGAAGGTCCGCATCGCCTAACACGATGAAATTCGGATTCTCCAAGGTTTCTCTCTCATTGTATGAAAGCGGTTTTAGGTTGGTATTTAAAATACGTCCGCCAGCTTCTTCAACAATACATTGTGTCGCTGCGGTATCCCACTCACCGGTTGGACCCAAGCGTAAGTAACAGTCCACCGCGCCTTCCGCCACTAAGCACGCTTTTAGCGCGGCAGAACCCAAAGGTACTAAATCATAGTTCCAAGCACTGCTGAGTTTGCTGGTGATGCGGTTGATGTCCTGGCGACGACTAATCGCAATCGCAATCGACTGGTTAGGCAGTTCATGGGTGTGAGTACGGATGCGCAGGCTTTCAGACATATCAGGAATTTTCCATGCCCCTTTGCCAGCATAAGCGTAATAAGTCACGCCTGACACTGGGCCATAGACCACCCCCATCACTGGTTTGTTGTGTTCAACTAAAGCAATAATCGTAGCGAAATCGCCGCTGCGAGCGATGAACTCTTGAGTACCATCTAACGGATCTACCAGCCAGTATCTCTGCCAAGTCTCACGAGTTTGCAAACTGATATCTGCGTCTTCTTCAGAGAGAATTGGAATATCCGGTGTTAACTCTTTCAAACGTTCCATCACCAGTTTGTGTGCAGCTAGGTCTGCGCTGGTGACAGGGGTTTCGTCTTTCTTCGTAAAGGCTTGGTAAGATTTTTTCTCGTAGATATCGAGGATCAGTTGACCGGCAGAGCGAGCAATTTCGATGACGTCTGGTAATAGATGAGAGAGATCTTTGGCTGTTGGCATAATCTTTCCTATAACTCTGGCGGTAATTATTGTAAGTAACGCAGAGTAAGCATCAGGGCGGTGATACTGCGAGCTTCACAGAAATCTATATGAGTAAGCAGCTCTTCAGCTTGGGCTAAAGGCCAGCGAACCACTTGAAGAGGCTCGGGTTCATCACCTTCCAATTGTTCAGAGTATAGATCTTGTGCAATAAAGAGCGTCATTTTGCTCGAAAAATAAGAGGGAGCCAGTACCACTTCTTTTAACGCGGTAAGTTTGTGTGCGCCGACGCCAACTTCTTCTTTCATTTCACGGTTTGCTGCTGCTTCGGCAGTTTCTCCCGGATCAATCAGACCTTTTGGAAAGCCTAATTCATAGCGCTCTGTTCCGGCACAGTATTCGCGGACTAATAACAGGTCACCTTGCTCGGTCACAGGAACCATCATCACGGCATTCCGGCCGCTGGGCTTCATTCGTTCGTAAGTGCGTTGTTCTCCATTTGAAAAACGAAGATCGAGTGCTTCGATAGAAAATAGCTTTGACTTAGCCACTACGTTCTTGGCGAGAATCTCCGGTAATTTGGATGACATTCACTTACTCCTTCACTGCATTAGTTTTCTTACTATATGAGAAAATGTCTCAACTTAAAATATCACTTTCATCGCTGACAGAAATAAAACCTGTTGGAAAGAAGAAACCGCTGGAAATAAAAAAAGCTGATGCTTGTTGGCATCAGCTTTTCTGTCGTGACTCATTAGTAGTATGAGTGGTCACCACGGTCATGCTCTGTTGCGTCGCGAACGGCAGTAAGTTCACCTTCGAACTGAGCCAGTAGCTCTTTCTCAATACCTTCTTTTAAGGTGACATCGACCATTGAACAGCCGTTACAGCCGCCACCAAAGGCAACAATTGCAACGCCTTCATCGGTGATTTCAACTAGGCTAACGTGGCCGCCGTGACCTGCAAGTTGTGGGTTCACTTGAGTTTGAATCGCATATTCAACACGCTCAATCAGACTTGCATCGTCAGACACTTTACGCATTTTCGCGTTTGGTGCTTTCAGCGTTAGCTGTGATCCCATTTTGTCGGTAACAAAATCAATCAGCGCATCTTCAAGGAAAGGTAGGCTTAGCTCGTCAACATAAGCAGAGAACTCGTTAAATGGAATCTCAGTATCTGTAGCTTCAACCGCTTCTGGTGGGCAGTAAGAAACGCCACATTCAGCGTTTTGTGTTCCTGGGTTTACGACAAAAACACGAATGTTTGTGCCTTCAGGTTGCTGAGAAAGCAGTTTTGCAAAGTGAGACTGAGCTGATTCAGTGATAGTTATAGTGTTAATATTTGACACGACGAATACCTGAGTGCATTTGTAGGTTATTTGGTCACCATTCTACTCCTGTGATTAGAAGAATCCAGCCCTTTTGATTTCAAGCGAGGGCTTTACTTATGATCTTCTGGCTCTGGAGTGCGGCATATGCAGTAAATATCAATCCTTTCGACGCCCACTTCAAGTAGCAGTTGACATAAATGCTGCACAGTACTCCCTGTGGTGACAACATCGTCTACGATTCCAACATGAAGGCTGTTGGGATGAGCGTTGAGACGAAAGGCTTTAGTTAAATTACGTTTACGTTGAGCCTTGCTTAGTCCCTGCTGTGATTGGGTGTTGAGTTCTCGGCAAAACAGTTTCGTTTGATGTTTAACTCCCAGATATGCTGCCAAGTGTTTGGCAATCAGGTCACTTTGATTAAACCCTCTGCGCAGATATCGCTGCCAATGCAAGGGGACACTGGTTATCACGGGAGCCGGAGTATCAATACATTCTGAGAGACGTTTCGCGAGCGGTTGCGCTTGCCAGAACTGACGCTGATATTTGAGCTGATGGATACTATTGCTTAACGGGAACTGATAATCACCGATACAATACAATCTGTGCCAAGGTGGTGGTTTTGAAAGGCATTGACCACACATGTCTACGGGTGTCAGCGTCGCTAAACCGCAACGTTGGCAGCGAGGTGTAGAGGCATACCAAACCTCACAGGCAGAACACACACCGTAAGGATCTTCGTTATTTAATGGCAACTTACAAATGGGGCATTGCGGAAATAGCCAATGGGCGGTCTTGCTCTTGAATTTCAACAGCGTAGCTTTTTGAAACCAATCGGATAACATGCTTTTTGCCTCAAAAAGAAGGAATAAATACCTTGTGCCTTCTGTAAAATGGATTGAATGAATAAAGTAGGAGAGAGTGTGACTATGACTTCAGAGTTGTACTGGCAAGTCAGTGGTAGTGGGACAGACATCGTATTAGTGCATGGCTGGGGAATGAATGGCGCAGTTTGGCAACAAACAGTAGATGTTCTTGAGACTCAGTTTCGTGTTCACGTTGTCGATCTACCGGGATATGGTCACAGTGCAAATTGTCATGCTGAAAACCTTGAAGAGATCGCTCAGGCTCTGATGGTTCAGGCACCTAAAAGTGCGATTTGGATTGGTTGGTCACTTGGTGGACTCGTCGCGACCCATATGGCGCTTCATCATAGCGATTACGTCAGCAAGCTGGTGACAGTTGCCTCTTCACCAAAGTTTGCAGCAGAAAAACCATGGCGAGGCATTCAACCCAATGTGCTTGCGGCATTTACGGATCAGTTGGTTGAAGATTTCCAACTCACCATTGAGCGCTTTATGGCTTTGCAGGCAATGGGTAGCCCTTCCGCAAGACAAGATGTAAAGACGCTGAAGCAAGCGGTGTTGTCTCGTCCTACTCCTAACCCTAACGCTTTGCTTGCAGGGCTCAAGATGCTGGCTGATGTCGATTTACGTGAACAACTGCCTCATATTTCTGTTCCTATGTTGCGCTTATACGGGCGTTTAGACGGTCTGGTACCAATTAAAGTCGCTCAAGACTTGCAGCAAGTTGTACCACACAGCGAACAATACATTTTCACCGAATCTTCCCACGCACCATTTATGACCGAACTGGATGCTTTCTGTCAGCAGTTGATCACATTTGCCCGTAGTTAATAGTTAAAAAGAAGCTAGCTGTCTGATATGAATATGTTTTCTTTTTGTGCTAAATATTTACACGGATTGGTCGATAAATAAGCTAACCCGATGAAACAAAGTAGAGCTCTGTTTTATTGGGCTGGGCGATACTGAGGAGGTTTCGGCTATGATTGTGTCACCGACTAACGTTAGTGTGCCACTTATCGCCCCATCAGTGAACGTTCAGACTGAACAGGTTGCTCGAGATAATAAAGTTCGAGAGCCTGTGATGCCGACCGTTGAGCTGGTTAAAACCAACTCGGAACGTAATGTAAGAGCTGATGATAAAAGGCGAAAGCGGGCGTCGTGGGATCCGTCAGAGCATCCAGATTATGATGTGGTGACTGAACATGAAGCACAATCCTCTTATCAAGAAGAGCGACACAGCGAACTAGATAGGCTATTTGAGCTGTTAGCACTCGCCACATATAGTGAAGAGCAGGGTAAAGGCTATGCAATGCGGTTTCGTTTACCGAAACGTGTCATTGATGATGCGGTAACTGCTGGAAAAATGGCTCGAAGGCGTACTGTAATTAAGTATCACTATGGTCACGCTGTAGCGCCAAATATTCCGTCAGAAGTGATCGCGATATTATGAATATCGTCATTTCTCAGCAGACAAAATAAAATCCCCATAGCAAATGCGATGGGGATTTTTATTTGTAGAGCTTAACTCTTTTGATTCGAATTCGCGCTACGTGTTCACCTATCAGTGTTAGCGCTTCGCTTTAGCAAAAGCGTCTGCAAAGGCGCTATTAAATCCACCACCTTGAGATTCATTACGACCACGAACAGATCCATTCCCTTGGGAAGAACGGTTGTTTCCGCGTGGTTGATTGCCTCTAGGTTGATTCCCCTTAGGTTGATCGTTCCTTGGCTGAGCGTTGTCAGATCGAGCTGGACGACTGTCTTGACCCGGTTCATCGTTCAGGCGCATAGAAAGCGCGATACGTTTACGCTGGACATCTACTTCCATCACTTTGACTTTAACGATATCGCCAGCTTTCACCACTTCACGTGGATCGGATACATAACGATCGGTCAGCGCAGAGATATGCACTAAGCCATCTTGGTGAACACCAATGTCCACAAAGGCACCAAAGTTCGCCACGTTAGACACGACGCCTTCCAGCACCATACCCGGTTCAAGATCAGAAACTTTGGTAACACCATCAGCAAAAGTGGCTGTTTTAAACTCAGGACGAGGGTCGCGTCCCGGCTTATCAAGCTCTTTAATGATGTCGCTAACGGTTGGCACACCAAAGTTTTCATCGGTGTAATCCACGGCACGTAAACGACTGAGGAAATCACTGTTACCAATCAAAGCTTTAATGTCTTGCTTGTTTTTTTCAGCAATGTTTTTCACCACAGGATAGGCTTCAGGGTGCACTGCTGATGCATCAAGCGGGTTCTTGCCATTCATAATGCGCAAGAAGCCAGCACACTGCTCATAAGCTTTAGGTCCTAAACGTGCGACCTTCTTAAGATCAGTACGGGCATTGAAACGACCATTTTCATCACGGTAGTCGACAATGTTCTGCGCTAGCACAGTTGAAAGGCCAGCAACACGAGTTAACAGAGCTGGAGAAGCGGTATTCACATCTACGCCGACGGCGTTTACACAGTCTTCAACAACCGCGTCCAGACGTTTTGCCAATAGAGATTGGCTCACATCGTGCTGATATTGACCGACACCGATTGATTTCGGATCAATTTTCACCAACTCAGCCAGAGGGTCTTGTAGACGACGAGCAATTGATACTGCACCGCGCAAAGACACATCCATATTCGGAAATTCTTTTGCTGCTAACTCAGAGGCAGAATAAACCGAAGCGCCCGCTTCGCTGACCATGATTTTTTGCACTTTCAGACCATCACGTTTGATCATCTCAGCCGCAAAGGCATCGGTTTCACGAGAAGCAGTACCGTTACCAATCGCAATCAAATCTACGTTATGTTTTTTGACTAATGCCGACACAGTCTGCATTGCACGGTCATATTGGTTTTGCGGTTGGTGCGGGTAAATGGTATCGGTCGCAAGCACTTTACCGGTTGAATCAACCACCGCCACTTTACAGCCAGTTCGTAAACCCGGGTCTAAACCTAAGGTAGCGCGAGGGCCAGCAGGTGCCGCCATGAGCAGGTCTTTCAGGTTAGTTGCGAAGACGTTGATTGCTTCGATCTCAGCACGCTCTTTCATTGTGCCCATTAGCTCGGTTTCCATATGCATAGAAACCTTGATACGCCATGCCCAGCTAATGACTTGCTTGCGCCATGTGTCTGCTGGTGCTTGGCTCAAATGAATGCCGTAATGTTCCGCAATAATGGTTTCACAATGAGACTGACGTGCGGTTTCTTCAAGCTCTGGATCTGCATTTAGAGTCAGAGTTAAGAAACCTTCGTTACGTCCTCGAAGCATTGCCAACGCGCGGTGAGACGGCACTTTGCTCACAGGCTCTTGGTGCTCAAAGTAGTCTTTGAATTTCTCACCTTCTTGCTCTTTTCCTGCAACCACGCGAGAAACCAGCTCAGCATTACGAGTCAAGTGACGGCGGATTTTCTCCAGCAAGTCAGCATCTTCAGCAATACGTTCCATGATGATGGCGCGAGCACCGTCCAGAGCCGCTTTGGTGTCTTCGATACCTTTATCTACGGCAATATAGCGCGCAGCTTCAGATTCTGGGTCTGTCTGTGGCTCATTCCAAAGCTTGTCTGCTAAAGGTTCTAAACCTGCTTCGATCGCGATCTGACCTTTGGTTCGACGTTTTGGTTTGTATGGCAGATACAGATCTTCAAGGCGGGTTTTGCTGTCGGTTTCAGAAATGGCTTTCTCTAATTCAGGTGTCAGTTTACCCTGATCCTGAATCGATTTAAGAATGGTTTGACGGCGGTCTTCAAGTTCACGCAAATAAGAGAGGCGACTATCCAGAGTACGCAGTTGGGTATCATCCAGACCACCAGTCACTTCCTTACGGTAACGAGCGATAAAAGGAACTGTGTTGCCATCATCAATTAGGTTGACGGCTGCGATGACTTGCTCTGAGCGAACGTTTAGCTCATTGGCAATCAATTGGCAGATAGCTTTGCTCATCCGTAGATCTCTTTAATTCATTGGTACTAATAGGGCTATATGGGGCTGTGAAGCCGAAATTTCCAGTCTTGAACTATATGCGGCTTCACTGTTTGAAAATATTAATCTTGGTAGCGAATAGAGTTTACAAACCACTCTTTCGGTCCTTCAGGTGTGTGAACAACAAACTCATCGTCCACCTCTTTTTTCAGCAGTGCACGAGCCATAGGCGAATCAATGGAAATATAACCTTTCGCATCGCCGTAGATTTCATCAGGACCGACTATACGAAATGCTTTTGAATCGCCATTCTCATTTTCAATCTCTACCCAAGCGCCAAAGAACACTTTGCCTTCCTGTTGAGGTGAGTAGTCGACGACTTTCACCTGCTCAAGACGTTTGCGCAGGTATCGAACACGACGGTCTATTTCACGCAATCGTTTCTTGTTGTACTGGTAGTCAGCGTTCTCGCTGCGGTCACCTAGGCTGGCTGCCCAAGTCACTTTTTTTGTTACTTCAGGGCGTTCTTCGCGCCATAATGTATCCAGTTCTTTTTTTAGACGATCAAAGCCTTCACGTGTAATAAGGTTTGTCTTCATGTTCCTGACTTATGGTAATTGCAACTGGCTGCTACATTAGCTAAAAAAGAAATAAACGTTAACAATTCTTTGAATTACTTTCGTCAGAACGGTGTTACATTTCACTATCCCAGAAGTGTATGGGGTCGAATAACGAAATAGGTAGGGCGTAAATGCAAGAAAACTTTAAAGTCTTAGTGGTCGATGACGATGCACGTCTGCGTGCGCTGTTGGAACGTTACTTATCTGAGCAAGGCTTCCAAGTTAGAAGTGTTGCGAACAGTGAGCAAATGGACCGCCTATTAACTCGTGAAACCTTCCATATCATGGTGCTGGATCTGATGTTGCCTGGGGAAGACGGATTATCTATCTGTCGTCGTCTGCGCAATTCAAACAATATGATTCCTATTCTGATGCTGACTGCAAAAGGCGATGAGATCGACCGTATCGTTGGTTTAGAAATTGGTGCGGATGATTACCTGACCAAGCCTTTTAACCCGCGTGAGCTATTAGCGCGCCTTAAAGCGGTATTGCGTCGTCAGACTATTGAAGCGCCGGGAGCGCCAAGCTCTGAAGAGTCGTTGGTCGAGTTCGGTGAATTCCGTCTGAACCTAGGTACCCGTGAAATGTTCCGTGGTGAAGAGCCAATGCCTTTGACCTCAGGTGAATTCGCCGTACTGAAAGCGCTGGTAATGAATGCGCGTGAGCCGTTATCTCGTGATAAGTTGATGAACATGGCTCGTGGTCGTGAATATTCAGCAATGGAACGCTCAATTGACGTACAAATTTCACGTTTACGACGTATGCTGGAAGTTGACCCAAGCAAACCACGCTACATTCAGACTGTGTGGGGCTTAGGTTATGTATTCGTTCCCGACGGTAAATTAAACTAAGCGTAAGTTTAACTTATGCTGCTGTATCCACGCGTCGGCTGATTAAACTCAATGGCGCGTGTTATCTCTCTTCTCTAGGCGCGCCTGACGGTAAACCTCTGTCTGCAACAATCAGTATGTGACTTCGGGCTGTATGTCACACCGGTCTGTCAAAGCAGTTTGAACAACTCGTCGATAAAAACATAGGCAAAATATGCGTATTCGTAGCTCGTTTACTCAATCCATTCTTCTCTTTTTAAGCCTGCTCATTGCCAGTCAGGTTTACTCGTATTACGCCGTTTTTAATTACGCGCTGATGCCAAGCTTAAAGCAGTTCAACAAAATCCTCAGTCATGAAATCAACCTGATGCTTGATGATACGGTCAATCAAGATACGGGCGTGCCGATGGATGCACTTTTACGTCGTCGTGTTCTCGAACAACTTGGGGTGACCATTCATCCTGAAGACAGCCCAATTGCCAGTGAATTTGAGCATGCAGTTAGTATTGATCTAATGAGCGAAGATATGAGTCTGGAACTGGGTTCGCCCACGGAAGTTCGTATGATGTCTGGTGCAGAAAGTTATGTTTTGTGGATGAAAATCGAGGCGATACCGGGACAATTACTTCGAATTCCTTTATCTGAGTTACGTGAAAAAGATTTTTCTCCTCTATTCCGTAACAGCATTATCATGGCATTAATGATTATTTTTGGCGGCTGGTTGTTTATCCGGATGCAGAACAGGCCGCTAATCGCTTTGGAAAAAGTGGCACAAGCTGTTGGCCGCGGGGAGGTTCCGCCGCCATTGCCTGAAAGAGGCGCTTCTGAAATTCGCTCAGTAACGAGAGCATTCAATCAGATGTCAAAAGGCATTCAGGCTTTGGAAGAAGATAGAGCCTTGTTGATGGCGGGTATCAGTCACGACTTGCGTACACCGCTCACTCGTATTCGTCTTGCCACAGAAATGATGTCACCGGAAGACAGCTATCTGGCAGAAGGGATCATCAGTGACACTGAAGAGTGCAATGAGATTATCAGCCAGTTTATGGATTATTTAAAGCCAGTGAATAAGCAGACCTTCGAAGTCGTCAACGTGAATGATATTGCGCAGGACGTGGCAAGCTCTGAAGGGGGATACGAAGTTCAAATCGAAGTCGAACTGCACAAAGGCAAAGCGAATGCGTTTGGTAACCCCATCGCGATTAAGCGTGCGGTCAGTAACTTGGTGGTGAATGCCGTTCGTTACGGTAACGGCTGGGTGAGAGTCAGCTCTGGCGTGACTGCGGACAACAGTATGGTTTGGGTGTGTGTTGAGGATAACGGCCCCGGTATTGAACCAAGTCAGGTGAATAAGGTGTTTGAACCATTTACTCGTGGTGATACGGCTAGGGGCAGTGAAGGCACAGGTCTGGGGTTAGCCATTGTTAAGCGTATTATCAGTCAGCACAGAGGCTCTGTGGTGGTGAGTAATCGCAGCGAAGGCGGCTTACGTGCTCAGATTAGTTTTCCAACTAAATAGCTAATTAACTGAATATACAAGAAAAAGGCTCGCATAAACGCGAGCCTTTTTCTTATTTCAAGATTACAGATTACGAATCTAAAGCTTGTTCAAGCTCTTGTTCTGGCTGTTCTTTTCTTGCTGGTTTCGTTTCTGGTAGCAGAAGGTTCAACAAAATTGCTGTGATACCGCCAGCGGCGACACCTGTTGAGAAAATGCTTTTCACAAAGTCAGGCATGAACTGCAGAATTTCTGGTTTCTGAGCAATGCCAAGACCCATAGAAAATGACAGAGCCATGATCAGAATGGCTCGGCGATCTAAATCCACACGAGCGATGATGCGAATACCCGCTGCGGCGATAGTCCCGAACATTACGATGGTCGCTCCGCCTAATACCGGTTCTGGAATCAGCTGTACAAAGCTAGCCACTCCTGGGAACAAACCTAGCAGCACTAACATACCAGCGATAAAGTAACCGACATAACGGCTAGCAACGCCAGTCAGTAGAATCACACCATTGTTCTGACTAAAGGTTGAGTTCGGAAAGCTGTTGAATACCGCAGCAAGTGCAGAGTTGAGACCATCTGCCAATACACCACCTTTGATACGCTTCATGTAAACCGGACCTTTCACTGGTTCACCAGAAACTTCAGATGTAGCAGTAATATCTCCGATCGCTTCCAATGCCGTGATTAGGAAAATCAGCACCAATGGAATAAACAGCGACCAGTCGAAACTTAAGCCATATTGCATTGGTACAGGCAGAGCGATAAGCGCTGTGTCACTCATTTTGCTGGTATCAACCATACCCATGAAATAAGCCAAGGCGAGGCCAACAACCATCGCAATCACAATAGACGCTACGCGAATGTATGGGTTGCGAGCGCGGTTAAGCAGAACGATGATGGCAAGAACGGTTCCCGCAAGGGCAAGTTTATCTAGGCTGCCAAAAGTGCCGTCACCCATCGCTGCGTAACCACCACCCATAGAGACTAAGCCTACTTGAATCAGAGTCAAACCGATCAATGTCACCACAATGCCTGATACCAGCGGAGTGATAACGCGCTGAGCGAATTCCAATACACGAGAAAGCAGAATTTCAGCAGAGGAAGCAACAAGGATAGTACCGAAAATAGCGGCCATCATAGTTTGAATATCTGCGCCGCCAGCTTTAAGCGCTAAGCCAGCACCAATGATTGGACCTAAGAAGTTAAAGCTGGTGCCTTGAATCGACAGCAAGCCAGAGCCGATAGGACCAATGGTTCGAATTTGAATGAAAGAAGACACACCTGAGGCAAACAGTGACATGCTGATGATGGTGTTTGTTTCTGCTGCTGGTACGCCTAAACTTTGGCAAATAATAAGGGATGGCGTGATAACAGCTACAAACATAGCTAGCAGGTGCTGAAGAGCAGCGAATAAAGTGTGTGGCAAAGGTGGTCTGTCATTGAGTTGATAGACAAGATCGGACTTACGAGCCGCGTTTTCGGTTGTCATTTTTATTTTCCTAATTGAGTCGTACACAAAAATGCGCTGAATGGGCATTGCTTGTGGAGCAGAATGGTTGTCTGTGATTGCTGTTAATCAGATTCCGCTCTGGAAATTAGTCTTAAAAAATATAAGGCTAAATTTTGCGGCGATTATAGAGTAATAACTGTAAAAAGCAAACGTTTGCTTTAAGTTGGCGCAAAGGAAAATATGATGAATAAATTCAAGGGTTAAGCTTTCGCGTAAACGTCTCGTTCGCCAAGCCAACGATCAATAATTGCGGTTGCGTTTGTTGGGTAGTTATCGTGAATATGACGAGCTATGCGCTGAACTTCTGGAATTAAGCGTTGATCTCGCACTAAATCTGCAATTTTGAAGTCAGCCAAACCGGTTTGCTTGGTACCGAGTAGTTCACCGGGACCACGAATTTCCAAATCTCGTTGCGCGATAACAAATCCATCGTTACTTTCGCGCAGTACACCTAGGCGTTTTTGCGCTGTTTTTGAAAGTGGCGCGTGGTACAGAAGTACACAATGACTGGCAACAGAGCCTCGGCCAACACGACCACGCAGCTGGTGGAGCTGGGCTAAACCAAGTCTCTCTGGGTTTTCGATGATCATCAAGCTTGAGTTGGGAACATCAACACCCACTTCAATCACAGTGGTGGCGACCAGAAGATGCAGCTCATTATTTTTGAATGCCTGCATGACCTGTTGCTTCTCGGCAGGTCTCATTCTGCCGTGAACTAAACCGATTTTGACATTAGGCAGTTTGCGTTGCAGCTCTTCCGCAGTGTCTGCTGCGGCTTGCGCCTCCAAGACTTCTGATTCATCAATCAGAGTACATACCCAATAAGCTTGCTTACCTTCATTCAGACAAGCATTACGTACTCGTTCAACGATATCACCGCGTTTGGTATCCGGAATTGCGACGGTTTGAATCGGTGTTCTGCCCGGAGGAAGTTCATCGATAATTGAGGTTTCCAAATCCGCATACGCTGTCATCGCCAGCGTTCGAGGAATAGGGGTTGCTGTCATGATCAATTGATGCGGATACGCGCCTTGTTTAGCGCCTTTTTCGCGTAGTTCCAAACGCTGGTGGACACCAAAACGGTGCTGCTCATCGATAATCACCAAGGCTAAATGATCGAATACCACGTGCTCTTGAAACAGTGCGTGAGTACCCACTACCATTTTTACTTCGCCACTGGCAATACGCGCGAGCTCGGCTTCTTTGGCTTTGCCTTTGAGTTTGCCTGCTAACCAGCCAACCTTGATACCCATAGCTTCAAACCACTGGCTGAAATTAATGGCGTGCTGCTCTGCGAGCAACTCTGTTGGTGCCATCAAAGCGACTTGGTAGCCGTTTTCAATCGCTCTTGCTGCTGCCAGTGCCGCAACCAGTGTTTTACCTGAACCTACATCCCCTTGGACTAAACGCATCATTGGGTGAGGTTTCGCAAGGTCTGCTTCTATCTCGTTAACCACGCGAGTCTGGGCATTGGTTGGTGAAAAAGGTAATTGTTCCAGCAATTGATTTTTCAGCGTGTCAGAGGCTTTAAGAGGAAGGGCAACATCTTGCTGTCCTTTACTGCGAACTGCCAACATTGAAAGGTTCTGTGCCAGTAGTTCTTCCATAATTAAACGAATCTGCGCTGGATGGCGACCATCATCAAAAAGACTTAAATCGATATCCGATGGCGGGCGATGAATGGTATGCAGCGCTTGCGCCAGAGTTATTTGATGATCGTATAAACCGGATGGAAGCAGTTCTTGCACTGCTGCCTTATCAAGTAGAGATAGCGCCTGATCAGTCAGGTTGCGCAGAGTGAGCTGACGCAGACCTTCAGTGGTTGGGTAGACCGGAGTTAGATTGGCTTCGACATCGGGTTTCTGTTCTGGAAAGTAAAACTTATATTCAGGATGGATGATTTCCAACCCTGTATTGCCACGCTTTATTTCGCCGTAAGCGTGTACTAACTTACCTTCGGTAAAGTTGTTTTTTATCCCAGCGGTAAAGTTGAAGAAGCGCAGAGTAAGTGTGCCGTTTCCGTCGCTTATTTTTACAGTCAGCATTTTGCGACGGCCGAAGGTGGTATCGACCGCCATCACTTTACCTTGCACCGCTGCCCAAAGGCCTGGGTGCAGTTTTACAATCGGGTAGATTCGAGTGCGATCTTCATAACGTAGCGGCAGGTGGAACAGTAAATCTTGTACTGTAGTAAGCCCAACTTTCTCCAGTTTTTCGGCCACTTTTGCGCCCACTCCGGAAAGTGAGGTTAATGGAATTGCAGATAAAAGCTGGGACATAATCAACCATTTAGCTGTTTGAAATAAGGGTTATTCAAACATTAAGCTGTGTTTTTGTACAGGGGAATTATTTGCTCTGCATCGCTTTCCACCAAGATTCATTCGCAACAATTTGACCTTCGTCATCCAGAGGTGGGTAAGGCAGCTTTTTGCGTTTAGCCACTTTGGCTAATACAGGGTGGCCACGTTCAAATAGAATTCGGTGAATGGTTTCTTCAGGAAGCGGGCTTTTTTCTTGCTGATACATGCCCGCAGCTTGGCGTTGACGTTGTGCTTCATACAGAATCAGTGCGCTAGCAACAGAAACATTGAGTGATTGCACCATTCCAACCATAGGGATAACGATGTCTTGATCGGCCAGCTCAAGAGCTTGCTTTGATATACCCACTTTTTCACTACCCACGATAATTGCTGTCGGTTTGGTGTAGTCAATTTCACGAAAGTCTATGGCAGTTTCTGAAAGGTTGGTGACTAATACCTGCATGTTCTGTGCTTTTAGCGCTTTTACTGCATCTTGAATATTGTCATGAGTGTCCACTTCGACCCAGTTACGAGCGCCTGCTGAGGTATGACCAAGAGTACGCATTTGTTTGCTCGGCCAAACCGCATGGATTTTGTGCAATCCAATTGCATCGGCAGTACGAATGACCGCGGAGACGTTATTCGGCTTGTGTACTTCTTCTAAACATACGGTCAGATCAGGTTGGCGTGCTTTGAGCACTTCTTGAATTCGAGTGTAACGTTCTAAGTTCATAACAAATTTTCTATGCTTTAGTCTGTGGTTAGAAAAGGCTTACCACATAAAATAAAAAAGCCCTTGATAGGCCATATCAAGGGCTACATCGTTAGGTTACTTGAGCATCGGCGCTATTAGTGCCTTCTGCGTCTCACCTTCGGTGCGTTTGGCATTGCACGAATTTTCTTCATAATGCCAGCAAGATGAACACGATCTTTGGTGGTAAGTACCACAGTTACTGTGTACAGACGACCATCACGTTCTTCTGTCGACAGACCATGAATATTGGAGCCTGTCTTGGAAATTACATTGGTCAATTCAGCTAGCGCGCCTTGGCGGTTTTGCATATCGACTTTCAGTTCAGTGATGAAGTCCTGATCGTAATCTTTGGTCCATTCCACTGCCATGTACTTATCAGGCTCTTTCTGATGCCCGCGTACGTTAGGACAGGTTTCACGGTGCACGACAAGTCCACGCCCCGGAGAAACGTGCGCAATAATGTGGTCATCCGGAATAGGGTGACAACAGTTAGCGAAGGTTAACAGAATACCCTCTGCACCTCGGATAGGCAGTTTCTTCTTAGGTTGACCGTCTTTGCTTTCTACTTCTGTTAATTCATCAGCATTGCCTAGCAGACGACGGGCAATCACGATACTCATCAGTTCGCCAAGACCAATCGCGGCTAACAAATCATCAACGCTGGAAAGTTTCAGATCGCTGAGAACATGCTGAATGCTCTCTTGGCTGATAGTAGTGATTGACTCTTCACCCAAGGCATGATTAAGCAGGCGACGACCCAAGCTGACCGATTCTTCACGACGCATGGTTTTCAGAACCTGACGGATCTTAGTACGAGCACGTGAAGTCACTACGTAGTTAAGCCAGGCTGCATTTGGACGCGCACCCGGAGCACTGATAATTTCAACAGTTTGTCCGTTTTTCAGAGGCTTGCTTAATGGGTACGGATTGCGGTCAACGCGAGTACCCACACAGGTGTTACCCACGTCGGTATGTACCGCATACGCGAAGTCTACCGCGGTTGCGCCAACAGGCAGTTCAACGATACGACCTTTAGGAGTGAAGACGTAAATCTCATCAGGGAAGAGATCAGACTTAACGTTTTCGATAAATTCGAACGAGTTACCTGCGCTTTGTTGTAGCTCAAGTAAGCTTTGCATCCAGCGCTGAGCTTTAATCTGTGCAGTGGTGCCAGTGCGGTCACCATTGGCTTTATATGACCAGTGTGCTGCCACACCTTTGTCTGCCATTTGATCCATGTCTTCGGTTCGAATCTGAACTTCAACCGGAACGCCGTGTGGACCGACCATCGAGGTATGCAGAGACTGATAGCCATTCGCTTTCGGAACCGCAATATAGTCTTTCATGCGACCCGGACGTGGTTTATACAAGCTGTGTACTTGGCCGAGTGCTCGGTAACAGGTGTCAGCGCTATCAACCACAACACGAAACGCATAGATATCCATAATGGTGTGGAAACGCTGCTCTTTGGTCTTCATCTTGTTGTAGATGGAGAAGAGGTTTTTCTCACGACCAAACACACGAGCCGGTAAGCCAACTTCTTGTAAGCGGCCTTCGATCTCACTGTGAATACGTTGGATCATCTCTTTACGGTTACCACGTGCCGCTTTTACGACTTCTTTCAGAACCCGATAACGGTTTGGATATAACGCTTCAAAACCCAGTTCTTCTAACTCAGTTTTTATGTTGTGAATACCTAAACGGTGGGCGAGTGGTGCGTAAATCTCTAGGGTTTCTCGGGCAATTCGACGTTTTTTATCCGGACGAAGAGCGCCTAGCGTGCGCATGTTATGCGTGCGGTCGGAGAGCTTAATAAGAATCACGCGGATGTCTTGCACCATAGCAAGAACCATTTTGCGGAAGTTCTCTGCTTGAGCTTCTTTGCGATCGCGGAACTTTAGTTTGTCGAGCTTAGATACACCGTCAACCAGTTCAGCTACGGCTTGACCAAATTGAGCTTCTAAATCTTCTTTGGTGACATCACAGTCTTCGATAACGTCGTGAAGGAGGGCTGCTTGTAGTGTTTCCAAATCCAAGCGCATTTCAGCCAGAATTCGAGCTACTGCCACTGGATGGATAATATAAGGTTCGCCGCTTGAGCGGGTTTGCCCTTCGTGGGCATCTCTTGCCACTATATAAGATTGGCGCAGAGCCTCAAGTTGAGGCTCTGTGAGATATTCCTGGGCAACGTCTTTGAGGCTATCGAATAGATACAAATTATAGGCCCGAGAGTTGTCTATTTTCTTACTTGCAGGGATTAACGGTTGTGAACAATGCTGCTCACTGCTGCTAATTCAGCTGCTTCTTGCTCTTGCTGCTCTTGACGCTCACGAGCGTCAAGTACGTCTTTAGTGATAAGACCTTCTTCGATTTCACGAAGAGCGATAACCGTTGGCTTATCGTTCTCTTCAGGCACAAGTGAATCTTTACCACCAGTTTGCATTTGACGAGCGCGGCGAGCCGCAATCAGAACTAGGTCGAAACGGTTGCCAACTTTTTCAACAGCGTCTTGAACAGTTACGCGTGCCATGAGAACTCCAATATAAACAAAAATGTTGAATGACGAGAAAGTATACAACCTTACGGTAGCGGTTTCTAGCTAGTAGGGTTGTTAATAATACGTTTAATTACTCTGCGAGTAGTGCTTTAAGCATACCTTTGTATTTTTCAGCTTGCTTATCTTGCTTTAATCGCTCTGCACGAATGATCGCTCTAAAATCGGTTAGGGCGGTATCGAAGTCATCATTGATGATGATGTAGTCGTATTCGTGGTAGTGAGAAATTTCAGATTTAGCTTCTGCCATACGCTTAGCAATAACAGCTTCGCTGTCTTGGCCACGTGCATTCAAACGACGTTCTAACTCGCCGTTTGAAGGCGGAAGAATAAAGACACTCTTCGCTTTTGGCATTTGCTCACGGATTTGGCGAGCACCTTGCCAGTCGATATCTAAGAAGACATCAATACCTTTATTAAGGGTCTCTTCAATCCAGACACGTGAAGTACCGTAGTAGTTACCAAAGACTTCTGCGTATTCCAGAAATTCGCCTTTTTCGATCAACGCTTCAAAGTGTTCCTTCTGCACAAAATGGTAGTGAACACCATCTTGCTCACCCGGACGCATACCACGAGTAGTGTGCGACACGGATACTTTCATCGCATAGGCTGGATTGTGTTCCAACATTTCTGCGATCAAGCTTGATTTACCTGCGCCGCTTGGTGCAGAGACAATATACAGAGTACCTTTGCCCATTTATTTGGTTCCACTTTGGTTTGGGATTGCGTGATCGGATTGTGCTCCGACACTCTTAAAGATAGCACTAGCTTAACTATTTCATCGAATTGACGAAATTTAGGCTAGAAAAATGGAGCGGAAGATTAGCATGATCTTGAGGATCTTCTCAAGGAAAAGGTCAAAAGTGGCGCAATTATTGACCCGTCAACGTCATTATTTCTAACCATACCAAGCTTATATATTTAACGGCGGTTGGAAAACGTTTGCTATTTTGTGAACTATTGCAGGCAAAATTGATTAATGTATAATCGCCGCCCTTAGCTCGGGAGAGGTAAATCTTCCGAATGACAATCAGTGAGAAGCGCAAGCTTCATTTGGGTTCCCTCGCCCCCAAATCAAACTAAAAAGGTACAATATGAGTAACTTTACCCCTGCGCAACAGCGCAAAGCCCTGACATTTCTGGTTTTGTTCCACTTAATGATCATTGCATCAAGTAATTATCTGGTACAAATCCCATTTACCGTATTCGGTTTGCATACCACTTGGGGCGCTTTCACTTTTCCATTTATCTTCTTAGCGACTGACTTAACGGTACGTATTTTTGGTGCTGGCCTTGCGCGTAAAATCATTTTTTACGTGATGCTGCCTTCACTTGTGGTGTCGTATCTGCTTTCCGTAGTGTTCTATGAAGGTCAGTTCCAAGGTTTAGCCCCATTAAGCGAGTTAAACATGTTTGTCGCGCGTATCGCGATTGCAAGTTTTATGGCTTATCTACTTGGTCAGATCATGGATGTACATGTGTTTAACCGCTTGCGTCAAATGAAGCAGTGGTGGGTAGCACCGACCGCATCAACACTATTTGGTAATGCTTTAGATACTGTCGCTTTCTTCGGTATTGCATTCTACCAAAGCCCAGATCCATTTATGGCGCAGCACTGGACGGAAATCGCTTTAGTCGATTACGGCTTTAAACTGGTGATTAGCCTTGGTTTGTTTGTGCCTATGTATGGTGTTTTGCTGAACTACCTGATCCGCAAACTGACCACTGTAAATCCAAGTTTTACTGCGGTGGATGCTAACGCTTAATTTGCACCGAACGAAAAAGAGAAAGCCCAAAGCAATGCTTTGGGCTTTTTTGTTATCGCAAGAGTTGAGACGCTGTCGCTCAACCTTTTTGCGTATTAATGGTCGTGAGCTGTGCCTGCACCTTTAGGGAAGCGGATTGACTCAACCATGTCTTGTACTTCAGTTGGTACTTCTGCAGTGAATTTATTCACCACAATAGAGACCACAAAGTTCAAACACATACCTAGAGTACCGATACCTTCTGGGCTGATGCCGAAGAACCAGTTGTCAGGTGTACTTGCTGCTGGGTTAATGAACTTGAAGTAGATGATGTACGCCGCTGTGAACACGATACCTGCAACCATACCTGCGATAGCACCTTCTTTGTTCATCTTCTTGTAGAAAATACCCAAGATGATGGCAGGGAAGAAGGATGCCGCGGCCAAGCCGAAGGCGAAGGCGACCACCTGCGCTACGAAGCCCGGAGGGTTGATGCCCAAGTAACCTGCGCCAACGATAGCCACAATTGCAGCCAGACGAGCGGCGAGCAGTTCTTGTTTATCGGTCATGTTTGGCTTGAAGCCTTTCTTCAACAAGTCATGAGAGATAGATGTAGAGATTACTAGTAGTAGACCTGCTGCTGTAGATAGTGCTGCAGCTAATTAGCCAACTCAGGAGAAGCTAGTACGATGATGTCGCGGTTGATGTTCATCTCGTTACGAGCGTCACCAGAGTAGAACATACGACCATCGGCGTTTTTATCTTCCCATTTAACTAGACCAGTGCTTTCCCAGTTTTTATACCAGCTTGGTGCTTGTTCAGCAGGAACACCTTGCATATCAGGACCGTTAATCGTTTCGATTAGGTTTACGCGAGCAAACGCAGCAACGCCTGGTGCAGTAGTATAAAGTAGCGAGATAAACAGTAGCGCCCAACCCGCAGAGATACGCGCATCACGTACTTTTGGTACTGTGAAGAAGCGAATGATTACGTGTGGAAGACCCGCAGTACCCACCATCAGTGCAGCACAGATGAAGAATACATCCACCATGCTCTTGCTGCCTTCAGTGTACTGAGTAAAGCCAAGTTCTTGCGTTAGACCATCTAGCTTATCAAGAAGATAAACATCGGTTCCTGCGATGGTTGAACCCATACCAATTTGTGGTAGTGGATTGCCTGTCATCATGATTGACGTAAAGATTGCAGGTACAAGGAAGGCGAAAATGAGAACACAGAACTGAGCTACCTGCGTATAAGTGATGCCTTTCATGCCACCAAGTACAGCGTAGAAGAACACAATCGCCATACCGATAACGATACCAACGTTAATGTCTACTTCTAGGAAGCGAGAGAACACTACGCCTACACCGCGCATTTGGCCTGCAACGTAAGTAAACGAAATGAAGATCGCACAGAATACCGCTACCATACGAGCAGTTTTCGAGTAGTAACGTTCACCGATGAAATCTGGCACAGTGAACTGACCAAATTTACGTAGGTAAGGTGCTAAACATAGAGCCAATAGAACGTAGCCGCCTGTCCAACCCATTAGGTAAACCGCACCATCGTAACCGATGAATGAGATGATACCTGCCATTGAGATGAAAGATGCTGCTGACATCCAGTCTGCGGCTGTCGCCATACCGTTCGCTACAGGGTGTACACCGCCGCCAGCGACATAGAATTCACTGGTTGATCCCGCTCGAGCCCAAATGGCGATGCCAATGTAGAGAGCAAAAGAGAGACCAACAAGAATAAACGTCCAAGTTTGAATATCCATTTCTAAAACCTCTTAGTCTTCATGCACGTTATATTTCTTGTCGAGCGAGTTCATGCGCGCAACGTAAATAAAGATTAAAGCGACGAATGTGTAGATTGAGCCCTGTTGTGCAAACCAGAATCCAAGCTTAAAGCCGCCTAAATGAATGCTATTTAGCGCATCAACGAATAAAACGCCTGCGCCATAAGACACCAAGAACCACACTGCGAGCAGTGATCCCATAATCCCCAAGTTTTCTTTCCAGTAGGCTTGAGCATGTTCTGTAGATTCGAACGCCATGGCCTTCTCCTTCCTGTTAAGTGTTGTGTTAACGTAATGTTACGATTTATACATTAGCAGTGTTAAGGCAAGAGATCTGTGCAACTTTAGTCTGTAAATTTTTATTTATAACTTATTGTATTTATGTGGTTTTGGTTTGTTTCTGTTTGCTTTTTGAATGTTAATTAACTGTTAAATTAGCCGAAAGTATAAGGTCGGAGTGCAGAAGTGGGGAAATAACTGTGTAAGTAACAGGCATTGACGACTAATGATAATGAGGGAGAAAACGTTGCAATTATTTACACAGACTTTTCTGACGTAGGTAATAAAAATGTGCACAATGGAGAGCATAATAAATATGTATCTATAAACGTTTGAGTCAGTTGGAAAGGTGAAAGATTGGATGCGATAACGATAAACGGCTTTTTTCTAGTTGGTGCACTGTTGATCGCGCTGAGTGTACTGCTCAGCCCTGTATCTTCGAAATTGGGTATTCCGATTTTATTGGTGTTTCTTGCCGTTGGCATGCTTGCGGGTGAAGACGGGCCCGGAGGAATACTATTTGATAATTATCCGTTA
Source organism: Vibrio diazotrophicus (assembly GCF_038452265.1). Taxonomy (NCBI): domain Bacteria; kingdom Pseudomonadati; phylum Pseudomonadota; class Gammaproteobacteria; order Vibrionales; family Vibrionaceae; genus Vibrio; species Vibrio diazotrophicus. The sequence goes on from NZ_CP151842.1 coordinate 192,779, forward strand.
GCGTATTTAGTCAGCAACTTGGCTCTTGCAATTATCCTCCTTGATGGTGGTATGAGAACGCGAGTAGCGAGTTTTAAAGTTGCTTTCTGGCCCTCGGTTTCGTTAGCGACCTTTGGTGTCGCTTTGACCACTTTGATTACAGGTGCATTAGCCACTTGGTTGTTTGATCTGTCGCTGATGCAGGGCATCCTGGTCGGCGCTATTGTAGGCTCGACCGACGCTGCCGCTGTATTCTCCTTGCTCAAAGGACGCAGTCTCAATGAACGTGTGGGGGCTACTCTAGAAATAGAGTCGGGAACTAACGATCCGATGGCGGTGTTTTTAACCGTCACAATGATTGCCATTCTGGGCAGCGTTAGCGGTGATTTCAGTGTCAGTTTCCTAGCACTTAACTTCGTTCAGCAGTTTGGAGTGGGGGCGGTATTAGGGCTATCTGGTGGTTGGTTACTATGGAAAGTTATTAACACGACTAAGCTCCCAGAAGGTCTGTATTCCATTCTTACCGTGAGCGGTGGACTGATCATTTTTGCTCTGGCGAATGCACTTGGTGGCAGTGGGATTCTGTCCATTTATCTGGTGGGCCTACTGTTAGGAAACCGACCAACCCGCAGCCGCCATTCAATTTTAAACGTGTTGGATGGCATGACATGGCTGGCACAAATTAGCATGTTCCTTGTGCTTGGTTTGTTGGTTACTCCGACAAACTTGTTAACCATTGCACTGCCGGGCCTCGCATTAGCGTTTGGTATGATTCTGTTTGCTCGACCGATTTCAGTTTGGATAAGTTTGCTGCCGTTTAAAAGCTTCACCTCAAGAGAGAAATGGTTCATTTCATGGGTAGGATTGCGCGGCGCAGTACCGATCATTCTTGCGGTGTTCCCTATGATGGCGGGTTTACCGGATGCTAAGCTTTACTTCAATTTGGCCTTCTTCGTAGTGATGGTATCGCTGATAGTTCAAGGTGGCTCTTTGACTAAGGCAATGAGTCTGGCGAAAGTGGAGCTGCCTTCGAAACCTGAACCCATTTCGCGCTCTGGGCTTGAGATCTTTCCAACCAGTGAGTGGGAACTGTTTGTTTATCAGCTAAAGAAGGAAAAATGGTGTATCGGCGAGCCAATTCGTAATCTCTTTATGCCTGAGGGGACGCGAATTGCGGCATTGTTCCGCGACAAAGCCTTACTTCATCCTTCCGGTAGTACTCGATTAGAATCCGGCGATATTCTTTGTGTTGTTGCTCAAGAGAAAGATTTGACCGCGTTGAGCCAGCTGTTTAGTGAAGCGCCGATGAAAGAGTCCTTCGCACGCTTCTTTGGTGATTTCTTCCTAGATGTAGACTCGAAACTGGTTGATGTTGCGATGATATACGGTCTGGAATTAGGTCCATTCCGCGCTGATATGACACTAAAGGATTTAGTGACAGAACATTTGGGTACAACCCCAGTACTAGGTGACCACTTTGAGTGGTATGGATTACATTGGGTGGTTGCAGATGTTGTCGACTGGCAAGTAACTAAAGTAGGTTTGCGTTTGCCAGCCGAGGAAGACGTTGTTGAGTCAAGCGAGTAACGTTGGACACGTGATTAGTTGTTCAGCTCTTTGAGTAAAATAACCGCCTGAGTCCTACTTTTTACTCCCAGTTTTCGGAAGATCGCTGTCATATGAGCTTTGATTGTGGCTTCCGAAACATTCAACTCATAGGCAATTTGCTTATTCAGCAAGCCGTCAGAAAGCATACCAAGCACCTTGTACTGCTGAGGTGTTAAGGTGGCAATTTTACCCGCCAGATCATCACAGGCTTCGTTGTTGGTAATCAGGCCTTCAGGGAAGTAGGGTTCACCGTTAAGTACCTGATTTAAAGCGCTGATCAAAGCGCGCATGTCACTGGATTTAGGAATAAAACCGAACGCACCATGGCTCTTCACCTGTGATACCACAGAAGACTCTTCGCTGGCAGAGATCACTACAATCGGTAAATCCGGATATTCCGCACGTAATTGAATAAGGCCAGACATGCCATTAGCGCCGGGCATTTTAAGGTCCAGCAGCAGTAAGTCCGGTTCAGGATCTTTTTCAAGTAGTTTGAGTAAAGCATCTAAAGAGTCTGCTTCAAGCAAATTTGCACCGCTTATCGCCATATGGACGGATTGAAACAATGCGTTTCGAAACAGCGGGTGATCATCAGCGATGATGATGGTGTATGTCGAATCCATGACGTTAAACACTTTTAACAATTACGTTAAATAAATTATTGTCTGGTTTGAGGTTTGGAACAATGTCCATAGACTAAAAGTCTGAACTATATCCAGTTTTTATCTGCATGAAGATGAATACCACAACAAGGTTTGACGTATAGGGTCAAACCTTGTCGCGTGAGGAGATGAAAATTTAGATCTGATGGTCTTTTAGGTGTTGTAAAAAACGCTCTGCTTGCATGAAACCTGTTATTCGCGCATTCGGTACTCTCTCGCCCTTATCGTTCCAAAACTCGATGGTGGGTAAGCCAAGCACATCCATCTGTTTAAGTAGTTCGATATCTTGTGGCTGATTGCGAGTGACGTCTGCCTGCAGTAGCACGACATCTTTCAGTTTTTGTTCAACATCTGGCTGGTGGAAGGTGTATTTTTCGAACTCTTTACACGCCACACACCAATCGGCGTAGAAGTCGAGCATCACTGCCTTACCCGCTAATTTGGCTTTTTCCAGTTCAGCGTTCAGTTCATCTACATTCGCAATGCGCTTGAAGCTGATGGTTGATTGCTGCTGTTCTGTCTGAGCACCATTAAACCAGTAATTCAAAGCAGGCTGAGCTGAGGCCAGTAATCCAAGAATCGCAATGATACCGAGCGTACTCTGTTTCCAGCCACCAAAAGGTAAGCTGTTTTTAACATGATAGAGCCAAGCAAATGCAGTGAAGCCCAGTGCAGACCAAAGTGCTGTTGCCCAGATTTCTGGCAGTAATCGTTCCAGCAGGAAGATCGGTGCAGCAAGAAGAATGAAACCAAACGCGGTTTTTACTTTGCCCATCCAAGCGCCTGCTTTCGGCAACAAGCGGTTACCAAAGACGGCGACCAGAATCAGTGGAATACCCATCCCAATAGCCAGTGCATAAAGCGCGACACCACCGGTAAGTAAATCACCACTTTGCGCCACATAGAGTAAAGCACCAGAGAGCGGTGCGGTTGTGCATGGTGAACACACTAAGCCAGAAATTGCGCCCATAGCAAAAACGCCTGCAAGACGGCCACCTCGTTGTTGATTGCTCAGATTGCTTAACCAAGTTTGCAATGAGCTTGGCAATTGAAGTGTGTACAAGCCAAACATTGACAGTGCGAGTAACACAAACATTACGCTCAGGCCAACCAAAACATAAGGGTGTTGGAGCGCAGCCTGAAATTGCAAACCAGCAGAAGCAACAATCAAACCTAATAGAGTGTAGGTCAGCGCCATACCTTGAACGTAAACCACGCTCAATAACAAGGTTCGTTTATGAGTTAACTGCCCATTACCTAAAACGATACCCGTCAAAATCGGGTACATAGGCAGAACACATGGTGTGAAAGCCAAACCAACGCCTAATGCTAAGAACAGTAAAGGTGTCCACCAGTTTTGTGACAGTTTGCCAGCTAACGAGTCTTGTTCTGAAATCGGTGCATTTTTAATGCTCACAGGCTGTGACTGGTTTTGTGTATTGTTATTTTGCCCGGCGGCAGTTTTCTCAGAATCAACAGGTTGTGAAAAGTCGAACTTACTGATTTCCACCACTCGTGTTTCTGGTGGATAGCAGAAACCTGCTTTAGCACATCCCTGATATTGAACGATAATACGCGCACCAAGTTGGTAGTCACTCAATGGCAGCTCAATAGAAAGCGGTGTGGTGTAGATGGTGACATCACCAAAGAATTCATCATGATAAGGCTCGCCATCAACCAGTTCATAGTCACCTAATATGACGTTTTCAGCACTGATTGTGATGCGATCTTGATATAAGTAGTAGCCATCTTTTACTTGCCAGTCAACGAAAAGGCGATCGCCTTGCTGGAAGGTATTAAACGAGAAAGCTTGATCAATAGGGACAAACTTATTGCCGTCATTACTCACCGAAAGTGTATTGTTGTTACCGAATACAGCAAATGCTGAATGGCTAAATACAGGTAGTGTCAGTAGCAAAAAATAGAAAAATTTACGTATCATCTAATCAATTTCTGGTTGAGAGTGAATGGCACAGGCGACAACTTATTGTGCCATATTACCTCAATCAGACCGAGATGAGAGCGAATAAGTTTCATCTAAGTAAAACAAAACCCGCGAATTCATCCAACTTTAAGTTGTTTGAACCTCGCGGGTTATTTCTTATCTGGCTTTTAACAGACTTGTCAGAACTAGATGAATAGTCCGCCAAATAGGAAGCCGAATGTTACTGCTGAAGCAATTGTCGCCACACCTGGAATGAAGAATGGGTGGTTGAACACATACTTACCAATGCGCGTTGAACCCGTGTCATCCATCTCAACCGCAGCAAGTAGCGTTGGGTAAGTTGGCAGAACAAACAGAGCACTAACCGCTGCGAAAGATGCGACGGCTGTAAGAGGAGCCACACCGATTGCTAGAGCCGCAGGCATTAGTGCCACTGTGGTTGCACCTTGTGAGTAAAGCAGCATAGAAGCAAAGAACAATACGATAGCCAGCATCCATGGATTTTCAGCCAATAGTGCGCCAGCCACATCTTTGATGTCTGCAACGTGAGCATTTACGAAGGTTGAACCTAACCAAGCCACACCCAGTACACACACACATGCAGTCATACCTGAACGGAATGTTGGTGCACTTGAAATTTTCGCTGCATCAATCTTAGTGACTAATACGATCAGTGCCGCTGCTGCCAGCATTACTGTCATAATTGCTTCGTTACGGCCTAAAGCTGGGTTTTCAATCAAACCAACAGATTTAGAGATTGCTGCTGCGTAGCAAACAACGAAACCAATAGCCGCTAGGAAAATATAAGTCGCTGTTTTCGCTGTTGGCAAAATAGTACGTTGCTGTTTATCGGCAAGTTTAATCAAGCCTTTCTCTAAACGGTCTTGGTAAACAGGATCATTTTTCAACTCACCGCCCATGAAATTAGAAACAAGCGCACCAACCATACAAGCCGCAAACGTCGTTGGAATACACACAGCTAAAAGCGTTAAGTAATCAACGCCAAACGGAGTAAGCATTGCTGCAAAAGCAACAACAGCCGCAGAGATTGGTGAAGCTGTGATAGCGATTTGTGATGCAACAACTGCAATAGAAAGAGGGCGTGATGGACGAACCCCTTGTCCTTTTGCAACTTCAGCAATCACTGGAAGAGTTGAGAACGCGGTATGACCTGTACCAGCCATCAAAGTCATGATGAACGTTACAATTGGCGCATAAAACGTAATACGTTGTGGATTTTTGCGCAGGAAGTTTTCTGCAATCTGTACCAGCCAATCCATACCACCAGCCACTTGCATCGCAGCAATTGCTGTGATTACAGACATGATGATAAGAATGACATCAACAGGAATATATGCTTGGCTGGTTGGTACACCAAGACCCAGAGAAAGTGCAATAACACCTGCACCACCTGCTAAGCCAATACCAATGCCGCCAATGCGTGCCCCTACAAAGATGAAGAGAAGAACGACTAATAGCTCGACCCAAACCATAGTGATACCTCGTTTAGTAAATGAAAAAGAAATATTGGTTTGCAGTCCGTTGCAGTTATTTTTATCAATTTGTTTTTACAGTTTTTTTTACTATAAAAGGTTCTTTATCAGAACCCTTTGTTTGAATCACTGACTCGTAGCGCTTCGCTTTATACTGTGGACGCATCAGGTTTTCAATAAAGAATATGTTATCTAGCTCTTTAACTGTCAGTAATCCGCAATCTAGTACAACTTATTGGGCACTCTTACCTGTTTCGGTGCAGACTTTTCCTACAACACTCTCGTCGCTAAGACGCGGAAAGTAATCCCAAACGTTCTCTAACAACCGTTTCGCATTTCTCTATTTGTGTTACGTCTCTGGGAATAATCAGTACCGTATCGTTTCCACCTATTGTGCCTAGTATTTCGTTATGAGGATCTATATCAACAAGACGAGCGACCAGTTGAGCACTGCCGGGATGCGTTTTGACAATGACGTTAGATTGATTATGTGTAATTAACTCGATTTGCGAGGAGATAGAAGATTCGATGCGAACAGGAGCGGTTTCAACGGTAATACAGTAGACCTTTTTACCGCAGGCGTTTTGTACCTTTACAACACCTAACTGTGATAGCAGACGAGATACCGTAGATTGGCTGATACCTGTGTAACCGATTTCGACAAGCTTCTCACGTAACTCATTCTGGTTGGTGAAGCTTTGTTGATGTAATAAACGCTTACAAGCATTAGCTAATGAGTCATCTTCGGATTCAAAAGTAACGAGTGGAATGTGTCTATTCACGGGTAACTCCTCATCTAACTACGCTCTTGCGTGAAAAATAGTGGTCATCCCTTTTCTGTTACACACTCAGATCCTTAGAGTGACGATGGCATCTAACGAGAGATTCATTAGGACCAGATGTATCCTAATTCAAAGAAAATTGCTTTCGCATATTATTTTGAAAACTAATCGATGAGCAGAATAGCATCGATAAATAATTGGGTTTTTGAATAAGATCACCAAATAAAAAACTATTAATTTAATAATATTTTGGATAATTATGTTGATTTTGAAAGATTATGCATATTAGGGAAAAGCGAAAAACCACACAGTGTTTAGCGTCGGACTGAACACTGTGTGGTTGTGGGTACTATTTTGATTCAGTCATTATTTCGCGAGAGAATACTTTTTCACAATAATGGCATTTTAACTGCACATTTTTTTCTTTCTTAAAGACGTTAAATTGACTATCGACCGGCTCTCCATGCGAGATACAGTTACTGTTTGGGCAGCTAAATATTCCCGTAATCTGTTCAGGTAGAGTCAACTTTAGTTTATTGACCACCATATAGTTCTCAATTTGATTGACGGTGGCATTAGGGGCATAAAGAGCCAATTGATTTGCCTGACTTTTGCTAAGGTAAACATTTTCAATCTTTATCAGGTCTTTTTGTACAAGCTCTGATGAAGGCAGGTTTAAACCAATGGTAATACGTTGATTTGTTTCATTTATCTTGAACAGAGATAATATTTTGATTCCCAGATTTGCAGGGATATGGTCGATGACAGAGCCGTTGCGAATGGCTTCAACTTGCAATTGATGTTTTTTAGTCATGATGGTGTCTCCTGCATTTAAATCGTTTCGTTGAGAACTAGAGCTAAAAGGGCTTCGCGAGCGTAGACCCCGTTTTCTGCTTGCTGAAAGTAGTAGGCGTAAGGTGTTTTATCGACATCGGTAGTAATTTCGTCGACGCGTGGAAGCGGATGCAGAACTTTCAAGTTATCACGAGCTTCTGCTAACGTATCAGCCGTCAAAATAAACGCGGACTTGATGTGTGCGTATTCAGACTCGTCAAAACGCTCTTTTTGCACGCGGGTCATATATAGGATGTCTAGCTCCGGAACGACGTCTTCAATACTGTTATGCAAGCTGAACTGTATTCCTTGTTCTTCCAACTCCTGACAGATGTATTCAGGCATCGCAAGTACTTCTGGTGCGATGAAGAAGAACCTTACGTTATTAAACTTCGCTAGGGCTTGGGTTAGAGAGTGAACGGTACGTCCGTACTTTAGGTCTCCAACAAGAGCGATATTTAGGTTGTCCAGATGCCCTTGGGTTTCATAAATAGAAAACAGGTCTAACAGTGTTTGAGTCGGGTGTTGGTTTGCTCCATCACCACCATTTACGATTGGCACACCGTTAGAAAACTCTGCAGCTAAGCGTGCAGCACCCTCCTGGGGATGACGCATAACAAATGCGTCCACATAAGAAGAAATGACTCGTACTGAATCTGCAAGCGTTTCCCCTTTCTTGGCCAAAGAAGTATTTCCCCCATTGTCGAAACCAATCACACTTCCTCCCAAGCGCTCAACGGCTGTTTCAAAAGAGAGGCGTGTACGAGTTGATGGCTCAAAAAAACAGCTCGCGACGACTTTATTCTTTAACAATGTAGGATTAGGCTCAGCTTTTAATCTTGCTGCCGTGTCCACGATGAGTTCTAGTTCACTTCGAGTAAGCTCTGGAATTGAGATGATGTGTCGGTTAAATAACGAATGCGCCATAACGTTTGTTCCTTTTTGTGTTTTATACGCTTCATCATGAGAGCGAAATTTAAGTAAAAAAAAGCCCCCTAAAATAGGAGGCTAGAAATTGGATAAAAACGGAAAAACAAAACAGGATATCCCGTCTGATTCAGACGAGACTTGCAACACGATGGTAAGAAAAAGTTGCTCATGTCATGCCTCCGATTAAAAATTTTTGAGGATTATACGGACAAAAATAGCGCTTTCAATGTTTTGGCGAAAATATCCAGAAAATGGATTTTTATGCGAAAATGCCTTCATGTTTGAAACATATGGACGCACATTGATGCTACTAGTCTCTATAACAAAAACGTGTATTTAGGCTTTGGAAAATAATGCGAGCTTTATTCAGCTCGCATTGGGATAAGTGAAATGGCTCACTTGGGCATTAATCACCCAAAGTTGAAACCATCACGGCTTTTATGGTGTGCATGCGGTTTTCCGCTTCGTCAAACACAATAGAATGATCAGATTCAATGACCTCGTTGGTGACTTCAACACCATCTTTTAAAACAGGGTATTCACGCGCTAGTTCTCTGCCGACCGTTGTGTCTTCACCGTGAAATGCTGGTAAACAATGCATAAATTTCACATGTGGGTTACCCGTTGCTTTAAGCATTCCCATATTGACCTGATAAGGAAGCATAAGGTCAATACGTTCAGCCCATGCTTCTTTGGCTTCACCCATAGAGACCCAAACATCTGTGTAAAGGAAATCACATCCCATAACGCCTTCATTAACATCGTCTGTTAATGTAATTTTTGCACCGGTGTCTTTAGCAATAGAACGGCAGGTTTCAACAAGTTCTTCCGTTGGCCAGAACTGTTTTGGTGCGACAAGGCGAATATCCATACCCATTTTGGCCGCACCAACCATGAGAGAATTACCCATATTGTTTCTAGCATCACCAAGATAAGCGAACTTAATTTCATGAAGCTGTTTACCGCGTCCATGTTCTAGCATGGTCATAAAATCAGCAAGAATTTGGGTTGGATGGAATTCATCAGTTAGCCCGTTCCACACTGGAACACCGGCATATTTGCCAAGTTCTTCTACAATACTTTGGCCAAAACCTCTGTATTCAATACCGTCGTACATACGGCCCAGTACTCGAGCTGTGTCTTTCATTGACTCTTTGTGACCAATTTGTGAGCCTGAAGGACCAAGATAAGAGACTTGCGCGCCTTGATCGAACGCGGCGACTTCGAATGCACATCGTGTTCTGGTTGAGGTTTTTTCAAAGATCAGAGCGATATTTTTTCCTTTTAAACGCGGTTGTTCATAGCCGTTATATTTGGCTTTTTTGAGTTCCACGGCTAAATCCAACATGTGTTGAATTTCGCGTGGAGTGAAGTCGAGTAATTTTAGGAAGTTACGATTACGTAGGTTAAAAGCCATGATGTTATCCTCTTGTTCGGCGGTTACTTGATTGAAGTAACCGCTCGAATAATCATTAAGTTATCTTGTTAATTTGTTTTTAGTCGCGAGTAATATTGGTTCCCGCTTCACCTTGTAAAATTCGAAGGCCATCTTCTAAAGCGCCAATACCTACGACGGTGCCGCCTTGTTTGATGAATTCACAAGAGGCTTCAATTTTGGGACCCATTGAACCTTCATCAAATTGGTAATGAGATAGCTCACTTGGTGTTGTACTGCGTAAGGCTGTTTGAGTTGGCGTCCCCCAATTCAAATAGACAGCATCTGCATCGGTCAAAATTAACAGCGCATCAGCGCCAATCTGTTTCGCAAGGAATGCAGCAGACATATCTTTATCAATGACGGCCTCTACTCCTATCAGCTTTCCGTTCTCTCGTTTGACCGGAATACCGCCGCCGCCAGTGCAGATTACTAAGTGGCCTTGGTTAATTAATTGAGTGATGGCTTCATGTTCAATGATTCCAGTTGGTTTTGGACTTGGAACCACTCTGCGAAAGTGGCTACCATCAGGTTTCACTGTCCAACAGTATTTTTCTGCTAACTCACGGGCTTCCGCTTCTTGGTAAATAGGGCCAATAGGCTTCGTTGGGTTAATAAATGCAGGATCTTTGGGATCAACTGTCATTTGAGTAAGCATGCAAGTGACATTTCTCTCTGGTAACCGATTTTTGAACTCCTGCATTAGCATGTAGCCAATCATGCCTTGTGTTTCACTACCTAAAACATCAAGTGGATAAGGGTTTACTTTCTTGTATTCCAGTCCCTGTAGCGCTAGGAGCCCAACCTGAGGGCCATTGCCATGCACTAATACCACGTTATATTCCTGAGCTATTTCAGAAATCGTTTTGACGGCGATTTCAATATTGTGGCGTTGAATGTCTGCTTCTAAAGGCTCACCCCGACGGAGTAAGGCATTGCCACCTAAAGCGACGACGACTGTTTGTTTAGTCATGAGTTATTATCCTTGTGCTTAGGTTGTGGTAGGGATAAACGCACCACAACCCGAATTTAATGATTAGATATCGTCACGTTCAATTGGGCAGCTCATACAGCGAGCGCCGCCACGACCACGGCCTAACTCATCTCCAGGAATAGGCAACACTGTGATACCTGCTTTATCGTATTTCTCATTGGTATAGGTATTTCGTTCGTAACCAATCACGACACCAGGACGCACGGTTAGAACATTGTTCGCATCGTTCCACTGTTCACGTTCCGCTTCAAAACTGTCGCCACCTGTAGTGATCATGTTTAACTTGTCGATGCCTAACGCAATTTCAATGGTGTGAATGTAGGAGTCTTTCTGAGTTGCTTTTACTCTTCCTGATTCATCGCCTGTTAAGCTCCAGCAATTCACATCATCAGGAATTACATTGGGATACACAGAGAATGTATCTTCACGCATGTGTGTCATTACCGTATCCAAGTGCATGCATGAGCGATCTTTTGGCAGTTCTAGAGCAATCACTTCTTTCGCTTGTCCGTGTTTAAATAGGGATGATGCTAGTTGTTCAACCCCTTGAGGTGTCGTGCGTTCTGACATACCAATCAAAACAGCGCCACGACCAATAACCAGAACATCACCGCCTTCAATTGTAGATTTGTCGTAGCTATGTTCTTCATCACCGAAGTACTTAACAAAATCTTGACCTGCGAAAGTTGGATGCCAGCGATAAATTGCGCGTAAGTGATTCGTTTCTCTTTGACGAGCGACTTTAGCCATCGGGTTGATTGAAACACCGCCATAAACCCAGCAAGAGGTATCACGGGTAAACAAGTGATTTGGCAATGGCTTAATAATGAAGTCATTGGTTTTGTTCATTTGCTGAATAAAGGAAGATGACTTCATAGGCATTTCACCGAATGAAAGCCCACCCGTGAGTATTTTGGCTAATTCGATAGTTGGTAGATCATTTAGATAACAGCGAAGGTCGTTGGCAAACGTTGGACCGAAGCGATAGTCAGAAATTTGCGTGTTGAGTAGCCATTCTTTGGCTTCAGGAACGTCCAATGTTTCAGCGAGCAAATTAGTGAGTAGCAGTACTTCAACACCTTCGTTACGTAGAGTATTGGCAAAAATATCGTGTTCTTTGCCCGCACGTTCGATATCCAATACATCATCAAACAATAAATCATGGCAGTTTGATGGAGTTAAATGACAGAGCGCACGTCTTGGGCGGTGAATTAAAACACGACGTAGCTGACCGATTTCTGAACCTACATATAACTTACTCATAATCGTATCTCTCTATATTCTTTGTTTCCAATCCTATTAAATACATAATTATTTAATAGCGTTTATAGGGTGTTTTATAATTAGTTTTTTCTTTGTTCTGATATTTATATTAAGGTGGGTTTCCTACCTTTCTTGGATATTAATCACAAATTGTTATTTATGGATTTATTGTGGTTGAAAGGTGTTTTTAACAAAAATTATTCATTTTGTTTTTCTATTTTTGTTTGGGTAAATGAAGTGATTTAATGAAAAATAAGTCGATTTACTCATTGGCGAACGCATGTATTTATCTATTGTGTATATGCGTGCGGTGAATCAATGGGAATTTTATTCACTGTTCTAGATGTTTTTTGCATGGTTTTTTTATTTTTATATGCAGGAAATCAGAGTAGCTAGTTACTTCTTTAGTCTTTATTTTGTGTTTGTTAATAAAATAAATTGATGAAATTTGATCTAAAGCAAGTTGTTTTTTAGGTGTGTTTTAGAGTGGTTTCTATCTTCGGATTACATTTTGTATTCTATTAATTATAAAAAGTAATCTCATAATTATTGTGATAAATATATTTAGAATAATATTTCCGATATATGTGCTAATTATCCCGAATATCAAATTTTCTTTTAAAAAAGGATGGAAGTGAATGAGCGACGTTGTTGGGCAGATGGAAGCTGCCTCGTTGGAAAAGGGGCTATCAGCATGCTTGATATCTGAACGACAGGAGTCGTATTTATTTGAGCCGCCTTGTTTAAGAGAAATTGCGGCAATAAATATAAGTGGGAGTGTTGGAGGAGGGCGCTAACGCATTGACGTGAAGTCTACATTCGGCAATAAAAAAGCCGCGCTTAGCGCGGCTGATGGGGCAGGAAAGTTCTACAGGAAAACACCAATGCTTAGTGTAGCCATAATTAAAATACACAGAATACCCAATAAAGGTGCAACCCATTTTATCCAACGAACATAAGGAACACGCGCAATTGCTAAACCACCCATAACAACAGCTGAGGTTGGAGTTATGAGGTTCACAATACCCGATGCTGATTGGTAAGCGGTGACTACCAACTCTCTTCCTACTCCAGCAAAATCGGCTAGTGGAGCCATGATAGGCATGGTTAGCACCGCTAAGCCTGATGATGACGGGACGAGGAAAGAGAGTAGAATTTCTAATAAATACATTACATTGATGAAAATTACTGAAGAAAGCCCAGTCACTGCTTGTTCAGCAGAGTTTAGGATAGTATCGGTAATCATTCCCTGATCCATTACTACGACTATCCCTCGAGCAATCCCAATAATTAATGCAACGCCTAGTAAATCTCGAGCTCCGTCTATAAAGCTACTAGTGAACTCCTCTTCACTCATGCGTGCTACCAAACCAATGATGATAGTTGCACCTAAGAACATGGCTGATATTTCTGCCATCCACCAACCTGCAACGGAAACACCATAAATCATCACACCGAATGCAGCGGCAAATATCGTTAGGATAAGCTTTCGAGTGCCAGTGAATTCGATAGACTCATCGCTTTGGCTCCCGAGGAAGTGCGCTTTGTTTTCCTCAAATTTGTCAAACACAATAGATTTTGTTTGGTCAGCTCGAACCATTTTTGCGTAACGCATAACGTAGAGCACGCAAACAACCCAGCCAATGATAAGCATGGCGGCTCTTAACAAAATGCCATCAGTAAACGGGATTCCTGCCGCATTGGCGGCAATAACCGTTGCAAATGGATTAATGGTTGAACCGAGAGTGCCAATGCCCGCGCCAAGTAGCACTGTTGCTGCAGCAACAACGGGGTCAAATCTTGCAGCCATCATGACTGGCACTAACAGGGTATAAAACGGTAGTGACTCTTCTGCCATGCCATAGACAGTTCCTCCTGTGGCAAATAGGGCCATTAGGATTGGAATCATCAGTTCTTCTCTGCCTTCAAGGCGCGCTGTTACTCGTGCAATGCCCGCATCTATAGCCCCTGTCTTTGTCACAAGGCCTAGAAAACCGCCAATAACCAAAATGAACAGCGATACGTCAATAGCCGCTGCTTCGTAGCTATTATGATTGTAGAAGCCATCAATCGGTGCCATTAAAACATCAATGATTCCTTGAGGGTTTCCTTCGGTTGGCTGATATGTACCAGCAATAGGAACCTCTCGGCCTAAATCTTCGTTCATTGTGCGCTCGTATTGTCCGGCGGGAACAACCCAAGTAAGGGCTGCTACGAGAGCAATTAATAAAAATAAGATTGTATAAGCAGAAGGAAATTTAAAGTTAGAAAAGAATCCACCTTTAGGTTCCGTAGATACTGTTTGGGTTGTCATAGCTATCTCCTTACATTTGGACCTATAATCCCAATGTTTTCAGTGGCTAAAATTGTTATTCCCTATTTCAATAAATTGGATATTAAAATCTTATGAAGTAGTGAATTAATTACTACGCATTAGAAAAGTATTATTTTTCATTATAAAAATAATAAGTTTATTTAGTTGTTAGGCTTTCGATTTAATTCTTATTGGGATTTTAATTTGGCTAGATATAACTAACTTTGCATTTCCTCACAAAACAATGGAGGGTTGATTTGGGAAGAGAATAATTGAAAAATAATTTCGGGGTATTTTGTTATATTTAATGAAATTCTATTCTTTAGTTTTCTTTGCTCTCTTTTTCTTTTGGCTGTTATTGTTTTCTTTTAAGATTTTTATGGAATTTTATTCAAGAGTATGTAGTTAAAGTTATTAGTGATTTTTTTGATATGAATCAATTTAATTGTTATAGAAGAGAAAAAAGGAGCCTAAGCTCCTTTTTTATATCAACAATGAACAGAGAATTACTCGTAGCGTTTAGCTTTATATTGCGGGCGCATTAAGTTCTCTACAGAGAAAATGTCATCAAGCTCATCTTCCGTAAGTAGTCCACGCTCTAAAACCACTTCTCGGACACTCTTACCTGTTTCGGCGCAGATTTTGCCTACAATGTCACCTTCGTGGTGACCGATGTATGGGTTCAAGTAGGTCACGATACCGATAGAGTTAAACACGTAGTTTTCGCAAACTTCTTTATTGACTGTAATACCGTCAATACATTTGTCGCGAAGGTTTACACACGCATTTGAAAGCAGTGAGATCGATTCAAACATCGCTTGAGCAATTACTGGCTCCATTACGTTCAACTGTAATTGACCGCCTTCAGCTGCAAAAGACACAGTGTTGTCGTTACCAAGTACTTTAAAGCACACTTGGTTTACCACTTCTGGAACAACAGGGTTTACTTTCGCCGGCATGATAGAAGAACCTGCTTGAAGTTCAGGAAGGTTTATCTCATTTAAGCCTGCGCGAGGCCCTGAAGAAAGCAGACGTAGGTCATTACAAATTTTAGACAGTTTCACTGCTAGGCGTTTTAACGCACCGTGAGCCATTACGTATGCACCACAGTCTGACGTTGCTTCGATAAGATCTTCAGCCGGTACAACTTCTAAACCTGTTACTTCTGCTAAGTGTTTTACTGCCAAAGCTTGGTAACCCGGTGCTGCGTTTAAGCCAGTACCGATTGCGGTTGCACCTAGGTTAATTTCAAGCAGTAGCTTAGAGGTGTATTCCAGAGCACGAATTTCTTCGTTCAATGTTACCGCCCAAGCGTGAAACTCTTGGCCCACAGTCATTGGTACAGCATCTTGCAGCTGTGTACGACCCATCTTGATTACAGTGGTGAATTCTTGGCTCTTAAGTTCGAACGCGCCTTTCAAATACTCAATCGCTTCAATCAGTTTTAGCACGCTGTTGTATACAGAAATGCGGAAACCCGTTGGGTAAGCACAGTTGGTAGATTGGCTGCGGTTTACGTGGTCATTCGGGTTAATGAACTGGTATTGGCCTTTTTCTTTGCCCATTAGCTCTAGCGCTAAGTTGGCAATGACTTCGTTGGTATTCATGTTGACTGAAGTACCAGCGCCGCCTTGGAATACATCTGTCGGGAATTGATCCATGCACTTACCTGTTTCAAGGATCACATCACACGCTTGAATGATGTAGTTTGCGACATCTTTTGGAATAACGGCTAACTCTTTGTTTGCAAGAGCGGCCGCTTTCTTGGTCATTACCATGCCACGAATGAACTCAGGAACATCAGATATCGTTGCACTGGAAATGTTAAAGTTTTCAATTGCTCGAAGTGTATGGATACCGTAGTAGGCATCAGCAGGGACGTGACGTTGACCTAGTAGATCTTCTTCAATACGATTGGCTGGTTGAGCTGTTTGTGTAGCTTCAAATAGAGTAGCCATAGTTGGATCCTTAGAGAATAATTCTATTGATATTGATTACAGTAAGCCGTATCTGTATTAAGAATCCATTCATCAGAATAATTGGCTGGAAAACCGTCCTGATATAGCAACGTATGATACTTAAGTTGTAATTAAAAAATAGTAACTTCGTCACCTTTTATGTCAGTAAAAATCAAGTTTATCGGGAATCTGACCCTAAAACGTGCAAAGTCTCTTGCCCGTGAATGGAAATACAGTTCTTCCCTTTACGTTTAGAACGGTACATGGCTTGGTCTGCATTTGAGAATGTTTGATTTGCATCTGAAGTGACTTCAGCCAACCCCACGCTGATTGTCACATCATAAAGTGTCCAGTTACTGATGTCCGTGGCTACTCGCTGCATAAGTGCTTTGGCTTTTTCAAGATCCGTGTGTTGAATCAGAACGGCAAACTCATCGCCACCAATTCGTGCAATAAAATCGGTATCGCGCAGTACCATGCGCAGTTGATTAGCGATATACAAAATGACCTCATCGCCAACGGTGTGCCCAAATGTGTCGTTAATTTGCTTGAACGAATCTATATCCAGCACAGCAAGGCAGCAAGTTGGATGATTGGCATAGCGTTGTTTTAAGCGACTTTGATATTGGAGGTTCTGGTCGAATTTCTTCTTGTTCCACAAAGACGTCGCAGGGTCGCGTTCTGTGCGCTCCTTGAGTGTGATAATGGTGTTGTGATGCTCGGAAATGTCGGTAAAGGAATAGACATAGTATTGAATGTTTTTCAGTTTACCCAAAATCGCGTGTATTTCAGTTTGGCAAATGACTTCTTTATTATCAGTCGTGTGTAAGGATAGGTGTCCTTGCCACATCCCGCGAATCGAAAGCTGCCTTTGAATCAGACTTTGTTTCGTTTGAGACTCAAAGAAATCGATGATGTTGCCACCATGCAATAAGCTTACATCGCTGTTTACCAAGTTACAAAAGCCAGTATTAACCCTCAGTATTCTCATATTCTTATCGGTGACCACCACTGCCATACTGTTCTCTATCGCATATTCAGCATAGGTTTGGTCGGCCTTAATGCGTCGAAACGCATCCATAAACATCGCAATTATAATTGAGAGAAGCCCCAGAAATAACCAAATAACCGTGGCTTCAATTTTGAGCTGTTTGGTTCTTTCTGAAAGTAGCCCTGAAATGGCAGACGGTGGATACATGGTCAGCATGGTTAAAGTATTCTGTGAACCAAATAAGGGACTACTAAAGCGCTGGAAAATATATAACCCTCTGTCTGTTAAGACGCTATTACCGGAACTTTGGCTCTGTTGAATGGCTCGCCAAACCTCTCCGTTTTTTAAGGATAAATTGTTATCTGAGCGAGACTGAATTAGATCACCAAACAATTTATTTTTGTCGCTGCTAATGATGTAGTAACCGTGATTATCGATGAAATCGACATTCAGGTTTTGGGTGTTGCTGGTGATTTGTTCGATGATGGTCATAACATCTAGATTGGCAACGAAGTACCCTTGTCTGACTGAGTTGGCAATAATTGGGTAAATGATTCTGTATCCGGGTTTGTAGGGAATGATGGGTTTATCGTTCTCAAATTCTAAGTCAATACCGAAATGCCCTTGCTCTCCATTCGCCAGTTTTTGGGCGTAAAGGAAATAGTCGCGATTGCTTTTGTTTTGTAGTCGGTCATTGGGTACCACATAGGGATGGGACATGTTGGGCATGTAATCAACCCGAATTACCTCGTAGCCTCGGTTATCGATAAAACGCAATTGGTAAAAAAGCGTTGAGTTGAAGGCTGCCAGATACCACTGGCTTTCAAGATAATGACGAAATTGAGGATTTCTGTTCACGGCAAAATCATTGAGCAGAGACGAATGGCTTAATTCATAAAAAGTCTGTTGAATTTGCGAGTGTGTACGCCGAGCCTTGGAGTCTACATACGAGAGGAACTGCAGCCCTTGTGCTTCTAAGTGAGCGATAAAAAACTGATGAGCTTTGTCTTTAAGATGAAAGTAATAGGCGAGCGGAACGAGTGACAACACAAGCCACAACACAATACCGGTTTTGATAGTGCTGGAAATTCGCTTCATAGTTATAGTTCTGGCTCAAAATCTACTTAAAAGGTAGTTGAGCCTAAGACGCTTTTCCATTGCGCTGGCGAATTGTTGGCGCTAAGGTGTAGCAAAATAAGGAGGAGCCGTGTTTCCGATTTTACTAATTCTATTTATTGCTGTGCCTATTATCGAGATTGGCTTGTTTATTCAAGTCGGCGGTATGTTGGGCTTGTGGCCGACGATTGCTTTGGTTTTGATTACCGCGTTTGTCGGGGCTTCCTTAGTCAGAAGTCAAGGTTTGCAAACGCTGCTTACTGTTCAACAACGCATGCAACGCGGTGAAATGCCAGCACAGCAAATTGTTGAAGGTGTGATGCTTGCGGTTGCGGGTGTTTTACTTCTCACCCCAGGCTTTATGACAGATGCGATGGGTATGTTGGTTCTATTACCAGCGCCGCGTGCGATGATTGCTAAATACCTAATGAGCAAAGTGGTGGTGTCAAATCTGTCAGGTGGTTTTCATTCCAGCCATTTTGAGCGTGATCCTCACCGTCCGCATGATTCCCATCAGGGACAGACCTTTGATGGTGAATTCGAGAAAAAAGACGATGATGATGATCAGAATTCAAATCATCGCCTTCACTGAGTATTGAATCCCCAATAAAAAAGCTCTGGTCTGTGCCAGAGCTTTTTTGATCTATCATTTTTTACCGCTATGAGCAGAGTACACAGAGATTACAACGCTCCTTCAAATCCCATTTGTCGCCACGCTTCAAACGCAATAATGGCAACAGCGTTAGACAGGTTCAGGCTGCGCGCATCTGGCATCATTGGAATACGGATGCGCTGTTCCATCGGTAAGCTCTCGATAACTTCGGCTGGAAGGCCGCGTGTTTCAGGACCGAAAAGCAGCACATCACCTTTTTGGAATTTGGCATCCACATGATGCCCTGTTGTTTTGGTAGTACAGGCGAAAATGCGGTAGTCGCCACGCTCAGCTAGGTAGTTCAGAAAGGCGTTATAGTCTTTATGGCGAGTCACTCGTGCTAAGTCGTGGTAATCCAGACCGGCGCGGCGTACTTTTTTTTCTTCTAAATCAAAGCCAAGCGGTTCGATTAAATGAAGGTTCGCACCACAGTTTGCGGATAAACGAATAATGTTTCCTGTGTTAGGGGCGATTTCTGGCTCGTACAGAGCAATATCAAACATAACGGTTAATTTCCTTACCAGGTTTGTGAAATCACAAGACCTAATCTTTTGTGGTGGGACTGTTAAATAAGGGGCGAGTATAAATCTCTCGCCCCATAAATCACAAGTTACAGTGAATCTTGATTAGATTGGCAAGGTGAACTGAACTTTTAAGCCATTGAGTGAGCTGCGGCTAGCTTCAATCACGCCACTGTGCTGGCGAATGGCACTTTCGGTGATGGCTAAACCTAAACCTGTGCCGCCACTGTGTCTGTCTCTCGCTGTTGAAACGCGATAAAACGGGCGAAAAATTTGCGACAACTCGTCGTCGGGTACGCCATCTCCGTCATCTTCTACCGATACTGTCAACTGATTATCAGTGGCAGAAAAGTGCACAACGATGTTGTCTTTACTGTAATAAATAGCATTACGAACGATGTTTTCTAAGGCACTCATTAATAGTTTTGGGTTACCAGAAATAGTGACATTAGGAATATCATCAAAATGCAGCTTTTTATTCATTTGCTCTGCTTCAAACTGAGCATCGCTAAGCAATTCTTCCCAGAGGCTACGCAGAGGTTGCTCTTCACTACTCAGGTGACTATTCGTCTGCATTCTCGACAGTTCGAGCAATTCACCAATCATCTGTTCTAAGCGCTGAGCTTCGGTGTCTATTCGCTCAAGTTCGCTACTGGTACCTTGTTTGCGGGTTGCCAGTGCGTTAGCCATACGTAAGCGGGTAAGTGGAGAACGCAGCTCGTGGGAGATATCAGACAGTAGTCTCTGCTGGCCAGAGATCATTAGGTTTACGGCTTCAACCATTTGGTTGAAGCTACGGCCAGCCTGACGAAACTCCATAGTACCTTTCTCAAGATCTGGGTCTGCTTCAAATTGTCCACGCGCCACGCGCTGAGCGGCTTGTGCCAGACGTTGTGCTGGCTTACTCAGTGCCCAGGCAAGCCATAACAGAAGCGGAGTACTGACTAACATAACGGCTAACAGCAGTTGTACTGGTTTATCAAACAACTGAAGTAACAAAGGTGGTGGTAGATCCCAGCGGAAACCGACATAGAGCAACAGGTTTCGTTTGGCTAAAACAACAGGCACAGGCCCAGCAATCATGTATCGACCATATAGGCGTTGCTGCGGCTTATCGATGGATTCAATACTGGTCGCAAAGTTTTGCAGTGCCTTGTATTTGAAATCTGGGCGCTCGCGAGCGGTTAACACGTTACCGTCTAAATCAGTGACAAAGAAACGTGGTCGCTCATCTCGGTCTTCATTATGCTTCATCGGCCCGAAACCACGGTTTCCATTTCCCTCAAGGAACATCAGAATACGCGTGAGATTGGTTTCGTCTCTAAAATGCTCTTCAAGCATCTCTTTCTGCACGATGATGCGTTGATGCATCTCTGGCGGTAAGTCGCGAGATTTTCGTGGATCTAAATGGGGAATGGCCAATACTGCCAGCAACACCAAAAACATGGTGAGCCAGAATATGGCAAAGATACGTCCATAGAGATTGTTGAATGTTGGTAAACGCATTAATCCTCCAACACCATTAGGTAACCTCTTCCTCGAAGTGTTTTGATTCTCGCTTTTCCATCTGCGCGTTCAGGCAGTTTTTTACGAAGGTTTGAAACATGCATGTCTATGGCGCGGTCAAAAGCGGCTAACCTTTTGCCCAGTACATCAAGACTCAGATCTTCTTTGGTGATGGTGTTGCCCGGGTTTTGAACAAAGTGGGTTAATAGGGCGAACTCTGTGGACGTGAGATCGAGCAGTTCACCTTGGCAGTAAGCTTCTTGCTTACCCGGAAAAACCTGAATATCTTGGCATTCAATCATGTCTGAATGTTTGTTTTGGTGTTGCTGAGTACGGCGCAGTACTGCACGAATTCTTGCCAATAATTCTCGATCACTAAACGGTTTTGGAAGATAGTCATCAGCCCCCAGTTCTAAACCTATCACGCGATCAATTTCTTCACCTTTGGCGGTGAGCATCAGCACGGGTGTCTGCCATTTTTCGCGTATTTTTTTCAGCGTTTCCATGCCGTTGAGCTTAGGCATCATGACATCGAGCAAAATTAAATCGACACTGTCATTGACCGCGTGTAGCCCTGCTTCTCCATCGTTAGCTTCGGATACGTCAAACCCTTCATAGCTTAAAACTTCTTTCAGCAAGCCGGTTAATTCTGTGTCGTCATCAATCAGTAGGATGTGTGCCATGGTTACCTCAAAACATTACGAACTGCCAATCCATTGTTTACTGCCAACAGTCGTTCAATATAAACCGTTCAATCAAAACGGTGGTTGCTGAATATAGTGTACTGTGAATTAAGCTTTGGGATCATAGCTAAACTCGCCCTTTACGATTATTTACGCTTCTTAAACACAGCTTTACATGCCAAGTCGTATTATAAATTTAAGCGCTGCACAGGCAGCCGATTCAAGTCCCAACGAGAAGGAAAAGATTATGAAACTGGCAAAAAGAATGATCCTTGCAGCTATTGTTCTACCAATTACTTTAGGCTCAGCCGCTGTATTTGCAGCTGGTGGCGGTAAAGGTCCGGGTCGCGATTTTGGTGGTGACTGTGGACGTGGTGGCATGATGAACCCAGAAATGTTTTCTCAATTGAATGTCACTCCTGAGCAGAAAGCAAAAATGGCAGAGCTTCGCCTAAAACAACGTGATGCGATGCATGCACAACGCAGTGGCAAACACTCTGAAATGCGCGCTTTGAAACAGCAAGAACGCGATTTGGTGATGTCATCAAACTTCGATGAAGCCGCAGCGAAAAAACTGGCAGAACAAATGGTTCAACTTCGCGCAGAGCAGCGTGTGGCTATGATGCAGCACCGCAACGAGATGATGAACGTGTTAACTGCAGATCAAAAAACAAAACTGGCATCAATTCAACAAGACCGTATGAACGAATGTGTGTTGTTTGGACAAGGTGGTCCTAACGGTCAAGGTGGAAAAGGTGGTCAAGGTCCACGCGGCCAAGGCATGATGCGTGGAGGCCCTCAAGGCCAATCCATGGCACCTATGATGCAATAAGTCACGTATTGAATGCGTGCAGTGATTCAAAGGCAGCTTAGGCTGCCTTTTCTTGTCTGGTTAAACCTGTGACTAATTTTATTCTCAAACAAGCATCCTGAGAGCTTTTAGGTATAATCAATGCATTGTTTGTTAAGGTAAGACGTTATGAAAAAGGAATACGCACGTTTAGTCACAATTGCTGCGTGGACAGCAACCTGTGTTGCTACCTTACTTTTGATCATTAAAGTTGCGGCTTGGTGGGTAACCGGGTCGGTCAGTTTACTGGCATCTCTCATCGACTCAATGTTGGATATCGCCGCTTCTGTGGTAAACCTTGTGGTGTTGCGCTATTCCCTTCAGCCGGCTGACAGAGAACATGCATTTGGTCATGGCAAGGCGGAATCGTTGGCTGCACTTGCTCAAGCTATGTTTATCTCCGGTTCTGCTTGTTTCCTCATTCTTAATGGTGTTGATCGCTTTTTCCGCCCGCATGAACTGCAAACTCCTGAGTACGGTATTTATGTCAGCTTATTGGCGATCATTGTGACCTTTGGTCTGGTGCTTTTTCAGCGTCATGTGGTTAAGAAGACAGGCAGTCAGGCAATTGCTGCGGATTCACTGCATTATCAGTCAGACTTATACATGAATGGCGCTATTATGATTGCATTAGGCCTAAGCTGGTTTGGTGTGACACAAGCAGATGCGGTGTTTGCAATTGGTATCGGCTGTTTTATCCTATTCAGTGCTTACAAAATGGTGCAAGAAGCCATTCAAACGTTACTCGATAGGCAACTTCCTGAAGAGGAAAGGGAACAGATACGTCAGATTTCTCTGTCTGTAGAAGGTGTTATGGGGGTTCATGATCTGCGAACTCGCATGTCAGGGCCAGTGAGATTTATTCAGCTACACTTAGAACTGGATGACAAGATGCCTTTGATTGAAGCGCATCGGATTGCAGACGTTGTCGATGACAAATTATGTAAGGCTTTTCCGGGGGCGGATGTCTTGATTCACCAAGATCCGTACTCGTTAATGTTTGGCCCTGAGAGGAAACAAAAACTTCAACCGTGGTAGCGACAAAGCTTGTCAGATCGACTATATTTTTTTGCGGTATGAATAAAATGCATGAATCTGATGTGAATCAACGATGGGATAGTGCAAAACTGTAATACTGTTTCTGGGTAAAAAGCTTTATAGCAGCGCATGCTAAGCAAGTTAGTTCTTCTAACATACAAACATAATTACAAGATTCTGCTGTTCGAATACAATTTCGGGCAGCGCCAAAAATAGCTATACAAATTTCAAAAAATTGAGGGTGATCATGATAAAAAAGATCGGTGTTTTGACTAGTGGTGGCGATGCTCCGGGTATGAACGCGGCAATTCGCGGTGTAGTACGTACAGCGTTAAGCGCAGGCATTGAAGTCTATGGTATCTATGACGGTTACCACGGTCTATATGAAGACCGCATTAAGAAACTTGACCGTTCAAGTGTTTCTGATGTAATCAACCGTGGTGGTACTTTCTTAGGTTCAGCTCGCTTCCCTGAGTTCAAAGAAGTCGCAGTACGTGAAAAAGCTATCGAAAACTTGAATAAGCACGGTATCGAAGCGCTCGTTGTTATCGGTGGTGATGGTTCGTACATGGGTGCTAAGAAACTGACTGAAATGGGTTACCCATGTATCGGTCTTCCGGGCACAATTGATAACGATATCGCAGGTACTGATTACACTATCGGTTACTTAACAGCACTTAATACTGTTATCGAATCTATTGACCGTCTACGTGATACTTCTTCATCTCACCAACGTATTTCTATCGTAGAAATCATGGGTCGTCATTGTGGTGATTTAACTCTGACATCTGCAATTGCGGGTGGTTGTGAGTACATCATTACTCCTGAAACAGGATTAGATATGGATAGCCTGATTTCAAACATTCAAGACGGCATCAAAAAAGGTAAGAAGCACGCAATCATTGCTCTTACTGAGTTGATGGTGGATGCAAATGTACTGGCGAAAGAGATCGAGAAAGCAACTAAGCGTGAAACTCGCGCAACAATTCTTGGTCACATCCAACGTGGTGGTAAACCAACAGCGTTTGACCGTGTATTGGCTTCTCGTATGGGTAACTACGCAGTTCACCTATTAATGGAAGGCCACGGTGGTCGTTGTGTTGGTATCCAAAAAGAAGAATTGGTTCACCATGACATCATCGATGCGATTGAAAACATGCGTCGTCCAGTTCGTACCGATCTTTACAAAGTGGCTGAAGAGTTATTCTAAGCAACGTTTGAAGACAAAGATTAAACACAAAAAGACCGCTAGTGCGGTCTTTTTTTATGCTTAATTCTTAGAGAATAATGTCGCGAATTTCTGCGTCTTTACGTTCTAAGTAGTGAATCGATTTGATACGACGAATAGTACGGCAACGACCACGAACCAACAGAGTTTCGGTTGTTGCAATATGGCCTTTACGCGAAATACCTTCTAGCAGATCACCTTTAGTGATACCTGTCGCTGAGAAGATAATATTGTCACTGCGCGCCATATCTTCCATCTTCAGAACCACGTTTGCTTCAACACCCATTTGTTTGCAGCGTTCAAGTTCGCTTGCGCCCCAAATACGGTTGTCTTCTGTGTCACCTTTCACTTGATGACGAGGAAGCAGACGTCCATGCATATCGCCGTCAAGAGCACGAATAACAGCAGCCGAAACCACACCTTCAGGTGCACCGCCGATGCAGTACATTGCATCCACTTCGCTATCTGGCATACATGTCAAAATAGAAGCTGCTACATCGCCGTCTGGCACAGCAAATACACGAACACCCATTTGCTGCATTTCCGCTATTACCGCGTCGTGGCGAGGTTTTGCAAGCGTTGTAACAACAAGCGTATCAAGTGATTTACCTAAAGCTTGAGCAATGTTTTCTAAGTTTTCTTTTAGCGGTTTATTCAGATCGATACAGCCTTTCGCACCCGGACCAACAACCAGTTTTTCCATGTACATATCTGGCGCTTTCAAGAAACTGCCTTTTTCGCCAGCCGCAAGTACCGCTAGTGCATTCGATTGTCCCATCGCCGTCATACGAGTGCCTTCGATTGGGTCAACGGCGATATCGACTTCATCACCACCTAAACCAACTTTTTCACCGATGAACAACATAGGAGCATCGTCGATTTCCCCTTCACCAATAACAATTTCGCCTTGGATTTCTGTTTGATTCAGTAGTGTACGCATGACTTCTACGGCTGCGCCATCAGCAGCATTTTTATCGCCACGACCAAGCCATTTATAACCGGCTAGTGCAGCACCTTCTGTGACTCGGGAAAAAGCCATTGCTAAATCACGTTTCATTTTCACTCCAACTCAGAACGATAGGGGATAATTTTGGGCGGCATTCTAACATAATAGTAGGAAAACGTTTGCTAATTAGCCTAGCAGAGAGTTGTATTGGATCAAAAGATAGTGAGATTTAACACGTTACTGGGCGTATTCCGATCGAGCTGTAGTCACTTTCTTAGATGAAAGTTAGCGTTAGGTAAAATTGCGCTGTTTTTTTAAGCGAATAGCGAAAAAGATCGAATATAGTGAGTGTTTCTCTGGGCTGGGCTGAGTAGAATGGGGCAATCAGTGACGTTTTGTCCATTGCAACCGAATCAATAAAGGGTAAGTACCATGTCTTTTGAAGTACTAGAACAACTAGAAGCAAAAATTCAAACTGCGGTTGACACAATCGCTCTACTGCAAATGGAAGTTGAAGAGCTTAAAGAAGAGAAGCAAAAGCTAGTAGAAGAAGCGAATGAGTTAAAAGCAAACCACGAAGCTTCTATTCAAAAAGCACAACAAATTCAACAAGAGCACGACCAATGGCAAGAACGCATCCGTAACCTGCTTGGCAAAATGGATGATGTGGAATAAGCCTACGCTTTTCACAAACAAAAAAACGCCGAAGATTATCGGCGTTTTTTTATGTTTCGAATATCCAGTTAGAACAGCTTTGTTTGATGTTAGCGAGTAGGGCGAACACCTAAAGTATGGCAAAGCGCATAAGTCATTTCTGCACGGTTTAGCGTATAGAAATGGAAGTCCTTTACGCCTTCGCGTGAAAGAACACGAACCATATCAATTGCCTGACTTGCACCTACTAGCTGGCGTGTCACAGGATCATCTTCCAAACCTTCGAATTGTTTTGCCATCCAGCTTGGTACTTTCACATTGTTTTGTGCAGCAAAGCGAGATGCTTGAGCAAAGTTAGATACTGGCAGAATACCCGGTACGATTTCCACATCAATGCCTGCCGCTACACAGCGGTCACGAAAACGCAGGTAGCTTTCTACATCGAAGAAGAACTGAGTAATGGCACGGTTTGCACCTGCATCGACTTTGCGTTTCAGGTTCAGTAAATCCGCTTGAGCACTTTTTGCTTCAGGGTGTACCTCTGGAAATGCCGCTACTGAGATATCAAAATCGTGGCGAGATTTCAGTAACTCAACCAGATCGGATGCGTACATTTCAGGTTTGCCACCGCCAGGAGGAATGTCACCTCGCAGGGCCACAATGTTTTGAATGCCGTTTGCCCAGTAATCATCAGCGATGTTGATCAGTTCTTCACGAGAAGCGTCAATACAGGTCAAGTGTGGCGCAGAAACAAGGCCAGTTTGCTCCTTGATTGCTTTGATGATCGAGTGGGTACGGTCACGTTCACCAGAGTTTGCACCATAGGTAACAGAGACAAACTTTGGTTGAAGAGTTTTTAGACGGTGTACAGAGTTCCACAAGGTTTCTTCCATTTTTTCTGAACTAGGCGGAAAAAACTCAAAAGACACATTAATGTTAGAAAGTTCAGAAATATTCTGATTTAAAGCGTCGATATGGCCTGCGTGTGTGTATCCCATCTTTTTTCTCCTTGTAGCTTGCACTACAAACGCTGATATTCGTTTAGATTGACGTTTAGACGTCTATATGGCTACAGAATGTATTGAATACGTTTTAATGTCAACTTAACTATTATGAATTTTTCTCATGTTGATCGTGAAGCCAATTCAACTCTTTTAAACTCCAAAAGTTGATATTTCATATCAAAAGCCGACAACTTCGAGTGATATTCTGGCTTGAGAGAGTTTGCTAGCTATAAACAATAAAACTCGCCAGTTACGGCGAGTTTTATAAAGTTATAAGAAGCTGGAAAGTAGGTTGAGGTCAGACTGAATTGCTCCAGCAGTCACTTCTCGACCAGCCCCAGGCCCGCGAATGACCAGCGGATTGTCTTTATACCATCGGCTTTCGATAGCGAAGATGTTGTCACAAGGCAATAAGTTCGCCAGTGGGTGATCTTTTTCCAGAGCTTCAACGCCGACGCTTGCTTTACCGTTTTTTTCCAGACGAGCAACATAGCGAAGCACTTTGTCCTGCTTTTGCGCTTTAGCCAGACGCTCAGCTAATCGTTCATTGAGTAACTGACTGTTGTCGAGGAAATCATCCAACGAGATATCGCGCAGTTCTTCTGGAACCAAAGACTCAACGCGAATGCTCTGAGGCTCAACGTCTAGACCGGATTCTCGGGCAAGGATAACCAGCTTACGCATGACGTCTGAACCGTCTAAGTCGTTACGTGGGTCCGGTTCAGTCAGCCCTTGCTGCCATGCGAGATCAACCAGCTCACTAAACGGAATTGAGCCATCGTATTGTTGAAACAGCCAAGACAAAGTGCCAGAGAAAATACCTGACAAGGCAGTAATGTCATCGCCACTCTCTCGTAAATCACGAACAGTGTGGTTAATAGGCAAACCAGCGCCTACCGTTGCGTTGTACAACCAGTGACGGCTGATCTTTGCAAAGGCATCTTTCACTTGGTTGTAGTATTCAGTCGATGCGGAGCCCGCTACCTTATTGGCGGAGATAAGGTGCATGCCTTGCTCTGCGATATCCAGATACTGGTTAGCCAGAACTTTACTTGCAGTCACATCCAGCACAATAGCATCGTCGTAGCCTTGCAGTTTGCCAACTTTGTACAGCCAGCTATTGTCCTCATTCGGGATCGCTTCATCGTGGTAACGATTCAGCACTGTCTCAGGGTCTATACCTTGTGGATCAAACCAGTAAGTCTGACTGTCCACGACCGCGACCAGTTCAAAGTTCATTCCGCGACGCTTTTCGAGTTCTTCTTTCTGTTCTGCAAACAGCTTCAGCCAGCTAGAACCGATGTTGCCTTTCCCGCATAGAACAAGTGCTACGCGTTTCTGAGCTTGGAAAATCTGATTGTGTACACCGACGACGAGTTTCTCTACTGGCGCTTGGCGGAGTACCGCCACTAAGCTCAGTTCTGACTCGGCTTCGCAGATAAATTCAACGGGTGCATTTTTCAACTGTTGGTAGAAACCGTAACTGTGATTTGGATTTTTGGTGACGCCAGCACCGACAGCACCGACTAAGGTGTAGCCTTCTCTCAGTTTTATATCTGCAGCAGTCGCAATGTCTTGCAGATATGACAAAGCACCCGACGCGATCTCTGCGGTATAAGCCAAGCGGAGTTGGTGCTGGTCTGCTTGGGCTTCAAATGCGAGAGGTTCAAGTTGCTCGCGTTTTAGCTTCTCAAGTGTCTCATCGTAAATGCGGGCGAAATCATGTCCGTGACCGAATTCCAGTTCAATCAGCAGCACTTCATCCAATGAGGTGATGATTTTAGCACCACGGCCAGAGGCTAATACACGTTCAATTTTGGTTGAACCGGACTCTGGCTTATGGCTACAGCGCAGTTGAAGATCCATTGCACTTTGAGCTACGGGTTGTAATGTGCGGCTGTGTAACACAGGAGCGGCAAGGCGAGCCAGTTCATTCGCTTCATCTAAACGCAGCAGAGGCAGCAGACAAGCATTCGCTACGATGCGAGGGTCTGCGCTATAAACACCGGCAACGTCACTCCAAATTGTGACACGAGAAACATCGGCTAAAGCACCAATAACTGTTGCTGAGTAGTCAGAGCCATTACGTCCAAGCAGTACAGTATCGCCATTGTCATTCTGCGCCATAAAACCGGTAATCACGATGCGATGATGTGCATGCTGCGCCAGTACTTTCTTAATAAGTGGATAAGAGCGTGAGCGATCCACTTCTGGTTGCGTACCTGCTTCTGCACGAAGAAATTCACGAGCGTCTTGAGAAACTGCAGGTAAGCTGTTTTGGTTGAGTAACGCCGCTAACAGACGAGCAGACCATACTTCACCGTGGCCGAGAACAGCGGCTTGCTCCGCTTTTGACAACGGAGCCGTCAGTTCGCCTAAGCGAATGAATTCGCCATTCACTTGCGTCAACAAGTTATCTGCGACTTCACCTTCCAGTAAGTCTTCAACCAATTTGCATTGAAACTGACGCAGTGATTGCAATGTTTCATGGGCCACACGGCCGTCTTTGTTCAATGCTTCTAAAAATGCAATCAAGCGGTTGGTTGTTTTGCCTGCCGCTGAAACAACCACTAAATCTTCAGGTTGTGAGTACTCTTTAAGAATGTTCGCTACGCGTAAATAACATTCAGGATCCGCTAAGCTACTGCCACCAAATTTATGTAGTTGGCGTGAAACCGTCATTAAAACTTCTCCTTAGCTTTGGTAAAGGCCTGATCCAAATCAGCGATAAGATCAGAAGCATCTTCTAAGCCAATCGATAAACGCAATAACAGATGCGAAATACCTGCTTCAGCAAGAGCAGCTTCGCCCATAGCGCGATGAGTCATACTCGCTGGGTGACAAATTAAACTTTCCACACCACCAAGAGATTCAGCGAGTGAGAAGAGTTTTAACTCTCCCACAAAGAATTTTAGTTGATCGAAGCTACCTGCAAATTCAAAACTGAGCATTGAACCAAAACCAAGCTGCTGTTTCTTCGCAATCTCATGCCCTGGGTGCTCTGGTAGGCTAGGGTGGTATATGGTTTTAATCAATGATTGAGATTTCAAATAATCCAAAATTTGCAGAGAGCTTTCTTCATGCACACGCATGCGTGCACCTAGGGTGCGAATACCACGCAGTGTCATATAGCTGTCAAACGGTGTTCCCGTAGCGCCAATACAGTTCCCCCACCAAGCAAGCTCTTCAGCATGAGCCTTGGTTTTACTGATCACGACACCACCAATCACATCTGAGTGACCATTGATAAATTTAGTCGTAGAGTGAATGACAAAATCAGCGCCCAGTGTCAGGGGCTGTTGGTATATAGGGGTTAAGAAAGTATTGTCTACCGCCACTAAAGCACCAACCGCTTTTGCTTGCTGGCAGATTTGTTCGATATCAACCACTCGCACTAGTGGATTAGAAGGTGTTTCTAACAACACCAGTTTTGGTTTTTTCGCCAATGCTGCTGCAAGTGCTTGCTGATCCGATTGATCAACAAACTGAACTTTGAAGTCGCCTTTATTCGAACGGGTGTTGAATAAACGGTAAGTTCCGCCATAGCAATCATGAGGAGCGATAATTAAGTCGTTAGGACTAAGAAACGTTGACGCAAGCAAGTTTAAAGCTGAAGTGCCGCAGTTGGTCACTACTGCACCCTCACCGCTCTCTAATTCGTATAACGCTTTTTCTAGCAGACCTCTGTTAGGGTTGCCAGAGCGGGTATAGTCATATTGTGGAACTTCGCCAAACGCAGGAAAGCCGTAGTTAGTCGAGAGATAAATGGGTGGAACGACCGCGTGGTATTGAGTATCTGATTCGATTCCGGTACGAACGGCGATGGTAGCTGACTTACGTTTGGTCATGAGTGTTTCCTTTCCTAAGACTCTTAAATATACCCGTCCTATTTGAAGCTGCATTGTTGCTGACTCGCTTGTCACTTAACTGCAACTACAATTAGTTTGTGTATAGACATCCAAATTTACAGTAAGAATACATGTGTTCGTCTATATTGGGGAATTGCATCATACTTTACTTATCTTATTTAAAGACGTCAACACTTCTAGACGTCTATATGTCTTTGCTTATGGCGGTAAATCCCGCTAAAATCTAGCCTTTGGAATTATTACTCGAATTCGAACAATGAAGGTGCGCAATGGCAGACTGGAACGGTGAATATATTAGCCCCTATGCAGAGCATGGGAAGAAAAGTGAGCAGGTGAAAAAAATTACCGTATCAATTCCTCTTAAGGTATTGAAAATTCTCACAGATGAGCGTACTCGCCGCCAAATCAATAACCTGCGTCATGCGACCAACAGTGAGCTTTTATGTGAGGCGTTTTTGCACGCATATACAGGCCAGCCGCTACCAACGGATGAAGACCTGCGTAAAGACCGTCCGGATGATATTCCAGCTGAAGTGAAAGCGTTAATGACTGAAATGGGTATCGAATTCGAGGCTTACGACGACTAATTGTTGTCGATAATCTGTTTTTACGCCTAATTGTGCAGATAGATATAAAAAGCCCTGATACGAATCAGGGCTTTTTTGATGCAATGCATTAGCAAGTGGCATTAGCGAGTAATTAAACCACTAGGCTCAAAACTAGTTCGCCATGTAGTTTTCTGGCATCTCGATACGTGCAACACCAGAATCAATAGCCGCTTGAGCCACAGCTCTTGCCACACGAGGAAGTAAGCGTGGGTCCATTGGTTTAGGAATAATGTATTCTGTGCCAAAACTTAATGTATCAACACCAGCGGCTTTTAACACTTCTTCAGGCACAGGCTCTTTCGCTAACTCGCGAATGGCTGCAACTGCTGCCAGTTTCATTTCATCGTTGATCACTTTCGCGCGCACGTCTAACGCACCACGGAAAATAAATGGGAAACAAAGCACGTTGTTAACTTGGTTTGGATAGTCGCTTCGGCCTGTACCCATAATCAAATCGTCACGCACAGCATGGGCCAGTGCAGGTTTGATTTCTGGATCTGGGTTTGAACAAGCAAACACTACAGGTTTATCCGCCATCAATTTGAGTTCATCAGCCGTCAGTAGGTTAGGGCCTGAAACGCCTAAGAACAGATCAGCGCCTTTAATCACATCTTCCAACGTACGTTTGTCTGTGTTATTGGCAAATAACTGTTTGTATTCATTGATGTCATCGCGACGAGTGTGGATGACGCCTTTACGGTCAAGCATGTAGATCTTTTCACGCATAGCACCACATTTAATCAGCAGCTCCATACACGCGACAGCCGCTGCACCTGCGCCTAGACAAACAATAGTACATTCGTTGAGTTCTTTGCCTTGCAGTTCAATCGCGTTAAGCATGCCTGCTGCCGTAACAATCGCAGTACCGTGTTGGTCATCGTGGAAGACGGGTACATCACAACGTTCAATCAGGCGACGTTCAATTTCAAAACAGTCAGGTGCTTTAATATCTTCTAGGTTGATACCGCCAAAGGTATCAGCAATGTTGGCTACGGTATCAACAAATTCATCGATAGTGCGGTGTTTTACTTGGATATCGATGGAATCTAGGTTTGCAAAACGTTTGAACAGCAAAGCTTTACCTTCCATAACTGGCTTTGAAGCCATCGGTCCAAGATTACCTAAACCAAGAATGGCGGTACCGTTAGAAATAACGGCGACGGTATTGCCTTTTGCTGTGTATTTATAAACGTTATCAACGTTCTGTGCGATTTCGCGAACAGGTTCTGCAACACCAGGGCTGTAGGCGAGTGCTAAGTCTTTTGCTGAATCTGCTGGTTTTGTGAGAGCGATGGCAATTTTGCCTGGAATTGGCAGAGCGTGGTAGTCGAGGGCTTGCTGACGAAAAGCTTCTTCCTCGTTGAGTTCATGGCGATCATTATTGGACATTTGGTGGAGCCTTATTGTTTTTGTTAAGGCCACTCATTCTAGAGTATGTCAATGGGTCTTCATAGTTATGATAAGTGAGAAATATAGCTCCTAAGACCAGATTATTGAGTTCGACATGTGTCTGGTTGAAGAAAGCGAAAACTAAAAAGGACGCCGTAGCGTCCTTTTTTAAATCTTTGCGTAAAGTAAAATTACTTCTTGCTAGATAGAGCGCCGAAACGCTTGTTGAAGCGATCAACACGACCACCAGTATCAACGATACGTTGCTTACCAGAGTAGAATGGGTGGCATTTGTCACATACGTCTAGGTGCATTGAATCTTTACCTAGAGTAGATTTGAAAACGAAAGAGTTGCCACAAGAGCAAGTCGCGTTTACTTCTTTGTATTCTGGGTGGATACCAGTTTTCATGGGATAACCTCAAATTAGGCCGTGTCGCTATCCGAATCTGAGCCGGACACCACACGTAAATTAATAAATAATTGGTGACACTTGAAGAGCGTTCTTACAAGCGTCTCATCAAGGCGCGATATATTAATGAATCCTGAGTTTCTGATCAACCGCTTTCGCTGTTATTTTCACCACTTTAGTTGCTCGAATTTAATGGCGTCATCCAGTAGACTGTATTTTCTCTGATTTTTACCCTCTAAAGTAATTATGCGCCCAACGATAGCTCGTGTTGCACTACCTGTACCGTTAGACAAACAGTTTGATTATCTCATTCCAAGTCATCTGTTTCCGATTATTGGTGGGCGAGTATCTGTGCCTTTCGGCCGTCAAACATTGGTGGGGGTTGTAACGGAATTCGCGCAGGAGTCGGAGTTCTCAGCAGATCAGCTTAAATCGATCAAAGAAGTCTTAGATTCTCAACCGCTGTGGTCAGATACACTCTATTCACTCTTAAAGTGGTGTAGTCAGTTTTATCAGTTTCCTCTGGGCGACACTCTTGCTAATGCGATGCCGAGCGCGTTACGAAAAGGAAAGCCCGCAGATTTTGCCAGTAGTAAAGAGTGGCAGATAACCTCTAGCGGTCGAGATCAAATGATGCAAGGCTTTGGCCGAGCCTTCAAACAGGCTCAGGTGATGAATCTTCTTGCATCTGGTCCTGTGTCTCACTCTACACTGCTAGAAGAAGAAGTCAGTGCAACCACGCTTAAAACTTTGCAAGAGAAGGGGTGGATAGAGGTTAGTGAGCATAAGCCGCAATTCAAAGCCTGGCCTAAGCAGATTGAAGCGGATGTTGAAAAGCCGAAATTAAACCAAGAACAAGCTATCGCGATTGCTTCAGTTAATAGTAATAAAGGTTTTGGCTGCTATCTGTTGGAAGGGGTTACTGGTTCAGGTAAAACAGAGGTTTACCTCAATTTGATTAAACCTGTACTGGAACAAGGAAAACAGGCTCTAGTGCTTGTGCCGGAGATCGGTTTAACACCACAAACCATCAACCGCTTTAGAAAGCGTTTTAATGTGCCTGTGGAAGTGGTTCACTCTGGGCTCAATGATACTGAGCGCTTGAATGCGTGGTTATCTGCGCGAGATAAGGTCGCTGGGATTGTGATAGGTACGCGCTCTGCGTTGTTAACTCCGTTTGCTTCACTTGGCATTATCATTGTCGATGAAGAGCATGACAGCTCGTATAAGCAGCAGGATAGCCTGCGTTATCATGCTCGCGATGTGGCAGTGATGCGTGCTAATCAAGAACAGATTCCGATTGTACTCGGCTCTGCAACGCCTGCGTTAGAAACGTTACACAATGCGTTAACGGGTAAATATCATCATTTGCAACTGACTGAACGAGCAGGGGTGGCTGTACCCACTCGCAACCGTGTACTGGATGTAAAAGGTTTATATTTGGAAAGCGGCTTATCGGCTCCTTTGATTGCCGATATGCGTCGTCATTTGTCGGCGGGTAACCAAGTTCTGCTGTTTCTCAATCGTCGTGGTTTTTCACCCGCTTTGATGTGTCACGAATGTGGCTGGATTGCAGACTGTCAGCGTTGTGATGCTTATTACACCTTCCATCAGTACAGCAATGAAATGCGCTGTCACCATTGCGGCTCACAACGACCCGTTGTGCATCAGTGTCAAAGTTGTGGTTCAACGCAGTTGGTCACTGTGGGAGTTGGTACAGAGCAGTTAGAGAAGCAACTGGCGGAGCTATTTCCTGATTACAAAACCATTCGCATTGACCGAGACAGTACTCGCCGCAAAGGCAGTTTAGAGTCGGCATTACAGTCGATACGTAAAGGCGAGTATAAGATTTTAATTGGCACTCAAATGCTGGCGAAAGGTCATCACTTTCCGGATGTGACTTTGGTGGCGTTGCTGGATGTGGACGGTTCTCTTTACAGCAGCGATTTTCGAGCGTCTGAGAGACTCGCTCAGTTATTTATTCAGGTAGCAGGAAGAGCAGGACGAGCAAGTAAACCCGGTGAAGTGATATTGCAAACGCACCATCCTGAACACAGTCTTTTGCAGGATCTTCTGCAACGTGACTATCACCATTTCGCTTTGACTGCTTTGGCTGAGCGCAAACTTGCAATGCTACCTCCATACACGTATTTAACCTTGTTCCGAGCGGAAGCGAATCAATCGCAAATGGTGGAAGATTTCTTGCGTCAGGTGCGGCAAACGTTGGAAGCGCATCCATTGTTTGATCAACACTGTATGGTGCTAGGGCCAACCCCCGCGCCTTTGGCCAAACGTGCGGGGAAATATCGCTGGCAACTTCTTTTGCAAACGGAAGCTCGATCGGTGATGCAAAAATTGTTGATGAGCGCTAAACCTGCTATTTCAATGCTGCCGTTGGCGAGCAAAGTTCGTTGGACTCTGGACATCGAGCCTCAAGATTTAAGCTAATTTCGACAGTTTATAATGGCTTAAAATAGTGAGCTGAATATGCTGTACTATATAAAGATTCTCTAATGTGATAAAAATCACGCTTGTAGTGCAATATTTGTTAATTTGACCGTAACTTTCTGCTTAGAAATGAATAGACTAACGGTACAATTTCCTCAGTGAATCGTTTTCGTTTTGTGAAATGTATTTTTCTCACTGGAAGGCTAGGTGTGTATCCCACAACTTATACGCCATTAACATAATTACAAAAGGTGTTTTAAGCGCAGTTTGCTTAAGCATCACAAAGGAATAGAAAAGAGGGCTATTTAACATGGCGACAATGAAGGATGTTGCCCAGCTTGCTGGCGTATCGACCGCGACGGTGTCGCGAGCTCTGATGAATCCTGAGAAAGTATCGTCTTCGACTCGCAAACGCGTAGAAGAAGCGGTTTTAGAAGCTGGCTATTCACCGAATTCTTTGGCGAGAAATCTGCGTCGAAATGAGTCGAAAACGATCGTAGCGATTGTCCCGGATATTTGTGATCCTTATTTCACAGAAATTATTCGTGGTATTGAAGATGCGGCAATGGAGCACGGATATCTTGTTTTGCTGGGGGATAGTGGTCAGCAAAAGAAACGTGAAAGCTCATTTGTTAATCTAGTTTTCACCAAACAAGCGGACGGAATGCTGTTACTAGGTACAGATTTACCATTTGATGTGAGTAAGCCTGAACAGAAAAATCTTCCACCAATGGTGATGGCTTGTGAATTTGCTCCGGAACTGGAGTTACCAACGGTTCACATTGATAACCTAACCTCTGCATTTGAAGCTGTAAATTATTTAACTCAGCTTGGACATAAGCGAATTGCTCAAATCTCTGGTCCAGAAAGTGCGACACTTTGCCAATTCCGTCATCAAGGTTACCAACAAGCACTGCGTAGAGCGGGTATCACTATGAATCCGACTTATACAACTTATGGTGATTTCACTTTTGAGTCAGGGGTGAAGGCTGTACGTCAGTTACTTTCATTACCAGACGCTCCAACTGCCATCTTCTGTCACAACGACACTATGGCAATTGGTGCCATGCAAGAAGCTAAGCGCTTAGGTTTGCGTATTCCTCGTGACCTTTCTGTGGTCGGATTCGATGACATCCAGTTCTCACAATACTGTGATCCACCGTTGACTACGATTTCTCAGCCTCGCTATGAGATTGGTCGTCAAGCTATGTTGATGATGTTGGAACTGTTGCGTGGTCATGACGTGCAAGCGGGTTCTCGCCTATTAGAAACCCATTTGATTGTGCGTGAGAGTGCTGCACCTCCTCGTTCTCACTGAAATTAATAAGATGAATGGCAGTACGAAAGACAGTACTGCCCTGAATACTCTGTTAACTCGCTTTAAACTGCTTTAACATGTGGGCAGATTTTATAACTATTGAACATTTCCAGTGGCTAATAAAGATTATGTAAGACGCGGTCGTAGTCAGAAAAAGCCGGCCCCTAAGAAAACAACATCTCGTCGTAAACCTTGGCGTAGTGGACTTATTGCAATCGTGTTAGTTGGACTTCTCGGTTACGGTTTATATACCTTAAGTAATGATCCTGAGCCGAAGAAACCAGTTGCGGTGAAAACTGAACCTAAGCCAAAACCAAAGAAAACGGAGACCATTCCACCACCTCCAACCGAGAAGTGGGATTATGTGGATACTCTGCCAAAACGCGAAATTGAAGTGATACCGAAAGAACAAGAAGTCTCAGACATTCCATATATCATGCAGTGCGGCGCATACAAGAATATGCAGCAAGCAGAATCACGGAAGCTGGATATCGCATTCCAGGGTATCAACAGTAAAATTCGTAAGAAAGAAGACAGCAGTTGGTTCCGAGTTGTATTAGGTCCTTACAAATTTAAGCGTGATGCTGAACGTGATAAACACAAACTGCAGCGAGCGAAAATCGAGCCTTGCGCAATCTGGAAAGAGCGGCAGTAAATTCTTTCACTGAAATTTGACCTGTAAAAATTTAGAAGACGCCCAGTCAGTTAGCGATAAAAGTTAACAATGATCTGGGCGTTTTGCTTTCTCTCTCCCTTGATTTTTTTTCCTCTTATCCTCATATAACTTGCATCTCCATCGTGAAAATAATTAAGAGGCCCTCTCGTGACTACCATCGTATCTGTACGTCGTAACAATAAAGTTGTCATCGCAGGTGACGGGCAAGTATCGCTCGGTAATACAGTAATGAAAGGCAACGCGAAGAAAGTTCGTCGTTTGTACAACAATAAAGTATTAGCTGGCTTTGCAGGCGGTACAGCGGATGCGTTTACACTATTTGAACGCTTTGAAAGCAAGCTGCAAATGCACCAAGGCCATTTAACCAAAGCTGCGGTTGAGCTGGCAAAAGACTGGCGTAGCGATCGTGCATTACGTCGTTTAGAAGCCATTTTGGCGGTTGCCGATGAAACGGCATCTTTGATCATTACAGGTAACGGTGATGTGGTTCAGCCTGAGCATGATTTAATTGCGATTGGTTCAGGTGGTAATTACGCTCAAGCCGCTGCGATTGCACTGATTGAAAATACTGACTTAGACGCACGTTCAATTGCGGAAAAAGCGTTAAACATTGCTGGCGATATTTGTGTCTTCACCAACCATCATCACACCATCGAAGAGCTAGAAATTCCTCAAGAGCTCATCGCTAAAGACCAAGCATAAAACAGTGTGATTAGAATTAAAGGAATTCATTATGTCTGAAATGACTCCTCGTGAAATTGTTCATGAACTTAACCGCCATATCATCGGTCAAGATAAAGCTAAGCGCGCTGTAGCGATCGCTCTTCGTAACCGCTGGCGTCGTATGCAACTTGAAGAGAGCTTGCGCGTAGAAGTAACACCAAAAAACATTTTAATGATTGGCCCTACTGGTGTCGGTAAAACAGAGATTGCTCGTCGTTTAGCGAAACTGGCGAATGCCCCCTTCATTAAAGTTGAAGCCACTAAATTCACCGAAGTGGGTTATGTAGGTAAAGAAGTTGAAACGATTATCCGTGACCTGACGGATGTGGCGGTAAAACTGACTCATCAACAAGCCACCGAAAAAGTCAAATTCCGTGCTGAAGAGTTAGCTGAAGAACGCATCCTTGATGCTCTTCTTCCTCCTGCTCGTGATGCTTGGGGCAAGGCAGAGCAAAATGAAGAGAGTTCAAATACTCGTCAGGTATTCCGTAAGAAATTACGCGAAGGTAAGTTAGACGACAAAGAGATTGAGTTAGACGTTGCTGTACCGCAAATGGGCGTGGAAATCATGGCGCCTCCGGGTATGGAAGAGATGACTAACCAGCTACAGGGTATGTTCCAGAACTTAGCGGGTAACACTAAGAAGAAACGTAAACTGAAAATTAAAGACGCCTTTAAAGCGTTAACGGAAGAAGAAGCGTCGAAGCTTGTTAACCAAGACGAGTTGAAAGAGCAAGCGATCTACAGCGTTGAAAACAACGGTATCGTGTTTATCGATGAAATCGATAAAATCTGTAAACGCGGTGAAGTGTCTGGTCCAGATGTTTCTCGTGAAGGTGTTCAACGTGACTTACTGCCTCTTATCGAAGGTAGCACAGTGTCTACTAAGCACGGTATGGTGCGAACTGACCACATCCTGTTCATTGCTTCAGGTGCATTCCAAGTGGCAAAACCGTCGGATCTGATCCCAGAGTTGCAAGGTCGTCTGCCAATTCGTGTCGAACTTGAAGCGCTTTCGAGTGATGACTTCAAACGCATACTTACTGAGCCTAAAGCGTCATTGACCGAACAATACATCGCTCTGATGAAGACGGAAGAGGTGGATGTTGAGTTTACCGAAGACGGTATTAAACAAATCGCTGAAGCTGCGTGGCAAGTGAATGAAACTACCGAGAACATCGGTGCCCGCCGTCTGCATACTGTGATGGAGCGTCTGATGGACGAAATATCATTCGATGCAACGGATAAGTCGGGTTCGTCACTAACCATTGATTCGACTTACGTGAAGAGCAAACTCGGTGATTTAGTTGCCGACGAAGACTTAAGTCGCTTCATTCTGTAAACCCCAAAAGCCCGCTGATATCGAAGCGGGCTTTTTTACAACTAGCCATTTCTCGTTCTGAGCCAAGGGTACTGAGCCCGCTGACACCGTATGCGCTTTGGGTATATACTGGCAACATTGTTTGAACTACTTAGCATAATCATGAATAACTCTCTGCAAATATGGTTTGATGCTGCGCGACCGAAAACACTTCCTCTCGCATTAGTATCGATTTTTACCGGAAGTGCTTTAGCTTTTTCTTCTGGACACTTCTCTTTGCCGATCGCTCTTCTGGCGCTGCTGACCGCGACTCTATTGCAGATTTTATCGAACTTAGCCAACGACTATGGTGATGCTGTTAAAGGGACTGATAACGAAAAACGTATCGGCCCGATGCGCGCTATACAGTCTGGTGCTGTGAGTTTGAGTGACATGAAGAAAGCCATTGCTATCAACGTATTTATGACGGTTGTGGCTGGATTGATGCTGGTTTTTTATGCTCTGGATAGTCTGCAAAGCATTCTTGCGTTTATTGGTTTAGGCGTGCTGGCTATGTTGGCAGCGATTGCTTATACCGTCGGAAACAAACCTTATGGTTATCTGGGACTAGGCGATTTATCGGTTTTCCTGTTCTTCGGTTTGCTAGGGGTGTCTGGGACATATTTTCTTCACACAGGCAATATAGACTGGAGTCTGTTTTTACCGTCACTGGGTTGTGGTTTGATGGCGGTTGCGGTGCTGAATGTCAACAACATGCGAGACATCGAAAATGATGCAGAGTGTGGCAAACGCACGGTTCCTGTTCGTTTAGGGCAGATGAGAGCAAAGAAATATCACTTCCTGCTTTTATCAGGTGCGGTGATCGCTTTTGGCGCTTATCTCCTTATGCAAGGTAAGCCGCTGTGGATTAGCCTGCCGTTCTTGCTCAGCCTGATTTTTGTGGCGAAGCATGGACGAGATGTGTGGCAAAGTGAAAAGCCAGCACAGATCGCACCTATGCTACCTGTGATAGTAAAGTGTTCTTTGATTACTAACTTATTGTTTGTTGGCGTGGTTATCGCTCAAACTCTGACAAGTTAATTTGCGCTGTATCATTGCATTGGCTTCATCACCCGATATACTCGTTGGAAGACTTTTCGTAAAGAGAGCAAGGCTATGGAATACAACACCTCTGCACTATGTGATATCTACATCGATCAAGTTGATGTGGTTGAACCTATGTTTAGTAACTTTGGTGGTCGTGCATCGTTTGCAGGCCAAATCACAACAGTGAAGTGTTTTGAAGACAATGGGCTGATTCGTGAAACACTGGAGCAAGATGGTGTGGGACGCGTGCTGCTTATTGACGGTGGCGGTTCACTGCGTCGTGCTTTGATTGATGCTGAGTTAGCAGCGCTTGCGGAAGAAAACGAGTGGGAAGGTATCGTTGTTTACGGCTGTGTCCGCGAAGTGGATGAACTGGAAGACATGAGCATCGGTATTCAAGCTATGGCTGCAATTCCAGTAGGCGCAAACAGCCAAGGTATTGGTGAAGTGGATGTGCCGGTGAATTTCGGCGGTGTCACCTTCCTGCCTGAAGACTACCTGTATGCCGACAATACTGGCGTAATTTTGTCTCAAGAGCCTCTAAACGTCGATCTTGATACTGAAGAAGACATAATTGAAGAAGATGATATTTTGTAATCTTCGACGATAAAAAAATCAGAGCCGATGCCCATGCATCGGCTTTGTTGTTTTACCGCTGAGCCCAACAGCGATAAAAGATTTTAAGACGCGGAGTTTTCGCTTGGCGAAGCTTCAACGCAATGCGTTTTTCTCAGCCAAAGCGCGTAGAGATAGCCCAGTAATCCACCTGCTATGTTCCCTGCCGCAATCCCGATAAATAGCCCTTCGATGCCATAAATTTCAGAGCCTATCCAAGCCACAGGAAGTGTGAACACAAACAGACGCATGAAACTCCACTGGAATGCTTTAATCGGTAGATGAAGAGCATTGAGTGCAGAGATAAGCATCATAACCACTCCTTGGAAGCCGTAACTGAAAGGCACAACGAGCAGGTAGTGCCAGAGCAAATCTTGAACAGCCGCTTCTTGAGAAAACAGTTTTGAGAGTGGAATGCTTAACGGCACCATCATGACAAATATCATTAACTGGAAGAGCAGGGAAAACCGCAGACTGATGAATAGCCCTGCAAAACTCCGAGTGGGGTTATTCGCCCCCAGATTCTGCGCCATAAAAGGTGTCAGAGAGGAAGTCAGAGACATCAACACCAGAATCAGAATTGATTCAATTCTCTGCGCTGCACCGTAAGCCGCCACAGCCGCTGTACCATGGCTAGAAAGCATCATCATGAGTAACGCCCCAGAGATGGGATTCATCGCTGTTGAGAGCGCAGCAGGCGTCCCTATCTTTAAGATTTGATTCCAATCCTTGTACAAACTCGGGAAGTGCGGAATGGCGAGCAATTTCACTCGTTTAATCAGCACATAGAAGGAGCAAATCAGAGCACCCAGCCAAGAAAACGCACTTGAAATGGCAGCACCTTGGATTCCCAGCTCAGGAAACGGCCCATAACCAAAAATAAGCATAGGGTCTAATACGCCGTTGATGATGCCTGCCAACATCATGATCTTCGCCGGTGTTTTGGTATCACCTGTTGCTCGAATGACGCTGTTCCCTGTCATAGGAACAACCAAAAGAGGGATGGTGAGATACCACACCTGCATGTATTGCTCGATAAGCGGGATAAGCTCTTGCTTAGCTCCGAGCAATAAGAACAGCGGCTCTATGGTGATAAAACCAATTGAAGAGGCGACGATAACTAAAACGACAGCCAGCAAAATGCCGTGACTGGAGAAGCGGGCTGCATTGTTTGCAGAGCCTTGGCCGAGCAATCGTCCGATATTGGTGGATAGACCGATACCGATGCCCATGGTAATACAGTTGACGATAAAGGTGACTGGGAAGGTGTAGCTGATCGCAGCCAGCGCCTCTGTACCCAGTAAAGAGATAAAAAAAGTATCGACCAGATTGAACATCAGTATCGCAACTAAGCCGAATATCATCGGTACCGTCATTTGACGCAATACTGTGGGAATGGGCGCAGAA
Source organism: Vibrio diazotrophicus (assembly GCF_038452265.1). Lineage (NCBI taxonomy): Bacteria > Pseudomonadati > Pseudomonadota > Gammaproteobacteria > Vibrionales > Vibrionaceae > Vibrio > Vibrio diazotrophicus. The sequence continues at coordinate 236,035 of NZ_CP151842.1, forward strand.
AGCAGGCCGTGTTTATCGTGCATAAAGACAACAGGTTGGCGATAAATTAGTTGCTAGAATACTCTATCTTGACGTTATGGACTACCCAGTGCGGTTGCTTGTTGCGGGGATATGAAAAAGGCCAGCAATGCTGGCCTTAGATATTTTGTAAGCTTTAATTAAGCTTTTGCTGCCGCTGCTGCTTTAGCAATTGCTGCGAAGCTCTTAGCATCTAGAGATGCACCACCAACTAGAGCACCGTCGATGTCTGGTTGAGAGAAGTAAGCTTCAGCGTTTTCTGGCTTAACAGAACCGCCGTATTGGATGATTACTTGCTCAGCTACTGCTGCATCTTTCGCTGCGATTAGCGCGCGGATAGAAGCGTGGATGCGTTGTGCATCTTCTGCAGTTGCTGCTTTACCAGTACCGATAGCCCAGATTGGTTCGTAAGCGATGATTGCACCGTTTAGCGCTTCAACACCGTATGCATCGATAACAGCATTGATTTGACGAGCACATACTGCTTCAGTTTCGCCAGCTTCGTTTTGCGCTTCAGATTCACCGATACAGAAAACAGGTTTTAGGCCGTTCTCTTTTAGGAAAGCGAATTTCTTAGCAATGAACTCATCAGATTCGTTGTGGTACTCACGACGCTCTGAGTGACCGATGATGATGTGTGTAGCACCGAAATCTTTCAGCATCGCTGGAGACATATCACCAGTGAAAGCACCGCTGTTGTTTAGGTCAGTGTTTTGTGCACCTAGGATGATTTTGTTGCCACCTTCAGCGATTAGACGCTCAGCTAGATCGATGTAAAGCGCTGGTGGAGCGATAGCTACGTCAACACCCGTTACACCTTCAAGTTCAGCATTAAGGCCATTTAGCAGCTCAGTTACCATTGCTTTGCTGCCATTTAGTTTCCAGTTACCCATTACGACAGGACGACGCATAGAAAGATCTCCAATATCTAAAAAATGAAAGTCTATAAAAATATAAACGAAATGTGATTGCGACAGAATATAGCAGATAAAATTTAGCAAATCATGACTAGGGTCATGACTTTCTTGGATCTTGATAACTGCTTAGACCTCATTCGCCGTGATCCCTCTGACATAATCAGCGGTCTATACTCGGTTTTTACCCGTTACCTTGTTATTACTGAGTGTCAATTATAGTGGAAGATAAACAAAGGAAGTGACTATGCCCAATTTAGTGCTGGAGTACTCCAACTCCGCTGAAGAGCGAATAAATGTTCAGGGACTGCTTGAAGATTTACATCAAGTAGCATTAAACAGCGGACTTTTTGAAACTAGCTCAGTAAAATCTCGCACTTTGCGATGTCACCATTGGTTGGTGGGTGACGTCGCGGATAGCGAAGACTTTATCCATGTTCAATTTGAGTTGCTTGAGGGCAGAACTCCTGCGCAAAAACGAGAATTATCACAACAACTCATGGATGTGCTGGTATCTCAGGCGAGTCATATCTACAGTTTGACGGTAGATATGCGTGATATGGATAAAGACTACTTTATGAAAGTCATTAACGGGTAACACTGATGCCAATAACCACTTTACTCTTTTCCTTCCAAGGCCGAATAGGGCGCCAGACTTATTGGATTTGGAACTGTTGCTACTATGCCATGATCCTTGGCTTTGTTGTCGGTGTGAATCGGCTTTTTCCGGGATTGGCTTCGCTGATTTTGCCGGTTTTTTTACTGCTGATATTGATTCCTGATTTAGCGATCACGGCGAAGCGTTGGCATGACAGAGATAAAAATAGTTGGTGGTTACTGCTGAATATTCCTTTGGTTATTGGTCGTATGAGTGTGCCTGTTGGCGCTAATGCTCTGACTGCCAATGAACCCATGTTGTATGAAACCATTATTTCTGTGGCTGCGTTAATCTGTGGCAGTTGGATTCTGATTGAGTGTGGCTTTATGAAAGGCACTCATGGTGACAACCGATTCGGCAAAGAGCCTGTTTAATTTCAGCTGTAATGAACAACAAAAGGGAGCATAGGCTCCCTTTTATATTCTTAGAATTTGGTTCTTAGCGCCATTCTTCATCACTGTTGCGTCTGAAAGGAATGACAACAGCCTGTTGTTGAGAAACTTCGCCTTCCAAGGCATCACGGAATTTCACCATTTGAATGGTCATTTCCCGCATCAAAATGACGTTAATGTGATTAGGGTTTTTGCACTGGCTTACAACTAAATCAATATGACTTTGTTGTGCCCGTAATCTCTGTTGCATGTTCAGTGAAGCTGACGAAATCATCTCTTCACACATTTGGCGTTTGAATTGAGAGAAAGCCTCCGGATTTTGCTTTGCCAACGCAACGAGTTCGTCAAATGGAGGAAGTTCTTGTTGATATGGTTGCGACTGAGGTTGGGGCATAAAAGGCTCCTCTTCGATTCCCAACCCATTGAACTGCTGTGATGACCGATATGAGGGTTGGGAGAACAAATTAGTGATGAAATAATCAACACTATAAGCTTAAGCGAGGATTTTTAGCGTGGTGCGGGGAAAATCCCAATTCTCGAATTTAAGACAGATTTGCCAGTGTGAGCAGTCACTATGCTTTGGTGATGAGATACGTACAGCGACGTTCACCTTGGATAATATGTTCTTGGCGATCGACTTGATAATCATGGCCTAACAAGTGCTGGAATATATTGAGTTCAGATTGACACAGATTTGGGCAACGGGTTGCGGCTTTGCAGATAGGGCAATGGTTTTCAATCAGCATAAAACCGTGCTCTGTTGTCTCAAGCTCCGCCATGTAACCTTCTCGCTCACGTAAGGTGACGAGAGCGTTCAGTTTTTCTTCGATATCCGTGAGATCAGCCAGCGCTTTTTTATACGTCGACAAGGTTTGCGCTTCGCGCTCTGCTGCAACTTTAGCGAGCCCTTCTTTGCCAAAGATATGCTCGACTGCATCCATCACCTGAATAGTGAGTTCACTGTGTCTGTCGGCAAATTGATCGTGGCCTTGTTTGGTTAAGGACCAGTGACGAGTGGGGCGACCGACTTTGACTTTCACATCATGAAACGACAAGATTCCGTCTTCTTCCAAACTTTGCAGGTGTTGACGAGCGCCCATTGTGGTAATGGAAAGATCATCGGCAAGCTGTTTGGCAGTAACTGCACCTTCGCGTTTGATGGTGTGCAAAATCCTATCGATAGTTTTCATTATTTCCCTCTCTAGACACTGCTTATTATGAATTCAGTTCTTAATAAAGCAAATTATTTACTATGCTCTTGGCTTCTATGCTCTCGACTTCGGCTGATTTGGCTGGTCATTGCTCTCCGGTTGTTTTCATCTGCCCGTTTTTATCGCAGGGAATTTTTTATCGGGTGCCAGCACTGAGGTTAATTAGAGTACTTCTCCATTGAATCGTTAATTTCGTCACATTTTTTTCGCGTTTGCCCCTTGGGTTATCATCGAGTATCCCCCACATATCATTCACAAGCTGTTTGGGTCTGGTGACCCATTTATTAACTCAGTGTTTATTAACCAAATGGAAATCTAATCAGGAGAGACGACCGATGAATATTCGTCCATTACATGATCGAGTTATCGTTGAACGCCAAGAAGTTGAATCTAAGTCTGCTGGTGGCATTGTTCTTACTGGTTCTGCTGCGGAAAAATCAACGCGCGGTAAAGTGCTTGCTGTCGGTAAAGGCCGCATTCTAGAAAACGGTACAGTTCTTCCACTGGACGTAAAAGTTGGCGATTCTGTGATTTTTGCTGAAAGCTACGGCACTAAATCAGAAAAGATCGACGGCAAAGAAGTTCTTATTCTGTCTGAAAGCGACATTCTAGCAATCGTTGAGTAATTGCTCTGAGCTCTTATGTTCCCAAAAGAACTAAAAGTTCGCTCTATCATTTATCAATAAACGAATTCTTAAGAGGAAATACAACATGGCTGCTAAAGACGTAAAATTTGGCAATGACGCACGTGTAAAAATGCTGGAAGGTGTAAACATTCTAGCTGACGCTGTAAAAGTAACTCTTGGCCCTAAAGGTCGTAACGTAGTTCTAGACAAATCTTTCGGTGCACCAACTATCACTAAAGATGGTGTATCTGTTGCTCGTGAAATTGAATTGGAAGACAAGTTCCAAAACATGGGCGCACAAATGGTTAAAGAAGTTGCATCTCAAGCAAACGATGCAGCGGGTGACGGTACAACAACAGCAACTGTACTAGCACAATCTATCGTTAATGAAGGTCTTAAAGCAGTAGCTGCGGGTATGAACCCAATGGATCTTAAGCGCGGTATTGATAAAGCAGTAGTAGCAGCCGTTGAACAGCTTAAAGCACTATCAGTGCCATGTGCAGATACAAAAGCAATTGCACAAGTTGGTACTATCTCTGCTAACTCAGACTCAAGTGTGGGTAACATCATTGCTGAAGCAATGGAAAAAGTAGGCCGCGACGGTGTTATCACTGTTGAAGAAGGTCAAGCTCTTCAAGACGAACTAGACGTTGTTGAAGGCATGCAATTCGACCGTGGTTACCTATCTCCATACTTCATCAACAACCAAGAATCGGGCAGTGTTGACCTAGACAACCCATTCATCCTATTGGTTGATAAGAAAGTATCTAACATCCGTGAACTTCTTCCAGTTCTTGAAGGTGTTGCAAAAGCTTCACGTCCACTGCTAATCGTAGCGGAAGACGTTGAAGGTGAAGCACTAGCAACGCTAGTTGTGAACAACATGCGTGGTATTGTGAAAGTGGCAGCGGTTAAAGCTCCAGGTTTCGGTGACCGTCGTAAAGCTATGCTACAAGACATTGCTATCCTAACTGGTGGTACTGTGATTTCTGAAGAAATCGGTCTTGAGCTAGAGAAAGCGACACTAGAAGATCTAGGTCAAGCTAAGCGTGTCGCTATCACTAAAGAAAACACCACTATTATCGACGGTGCTGGCGAAGAAGACGCGATCAAAGGTCGTGTATCTCAAATTCGTCAACAAATCGAAGAAGCAACTTCTGACTACGACAAAGAGAAACTACAAGAGCGCGTTGCTAAGCTAGCAGGCGGTGTTGCAGTAATCAAAGTTGGTGCAGCAACTGAAGTTGAAATGAAAGAGAAGAAAGACCGCGTAGAAGACGCTCTACACGCGACTCGTGCAGCGGTTGAAGAAGGTGTTGTAGCTGGTGGTGGTGTTGCACTTATCCGCGCAGCTTCAATGCTAACTGACCTTACTGGTGACAACGAAGAGCAAAACGTGGGTATCCGCGTAGCACTTCGTGCAATGGAAGCGCCAATTCGTCAAATCGTGAAAAACGCAGGTGATGAAGAATCTGTGGTTGCGAACAACGTTAAAGGCGGCGAAGGTAACTACGGTTACAACGCGGCAACTGGCGTGTACGGCGACATGATCGAAATGGGTATCCTAGATCCAACTAAAGTAACTCGTAGCGCACTTCAGTTCGCAGCATCAGTTGCTGGTCTAATGATCACAACAGAAGCTATGGTAACTGAGAAACCTAAGTCAGACGGTCCAGCGATGCCAGATATGGGCGGCATGGGCGGTATGGGTGGAATGATGTAATTCCCCTTATGCTGACGAGACCTGATAGTTAGGTCGAGCATAAACCTTTTAAAGGCAGAACGTGTTTTACATGTTCTGCCTTTTTTATTGGACTCCATTCCATCAACAGTCGTTTTAGTCGCTTCGCATCTGCCGCTTTCACTCACTCAGACTATCGGATAACTAGAAATTAGCCGCTAAGTTATGCACTATGAAGATTGGTTTTCCATGGAAGGTTACTAATGCAAATTCAGCAGCTTAAACATCAAACAGAATCGGTATCTTTGGTTATAGATAACTGGCAGTTACAAGCCGGAGAGCATTGGGGCATGTTTTCAACTCATAGCCATGCGGCATCGCTACTGGTGCGAGTGCTGAGTGGCGAGTTGCAACCTCATCAAGGTGAGGTCTCTGATCTTCCTGAAAAAATTGCTTGTGTCTCTTTACATGAGCAGCAACGATTGCTGGATTTAGAGCTGGAAAAAGATGATACCGATTTTATGGATCGTATTGACTACGGTTCAACGGTGGAAGAGCTGGTGGAAGAAGCGGGTTGTACTGGTGATGAACTTGAGTCGCTTTTAGCGACAACGGATTTATTATCCATCAGAACTCGTGGGTTTCGTCAGCTTTCCACAGGAGAAACACGCCGAGTGATGCTTGCCCGTGCGCTCGCGTTGAAGCCACAAATGATGATCTTGGATGAGCCTTATTCCGGTTTAGACATTGCTCACCGTCAGCACCTTTCCGAGCTGTTACAGCAGTGTTCGAACCATATTCAATTGATCATCATTACTTCTAGGGAAGACGAGTTACCTTCATTTATCACGCATGTGGCCTTGTTCGACGAGCAGAAACTTGCTCAAACATTAAGTCGTGAAGAGTGGCTGAACCACCCTGTGATGGCGCAGATGCTGGCGTTATCTGAGCAAAAGAGTGATGCGATGTTTGAGCTTCTGCAAGCGCATCAGTCACAGCATCAATACCCAAATCCGTTAGTTATTATGAACGACGTCACTGTGGAATATGTGGATGCCAAAATCTTTTCAGGTGTGAATTGGCAGATTGAGCAAGGGCAGCATTGGCAAGTGCGAGGTCCTAACGGCTGCGGGAAAAGCACGCTACTTGGACTAATTCTTGGGGATCATCCTCAGTGTTACAGTAATGATGTGACGGTATTGGGCATGAAACGAGGCAGCGGTGAAACAATCTGGGATGTGAAACGTCACATTGGTGTGGTTTCTTCGGCTTTGCATCTTCAATATCGGGTCAATTGTACCGCTCTCGAAGTGTTGATTTCCGGATTCTACGACTCAATTGGCCTCTATCAGCAGCCGAGTAAGAAAGAGATTCTGTATGCGCGCGAGTGGTTGCAGCTGTTAGAAATGAGTCAGTTTGAAAAAGTGGGTTTTCGAAATCTGGACTACGGACAGCAGCGACTGCTGTTAATTGGTCGAGCCTTAATTAAGCAGCCCGCGCTGCTGATTTTGGATGAACCTTATCAAGGGTTGGACTTCCTCAACCGCAAGTTAGTGTTCAGAGCGCTAAATCGCATAGCTTCTGCAAATATCAGCCAATTGCTATATGTGACTCATCATGAAGAAGACGCGCTAGACGCAATCCATCACTTTGTGGATTTTGTTGCCCAACAAGGTGAGGGATACCGAGTCAACATTTACTCGAATCAGCCATAACTCCCAGAAAAAAAGCGTTGCCAGAGCAACGCTTTTCAATGGTTAGTGACGACGTCTGAGTTTCTGGTGTACGCCACGACGCAGACTGTGGAAGGTGTTTTCTACCTTATCGACGCCGTAAAGCACACTAAGTGCAAGAAAAGTAATGACGACGGACTGTGTTAAATAGCCCAAACCGATCATTAACCCTAAGGCTGCCAATACCCAGATAACTGCCGCAGAAGTAACGCCGTGAATTTTGCCATCCAACGTCATCATTACCCCCGCACCTAAAAAGCCGACACCAGTGATGATTTGCCCAAGCACGCGAGCTTGGTCAAGGGTGTTCGGGGACAGAGATACCGCCATCGCCATGAAAAAGTAAGTGCCGGAAATAATCAGTATTGAGGTGCGGATACCTACAGGCTTTCCTCGGGTTTGACGCTCAATACCGATAAGTAAGCCGTTGATCATACAGCAAAGCAAAGCGGACCATTGGAATGGCCCAAGATCGAAAATAGAATCTAAAGTTAGCATGACAGCCTCAATGCATAGGCGTGAAGAAGCGCAGTATGCAGCGAATCTTACTTGCGATCTAACAAAAGCTTTTATGGGCTAGATAATCAATATCTATAGAACTACTCAAGATGTAAATCGAGCGGCGTTTTACTGCTTCGTCCGCCGATTTCACGGGTGAGCTTAGGTACTAAATAACCCGAGACACGTTCAATGACGCCGGCCATGATGGTTTTTGCCGTGTGATCATCAATAAAGAAGTGAGCCGCACCCTGCACTTTGTCCAAAACATGGATGTAGTACGGTAATATTCCAGCATCAAACAGGCTTTCACTGAGATTTACCTGAGCTTCTACCGAGTCGTTCACCCCTTTTAGCATCACTCCCTGATTGAGTAGGGTCACGTTAATGGCACGCAGGCGAGCCATTTGTTGCTTTAGCTCAAGGTTGATTTCATTAGCATGATTGATGTGAGTGACAAGTATAACTTGTAAGCGTGTCTGTGCCAGTGTGTCTACCAGCTCATCGGTAATACGCGCAGGGATAACCACAGGCAGGCGAGAGTGGATGCGCAGACGCTTGATGTGAGAGATCGCTGCGATCTTGTCGATCAGCCAAGTCAGTTCGTGATCTTTTGCCATTAACGGATCACCGCCAGAGAGAATGACTTCATTAAGTTCAGGATGCTTGGCAATGTAATCCAAGCTCTGCTGCCAAACCGATTTGGTGCCTTTGTTATCTTCGTAAGGAAAATGACGACGGAAACAGTAACGACAGTTAATAGCACAGCCACCTTTCACTATCATGAGCGCTCGGTTACGGTATTTATGCAGTAATCCGGGGATGTCATTATTCTGCTCTGAAAGAGGGTCGTTTGAATAACCTTGGTGTACTTCAAACTCTTCGCTCAATGGCAAAACTTGGCGCAGCAAAGGATCGTGCGGGTTGCCTTTTTCCATTCTGCTGACGAAACTTTGCGGTACACGCTGAGCAAATAATTTGCGCGCAGCAAACCCGTCCTGCCAAGGCGTAGGATCAATACCCAGCTCGTTGAGCAATTGAGTGGGATCTGAGATAGCATTTGCTAGTTGTTTGATCCAGTTTTGCTCAACAGAATCGACTTTTCGGGTTATGATGTGCGGCATTAATTTTAACTCGAAGAATGTAAGAGGAAATATGGCTACTGTTAGCACGAATGAATTTAAAGGCGGTCTTAAAATTATGCTTGATAATGAGCCTTGTGTCATTCTCGAAAACGAGTATGTAAAACCGGGCAAAGGTCAGGCTTTCAACCGTGTAAAAATCCGTAAACTGCTTTCTGGCAAAGTTCTAGAGAAAACTTTTAAGTCTGGTGACTCTGTAGAAACTGCGGACGTAGTAGATATCGACCTAGATTATCTATATTCAGATGGCGAATTCTACCACTTTATGAACAACACCACGTTCGAACAAATTGCAGCAGACGTTGCAGCTGTTGGCGAAAACGCTAAGTGGTTGGTAGAAAACAATACTTGTACTCTGACACTTTGGAACGGTAACCCAATTTCTGTTACTCCACCAAACTTCGTAGAGTTAGAAGTGACTGAAACAGATCCAGGTCTGAAAGGCGATACTCAAGGCACTGGCGGTAAACCAGCAACGTTAGCAACAGGTGCTGTTGTACGTGTACCTCTATTCATCCAAATCGGTGAAGTAGTGAAAGTGGATACTCGTAGTGGCGAATACGTAAGCCGCGTGAAGTAAGTATTGCTGTAGTTTGTACGGAAATTTCTAGTACAAATTATTGAATACAAAAAAAGACCAGCTATCTCAGCTGGTCTTTTTGTATGTGTTATATCTGGCTCTTGGTTTCAATAAGCCAGCTATATTTCCACTAAAGCATTAGCATTCCAATAAACACGACTGCAAGCAGTGTGATGAATCCGGCAAATGCATAACAGGCAATTTTGCCGATAATACCAGTGTGGAATTTTAGGTCGTGCATACCGTGGTGAATACGGTGCATCGCGTGCCACATTGGTAGTGCTAGAGTACCAATAATGAACAGCGCGCCAATAATATTAGTCGCAAAGCCGGTGACACGTTCGTAGCTCAGTGCGTCAGCATCAATAATGCCTAGCGGAACCAAGATACCTAATACGAACACAGTGATCGGGGTAATCATAGCGAACCAAGTGCCGCCAGCACCAAACAGTCCCCACCATACAGGTTCATCTGAACGTTTTGGATTGGTATTAATCACAATAAGCTCCTTACACCACAATCAGAACAATGAGAGAGATGAAGGCAACTGCGGCCCACTGACTCAATACGATGATTTTCTTATCCAACAATTTGCCTTTGATGCGAATTGGCATCACTTGCGGCATCATGCTGAAGAAGGTTTGTGCATGAAATAGGCTACCTGCCAGCGCAACAATATTGATTGCGATAACGACTGGATTTGCCATAAATGCAAGCCAAGTGTTCCAAGCTTCAGGGCCTTTAACTAATGCACCCAACCCTGCGGTCAGGAACAGGGTGAAAAGAATGAGCGGTAGAACAGTTGCTTCACGTACCATGTAAAAGCGATAGAAAGGATGATCTTTCCACCAAGTACGTTTCATCTGACGAACATAAGGTTTACGGTTACTCATCCTTAGCCCTCCACTTTGTTTGTTGAACCGTCTGGTTTCAACATTGCAATCACGAAGTCCATTGACGATTCCACTTTACCTTGGTTTACCGCCGCCGCAGGGTCGACATGTTTAGGACATACTTCAGAGCAGTAACCCACAAAAGTACAACCCCATGCGCCATTCTCGCCATTGATAAGCTTCATACGTTCTGCTTTACCATTGTCACGAGAATCTAGGTTATAACGATGAGCCAATGTCAGCGCCGCAGGACCGATAAACTCTGGGTTAAGACCAAACTGTGGACACGCTGCATAACACAAACCACAGTTAATACAGCCAGCGAACTGTTTGTATTTAGCCATCTGCTCAGGTGTCTGGTTGTTTGGACCATCTTCAGGTGTACGGTCATTACCGATAATGTAAGGTTTGATCGCTTCTAAACGTTCGATAAACGGAGTCATATCGACAATCAAATCTTTTTCAATCGGGAAGTTCGCTAGCGGCTCGATTTTTAAGCCATTCGGGTAGTCACGAAGGAAGCTCTTACACGCCAGTTTTGGCACGCCGTTGACCATAATGCCGCATGAACCACAAATCGCCATTCGACAAGACCAGCGGTATGAAAGCTCTTTATCTAAGTTGTCTTTCACATAACCGATGGCATCGAGTACTGACATGGTTTCGTCAAAAGGTACTTCAAATTTTTGTAGATAAGGTTCAGCATCTCTCGCTGGGTCGTAGCGTAAGATCTCTACTTTTTGAATACGATTCGCCATTATTCTTGATCCTCCGCACTTGCACTTGCATCTTGCGCCGCTTCTGCAGCTGCGGCTTTTTCTGCAGCTTCACCGTAGAGTCGTGCTTTAGGTTGAGACTTAGTGATGGTCACAGGGCTGTAATCAATTTTCGGCGCATCGCCATTTTGATAGAACGCAAGTGAGTGTTTTAGGAAGTTCTCATCATCACGTTCGGTACAACCGTTATCTAAACGCTGGTGGGCACCGCGAGATTCTTTACGCAGCAATGCAGAGTGAACCATCGCTTCTGCTACTTCTAAACCGTAGCCAACTTCAATCGCATAAAGCAGGTCAGTGTTGAATACTTTGCCTTTATCTTTGATGCTGATTTTCTTGTAGCGCTCTTTAAGCTCGGTAAGTTTATCGATGGTTTCTTGCATCAAGTCTTCTTGACGGTAGATACCACAACCCGCTTCCATGGTATGACCCATTTCAGTGCGGATATCCGCCCAGTTTTCATCGCCTTCTTGGTTTAGCAGCGCTTGAATACGAGCTTCAACAGCTTTCACTTGTTCATCGATAGCTTTGTCATTCCAGCCTTTGAATTCTTGCGCGCGTTTCACAGCATGTTCGCCTGCAACGCGACCAAATACCACGAATTCTGCCAGTGAGTTAGAACCCAGACGGTTTGCACCGTGAAGACCGACAGATGCACACTCACCTACGGCAAACAGACCGTTAATACGAGTTTCACATTGACCATTGGTTTCAATACCACCCATGGTGTAGTGCACTGTTGGGCGAATTGGAATTGGCTCTTTTGCTGGGTCTACGTTTACATAGGCTTTTGCCAGTTCACAAATGAATGGCAGACGCTCTTGCAGGTACTCTTCGCCTAAATGGCGTAAGTCGAGATGCACAACATCACCGAGTGGGTGCTTGATGGTGTTGCCTTTTTGCTGTTCGTGCCAGAATGCTTGTGAAACTTTGTCGCGAGGACCCAATTCCATGTATTTGTTTTTCGGCTGACCCACAGGTGTTTCTGGACCCATGCCGTAATCTTGCAGATAACGGTAGCCGTTCTTATTAACGATGATACCGCCTTCACCACGACAACCTTCGGTCATTAGAATACCAGTGCCTGGCAGACCTGTTGGGTGGTATTGAACGAATTCCATGTCACGAAGAGGCACACCATGGCGATACGCCATTGCCATACCGTCGCCAGTTACAATGCCACCATTAGTGTTACAGTGATAAACACGGCCTGCGCCACCCGTTGCTAATACAACTGATTTCGCTTTGATAAGGACTAATTCACCCTCAGACATATGAATGGCAACAAGCCCTTGAACTTCACCATCAACAACCAATAGGTCGACAACAAAATACTCATCAAATCGTTTGATTTGAGGATACTTAATTGAAGTTTGGAAGAGTGTATGTAGCATGTGGAAGCCAGTTTTGTCGGCCGCAAACCAAGTACGCTCGACTTTCATACCACCAAAACGACGAACGTTAACTTCGCCATTTTCTTTACGGCTCCATGGGCAACCCCACTGCTCCATTTGAATCATTTCGCGAGTGGAATTTTTTACAAAATATTCCACAACATCCTGTTCACATAGCCAGTCGCCCCCGCCAACGGTGTCGTTGAAGTGGTTGTCTAGGCTGTCTTCTTCCTTGATAACTGCTGCGGAACCGCCTTCAGCGGCTACCGTGTGAGAACGCATCGGATAAACTTTAGATATCAGGGCAACTTCTAGGTTCGGGTTCGCTTCAGCTGCTGCAATTGCAGTACGAAGACCCGCACCACCTGCGCCGATGACTGCGATATCTGTGGTAATTGTCTGCACAGTTATCCTCCAGTGTATTGTATGTTGATGATGAGCTATGGTGCTCATTCCTCGTTATATTGGGTGGTTGTCCGGTGAGCACCAAAAAATCTGGAGTCTACGAATCAAACCAAATCCACTTATAAAGTGGTAGGCTCAGTTTAGGAGAGGTCAGAGAGGAAAAAATTGATTCTGTTGGGTTTTTGCTTAGGTAGTGCAAACATAAGCATACAAATTTTATCTTGTGTGATTGGCATCACGTTTGGGTTTTGTATTTTGATCCGAAAAGGTAAAATCTATTCAATCCTGATTAAGTGAATAACCAAATGAATAAGTCCGATTGGATGCCAACAGCATCAATAGAGCAACTTAAGCAACGTGCACAGCTCTTAACGTCAATACGTCATTTCTTTGCGCAAAGAGATGTGCTGGAAGTCGACACCCCTGCAATGAGTCACGCTACGGTGACGGATATCCACTTGCATACCTTTCAAACGGAGTTCGTCGGTCCTGAGTATGCTAAAGGAAGTCGACTGCATCTTATGACAAGTCCTGAATTCCACATGAAGCGATTATTGGCGGCAGGAAGTGGCTCTATTTATCAAATCAACAAAGCGTTCCGTAACGAAGAGAATGGTCGTTATCACAATCCTGAGTTCACTATGCTGGAGTGGTATCGTGTTGGATTTAACCATCATGATTTGATGGATGAAATGGACGACTTGTTGCAGTTGGTATTAAATGTAGGCGTTGCCGAGCGTATGACATACCAACATGCGTTTTTAACGGTATTAAAGATTTGCCCGCTAGAAGCTTCTATGGCGGAACTGAAAAAGGTGGCTGCGCGATTAGGCTTAAGTGATATTGCAGAACCCGAGGAAGACAGAGATACCTTGTTGCAGCTTCTGTTCAGTATTGGTGTTGAACCGCATATCGGGCAGCAAGTACCGGTATTTGTTTTTGACTTCCCTGCTTCTCAAGCGGCATTAGCGAAAATTAATCTGCAAGATCCTAGAGTTGCTGATCGTTTTGAAGTCTATTTTAAAGGGATTGAACTGGCGAATGGATTCCATGAGCTGGACAACGCGAAAGAACAGTTAGCGCGTTTTGAGCAAGATAACCGTAAGCGTTTGCAGATGGGGCTGGAGGAACAACCTATCGATTATCACTTGATAGAAGCTCTTGATGCGGGTCTGCCAGAATGCGCCGGTGTTGCTTTAGGTATTGATCGTTTGATTATGTTGGCGTTGGGCGAGGACCATATTGATAAAGTGACAGCATTTCCCTTCCCACGAGCGTAGTTTGCTTCATATTGCCTTAAATGTGGGGAAAGAAGCTGAAACCATGACACATGCCAAGGATTATACGTGGTAACTACTCGCCTCAGGCGTTTAACCTCGTTATACTCCTTGTCTGATTTTGAACCACCATTTTTTGATATACAACGGTAAGAGCGCAGGACATGCAAGAATACATTCAGTTTTTCCAACAAAATATGATCCTATCACTAGCTTGGGTCGGTATTTTAGTTGCATTGATTTTCAATATTTATAAATCAGCAACAGCAACATACAAAGAGCTCACAGCACCACAAGTGACTCAGCTTTTAAACCGCGAGAATGGTGTTGTTGTCGATATTCGTGCGAAAGACGAATTCAAACGTGGTCACATTACTGACGCACTTCACATTTTGCCGACTGATATCAAAGCGAATAACTTTGGTGCGCTTGAAAGTCATAAATCTGACCCAATCATTGTGGTATGTAAGATGGGACAAACTGCTCGTGAAAGTGCAGATTTACTTACTAAAGCTGGTTTTGAGAACGTCAGTGTTCTTAAAAACGGTATTACAGGCTGGGTTGATGCAAAACTTCCGCTTGTTCGTGGTAAGAAATAACGCCCATAACCGATTTGAAATGCTGTCTAAAAAGGCAGCATTTGATTGAAAGAGATGTGATGTTTTCCACGTATTGGTGTCTCAGCCTCGTGATTCAGAACGTTCTCGGTTAGTCTCAGGGTATCAACCTTGACCGGAATTTATCAGTATTAAGGATTCAAAAATGGCTGAAGCAGCAACACAAGACGCACAACAAAACTTCGCAATTCAACGTATTTTCCTAAAAGATGTTTCTTTTGAAGCGCCAAACTCTCCAGTAATGTTCCAAAAAGAGTGGAACCCAGATGTAAAACTGGACCTAGACACTCAAAGCCGTGAACTGGGTGAAGGCGTTTACGAAGTTGTTCTACGTTTAACAGTAACCGTTAAGAATGCTGAAGAAACAGCTTTCCTATGTGAAGTTCAACAGGGTGGTATTTTTACTGTTGAGAATATGGATGCAGGTCAGCTAGCTCATTGTCTAGGTGCATTCTGCCCGAACATTCTATTCCCATATGCGCGTGAAACTATCTCTAGCCTAGTGGTTAAAGGTACGTTCCCACAATTGAACTTAGCACCAGTTAACTTTGATGCATTGTTCATGAACTACCTACAACAGCAAGCCGCTGGTCAAGGTACAGAAAGCGCTGAAGCTTAAGGCGATAGCGGTTTAAATATGTAGCCATTCGTGGCAATGAATGCACAGCGTACTTGATGAGTACGATGTGCATTTTTATTTTGACCCAAACTCAGCCAAATCATTAACTTGTTCCTAAGTAGGATTGGCATATTGAACTTTGGGTATAAAATTAGTGTTAACAAACGATTATTCATCGGGCGGAACAATGACAGACGCACAAGTAAATAATGCTTACGGTAAAACGGTATCCATGACAGTTATTGGTGCCGGCTCTTACGGAACCTCGCTAGCAATTTCATTAGCACGTAATGGCGCTAACATTGTTCTTTGGGGGCACGAAGAAGAGCACATGGCTAAATTACAGGCTGATCGCGCTAACCAAGCGTTTTTACCGGGTATTGATTTCCCTGACTCTTTGATTGTTGAATCTGATTTGAAAAAAGCGGTGGAAGCGTGTCGTGATCTACTGGTGGTTGTGCCGAGCCATGTGTTTGGTATCGTACTGAAAAGTTTGAAACCGTATTTGCGTCCTGACACTCGACTTTGTTGGGCGACGAAAGGCTTGGAACCAGAAACAGGCAGACTGCTACAAGATGTCGCTAATGATGTGATTGGTGACTCTCACTCATTGGCAGTGTTATCTGGGCCAACGTTTGCCAAAGAATTGGCAATGGGCATGCCGACAGCAATTTCAGTGGCTTCCCCAGATGCGCAGTTTGTGAAAGATCTGCAAGAGAAAATCCACTGTAGTAAAACTTTCCGAGTCTATGCAAACAGCGACTTTATTGGTATGCAGCTTGGTGGCGCAGTGAAGAACGTTATTGCGATTGGAGCGGGGATGTCTGATGGTATTGGCTTTGGTGCCAATGCGCGTACAGCACTGATTACTCGTGGCCTTGCTGAAATGACTCGCCTAGGTATTGCGTTAGGCGCTGAAGCTGAAACCTTTATGGGTATGGCTGGTTTAGGTGACTTAGTGTTGACCTGTACTGATAACCAGTCACGAAATCGTCGCTTTGGTTTGGCTTTAGGCCAAGGCAAAGATGTCGATACTGCCCAGGTGGAAATAGGTCAAGTTGTTGAAGGTTATAGAAATACCCAAGAAGTGTGGGCGCTAGCTCAGCGTATTGGTATTGAAATGCCTATAGTTGAACAAATTTATCAAGTATTGTATCAAGGGAAGGATGCACGCTTAGCCGCACAAGATTTGCTTGCGCGAGACAAAAAAGCGGAACGTTAACCTTGTATCATAAGTCAGGATCTCACTCGATATTACAATAAATACAGACCTGACTTTGAATGAACGTCCGGGACACATAAACCAATGAAATTGTGCGAAAAAGAGAAAGTTTGGCAGACCATCGTTAAGGAAGCTCGCGAACAGTCTGAACAGGAGCCAATGCTCGCCAGTTTCTATCATGCAACCATCATTAAGCATGATAGTTTGGCTTCTGCATTGAGCTACATTCTTGCGAATAAATTAAACACTGCTTCAATGCCTGCCATGGCCGTGCGTGAAGTGGTTGAAGAAGCCTTTGCGGCGGATCCTAGTATTACGGAAGCAGCTGCGTGTGATATTTGCGCGACGGTTAATCGTGACCCAGCGGTGTCGATGTACTCAATGCCCCTGCTTTACCTCAAAGGTTATCATGCTTTGCAAGGATACCGCGTTGCCAACTGGCTTTGGAAACAAGGCCGTGTGGCGCTGGCTACTTACCTGCAAAACCAAATTTCGGTTGCTTGCCAAGTGGATATCCATCCGGCTGCGCGTATTGGCCGAGGCATCATGCTTGACCACGCAACAGGGATTGTCATTGGTGAAACGGCTGTGGTTGAAAACGACGTTTCTATTCTTCAAGACGTGACCCTTGGTGGTACAGGTAAAGAGTGTGGTGACCGCCATCCGAAAATTCGTGAAGGTGTGATGATTGGTGCTGGTGCCAAGATTCTGGGCAATATTGAAGTCGGTGAAGGGGCGAAAATTGGCTCGTGCTCTGTGGTACTGCAAGCTGTTCCTCCGCACACGACAGTGGCTGGTGTACCAGCACGTATCGTAGGACGCCCGCGTTCTGAGAAACCATCCTTCGATATGGATCAGCAGTTTAACGGTCGCGTGCAGACATTTACAGGTGGCGACGGCATTTAGCTCGTGGCGTAAACAGAAAAACAAAAAGGGATAATGCTGAGCATTATCCCTTTTCTTTATCTCGTAAAGCAGATTAAGTATGACGCTGGCGTATTAGCCAATAGCATCAAGCTCAGCCATGACTTCTTCTGCCCACTCAATCCAAGTTTGACGAAGAAGTAGATTACGACGCAGCGTCAAACGCTCTAAACGTTGCTGCTTATCTAGTACCGCAGGTGTAGCGTAGTAGGCAGCTTCGATTTCTTGATAGTGTGCAACTAGTTTGCGAGACTCTTCAACCAGTTCACCTAGTTGAGATCTAAAAGGTGCTGAAGGTTGAACTGAGCAAGCAATAAGCTTTGCACTAAATTCATCTCGTACCGTAGGGTGAGCTGTTGGTTGCTCAAACCAATCGCCCAATGCGCTACGTCCAGAATCTGTAATTGAATAGACTTTTCTATCTGGTTTACCTTCTTGCGGCTCCAAAACACAAGTGACCAAACCTTGTTGGCCCATTTTGTTTAGTTCGCGGTAAACTTGTTGATGACTGGCTTTCCAGAAGTAACCAATACTTGCTGAAAACTCTTTAGTGATGTCGTATCCCGTCGCATCACGTGTGCTAAGAACAGTGAGAATTACGTGTGGTAATGACATGTCTTTTTATCCAAATTGGTTAAGTAAGTTTAAAAATTGCTTAACTATCGTTTGTGCTTCTGTTGGCACGCTTTTTTTTAACTTAAATAGTTAAAAACTTAATAGTTAGAAAACTTAAGCAAATTCAGCACAAGTGTGCTGTTCATGTCACCTTTAAAGCCGTTTATCACCTAGAGGTAGTTATGCGTATGCATACCTCGCTACGATGTATTTTTATTAGTCTCGGTATCGCAGAGGTGCAGTAGTATATCTAAATAATAAGCATAAAGTAGAATACAAGGACGTTTTGATACAAAAAACTGATATTATTCTCAATAAAATCTCCAAGCAAAATAAAAGGTCGCTAAGTTGCGACCTTTTGGTGTTTTTATAAAATATTATACTGCTAATTAGCCTGTGTTGCGCATACCTGCTGCGATACCTGCAATGGTTACCATCAGAGCTTCTTCCAGCTCTGTCGCAGGTGTTTCCGTTTGACGAGTACGGTACAGCAGTTCTGCTTGTAGCATGTTCAATGGCTCTACATAGATACTGCGTAGACGAATGGATTCCTGACCCCAAGGATCGCTTTGCATCAGGTTTTCGTTGTTCTCTACATTCAGCACCGTCTTGATGTCTTTTTGTAGCTGATCACGCAGACGTTGACCGAGTGGGCGTAGCTTCTCATCAACCAGACGCTCATCATAGTAACGAGCCAAATCAACACTACATTTGGTGTACACCATTTCAAGCATGCCAAGGCGAGTTGAGAAGAATGGCCATTCACGACACATCTCTTCAAGCAGAGCTTGGTGACCTTTATCAATCGATAACTGAATTGCCTCACCAGCGCCTAACCATGCAGGAAGCATCAAACGGTTTTGACTCCAAGAGAAGATCCAAGGAATCGCACGTAAGCTTTCTACGCCGCCATTCGGGTTACGTTTGGCAGGACGAGAGCCCAGAGGTAATTTGCCTAGCTCAAGCTCAGGTGTTGCTTGACGGAAGTAAGGAACAAAATCAGGCTCACCGCGAACCACTTGACGATAGGCTTCACAAGAAACTTCTGAAAGTGCATCCATCAAGTCACGCCAATCTTGTTTTGGCTCTGGTGGTGGCAATAGGTTTGCTTCAAGAATTGCACTTGCGTACATGTTGAAGCTATTCACGGCAATTTCAGGTAAGCCAAGCTTAAAGCGAATCATCTCACCTTGCTCGGTTACACGCAGACCACCTTTAAGACTCTTCGGTGGCTGAGAAAGCAGTGCCGCGTGTGCAGGTGCACCACCACGACCGATTGTACCGCCACGACCATGGAATAGAGTCAGTTCAATACCTTCTTGGTCACACACTTTCACCAGTGAATCCATTGCACGGTATTGCGCCCAGCCAGCAGACATTACGCCCGCATCTTTCGCTGAATCTGAATAACCGATCATCACCATTTGATGGTTTTGGATAAAGCCTCGGTAAAGGTCGATACTCATCAGTTGCTTGATAACGTCTTCAGCGTTGTTCAAGTCATCCAACGTTTCGAATAGCGGACACACGTCCATACGGTAAGGACAGCCTGCTTCTTGAAGCAATAGGTGCACGGCAAGCACATCTGAAGCAGTGCGAGCCATAGAGATGACATAAGCACCGAACGCTGCGCGTGGTTGTGCAGCAATGATCTTACAAGTATCAAGAACTTCTTGAACTTGCTCAGAAGGCTGCCAATCACGAGGAAGAAGAGGGCGCTTAGAGCTTAATTCATTGGTTAAGAATGAAATCTTGTCTTGTTCGCTCCAGTGATTGTAATCACCGATGCCTAAGTAACGAGTTAGCTCAGACAGAACATCCGCGTGGCGAGTACTTTCCTGACGGATATCAAGACGAACCAAGTGGACGCCAAATGCTTTGATACGGCGTAAAGTGTCTAGCAGTGAACCGTCAGCGATAACGCCCATACCGCACTCATGCAGTGACTTATAACACGCGTAAAGTGGGTCCCAAAGCTGGCTGATGTCCTGCAGTGGTGCTTTCTTCGGAAGTTTTTCTCCGTGCACTTTAGCATCCAGAACTTCGAGAGTTTCTTGGAGCAGTGAGCGTAAGCCTTTTAGAATTGCACGATACGGTTCGTGCTCATTTTCACCCGCAAGTTGGCGTAACTCATCACTGCATTTGGTCATCGATAGCTCGCTAACCAGCTCGTTGATGTCGCCTAGATAAAGGTCAGCCGCTTTCCAGCGAGAAAGTAGCAATACTTCACGAGTGATGGTGTGAGTTACAAATGGGTTACCGTCTCGGTCACCACCCATCCAAGATGAGAAGTGAACTGGACGAGCGTCTAGAGGTAGACCTTCGCCCAAGTATTCTTTTGCACGTTCATTAAGATCACGTAGGAACTCAGGTACGGCTTGCCATAGAGAATTTTCTACAACAGCGAAGCCCCATTTGGCTTCGTCTAACGGTGTTGGGCGTTGTTGACGAATGACGTCTGAGTGCCAGCTTTGAGCAATTAATTGCTCTAGACGGCGTTCAGTTTTATGACGTTCTTTAGAAGAAAGCTCAGTTAACTCGAGTTTAGATAGACACTCATTTATTTTTACCAACTTGTTGATCATCGTACGACGAGTGATCTCTGTTGGGTGAGCGGTCAATACTAGTTCAATGTTGAGTTCGCGTAGTGCCTGTGCGGTATCGAGTTTACTAATAGAATTTTGGCTGAGTTTTGAAAACAGAGCATGGATTGAATCTGGTTCACACACATTCTCTTCACAATGACGTGAAATGGTGTGGTACTGCTCAGCGATATTGGTCAAATTCAAAAATTGGTTAAAAGCACGAGCCACTGGAGTCAACTGCTCGTTGGGAAGGCTTTTTATCTCTTCAATCAGTAGATTCCGATCCGCTTGATTACCTGCCATTGCAGATTTTGAAAGCTTACGAATGGTTTCCACTTTCTCTAAAATAACGTCGCCATCTGCATCTTGAATGGTTTTACCCAATAGATGCCCAAGCATGCTTACGTTACTTTTGAGTGCAGAGTATTGTTCGTTCATTGTCATCCTGCCTTGTAAAAAAATTACATCCTGTGTTCCTTGTTAGAAAGACAATTTATCTAAGTTTGCCCAGTATAGTCAAATGATGCTGGTGATATCTTTGCCAGTTTTTACCTGTTTGTGTGCAATGTAAGTTTGCTCAATTTGAGTGGTTTGTTGGAATTTTCTTACAAAACAACAAGACGTTAATCACATTGTTATTAATGTGTTACGCCTTGTTATTTGGTGGTTATAAGTTGTGAGCTAGAAGCAGTACTTGTACATCGCCTTAGAAAGGATGTTAATGGTTGGGTCGATAAACTCGAAGGCCAAAAATTCGTCTGGCTGGTGAGCTTGGTCGATAGAACCCGGTCCCATGACCAATGTCGGACATAACTCTTGTAGGAAAGGAGCTTCAGTACAATAGTTTACCGTTTGAGCTTCAACGCCGGTGATTTCGCTGATCCCTGCAATAAAAGGATGGTCATGTTCACATTCATAGCCAGGAATGGCATCGTGCAGCGGTTCGATCTCAATTCGTCCCGGCCATTTCTCTTGTACTTGTGTCAGTGCGCTTCGTAGCATGTTGTCCAAACCATCAAGGCTAATGCCGGGGAGAGGGCGAACATCATAGTGCAGTTCACAACAGCCACAGATACGGTTCGGACTATCGCCTCCGTGGATATGTCCTAAGTTTAAGGTTGGACTTGGGATATCAAAACCGGGGTGGTGATACTCTTTGACTAATTTGTCGCGTAGTTGCATCAGTGCATAAAGTACTTCATGCATAATCTCAATTGCATTCACGCCTAGTGCAGGGTTTGAAGAGTGACCCGATTTCCCCGTAACACGAATGGCATTTGCCACATGTCCTTTATGACCACGAACTGGCACTAAGCTGGTTGGCTCACCAATAATGCAGTAATCAGGTTTGAATGGCGTATTTTGCGTGAAATGACGCGCTCCGAGCATGGTTGTTTCTTCATCACACGTAGCCAATATATAAAGAGGCTTTTTTTGCTTGCTCCAGTCCACTTTCTTCACTGCTTCTAAAATAAAAGCAAAGAAGCCTTTCATATCCGCAGTGCCTAAACCGTAAAAGCGGTTATTTGCTTCGGTCAACGCATGCGGATTAAAGTTCCAGCGACCTTCGTCGAAAGGAACGGTATCACTGTGACCGGATAGTAATAAGCCACCTTCACCTTCGCCTTTTTTAGCAATCAGGTTCTGTTTTCCTGGCGCAACTTGAACCACGTCCACTTGAAAGCCTAAAGCGCTGCACCAGTCTGCCAATTTAGAAATGACTTGTTCGTTGCCTTCATCCCAACGACTATCGGTGGAGCTGATGGATGAGGTTGAAATAAGACCTTCATAAACCTCAAGGAAACTTGGCAATTGCATATATTATTTGCTCCTACTATTGACAGAATTACGTTGAAACTGTAAAACACATATTAAATCACTTTTAGTGAATAAAAAACCGATAAAAGTGCCAATTTTAAAGATTTATAGTCATTTTTAATTGTCGATTTTTTACTCGATTTAGGACGTTTTGAGATGTTAAAAACCACCATCATCGGCGCAAGCGGCTATACCGGAGCAGAACTGGCTCTTATGGTGCACAAACACCCTGAGCTCACGCTATCAGGTTTATACGTTTCAGCCAACAGCGCTGATGCAGGAAAGTCTATTGGTCAGTTACACGGCAAGCTAACAGGTTTGCTCGATTTACCAGTACAACCTTTAGTGGATGTTGAGAAAGTGGCACAAGAGAGTGACGTAGTCTTTCTCGCGACTGCACATGAAGTCAGTCATGATCTTGCTCCTGTTTTTCTGGCCAACAACTGCCAAGTTTTCGATCTTTCTGGCGCTTACCGTGTGGATGGTGAGAGTTTCTATACTCAATACTATGGCTTTGAACATCAGCATGCTGATTGGTTAAAAAAAGCGGCTTATGGCTTGGCTGAGTGGAACCTAGAAAACATCAAACAGAGTCAACTGATTGCTGTAGCTGGTTGTTACCCAACCGCGTCTCAACTAGCAATTAAGCCTCTGATTGAAAATGATTTATTAGATGTACAACAGTGGCCTGTGATCAATGCTACCAGTGGTGTTTCGGGTGCTGGTCGTAAAGCGACACTGACCAACAGTTTTTGTGAAGTGAGCTTGCAACCTTATGGCGTGTTTAACCATCGTCATCAACCAGAAATTGCTACTCACCTTGGTCGTGACGTGATATTTACACCGCATTTGGGCAATTTTAAACGCGGTATTTTAGCCACGATTACGATGAAGTTAGCTCAAGGTGTAACGGCAGCACAAGTGCAGCAAGCATTTACTCAAGCTTACCAAGGTAAAGCGGCTGTGCGTCTGCGCTTGGATTCATTGCCGCGCATCCAAGATGTTGAATTTACTCCGTTCTGCGATATCGGTTGGAAAGTGCAGGGCGAACATATCATTGTCGTTTCAGCAATCGACAATTTATTAAAAGGTGCATCGAGTCAAGCGATGCAATGTTTAAACATTCATTACGGTTTCGATGAGCTAACTGCTCTGGTGTAAGGGTTATATATGACGGATACAAAACTAGATCCATTGGTGATTAAGTTAGGCGGCGCAGCTCTGTCTTGTTCAGAGACGCTAAGTAAGCTTTTCAGCGCAATCGCACAGTATCAAGCCCAAGCTCAGCGACGAATTGTTATCGTTCACGGTGGCGGTTACCTTGTGGATGATCTCATGGCGAAGTTGCAGTTACCAACCGTTAAAAAAGACGGTCTACGTGTAACTCCTTACGACCAAATTGGTGTGATTGCTGGTGCGCTAGCGGGCACTGCGAATAAGATGCTACAAGGTCAGGCAATTAAAGATGGCTTAAACGCTGTGGGTTTATGTCTGGCTGATGGTGGTTTATGTGTTGTAGAAGAGCTGGATCCGGAACTGGGTGCTGTAGGTAAATCAACAGCGGGTGATGGCGCTGTGATTAAGCTTCTGCTTGAAGCTGGCGTAGTTCCTATTATCAGCTCGATTGGTCTGACAAAAGACGGTCAAATGATGAACGTAAATGCAGACCAAGCAGCAGTCTCTGTTGCCAGCGCACTGGATGCAGAGTTAGTTCTTTTATCTGACGTGAGTGGTGTGCTGGATGGTAAAGGTCATCTGATTGCAACCCTTGATGAGTCAAAAGCAAAAAGCTTAATTGAAGGTAAAGTGATTACCGACGGCATGATCGTAAAAGTAAATGCCGCATTGGATGCAGCGAAAGAGCTTGGTCGCCCGATTGAAGTCGCGACATGGCGTTATCCAGAAAAGCTTGCCAAGTTGTTCTCAGGTGAAAGTATCGGTACTCAATTTTTACCTCAGTAATCATTTAGAAATAGCTATTAAAGAACAACGAATTTAAATCGATTAGTTAACGTTGTTCTTTAAACAAAAGAATTTAAAGGAATCCTGAGCCCTGACCGCCAAGTGCAGAGCCAGAAATTTGGAGATATAAAATGAGCAAAGTTCAAGTCAAAAAAGTTGTCGTAGCCTACTCTGGCGGTCTAGATACATCTGTAATCATTCCATGGTTAAAAGAAAACTATGGCTGTG
Source organism: Vibrio diazotrophicus (assembly GCF_038452265.1). Classification (NCBI taxonomy): domain Bacteria; kingdom Pseudomonadati; phylum Pseudomonadota; class Gammaproteobacteria; order Vibrionales; family Vibrionaceae; genus Vibrio; species Vibrio diazotrophicus. The sequence continues at coordinate 260,823 of NZ_CP151842.1, forward strand.
AAGTAGTGGCATTCGTTGCTGATGTTGGTCAAGGCGCAGAAGAATTAGTTGGTATCGAAGAAAAAGCTATCGCTTCTGGTGCATCAGAGTGTTACGTCGTTGACCTGAAAGAAGAGTTAGTAAAAGACTATATTTACCCAACGCTAAAAACAGGTGCATACTACGAAGGTAAATACCTACTAGGTACTTCTATGGCTCGTCCTGTGATTGCAAAAGCGCAAGTAGAAGTAGCACGTAAAGTAGGTGCAGACGCACTTGCTCACGGCTGTACTGGTAAAGGTAACGACCAAGTTCGTTTCGAAGGTGCATTTGCAGCACTAGCACCAGATCTACATGTTATTGCTCCTTGGCGTGAATGGGACCTTGTTAGCCGTGAAGAGTGTCTTGACTACCTAGCAGAGCGCAATATCCCATGTGCAGCATCACTGACTAAAATCTACTCTCGTGATGCAAACGCATGGCACATCTCAACAGAAGGTGGTGTGTTGGAAAGCACTTGGAATGCACCAAACGCAGATTGCTGGGCGTGGACTGTTGACCCAGAGCAAGCGCCAAATGAAGCGGAATACGTTACTCTGAAAGTGCAAAAAGGCGAAGTGGTAGCTGTAGATGGTAAAGAACTTTCTCCATACCAAGCGCTTATTGCTCTGAATGAGAAAGGCGTGAAACATGGTATTGGTCGTATCGATATCGTTGAAAACCGTCTGGTAGGTATGAAGTCTCGTGGTTGTTACGAAACTCCGGGAGGCACGATCATGATGGAAGCGCTACGTGCCGTTGAACAACTTGTACTGGATAAAGCTTCATTTGAATTCCGCGAAGAAATCGGTATCAAAGCTTCTCACCTAGTTTATGACGGTCGTTGGTTCACTCCACTACGTAAATCAGTGTTTGCTGCGGCAGATGCACTAGCAGAAGACGTTAACGGTGAAGTGGTGATCAAACTTTACAAAGGCCAAGCAACTGCAACACAAAAACGTTCTGAAAACAGCTTGTACTCAGAAGAGTTTGCAACCTTCGGTGCTGATGAAGTTTACGACCAAAGCCATGCAGGCGGCTTCATCCGTCTTTACTCTTTGGCTAGCCGTATCAAAGCATTGAACGAAGCTAAGAAGTAATCCCTAAGTTCCCGTCAAAGGGAACTAAGATAGAAACAAAAAAAGGATCGCTCAAGCGCGATCCTTAATTATAAAAAACACTTAAACACTGGCAGAAATGAAGTATTCTTTGGTCAATTAACCAAGGAATTAGATGCAGGAGAAGCACAATGGCATTATGGGGCGGAAGATTTACCCAGGCAGCAGATACGAGATTCAAAGAGTTTAATGATTCATTGCGCTTTGACTACCGATTGGCTGAGCAAGACATTGTGGGTTCTATTGCGTGGTCGAAAGCTCTTCTTTCTGTCAATGTTCTGAGTGAAGACGAACAGCAAAAACTTGAGTTGGCATTGAATGAACTCAAGCTTGAAGTGATGGAAGACCCTGAGCAGATTTTGCGTTCAGATGCTGAAGATATCCACTCATGGGTAGAGCAGCAGCTGATCGGTAAAGTTGGTGACTTAGGTAAAAAGCTTCATACTGGCCGTTCACGTAACGACCAAGTAGCGACTGACCTGAAACTTTGGTGCCGTCAGCAAGGTCAACAACTGCTTATCGCACTTGATCGTTTACAAAGCAAAATGGTTGCAGTAGCAAGAGAACATCAAGGCACCGTGCTTCCTGGTTATACCCACTTGCAACGTGCTCAGCCTGTGACTTTTGCTCACTGGTGTCTAGCTTATGTTGAGATGTTTGAGCGTGATTATTCACGTGTGAGTGATGCAATTAAGCGTCTTGATACTTGTCCGCTAGGCTCTGGTGCTCTTGCTGGTACAGCGTATCCAATGGATCGTGAAAAGCTGGCTCATAACCTTGGCTTCCGTCGCGCGACTCGTAACTCACTGGATTCCGTTTCAGACCGCGATCACGTGATGGAGTTAATGTCTGTTGCGTCTATCTCAATGCTGCACCTTTCTCGTCTGGCTGAAGATATGATTTTCTACAACTCAGGTGAGTCTGGTTTCATTGAGTTGGCGGATACTGTGACTTCAGGTTCATCACTGATGCCACAGAAGAAAAACCCAGATGCGCTTGAACTTATCCGTGGTAAAACTGGCCGTGTTTACGGTTCGTTAGCGGGCATGATGATGACGGTTAAAGCGCTACCTTTGGCATACAACAAAGATATGCAAGAAGACAAAGAAGGTCTGTTTGACGCTTTGGATACTTGGAACGATTGTATGGAAATGGCTGCGCTATGTTTTGAAGGCATCAAAGTGAACGGTGAACGTACATTGGAAGCGGCAAAACAAGGCTATGCAAACTCAACCGAGCTAGCGGATTACCTAGTAGCGAAAGGCATTCCATTCCGTGAAGCGCACCATATCGTGGGTGTCACTGTGGTTGCTGCCATTGCAAAAGGCTGCGCGTTGGAAGAGTTAACGCTAGAAGAGCTGAAAGCCTTCTCGCCAGTGATTGAAGACGATGTGTATGCGATTCTAACCATTGAGTCTTGTCTAGAGAAACGTAGTGCTCTGGGTGGCGTAGCGCCTCATCAGGTCGCTTATGCGGTCGAGCAAGCAGAGTCGCGTTTATCTAAACGAGATGCCACATCTGTTAAGGTGCGTCCTGCTCGTCTAACAGACATCGAAGCATTAGAGGGCATGGTAACTTACTGGGCGAATATGGGTGAAAACCTACCGCGTTCTCGTAATGAAATCGTGCGCGACATTGGTTCATTTGCTGTGGCGGAACATAATGGCGAAATCACAGGCTGTGCTTCTCTGTATGTCTATGACTCTGGTTTAGCTGAAATTCGTTCACTCGGCGTTGAAGCGGGCTGGCAAGGTCAAGGGCAAGGTACGGCGATTGTTCAATATCTAGTGAGTAAAGCGCGCCAAATGGCGATCAAGAAAGTATTCGTTCTGACTCGTACTCCTGAGTTCTTTATGAAGCTAGACTTTATTCCAACGTCAAAAACTTTATTGCCTGAGAAAGTTCTTAAAGATTGCGAGAAATGTCCTCGTCAGCATGCTTGTGATGAAGTTGCGCTTGAAGTGAATGTTTCAGAGCAGCTTATTACTAAGATGAAAGTTGCATAAGCTATTGAATCCTAAGTCCGGAAAATAAGATCGAAAAAGATCAAAATTTTCCGGAACCAATCAGAAAAAGCACGGTCTACTTTAATACCACTGCTTTTTCTTAGAAGAATCTAAGAGAGCCCTAAAACAATTATTGATTTTAGGGCTTTTTCTTTTTCTAGAAGCGCCATTTTCTCCTCCGTCACTTTTTTCCTCCGCCGCGATGCCGTGACGAATTAATGTTTCTTCAAGAGTGTTTAATCATCTTTCCCCTGTCGTTTTCGCCAAGGAAGAATGACGAATTTCATCCATAAGTGAAGAAAAAGCAAAGCGTTAAAGGCAAAGCCTGCGATCATCAGTGCGATAGATTCAATACTGCGTGGATTTTGCTTAAAGAAGAAAAACCATATCACCCAGCATAGTACGGACAAAACGGTGAGCTGATCCATACAGCGCTGGCATTTACCTATCTTCTTCCAAAACCAATTTTGTTGGCAGTTATTGCAAGCCATCTCTCTTACCTTAAAGAAATCATCGTATCGGGTTTAACCTCATTATCGTCATATAGATTAAATTAGTCACAAAATCTTTGATAGACCCAATCAGTTGATGTTATGGTTTTGATAGTTCAATTCTATCGGGGTGAATAATGAATATTCGGGACTTTGAATATTTGGTTTCGTTGGCTGAGCACAAGCATTTTCGTAAAGCAGCGGAAGCGTGTTTTGTCAGTCAGCCAACACTAAGTGGTCAGATTCGTAAATTAGAAGATGAACTGGGCACGGTTTTACTGGAACGAAGCAGTCGACGGGTACTTTTTACTGAGTCTGGTCTGCAATTGGTTGATCAGGCAAAACGCATCTTAAGTGAAGTAAAAACTTTCAAGGACATGGCGAGTAAGCAGACGGGCGCAATGACGGGGCCGATGCATATTGGCTTTATTCCGACTCTTGGTCCTTATTTGTTGCCTAGGATTGTGCCATCTCTGAAAGAGCATTTCCCTGAACTGGAGCTTTTTCTGCACGAAGCTCAAACTCACCAGCTTGTGCAGCAGTTGGAAGATGGTAAGTTGGACTGTTTAGTTCTGGCTGCAGTGGATGAAACCGCTCAGTTTAAAGAGATTGAAGTTTATGACGAACCAATGAGCATCGCTGTTCCATGTGATCATCCTTGGGCGGTTCGCGATGAAGTCGACATGTTAGACCTTAACGGTAAGACAGTGTTAGCGCTTGGTGATGGACACTGCCTGCGAGATCAGGCATTAGGTTTCTGTTTTGCAGCGGGCGCAAAAGATGATGTTCGCTTTAAAGCCACCAGTTTAGAAACGCTGCGCAATATGGTCGCCGCAGGAGCAGGAATTACCTTGCTGCCGAAGCTTTCTCTGCCTAAAGAAAAGGTCAAAGACGGTGTTTGCTATATAAAAGCGGTAAACCCTGAGCCTTCACGTCGGCTTGTGGTGGCCTACCGACCGGGTTCACCTTTGCGTCAGCGCTTTGAAACTCTAGCTAAGTTGATGAAAGAAACTTTAGAAGCTCAAGCCTGACAAGAATAACGTGCATAAAAAAGAGGCTGTTAAGCCTCTTTTATGTCTTGTGCGGCAGAGTTGTCTAGAACAACTCGTCGCCACCGCTATTTGAGTAAATATCACCAGATAGGCTTTCTTGAACGTACTCTTTTGGTTCCGTACCTTTCAAGAAATACTCGAACATTGAGGTCTCATCCTGTTTGTTCGTCAGTAAGCCTGTATCGCGGTCAATACGCACGCGAACAATGTTGTTTGGCAAAGCTTTCTCTTGTTCTGCTACACCTTCAAGTGCTTGGCTCATAAACTCAATCCATGCTGGTTGAGCCGTTTTTGCACCCGCTTCAGCGCCTGCCACATCATCTTCGATATTTGGATTTGGTATTGTCTTACCTAGGTTTCGGCTGTGTTCATCAAAACCTACCCAAGCAATCGCAACAATGCCCGGAGCATAACCGTTGTACCAAGCATCTTTAGAGTCGTTGGTTGTACCTGTTTTACCGCCGATATCTCTGCGCTTAAGGGCTTGAGCACGCCAACCTGTGCCGTTCCAACCTGTTTTCTCAGCCCAGTTACCGCCACCCCAAATGTTGCTGTACATCATTTCGCGAACAAGGAATGCAGTTTGTTCGGAGATAACTTGTTTAGCAATGTGAGTTTCAGCGTCTTGCTCATCAAACTCGTTTGTAGCTTTTGGACAGTTTTGACGACAAACAATCGTAGGCTCGGCTTCAAATTCTAATTCACCGTATGGGCCTTCTACTTTTTGAATGTAGTATGGCTCAACATAGTAACCACCATTGGCAAATACCGAATAACCTTGCGCCATTTTTACTGGCGTTAAACTGCCTGCACCAAGCGCAATAGTCTCAGATTTTGGTAGTTGGTCGATATCAAAACCAAAGCGAGTTAGGTATTGGCGAGTATCTTCCAAGCCTACTTCACGCAATACGCGAACGGCCATTACGTTCTTAGATTGCGCCAAACCGATACGTACACGCGTTGGACCTGTGTATGTTGGTGGTGAGTTCTTAGGACGCCATGCTGTGCCTTGGCTTTCGTCCCATTGGTTAATCGGCGCATCGTTGATGAGTGTTGCCAGTGTTAATCCTTTATCTATAGCTGCGGCATAGATAAACGGCTTAATACTTGAACCCACTTGGCGTACCGATTGAGTCGCGCGGTTGAACTTGTTGTGAACAAAGTTAAAACCACCGACAAGCGCTTCTATCGAACCGTTTTCTGGATCCATAGCAACAAAAGCCGTGTTGGCATTCGGAACTTGGCTTAACTGCCAAACCGGATTTTCGGACTCATCTTCAGAGACTTTACGTACCCAGATTTGTTCACCAGCTGTTAGGATTTCTTTGGTACTGGTTGGAAGAGGACCTTGGCGATCGTCAGTAACAAAGCGACGAGCCCAGTTCATGTTATTCCAATCGATAGTGAATTCACCTTGGTTCTTAACCCAAACTGTCGCTGATTTTGCTTCAGTGCTCAGAACAACCGCTGGAGAAAGTTCACCATAAGTCGGTTCGTTTTTAAGATGTTCAACAATTTGTTCTTCAGTCCAAACCGCTTGACCAGATTTCCACAACTCTTTTTCTGCTCCACGGTAGCCGTGGCGTTCATCGTAGGCAATCAGGTTATGAATTGCGGCCAAGTTCGCCGCCTGTTGGCGTTTAGAATCTACCGTGGTGTAAATATTCATACCTGAGGTATAAGCATCTTCGCCGTAGCGTTCAATCATCCACGCACGTGCAATCTCTGCCACATAAGGAGCGTTAAGTTCGATCTCTGCGCCGTGATAGTTGGTTGGCAGAATCTCGGCACGAGCTTGTTCATACTGTTCTTGAGTGATGTACTTTTCAGAAAGCATACGAGCCAGAACCACATTACGGCGGTTGGTTGCGCGCTCTAAAGAGTAGATAGGGTTCATCGTTGATGGTGCCTTTGGCAGACCTGCGATAAGCGCGATTTCACCTAAGCTTAAATCTTTTACTTCTTTGCCGAAGTAAGACTGCGCGGCCGCCCCAACACCGTATGAACGGTAGCCCAAGTAGATTTTGTTCAGATATAGCTCAAGAATTTCTTCTTTTGATAACAGCTGTTCAATATGGATTGCGATAAAAATCTCTTTGATTTTACGCATAATTTTCTTCTCGTTAGACAAGAAGAAGTTACGAGCCAACTGTTGGGTGATAGTACTTGCACCTTGAGATGCACTACCTGATGCAACAACCGCAAATGCGGCGCGGGTAATACCAATTGGGTCAAAACCGTAATGGTCATAGAAACGAGAGTCTTCGGTCGCAATGATCGCCTCAATCAGCTCTTTTGGCATCTCTTCCAGTTTAAGAGGAATACGACGCTTCTCACCGAACTGAGCGATGAGCTTGCCATCTTTACTAAAGACTTGCATTGGCGTTTGCAGCTTAACGTCACGCAAAGTAGCGACATCAGGCAACTCTGGTTTTACATATAAATAGAAACCAAAAATTGTACTGACTCCAAGAGCTGTGCAAATCAATGAAAAAATTATTAAACGCTTTATGAACTTCACCGGAGAATCCCTGTTTAGTAGAGGCTGCCTTAATGCAAACCCTAGTACTCTAAGCTAAAAATTTAGCTCTCAAAAGTAGTTACCGCTTATTTCCCATTTAATAGGCGTAATGAGCGGAGCTTTCTTATTGGAGTAGAGCTATATGGTTCAATCATTAGTTATGGGTGTCGATATCGGCCACCATAGTATTAAAGCAGTGGTCCTAAAACCTGCAGGCAGTAAGTATACGCTGTTAGGTTATAAGGAAATACGAATTGCTGACGATATTTTCGCTGATAACCATGCCTTGGTTTATCAGAAAATTGTAAAGAAACTCAAAGAACTAAAAAAGGGTTTACCTTTATTTAGTCGAAAAGTTGTTATTGCCATCCCCGATAACACCGTAATTAGTAAAGTATTACAAATAGATAGTGAGCTTGAACCTAATGAACGCGAGTTCGCTATTCATCAAGCGTTTTCTCATCAATCTCCTTACCTGATGGAAGAGGTCAGTCTGGATTTTATTCCAGTCATAAAGCATCCATCGCCTGAAACAAAGACTAGCCAAAATAATATAGCAGCCTACCAAGTGTATGCCACTAAGCGAGACGTTGTAGAGAGCCGTACAGTGGCTTTGGAAAAAGCGGGTTTTAAGCCGATTCTGGCTGAAGTGCAAACCCATGCTTTAGTTCAGTTGTGGCAACTGTTCAGCAAAACTTATGCACGCACTGATTGGTTGCTGGTGGATGTCGGTCATACCCAAACCACCTTGTGCTTAGATTTTGCCAATAAAGCACCTTTTTATAAGCAGATTTCAGAAGGTGTTTCTCAGGTATCGACTCAATCAGAAAATGAAGATTCTGTAGTAATAAAAGACAACGTCAATGAGCTGGTGGAGAAGATCGCCAAGCAAATTCAGTTGTTCATATCGGTGAACGGTGCGGCAAGTCTTACCGGAATCTGGTTAACCGGTGGTGGGGCAAATATCGACGCGATACAAAGCGCGTTGACAGAGAAGGTCGATCTCATGTGCGGCGTGTTAGACCCATTTAGCGTATTCCATGACAAAGCGAGCAAGCGTTACCGTTCTGAATTGCCTGTAGCGGCTTTTGCCACAGCGGCAGGACTTGCCGCACGCGGCATCAATTGGTTGGAGGTTGAACATGCTGCATAGCATTAACCTTCTTCCGTGGCGAGAGGCTCAAAAGAAAGCTCACAGGCAGCAATTTATTCATATCTCTTTACTGGCGGTTGGTCTCGCTGTCGGTATGCAATGGGCTGCGGGATGGTATATCGATGATCAAGTGACTCAAGAGAGAGATCGTGTTGAGTTTTTAAATCAGCACATCGCCGAACTGGATAGACAAATCAATTCACTCAAGCAAGTTGAAAAAGAGTATCAGGACCTGATGGTTCGTTTCGATATGGTTGAGTCACTGCAGAAAAAGCGTAACAAAACCACTCAGTTTATGGATCACATTCCCCGACTCATTCCAGAGGGTGTGTACGTAGACCAAATGAGCATGAATGGTCACAACATTGAGCTTCGGGGTATCAGTGACAGCACTGCACGACTTGCGACTATGTTGGATCTGTTGGAGAACTCTTCTTATATCTCGGATGTTGAAATGCATTCTATCGTGTCTGGCAGCCATCGGTTTGGCAAGCAATTTCAGAGCTTTCAAGTGTCGTTTTCGTTCCATATGGAAGCAAGTGACGCAGCACCTTTAAAGGAGGTGACGAATGGGTGATTTTAAAAACCTAGAGCTTGACGAAATATTGGATTGGCCACGATTGCCACAGCTCGTGGTGTTGCTACTTGTCGTGGTGCTGATTCAAGGTGCGGGATATTGGTTTTATCTTTTGCCCAAGCAAGAGCATTTGAGCGCGCTCATTGAAGAAGAACAAACGCTAAAGTCCACCATTCGAATTAAAGCGCATAAAGCTGCAACTCTGCCGCAACTCAAAGCTCAACTCGATGAACTCTCAGAACGTTATGACTATTTGTTACAGCAACTACCCGAGCAGAAAGAGCTGGCCAGTATGTTGGCGGCGGTGAATGAGTTGGGCATCAAACATCAACTGAGTTTCAATCGGATGGATTGGGGTGAAAAAGAACAACAAGCATTTTTATATCGCCTGCCTTTGAATCTTGAACTGACAGGTGAATATCACCATATTGGCCAGTTTTCACAAGCGATTGCACAGTTGCCAAGGATTATCTATTTCGAGCACGTAGACTTTCAGCGAGCCAGTCAAGACAGTCAGAAATTGAGCGTCAATGTACGAGCCTTTACCTATCAGTATCAGCCGGATTCGCTAACCTCAGGAGGTCAACAATGAAGAGTAAATCCTGTTGTTGGATCTTGATATGTATCGGATTGATGGGGTGTCAGGCGAATGAAGATTCACTTTCAGATTATATCGAGCAAGTCACGCTTCAAGCGCGAAAGGAGATCGTTCCACGGCAACCAATCGTACCTTTTGAAGCCTTTTTATACGTGAATACCAATGCAAGAGAGCCTTTCGGTCTTCCAAGAGAAGCGGTGATTCAAAATCAACCCAAGGCGAAAAAAGATTGTTGGCAACCTGCGCTGCGTAAGCAAAAGGATCCTTTAGAAAGCTTTGCGCTAAGCCAATTGAAGTTTAAAGGCGTAATGAGTAATGGCAAAAGTACGTCAGCACTGATTCAGACTCCAGAAGGAAAGCTGGCTTATGTAGCAAAGGGACAATACATCGGCATCAATCATGGAAAAGTGTATGAGGTCACCAAGCAATACTTGTTAATCAAAGAGACTTTGCCAGATGGCTTAGGGTGTTGGAATCAGCGCAGCATCAAGCTGGCTCTGAAGTAGATTGTGGAGAAAACGATCATGAATAAATGGCTTCAAATAGGGCTTCTAGCTCTCAGGCGTGTGTTGGTAACCACCAGTCTTTGTCTTATTGCACCTGTGGTACTAGCAAATGGCGATAATGCGATTCCAAACCAACTCAACAATATTGATTTCAAAATTAATGCAGATAAAGCGGCGGTCATCATCATTGAGCTAGCCTCTGCATCGTCAGTTGTGGATGTCTCAAAAAACGACAAAGGTTTAAATGTTGAGCTAATCAATACACAAATTTCAGACGATAAATTGTTTGTTCTGGATGTCTCTGATTTCGCTACTGTTGTAGAGACGATTGAAGTATTTCGTCAGCAACCAAATGGTCTTCTTGAGGTGAAAGTGAAAGGGGATTATCAATACGACTACCAGCTAAATAAGAATGTATTAGAGGTGGTGATCCGCAAGTCTGAGCCACAACCTAAACAAGAGCAGAAAGCTTTGTTAGAACAAGACAACAAGCCAATCTCGTTTAATTTTCAAGATATCCCGGTTCGCAATGTATTACAGCTCATTGCGGACTATAACGGCTTTAACCTCGTGGTTTCTGATTCGGTAACAGGCAATATGACACTGCGCTTGGATGGTGTGCCTTGGCAAAAAGCACTCAATATCATTCTTGAAGCGCGAGGTTTGGACAAACGAATTGATGGTAATGTCATTTTGGTGGCACCAAAGAGCGAGCTTGACTTGCGTGAGCAACAAGAACTTGAGAAGGCGCGAATGGAAGAAGCGTTGGGCGATTTACAGTCCGATATCATTAAAATTAGCTTTGCCAAAGCCTCAGATATCGCCGAGATGATTAATGGCGAAGGAACGCTAAGTATGCTTTCTGAAAGAGGTTCAATCAGTATTGACGAAAGAACTAATGCACTATTGATTCGTGAATTACCAGAGAATATTAGCGTGATTCGAGACATCGTAAAGTCTTTGGATGTGCCAGTGAAACAAGTTCAGATTGAAGCCCGAATCGTGACGGTCAATGAAGGTGACCTAGAAGAACTTGGGGTTCGCTGGGGATTCACGTCAACTAATGGCAGTCATACATCCGGAGGAAGTATTGAAAGTAATCTGTTTGTCTCGGATCTGTATGAATCTGGCGGTGAAGGAGGTGATAGCGGGAAAGGTATGGTTCCGCTAGACGATTTTCTGAATGTAAATTTAGCCGCGACTACTGCGGGCGCATCAAGCATTGCTTTCCAAATCGCTAAGTTGGGTGCAGATACACTGTTGGATTTGGAGCTTTCTGCGTTGCAAAGAGAGTCTAAAGCCGAAATTATTTCCAGCCCGAGACTGATCACTACCAATAAGAAGCCTGCATATATCGAGCAAGGTACGGAATTACCTTATTTAGAAGCCTCTTCCAGCGGTGCGACCACCGTTTCATTTCGTAAGGCGGTGTTGAGCTTAATGGTAACGCCACAAATAACACCCGATAACCGTTTGGTTCTCGACCTCAGTGTGACTCAAGACCGTGTAGGAGATGTCGTAAAAACAGGTACAGGTGAAGCGGTTGCGATTAATACTCAGAGAATCGGTACCCAAGTATTGGTCAACAATGGTGAAACAGTCGTATTGGGTGGTATTTTTCAGCACAGTCTAACCAGCTCGGTTGAGAAAGTGCCTTTATTAGGTGATCTTCCGCTATTAGGTGCTTTATTCCGTCGAAGCTACGAAAAAATGGGCAAAAGTGAACTACTAATATTCGTTACGCCTAAGGTGGTTATTCAATAACTTATCGCCTTTATTCATTATCAAAGAAAATTAAAGTTGCATTAGTGCCACCAGATCTAGATAATTTCGGGTCTTATCACGAAATATCTGTGAGGAATAGGTGCCACAAGCATTCCTATCGTTGACTTATGTCCGGCGAATTTTGTGGCGATGTCATTGAATTAACGTTGTAAATTACTGCTAAACATGGCTGAGAAACGCAATATTTTTCTTGTCGGTCCTATGGGCGCCGGCAAAAGTACAATTGGTCGACACCTAGCTCAACAACTGCATATGGAGTTTTTAGACTCTGATACAGTGATCGAAGAGCGCACTGGTGCAGATATCGCATGGGTATTTGATGTTGAAGGTGAAGAAGGTTTCCGCAAGCGCGAAGAAACTGTGATTAACGATCTCACCGAACAGCAAGGTATCGTTTTAGCGACGGGTGGTGGCTCAGTATTGAGCAAAGAAAACCGTAACCGCCTATCTGCACGTGGTATTGTCGTATATTTAGAAACCACCATTGAAAAGCAACTTGCTCGCACAAACCGCGACAAAAAGCGTCCTTTGCTACAAACGGATAGCCCGCGAGAAGTTTTAGAAAGTCTCGCTGATGATCGTAACCCACTGTATGAAGAAATCGCGGATATTACCGTGCGTACAGATGATCAAAGTGCAAAAGTGGTAGCCAACCAGATCGTAAAAATGCTAGAAGAACATTAATTTGTTTTTTTTATTGGAGTGCAGACCATGGAACGGATCACGGTCAGCTTAGGTGAACGTAGCTACCCAATCTCAATTGGTGCCGGATTATTTAATGATCCGGCTCTTCTTTCTCTTTCCCCAAAACAAAAAGTCGTTGTCATCACTAACCATACAGTGGCGCCATTGTATGCAGATAAGATCACAGCGTTACTCGACCAGAAAGGTTGTATCAGTTCTGTCTTAGAGCTGCCTGACGGTGAAAAATACAAAACCTTAGAAACATTCAATACGGTTTTGAGCTTCCTGCTTGAGCATAATCACAGCCGAGATGTTGTAATTATTGCGTTGGGTGGTGGTGTTATTGGCGACCTTGTTGGTTTTGCTGCGTCTTGTTACCAGCGTGGTGTCGATTTTATTCAGATACCGACGACCTTGCTTTCTCAAGTGGACTCTTCTGTTGGTGGTAAAACCGCAGTTAACCATCCTCTGGGTAAAAACATGATCGGTGCGTTTTACCAACCGAAAGCGGTCATCATCGATACAAACTGTCTTGCCACTCTTCCTGAGCGAGAATTCGCCGCAGGCATGGCTGAAGTGATCAAGTATGGTATCATCTACGACGAAGCTTTTTTCGTTTGGTTAGAACAACATATGGATGAACTCTATGCGTTGGATGAGCAAGCTCTGACGTATGCGATTGCTCGTTGTTGCCAGATTAAAGCAGAAGTTGTTGCTCAAGATGAAAAAGAGTCAGGCATTCGTGCATTGTTGAATTTAGGTCATACATTCGGTCACGCGATTGAAGCGGAACTGGGTTATGGCAACTGGTTACATGGCGAGGCAGTTTCTGCTGGCACCATGATGGCGGCGAAAACTGCCCAACTACAAGGTTTAATTACCGAACAACAAGTTGAGCGAATCCTATCTATATTTAAAAGAGCAAAATTACCGGTACATACCCCAGAAAGTATGTCTTTCGATGACTTCATGAAACATATGATGCGCGATAAGAAAGTACTAGCGGGTGAGTTACGTTTGGTATTACCAACCAGCATTGGTACTTCTGACGTAGTGAAAGGCGTGCCGGAAACCATTATTGAGCAGGCGATAGATTATTGCCGCACCCTATAGCGGGGTGCTTACTTCAGGGTAATGCTGTTTTCCTTTAGGATGAACGATGAATTTGGCACATGTACTGGAGTTAGATTCTCAGACCGAGTTACTGGAGCGTTTGCAGCTTCTTACTCGTTTTAGCTCAAATTTAATCAATGTTTGTGGTAGCCAAGGTGCAGGTAAATCTTGGCTGGCACAGCGTTACCTTGAAGCGTGGGCAAATGACAAGAATCAGTCTTTGCTCATGTGTCATCCTAATCAAGACGACGAACAACGCCGTACCACCATTCTCTCTCAGCTTAGCTCTGAATCTCTGTTCAATCCCAAAGACTCTCTAGTCGAAAGTTTTTCACACCTGTTCGATCAGACGCAATGCGACATTGTGGTTGTGATTGATGATGCGCACTTGTTGTCTGAGACGTTGGTCTCTGAATTGTGGATGTGGATCTTAGAATCTCAAACCAATCCATTATGGACAGTGAACGTAGTATTATTCGCTCAGTCTACCGGTTTAGACGCCGTCCTAACGCGTTTAAGCTACGGACAGGAACACAAACCAGTTGATTTAGAAGTTGAACTTTTAAGCCGGGATGAAGCAGATCGCTTGTTTGAACAACGAGTTATGCGTTATGTTGATGATGAACATGAACGCCGCGTAAGAGCTGCTTATAAAAAAGTGAAAAACTTACCGGGAGAAATTATGGCGCTGGGAGAACAGAAAATGGAAAAACGTATTGTGATTCGTTCAATCATTGGCTCGCCAATGAAAGCCGCGCTACTGGTACTGGCACTGATTCTATTGATTGGTGGTGGTTACTGGTGGTGGTTATCACAACCTTCCCCAGACGACAAAGCGCAGCAACTGACACTGACAAAAGAACAAACGGTTATTCCAACGTTGAATGAAGAAAATCAGACGGTGGACACGAACAACGAAGCCGACAGTAACTTGTCTAGTCTAACAAGTAATGGTGCTACTGATGATTCTGGTGCGCTTCCTCCAGATGTTGTTGAGGATAAACAGGGCGTGGGTATGTCTGATGACGAACAACAACGCGTTGTCATCACGTCTGATGTCGTTGATGCGCTGCTAGAAGGCAAACCAGAAAACGTTGATACTTCGAAGATTGATAATCTAGTGGAAGAAAGTGCGGTTCCTCAAACGTTTGGATCTCAAACCACTGAAACATCTACACCAGCACAGACGGTAGATATTGAACAGCCTAAACAAGTTGAGACTCAAGTCGCACCAGCGGCAGAGAATCCACCTGAAGTGAAAATTACCTTCTCGTTTGCACGTGAAGAGTTAAAAGCGATGTCTCCTCGTAGCTATACCTTGCAATTGGCTGCGGTAAATTCGCTTCCTGATGCGCAGCGCTTTATCAATCAGTATCAGCTACAAGGCAAAGTCAATGTTTACCCGACATTAAGAAATAATGTGGAATGGTACATCATTACTTATAGCAACTATCCAACTATCCAGTTGGCAAGAGATGCGGTGGAAACCTTGTCGAAACCTTTGCAACAACTTGGTCCTTGGGCAAAATCTTTAAGCCAAGTGCATAGAGAGATAGATCGTGCGAAATAAACCTGAGCTCACTGATAAAATGTGTTACATTTCGCAGCCTTATTTTTGTGGTAAAGAATTAGAGCAGTAGATGAAAAAGCAGCGTGCCTTTCTGAAATGGGCTGGTGGTAAATATGGCCTAGTCGAAGACATCCAACGCCACTTACCATCTGCTGAAGAGTTGGTAGAGCCATTTGTTGGTGCAGGCTCTATATTCTTGAACACAGAGTATAAGCACTATCTGTTGGCGGATATCAACCCAGATTTGGTCAATCTCTACAATCTGTTGAAAGAGAGCCCACAGCACTATATTTCAGAAGCCAAACGTTGGTTTGTGGCTGAGAACAACCGCAAAGAGTTCTATCTCGATGTTCGTTCGCAGTTTAATCGTACTGATGATGTTTTGTATCGTTCACTGGCATTCTTATATATGAACCGCTTTGGATTTAACGGTCTTTGCCGTTACAACAAAAAAGGCGGATTCAACGTCCCATTTGGCTCGTATAAAAAACCTTATTTCCCTGAATCAGAGCTGGAATTTTTTGCTCAGAAAGCGCAGAGAGCCACCTTTATCTGTGCGGGATATGAAGAGACATTCCGTAAAGCTGCTAGTAACAGTGTGATTTACTGTGATCCACCGTATGCGCCATTATCAAACACGGCGAACTTCACCTCTTATTCGGGTGCCGGTTTTACGTTAGATGACCAAGCTGCTTTGGCGGATATCGCAGAAAAAACCGCGACAGAACGTAATATTCCAGTCTTGATTTCTAACCACGATACGATTTTGACCCGCCGTTTGTATCACGGTGCTCAGTTAAATGTGGTTAAAGTGAAGCGTACCATTAGCCGTAACGGCTCGGGACGTAACAAAGTGGATGAGCTGCTGGCTCTGTTCAAAGCGGGTTGTTAACGGTCGCAATTAGTTGTTAAAGCATGGGAAGGTTTCCTTATACGAATCTTCCCCAAGTCTCTTCCTACCATATCCCTTCTTCGATAAACGAAAAAACCTTAACGCTAGGATCTCCAGCCACCCTTAGGTAGAATGTCGCACACATTGTGTTCAGCTTGCATTCAATAAGCCTAAGAGGTCAGGTATGAAAGATTTTCTCATTGCTCCATCCATTCTTTCCGCAGATTTAGCTCGTCTGGGAGAAGACGTCGAAAAAGCGCTCGCAGCGGGTGCTGATGTTGTGCACTTTGATGTGATGGATAATCACTACGTTCCTAACCTGACTTTTGGTGCTCCGATTTGTAAAGCTCTGCGTGACTATGGCATTACCGCCCCAATCGACGTGCATTTGATGGTTAAGCCGGTCGATCGCATCATTCCTGATTTTGCTAAAGCGGGCGCATCAATGATTACTTTCCATGTGGAAGCTTCAGAGCACGTAGACCGTACACTGCAACTGATTAAAGAACACGGCTGTAAAGCGGGCGTGGTTTTAAACCCTGCGACATCGTTAAGTCACTTGGATTACCTGATGGATAAAGTAGATATGATTCTGCTTATGTCGGTAAACCCAGGTTTTGGCGGACAGTCATTCATTCCTCACACTTTGGATAAACTGCGCGCGGTACGTAAGTTGATTGATGAAAGTGGCCGTGACATTCGCCTAGAAGTGGATGGTGGCGTGAAAGTGGATAACATTCGTGAAATCGCTGAAGCAGGTGCAGATATGTTTGTTGCTGGCTCAGCTATTTTTGACCAACCAGATTACAAAGCAGTCATTGATGACATGCGCGCTGAACTGGCTCGTGTTGAAAAATAATTATTAATACAAAGAGAAAGTTAGGGAAGTAGATAGTGAACCAAATTAAGCTGATAGCTTTTGATTTAGA
This sequence comes from Vibrio diazotrophicus, assembly GCF_038452265.1. Taxonomy (NCBI): domain Bacteria; kingdom Pseudomonadati; phylum Pseudomonadota; class Gammaproteobacteria; order Vibrionales; family Vibrionaceae; genus Vibrio; species Vibrio diazotrophicus. The sequence goes on from NZ_CP151842.1 coordinate 277,836, forward strand.
TGGCACTTTATTAGATAGCGTTCCAGATTTAGCCGTTGCAGCTGACCAAGCAGCACAAGCGTTAGGTTACCCGGGTGTCACTGAAGTTGAAGTGAGAGATTACGTTGGCAACGGTGCTGATATTCTTATCGGCAGAACTCTGAGCCGCAGCCTGGTGATCGATCCTGAATTGGATAAAGATGTGCATGCAAAAGCTCGTGAGCTGTTTGATGATTTTTACGAAAAAACAGGGCACAAGCTAAGTCACCTTTACAGCAATGTGAAAGAGACGCTAGCCTCTCTGCATCATGCGGGTTTCACTCTGGCGTTGGTCACCAACAAACCATCAAAGTTTGTTCCTCACGTACTGGAACAACACAACATTGCTCAGTACTTTACTGATGTGATTGGTGGTGACACTTTCCCAAATAAAAAGCCTGACCCTATGGCTTTAAACTGGCTTTTGGAAAAGCACCAAGTTGATGCTAGCCAAATGCTGATGGTAGGCGACTCTAAGAACGACATTCTTGCGGCCAAAAACGCGGGTTGTGCATCGTTTGGTTTAACTTACGGTTACAACCACGGTGAGCCTATTGCGAATGCGAAGCCAGATTTTGTCGCTGATGATATTGCACAATTACTCGATATCGTTGCAGTTTCGGCATAAAAACCATTTTCTAAACTAGAAAAATACTCGTTAATGAGTACACTGCTAAATCGCGCTGAAATAATCAGGTATAGACCGAATCAGCGCATTAGATTGTTAGACCTTTATTCTTATTAGTAACAAGGAAATCATACCCATGAGCAAACCCATCGTATTGAGTGGTGTTCAGCCATCCGGCGAACTAAGTATCGGTAACTACTTGGGTGCTCTACGTCAATGGCAACAAATGCAAGATGACTATGATTGCCAATACTGCGTTGTTGATTTACATGCAATTACGGTTCGCCAAGATCCTAAAGCACTGCATGAAGCGACTCTGGACGCGTTGGCGATTTGTTTGGCAGTTGGTGTTGATCCGAAGAAGAGCACGCTTTTTGTTCAGTCTCACGTACCGGAGCATGCTCAACTTGGTTGGGTATTGAACTGTTACACCCAAATGGGTGAGCTGAGTCGTATGACTCAGTTTAAAGACAAATCAGCACGTTACGCTAATGATGTGAACGCCGGTCTATTTAATTACCCAGTGCTGATGGCTGCTGATATTCTGCTTTATGGTGCGCACCAAGTTCCTGTGGGCAGTGACCAGAAGCAACATTTAGAGTTAGCACGCGACATCGCAACGCGTTTTAACAACATCTATGCGCCAGAAGCTCCAATCTTCACAGTACCAGAGCCTTACATCCCAACGGTCAATGCACGTGTGATGAGCTTGCAGGATGCAACGAAGAAGATGTCTAAATCAGACGATAACCGTAAAAACGTAATTACTCTGCTGGAAGACCCTAAGTCGATCATCAAGAAGATCAACAAAGCACAAACCGATACAGAAACACCGCCACGTATTGCACACGATGTGCAGAACAAAGCGGGTATTTCTAACCTAATGGGTTTGTACTCTGCGGCAACAGGTAAAACTTTTGCTGAGATTGAAGCAGAGTATGCAGGTGTTGAAATGTACGGTCCGTTTAAGAAAGATGTGGGCGAAGCATTGGTTGCTATGCTTGAACCTGTACAGGCGGAATATGCCCGTATCCGTAATGATCGCGAATACTTAAACAGTGTTATGCGTGACGGCGCGGAAAAAGCATCGGCTCGTGCACTGCAAACGCTGAAAAAGGTATACGAAGCGGTTGGTTTCGTTGCGCGTCCATACTAATTTCGTGTTGTACCGATAATCGGTTTCAATATCAGAAGGCCAGCATTTGCTGGCCTTTGTTGTATCTGACGTATCTGGATTACTCTTTAGTTCGGGTAATTCCGGCAGCTTTGAGAATGTACTTCTCATAAATAGGCTCGCTGGTGCCTTTTTTCACTTTGTAGAGGAAGTATTTCTCATAGGCAATTTTGGCTATGTGAACCCATTGCCCCATTGAGGTCCAGTTGGTATTACGTGGCGGGTTCTGTGGCAGAGCAATAAACGCCGCACCTTTATCACCCATGTCTGCCAAACACAGTGCATTTAACGTAGGTTTGGTGTGCATTTCTTCGCCTCGTTCTAGGCTAAGAATGTTTTCGACAATCGCAGTGGTCATTGACTCAATCATAAAACCTGTCTTCGGCGCGCCGACTGGAACGGGGGTATCTTCCAATGGTGGAATGGCGACGCAAACACCAGCAGCAAAAATCTCCGGATAAACAGGACTACGCTGGAACTGGTCTGTAATGACGAAACCTTTCGGATTGCACAGTTCAGGAACAGCCGCTACAGCTGGAGATCCTTTAAATGGCGGTAAGAACATCGCCATGGAGAAGGGGAGGTTATGCTCGAAATCCACTTCGCCTTTACGGTTGAGTTCTTCGATATGCGCCATACCCGATTCAAATTCTTTGACCCTAGAGTTACATATCCATTTGATTCCGCGTTCACGGAACTCATGCTCCATAAGCGCTTTTGAGTCACCGACACCACCCAATCCCATATGACCAATATAAGGTTCGCTGGTCACAAAGGTAATGGGTATTTGATCTCTGACCCTGAGCTTACGCAGATGAGTTTCCAATGAAAGAATGTATTCGTATGCAGGGCCGAAGCAGCTTGCTCCTTGTAGTGCTCCGACAAGAACGGGGCCGGGATTTTTAACCAACTCTTCCAATGCCTGATGTGATTTGACGGCATGGTCGACAGTACAGATCGAATGAGTAAATCCGTTGTCTGGTCCGGCACCTGTTACGGCTTCGAATGCTAACTTGGGCCCAGTACAAATAGCCAGATAGTCATAGCTGTATTCATTACCGTCACCTGTGATTAAACGCTTTTCCTTCGGTAAGATCTCTGCAACCCCAGAGGTATTGAATGGGATATTGAATTTATCCACATAAGGTCTGAGATCGAGTACGACCTGTTCTTTTTTTCTTTCGCCTAACGCAACCCAAGGGTTTGATGGAATAAAGTGAAACTCTTCACTTTCATTAATGATCATAACCTCATGGTCTTTAGGCAGTTTTTGTCTGAGTTCATACACGATTGACATACCGCCTAATCCGGCACCGATAACTATTGTCCTTTTCATGTTCTCGTCCTTCTTATTTAAATTAGATTTGTCTAATTTAATGTTAGCTAATAAATTGGCGGGGAGAGAGGATTGTTTAAAAAATGTGCACGGAGAGCGATTATCAATGTAACAGCAGTAAACTTATTGATTGAATCTTAGCGGTGGATTCGTAGAATGCGGGGTGTTTTCATTGCAGCAGATACCTTGGCTTATGCTACTCATCATCGATAACTACGACTCTTTTACGTATAACTTGTACCAATACTTCTGCGAGCTTGGTGCGGACGTGAAAGTTGTGCGCAATGATGAGATCACCTTGCAACAGATTGAGGATTTGAACCCTTCCCATCTCGTTATTTCTCCGGGACCTTGTACACCCAATGAAGCCGGAATCTCTTTAAAAGCGATTGAATACTTTGCTGGAAAATTACCGATTCTGGGCGTGTGTCTGGGGCACCAAGCGATAGCGCAGGTATTTGGTGGAGAAGTAGTTCGTGCGCGCCAAGTGATGCACGGAAAAACTTCGCCAATTACGCACACGGGGAAAAGTGTCTTCGCCGGTTTGAATAATCCTCTCACTGTTACTCGTTATCACTCTTTGGTCGTGAAAACAGATTCTCTGCCAGAATGCCTAGAGTTAACCGCATGGACTGAACTACCAGATGGTAGTTTGGATGAAATCATGGGCTATCAACATAAGAGCTTACCGATTGATGCGGTTCAGTTTCATCCTGAGTCGATCAAGACAGAGCAGGGCCACGAGCTGCTTGCCAATTTTCTGCGTCGCTAGAGTCTTCGACTGACAAATATAACTATTTGTCGGAAGTAGGGGGCATTTCTCAGGTCTAATTACTGCATAACCACTATTTGCGAAGTAATTACCGCTGCTACAATATTTTTCTGTAGCAAATAAGTGAACTTTTCCTGACCGCGATCACTATTCTTCATTTTCCTAATATCAAAAACACGATTTGTCTTTGATGAAATTTTATTCGTGATATTTCCTCTCGATTTAGTCTGACTCCTTGTTTCTTATGGGGTTCGACTAATTATTTTGTGACGGGACAAAGAAAATACTTCATAAAAGCGATGGCTTGTTGCATAAATACTCAACGGTGGTGTCATTTATTAGTCTGAAAATGGCTGGCAAAGGATAAATCACTATTGAAATAGTTAATAATTTGTAAATACAATGCTGCATTAACTGAAATGCAATACAAAATTTCAAGCTTATACTTTTGTAGTTAGGTCGACGATCTACAAAGCATGCGGTATCAAGAAAGGGACGAACAATGACAACTGAAATTAATGTAGAACGCGGTCTGTTTGATGAGGTAATGGTACCTTGTTACAACCCGATGGAATTCATCCCGGTTAAGGGACAAGGCTCACGAGTATGGGATCAACAAGGCAATGAGTACATTGACTTTGCTGGCGGTATCGCTGTGAGTTGTTTAGGTCATTGTCACCCTGCGTTGGTTAATGCGTTGACTGAACAAGGCAACAAGCTTTGGCACTTAAGCAACGTTATGACAAATGAACCAGCACTGCGTTTGGCAAAGAAACTGACACAAGTCAGCTTTGCAGAAAAAGTGTTCTTTTCAAACTCTGGTGCAGAAGCAAACGAAGCAGCACTAAAGCTAGCTCGTCGTTATGCTGCAGATAAGTTCGGCCCAGAAAAATCTGAAATCATCGCCTTTAAACAAGGTTTCCACGGTCGTACTTTCTTTACCGTTACTGTCGGTGGTCAAGCAGCTTACTCTGATGGCTTTGGTCCAAAACCGGGAGACATTACTCACCTTGAGTACAACAACGTTGAAGCGTTGCGTGCACAGATTTCAGATCGCACTTGTGCTGTGATGATCGAGCCTCTTCAAGGTGAAGGCGGCATTGTGTCTCCAACACCTGAGTTCATTCAAACTATTCGTGAGTTGTGTGACAAGCACAATGCGCTACTGATTTTTGATGAAGTTCAAACTGGTAATGGTCGTACTGGTCACTTCTTCGCTTATCAAGGTCTAGGTATCACTCCTGATATTTTAAGCACAGCTAAGTCTCTTGGTGGTGGTTTCCCTATCGGTGCAATGCTAACCACAACTGAGCTGGCTGAGCACTTTAAGCCAGGCACTCACGGTTCTACCTACGGTGGTAACCCACTAGCATGTGCAGTAGCAGAAGCGGTAGTAGACATCATTAGCCAGCCTGAAACTCTAGCGGGTGTTATTGTGCGTGAAGCGCTATTCCGTGAAGGTTTAGAGAAAATCAATGCTAAGTACCATGTGTTCTCTGAAGTTCGTGGTAAAGGCTTACTACTTGGCGCAGCTCTAAATGAAGAGTGGCAAGGCCGTGCGCGCGACATTCTTGTTGCCGCTGGTAAACAAGGTCTGATGATCCTGATGGCAGGTGCAAACGTGGTACGTATGACTCCATCACTCATTATCGAAAAAGAAGAAATTGAAGAAGGCTTAGCGCGTTTGGATAAAGCAATCGCATCACTTATGTAAAAACTAAGCTAAAAGGCTCACATCAACTTGTGAGCCTCAAAGGGCCTAATGATTAGGCCCTAAATGCATCTGGAGGGAAGTATTGATGCTAGTTGTACGCCCAATTTCTATGTCCGATTACGACGCGTTGCACACTTGTGCTGTCGAATCTGGTCATGGTTTCACTTCATTACCGGTTAACGAAGAACTGTTAACCAACCGTATCAAACACTCTGAATACAGTTTTACTAAACCAGACGTTACTTCACCATCGGATGAAGGCTACCTGATGGTCGGTTTTGATTCAGAAACGGGTGAAGTGGCTGGGACAACGGGAATTGAAGCCGCTGTCGGTTGGGATGTTCCGTTTTATTCTTATCACATCAGCACCATAGTGCATTCATCACCAAAGCTGAATGTAAACAATGTGGTTAAGTTGCTGACTTTTGGCAATAACTACACTGGTTGTTCGGAAATCTGCACACTGTTTTTACGCCCAGAATTTCGTCAAGGTCTAAACGGCAGACTGATGTCTAAATGCCGATTCTTGATGATGGCCGAACACCCACATCGATTCTCTAAGACTATTTTCGCTGAGATGCGTGGTGTCTCCGACGAAGATGGCAATTCGCCATTCTGGCAATGGCTGCAAGAACACTTTTTCTCAATTGATTTCACCATGGCTGACTATCTGACCGGCATTGGTAAGAAAGGCTTTATTGCGGATTTGATGCCTAAACTGCCGATATATATCAATTTGCTCAGCAAAGAAGCACAGGAAGTGATTGGTCAGGTGCATGAAAAGACACGACCTGCTCTTAAATTGTTGGAGAAGGAAGGGTTTACCTGTCGCAATTATGTCGACATCTTTGATGCGGGCCCAAGTGTGGAGTGTGATATCAACAATATCGACTCGGTACGTAACTCAGTTCGAGTGAAGGTCATTATTGCTGAACACTCAAGCTCGCAAGATTTTTTAATCTGTAATACATCGTTTGAAAACTTTCGAGCGACCGCCGCAAAAGCAGCATTCAACCGTGAAAACGGCAGCGCAATTATCTCTCCAAAAGTAGCAAATGCACTGAAAGTAGATAATGGCGACTTTATTCGAATTTTGGCTCAGTAAAAGAATTTAAGGAACACATTATGACTCAGTGGATCGCAGGACAGTGGTTGGAAGGTAAAGGTGAAATGCTTTCATCTTTAAGCCCTTATAACGATGAGGTCATTTGGCAAGGTCAAAGTGCAACACAAGAGCAAGTAGAAGAAGCCGTTGCTTCTGCTCGCAATGCATTTGTTAGCTGGAAAAAACTGCCTTTCGCAGAGCGTGAAAAAGTGGTTCTCGCTTTTGCTGAAAAAATTAAGGAGAACAGCGAGCAAATTGCAGAAGTGATCGCGAAAGAAACGGGTAAACCAATTTGGGAAACTCGCACTGAAGCGGCTGCTATGGCTGGCAAAATTGCTATCTCTATTCGTGCGTACCATGACCGTACTGGTGAAACCGTGCGTGAAGCTGCGGGCAACCAAATTGTACTGCGCCACCGCCCACTGGGTGTTATGGCCGTGTTTGGTCCTTACAACTTCCCTGGCCACTTACCGAATGGGCATATTGTTCCTGCTCTTCTTGCGGGCAATACCGTTGTGTTCAAACCTTCAGAGCAAACACCATGGACGGCAGAAGTCACTATGAAGCTCTGGGAAGCAGCAGGTCTACCAGCAGGCGTTATCAACCTTGTACAAGGTGGTAAAGAAACCGGTATTGCTCTGGCTCAGTCTAAAGGTATTGATGGCCTGTTGTTTACGGGTAGCGCGAATACAGGGCACATTCTTCATCGCCAGTTTGCTGGTCAGCCAGACAAGATGCTGGCGCTAGAAATGGGTGGTAATAACCCAATGGTGATTTCTGAGAGTTTTGGTGATTTGAACGCAACGGTCTACACCATTATTCAGTCTGCATTTATCAGTGCTGGTCAACGTTGTACTTGTGCACGTCGTCTGTATGTTCCTGTTGGTGCGAAAGGCGATGAACTGGTTGCTCGCTTAGTAGAAGCGACGAAGAAGCTGCGTATGGATCAGCCATTTGCTGAGCCAGCACCATTTATGGGGCCTCAAATCTCTAAAGCGGCGGCGGACTTCATTCTTAATGCCCAAGCCAACCTACAATCTCTAGGTGGTAAGAGCCTTGTTGAAGCGCAAAGCAAAGGTGCTGCGTTCGTATCACCGGGTATCATTGATGTTACGCCAATCGCGCAACTGCCTGACGAAGAATACTTCGGCCCACTACTGCAATTGGTTCGCTACGAAACTCTAGAGCAAGCGGTTGAGCTGGCTAACGATACTCGCTTTGGTCTGTCTGCTGGCTTAGTTACAACAGAAGATACGGAGTGGGAATACTTTGTTGACCATATTCGTGCAGGTATCGTGAACCGCAACCGTCAGCTAACGGGTGCGAGTGGTGATGCTCCATTTGGTGGTCCGGGTGCTTCGGGTAACTTACGTCCAAGTGCATTCTACGCTGCGGACTACTGTGCTTACCCAATGGCGTCAATGGAAGGTTCTGCAACCGAGCTTCCTGCGACACTAAGCCCAGGTGTAGAGCTATAACAAAGTTATTCAGGCTTCATCGAAAGGTGAAGCCTGTTTGTTTAAACCTGAAAACTAATAACAACTTAAATCTATAAAAGAATAGTAACCGGCTTTAGTTAGCCTCTTTTCCAATCCAATACGTCGTGTTCATGAAGCCAAGGAGGCACTATGACGCCAGAAGTTCTGTTTCAATCATTGTGGAATGATTACATCACTCGCCTTTGTCCTTCCGCAGATAAAGTTCATAGCTTGTTAGAAGAAGATGAAGCGCTAATCAATGACCATATTGCACTACGTACTTTCAATGTTGCTCCTCTTGGTCTAGAAACGTTAGCAAAACCTTTCTTAGCCCTCGGCTACAAAGATTGTGGTGACTATGTTTTTGAAAGCAAAAAACTGGTCGCAAAACACTATGAGCATCCTGATCCGCTTCAGCCAAAAGTATTCATCAGTGAACTGAAAGTTGAAGAGTGTTCACCACAGCTTCAAGAGATTGTTGCTAAGTTGGTTGAGCAAGTAGATGCAACTAAACTTGAAGGTGATGCATTCCTTTATGGTGGTCGTTTGTGGGATATCAGTTTTGCAGATTACCAGTTGCTGGCAGAAGAAAGCGAGTACGCTTCTTGGTTGGCGGCGCATGGTTATGGGGCTAACCACTTTACGGTTAACGTAAACCAGCTCAAGGCATTTACAGAAGTAAAACAAGTGAATGACCATTTGCGTGGCGCAGGTTTTACTATCAATGAATCGGGCGGTGAAGTGAAAGGAACGCCAGAAGTATTGCTTGAGCAGTCTTCAACCATGGCAGATAAAGTTCCAGTAACATTTAGTGATGGCACTGAAACGGTTCCTGGTGGCTTCTATGAGTTTGCAAAGCGTTATCCAATGGCAAACGGAGAGCTATATACAGGATTTGTAGCTGCATCTGCAGATAAGATTTTTGAAAGTACCGATAGTAAATCTCTTGCCTAGTTAAGAGTGATCACTTACCGAGCTTTATGTGTTAGCGAATAGAGCAGAAAAAAGAAAAGCCACCAGAAGGTGGCTTTTGAATTTTTGTAATAGCGTTAGCTATTAACGAGTTCCGTACACAACGATAGTCTTACCGTGAGCTGAAATTAGATTCTGCTCTTCAAGCATCTTCAGAATACGACCTACTGTCTCACGAGAACAGCCAACGATTTGACCGATTTCTTGACGAGTGATCTTGATCTGCATGCCGTCTGGGTGAGTCATTGCGTCAGGCTGTTTCGCTAGGTTAAGAAGCGTTTGTGCAATGCGGCCTGTTACGTCTAGGAACGCAAGGTCACCAACTTTCTGGCTTGTTACTTGTAGACGACGAGCCATCTGACCAGAAAGACGCATTAAAATATCTGGGTTAACTTGGATAAGCTGACGGAACTTCTTAAATGAAATTTCAGCAACTTCACATGGAGATTTAGCTCGAACCCATGCTGTACGCTCTTGACCTTCTTCAAACAAGCCAAGTTCACCGATGAAGTCACCTTGGTTTAGGTAAGAAAGGATCATTTCCTTTCCTTCTTCATCTTTAATCAGTACCGCAACAGAACCTTTAACAATGTAGTACAAAGTTTCTGCTTTCTCGCCCGCGTGAATCAGCGTGCTTTTTGAAGGGTACTTATGAATGTGACAATGTGAAAGAAACCACTCTAATGTTGGGTCGGTTTGAGGTTTACCTAGAACCATAATATCTCACTTCCTCTGCAGGGTACGCTTGCTGCTATCCATATTTAGCAAAGCTTAAAATAGATTTACTAGAATAAGAGGACTTTATGGTCGCTGCAAGCTATCTTGTGTTTCGGTTAAGAATAGTATCCTTTTTCAGCGACATTTTCTTGATTTTAATCGTGTCCCTACCTTGATTTTTTACGCAAAAATGTGCACATGGTCACGGTATGGAAACTAAACGCAAAAAGCTTGTTTCGATTAGCCGATTTTCCCCGTTTCAATGAGTTGCTGTAGGATTGGTCTTACAATCAATTCCATGGCAAAACTCATTTTTCCTCCCGGAACCACAATGGTGTTGTGGCGAGACATAAAGGAGCCGTCGATCATTGCCAGTAAGTATGGGAAGTCGACATTTTTAATTCCACGTAGGCGAATGACTACAAAACTTTCGTCCAGACTAGGAATGCCTTTGGCATTCAGTGGGTTGGATGTATCTACGGTCGGCACCCGTTGAAAGTTAATATGCGTGCGCGAAAATTGTGGTGTGATGTAGTTGAGATAGTCATCCATTGAGCGAACTATCGAATCCATCACGGCTTCGCGCGAGTGCCCCCGGTCACGGGTGTCACGGACATACTTTTGAATCCACTCAAGGTTAACAATCGGTACCATGCCAATCAGGAAATCGACATGCTGCGCCACATTAACCTCACCGTCTACTACACCACCGTGTAGCCCTTCATAGAAGAGTACGTCTGTACTAGCTGGAAGCTCTTGCCATGGAGTGAATGTTCCGGGCATTTGGTTATAAGGCACGGCCTCATCAAAGGTGTGCAGATAGCGTCGGATTTGGCCTGTTCCTGCTTTACCGTATTGACGGAAAAACTCGCTCAAAGCACCAAAGTCGTTGGCTTCTGGGCCGAAGTAGCTGATATGACGACCCTGTTCGCGGGCTTTACGGATTTCAATATCCATTTCTGGACGAGTGAAACGGTGAAAACTATCACCTTCAACCCAAGCGGGTTTAACACTCATCATGTTGAACATTTTACGGAATGCTTCTGACGTTGTAGTAGTGCCTGCACCTGATGAACCAGTTACGGCAATAATTGGGTGTTTTGCTGACATGACTAACCTTGTCCAAAAATCCTATAATAAGGCGTTGAAATCTGTTCATCGCCCGAGTTGAAGCCACTATAACATGGAATTTCAATTATCACTGATTATCGATTATTAACTTTGATATCAATACTTTCGTGTAATTCTGAATAGACAATCACCGCATCGCCGCTCCTTAGTAATGCTTTGATTTGGTCGATCTTATGCTCCAGAGAAACTTCAACTTCGCCATAATCTGTGCCTTCTCTGAGCACAAATTCGCTGATGAGGTTTTCTAATGTTTCTGGTGCAATATCTTGCCAAGGTACAATCATAACTTGCTCGTAATTCTTCTTAATGTTGTTTCGTCAATATAACGCACGTCAGCCTATTAATGGAGGGGCGAATTTTTTATTGCTGACGAATATTTAATCCTGAGCGTCTTTCAAACTTTCATAATAAGCAGGCAATGCTTTTTCCAGCCAAAATTCAGGCTTTAGGATGCTTCCGGATACAAAGCCAACGTGCCCGCCTTGCTCAAACAAGCGATAGTCGATGTTGTCAGGTAGGATGAATTTGGGAATCACAGATTCATTCATAAATGGATCGTCTTTAGCATGAATGATCTGAGTGGGTACTTTAATTTGCTGTAGTTTGTTAATACCAGAGCATTTCTCGTAGTAGTCTTGCGAATCTTTAAACCCATGTAGGGGCGCTGTGATTAAGTCATCGAAATCACTGAGGTGAGTGACGCGTTTAATGCTCTGATAGGAAAGCCCTAGTTCACCTTTGAGCAGATGATGCTTTTTCATTGCACTGTTTTTCAGTGATGAGACCAGATAACGGCGATAGATTTTTGAAAAACCGTGTTCAATCCGTTGAGCACAGGCAGCTAAATCTAAAGGGGCGGAAACTACGGTCGCAGCTGTGACTATCGGATCTTCATTGTAATCGGCCAAGTAGTTCACCAGCATGTTGCCTCCAAGAGAAATACCAGTAGCGACGATAGTGCGATTCGGAAACTGTTCTCTCAAATATTCCAGAACTAAACGGGCATCTTCCACCTCACCGGAATGGTATGCGCGAGCCAAATTATTCGGCTTACCGCTACAACCGCGGAAGTGCATCATGACCGATAACCAGCCATCTTTGGCAAAGGCTTGCATTAAGCCATTGGCATAAGGGCTATAGAAGCAGCCTTCCAGACCATGAAATAGGATGAAAATGGGCTTTTTCGCTGCGCTTTCACTATGTGCATCTTCACTCCACGCTAAGTCGAGGAAATCGCCGTCAGGTGTATCGAGCGTTTGCCAGACTGGTTCAAACAGCGCTTTCTTACGAATAAAGCGCGGGACTAATGTCTGTAAATGTGGGTTCTTCAAGCCTGTAGCGGCAACAAATTGGGTCATCGGCTAACCATCAAATTAATTCAATTATTTTTGCCTATTTAATGATGCAGTTTTGGTGACTGCAACTTTAAGTGGTCTGTTTATATTGAGTATATACCCAATTAAATAAGCGGGAAGATTCAGTTCTTGGGTACAGGTTTGGCAAACTGTTTAGCGAGGTTTTCGGCACCGAGTTGTCGGCAGTAACGTTGGGTAAGAGGTGTGTCTTCATTATTCATCAAAGTCAGACTATTGATGCAGTCCACTAAGTCAGACTGTTGCTGCTTTTCCAACTGCAATTCGAATTGCAGTGCTTCGCGATATTGGGTGTCCGGCAGAGTGGCTTTTAATTTACGGCGTAACTCTCGGTAGCTATGTAGTAGCGTTTCCGAGCGTCCGATACAGTCAATAACCGTTTGCCAATCTTGCTCATGAAACGCTACTTGCTGCTCATCAAGCCATTTGAGCAGCAAGAGCAAATTTACGTTGCCGTTATAGTGGTTTTGCAGGTGTAAGCACGCCTCTTTGACTTCTCGAACGCTGTAGTACTGCAAGCTGAATTGCCATAGTCGTTCCAACGTGAGTGAAATTCTGACGTGCTCTTGGGTCATTGACTGTTGAACTCCTGTTCCATTTCTTCCAGCGTCTCTTGCTCGCTCATCCACTCCATTTCGATCTCTTCGAGTTCGGATTTCGCCTGAGCTTGTGTAGCGAGAACTTGGTTAAGTTTAGCTTTGTTTTCTGCATCATACAGTGAGGACTCCGATAATTGTTGTTCAGAGTCCGCGACAATTTCGTTCAACTTATCCATTTTCGCTTCGAGTTGTGTCAGCTTTTTGCGAATTGGCGCAGTCAGCTTGCGAAGTTCTGCTTCACGACGTTTTTGATCTTTCTTCGCTGCAGCGCTGTTAGCATTGTCTTTTGGTGCAGCTTGAGCTTGTTGTTCTTTGCGTTCTGCTTTTTGCTGATCCTGAAGCCATTTATAGTAATCTACTAAATCACCATCAAACGGTGCCACTTGGCGGTCATGAACCAGATACAAATCATCGGTTGTAGCGCGCAGTAGGTAGCGGTCGTGACTGACAATAACCATCGCACCTTCGAAGCTTTGCAGTGCAAGAGTCAGGGCTTGACGCATATCCAAATCAAGGTGGTTGGTTGGTTCATCAAGTAATAGCAGGTTTGGTTTTTGCCACACAATAAGAGCCAACACGAGGCGCGCTTTTTCACCGCCCGAGAACGGTCCAACTTTCTCTAGTGCTTTATCACCGTTGAAGCCGAAACTACCCAGATAGTTGCGCAGTTCTAATTCGTTTTTCTCAGGCGCGATTTGCATCATGTGTTGCAAAGGTGTCTCTTCTGGATGAAGCGTTTCAAGCTGATGCTGCGCGAAGTAACCAATTTTCACCCCTTGTGAGTAGGATAGGTCACCACCTTGCGGAGTCAGTTCATTGGATAACAGCTTAATTAGGGTTGATTTACCCGCACCGTTACGACCAAGCAGACCAATACGGCTGCCCGGAACGAGATTAAGACGAATCTTCTCTAGGATAAGGTTATCGTCGTATCCCGCACTCACGTCATCCATCATCAAGATTGGGTTTGGCAGTGCAGACGGTTCGCGAAACTCAAAACTGAATGGGTTATCAAACTGTGCTGGCAACACTTTTTCCATTCGTTCTAAAGCTTTAATCCGGCTTTGCGCCTGGCGAGCTTTAGACGCTTTGTAACGGAAGCGATCGATGTAGCTCTGCATGTGGCTCATCTGCTTTTGTTGCTTCTGATACATAGCTTGCTGTTGCAACATCTTTTGCGCGCGTTGATTTTCAAACGAAGAGTAGTTGCCCGTGTATTCATTCAGCTTCTGATTCTCAATGTGAATGATACGGTTGATGATCGGGTCTAAGAAATCTCGGTCGTGGGAAATCAGAATCAAAGTTCCCGGATAGCTTTGTAACCAGCGCTCTAACCACATCACGGCATCTAAATCTAAGTGGTTAGTTGGTTCATCGAGCAATAGCAAATCAGAGCGGCAAATCAGTGCTTGTGCAAGGTTAAGGCGCATACGCCAGCCACCTGAAAACTGAGTCAGGTTCCATGACATCTGTTCTTGGCTAAAGCCTAAACCGTCCAGTAGCTCTGAAGCGCGAGCTCGGATGCTGTAACCGCCAATAGTTTCGATTTTGCCATGCAGCTCAGCTACTAGTGTACCGTTGTCTGCAACTTCTGCGTCACTAAGCTGACGTTCTAAATCTCGGTATTCTCGGTCGCCATCGATAACGTATTCCAAAGCACTGCGTTCTAAAGCCAGCGTTTCTTGCGCTACCCAAGCCAGTTCCCACTGAGCAGGTTTACTGAATGAGCCAGCATCAATAGACAATTCGTCTTTCAAGAGGGCAAATAGGGTGGATTTACCACAACCGTTTTTACCCACTAGACCCACTTTGTCGCCTGGGTTGATGGTTGCTGATGCTTGGTCGAGCAGAGGTTTTCCGCCACGTAGTAGTTGGATGTCCGAGAAGATAATCATAAATTTGTTTTAGCTATTAATAGAGTTGCCGTTGAGATTTCGCCCAGAATAGTAGGGGCAACGAGGATAAATGTCGATCATTATGCAATTTACGTTATGATGCTTATGCCCTTCCTACTTGAAGGTGCAGCGGTGTTGGCTACGTTCGTTCACCCCAATTACATAGTTATCTATGCTCATGGGGACTCACTCACTTGCCGCCTAGCTGCAACTCCAACTAGTTTGGGGATAGCAACAGTTACCAATTTGATAACGTTACGGAGTGCCGTCAAGGAATGACACAAGATACGCCGTCTGCTTTACAAAAGCCTAAAGTATTAGTGATTTATGCTCACCCTGAGCCACATCACTCCATTGCAAACCAAGTGATGATTAAAAAGATCTCTTCACTTGAGCACGTCTCTATTCTTGATCTCTATGCCACATACCCAGACTTTTTCATCGATGTTCAAGCTGAGCGCCAGCGCTTGTTAGAGCATGATGTGATTGTGTTTCAGCACCCTTTGTATATGTATTCCTGTCCGGCGCTACTTAAGGAATGGATGGATAGAATACTGGCAAAAGGATTCGCCTTTGGTAACAGAAGTGCGCTGCGGGGTAAAGTCTGGCGTAGTGTCATCACCACCGGCGGTAACATCGATGCTTTTGGTGAGAAGGGTTATAACCGTTATCCGTTGAAAGACATTTTACAACCATTTGAACTGACGGCGGCATTGTGTCGTATGCAATGGATAGACCCTATGGTGCTGTATTGGTCGCGCAATGTTAGTGACATTGAGCGATATCAACACGCAGAAGCCTATAGACAGTGGTTATTGGACCCGTTAGCTGAGCAAGGAGAGCATCATGGCTGAAGTAAGCAGTGATTTTCTACAAAGCACAGCCGTTTTCCTTACCGCAGCTGTGGTGGCAGTACCTTTAGCGCAAAGGGCGGGGCTTGGTTCTGTTCTGGGGTATTTACTGGCGGGTGTGATCATCGGACCTTGGGGATTGGGCTTAATCAGCGATGTTGAAGCGATCATGCACTTTGCTGAGTTTGGCGTGGTTTTGCTGCTGTTTCTGATTGGCTTAGAGTTAAATCCGAGAAAACTGTGGCAAATGCGTGGGCCAATTTTGGGACTGGGTGGCGCGCAGGTTGTGGTGACGACAGCCGTGATTGCAAGCTTGACTTCGTTGCTGGGCATCGGCTGGCAAAGCAGTTTAGTTATTGGTATGGGGTTGGCGCTCTCTTCAACCGCAATTGCATTACGCGTGATAGAAGAAAGAGGTTTAACTCGAACGGAAACGGGGCAATCCGGTTTTGCTGTTCTGCTATTCCAAGATATTGCTGTTATTCCTATGCTGGCGTTGTTGCCCGTACTGGCAGGTAATACTGGCGGAAGCTGGCTTGATGTCGTCTGGATGTTATGTGGCATTGTCGGTTTATTAGTGGGCGGTCATTACCTTCTGAGCCCTCTGTTTCGCTACATCGTATTAAGTGGTGTGCGAGAGCTGTTTACTGTTGCCGCGCTATTGTTGGTGATTGGTATCGCACTGTTGATGCAGCAATTAGGCTTGTCGATGGCGCTTGGTACCTTTTTAGCTGGGGTATTGTTAGCCGAAAGTGAGTTCCGTCACGAGCTGGAAATTGCTATCGAGCCCTTCAAAGGCTTGTTGCTTGGCCTGTTCTTTATCTCTGTCGGAATGGCGGTTGATATAGGGTTGTTGGCTCTTGAACCATTAAGCATATTGCTGGCTGTGATCGCTCTGGTGACAGTCAAAGGTTTACTTCTTTATGTGCTCGCCCGTTTTTCTGGCACGCGGGCTAAAGCTCGTAGCCGAATGGCTGCAATACTGAGCCAAGGCGGTGAGTTTGCTTTTGTTATCTTTACTGCCGCTAGCAGCCAAGGGCTGCTCAAATCAGAGCAAGTCGCCTTTTTATTAGTAGTGGTGAGCTTATCGATGGTGACCACGCCGTTATTGCTATCAGCACAAAATCGCTGGTTCGCACGTAATTTGAATAGTTCCGATGAGGAAAAGTTGGCATCGGACGTATTTGATAAAGAACCGAGAGTCATCATTGCTGGATTTGGCCGTTTTGGGCAGATTGTTGGCCGCTTGATGTATGCCAACAAGATCAAAATTACGGTATTAGAAAGTGATGCCAGCCAAATAAAATTACTACGCAAATACGGATATAAAGTATTCTATGGCGACGCCACTCAGCTTGAGTTATTGCGAGCGGCGGGTGCCGATGAAGCAGAGGCAATTGTTATCTGTACCGACGCGCCTGATGAAGTGGTGAAAATAGTAGAGCTTTGCAAGCATCACTTCCCTAAATTGAAGATATTGGCTCGTGCACGTAGCCGTGTTGAAGCCTACCAACTAATGAATCACGGTGTAGAGCGTTACTCTCGCGAAACCTTTTTAGGTGCGTTGGATCTTGGTCGACAAACGTTAATCTCGCTGGGTATGCATCCTTATGAAGCTAAAAGAGCCGAAGCTCATTTTCGCAAGTTGGACATGGCAATGCTTAAAGAGTTGCTACCTCAACATAATGAAGGTAAACGGCTTAACTTAAGAGCCAAAGAAGCTCGTAAAGAATTGGAAGAAATTTTTGGCCGCGAGATGGACGGTGATAAACAGTCTCGTAGCTATTGGGAAAAAGACTAAAAGAACAAGTAAGTAGTAGGAACCAATACGTGAATATAAAAAAACGCTTTATTGCAGGGGCGAGTTGTCCGAGTTGTAAAGCTCAAGATACCTTACGCTGGTGGATAGAGAACAACATAGAGCTGGTGGAATGCGTTGAGTGTGATTATTCAGAACAGCGTAAACCAAAAGCTGTAGAGAAAAGTGAACACGGTCAAGAGCAAATGATCGGTATTTTTAAGCCGGAATAATTGAGTTTCTGCTCACGATCCCCATAATATCCACCATTAGATTATTTTTAGGCATGACTTTATGTGTCTAAAAGCACCAAAACCGCCCTGGAGCCGTTATGAAAATTGAAAAGAACGTGGTTGTAAGCCTTGCTTACCAAGTAAAACTGGAAGATGGCATCGTTGTTGACCAATCCACAGTGGAAGCACCACTAGATTACCTACATGGTCACAACAACCTAATCACTGGCCTTGAAAAAGAGCTAGAAGGCAAAGTAGCAGGTGACAAGTTCACTGCAACTATCGCACCTGAAGATGCATACGGTGAGCACAGCGATGATCTTGTTCAGCGCGTTCCTGCAAACGTATTCCAAGGTGTTGATGAGATCGAAGTAGGTATGCGCTTCCTAGCGGATACAGACCAAGGTCCAATCCCTGTAGAAATTACAGAAGTTGATGGTGATGAAGTTGTGGTTGACGGTAACCACATGCTTGCTGGTCACACTCTGACTTTCGATGTAGAAGTTGTTGCAGTTCGTGAAGCAACTGCTGAAGAACTTGAACACGGTCACGTACACCAAGCGGGTGGCTGTGGCGGCCACGGTCACGATCACGATGACCACGAATGTTGTGGTGGTCACGGTCATGATCACGACCATGACCACAAAGATGGTTGTTGTGGCGGCGGTCACTGCCACTAAACTGTGCGGTGGGCTTGCTATAAGCAGCTCCTAGCCCTATAAAAGAAAGCGTGAGTCGAGCAATCGGTTCACGCTTTTTTTATTTTCGCTTTATCAATATGTAAGGACTTTTTATGCCGCAACCTTTTTCTATTGCGATTCATGGTGGTGCCGGAACAATTTTGCGTGAACAAATGAGTGATGAACTCAAAGGTGAAATAGAGGCTGCGTTAGAGAAATCGGTTAAAGCGGGGCATGCCATTCTTGCGCAAGGGGGCGATGCTTTAGATGCTGTAGTCGCAGCGGTAAAAGTGTTGGAAGATGCGCCCCAGTTTAATGCAGGCAAAGGCTCGGTATTAACCAATAAAGAAATGGTTGAGATGGATGCTTCCGTGATGCATGGACGAGAGATGGATGCAGGTGCCGTAACGGGAGTTCGCCATATTAAAAATCCGATTGAACTTGCACGTGATGTGATGTTGAAAAGCGACCATGTTTTGTTGATGGGTGAAGGAGCCGAAGAGTTCGCTTTTAGCTTGGGTTATGAGTATACCGAGCAGGATTACTTCTTTACTGAACGCCGCTATGAACAACTGCAGTCCATGAAAGAGAAAGGCCTGTTTGCACTATCGGAAGCTAAGTACTCGACAGAAAAACAGTATCCAGACGACAAAAAATTTGGCACGGTTGGCGCGGTAGCGCTTGATCAGCAAGGCAATTTAGCAGCAGCTACAAGTACTGGTGGCATCACCAACAAAAAGTTTGGCCGCATTGGTGATTCGCCAATCATAGGTGCAGGTACGATTGCTGAAAATGGCAATGTTGCTGTATCAACAACGGGGATGGGCGAGTTCTTCATTCGCAAAATGGTCGCATCAGATGTAGCGGCGAGAATGCGCTATTTAAAAGAAGATATTCACACCGCCTGTGAACACATTATTCAAGGTGATTTGAAGGCAATTGGCGGTGAGGGCGGCCTTATTGCGGTTGATGCTAATGGTGAAATTCACTTTGCGATGAATAGCTTAGGAATGTATCGAGCAAGTGTTGATACTAAAGGTGATCTGCTCATCAAAATATATGCAGATGATTGAGTTTTAATCTGAAAAACGAGAATGGCTGCGCACGAATTTATTCGACTATTTTTTGCCTAAAAAATGACTGCAACGAATCAAATTCGATGCTAGAATCCATTTTTAACTAGCAATCAGATTTGGAAAGATGGGTAATAACGTAGTCGTTCTTGGCACCCAATGGGGTGATGAAGGTAAAGGTAAAATCGTAGACCTTTTAACTGAAGATGCAAAATATGTGGTTCGCTACCAAGGTGGTCACAACGCTGGCCATACTCTAGTTATTGATGGCGAGAAAACAGTTCTTCACTTGATTCCATCAGGTATCCTTCGCAATAACGTGAAATGCATTATCGGTAACGGTGTTGTACTTTCACCAGATGCACTAATCAAAGAAATGACAGGTCTAGAAGACCGTGGTGTTCCTGTTCAAGAGCGTCTTTTCATTTCTGAAGCTTGTCCTCTAATTCTTCCATACCATATTGCTCTAGACCAAGCGCGTGAAACTGCTCGTGGTAATAAAGCAATTGGTACGACTGGTCGTGGTATCGGTCCTGCTTACGAAGATAAAGTTGCTCGTCGTGGTCTACGTGTTGGTGACCTATTCGATCGCGCAGCATTCGCTGAGAAACTAAAAGAAGTCATAGCTTACCATAATTTCCAACTAGAAAACTTCTACAAAGTTGAGCCAGTAAGCTACGAAGACGTGCTTGAGCAAGCAATGGGTTATACTGACCTATTAACGTCAATGGTTATCGACGTAACTGACGAACTTGATGCAGCGCGTAAGCGTGGCGATAAGATCATGTTCGAAGGCGCTCAAGGTACTCTACTTGATATCGACCACGGTACTTACCCATATGTAACTTCTTCTAACACGACAGCTGGTGGTGTTGCTGCAGGTTCTGGTTTTGGTCCTCGTCACCTAGGTTACATTCTAGGTATCGCTAAAGCGTACTGTACTCGTGTAGGTTCTGGTCCTTTCCCGACTGAACTTTATGATGGCAAAGAGAAGCAAGATCCAGTTGGTAAGCATTTAGGTACTGTAGGTGCTGAATTTGGTGCAACAACGGGTCGCCTACGTCGTACCGGTTGGTTCGATGCTGTTGCAATGCGTCGTGCAATTCAAATCAACTCAATTACAGGTTTCTGTATGACGAAACTAGACGTATTAGACGGTCTAGAAGAAATCAAAATCTGTACTGGTTACCAAATGGCTGATGGCTCAATCGCTGAAGTTTCACCAATGGCAGCAGATGCTTACGATAACGTAACGCCAATCTACGAAACCATGCCAGGTTGGTCTGAAAAAACTTTCGGTGCTAAGTCTATCGACGCGCTTCCTCAAGCTGCACTTGACTACATCAAGCGTATTGAAGAGCTAACAGGCGTTCCAGTAGACATCATCTCTACAGGCCCTGACCGTAACGAAACAATCATCAAAGTACACCCATTCAGCGTGTAAGCTAGATACTTGTTTACAGAACCGGTTCATTGAGCCGGTTTTTTTATGCCGCAAGTGATGCTATTTTGTACGTCGGTGGCAATTAATTGCCGATTATTTACAAGATTGACCTAAAGAGATTCACTTAATCGCCGATAAAAAATCAAACCAGCCATTATGCGTAATAACGCTATACTCAAAAAGCGGTGTTGTGTGGCTATCGGAATTAAGTAAGAGTGCATGTATGAAGCTACGAACGGTGGCAGCTTCTCTATTATTGGCATTGCATTCCTCGTTTAGTCACGCTGCTGTGGCCGATGTGGGGGAGCCTGTACCAATTTATACAGAAGCTGAACTCATAAAATTGATTGAAGAAAACAAGCATTTGGAGCGTGTCAAAGCCGACAATTGTCAGTTGGTGGAAGATATCGTTGCACGTGCCACTCGCATCAATTTACCGTCATACGAGTTTTTGTATGGCGATATGCTGGCGTGGGGTGTCTGTGTCGATCAGGATGTCGAGCTAGGTCTGTATTACATGGAAAATGCTGCTCATCAAGGTTTGCCAACCGCACTTGAGCAGTTAGGTCGTTATTACTCGCGCGGAACGTTAGTGCAGCAAGATAAAGAGCGCGCTATACCTTATTTGCGTGAAGCTGCTTCTATGGGTAACTTGAATGCCCGTATTCAGTTGGCTGAATTGCTGTTGAGAGACTACGGCAGCCCTCTAGATTACGAAGATGCTTATCGTTGGCTCTATAACTCTGCAACGGCAGATCAAAGAGTGCATAGTCGTATTAATATCTTACGACAGGGGTTAGAGATGCGAATGCCAGAGAACATTATTGCGCGCGCGAAGCGTCGTGAAACCTTCTGGTAAAGCTCGTAATTGATTCTGCAAACACATTTATCTGTTCATGTTCAGCCTCTAGGGTTGAACATGAATTTATTACCTTTCCTCACTGTATTTCACTTTTATTACTTCAAAGATAGTGCAACAGAACTATCTTATTAGTATTACTCACTTTTTATCCTTAAGCTTAACCACGCAGTAGGATATACTTTAATTCCCCCTCTTACTTTAAGTAGGTCTGCCTATGTCTGATTCCACCCATATTGATCCGTTTGCGGATCGCGAAGCCGATAATTACGAAAATCCGATCCCGAGTCGTGAGTTCATCATCGAATTTTTAACTCAAGCTAATGTGCCAATGAATCGCAACGATTTGTTTGAAGCACTAAAACTCACCGGCGAAGATCAGTATGAAGGCCTACGTCGCCGTCTTCGTGCCATGGAGAGAGATGGACAACTCATCTTTACTCGTCGTCAATGCTATGCACTGCCTGAAAAACTAGAACTAATTAAAGGGTATGTAATTGGTCACAAAGATGGCTATGGTTGGGTACGTCCAGAAGGCAACACCAACAAAGACAACGACATTTTATTACCTCACCATCAGATGAGAACCATCATCCATGGTGATTACGTGTTGGTTCAACCAGCAGGTACAGACAAGCGCGGAAGAAAAGAGGGGCGCTTAGTTCGCGTATTGGAAGAACGTAAAACACAAATCGTCGGCCGCTTCTTCTTCGAGCATGGGTACTCGTATGTGGTGCCAGACGACTCACGTATTCATCAGGATATTTTGATCCCTAATGAGCAGCGTAGCGGTGCTCGAATGGGCAATGTAGTGGTGATTGAGATTACAGACCGAGGCTCACGTAGTCGCGGTATGATGGGTAGCGTGGTTGAAGTACTCGGAGAAAACATGGCACCGGGAATGGAAACACAAATTGCCATCCGTACGCATCAAATTCCTCATGTGTGGCCGGACGAAGTTGAAAAACAGGTTGCAGGCTTAGGCGAAGAAGTGCCAGAAGAAGCTAAGGTGGGACGAGTCGATCTGCGTGAACTACCGTTAGTGACCATTGATGGCGAAGATGCGCGAGACTTTGATGATGCGGTTTTCTGTGAAGCGAAAAAAGGTGGCGGCTGGCGTTTATGGGTAGCGATTGCAGATGTAAGTTATTACGTTCGCCCTGATACCGCGCTAGATAAAGAAGCGATTAATCGTGGTAACTCGGTTTACTTCCCGTCACAAGTCGTGCCTATGCTGCCGGAAGTGCTTTCAAATGGCTTATGTTCACTGAACCCACAAGTGGATCGCTTGTGTATGGTGTGTGAAATGACCATTTCTGAAAGTGGTAAGTTATCGAGTTACAAACACTATGAAGCGGTGATGAACTCACATGCTCGCCTGACGTACACTAAAGTGCACGAGATCTTAGAAGGTGATGAAGAGTTACGTGAGCGTTACCGTGATTTAGTACCGCACCTTGAAGAGCTGCATAAGATGTATCAAGTATTGAAAGTGGCGCGCGAGCAGCGTGGTGCAATCGAATTTGAAACCGTTGAGACCAAGTTCATTTTTACGCCAGATCGTAAGATTGACAGTATTGAGCCACTTATCCGTAATGATGCTCATAAGCTGATTGAAGAGTGCATGATCATGGCGAACATTGCTTCTGCTTCATTGGTGGAAAAAGCAAAAGAGCCAGCGTTATATCGTATTCATGAAACTCCGGGTGAAGAGCGTCTGATGGGCTTCAGAGATTTCCTTGGTGAATTAGGCCTAGAGCTGTCAGGTGGTCTTGAACCATCCCCAACCGATTATGCACATTTGATGCAACAGATCGGTGAGCGTCCAGACAAAGAACTGATTCAAACTATGTTGCTGCGCTCGATGAAGCAAGCGATATACAGCCCTGACAATGCTGGTCACTTCGGCTTGGCGTTGAAGCGTTATGCTCACTTCACTTCGCCGATTCGTCGTTATCCAGATTTGTTGTTGCATCGTGCTATCAAGTATCTGATTGCCAAACATGAAGGGCGTAACCAAGACCGTTGGACACCGACGGGTGGTTTCCACTATTCATTTGACGATATGAATTATTACGGCGAGCAGTGTTCAATGACTGAACGCCGCGCAGATGATGCTACTCGTGAAGTATCCGATTGGCTGAAATGTGAGTACATGCAAGACCATGTTGGTGAAGAGCTAGAAGGTGTCATTGCCAACGTGACTGGATTTGGCTTCTTCGTTCGTTTAGCTGATTTGCACATTGATGGTTTGGTGCATATTTCTACTTTAGCGAATGACTACTACCGATTTGACCCGATTGGTCAAAGACTTATCGGTGAGTCGTTTGGTAATACCTACCGCTTAGGCGATTCAGTCAAAGTTAAAGTGTTGTCAGTGAACCTTGATGATAGACAAATTGACTTTGAAATCGTTGAAACAAGTCGTAAGCTACGCGGCGCTGGTAAGACTGCTAAGAAACGAGCGACAGAATCGAAAGCAAAAGCGAAAGGCAAAAAAGCGGCTGCAAACCTTGGTAGTAAAGCTGTACCAATGATAGAACCCACTAAACGTCCAGATGACGGTAGTGGTAAGCAAAAAGACAAAACGAGTAAATCCGCTAAGTCTCGTAAACAGAAAGCTCGAGCTCAAGCTGGCAAAGCAAGAGCAAAAAAGAACAAATAGGTAACTCATGAGTAACGAATTAATTTATGGCATCCACGCAGTAAAAGCGGTGTTAGAACGAGATCCTGCTCGTTTTGTGGAAGCTTATGTACTGAAAGGTCGTCAGGATGATCGATTACTGCCTGTTCTGAATGAACTTGCACGTCTAGGCGTGTCGATTCAAGAAATGAACCGTAAAGTTCTGGATGACAAAGCACAAGGTGCTAACCACCAAGGCGTGATAGCCAAAGTAAAACCAGCTAAACAGCTCAACGAGCATGATTTAGAGCTTATCGTTGACCAAGCTGAGCAACCGCTATTCTTAGTTCTTGATGGTGTCACTGACCCACATAACTTAGGCGCGTGTCTGCGTAATGCTGATGCCGCGGGTGTGGCTGCGGTTATCGTACCAAAAGACAGATCAGCGCCATTGACTGCGACGGTAAGCAAAGTGGCATGTGGCGCAGCAGAAACGGTGCCACTTGTTCGCGTAACTAACTTAGCTCGTACCATGCGTGCGATGCAGGAAAAAGGCGTATGGTTTGTCGGTACGGCTGGTGAAGCGACTCACGATATCTACCAAAGCAAATTAACAGGACCGTTAGCCATCGTCATGGGGGCTGAGGGAGACGGTATGCGTCGTTTAACCCGAGAAACTTGTGATGACCTGATAAAGATTCCAATGGCGGGTTCAGTATCAAGTCTGAATGTTTCTGTTGCTTCGGGAATTTGTTTATTTGAAGCCGTGCGTCAGCGTATTGCGGCTAAATAAAAAGCTCATATATCTTATATATAAAGAGGGTTGATAGTCATTATCAACCCTCTTTCATTCCACTTATCCTGTCTTTTGTTTGGTTGAATTTTGTTCGTTTATTTTTCAAACAGCCCTTGCATGTAAAATTGTGATCTGTATAATGCAGCGCACTGGTTAAGCCAGTTGTGAACCAATGAGCAGCGAGGAGCTGATAAATCCTAGGTTTTTTATAAAATTCAGGTTTGTCAGGTAATGTATACTCAGCTTATGTTCGCAGTTAATTAAAATTTAGCTCATAGTTATCTAATTTAGATAACTGAGGTTAATCACCTATTAGCTGACAATGTGCCCAATCTGGGTACTACGGTTTCACATAAATCAATCGGCATTCTCTCGTTTTAACGAGTTTGAGTGGCGATATTGTTTGTGTAATTTTTAATTATTGGAGCTCTGTCTCATGCAGAACCAACGCATCCGTATCCGCCTAAAAGCTTTCGATTACAAACTAATCGACGCTTCTACAGCGGAAATCGTTGAAACAGCTAAGCGTACCGGCGCGCAGGTTCGTGGTCCTATTCCACTACCTACTCGTAAAGAGCGTTTCACTGTTCTTATCTCTCCACACGTAAACAAAGATGCACGTGACCAGTACGAAATTCGTACTCACAAGCGTCTGATCGACATCGTTGAACCAACTGACAAGACTGTAGATGCTCTAATGCGTCTAGACCTTGCTGCTGGTGTTGATGTTCAAATCAGCCTAGGTTAAGGGAGATTAGAAGAATGATTGGTCTAGTCGGACGTAAAGTGGGTATGACCCGCGTATTTACTGAAGAAGGCGTTTCTATCCCAGTAACTGTTGTGGAAGTTGAAGCGAACCGCGTTGCTCAAGTTAAAACTCTTGAGAACGATGGTTACACAGCTATCCAGGTAACTGCTGGTGCTAAGAAAGCTAGCCGTGTTTCAAAGCCAGAAGCTGGTCACTTTGCGAAAGCAGGTGTTGAAGCTGGTCGTGGTCTTTGGGAATTCCGCTTAGAAAGCGGTGAAGAGTTTGAAGTTGGTGCTGAACTAACTGTTGAACTTTTCAACGAAATCAAAAAAGTAGACGTTACTGGTACATCTAAAGGTAAGGGCTTCCAAGGCGTTGTTAAACGTTGGAACTTCCGTACTCAAGATATGACTCACGGTAACTCTTTGTCTCACCGTGCTCCTGGTTCTATCGGTCAATGTCAGACTCCAGGTCGCGTGTTTAAAGGCAAAAAAATGTCTGGTCACATGGGTGCTGAGCGTGTAACGACTCAAAACCTTGAGATCGTACGTGTTGACGCTGAGCGCAATCTGCTTCTTATTAAAGGTGCAGTCCCTGGCTCAATTGGCGGTAACGTTATCGTCAAACCAGCAGTTAAAGCATAACGTCTAGGAGTAAGTAATGGAATTGATGGTTAAAGGTGCTAACGCACTAACTGTTTCCGAAACTACTTTCGGACGTGAGTTCAACGAAGCTCTTGTACACCAAGTAGTTGTTGCGTACGCAGCAGGTGCTCGTCAAGGTACTCGTGCTCAAAAAACACGTTCAGAAGTTTCTGGCGGTGGCGCTAAGCCATGGCGTCAAAAAGGTACTGGCCGTGCGCGTGCTGGTACTATCCGTAGCCCAATCTGGCGTACAGGTGGTGTTACTTTTGCTGCGAAACCACAAGATCACAGCCAAAAAGTAAACAAAAAAATGTACCGTGGTGCTATGAAGAGCATCTTCTCTGAGCTAGTTCGTCAAGAGCGTTTAATCGTTGTTGAAAGCTTCTCAGTTGATGCACCAAAAACTAAAGAGCTAACAGCTAAGCTGAAAGAACTTGAACTTAACGATGTTCTAATCGTTACTGGTGAAGTAGACGAGAATCTATTCTTAGCTGCGCGTAACCTGTACAAAGTTGACGTGCGTGACGTTACTGGTATCGACCCAGTTAGCCTAATCGCATTTGACAAGGTTCTTATGACTGCTGATGCAGTTAAGCAAGTTGAGGAGATGCTGGCATGATCCGTGAAGAGCGTCTACTAAAAGTTCTACGTGCACCGCACATCTCTGAAAAAGCAACTATGGCTGCTGAGAAAGCGAACACTATCGTTTTCAAAGTATCAATGGATGCTACTAAAAAAGAGATCAAAGCAGCTGTAGAAAAGCTATTTGAAGTTGAAGTTAAGTCTGTAAACACTCTTATCACTAAGGGTAAGACCAAGCGTCAAGGGCTACGCCAAGGCCGTCGTTCAGACGTGAAAAAAGCGTACGTTACTTTGAACGAAGGTCAAGATCTTGACTTTGTTGGCGGCGCGGAATAACAGGAGTAGTTGAAAAATGGCTATTGTTAAATGTAAGCCGACTTCGGCTGGTCGCCGTCACGTTGTTAAGGTTGTTAATGCTGACCTACATAAAGGTAAGCCTTACGCGCCACTTCTAGAGAAAAACTCTAAGAACGGCGGTCGTAACAACAACGGTCGTATCACAGTACGTCACATCGGTGGTGGTCACAAACAACACTACCGTCTGATTGACTTTAAACGTACTAAAGATGGTATCCCAGCGAAAGTTGAGCGTCTTGAATACGATCCAAACCGTAGCGCAAACATCGCTCTAGTTCTGTACGCAGACGGTGAGCGTCGTTACATCCTAGCACCTAAAGGTGTTCAAGCTGGTGATGCTATCCAGTCTGGCGTTGATGCGCCAATCAAAGCTGGTAACGCAATGCCAATGCGTAACATCCCAGTAGGTTCAACTGTACACAACGTTGAACTTAAGCCTGGTAAAGGTGGTCAGCTAGCTCGTTCGGCTGGTGCATATGCTCAAATCGTTGCTCGCGACGGTGCATACGTAACTATCCGTCTACGTTCTGGCGAGATGCGCAAAGTATTGTCTGAAGGCCGTGCAACAATCGGTGAAGTAGGCAACGCAGAGCACATGCTACGTGAATTAGGTAAAGCTGGTGCAAGCCGTTGGCGTGGTGTTCGTCCTACCGTTCGCGGTGTGGTAATGAACCCGGTTGACCACCCACATGGTGGTGGTGAAGGCCGTACGTCTGGTGGTCGTCACCCAGTTTCTCCTTGGGGTATGCCAACTAAAGGCTACAAGACTCGTAGCAACAAACGCACTGACAAGTACATCGTACGTCGTCGCAATAAGTAATCTATTTAAGAGGATAAGCCATGCCACGTTCTCTCAAGAAAGGTCCATTTATTGACCTACACTTGCTGAAGAAGGTAGAGAAAGCGGTGGAAAGCGGAGACAAAAAGCCTATTAAGACTTGGTCCCGTCGTTCAATGATCATTCCTACAATGATCGGTTTGACCATCGCTGTCCATAATGGTCGTCAACACGTTCCAGTTTTCGTAACTGACGAGATGATCGGTCACAAACTTGGTGAATTTGCACCAACTCGCACTTACCGCGGCCATGTCGTGGATAAGAAAGCTAAGAAGCGTTAAGGAGTAAATGATGGAAGCATTAGCTAAACATAACTTTGCTCGCATTTCGCCTCAGAAAGCTCGCTTAGTTGCAGATCAAATTCGCGGTAAGAAAGTTGACCAAGCTCTAGAACTTCTAACATTCAGCAACAAGAAAGCTGCTGAGCTAGTTAAGAAAGTTCTTGAGTCAGCAATCGCTAACGCGGAACATAACGAAGGTGCTGACATTGACGATCTACGTGTCGCTAAAATCTTCGTAGATGAGGGCCCTGTCATGAAGCGTATTATGCCTCGTGCTAAAGGCCGTGCGGATCGTATCTTGAAGCGTTCAAGCCACATTACTGTGGTTGTCGCAGATCGCTAAGAGACTAGGAGAGTAAGCAATGGGTCAAAAAGTACATCCTAATGGTATTCGTCTAGGCATCGTTAAGCCTTGGAATGCTACATGGTTTGCTAATACCAAAGATTTCGCTGACAACCTAGACGGCGACTTCAAGGTACGTCAGTTCCTAACTAAAGAACTGTCAAAAGCGTCTCTTTCACGTATCGTTATCGAGCGTCCAGCGAAGAGCATCCGTGTGACTATTCACACTGCTCGTCCTGGCGTTGTTATCGGTAAGAAAGGCGAAGACGTTGAGAAGCTACGCACAGCTGTAGCTAAAATTGCAGGTGTACCAGCGCAAATCAACATCGCTGAAGTACGCAAGCCTGAGCTAGACGGTCAATTAGTGGCTGATAGCATCGCGTCTCAACTAGAGCGTCGCGTTATGTTCCGTCGTGCTATGAAGCGTGCGGTACAAAATGCTATGCGTCTAGGCGCTAAAGGTATCAAAGTGGAAGTAAGTGGCCGTCTAGGCGGTGCTGAAATTGCACGTTCTGAGTGGTACCGTGAAGGCCGTGTGCCTCTACACACTCTACGTGCTGACATTGATTACGCAACTTCTTCAGCTCACACCACATACGGTGTAATCGGCGTTAAAGTTTGGATCTTCAAGGGCGAAATCCTTGGTGGTATGCCAGCTGCAAACGCTGTTGAGCCTAAGGCTGACAAGCCTGCGAAGAAACCGCGTAAAGGCCGTAAGTAAGGAGTCGACAGATGCTACAACCTAAACGTACTAAGTTCCGTAAGGTTCATACTGGTCGTAACCGTGGTCTAGCAAAAGGTACTGAAGTTAGCTTTGGTTCTTTTGGTTTGAAAGCTGTAGGCCGTGGTCGCCTAACTGCTCGTCAAATCGAAGCGGCACGTCGTGCGATGACACGTCACATTAAGCGTCAAGGTAAAATCTGGATCCGTGTGTTCCCAGACAAACCAATCACTGAAAAACCACTTGAAGTTCGTCAAGGTAAGGGTAAAGGTAACGTTGAGTACTGGGTAGCCCAAATCCAACCTGGTAAGGTTATGTACGAAGTTGATGGTGTACCTGAAGAATTGGCACGTGAAGCGTTCCGCCTAGCGGCTCGTAAACTGCCATTCAAGACTACATTTGTAACTAAGCAGGTGATGTGATGAAAGCACAAGATCTACGCGAAAAGAGCGTTGAAGAGCTTAACACTGAGTTATTAGCGTTGCTTAAAGAGCAGTTCAACTTGCGTATGCAAGCTGCGACTGGTCAACTACAGCAAACTCATACTCTGAAAGCTGTCCGCCGTGATATCGCACGTGTGAAAACTGTTTTGACTGAGAAGGCAGGCGCATAATGAGCGACAAAATTCGTACCCAACAAGGTCGTGTTACTAGCGACAAGATGGACAAGTCTATCACTGTTGCTATCGAGCGTTTCGTAAAGCACCCAATCTACGGTAAATTCGTTAAGCGCACGACTAAAATACACGCACATGATGAGAACAACGAATGTGGCCTAGGCGACTTAGTTGAAATCAAAGAGTGTCGTCCACTGTCTAAGACTAAGTCTTGGACTTTGGTTAAAGTTCTAGAGAAAGCTAAGATTTAATTAGTTTTTTCTGACTGAATAAACGGCTCCAAAAATAATTTTGGGGCCGTTTATTTTTTGACTACCCAATGTAAAAAAAGGGTGGTACAATTCGCGTCCCTTTAAAGAGGCAGCCCGACCCGAGATGGGTCTAGTTTTTTAATATTTAGCGGAGCACTAACATGATCCAAATGCAAAGTATGCTGGACGCAGCTGATAACTCAGGCGCTCGCAGCGTAATGTGTATTAAGGTTCTGGGTGGCTCTCACCGTCGTTACGCCCACGTTGGCGACATCATTAAAGTTACTGTTAAGGAAGCAATTCCTCGCGGTAAAGTTAAGAAAGGTGATGTACTGAAGGCGGTGGTAGTTCGCACCCGTAAAGGCGTTCGTCGTCCAGACGGTTCTGTCATTCGCTTCGACCGTAACGCTTGCGTACTGTTAAACAACAACAGTGAGCAACCTATCGGTACACGTATCTTTGGTCCAGTGACACGTGAACTTCGTACTGCGAAATTCATGAAAATTGTCTCACTGGCTCCAGAAGTTCTGTAAGGAGCACGTAAAAAGATGGCAGCTAAAATCCGTCGTAATGACGAAGTAATCGTTCTTGCTGGTAAAGATAAAGGCAAGAAAGGTAAAGTAACTAAGGTACTAGCAACTGGTAAAGTTATCGTAGAAGGTATTAACCTTGTTAAGAAACACCAGAAACCTGTTCCTGCACTAGGCATCCAAGGTGGTGTTGTAGAGCAAGAAGCAGCGATCGACGTTTCTAACGTGGCAATCTTCAACGCAGCTACTGGTAAAGCTGACCGTATCGGTTTCCGTTTCGAAGATGGTAAGAAAGTTCGTTTCTTTAAATCTAACAACGAAATCGTTTCTAACTAATAGAAGTAATTTGGAGTTCTACTATGGCGAAACTGCATGATTACTACAAGTCGTCTGTAGTCGCTGATCTGACCAAACAGTTCAGTTACACAAGCGTCATGCAAGTCCCTAGAATTGAGAAAATCACCCTCAATATGGGCGTTGGTGAAGCAATCAACGATAAGAAACTACTAGAAAACGCAGCTTCTGATATGGCGACCATCTCTGGTCAAAAGCCACTTATCACTAAAGCGCGTAAATCTGTTGCTGGTTTCAAAATCCGTGAAGGCTACCCAATTGGTTGTAAAGTAACCTTGCGTGGCGAGCGCATGTGGGATTTTCTGGAGCGTTTGATTTCTATCGCTCTTCCACGTGTACGAGATTTCCGTGGTGTTAGCGCTAAGTCTTTTGACGGTCGCGGTAACTACAGCATGGGCGTTCGCGAGCAAATCATCTTCCCGGAAATCGACTATGATAAAGTCGATCGAGTACGCGGTCTTGATATTACTATCACGACGTCTGCTGCTACCGATGAGGAAGGCCGAGCTCTGCTGGCTGCCTTTAACTTCCCATTCCGCAAGTAAGGTGACGGGTTACTGTTATGGCTAAAAATTCAATGAAAGCGCGCGAAGCTAAGCGTGCGAAGCTAGTAGCACAGTTCGCTGAAAAGCGTGCAGCGCTTAAAGCTATCATCAGCGATGTAAACGCATCAGAAGAAGATCGTTGGAATGCGGTTCTTAAACTGCAAACTCTTCCACGTGACTCAAGTGCATCACGTCAGCGCAACCGTTGCAACCAAACTGGTCGCCCACACGGTTACCTACGTAAATTCGGTCTAAGCCGTATCAAAGTTCGTGAAGCTTGCATGAAAGGCGAGATTCCTGGACTTCGTAAGGCTAGCTGGTAATTGCCACTTAATCATTTGGAGTAAAGACTATGAGCATGCAAGATCCGATTTCGGATATGCTGACCCGTGTTCGTAACGGTCAGGCAGCAAATAAAGTTGCTGTAAAAATGCCTTCTTCAAAGCTTAAAGTTGCAATTGCTGCACTACTTAAAGCTGAAGGTTACATCGCAGACTTCGCTGTAGAAAGCGGAGCAAAACCTGAGCTAGAAATCACTCTTAAGTATTTCCAAGCTAAACCAGTAATTGAGCAAATCAAACGTGTTTCACGTCCTGGTCTTCGTGTTTACAAGAAGAAAGGCGAACTACCTTCTGTAATGGGTGGTCTTGGTATTGCTGTTGTTTCAACGTCAAAGGGTCTTATGTCTGACCGTGCTGCTCGTAAAGCAGGTCTAGGCGGCGAAATCCTTTGCTACGTAGCATAATTAAGGAGTAGAACATGTCTCGTGTTGCTAAAGCACCTGTCGCTATTCCAGCTGGCGTAGAGGTGAAATTGAACGGTCAAGAGATCACTGTAAAGGGCGCTAAGGGTGAATTAACTCGCGTTCTTAATGATGCAGTTGTGATCGCTCAAGTTGAAAACAACCTAACATTCGGCCCTAAAGAAGGTGTCGTGAATGCTTGGGCACAAGCAGGTACTGCTCGTGCACTAGTAAACAACATGGTTGTTGGTGTTACTGAAGGCTTTACTAAGAAGCTAACTCTTAAGGGTGTTGGTTACCGTGCTGCTATGAAAGGCAACGCTGTAGCATTAACTCTAGGCTTCTCTCACCCAGTTGAGCACGAGTTGCCAGTGGGTATTAAAGCCGAGTGTCCAAGCCAAACTGAAATTGTTCTAACTGGTTGCGATAAGCAAGTAGTTGGTCAAGTTGCGGCTGACATTCGTTCTTACCGCGCGCCTGAACCTTATAAAGGTAAAGGTATTCGTTACGCAGATGAAAATGTGCGTACTAAAGAAGCTAAGAAGAAGTAAGGTAACACTATGGATAAGAAAGCATCTCGCATCCGTCGTGCTACACGTGCACGTCGTAAGATTGCAGAACTGGGTGCAACTCGCCTAGTAGTACACCGTACTCCTCGTCACGTGTACGCACAAGTGATTGCAGCTAACGGCTCTGAGGTTATCGCAGCAGCATCTACTGTAGAAAAAGCGATCCGTGAGCAAGTTAAATACACTGGTAACGTTGATGCAGCTAAGGCAGTTGGTAAAGCTGTTGCTGAGCGCGCTCTTGAAAAAGGCGTAACAGCTGTTGCATTTGATCGTTCTGGTTTCCAATACCACGGTCGAGTAGCGGCGCTAGCAGAATCTGCTCGCGAAGCTGGTCTGAAATTCTAAGGTAGGGTTGGAAGATGGCTAAAGAACAACAAGTTCAAGCGAATGATTTGCAAGAAAAATTAATCGCTGTTAACCGTGTTTCTAAAACGGTTAAAGGTGGTCGAATCATGAGCTTCACTGCACTAACTGTAGTTGGTGACGGTAACGGTCGTGTAGGTTTCGGTTACGGCAAAGCTCGTGAAGTACCTGCTGCGATTCAAAAAGCAATGGAAAAAGCACGTCGTAACATGACTACGATCGCGCTTAACGAAGGCACTCTTCACCACCCGGTGAAAGGTCGTCACTCGGGCTCTAAAGTTTACATGCAGCCAGCTGCTGAAGGTACGGGTGTTATCGCAGGTGGTGCGATGCGTGCAGTACTAGAAGTTGCAGGTGTACACAACGTTCTATCTAAAGCATACGGTTCAACGAACCCTATCAACATCGTTCGTGCAACGATCGATGCTCTAGCTAGCGTTAAGTCACCAGAAATGGTTGCTGCTAAGCGTGGTCTAACTGTTGAATCTATTTCGGAGTAAGAACACGATGGCAACTATTAAAGTAACTCAAACTAAAAGCTCAATTGGTCGCCTACCTAAGCACAAAGCTACTTTGCGCGGATTAGGCCTTCGTAAAATCAACCATACAGTAGAACTTGAAGATACTCCGTGTGTACGCGGTATGATCAACAAGGTTTACTACATGGTTAAAGTTGAGGAGTAATCATAATGTTTTTGAATACTCTAGCACCAGCTGCGGGTTCAAAGCCTTCTAAGAAGCGCGTTGGCCGTGGTATTGGTTCAGGCCTAGGTAAAACTGGTGGCCGTGGCCATAAAGGTCAAAAGTCGCGTTCAGGCGGTAAAGTTCGTCCAGGTTTCGAAGGCGGTCAGATGCCATTGAAACAACGTCTACCAAAATTCGGTTTCACTTCTCGTAAGAGCCTAGTGACAGCTGAAGTTCGTCTAGCTGAGCTAGCGAAAGTAACAGGTGACGTGGTTGATCTAAACAGCTTGAAAGCTGCAAACGTTGTTACAAAGAACATCGAGTTTGTTAAAGTTGTTCTTTCTGGCGAGATCAGCAAGGCAGTGACTGTAAAAGGTCTGCGTGTAACTAAAGGCGCGCAAGCTGCAATCGAAGCTGCAGGCGGTAAAATCGAGGCATAATCTCGAGGATTGAGGTACAGATGGCTAAGAAACCAGGACAAGATTTTCGTAGTGCTCAGGGCGGCTTGGGTGAGTTAAAATCGCGCTTATTATTCGTAATTGGTGCACTTTTAGTATTCCGAGCGGGCTCTTTTGTGCCGATTCCTGGTATTGACGCAGCTGTACTTGCCGATTTGTTCGAACAGCAAAAAGGTACCATCGTTGAAATGTTTAACATGTTCTCCGGTGGTGCTCTTTCGCGTGCATCTATCTTTGCATTGGGCATCATGCCGTATATTTCGGCATCTATTGTTGTTCAATTGCTTACAGTAGTTCATCCAGCGTTAGCGGAACTCAAGAAAGAGGGTGAAGCAGGCCGTCGTAAGATTAGCCAATATACGCGTTATGGCACGCTTGTACTTGCAACATTCCAAGCTATTGGTATCGCAACAGGTCTACCAAACATGGTCAACAATCTGGTTGTTATCGACCAAACCATGTTTACCCTAATTGCTACCGTGAGTTTAGTAACTGGCACCATGTTTTTGATGTGGTTAGGTGAACAAATTACAGAGCGCGGAATTGGTAACGGTATTTCGTTACTTATCTTTGCAGGTATTGTTGCTGGATTGCCTTCAGCAATCGGACATACTATCGAGCAAGCGCGTCAAGGTGAACTGCATGTACTTCTTCTGTTGTTGATTGCGGTAGTTGCTTTTGCTGTTATTTACTTCGTTGTTTTCATGGAGCGTGGTCAGCGTCGAATCGTCGTTAACTATGCGAAACGTCAACAAGGTCGTAAAGTCTTTGCAGCTCAAAGCACGCACTTGCCATTGAAAATTAATATGGCTGGTGTGATACCTGCGATTTTTGCATCAAGTATTATCCTGTTCCCAGGAACACTGGCTCAGTGGTTTGGTCAGAACGGTGAGAGCAGCACATTTGGTTGGTTAACTGATGTGTCTTTGGCTCTTAGCCCAGGTCAACCTCTGTATGTAATGCTTTATGCTGCAGCGATTATATTCTTCTGTTTCTTCTACACAGCGTTGGTATTTAACCCACGTGAAACAGCAGATAACTTGAAGAAGTCAGGTGCATTCGTACCCGGTATCCGCCCAGGAGAACAGACAGCGAAATATATCGATAAAGTGATGACACGTTTAACCTTAGCGGGTGCGTTATACATTACCTTTATCTGTCTGATCCCTGAGTTCATGATGGTCGCATGGAACGTACGTTTCTATTTCGGCGGAACATCACTACTTATCGTAGTTGTTGTAATCATGGACTTTATGGCACAGGTTCAGACACATATGATGTCCAATCAATATGAGTCTGTGTTGAAAAAAGCGAACCTGAAAGGCTACGGTCGATAATTCGACTATACTACCTTCAGGTCAGATTTACGGAGTTTAGCAATGAAAGTTCGTGCTTCCGTTAAAAAAATCTGCCGTAACTGTAAAGTTATCAAGCGTAACGGTGTCGTTCGCGTGATTTGCAGTGAGCCAAAGCACAAGCAACGCCAAGGCTAATTAGCAGAAATTTTTACTTGAAAATTAAAGGTTGGTCGAGTATATTCCTCGGCCTACCTTTTGCGTGCAAAAGAAGTAGTATGCCGCAGCGTATCCTCTACGGGCTTTGCTGCGGATAATTCTTTATATAAAGTACCTAGGAGTGAATAGTGGCCCGTATAGCAGGCATTAACATTCCTGATCAAAAGCATGCTGTTATCGCATTAACTGCGATCTACGGCATCGGTAAAACTCGCTCGCAAGCTATTCTTGCTGAAGTGGGTATTGCTGAAGATGTTAAGATCAGTGAACTAACTGAAGAGCAGATCGATCAACTGCGTGATGGTGTAGCTAAATACACTGTAGAGGGTGATCTACGTCGTGAAGTTTCCATGAACATCAAGCGTCTTATGGACCTTGGTTGTTACCGTGGTCTTCGTCATCGTCGCAGTCTACCACTACGTGGACAGCGTACTAAAACCAATGCTCGCACCCGTAAGGGTCCGCGTAAGCCGATCAAGAAATAATCGGGAAGGGTAAGTACAATGGCTAAACAACCAACACGCGCACGTAAGCGCGTACGCAAGCAAGTTGCTGATGGCGTAGCGCATATCCACGCATCTTTCAACAACACAATCGTGACTATTACTGACCGTCAAGGTAACGCTCTAGCATGGGCTACTGCAGGTGGTTCAGGTTTCCGTGGTTCTCGTAAGTCTACTCCGTTCGCTGCACAGGTTGCTGCAGAACGTTGTGCTGAAATGGCTAAAGAATACGGTCTAAAGAACTTGGAAGTTATGGTTAAGGGTCCTGGTCCAGGTCGTGAATCTACTGTTCGCGCACTGAACGCAGCTGGTTTCCGTATCACTAACATCGTTGATGCGACACCAATCCCTCATAACGGTTGTCGTCCACCTAAGAAACGCCGCGTATAACGTTTCTGGGAACATTGGAGAAAGATCATGGCAAGATATTTGGGTCCTAAGCTTAAGCTTAGCCGTCGCGAAGGCACTGACTTATTTCTTAAGTCTGGTGTACGCGCGATCGATACCAAGTGTAAAATTGAGAACGCACCAGGTGTACACGGCGCTCGTCGCGGTCGTCTATCTGAGTATGGCGTTCAGCTTCGTGAGAAGCAAAAAGTTCGTCGTATCTACGGCGTACTAGAAAAACAATTCCGTAACTACTACAAAGAAGCTGCTCGCCTTAAAGGCAACACGGGTGAAAACCTACTTCAGCTTCTAGAAGGTCGTCTAGACAACGTAGTTTACCGCATGGGCTTTGGCGCAACTCGCGCAGAAGCACGTCAGCTAGTTAGCCACAAAGCTATCCTAGTTAACGGTAAAGTTGTAAACGTTCCTTCTTTCAATGTTGCGGCTAACGACGTTGTTACTATTCGTGAAAAAGCTAAAAAGCAATCACGTATCGCTGCTGCTCTAGAAGTTGCAGAACAACGCGAAAAACCAACTTGGATTGAAGTAGATGCGAGCAAGATGGAAGGTACTTTCAAGCGTTTGCCTGAACGTTCTGATCTATCAGCTGACATCAACGAACAATTGATCGTCGAGCTTTACTCTAAGTAAGGTTTAAACTAAAGAGAGGACACAATGCAGGGTTCTGTAACAGAATTTCTTAAGCCACGTCTTGTTGACATCGAACAGATCAGCACGACACACGCAAAAGTAACTCTTGAGCCATTAGAGCGTGGTTTTGGCCACACTCTTGGTAATGCACTTCACCGTATTTTACTATCTTCTATGCCGGGTTGTGCCGTAACAGAAGTAGAAATTGAAGGCGTACTTCATGAGTACAGCACTAAAGAAGGCGTTCAGGAAGATATTCTTGAGATCCTACTGAACCTTAAAGGTTTGGCTGTTCGCGTTGCCGAAGGCAAAGATGAAGTGTTCATTACACTAAACAAATCAGGCTCGGGCCCTGTGGTTGCAGGTGACATCACCCATGATGGTGATGTAGAGATCGCTAACCCAGAACACGTTATTTGCCATCTAACAGATAGCAATGCTGAAATCGCTATGCGTATTAAAGTAGAACGTGGTCGTGGTTATGTTCCAGCTTCAGCCCGTATCCATACTGAAGAAGATGAGCGTCCAATCGGTCGTTTGCTTGTAGATGCGACTTTCAGCCCAGTAGACAAAATTGCTTACTCGGTTGATGCAGCTCGTGTTGAACAGCGTACTGACTTAGACAAGCTTGTTATCGATATGGAAACAAACGGAACTTTAGAACCTGAGGAAGCAATCCGTCGTGCAGC
The DNA here is from genome assembly GCF_038452265.1 of Vibrio diazotrophicus. Lineage (NCBI taxonomy): Bacteria > Pseudomonadati > Pseudomonadota > Gammaproteobacteria > Vibrionales > Vibrionaceae > Vibrio > Vibrio diazotrophicus. The sequence continues at coordinate 316,475 of NZ_CP151842.1, forward strand.
AACTATTCTTGCTGAACAATTGGATGCGTTCGTAGATCTACGTGATGTACGTGTACCTGAGGAGAAAGAAGAGAAGCCGGAATTCGATCCGATCCTACTCCGTCCTGTAGACGATCTTGAACTAACAGTTCGCTCTGCTAACTGTCTGAAAGCAGAAGCGATTCACTACATCGGTGATCTAGTACAGCGCACTGAGGTTGAGCTACTTAAAACGCCTAACCTTGGTAAAAAATCTCTTACTGAGATTAAAGACGTGCTTGCATCACGTGGTCTTTCTCTGGGCATGCGCCTAGAAAACTGGCCGCCAGCGTCTATCGCTGAAGATTAATCGATATTAGTTAGAAGGATTAGGTCATGCGCCATCGTAAGAGTGGTCGTCAACTCAACCGCAACAGCTCACATCGTAAAGCGATGTTCAGCAATATGGCTAGCTCTCTTGTACGTCATGAAGTTATCAAGACTACATTGCCAAAAGCAAAAGAGCTACGTCGCGTAGTTGAGCCATTGATTACACTAGCTAAGACTGACAGCGTTGCTAACCGTCGTCTTGCATTTGCTCGCACTCGTGATAACGAAGTTGTAGCAAAATTATTTAACGAACTAGGTCCACGTTTTGCTGCTCGTCAGGGCGGTTACACTCGTATCCTAAAAGCTGGCTTCCGTGCTGGCGATAAAGCTCCAATGGCTTACATTGAGCTTGTAGATCGTCCAGAAGCAGAAGTTGCTGCTGAGTAATCAGTAAGTTCGCTAAACAGAAAGCCGAGCATTTATGCTCGGCTTTTTTGTATCTGAAATTTGAGATGGTTGTTCTTCATTTTTTAACAAGAATAGCCACCATTTCCCCGTCTACAGGTTTAGATGTTGTCACTGCTGAAAATGCCTGAATCGAATAAACAAGCCTGCGTAAATGAACCGTATCCCCGTTTTCACAGGGATATAGGCTATCTTGCTGTACTTCTGTTAAGCGTTTAACGCTTGTTCCAAATCTTCAAGAATGTCATCAATGTGCTCAATGCCGACCGACAGACGAATCATTTCTGGAGAAACGCCTGCTTGTTTCTGTTCTGCTTCAGATAGCTGACGGTGTGTCGTTGAGGCAGGATGACAAGCCAGTGATTTTGCATCACCGATGTTCACTAAACGTTTAAATATCTTCAGAGCATCGTAGAAGCGAACACCGGCGTCGTATCCATCCTTAAGGCCGAAAGATAAAATTCCGGAAGGTTTGCCTTTCATGTATTTCTGGGCAAGTGGATAGAATTGTGAGTCTTCTAACCCTGCATAGCTCACCCAACTCACTTTGTCGTGGTTTTGCAGATACTGAGCGACTTTGAGGGCGTTTTCACAATGACGTTCCATGCGCAGTGATAAAGTTTCCAAACCTTGCATCAGCATAAATGCGTTCATTGGTGACATGGCAGAACCGGTGTTGCGAAGTGGTACGGTACGAGCACGACCAATAAATGCAGCAGGTCCGAAAGCTTCAGTATAAACCACATCATGATATGACGGTTCAGGGCTGTTTAAGGTTGGGAAGCGTTCTTTGTGTTCAGTCCAAGGAAACTTACCTGAATCAACGATCATTCCACCGAGGGTAGTGCCATGACCACCTACATACTTGGTTAATGAATGCACCACGATATCTGCACCAAACTCAATCGGTTTACATACTGCTGGTGAAGCAACGGTGTTATCTACAATAACTGGAACCCCTTGCGCGTGTGCGAGCTCAGCCACTCGTTCTAAATCAACAATATTACCTGCTGGGTTACCAATAGATTCACAATAAACGGCCTTGGTTTTTTCATCAATCAATGCCGCTAGGCTTTCAGGACGGTCATCTTTGGCAAAGCGTACTTCAATGCCCATGTTAGGGAACATGTGGGCAAACAAAGTGTAAGTACCACCATAGAGTTGCGGTGTGGAAACAATATTATCGCCAGCTTGAGCCAAAGTTAGAATTGCGTAATGAATCGCGGCGCTTCCTGCACTAACAGCCAGACCTGCAATGCCACCTTCTAATGCAGCCATCCGCTTTTCTAGTACATCATTAGTTGGGTTCATGATGCGAGTATAGATGTTACCCGCGACGGCGAGGTTAAACAGGTCAGCGCCGTGCTGAGCATTATCAAACTCGTAGGCGACTGTTTGATATATAGGTGTTGCCACAGATTTAGTGGTGGGATCGGTCTCGTAGCCGAAATGTATAGCTAAAGTCTCGTCTCTCATTACTCTTTTACTCGTCCTTGGGAAAAATAAAAGAATTGCACACAGATTAGGCAACAGACAAGAAGAAGTGTGTTTGTTTTTTATGCAGTAATAAACGCGTCACAAATGTGTTTATGTGACGCGCTAGTGCGAAGGGTTATTGCCACAAAGAGCTTAGTGAACCCAACAAATCTGAAGATGCGCCTTGGCTGGTTAAGTACTGCAAGACCTGCGGAGCAAATTGGGAAACCATACTGGAATCTAATCCAAGTTTATTGAACACATTATTCACCGCTTCCATATCGGCAATTTTGGCTATTGCACTGCTTGATTCAGACAGGCTGGTCAGTTGATTTAGCCCGGGCAATAAGGTTTCAAGTTCAGAGCTGTTAGCGTCCGAAAGTTGGTTTTGAGCAAGAGCCAATAAGCTACCAACACCTCCGGCTGCTTGTGTATCAGAAACAGGAATCTGACTGGTAATTTGTGTCAGTAAAGCAGAGTTAGATTCTGTTTGAGATAAAGTACTGCTAACCATACTTGAGAGATCGTTACTTTCACTGAGTTTGCTCAAGAATGCATAGCTAGGAGCGGTAAAAATGGTGCTAGCAAGCACAGTGACTATGATGGATTTTTTCATTCTGATTCTCGCGGACGAATAAAGTTGAATATCTTAAGTCTAGATAAAAAAAGCGACGCAGAGCGTCGCTTTAATCATCAAATTTCGCAATGTTCTGAATTACAGAATAGCAAGTAGTTCTACTTCGAATACTAGAGCTGCGAATGGAGGAATCGCTGCACCTGCGCCACGCTCGCCATATGCAAGGTCGTGTGGGATGTACAGTTTCCACTTAGAACCAACAGGCATCAATTGTAGAGCTTCAACCCAACCTTTGATTACGCCAGTTACAGGGAATTCAGCTGGCTGACCGCGAGATACAGAGCTGTCAAATACAGTACCGTCTACTAGCTCACCGTGGTAGTGAACACGTACAGATTTGTCTGCTGATGGGATTTCACCAGTACCTTCAGTAATCACTTCGTATTGTAGACCTGAATCTAGAACAGTAACTTCTGAACGTAGCGCGTTATCTTGAAGGAACGTTTCGCCTTCAGCTGCAGCTACTTTAGCCGCTTCTTGGCGAGCTTCTTCTGCACGAGTGTGCATCGCTTGTAGAGCTTTGTTGATTTCGTCTACTTCGATAGCTGGCATGTCGCCAACTAGCGCTGTTGCGATACCAGCAGCAATAGCGTCAACGTTAAGACCTTCAAGGCCACTACCTGCTAGTTGCTGGCCCATTTGTAGACCGATACCGTAGCTAGCTTTCTGCTCAACGGTTTCAAATTTAACTTCAGACATAAATGTCACTCTTTTTAAGATAAAACAAAGTTCAAAGGATACCAGTTTCGAGCTAGTGATGAAACGCCAGATAATAATTCCTTTTATAATCATGGTAAGGTGTGACTGAGCGCAGAATACAAAGGAAAAATCTTCAAGATTGTGTCAAGCTTTCTTAGATAACAGGGCGATGCTCTATACTCTGAGCTCATGAGTTTTTATACTGAGCCTATAAAGTTAAGGAACGGATAAAAATGAATCGTCGACATAAGAAAAAGCAGCAGACAGATTATCTCGCACTGATTCAGACTAAGTGGAGTGCCATCGATTGGCAGGATTATCTAAATAAGGCGAAGTCTTCTTGGGGACAATTACCCAGATTTCACCAGCGAGCATTAATGGTGTTAGTGCCCATAGTGTTCATTATTACGGTTATCCCATTTCCCAATATGGCGGAATCGGGTTCCAGTGAACCAGCTAATAAGCGAGTTGAGTTAGACATCAATACGCGAGGTCTTAGTGAGCAGAGAGAAACAACTGACTCTTCGACCAACTTGAATGCCTGGCGCGAATACACCGTTCAGAAAGGCGATACGCTTTCTCAGGTATTCCGAGTCAACAATCTACCTATGGCGGACTTAAATGCTTTAGTGAAGATCGAAGGTTCAGATAAGCCCTTAAGCCATATTCAGCAAGGTCAGCTCATTCGCTTTAAAATGGCAGAGCAAGGAAGGTTAGATATCCTTCAGTTGGAAAAAAATGGTCAATCCGTGATGTTTTTCCGGCTTTCAGAAGGCGGTTTTGGCCGTAGTAAATAATACCAGTGCCAGCAACGATCTGATTACTGGCACTGATATGTTTTTTTCTTGTCGCGTTTTCCAAATATTTTTATTTTAGGAAGCAGCGGCAACACTATCATCCCTATTCCCAACCATGTTAGTGCATCGGGTATTTCATCGAACCAGATAACACCAAAGAACACGACGAACAGTAAACCAGAGTATTCAGCCAGAGCAATCTGGTTTGCTGCCGCTTTCTGATACGCAAATACAGCTAATCCATTGTATGACAAAATTAGTAAAGCGCTGAACGCGATCCAGCCAGCTTGACCGAACGTCATTGGCTGCCAGTTGGATGAAGCGAGTATCGCGGCTATGGGGAGTGAAAACATGCTGGTCCACATTAATGTCGTGACAACGGTTTGTTGAGCAGGAATACGTTTGGCTAAAATATTAAACAGAGCCAACGTAAATGCGGTCACCAAAGCAAACCCCGCAGCCCAATGAAAATGTTCCGGACGCAATACAATCAGTACGCCACAGAAACCAAACAACGTCGCCAATATTTTATTATTAGTGGGCTTTTCTTTTAGTAACCACATGGAAAGCGGCAACATTAAGATTGGTGCGGCATAGAAAACTGCATTCGCCGTCGCCAGAGGCAAATAGGTGATAGCCACTAACATACAGCCACTACCAATCAGTACCAGATGAGCACGCAGTGCCGTTGTTTTTATATTCGATAGCTGTCTTTGTTGACGAGGTTGCCTAAGCCAAAGTGGCAATATGATGAGCAGTGAAACTAATTGGCGTACAAACATATATTGGAATGGCGATACATTACCATTAAGCATTTTTACTGAAACGTCAGAAAGCGATGCTGCAAGATTGCCAAGAATAAGTGCAACTAAAGCAACTGAGTAAGCTGACATCAAAGGTCACGCTTCATTTCAATGTGCGGGATATCATCTTCTAAATACATTTCGGACGTTTGTACAAAGCCATGTTGGAGATAAAAATCGGTTAAATGTTGCTGAGCACTGATTTGTATCTCTTCATTTGGCCAGCGTTGCTGGCACTCTTGCAGAGCTTGTGTCATGAGTCGGTGACCTAAACCGCTACCACGTGCATTTTTTTTGGTCACAACTCGGCCGATACTTATCGTGGCGTGACTAACGCCTTTCGGTAATAAGCGCGCACAAGCAACCAGTTCCTGTCCTTGGTACCCAAGCAGGTGAAAAACACCATCAATTCTATCTTTGTTATCCAGTTCGGGATATGGACAAGTCTGCTCTACAACAAACACATCGACACGTAATTTAAGTAATTCATAAAGTTGCGTGGTGGTGAGTTCTGAAAACGAAAGGCACTGCCAATTGAGCATGACTACTAACTCCTTGTATTTATGGTCGGCAATAATCTATCAGCTGGATACTTATATGGCATTAACAAAAGTTAATTGGATAGCCATTGATGAAATTAATCCAATATTCATTGGTGGTAAGAGGTAAAAGTAACGATAATAGGCGACTATTTTTTTGTATAGCTAGGGCCATGAGCCTAAAGGACGTCCCCTTGAGTGATACTTCATTTTCGGCTTTAGATTTAAAGCCAGAATTGCTTTCTAACCTTGATACTATCGGTTTTACCAAAATGACTCCGATACAAGCACAATCGTTGCCAGCGATTCTTAAAGGACAGGATGTCATTGGCCAGGGTAAAACCGGTTCAGGTAAAACTGCCGCTTTTGGTCTAGGTGTTTTGCAAAACTTGGACGTGAAACGTTTTCGTGTACAAGCCCTTGTTTTGTGTCCAACACGCGAATTGGCGGATCAGGTAGCGACAGATATTCGAACATTAGCTCGTGCTATTCACAATATTAAAGTGCTCACTCTTTGTGGTGGTATGCCTATGGGGCCTCAAATTGGTTCTTTAGAGCACGGTGCGCATATACTGGTAGGTACTCCGGGCCGGATACTCGATCACTTGGGTAAAGGACGTATTGATCTGAGTGAGATGAATACATTAGTTCTGGATGAAGCCGACCGTATGCTGGATATGGGATTTCAAGATGCGCTCGAAGCCATTATTGATGAGGCACCAATACAGCGTCAGACGCTATTATTTAGCGCGACTTACCCTGCATCAATTCAGCAGATAGCTCAGCGCGTAACAAAAGATGCGTTGATGATTAAAGTGGCAGCGGCTCTCGATACTTCCAGTATTAAGCAGTACTTCTACAAAGTAGAAGGCAGTGAAGCGCGTGATGAAGCACTAGAAACCTTGTTGCTGAAACATCAACCTGAGTCTGCCGTTGTATTTTGCAACACTAAGCGAGAAGTTCAGCATGTGGCTGACGAACTCCATCACCATGGGTTCAGCGTGATTGAATTGCATGGCGATATGGAACAGCGTGAACGAGATCAGGCATTGGTTCAGTTTTCTAACAAGAGTATTTCTATTCTGGTGGCAACCGATGTAGCCGCTCGTGGCTTAGACGTAGATAACCTTGATGCGGTATTTAATTTTGAGTTATCACGGGATCCAGAAGTGCACGTTCATCGTATAGGTCGAACCGGTCGCGCTGGCAGTAAAGGTTTAGCGTTCAGCTTTTTTAGTGACAAAGAAATGCACCGCGTCGCGCAAATCGATGAGTACATGGACATAGCTATAGAGCCTTCGCCTCTGCCCGAAAAGCCAGCAGGTGCTACTCCTTATCAATCATCAATGGTAACGATTCAAATTGATGGTGGTAAGAAGCAAAAAGTACGCGCGGGCGACATTCTGGGCGCTCTCACTTCTGATGGTGAAATTGCCGGCAGCCGTATCGGTAAAATTAACTTATCCGCAATGCGTTCATACGTCGCTGTAGAAAAGAGCATTGCTAAAAAGGCGCTCAATAAGTTGTTAAACGGTAAGATGAAAGGGCGTCAGTTCCGCGCTCGTTTTATAAAATAGTTTGCAGCATTGAACGGGTATCGAGTTTATTTATCGATACCCATTCTTTTTTAGCTCTGGCTAAAAATATCTAAGCATCCCTTATGCGCGCTTTGATACGGCTTAAACTAATAGGGGTTATCCCTAAATAGGCGGCTATATGACTATCACTGAGCCGCTTCATTAAGTCAGGAAACTGCTGACACATAATTTGATAGCGCTGTTCAGGGCGATACAACAACATAAACCTTTCTTTGTTCTCCTTATGCATCAATTGAGTTTCTAGTAACTTGATATAAAGCGGATGCGAAGTCTCTCTCCACTGGTTCAGGTACATTATTGGCAGGCATAGCAGAGTGACTGGGCTGAGTGTTTCAAGCAAATATGGGTATGGCGTTTGTTTTATTAAGCTTTCAAATCCAATGATCCAGTCCTGTTCCCAATAAAATTCTTTACTGAACGTTTTGCCCTCTTCTGTGAGATAGCTGGCGTGACAAATTCCGTGACTGACAAAATAAAGATGGCTGGCCATTTGTCCTTGATTGACCAGAATGTGACGAGTAGGCAGCTCAAGCGGTGATGAGACTTCAAATAACTGGTGCGCTTCTTCACTACTGAAACCGTATTCCAGCATTTGTTTTATAAAATTATCGTAGATAGCTTGATCCTGTATCGTCATTACTCTTTTGCCTCGAATAAAAAAGCCGCAGCGGATGCTGCGGCTGATACTTTACGGAATCTGGATTTATTTTTGTAGGTCTATGCGGTAAATACCGAAACCTACATCATCCGTTCCTATCAGTTCCATTGGGTACTGACCTTTATCTTTGATGAACTTCGCTGCTTTTTCACTTGGTGACGTTTCGAAGCGAATATCCAGTTTGGTCTGAGACTTAATTGGCGCAAATGACCAGTTATTGTCTGCACTTGGTGTCACTTCACCTTGCTCTTTGCTTACGCGAGCAATGTAATCTGCGACTACAGTACGGTTTTCATCTGGTGAATCAAACGCGATGAAATCTGAACCTGTTCCTGGGAACTTGTTGCTGTATGCACGGTAGTTGTTAGTCGCAATCAGGAACGTCTGCGCAGTATCAATTGGCTTACCTTTGTAAGTCAGGTTAACAATACGCTGAGAATCAGGATTGATAACTTTACAGTCGCCGTCGTACTTCGCTGGTTTAGTTATATCGATTTGGTAGTTTACGCCATCGATAACATCGAAGTTATAAGTGCGGAAGCCATCCCAGTCGATTAGCGATTGCGGCTCGCTAGAGTTCACATCAATTTGTTTAAACTGACCCGCTGAACATTCCAGCCACTCTTTAACTTCTTTACCTGACACTTTCAAAGTGACTAGTGTATTAGGGTATAGGTATAAGTCCGCTGCGTTACGGAAAGTCAGTTCACCCGATTCTACTTCAGTAAAGTTTGATGGGTCATTCTTACGACCGCCCGCTTTGAACGGCGCAGCTGCTGAAAGCACTGGCAAACCGTCTAGGTTTGGATCGCCTTGAATAAAGCGTTCTACGTAATCTTTTTGTGCCAAGCTTACGATTTGAACTGTTGGGTCATCTTGTACTAACGCTAGGAAGCTGTACATCACGTCATTCGATTTACCAATCGGTTGGTTAACGAACTCACGAGTGCCTTTATGGTCTGCTTCAAGGGCTTTTACGATCCCCGCATCCGCTTCAACCAGAGCTTTCTTGCTCGCTTTATCAAAGATTGGACGAGCTTCAGATTGACCATTGGCTACTGCCCATTTGCCATCTTTTTGCTCCAGAGTCAGATCCATTACCCCAACGTGGCTGCCCCAACGTCCCGGCATAACGGCTGTCACGCCATTGATGGTGCCTTTCTCAATGTCTGCACCAGCAACTTTTGCAAATTCTTTACTTGGGAATACCGCGTGCGAGTGACCGAATGCAATAGCGTCAATGCCTGCTACTTTTGTTAAGTAGTAAACCGAGTTTTCCGCACCTGATTGATACTCTTCGGTTGAGATACCAGAGTGTGGAATCGCCACAATGACGTCAGCGCCTTTCGCTTTCATTTCTGGGATCAGCTTTTCAGCTGTCTTCTTAATGTCGCGGGCAATCACACGGCCATCAAGGTTCTTCTTATCCCACACCATGATTTGTGGTGGAACGAAACCGATGTAACCGACTTTAACTTCGTGTGCTTTACCGTCAGTATCTTTGAAGGTGTGCGTTTTAATGATGTAAGGCTGGAATAGGTGCTCACCAGTTGATGCGTTGTAAACGTTGGCGTTGACGTAAGGGAACTTAGCATCGTTGATGGTTTCTTGGAGGAAATCCAAACCATAGTTAAATTCGTGGTTACCAATGTTACCTACATCGTAAGAGAGTTGGTTCATTGCTTTGTAGACAGGGTGAACTTCGCCAGCTTTAATACCTTTCGCTGCCATGTAGTCACCCATTGGGCTACCTTGGATCAAGTCACCGTTATCAACCAGAATACTGTTGGTTGCTTCTTCGCGTGCTTGTTTTACTAACGTTGCTGCACGAGTCAAACCAATTTGTTCTGATGGCTTGTCTTTGTAATAGTCATAATCCATCACGTTAGTGTGAATATCAGTTGTCTCGATAATACGTAGTTTGATCGTATCCGCCATAGAGGGACCGGCCATGGTCAACAAACCACCTAAAATGGCAATCGATAGAGGTTTGACTGCAACTGTCATTGTGTACTCCAATTGATAGGGAAAGTGATAACTCGATAAATGTATCAAGTTATTATGAAACAATGATTTCATATTCTATAAAAGTGTGACATTAGGCATTTAAATGGTCCGATTTGGTGCCAGTTGTCACTATTTCGCCCCAAGATGTCACACTCCTAGTTTCTTAATATAGAAGCTCTTTTTCCCTTTGCTGCCTCCCCATGCCAACTACTTATCAGCTTTTCGAATAAAAAATGAAATTTTAGAATTTCAGGTAATAAGAAGAAGACACCATAATGCTTTCATCAATTGGTAAAGGATGACAATCATGGCTGGCTCAGAAAACGTTTCAACGCTGCCAAAGCAGAAAAAAACACGCTTAGTCGCTGTTGATGGCGCTGCACCAGAAAGCAAATGGACGAGTCTTTCTCGCAGCCAGCTTCAGGCGGGTGAAGTTGCATTAGTCGGAGCAGGACCGGGAGACCCAGAACTGCTGACGATTAAAGCGCTTAACTTGCTGCAACAGGCGGATGTGGTTTTGTACGACTACCTCGTCTCTGACGACATCATGGCTCTCGTTCCAACGGACACTATTTTGGTTTGTGTCGGTAAGCGAGCAGGTCACCACAGCGTTCCTCAGGAAAAAACCAATCAACTGTTAGTGGATTTTGCTAAGCAAGGTCATCGAGTGGTTCGCATTAAAGGTGGTGATCCATTTATGTTTGGTCGTGGTGGTGAAGAGCTGGAAGTGTTGTTTGACGCGGGTATCAAGTTTCAGGTCATTCCGGGAATTACCGCAGCAGCAGGGGCGACCGCTTATGCTGGTATACCTCTCACTCACCGTGATTTTGCTCAGTCTGCTCTGTTTGTCACTGGTCACCTCAAAGCTGAAGCGGCGGACATGGACTGGTCTACGCTGGCGCGTGGTAATCAGACTTTAGTGATTTATATGGGTTTGATGAAATCGAGCACCATCGCTCAGCAGCTTATCGAGCATGGACGAAATGCATCAACACCGATTGCGATTATTGAACGTGGTACTCAGTCATCCCAGAAGGTGTTCCGTGGTCAGCTTAGTGAATTACCCCAGCTTGCCGCTCATGCCGAGTCTCCGTCATTGATTGTTATTGGTGAAGTAGTGGCCTTGGCAGACAAACTTCAATGGTTCAACGACAGCTCAACACGTCAAGAACAGTATCAATACGCATAAATACATTTATTGGTTGGGCTCTTTAATTTTATAAACCAAAAGCCCGCCAAGCCATAAGGCAGCTAAAAGGAAGCACGCAAAATGGATCAACAACGCTTAACCCATTTAAAACAGCTTGAGGCCGAAAGCATTCACATTATTCGTGAAGTTGCTGCGGAGTTTGCAAACCCAGTGATGATGTATTCCATCGGTAAAGACTCATCCGTGATGCTTCATTTGGCACGTAAAGCGTTTTATCCGGGCAAAATCCCATTCCCTCTTCTCCATGTTGATACTGACTGGAAATTTCGCGACATGATCGCGTTCCGTGATGCGACAGCGAAAAAGTATGGTTTTGAGCTTTTGGTACATAAGAACCCAGAAGGTATTGAAATGGGCATCAGCCCGTTTGTTCACGGTTCTTCAAAACATACCGACATCATGAAAACTCAGGGCTTAAAACAAGCATTAAACAAGTACGGCTTTGACGCCGCATTTGGTGGTGCTCGCCGTGATGAAGAGAAGTCTCGCGCAAAAGAGCGTGTGTATTCGTTCCGCGATAAGAACCATACCTGGGACCCTAAAAATCAGCGCCCAGAGTTGTGGAAAACCTATAACGGTCAGATTAACAAAGGCGAGAGCATCCGTGTGTTCCCGCTTTCAAACTGGACTGAGCTGGATATCTGGCAATACATCTATCTGGAAAATATCGAAATCGTTCCACTGTATCTCGCTGCGGTTCGCCCAGTCGTGGAAAGAGACGGCATGCTGATCATGGTGGATGACGAGCGTATGGAAATCCAGCCTCATGAAGAAGTTCAACATAAGAGTGTTCGATTCCGTACTTTAGGTTGTTACCCACTAACAGGGGCTATCGAATCAGAAGCCAACACGTTGACTGAGATCATCGAAGAGATGTTAGTGGCTACGTCGAGTGAACGTCAGGGACGTGCGATCGACCATGATCAGTCTGGATCAATGGAATTGAAAAAACGCCAAGGTTATTTCTAAGGATCTAAGGAAATAGAATGAATAGTGCAGTTCAAGCAGAGCTTTTAGAGCTCGGTATCGAAGGTTACCTGAGTCAACACCAACACAAATCGCTACTTAGATTCCTAACCTGTGGTTCAGTAGATGATGGCAAAAGTACTTTAATTGGTCGTCTGCTACACGACTCAAAACAGATTTATGAAGATCAACTTGCGGCGGTTCACTCTGACAGTCAGCGCGTTGGTACAACCGGTTCCCGTCCTGATCTCGCATTGCTGGTGGATGGTCTGCAAGCAGAGCGTGAGCAAGGCATTACCATTGATGTGGCTTACCGTTATTTTTCTACCCAGAAACGTAAGTTCATCATTGCAGATACTCCGGGACACGAGCAATACACCCGCAACATGGCTACAGGCGCTTCAACCTGTGATTTGGCGGTTATCTTGATTGATGCGCGTAAAGGCGTTTTGGATCAGACTCGTCGCCACTCGTTTATCTCAAACCTATTGGGCTTGAAGCATTTCATCGTTGCAGTAAACAAGATGGATCTCGTGGATTACTCACAGCAACGTTTTGAAGAGATTCGTGCAGAATATCTGGAGTTCTCTAAACATCTGCAAGGCGAGACAGATATTCAAATCATTCCTATCTCTGCTTTAGAGGGAGATAACGTTGTTGAGAAAGGTGAAAATCTCGGCTGGCATAAAGGTCCTGCACTGCTTGAGCTATTGGAAACAGTCGATATCGACCATGAAAAAGGCAGCGGCGAATTCCGTTTCCCTGTGCAGTACGTTAACCGCCCAAATCTCGACTTCCGCGGTTTTGCTGGGACTATTTCGTCTGGCTCAGTCAGTGTTGGCGACAAAATCAAAGCGTTACCATCAGGAAAAACCTCTACCGTTAAGCGTATTGTAACCTTTGATGGTGATTTAGAGACTGCACAGGCAGGTTTAGCGGTCACGCTGACTCTGGCTGATGAAATTGATATCAGCCGTGGTGATTTGATCGTGCTTGAAAACGCGCAGGTGGAATCAACTAACCATCTGCTTGCCGATGTGGTGTGGATGACTGAGCAGCCGCTCAAGGTTGGCCGCGAATACGACATTAAGATCGCAGGTAAGAAGAGCGTAGGTCAGATTACCTCTATTCGTCATCAGTACGATATCAATAACCTGTCTACTTTCCAGACTGAAGAATTGCCACTGAATGGTATTGGTCTGTGTGAATGGACATTTAACGCTCCGATTGCTTTAGACAAATATCTGGATTGTGCCGATACCGGTGGCTTCATCGTGATTGACCGTCTGACTAACGTTACCGTTGGTGCGGGTTTGGTGCGTGATAGTTTACAGAATGTAGCGCAACAACAAGGTCAGTTCTCTGCGTTTGAAGTAGAACTCAATGCATTGATTCGCAAACATTTCCCACATTGGGATGCGAAAGATTTAACTCAGCTGCTAAAGTCATAACAGTCAGAAGAATAAGGAAAAGGTTATGGATTCTTCATCAAGTGCTAAAGATGAGAATATCGTTTGGCATCAGCACTCGGTAGATAAAAACCTGCGTGCAGAGTTAAAGCAGCAAAAGCCCGCTGTTCTTTGGTTTACCGGACTTTCTGGCGCGGGTAAATCGACGATTGCGGGCGCACTTGAGACGCGTCTCGCTCAGTTGGGGTACCACACCTACTTACTGGATGGCGACAATGTCCGTCATGGTTTGTGTTCTGATCTCGGCTTTTCTGAGCAAGACCGCCGTGAGAACATTCGTCGCATCGGTGAACTGGCAAAGCTGATGGCGGATGCAGGGCTTATCGTGTTGACGGCGTTTATTTCACCTCATCGGGCAGAGCGTCAAATGGTACGTGATTTATTGCCTGAAAGTGAATTTATGGAAGTGTATGTGAACACCTCTCTGGAAGTGTGTGAACAGCGTGACCCGAAAGGCTTGTACAAAAAAGCCCGAGCAGGAGAAATTGCCAACTTCACTGGCATTGATTCCGCTTATGAAGCGCCTTTAGAGCCAGAAATTGACTTACCCGCAGGTGACGAGAATATCGATACGCTGGTTGATTTATGCATTGCTGAGATGGCAAAACGCAAAATCATCTTTCAATAGAAATCGCATTAAGTAAAAAGTCAGGCCTAGAGCCTGACTTTTTCTTTTATACGGTGTGGTGGATGGAACTTTTCACGTCGGTATGTACCGTAAATTTCTGATTCAACATCGCGACCACCTGATCGTAATACTGGGAGTTCGGTTTGTGGCCGAGTAATCGACACAGCTCATTACCCGTTGGACTAAAACGGTAGTAGAGCAATCTCACGCCTTTAGTTGACGCTTGCAAGGATAAGCTCGTGCCTTGATAAGTGAGTAATAGTGGCGGGTCCAGTTCAATCTCACCGGATTCCAACTCTGTGGCGTGCACAAGTCCTAGCTCGATTAACACCAGTAAACTGGAGTAGGGAAGCTGGTGGTTCCCGATATTAATCGTTGTCACTGAGTCTCTTTTACTGAGGCTGAATATACCACTGGGTACCTTCATCCCAAACAGCAGCTTCAAGCTCGAATCCGTACCAAAACTGCATGCAAGTGCCGCTGCTCGCTGAAGAATTTGCGCCTCTTTCGGCGTCATATCTTTGAGGATTTTTAACGCCTTCATTGAGGTGAACCCCGGATTGGTGGTTTCGCGTTTTAGCACTTGAGCCCAAAGACGTTGCATTGAGGAATTGTGGATGTCTTGTGCCATTTCGAAAAAACGGTAGAGCCAATCCTGATCGGGATCGCCAGCGGTTTCGTTTCTACAAGAGACATGCGCCAGCTTTACAATTTGTTCCAGATTCTTCTGCTTCTGAGCTTTAATCTCTTGTTCACGCTTCAATGCGCGTTCTAAAGGTGTTTTTTGCGGTGGAACTTTATGTAGCAGAGCATCAATACCATGTTGTTGAGCGATCGCGTATATACGGCTCGCGCTGTCTTTTACATAGTTAGATTTGTTGTCTTGGCTGTTTTCCGTTGTTGCTTCGTGTTCAATAACAACAGGTTGTTTCTGTTCGGCCATGGGGTCCCTGAGGATGCTACTTTCAGACATGGAATAAAATGTACTCTGTAAAAGTAGAGTCGGCTAGTGAAACTATTGAATAATGTGCATAAATTTGCGCTACCACAAATGATAATAAGTTGTTAAAATTGTTATCGCGTTTGTGAGGTGCTTATGAAGTATTGGAAAGATAATAGATTTAAAAAGCACCTGTCGACAGCTTTACTCTTTGCGGTATACATATCAGTATTGGGATATTTGTCTACCTACATTTCCTAGAGTTTAGTCACTAAACAGGTGCTCAATTTTTTAACAAAATTTACATGTCATCGTATTCGGCTATTTCTGTGCCTTCAATGACATAACCTGTGTCCGCCAGTTCAACGCTCATAGACTCTGTCTTGAGCGTTCCTATCACGTACACCACATCCCAAAGTTGTTGGATTGGCGCTCCTTGTGGGAATTTCACGTAAATAATTTGATTTGGCGGCGGTGGTGGCACATGAATACAGGCTCCAAAGTACGGGACCAACAAAAACTCGGTCACTGTATTCTCATCCCCTTCTAAAGGGATCACAAAGCCCGGAATTTTTACCGTGCTGCCATTTAACTCAGGGCGAACCGCTCCTAGCTGAGACTGCTGTGCCGGAGCCTCACCTTCATGATTCGCCGCAGGCATGCCTTGCTGATTGAACTGGTTGCGCTCACTTTCGGGAACCAAGTCAATCCAATCTAAAGTTAGAACATCCTCAGCGCTTTGAGCTGTTGCTGTAAAAGCTGGTAGCAGTACCAGCATAAAACTTAAAAGCAGTTGTTTCATATTTGTTCCTAGACTAGAGCCTGATCGTCATACCATCACTCAGTGACTGTCTGTAAGCTCTGATTGCTGGAATAAACCCAATTAAGATGCCAGCGCTCTGCACATAAGCAAGAAGCAGCCATTCGTATCGGGTAATTCCATTGAGTTCGATCTGAATACCGTATTGGCTTTCAATCAATGGCGCGGCGATACCCAGCAGGCCATATAAACCGACAAGACCAACAGTAATTCCGAGTAAAGTTAAGACGCTTGCTTCACTGACTAGCAGGGAGAATACATGTTTTGGCCTTGCGCCCATAGCCCTCAGTATCGACATTTCACGTCTGCGTTCTTGCAAGCTGGTTAACAGGCTGCTGAGCATACCAAGTAAGCCTGCGACAACAACGAAAATCGATACCGCCATCAACGCCTGCTCAGCCACTGACATCATGCCCCATAACTCGTGTAACGCGACACCCGGCATAATCGCGCTAAGCGGCTCTTTACGGTACTCATTGATTTGTCTTTGCAAAGCAAAGGTCTGAATTTTGGATTTTAAACCGATCATCATGGCAGTGACCTGTTTAGGTTCAAATTGGTGATGCTCCAGTTGAGCTTGGTCTGGTGAGTGACCTAGGTGTGCGCCAGATTCCCAACCAACATGGATAGCTTCAATGGCTTGCAGAGAAACGTGCACAGTTTTGTCTACCGGAGTGCCGGTTGGCGCAAGAATCCCTACTACTTTAAAAGGCAAGTTGTCGTGACGGCTGAAACCGACATCACTGATACCGTGAGCGATAATAATTTCACTGCCGATGTGATACCCCAGTTTCTTGGCAACATCAGAGCCCAAAACCGTCTCAAATAAGCCTTTAAACTCTTTACCTTGGGTAAAAGTGAGTGGTTGCTTACTTCCATAACGGAAGTGTTCAAAATAACTCTGGTTCGTTCCCATTACTCGGAAACCTTTGTGCGAGTCACCCAGTGAAATAGGAATCGCCCACTTAACGGATTTATGCTGACTAAATTCTTGGTAGCTTTTCCAGTCAATATTGTTGGTGGCGTTGCCAATGCGGAACACTGAGTAGAGCAGTAAGTTCACCTGACCAGAACGACCACCGACGATAAGATCGGTTCCTGATACGGTATTGGCAAAACTACTTTTTGCCTGAGTACGAATACGTTCAACACCCATGAGAAGAATAACGGAAATAGCCACCGTCATAATGGTTAGCAGAGCCGTGGTTTTACGATTAAGTAAACTTTTCCACGCTAAACTGGCGATCACTTTCATTGTTGGTCTCCTGCTCGGTTGAGTGTTGGCAGGTGTATGACTCGCTCAAACAGACTTTCCAATGTCGGGTCATGGCTGACAAACACCAGCGTTGAACCAACACGGTTAGCTTCTTCCATCAGCAGTTCTATGAAAGCGCTGCGATTATCGTAATCGAGTGCAGACGTTGGCTCGTCAGCAATAACAATTTTAGGCTCACCAATTAATGCTCTTGCCGCTGCAACTCGCTGCTGCTGACCAATACTGAGGTCAATGACCGGCTTTTCTCGTACCGATTTAGGTAAATGAAGTTTGTCTAATAACTCATGGGCTCTTTGAGTGAGGCTGCCGGTGACATTGCTTTTACGTTGGCTGGAAAACTGGCAGGGAAGAACAATGTTTTCCACTACAGAGAGATAAGGCAGTAAATTAAATTGTTGAAAAATATAGCCAATATTATCGGCGCGAAAGCGGTCTCTTTGACTCGAAGAGAGCTGGGTAAGGTTGCTATCAAGTAGCTGCACTTCACCTTGAGTCGCGACATTGATTCCTGTTAACAGGCCGAGCAGAGTGGACTTGCCGCAGCCACTAGGGCCTTTGATAAATACGTGCTCATTTGCTTTTACGCTTAAGTGTTCAATGTCGAGTGTTGCGCTATCGCTATTCGGCCACTGAAAGATCACTTTATTCAGTTCAATTACTGCTTGGTTTGAATCGATTTGAAAACTGGACATCACTGCTCCCTATAAAAATGGGTAAGTGAGTGCTTACCCATAGATCGAATTTTATAAAGGATTCTTTACAAAGAAATGATGGTGTTGCTCGGTTTTAGTTCCAAAGCGGTCTGTGCTTTGTCTGTTAGTAAGTTCACATCAATTTCCTGAGTTGCAGGGAACAGCTTAAACCACTGAGTTTCGATCTGGCTCAGTTTAGCAATGTCATCACAGTGGAAGCTGTATTGAACGGTGAACGAACCGTGTGAGCTGCCTTCTTCATGCTCATGACCTTCGTGCGACTCATGCTCATGGTTTGCGTGGTCATCATGGTCTTTATGATCATCGTGGTCGTGCTCTTCGTGCTCGTGACCTTCATGCTCTTCGTGTTCACCACCCAAATTGTGCTTAACGCTGGCACTTTCGATATGACATTTTGCCGCTGCTGATAAAGTGAAAACAGAATCGGCCTGATTTAATGTTTCTAATGCTTTAGAGAGAACTGCCTGTTGCTCATCGTTCTCAGGGGCATGCTCAAAGCCCACAACATCGGCACCCGGTGCGGTGATTTCCATCAGTAGCTCGTGACCATCCTGTGCAATATTAAATTCAACATGGCCATGAACATGTGCTTCATGTTGACGAAATTCATCCTGAGCAAAAGCAGAAGTGGCGAAAGCAGCGGTAATGCTGAGGGCTAATAGTGGTTTAGTAAACATCGGAAACTCCAAATAAAAATAGTAATACTGGTTATCAATTGATTTGAACGTAAGTGATTACACTGGAGTTGGCGGTGAACGTGCGAGATAAGCCAAGTACAAGGTCGAGATGTTAGCGATTTGAGTTACAGGCTCAAGGTAGTTATGCGAAACCCAAATCGGTAACTCAGGAATATGCTGCGCTAACGCTTGGTTGGCACTAGAAAAAAGTTGGCAATGATGCTCGCTGTGATGAGCTGGAGAGGCGTCGAGCTGATGTTCAATAAATGCAATATTTAGCCACACCATCAACAAGATAGCCGGAATAGCGACTATCTTAGCTTTAGCGCGTAAAGAGTGCAGGTTCGAAAACATTGACATCACAGAGTTAAAATAAAGAATTGTTATAATATAACAGTAAAAAAATCAGGCAAGCGATGATTTAGGTGAGAAGACGATCTTCTCACCTAATTGTAGGGAGGTTTTCAAGTTGAAAGAGAACTAGAGAGAGGCTTTTACAAGCTCTAAAACTTGTTGGATCTCTTGTTCATTTAACGCACCCTCTTTAACGAACAGTACGTTACCTTGCTTGTCCTGAACGATGATAGCGGATGACTCAGGTTGAAGATCCCAACCCTTCGCTACGTTGCCAGATTCGTCCAAAACAATCGACGACCAAGGAAATTCAAGTTTGCTGTCTTGTGCTGACGACTTAACAAAAGAGCCTGTTCCCCAGATAGCATCATCCTGATTGATGATGGTCGTTGTTTGATATTCCTGCTCTGGAAAATGAGCAGCAGTAATTGCCGCCATAAGATCAGCGTTCATCGCTTTCGCCGCGCTACGACCCGCTATAGCTTGGATGATTCGAACTTTGCCTTTCATTTGTTCGCTATTCCAAGCTTGGAAAGTTGTGTCTTTACCTTCAACCAGTATTTCGCCGTATGTTTCAACCTTCACGTTTGGCACAGAACTATTCAGTTGAATGTTGTGTGCGAACGCGATCGCTGGCGAGCAAGCTAGGATAAACGGCAGTAGTGCTTTCATTTTCATGTGTTTGATTCCTTTATAATAAGCACAGAATGTATAGCACAGAATTTTGAGTGTATTTTAAGGAGAAGTAAAAATTGCAGGACGGTGCCTGCAATTTTTTGCTCTGAATAGAGTGATTACTCACTCAAACTTGGCGGGAAACAAACACCAGTACCACCCAAACCACAGTAGCCTTGAGGGTTTTTAGCTAGGTATTGCTGGTGGTAAGTTTCAGCAAAGTAGTAAGGACCTGCTGGAAGAATCTCAGTGGTGATCTGCGCCTTCTCCTGTTGTGAAAGAAGTGCCTGATATTCTGCTTTGCTCTGTTCAGCGATAGACTTTTGCTCTTCATCGTACACATAGAGTGCTGAACGGTATTGAGTGCCTAAGTCTCCGCCTTGGCGCATACCTTGAGTTGGGTCATGACGCTCCCAGAAATGGTTAAGCAACTGTTTTAGTGGCAGAACACTAGGGTTGTAAATTACACGAACGACTTCAGTGTGCCCCGTGTGTCCTGTGCAGACTTCTTCATAGGCTGGGTTTGGAGTGAAACCACCTGAATAGCCCACGGAAGTCGAAACGACACCTTCTAGTCCCCAAAACAGGCGTTCTGCGCCCCAAAAGCAGCCCATACCAATTAAGATTTGCTCTTCACCGTTTTTTGGCGCTGCGCTCAGGCTTGATTGATTGACAAAGTGAGTGTCTTCGATAGCCATTGGAGTATCACGTCCAGGCAGTGCGGAGTCTGCCGTAACCATAGTTTGTTTATCTAACATGGAACTTCCTTTGTTTTAAAAGCTGGGTTTGAAAATACAGGCTTGCGATGATTATTTTTTTAATTAATAGCTATAGACCTGATAATTGACTGATTTCGTACAGACTATTATGAGCATTGGCGTTATGATTTCACTAACTCTCAACAATAAGCCTAGTATAACGACGCCATAATTAAGCATGAGACGAAAATCATTACCAGTGCTATTCGCCGCTTTACTCTTTTCTGCTGCTTCTTTCGCCAAGGTTAGCTTGGAGATTGATGGCTTAGAAAAAGAGCTGAAAGATAACGTCGATGCTTATATCTCTTCAATTCCCGAATCTGATTATTCCACTCAGTTACGCTTTCAATCGCGTTTGCAAAAAAATATCGTTGAAGCGCTCAATGCCCTTGGCTATTACCATCCGGAAATTGATTTTGAAGTGAAAGAGTCCGGAGATGTTCTGTCTGTTCATGTCGATGCTGGTGAAGTGACGCGACTAGAGCTGGTTGACATTGTGATCACAGGTGAAGCTGAAAATGACCCCGATTTTATCCGAGTGATTAGCCAAAGTGGTCTTAAACAGGGCGAGTCGCTCAATCACGGTCAATACGACAGCTTAAAATCGTCGTTACGTAATCTTGCTCTGCAAAAAGGTTATTTCAACGGTACGTATATAGCTAGCCGCCTTGAAGTCGCGCCTGAACTCAACCAAGCCTTTGTGCGACTTCATTACGACAGTGGCATTCGATATCAATTTGGCGCGACGAGCGTTGAAGGAAGTCAAATCGATGAGAATCGTGTCGCTTCGTTGCAGCCATATAAAGAAGGCGACCCATATTTGGTGTCTAAAGTCGGCGAACATAACCAGAACCTGTCGAGTACCGAATGGTTTTCTTCAGTATTTGTCGAGCCGGACTTAAACAACTTGGATGGTGGGCGTGAGCTGCCGATGAAAGTCTCTGTGGCACCACAGGCGCGCAATAAATTTGAAACGGGTCTTGGCTACTCCACAGACGTTGGCCCCCGAGGCACGTTTAAATGGAAGAAGCCTTGGATCAACTCGCGCGGACACAGCTTTGACAGCAGCTTTTCTATTTCAGAACCTGAGCAGTACATTACTGCCGGCTATAAAATCCCACTGGAAGATGTCCTGCATGAGTATTACCGAGTTCAGTATGGCTTGAAGAAAGTCGATAACCGCGATACGCAAAGTCTGGAGTCCAATCTGTCTGTAGAAAGGCATTGGCTAGTGGACAGTGGTTGGCACCGAACCATGTTTGTTCGTTATCTTATCGAAGGCTATGAACAAGGTGTGCTGGATGATGTTGGTCAATTCGTGTTGCCCGGTTTTACCTTTAGTCGTACCAGAGCCCGAAACAGTGGTTCACTGATTACTTGGGGTGACAAGCAAACCGTTACTATTGAATATGGCTCAGACTCGTTTGTGTCAGAAACGAATTTGGTACGGGTTTTAGCGGGAACGTCTTGGATTCGTACCGCTGGTGAAAATCATCGTGGCGTGTTCCGAATGGGGGGGGGGGCTAACTTTGTCGAGGACTTCGATAAACTGCCGCCTTCTTTACGTTTCTTCGCGGGTGGAGACAACAACTTACGTGGTTATGAATATGAGTCGATTTCACCTCGGGACTCCAGTGGTGCATTGGCTGGTGCGAAATATATGGCAACTGGCTCGGTGGAATATCAATATCGTCTCGCGGGAAACTGGTGGGGAGCGGTATTCGTCGATGGCGGTGATGCGTTTGATTACACGCCCAGATGGAAAACGGGTACGGGTTTTGGTGTTCGCTGGGTATCTCCAGTGGGGCCACTCCGTCTCGATTTCGCATGGGGGCTGGAGTCTGACCCCGGTGAGCGTTTCCGAATTCACTTCTCATTAGGGCCAGAGCTATGATTAAGCTGGCTTTGAAATGGAGCAAATGGATTTCTCTGGGGGTGATAGCACTGCTGGTCGTCTTAGTGCTGTCTGTTGCCGGGCTTTTGTTTACCAATACAGGGCTTAATTTTGCCTTGTGGGGCGTGAATCAATTTGTTCCACAGCTCGAAGTGAAATCAACCCGAGGATCTTTGTTCCCAAGATTCACTTTAAATGAAGTGAGCTATGTTGATCCTTCTTTGAATGTTGATATGCAGTTGCAAAGTGCAACTCTGGCGATCAATGGCAACTGCTTTTTAGAACCTTCTGTTTGTATTAATGACATTAGTCTTTCGGGGCTGAAGTTCTCTTTGCCGTCTCTTCCAGAAACGACAACCACTACAGATGAACCAAGTTCAGAGCCACTGACCAGCATTACGACACCAGTGCCTATCCGTCTCAATCGTCTAACGCTAAATGACATTGATCTCGATATCTTAGGCAATCGTGTGGTTTGGCAGCATTTCTCTACTCAAGCTTCGTTTCAAGGCAACAACCTCACCATAGGGAAAACCTTATGGAACAAGATTGAAGTCACGTTGGCGCAAAGCCAAGACGAGCCTCAGGCTGAAAAAGCTGAACCCCTACAAAAAGCAGAGCCTGCAGCCCAAAGCGAACCTCAGGCGATAGTGTTACCGGATGTATTGATTCCGCTGAGAATTAATTTAGCGCGGTTAGACATCAATGACTTCACGCTGCACCAAGAAATACCTGTGGTGGTAAATCATCTCGGCCTTAAAGCTAAGGCTTATCAATACGATGTGTCGGTTGATACGCTGGAACTTGATACCCCAGAAGTAGATGCTCAGCTAAATACCAAAGTAAAACTCAAAGATAACTATCTTCTGTCATTAGATTTGACCTCGAAAGTCAAGTTGGCTGAAGCCAAGGGGCAAGCGCTTAGTTTGAATGCATCAGGCAGTGTGGCGGATTTAAGTGTACAAGCAGAACTGACCGATCTGGCAAAAGCCAGTATTAAAGCTAAATTGAAGCCGCTTGATCCTCAATTACCGTTTGATATCGACATAAAAGATCTGCACGGACAATGGCCGCTGGTTGGCAAAGGGGATTACTTTATTGATGCTTCCCATTTCTATGGTAAAGGTTCGCTAGAGCGCTATCAGCTTGGCTTAGTCGGGCAACTGAAAGGGAAAGATCTGCCAGATGTTGCGATTGACACCAAAGGTGAGGGGAATTTAAGCGAAATTGCCTTAAGTGATATCAAGATTGATACACTCGGCGGACGTATTCTCGGTGAGATAAAAGCCAATTGGAACGAGCCGATTAACTGGCAAGCAAAGCTGGACATGAATCTAATTCAACCCGGTCTGCAATGGCCAGAAGCGGAAGGTATTGTCAGTGGTGAAATCGAAACCTCAGGCGAATTGACTAGCCAAGGCGGTTGGATAGTGAAAGTCCCGCAACTTTCCGTCAATGGTTTAGTGCGTGATTATCCGTTGCATTTAAATGGTCAGATTGATGCTTCAGATATTTCAGGTAAAGGGCGATATGAGGTTACTACGCAGGGAATCAATCTTGCTCATGGTCCAAATAAGGTCACGGCTAAGGGTAAGCTAGATAAAGAGTGGCGAATGTCTTTGTCACTTAATTTAGCGGATTTGTCTAAAAGCGTGCCGGATCTTAAAGGCAAAGTGATTGGTGATGTATTACTGCGTGGCGCAATGAGCGAGCCGCAAATAAAACTCTCTTTGGATGCAGACTCTATCGCTTGGCAGCAAGACGCCAAGGTGAAGCACGTTACTTTAACGGGCAATGTGACGCCATTGCCTAAGCCGCAAGCTGACTTACGTCTAAAGGTGACTGAGGCGTCTTATCAAGATCAATTGATCAATTCCGTTGTGATGCGTTTTAGCGGTGAGCAGCAAGAGCATGAACTCACTCTGGATGTGCAGTCTGACATTGTATCGACCAGTTTAAACATTCAAGGCGGTCTTAAAGATAAGCCCTCATTGTTGTGGGATGGTCAGTTAAACCGTATGACGCTGGAAACTGAGCAAGGTGTCTGGGCATTGGATAAACCGATGAGTATTAATGTGGATGTTGATAAACAAAACGCCACTCTTGCTGCTCACTGCTGGATTCAGTCTGGCGCGTCGGTATGTCTCGACAAGCCATCCATCGTTGGTGAAAGCGGTGAAGTTCAGCTTTCTGTAAATCAGTTTAATTTCTCTCAAGTGAAAGCATTCATGCCGCCAGATACCAATATCGATGGCGAGGCGAATGCGACAGTTTGGGCAAAATGGCAAGCAAACCAGCCTCCTCAGGCTAAGCTAGAATTGAATTTACCTAAGGGCTCTGTTAGTCAAAATCTAGAACAGCCGTTAACTGTGGGGTGGGATAAAGTCTCTCTGCAAGCCTCTCTGATTCGTAATCGTCTGCAAGCTTATTGGAATGTCGATATGACGGACAATGGCGACTTGTCTGGGAAAGTTATCATTGCGGACGTCACCAAAGAAAACAAACGCATGGAAGGGAATCTTAAGCTATCCACGTTTAACTTAGATTTTCTTGCACCTTTGGTGGGTGAATACAGCTCTCTGAAATCGAATATTGAATCTGACCTCAAGTTTAAAGGCGACATGCTTCATCCGCAGGTGGATGGTGTGGTCAGCGTTGATGGTATTCAGGTGAAAGGGGATATCTCTCCGGTAGAAGTTGAATCAGGTCTCGTCACTTTGACTTTCAAAGGTTATCAGGCAAGTTTAAATGCCAATGTGCTGACACAAGACGGTGAACTTGAGATCACAGGGGATGCAGACTGGCAAAACATCGATGATTGGAGATTGAATAGCCACGTATTTGCCAAATCATTGCTGGTGGATTTACCACCGATAGTCAAAGTTAAAGTTGTACCAGATCTGACACTGAACATGCAGCCAAAGTTGGCTAAAGTTACTGGGAATATCGCGCTGCCTTGGGGACGCATTGTTGTCGAAGAATTACCACCAAGTGCGGTGAGTGTGTCAAAAGATCAGGTGTTACTGAACGAGGACTTAACGCCGGTAAGTGAGCAGAATACGCTGCCGTTTGATATTGAAACGGATGTGTCGATTACTATTGGCGACGACTTCAAGCTAGAGGCGTTTGGTCTGGAAGGCGATTTGGTTGGCCGTGTCAACGTTGTTCAAAAGGACAAAGGACCACTGGTTAACGGTGAGGTCAATATCCTGAACGGTAAATATCGCTCCTTTGGTCAGGATCTAGTTATTCAAGAAGGGAAGATTTTAATGAATGGCCCTGTCGATCAGCCTTATCTGTCGATCAAAGCGATTCGAAATCCAGAGAATACTCAGGATAATGTGATAGCAGGTGTACAGGTGACCGGCCCTGCGAACGAGCCTCTTGTTTCGATATTCTCAGAACCGAGCATGCCTCAAGCAAATGCTCTGTCATACTTACTGCGCGGGCAAGATATCGACAGTGAAACCAGTGGCGATGCCATGACCACCACATTGATAGGTTTGAGCCTTGCGAAAAGCGGTAAAGTAGTGAGTGAAATTGGTAGTGCTTTTGGTGTACAAGACTTGAAGCTGGACACTGCTGGATCCGGTGATGAATCTCAGGTGACGGTGAGTGGTTACATTCGTCCGGGGCTGCAAGTAAAATACGGCGTAGGTATTTTTAACTCGGTAGGGGAATTTACAGTCCGCTATCGTTTAATGACAGATTTGTATGTGGAAGCGGTATCGGGCTTAGATAGTGCGGTTGATTTGCTGTATCAATTCGAATTGAATTGAGGCTGTTATGCCCATGAGTCTTGCGATGACTCGGGTGTATATCTAAAGGAGAAGTAAGTGCAACATTTAGTTTTTGTTTATGGCACTTTACGCCAAGGAGAAAGCAATCATAGCTTTTTGGAAAGTAGTCAATTGCTGGGGCAATACGTTACCAAGCCAGAGTATGCTCTTTATGACTTAGGTCCTTATCCGGGCTTAATCGAGGGGCACCATACCATTTCTGGAGAAGTGTATTTGGTGGATGAAGAGACGTTGGCTAAGTTGGATATTTTGGAAGACGTTCCAGTGGAATATCGCCGAGATACCATTGAAACTCCTTTTGGCACTGCATGGATATACATTTACCAAGAAGTAACGTCACAAGAAGCTCTGATTGATTCTGGAGACTGGTGTCAACGAGTGTAAGCTTCTTCAGCTTTGGAGATAATTACTTCAGCCATGTTTTGGCTCAAAAAAAAGCCAGCGAAATGCTGGCTTTTTCATTCGTTCGGTACGCTTATTTTTGCTGTGCGCGCTCGTATGAAGTTTTGATCTCTTCACGAGCTGCAGCTGCGTCTTCCCAACCTTCAACTTTCACCCATTTGCCAGCTTCAAGGTCTTTGTAACGCTCGAAGAAGTGAGTGATTTGTGCTTTTAGAAGCTCTGGAAGGTCGTTCACATCTTGAATGTGGTTGTATTCTTTAGAAAGTTTCTCGTGTGGTACAGCGATAACTTTCGCATCTTCACCAGACTCATCGCTCATTTTTAGTACGCCAACTGGACGACAGCGAATTACTGATCCAGGCATTAGTGGGAATGGCGTTGGTACTAATACGTCTACGGGGTCACCGTCTAGAGATAGAGTGTGGTTCACGTAACCGTAGTTACATGGGTAGAACATAGGAGCAGACATGAAACGGTCTACGAATACAGCGCCAGAATCTTTGTCTACTTCGTATTTGATTGGGTCTGCGTTAGCTGGAATTTCGATGATAACGTAGATATCGTCTGGAAGAGATTTGCCTGCTGGCACATTGTTTAAGCTCATTAAAGGTTTCCTTTTCGTTAGCCGGACTTCAAGAATCAAGACTTATTGTTATGAATGTTATGTATGGGCATCAAAGGGCCGCTACATAGCAAAGGCTAGAGTTTACCCGTAAATGAGTCGATCCCCAAGCAAACCTAAGCCTAATTGATGCAATTGTAGGTCAAAAAATGCGTAATTGATTGATGAAAGAGAGATAAAAAAAGCGCCTCTGTAAGGCGCTTTCTTGTCAGTCAATAGTTATCGGATCGTTCTTAGTCTGGGTAGTTCTCTAAGAACTCTTCGACTTTGTCGACCATAGTTGGGCTACCAACAAAGAAAGGCACACGTTGGTGCAGTTCGGTTGGTTTGATATCCAGAATACGATTCTTACCATCAGAGGCAATACCGCCAGCCTGTTCCATCAAAAATGCCATTGGGTTGCACTCGTACAGAAGGCGTAATTTTCCATTTGGATGGCTCTCTGTGCTCGGGTACATGTAGATGCCGCCTTTGAGCAGATTGCGGTGGAAGTCAGCAACCAAAGAGCCGATATAACGTGATGTATAAGGACGATTATCTTCAGGCACATTCTCTTGGCAGAATTTGATGTATTTCTTCACGCCAGTCGGGAAGCGGATGTAGTTACCTTCGTTAATCGAGTAAATCTTACCGCTTTCTGGAATACGCATATTTTCATGCGATAAACAGAAAGAACCAATCGAAGGGTCATAGGTAAAGCCATTGACACCGTTACCAGTGGTGTAAACCAACATGGTCGAAGAGCCGTAAATCACATACCCTGCGGCAACTTGTTTGTGGCCAGGTTGTAAGAAGTCTTCTGCTGTCGGTGGAGCGCCGACCGGAGAAATACGACGATAAATGGAGAAAATTGTGCCAACTGACACGTTCACATCAATGTTTGACGAGCCATCAAGCGGATCCATCAAGACAACGTATTTCGCATTTTTGTTGAGGTCTTTATTAAAGGCTACAGCTTCATCTTCCTCTTCACTGGCTACGCCACAAACTTGGTCACGCGCTTCAAGCGCGGCTTTAAATTTGTCGTTGGCATAAACATCCAGTTTTTGCTGCTCTTCACCTTGCACATTATCCTGACCAGATGCACCTGTGATATCAGCAAGGCCAGCCTTATTGATTTCACGGTTTACAATCTTCGCGGCAAGACGAATAGAAGCCAGTAGGGACGATAGTTCACCACTTGCATGGGGGAAGTCGTGTTGTTTCTCAACAATGAACTCACCAAGGGTGCGCATCTCAGACATGTTATTTCCTTAACACTATATTTTCGGGGGGATTTTTAGTGGGGCTGTGAGGTGTTCTCTGTTGGAACTTTTTTGACACGCGCGCCCGCAAAGAGTTTAGGTCTTTTATCTTTTTACGGGTACTGAACTAACTGTTTGATATCTCATTTTTTATGTCGACTTATTACAAATTACATTGCTCTGATCTTCGATGCTCGCTTTTACGATGCGAATGAGGATAATGGGAGCCAATACAGTAAAGCGTGAAGAGATTAAGCTCGATGCATATTCATATCTTAGGAATTTGTGGCACATTCATGGGTGGCGTTGCGATGTTGGCGCGTCAGTTGGGTCACAAAGTTACCGGTAGCGATGCCAATGTTTATCCGCCAATGAGCACCATGCTCGAGTCGCAAGGGATCGAAATAATTGAAGGTTTTGACACGACCCAGTTTGAGCCGAAGCCTGACTTGGTGGTGATTGGTAACGCGATGAGTCGTGGTAATCCATGTGTTGAATATGTGCTTAACAACAACTTGCGCTATGTTTCAGGACCTCAGTGGCTACAAGAGTTTCTTTTGCATGACCGTTGGGTACTGGCTGTTTCAGGAACACACGGTAAAACGACCACGTCCAGTATGCTGACATGGGTGCTTGAGCACTGTGGCTACCAACCGGGTTTTTTGGTTGGCGGAGTACTGGGTAATTTCGGTGTTTCAGCGCGTTTGGGCGAAAGCATGTTTTTTGTCGTGGAAGCTGATGAATATGACAGTGCTTTTTTCGACAAGCGTTCTAAGTTTGTTCATTACCATCCTAGAACATTGGTGATGAATAATTTGGAGTTCGATCATGCAGATATCTTCGACAATCTTGAAGCGATCAAGCGTCAATTCCATCATTTAGTCAGAACTGTGCCGGGCAACGGTCGTATTTTCGCACCAATGCAAGATGAAGCATTACAAGATGTTTTGCAGCGTGGTTGTTGGAGTGAAACTGAGTTCAGTGGTGACAATGCTGACTGGCAAGCAGAAAAAATCACTAAAGATGGCTCTCAGTTCCATATTCTGTTTAAAAACACGCGTGTTGGTACGGTTAAGTGGGATTTAGTCGGTGATCATAACGTCAGCAATGCTCTGATGGCGGTAGCTGCGGCACGTCATGTGGGAGTCACGCCTGATCTGGCTTGTGAAGCCTTGGGGTCTTTTATCAACACCAAACGCCGCTTAGAGCTCAAAGGCGAAGCCGCGGGGGTGACTGTGTATGACGATTTTGCTCATCATCCAACGGCGATTGAACTGACTTTAGGTGGTCTGCGCAATAAAGTGGGTGACAAGAAAATCATCGCGGTATTGGAACCTCGTTCAGCGACAATGAAGCTGGGCGTACATAAAGAAACCTTGGCTCAGTCACTTCACGCGGCAGATTCGGTTTACTTGTTCCAGCCAGCAACGATCCCTTGGTCTGTTCAGGATGTGGCAGAGCAGTGTGCACAGCCGGCTCGGGTCAGCGATAATATTGATGAATTCGTTGCAATGATCTGTTCTGAAGCACAAGCCGGCGATCAGATTCTGGTGATGAGTAACGGTGGCTTCAATGGTATTCACGATAAGTTACTCACCGCACTCAAAGCTAAACAGTAGAATATGAGAACGATATGAACCAAAGCAAAGCGATTACCTTAGCGTGGACGGGGGCATCAGGTGCTCCCTACGGGCTGCGTCTGTTGCAATGTCTACTCGCTGCCGATTACACCGTCTATCTGTTGATTTCGTCTGCGGCGCGCGTGGTGTTGGCGACAGAGCACGATCTGAAACTGCCAAGTGGTCCTGATGCAGCGAAAGCGGCACTAGTCGAACATCTTCAGTGTGATGCTGAGAAGTTGATCGTTTGTGGTAAGGAAGATTGGTTCTCTCCTGTCGCGTCTGGATCTGCGGCACCAAAACAGATGATCGTTTGTCCTTGCTCTACAGGTAGTGTGGCCGCTATTGCTCATGGAATGTCGGACAATCTTATTGAGCGTGCTGCGGACGTGGTGATGAAAGAGCGTGGTCAGCTTCTGCTGGTGGTGCGAGAAACGCCATTTTCGACGTTGCATCTGGAGAACATGCATAAGCTTTCGCAAATGGGCGTCACGATTATGCCTGCTGCTCCGGGTTTCTATCATCAACCTAAATCGATTGATGATCTGGTTGATTTTATGGTCGCTCGTATATTGGATCATCTGGGCATTGAGCAAACTCTTGTACCGCGCTGGGGGTATGATCAACGTAGTTAACGTAGATACTCAAACTACTTGGAGTTGCGGTAGGCGGCAAGTAAGTGAATTCCCATGAACATAGATAAACTATGTGATTGGGGTGAACGAACGCAGCCAACACCGCTGCAGCTTCAAGTAGAAAGAGTATAAGTAGCATCTATTTTCGTTTACATTTACAATCCACTTTACTCACGGGGGGCTAACCATTCACCAGATGAATGGCGCTGAGATCAAGCAGAGCTTGGGACCCGAAGTCCATTATTATTTTAATAGTGGTATTTACCTGAACCAGATAATGCTGGCGTAGGAATTGAGTTGGGAATGTGATAATCAAACATCCGATTATTCCTGTCCTCCCTCAAGCCTGTCAGCTCTGAGGAGAGCGAGCCTTGAACACCAAATTTTCTGCCATTGCTTTGGCAACTTTATCGTTTATTGCAACATCATCTAGTACAGCTTTCGCTGCCGATAACACTCTAACTGTCTATACCTATGACTCATTTGCTGCTGAGTGGGGACCTGGTCCTGCTATTGAGAAAGCATTTGAAGCTCAATGTGGCTGTGATTTAAATTTTGTCGCTCTGGATGACGGTGTGTCTATCTTGAACCGCCTGCGTCTAGAGGGCGATAAAACCAAAGCAGACATCGTATTGGGTTTAGACAACAACCTTATGGTAGAAGCGAAACAAACCGGCTTGTTGGCACCACACTCTGTTGATACACAGTCTCTTCAAGTGCCGAACGGCTGGAGCGATGATACTTTCGTTCCTTACGACTATGGCTACTTTGCTTTTGTTTACAACAAAGAAAAATTGGCCAATCCACCGAAAAGCCTAAAAGAGCTGGTTGAAAGCCGTGATGATCTGAAAGTGATTTATCAAGACCCACGTACTTCGACACCGGGTCAAGGCCTGTTGCTTTGGATGAAGTCTGTTTATGGCGACAACGCCACAGAAGCATGGAAGAGCTTAGCGAAGAAAACGGTGACTGTGACTAAAGGTTGGTCTGAGTCTTATTCTATGTTCTTGAAAGGCGAGTCGGACCTAGTTCTTTCCTACACCACTTCTCCTGCATACCACCTGATTGCTGAAAATGATGCTCGCTTTGCAACGGCTGACTTCTCTGAAGGCCATTATATGCAAGTTGAAGTGGCTGCGAAGGTGAAAACCAGCCAGCATCAAAAACTTGCTGATGAGTTTATGAGCTTTATTCTTAGCAATGATTTTCAGTCTGTGATTCCAACTGGCAACTGGATGTATCCGGTGACAAACACGGAACTACCAGAAGGGTTTGATTCACTTTCAGTACCACAAAAATCGTTAACTTTCACCGCAGACGAAGTGGCAAAAGAGCGTAAGGCTTGGGTTCGTGAATGGCAAAACGCCTTAACTTTTTAACGTCTAAGGTTTAAGTGAGTTTGAACTCTGTACCTAAAATAGGCATTGGGGTCGCGATACTGGTCGCGACCTTTGTCATTTCTGCATTGTGCGCGTTACTTCTCCATGCACCTAGCCTGAACTTTGCTCAGGTCTGGCAGGATCCGTATTATCGCCACGTCACTCAGTTTAGCTTTTATCAAGCCAGCCTATCGATGTTGCTGAGTGTCGGCTTCGCGGTTCCGGTCGCCCATGCGCTATACAGACGGCGATTCTGGGGGAGAAGCCTGCTGATCAAACTGTTTGCCACAACACTGGTGCTTCCTGTACTGGTGGGCGTGTTTGGTCTGTTGGCAATATACGGCAATAGTGGATTGCTGGCGGAGGTACTGAGTTGGTTTGAACTGAACCTGCCTTTTTCTATCTACGGATTGAACGGTATTTTGCTGGCACATTTTTTCTTTAACCTTCCCTACGCCAGTCGTTTATTACTGCAAGCATTAGAATCCATTCCTGATGAACAGCATAAGTTGTGCGCGCATTTGGGGATGAGTCACTGGCATAAATTCCGTTGGGTGGAGTGGCCACGGATTCGTCAGCAATTACCTCATGTTTGTGGTTTGGTCTTTATGTTGTGTTTCACCAGTTTTGCCACTGTGATGGCGCTGGGGGGAGGACCAAAATCGACAACCATTGAACTCGCCATCTACCAAGCGATTAAGTTTGATTTCGACCTGCAAGCAGGTGCTCTATTAGCGCTATGGCAGATCATTCTTTGCAGCGTTTTGTATTTATCGATTCAGAAACTCGCCAAGCCTGTAGCAGTAACCGCAGGTAATGTGGCAACGCACAACGTGGTTAGCCGAGATTCAACCAAGACGCGTTGTTGGGACGGGTTCTGGATTCTGTTCGTTATTGTGCTTGTGGTACCGCCGTTATTGATGGTTTTGCTAAGCGGTATTAACTGGCAGGTTCTCTCAGTGTTATCGGATAGCCTGTTCTGGAATGCGTTTTCTGCATCCATACAAGTGGCGGTTCTTGCGTCTTCATTCGCTTTGGTTGCGGGCATTGCTATTTTGATGACTACCCGTTTTTGGCGTATCCGATATCAAACGGCAAAAGCGACCACGCTTGAACTAACCGGAACCATCATTCTTGTTACTCCGGGATTAGTCGTCAGTACCGGGTTATTTTTGTTGCTGCGCAGTTTTACCGATGCGTTCAGTTTTGCATTTTGGGTTGTAGTGGCCGTTAATGCTCTGATGGCTTTACCTTATGTGTTGAAAACACTGGCTCAGCCCATGCTGCATATTGAGCAACAGTATCAGCTTCTTTGCGCGTCCTTGGGTATCCGCGGCTGGCATCGAATCAGATTAATTGAAGGAAAAGCGTTGAGTAAGCCGATGGCGCATGCGTTTGCAATCAGCTTTTTGCTCTCTATGGGTGATCTCAGCGCGATAGCTTTATTTGGCAGCCAAGATTTCCGAACTCTGCCACTGTATCTGTTCCAGCTACTCGGTAGTTACCAAATGGAGTCTGCTGCGGTGGTGTCACTCACCTTGTTACTTATGAGTGTCTGCTGCTTTGTTGTGATCGAAAAACTCTTTATTGCTCATTCTTCCAGAGGTCGTGAATGTTAGTTTTAGAAAACGTACGCTATGAATATCAAAATGAGTGGTTTGAGTTTTGTTTGACTATCCCTCGAGGCGCGATTGTTTCTTTGATGGGACCAAGTGGTGCAGGCAAATCGACTTTGCTCAGTTTGGTGGCTGGATTCATTGAGCCGAACAGTGGAAACGTGAGTGTTGCAGGCGAGTCACTTCTGGGTAAAGAACCCTATCAGCGCCCATTCTCAATGTTGTTCCAAGAGCACAACTTGTTTGCCCATTTGACGGTACGAGAAAACATCGCGTTGGGTTTGAATCCAAGCCTGAATTTAACCGCGCAGCAAAAAGAACAAGTTGATATTGCGGCAAAACAGGTAGGGGTAGAGGAGTTCATGAATCGTCTGCCTCAAAGCCTTTCCGGTGGTCAGCGTCAGAGAGTGGCTCTCGCTCGATGTTTTGTTCAGTCGCATCCCATTTGGTTGCTTGATGAACCGTTTTCAGCGTTGGATCCTTTGTTACGTGAGGAGATGCTCAGCTTAGTCAAACGCTTAGCAACTGAGCGCAATATTACCGTGGTGATGGTGACTCACCATCTGAGTGATGCGAAAGCGATAGCCTCACATTTTGCGTTTCTGGCTGAGGGGCGGGTACAAGTGTTTGATGAGGTTGATGCGCTGTCATCTTCGCATCCACATCCATTGCTCAGTGACTTCGTCAGAGCGGGAGAATAATAAAAAGCCTCACATTGGTGAGGCTTTTTTAATGCACAATTAATCGCGTTACAAAATTGATGCGTCGTTATGTTCTTTCAATACTTGGAAGATTTCACGAGACGCTTTTGGTGGCTTATTCGCTTCTTTCTCTTTCTTCGCTTGGCGAGCAAGTTGACGTAAGCGTTGGCGATCCATTTCTGGATATAAAACCATTGCGTCGTTAATAGCATCATCACCTTGCTCAACGATACGATCACGCATCTGCTCAAGCTTGTGTAATACCGCAGTATTTTGTGAGTGTTTGTTGCGTAATTTGTCCAGCGCCGCTTGGATTGGCTCAGGATCGATAGTACGCATCATTTTACCGATGTATTGCAGTTGACGACGTCTAGCTTCCATGTTGAAACGTTGCGCATCTTTGATTGCCAGTAGCAAATCTTCAGGCATCGGTATTTTTGATAACTGTGATGATTTCAAACCAACCAGTTCTTCACCGAGCTTTTGCAGCGCAGTCATGTCATTTTTCATTTCGGTTTTACTAACCCAAATGATCTCCTCTTCTTCTTCCCAAGGAGCTTTTTGGTTTTTACGTGCCATTTTCTTCAACTATTGAGGTGTATATGTCAGCTATTTTAGCAAGAATCGTGGGGAGAAAGCGAAATTCTTGTTACTCTATAGCTAAGTAATTAGGGTCTGTTAACCTTTTGCGATGATTTTTGCAGCAATTTATGAACAGCTTATACAAGGCAGAGCTTATGCCGTGTAGTATTCTCCACAAGTAAGCGATAACGCGGTAGAAGCTGTTCATAAATGCTGCCCGAAGGGTTCGGCTAAAAGCGTTTTACTCTTTGTTGCAAGCTATTCACTTAGAATAACTAAGTTATATATCTTGCGCCGCGATTAAAACGCTTTTAACTCGAACAAAATTTAACCTCAAAAGGTCAACAGACCCTATCAAAAGCTCAATAGTTGGATGAGATATGGATGTAAAACAGCAAGTCGCTATGCAGCGTACCGAACTTGAAGCCGCAGTTGCGAAAGCGCTAGAGATGGCATCAGCCAGTGCAGATGCAGCTGAAGTTGCCATTACCAAGAGCACTGGTTTAAGTGTTTCTACTCGCATGTGCGAAGTAGAGAATGTTGAATTTAATAGTGATGGTGCTTTAGGTATCACTGTATATCGTGGGCAACGTAAAGGCAGCGCCTCAACTTCTGACTTGAGTGAAAAAGCGATTCAGCAGACGGTAATGGCTGCTTTAGATATCGCGAAATACACGTCGGAAGATCCATTCGCTGGACCAGCACCTAAAGAGATGATGGTAAAAGAGATCCCTGATTTAGATCTGTTTCACCCCAATTCGATTGATCCAGACAGCGCGGCTAAGATTGCAATAGCCGCTGAGCAAGCCGCACTGAATGTTAGCGACAGAATCAAACAAAGTGATGGTGCAAGTTATGACAGCCATTACGGCGTTAAAGTGTACGGAAACAGTCACGGCCTGCTGGGTAGTTATGCGTCCAGTCGTCACAGTATTAGTTGCTGTGTGATTGGTGAAGGCAAAAATGGTGAGATGGAACGCGATTACAGCTACACCGTAGCTCGTCATTGCGATGATTTGTGGTCTCCAGAAGTCGTGGGTAAAGATGCGGCTGAGAAAACCGTAAGCCGACTAGATGCGCAGAAATTGAAAACAGGTAAGTTCCCTGTGATGTTTGCAGCCAATGTGGCTACGGGACTGCTTGGTCACTTAGTGATGGCTATCAGCGGCGGCAACCTATACCGTAAGTCATCATTCTTACTTGATCACTTAGGTAAACAAATTCTTCCTAGCTGGTTTAACGTTTCAGAACGCCCCCATATTCTGCGAGGTCTTGCGTCGAGTCCGTTTGACAGTGAAGGGGTGAGAACCGTTGATACAGAAATCATCACTGACGGTGTGCTTTCAACTTATCTTCTCACCAGCTACGCGGCGAGAAAAATGGGGATGACACCAACAGGTCATGCTGGTGGTATTCACAACTGCTTTGTGAAATCGACAGGGCAGAACTTTCAGCAAATGCTGAAAGAGCTTGGTACCGGTCTGCTAGTGACAGAAGTCATGGGGCAAGGCGTGAATGTTGTCACTGGTGACTATTCTCGCGGTGCGGCTGGTTTTTGGGTTGAAAACGGAGTGATTCAGTATCCGGTATCGGAAATCACCATTGCTGGTAATCTGAAAGATATGTTTAATCAGATTGTGGCTGTGGGTAGCGATGTAGAAACGCGTTCGCAAATCCAGACGGGTTCTATTTTGCTTGAGTCGATGAAAGTCGCAGGCGAGTAAATTGAGAGAACAAAAAAGCGCTGATGAAATGTCAGCGCTTTTTTATGTTTGATTTTCAGATAAACAGATCTTTTAGATAAGCAGACTTTTCAGATAAAAAGGGTAGCTAAACCTAAAAATACCGATAAGCCAACCACATCGGTAATGGTGGTCAGTGCCATACCGCCAGCCAGTGCTGGGTCGATGTTCATTTTCTTCAGTATAACTGGAATCATTACACCTGCGACACCTGCCACGAAGAGATTGGTCATCATGGCTGCTGAGATAATGCCACCCAACATCCATTCACCTTTCCAAGCGACGACAATGGCACCAATGATCAGAGCCCAAAGGATACCGTTTAGAAATCCGATAGAGGCTTCTTTGAGTAATAACTCGCGTTTGTTACTGTCACCGATATGACCTAAAGCTAAGCCACGAATGACCAGTGCTACAGTCTGGTTACCGGCCACACCGCCCATCGACGGCACAATGGTCATCAACACGGCAATCGCCGCCATTTGGTCCAAAGTGGCTTCAAACATGTTTGATACAGAAGCTGCCGCTAATGCCGCTAATACGTTCGCACCAAGCCATATACTGCGTTTACGAGCGGATTGAACAACAGGAGCGAAGGTATCTTCGTCGTCATCCATACCGGCCATACTCATCATCGAGTGCTCTGCATCTTCACGGATAACGTCAACCACGTCATCGATGGTGATACGGCCAACAAGATGCTGGTTTTCATCAACCACAGGTGCTGAGACCCAGTTACGACGTTCGAACAGGCTTGCTACATCTGAGTCTTTTGTATCGACTTTAATCGCTTCGTCTGCGTCTTCCATAATATCGCTGACAGACACATCTACTTGAGCGGTGAGCAGCGCTGTTAACGATAGGTGGCCAATTAGACGGCTTTCCGAGTCGATAACATAAAGAGCATCGGTGGCTTCTGGAAGTTCACCTTTCATTCTCAGGTAACGTAATACAACATCGACATCAACATCACCACGGATGGTGATAACGTCGGTGTTCATCAAGCCGCCAGCGGTATCTTCAGGGTAGGACAGCGCCGTTTCTACACGCAGACGGTCAGCGGAGTCCATCTGATCGAGAACTTCGCGAGAGAGATCGTCAGGTAAGCTACGAAGAACATAGGCGACATCATCAGTGTCCATGCCTTCGGTTGCTTCTGCCAGTTTCTCAGGCGCCATTTTCGATACGAGGGCATCTTTGACGTCTTCGTTTAGTTCATCAAGAATTTCACCGTAATCTTCAGGATCGGTCAGTTGCCACAGTACGTTACGTGCTTTGCGAGGCGAGGCTTCAAGTAGATGTGCAATGTCTTCTGGCTCCATGTCTTGTAGTTGTCTACGGACATGGACGAAGCGACCATTTTCTAATGCTTCTGTGATTTCTTGGAGGGTGTTATGTGCTTGGTCAAACTCGATTTGCTCGGCCATGGCTTCCTCCTCGTGAATGAATACTTACAATGCGCAGCATAGTAACTTAATTCTATGCCTTATTTAATAGTAACTTGTTGGCAAAGATTAATTATTTGTCTCTCCATAACTTAACGATGACATTCGATGGGGTAATTCTATTCATCGCGATCATGAATTGCATTCACTTATCGGTGTCTTGACTGAATACTCCTGCACTTGTGCAGGTAACATTCATTGTGGCGTGTTATTCGTCTTCGTCGAATTTATCTTCAATTAGATGGCAAACGGCATCGAGGGCTTGTTCTGCTTGTGAACCTTCGGCTGAAATGGTTACGTTCTGACCTTGTGCTGATTCCAGCATTAGCAGTCCCATCACACTGTCTGCCGTTGCTTCTTTGCCCTCTTGGCTTTGAATGGTCAAAATGGCATCGAAGGATTGTGCTAACTCCACTAGTTTGACTGCCGCTCGTGCGTGTAAACCAAGGCGATTCTGGATAAGAACAGTACGGCTAGATTGCGGCATAGGGCATCCTCTATGAGTGATTTTTTTCCAGTGAAGTATGGCGAATTTGTACTTGATGACCCAACAGTGAGAAGTATTCTCCCAGTTGTTGCGTCAAATAAACGGAGCGGTGTTTACCGCCAGTACAACCAATGGCAATGGTTAGGTAACTGCGGTTATTTTTCTCTAACAGTGGAAGCCAATACTCAAAGAAGTGCTGAATCTGCTGTTTTAGTTCAATCACTTCTTTATGGCTCTCTAAAAAAGATTTAATCGGAGCATCTAACCCTGTCAACGGGCGAAGCTCAGGCTGCCAATGAGGGTTCGGTAAAAAGCGAACGTCGAACACGTAATCGGCATCACTCGGTAAGCCGTATTTAAAGCCAAAAGACTCAAACACCATCACTAGGTCTTTACGACCTCGGCCTTCGATACGCATTCTGACCGTTTCACTCAGATCGTGCAGCGATTTACCTGTGCTGTCTAACAGTAAATCTGCTTGTTCTTTCAGAGGCTCCAACAAGCGTTTTTCAAGCTCAATGGCTTGTTCTAATGTTGGCTTCTTGTTACTGAGTGAAAGGGGATGGATACGGCGAGTTTCGCTGTAGCGTTTGAGTAACGTCTCTTTGCTTGCATCGAGAAACAATACGCTCACATCGTTGTTTTGCTTGAGTTGCTGAAGGATATCTTCAACCAATGTCGGTTCTTTTGGTAGGTTTCGAATGTCGATACTGACGGCAACGTTTTGCTTACTGCCTTTTACCGATTGGATAAATGAATCCAATAGCACAACAGGCAGGTTATCAACGCAGTAATAACCCAAATCTTCCAAAACTCTCAGCGCAACGCTTTTGCCTGCGCCGGATTGACCACTAACAACGATTAAACGCATAAGGCATACCTTAGGGTGGTTATTGAACCATTGGTGGCTGAACCATTATGTTGTACAGCTCTTCGTCGCTTTGAGCGTTGCGAAGCTGTTTTAACGTTTGTTTGTCGTTCAAGCGCTCCGCCATGCAGGAAAGGGTTTTCAAATGCTCTTTGCATTGTTCTTCAGGAACAAGTAGTGCAAATAGAAGGTCAACAGGACGATTATCGATAGAATCAAATTCGATAGGTTCTTCACATTGAAGTAATACCGCAACAGCGTTATCACTTGATGCCATTCGGGCATGTGGAATGGCTATGCCATTACCAATACCGGTACTGCCCATCTTTTCACGGCTGAGCATGCATTCGAATAGTTCAGTTGCATTTTGTCCGGTGTATTCTGCAGCGATTTCGCTGATGATTTCTAGGGCTCTTTTTTTACTAGAGCATTGAACTGCACTTTTTGTGCAGCTCAATGAAAGTACTTCGCTTAATTGCATGATTAATGGCTACTTAGCTTTTCTTTATGCTTGTTGAGTTGTCTAACGAGTTTATCCACCAGGCCATCTATCGCTGCGTACATATTTTCGTTGTCCGCAGTGGCGTGGATTTCCCCTTGATTTACGTGGAGCGTAGCTTCGGCGATCTGGTGCAATTTTTCAACACGTAAAATCACTTGAATGCTGTTTATATGATCAAAAAAGCGTTCTAGTTTTTCGAATTTGGAGTGAACATAGTCTTGCATTGAATCGGTAAGATCAATGTGATGGCCTTGGATATTGATTTGCATAGACTTTCCTTCTCTGTTTGGCCTTAAAGCAGGCGTTTACGCTGACTAGAGGGGGCTATTCCCAAAGATTCACGGTATTTCGCAATCGTTCGTCTTGCGACCTGAATCCCCTGATCAGCAAGTAGAGCCGCGATCTTACTGTCACTCAACGGTTTTGCTGGGGTTTCCGCAGCAACCAGTTTTTTGATCAGTGCACGAATCGCGGTAGATGAACATTCTCCACCATTGTCAGTGCTGACGTGACTAGAGAAAAAGTACTTCAGTTCAAATATACCTCGTGGGGTATGCATATATTTCTGTGTCGTAACACGAGAAATGGTTGATTCATGCATTTCCACGGCTAAAGCGACGTCATTTAGGACCATCGGCTTCATGGCTTCTTCGCCATATTCAAAGAAATCACGCTGGTGTTCAACTATGCATTTGGCAACTTTGAGCAAAGTCTCGTTTCGACTTTCTAAGCTTTTGATTAACCATTTTGCCTCTTGCAAATTGGTGCGGATATAGTTGCTGTCTGCACTGTTACCGCGTCCAAGGTTTGCGTACTGCTGGTTCACTTTCAATTTTGGAACGCTGTCTGGATTGATGGTGACAATCCATTTGCCATGCTCTTTGTACACTGAAACGTCTGGAATGACGTACTCTGCGTGCTCAGTGGCAATGCGGCTACCTGGTCGTGGATCCAACTGTTGAATCAGTTGAAGCACTTCGCGTAAGTCCTCTTCTTTGAGTTTAGTCTCTTTCAATATGAGTTTGTAATCGCGATTACCAAGTTGATCGATATGATTAGCCAATATTTGTTTAGCACTGTCTAACCAAGGAGTATCTTTAGGGTAGGTTGCCAATTGTAAGAGTAGGCAATCTTGGAGGTTTAGAGAAGCAACTCCGAGTGGATCAAACTGTTGAATACGCTTTCGTACTGCTTCAATTTCGTCTAGTTCAATTTCTTCGCTGTGGAAGTTCTCTTGGATATCTTCTAAAGAAACGGTGAGATAACCGTAGTCGTCAATGGCATCGATTAACGCGAGAGCAATTGAGTGATCGTTTTCGCTGAAGGGCGTAAGATCGAGTTGCCACAAAAGATAGTCTTGCAGTGTTTGTGTCGTTTCGCCTTGGTACACAGGCATATCATCATCTAATGCGATACCTGTGCTACCTGTATTCGCGCTGTATACGTCATCCCACGTAGTGTCGATTTCCAATTCTGCGCTGATTTCGGATTTTTCAATCAGTTCAGAACTATCTTGAGGTTCAATCTCTAAGATATCGGCACTGTTATCTTTTTCCTCATGACTGTTCGTCAAGCTTTCAACCGATGACAGCTCATCTCCTGGTTCTTCAACATCCAATAGGGGATTTGAATCCAACGCCTCTTGGATCTCTTGTTGCAGATCAAGTGTTGACAGTTGCAATAAGCGAATGGCTTGCTGCAACTGTGGTGTCATAGCTAACTGTTGGCCTAACTTAAGCTGTAATGAGGGTTTCATTCAGTAACGACTACCTTGTTGTTAGAATTGCCCATGATATTAATCATAGACGGAATTGTTCACCGAGATATACCTGCTTAACTTGTTCGTTGTTCAGCACTTCCTGCGGCGTTCCTTCAGCGATGAGCTGCCCTTGACTTACAATATAAGCCTTTTCACATACGTCCAGAGTTTCCCGTACGTTGTGGTCAGTGATCAGGACTCCCAGTCCACGATCTCTTAAGTGTTCAATGATTTTTTTAATGTCGATAACGGAAATAGGGTCAACACCGGCGAAGGGTTCATCCAGCAAAATAAATTGCGGATTTGCAGCCAAAGCACGGGCAATTTCAACACGACGACGCTCACCACCAGACAATGCCATACCTGCACTGCTTCGGATATGCTGAATGTGGAATTCGTCGAGCAGATCTTCAAGCTTGTCTTGACGTTCTTCTCGGCTCAATTCTTCACGTGTTTGCAATACGGCCATGATGTTATCTTCCACTGAAAGTTTGCGGAAGATGGACGCTTCTTGTGGCAAATAACCAATTCCCATACGAGAACGGCTATGCATTGGTAAAATACTGATGTCTTTATCATCAATACTGATGGTACCTTCGTCACGAGCTACCAAGCCTACAATCATGTAGAAAGAGGTTGTTTTTCCGGCACCGTTCGGCCCTAGTAATCCAACAATCTGGCCTGATTCTACTTTTAGGCTTACGTCAGAGACGACTTTTCTTTTTTTGTAGCTTTTCGCTAAATGTTCTGCTTTTAGGATCGCCATAGTTATTCTTTTGGTGCTGCTTGTGGCTGAAGAACAGTGGATACTCGACCACCGCCATTGCCGTCAGCAATAAGTTTTTGCGATGAAATTTGGTAGCGAATTTTGTTACCACGAATTTCACTGTCATCTTGAGACAGTAAGGCTTTATCTACCATGGTCAACTCATCGGCAGCCATTTTGTAATACAGCTCTTTTGCTTCACCGTACAGTGTTTTTCCATCGTCAGTCAGCTGAGAAAAAGTTGCTACATCACCATAGCCTTCTATTTCTTCAATTTGTCCGGTTTTTGCATCACGAATGACGATCAACTTATCAGCGTTGATATTAATGCTGCCCTGTTTCAGCTTTACATCGCCAAGGAAAGTAACTCGGTTACTTTTCATATCTAACTGTTGGCTGTCAGAGTCAATGTACACAGGTTGCTGGCTATCGGTTGATAGAGCAAGAGCCTGACCAGAAGTCAGTAAGCAAGCAATAAGACTAAGGTGTGAGAGTTTCATATCTACCTTGTACATGGTTATAAAGAACAGCCGAATGGTCACCAAAGTTACCTTTCATCGCCTGTCCATTTGTTTCAAATTGCGGACCGTTCAAATCTACTGGATTATCAGCCCAAAAATCACGGTTCTTGAGATGAATGCTCATTCTTGTTGTTGTGAGCTTATCAAAACCAGAATCGTCGAGTAAATTCTTCACGATAACGTCATCATACAGCGTTAAGACGTTATCTTTAGCTAAAATACCGCGCTTTGCTGTGATCTCCCACTCTTGATTGCTTCCTTCTCGATAGATTTTTAATATCGGAGTATCAAAAATGGTATTGCCACTCTTGGCATAGTGATCCAAATGTGTTGATGTGATCACATAACTTCTTACGCCACTCTCGTTGTAAGAGACGTTATCTAAATTGATTCCGCTAAACATCGGTAGTTCCAAATTAGGAGCTACTTGGATGTCAGCCGTTTGTTCTTTGTCGAACAGGTAATAAGCAGACCATGAAGCGACAAACAGAAGTATCGTATAAAGAATACGAGACAAACTCATATACTTAAGCCTTTATGAACGTCCAACTCGTTACGTGCTTGTAGAATCAAATCACACACTTCACGCACTGCGCCACGTCCACCGTTAATTGTTGTTACATAGTTAGCGCGTTTGGCAAGCAGCGGATGCCCGTCAGCAACACAGACTTTAAGCGCTACTTTTTCCATTACTGGCCAATCGATTAAGTCATCACCAATATAGCCTGTATGTTGCGGTTCTATGGCTAATTTTTGGCAAATATCGTTGTACGCTTTCACTTTATCGTCTTGGCCTTGGTAAATAAGTTTTATACCAAGCGCATTCATGCGGTTTTCAACGATTTTTGATTGGCGACCAGTTATGATGGCGACTTCAATTCCCGCATTCATCAGTGATTTTACGCCATAGCCATCACGGGTGTGGAATGTCTTCAGTTCTTCGCCATCATTGCCCATATAGACTAAGCCATCGGAAAACACACCATCGACATCGCAAATTAGCAGTTTTATCTCTTTTGCGATAGCAAGAATAGAAGCGTCAACCTTGCCATAAAGCGTTTCGACAGTCTGAGCCATTACATCACCCCTGCTTTAAGCAAGTCATGCATGTTTAATGCGCCCACCACTTTACCATCTTCCACCAGCATTAAGCCGTTAATGCGCTTTTCCTGCATCAGGTTTAGACCTTCAACAGCCAGCAAGTTTGGTGAAGCCACAGTCGGGTTCTTCGTCATT
Organism: Vibrio diazotrophicus; assembly: GCF_038452265.1. NCBI lineage: Bacteria > Pseudomonadati > Pseudomonadota > Gammaproteobacteria > Vibrionales > Vibrionaceae > Vibrio > Vibrio diazotrophicus. Next base: position 360,748 of record NZ_CP151842.1, read on the forward strand.
ACTTCACTGATGGTTGCGGTATGGATATCAATGCGTTTATCAAGAATTCGACGTAAATCGCCATCAGTAAAGATGCCGATAAGATGATCGTCTTCATCGGTTACCGCTGTCATTCCTAAGCCTTTCTGGCTGATTTCTAACAGTGCTTCTCTGACCAATGCTGTTGGTTTTACTTTTGGCAGAGCTTCACCGAAATGCATGATGTCGGCCAGTTTCATTAGCAGTTTACGGCCTAAGGCACCACCTGGGTGAGAAAGCGCAAAGTCTTCCGCAGTAAATCCACGAGCCTGCAATAATGCGACAGCTAATGCATCACCCATCACCAAAGTTGCTGTGGTGCTGGATGTCGGAGCTAAACCAAGAGGGCAAGCTTCTTTTGGAACCGTAATTTGTAGATGAATATCAGACAGTTTTGCCATGTTTGACTGAGGGTTACCTGTCATACTGATAATGCGGTTATTTAATCGTTTTAGCACCGGAAACAGAGAGAGAATTTCAGCTGACTCCCCTGAGTTTGATATCGCTAAAACGATGTCACCGTGTTCGATCATACCCAAATCGCCGTGAGATGCTTCTCCGGGATGAACAAAAAATGCTGAAGTGCCAGTACTGGCAAGTGTCGCCGCTATTTTTTTACCAATATGGCCGGATTTACCAATACCCATCACCACAACTTTGCCATTTTTATTGTCCAGCATCATTTCACAGGCGCGGACAAAGTTGTCATTGATGTATTGATCTAGCTGCTGTAATGCTTCGATTTCCGTTGTCAGAACTTGCTGAGCAACACTGCGGTAGTCAAAGTTATTAGACATATTACGCTCCAATTACGCTGCCATATTCATAAATAGATAAGTTTGGTACGCCAGAAAGGTGACACACAGAATCGCGCCTTCAATACGATTTATGCTGCGTGATTTACCCAACGCCATCACCACGAGTAGAAGAGAAACGCCAAGCATGACCCAAAAGTCTCGTCCCATCGCGTGTTCACTCAGGAGTGAAGGGTTCAAAATTCCCGGAATACCCATCACGGCTAAAATATTAAATACGTTTGAACCGACAATGTTGCCAACTGCCATGTCGTCTTCACCTTTTAGAACACCTGCAACAGAAGCGGCAAGTTCTGGAAGGCTGGTACCGACTGCGATAATCGTCAAGCCGATCACAAGATCACTCATTCCAAAGTATTTGGCGATAATTACAGCATTGTCGACCAGTAAACCCGCAGAGATAGGAAGCAGAACCAAACCAATCGCGATCCACATGGCTGCTTTAGGATTACTTACGCCGTCAGGAATTTCAGATTCCTGTTCTTCCAATAGAAGATCGCCATTTTTTTGTTCGTTGCGGCTGATTTTTAGCATTGCGAGAATGAATACGCCGAACAAAACAAACAGCAAAACGCCTTCATAAAAGCCTAGGTGGTTATTCCACATAATCACACCCGCTAACAGAGTCACAGCGATCATCAGAGGGAACTCTCTGCGAAGCACTGGAGAACTGATAGCAAGTGGTTTAATCAATGCTGTAATACCCAAAATCAGGGCGATGTTCGCAATATTGGAACCCAGTACGTTGCCCACGGCGGTATCTGTTTTGCCATCGAGTGCTGCTGTTGCTGAAACCATCATTTCAGGAGCAGAAGAGCCCATGGCCAGAATTGTCATACCGATAACAAGTGGTGAGATTCCGAAGTTGCGTGCTAAAGCTGCAGAACCGAAGACAAGTTTATCGGCACTCCAAACTAAAATAATGAGACCTACAATTAGAAACGCAACAGCTTCGATCATGGTGATTCCTATACTTAATCAGCGACTAAAATGTTTAACCGCCGATTTTGACGCTTTGATAGGGAAAAGGGAAGTCGAAGTTCCAATTTATTGTTTTTAGTCTTGGGCAAATTTGTATACAAATGTAGAGGTAATGAAAAAATGCGCCTACGCTTGATGTAAAACGTAAAGATGGGCCTTTTATCAATAAATTGACCGATAAAACTGGAACTAAAGTCAGATTTTAGTTTCAATGTGGCTGCAATTGAACAGTGCTTTTAATTTGGGATGAATATGCTTATTATGGCCTATCACATGGATGAGAATCTTACAGCAGCGAATAGCCAGTATGTCTGACACTGACTTAGTCACTATAAATAATCTAACCTTTTCCCGATCTAACCGAATCATTTTTGATGACATCAGCCTTCGTGTCCCTAAAGGTAAAATTACCGCCATCATGGGACCATCTGGAATTGGTAAAACGACGCTTTTACGACTTATTGGTGGTCAGCTGTATCCTGAAACAGGGGAGATCTGGTTTGATGGCAGTAATATTCCAGCGTTAAGTCGAAACAAGTTATATAAAGCGCGCAAAAAAATGAGCATGCTTTTTCAGTCTGGTGCTCTGTTTACAGATCTCAACGTATTCGACAACGTCGCTTTTCCTATCCGAGAACACACTGACCTTGATGAGTCTTTGATCCGCACTTTAGTACTTTTGAAGCTTGAAGCTGTAGGACTTCGTGGCGCCGCTTATTTGATGCCTAGTGAACTTTCCGGTGGTATGGCAAGACGAGCAGCACTGGCTCGCGCGATTGCTCTCGATCCTGAACTTATCATGTATGACGAACCTTTTGTTGGTCAGGACCCTATCACTATGGGTGTATTGGTTGAATTGATTCGAAACTTAAACCAAGCACTCGGTGTCACTTCTGTTGTTGTTTCCCATGATGTGCCGGAAGTCATGAGCATTGCAGATTGGGTGTACTTATTGGCAGAAGGTAAAGTGATCGCTCAAGGTACACCACAAGATTTGTATAAGACTGAAGATCCTCGCGTTCAACAATTCTTAAAAGGTGAAGCGGATGGCCCTGTGCCGTTTCGTTATCCTGTTCAACCAATCGAAAAGGATCTTTTCCATGTTGGCTGATTTATTACAACGGGTTAGCCTATTAGGGCGTCGCTTTTTTGCCATTTGTGAATCATTTGGCCGAGCAAGCTTAATGGTTTCTGGGGCGCTGTTTGGGCCTCCTCATCCCATCAAAAATTTTCCTCTTCTCGTTAAACAGCTCTACAGCATTGGTGTCCAATCTTTAGCGATCATTATCGTATCCGGGTTGTTTATTGGTATGGTTCTGAGTCTGCAAGGCTACGTGATCCTTGTTGATTACGGGGCCGAAACCAGCTTAGGGCAAATGGTTGCTCTTTCATTATTACGTGAGCTTGGGCCAGTGGTGACTGCACTTTTATTTGCTGGTCGAGCGGGCTCAGCGCTAACGGCTGAAATCGGATTGATGAAAGCCACAGAACAAATTTCCAGCTTGGAAATGATGGCCGTAGATCCTCTAAAGCGCGTTATTGCGCCAAGATTATGGGCTGGTTTGATTTCTATGCCGCTACTCGCCATGATTTTTATGGCTGTAGGCATATGGGGCGGTCAGTTGGTTGGTGTTGATTGGAAAGGCATCGATCACGGTAGCTTCTGGTCCACAATGCAGGCATCGGTGGAACTGGGTGAAGATATTGGTAACAGTTTGATTAAATGCGTGGTGTTTGCCATCACTGTCACTTGGATCTCACTGTTTAATGGTTATGACGCGGTTCCAACTTCGGAAGGGATCAGTCGAGCAACGACAAGAACTGTTGTGCATTCGTCTCTAGCTGTATTGGGGCTAGACTTTGTATTGACTGCATTGATGTTTGGGAACTAATCATGCAACAGACACGTAAACTAGAATTTTGGGTAGGCAGTTTTGTGCTAGCGGGGATTTGCGCAATTCTGGTAATGATTTTTCAAGTCGCTGACGTGAAGGGGTTGGGAACAAACGATACTTACTCACTCCGAGCAGAGTTTGACAACATTGGTAGCTTAAAAGTCCGAGCACCAGTCAAAGTTGGTGGGGTCGTGGTGGGACGAGTCTCATCCATCGTTTTGAACAAGAATAGCTTACTTCCGGTTGTAACTATGGCTATTGATAGCCAATACAATCAGTTTCCTGACAATTCGAGCTTACACATTTTAACTGCTGGATTGATCGGCGAACAGTACATCAGCCTTATTCCTGGCTTTGTATTTGAAGATGAAGAGATGCTGAAAGATGGCGATCTCATTGAAGATACGAAATCAGCACTCATTTTAGAAGATTTGATTGGTCAGGTGCTGTATAGCGTGGGCGGTTCAGAAAGTAAGGCTAGTAAGGAGTAAACCATGTTGAAACGTTATGTCACCATCTTGTTGGTATTGCTCTTTTCATGGACAGTGAACGCACAAGAAATTGACCGCACTGACCCGTACAAAATGATGAAGCAAGTTGCAGAGCAATCATTTAAGCGTTTGAAAGCAGAGCAACCCAAAATTCAAGACAACCCAGATTACTTAAAAGTGATCGTTGAAGAAGAGCTAATGCCTTACGTCAATGATCAATATGCGGCACTAAAACTGCTTGGTTCAAATTTGAAAGGTGCAAAAAGAGAAGATGTGGGTGAGTTTGTTTCAGCATTCCGTGCTTATTTAGTAACAAACTACGCGCAAGTTTTGACTCAGTACACCAACCAAGAAATCGAGTTTGGTCCAGAGCCTTTGCTTGAAGATGACCGCCGAATTTCGAGCATTAAGGTGGACATCATTGATTCACCTCGTCCAAACATTAAGCTGGAATTTAAGTTACGCAAAGAAAAATCCGGTGATTGGAAAGCGTTCGACATGATAGCCGAAGGCATCAGTTTCCTGACGAGTAAACAATCTGAATGGAATGGCAAAATTCGCCAAGAAGGCATTTTGGCTGTTGCAAAAGAATTGCAGGATTTGTCGAAACAACCGATTCGATTTGAGAGCAAAACCCAATGACGCATCCGCAATGGCAGATGGTTAATTCCGCGATAGCGAAGCTGACCGGAGCGCTGGATCGTGATAAGGTGCCGCTCTTGTGGCAAACGTTGCAGCAATGGCAGCCGGAAAAAGAACAGTTTGAAGTCTCTTTACAGAACGTTGAACGTATTGATTCTGCTGGTATGGTGATGTTGATTCACCTAATAGAGCATGCAAAAAAACGAAATTGCCATATAATGCTCAGCTTTGTGCCAGAAGAGCTGCGCACACTAATTCAGTTGAGCAATATTGAAGAGTTGATGTCTCAACATATACAAATTTCCAACGGGGTGAATTGTGGATAGCACACAACTTAAAGAAATCTTAGATCAAGCGCTCAACCTTCAAGAGATCCATTGTAAAGGTGAAGGTAGCCACTACGAAGTTATCGCTGTGGATGAATGCTTTGAATCAATGAGCCGTGTGAAGAAACAACAGCTAATATACGGCCCATTAATGGAATATATTAAGCGCAACGATGTTCATGCCGTTTCTATTAAAGCGTTCACGCCTGCAGAGTGGGCTCGCGATAAAAAATTGATGTCACTTTAAGGTTAGTGAATGGATAAGTTTCGAGTAATTGGGTCAGACAAGCCGCTACAAGGTGAAGTGACCATTTCTGGTGCTAAAAACGCAGCACTACCAATTTTATTTGCGTCTATTCTGGCAACTGAGCCAGTAGAGGTGGGCAATGTTCCTCACCTGCGTGATATTGATACCACAATGGAACTGCTTAAGCGCTTAGGTGCAAAGGTAGAACGTAATGGTTCAGTTCACGTTGATCCTAGCCAGATAAATCAATTCTGTGCTCCATACGATTTAGTAAAAACAATGCGAGCTTCTATTTGGGCTTTAGGTCCACTGGTTGCTCGTTTTGGTGAAGGTCAGGTATCGCTGCCTGGCGGTTGTGCTATCGGTGCTCGTCCTGTGGATCTTCATATTCACGGTTTAGAGCAACTGGGTGCAACGATTGTTTTAGAAGACGGTTATGTAAAAGCCAGCGTTGATGGCCGCCTTAAAGGTGCACACATTGTAATGGACAAAGTGAGTGTTGGTGCAACGATCACTATCATGTGTGCAGCAACATTAGCCGAAGGTAAAACTATTCTAGATAACGCAGCGCGTGAGCCTGAAATCGTCGATACCGCTAAGTTCTTAAATCAACTTGGTGCGAAAATTTCGGGCGCAGGTACTGACACTATTACTATCGAAGGCGTTGAGTCTCTTGGTGGTGGTAAGCATACCGTTGTGGCAGACCGAATTGAAACCGGTACTTTCCTAGTGGCTGCTGCGGTTTCTAAAGGCAAAATCGTTTGTCGCAAAACCAACGCCAAATTACTGGAAGCAGTTATCGCTAAGCTTGAAGAAGCGGGTGCAGATATCGAAACTGGTGAAGATTGGATCAGCTTGGATATGACAGAACGTGAGTTGAAAGCGGTATCTATTCGTACGGCTCCGCATCCGGGTTTCCCAACTGATATGCAAGCTCAGTTCACCTTGCTTAATATGATGGCAAAAGGTGGCGGCGTGATTACTGAAACCATTTTTGAAAACCGATTTATGCACGTTCCAGAACTTATGCGTATGGGTGCGAAAGCGGAAATCGAAGGTAATACAGTAATTTGCGGTGATGTAGAGTCATTAAGTGGTGCACAAGTGATGGCTACAGATCTACGCGCGTCTGCAAGCTTAGTGATTGCTGGCTGTATTGCTCACGGCGAAACCATTGTTGACCGTATTTACCATATTGATCGTGGTTACGAGCGTATTGAAGATAAGCTTTCGGCACTTGGCGCAAATATTCAGCGCGTGCATGCAGCAAGTTAATTTTTAATTTGGTATATAGGCCGAAGTCTCTTGATTTCGGCTTTTTATTTTGACCTGAGTTTTGATTTTTGTCTGAACTAGGGTTGTAAAGCTCCTTTGGAGAAAACAGATGATTGCATTATTTCGTATCATTGCTGTCGCTATCTTTGCGGTGGTGATGTTTGTATTCGGATGTGGTTACTGCTTGTTAAGCCCGCGTAATCCGAAGCATGTATTCACTTTTGGTCGCATGTTTGCAGCGATGTCGAAAGTGTTTGGCATTAAGTTGGAACTTCGTATTCCAGAAGATGCTTACAAGCGTGGACAGGCTATTTACATTGCGAACCACCAAAACAACTGGGACCTTTTCACTGTGTCGGCAGCAGTGACACCGAAAGTGGTTACTGTAGGTAAGAAAAGCTTAGCGTGGATGCCACTGTTTGGTCAGTTGTACTGGTTGACGGGTAACATTCTGATTGACCGAGCAAACAAAACAAAAGCGAAAGGTACAATCAACCAAGTCGTTGATAGTATTAAAAACAGTGATGTATCAGTGTGGATGTTCCCTGAAGGTACTCGTTCTCGTGGTCGAGGCTTATTACCATTTAAAACCGGCGCTTTCCATGCTGCAATGGGCGCTCAAGTTCCTGTTATTCCTATCGTTTGTAGTTCAACCTATAAGCTACGCTTAAATCGTTGGAATAACGGCCATGTGATTGTTGAAATGCTGCCACCTGTAACAGTAGAAGAATACAAAGATAAGTCAGTACGTGAACTTTCAAATCAGTGTCATGAAGCGATGAAAGTGAAGCTGGAAGAGCTTGATAAAGAAGTCGCTCAGCGCAACGCGAAAAAATAGCGTTTATTCTTTGGGAATAAAAAAGGGTTGCTGAGGCAACCCTTTTTGTTTGTACAATCATACGCTATAGAACAGATCTGATTGCTCAAATCAAATTATTTACGAACGGCAATCGCTTCGATTTCGATACCTACATCTTTTGGTAGGCGGGCCACTTCCACACATGAACGTGCTGGGTAGTGAGCGACGTTGTGCTCGTCAAAGAATTTACCGTAAACTTCGTTCACTGTACCGAAGTCGTTTAGGTCTTTTACGAATACAGTCATTTTCACGATATCGCCAACAGTTAAGCCAGAAGCTTCAACCACAGCTTTTACGTTGTCTAGAGATTGACGCGCTTGGACTGCGATATCGTCAGAAACTTCACCAGTTACTGGGTTTACTGGGATTTGACCAGAAGTTAAAACCATATTGCCAAGGTCAACACCTTGAATGTATGGACCAATTGCCGCTGGAGCAGATTCTGTGTGCAAAACTTTTGTCATGGTTCTTATTCCATTCATTATTCGAATTAAAAAGGTCTGTTTACTTGCGGTGCGATCAACACTCAAATAACAGACCCTAGCAGTTTGCCTTTTATACCCTAGAACGTAAAGCCTTGATTAGTTCTCGCGTTCGGTCACGATTTCGCGGGAGAACACTTTCTCACAGTACTTACATTTCAGGCGAATATCGTTATTTTTTTCGACAATACGGAAGCTGCTTTCTACCGGTTCATTGTGAGAAATACAGTTGCTGTTTGGACAAGCAAACACGCTGTTGATCTTCTCTGGCAGCTCCAGAGCAAGCTTTTTCACCACTTCGTAGTTTTCGATTTGGTTTACCGTTGCGTGTGGAGCGTAAAGTGCAAGCTTGTTCGCTTGTTCTTCGTTGATGAACACGTTTTCAATCTTTAGCAGATCTTTATGCCCAAGAGCAGACGATGGCAAATTTAAACCAATAGTCACTCGCTGCTGGGTATTGTGCATATCAAACAGTTTGAGAACTTTGATGCCCACTTGTGCCGGAATATGGTCTATCACTGTGCCGTTTTTGATGGCTTCGACTTGTAGTTTGGTTTCTTTACTCATGACAGTCTCCGATTACAGTGATTCGTTTAAAACTAGGGCTAACAGTGCTTCACGCGCATAAACACCGTTGTTCGCTTGCTGGAAGAAATAAGCATGAGGTGTTTTATCAACGTCGGTGGTGATTTCGTCAACACGAGGAAGCGGGTGAAGAACCTTCATATTTTCACGGGCATTTTCAAGCATTGAAGCGGTTAGAACGAAAGCTGACTTAATATGTAAGTATTCAGATGGGTCAAAACGTTCTTTCTGTACGCGAGTCATGTACAGGATATCGAGTTCTGGGATCACGCTTTCCATATCACTGTGTAAGCTGTATTCCACACCCGCTTCATCCAGTTCTTCACAGATGTAATCAGGCATTGCTAATGCGTCTGGAGCAACAAAGAAGAAACGGTTGTTATCAAACTTAGCCAAAGCTTGAGCAAGTGAATGCACGGTGCGTCCGTATTTTAAGTCACCGACAAAAGCAACGTTCAGATTGTCTAGTCGACCTTGAGTTTCATACAGAGTAAACAAATCGAGAAGAGTTTGAGTCGGGTGTTGGTTTGAACCGTCGCCAGCATTGATGACCGGAACGCCATTCGAAAACTCAGAAGCTAGACGTGCAGCACCTTCTTGTGGGTGACGCATAACAAACGCATCCACATAAGAGGTAATAATCTGAACGGAATCCGCCAGTGTTTCCCCTTTGTTTGCTAACGAGGTGTTACCGCCATTATCAAAGCCAATGACGCTGCCACCGATACGCTGAATCGCCGTCTCAAATGATAAGCGCGTACGAGTCGACGGCTCAAAGAAACAGCTTGCAACGACTTTGTTTTTTATCAGCTCAGGTTTTGGTTCAGCTTTAAGCTGGCCGGCAGTTTGAACAATCAATTCCAATTCTTGTCTTGAAAGCTCAGAAATGGAGATGATGTGCTTTTTATAAAGCGAGTTAGCCATGATCTTCTTCCCTATCATTTTCTTAAAGTCATAAAAAAGCCCCCCAAGAAGGGAGGCTTTAAAATTCAACAACGGGGGAAAACACTTTGCCCTGTAAGCGTAATTGCTTACCGAAATTTTTAGCTGCACGATAGTCAATATGCATCAATTTCATTGGGTCCCCCTAGACAAATTGCTGGGAATTATACGCTTTGTTTTTAGTGACGCAAGCGATTACGTAATTTATCTCCTCGCTAATCGCCCAGCGTTGCAACCATCACTGCTTTAATGGTGTGCATGCGGTTTTCTGCTTCATCAAACACAATTGAATAGTCGGATTCAAACACATCTTCTGTCACTTCCAAGCCTTTCATACCAAACTTTTCAGCCACTTGCTTACCAATAGTGGTTTCATCGTTATGGAACGCTGGTAAGCAGTGCATGAACTTCACATGTGGGTTACCAGTGGCTTTAATCACATCCATATTGACCTGATAAGGCTTCATTAGAGCGACACGTTCATCCCATGCTTCTGGCGCTTCACCCATAGAGACCCAAACGTCGGTGTAAAGAAAATCACAACCTGTGACGCCCTCAGCAACATTTTCCGTGAGGGTGATTTTTGCGCCGCTCTCTTTGGCTAATTCTTGGCATGTTTGCACCAACTCGGCATCCGGCCAGTACGCTTTTGGTGCAACCAAGCGGATATCCATACCCATTTTCGCCGCGCCAACCATCAGTGAATTACCCATGTTGTTACGGGCATCTCCTAGGTAAGCGAACTTAACTTCGCTGAGTGGTTTGCCGCGAGAGTATTCTTGCATGGTTAAGAAGTCTGCCAGAATTTGAGTTGGGTGAAATTCATCAGTTAAGCCGTTCCAGACTGGTACGCCAGCATATTTACCCAATTCTTCTACTATTTCCTGGCCGAAGCCGCGATATTGAATGCCATCGTACATACGGCCTAATACGCGAGCGGTATCTTTCATCGATTCTTTATCGCCAATTTGCGAGCCTGAAGGGCCAAGGTAGCTGACCTGTGCGCCTTGATCAAAAGCGGCCACTTCAAAGGCACAGCGGGTACGAGTAGAGGCTTTTTCAAAAATGAGCGCGATGTTTTTACCGATTAGTTTTTTTTGCTCAGTGCCCGCTTTTTTTGCTCGTTTTAAATCAGCAGAGAGATCCAGTAAGAATTGGATTTCTTTCTGCGTAAAATCAAGCAGTTTAAGATAATTGCGGTGACGTAAATTGAAAGCCATGACTCAGTCCTTAAATACAAATAACGAGTAGGACTAGTTAAACATAGAAATGCTATAAAAGTGAATAATTATTTTAAATAAAAGGCGAGATGTGCTTAACATCTCGCCAAATGTGCTTATAAATTCTCTTCGGCGAATTCAGCCAAGCGGCTGCGAACGACACCGTTGAGATGGATGTTGGCGCTGCCTTCAAAGTTTTTGAAGCGCTCAACCATATAGGTTAAACCAGATGTAACAGGGGTTAGGTATGGTGAATCGATCTGTGCAAGGTTACCTGAGCATACAATCTTGGTGCCTTCACCACAGCGAGTGATGATGGTTTTGATTTGTGAAGCCGTAAGGTTTTGACACTCATCAAGCAACACAAAGGCGTCTTGTATTGAGCGCCCGCGCATAAAGTTAATCGATTTGAACTGAATATTGGCTTTATCGACAATGTATTTCAAAGAGCCTTCAGTACAGTGGTCGTTCTTATGTAGAGCTTCCAGTGTATCTGTAACGGCTGCCAGCCAAGGCATCATTTTTTCTTCTTCCGTACCCGGAAGGAAACCAATAGACTCACCGATATCTGGTGTGTTACGAGTGACGATGATCTTATCAAACATCTTTTTCTCTACGGTTTGCTCTAGTGCTGCCGCCATCGCGAGCAAGGTTTTACCACTACCGGCAGCACCCGTCAGAATTACCAAATCAATTTCAGGGTCGAGCAGAGCATCTAACGCCATAGCCTGATAGATATTCTTTGGTGTGATATCCCAAGCTTTGCGGTGCATCATGCGCTCTCGGCTCAGGTCTCGCAGGGTAATTTTGTCTTCTGAGATGGTTTCTACTCGCGCAGCAAAATCACTCTCTTCGTCAATCACATATTGGTTGATGTAAGTGGGTTCAAATGGTTCCCGATCGAGTTTGTGGTAGGTTTTGCCTTCGAGTGCATAACTATCTACATTCTCAATGTCATCCCAGAAGTTTCCCGGTCGAGTTTGGAAACCTTTGGTGAGGTACTGGACGTCATCGATCAGTTGGTCAGTACGATAGTCTTCTACATAACGTACGCCAGCGCCTTTGGCACGCAGACGCATGTTGATGTCTTTAGTGATCAGGACAACCGAGCGAGGAGCACGTTTGTTCTGTAAATGGAGTACAGCGTTAAGTATACGGTTGTCGCCTTCTTTGTCGGTGAAAGCTTTCACGCTTTCATGAACGTCATAGTCGGCTAAGATTGAAATGGTGCCGGTCGCACTGCTTTGTTTGGTAAAAGGGATCCCTTCTGATATCTCATCTGGTGTTGCATCGTGAAACAAATTCTCTAACGCACGAATCGCCACACGAGCATCACGCGCAACGTCGCGTTTGCTGTCTTTGATTCGGTCGAGTTCTTCGAGGACGGTCATGGGGATGACCACATCATGTTCTTGGAAGGAGTAAATGGCTAGAGGTTCATGAAGTAGGATATTGGTATCCAGTACAAACAGTTTCCGATCGGTATCGCCCATAAGCGTCTCCTTGCTATCGCATAGCTTGCTATCAGAGGATGTCTGCAGCCAGAGGTCGCAACGAATCGTACGCTTTGGGTAGGCTTTCGATCTATTGCGACTTACTGCAAACCCGAGTTGATACTCACTGTTTTGATAAGCAGACTTTGTGCCAAATTTTCACTCGGTTTTATCTGTTTATCTGAGTTGAGTATAGCAACGTCTTATCTAAGAAATGCCACTGGTTTCTTACAGTTTGATGTCATCTGACATTTGAAGAAAAAATGCTGGGAATCAACGTGACCTGTATCACGCCATCAAGTAAGATTAGCGACCTTTTTCTGCTGCACCCTCCTAAAGCGATCATAATTAGGAGCTGAATTCTCTATGCGGCAGATTTCTACTTATAATTATCCAATCCAAATTGATGAGGTAGTCGATTAATGACTTTTGCTTTGGGGCAACGCTGGATTAGCGATACGGAAAGCGATTTAGGTTTAGGTACCGTCGTAGCAATGGATGCGCGAACTGTTACTCTTATGTTTGCAGCGTCAGAAGAAAACCGAGTGTACGCTCGCAATGACGCTCCGGTAACACGAGTGACATTTAATGTCGGCGACGTTATTGATAGCCAAGAAGGCTGGTCACTCAAAGTTGAGCAAGTGGTTGAAGATCAGGGCTTGCTTACCTACCTCGGAACTCGTGAAGATTCGCAAGAGTCAGGTGTGGCTCTACGTGAAATCTTCCTGAGCAACCAAATTCGATTCAACAAGCCACAAGACAAGTTGTTCGCAGGTCAGATTGATCGCATGGATAACTTCGTGTTGCGCTACCGTTCTTTGACTAACCAATTTCAGCAACACAAGAGCCCAATGCGTGGCTTGTGTGGTATGCGTGCAGGTTTGATTCCTCACCAGCTTTATATTGCTCATGAAGTGGGTCGCCGCTATGCGCCGCGTGTTTTGTTGGCTGATGAGGTGGGTTTGGGTAAAACCATCGAAGCAGGCATGATCATCCACCAACAGGTACTTTCTGGTCGCGCGGAACGCATTCTGATTGTGGTTCCTGAAACACTGCAGCACCAATGGCTGGTAGAGATGATGCGCCGCTTTAACCTGCATTTCTCTATCTTTGATGAAGAGCGTTGCGTTGAAGCTTTCGCGGAAGCTGACAACCCATTCGAAACGCAACAATACGTATTATGTTCGTTGGGCTTTTTACGTAAGAGCCGTCAGCGTTTTGAACAAGCATTAGAAGCTGAGTGGGATTTACTGGTTGTCGATGAAGCGCACCACCTTGAGTGGTCTCAGGATAACCCAAGCCGTGAATATCAGGTAATTGAAGGTTTAGCTGAACGTACACCGGGTGTGCTTCTTCTAACCGCAACACCTGAGCAGCTTGGTCGTGAGAGTCACTTTGCACGTCTACGTCTGCTGGATTCTGACCGTTTTTACGATTATGACGCTTTTGTTCAAGAAGAAGAGCAGTATGCGCCTGTTGCCGATGCGGTAAGCGCACTGCTTTCAGGGCAAAAGCTCAGTGATGAAGCGAAAAACCAAATCACCGAACTGCTATCTGAACAAGACGTAGAACCGCTATTCCGCGTTCTGGAAAGTCAGGCAAGCGATGAAGAGAAAGCTTCTGCCAGCCAAGAGTTGGTTGATAACTTAATGGATCGTCACGGAACGGGGCGTGTTCTGTTTAGAAATACACGTGCAGCGGTGAAAGGTTTCCCAACGCGTAATGTGCATTTGATGCCGATGCAAATTCCATCTCAGTATGAAACGTCTATGCGTGTGTCTGGACTGATTGGCGGCAAGATCACTCCTGAAGCTCGCGCGATGAAAATGCTTTATCCAGAAGAGATCTTCCAAGAGTTTGAAGGTGAGAACTCAAGCTGGTGGCAGTTTGATTCACGTGTGAACTGGCTGATTGAAAAAGTAAAAGAAAAACGCAGCGAGAAGATCCTAGTGATTGCTTCACGCGCGAGTACCGCATTGCAACTAGAGCAAGCGCTTCGTGAACGCGAAGGCATCCGCGCAACGGTATTCCATGAAGGAATGTCGATCATTGAGCGAGATAAAGCGGCTGCGTATTTTGCACAGGAAGAGGGTGGGGCTCAGGTTCTTATCTGTAGCGAAATCGGCTCTGAAGGTCGTAACTTCCAGTTTGCTAGTCAGCTGGTGATGTTTGATCTGCCATTTAACCCTGACTTGCTTGAGCAACGTATTGGTCGTTTGGATCGTATTGGTCAACAGCGCGACATTGATATTTTTGTTCCTTATCTTGAAGGCACATCTCAAGGCATTCTGGCTCGTTGGTACGATGAAGGTCTGAATGCTTTTGCTGAAACTTGTCCGACGGGTCGAGCGGTTTATGATGCATTTGTATCACGCTTAGTTCCTGTGTTGGCTGCTGGTGGCGGTGATGATCTGGAAGAGATCATCGAAGAGTCAGCAAAGATGAACAAAACGCTAAAATCTCAATTAGAGCATGGGCGCGATCGTCTGCTAGAAATGCATTCGAATGGCGGTGAAAAAGCGTTGGAAATCGCAGAGAAGATTGCTTCGACAGACGGTGATACTAACCTAGTGACTTTTGCTTTAAGCCTGTTTGATACCATTGGTTTGAACCAAGATGACCACGGTGAAAATGCGCTTGTTGTGACGCCATCCGAACATATGATGGTGCCAAGCTATCCAGGTTTACCTTACGAGGGCGCGACGATCACTTTTGATCGCGATACTGCTTTGTCGCGTGAAGATATGCACTTTATCAGTTGGGAACACCCAATGATCCAAGGTGGTATTGATCTGCTGATGAGTGAAGGTGTGGGTACGTCTGCGGTATCTCTGCTGAAGAACAAATCTTTGCCAGTAGGTACGATTTTGTTGGAGCTGGTGTACCTAGTGGATGCTCAAGCACCTAAGCGCAGCGGCATTTCTCGTTTCTTACCGCAAACACCGATTCGTATTCTATTGGATGCTCGTGGTAATAACCTTTCAAGCCAAGTTGAGTTTGAAGGCTTTAACCGTCAGTTAAGCCCTGTGAATCGTCATTTGGCGAGCAAACTGGTTAGCAGTGTACAAAACGATGTACATCGCCTGATCACAGCAAGTGAAGTTTTTGCTGTTGAAGAAGTGAAAGCGATTCGTGAACAAGCACAGAAAGAGATGGAGCACAGCTTAAACTCTGAACTAGAGCGTTTGCAGGCGCTGAAAGCGGTCAACCCGAACATTCGTGATGAAGAGATTGAAGTCATAGAGCAGCAAGTTAATGAGCTTTCTGGCTACATCACACAAGCGCAATATCAGCTAGATTCGCTTCGTCTGATTGTGGTTGCACACAACTAAGCAGCATTTTCAGTAGTAAAAAGCTGAGTAGTAAAACACTAAATAGTAAAAAGGCCTTCATCTGAAGGCCTTTTGTTTATCTATTGGTACATCCAAACGACTTGAAATTCAAGGCGCAGGCTAAATTACATAATCCACTTCCACCAGATGAACAGTGCTAGGAAACCAAACAAGTACACCAGACCTAGGATAGACAGTGCTTTCAGTTTCGGACCAACCGCTAGCTCTTTTGGCAGTACAGTTTTAGTGACTAGGATGTAGTTCAGTAGAGCGAAAATTGGTGTCGTCATAAACGCCATGACCATAGCGAAGTCCAGCATTGGTAATAGCGCTGACGCGTAGAACACAATAATTGCTAACGAAGCTGCAGAAACCACAATCATCCAAGTTTGAAGTACTTTCGGGTTTTGCTCTTTGTCTTCTTTGATCAAGCGTTGTGATTCTGCGATTACACGTGAGTAGCCATCAATAACCGTAATCGTACTACCGAAGATACAGAAGAAGGCGATAACCGCGATTAGGTAGCGAGACCATTCACCGATGGTTGACGCGTAAAGACCCACAAGCTGATGCGAGAAACCAATACCTGATTTTGATAGTTCCACACCTGTACCGTTCAATACCAATGCACCCAATGCTAGGAAAACTATCGCTAGAATTGCTGTACCGATATAACCAACATTGAAGTCAAACAATGCAGATTGAGCTGTTACTTTTTGATGGCGGCATTGAGATTTTAGCCATACAGAAGTCAGGCTAGATATTTCAATAGGTGCAGGCATCCAACCCATTGTTACTACTAGGAAACCAATCGCAGCGATCGTCCATGGAGAAGGTGTTTCTGCGGCTACAGAGCTTACTGGTGCAGCGTTTGCCGCCGCAATAACGACAGCCAGCAATGTTGCAATGGTCAGCACTGCCATGATCACTTTAGATAACGTGTCCAAAGCCTTGTAATGACCAGCAAATAGAATCACTAAGCAGGTGACTAATACAATGCCGCATAACACAGGAAGCGAAAGATCAAACGGAACGAAGTAGCCAAGTAAACTCGCACTGAACATCAGAAGTGCTGCTGTGTTTACTACTGCGGAGAATACAGCAAGGATTGTGAATACCCATAGGTAAGGTTTTCCGAGCTTGGCATAACCTTCGACAAGGCTTTCACCTGTGCCCATGGTGTACTGAACACCTGCTTTAAAAAATGGGTATTTAAATAAGTTTACCAGCAGAATCAGTATCGCTAATTGCCAGCCATAAATAGCGCCAGCTTTGGTTGATGCAACGAGATGTGAGCCACCAACAGCCGCTGCAGCCATCATTATCCCTGGCCCTAAAGAGCGTAGTAATTGAGATAAAGATAGCCGTTGTTCTGATGGATATGATACGGCGTTTTCCATTCTTGTTATTCCTTCGAATTATGATGTTGTGTTCAATATTTTTTATAGCCCGCCAGCTGAACTGGTCAGGATGACTTTAATGTCAATACTACACATCAATATCATAGTTGCTTATTGTGTCAATTTATATTTACAAATCATTCTGATCTTTTTTCGGATTCCGTATGGGTGAGATATTTTGCGTGAAAATTGTTACTCCATTTTGCAGCTAACAGTGGGCTGTTTAGCTGCTATAATGCGGCGTTTTTTTTATTTGAGATGACTTTCATGGCGATGACTGAGTACCACCCACCAACGGATCCGTGGATTGATGTGGTATATGAGGATGACTACATTATTGCGGTTAATAAACCGTCTGGATTGCTGTCTGTTCCGGGGAGACTGGAAGAGCACTATGACAGCATGTGGAGTCGCCTAGTTGAACAATACCCAGACGTGAAAGTCGTGCATCGTTTAGATATGTCGACATCCGGTTTGATGCTGTTTGGCAAAAATACCTATATGGAATCGGCATTGAAAAAGCAGTTCCAATATCGCCTGACGCATAAAATCTATTATGCCCGAGTGTGGGGTATTGTTGAGCAGGACGAAGGTATGATTGACCTTCCATTGATTTGCGACTGGCCAAATCGTCCGAAACAGATGGTTTGCTTTGAAAACGGTAAACCGTCGCAAACTATGTTCCATGTGGTTAAGCGTGAAGAAAAAACCACAGTTGTGCGTTTGCTTCCTATCACAGGTCGTTCTCATCAATTGCGCGTTCATATGATGGCATTAGGCCACCCTATTGTTGGCGATGAGTTTTACGCACCTCAAGAAGCCATTGATTATACAGACCGCTTGGAGCTACACGCTGCTGAGTTGAGTTTTTATCACCCTCGCAGCCACTGGCTACGAAGTATTTTTGTACCTTGTGACTTTTATCCCGAAGCACAGGAAGAAATTTTGCAGCACTTCGATCCTGAGAGAAAATTGCCGGATTATAAAACGCTACCTAAAACTTAAATCGAGGTAGCTACCCTAACTTGTTGGCGTTGCAGGCTAGATTGCTGCAAGTTCAACGAGAAAGGGTAATAAAGGAGAAACTATGTCAGCCCCAAAAATTGTCTTCCTTGATCGTGCAACCATTCCCAAACATATCGAGTTACCTCGCCTTACCGTAGAACATGAGTGGCAAGAATACGACTTTACCAGCCCAGAACAGGTATTTGAGCGCATTTACAATGCAGATATCGTCATAACTAACAAAGTCGTCCTCACTGGTGATGTTTTGGCGCAGCTGCCAAATATTAAGCTGATTGCAGTTTCAGCCACAGGCGTGAATAACGTAGATATTGAGCATTGCCGAGCCAACAACATCGCGGTTAGTAATGTTCAAGGGTATGCCACTCGTTCTGTACCAGAGCATGTCATTGGAATGATGTTTGCCCTTCGCCGTAATCTGATGGGCTATCACCATGATATCGCTGCTGGAGAATGGCAGCGTAATAAGCAGTTCTGTTTCTTCACCCATCCTATTGGTGATATCGCGGGCTCAACAATGGGCATTATTGGCGGTGGAGCCTTAGGTCGAGCAACGGCTGAGTTGGCTAAAGCCTTGGGGATGAATGTTGTATTTGCAGAGCGTAAAGGTGCAGCAGAATGCCGAGATGGCTACCTGCCATTTGAAACGGTTTTAAAGCAGGCGGATGTGATATCACTGCATTGCCCGTTAAGTGAAGAGACGCGTAATATGGTTGCCGAGCAAGAATTTGCCCAGATGAAGCCTAACGCGATTCTTATTAATACTGGTCGTGGTGGATTGGTGGATGAAATTGCGCTGGTGGATGCGCTGAAGAAGCGTCAAATTGCAGGGGCAGGCGTGGATGTCTTCACCCAAGAGCCTGCCGATATTGATAATCCGCTGTTAGCGAATATGGATCTGCCAAACTTGCTACTGACCCCTCATGTCGCATGGGGCAGTGATTCCGCAATCAGCCAGCTTGCACAGATTCTGATCAGCAACATTGAAGCGTTTGTGGCTGGCAAACAGCAAAACAGAGTGGTTTGATTTCGTTACGAGAGAAACAAAAGGCAGCCAGTTGGCTGCCTTTTTGGGTTTATTTGCGCCTTTGTGTGTTACTTAATCGCGGTACAAAAGCTGACATCGGCATGGTTTGTTTGAAGATCGTAGCTGTGATACAGCTCGAAACAAGGACGTTCGTCGCTCTCAATTCCAGATTCTATTAACTTAGCCATTAACTCATCCCAAGCTTTCGGGTACTGGCTGATATCGGTGATGGTTTGACGCATAACCGCATATTGACCACCGGGAAAATCTTGCAGCTCTATGCCTTCAGGTGTCTCTGTATCACTTGGAACCATCAAGCAAATATCGGTGCGACATTTTTCATCAGGGGTAATTTCCGGATTGTCGTGATAAATAAAAATACAGGTGTTATTGGCTAAGCCTTTAATACCAGCCCATTGATACAGACGACGGCTGGCATCTTCATATCCTTTGCCGTATGGGCCGTTAACATGAATATAAGCGAGTTTGGCCGCTTCAAAATGTTGAGTATTCACTGTAATGCTCCATGTTATTGATTCGGAGTCAGTATATGTACTAACCGTTTTAATATCGTTTCCAGTCTTGCGCAGTACGTGTCCAATCTTGCTACTTCGTGTTAATTCAGCAAATTGCTGATGGTTAGCGCAATTTCGAAAATCAGTAGGTGTTACACCATAATGCTGCTGGAACGCTTTAGCTAAACTCTGTGAACTAGAGAAACCATATTTAAGTGCGATGTTGAGGACAGGCTGCTTTGATTTAAACAGATCGTCCGCAGCAGCTTCTAGTCTTAATCTGCGGATGAAATCAGCCAGAGTCTCACCTTGAACAGCCTTGAAAGTCCTGTGGAAATGGTAGGCAGACAAGTGCGCAAGAGCGGCAACTTCAGGCAAGTTCAAAGGTTCATTAAAGTTTTGTTCTAGATAGCGAATTACCGGAACCAATCTCTTTTGATAATCAATGCGCATCATCAGGCTCATTCTGGCTAAGTTGACAAAAGGATACTGTAACTAATGAATGTTGCAACGTTGTGGGGCAGAAATGCGCGTTGGGTTGGGCTGACTGAAATAGGCTGGTGAGTTTGGTGTGAAATAAAAAAAGTCCCTCACAGGGAGGGACTTTTCAATCAAGCTTTAGTTGCTAGCAGAACTTATAGAGCAGCAATCGTTGCTTTCTGTTCTTCTAACTTCGCTAGAGTGTCTTTGTAACCTTCAAGCTTTTCACGCTCTTTTGCGATAACCGCTTCAGGCGCTTTAGCAACGAAGCCTTCGTTACCTAGCTTACCTTCGATGCGTTTGATTTCGCCTTCGGTTTTCGCCACTTCTTTCGCTAGACGAGCCAATTCTGCATCTTTATCAATTAGACCAGCCATTGGGATCATCAGCTCAGATTTCGCTACCAGTGCCGTTGCACATGCAGGTGTGGTTTCACCCGTTGCAAGCACGCGAACACTTTCCAGTTTCGCTAGAGAAACCAGTACTTGTTTGTTCGCTTCAAGACGCGCAGCATCTTGCTCGTTAGCAACTTTCAACATCACTTCAAGCTGTTTACCTGGATTGATGTCGTACTCTGCACGTAGGTTACGAATCGCAGTAATAAAGGTTTTCACCCATTCGATGTCATCTAGTGCTTCTTGGTTGAAGTTCGCAGCATCGTACTGAGGTAGAGCCTGTAGCATGATAGTGTCGCCTTCAACACCGTCTACTAGCGGCTTGATGCTTTGCCAGATAGTTTCGGTGATGTATGGCAATACTGGGTGAGCCAGACGCAGCGTTTTCTCTAGTACTGTGATTAGCGTGCGACGTGTTGCGCGTTGCTGTGCTTCAGTACCTTTCCACAATACAGGTTTGGTTAGCTCTAGGTACCAGTCACAGAATTGGTTCCAGATGAACTCGTACAGAGTGTTTGCTGCCATATCCAGACGGTAGTTGTCGATGTGCTCGTTGAATGCTTTCGCTGCAAGTTCAAACTGAGACTCGATCCATTTGTCTGCCAGAGAGTATTCAAGCTCAGCACCCGCTGCGAAACCGCAATCTTGCTCTTCTGTGTTCATCATTACGTAACGGCTAGCGTTCCATAGTTTGTTACAGAAGTTACGGTAACCTTCCAGACGCTTCATATCCCAGTTGATATCACGGCCAGTAGAAGCCATTGCTGCTAG
This sequence comes from Vibrio diazotrophicus, assembly GCF_038452265.1. Classification (NCBI taxonomy): domain Bacteria; kingdom Pseudomonadati; phylum Pseudomonadota; class Gammaproteobacteria; order Vibrionales; family Vibrionaceae; genus Vibrio; species Vibrio diazotrophicus. The sequence continues at coordinate 381,962 of NZ_CP151842.1, forward strand.
GGTAAAGCGAAGTGCGTCAGTACCGTATGGTTCGATACCGTTTTCGAATGTTTTACGTGTGTTTTTCTCGATCTTCGCAGCAAGTTGCGGCTGCATCATGTTACCAGTACGCTTAGTTACTAGTGACTCAAGATCAATACCATCGATCATATCGATAGGATCCAGCACGTTACCTTTCGATTTCGACATCTTGTCGCCGTTTTCGTCACGGATTAGACCGGTAACGTAAACAGTCTTAAATGGTACTTGCGGTTTGCCGTCTTCATCTTTGATGAAGTGCATGGTCATCATGATCATACGAGCAACCCAGAAGAAGATGATGTCAAAACCTGTCACCAATACTTCTGATGGGTGGAATACTTTCAGTGCGTCTGTTTTTTCTGGCCAGCCAAGAGTGCCGAACGTCCAAAGCGCAGAAGAGAACCAAGTATCCAGAACGTCTTCGTCTTGGTTTAGTGCAACATCTTCTGGGATATTGTTATCCGCACGAACTTCTTCTTCAGTACGACCTACGTATACGTTGCCTTCAGCGTCATACCAAGCTGGGATACGGTGACCCCACCATAGTTGGCGAGAGATACACCAGTCTTGAATATCACGCATCCAAGAGAAGTACATGTTTTCGTATTGCTTAGGTACGAACTGAATGTCGCCGTTTTCAACCGCTTCAACCGCTGGCTTGGCAAGAATACCTGCGCGCACGTACCATTGGTCTGTCAGCATTGGTTCGATAACCACACCGCCACGGTCACCGTAAGGAACGGTTAGATCGTGATCTTTGATTTCGTCTAGTAAGCCAAGCTCTTCAAATTCAGCAACGATCGCTTTACGTGCAGCAAAGCGCTCCATACCTTGGTATTTAGCTGGAAGTTCAGTGCTGTATGCTTCGCTCGCTTCACCGTTTGAGTTGAATACTTCCGCAGCATTACGCACGTTAGCATCAAAAGTGAAGATGTTGATCATTGGTAGCTGGTGGCGCTTACCAACTTCATAGTCGTTGAAGTCGTGCGCAGGTGTGATCTTCACACAACCCGTACCTTTTTCCATATCGGCGTGCTCGTCACCCACGATAGGGATGCGACGACCAACGATAGGAAGGATAATTTCTTTACCGATAAGCTCTTTGTAACGAGGATCTTCTGGGTTTACCGCAACACCCGTATCACCAAGCATGGTTTCTGGACGAGTGGTTGCAACAACAATGTAGTCTTTACCGTCAGCAGTCTTAACACCATCAGCTAGAGGGTAGCGGAAGTGCCACATGTTGCCCTTAACGTCTTTGTTTTCAACTTCAAGATCAGAAATTGCGGTGTGCAGTTTTGGATCCCAGTTAACCAGACGTTTACCACGATAGATAAGATCATCTTTGTATAGACGAACGAACACTTCCTGAACCGCTTTGTAGAAGCCGTCATCCATAGTGAAACGTTCACGATCCCAGTCAACCGATGCACCTAAGCGACGAAGCTGCTTAGTGATGGTGCCACCTGACTCGTTTTTCCATTCCCAAATTTTATCGATGAATGCATCACGGCCGTAATCGTGCTTAGTTTTGCCTTCTTCTGCAGCGATCTTACGCTCAACAACCATTTGAGTTGCGATACCAGCGTGGTCAGTACCCACTTGCCAAAGGGTGTTTTTTCCCTTCATGCGTTGGCAACGAATCAAGGTATCCATAATGGTGTCTTGGAATGCGTGACCCATGTGAAGGCTACCAGTGACGTTCGGTGGCGGGATCATGATGCTGTATGCGTCTTTTGATGTGTCACCGTGAGGCTTAAAGTAGCCTTTTTCTTCCCAAGTCTTATACAGATCTTGTTCGATTGATGTTGGGTTGTATGTCTTTTCCATAGTGCTCTTAAATGGATACTTTGATGGTTAATTTAAGTCTATCGCTATAAGTGAGTTCTCTTTTTCAAGAGAGCTTAACTATAAGGATGAACATGTGTTCTTATCCAGTTGGTGTTACGGATACTGGATTTCAATTGTCTGCAACTGATAACCGGCTTGGCGGTACATTTTGTAACGTTCACGCGCCAATTGTTTTGCTTTTTCTTCGCAGGGGACGAAGTCTACCACCTCTGTGAAGGCGTTCGCAAAGGTTGTATGATTATCGGCCAAATTTATTACCAGTTGGCGGTTCCAAGAAGGTTTCACGCCTACATGACCAATCTCAATGTGAGTGCCGTATTTCGGACCTTCTCCCACTAGATTATGCGCAACAAAATCATTAGCTTCCACCTGCCAAAGGCATTCCGCAATTCTTTCAGCATGCGCTTTATCGCCACATTGTAGGTACACTTTTGCGCCTTGACGGGAAAAGTGTTGGCAGAGATAAACCACGTAATCATTGAACCCTTGTGCAGAGCTTTGCGGGCTATCTTCTTTGACGATGTAGAACGTTGCTGTAGACATAGTGTTTCTGTATATCGAACCGTATTACTAAAAAAGGGCCTTTCGGCCCTTTTTATCTATGAGGATTATTCCTCGGTCTCTTGGCCACTGCGGTTTAGCAAGAATTGGACAAGCATTGAGACCGGACGGCCCGTTGAACCTTTCGCTGCGCCAGATTTCCAAGCGGTACCAGCGATATCTAGGTGCGCCCAGTTATATTTCTTGGCGAATTTAGACAGGAAACAACCCGCGGTAATTGCACCACCCGGACGACCACCGATGTTTGCCATATCCGCAAATGGGCTCTTTAGCTGTTCATGGTATTCGTCAGCCATTGGTAGACGCCATGCACGGTCACTTGCTTGCTCGGAAGCATTCACAAGTTCATGAGCTAGAGGGTTGTGGTTAGAAACCACGCCACTGATGTGGTGACCCAATGCGATAACACATGCGCCAGTTAGCGTTGCTACATCAACAACACAGTCTGGTTCGAAGCGCTCAACATAAGTCAGTGCATCACAAAGAACCAAACGGCCTTCAGCATCTGTGTTCAGTACTTCAACGGTTTGACCCGACATAGTCGTTAAGATGTCACCTGGGCGGTAAGCGTTGCTACCCGGCATGTTTTCACAGCCCGCCAGAACACCGATAACGTTTAGCGGTAGGTTCAGTTTCGCCAATGCTTTCATTGTGCCGAATACAGAAGCTGCACCACACATGTCGTACTTCATCTCATCCATGCCTTCGCCTGGTTTAAGAGAAATACCGCCTGAATCGAAAGTCAGACCTTTACCAACAAGAACGATCGGTTTTGCTTCTGAGTCAGGGTTACCCTTGTACTCAATGATGGACATCATGGATTCGTTTTTCGAACCACGACCAACCGCTAGGTATGAACTCATACCCAGTTTTTCCATCTCTTCTTCACCAATAATCTTGGTGGTTACGGTTTGGTAATCATCCGCAAGGCGACGTGCTTGAGAAGCTAAGTAAGCTGGGTTTGCTACGTTTGGCGGCATGTTACCCAAATCTTTACAAGCTTTAACACCCGATGAAACAGCCAAACCGTGAGAAATTGCGCGCTCACCTAGGCTTAATTCACGACGAGTTGGTACGTTAAATACCAATTTACGCAGTGGACGGCGAGTTTCAGGCTTGATGGTTTTGAACTGATCAAAGGTGTATAGGCCATCTTTGGTTGCTTCAACAGCTTGACGAACTTTCCAGTAAGTATCACGACCTTTTACGTGTAACTCAGTCAAAAAGCACACCGCTTCCATTGAACCTGTTTCGTTCAAAGTACTGATGGTTTTTTGGATGATTTCTTTGTATTGTCGCTCACCTAGTTCGCGCTCTTTACCGCAACCAACTAGTAATACGCGCTCAGAAAGAACACCCGGTACTTGATGCAGAAGTAGCATCTGACCTGGTTTACCTTCTAGGTCACCACGACGAAGTAGTGAACTAATATAGCCGTCGCTGATTTTATCGAGCTGTTCTGCGACTGGAGAAAGGCGACGTGGTTCGAATACCCCAACAACAATACATGCACTGCGTTGTTTTTCAGGGCTACCACTTTTAACACTGAACTCCATGCGTACTCCTACATCTTGAAGACAAATAGAACTAAATGTTAGATAATGCATCTACACTTGTTGAATCCTTATCAGGATTACATCTTTGTTAAGTGTACTAACAGTTAGTCAAAAATTAAAAAAATAAAAGATTCAACGAGAAATTATAGTGATTCCATCAAAAAAACAAGTTTTGTATAGGTAATTTCAGCGTGATTATTGTTAGATATTTGATCCGCGAGACACTAAAGAGCCAATTTGCGATATTTTTCGTACTTTTTTTAGTGTTTTTAAGCCAAAAGTTTATTCGCGTTTTGGCTGATGCTTCCGACGGTGAAATTCCAGCTCGAATGATTTTATCCATTGTTGGTCTAAACATGCCGGCAATGGGTTTATTAATGCTGCCTTTAAGTCTCTATATCGGGATTTTGCTTACTTTTGGCCGTTTATACGCTGAAAGTGAAATAACAGTCATGAATGCAACGGGTATCGGGAATAAGTTCTTGGTACGCGCTGCCTTGTATCTTGCAGTTATTACTGCAAGTGTGGCTGCTTTTAACTCGATGTGGTTATCTCCTTGGAGTCAAGATAGAGAAGCACATTTGATGGAGAAACTGGCGTCTGAAAATAGTGTTGATTTGTTGCAAAAAGGACAGTTTCAACGTTCACCGGACGGTTCTTCGGTCGTTTTCATCGATAATATTGAAAACCGTAAACTCTCAAATGTGTTTGTAGCACAATTGGCGCCGCGTGAGTCGATTCTTCCAAGTGTGATGTTTTCAAATTATGGAAATGTGAAAGAGTTAAGTGATGGTCGACAAGTGATCACCATGTACGAAGGTACCCGTTACGAAGGTGTGCCAACTCGCGTCGATTATATGGTGACCAAGTTTGATGAATACGAAGGTTTGATTGGGCAACGCGAAGTCAAAGATCGTGGTCGAGACTGGGAAGCGATACCGACTCTTGAACTGGTGAAGAATTCAAGCAGACAAGCACAAGCCGAGCTTCAGTGGCGTATTTCTCTGGTTGTCTGTATTCCATTGCTAACTATGTTGGTTGTTCCTTTATCTGCAGTTAACCCGCGCCAAGGACGTTTTGCCAAGATGGGGCCAGCAATATTAATTTATCTCACTTACTTCTTGGCAATCAGTGCGACCAAATCGGCGATTGAAGATGGCAGCATTCCTACCATTGTTGGTATGTGGCCGATAAATGCAGCTCTGTTATTAGCGGCGATTATGGCCAACCTAATGGACAGCGTTGCAGTGAGAAGATTGAAAGACAAATTCAAACAAAAGAAAAGGGTAGCTTAAGTCGTGTTTAAGATTTTAGATTGGTATATCGGACGAACAATCATAGCCACGAGCACCTTGGTACTGATTACTTTTGTCGGTTTGTCTGGAATTATCAAATACGTTGAACAGCTGCGTAAAGTTGGTGAAGGAACGTATGATTTGATTCAGGCACTGATTTTCGTCCTGCTTAGCGTACCTCGCGACATTGAGATGTTCTTCCCGATGGCTGCCTTGCTCGGTGCTTTGATTGGTTTAGGTGCGTTAGCGGCAAGTTCGGAGCTTGTGGTAATGCAAGCGGCGGGTTTCTCAAAGCTGGATATCGGTTTATCGGTTCTTAAGACAGCAGTCCCTCTCATGATCATCATTACTCTTTTAGGGGAGTGGGGTGCTCCACAAGCGCAGAAAATGGCTCGTGATTTGCGTTCTTTTGCGACGTCAGGTGGACAGATTTTATCTGTTCGAACGGGTGTCTGGGCTAGAGATGCCAATGATTTTATCTTTATTGGTAAGATCAATGACAACCGACTTTACGCTATGAACATGTGGCGTTTTGATGAGAACAAGCAATTGCGTCAGGTATATAACGCAAAGCAAGTAGACTATATTGGTGAAAATAACTGGTTAATGAAAGATGTTGTTGTGACAGATATGAATGACGATATCGTGATTTCAAAACACTCATTGCCGGAATACCGCTGGAAAACCGCTTTAGCACCAGATAAGTTGGCCGTGGTGACGGTAAAACCAGAAGAGTTAGCGTTAAGTGGGCTTTATGATTATGTTCACTATCTTAAAGCATCCGAACAAGACTCATCCCGTTATGAGTTGGCGTTCTGGCGTAAGATTTCTCAGCCATTTTCTATTGCTGTAATGATGTTGATGGCGCTCTCATTTATTTTTGGTCCACTACGAAGTGTGACAATGGGGGCTCGAATTTTGTCTGGTGTAATTGCAGGTTTCACCTTCTACATTTCCAGCGAATTCTTTGGACCTCTTAGCTTGGTATACAACATACCGCCTGTGTTTGGCGCTATAGCTCCAAGTTTGGTGTTCTTGACCATTGCTCTGTTGTTGTTAAGAAGAAAACTCTAAATAAAAAGGAAGGCTAAGCCTTCCTTTTTATTGTCTGTAAATCGTGAATTGGTATTAGCGAACCTTTGGTAACACCACCACTTCTGTCTTTGCCCACATATCTTGGAAACTGCGTTTCTGTGGGTCAATTAAAACCGTCAGATTGCCTAAACCAAAACATGCCGTCGCTAGACGAATTAGCGCTTGCGTAACCGTGATTCTATTGCCGTCAGTATTTCGAACAACAATTTTCCAAGCTCTCATTCCGAGTGTTTGTCCAGCTCGAGTCCAAAAATAAACAAAGAAAGATAACCAAGCTAGCGCAAGGTAAAGTGTATAAACAGGGCTCCAAATGGGATGGCCTGTTAATAGATCACTGGCATCTTGATAAGGCGCGTAGCTCACTAAACCAGCGGCAACCAAAGCTTCCATCAAGGCCACGACAACGCCACCAGCTATCATTAGAATGGCCAGCACGATCAACGAGTCATAAATTAAAGCGCCTAAACGGCGAAAAAAGCCAGCGGGTGGCAAAGTAGTATTCATAGCGAACGAGTATTCCTTATTAGATAGCCGCAGGATATTGATCCAGCCAGATTGGACACTTCATTAAGCGTCATTTTGTTTTTCAAAGTTAACAGGGCTTGGATATCCAACAGCACTTTGCCTTCTCGTCCGATGATAATCAACCTCAATATACTAAAATATCGTTTGATACATATCGTCTCTGGTCTTCATATCCTCGGCAAGGTCAACGGTAAGTGCAGACTAGTCTAGATTAAAAGGAGTTGGTCAAGAGTATTTAATCATCTAGAGTTCGATACACTTTTGGAGGGAACCCATAAGAGTCTTTAAACTTTTTGCAAAAATACGAGCTACTATTGAACCCGCACTTATCCGATATGGTAGATATACCCGTGATCATTGAAGATGCTTGATTTTCGATAGAATCAGGATCATGCTACGAACCATGAAAATTACACTGACTCCTCAACAGAAACTGCAACTCGAACAAATGCACGACATTGAACGTGATAGTCGAGTTTGCGACCGCATTAAGGCTGTTTTGCTGGCTTCTGAAGGCTGGAGTCAGACTATGATTTCACAAGCTCTTCGTATTCATGAATCGACCGTTGCTCGTCATCTCAGCGACTACGTTCTTTCTGAAAAACTTAAGCCTGAAAATGGCGGAAGCCAAAGCAAGCTTTCTGCTACTCAAACCATGCACCTAATCGAGCATTTGACTGAGAAAACCTATTCTCATACGCATCAAATTGTCACTTACGTTAAAGAGACATTTGGACTGGATTACACGGTTTCTGGTATGAATAAATGGCTTCACCACAATGGTTTTAGCTACAAGCAACCGAAAGGCGTACCACACAAGTTTGATGAAGCACAACAGCAAGCATTTATAGAGGCTTATGAAGCGTTAAAGGCAAGCTGTGGCAAGGATGAATCGATAGTCTTTATCGACGCAGTTCACCCAACACTATCAACAAAAATATCTCATGGCTGGATACGAACTGGTCAGGATAAAGTGATTGAAACAACGGGTAATCGTAGCCGATTGAACATTATTGGCGCACTGAACTTGTCGGATATTGGAGCAACCATTGTTCACAACTATGAGATCATTAACAGTGAATCGATTGTTCGCTTTTTCTGTGAGTTAAGAAAGAGTTATCCCTTAGCCCATAAGCTTCATATCATCTTGGATGGTGCGGGATATCACCGCAGTGACTTAGTCAAAAATGCGGCGTTTGTCCTGAATATTGAACTGCATTATCTTCCACCTTACAGTCCAAACCTCAACCCAATCGAACGGCTATGGAAAGTAATGAATGAGAAGTCGAGGAACAACGTTTACTTCAAAAGAAAACGGGACTTCAAGGCGGCAATAGACCAATTTTTTGCAGTGACTCTTCCAGAGATCGCAGGCTCTTTGACATCTCGAATTAATGATAATTTTCAGGTTCTCAAGCCAGCATCTTCAAGTTGATTCGGTATATAGGTAAATAGCTATGTTTCAATAAATGCGCTGCTTTAGCCATCCTTGCTGTCGTTAGAAGTTGTGAAAGAGAAGTATTTTCTTCCTTTAATCTTCTACATAAAGTTGTTTTAGATAGATAGAGAATACAACATATATCTTCAAGCTCCCAACGCCTACATAAATCCTTTCGAATAACACTAAATACTTTTCCAGAATAAGAACGGTCAGATATCCGGTTTTCATTAGATAGTGAATGATAAATTTTTTCATGTAGAGCATCTATTAAAACTGACTTTGATAATAAATTTGAATTTTCAACCTCAGCTAATGCAGATATGTTTTCAAAGTTTATTTTTAAAAATATGTCTCGTCGGACTCTATGTATTTTATAAATGTTTATATAAAACTCACACCCATTTATAGGTACAATAGCGCAATTAACTAAACTGTTTTTAGGAACAAGTACACATCCATTATTAGGGATTTTTATTACATTCCCTATATAAGAGATATATCCTATAGCACCTTGAATTGACACTATGTGATAATGCTTTGAAAAAAATCTAACTTTAAAATTGCTGTTATATATTTTAATTTTTCTAGTAAGTAGCATTTTTATCTTTTTTCAGCTGAAATGTATTATCTTCGAATGAGTTCAATGTATCAGGATAGGCGTAATAATACCCCTGACCTAAAATATTCTCTCCTTTAACAACATTGTGTTGAAATGAGCTCTCGATCCCTTCAAAAATCAAGCCATCTTTGCAGTATGGCTGCAATACATAGTATATAGAATCGGCCAATAAACTAACGTCTGAGTTATGATGTAAAACACTTTTGTCGATTTTAATTCTATCCCACGTAATTAAACCAAATGTGAGATTTGCACTATTGTACTCATGGTAATAATCATCTAACCATATCTTTATTCCAGATCTCTGTAGTTTAGCGATATTGTTAAGTAGGATGGTACATCTAACATCATGGTTTACGTCATTTATTTCTAAAATGAAGTTCTTCTTTTTGAAACTCAACAAGCTCAATATAAACTGTTCGTCAAGTAGGGTTGACATTGTTAAGTTAATAGAAAATTCTTTACCTATACCATGTCTCTGAAAGTAATAAATCTGATGAATGGATACTAGCTTTATAAATTCATCATCAATTTCACTAAAGAAGTCTTCGCTATTTAACTGTTCCCCCGAATGTTTACTTACTCGAGATAAAACTTCAAAATATCTAATCTCTGAACTTTCGGTATCAACGATTGGTTGTACTAAAAAATCTAATTCTGCATAAGTAGAGCCTTTTTTTATTATTATTCCACTTTTTACATTTTCAACTGAAAACATGATGAGCTCCATTATCATTAGATGTTATCAGAGTGACCAATACTAACCCTCAAACAAGCGTACATCTACAAAACACAACAAAATTACAATAAATTGGATATTTTTTTATACACACAATAAAAGTGTCAATATTCTGTATTGTTAATACTCCGGTAATTGTATTGCGACTCGAATCCGACTTCGTAGTGTGAGCATCTCTCCATTCTTTTATGAGCTTTGTCTCATATAGTGCCAGATGAAATTTAGGTCAAAACTGAAAACCGCAATGCTTTGTTGAAAATTTTGCGCAGAATATCACGAATATTTTTTTTAAAGCAGTAGAGGATTGTATTAAATGTGATTTTTGTCGCTTTAATTGATTCTTGTATGTTACTGGTGTCGTATCTAACAACTGTATGAAATCTAAGGATCTTTGGTGAGTTCAGAGAAGCGAGTTGGAAGAATTTGGATACTTGCAGCTTCAAGAACGCAGAAGATTCGAGCAGAAATGATACATGGTGTTCTAGCTAACATTGGTAACGGCTAGGCTTCGGGTATTACGGTGAATAGCCTTTAAAACTTTCTAGATGGGAGGCTTTTTGGGGATATGAATTTAATTTTCTCTTCTGAGCTTAGCTTTGTCACACTATATGGCGAAATATTCAGCAAACGATTTTGTTTTCAGTATATTGCTATTGCACCCGTTAGTTTCTTCCGTATAATCCAACCATCAAAGGCGATAGCCTAGATGCCGGTATGGTGAAATTGGTATACACGACGGATTCAAAATCCGTTGCCTTCGGGCGTGGCGGTTCAAGTCCGCCTACCGGTACCATATTTAAGATGAAGACGTCCTAGGACGTCTTTTTTCGTTTTATAACCCCATGAAAAATCAATATCTTAATTCCGAGTAGGTCGAAGAGGTATTGTTGCAGCCAGTGATTTATGTAACCCTGTTAGTAACCCCAGCGGTATATTTCCCAAACACGGAACTGAATTATGGCGCGTCTCACCACCAGCTTAACAGCGACTCAAATCAAGCAAGCGAAACCAAAAGAGAAAGAGTATTCGTTAGTCGATGGAAACGGATTATCTTTGCGTATCCGCCCAAATGGCGCAAAAGCTTGGATGTTTAACTACTACGTCCCAATAACTAAGAAACGTAATAAGATCAGTTTCGGGAATTATCCTGATGTATCTTTGGCTTTTGCTCGGGAACAGAGAGACGAGGCTAGAAAACTACTTGCCCAGGGAATCGACCCAAAAGCTCATAAGCTAGCATTAGAGCAATCTAAACTTAATGAGCTCACTAGTACTTTTTCAGCGTTCGCTGATGAATACCTAGCTATTAAGAAAGAAACTACCGTTATCACGACATATAACAAGCGTGCTCGAATGGTGGATAAATATTTAAGACCTGCAATTGGTCATGTGCCGGTGACAGAGATTAAGCCAATGTTGATGAAAGGCGTTCTCGACCCGATCGCTAAGCAAGGCAAAATAGAAACGGTTAAACGTATTTGTATCATTGCTAATGAGATAATGCGTATTGCTGTGGTTAATGGCGCCATTGAATTTAATCCTCTTGTTGAGCTTACTAAGCTGTATCCATCTCAGAAAGTAAAACATAACCCAGCACTAACCCCTGAAGAACTCCCTGAACTAGTTGCATCAATAGATAGCGCTAACCTCTCAACAACGACTAGAAACCTTATTTTGTGGCAACTTCACACCATGGTGAGACCGAGCGAAGCAGCAACCGCTAAATGGTCACAGATAGATTTTGAAGAAATGGTTTGGGTTGTACCAGTTCCTAAAATGCACACTACCCACACTGTACCTATTACTCCTCAAGCTTTATCCATTATTGAAAACATGAAACCAATTTCTGGCCACAGAGAATATATTTTCCCTGCAGACCGAAACCCTAAGACTCATGCTAACACCCAGACAGCTAACGCTGCACTTAAACGCATTGGCTTTAAAGACAGGACTACAGCTCATGGTTTACGTGGTCTAGCGAGTACGACATTAAATGCTCAGGGCTTTGATGGTGATGTTATCGAGAGTGCATTGTCGCACCAGGAACCAAACAAGATAAGACGTGCGTACAACCATTCCGACTATTTGGAGCGAAGGAAACCAGTTATGTGCTGGTGGAGTGATCGCATTGAACAAGCGAGCAAAGGCGAAACATTAAAGGTTGGTATCCGGGGCTTGAGAATTGCGTAAGTTTAGTAGGATAACTCGGAAGAAAGGATGTAGTGGCTTTCAGACTGTTGTGACTGAGTTTTACACCAATGGTGGAAACGATTAAGGTTGGTGCATTGTGTGAATTCTTATTGGCTGCGTTTATAAGGCTTACGATTGCCCAAGGAGCGTACCTTCCAACAGGATTCCGTAAAAAGCATCTTAGTAGCGGTAAGGTGTGTCAATTATGGGGCTGGATTACTTCTTTACACCTTACCGTCAAAAGTGTTGACATCGAAGAGAGTTGCGCGATAATTCCCAATGATGGCAGAGCTGTAATAACTCTGCTTTTTTTATATCTGAAATTTGTGTAACCGCCTTTAACTGGCGGTTTTTTTGTATCTATATTTAGCTACATTCAGCACAAGCTCAGAGCGTTGAACTTACTTCTAACCTCCTATTTCGGGAGGTTTTTTTGTATCTGGAGATAGCAGAATGAAAAAAGAATCAACTAGTGCACGTCGCTTTATTCGTCTACATGAAGTTTCAAAGATGACTGGTTTGTCGAAAAGCTCGATTTACGACTATATGAGCGCAGGGTTATTTCCCAAGAGTTGTTCTCTCGGGATTCGCTCAGTAGCTTGGATTGAATCAGAGGTTGAACAATGGATGGATGACCAAATTGCACGACGTGATCAGGCGGTAGCGTAATGGAATATAACGAGAACGCTAGCACTTGTTGTTATGCAGTTAGCGGTAAGTTGTCTGGCGAAATTCTGAACCGAATGCGAGGTTAATATGGGGTATACACCAAGAGATACGTATGGCGGTGGTTCGTCTGAAAGCCGCGAATCTGTTCAAGGTAATAGAGAGCGTATAGAACGAGATCGTGACAGAGATAGGAATAACAATTACTCCCAGCGTAAAACCCAACAAGAATCCGAAGCAAAGGCTAAAGCAGAGGCAGAACGTAAGGCTCAAGAGGCTGAAAGAAGAGCTCAAGAGCAAGCGGAGCGAAAAGCTAAAGCCAAAGCTGAAAAAGAAGCTAGGGAGGAGGCGGAAGCTTCAATAGAAGGGACTTCGGGCTTTTCACCAATTGGGGGGCTTAGTAGCTATGGACTCACGTATGCAAATGGTGGTCGTGGTATTTTGGCAAATATGCGTGCGGCTAGTAACCCAGAGGAAGCCGCTATCGCTGAACGAATCAATAAGCCAACGGAGTATGGTTCCATTCATTTCCGTGAGCCCACTCAAGCTGAAAAGAACGCTGGTGCTTACACCAATGAAACGGCATATACGGGTCAAGCAATCTCACAGGATACCAGTAAGGCTAATATTGCAAGACTTACGGGGGATGCAATTGACGAAAAAGGGTTAGATATTGCGACTGACTTTGTAACTAGCCCTGCAGGCATTATTGGGAAAGGGTTTGCTGAAGTTTCGAAGTGGGCTCGTGATCTTTTTGATGACAGTACTGATTGGGAAAAGGCAGTAAAAGGGCAAGCAAAAAAAGCGATGAGTGGTAATGGTTTTTTAGGGAACGTAGCTAGTGGTGTTCAAGGTACAACAATGCTGGGCTCCTTGGCTGGTAATGGGTTAGCGCAGTCACTATCACCGATAGTATCAAGCACTCCTGTTTCTGCTATTGCTGGTGTTGCTGATGATGCTTATGCGTTGAATAATTGGATTGACAACAATAGGCAGTATTTGGAAGCAAACAGCCTTCTTAATGCACCTAACTCTCCTAAATCTGGTGGCAAGAATGACAGCCGGCAGTCAAAAGGCATCCTAGCCAATATGCGCGATAACGTTACATCCTCAGTAGCACAGCAAACGATATCACAAACTGATCTACCCGAATTTGAATGGGCTTCTGGTGACGATTTCAACTTTAACTACGGAATGGGGTTTAAACGAAATGCTTAATCAAACACAGCAAACCGAGCAAGCAAAGGTCCAAAGTGAATCAGCCGGAAGATGTCACGAGAATGGCAGCAAGCTAATGATGACTATTGTTGCACCTAGTCGACAGTTGGACGACAGCGCACGACCGGCTAAAACCTTTCAAGATGAGTTGCTAGCAATGGACTATGCCCAGAACGGTGATGAGCTGTTAGAGGTGTTTGAAGATGGCTCAATCTATCGTTCAACCAGAGGCGCAGACAGTGGCGCAGAGTGGGGTATAAACATTGCTGAGAGCTACCTGTATTCAGGGTTGCCAATGGACAAACAGAACATCATGGATATGTGCTTTCACGAAGATACAGAAGCGGCTAAAGCCTTTGTTGACTCGCTGGTGGATTACGTCATTGAGTGTCACGAAGAGAGGGAAGGGGAGCTATGAAAAAAGAAAACGCCCAACAAGGGGCGCAATCAATATCCGATAGCAAGTATAACACTATTCATCCCGTAGCCAATACTTGTGAACCAATTGCAATGAGTAGTCGAGAAATTGCAGAGCTAACCAGTAAGCGTCATGACAACGTAAAGGTTGACGTAACCAAGATGCTTGGTGAATTAAATCTGGATGTCCTGAATTTTCAGGATATCTATTTTGATGCTCAGAACAGGGAGCAAACGGAATATAAGCTGGATAAAGAGTTAACACTAACTTTGGTCTCTGGTTACAACATCAAGCTACGCCACGCTATTATCAAAAGGCTCGATGAGTTAGAAAGAGCATCACGGCCGCATCTGCCTCGCACCAGAACGGAGGCTATTGAAATGATGTTAGAGCAAAGCCGAATGCTCGATCACCAGCAAGCCTATATTGAAGAGACAAAGGATGATGTTGAGTTTGCTCATGCTGTTAGTTCGTCTAAGTCAGGTGTGAATCTTGAGGTGTTTGCTAAGTCGGTAGGTATTGGGCGCAATAAGTTATTCGCCTGGTTACGCAAAGAAAAGATATTAATGTCAGACCCTATCACGAAATACAGCAAGAGCCATAATATGCCATATCAGCACTTTATTGATGCTGAGTATTTCACTATTAAGCGTAGCGTGTTTAACACCGCTCACGGCAGAGAACGGAGTTTTACCCCATTGATCACGGGCAAAGGTGAGGTATGGCTCACTAGGAAGCTGATCAAAGCCGGTCTCACTGGTAGTACTGCCAATACCTACCCAGTTTTACCCCACCAGCAATAACAGTAACAACTCCCTTTAGTTAACCATCTCAATACGAATGTTCCTCAAAATAGGGACACCTCAACAGGCTTAATATGATGATAAATACAATGTATGCGACTCGTTCGCAGGGGTTCGGCTTGCCCAAATTCACCCTATTCAGATTGACAGTAATTATTGAATACGTTTATTCTCTGTTCGCTGCAGCAAAATCTGTAGCCGGGATTGGTACCCCGTTTATTCGTAAGGCGCATAGACGCCAGCTTGTTATTGCTGGTTTTTTTATGCGTAAAATCTGTGCACATCAAAGCAATTCCCCAGGGAAGTTGCATTCAAATTATGGTGGGCTGGATGAGGCAGCTGAAAGGCTGGCCGTGTCCTTGCGAGCGGTAGTACCAACCTTGTTCAGTTCACCACCAGTTATGAGATTGGTACCTCTTGGTGGTGATAGTACATCATCGCAAGAGGCTGTCATCATGACTACTACCCCTACTCAAGCTGTAACTACAGCTATGATCTACACATTCATTATCGCTGGTGGCGTTCGTGCGCTGTCAGACTTCAAACGTATTCGCACTATCTCAGCAGTAGCTACCAGTGAAGCTCGTGCCAGAAAACAACTAGCTGGCTTACCGTTAGTGTTTGTGCGTCAGACTCCTATCAAGGAGGGGGCGCTATGAATCAAGTAATACATTTAGGCGAAAACTTCCTACAAACCAAATCCCTTATATCGGTCATGCAACTTGCAGCCGACAGTGATCATGGAGGGACGTTATATCACACACTGCCAGATGCGTTAGGCGTGGTAATGGAGAATCTGCGAGTGATGGACAGTGAGCCACTGCTTGCTGATGAAGTAATTCAAGCCAAAGCCATTGTATCCATAACGCAGCTAGCGGCTGAGAGTGGCGAGTCATTGAATGATACGCTCTCTGACGTGTTAGGCGTTGTTCTCTCTATTTTGGTTGCGATAGAGGAGAAGGTTGCGAGTATGGAAGGAGAGCTGTTATGAGGACATTCAGCAAGAACAATTCTGAACACTCGGTATCTATAACGATTGAAGAGATAGCGCGTCAAACCTGTATGTCTATCCCGGAATTAAACGCTGCGATAAAGCAGTTAGAGGAGCGAGGGTTTGTCACGGTAGTTAGACACCCGTTCTCGATACCCCGCTACATCATCAATCTTGAGGAGATTGAGCGGCTGGCAAAGCAAAGCCAATCAAGAGAGGGGTAGCCATGTCTATTCCAAATGAATATTGGGACTTTGTTGATAACATTGGCGGCATGAAAGGGACAGAGAAGCATGTGCTAACGTTTTTATGTCGCAAAGCCAACTCAAAAGAAAACTATTCTTCATGGTATAGCGTGTCTGAAATGGCGCGGATATTGTGTATTTCGATTGCGTCAGTTAAGAACGCTACCAAAGCATTGTCTGATATGGGGCTAATTACGAAACGGTTAAGAAGGGATTCATCCAGTATTTATACGCTCAATCTTGAGCGTATTTCTCAACTTGGTAGGGCTAATATTTATCCCTACCAAAATGAAGACGAAGCGGATAATCCGACGGACAAACCACAACAAGAGATTGGTAGGGCTAATAATTATCCCCCGTACAGCCAAATATTAGCTGGGGGGGAGCTAAATAATAGCTACAAAGACGTAAATGAATACGTAATAGAAAACGTAATAAGATCTACAGGGGTGCAGGAACAAGTCACGCACTGTGAAAACCTCTCTCAAGATGTGAACTCATTTTGGAGAATAATTCATACTCATGTGAAAGAAGTCTACCAGGTTGATAATTTACCATTACAACCTAGCCGTGAAGATGTTGAATCAATCGAGTGGGCAATAGGAGAGATGTTACTTGATAGAGTGAGCGACAAAGATTGTCGATTGCTTTGTTTCTTTGTAGATGAAGACCTCGGTGTGCCTCACAGCGTTCTTAATCCAATAGTTAGGCTAAGGCTTGCCTATTGTGGTCATGAATGGCCTGAGATGCGTTTTAGGGAGCGATTCAAGCAATACCTAGAAGAGCACAAACTGACTAACCATAACTCATCGAGTTACCCGGTTTACCTAAATGTGAGATAAACCATCAGCGTATATTCACCATTGAACTGCGAATAATGGGTTGTGCGGAGGTTATGTCGCAAAGGGGATTCAGTTCGTGGGTGCTGGGAAAGTGGTTATGCCTTATTTGGTAAGGGTTACTGAGCTGCGATGTTTGTATAGTGTAACGCTAAACATGTCGCAGCAAGGTGAAGGCTTCACCGTGCTAATAGTTTCTTCCAAAGGAAGGGCACACTTTGAGTTTGAAGGATTATATGACTCGTAATAACTGTATCTTCTGCAATGGAGGCAATGCCTTTAAACTTGAAGTGGTACGGAACGGCAAGTCTAGTTGGCCAGTGACATATGCAGCTTTTCACTGGTGGATATTTTTCGATCTTTGATTAAATGACCCTAACTTTCATAGGGTAACTCCCAAATGGATTAACTAGTTTCAAAATCAACTTGAAAGATTGGATTTATCAATTGATAATAATACTGCGGCTTATCAATTGATAATAAAGGGAGCGCTGGTGACAGTAAGTGAGGCGTTAATAACAATTAAAATGTGTGTCGCTCAAGGACGGTTTCACTTAGTACCAAGGGCAAAAAACCAGTCAGGTATGATTGAATTAGGATTAACCTTTAATACTCTTAAATCAGTCATTCTAAATCTAACGAAAAATAATTATTACTCTGGGCCTAGTAAGGATTTTGATCAGTCTGATGGTGAAATATGGGTGTATGCAGAGGATTTGAACGGTACTGAAGCATATATCAAACTTAAGATATTTCACGTTGATAGTGTCGCACACACAAAGTGTCTTTCTGTCCATCCATCAGAAAGGTCCATGGGGTTTGTAAAGGATTAGACCCATTTTCTCACTAATATGTGAGGTTTATTTCAAGGTGTTAACATGCGGATTAAATTGGAGGATATATCATGATTGAAAAAGTATGTCCTTATTGTGAAAAGGTAACGTCACAAGAAGCTATAACGGTTAAAGAAGAGTACAAAATTAGGAATGAGCCTATAACTGTAAATTCGACCATTTATAAGTGTGCTTGCTGTGGCGAAGAATTGGATGGCGATAATGATCCTTTAGAGAAAGCTTATCGTGCTTATAGAGAGCATAAAGGACTTATCCAACCTGAAGATATTGCTATGTTTAGACAAAAATATGATTTAACTCAAAAGGAGCTAAGTCATATGTTGGGTTTTGGAGCTGTAACCCTTAGTCGATACGAAAATGGCGCATTGCAAACAGATGCTCACAATGTATCTCTTGAAATGGCAATGCAGCCAGCATCTTTAAGAATGCTGGTAGAGAAAAATCGTTCTTTATTTTCTCAACAAAAGTATCAATCTCTAATACAACTGATTGATAGTGAATATCAAAATCTATATTGCGGAAATAGTGGTGAGTTGACTCGTCAGCTAGAGCATAATTCTGTTGACGAGTTTTCTGGATTTACTGGTCTTAAT
Source organism: Vibrio diazotrophicus (assembly GCF_038452265.1). Classification (NCBI taxonomy): domain Bacteria; kingdom Pseudomonadati; phylum Pseudomonadota; class Gammaproteobacteria; order Vibrionales; family Vibrionaceae; genus Vibrio; species Vibrio diazotrophicus. The sequence continues at coordinate 400,482 of NZ_CP151842.1, forward strand.
GTACAGAAAATGATTGAAGTCATTATCTTTATGTGTCAATTCGATGGTGCGTTGAAGACAATATTAAATAAGCTGATGTTCTATAGTGATTTTTATGTTTTTAAAGATAAGACTCGTTCTTTGACTGGCCTAAAGTATGTTCATCTACCATATGGTCCAGTTCCTGATAACTTTGACTTTGTGTATGCGCAATTAGTTAAAGATAAATATCTAGAGAAGGTTGAAGATGTTTATCCCAATGGATATGTCGGGGAAAGGTTTATAGCAACGAGATCTTTCGATTCATCATTATTTGATAAAGACGAGATTGATATCCTTAATAAAGTGAAAGAAAAGTTCTCTGGGTATACGGCAAAGGCTATTACTGATTACTCACATGAAGAGCAAGCGTATAAAAAAACTCATGCTAACGAAGGCATATCATATTTGTATGCCTGTGACTTAAGTGATTTTTAATTTGAATTTTGTTCTTGGTACTTTCTTGTAGGCTGGAATCTCCGGATTTTACTGTTTGTGAGTTTTGTTACTTTGGTAACTTTTTATAATAGTAACCCCATTGGTAACCCTTGGTCTTAGTTTGGATGTTAAGTTTATTTAATATCATGTGGTTACCTGTTTTTATCAAGTCCGCCTACCGTACCATATTTAAACAACAAAGCCTCGACGAAAGTCGGGGCTTTGTTGTATCTGGTTCAAGAAAGTTTCATCCCTACTCATTCGCTCTCTACAGGCTAGGTTGGTGCATCCCTTCATTTACTTGCATTAATCTAGTGCAGTATTCCCTCTTCTCACTACTCAATATTTACTCCAAGCTTTATTGGTTCTCGATTGATACTACTTGTCTACTTGGTCGGCTTTTTGCTTATTTGGTTACAAATTAGAAAGTTGCTCGTAGAAGAGAGTTGTCTACAAGGAGAAAGTATGACGCTACCGATTATCGATATTTCCCCACTGAATTCTGACAATAAAAAAGATTGGCAGCCTGTTATTCAACAGATAGACAGTGCTTGCCGTGAACTTGGCTTTTTCTATGTTATTGGTCACGGCATCCCTCAACAGCAGTTCGACCATATTCAATCAATGGCCAATTTATTGTTTAGTTTGCCCGAGGAAGAGAAACAAAAAATTTCTATCGAAAAGAGTTCTAACCACCGAGGTTGGGGACGGCTGAGTGCAGAAAAACTTGATCCGTTAGGAGAACTGGATTGCAAAGAATCATTTGATATGGCTTTGGATCTTTCCCCATATCATTCTCAAGTAGGCCGTTGTGCCAAATTATATGGTCCAAACCAATATCCTAATATTGAGGGTTTTGCTCAGGCTGTGGGACAGCATTATTCCCTCACTCTTGATGTAGGATTAAAAATCTTGAAAGCGATGGCATTGGCATTAGGTGAAAAGGAAAACTTCTTTTCTCAAAGCTTCAGTTTGCCCATTTCAGTGTTAAGAATGCTCCATTACCCCAGTCAAACTGAGGAGACGAATGGAGCGGGAGCTCATACTGATTACGGATGTATTACGTTGCTGTATCAAGATCAGAGTGGTGGTTTACAAGTCTTGAATAAGCAAGAAAAGTGGGTTGACGCAACTCCTGTTGAGGGATCTTTCGTTGTTAATATCGGTGATTTAATGCAGCGTTGGACGAATGATATATACCGTTCGACAAAACATAGGGTGGCTAGTCCTACTTCAGGTAAGACACGCTTTTCTATGCCTTTTTTTGTTGAGCCTAACTATGACACTCCTATTGTAACTTTAGATTCATGTTTGGCTGAAAAACAAGGACAAGGTGGATATCCACCGATTACAGCAGGGGACTGGATATTCTCCCGCTTTGAAGATACCTATTCGTATCGTCGACAAGTCGAAGACGGTGTAGTCGAGGTTTGATTTGCAAGCTTCTTTGTTCTTTTGAAGCAGAGTTTAATGTCACGAAATTGAATTTGCTCAATCAATCTAAAGCGCTGGTCAACTATAGTTAAGTAAAGCCACTCAGATCATGAGTGGCTATCTTGGCTGAAGTTTTTGCAACTTAAGGTGAATGTATGCAAGAAGGTCTTGGTTCAGCGGCTGAGCAAAGAAAAGCGGTGCCTTTTAATTGGACTTTAAATATTGCTACTCAGGAGTTTAGTTACGACAGAGAGGCAACTCATCCTTTTTTATTCCCCAATCATTCTATAAATAGCTTTGGTGATTGGCTTGCATTAATGAGTCCTTCTTATCGGCACGATATTGAGCAACTGCTTGAATCTGTGTGTCAAGACCAACACAAACGTACGTGTGTTGTTGCTCTTTGGGAAGATAGGCATCATGGTTTTTATGCCTCGTTTTCTGCTGAAAAACTCTCTCAGTATGTTGTTCAGGGAGAAACGCAACTAATTTTTGAAGTGAAGCAAGATCGGCAGACCATGCATTGGTTTGATTTTATGTTGAGGCAGGATAATTGCGGGGTATTGATTACCAATAGTGAAAACAAGATCTTAGCCTGTAATAAAAAGTTCGAGCAATTATCTGGGTTTGGTTTGGCCGATCTTGTGAGTTTGAATAGTATTCTGCTGTTTGAAGAAGATCCTAGCTCACTAAAAACACCTAAACCTTCAGCTAGCAGAAATTTCTTAATTAAGCATTCGTCAGGGGAGCTTAGACAGTGCAGAGCTGCATCTATTCCGCTCGCCTTTTTACAGCATCCTGATATTTCTTTTACCATATTCTCTTTGTTGCCTAGCATTAAGCATTCAATTGAAAGCAGTATACTGACGAAAAAAGCATTTGGTGATCAATTGGATGTTATTTATCAGCGACAAATCGCTAATACTATCTATGTGGTAATGACGTTGAGTATTGAAAGCCGCATTTCCAATTTCGAAAACACACTTAATGATGTTATGGCTCGACTCAAAGAGTGTCGGATGTTTGGCAAAATAAAAGACAATTTCTATTTGGCTTGTATTGAGTGTTCTGCGCCTGTGAACGAAAAACCATATCGCTACCTTCATCGACAGATCAACTATTTCTTTCAGGAATTGAAATCGTCACATTCAGAAATTTATCAATCTGTTGCAAAAGGTAGAGTTGGTATTTCTGTTCTTGGTGTAGACGCCAGCAATGCAAAAATGGCTGTTACTCATTCTGTTCAGGCGATACTAGAACAGCATTCAGAGGATCGCGGACAGCATATCCGTTTTTTTGATAGTGATTTACATCGTCAAATAAAGAAAAGGAAGCTACTGGAAGAATTGATCTCTGATCTTATTGAAACAAAGCAAGTAGAAATAAAATATCAACCTATACTAGATACTCAATCATGGAACATCTCCGGATACGAAGCTCTATTTGAACTTCCTTTACCTCCGGCTCTATCTTCAACTCGTGTGGAATTAGAAAGTATTATTCAGGACCTAAATTTGTCGGCAGAGTTAGATGTCATCGTTCAGGAAAAGGTATTTAAAGAACAGGCGTTGCTTCAGTCTTATCATTCGTCACCAATAACGGTAACTTTAAATATTCTGTGCCAGCACGAAGCTAAAAATTTTGTCGATGTCTTGTACTGCTTGGTTCGCCAGATGCGGGATTATAAAGTGGACCCCCATCAGTTTTATTTGCAGGTTGCTCCTGATGCACTTCGTTCTATAGCTACTCAAGATATAAATATGTGGCAGCAGTTAGGAATCAAATTTGTGATGGATAATGTTGAGATAAGTAACACTATCTCAACTAGCCTACCAACCGAACGCTATAATTTGTTCAAAATCAATCCTAACTATCTAGAGTCACTGGCTCACTCACAAATGATTCATAAAGTCATTAAAACCTTGGTGGATGAATGTCATTCGCTGAATGTGTCTGTAGCAATAGACACAGTTGCAGCCATTAATGATGCAAAATTGCTGGCTTATTTGGGTCTTGATTATATGAGTGGTGGATGCCTTTCTGGTCCAGAAAGCGTGGATGCGATTCCGACAGTGATTAAGAAGATTGAATCGTTAAAGCCGTCATTACTTAAGGATGAGGGCGTTGTTGGGAAAAATATCAGCACCTTACAAAACCTGTGTCATGCACAGATGCCACACCTCGACCCAAGTGATACCGTAGCTGCAGCACAGCAGTATTTTTTATCATCAGAAATTGAAGTCCTTCCGGTCATTAACCACCGAGAATGTGTCGGTATTATTGACCGAGCTTGTTTGAACCTACACCTTACTCCACGCATGGGGACTGATCTTGAAACTACTCAGGAAAACTTAATGTGGCATCGACCAGTCAGTCAAATCATGCAGCTCTCATTCACCAAATTGGACGCAAAAATGGATATCAGTAACGTTAGTTCTTTGATTGAAGAAGAGGAACTGGCATTTCCATGGGTTCTTACTGAAGGTAAAATCTTTAAAGGTATTGTTACTCCAAACTGTGTTATTCAGCATTTTGCTTCTTCAAATTTAAAGCGTAATTCCTAATGAATGTTCGTTTTTGCAATGCAATAGCGCATTTACTTGAGTTTTCTATCGCTCAATATTGCATAAAGAGCTCGCAAATTTAGGCAAAAGTAGTCACAAAGGCTGATAGCACTATCTTGTGACTATTTTCTCTCGCTAAGGATAGTGTCTATAATTGTCGCTAATAAATAGTGTTAAAAGTTGTACCTTTATAGACGTTGTTCAAATATCAACTTCTAAGTAAGAGTACCTGAAGTTATCAGAGGTTTTAGTAAATTGTGGCGAGCATAAAAATTACGGTCGATAGATTACAACCAGGGTTACATATACGCTTGCCAGTAAAGTGGAACGAGCATCCATTTTTATTCAATAGTTTTAAGATTAAAGACCAAGAACAAATTCGCTTGATTAAACACTTGGGAATACAACATGTGTTTCTCAATCCTAGCCAAAGTGATACCCAACCACTTCCACCTGTAACGAATACTGCTCCTGTTGATGATCAAGAAAATGAAGTCGAAAGCGATATCAATAGTGAAGCTGATAAATTGTGGCAAGAAAAACAAAACAGAATTGAAAAACTCAGTGCCTATCGTCGTCGGGTGATCAGTTGTGAAAAAGAATTCGAACGTTCACTTGCTCGCATGCGTGCGGTAATGAACAAGATTCGCAACCGACCAATGGATGCTGTCGATGAGGCTGCTCAGTTGGTCGATGATATTGTTGATAAGCTGCTCGGCGATGATAGCGTCACCTTACATTTAATGAATGGTAAAAGTGAGTTTGAAGATATTTACTTCCATTCGTTAAACGTATCAGTAATCGCGATGATGATAGGCAGAGCGAAAGGATATCCTGCAGATAAGATAAAAGAGATAGCTTTTGCCTCTCTCTTTCACGATATCGGTAAAATCCGAATTCCTACAGCTATCGTTCGTAAACAAACACCTTTAACTGAGCCTGAAAAAAACTACCTAAAAATGCATACCAAATACGGATTGGAAATTTCTCAGAACATTAAAGAGTTTCCTGATAGTGCAAGAAGAGTGATTGAACAGCATCACGAGCTGCTTGATGGCTCTGGGTACCCTCTAGGTTTGAAAGGGGATGATATTGACGAACTCGCTCAAGTTATTGCTGTTGCTAATGCCTTTGATAACTTGTGTCACCCTAATGTACCAAGTGAGCAAAAAATCCCTTATGTCGCTCTTTCTTATCTATATAAGAACTGTAAGCACATTTATAACAATGAGAACTTGAACATTTTAGTTAAGTTTATGGGTGTGTTCCCGCCGGGGACAGTAGTGCAGTTGTCTAATGAAATGGTTGGTCTGGTAATTTCAGTGAATGCGAACAGCCTTTTATATCCTAATGTCCTTATTTACGATCCGTCGGTACCTAGAACTCAAGCACCTATTATTGACTTAGCAGATAAAGATATAAAAATCGTTAATGCTATTCTGCCTCATAAACTTCCCGATAAAGTGAGAGAGTATTTAAATCCACGCTCAAGGATCTCTTACTTCTTTGATAGTGAAGAATAGTTATCCACAGCATTTTGTGAGTAACCTGTTCCTTTCTTGAGGGTGAAGAGTACATAAAATGACGTTCGTTGTTTATTTAAACAAACGAACGTTTTTTTTAAATAAATTCACCTTTTTCGCTTGCTAAGTTTATCCATCTCCCTATAATGCCGCCTCACTGACACGGCAGACGTCGCAAGGCTTCAGCAGGTGTTGGTAGAGGATAAGACTTCTAAAAAGAAAAATTGAAAAAGTGTTTGACACTGACAGTTATCTAGCTAGAATGCACCTCCGCTTTGAGAAGAAAGTTTCTGCAAAGCAACGCTCTTTAACAATTTAAACCTATCAATCTGTGTGGGCACTCGTTGATGAAAATCAAAGTTAAGTCTTTGTTCTAGTAACAAAGCAACTTAGGTTTCAATGAACTGAGTGACCAATACAAATAACTTCGGTTATTTGGCACAGTCAATTCATTACCATTCTGTTGGAATGGTAATAGCTTTAAAATTACGTCTTACTTTCGAGTAAGAGCAGTTTTGAAGTCAGTATTCGTTGAGCCGACAAAATCTTAAATTGAAGAGTTTGATCATGGCTCAGATTGAACGCTGGCGGCAGGCCTAACACATGCAAGTCGAGCGGCAGCACAGAGAAACTTGTTTCTCGGGTGGCGAGCGGCGGACGGGTGAGTAATGCCTGGGAAATTGCCCTGATGTGGGGGATAACCATTGGAAACGATGGCTAATACCGCATAATAGCTTCGGCTCAAAGAGGGGGACCTTCGGGCCTCTCGCGTCAGGATATGCCCAGGTGGGATTAGCTAGTTGGTGAGGTAATGGCTCACCAAGGCGACGATCCCTAGCTGGTCTGAGAGGATGATCAGCCACACTGGAACTGAGACACGGTCCAGACTCCTACGGGAGGCAGCAGTGGGGAATATTGCACAATGGGCGCAAGCCTGATGCAGCCATGCCGCGTGTGTGAAGAAGGCCTTCGGGTTGTAAAGCACTTTCAGTCGTGAGGAAGGTGGTGTTGTTAATAGCAGCATCATTTGACGTTAGCGACAGAAGAAGCACCGGCTAACTCCGTGCCAGCAGCCGCGGTAATACGGAGGGTGCGAGCGTTAATCGGAATTACTGGGCGTAAAGCGCATGCAGGTGGTTTGTTAAGTCAGATGTGAAAGCCCGGGGCTCAACCTCGGAATAGCATTTGAAACTGGCAAGCTAGAGTACTGTAGAGGGGGGTAGAATTTCAGGTGTAGCGGTGAAATGCGTAGAGATCTGAAGGAATACCGGTGGCGAAGGCGGCCCCCTGGACAGATACTGACACTCAGATGCGAAAGCGTGGGGAGCAAACAGGATTAGATACCCTGGTAGTCCACGCCGTAAACGATGTCTACTTGGAGGTTGTGGCCTTGAGCCGTGGCTTTCGGAGCTAACGCGTTAAGTAGACCGCCTGGGGAGTACGGTCGCAAGATTAAAACTCAAATGAATTGACGGGGGCCCGCACAAGCGGTGGAGCATGTGGTTTAATTCGATGCAACGCGAAGAACCTTACCTACTCTTGACATCTACAGAATCCTGCGGAGACGCGGGAGTGCCTTCGGGAACTGTAAGACAGGTGCTGCATGGCTGTCGTCAGCTCGTGTTGTGAAATGTTGGGTTAAGTCCCGCAACGAGCGCAACCCTTATCCTTGTTTGCCAGCGAGTCATGTCGGGAACTCCAGGGAGACTGCCGGTGATAAACCGGAGGAAGGTGGGGACGACGTCAAGTCATCATGGCCCTTACGAGTAGGGCTACACACGTGCTACAATGGCGCATACAGAGGGCAGCGAACTAGCGATAGTAAGCGAATCCCAAAAAGTGCGTCGTAGTCCGGATTGGAGTCTGCAACTCGACTCCATGAAGTCGGAATCGCTAGTAATCGTGAATCAGAATGTCACGGTGAATACGTTCCCGGGCCTTGTACACACCGCCCGTCACACCATGGGAGTGGGCTGCAAAAGAAGCAGGTAGTTTAACCTTCGGGAGGACGCTTGCCACTTTGTGGTTCATGACTGGGGTGAAGTCGTAACAAGGTAGCGCTAGGGGAACCTGGCGCTGGATCACCTCCTTACGTAAAGATTCTCTTGATGAGTGTCCACACAGATTGATTAGGTTTAGAAAGATAAGAGTATCTTAGTGTCCCGTTCGTCTAGAGGCCTAGGACACCGCCCTTTCACGGCGGTAACAGGGGTTCGACTCCCCTACGGGATACCATCTTTAAGCATTCTTACGAGTGTGTTTAAAAATGGTTTTCGTAAACTCTTTGTTTATAAAAACTCTTGCTCTTTAACAATTTGGAAAGCTGACAAATAACGATTTGATTAATCGTTATTTATTAAAAGTTCTCAAATCCTATGTCTCTTAGAGATGTAGGTACCAATACACATTCAAGTGTTCTTGGGAATAACATCATTGATGTTGTTCATATTTGAGTCCGGCAAAATCGAAATGTCTCTCGCTCATTCAAATAATGAGAGACAACTAAACCTTGGTTGTTTGCCATACATAAAGACCTCTTGGGGTTGTATGGTTAAGTGACTAAGCGTACACGGTGGATGCCTTGGCAGTCAGAGGCGATGAAGGACGTATTAACTTGCGATAAGCGTAGATAAGGCAGTAAAAGCCACTTGAGTCTACGATTTCCGAATGGGGAAACCCACTCACATAAGTGAGTATCATTAACTGAATACATAGGTTAATGAGGCGAACCGGGAGAACTGAAACATCTAAGTACCCCGAGGAAAAGAAATCAATTGAGATTCCGAAAGTAGCGGCGAGCGAAATTGGATTAGCCCTTAAGCTTTTAATGACACAGGTGAAGATTCTGGAAAGTATCGCGATACCGGGTGATAGCCCCGTAACCGACATGTCATTTTGAGTGAAAACGAGTAAGGCGGGACACGTGATATCCTGTTTGAATATGGGGGGACCATCCTCCAAGGCTAAATACTCCTGACTGACCGATAGTGAACCAGTACCGTGAGGGAAAGGCGAAAAGAACCCCTGTGAGGGGAGTGAAATAGAACCTGAAACCGTGTACGTACAAGCAGTAGGAGCCTCTTCGTGGGGTGACTGCGTACCTTTTGTATAATGGGTCAGCGACTTATATTCAGTGGCAAGGTTAACCGTATAGGGGAGCCGTAGGGAAACCGAGTCTTAACTGGGCGTTCAGTCTCTGGATATAGACCCGAAACCGAGTGATCTAGCCATGGGCAGGTTGAAGATTGAGTAACATCAATTGGAGGACCGAACCGACTAATGTTGAAAAATTAGCGGATGACTTGTGGCTAGGGGTGAAAGGCCAATCAAACTCGGAGATAGCTGGTTCTCCCCGAAAGCTATTTAGGTAGCGCCTCGGACGAATACTACTGGGGGTAGAGCACTGTTAAGGCTAGGGGGTCATCCCGACTTACCAACCCTTTGCAAACTCCGAATACCAGTAAGTACTATCCGGGAGACACACGGCGGGTGCTAACGTCCGTCGTGGAGAGGGAAACAACCCAGACCGCCAGCTAAGGTCCCAAATGATTACTAAGTGGGAAACGATGTGGGAAGGCTCAGACAGCTAGGATGTTGGCTTAGAAGCAGCCATCATTTAAAGAAAGCGTAATAGCTCACTAGTCGAGTCGGCCTGCGCGGAAGATGTAACGGGGCTAAGTAATCAACCGAAGCTGCGGCAATGCAATTTATTGTATTGGGTAGGGGAGCGTTCTGTAAGCCGTTGAAGGTGTGTTGTAAAGCATGCTGGAGGTATCAGAAGTGCGAATGCTGACATGAGTAACGATAAAGGGGGTGAAAAACCTCCTCGCCGGAAGACCAAGGGTTCCTGTCCAACGTTAATCGGGGCAGGGTGAGTCGACCCCTAAGGCGAGGCCGAAAGGCGTAGTCGATGGGAAACGGGTTAATATTCCCGTACTTCTTACAATTGCGATGGGGGGACGGAGAAGGCTAGGTGGGCCTGGCGACGGTTGTCCAGGTTCAAGTGCGTAGGCTTGAGAGTTAGGTAAATCCGGCTCTCTTTAAGGCTGAGACACGATGTCGAGCTACTACGGTAGTGAAGTCATTGATGCCATGCTTCCAGGAAAAGCCTCTAAGCTTCAGATTGTAAGGAATCGTACCCCAAACCGACACAGGTGGTCGGGTAGAGAATACCAAGGCGCTTGAGAGAACTCGGGTGAAGGAACTAGGCAAAATGGTACCGTAACTTCGGGAGAAGGTACGCTCTTGACGGTGAAGTCCCTCGCGGATGGAGCTGATGAGAGTCGCAGATACCAGGTGGCTGCAACTGTTTATTAAAAACACAGCACTGTGCAAAATCGTAAGATGACGTATACGGTGTGACGCCTGCCCGGTGCCGGAAGGTTAATTGATGGGGTTAGACTTCGGTCGAAGCTCTTGATCGAAGCCCCGGTAAACGGCGGCCGTAACTATAACGGTCCTAAGGTAGCGAAATTCCTTGTCGGGTAAGTTCCGACCTGCACGAATGGCGTAATGATGGCCACGCTGTCTCCACCCGAGACTCAGTGAAATTGAAATCGCTGTGAAGATGCAGTGTACCCGCGGCTAGACGGAAAGACCCCGTGAACCTTTACTACAGCTTGGCACTGAACATTGAACCTACATGTGTAGGATAGGTGGGAGGCTTTGAAGCGCAGACGCTAGTTTGTGTGGAGCCGTCCTTGAAATACCACCCTTGTATGTTTGATGTTCTAACTCAGACCCGTTATCCGGGTCGAGGACAGTGCCTGGTGGGTAGTTTGACTGGGGCGGTCTCCTCCCAAAGAGTAACGGAGGAGCACGAAGGTGGGCTAAACACGGTTGGACATCGTGTGGTTAGTGCAATGGCATAAGCCCGCTTGACTGCGAGAATGACAATTCGAGCAGGTGCGAAAGCAGGTCATAGTGATCCGGTGGTTCTGAATGGAAGGGCCATCGCTCAACGGATAAAAGGTACTCCGGGGATAACAGGCTGATACCGCCCAAGAGTTCATATCGACGGCGGTGTTTGGCACCTCGATGTCGGCTCATCACATCCTGGGGCTGAAGTCGGTCCCAAGGGTATGGCTGTTCGCCATTTAAAGTGGTACGCGAGCTGGGTTTAGAACGTCGTGAGACAGTTCGGTCCCTATCTGCCGTGGGCGTTGGAGAATTGAAGGGGGCTGCTCCTAGTACGAGAGGACCGGAGTGGACGAACCTCTGGTGTTCGGGTTGTTACGCCAGTAGCATTGCCCGGTAGCTAAGTTCGGAATTGATAACCGCTGAAAGCATCTAAGCGGGAAGCAAGCCCTGAGATGAGTTCTCCCTGGCGCTTTAAGCGTCCTAAAGGGTTGTTCGAGACTAGAACGTTGATAGGCAGGGTGTGTAAGTGCTGTGAGGCATTGAGCTAACCTGTACTAATTGCCCGTGAGGCTTAACCATACAACACCCAAGGGGTTTTGTGGGCTCAAATAAGAACATAAACTTGATTGTGTATAAGAACGAAAACAGCTTTCCGAATTAAAGAATTTGCTTGGCGACCATAGCGATTTGGACCCACCTGATTCCATGCCGAACTCAGAAGTGAAACGAATTAGCGCCGATGGTAGTGTGGGGTCTCCCCATGTGAGAGTAGGACATCGCCAGGCTCATATTTAAAAAGAGCCCGTCTAACGACGGGCTTTTTTAGTCTTATAAGACACAGCTTCTTGCTGATATGGCTCAGTCGGTAGAGCGCATCCTTGGTAAGGATGAGGTCCCCAGTTCGATTCTGGGTATCAGCACCATGCATTCGACACGCACTGTAAATTTGTCTTCATCTTTGAAAAAGATGAAAGTCAAAAGCGGTCACAAAATTTGCTTAGCGACCATAGCATTGTGGACCCACCTGATTCCATGCCGAACTCAGAAGTGAAACACAATAGCGCCGATGGTAGTGTGGGGTCTCCCCATGTGAGAGTAGGACATCGCTAGGCTTTATTTCCAAGCCCCTGTAGAGATACAGGGGCTTTTTCATATCCGTTATTCTAAACGTTCGTTATTTCTTCTCATTCAATTTCCAGTCGTACTCATATTTTATTTTCCCTTCATAATGAGTTACTCCCGTTCGGTATTTGCTCAGATGGTCAAATAATTGAGTTCTGCTACCAAAATCTTGCGCAAACCAATCATAAATAGAAGAAAGGGTCAGTTGGCCATCTTGATACGAAACACCCTTATGACTATTGATGAAATCACGAGCCGCCTTTTCTAACAGAAGCTCAGTATTTTCCGCGGTGAATGCTTTTGGTTGCAGGTTGGGGCATCCTAGGCTGGCACAATTGATTGCATAATGTGTTCTCGGGTCACCCCAAATAGGCCTTAAAATTCGATGTTCTATATCATTGAGCGTTAAAGGCTTTCCTGCCACATTTGCGATTTCATCATCCCATGGACCAAAACCAAACCAACTACCGATTTTGGTGATTGAGGCTACAGGGTAATTATCCAATATGAGTTGCACTGTGAGTGCGTTATAGAGGTTTACCCAATATGCATACTGTTCTTTTTTGTTCAGTTCTCTTGGGTCAGTATTTGATAAATCAGATAAATATTGTGTGAGTTTCTCTTTATCGGATGGCGTGACTAGGGCGTATTTAAACAAGGTGTAATCGCCCTGAGAGATAAGATAAATGTCTAGGATGGCTTGCCATTTGTGGTGAGATAGTGAAGTACTGCTTTGTTGATTGCTGACATTCCAATAAGGCCATAAATCGGATTTAGGTGCCGAAAACGAAAGTGGTGAGAACAGCAAAAGTGCATACGCAAGGAGTCTTTTCATAAACAGTGTCAGTTAAAGGGTATATAGACAATAAGACCAAGGTTACTACGCTTTTATTTCAGCGATAAAAAAGGGTTGCTTGTCTGCAACCCTATATTCATTTTCGCTATCTTAAGAATGAAGGAATTTTCGCTTCATACTCTGCGATTTTAGCTTCGTGTTGCAGAGTCAGACCAATGTTGTCTAGGCCATTTAGCAAACAGTGACGACGGAATTCATCGATTTCGAATCCATATTCTTTACCGTTTGCTGTCACGATCATTTTTTCCAGATCAACGGTAACCTGCGCACCTTCGTTTGCTTGAACATATTGGAAAATCTCATCAACTTCTTGCTCGGTTAAACGAACAGGAACCATTTGGTTGTTGATAGAGTTGCCATAAAAAATGTCTGCAAAGCTTGGAGCGATCATCACCTGAATACCATAGTCAGCAAGTGCCCATGGTGCGTGTTCACGAGAAGAACCACAGCCGAAGTTCTCACGCGCTAGCAGAATACTCGCACCTTTGTAACGAGCTTGGTTCATGACGAAATCTGGATTTGGTTGCTCACCAGCATCATCAAGGAAGCGCCAGTCATGGAAAAGGTGCTTACCAAAACCAATGCGATTTACTTTTTGTAGAAACTGCTTAGGAATAATTGCATCTGTATCGACGTTCGCTGCATCTAGAGGAACAACTAAGCCTGTATGTTTTTGAAAACCTGCCATTTAAATTTCCTCTATCCTTATTTGTTACGAATATCGACAAAGTGACCAGCAATCGCTGCTGCTGCAGCCATCGCAGGGCTAACCAGATGGGTTCTACCATCACGACCCTGACGTCCTTCAAAGTTACGGTTTGAGGTTGATGCACAACGTTCACCGGCACCTAAACGGTCATTGTTCATAGCCAGACACATAGAACAACCTGGTAAACGCCACTCAAAACCAGCTTCGATGAAGATCTTGTCTAAGCCTTCAGCTTCTGCTTGAGCTTTTACCTGCTCCGATCCCGGAACAATTAGCGCCTGTACATGTGATGCGACTTTTTTACCTTTCGCAACGGCGGCGGCTGCACGCATATCTTCAATACGAGAGTTCGTACAAGAACCGACAAAGACTTTATCGACTTTGTAATCCGACAGCATTTTGCCAGCTTCTAGCCCCATGTATGCCAAAGCTTTTTCAGCAGATACACGCTCGACTGGATCGCTAAACGATTCTGGTGAAGGAATAGGTGTATCAACCGCAATAACTTGACCTGGGTTGGTTCCCCAAGTGACTTGAGGACGAATACTTGCTGCATCTAGCGTTACAACTGCGTCAAACTTCGCATCTTCGTCTGTTTTTAGTGTTTGCCAGTATTCAACCGCTGCATCCCAATCTGCGCCTGTTGGAGCAAACTTACGGCCTTTGATGTAATCAAACGTTGTTTGGTCTGGAGCGATCAATCCCGCTTTTGCACCTAGTTCGATAGCCATGTTACATACTGTCATACGACCTTCCATAGAAAGATCGCGAATCGCTTCACCGCAGAATTCAACTACGTAGCCTGTACCGCCCGCTGCCGTCGTTTTACCGATAATCGCTAGAACGATATCTTTTGCTGTGATACCCGGAGCGACTTTGCCTTTGACTTCGATTTTCATGGTTTTAGCGCGAGCTTGTTTCAGCGTTTGAGTTGCCATTACGTGCTCAACTTCAGAAGTACCGATGCCGAATGCCAAAGAACCAAATGCGCCGTGCGTTGCTGTGTGAGAGTCACCACAAACAATAGTCATACCAGGAAGCGTAATGCCTAATTCAGGGCCCATTACGTGAACGATACCTTGGTATTTGTGGTTAATGTCATAAAGGGTAACGCCAAACTCTTCGCAGTTTTTCGCTAGGGTTTGCATCTGGATTCGAGCCATTTCACCCGATGCATTGATGTCTTTAGTTGTGGTTGAAACGTTGTGATCCATGGTTGCGAAGGTTTTGCTTACTTGGCGCAGTTTGCGTCCTTTCTCGCGTAAGCCATCAAACGCTTGAGGTGAAGTTACCTCATGAACCAAGTGACGGTCGATGTATAGAATTGGGTTTTCGCCTTCCGCGGCAACTACGACGTGGGCGTCGTAGACTTTTTCATATAATGTTTTGCCCATGTGTTTGCTTCCTTGTCTCGCTCTCCTTGAGTAGCCAATGACTGGTAAATCGGTCATTGGCTGGCGAGAGTACTAATTATTATGAATTAAGAATGTATTCAGCGATTTTGTCGCCCATTTGCGAGGTGGTCAGCGCAGGCTTGCTACCGGATAGATCCGCCGTTAATTCGCCAGCTGATAGTGCTTTGCCTACCGCAGCTTCAATATCTTGTGCAGCGGCTTCTTCGCCTAAGCTGTAACGAAGCATGAGTGCAGCAGAAAGGATTTGAGCGACAGGGTTAGCAATGTTTTTACCTGCAATATCAGGAGCACTGCCGCCCGCTGGTTCATACAGACCAAACTTACTTTCATTCATACTTGCAGAAGGAAGCATACCCATTGAGCCAGTGATCATGGCACATTCATCAGAAAGGATGTCGCCGAAGATGTTTGAACATAGCATGACGTCAAACTGAGAAGGATCTTTGATCAACTGCATAGTCGCGTTATCAATATACATATGTGATAACTCAACATCTGGGTAATCTTTTGCAATTTCAGTGACGACTTCGCGCCATAGAATCGAGCTTTGAAGTACGTTTGCTTTATCGATAGAACAGACTTTCTTGCGGCGCAGACGAGCTGATTCAAAAGCAATCTTAGCGATACGCTCGATTTCAAAGCGATGGTAAACCTCAGTATCAAACGCTTTCTCGTTAGCGCCTTCACCTTCACGGCCTTTAGGTTGACCAAAGTAAATGCCGCCCGTTAGCTCACGAACAACAACAATATCAAAACCACGATCAGAGATATCAGCACGCAGAGGTGAGAACGCTTCTAGCCCTTTGTGGATCTGTGCTGGTCGCAAGTTACAGAACAATTGGAAATGCTTACGTAGAGGTAGAAGTGCGCCACGCTCAGGTTGTTCGTTTGGTGGAAGATGTTCCCATTTAGGACCACCAACAGAACCGAAAAGTACAGCATCGGATTCTTCACAAGCACTCAATGTGCTATCAGGAAGTGGGCAGCCATGGTTATCAATCGCAATACCGCCTACGTCATGTTCTTCACGCACGAAAGTTAACTTGTGTTTTTGTTCGATAGCATTAAGTACTTTATGTGCTTGTTGCATTACTTCTGGGCCGATGCCGTCACCTGGTAATACGGCAATCTTATAAGTTTTGTCTGTCATGCGAGTCCTTCACTAATTTTGATAATATTCGTTCAATGTTGTGTTTGCTTTACGTCCTTCCAACTGAAGTTACAGAAGTGGTGTCTGGGTTCATTCAACACTCTGCAACTCCAAGTATTCAGGAGGCTATGTTATTTAAACGCCAGCAATTACTTTCTTCTTCTGTTTTATTTCTTCAATTTGGTTTGCGCGATGAATGCTGTTGATAACATGCAATAGCGCTTGACCAGAGGCTTCAACGATATCCGTAGATACGCCAGTGCCGTGGTACTTGCGTCCTTTGTAGTTGGCAATGATGTCTGCCTGACCTAAACCATCTTCGCCTTCACCTTTTGCGGTTAAGTCGAATTTGTCTAGCACGATGTCATAACCAGTGACGCGGTAGATACATTGATATAAAGCATCTACTGGACCATTACCGACTGCCGCTTCACATTTCTCTTCGTCACCACAAAGCATTTTGACGCTGGTTGTCGCCATAACACTACCAGATTGAACACTCAAATAGTTCAACTTGTAGTAATCGTCTTCATCGCGAAGATTTGAGAAGTGCATTAATGCTTCCAAATCATAGTCGAATACTTGGCCTTTGCGGTCAGCAAGTTTCAAGAAGTCTTCGTATAGCGCGTTTAGGTTGTATTCGTTTTCGTTGTAACCCATGGCGTCCATATGACTCTTCACAGCGGCACGACCACTGCGACTAGTCAAGTTAAGCGCTTGGTTTTTCAAGCCAATAGACTCAGGCGTCATGATTTCGTAGGTATTCTTGTTTTTCAACATACCATCTTGGTGAATACCTGAAGAGTGGCTGAATGCGTTTGCACCAACAATCGCTTTGTTGCTCTGAATCGGCATGTTGCAAAGCTGGCTAACCAATTTGCTGGTTCGGTGAATTTCTTCATGCTTGATACCAGTGTGAACACCCAAGAACTCTTGACGAGTTTTGATGATCATGGCGATCTCTTCTAAAGCACAGTTACCTGCACGTTCACCGATACCATTAATCGTACCTTCGATCTGGCGAGCACCAGCTTGAACTGCTGCAATGGAGTTCGCCACAGACATGCCCAAGTCATCGTGACAGTGAACAGAGATAATCGCTTTATCAATGTTTGGCACACGGTTAAATAGGGTTTGGATGATGCCACCAAATTCACTTGGTACTGTGTAACCGACAGTGTCTGGAATGTTGATAGTACGAGCACCAGCATTGATTGCAGCTTCAACCATACGGCATAAGTTGTCGATTGGTGTACGACCAGCATCTTCACAAGAAAATTCCACATCATCAGTATATTGGCGAGCATGTTTCACAGCGTTCACCGCCATCTCTACGACATCGTCATAACTACGACGAAGCTTGTCTTGAACGTGAATGGTCGATGTTGCCAAGAAAGTGTGGATTCGGAACTGATCTGCCACTTTTAACGCTTCAGCTGCTGCATCGATGTCTTTCGCAACGGCACGTGAAAGAGCACAGATTCGGCTATTTTTGATATTTTTCGCGATAGTTTGTACAGATTCGAAATCACCCGGTGAGGAAACAGGGAAGCCCGCTTCGATCACGTCAACACCTAAGCGTTCCAGTGCGTAAGCGATTTGCAGCTTCTCTTTTACCGTTAGGCTTGCTGACAACGCCTGTTCACCGTCGCGCAAAGTTGTATCGAATATGATGACCTGATCGTTCATGTTTGCTTCCTTACTCGAAGAGTTAATCGTTTACTTCCTGAATTTAGTTATAAAAAAACCCGCATCGTGTGCGGGTTCTTGTAAATCTGTTGTGGTGTCTTCCGTCCACTCATTACCCGCGCGATTGATTCACGATAAGGAGCAGGTTCAGGAGTAGAGAAGAACGAATTGTCATTATTAACATCCACAAATTTGAATTAACAAATTAGTACCGTACTCAACCGAGCGCGTCAACCCTAAAGTTGTTTTTTTGTTCATATCGGAGCAGTTACTTCGTCAACAAGGCAAAAATTAGCAGTTTGTTGTTGAAAGCATGTCGCCAATGTAACGCCTTCGAGCCTCAGTGTAAGACTAAGGTTAAAAAAAATTGTTGAACTACGACTAACTGTCATCCATTTACAAACAAACAGTCACGGATTTGCAATCTATTGCTTTTAGCTTGGAGGTAGGAACATTTCTATCTGAAGCACTTTCAATTGAAAGTAAGGGGATGCCATGAAAACCATCAAGCCCATCGCAAAGCTTGATTTAGCTTTTTCGATGCTTTGCCTACAACATAGATTCAATCAGCCAGTTGCGAGGATCAGTAAAGCGGTCTCTCATACCGGAGATGGACATTTATACGCTCTATTTGGTGTTTTAGCTTGGGCGATTGGTGGTAGCCATGGCTCAAATTTCTTAGCGGCGGGGTTAGTAGCATTTGCTATCGAACTGCCTTTGTACTGGTTATTAAAAAACAGCTTCCAACGCCGACGCCCTCAAGAACTCTCACCAGTATTAACCGCTTTTATTACTCCTTCTGATCGTTATAGCTTGCCTTCAGGCCATACTGCTGCGGCATTTGTTATGGCGACCTTGATAGGTCAGTTCTATCCAGATGGCTATGGGATTGCCTTTATGTGGGCAGCACTTATTGGCAGTGCGAGAATTTTGCTTGGCGTCCATTTTTTAACGGATGTGATTATTGGCGCCATTCTTGGTGCTAGCTGTGCAACGATTTCAATGCAGTTGTTGGAGATGAATATTTGAAGATTCTGTATGGTGTTCAAGGTACCGGTAATGGTCATATTGCGCGTGCTCGGGCAATGAGTGAAGCTTTCAAAAATACCGATGCGAAAGTGGATTTCTTGTTTTCCGGTCGCGAAGCACAAAAATTTTTCTCTATGGAGAGTTTTGGTGATTACCAGATCCGTCGTGGATTAACCTTTGTGTTTGAACAAGGACGAGTAAACTATCTCCAAACCGCGCTCAACAATAGCCCCTTACAATTAATGAATGAAATTCGCCAATTGGATTTGTCGGGTTATGAGCTGATTCTGAATGATTTTGAACCCGTGTCTGCATGGGCGGCAAAACGCCAGAAGAAGGATGTCATTGGTATCAGCCATCAAAATGCATTTCGCTATCCAGTACCGTTAAAAGGTGCAAGCTGGCTAGATAAACAAATTATGCAGCGTTTCGCGCCAGCAAATTATAATTTAGGCCTGCATTGGTACCATTTTGATCAACCGATACTGCCTCCGATTGTTCATACCACAGTGCAAGACATGCTCAACCAAGACTTCATTTTGGTTTATCTGCCTTTTGAAGATGTTGACCAGGTGTGTGAACTGTTATTCCGCTTCGTGAACAAATCTTTCATTTGTTATCACCCTCAGGTTATAGAGCCGGAGACGGTGGAAAACGTTGAGTTAAGACCTCTGTGCCACAGCAGTTTCCAATACCATCTCCATCGCTGTGATGGTGTGATTGCCAATGGCGGTTTTGAGCTGCCTTCTGAAGCTCTTTCATTAGGCAAAAAACTGTTGTTGAAACCTTTGATTGGACAGTTTGAACAGCAGAGTAATGTTGCGACTTTGGAAACGCTTGGTCTGGCATCTGCGATGGACTTTCTAGACGTATCAGCGGTGAGTAAATGGCTTGATGAAAAACAGGCTGAAAGAGTTATTTACCCCAATGTAGCCCAAGCAATTGTTGAATGGATCTTGCAAGGTAATTGGTCTAATCAACAAGATTTATGTGATGGTTTATGGCAACAAGTCGATTTCCCTAGTTACGCTTCAGTAAATTAACGCCTAGTCATTAACTCCTAGCCGTTAGACATGAAAATTAAAAGTTGCAGCTTATAGGCTGCAATTTTGATTTTCCGGTACTGAGAATCCCTGAATGATTGGATTTAAATATAGTTAATATCAATGCGTCTATTCCACATCCTCGCTTTCTGACATTGGTTTTTATCTTTTTTTATACTTGCGATAGAGCTTGATAAAGCTTGTATCTTGTAGGTTTATTCCTCTTTTTAGTATCAAAAAATCTGACTTTTCCTTAATGCTATTGCTATTCGGCAAACGAATGAATCATAGTTGGGTCAGCTTAAAAATATCCAAGCAACCAATAATAAAAGTACAGGTTATCTATTCGCTAACGAATGTTTGATATTTGATTGGATAGATTAATTTAGAGGTATAGCGAATGTTAGATAAAAACGGCGGCATGGGAGCCATTTCTAGTTATCGTATGGAAAGCGTTTTACGTGGTGTCGATTTAAACCTGCTGACGGTTTTTGATGCTGTAATGCAAGAGCAAAATATTACTCGTGCAGCTCATAATCTGGGTATGTCGCAGCCTGCGGTAAGTAATGCGGTTGCTCGTCTTAAAGTAATGTTTAATGACGAACTCTTCATGCGCCAAGGTCGTGGTATTCAGCCTACTCAGCGTGCTCGTCAGTTGTTTGGTCCAATTCGCCAAGCTCTTCAACTTATCCGTAATGAGTTACCAAGTTCTGTGTTTGCGCCAGAAACATCCAGTCGCTTATTCAAACTGGCTATTTGCAGCCCGTGTGATATTCGTTTTGCACCGAAGATCATGGAAACCATTCATGAAATTGCGCCAAGTATCCAATTGCACTTAGATGCAGAATTTGACCGCATGTTGGCGGAGCGTATGCGTTATCAAGATACTGATTTTGTTATCGACTACGCACATTTCGATGGACAGGGATTCTCAAGCACAGAGCTTTTCCAAGATGAGTTAGTGGTTGTTGCAGCAAAATCTCACCCTCGTATTCAAGGCAAAGTGACTCGCGAAGAGCTGACACAAGAGAAGCACGCTAAGCTATCAAAAATTCACGGCCAACGCAGTTTTTCAGAGCAGGCTTATCAAGAGCTATACTGCTCTTCAAGTTACGAAGGCACGAGCTTAAGCAACGTTTTGTACGTGGTTGGTCAATCTGAGCTTGTTACTGTTGCGCCTCGCTGGATGGTAGAAAACGTGGCAAATGCAGATATGCTACAAATCCTAGACTTCCCGTTTGATAACGCGAAAATCAGCGGTTACTTAAGCTGGCATGAATCGAGTGAAAAAGACCGTGGTCACATTTGGTTACGAGACCAATTGATGATGATTTGTCGCGAAGTGATTGCCCGCAAATAAGACGTGATTCCACGTTAACTATTTAAAACAGGACGTTAAGAAAAAGCCTTGGGAAGGGAGACCAACTCAAGGCTTTTTTATTGTTCGCTAAGTCTAAAATTATCCATAAGTTTGATGTTTGTCAGTTGCCTTTTGTAGTTCAATCGGTACACTTGTGCGCTCGATTAAGCTTACAGGTGTAAGCTATAGGTAGATAGATGACTAATTTAGATTTTCATATCGTTAAACGTGTTCGTGAGCAAGTCTCTCACAACGGTGATCGTAGTGCCCTGAAACACAAAATAGGGGATGCATGGAAAAGCATTAGTTGGACGCAATTTGGACAGCAGATGGACGCGTTATCATTAGCGCTTCTTTCTCAACATATTGGCGTTCAGGATAAGGTTGGTATTTTCTCCAACAATATTCCTCAATGGACCATTGCGGATTTTGCAGCATTGCAATTGAGAGCAGTGACTGTCCCTATCTATCCGACCAATACCGCCGATCAATCTGCTTACATTTTACAAGATGCAGATGTCAAAATTCTCTTTGTTGGTGAGCAGCCACAATACGATATCGCTTTAGACATTTTCGAACAATGTGAACAACTTCAGCTTGTCGTAGCTATGGACGACAGCATTGACCTGAAAGGCTTTGAACATGCCATTCGTTGGTCACAATTTATCGCGATGGGGCAAGAGTCTGATCGTGAAGAGCTGGAAACTCGCGTTGCTCAAGCCAATTTTGAAGATCTGATTACCTTAATCTATACCTCTGGTACAACCGGTCAGCCAAAAGGTGTCATGCTTGATTACCGTAATATCGGTTCACAGTTAGAGGGACACGATCAGCGTCTTAACTTAACTCAAGACGATGTTTCCTTGTGTTTCCTTCCGCTTTCTCACGTGTTTGAGCGAGCTTGGACTTTCTACGTGCTTTATAAAGGTGCGACCAACTGTTACCTGCATGATGTTTCTCACGTTCGTGAAGCATTGAGTGAAGTTCGTCCGACAGTAATGTGTGCGGTTCCTCGTTTCTACGAGAAGATTTTCTCTGCTATCCATGAAAAAGTGGCTAGAGCTTCTTTCATTCGCAAAGTGATGTTTACTTGGTCTGTGAACATGGGCGCGAAGATGGCGGTATGTCATCAAGAGCACCGTAAACCGTCTTGGTTGCTTACTCAATGCTACGGTATCGCGGATAAAGCGGTTCTGTCTAAATTGAGAGGATTATTAGGCGGGCGCATCAACTTTATGCCATGTGGTGGAGCGAAGTTAGATGAAACCATTGGCCGATTTTTCCATGCCATCGGAATCAATGTAAAACTTGGCTACGGTATGACCGAAACAACCGCGACGGTTTCTTGTTGGGATGACAAATGCTTCAATCCTGATTCTATTGGTCTGTCTATGCCTGGGGCTCAGGTTAAGATTGGCGAAAATAACGAGATTTTAGTTCGTGGTCCAATGGTGATGCGCGGCTACTACAAAATGCCGGAAGAGACGGCAAAGACATTTGATGAACACGGCTTCTTAAAAACTGGAGATGCTGGTCATATCGATGAGCATGGCAACCTGTTTATTACCGATCGCATCAAAGAACTAATGAAAACTTCAGGTGGTAAATATATTGCTCCTCAGGTTATTGAAGGCGCGATCGGTAAAGATCACTTCATCGAACAAATTGCCGTTATTGCAGATACACGTAAATTTGTGTCGGCGCTGATTGTTCCTTGTTTTGATGCGTTAGAAGAACATGCTAAAGAGCTGAATATCAAATATCACGACCGTTTGGAACTGCTAAAAAACAGTGAAGTGTTAGAGATGTTTGAAAAACGTATTAATGAACTTCAACATGGTTTAGCGAAGTTTGAACAGGTGAAAAAATTCAAGCTGCTACCTAAAGCATTCTCTATGGATGAAGGTGAGTTAACTCCGACGCAAAAGCTGCGCCGTAAGGTGATCAACTCTCGATATCAAGATGAGATTGAAGAGATGTATCAGGAAAAGAAAAAGTAGTTATTGCTACCGTTTTTTAAACACTGACAATAAACATCGATCCCCAGTGAGATTTTCTCTTACTGGGGATTTTTTTATATGTGGCAGAAAGAGGAGAGTAGCGCAGTTCATTGCCCAACAGCTGTTAATATTTTGTTCCGTTTTTTATGGTCGTTATAACACTATCCTCTGTGTCGGTGCTTTGCGGTAATCGTTGATACTTGTTGAATAAGCTTCTGCAATATATCGCCGAGATTGCATCAAATTAGTGGTTAGACCTAATGCTAAGAAAGGGTTAAAGTTGTTGCGTTACCTTAGCTTTTGTTATGACAAAAGCGGGACATAGCTGAAAGCGGAAAGTTTTCGAATTAGGCTACGAATAAGCCCTAGACTATGTATAACCAGACCAATTAACCGACCGCGTTAATCGGATTCTGGTAAGGAGAAAATATGGCAATGTTATCCGGCGCAGAGATGGTCGTTCAGTCTCTGATCGAAGAAGGCGTAGAACAAATTTTTGGCTACCCAGGTGGTTCCGTTCTTGATATCTACGACGCCCTCCACGAAAAAACCGAAAAAATAAAGCATGTTCTTGTTCGTCATGAACAAGCTGCAACTCACATGGCTGACGGCTATGCACGTGCTACGGGTAAACCGGGTGTTGTGTTAGTGTGCTCTGGCCCTGGTGCAACAAATACAGTTACTGGCATCGCAACGGCATACATGGATTCGATCCCGATGATCGTAATCTCTGGTAACGTGGCAACCAATTTGATCGGTAATGATGCTTTCCAGGAGTGTGACATCGTTGGTGTTTCTCGCCCGATCGTTAAGCACAGCTTCTTAGTGAAGAAAGCGGAAGATATTCCAGAAACGATCAAGAAAGCGTTTTACATTGCATCGACTGGCCGCCCTGGTCCAGTGGTGATCGATCTACCTAAAGATGTAATGAATCCGCAGATTAAGCTTCCATACCATTACCCAGAATCAATCAAAATGCGTTCTTATAACCCGACGACTTCAGGTCACAAAGGGCAAATCAAGAAGGCGTTAAAAGCACTATTAGAAGCGAAAAAACCAGTGCTTTACGTGGGTGGTGGTGCATCTATCGCTGGTGCTCACGAACAAGTGCAGCAGCTAGCAGAAAAACTGAATTTGCCAGTCGTTAGCACTCTTATGGGGTTAGGCGTGTTCCCTGGAACACATAAGAATGCCCTAGGTATGCTGGGTATGCACGGTGTGTATGAAGCTAATATGGCTATGCACAATTCAGATTTGATCTTCGGTGTGGGGGTTCGTTTTGACGATCGAACTACCAACAATCTTGAGAAATATTGCCCGGATGCGAAGATCATGCACATCGATATCGATCCGTCTTCCATTTCCAAGAACGTTAAAGTTGATCTACCAATCGTAGGTTCTGCGGATCAAGTTTTGGAAACTATGTTGCAGCTTCTTGGTGAACAAGAAGGTGGCAACGATGTGGAAGCCATTGAACAATGGTGGAGCGAAATTCAAGTGTGGCGCGATCGCAAATGTTTGTCTTACGAAACATCAAGCGAACGCATTAAGCCTCAGCAAGTGATTGAAACCTTATTTAGACTGACTAATGGTGATGCGTATGTAGCATCAGACGTTGGCCAGCATCAGATGTTTGCAGCACTTTACTATCCGTTTAATAAACCACGTCGTTGGATCAACTCTGGCGGCTTAGGCACTATGGGCTTTGGTCTGCCAGCTGGTATGGGCGTTAAGTTTGCTATGCCACAAGAAGAAGTGGTAGTAGTAACCGGTGATGGCAGTATCCAGATGAATATTCAGGAGCTATCCACTGCGTTGCAATACGATATTCCGGTGAAAATCATTAACCTGAATAACCGTTTTCTAGGCATGGTAAAACAGTGGCAAGACATTATTTATCAAGGGCGACACTCTAACTCCTACATGAGTTCAGTACCGGATTTTGCAGCTATCGCAGAAGCTTATGGTCACGTTGGTATTCGCATCAACACACCTGATGAGCTAGAAGCTGGCCTGCAAAAAGCATTGGATATGAAAGACCGATTGGTTTTTGTTGATATCAATGTAGATGAAACTGAACACGTGTACCCAATGCAAATCAAAGGCGAGGGTATGGATAAAATGTGGTTGAGCAAAACGGAGAGAACCTAAGATGAGACACATTATTTCAATATTGATGGAAAACCAACCTGGTGCTTTGTCTCGCGTTGTTGGCCTGTTCTCTCAACGTGGCTACAACATAGAGAGTTTGAACGTATCTCCAACTGATGATGGCACTTTATCTCGTTTAAACTTGACCACGACCTCTACAGAAATGCAGCTTGAGCAGATTCAGAAACAACTGCATAAGCTGATTGATGTGCTGAAAGTTCAGGAGGTGACAGAGTGTGACCACATCGAACGTGAACTTATGCTTATTAAAGTGAAAGCGACAGGTTTCGCTCGCACAGAAGTTAACCGCACAACGGATATTTTCCGTGGTCAAATCGTCGATGTCACAGCATCTCAGTATACGGTTCAGCTTGCAGGAACCAGTGAAAAGCTTGATGCCTTTATTCAGGCAATGGCTGAAGTGACAGAGGTGGTTGAAGTCGCTCGTAGTGGCGTGGTTGGTATCGCACGTGGTGAGCGAGCATTACGTAGCTAATCCCCTCTCAATTTAGCAGCAGATCCATTAAATTAAAAAACCAGCCAATCGGCTGGTTTTTTCTTTTCTATCACTTAACCACCAGTTTCAGCTGGTGGTCCGTTTTAGTCACTGAAGGATTAGTGAAGGATACGTGCGCGAATAGTGCCTTCGATACCTTTTAGTTTATCCAGTGCTTCTAACGAGCGATCCGCTTCAACGTCAATAACCACATAACCGATGTTTCCGGTTGTTTGTAGGTACTGAGCAGCGATGTTGATGCCTTCTGATGCAAAAATGGTGTTAATTTGCGTCAAAATACCAGGGCGGTTTTCGTGAATGTGCAGCAGACGTGAACATTGACGATGCTCTGGTAGAGAAACTTCAGGGAAGTTAACACTTGAAAGCGTAGAACCGTTGTCTGAGTATTTCGCTAGCTTGCCTGCAACTTCAATACCGATATTCTCTTGTGCTTCCTGAGTTGAACCACCCACGTGAGGAGTCAGAATAACGTTATCAAATTTCATCAGCGGAGATTCAAACGCTTCTTTGTTTGAACCTGGCTCTGTTGGGAATACGTCGATAGCAGCACCTGCTAGGTGACCAGATTCCATCGCATCACATAGCGCAGGGATATCAACAACAGTGCCACGTGCTGCGTTAATGAAGATTGAACCTGGCTTCATGCGGTCAAATTCGTCTTTACCCATCATGTTCTTTGTTTCTGGTGTTTCAGGAACATGAAGAGAGATAACATCACATTTATTCAGTAGTTCGCTCATGGTGTGAATTTGAGTTGCATTACCCAGTGATAGCTTGTTTTCGATATCGTAGAAGTACACGCGCATACCTAAGTTTTCAGCGATGATACCTAGCTGAGTACCGATGTGGCCATAACCGATGATACCTAGAGCTTTACCACGAGCTTCGTATGAGTTATCTGCGCTCTTCTTCCAAATACCACGGTGCGCAAGTGCATTCTTTTCAGGGATGCCACGTAATAGAAGTAGGATTTCACCCAGAACAAGTTCTGCAACACTACGCGTGTTTGAGAATGGCGCGTTGAACACTGGAACACCGCGCACAGCAGCGGCATCAAGATCTACTTGGTTTGTACCAATACAGAAACAGCCAATCGCTACCAGTTTATCTGCAGCGTTAATCACTTTTTCTGTTAGGTTAGTACGGGAGCGAATACCAATGAAATGAACATCTTTGATAGCTTCAATCAATTGCTCTTCGTCTAGCGAACCCTTGTGGTATTCAATGTTGGTGTAGCCAGCAGCTTGCAGAACTTCTACCGAAGATGGGTGAAGTCCTTCAAGGAGTAGTATCTTAATTTTTTCTTTTTCCAGTGAAACTTTGGCCATTATTCTCGTCCTTAAAATGGAAAGGGAGGGCTGATGCGTGAAACATCAAGCGAACTACACAATTATTAATCTAAATTAAAAAAGCAAACGTTTTCGTTGCGTTTGTTCTGACCATTAAGTTATCAAATTTTTTTGTGATTGGGTAAGAAAATTACGGAATAAGGAATAATTTTCTTAATGGAAAAGCAACAAAAACGGCACCAGAGGTGCCGTTTGTAATCAAATAACGAAAATTGTTCGATTTTTAGAATTATTCTTCGATTTTGGCGCCTTCAGGAGTACCTGTGATCACCACATCGGCTCCGCTAATAGCGAACAGACCGTTGGTTACAACACCTGCGATACCGTTAATTTTAGCTTCTAGGTCTTTAGCATGAGTAATGTGTAGTCCGTGAACGTCAAGAATAACGTTACCGTTATCGGTCACAACCCCTTGACGGTAAACTGGATCGCCACCAAGTTTAACCAGTTCGCGAGCAACGTATGAACGAGCCATCGGGATTACTTCAACTGGAAGTGGGAATGTACCTAGTACATCAACGGCTTTGGTACCATCAACGATACAAACAAATTTATCTGCAATAGCGGCAACAATTTTTTCACGAGTCAGTGCAGCGCCACCACCTTTGATCATCTCACGTTGAGGGTTGATTTCATCTGCACCATCAACATAGATGTCTAGGCTCATAACATCGTTACAATCGAAGACTTCAATGCCTAAACCTTTAAGCTTCTCAGTTGAAGCGATAGAGCTTGATACGGCACCTTTAATATCATCTTTGATTGAACCCAAAGCATCGATGAAGTGATTCACTGTTGAACCAGTACCAACGCCGACAATGCTGCCTTTTTCTACGTATTTAAGTGCAGCCCAACCGGCAGCTTTTTTCATTTCATCTTGAGTCATGCCCATCTCCTGAGACGATTTTTTGCGAAAACTTGATTTCTAAGTGAAAGCTGTATGTTTTATATAAACGTTAGCGTGCGCGGGATTATATACGCAAAAGATTGAGAGATGTACTTCGGTTTCTGAATAATTGAAGTTATCCCCTTCCTACTTGAAGCTGCAGGGCTTTATGTTTTGCTATGGGGGGTACGTTCGTTCACCCCAATCACATAGTTATCTATGCTCATGGGGATTCACTCACTTGCCGCCTACCTTCAACTTCAAGCAGTTTGGGTATACGTCACTTCAGTGATGTTTGGTCTTGTAAGTGGTAAATAAGGAGCTTACCACTGCCAAATTTGGCTAGGAGTAACGATTTTAGGCAAGGGAACATCCCACTCTTCTGTTGGCAGTTCGTCTACATGCTGGCAATCATGAGCTAAACCTAATGGAGATGCCCCTTTACCTGTAGTAAACCAAGGTTCGAGAGTTCGGTCATAATAGCCGCCGCCCATGCCTAATCTATGGCCCTGAGAGTCAAAAGCAACCAATGGTGTGCAGATAAGATCCAGTTCTTTGACCGGACAAATGAGGGTTTGATTGAGTTTAGGCTCAAGAATGCCAAATTTGTTGTAAGTCATCGGTGTCTCTGGCTGACAATGCAGAAACAGTAAATGACCAGCAGAAAAAGGGTGTAAGACAGGCAGGTAAATACTTTTACCTTGTGACCAAAGCCATTCAATTAACGGTTGGGTATCCAGTTCGCCATCGGTTGAGAGATAGAGAGCAATCTTCTGGCATGTGCGCATTTCTGGCAGAGTGGAAAAACGTTCAATAAGCTCTTGGCTTGCCTGAAACTGAACATCACTGGCAAGTTGATTACGTTTATCGCGGATAAGTGTTCTTAGTTCTTGTCGTGAATACAACATTAGGGAACCCCAGAGTGCCGTTGTAGATTGTGGCCCTTGAACCAGCTAGTTCAAGGCGGATCAGCAATGGTAACCGTAGGCTTCTCGGTACGAGCCAAGCTTGCTCAATAGCTACTAAGTACTAATCCTTGGGTATTGCTTATCGGCTCGGGGACTTAAATCCACTGACAAACACCCCAGGGTAAATACTTTTGATGGCGGACGTCTAGATTCGTTCTAGTGTCACCTTATTGAGAGCTTCTTCTAGAGAAACGGTGAGCTTTTCCATGCGTTCACTGATTTCTTGCTGTTGACCATTGTTTTGCTGCTGATAAGTTTGCAACTCATAGCAAATGTTCAACGCCGCAATAGTTAAGAGCTTCACTTCATTAGTTACTTTTGTGCGGTCAGCCATTTCTTTTAATCGTCGGTCTAGATCTTGGGCTGCACTAATCAGAGAGTCTTCCTGACCCGCTGGGCAATTTACCCGTGTCATTTTACCTAAAATTTCAACGTCAACCGCTTGATTACTCATGATAAATGAACTCTATTCATATCGCCAAAGATGATACTTCTCAAGTGACCATCGTTGGGGGAAACTATAGGTAAAGCGCTCTCAAGATTCAAGCTTTTCCCGATTATCTATCAAAAATGAGTAACGAAAACTCAGTTCTTAGTCAATTTGCGTAAAAGCTAGCCACAATTGGCAACTTGAGCGTTTTCGCATGAGTGTTGAAGTGGTAGGATTGGGCTTATTTTTCTGATTATGAGCCCGTTATGAGCGACATTACATTTCCGACTTACGACATTTTATCTGGCGAGCTGAAGTCAGCTTCGTTAGGCATAAATCCTGCTGAACTGCACGGTTTGTTGACTGGCATGTTAGCTGGTGGATTAAGTTTGAAAGACGACAGCTGGCAGCCTTTGATTTTCGATTACACCAATGAAGGCATGGGTTGGCCGGTTAAAGCGCTTGAAATGGCAAAACAACTTTTAGTGGCAACCAATGCTGAGTTGACGGACACCACTCTAGAGCTGAGTCTTGTTCTTCCGGTTGGAGAAGGCCCAGAGGCGCTGTTTGATTTTGCTGATGGAGTCGCGGATTGGGTAAACCACTTTATTTCAGGTTTAGGTTTAGCGGGTGCTTCTCTGAACAAAGCGTCATCTGATGCAAAAGAAGCACTAGAAGACCTTGAAGAAATTACCAAGCTAGGCATTGATGAAGACGATGATCTGGAAGAGCAAGCACACCTTTTAGAACAGGTGCTGGAGCACGTTAAAGCTTGTGCTCTGCTTCTGCATGCTGAGCTAGGGATTAAACCAGAGCAAGACAAAGCACCGACCATTCACTAAGGACAAGGACTGTGAGCCAAGTAAAATCGTTTGATGTGATTATTGCTGGTGGTGCTATGGCTGGAGCGACGCTGGCTCTGGCATTGCATCAATTGAGCCAAGGACGCTTATCTGTTGCGGTTGTTGAGCCGTATCAAACCGATCATCAGCAACATCCCGGTTTTGATGCTCGTTCTATTGCTCTGTCTTATGGAACCGTCCAAATCTTGCAACGCTTTGGACTTTGGGAATCGCTTCAGTCTGTAGCCACACCTATCGAGCATATTCATGTCTCTGATCGTTCCCATGCCGGAATGACGGATATCACGAAAGAAGAAGTGGGCGTTAACGCATTAGGCTATGTGGTTGAGTTGGCTGATGTTGGACGAATCTATGCAGAGAAGATCGAGAAAACATCCAGCATTACTCTGTATTGCCCGCAAAGTATTCAAAGCGTAGAGCGCAACATCAATAAAGTCACAGCGATTTTATCTAATGGTGAACAAATAGAAGCTAAGCTACTAGTAGCGGCTGATGGTGCGGTGTCCACTTGTTGTGAACAAGTCGGCTTACCACTGCAAGAACACGATTTTGAACAGGTAGCCATCATTGCCAATGTGGTTACGAGCGAAGCTCATCAAGGTCGTGCGTTCGAGCGATTTACCTCTCATGGTCCGATAGCGTTATTGCCGATGAGTGACAATCGAATGTCGTTAGTTTGGTGTTTACCGCCAGATAAAGCACAAGCTGTTATGGCTTATGACGACGACGTGTTTCTCAATCAATTGCAAGCTGAGTTTGGCTGGCGTTTAGGTAAGCTTGAAAAAACGGGTGCAAGAAGCGCGTATCCGTTGCTATTGAGATATCGAGAACAAAATATCTCACATCGTTTTGCCATTGTGGGGAACGCCGCTCAATCACTTCATCCTATTGCTGGGCAAGGTTTCAATCTTGGCATCCGTGATGTTGCCAGTTTGGCTGAAGAGATCGTTCATGCTGAGGATGTGGGAAGTTACGCACTTCTGACAAAATTTAAGCGCAGACGTGACAACGACAGAACGGCAACGATTACGCTAACTTCCAGTCTGGTTCATCTGTTTTCAAATGACTGGCTAACTCTGCGTATTGGAAGAAATTTAGGATTAGCAGTGATGGATAACATTCCGGTGCTAAAAACTCCGCTGTTACGCCGCACCTTGGGTGTGGTTAATCGATAAGGTACTCGAAAATGATGCGAAGTGTAGATATTGCAATTGTCGGTGGCGGAATGGTTGGCCTAGCTTTAGCTGCGGCCTTTAAGCATACCGATTTAAGAATTGCAGTGATTGAAGGAAATCTTCCTCATGAAGGATTGGGTGAACAACCTGATACCCGAGTGTCTGCTTTAAGCCGCTCAAGTGAAGTGATTTTAAGAAACTTAGGCGCGTGGCAAGGTATTACCATGCGACGAGCTTCGCCATATCAAGCTATGGAAGTGTGGGAACAAGACAGTTTTGCTCGTATAGAGTTTGATGCGAACAGCCTCACTCAACCTGATTTAGGTCATATCGTCGAAAACCGCGTCATTCAACTGGCATTACTTGACCAAGTGAAGCTGCAAGACAACGTTTCTCTATTTATGCCTGCAAGTTGTGAAAAAATGGCGATCGGAGAAAGCGAAGCGTGGCTAACCCTAAATAATGGACAGACACTTACGGCCAAGCTAGTCGTCGGCGCTGATGGCGCAAACTCTTGGGTTCGCAAGCAACAGGACATTCCATTAACTCATTGGGATTACGGACACAGTGCTGTCGTGGCGAATGTTCACACTCATAAGCCGCATCAGCAAGTGGCTCGTCAGGTATTCACACCGTTAGGTCCACTGGCTTTTCTGCCTCTTGGCGATCCGAATATGAGCTCTATTGTTTGGTCGACTGATCCAAACCGAGCAGAACAGTTAGTCGCCATGGGCGATAGTGAGTTTAATAAGACACTGACAGCAGAATTCGATTCGAGACTCGGGCTGTGTAAAGTTGTCAGTGAACGAAGTGCTTTTCCTTTGAAGATGCGTTACGCGCGAGATTTCGTTGCAGAACGAGTGGCTTTAGTTGGCGATGCTGCGCACACCATTCATCCGCTGGCAGGTCAAGGCGTGAATCTCGGTTTTCTCGATGCCGCGAGCTTAGCTCAGGAAGTGATTGAACTCTGGAAGCAGGGGGAAGATATTGGCAGCAAGCGCAATCTACGCAGTTATGAGCGTTGGCGTAAAGCTGAAGCGGCAAAAATGATTGCAGCCATGCAAGGGTTCAAGGACTTATTTGAAGGTAACAATCCTGCGAAGAAATTGATCCGTGGTATTGGTATGCGTTTAGCGGGGCAACTGCCGGGCGCTAAAGATGAAATCATGAAGCGAGCGCTTGGATTAAAAGGCAACCTGCCTGATTTGGCCAAAGTGAATAACGCGCAACCTATGATTTAAAACGCTCTGTGAGTGAGATGCATCAAAAACGTTAAAGGGTTGGCAATTGCCAACCCTTTTAAATTTGATCAGAAACTCATTCGCGAGAAGCGTTATTTAAGCGTACGCACAGCGTAATTTTTTGATTTCTAGATTCACTTCTTTCACGGTCTGAAAATGTCGATGCTCAGCGCGTTCTGGCAAAATCAACTTACCGTTATCAAATTCGAATGTTCCAATTCCGTAGATATAAATTCTTCCCTTAAAAAGACGACTAACATGTTTAGCAATCATTCCAGGCATGTAGCGCTTAAACAGTCTCATACTTCGATCCTTACGTTGTT
This sequence comes from Vibrio diazotrophicus, assembly GCF_038452265.1. Classification (NCBI taxonomy): domain Bacteria; kingdom Pseudomonadati; phylum Pseudomonadota; class Gammaproteobacteria; order Vibrionales; family Vibrionaceae; genus Vibrio; species Vibrio diazotrophicus. The sequence goes on from NZ_CP151842.1 coordinate 433,595, forward strand.
CAGCACCTTAAGTATAGTAAAACCAGCATAAAGTAAGTGTGACTTAAATGGTGCTTTATGCAGTTTTTGCTGACGTATTTATATTAATGTGTGGTTCTATGCAAAATTTTGGATAAATATCCTTATTTGTGTGACCAGAGCCTCAAATGAAAATGAACAATGGAACCCAAGGTTTTCTGGCGTGCTTATTGAGCCAGATGAATATTACACAAAAAAGAATAATCCAATTTACATTCCCTTAATCAATGTAAATGCGAAATGCGTGCCAGCTTTAGGTAAAAAAGTGCCCGCAAAGATGTGCGGGCAAAAGTCACAGATGCATTACACAAAAAGTGGATGTCCTGAAACAATCAGTGGATTCACTTTTTTGTTGGTGAAGGGTACCCAGAATCACACATTCTGAATGAGCTTTAACCAACGGTTGGAGATTACTTTAAAATTTTATAAATGACTATTTATTGATCTTAAATGAGTAAAAATTCAGTTGGTGATTTTTATTTGTGTGATTTTGATCGCTTTAAATTGTAATGCATTGCATCAATTTAGTTCATTCTTCGCGCTGAATGTGTGCAAAGCTCGGGCAACAAAGCTGAATCAGGTCGTGAGTTTGAAGGGCTATACCAGCCATTGAGGAGCCGCTACTGATGGTGACAACAGGTTGTTCAAGAATTTGATGATCAAAAATGACGGGCATTGACGTTTTAAGCAAAAGAGGAGTCACTGTTCCAATTTGATATCCGGTGATTGATTCGACATCTTTCATATTTACGCACGTCATGCGTCGCCATTGCAGAAAGGTTCTAACTTTTTTCGGATCAACACTCTTGTCTCCTTGAGCACAAGCTAGAGCTAGTTGACCGCCCATATCTCTAAGCAGGATGCACTTAACCATTTGATTTGGGGTGATACCACGCTGATTTGCCGCATCTTCAATGGTGGTCGCGGGTGTTTGATGATGCAGCAAGCGGAAAGCCACTTGCTGCTGCTCAAGGAATTGAGTGAGTTTTGTCTCGCTAACTTTATTCGTCATCGTTTAATGAATAAGGAAGCGCTTCGATGGTCCAGCGAGTGTCCGGTTGCGAAGACAGCCTGAATTCTGTGTCTTCATCTAAATTGTTTGGCAGTACGACTAAACCAATCGCTGTGTTATTAGCAAATGTGTAATGAACCATAAGTTGGCCTGCTGAACGCCAGTTTTCACCGACAGAACGTTCCAACTGAACGACTTCATCACTGTTCAATGGCGATTCTATGTTGCCTTTGACGATATACATTGCACGCTTGTTAATACCACGGTATTTGGCACGAGCTACGGTTTCTTGGCCTGTATAGCAACCTTTGCTAAAGCTGATGCCATTTAGCGCTTGAAGGTTGAGTGCTTGAGGAATGTGCTCATTTTGCTCGGCTTGTGTTACCACAGGGTAAGCTTGCTCTATTTCAAATCTTGCCCAGAGTGTTTCATTAACTTTAGCGGCTTCAATACCATTGATTATCTTTTCTGCTTGCTCGCTATCAACCAATAGTAGCCAGCGTTGCGAATCAATTTTTACAGCACTTCCGCCTTCGATAGAGCGAACATCGCCACGAGTTTCGCTATGAGAATCAATCCAAGCTTGGGCTTGTGCACCCATTAAACCCAGAGCAATATCGCTGCTGTGGGTTATCTCTGCTTTGGAGAAAATTGCATATTTCTTAAGTTCGCGCAGTTCTACGTCGATAGATGAAAGCGGCTGAAACATCGTATAACCACCGTTATGGTGGAAAATGCGAAAGACAGACCAGACTTTTCCTTTTGCGTCGCAATGTGCGCCGAAAGTCATTTGTTCAGCTTCCAGAGAAACCACGTTACAGGTAACTTGGCCTTGCAAATAAGACTTAGCATCTGTACCTACAATTTGAATAGCGCCCCAAGATGCTAGATGTGTGAGCATGAGCTCAGGCAAAGCGTCATCAGCATTGACAGATAGGGGAGAGAAAGTGTTTTTCCAATCCATGATACTCACCATAGTGAACGATATTGATCTATGGTAATCCGGATAAGTTTTTTTGTCAGCTTGATTGGGACTGTGATTGAGACCCTAGTTGATTTTTCTGTCTGTTGGTAGACTTAGCAAAATTACCGTTTGTTAGCCCAAATAACTATAAAGTGAGAAAGGTAGATGTATAACGCTGAAGAAAAAGCTCGAATTAAATGGGCATGTCGTCGTGGTATGTTGGAACTGGACGTCGTTATTATGCCATTTTTTGAAGAGTGCTTTGACTCCTTAACTGAATCCGAGCAGAAGGATTTTGTCTCTTTGTTGGAATGTGATGACCCAGATTTGTTTACTTGGATTATGGGACATGGTCGCTCTGAAAACTTAGGGCACGCAGCTATCGTTGATCAAATTGTCGCTCATAACCTCAGCAAAGTCCGTTAAGCTAGAACTCTGCTATTCCTATACTGCCCAAGTATTCGCTGCCATTTTTTTCATGGTGTTGATATGGGCAGTCATTGTTTCTGCCATTCCTCTTACTGCCTCTGCGTGGTTATTATCTCTTTTCATATTGCGCCCGTTGAGTACTTTTCTGCCGGATTCTTTACACGGTTCTGTTGAGATTGGTTTTGATGGCTATTTAAAAATGAATAATCAAAAACAGTCTTTCCTGTCAGTCAGCGATCTTCATTCTTTTGCTTTCTTATCTTTTCACGCCAGAGGAAAACATTGGTTGCTGTGGAGAGACAGTTGCGAGGAAGTGACTTACCGTCAGTTATTGGTGAGATTGAAAAGAAAACAGGAGCCTTAGCTCCTGTTTTCTTTTTTAGACATGATGCTTTTGCTTAAAGAAGGGTTACTCTTTTGGCGAAAGAATTGTCGGGCCACTATTTTCTAACTGGTCTGGGTAATCCAAGGTGTAATGCAATCCGCGACTTTCTTTACGTTGCATTGCGCAGCGCACCATCAGTTCAGCCACCTGCAATAGGTTACGCAGTTCAAGCAAGTTGTTGGAAACTCGGAAATTGCTGTAGTATTCCTGCGTTTCTTGTTGTAGCAACTGGATGCGGCGTAGTGCTCGCTCTAAACGTTTATCTGTGCGCACAATACCCATGTAATCCCACATAAACAGACGCAGTTCGTGCCAGTTATGCTGGATCACAACTTCCTCGTCAGAGCTGGTTACTTGGCTCTCATCCCAAACAGGAACCGATGGTGGCATGTCGATATTCTTAATGTTTTTAACAATATCTTTCGCCGCAGACCAAGCATAAACCACACATTCCAACAGTGAGTTTGAAGCCATGCGGTTTGCACCATGCAGACCGGTATAGCTAACTTCACCAATTGCATAGAGGTGTTTGAGGTCAGTTTGACCTTGTTGGTTTACCATGACACCACCACAGGTGTAGTGCGCAGCCGGGACAATTGGAATTGGCTCTTTGGTGATATCAATACCCAAATCCATCAGACGGCGATAAATAGTCGGGAAGTGTTTTTCAATAAAATCCGAAGGCTTATGGCTGATGTCGAGATACATACAGTCTGCACCCAAGCGTTTCATTTCAAAGTCGATAGCTCGAGCCACCACATCACGTGGTGCCAGCTCTGCACGCTCATCAAAATCAAGCATAAAGCGAGAACCATCGGGACGACGCAGGTAAGCTCCTTCGCCACGAAGTGCTTCAGTTAAAAGGAAGTTGCGAGCCTCAGGATGGTACAAACAAGTAGGGTGGAACTGGTTAAATTCTAAGTTCGCCACGCGGCAGCCTGCACGCCAAGCGATAGCAACACCATCACCGGAGGAAACATCAGGATTTGAGGTATATTGATAAACTTTCGAAGAACCACCAGTTGCAAGAACCACGTATTTAGCACGAATGCTTTCAACGTGCTCTTCATTACGGTTCCAAACATACGCACCAATGACTTTATTTTTATCGCCACCGACTTTGTCTTCGGTAATCAGATCTAACGCGTTGTAGCGTTCAAAAATAGAGATGTTTGGATGTTGGTGTGCATTGTCCTGCAATGAAGTTTGCATTGCCATACCGGTTGCATCAGCAGCATGAAGGATTCGACGGTGGCTATGGCCGCCTTCACGGGTTAAGTGATAACGAGGGTTGTCATCGTCGTCATCACAGTCTTCTTCTTTATCGAATGGTACACCACCGTCGATCAGCCACTGCACACACTCTTTTGCATGTTCAGCGATAAAGCGAACGGTCTTTTCTTCACAGATACCATCGCCAGCGATGAGCGTATCCTGAACATGAGAATCAATACTGTCAGATTCATCAAATACAGCGGCAATGCCACCTTGAGCGTAGAAAGTTGCACCTTCACTACGAGGTCCTTTACTCAGTACGATGACTTTGCAATGTTTTGCGATACGCAAAGCTAACGACAAGCCTGCTGCACCGCTCCCTATCACTAATACATCACATTGATGCTCTCGGTTTTCGTTCATAAAACTTTTAAATTCCCGAACTATAGTAGAATCGTCCTACTCTATATTGAAATTTTTCACTTGCTGATTTGATGAGCCTGATTGAAAAAGAGCGTCATACCAATGACTAAACTATAAGATGAATCAAGCAATTAGGAAACCGAGCTACGTGAGTCCCGCATTTATAATGTGTTTAAAAAATAATAGTTTTTAAAAGCTATTGTTTTTATAGATTTGTATCCGCAAAATCGTTTCGGGGTTACAAACCTCGATTACATCACATTGTGCATTATGTTTGGCAATTAAATTAACACATAATTGAACTTTATCTTTTTTACTGAGTCACAATAGTGCTCATGTAAACAGTGGTGTCAATACTACATTCTGGATAATTAAAGCCCATATCTGAGAAGGTAAGGGAGATAACAATAGGAGTAACCGCTCGAATGAACGAGCAGCTAACCGATCAAGTATTGATTGAGCGAGTTCAGAATGGAGATAAGCAAGCATTTAATCTTTTAGTTTTGAAATATCAAAATAAAGTCTGCAATCTTATTTCTAGGTACGTGAGCAATTCAGGAGATGTTGCTGATGTAGCACAAGAGGCTTTTATTAAGGCTTATCGCGCTATACCAACCTTTAGAGGTGAAAGTGCGTTCTACACTTGGCTATATCGTATTGCTGTCAATACCGCGAAAAATCACATCGTAGCCCAAGGGCGTAGGCCTCCAGCCACCGATGTTGATGCTGAAGAAGCTGAATTTTACGAAACAAACAATGCGTTAAAAGAAATATCGAACCCTGAGAACATTACGCTGTCGAAAGAACTGAAGAAGGCAGTGTTTAGTGCGATAGACGCGTTGCCTGAGGATTTAAAAACAGCAATGACTTTACGAGAGCTGGAAGGCTTAAGTTATGAAGACATTGCTGAAATTATGGATTGCCCTGTTGGTACGGTACGTTCTCGTATATTCCGTGCTCGTGAGGCGGTAGAAAAGAGAATCAAATCTCTTTTGTAGCGTTGGAACCAGTAAGACCCCAGTAATTGGAAAATAATGGTGAAAATAATGGCGGACAAACAACAACTTTCAGCTCTCATGGATGGAGAGATGGTCGACAAGTTGCTAATTCAAGAATTAGCCAACGATCGTGAAAGTATCGAAACGTGGAAGAATTACCACTTGATTGGTGATGTAATGCGTGGCGATGCACCCGAAAGACCTGAATGGAATATCGCTGAAAGTGTGGCATTAGCGTTGGAAAATGAACCAGCTCATACCCCATACAATACCAATGTTACCGATTTAGATAGTATGCGAGTGTCAGAGGAACAACCTGCACCGCATAAAGCGCGCCGACAACTACCAAAATGGTTATCGCCGTTTGGTCAGGTGGCGGTTGCTGCTTGTGTGTCTTTGATTGCTATCATCGGTGTTCAACAATATGGTGCAAGTGGTTCTTCAGCTGCGGATCAACCTTTTCCCGTACTGCAAACAGTTCCTTTATCTGGCAGTGTAGAACCTGTGAGTCTGACTCGTGAGTCAGTAAGACCAAGTATAGAATCAAATGCTCAGGAGCAGCGTCGTCGTGTTAACGCTATGCTTCAGGATTATGAACTGCAACTGAGATTAAACAGTGAGGGCTTGGGACAACACCAAGACTCAATCGAACCGGTAACTGAATGAAAAAATTTCTGATCAGTGTGTTGGCGCTGTTCAGTTTGAGCTCTACTTCAGCCTTTGCAGAGGACGAATCTGCAGAGGCTTTATTGCATCAAATGAACGAGGCCAGTCAACATCTCAATTATGAACTGTCTTATATCCTGATTAAGAAAAACAGTATTGAACCTTTGCTGTATCGTCATGCTCGACATGAGCAGAAGGAATACGCTCATCTTGTTTATTTGAGCGGCCCTATGCGTGAAGTTTTTCAGCGTGATAATGAAGTGAGCTACATTGAACCTGGAGTAGAACCTTTCACTATCGAATCTGGTAACATGGTTGCTCCAACCATACCAATGCTCAATAGCAATGTTACTGAGCTTAGCCAGTTTTACGACTTCGTTAAAATGGGACGAGCGCGTGAAGCGGGAACCCCTTGCCAAGTGGTGCGCATTGTTCCTAAAGACGGTTTAAGATATTCCTACATGCTTTGGGTGGACGAGAAAACACACCTGCCGTTGCGGGCTGATCTTGTTGATCGTTACGGTGAAGTATTAGAGCAATATCGATCGATCTCTTACTCAGTCAGTGACAAACTGGCAGAGTTGATGGCAGGTTTTGATAATGTTCAACTGCCGGAAGTGCTATCCTTACCTAAAAGTAAGGTAAACGAGACATTCTGGTCGGTAGGGTGGAAGCCGGATGGCTTCAAATCTGTCAATCTCAATCGCTACCGAATGATCAATACTGAAAGAGTGGTCGAGAATCAGATGTTCTCAGACGGTTTATTCAGTTTCTCTGTCTATGTTTCTTCTAGTGATGAACACTCACTGCAAGGACAGTTGGTAAGGCAGGGGCGTCGTACTTTACAAACGTTTATTAAGGGTGATCGTGAGGTTTCTGTTGTGGGTGATATTCCACCAGAGACGGCTAAACGTATTGCTCAATCGGTTGTATTTGATAATTCCAAGGCTACACCACAATGATGACAGCACTTGCCACAGTGATGGCTGTACAAACAAAAGAACAAGGTTTTCATGTTGAGCTAAGTTGCGAACAGAAAACCAGTTGCAGCAGCTGCTCATCGGCGAAAAGCTGTGGTACAGGCATTGTGTCTAAAGCAATTGGTGGTAAGTCATTACGCTGGCATTTAGATACGGATAAGAGCGTATCTCAAGGTCAGGTGGTTGAAATTGGTTTTCCAGAAAAAAGCCTGTTGCAGTCCGCTGCGTTGGTTTATTTAGTCCCTCTATTAATGATGATCCTTGGTGCCTGGCTTGCTGACAGCTGGCTTGCCCCCATGCTCGGTATGGGAGAAGGGATCATCATTTTAACTTCACTTGTCTTTATCGGTTTAGGTATACGCCTTGCTAAAACTTGGTCTGGCTCGCTGGAAAAGCGTACAGAGCAAGAAGTTGTTCTGCTAAGAGTGCTTGGAGAGCCAATTGCCTAAATTATGATGCGATCCCAAAGGAAATTGGGTAGAATCGCCCAACTTGAATGAAAGGGCACTTCAAATCGCCTTTCATATGTCCTAATTTGCAAAGAGTTTAGTCATCCCAAACCTATGAAGCACATTCGTAACTTTTCGATTATCGCCCACATTGACCATGGTAAATCGACTTTATCTGACCGTTTAATCCAAGTATGTGGTGGATTAAGTGATCGTGAAATGGCAGAACAAGTTCTTGATTCTATGGATCTAGAACGTGAGCGTGGTATCACCATCAAAGCACAGAGTGTGACACTCGATTACAAAGCAAATGATGGCGAAACATACCAACTTAACTTCATCGACACACCTGGACACGTTGACTTCTCCTACGAAGTATCTCGCTCTCTAGCCGCGTGTGAAGGTGCATTACTTGTTGTTGATGCTGGCCAGGGCGTAGAAGCACAAACCCTAGCTAACTGTTATACGGCTATCGAAATGGATCTGGAAGTAGTGCCAATCTTAAACAAGATTGACCTACCAGCAGCAGAGCCTGAACGTGTAGCCGAAGAAATTGAAGATATTGTCGGTATCGATGCTATCGAAGCGGTACGCTGTTCAGCGAAAACTGGTCTTGGTGTTGACCTTGTTCTTGAAGAAATCGTTGCAAAAATTCCAGCGCCAGTCGGTGATCCAGACGCGCCACTGCAGGCTCTGATTATTGACTCATGGTTTGATAACTACTTAGGTGTTGTATCCCTAGTACGTATCAAACACGGCAGTTTGAAGAAGAACGAAAAGATCAAAGTCATGAGTACTGGTCAGGTTTGGAACATTGACCGTTTAGGCATTTTTACACCTAAGCAGATTGATACGACCGAACTAAACACTGGCGAAGTGGGTTGGGTTGTTTGTGGTATTAAAGACATCCTAGGTGCGCCTGTTGGTGATACGCTGACTTGGGCTAAAAACGGCAGTGAAAAACCGCTACCGGGCTTTAAGAAAGTGAAGCCTCAGGTTTATGCGGGTCTCTTCCCTGTATCATCAGATGACTATGAAAACTTCCGTGATGCGCTAGGTAAACTTAGCCTGAACGATGCGTCTCTGTTCTATGAGCCAGAAACTTCAGCAGCACTAGGTTTTGGTTTCCGTTGTGGCTTCTTAGGTATGCTACATATGGAGATCATTCAAGAGCGTCTAGAGCGCGAATATGATCTCGACTTGATCACCACCGCACCGACGGTAGTGTATGAAGTGGAAATGACCAACAAACAAGTCATGTATGTTGATAGCCCAGCGAAGCTACCAGCGATCAACGACATCGAAGAGATTCGTGAACCAATCGCGCGTTGTAATATCTTAGTACCGTCGGAATACCTAGGTAACGTTATTACCTTATGTATCGAAAAACGCGGTATGCAGGTGGACATGGTTTACCACGGTAACCAAGTGGCACTGACTTACGATATTCCAATGGCAGAAGTGGTACTGGACTTCTTTGACCGATTGAAATCAACGTCTCGTGGTTATGCGTCACTGGATTACGGTTTCCAACGTTTCGAAGCGTCGAAGATGGTTCGTGTAGACGTACTATTGAACGGTGACAAAGTGGATGCATTGGCCATCATTACTCACCATGAAAACGCTCAGACTCGTGGCCGTCAGCTAGTTGAGAAAATGAAAGAGTTCATTCCTCGCCAAATGTTTGATATTGCGATTCAGGCTGCTATCGGTAACCACATCATCGCGCGCTCAACAGTGAAACAGCTACGTAAGAACGTAATCGCTAAATGTTACGGCGGTGACGTGAGTCGTAAGAAGAAACTATTGAAGAAACAGAAAGAAGGTAAGAAACGTATGAAGCAAATCGGTAACGTTGAGCTTCCACAAGAGGCGTTCCTTGCAATTCTTCACGTAGGTAAAGACTAATCGTTTTGTCTTATCTGCCGATTTGTTACATGTAAACTCGCAAGTGAAAGAGTCTCGGCTCTTTCACTTTCGTATTTTTTAGATAAGGGAAGTCAATGGCTAATACATTCTCACTCATCTTAGTTCTTGTAACCTTGGTTACCGGAATTGTGTGGGCGTTGGAAAAATGGGTTTGGGCGAAGAAGCGCCATGAAAACGTGGCACGTCAGTTAAAAGCCGAACCCGACAGTATTGATACCAGTTTGACGACCAAAGTCGCACCACAGCCGTGGTGGATTGAGAATTCCGTTTCAATTTTCCCAGTGATCGCATTCGTGTTAGTTCTGCGTTCGTTTGTATTTGAACCGTTCCAAATTCCATCAGGCTCTATGATGCCAACGCTGTTGGTAGGCGATTTCATTCTTGTTGAAAAATACGCATACGGTTTGAAAGATCCAGTATGGCGCACACAGTTAGTGGAAACGGGCAAGCCTGAGCGCGGTGACATTGTGGTGTTCAAGTTCCCGCAAAACCCAAGCATTGATTATATTAAGCGTGTGGTTGGTATGCCGGGTGATATTGTGCGTTATAGCCGTGATAAACAGATTTGTGTGCAAAGTGCTGGTGAAGCAACTTGTAAACCTATCAAGTTATCAAACGTGCAGGAAAGTGAGTTCACTCAGAACAACATTCCAATGATGCAACTTGATGAACAGCTAGGCGAAGTAAAGCACAATATTTTGATCAACCCTCTACGTATTGATGATGTACGTAGTTATGCGCCACGTAGTGGTGTGAATGAATGGGTTGTTCCACAAGGGCACTATTTTGTGATGGGTGATAACCGTGACAACAGTGCTGACAGCCGTTTTTGGGGCTTTGTTCCAGAAGCCAACTTAGTGGGTAAAGCTGTTGCTATCTGGGTGAGCTTTGAGTTTGACCGAGATCCTAATAGTGTAATTCCTGCTTGGATTCCAACTGGTGTGCGCTTAAGCCGCATCGGTGGCATTAACTAGGGCTGATTTTTCAGCCCCGCAACACATCGAGAGAGTATGACTTCTCCAGTAAGTAGATTAGAAAAAAAGCTCACGTATCAGTTTAAAGATCCTGAGCTTCTTGATTTGGCACTGACTCACCGCAGTGCCAATGGTAAACACAATGAACGTCTTGAATTTCTGGGCGATTCAATTTTAAGTTTTGTCATTGCTGACGACTTGTATCATCGCTTCCCTAAGATCAACGAGGGCGATATGAGTCGTATGCGTGCTACGTTAGTTCGTGGTCACACACTGGCTGAACTAGGTCGTGAATTCGAGCTAGGAGATTACTTAAAATTAGGTCCAGGCGAGTTGAAAAGCGGTGGTTTCCGCCGTGATTCGATCCTAGCTGATGCAGTGGAGGCCATTATAGGTGCTATTTATTTAGATAGTGGTACTGAAGCGGTTCGCGGTATTATTTTAAGCTGGTATCAAACTCGCCTTGATGCGATCAAGCCTGGTGTGTCACAGAAAGATCCCAAAACTCGCCTGCAAGAATTTTTGCAAGGCAGAAGAAAGCCTCTACCTGTTTACACAGTGACTAATATTAAAGGTGAAGCACACAATCAGGAATTCACTGTATCGTGTGATGTAGCAGGTATTGGAATGCCTGTGATTGGTAAAGGTACCAGCCGCCGCAAGGCAGAACAAGCGGCTGCTGAGACTGCACTAGAGCAATTAAGCAATGGCTGATAAAGAATTTGATATTGATGCATTCTTTGCATCAGAAGGTGACGACGCCAAAGTTGAAGCGTCAATACCAGAAAACCAGCACTGTGGTTTTGTTGCGATCGTAGGTCGCCCGAACGTGGGCAAATCTACGTTACTGAACAATATCCTCGGTCAGAAGATTTCGATTACTTCGCGCAAGCCGCAAACTACTCGCCACCGTATTATGGGTGTCGACACAGAAGGTGATTATCAGGCAATTTATGTTGATACACCGGGGTTACATATTGAAGAGAAGCGTGCGATCAACCGTTTGATGAACCGTGCGGCGAACAGCTCTCTGAGTGATGTTAACCTAGTTCTGTTCCTCGTTGACGGTACGCATTGGACTGAAGACGATGAAATGGTTCTGACGAAGCTTCAAAAAGCGAATTTTCCTGTGATTCTTTGTGTAAACAAAGTCGACAACGTGAAAGATCGCAACGACGTGATGCTGCACATGCAGGCGATGTCTGAACGCATGAACTTTGTTGATGTGGTGCCAATTTCTGCGAAACTAGGTAAAAACGTTGATGTACTGCGTAAGCATGTACGTGAGCATTTACCAAAAGCGGTTCACCATTTTCCTGAAGAGTATGTGACAGACCGTTCGCAACGCTTTATGGCTTCGGAAATCATCCGTGAAAAGTTGATGCGTTTTACTGGTGAAGAACTGCCTTATTCGGTAACGGTTGAAATTGAGCGTTTCGACTACAACCCTGATACCGATGGTTTCCATATTAACGCCTTGATTCTGGTTGAACGTATTGGTCAGAAGAAAATGGTGATTGGTAAGAACGGCGAAAAGATCAAAACCATTGGTCGTGAAGCTCGTTTGGACATGGAAGAACTGTTTGGCCGCAAAGTTTACCTAGAAACTTGGGTCAAAGTGAAATCAGGTTGGGCTGATGATGAACGAGCTCTTCGTTCATTAGGCTATATCGACGACCTATAATCCTGTAATCTGGCTCCATGTATTGGGGCCAGTTTACTATTTCCCCCTTGGTATATATTTCCGCTTACGGATTTCCACACTATGTCTGACGGTTTACAGCGCTGCTTTGTATTACACCGCCGCCCATACAGCGAGACGAGCTTAATTTTGGACGTATTCAGCGAAGAATATGGCCGTTTAAGCATTATGGCAAAAGGGGCGAGAAGTAAGCGATCTACAACCAAAGGCGCATTGCAGGCATTCACGCCACTACTATTAAAGTGGTCGGGTAATGGCTCAATGAAAACCTTACGTCAGGCAGAAGCCATCAGCCTTGGATTACCTTTAACTGGTATATGTTTGTATTCAGCCATGTACGTGAATGAACTTATTGGCCGAGTCTTGATGCCTGAAGTTCCTTCTCCCGGATTATTCCATGACTATCTTACCGCGCTGACCGAACTCGCGCAGAGTGATAACCCTGAGCCAGCATTGCGCCGTTTTGAGCTGGCTTTGCTGTCAGCCATGGGCTACGGCGTTGATTTTATGCATTGTGCGGGAACCGGAGAACCGGTTGACCCCAATATGACTTATCGATATCGAGAGCAGAAAGGGTTTATTGCATCGGTGAGGCGCGATAATCTAACATTTCTCGGTAACGAATTAATCGCGATCAGTGAGCGGCGCTTTAGCACGAAAGAGCAACTTCAGGCGGCAAAACGCTTTACACGTATCGCTTTAAAGCCGTATCTTGGCGGCAAACCATTAAAAAGCAGAGAGTTGTTTAGACAAGCAACTCCCCTAAAATTAAATTCAAGAGGGACTCTCTCTTGAGCACGGAGTGTAGGAAAATGAGCTCAATTTATTTAGGCGTTAATATTGACCATATCGCGACAGTGCGTAATGCACGTGGTACTCAATACCCAGATCCAGTTCATGCAGCGGAAATTGCTGAGCGTGCGGGTGCTGACGGTATTACGATTCACCTTCGCGAAGACCGTCGTCATATCAAAGATCGCGATGTGCGTATTCTGAAAGAAACCATCCAGACTCGCATGAATCTGGAAATGGCGGTAACAGATGAGATGGTTGAAATTGCTTTAGAAACAGCGCCTGAGTTTGTTTGTCTTGTTCCTGAAAAACGTGAAGAGCTAACCACTGAAGGTGGCTTGGATGTGATTGGTCAGTTTGAAAAAGTAAAAGCGGCAACGCAAAAACTGACAGAAGCAGGCATCAAAGTGTCTCTGTTTATTGATGCTGACCGTGAGCAGATCGATGCGGCTAAGAAATGTGGTGCACCGTTTATCGAGCTTCACACTGGTCATTATGCTGATGCGAAAACTGAAGCGGATCAACAAGACGAACTGAAAAAGATTGCTGCGGCAGCAAGCTACGCGGCTGACCAGGGCATCACAGTCAACGCAGGTCATGGTCTGACTTACCACAACGTTGCTGCCATTGCTGAAATTCCAGAAATTTATGAATTGAACATCGGTCACGCAATCATTGGTCGTGCCTTGTTTGATGGCTTACCAAAAGCGGTAGCAGACATGAAAGCCATCATGCTGGACGCGCGTCGCTAATTGGTATGATTGTTGGATTAGGAACAGACATAGCGGAGATTGAGCGCATAGAAAAGGCGTTCAATCGCAGTGGTGAAGCTTTTGCGCAGCGAATTCTGACTGAAAGTGAGCTGGAAGTGTTTACTAACCTAAAGCAGAAAGGACGTTATTTGGCTAAGCGTTTTGCGGCTAAGGAAGCGGCTTCAAAAGCATTAGGAACAGGTATCGCTCATGGTGTGAGTTTTCAGGATTTTGAAATCAGCAATGATGAGAATGGTAAACCGGTTCTTACGCTATCTGGAAAAGCGCAGCAAATTGCTCAAGCCTCTTCGGTGCGTTCTGTACACCTTACTATTTCAGATGAACGTCACTACGCAGTAGCAACGGTGATTCTCGAATCTTAATCCGTATAAGAGTTTTCAAATTCAATAAAAAGAGGTGCTTTAAGCACCTCTTTTTTACACGCTAAATAAAGCCGTTATAGCGTTTAAACCAAGTATGGGTCAGCGCTTGCTACCACTTTCTCCATTTCATCCTGAAGCTCAAATAGTTCTGGCTCGACATCTTGCACTCGGGCTCCTGAACGCAGGGTGTGCTCTAAGGTCTCACAAACTTTCTTCAGACGAGGTACGCCACTGTATGAGCAGCTACCGTGGAGCTTGTGAATATGATGCAGTAAATCTGTGGCAGGGTATTCATCATCGTTGAGAGCTATCTCAATCACTTGATTGATCTCTTTGAAAGAGGCGAGCAACATCTTGAGCATGTCTTTAGCCAAATCTTCCTTGTTTGCCGCCTGCCTTAATGCTAGCGACCAGTCGATAGCAACCGTCGCATTTACTGGTGTTGGTTTTTCAACTTGAATCTCTTCCAGTTCAATCGGTTCTTGAGGTTCAAGCGTGATGGTTTCATCCGTTTCTGGTTTCGGACTCCAGTGCAGTAACACTTGCTGCAAGATATGCTCTTCAATCGGTTTAGTGAGGTAATCATCCATACCAGCTTTCAGTAATCTCTCACGCTCTCCGACCATAGCATGTGCAGTCACGGCTATAATCGGTGTATTGGTGTTGAGCTTAAGTTTCTTGATTTCGTGGCAAGCAGTGACACCATCCATCTTCGGCATCTGAATATCCATCAGGATGATGTCGAAGTGGCACTCTTTTGCTCGAACAATCGCATCTTCGCCACTATTGCATGAGAACACCGTTTCCACACGTTCTTGCAGCAGTGCGGTGATCAGTTTTAGGTTGGCGGGGTTATCGTCAACGGCCATAACGGTGAGTGGCAATTTTTCAATATGAGGAATGACCTCAATCGCTTTTTCAGTTCGAGCTGGCTGATTGGCGATCAGAGTTTGTAGCAGTTTCTTACGTGACAATGGCTTGGTAATACATTGCACTGGATACTTCTGCATTAACAAATCCGCCAGAGCCAATTCGGTACTCGGCGTGCCTATAACTACGTTTGCTGCGATTGATAGCGCTTTCTCTACCCACTGCTCAACCAGTGATTGGTCCGTTTCCTTGCTTGGTGCAAGGTTCAACAGAACATAGTCGTACTGTTCAGATTCGGCTGGAATCGCTGAGCGATAAACCACATTCAATCCAGCTTGAACTAAAGTGTGCTGAACAATAGAGGCTGCTTGCATGTTTGGCTCAACAAGCAGCAGTTGTTTATTGCGCAGAGCTTGAGGATCAAGCCAGTCGTGCATCGGCAAATCCGTAGTCATCAAACGCAGGTTAAACCAGAAAGTAGAACCTTGGTGTAGTCGACTGGTTAAACTGATTTCACCGCCCATTTGGCTGACCAATTTTTGGGTAATAACCAGACCTAGACCTGTACCACCATAACGACGTGAAATGCTTGCGTCGGCTTGACTGAAAGCTTGGAAAAGCTGAGCTTGTTGACGCTCTGAAATACCGATACCGGTATCACGCACCATGAATTGCAACTCAACGAAGTCATCGCGTTGAGAACGCATTTCCACACTGATATCAATGTTGCCGCGCTCGGTGAATTTAATGGAGTTACCCACCAAGTTAGTGAGTACTTGCTGAATACGCAGCGGATCCCCCACCAAGCCTGCTGGAATTTTTGGATCCACTTTGAGCGTGATTTCCAGCCCTTTCTCGTGTGCACTTGCCGCCTGTAAGTTGACCACCTCTTCCAGCGAGTCTTGGAATTCAAATGGAATATTTTCCAGTGCCAGTTTACCTGCTTCGAGTTTCGAGAAGTCGAGAATATCGTTGATGATGGTCAGCAGGTTATTGGCTGATTTCTCGATGGTTTGCAGATAATCCGCTTGGCTGTTGGTCAGCTGAGTTTTCAACATCTGACGTGTAAAGCCGATTACACCGTTCAACGGGGTACGCAGCTCGTGTGACATGTTGGCGAGGAATTCAGACTTCACGCGTGCGGCTTCTTGCGCGCGTTTTTTCGCAATATCCAACTCAACGTTTTGAATTTCTAGCTGTTCCAGAGTTTCACGCAAGTCAGAGGTTGCTTGGTCGATACTGTGCTGCATCTCCACATGGTATTCCGACAGCGACACCGCCATGGCGTTGATACCTTTTTTCAGGTCATCCAACTCACCGTGCATTCGTCCTTCAATTCGCACATCCAAATGCCCGCGACGGATACGGTCAACCACGTTTTTCATATGAATAATTGGGCGGGTAACATCGTGCATCAAGCGGAATGCAAACACGCCAGACAACACCAGTCCAAGAATCAACACCAAACAGGCTGAGAAAATTTCCTGATACTGCTGTAAACGCAGTGAAGACAGGTCGAGCTCAATAGCGATATAGCCTAAAACCGGCGCAGACGATGTTTTTGCCGCGCTGTCACTGAACAGAGTTTCTGCCAGAATAGGGGTGCGCAAAATAAGCGTATTTTCATCGAGCTGAGAACTGCTGAGTACCGGAATCGGTTTATCTTTCGGATACATCAAAGATTCGAAGTTCGGATGGAAGTTCGACGTGACAAAGAGTTCGTGGTTGGCATCAAACACCGCAATACTGCGCACTATGGTCGAATTTTTACGATGTGCGTAGCTGATGATGCGTCTTACCGATTCACGGCTTTGGTTTTTTAACGATTCTTCACTGGCAATTGCCAATGGTTCGATAATACTTGCACCCGAGTTGAGCACTTGTGTCTCTAAATCGTGATATCGGTTGAATGAGAATAACGCACTCAAAAGTAACCCGATTATCAAGGTTGGAGCCAAAGTGAGTGTAATTACACGTGCGCGTAAGCCGTATCTGGTCATTATTGTCTAAACATCATGGTGTGGATATGGGAAAATAGCCAACTTTGCAGCTAGCCAACTACTCAAATTATGGTTAGCTTAATTCAAGAACCTTAGCTTCGACAATGCTCCCCAAGCAGAATAGTGACGCTGGGGCAAAAACTAATACATTAGGCACAGAACATGGCACGTTTCTTCCAACCGAAAAAGCGCAGCGCTTTAGAGACTAAACATCAAGCAGTGAGCGTTCAGAAGCTCGACCATTTAGGCGCAGGTATTGCCTATCTGGATAAGAAACCCGTCTTTATCGATGGCGCATTAGCGGATGAAGAAGTGCTAATTCAGCTGACGGAAAGTAAAAGTAAGTTTGCACGCGCAAAGCTGATTAAAGTGCTTAAGCCAAGCCAGCAGCGCACTGTACCTTTCTGTCCTCATTATGCTCAGTGCGGTGGTTGTGATTTGCAGCATCTGTCGCGTGACGCTCAGATTGAACATAAGCAGCAAACCCTGAGCCAGTTGATGACTAAATTCGCAGGCCAGGAACTTGCGCTTTCCGCTCCGGTTTCTGGTGTCGATAAAGGCTACCGTCGTCGTGCACGTATCAGCATTATGTGGGATAAGAAAAGCCAGCAACTTCAGTTCGGTTTTCGCCGTAAGCAGAGTAAAGAGATTGTCACCGTGACGGATTGCGCTGTGCTAGAACCCAGCTTAAATGCGTTGTTACCGGAACTGAAATCTCTGCTCAGTGTCTTTAAAAAGCCTGACCAGCTTGGTCACGTTGAACTGGTGAAAGGCGACAATACGTCGGTATTGGTGCTGCGTCATTTATCACCTTTAGCGGATAAAGATCTTGCTGCGCTAAAAGAATTCGCGCAGCAGCATCAGTTAACCCTTTATGTTATGCCGAATGCTAATCAATTGGATAAAGTGCTGGGTGAGCAGGCTTACTATCAAGAAGTGGACGTCACTATCCCGTTTCTGCCAAGCAACTTTATTCAGGTAAACCAGCAGGTTAACCAAGAAATGGTTGAACAGGCGCTTGAGTGGTTGGACGTTCAAAAAGACGATCGTGTGTTAGATTTGTTCTGCGGTTTAGGTAACTTCAGCCTGCCGTTAGCAAAGTTAGCCGATAAAGTTGTCGGAATTGAAGGTGTCGATGAAATGGTGGAGATTGCGAAAAGCAATGCTCTGCACAACAAGATTACGAATGTTGAATTTTATCAGGCAAATCTTGAACAAGAGTTCGCAGGGGAAATCTGGGCACAGCAGCAGTTTAATAAGGTTCTGCTTGATCCTGCACGTGCAGGCGCGGTAGGTATTGTTGACCAACTTGCCAGTTTAGGTGCTGAGCGAGTTGTGTATGTTTCGTGTAATCCTGCTACGCTTGCTCGTGATAGCCAAAGCTTACTTGAGCAGGGATATCAGCTGAAAAAACTCGGTATGTTGGATATGTTCCCACATACCAGCCATTTAGAATCAATGGCTCTATTTGTAAAAATATAGCTATTTGTAAACAGTAAAAGTAAAAAAGCAAAAGTGTAAAACTTGGTTAGGTAACGGACTTCCGTTGTCTAACCAGAGTAGAATAGCTCGCAAATTATAAGAATTAGGATAAAAAGATGGTCGCGGTACGTAGCGCACACTTAAACCCAGACGAACAGTTTGAGCTAGAAAAGTGGATTTCTAGTTTACGGCAAGACCCAAAAACAGCGGCAAAGCTTACAGAGGTGTATCACCAATGTGAGCAATTCTTGGTGGGCAATTCTAAAGGCCCGCTATTGTTGTGGCGTGGCCGCGAAATGATCGAAATTCTGATCACTTTATCGATGGACCGCCCAACGTTGGTGGCAGCGTTGTTGTTCCCAATTGCGACCAGTGGCTTAGTGGATCGCGAAGAAGTCGAAGAACATTACGGTAAAGAGATCATTAAATTAATTGCTGGCGTCGAAGAGATGGCAGCGATTGGTCAACTGAATATCACCATGCAAGGCAGTGAAGCGTCAGCACAAGTCGATAACGTACGTCGTATGTTGCTGGCGATGGTCGACGACTTCCGTTGCGTGGTTATCAAGCTTGCAGAGCGAATCTGCAACCTTCGTGAAGTGAAAGATCAACCGGACGAAGTTCGTCGTTCAGCGGCAAAAGAGTGTGCTAACATCTATGCACCACTGGCGAACCGATTAGGTATCGGTCAGCTGAAGTGGGAAATCGAAGACTACGCATTCCGCTACCAACAACCCGACACTTATAAACAGATCGCGAAACAGCTGTCTGAGCGTCGTATCGTTCGCGAACAGTACATCCGTGACTTTGTGGATAACTTAAGCGCGGAAATGAAAGCGGCGAATATCAATGCTGAAGTCAGCGGTCGTCCGAAGCACATTTACAGTATCTGGCGCAAAATGCAGAAGAAGAATCTGGCATTTGATGAGCTGTTTGATGTGCGCGCAGTGCGTATCATCGCGGATAAGCTGCAAGACTGTTATGCGGCGCTTGGTGTGGTTCATACCCAGTTTAAGCATTTGCCGAGCGAGTTTGATGATTATGTCGCAAACCCGAAACCGAACGGGTATCAGTCGATTCATACGGTGATTCTTGGCCCTGAAGGCAAAACCATTGAGATTCAGATCCGCACTAAGCAGATGCATGAAGAATCTGAACTTGGGGTTGCTGCGCACTGGAAATATAAAGAAGGCGCAAGCAGTGGCCGCAGTGGTTACGACGAGAAAATTACTTGGCTGCGTAAACTGATTGATTGGCAAGAAGAGATGTCTGACTCCGGCGAGATGTTGGATGAACTTCGCAGCCAAGTATTTGACGACCGCGTTTACGCCTTTACACCGCGTGGGGATGTTGTCGACCTGCCAATGGGAGCAACGCCACTGGATTTCGCATACCACATTCACTCTGAAGTGGGGCATCGCTGTATCGGTGCCAAAGTAGGTGGGCGTATTGTGCCATTCACCCACAAACTTCAAATGGGTGACCAAGTCGAAATTATCACAGCGAAAGAACCTAACCCGTCACGTGACTGGCTAAACCCTGCAACGGGCTTTGTTCATTCTGGCCGTGCTCGTGCGAAGATCAATGCTTGGTTCCGTAAACAGAGCCGTGAGAAAAACCTTGAAGCTGGACGCGAAATTCTAGAAACAGAGTTAGCTAAAATCGGTGCGACGCTCAAAGATGCGGAGCAATATGCTCTGAAACGTTTTAACGTTAACAGTGCTGACGAACTTTATGTCGGTGTTGGTAGTGGCGATTTACGTATTAACCAGATCGTTAACCACATCAATGCGCTAGTGAATAAGCCGACGGCGGAAGAAGAAGACAAACTGGTACTTGAGAAGCTCAAGGGAGATGAGTCGAAATCCGCAACTCTTCATCGTCCGCAAAAAGATGCCGTCGTGGTTGAAGGCGTCGATAACCTGATGACCCATCTAGCGCGTTGTTGTCAGCCGATTCCGGGTGATGAAATCAAAGGTTATATCACTCAAGGTCGGGGCATTTCGGTACACAGAAGCGACTGTGAGCAGTTGGAAGAACTGAGTCACCACGCACCAGAACGTATTATTGATACCGTTTGGGGGGCTGGATTTATGGGTTCTTACATCCTGACCTTACGAGTGGAAGCGATGGAGCGCGTGGGCTTGCTAAAAGATATTACTAGTCTGCTGGCGAACGAGAAGGTGAAAGTACTTACCATGAAGAGCCGTAGTGACTACAAACGTCAAATCGTGATCATGGATTTCGAGCTAGAGGTTAACAACATCGAAATTTTGGCTCGTGTGTCTAAGCGACTAGAACAAGTGAAAGACGTTATGCTCGTCAAACGCCTTGGCTAGCTCTAAATAACAGATTGAAATGAAAGGTAAGTGGTTCGCCACTTACCTTTTTCTTTTCTATCTCTAAACCACTGGTTTTTCTGGTGGATATTTATAAGGAAACAGATATGAGTCATCCAATCGAGCAGTTAGTCGACATTATGGCGAAATTGCGTGACCCGGAAACAGGGTGTCTTTGGGATAAGAAGCAGACCTTTGAAAGCGTTGTTCCATATACCATTGAAGAAACCTATGAAGTGGTAGATGCCATTCACAATCAAGATTGGCCCAATTTAAAAGAAGAGCTGGGTGACTTACTGTTTCAGGTGATTTTCTACAGTCAGATGGCTCAGGAACAAGGGTTATTCGATTTTCGCGATGTAGTGGAGACGGTGAATGAAAAGCTGACTCGCCGTCATCCTCATGTTTTTTCAGATGCAAAATTTGCTGATGAAGCAGAACTGAATGCCAATTGGGAAAAGGAAAAATCCCTCGAAAAAGCCCAAGTAGGCAAAAGCGAGCAAAGTATTCTAGACTCTATACCACAATCGCTACCAGCGTTATCGCGAGCGAATAAGATTCAAAAAAAATGCGCAAAATACGGATTCGACTGGGAGACTTTAGGTCCGGTTGTAGACAAAGTGCATGAAGAAATTGAAGAAGTGGTTGCCGAAGCCATCAATATCGATGTTGATGAGTCGAGAGTTGAAGAGGAGCTGGGGGATTTGCTGTTTGCCACGGTGAATTTAGTTCGTCATCTCAAGAAAGATCCTGAGGTCGCTCTTACCAAGGCTAACCGTAAATTTGTAAAGCGTTTTCAAGGTGTTGAGGCTCAAGTAAGAGAGCAGAATAAAACCTTGACGGACTTTTCATTGCAAGAGTTAGATGGCATGTGGGAGCGAGTAAAAAGACGGGAAAAAGGTCTAGAGTGAAGCCCTGAATATGGGCTTTTGAGACAAAATTAACCCAATTAAATTACTTTGTTTGCATTCTGCGATATGGCTATTTGATTTGAAGCAAAAAATTAAAAACTGAGTGTGATAGATTTCACGTTGTGGCGGTAATTGGGTTCTGGTATAGTTTTGTCCCGTCCAGAAGAAATCCATTTCCCTCATTCAACCAATTTCAGGTTAAACATGACGACAAATTATATTTTTGTTACTGGCGGGGTTGTATCCTCACTAGGTAAAGGTATTGCAGCAGCATCGCTTGCGGCTATTTTAGAAGCTCGTGGTCTTAAAGTGACTATGATGAAGCTTGACCCTTACATCAACGTTGATCCAGGCACAATGAGCCCTACTCAACACGGTGAAGTGTTTGTCACGGAAGATGGCGCTGAAACAGACCTTGACCTTGGTCACTACGAACGCTTTATTCGTACTAAGATGACCAAGCGCAATAACTTTACTGCTGGTCGTGTTTATGCTGACGTTTTACGTAAAGAGCGTCGTGGCGATTACCTAGGTGCAACCATTCAGGTTATCCCGCACATCACTAACGCTATCAAAGACCGTGTAATCGCGGGCTCCGAAGGTCACGATGTGGCTATCGTTGAGGTTGGTGGCACAGTTGGTGATATCGAATCTCTACCATTCATGGAAGCGATTCGTCAGTTGGCAATCGAAGT
Source organism: Vibrio diazotrophicus (assembly GCF_038452265.1). Taxonomy (NCBI): domain Bacteria; kingdom Pseudomonadati; phylum Pseudomonadota; class Gammaproteobacteria; order Vibrionales; family Vibrionaceae; genus Vibrio; species Vibrio diazotrophicus. Next base: position 455,963 of record NZ_CP151842.1, read on the forward strand.
AGGTCGTGAACACGCAATGTTCATGCATTTGACTCTAGTACCTTACCTTGCTGCGGCAGGTGAAGTGAAAACTAAGCCAACTCAACACTCTGTAAAAGAACTGCTATCTATCGGTATTCAGCCAGACATCCTAGTATGTCGTAGCGACCGTATGATCCCAGCAAACGAGCGTAAGAAGATTGCACTTTTCTGTAACGTTTCTGAGAAAGCAGTAATTTCAATGAAGGACGTAGATTCTATCTACAAGATCCCTCAATTGGTTAAATCTCAAGGCTTGGATGATTTAGTTTGTGCTCGTTTCGGTATCAATGCTCCTGAAGCTGATCTGTCAGAATGGGAACAAGTTATTTACGAAGAAGCGAATCCAACGGGTGAAGTCACCATTGGTATGGTTGGTAAGTACATTGAACTACCAGACGCTTACAAATCGGTAAACGAAGCACTGAAACATGCTGGCCTAAAAAATCGTTTGAATGTAACGATTAAATATGTAGATTCTCAAGACGTAGAAACTCGTGGTTTCGAAGTTCTGCATGGTCTTGATGCAATCTTGGTTCCGGGTGGCTTTGGTGACCGTGGTATTGAAGGCAAGATTATGGCTGCTCAATATGCACGTGAAAACAAGGTTCCTTACCTAGGTATCTGTCTAGGTATGCAAGTAGCGCTTATTGAGTTCGCTCGTAACGTTGCTGGTATGGAAGGTGCACATTCAACAGAATTTAACAAAAACACTAAGTACCCTGTGGTAGGTTTGATTACTGAATGGGTAGATAGTGAAGGTAACGTTGAAGAGCGTACAGAGACTTCTGATCTTGGCGGCACAATGCGCCTAGGTTCTCAGTTATGCCACCTAGAAAAAGGTACTAAAGCTTACCAACTATACGGTAGCGCGACGATCCATGAACGTCACCGTCACCGTTATGAAGTAAACAACAATCTTCGTCCGCAGATTGAAAAAGCTGGCCTAAAAGTATCAGGCTTATCTGCTGACAAGAAATTGGTTGAAGTGATTGAGAACCCTGCTCACCCATGGTTTGTAGCAGCGCAGTTCCACCCAGAATTCACATCAACCCCTCGTGATGGTCACCCATTATTTGCTGGTTTCGTGAAAGCAGCGGGTGAGTTCCAACGCGGTGAATCTGAGAAGTAACAAGGATACGGACAGTTGCTTTAAGTTGTGCAGCTGTCCTTTATAGTTTTGACATTTAAATTCAACGAGAGGAAACATTAATGTCTAAGATCGTTAAAGTTCTAGGTCGTGAAATCATCGACTCACGTGGTAACCCAACTGTAGAAGCTGAAGTACACCTAGAAGGCGGTTTCGTTGGTATGGCGGCAGCTCCATCTGGCGCATCTACTGGTTCTCGTGAAGCTCTTGAGCTACGCGATGGCGACAAATCACGTTTCCTAGGTAAAGGTGTTCTTAAAGCAATCGCTGCTGTAAATGGTCCTATCGCTGACGCTCTAGTTGGTAAAGATGCTAAAGACCAAGCTGCTATTGACCAAATCATGATCGACCTAGATGGTACTGAAAACAAATCTAACTTCGGTGCTAACGCAATCCTAGCTGTATCTCTAGCAAACGCTAAAGCAGCAGCAGCAGCTAAAGGCATGCCTCTATACGAGCACATCGCTGAGCTAAACGGCACTGCAGGTCAATTCTCTATGCCTCTACCAATGATGAACATCATCAACGGTGGTGAGCACGCAGATAACAACGTTGATATCCAAGAATTCATGATTCAACCAGTTGGTGCTGCAACTCTTAAAGAAGCTGTACGCATGGGTGCGGAAGTATTCCACAACCTAGCTAAAGTTCTTAAGTCTAAAGGTTACAACACTGCTGTTGGTGACGAAGGTGGTTTCGCTCCTAACCTAAAATCTAACGCTGAAGCGCTAGAAGTTATCGCAGAAGCAGTTGCTGCTGCTGGTTACGTTCTAGGTAAAGACATCACTCTAGCTATGGACTGTGCAGCATCTGAGTTCTACGACAAAGACGCTGGCATCTACAACATGAAAGGCGAAGGTAAAACTTTCTCTTCTGAAGAGTTCAACCACTACCTAGCTGGTCTAGTTGAGAAATTCCCTATCGTTTCTATCGAAGATGGTCTAGACGAGTCTGATTGGGATGGTTTCGCACACCAAACTCAACTTCTAGGCGACAAGATCCAACTTGTTGGTGACGATCTATTCGTAACTAACACTAAGATTCTTGCTCAAGGTATCGAGAAAGGCATTGCTAACTCTATCCTAATCAAGTTCAACCAAATCGGTTCTCTAACTGAGACTCTAGCTGCAATCAAGATGGCTAAAGACGCAGGTTACACAGCAGTAATCTCTCACCGTTCTGGCGAAACTGAAGATGCAACTATCGCTGACCTAGCGGTAGGTACAGCTGCAGGTCAAATCAAAACTGGTTCTATGAGCCGTTCTGACCGTGTTGCTAAGTACAACCAACTTATCCGTATCGAAGAAGCGCTAGCTGGTCGTGCTCCTTTCAACGGTCTTAAAGAAGTTAAAGGCCAAGCTTAATTATTAGCTTAGCTTTATAGTTCTTTATAAATACCTCGCTTAGGCGAGGTATTTTTTTGCGTAAAGAAAAGTAAGGTTGGATTCAAAACAGGATTGATTCCACAAAGCGCTCAAGACTTCCCTGTGCGCTTAGACAAGGGAAGTCATGCCCTTGTAAATTTGTTCCATCAAACCTGTCTTGAAAATTAACTTCTTTTGGTAAATAAGATTAGGGATACTCATTCCCTGTTTCGACTATTTAGAAAGTAACGAAATCGCCTCAATCCGTCTTTTCTCTAATTCATCGCGAATCGCTTTGCCCTGAAAGCCATCGGCAATAATATCCCTCACATCGATACTGAGTGCGGCTTGATAGGCAGCGTCAAATATTGCTTTTTGAGGGTAAGGATTCTCTTCACAGCCTAAACGACCTGAATGGTCAGCCTGACAACAAAGTAACACTTCTTCTAAACGCTCTGGCTTTCGCCATACGTCGAGTTTATTGAGAATTTTGAGTTTGGTACTGGCTTTCAGCTCTGCCGCTCTGTGGACGTTTGAGTGCTGCTCACAAACCAATAGCGCCAGTTCTTTAAATTCATTCGGCACGCGTACTCGTTCGCAAAGTTTCTTGATGATTTTAATGCCTGTATGGCAATGCATTTTATGGCTTGGCCATTCAGACTCAGGTGTTACACCTTTCCCTAAATCATGCACTTGCGCGGCAAATCGCACTGTCAGAGACGAAGAGAGCTGAGCAGCTTGCTTCGCTACCATAAGTGTATGAATACCTGTATCAATTTCTGGATGCCACTTTTCCGGTTGAGGAACACCAAACAGACGATCGAATTCAGGAAGTACTACCTTTAACGCGCCACAATCTCTCAGTACAGACAGAAATACTTCAGGATTCTTAGTCGAAAGGGATTTATGCCACTCCTGCCATACACGTTCCGCGGTTAAATGCTCAAGCTCGCCACTACTCGCGATTTGAGCCATAAGAGCCATGGTTTCTTCTGCAACCCTAAAGCCAAGATGAGAAAGTTTTGCTGCGAAGCGGGCTAAGCGTAGAACACGAAGAGGATCTTCAATAAAGGCGTCGGATACATGGCGTAGAATGCGATCATTAAGATCACGCTGTCCGCCATAAGGATCGATAAGTGTGCCATCTTCAGCTTGTGCCATCGCATTAATCGTGAGATCGCGTCTGATCAGATCTTCTTCCAACGTAACATCTGGTGCAAAGTGACATTCGAAGCCTGTGTAGCCGGCACCTGATTTTCGCTCGGTACGGGCAAGCGCATATTCTTGCTTGGTTTTAGGGTGCAAGAAGACAGGAAAGTCTTTGCCAACGGCGGTAAAGCCTTGGCTTAGCATTTCATCAGGGCTACTTCCCACCACAACCCAGTCCTTATCGTAAACAGGGATGTCGAGTAGTTTGTCGCGAACGGCGCCGCCAACTAGGTAAACTTGCACTAAACCGCCTCAAAAATCATTAATGTCATTGGATAATCATCAGTGGCAATGATACTTTGCGCTTAATCACTTTGATAGAGGCAGGAGTATGTATCAACAATTTTTCGGTTTAGCTGAGTTACCTTTCTCAATTGTGCCGAATTCTCGCTATTTGTATTTAAGTCAACGTCACCAAGAGGCTATTTCCCATCTGCAAGAAGGATTGGGTGACGGTGGTGGTTTTGCCATGTTGACTGGCGAGGTTGGTACGGGGAAAACGACCGTAGCGAAAGCGATTCTGGATAATTTGCCTGCCAATACTCAAGCTGGATTTATTCTTAATCCAACCTTTTCAGAACAAGAGCTACTGGAAGCCATTTGTGATGAATTTTCCGTTAGTTTCGGGAAAAAAGCGACGCTCAAAAAACTCAGTCAGGCTCTTAACCAATTTCTTTTGGAAAAGCACGCCGACGGTATTCAGGTCCTGCTGATTATCGATGAAGCACAGCACCTTGCACCTGATGTGTTAGAACAACTAAGACTGCTGACCAATCTAGAAACAGACAGCCGAAAGCTGTTGAAGGTTTTACTCATAGGTCAGCCTGAACTGCAACAGAAACTTCAATTGCCTCAGCTTCGCCAACTAGCACAGCGAATTACTGGTCGATATCATCTGCTACCTCTCGATGAAGTCGAAACGGCTCATTACATACGTTTTCGCCTGCAGCAAGCGGGTGGCGATGGGAATTTGTTCTCTAACAAATGCGCCAAGTGGATTGCTCGTGAAACCCACGGAATTCCGCGGCTGATTAATTTAGTCTGTGACAACAGCTTGAAAGGTGCATTTAAAGCTGGTGAAAAAGAACTCGGTTTAGAGCGAGTAAAATGGGCTTGCCAGCAAGTGATGAGCTTTCAATCAACGGTCTACCAGCGCTCGGATGCAAAACCTTCTTCTCCGCGTTTCCCTTTCGTTGCTGTGACGTGCAGTTTAATCGGCCTTTCTTTAGCTGCCGCAAGTGCGTATTGGCTTTCACCTATCATCAATGAGCAGGTGGCTCATCATTGGCCTCTGCCAGAAGCAAAACCAGCGCTGCAAGAAACGGTATTTCCAAAACAGGTGGAAGACTCTCTCATTCAAGCAGAGAATTTAAGTATCGCCTTGCGTGCTCTTTATGCGGTATGGGGATATAAGGCATCAGTAACAGATACCTTTTGTCAGTCGGATAGCTCATCGCTTTTGCAATGCATGCCAAGTCTAGGTGACTGGCAGACTCTCTCTCAGCTAAATATGCCGGTGGTACTAACGCTTGAGGTTAATAACAAACCGAGTTATGCGGTGTTGTATCGCTTAAATGGAGATGAGCTAGAACTTCTGGTGAATGACGAGCATATACGTATTGATAAGCAGTGGATATCGCCGTTGTGGAATGGTGAGTTTCATCTAACTTGGCAAGCCAGTTTTAAACAAACCTTAAAGAGCGGAATGAAAGGGCAGGAAATAGCTCTTCTTGACCGCAAGTTATCGCAAATTCTGGGCGAGCCTGAACGGGAAACACAAGTGTTTGATCACGAAGTAAAGCGTAAGGTTTCCTTATTCCAGCGTTGGCAGAATATGTATGTGGATGGCATCGCGGGGGAGCAAACTCTGCGTCGTCTAGAGCTACTTACTCAGCAAGATGCACCTAAGCTGGACGCTCCTAAACTCGGTTCGTTACACTTGGTAGGAGGTGCGTAATGTCGCAAGTAATGAATGCGCTAAAATCGTCACACCAAGGTTATCAGTCTAATAGTATGACTCATGGGTATAGCTCTGCGACTATCTCAGCTGAGAAGCCCCAGCTTTTCCGCTGGTATCACAGCTTATTATTGATTGTACCGAGTGCAGTAACTGTATCGCTGCTGAGCTATCAAAGTTATCAACTTCAGCAACAGAATATCAGGCAAGTAATGAACCAGCCTGCGTTAGTGGAACAAATTCCAGCACCTGCTGAGTTTCTGCCTTATCCTGAGTTTACTGAGCTAAAAAGTACCTATCTGATTCCTGCTCAAACTGAACCGGTTTTAGCTGAAACGGAAGACTCACCATCATTCGATATTAAGCAAACCAATGAAACGACAGCCGATAAAACATCAGAGCCCTCAACCTCAGTGCAGAAAGAGAATGCCCCGTTAAATCTCGAACAACTGGATCTGAGTGGCTTATCTCCTGCGCTTGCGATGAGGGTAGAGTCTGCAATAAAAAGCAGTGGCACAGCTTCAAAAAGCAGTCACTCAAGAGCGATATCCTTGGTGCAAAATGCTGATAAATACTCAGGTCATCTACCCGAGATGGATTTTCAGACCCACGTTTATGCTAGCTCTGAAAGTAAACGCTGGATAAAAATGAATGGTGTGGAATATCACGAAGGGGATATGTTGTCAGATGGTGTGATGTTGGTAGAAATTAACCCTCAAACAACACTGGTGCAGTTCGAGCAACAGTTGATAGAAATTCCTGCGCTCTACCACTGGCAAGGATAGTTTTACTGCCTCTCAGTCAGCACTGGTCAGCGTAAACAAAAAAGGTCACTAGCGAGTGACCTTTTTCAATTTGAGAGCGTTTATGCCCAACCTGCAGGGTTGCGCTTACGTCGTGGAATAATGTGCGGAAGAATGAGACCCAGCAGTAAACCGATACCTGCAACACCACCACCATAAGTGAAGTATTTCAGTAGTAAGTCTTCTTTCTGTGTATCCAGTTTTGCACGTAATTCACGAATCTCAGTTTGAGACGCTGTTAGCTGCTTGCTGATTTCACCGTAGTTTTGTTCCAATTGTGCAATTTGTTGGTTGCGAACATCCAAAGATTCAACCAAACCAGCTTTTTCAGAATCTGCACTTTGGCGTGCATTCGCTAGTTGTGATTTTACCTGAGCCAACTCTTTTTCAAGTTGTGGTAAACGCACTGCCATACTGATATCGCGAGTCACAAAACGGCTCTCCACCCAACCCCTTCTACCGCGAGAGTCTACAACTTCGCTATAGTCGGATTCTTTATTGGTTGAAACTAGCTGAACTTTCTCACCTGCGTCAATGCTGCCGATAATACGATATTGGTTGCTTGGACCAGAATGCATATAAGTAAACAGCTTATCGGCGATGTAACGGTCTTGTGCAAACGCTGGGCTTGCTAACATGGAAAATAACACCATGCAGATAAGTTTTTTCACGGTAAATCCCTTAGTTATAAAATGTAGCTTTACACTCATGTGGCAAATAGTAAAAAGTTTCTTATTCGCGTGCAACAAAGAAGGGAGGCAAAGCCTCCCTTTATGTGCGTTTGAGTCAATAATGACATCACCTTAACAAAGCGCTGACTTAATAAATTAAGCGAAAACGCCTTGAATAGCGTAGAAGAACACAACAGCCAATAAAGCACCAGCTGGCAGCGTTACAATCCAAGAAGCTACGATGTTACGTACAACACCTAGGTTAAGTGCTGCGATACCGCGCGCAAAACCTACACCCAGAACCGCACCAACAAGTGTCTGAGTCGTTGAAATCGGCAGACCAGTACCAGACGCTAATACTACTGTAGACGCTGTTGCAAGCTGAGCTGCGAAACCACGGCTAGGTGTTAGTTCTGTAATACCTGTACCAACGGTTGCCATTACTTTGTGACCCATAGTAGCAAGACCAACAACAATACCGAAACCACCTAGAGGCAGAATCCACCAAGCGATAGTGCTTTTCGCTGCAACTTCACCCATGTGCTCAATAGTAGAAACAACCGCAGACAGTGGGCCGATCGCGTTCGCAACGTCGTTTGAGCCGTGAGCAAATGCCATTGCACAAGCTGTGATTACCATCAAGACGCTGAAGATACTCTCTACGCCAGAAAAACTGTGGTCGTCTTCGCGGTTTGCAAATTTCTTCTGAATGTACAGGTAGCCACCAACCATCACTACCGCTGATACGCCAGCAGACCATAGCCAAGCTTCTGTGCTTGAAAGGTGTAAACCAACGTGTTTAAGACCTTTTTTGATCGTTACAAGTGCAATTACCATCGTTGTGATGAACATGTACACAGGAACAAAGCGCTTAGCATTGAGAAGCGGCTTTTCTGTATCGAAAATCAGTCGTTGTGCACTGATGAATATGAAATATGCAAAGATACCGGAAATTAGAGGGGTAACAATCCAGCTACCAACAATACCTTTCACTGAACCCCAGTCCACCGCTTCTGTACCGAAAGATACACACGCGAAACCGATGATTGCACCGATGATTGAGTGAGTGGTTGATACTGGCCAGCCCATATAAGAAGCAAGCAGCAACCAAGTGCCCGCAGCTAACAGAGCTGACATCATGCCGTAAATAAGAACGTCAGGATGACTAGCAAATAGCGATGTATCAATCACGCCTTTGCGGATTGTGTCAGTTACTTCACCACCGGCTAAGTAAGCACCTGCAAATTCGAACACCATCGCGATAAGAATCGCTTGTTTAACGGTTAGAGCTTTAGAACCAACTGATGTTCCCATTGCGTTCGCAACGTCGTTTGCACCAATACCGATAGCCATTAAGAAACCAAAAATGGCAGCAACAATAATCAGGACAGTGCCGTAGTTAGCAATGATATCCATCTTTATACCTAGTTGTTTATAACAAGCGGAACTATTTTTTCGTGTTTTTAGGCACGAATTTACACCGTTGGCGATAAAAACTTAACGCTTACTTCAGTTGTATAAAATAGCTCTTAGTTATTTGGTTAACTTTAAATTTATGAGCGAGAAAGCATCACTTCTAGACGTGCACCAACGCGCTGCGCCTGATCAGCGATACCGCCAACCCATTCAAAAATCTTGTATAAGAACATTACGTCAATCGGATTAAGCGAAGATTCTAGGGTTCTCAGCTTTTGACGTAGACGTATCTGAATGGTGTCAGTATCGTCTTCGATTTCATCCAATTGATTAATCATTTCAGCAACGAGTGTTACTTCACGGCCTTTGAAACCAGTCTCTAACAATTCGTCTAGCTCGTTGATAACTTTCTGTGCTTGATCCGCTGCATCTAAGCAACGTTTCACATAGATAATAAAGTCAGCTTGAAGAGGTTCAGGAATAATAAGCTCACGACCAACAACACGACCAGAAATGTCTTTTGCTAGGTTCGCAAGTTTATCTTGCTGAGTAAGAAGTTCGAGCATGTCTGTACGGTCTACAGGCATAAACAAACCACGAGGAAGTTTAAGGCGAATTTCGCGCTTTAACACGTCAGCTTCTTTCTCTAAATGAGAAATCTGTGCGCGGATCTCAGATGCTTTTTCCCAGTCTCCAGTCGCACAAACTTCAAAGAAAGGCACTAGATAAGAACAGCATTCATTCACACACACTACGTGTCGTTGCAAAGGCTTTATAGGGGACTTTGCAAATAACCCCATAATTGTATTTACTGGCATGGTCATTCAACCTAATAACTATAACCTTAAAAAAACATACACCATTGTATGGCTAAATGTTGAGCGATGGCTATAAAGGCGCGCATGTTAACCCATTAACAGTGTCATGAAAACTGTTTTAGATCATCAAACGCTCTATATTTCACTCTTGCTCAGCCGCGTTTTAGGCAATATCCTTTCGGTATCTGCTTTGAAAGGGTTAAATATGGAAACCGAGATAGAACTGAAGTTTTTTGTGTCACCAGAGTTTTCAGAGATTTTACGTCAAAAGATTTCTGATACAAAAGTACTTCAGCACAGTTGTCGAGAGTTAGGTAATACGTATTTTGATACTCCTGATAACTGGTTACGTCAACACGATATTGGGTTAAGAATCCGACGTTTCGATGATGTGTATGTCCAAACAGTCAAGACCGCAGGACGCGTCGTTGCTGGCTTACATCAAAGACCGGAATTCAATGCTGAACATCAGAGCAACGAACCTGAACTATCGCTTCACCCTGCTGATATTTGGCCTCAAGGTAAAGAGGTTGACGTTCTGCAATCTGAGCTTAGCGCGCTCTTCTCTACTAATTTTACTCGTGAACAATGGTTAATCGGCATGCCGGACGGTAGTCAGGTTGAAGTCGCTTTTGACCAAGGTTTAGTGGTCGCGGGGGATAAAGAGTATCCAATTTGCGAAGTGGAGTTAGAACTGAAGTCTGGTCAAACCGATGCGTTGTTTACCTTGGCTCGCCAGTTCTGCGATAACGGTGGTATGCGTCTAGGTAACTTGAGTAAAGCCGCAAGAGGTTATCGTCTGGCCGCCGATTATCAAGGCGATGAAGTTAAACCACTAAGTTTAGTGAATACCAGTAATCAAGACACGGTTGAGTATTGTTTGATTAACTCACTGGAACATGCGCTTTCTCATTGGCACTACCATGAGCAAATCTATACAGAGCGTGATTCCATCCCTGCATTGCATGAAATCAGCAACAGTATTCGTTTTATTCGCCAGATTTTAAGCATCTACGGCGGCGTCGTTCCTCGTCGAGCAAGTGCGATTTTGCGTCAGGAACTGAAGTGGTTGGAAGAAGAACTGAGCTGGTTAAAGTCTTATGACTATCTCGATGATCTTCTTGAAGACAAAGGTTATGCGCTGCGCAAACTGGATGCTCGTAAGTTTTTAATTGCTGAACTGAAAGAGCAGCAAGATAATTTACCTCAACGGGAAGAAAACCTACGTTTGCTCAACTCTGCTCGTTATACCGGTTTGTTGCTTGATTTGAGCCGCTGGATTCTGACTCGCGGATGGCAGCCGTTTCTCGATGAAAAAGCGCGTGAAAAAATGGCGACCAACATCCTTCGATTCTCTGCCAAGCAGTTGGATCGAACTTGGGCTGAACTGATCGAGTCGTTCCCGCCAGAGCATCATTTGAGTAGCCAAGAGTATATTGATCAACAGTATCGTTTGATGCGAAATCTTTATACCGGAATTGGTTTCGCAAGTTTGTACGATGCTGAAGAACGTAATTCTTTCCGCATGCCTTGGGCGGATTTGCTACACGGTATCGACGATTTGTTAACCTTAAGAACGTTAGAACCGTTTGTTGAGAAGCTCGAAGGTGAGGAAAAAGAGCAGCTACAACGTTGGTTGATTCGCCAAGAGAATTCGATTTTACATGCCATGGAGCAGACTCGAATTATAGGCGTAGAAGCTCATCCTTACTGGCGTGACTAGCTAAGACACTGAGTTTTGAAATCAGGGATACTTGTGAGTATCCCTTTTTGTTTTCTATTTCGTTGGTTTACTTTGTGGCGGATTATCTGGTTTGTTTTCCAGCTCTCCAATCCGGCGCAAAATTTCATTTTGCTGCACAACTATCTGATGCAGCATCTGCTGTTCTCTCTGTGCATTTAAGAGCTGTTTTTTATCAGGAGAGGTAAGCAGTGAGGTGATCAAACCTGAAACCATACCGAAGATCCCCACGCCGCACAGAATCATTGCTGTCGCGATCAAACGTCCTGCCGTAGTGACTGGATAATGGTCACCATAACCTACGGTTGAAATGGTCACTAATGCCCACCACAAAGCATCACCACCGGATTGAATATTCGCATGCGGATCTTTGGTTTCGAAAAAGAGCATAAAGCTTGAACCCAGCGTTATCATCAAAACTAACAGCAATAATATGGACGCTATAGTGGTTTCTCTGCGGTTCGAAAGTAGCTGTTTGGCGATCGCCCTTCCTGAACGAACAACTAAAATGATTCTTAGAATGTGAAAGATGCGCGCGTAACGCAGAGGCTCGATCATAGGAATACTGGCAAGAAAATCGATCCAGTGTCGTTTCATAAATTGCACCCGATCTGTCGAACGGATCAAATCTACGCTAAGTTGTAGGATGAAAATACTACATATAAGAAAGTCTAGGCCGATAAACAAATGGCGCATTTCTGGCTCTATTGGAAAAAATAGTAAGCCTGAGATCACAAATAGAGCTAAGAAAGACAAAATGAGTGATAACAATCCCATAGGTTTCGTTTCATCTTTGATACTATCTTTTTTCATACGAGGCTCGAAATAATTCAAAGTGCGTGAAGATTTTTTCACTGTATTAGTGATTAATAAGTGATTTTCAATATATAAGACATTGTGGAGGCATGACAATGACAACAATGGCATTTAAGCCATGGGAACGAGTAATAACGAATGTTCGCCTTGTTCCTAAGATGGTAATGCTGATGGTGTTCAGTACTTTTCTGATCATCGGTAAGCAGCTTTGGGATGCTCACACCTTTTATAATGCTCTTTTGGCGGCAACTCAAAATGTAGAAGTCGCACAGAAACATTATGACGACTACATTGTGCAAGTGGTTTGGCAAACCGGTTTGATGATAGCTGTATTTGTCGTATTGCTTCTTTTTGCAGCACGTATCATGCTGCGTCAAACACATTATCTTAGCGACTCAATCAAACAGATGGCGCGTCGTGACTTATCTGCGGCTATCGAGATGGATTGTAAAGATGAATATGGTGAGTTGGCTAAAGAACTGGAAAAGACACGTCTTCAACTAAAAGAATTGATTCTTGCTCAGGTCGATGCTTCACAAGAACTTACGGCTATGACGGAAATCATGACATTGAGCATGTCTGAAACCAAAGAGTCAGCCCAAGAAGAGTTCAATGAAATCGACCAGCTAGCGACAGCTATGAGTGAAATGTCTTCAACGGTGCAAACCGTGGCAGGACATGCGCAAAGTGCTTCTTCGTTAACTGAAGACGCCTCTAAACAAGCTCAGACTGGCCAACGATTTGTGAAAAGTACTGTAGGTAAAATGAGTGAGCTATCTAAAGATATCTCTAAATCTGCTCAGGCTGTAAATCAAGTTGAAGAGCGTGTTGAGTCAATCAGCAGTGTTGTTGGTACTATCCAAAGCATCTCTGAACAAACAAACCTATTGGCACTTAACGCAGCGATTGAAGCGGCTCGTGCTGGTGAAGCTGGACGTGGTTTCGCTGTCGTTGCTGATGAAGTTCGCAATCTAGCCCAGCGTACTCAAACGGCAACGGTAGAAATTCAAGACATGATTTCACAACTGCAAAGCAGTGCGAATTCAGCGGTAGAGTTGATGGAAAAGAGTGTTGTTGAGGTTGCTGAAGGCGTTGAGCTGGTGACTAATGCGGGAACCGAGCTTGACGGTATCGTGGCTCAAGTTCAGCAAATTAACGATATGAACTTCCAAATTGCTACAGCAGCGGGCCAACAAAGCAGTGTTGCAGAAGAGATGGACCAGAACTTAACTAACGTGAGAGAGCTGGTTGAAGCATCGGTTACCGTTGTTACTGAGCTGCTTGAAACCTCGGAAGTGATGCAGGCAAATGCACAAGTATTAGACAGCAAAATCACTGAATTTAAAGTTTAATTCCTTCTAGCATCAATAAGTCATGCATAAACGCCCACAATTCGATTGTGGGCGTTTTTTATTACACTAATTTTGATATACCCTTCAATGAGTTTGGGTATAGTTACATCATCTTTCTTCGGGCTACTAGCATCAACAAGGACATATCATGCCATTGCCATCTCTTCTTGAAGATTATGCGAGTCAACAGTTCAGCCACTTGCTAGAACAGCAGCCAGTGATTGCTCAATGGAATAGCGATCTACAAACTCAGCTAAAAACCGTTATCGGGTTGAGCAAGTTTGTCCATGAAACGCTGATGCGTGACGACGCTTTGTGTCGTGCTCTGCCTGAGATACTTAGCGAAAATTCTCGTTGTGAATCGTATCGAGAGCATCTTTTTGAGCAGCTTTCCGCCTGTGAAGATGAAACAAGTGGTTTACGCATTTTGCGTCAGTTCCGCAATCAAGAGATGGTTTATATCGCCTGGCGTGATTTTTTAAGTACCTGGACATTGAATGAGAGCCTAGAGCATTTATCGCAATTAGCGGAAGCACTGATATTCGAAACTTACCAATGGCAATACAAAGCCTGTTGCCAAGAGTGGGGTGCGCCATGTAACGCTCAAGGTGAGGCTCAGCCGATGTTGATCATGGGTATGGGTAAACTCGGTGGTGGTGAGCTGAATTTCTCCTCCGACATCGATTTGATTTTCACCTATCCAGAGAATGGAGAGACGCAGGGGCAGCGTCGAAGTATTGCTAATGCTCAGTTTTTCACTCGCCTAGGTCAACGGATCATTAAAATGCTCGATCAACAGACCTTCGATGGTTTCTGTTATCGGGTGGATATGAGATTACGTCCTTTTGGTGAAAGTGGCCCGTTGGTGATGAGTTATGCTGCGCTTGAAGATTACTATCAGGAGCAGGGCAGAGACTGGGAACGTTACGCAATGGTCAAAGCGCGCGTTATGGGGCGTGAGATGTATTCTCAGTATCAAGAGCTGCGCCAAATGCTGCGTCCGTTTGTCTTTCGTCGCTACATTGATTTCAGCGCAATTCAATCACTGCGTCGAATGAAGTCGATGATCAGCAGCGAAGTCCGTCGTAGAGGGCTCACTAACAACATTAAGTTGGGAGCTGGTGGCATTCGAGAAATTGAATTTATTGCCCAAGTATTTCAACTGATTCGGGGCGGAAGAGAGCCGAGCCTGCGTCACCGAGGATTACTCGAAACGTTGCAAGCTATTGATGAGCTGCAATTGTTGGAAAGAAAGGAAATTGAACAGTTAACCGAAGCGTATTACTTCTTGCGCCGTCTTGAAAATCTTCTTCAAGCTTTAGCAGATAAACAAACACAAACCTTGCCTGATAAAGCGGATGATCAGTTGAGACTCGCTTTTGCTATGGGTTTTGAATCTTGGGAGCAACTTAACGCTCAAGTAAAACATCAGATGGCGAATGTGCATGCGGTGTTTGCTGCTCTGATTGGTGAAGAGGACGAGCAAGACGAAAATACGCTTGCCGCTCACTTCCACGAATTATGGGACATGAGCCATAACCGCGAGTTAATAGAAAGCATTGTTGAGAATGAACTCGCTATGCAAGATGGAGCCGAAATCGTTGGTACCATCATCGGCTTCAAAGAGGACTTAGCGAAACGTACCATAGGTCCTCGCGGAAGAGAGGTGCTTAACCGTTTGATGCCAAAGGTGTATCAAGCGATTTTCAATCACCCTGAGGCAAAGTTTGGCTTATCAAGAGTATTGTCTTTGCTGCACAGCATTGCTACTCGTACTACTTATCTGGAACTGCTCGATGAGCATCCAGCGGCATTGGTGCAGTTGGTGCGTCTGTGTACCGCGAGTTCGATGATCTCTGAACAACTGGCTCGTTACCCGATTCTTCTTGATGAGTTGATTGATCCACAGCATCTCTATAATCCGATTCCTTTGGAAAGTTACAAAACCGAGCTGAGAGATTTTCTCGCACGTATTCCAGAAGATGATATGGAACAGCAGATGGAAGCGCTGCGTCAGTTTAAGCAAATATGTATTTTGAAGATTGCTGCCGCTGATATCGCAGATGTTTTGCCTGTGATGAAAGTGAGTGACCACTTAACTTATCTTGCTGAAGCGATTGTTGACGCTGTGGTCAATCAAGCTTGGTTGCAGGTAACAGCGAAATACGGTGAGCCGACCCATTTAAAAGATCGTGAAGGGAAAGGGTTTGGCGTGATTGGTTATGGCAAAGTTGGTGGTTGGGAACTTGGCTATAACTCTGATCTCGATATTGTTTTTATGCACGACTGTCCAGTTAGTGCCTACACTGATGGTGTTAAAGAGATAGATGGTCGTCAGTTTTATCTGCGTTTAGCTCAACGTATCGTTCATATATTCTCTGTGCGGACCGCTTCTGGAATACTATATGAGGTCGACACACGTTTAAGACCGTCTGGCGCTTCTGGGTTGCTTGTCAGTCCAACAGAAGCTTTTGAAGAGTACCAGCGCAATGATGCGTGGACTTGGGAACATCAGGCGTTAGTCAGAGCTCGCATGATTTATGGTGATGCTCCTTTGCTGCAAGCCTTTGACAAGATTCGCCATGACATTTTGTCTATGCCGAGAGAAGAAGCAAAACTCAAGCAGGAAGTTGTTGATATGCGTATAAAAATGCGCGATCACCTCGGCGGCAAAAAGCCCGGCCGTTTCATGATA
Source organism: Vibrio diazotrophicus (assembly GCF_038452265.1). Classification (NCBI taxonomy): domain Bacteria; kingdom Pseudomonadati; phylum Pseudomonadota; class Gammaproteobacteria; order Vibrionales; family Vibrionaceae; genus Vibrio; species Vibrio diazotrophicus. The sequence continues at coordinate 471,973 of NZ_CP151842.1, forward strand.
AAACAAGATGAAGGCGGTATTACGGATATTGAATTTTTGGCTCAGTACTTGGTCTTACGTTTTAGCCATCAACAGCCTAAGTTGACCCGATGGTCTGATAACGTGCGTATCTTTGAGTCATTGTTGATTCAGGGGGTGCTGGATGAAGAACAAGCGATGGCATTAACTCATGCTTATACGGCGATGCGAGATCAAATCCATCACCGCAATTTAGTGAATCAAGACGCGGATGTGGATGAAAGCAAATTTGTCCACGAGCGTGAAATTGTAAAACATGTTTGGAATCAGTGGCTAGGTTAATAACAGAGTTCTGATATTAGATAACTTTAGCCGCTCATAGGGCTGTGATAAACTTCGCCCAGAAACAGTTATTGGAGATCCATAATGAAACCAATCCTACCTGACTACAGTGATGCAGGGGTATTAATTATTGGCGATGTCATGCTTGATAGATACTGGCATGGCCCTACTGGCCGCATTTCGCCAGAAGCCCCAGTGCCGGTAGTAAAAGTAGAGAAAAACGAAGAGCGTCCGGGCGGTGCTGCTAACGTAGCAATGAACATCGCTTCGTTAGGTGGTCATGCGCATCTCGTTGGTTTAACAGGGATTGATGAGCCAGCTCAGGTGCTGAGTGAGAAGTTAACTTCACTGAAAGTGACATGTGATTTTGTTGCTTTGCCAGACTATCCAACGATTACAAAACTGCGCGTACTGAGCCGTGGTCAGCAACTTATCCGTTTAGATTTTGAGGATAAGTTTGAGAACACCGATCCTGAATTGATCCTATCGCGTATGGAATCAGCGCTGCCAAATGTGCAGGCGGTGATCTTATCGGATTACGCGAAAGGCGCTCTTGAACATGTACAGCAGTTTATTCAAAAAGCACGATCAGCGAATGTACCAGTGTTTATTGATCCTAAAGGCGCAGACTTTGAACGTTACCGTGGTGCAACGTTATTAACTCCAAACCTTTCTGAGTTTGAACACGTAGTGGGCAAAGTGAAGTCTGATCAAGACTTAGTTGAAAAAGGTTTAGGCTTGATTGAAGAGTTCGATCTTGATGCTCTGCTGGTGACTCGCAGTGAGCATGGCATGACACTACTGCGTCGTGGTATGGAACCTTTCCATTTACCAACTCAAGCCAAAGAAGTGTATGACGTAACGGGTGCGGGCGATACGGTTATTTCAGTATTAGCTTCTTCGGTTGCGGCGGGTAAACCTCTAGATGAAGCGTGTGCGTTGGCAAATGCAGCCGCAGGCGTGGTAGTCGGTAAACTCGGTACTTCGACAGTATCGACTATTGAATTGGCTGAAGCTGTTCACGGCAGCAAAGATACTGACTACGGTGTGATTGGTGAACAGGCTCTGATCGAAGCCGTTCGCAAAGCGCAAGCTCGTGGTGAGAAAGTTGTAATGACCAATGGTTGTTTCGATATTCTTCATGCAGGCCATGTTTCTTATCTGAATCATGCTGGTGAGCTAGGCGATCGCCTGATTGTTGCCGTCAATACGGATGAATCTGTAAAACGTTTGAAAGGACCTGGTCGTCCAGTGAACCCGACCGATCGCCGTATGGCAGTATTGGCAGCGCTAGGCGCTGTGGATTGGGTTGTACCGTTTAGTGAAGATACGCCACAACGTTTGATTGCTGAAGTGCTACCAGACTTATTGGTTAAAGGTGGCGACTACAAACCAGAAGATATTGCTGGTGGTAAAGAAGTGATCGCGGCTGGTGGTCAGGTTAAAGTACTGAACTTTGAAGATGGCTGTTCAACCACAGAAATTATCGAAGCGATTAAAGGTGGCAGAGGTTAATTAGCCTTTGTTGCATTTTTAGATATGCCGAGAAAGAAAAAACGCCAGCATGCTGGCGTTTTTTTATGTCCTTAAAAACCAATCTTAAGATTTAGTCTTTGCTGATTTCGCTGCTTTTAGGCCGCTGTTGATATCAAGGATGTCTTGTTCAGACAGAGAACCCACAGCTTGGCGAAGTTGCAACACACTAAGAATGTAGTTGTAACGAGCTGATGATAGGTTTTTGTTCGCGTTGTATAGGCTACGAGTTGAATCAAGTACGTCTACGATTGTACGAGTACCAACATCAAAACCAGCTTCAGTTGCTTCTAGCGCTGATTTAGCTGAAATTACCGACTGTTCGTAAGCACGCAACGCACCGATTGAAGCGTTGATGTTGTTGTTGTTTGCACGAACAGCTTTAATCACACTGCGGTAAGACGCTTCTAAATCTTGGCTTGCAGCAACGTACGAAAATTCCGCTTGTTTAGTTTGCGAAGTCACGTTACCACCTGTGTATAGAGGCACAGATAAGTTCACGCCGATGTTTAAATCGTTGTAGTCGTGACCGTCAAAATTATAACCACTGCCGCTACTATCCATTTGCTTGCCATAGCTGTATCCGCCATCAAGAGTTAACGATGGTAGGTGGCCTGAACTCGCTAAAGAGATGTTGTCTTTCGCTACATCTTGCGCAATGCGAGATGACAAAAGAGACAAGTTCTTTTGTTGAGCTTCTTCAACCAGTGCATCCATTGAAGTTGCTGACGGGCTAGCAGAGAAACGATTAGTATCGAGAATGCTTAGATCTTTGTGATCTTGACCAGTGATTTCACGCAGTGACTCATAGCTGTTAACCAGAGTATTTTCAGCTAACACTTCATCTGCCAAAACGCTGTCGTATTGTGCTTGAGCATCATGTACGTCAGTAATTGCTGAAAGACCTACTTCAAAGCGTTGCTTAGTTTGTTCTAACTGGCGACCAACCGCTGCTTTTTCTGCGCGGACAAACTCTAGGTTATCTTGAGCACTGAGCACTGAGAAATAAGCCTGAGCGACACGCAGGATTAATGACTGTTGAACAACCGCGTATTGTGCATCTGCTTGGCGAGCTTGTTTCTCTGCAGTATCTAATGAAACCCAGCTTGAACGATTGTAAAGTTCTTGAGAAAAGGAAATTCCTGCAGATAGCAATTCACTATCTTTTGGTTCGTCACTGCTAGTAACGTTGTAACCCGCCGTTAAGTTGATCTGTGGTAGTAAGCTACTACGACTTGAAGTTACTGCTTCAAATGCCGCGTCACGTTGTGCCGCTGCGCTCAGTAATTGAGGGTCATTTTCTTTTGCTTGATCGTAAATTTGAGCAAGATCGTCAGCCGATACTGCAGCACTGAAGCTGCCAAGAGCTACGCTAATAAATACTGGAAGCAGTTTTTTCATTGGTCCTATTCCTGCCTATTATGAAGTTAGGGTGGGCGTTTCAAGAGTTTACCCCATTTTGGTCGTAATTTACTCGAAACTTTGCACTTTTTTACACTTAACTATCCATGTGTGCAATATAAATTTTTCTTTACTTAAAAATATATATAAATTTTGTATAAAAAGTTGAGCAATGTCCTTGGAAGTCACCTGTTACCACGAGTAAACTACGTCGTTTAACCGTCCTTTATTCATGTCGGGAGCTCTCGAATGTCACAAACCGATAAACCATTAGGTCAGTTTTCGTCACAAGACATTGAAATCGTCTCAAAAGAGACACTGTTTCAAGGTTTTTTCCGAATGGTGAAATATCGCTTCAAACATAAGCTATTTCAAGGCGGATGGAGTGAACCTATTGAGCGTGAACTTTTCGAACGTGGGCATGCGGCAGCCTTATTGCCTTATGATGCAGTTCGAGATCAAGTCGTTATCATTGAACAGATTCGAGTTGGAACACTTGAACAACAACGACCTTGGCAACTGGAGATTGTGGCTGGCATCATCGACCGTGATGAAAGCGCTGTTGAAGTGGTACGAAGGGAAGCGGTAGAAGAGGCGGGTGTAGACATCGGCCGAATTGAATCGGTGACTTCATATTATCCTTCTGCTGGCGGATGTTCTGAAAAATTAGACGTTTACGTTGGAGAAGTTGACTCCTCTCAAGCGAAAGGTATTCATGGTTTAGACTATGAAGGAGAGGATATTAAAGTGCATGTAATGAGCCGTGAGCAGGCTTACCAGTTGGTAAAAGACGGCGTCATTGAAAATGGAGCATCGATCATTGCACTACAATGGTTGGAACTGAATTACGAGAATTTGAGAACTCAATGGCTGAAGTAATGGTGAAAAAACCATATCACGTAGATCTAAAAGAATTAATGCGAGTTTATGAAACAAACTACGCCAAGTTAAACGCTTTGTTGCCAACGCAGCCAAGTGTCGATGATTTACGTTGCTACCAAGCTGCTCAAATGACTTACCAACTTCAAGTGCTAGAAGTCACAAAGTACACAACTTTGGTGGAGATTTGTCAAAGTGATGATATTTCAGTGTTTCCATTGCCAACCATGTCTGTCAGGCTGTACCACGATGCTCGTGTAGCAGAAGTGCACACCAGCGATCATCTCAGCAGGATAAAAGCTCGCCATGATTATCCGAATGAGAAAATGGTACAAAAAGACGAAAAGGCACAAATTAATCGCTTTTTAGGTGATTGGCTTACCTTCTGTTTGAAGCATGGTATTAGCCGTCAGCCGATTAATTTTAGTCATCCATAATAGTTAGGTTTATCGAGTTTGAACGTGTCGCCCAGTATAGACAATCCAGATAGCATAAAGCTTGTACAGATAACGGATACTCACTTATTCGCGCCCGACGATGGCTGTTTACTTAGCGTAAATACCGCTGACAGTTTTCGCGCCGTGGTGAAAGAGATTTGTTCTCAGCAAGTTCAGTATGACGCCGTTCTCGCAACGGGCGATATTTCGCAAGATCATAGTGCTGAATCATATCAACGTTTTTCAGATAGCATTCAAATGCTGGAGAAAGACTGTTTTTGGCTGCCTGGAAATCATGACTACAAACCGAACATGGGCGCAGTGTTACCATCACCTCAGATTCGCACCGAGGAGCATGTGCTGCTTGGTGAGCACTGGCAAATGATATTGCTAGACTCGCAAGTTGTTGGTGTCCCTCACGGCCGTTTAAGCGATCACCAGTTGGCTCTGTTGGATGATAAATTGACTCAGTATCCTGATAGATACACCTTAGTGCTTTTGCATCATCATCCTTTACTGGTAGGCAGTGCTTGGCTTGACCAACATACATTGAAAGACAGTGAATCATTTTGGGAAGTTGTACAACGTCATTCCAATGTGAAAGCGGTTTTATGTGGTCATGTACACCAGAATATGGACAAAGAACATATGGGCGTGAGAGTCATGGCGACACCTTCGACCTGTATCCAGTTCAAACCTAACTCGAATGATTTTGCGTTAGATAAAACCTCACCAGGTTGGCGTGAACTGGAGTTATGTTCCGATGGCACAGTGAAGTCAGCAGTAAAACGCTTAGCAAATGGTGTGTTTCAGCCTGATTTTGATGCGAGCGGTTACTAATATGTCAAAGCGTCCATCTTTACTTCTTTATATTCATGGTTTTAACAGTTCACCTCTGTCGCATAAGGCGCAGGTCATGAGTGAGTACTGCAAGAATCATCGTCCTGACATCAAAGTGGTTGTTCCCAAATTGCCGAGCTTTCCTGCTCAGGCAGCGCATCATCTTTTGGATGTTGTAAATCAGTATAAAGATGATTATCAAATTGGCTTGGTAGGAAGTTCATTAGGTGGCTACTTTTCCACTTGGTTAAACGCAAAATTTGGCTTTCGTGCAGTGTTAGTCAATCCAGCTGTGAAACCTTTTGAGCTTTTAGCATCGTTTCTTGGTGAACAAGAGAATCCGTACACCCAAGAGCGTTACATTTTAGATGAGTCCCACATTCAAGAACTCATAGAGTTGGATATTCCAGAATTACATTCGCCTCAAGATTTTTGGCTACTGCAGCAAACGGAAGATGAAGTACTCGATTATCGTCAAGCTGTGGAAAAGTATGCAGATTCAAAACAGACGGTGGAAACAGGTGGCGACCACAGTTTTATTGATTTTGAACGTTATCCAGCCCAAATCATCAAATTCTTAGACTTATAGCCTTTTCATTGAGGTTAGAGTCATAATTTTGCTTGCCACTGACTGATGTCTCTTGACATCAGTCGTTCTCTTCCAGACTATGTTCCTCTTAGACTTTTCTCGTTTAGGTGTTAAAAAACACGTTAATTCTTAGCGTATTGTTATAAAAATAAAGCGTTAATAAACGAGATGTAAAGTTTCTAGGGTCTATTGAAGTTTCGAATATTTTTAGTCAACAGACCCTCCGTTATTTATCGATAAAAGCATTACATATTATGACTGAACAATATAATGCTGGAGCCATTGAAGTCCTTAATGGCTTAGAACCAGTGCGTCGCAGGCCTGGGATGTACACGGATACAACGCGCCCGAACCACCTTGGGCAAGAAGTTATCGACAACAGTGTCGATGAAGCGTTGGCCGGACATGCCACAAAGGTTCAGGTAATCCTTCACGCCGATCAATCATTAGAAGTGATTGATGATGGTCGAGGCATGCCTGTAGATATTCACCCAGAAGAAAAAATTTCTGGTGTCGAGCTTATCTTCTGTAAGCTTCATGCTGGCGGTAAGTTTTCGAACAAAAACTATCAATTCTCCGGTGGCCTTCACGGTGTCGGTATTTCAGTAGTAAACGCACTTTCAAAACGCGTTGAAGTTGCTGTACGTCGCGATGGTCAAATTTACGAAATTGCTTTCGAACACGGCAACAAAGTTTCCGATCTTACTGTGACTGGAACCTGTGGTCGTCGCAATCGTGGTACTAGCGTTCACTTCTGGCCTGAAAGTTCTTATTTCGATTACGCGAACTTTTCGGTGTCACGCTTAGTTAATAACTTGCGTGCCAAAGCGGTATTGTGTCCGGGTTTAGAAATCACTTTTAGCGATAAAGTCAACGATAAAGAGTACCGCTGGCTGTATGAAGATGGCTTAAAGGACTATTTAGTCGAAGGTGTTAAAGATTCGATTGTTCTACCTGAAGAACCATTCACTGGAGAATTTAAGGCTGAAACTGAAGCGGCAACTTGGGCGCTTATTTGGCTGCCTGAAGGTGGTGAGTTAATCACAGAGAGTTACGTTAACTTAATTCCGACCGCGCAAGGTGGTACTCACGTCAATGGTTTACGTCAAGGCTTACTCGAAGCAATGCGTGAGTTCTGTGAATTCCGTAATTTGCTGCCACGTGGCGTTAAGCTAACGGGTGAAGATGTATTTGACCGCTGTGCGTATGTTCTTTCGGTGAAAATGCAGGATCCGCAATTTGCAGGACAAACCAAAGAGCGTCTCTCTTCTCGTCAAACGGCCGCATTTGTTTCTGGTGTGGTGAAAGACTCGTTTAGTCTGTGGCTGAATGAAAAACCGCAACTTGCAGAACAGCTAGCAGAAGTGTGTATTGCGAATGCTCACAGCCGTATGCGTGCAAGTAAGAAAGTGGTCCGTAAGAAAGTGGCTTCTGGCCCGGCTCTACCGGGCAAACTCACCGACTGTTCAGTGCAAGACCTTAGCCGTACTGAAATCTTCTTCGTCGAAGGGGATTCTGCGGGTGGTAGTGCGAAGCAAGCTCGCGATCGCGAATTCCAAGCGGTTATGCCACTACGCGGTAAAATTCTTAATACTTGGGAAGTGTCTGCTGATCAGGTGCTAGCGTCTCAAGAAGTGCACGATATTTCTGTTGCTTTGGGCATTGACCCAGATAGTGATGACTTAAGCGGATTGCGTTACGGCAAGATCTGTATTCTTGCCGATGCGGACTCGGATGGTCTTCATATCGCAACTCTGCTTTGTGCTCTGTTTACCAAGCACTTCCAAGCACTGACCAAAGCGGGTCATATCTATGTTGCTATGCCTCCTCTTTACCGAATCGACTGTGGTAAAGAAGTGTTCTATGCGTTAGATGACGCAGAGAAAGATGGCATTTTGGAAAGACTAAGCCAGAAAAAAGCCAAAATTAACGTTCAGCGATTCAAAGGGTTGGGTGAGATGAACCCACTTCAATTGCGTGAAACAACCATGGATCCAAACACTCGTCGTTTAGTACAGCTCACGATTGATGATGAAACGGCAACGGATGAGATGTTGGACATGCTTTTAGGCAAGAAACGTGCGGATGACCGTCGTACTTGGCTACAAAGCAATGGCGATTTGGCTGAGGTGTAATGAATGAGTACTGAAATTAACTTCGAGGGTGTTGAACAACTTCCGATGCGCAAGTTTACGGAAGATGCTTACCTGAACTACTCGATGTACGTAATCATGGACCGTGCCTTGCCATACATTGGTGATGGTTTAAAGCCGGTCCAACGACGCATTATTTATGCAATGTCGGAGCTGGGGCTTTCGGCTGCGGCAAAATATAAAAAATCAGCACGTACCGTTGGTGACGTGTTGGGTAAATACCATCCGCACGGTGACTCTGCATGTTACGAAGCAATGGTATTGATGGCTCAGCCTTTCTCTTACCGCTACCCTCTGGTGGACGGTCAAGGTAACTGGGGTGCGCCGGATGATCCGAAATCTTTCGCGGCAATGCGTTATACAGAAGCAAAGCTATCTAAATTTGCTGAAGTTCTATTAGGCGAACTTGGCCAAGGTAACGTGGATTGGCAACCAAACTTTGATGGCACGATGAAAGAGCCACAAATGTTGCCCGCGCGTCTACCACATATTCTGCTAAACGGTGTTACTGGTATTGCCGTTGGTATGGCGACTGATATTCCGCCACACAACGTGCGCGAAATTGCAGAAGCAACTATTCATCTGATTGATAACCCGAAATCGGAACTGTCAGATGTGATGCAGTTTGTGAAAGGGCCGGATTATCCAACCGAAGCGGAAATTATTTCTCCTCAAGCTGAGTTGGAAAAAATCTATCGCACTGGTCGCGGCAGTATTAAAGCGCGTGCAATTTGGCACAAAGAAGGTTCTGATATCGTTATTTCGGCTCTGCCACATCAGGTTTCTGGTGCAAAACTTCTGGAGCAAATTGCCAACCAGATGCGTGCGAAGAAACTGCCTATGGTTGACGATCTACGAGATGAATCGGATCACGAAAACCCGACTCGAATCGTGATTGTTCCGCGTTCAAATCGTGTCGATTGCGATTTGCTGATGAGCCATCTGTTCGCTTCTACTGATTTAGAGAAAAGTTTCCGTGTAAACCTGAATATGATTGGTTTAGATAACCGTCCTCAGGTTAAAGGTCTAGTTAACATTCTTAATGAATGGATCGAATTCCGTCGCACTAGCGTTCGACGTCGTCTTCAATTCCGTCTTGATAAAGTCATGGCTCGTTTACACATCTTGGAAGGTTTGTTGGTTGCATACCTTAACCTTGATGAAGTGATCGAAATTATCCGTACTGAAGACGATCCGAAAGCAGTATTGATGGCTCGCTTTGGTATCACTGACATTCAAGCCGATGCGATTTTAGACACCAGACTTCGTAACTTAGCGAAACTGGAAGAGATGAAGATTCGCGGTGAGCAAGACGAGTTAGAGAAAGAACGTAAAAAACTGGAAGATCTTCTAGGCTCTGAACGCCGTCTGAATACATTGCTGAAAAAAGAGATCAAAGCGGATGCTGAGAAATACGGTGATGATCGCCGCTCACCATTAGTAGAGCGTGAAGAAGCGAAAGCGCTGACTGAACGTGACTTGATGCCTAGTGAACTAATCACTGTGGTTCTGTCAGAAAAAGGTTGGATTCGTCATGCGAAAGGTCATGACGTTGATGGCACCAGCTTAAGCTACAAATCAGGCGATGCTTACTTAGCTCAAGCAAGTGGTAAGAGTAACCAGCAAGCTGTGTTCTTTGGTAGTGATGGCCGTAGCTACTCGCTCGAGTCACATACCTTACCTTCAGCTCGTGGTCAGGGTGAACCGATTACAGGACGATTGAACGTTGCTGAAGGAACGACGATCCGTCAGGTTATTATGGGTGAAGAAGATCAGCTATGGCTGGTTGGCTCTGATGCCGGTTATGGTTTCGTCTGTAAGGGCACCGATCTGCTTTCGAAAAACCGCAGTGGTAAAGCTCTGGTGAACTTACCTGAAAACGCAGAGATTATGGAACCTCAAGCGGTCATCAACCTTGAAACTGATGAGATCCTAACCATTACCAACTTGGGACGAATGCTGTTGTTCCCAATTAAAGATTTGCCACAGTTAGGCAAAGGTAAAGGTAATAAGATCATCAATATTCCGGCTGCAAAAGCAAAATCTCGTGATGAAGTTGTGTCACATCTGATTGCGTTACCAAGTGGTGCTTCAGTTACTCTGTATGCTGGTAAGCGTAAGCTTGGTCTCAAACCGAGTGATTTAGATAACTTCCGAGGTGAACGTGGCCGTCGTGGTGGACTTCTGCCAAGAGGTTTGCAGCGCGTAACAGAGATCGAGATTGATACTTCAAATATAGAAGCGAGCTCGGAGTCCGAAGAGTAACGCTAACGTTGACGAGTATAAGTAAAAAAGCCCCGAAGATTCGGGGCTTTTTTGTGGTTCAAATTCAATATCGGATTAAGAGTTGTAGTCTTCTGTCCATCCGTCAGAGTCAGACATATCTGGTGCACCAGCAATGGCTTTTTCTTCATCAGCCCATTCACCAAAATCAATCATTTGGCATTTTTTACTACAAAAAGGGCGATAAGGACTTTGCTCATTCCATACAACTTCTTGCTTGCATTGGGGACATTTCACCACAGTAGGCTTTGGGGACGACATCTATATTTCCTATTAATGATGGTTTAGCTGCTAAGAAACGTTTAATCAGCAGCACACAGCAAGGTCAAAGGGTATCTCTTCAGAGCTGGCTTGCCCAGTTTTAAAGTCGATAAATTTAATCGCGAAACGATTTTTATGCCCAGAGATCATTGGGTACACACCATATTCGAGCGGAATGGATAGACGTAAAATATTGGCGTCTTCTGCGTCGCTTTGGAAAAATCCAGATTGAGCGACACGAGGTTTAAAGCTACCGGTTTCACGAGTCAGTTTGAGCCAAAGAGTTAACGCATCTAACAATGGTTTTAAGGTACTCATCCATTTGTTGGCGTCTTGAGACTTTTTCTCTGGTGATAGGTGAAGCCAGTAATGCAAAGCAGGAAGATCAAAACAGCATGAACCGCCGGGTAGGTTGAAACGCTGTCGGATGGCAGATAAGAAACGATCTTCTTTAAGTGACTGACCAAAACGATCAGCGCTCATTAGGTTGCGATGCACTTCATCCACTTCAGCAAGCAGTGTTGAAAGCATCTCTTGGTCTACACCGTCAACGTTTAACCAACTGCGATAAGTGAGGCGCTGTTTTTCGATATCTTTCGCCAGTTCACTCTTAAGTTGTATCTGCTCAAAAATTTCGAGTAGATCAAATAGAGAACGGAAAAATAACTGGTGCTGAATACTGTCAGCAAAGGCTGATGCTTTTTCCATCTGGTGCAGCAAAGCTTCAACTCGTAAGTAAATACGTGTTTTTTCATTCAGAGGGTGTTCAAACTTGTGTGTCGTCATCAGATTTGCCTTGCGTCCTTTCGGCTTATTCTCACAGATTTTTACGGCTGATGGCTAGGTACTTTTTGTGTAATTCTGTGATTTGAGGCAAAAGTTTCTGGTTTTTCGCGTCATTTTTAATCACATCGTCGGCAATGGCTAAACGTTGTTCACGACTGGCTTGTGCAGCTAAGATCGATTTTGCTTGTTCCATCGGCACCTTGTCTCGACTCATTGTCCTTTCAATTTGTGTTTCTTCATCGACATCCACAACTAAAACTCTGTCCGCCATATGCTGTAAATTGTTTTCCGTAAGTAACGGAACGACCAATAACGCATAAGGCGAAGTGACTCGTTGCAGGTCTCGCTCCATTTGTTGGCGAATCATTGGGTGAAGCAACTGATTAACCCATGTTTTTTCATCTTCATTGGCAAATATTCGTGTTCGAAGCTCAGCGCGGTTGAGTTCTCCCTCTGTCGTTAAGATCTCATCGCCAAAATGCTGATGGATGGCTTCGAGGCCGATACTGCCTTTTTCCACCACTTGTCGAGCAATCACGTCAGCATCAACGATTTCAATACCAAAGTGGTCGCGAAACATATTGGCGACAGTGGTCTTTCCGCTTGCGATGCCTCCGGTTAAGCCAATCACTAATGCCATCGTTTAGTACCCCAATAAGTAAGAGTAGTAGCTATCAATGATTTCGTGTCCCCAAAGCAGAGCTATCCATCCAGCAATGGCAATATAAGGTCCAAACGGGAAGGCTTTATCAATACCTTGTTTCTTTAATCGCAATTGAATAATACCGAACACCAGCCCGACAAGAGAAGAAAGCAAAATAATCAAAGGTAGTAGTTGCCACCCCAACCATGCTCCGAGCGCTGCGAGTAGCTTGAAATCACCGTATCCCATACCTTCTTTGCCAGTCGCAAGTTTAAATAGCCAATACACTGACCACAAAGCTAAGTAACCTGCGATAGCGCCTATCACCGCATCTTGAAGCGTAACAGGACTGATACCCAATAATGACAGTGATAATCCAGCCCAAAGTAAAGGCAGTGTCAACTGATCCGGTAGCAGCATGGTGTCTAAATCGATAAAAGTTGCTGCGATAAGGACATAGCTGAAAAACAACAAGGCAATAGTGAAGTAACTAAAGCCAAAATGTTGTGCGACAAGAAAGCTCATCGCTGCTGTAAGGAGCTCAATCAACGGGTAACGTGCACTGATGGGAGCCTGACAATGGGCACATTTACCACGTAATAGCAGCCAGCTAATCACGGGTACGTTATCAATAATGCGCAGTGGTGTTTGGCAACTCGGGCAAGTTGAGCGTGGTGTGCTAAGGGTCAGCTTGCCTTCTGGCGGTTGAATGTTGGATTCTGGAAAATAGTCCGTACATTCCTGACGCCATTCTCGCTCCATCATTTTCGGTAGCCGATAAATCACCACATTAAGAAAGCTGCCGATAATTAAACCAAGTACACAGGCAGATGCTACGAAAAGCCAAGGATAGTATTCAAAAATTTCCATTTGTTCGCTCATTTGCCGCAGTAAAAGGGAGGATATTGATTAAAAAACTAAGCGGTTGAATGCGTTAGTGATGGTTATATTACCCTAACACACTCATTAAGTTAAAGATTGGCAAGTACATTGCCACTACTAACCCGCCGACAACCACGCCAAGAAACACAATAATTAAAGGTTCGAGGATTTTCCCCAGATTATCGACGGTATTATCCACCTCAAATTCGTAGATCGAAGCAATTTTATTCAGCATGTCGTCGAGTTTCCCTGACTCCTCTCCGATCATTACCATTTGCAATACCATCTCAGGAAAAGCTTCCGTATTTCGCATCGCGATATACATAGGCATACCCGACGCGGTATCACGATGAACTTCATCTATGGCGTATTCAAAGTGGACATTGCCAGCGGTTTTAGCAGTGGTTTTTAAACTGGAGAGAATCGGAATACCCGCGCTGAAACTGGTTGCCAGTGTGCGGCTGAATTTGGCGATAGCGGCTTTGGCTAACACGCTGCCGATAACCGGACATTTTAATCCTAGGCGGCTGGTTTTTAGGCGAAACAGTGAGGATTTTTTCCTTGCAGCACGAAAGGCGACAACAGACGCAATGGTAACAACAAGAGCAACCAAGCTATAAGCTTGAACGCCGTGCGAAAGTTTTAAAACCTGCTGCGTAAACCAAGGGAGTTCAGCGCCAAAGCCACTGAACATGGCTTCAAACTCAGGTATCACCATGGTTAACATCAAGTACGAGACACTTAGGGCAACAAGCACAACCATCGCTGGGTAAATCAATGCTTTGATTACTTTTGCTCTTAGCTCTTCGCTTTTTTCGCGGTACGTGGCTAAACGTTCAAAAACTTCAGCTAAGTTTCCGGACTGTTCACCAGTCTGAATTAAGTCAACATACAAGGAATCAAAGTGGCTGCTGGTGTTACGCATAGCTTTTGAAATGGGAGTACCGGCTTCAACTCCTTTGGATATTTGAGTCAGAATCGATTTCATTTCTGGCTTACGGTGATTGTCACCAACCAGTTTCAGTGCTTGAACAATAGGAACTCCCGTCGTCAGCATGGTAGAAAGTTGGCGAGTGAGTATGGTGATATCGTTTCCCTTAACTCGGTGAAACAGTCGAGTAAAGAGTGGAGCACTGCTTTTCTTGAGCTTTTTGACTTTAATACTCTGTTCACTTAGTTTGTCTCGAACCTCGCTTTCCGTCAGCGCCAGAAGCTGACCAGACACTTTTTTACCTGTGCTGTTTATTCCGCTCCAACGAAAGCTACTGAGTTGAGGGCTAGAGTTCTTTTTCATATAAATACTCACTAATGATTAGAAATACAAAACACGTTGTAACTCGGCAAAACTGGTGACACCTTGCTTTAATTTCTGTACGCCTGAATCCAGCAAAGTGCTCATGCCATTGGCTTTAGCTATGGTTTCGATTTGCGCCACACTTGCCTTATTCATGACGGCTTCAGCAAGAGCTTCATTGAAAGCCATCACTTCATAGATTCCGACACGTCCAGAATATCCTCCGGTGCACTCGGTACAGCCTAAGTGGTTGGCTTGGTAAATGGTTTCGTCGGCTGACAAGTTAAACTGAGCTTGCAAGGTGACGGATGGCGTGGTGGCTATTTTGCAGTGGCTGCATAAACGACGAGCTAAACGCTGGGCGATGATTAAACTCAGAGACGAGGCGAGGTTGAAGGGTTCAACACCCATGTTGGCTAAACGTATGACGGTTTCGGCGGCAGAGTTGGTATGGAGTGTTGATAACACCAAGTGTCCTGTTTGAGCTGCTTTCACCGCTATTTCCGCAGTCTCGAGGTCTCGAATCTCACCCACCATCACCACATCTGGGTCTTGACGCAGAAAGGAACGTAGCGCATCAGAGAAGCCAAAACCTATCTTAGGTTGTACCTGCACCTGATTAACGCCAGAGAGGTTGATTTCTATCGGATCTTCTGCGGTGGAGATATTAATTTCGGAGGTATTGAGTATGCGTAGCCCTGTATAAAGAGAAACGGTTTTGCCGCTTCCTGTTGGACCTGTCATCAAGATCATGCCTTGCGGCTTTTTAAGGGCATATAAATAGTGCTGCTTTTGCACTTCGTCATAGCCGAGTTTGTCGATGTTGAGATTGGCAGCGCTGCTATCAAGCAGACGTAATACAATCTTCTCTCCCCATAAAGTTGGTAGCGATGAAACACGCATATCAATTGCAGTATCGCGATTTAAGCGAAGTTTAATTCGTCCGTCCTGTGGAAGTCGTCGTTCGGCAATATCCAGCTTTGAAAGTATTTTAATACGCGCTGCAAGCCGCCGACTGAGATGGCTCGCAGGGCGGTGAGTTTCGACTAAAATACCGTCACAACGCAGGCGAATACGATATACATCTTCATAGGGTTCAAAGTGAATATCGGAAGCCCCTTTGCGCACAGCATCAAGCAACACTTGGTTGATAAATCGGCTTACCGGTGATTCGTCTTTACTGAGATCCTCAATCGATTGCAGCTCATCATCAGAAAGTTGAACTAAGCTTGCCAGTTCATCTTGGCTGATCTCTTTGTTCTGCTTAGCTTCGTCGTTGATTGTTTTTCCATATAGGCGACGAATGGCGGCTTGCAATGATTTATGATCGGCGAGTGCCAGCTCGACGTTTAAGCCAGTTGTAAAGCGAAACTCATCTTCTACACTCGGGTGAGTGGGATCAGATACCGCCAGAAGCAGTTGGTTATTTTGGTTTTGGATAGGAAGGGCATTAAAGCGAGTGATCAGTTCTCGTAATCCAAGTTGCTGGCAGACATCAGCATAATCAAACTCACTAAGAGCCGTCACAGGCATTCGTAGCTGCTGACTTAAATGGTTCGCAAGATCGGATGATTCTATTATTCCAAGTTGGATCAAAGCTTCCGGCACACTAGCGCCAGAAGCTTCAATATGACTCACCACGCTGTGCTCATGCACCAAGCTCAATAGCTCCGCTTGGCGCAAAAGTGCGATAAGGTTGGTTATCATAGGCTATGGTTTACTGAGCATTACTTGCTTGATTAGCATTACCAGCCTTAGGACAACTTGTCGTTTTTATCACTTCATCACTTACCGCACACTTCCAACCAGCCTCAGCTTCTCGTGTATAGGTGATTTTTGTGTCTTTAGGTACAGCGGAACCTTCTTTGAAGGTGAATGTAAGCTTGTTGTCCGCTTCAACTTCAATTTTACCTAAAGGGCTCGTATCAGATTTAACCCCAAGATTCTTTAAAATTTCTGTCTCGCTATCTTTTTTAAACGAGCCTTTTTCCTGATACCAAAGCTCTGCTGAAGTGATTAGAGACTTCATTGTTGCCAGTGCCGTTGCCCCTTCAGATTTCTTTACGTAATCCTTATAGGCTGGAACTGCAATTGCAGAAAGTACGCCGATGATTGCAACCACAATCATCAATTCAATTAAGGTAAAACCTTTCTGTTTTTTAAGCTGATTTGTTTTCATTGCCTCTCTCCGTTTGTTTTGGCTATTCGGAGCAAGAGGTTATGTGCTTAGTTTGATATTTAGAACGACAGCAGTTCAGTTGCGCGAGTGATGAGATTTATTTATTGAACGACTTTCATCTCCTCAACAAAAGCTTTCGACCAGCTTCGCATTCGTTTGGAATGGAGTATCAAGAAGGAACGAAAAACCCGCCGAAGCGGGTCTTAAAATTGAAACAAATTTGGGCTCAAATCTGCTGATGCTTATTTACAGCGCTTATTTGAAACGCATAGAGAGATCCATGGCTCTAACGTGCTTAGTTAACGCACCCACAGAAATGTAATCAACACCTGTTTCCGCGTATTCGCGCAGTGTTTCTAAGGTGACGTTGCCTGAATTTTCTAACGCCGCACGGCCTGCATTAATCGCAACCGCTTCACGCATCATATCCATGGTGAAGTTGTCGAGCATGATGATATCAGCGCCAGCTTCAATCGCTTCACGCAGTTCTTCTAGGCTCTCTGTTTCAACTTCAACTGGTTTACCCGGGTTAAGTTCTTTCGCTGTTTTAATCGTTTGAGTAATACCACCATTGGCGATGATATGGTTCTCTTTAATTAAGTAAGCATCAAACACACCGATACGATGGTTATAACCGCCGCCACAAGCGACTGCGTATTTCAGAGCACTACGTAAACCCGGTATGGTTTTACGCGTATCCAGTAAACGACAGTTGGTACCTTCTAACGCTTTCGCATATTCAGCGGTTGTCGTTGCACAACCTGAAAGTGTCTGAATAAAGTTCATTGCGTTACGCTCGCCTGTAAGAAGGATTCGCGCTGGGCCAGAAAGCGTACAAAGCGTTTGGTTTGGTTCGACTTTGTCACCATCTTCCACATGCCAATCGATTTTGACTTCACCACCCAGTTGTTTGAAGACTTCATCCGCCCAAGCTTTACCGCAGAACACACCGTGTTCGCGCGTGATAATGGTGGCAGTGCCTTGCACATCCGCAGGGATAAGATTTGCTGTCAGATCAGCCGCAGGGTCGAGAGTTCCACCTAAATCTTCCTTTAGGGTCGCTTCAACGGTGCGAGCAATTTCCAATGGTAGTTGTTGTTTTAGGTAATCGAGGCGCTCTTGGCTATTGTGAGTATTTTTCATCGCAAATCTTAGTCCGGATTAACAGAGGCAGGCATAATACGATGAGTCGGATTTAAATTCAGCCCTTAATCTCGCATTTCATCGCTAGACAGTTAAAATCAAAAGCTCTGAATGAATAAATAAAGGTCTCTTTATGATTGATAACCAAGGTTGGTATCACACAGCGCGCAAAGTGCCGTCACCGTATTTTGATGAGAGAAGCGATGTTAACGATATCTCACTGCTGGTGGTGCATAACATTAGCCTGCCTCCGGGCCAGTTTGGTAGTGATCATATAGAGCAGTTCTTTACCGGTAAGCTTAATCCGGATGAGCATCCATTTTTCAAAGTGATCCATAAAATGGAGGTGTCTGCGCATTGCTTGATTCGAAGAGATGGTGAAGTGGTGCAGTTTGTTCCTTTTACCGCCAGAGCGTGGCATGCAGGGCAGTCTTCTTTTGCGGGCAGAGAGCGCTGCAATGATTATTCGATAGGTATTGAGCTGGAAGGTACAGATTATGTCGCTTATACCGAAGAGCAATATCAGGCACTAGCCAAGCTCAGCCAAGAGTTGATGGTTGCGTATCCGCAAATCTCGGTGCCAAGAATAACGGGGCATCAATATATTGCCCCGATGCGTAAAACAGACCCAGGTTTGGTCTTTGACTGGTTAAAGTACCGCGCTTTACTTGAATGATTTTAGAGAGACTCTTGATACTCAGTCAGAACTTGTTCAATCCAAGTGGCAATGCGTTCATCGCTGAGTTCATACTGAGAGTCTTCATCCAACGCTAAGCCAACAAACTGAGTCCCATCTTCAGTCAGTGCCTTTGATGCTTCAAAGGTATAGCCTTCAACAGGCCAGTAACCGATGATGTTAGCTCCCGTCTTCTTGATCTCGTCGTGTAGCAGTCCCATCGCATCCAGATACCATTCGCCATAACCTTCTTGATCGCCTAAGCCGAACAATGCGACGGACTTGCCGTTTAGCGGTACGCCATCTATTTGATCCCATAATTCGTTCCAGTCCTCTTGGATCTCTCCAAAGTCCCACGTCGAGATGCCTAATATTAGCAGATCATAGTCACTCATTAAGCTGAGCGGTGTTTCTTTTACATTGTGAATGTCGAGCAGATCATCACCGATAATCGCGCGCATTTTTTCGGCGGCCATTTCGGTATAGCAGGTCGTTGAGCCGTAAAATAGACCAATCTTCATACGTTATTTAGTTCTTTCTTTCTCTGGGATGGTAGATTCTAAACATAAAATGACCGAGAGTGCAGCGAATATCCTGAGCATGCCCGATTTTTATGGTATATCCATGCGATATCTCGTAGCCTTAGTGGCTATTTAGCATATTGTCGATATCTCGCATAATGATAAGAAAAAGAGGAACACGTGTCGGAATTATTTTTGCCTGACCAAGGAATCATGGAGCAGTTCTTAGATACTCTTTGGCTGGAAAGAGGCTTGTCAGAAAATACGGTAGTTTCATACCGTAATGATTTAACAAAGCTTTTAGGCTGGATGAATAAGAATAACTACCGTCTGAACTACATCAGTTTATCGGGTCTGCAAGAGTATCAAACATGGTTAATTGACCAAGACTACAAGCAGACCTCACGTGCGCGAATGCTCTCTGCAATACGACGTCTGTTTCAATATCTGCATCGTGAAAAAATCCGCAGTGATGATCCAACGGCTTTGATGGTCAGCCCGAAACTACCTAAACGCTTGCCGAAAGATTTGACTGAAGAGCAAGTCGAAGCGCTGCTCAATGCCCAAGATCTTAATGACCCCGTTGAACTTCGAGACAAAGCCATGTTGGAGCTGCTTTATGCGACAGGGCTGCGTGTAACAGAACTGGTGTCTCTGACCACAGAAAATATCAGCCTGCGCCAAGGGGTTGTGCGCGTAATCGGTAAAGGCGGAAAAGAGCGCTTGGTTCCGATGGGAGAAAACGCGATTGAGTGGATTGAAACTTTTTTCCATCAAGGGCGGTCTGAATTATTAGGTCAACAAACCTCAGACGTGGTCTTCCCGAGTAAACGATCGCAGCAGATGACCAGACAAACGTTCTGGCACCGAATCAAACATTATGCGGTGATTGCTGGCATTGATGTTGAGAAGCTTTCTCCGCACGTTTTGCGTCATGCTTTTGCGACTCATTTGTTAAATCACGGCGCGGATTTACGTGTGGTACAGATGCTTTTGGGGCATAGTGACTTATCGACAACCCAAATTTATACTCATGTTGCAACTGAGCGACTTAAACAAATACATAGTGAGCACCATCCAAGGGCTTAAAGGTGATTTTAATGAGCGTATTACGCCGACTGACTTTATCTCTCTTACCATTATTCGCTTTAGCCGGTTTTTCAACAGGCTCTTCTGCGGCGACTGATATTGATAAAGAAGCTTTCATCAGCAAATTTGAAAAACTGGGAATGCCTGTGATTGATGTTGTTCCTTCCTCTATTGACGGCTTGGTTGAAGTCAATACCGAAGGCGGTGTGTTATTTGCGTCTCCTGACGCCAAATACCTGATTGCCGGCACACTTTATGAGCTGAGTGAAGACGGCTCTTATGTTGATGTGATGGCAAAGCGCCAAGCGCCAATCAATGCTGAAAAAATTGCTCAGTTCAGAGACAGCATGATCGAGTACAAAGCGGAAAATGAAAAATACGCTGTGACTGTGTTTACCGATATCACCTGTGGTTACTGTGTACGTCTGCATCAAGAGATGAAGGAATACAATAAGCGCGGTATTACCGTTCGCTATCTGGCCTTCCCTCGTCAGGGACCAAGTGGACAAGTCGCTGACAATATGGCGAAAATCTGGTGTGCGGCAGACCCTGCATCAGCGATGCACAGTGCAAAAGTGACCCGTGAGCCCGCCGAAGTCGCGAAAGGTAAAAATCTCGCTCAATGTAAACAAACGATCACTGACCATTATCAGCTTGGACGTCAGTTAGGTATTAGCGGTACACCAGCCATATTCTTACCTTCGGGTGATATGGTGGGCGGTTACTTGCCTCCATCACAACTTGAACAACGCCTACAACAGCAATAATTACTGAGGATACAGGCTTGAGGTGACTCAAGCCTGAGCATGTATGACAGAAATCCAGCCATGATCGAAATTCAACGCAGACCAGAACCTGATTTATCTCTTCTTCCTGATTCTATTCCGCCCATCTTAAAACGTGTTTATTTAAACCGTGGTGTTACCGATTTAGAACAACTGAATAAAGCCGCTAAAGCGTTGCATTCATACCAAAAACTGCATGGTATCGAGCAGGCGGTTGAACTTTTATATCAAGCAATTAAAGAGCAAAAGCGAATCATCATCGTTGGTGATTTTGATGCCGATGGCGCGACCAGTTCTGCGCTTTCGGTGCTGGCTTTGCGTATGCTTGGCAGCCGTAATGTGGATTATCTGGTTCCGAACCGTTTTGAAGATGGATACGGATTAAGCCCCGAAGTGGTTGATCAGGCGATCAGCCTCGGTGCTGAGATGATCATGACTGTCGACAACGGTGTGTCTTCAATCGAAGGCGTCCGTTATGCCAAACAAAAAGGTTTGCAGGTATTGGTAACCGACCACCACTTACCGGGAAATGAACTTCCTGAAGTGGATGCAATGGTGAACCCAAACCTTCAGCAGTGTGCTTTTCCTTCAAAAGCATTGGCGGGTGTGGGCGTTGCTTTCTACCTGATGATGGCTTTATGTGTACACATGCGCAAAGTTGGCTACTTTACCGAACAAGGTATGCAAGAGCCTAAATTGATGGAACTGATTGATTTAGTCGCTTTAGGCACGGTCGCTGACGTAGTCGCACTCGATGAAAACAACCGCATTCTGGTACATCAAGGGCTACAGAGAATTCGTGCTGGTTTGGCAAGGCCGGGCATTCAGGCTTTGATAGAGGTCGCCAAACGCGATGCCACTAAACTGGTTGCGGCAGATTTCGGCTTTGCGCTCGGCCCGCGTATAAATGCAGCAGGTCGCTTGGATGATATGTCCTTTGGGGTAGAGCTTCTGCTGTGTAACAACATCCATGCTGCGCGCAGAATGGCGAGCGAACTGGATGGTTTAAACCAGACTCGTAAAGATATCGAAGAGGGAATGAAGCAAGAAGCGATGGCCTTTTGTGAACGTCTGGAGTTCGGTAAAGACAGTGAACTGCCGTATGGCTTAGTGCTGTTCCAAAGAGATTGGCACCAAGGCGTTATCGGTATTCTGGCTTCACGTATCAAAGAGCAATATCACCGTCCTGTGATTGCTTTTGCTGATGGCGGCGATGGTCTGATTAAAGGTTCTTGCCGCTCTGTTGCTGGGCTGCATATGCGTGATGCGTTGGACAAAATAGATACTCAGAACCCGGGAATCATCAAAAAATTCGGTGGGCATGCAATGGCAGCAGGCTTGACGATCGCTGAAAAAGACTTCGAGCGCTTTTGTAAGTTGTTCGATGAAGTGGTTCGCCAAGAGCTTGATGATGCGATGCTGAAAGGCGTGATTCTGACGGATGGTGAACTCAAGCCCGAAGAGTTCGCTATGCACACCGCAGAAACGCTGCGTGCTGGTGGTCCATGGGGGCAAGCTTTTCCAGAACCGATCTTTGATGGTGAATTTAAAGTATTACACCAGAAGTTGGTGGGAGAGAAGCATCTCAAGTTGATGCTTGAACCGTTACACAAAGGTCATCCAACCAACATCATGATTGATGGAATAGCCTTTAATATTGACTTGCGACGTTGGCCAGATGCTTCCGTCAAAACGGTACGATTAGCCTACAAATTGGACATCAACGAGTTCCGCGGAAATCAGTCTTTACAATTAATGATTGATCATTTAGAAGCAAAATAAACTTAACATTTCAATAACTTCTCTTTTTAGCAGCTTGATCCAGAGCCGCTTTCAATTCATCAAGTATTTGTGACAACTCTCTTATTCACAGGCTGTTGTTCGGTAATTATTTGTGATTCCAATCTTAAAAACCTTGTTGCTCCATTCATGCAATGAATTGGTAACACTTCTTACTCATAACTTAAGTTCTGTATCTGTTTTGTAATTGGTCTTACCAATAATATGTCAAAAGTGGTTTATTATTGTTAACGAGCTGTTTGTATAGGTCCGGTTTTATGATTTAGGTCAATAATTGGCTGGACACTAACACGTTGGATATGTTAATTTCTTCGTTAATTTGAAATTGGTATTACCAATTGCCAGCAAGGCATAAAGAGTAGAAGAATAATAAATTATGGCTTATCAAAGGATTCGTCAGCCGAAACTCTCTGATGTTATTGAACAAGAGTTGGAACGACTGATTATTGAAGGAACTCTGTCCCCGGGACAGCAACTGCCACCAGAACGCGAGTTAGCTAAACAGTTTGAAGTCTCTCGTCCATCGGTTCGTGAAGCTATTCAACGCTTAGAAGCTAAACGTCTACTTACCCGTCGCCAAGGCGGTGGTACGTTCGTCAGTGAGCATATTTGGAAAAGTTTCTCTGATCCTCTGCTAAATTTATTGTCAAATCATTCAGAAACTCAGCTGGACTTACTTGAAGCGCGACATGCATTAGAAGGTATTTCTGCCTATTTTGCGGCTTTACGTGGTACAGCAGAAGATTTTGCTCGTATTCAATCAAGCGTATTGAAAATTAGCGAAGCGCAAGAGAAACACGATTTTGAAGCAGAAGCTTCAACCGTAATGGAGTTTTTGATTGCCATTACCGAAGCGACTCACAATGTGGTCATTCTGCATATCGTTCGTAGTCTTGCGCCTTTGCTTGAGCAAAACATTTTACAGAATTTTAAATTACTCCGTCACCGCCCAGAAGCGGTTGAGAAAGTAAACAAGCACCGAGCTAACATCGTGGATGCGATTGTTTCTGGTGAGCCTGATATGGCGCGCGAGATGTCACATTCTCATTTAGCTTATATTGAAGAAACATTGTTGGAACTGACCCGAGAACAATCTCGTCGTGAGCGTTCTTTACGTCGTATCCAACAGGGTAATGAGCCGCAGTAAGCGGTTTATTGCGATTATAAATAGAATCCAACCAATAGAAGGATAGATCGCCATGTCCGACATGAAGCATGACGTAGACGCACTGGAAACTCAGGAGTGGTTAGCTGCCCTTGAGTCAGTTGTTCGTGAAGAAGGTGTAGAGCGCGCGCAGTTCATTCTTGAAGAAGTGCTAGAGAAAGCTCGTTTAGATGGTGTTGATATGCCTACTGGCGTTACAACAAATTACATCAACACGATCCCAGCAGCACAAGAGCCAGCATATCCGGGTGACACAACGCTAGAGCGTCGTATTCGCTCTATCATCCGTTGGAACGCAATCATGATCGTTCTACGTGCATCTAAGAAAGATTTAGAGCTAGGCGGCCACATGGCGTCTTTCCAATCTTCGGCTGCATTCTACGAAACCTGTTTCAACCATTTCTTCCGTGCTGCGAACGAGAAAGATGGCGGCGACTTGGTTTACTACCAAGGCCACATTTCTCCAGGGATCTACGCACGTGCATTCGTTGAAGGTCGTCTAACTGCTGAGCAACTAGACAACTTCCGTCAAGAAGTAGACGGTAAAGGTATTCCTTCATACCCACACCCTAAATTGATGCCTGAGTTCTGGCAATTCCCAACGGTTTCTATGGGTCTTGGTCCAATCTCTGCAATCTACCAAGCTCGTTTCCTTAAATACCTAGACGGTCGTGGCCTAAAAGACACTTCTGAGCAACGTGTATACGCGTTCCTAGGTGACGGTGAGATGGATGAGCCAGAATCACGCGGTGCTATCTCTTTCGCTGCTCGTGAAAAACTAGACAACCTATGTTTCCTAATCAACTGTAACCTACAGCGTCTAGACGGCCCTGTTATGGGTAACGGTAAGATCATTCAAGAACTTGAAGGTCTGTTCAAAGGTGCTGGTTGGAACGTAGTGAAAGTTATCTGGGGTAACAACTGGGATTCTCTACTAGCAAAAGACACTAGCGGTAAGCTTCTTCAACTGATGAACGAAACTATCGATGGTGACTACCAAACATTCAAATCTAAAGATGGCGCGTACGTACGTGAGCACTTCTTTGGTAAGTACCCAGAAACTGCAGCTCTAGTTGCAGACATGACTGACGACGAAATCTTCGCACTTAAGCGTGGTGGTCACGAGTCTTCTAAACTGTACGCAGCATTTAAAAATGCACAAGACACTAAAGGTCGTCCAACTGTAATCCTAGCGAAAACAGTTAAAGGTTACGGCATGGGTGAAGCGGCAGAAGGTAAGAATATCGCGCACCAAGTTAAGAAGATGGATATGACTCACGTTCTACACCTACGTGATCGTCTAGGTCTTCAAGACATCCTAACTGACGAAGCAGTGAAAGAACTTCCATACCTAACTCTGGAAGAAGGTTCGAAAGAATACGAATACTTACACGCTCGTCGTAAAGCTCTGAAAGGTTACACGCCTAAGCGTCTGCCTAACTTCACTCAAGAGCTAGTTATTCCACCTGTTGAAGAGTTCCAGCCGCTACTAGAAGAACAGAAGCGTGATATCTCTACAACAATGGCGTTTGTACGTACTCTAAACGTACTGCTTAAAGATAAGAACATTGGTCAAAACATCGTTCCTATCATTGCTGACGAAGCTCGTACATTTGGTATGGAAGGTCTGTTCCGTCAAATCGGTATCTACAACCCGCACGGCCAGAACTACACACCACAAGACCGCGACATCGTTTCTTACTACAAAGAAGCAACGTCTGGTCAGGTACTACAAGAAGGTATCAACGAGCTAGGTGCTATGTCTTCATGGGTTGCTGCTGCAACTTCATACAGCACTAACGATCTACCAATGATCCCGTTCTACATCTACTACTCTATGTTCGGTTTCCAACGTGTTGGTGACATGGCATGGATGGCTGGTGACCAACAAGCTCGTGGTTTCCTACTAGGTGCAACAGCAGGTCGTACAACGCTAAACGGTGAAGGTCTACAACACGAAGACGGTCACTCACACATCATGGCTGGTACTGTACCGAACTGTATCTCTTACGACCCAACATTCGCATACGAAGTTGCGGTAATCATGCAAGACGGTATCCGTCGTATGTATGGTGAGCAAGAGAACGTGTTCTACTACCTAACTCTGATGAACGAAAACTACGCAATGCCAGCAATGCCAGAAGGCGCTGAAGAAGGCATCCGTAAAGGTATCTACAAGCTAGAAACTTACGCTGGTAACAAGGCGAAAGTTCAGCTGATGAGCTCTGGTACTATCATGAACGAAGTACGTAAAGCGGCTCAAATCCTAAGTGATGACTACGGTATTGCTTCTGACGTTTACTCTGTAACGTCTTTCAACGAAGTGACTCGTGATGGTCAAGCGGTAGAGCGTTACAACATGCTTCACCCAGAAGCGGAAGCACAAGTACCTTATATCCAAACGGTAATGGGTACTGAGCCTGCAATCGCTGCGACTGACTACATGAAGAACTATGCTGAGCAAGTACGTGCGTTTATCCCAGCTGAATCATACAAAGTACTGGGTACTGATGGCTTTGGTCGTTCTGACAGCCGTGAGAACCTACGTCGTCACTTCGAAGTGAACGCAGGTTACGTTGTGGTTGCAGCTCTAAGCGAACTAGCGAAACGTGGTGATGTTGAGAAATCTGTGGTTGTTGAAGCAATCAAGAAATTCGACATCGACACTGAAAAAACAAACCCGCTATACGCTTAATTGAAGATAGGAAAGAATAATGGCAATCGAAATTAATGTACCTGATATCGGTGCGGATGAGGTTGAAGTTACTGAGATTCTTGTAAGCGTTGGCGACAAGGTTGAAGAAGAACAATCTCTTATTACGGTAGAAGGCGACAAAGCTTCTATGGAAGTACCTGCTTCTCAAGCGGGTATCGTAAAAGAAATCAAAGTTGTTGCTGGCGATAAAGTAACAACGGGTTCACTTATCATGCTTTTCTTAGAACAAGAAGGCGAAGAAGCGGGCGCAGCTGCGCCTGCTCCAGCGGCAGAAGCGGCTCCAGTAGCTGCACCTGCAGCTGCGGCAGCAAGTGAACTGAAAGAAGTTTGTGTTCCGGATATCGGTGGCGACGAAGTTGAAGTGACTGAAATCCTAGTTGCTGTTGGCGATTCAATCGCTGAAGAGCAATCTCTACTGACAGTAGAAGGTGACAAAGCTTCAATGGAAGTACCTGCACCATTCGCTGGTACTCTAAAAGAAATCAAAGTTGCAGCTGGCGATAAAGTATCAACTGGCTCACTAGTGATGATCTTCGAAGTTGCAGGTTCAGGCGCAGCAACTCCTGCACCAGTTGCAGCGGCAGCTCCGGCAGCGGCACCAGCAGCATCTGGCGTTAAAGAAGTTAACGTTCCAGATATCGGCGGCGATGAAGTTGAAGTCACTGAAATCATGGTAGCGGTTGGCGATACAGTAACTGAAGAGCAATCTCTGATTACTGTAGAAGGCGACAAAGCTTCTATGGAAGTACCTGCTCCATTTGCTGGTACGGTTAAAGAAATCAAAGTTGCAGCTGGCGATAAAGTATCAACTGGCTCATTGATCATGGTGTTCGAAGTAGCCGGTGCAGCTCCTGCGCCAGCAGCACCAGCTCAAGCAGCGGCTCCTGCGGCAGCTCCAGCTCCTAAAGCTGAAGCTGCAAAACCAGCAGCAGCTCCGGCAGCAACTGAGTTTGAAGAGAACAACGACTACGCTCACGCTTCACCTGTTGTTCGCCGCCTAGCGCGCGAATTCGGTGTAAACCTAGCGAAAGTGAAAGGTTCAGGCCGTAAGAGCCGTATCCTGAAAGAAGACGTACAGAACTACGTGAAAGAGGCACTTAAGCGTCTTGAATCTGGTGCTGCAGCTTCTGGTAAAGGTGACGGTGCAGCTCTTGGTCTACTTCCTTGGCCGAAAGTTGATTTCAGCAAGTTTGGTGAAACTGAAGTTCAACCTCTATCTCGTATTAAGAAGATTTCTGGTGCGAACCTACACCGTAACTGGGTAATGATCCCTCACGTTACACAGTGGGACAACGCAGACATCACTGAGCTAGAAAACTTCCGTAAAGAGCAAAATGCGATTGAAGCGAAGAAAGACACTGGCATGAAGATCACTCCACTTGTGTTCATCATGAAAGCTGTTGCTAAAGCGCTTGAAGCGTTTCCTGCATTTAACTCTTCTCTTTCTGAAGATGGCGAAAGCTTGATTCTGAAGAAATACGTGAACGTAGGTATCGCGGTTGATACGCCAAACGGTCTAGTTGTTCCAGTATTCAAAGACGTGAACAAGAAAGGCATTTACGAGTTGTCTGAAGAACTAGCAGTAGTGTCTAAGAAAGCTCGTGCAGGTAAGCTGACTGCAGCAGACATGCAAGGCGGCTGTTTCACTATCTCTAGCCTAGGTGGCATTGGTGGTACTGCATTCACGCCAATCGTGAATGCGCCAGAAGTAGGTATCCTTGGTGTATCTAAGTCTGAAATGAAGCCTGTTTGGAACGGTAAAGAGTTCGAAGCTCGCCTACAACTTCCACTATCTCTATCATACGACCACCGTGTGATCGATGGTGCTGAAGGTGCACGCTTCATCACTTACTTGAACAACTGCCTAAGCGACATTCGTCGTCTAGTGCTGTAATCAAAAAGAGACAAGGCGGCAATAGCCGCCTTGATTCAGTATTTATCCAACCGATTTGAAAAAAGGCAGTTTTCTTGAAAATGGAAAATTTTCCTGCATTTGAATTGTTGGCTAGCTCACAGGCTAAATGGATTTACTTTTCACACCATTAACATCTCTGTAAACTGTTGCGGTCTGAAAAATAAACGTATTATACAAAAAGATATCATACCCACTCAGCCTGTTAGGGATATTGACTACAAGAGGTCGAAATGAGCAAAGAAATTAAAGCCCAAGTTGTTGTACTTGGTGCAGGTCCTGCTGGTTACTCCGCTGCATTCCGTTGTGCAGACTTAGGTCTGGAAACTGTACTTGTTGAACGCTACAGCACTCTTGGCGGTGTATGTTTGAACGTGGGTTGTATCCCATCAAAAGCACTGCTACACGTAGCGAAAGTTATCGAAGAAGCAAAAGCACTTGCAGAACACGGTATCGTATTTGGCGAACCTCAAACGGATATCGATAAAATCCGTCTATGGAAAGAAAAAGTAATTAACCAGTTAACTGGCGGTCTTGGCGGAATGGCTAAGATGCGTAAAGTAACGGTTGTTAACGGTTTTGGTAAGTTTACTGGCCCTAACACTATCGAAGTGGAAGGTGAAGACGGTAAAACAACAGTAAACTTCGACAATGCTATCGTTGCTGCGGGTTCTCGCCCAATTAAACTTCCATTTATTCCACATGAAGATCCACGTATTTGGGACTCAACTGATGCTCTTGAGCTGAAAGAAGTACCTGGAAAACTGTTGATCATGGGTGGCGGTATTATCGGCCTAGAAATGGGTACGGTTTACCACGCACTAGGTTCACAAATCGACGTAGTTGAAATGTTCGACCAAGTGATCCCTGCTGCGGATAAAGACATCGTTAAGGTTTACACCAAGCGCATCAAAGACAAGTTCAACCTGATGCTAGAAACCAAAGTAACAGCGGTTGAAGCGAAAGAAGACGGTATCTACGTTTCAATGGAAGGCAAAAAAGCACCAGCGGAAGCTGAGCGTTACGATGCTGTTCTTGTTGCTATCGGTCGTGTACCAAACGGTAAACTTCTTGATGCAGAGAAAGCAGGTCTTGAAGTTGATGAGCGTGGCTTCATCAATGTAGACAAGCAAATGCGTACTAACGTACCTCACATCTTCGCTATCGGTGACATCGTTGGTCAACCAATGCTTGCTCACAAAGGTGTTCACGAAGGTCACGTTGCTGCAGAAGTTATCTCTGGTAAGAAACACTACTTCGATCCTAAAGTTATTCCTTCAATTGCGTACACTGAGCCAGAAGTTGCCTGGGTTGGTAAGACTGAGAAAGAAGCGAAAGCTGAAGGCATCAACTACGAAGTTGCAACATTCCCTTGGGCAGCATCAGGCCGTGCAATTGCGTCTGACTGTTCAGATGGTATGACTAAGCTAATCTTTGATAAAGAGACTCACCGCGTTATTGGTGGCGCTATCGTTGGTACTAACGGTGGTGAACTACTAGGCGAAATCGGTCTTGCTATTGAGATGGGCTGTGATGCTGAAGATATCGCTCTAACTATCCACGCTCACCCAACTCTACACGAGTCTGTTGGTCTAGCGGCGGAAGTGTTTGAAGGTACAATTACTGACCTGCCAAACGCAAAAGCTAAGAAGAAATAATTCTTCTTGAGAGTCAAAAAAACCGCTGAAGATTCAGCGGTTTTTTTACATCTAAACGTTAAGTTTTAGCTCAACAGTTAGTTATTTATAGATGCACAGCATATCCATGTAGGTGTTCGCTAACTGGTTGATGCTATCTTTGTCTCCCACTCGGTTTGCCTGAACAAACAATGAGTAGCAAAGACCATGGAACAGCATAGTTAGTTCTTCTGGATCATGCTTATCGCACACTTCACCACGTTCAATCGCTTTGCTGAAGATGTTCTTCACTAGCATTTGATTGGTTCGGTTGGTCGACATGAAGAGTGGCCATACTTCATCACGAGTTGAAGCACTCCATTCAAACCATACTTTTAGCCAATAGCAATCCTGATAGCTGATTTCCACTAGCTCTTTGGTGATGTTGCTTAGGTTCTCTTTGGCTGGTAAGTCTAAATCAATATTATCGGTTAAGAAGTTAGAGAATTGACGAACCACGTGAGTAAGAACTTCATCCACCAAGTCTTCACGAGTAGGGAAGTAGTTGAATACCGTAGCTACTGAGACTTGAGCGATTTCAGCGATATCAGCATGTCCGCCACGGCCAATGCCGCGTCTGGCGAAAACCTCTAGCGCGATTTCCATTAGTTGAAGTTTACGTTTCTGGGGAGATAGCCGTGTTCTCGGGCGTTTCTCAATAGATGCGTCCATAGTTGTAAGTCCTGCCATTTTTCGTTGTTACGTTGTTAGTTGAGTGTTTTTCACTCTAATGATTATTTTGTTAGTTGCTTAAAGCTCTATGAGTGTACTGGTGCATATATTGAAGGTCAATGTTTGAACTAGGTATTCGCTCCCATTATTAAAAATGAGCTTTATCAACAAGTTCAAATTATATAGATATAGGCTCATCATCTAGGGGGAGAAAAGGTTAACTCTGCCCTCCGGCAGTGTTACTATACGCGCCGAATAAATTCTGCGGCGCGTCTATTATTGAAATGTGCCCCAAGCAAACGAGAATGGTATGAAGCATACAGTTGAAGTAATGATTTCTGAGCAAGACGTTCAGGAACGTATCCGTGAACTAGGTAAGCAAATCTCTCAACACTACCAAGGCAGCGAAGATTTGGTGCTGGTTGGTTTGTTGCGTGGTTCTTTTGTTTTCATGGCTGACTTGGCTCGCTCAATTGAGCTGATTCACCAAGTAGACTTTATGACAGCATCTAGCTACGGCAACTCAATGACGAGTTCTCGTGATGTTCGCATCCTGAAAGATTTAGATGATGACATCAAAGGTAAAGATGTTCTGCTTGTTGAAGACATCATTGATACCGGCAACACTCTAAATAAAGTGAAAGAAATCCTATCTCTACGTGAGCCTAAATCAATTCATATTTGTACTCTGCTTGATAAGCCTTCTCGTCGCGAAGTGAACGTAGAAGTTTCTTGGGTAGGTTTTGAAATTCCTGATGAATTCGTCGTCGGTGTGGGCATCGATTATGCTCAAAAATACCGTCACTTGCCTTATATCGGTAAAGTTGTTCCTCAAGAATAATCGCCTTTGTTGTTAAAAATGAAAAAGCCCACATCAGTGGGCTTTTTGTGTTCTTAGCTTTTAGTAAGCAATTAGCGACAAAGCAGTTGGTGTTCTGGATTAAGGATCTTTTCCATGGCTTTGTTGTAGCTGTTATTAATGGTTTTGCGAGAGTTGCAGCGTACACCCAAGTACTCTAACTTGCCGTCTTCGATACCATAAACCACACCATGAAGTTCAACCTCTTGGCCTCGCTCCCATGCACTTTGCAGTATGGTCGAGTTCGCAAGATTATGAACTTGCTCTGCTACGTTGATTTCCGCCAATTTGTCAGAACGATCCGTTTCCGGCATCTGTTCAATGTATTTGCGGTGCTTAAAGTACAAATCACGAATGTGCAGTAGCCAGTTGTTGATCAAGCCCAGTTGCGGGTTGTCGATTGAGGCTGTCACACCACCACATCCATAGTGTCCACAAACAATAATGTGCTTCACTTTAAGCACATCAACTGCATACTGAACAACAGAAAGGCAGTTTAAGTCGGTGTGAATGACTTGGTTGGCAACATTACGATGAACGAACAATTCGCCTGAGTATAGACCAGTTAAACGTTCTGCTGGTACACGGCTGTCTGAACAACCAATCCATAGGAAATCAGGATTCTGTCCTTCAGCGAGCTTTGTAAAGTACTCTGGGCGATCAGCTTTAATCGACTCTGACCACTTTGAGTTGTTTTCGAATAGTTGTTTAATCTCTGGCATGTTACTTCCTTTAAATTGCTGTTCCAACTATACACAATGTCATTCCTTCTATCTCTGACTATTTCGCCTCGAGATTACTCATCTGAGCAGTGTTGAAAATTATCCATGATTGCTATCAATTAACAACATTCAGTTAGCAAGGATATTTAAATGTACTGTTGTGAAGGTTTATGAAAACTATTTAATGCTTGGGGTTGAAAACAGCCGTTAAAATCGGCACATATACGGTATCTCCAAAAAAAGAGCTCCATTATGTACGCATTAGAAATAGATCAGCTGCGTAAAACCTACGCTGGTGGTTTTGAAGCGCTGAAAGGCATCAGTGTGTCTGTCAAAAAGGGCGACTTCTACGCCTTACTAGGGCCTAACGGTGCAGGTAAATCGACGACTATCGGTATCATTTCTTCGTTGGTTAACAAGACGTCAGGCAAGGTGAAGGTGTTTGGTTATGACATCGATACACATCTTGAACAAGCGAAACAACAACTGGGTCTAGTTCCTCAGGAATTTAACTTTAACCAGTTTGAAACCGTAGAGCAGATTGTCATTCAGCAAGCGGGTTTTTATGGTGTCTCCAAAGCGGTAGCCAAAGAGAGAGCAGAGAAGTATCTCACCCAACTGGATTTGTGGGAGAAGCGCAAAGAGCGTGCTCGTAACCTGTCTGGTGGTATGAAGCGCCGTCTGATGATCGCTCGGGCATTAATGCATGAGCCACAACTGCTGATCCTTGATGAACCTACTGCAGGGGTTGATATCGAATTACGTCGCTCTATGTGGGAGTTTTTGAAGAAGATTAATGCGCAGGGTATTACGATTATCCTGACGACTCACTATTTGGAAGAAGCAGAAATGCTGTGTCGTAACATAGGTATTATCAACCGTGGTGAAGTTATCGAAAATACCACCATGAAGGGCTTGTTATCTAAGCTTCACGTCGAAACTTTTGTCTTGGATATCGAGAACGAAAGCCAGCTAACTGAGCTTGATGGCGTCATTTCACAAACCTTGAAAGACGGTTCTCTGGAAATTGAAATCGAAAAAACTGAAGGGCTAAACCACATTTTTAGCCAGCTTACAGAGCAAGGCGTAAGAGTGTTGTCGATGCGTAATAAAGCTAACCGTTTAGAAGAGCTGTTTGTTCGAATTGTTCGCGAACAGAGTTAAGGAACCACTATGTATCAAATTTATTGGACAGCTTTTGTTAGCTTGTTAGGTAAAGAAGTCACTCGCTTTACGCGAATTTGGGTGCAAACTCTAGTTCCACCAGTCATTACCATGTGCCTCTATTTCATCATTTTTGGTAACTTGATTGGTTCTCGTATCGGTCAGATGAATGGCTTCAGCTATATGGAGTACATCATTCCCGGCTTGATTATGATGTCGGTGATTACTAACTCCTACTCGAACGTAGCGTCTTCATTTTTTAGTGCCAAGATGCAGAAGAATATTGAAGAGTTGCTGGTGGCACCTGTGCCTAACTACGTCATCATTGCTGGTTATGTCATGGGTGGTGTAACTCGTGGTTTGCTGGTCGGTACGTTGGTAACCTTTGTTTCTTTATTCTTTGTGCATCTGAATGTGGAACACTGGGGGGTGATCTTCCTGACCGTATTTATGACCTCCGTCGTTTTTGCGTTGGGCGGCTTAATCAATGCTGTATTTGCAAAAACTTTTGACGATATTTCAATTGTTCCAACCTTCGTTCTTACTCCGTTGACCTATTTAGGCGGCGTATTTTATTCGATCAGCTTGTTGCCAGAGTTCTGGCAAGGCGTGTCAAAGGTTAACCCAATTGTTTATATGGTGAACGCGTTCCGCTATGGCTTCTTGGGTGTGTCAGATGTGGATATTGTCACTTCTTTCAGTGTACTCAGTGTGTTTGTTGTCGTGCTTTACTGCGTCGCTCACTACTTGGTCACTAAAGGTAAAGGTCTGCGCAGTTAATCATTTATCTTCGCAATAACTTATTTAGATGCTCATTTTAGCTCAATAAAAAAGGTCAACGTAAGTTGACCTTTTTCTTTTTAAACCAAAGTATTATGGCATTTAAATATCAGCTTAGCTTTGTTGTTCTGATACGAAATCGACAACTTTATTGTCGATCAGTCTGACTTTACCCAAGAATGCAGACATCAGAATCACGACTTGCTTGGTTTCTTCAGAAACCGGTAGCAAAGTGCGGGAATCACGAATAAATATTTGATCCGGTTCTAGTCCTGCCGCACGCAACTGGTCTTGAGCATCGACAACGATAGAGTCGTAATCACGACGACCACCGCGTAAAGCGCTGCTGATCCAGTGCATAGTACGGGCAAGCACTGGTGCACGTTGACGTTCGTTTAGAGACAGCAAGTTGTTGCGAGAACTCATCGCAAGACCATCCATCTCACGTACAGTAGGTACGCCGACAATCTCAATATCCATGCATAGGTCTGCAACCATTTGGCGAATCACAGCTAGCTGTTGGAAATCTTTTTCGCCAAAGCAGGCTACATCAGGTTTAACGATGTTAAACAGCTTTGTTACCACAGTGGCGACACCGCGGAAATGACCTGGACGCGACGCGCCTTCAAGCATGGTTGATAACCCAGGAACTTCAACGGAAGTCTGCTTATCAAGGCCATGTGGGTACATGATTTCTGGGGTCGGTGTGAATACAATTTCCACATTTTCACTGGTCAGTTTGTTATAGTCTTCTTCCAGTGTACGAGGGTAACTATTGAGGTCATCCGCGCGTTCAAACTGCATAGGGTTAACAAAGATACTCACGATAACAACGTCGGCTAATTCGCGAGCTTTACGCACGAGAGTCAGGTGACCTTCGTGTAAGTTACCCATAGTTGGAACAAACGCCACTTTTCGACCATCACGCTTATACTGTTGGATCTGCTCGCGAAGAGCTGAGATATCAGCATATGTCTGCATGAACTACTCCTTAGGCAATAGTATGTGCTTCATCAGGGAAGCGTCCGGCTTCTACGTCAGCAATGTAAGCTGCAACAGCTTTATGCATGTCGCCTGTTTCAGCAAGGAAATTCTTTGAGAATTTTGGCATGTAATTGGCTGAAATTCCGAACATATCGTGCATCACCAGAATTTGGCCGTCAGTGCTGTTACCCGCACCAATACCGATAACCGGTACATCCAAAATTTGGGTAATACGTTCAGCCAAACCAGCAGGTACACACTCAAGAAGAACGATTTGCGCGCCAGCTTCTTGCAGTGCAATAGCGTCTTTCACCATACGGTCTGCTTGTTCTTGGTCACGGCCTTGAACTTTGTAACCACCAAAAATGTTCACTGACTGAGGCGTCAAACCTAGGTGTGCACAAACAGGTACAGCACGTTCAGTGAGCATTTTAACGGTATCGACTAACCAGTCACCGCCTTCGATTTTCACCATGTTCGCGCCAGCGCGCATGATTTTTGCTGCATTTTCACATGCTTGCTCAGGGGTTGCGTAGCTCATGAACGGCATATCCGCCATCAGCAAGCAGTTAGGGCTACCTTTACGTACACAACGCGTGTGGTACGCGATATCGTCAACGCTGACGGGTAGAGTGTCAGTCTCACCTTGTAGAACCATACCCAGTGAATCGCCCACTAAAAGAACAGGCATCTCTTGGCTTTCAAATAGTTGCGCGAAGCTCGCGTCATAGGCAGTAGAAGTAGCAAATTTACGACCTTCTTTTTTCCACTTCATTAGGTCGTTGATCGTTATTTTTTTCATTGTATGTCCTTACTAAGTCAATTGGTCAGAGCTTGGCTATCGCCAAATGCTCAGCCCATTGAGCGGAACAGATTTAATTAACTCTTGAAGCGAAGTGCCATCAGGAAGTTGCAGCTCAGGTGCGATTTCTGCAAGTGGATAAAGGACAAATTCTCTGACACGCATGCCGTAGTGGGGTACGGTTAATCGCTCAGAATTGATGGTTTCGTTGCCATAAAGCACGATGTCGAGGTCGAGAGTTCTTGGTCCCCAACGCTCATCTTTACGGACTCGCCCTTGTTCCTGTTCAATCGCCTGAGTGCAATCAAGCAGCTCAAGAGGTGTTAATTCTGTCTCAACTGCAACAACAGCATTGATGTAATCGGGTTGATTTTGCGGACCCATAGGTGTGCTGCTGTACAGTGATGAAGCCGCGATAAAACGCGACTTCGGTAACTTGGTTAGTGCTTCAATAGCATTGTTGGCTTGAGTCACAGGGTCGCTGAGATTACTGCCTACTGCGATATACGCTACTGTCATGCTGCTGGTTTGCTCTTTTTCTTGCGTGTCGATGGACGACGGCGACGAGTACCAGAAGGCTTAGCAACGCTGTCTAGATCGGCCACCATTGCTTGTCGCATAGTACGACCCGCAGTTTGGAACGTTTGCCACCAATCTGCCAGTTGCTTCACTTCACCATCTTCGACTTCACCGCGCATCTCTAGGAAATCGAAACCAGCTCGGAATTTATTCAGTTCCATCAAACGGAAAGCACGTTTACCGTTACGACGAGGTAGACGTAACTGTAGCTGCCAAATTTCACGCATAGTGGCGGTGTGACGGCGAGGAATCGCAATCGACTTAACCACTTCATCAAGAATCTTGTTGCTCGCTTCCATTACCGCATCGTAGAAGTTGAGGTTATGGCTTTCCATCATCTCTTCTGCGAGTTTTACCATCGGATACCAGAAGATTGCGGCAAACATAAAGGCAGGGTTAATGCGTTTGCCTTCTTCAATTCGCAGATCCGTCGAATCAAGCACTAAGTCGAGCATGTGCTCTGCCTGTGATGAGTAATCTTCGGTGAAATGACGCGATATGGTCGGGAATACTTGCTGGAACAGGTTGTACTCACGCATCAGGTGGTATGTTTCCAAACCGTGCCCTGATTGCAGCATTTTCAGCATCTCTTCATAGAGACGAGCAGCAGGAACATCGCGTAATAGTGGTGCCAAATCTTCAATTGGTGCTGCGGTATCTTCTTCGATATCGAAATCCAGTTTTACAGCAAAACGAACCGCGCGAAGCATACGCACAGGATCTTCGCGGTAACGAGTTTCCGGATCACCGATAAGACGAACTAGCCTATCTTCAAGATCTTCCATGCCACCAGCGTAGTCATGGATAGAGTAGTCAGCGATGTTGTAATACATAGCGTTGATAGTGAAGTCACGGCGTTCTGCATCTTCATCAATGGTGCCGTAGACGTTATCACGCAGCAGCATACCAGCTTCTGACTGCACAGCCAGCTGTTTGTTTGTCTCCTGATGATGACCACGGAAAGTGGCAACTTCAATGATGTCACGTCCAAACATGATATGTGCAAGTCGGAAACGGCGACCAATCAAACGACAGTTGCGGAACAACTGACGAATTTCTTCTGGCGTCGCATTGGTAGCGATATCGAAATCTTTTGGTACTTCTTCGAGTAATAAATCTCGAACACCACCACCGACTAGGTAGGCGTCAAAACCCGCACCCTGAAGACGATACAACACCTTTAACGCGTTATCGCTAATCTGCTTACGCGAAATGTTGTGCTCTTGGCGCGTGACGATATTCAAAGCTAAGCTTGGATATATGTGATGTTCGCTTTCTTTTAAGTCGTTGTTATTCATGTATTTTTTACAATGATTGGTGTTGCCTTTTGTGTTGTTCATCTTTTAGATTACAACCCAAACTGGCTGGATTTGCGGCTAATAATAGCTTACAAGGCGTCATTTGAGAATCTTGGTGTGATCTCGATCTGCTGTGGAAGCTGCTCAATATGCCAATTCTTTGTTCCCCAATGGATGATCTCATCAATTCGACCATCAGCGATTTCCTTGGGGAGTTTAAACCCTAAAAACTGCATCGCTTTTATTAGCGTTGGTTTAGGGGTGTTAGGATCGATCGCTGTTGCATGGTTTTGTTTGGATAACTTATTGCCGTTGATGTCCATTGCAAGCGGCAAATGCAGATAGCTTACCGGCGCTTGGTTGAGCGTTTTATACAAGC
Organism: Vibrio diazotrophicus; assembly: GCF_038452265.1. NCBI lineage: Bacteria > Pseudomonadati > Pseudomonadota > Gammaproteobacteria > Vibrionales > Vibrionaceae > Vibrio > Vibrio diazotrophicus. The sequence goes on from NZ_CP151842.1 coordinate 510,155, forward strand.
TGATTTGACGGCCTGTTGGCTCAATCAGATCTGCGCCTCGTACAACCTCTGTGACGCCTTGGTCAATGTCATCAATCACTACTGCTAAGTTATAAGCGTACAAACCATCTCGACGCTTAATAATGAAATCTTCTCTGCTTAGTGCTTCTGGTATTGTCATCTCACCGTGTTTCAGGTCGATGAATGACGCAACCGGATGATCCATCCGTAGTCGCACTGAGCATTCAGAGCGGTTTGTTAACCCTTTACCTCGGCATGTTCCAAGATAGAAGTCACCCGCTGCTTTAATTTGTTTACGCGTGCATTGGCAAAAGTAAGCTTGGCCAGATGCGAGCCATTGATCGATTTGCTGTTGATATAAATGGTGGCGCTGACTCTGATATACAACCTCTCCATCCCACTCTAATCCATACGCCTCTATTGCTTTTAATATAAGGCTGGCGGCGCCGGGCATTTCTCTTGGCGGATCGAGGTCTTCAATTCTTACTAACCACTGGCCAAGTTTCGATTTGGCTTGGAAGTAACTGCCTAAAGCGGCGACTAATGAACCAAAGTGTAATGGCCCAGAAGGAGAAGGGGCGAAACGACCAACGTAACTCATAATGCCTATATTTGCTTAACAAAATGGATAGAAGAAGTGTAAGTATCAAACTTTATGCTGTTATTGGCTATCTTTAGTGACATTTGTGAAAAAATAGCAAAACAAAAAGGGAGCAATTGCTCCCTTCGTGACATCTGTTGGGGTTAACCCATCATCTGTTTTTCTTTGATTTCTGCAAGCGTTTTACAGTCGATACAAAGATCAGCAGTAGGACGAGCTTCCAAGCGACGAATGCCGATTTCAACACCACAAGACTCACAGAAGCCGAAGTCATCTTCTTTTAGTTTGTCGAGTGTCTTTTCAATCTTCTTAATCAAACGACGTTCACGGTCACGATTGCGAAGTTCTAGGCTAAATTCTTCTTCTTGAGAAGCACGGTCAACAGGGTCTGGAAAGTTTGCCGCTTCGTCCTGCATATGGTGAACAGTGCGATCAACTTCTTCCCTGAGCTGGTTGCGCCAAGCTTGTAAAATTTTCGTAAAATGAGCCACTTGCTCTGGTGACATGTACTCTTCACCGGCTTTTTCTTGGTATGGCTCAACACCTGCAATGGCTAGGATGCCTAGCGTTTTCTTTTTGGATTCTGGCATACAGCATCTCCTACTAACACCTAGTCAACTGCTATCGCAGTCAATTTAAGGCGGGTATCTATAGCAAAAAGAAGTAACTGAGGCAAACACTGTTTTACAAAGTTATCGTCAATGTGGAGGTTTCATCAATTTTTTGACGATTGATGGGAAAATTCGACTGCCGATACAAGTTGTATTTCATTGTCTGAAAGTTCTGCTTTGTAGCACAGAACTTCCACGCCCGCTTCTTGTGCCATTGTTAACAATTGTGAATAGTTCGCGTCTATATGGCGAGCTGGTGAGACTTTTTCAATCCCCGAATGTAAAACAGTGAACAAAAGTATGGCTCTGCTCCCATTTTGTGCCATTTCCGACAACTCTCGTAAATGTTTTTGCCCACGAGTGGTAACGGCATCGGGGAAATAGCCTTGTCCAACCCTTTGATTCTCTTCCCCTGTCTCGATATTGCGCTCATCCAAAAGAGTCACGCTTTTCACTTCTACATAACAGTTTGGTTTAGATTCGCTACAGAGCAAGATATCAATGCGACTATTTTCAGCACCATATTTAACTTCTGTGCGTAATTGCTCATAACCTTGCAGTTCTTTAATTGTTCCGTTTTGGATTGCTTCGACCGCAAGTTGGTTTGCTCGCGCGGTGTTGATGCAAATTCGATGGCCTTGTGCTGTTTCTGTCAGTTCCCAACTATTAGGATACTTGCGCTTAAGATTATCGGAGGTTGAATACCAAACTTGGTTTCCAGGTTCAGCACATCCCGTCATCGCACCGGTATTGGCACAATGAATAGTGATTTGCTTTCCATCTTTTAACTCAACATCCGCCAGAAATCGTTTGTAGCGTTTAATTAATGTGGCGCGTTCAAGCGCTGGTGTAAATTGCATCGAGATCCCTGTACTGTTTTTATGTACAATGCTTTGGTTGTTAATCTGGGATATTTAAACATAAGGACATTCTCTTGTCACAGCTGCCGATTCTCGCAGTAATACCTGATTTGCTAGCAGGTGTTGAGCATTCTCCCCAACTGATTTTAAAAGCGGCTCCCGGTGCGGGTAAGTCGACCTATTTCCCACTCGCGTTGCTCAACTCTGGTTTAGTCGACGGGAAAATCATCATGCTTGAACCCAGACGATTGGCGGCGAGAAATATTGCTCGTTACCTGTCCCAACAATTGGGTGAGTCAGTCGGGAAAACTGTCGGTTATCGGGTGAGAGGAGAAACAAAGGTCAGCAGTGATACCCGCTTGGAAGTGGTGACTGAAGGCATCATGACGCGCATGATTCAAAGCGATCCAGAGTTGGATGGCATCGGCGCATTGATCTTTGATGAATTCCACGAGCGGAGCATTCATGCCGATACGGCTTTGGCGCTGAGTTTAGAAGTGCAATCCGTGCTTCGCGACGATCTTAAAATCATCGTGATGTCCGCGACGTTAGATCAAACCGCTCTGCAACAGTTATTACCTTTAGCGGAATATGTTGAGTCACAAGGTCGCGGTTATCCCATCGATGTCCGTTATCAGCCCATTGGCGTTAACGAGCCTTTGGTTCCTGCAATGGCAAAACAAATCAGAACCTTAATGTCTAACGAACAAGGTTCTCTGCTCGCTTTTTTGCCGGGTGCTGCCAGCATCACCGCGTTGGCTGATCAGCTCGGTGATCTTCCAAGTGATGTTGATGTTTGCCCGATTTACGGGCAGATGAGTTTTGCTGAACAGCAAAAGGCGATTTCAGCTGCACCGCAAGGAAAGCGTAAAGTGGTTCTGGCTACCAACATTGCAGAAACATCGCTGACCATTGAAGGTATTCGCATAGTGGTGGATTCTGGTTTGGAACGCGTGGCTCGTTTTGATTTGAAAACCGGAATCACCCGCTTAGAACAGGTTAGGATTGCCCAATCGTCCGCTGAGCAGCGCGCTGGTCGTGCAGGCCGACTAGAGGCGGGTATTTGCGTCCGTTTATATAGTGAAGCCCAGTTTAATCAGCAGCCGAAAGTTTCAGCGCCGGAAATTCTGCAAAGTGACTTAGCACCGCTGATGCTGGAGCTGGCTCAATGGGGTGTTAAAAACGCCAATGAGCTGCAATGGTTAGATTTACCGCCGGCTTCGGCGATGAATCAGGCTTCATCACTGTTGCAATCTTTAGGGCTGATGGATAAGCAAAATCAGTTAACAGCTATGGGTAAAGAGGCGCATCGCTTGGGTGTTGAACCCCGAATTGCAGCCATGTTGCTAAAAGTGGAAAACGAGAATCCCGCACTTTTTAATAGCGCAGTAGCATTAGCCGCGCTGCTTGAAGAGCCTGAAAGACAGATACTCGATTTGCAACACAGTTTGCATCGCTGGCAACTGGGAAGTCATCCTAAATCTAAACCAATGACGCAAAGAGCGAACACCTTAGCCAATAAGCTGGATGCCGTTTTTTCTCTTAGTCAGGTAAAGAGTTCATTGTTGCCTCTGGTCGCTTGTTTAGCTTTTCCAGACCGTATTGCTCAGAAGCGAGGTCAGGGATATGGTCAGTTTTTGCTGGCAAACGGACATGGTGCTTTTATCGATGAGTCACAACCTTTGGCGGGATGTGATTATGTGGTCGCCCTTGATCTTATGCGTTCGCTGGGTTCTTCAAACCAAATAAGCAAGTCCAGCCGGATCTTTTGCGCACTGGATCTGGATATCGATGCTTTGGAATCTCAGTTTGGCTTTTTGTTTGCCACCAGTGAGCAGGTGGATTGGGATGAAAAAGCCGGGCGGCTTGTCGCCGAAGAGCGTTGCTGTTTGGGTGAAGTCGTTATTCGACGTCGGGCCTTACCTGAACCTGATAAACAAAAAATGACGCAAGCCTTGCTTAATTATGTCGAGCGTAAAGGTCTTTCGGTTTTAAACTGGAACGAACAAACCGTGCAGTGGTTGGAACGAGTGCGCTGTGGCATTGAATGGCTCGATGATGAAGAGTGGCCAGCAATGGATGACGCGAGCTTATTAAGCGAGCTAAGAGAGTGGTTAGAGCCTTACTTGATTGGCATTACCTCAGTGAAAGCTTTGCAGAAAGTACCGCTTATTGAAGCACTTAATGCTCGGCTGGGGTGGCCGCTCAATCAGCAGATAGATGAATGGTTGCCGGTTGACCATGTATTGCCAACCGGAACACATAAGAGAATACGTTATCAATGTGGTAAAGAGCCGGTGTTATCGGTTCGAATGCAGGAAGTGTTTGGCGAAAAAACGTCACCCGTTATTGCCAAAGGGCGTCAAGCGATCGTGATGGAACTTCTGTCACCAGCGCAAAGACCATTACAGGTGACGCGCGATCTCGCTGGCTTTTGGGCTGGTGCATATAAAGAAGTGCAAAAAGAGATGAAAGGCCGATACCCGAAACATGTTTGGCCAGACGATCCTGCAAATCACGTTGCAACAACTAAAACAAAACGACAATTGAATTCATGACAAATAAACGCAGTAACCCGAAATCGGAAAGTAAAAGAAAAACGGCGGCTAAACCGTCTTCAAGATCTCGCACTCCGTCAAACAAACCGAACCGCCCTAAGTCTTGGTTAAAGCGGTTGTGGGGGATTGGCTGGAAAGTAGGTGTCGCCGTCATTGCTTTGTTGGTCTTTGCTGGTATTTATCTCGACAGCGTGATTAAGCACCGCTTTGAAGGGCAGCTATTTGATCTGCCTACGGTTGTTTACGCCAGAATTCTGGAGATTGCACCCGGAGACAACTTAAGTATTAAAGAGCTTCGTAATGAGCTTGATGTACTGAACTACAGAAAAGTCGCTAACCCAAGATATGCTGGCGAGTATTCCGCGTCTTCAACACGTATTGAAATGATTCGTCGTCCGTTTGAGTTCTCTGACGGACCAGAGCCAGATCGTCACGTTATGATCAACTTCGATGAAAACGGTGTACAGCGTATCCAGTCATTGGAGCAAAAGGGCGAACTTGGCTATCTGCGCTTAGAACCCAAGATGCTTGGGATGCTTGAGAAAGATGTTCAAGAACAGCGTCTATTTTTACGTCGCGAGCAGTTCCCTGAAGTGATGATCGATGCACTGTTGATCACCGAAGACAGACACTTCTATCAACACGATGGCGTCTCTCCACTAGCCATTGCGCGCGCTATGATGGTGAACCTCAAAGCGGGTCGTACAGTACAAGGTGGCAGTACTCTGACTCAGCAGTTAGCTAAAAATATCTTCTTGTCCAGCGACAGAACCTTGTGGCGTAAGCTGCGTGAAGCGTACATGGCGCTGATCATTGATTACCGTTACAGCAAAGACCGCATTCTGGAAGCGTATCTGAACGAAGTGTATTTAGGTCAGAATGGTAAAGAAGGCGTGCATGGTTTTGGTCTGGCGTCTCGCCTTTATTTTGGTCAGCCGCTGCAAGAACTGCGCATTGATCAACTGGCACTGCTGGTGGGTATGGTCAAAGGTCCTTCCTATTACAACCCAATGCGTTATCCAGAAAGAGCAAAAGAGCGTCGAGACTTAGTTCTGCGTCTGATGATGGATCAAGACATCCTAACCGCTAAGCAGTACGAGCAAGCGGTGACACGTCCGTTAGATGTGCAAAAAGTGGCGCGCATTGCCAGCCGTCAGCCTGCCTATTTCCAGCAGCTTTCTATTGAACTGAATGAAAAACTGGGACGTGATTTTAAATCAGATTCAGGATTGCGTGTTTTCACTTCTCTTGACCCTGTATCGCAAGCCAAACTGGAACAAGCGATCGCGAATAAAGTTCCAGAGTTAGAAAAAACGGCAGGCAAAGATTTGGAAGCCGCAGCGATTGCTGTTGACCGTCATAGTGGTGAAATTCGCGCTATGGTGGGCGGTAAACGAGCGGGCTATGAAGGGTTCAACCGTGCGCTTAATGCGCGAAGACCGATTGGATCTCTGGTGAAGCCAGCGGTTTATCTCACCGCATTGGCTCAGCCTGAAAAATACAATTTAGCGACCACCCTAGTGGATAAACCCATCTCATTAAAAGGCAGTGAAGGCAGCGTTTGGAGCCCAAGAAACTTTGATCGCCAGTATCGCGGTGATGTGCCTTTGTACATGGCTCTGGCTAAATCTTTGAACGTGCCAACGGTGCAATTGGGGATGTCACTGGGTATCGATAAGGTTTCAGATACCTTGCAGCAACTGGGTGTCGATAAAAGTGAAATTCGCCCGGTGCCATCGATGTTGCTTGGTTCATTCTCGCTCTCACCTTATCAGGTGGCACAGATGTATCAGACGTTAACCAACTCAGGTAAAAGAGCACCGATGTCTGCGCTACGTTCGGTATTGGATTTAGAAGGCAATGTTCTCTACCAGTCGATTCCTAAAGTGTATCAAGCTGTCGATCAACAAGCGGCTTGGCTCACCACATACGCCATGAAACGTGGGGTGTTAGAAGGAACAGGACGTTACCTGCAAAACCAGTTTGCTTGGGCTGCGCTTGCAGGAAAAACCGGTACCAGTAATGACAGCCGAGATAGCTGGTTCGTGGGCGTTGATGGCCGAGAAGTTACGACAATCTGGCTCGGACGAGATGACAACAAACCCACGGCTTTAACTGGCTCAAGTGGAGCCCTGCGTGTTTATGCTCAATATCTGCAGTATCGGATTCCAGAGAAACTGATCCTGCCATGGCCGAATGGTGTCACCACGGTGGGTTTTTCGAACAAGAGCAGCGGTGCTCTTGCTCTGGACTGTGGCAACGACTTTAAACTTCCGGTATGGGATCCTAATGGCGACTGGAAAAAGCAGTGTGAAAATCGCCCTGTGGAATGGATAAAAAAACTCTTCCAGTGGTAGAGACCGAAGTTTATAGTATTTTGAATTTTAAGGGATTGAGGGCGTAGTGTGACTTATAAGTTACTCTGTTTTATCTGCTTGGCGAATGTGGTGGCTACGTTTAGCGTTTTCGCTAACGCTGCGGATCCACAAACGGAATCTATTCAAATAGAACAGCCCCAAACCAAGCGTCCTAAAATTGCGTTGGTGCTCGCAGGTGGCGGCGCTAAAGGCGCGGCACATATTGGTGTGCTAAAGGCGCTGGAAGAAATGCACATTCCTGTCGATATTGTGACTGGCACCAGTATGGGGGCTTATGTTGGTGGTTTGTACGCCACGGGTATGAGCGCTTCTGAAATAGAAAGCCTGATTTATAGCGTTGACTGGAACAGTGGTTATCGCGATCGCGTAAGTCGTAGTCAACGTCTTGTGCGCGATAAAGAGTACGAAGACCGTTATCAACTGACAACGGATTTGGGTATCCACTGGTGGGAAGTGCGCGCTCCTAAAGGTGTGGTTCAAGGGCAGAATATGTTACGCATTCTGCGAGTGACCACTGGGAACTTATCTCCGTTTGAATCTTTCAATCAGCTTGCCATTCCTTATCGCGCGGTAGCAACGGATATTGTTGAACTTCAACCTGTGGTGCTCGATAAAGGCTATCTGGTTGACGCCATGATGGCGAGTATGTCCGTTCCCGGCGCCTTACCCCCTTATGAAGTTGATGGACATCTGCTGGTGGACGGTGGCGTCACCAATAACATGCCTGTTGATGTTGCCAGAGAAATGGGCGCGGACATTGTCATCGCGGTAGATATCAGTACCGACTACAAAGCTCAGGAAGACTTTACCAACTTCTTAACCATGGCTGATCAACTGTCAAACTATCTTGTTCGCCGCAGCACTCAAGACCAAGCTGATATGTTGACGGACGACGATGTTTTTCTGAAGCCTCAAGTGGGGCAGATGGAGACCACTGAATTTGATCGTATGCCAGATGCTTTTGAAAAGGGCTATCAGGCAGCCATGGAAAATCAGCAGGTGTTATCTCATTTGTCACTGAGTAGTGCTGAGTATCAGAAATACATTGATGAAAAAGAAGAAAGAAGACGTGAACTGAAACATGGTGATGAAGTTGTTGTCGACAAAGTTATTCTTCATAACAACACTCATTACAGCGATCTATTGCTGCAAAACCTTTTGGATCTTGAAGAAGGTAAAGCATTGACGACCGAAGAAATTGAAGCGCGCGTTGAAAATCTTTATGCATTAGATAGATTTGAACTGGTCAGTTACAAATATCAAGAAAATGAGGGTGATGAAGAGCTGGTCGTCGATGTTAGAGAAAAATCGTGGGGGCCAAACTATGCCAATTTCCGCTTTTTCTTAGAAGACGACTTTACCACTGACAGCCAATATTCGATTGGTATCTCGACTAACTTTACTGATCTGAACTCTAGTGGTGCAGGAGTGATGATTAATTTGGATGGTGGTACGGATAAACGTCTTGAAGCTGAATTTTATTCTCCTTTATTCTCCACTCAAAAAGCATTTACCACTCTGTTAGGTCGCTACACGAACGACAAGCGAAATGTTCCGGTTAGTGGATTTGATGATACTAATTTAGAAGCGAGCAAAAATTATGTACCTGTCTCTTATTTGGAGTGGGTAGCAGAAGCGGCGGTTGGGTATCAGACAGCATTGTGGAATGAAGCGAAAATCGGTATTCGTTACACAGACGGTAGTGCGGAATTGTCAAATTTACCTGATGTTGGTGATGTCTCTTTTAAACGCCAAGGGCTATTTGCTAGTTATCGGGTCGACACCTTAGACAGTTTCAGTTTGCCGACTCAAGGTGTTTATTTTGACTTGGAATTTCTCATTTCTCATGATGATTCCTACTCTAATTCGTCTGTGTTGGAAGACGATGGCGAAGATACTGTGTATGAAATGTCGTCTAAATTCGTCGCCGCAGAGAGCTATAAACGCCATACTTTGGTCGGAAATGCAGAATACGGAATTGTAAAAAGTAAGAACTCTTCCACACCCATTGATCCTAAAACTATTGGTGGATTCTTGAATTTATCCGGCATTCCACGTAACAGTTTGATTGGACAAAACAAAGCGTATACTAGCCTGATTTACCGTTATCGCTGGTTTGACAACGATTTCGGACTCTTCACGTCACCGGTATATCTTGGGGCGTCGATAGAGTACGGAGGCGTTTGGTCTGACCCTGATTTACGTCTACATTCGGCCCCTTTGTATGGTGCAGCGTCTGTGTTTACAGGTGTTGATTCACCAATAGGGCCAATTATGTTCGGTTATGGACGTACAGAGCGCAATTTTGATTCTTTATATTTGATTCTGGGAACAACATTTAAGTAATGCAGTGCAAAGTTTAATGATGAGAATCGTCAAACTTTAGTCTTAAGTTGCTATGTTGGTCAAAATGATGAGATTTTAATTTATCGTTAAATTTGCTATTCTGTCGCCCACAGTTTGGCCTCTAGGGCGCTGTTTCTCAGTCAAATTTGAATGAAAACAAGGGCAACGGAGAGCCAAGTTTCCAAGGATGTTCACTTACATTTTTATAATTATTAGGTGAACCGCAATGAGAGGAAAAAAGTCGTGCTTGAAGCCTACCGTAAACACGTCGAAGAGCGTGCCGCTGAAGGAGTTGTACCTAAACCCCTAGATGCAGAGCAAGTTGCTGGACTTGTTGAACTGTTAAAGAATCCCCCTCAAGGTGAAGAAGAATTCATCCTTGATCTACTTGAGAATCGTATCCCTCCGGGCGTTGATGAAGCTGCTTATGTAAAAGCGGGTTTCCTAACCGCTATCGTGAAAGGGGATGTAACCTCTCCTCTAGTCAGTCGTGCAAAAGCTGCAAAGCTACTAGGCACTATGCAAGGTGGCTACAACATCGAGCCACTGGTTTCACTTCTTGATGATGCGGAGCTTGCATCAATTGCTGCTGAAGCTCTATCTCATACTCTGCTTATGTTTGATGCTTTCTATGATGTAGAAGAGAAAGCAAAAGCAGGCAATGAATTCGCGAAACAAGTCCTTCAATCTTGGGCTGATGCAGAATGGTTCCTGTCTAAACCTGCGCTACAAGAAAAAATCACTCTGACTGTATTTAAAGTGACAGGTGAGACAAACACGGATGATTTGTCACCAGCACCAGATGCATGGTCTCGTCCTGATATTCCTGTACACGCTTTAGCAATGCTGAAAAACGAACGTGACGGCATTAATCCTGATCAACCAGGCAGCATTGGTCCAATTAAGCAAATCGAAGCGCTTAAAGAGAAAGGCCACCAGCTAGTGTACGTTGGTGACGTTGTAGGTACGGGTTCATCTCGTAAATCAGCGACTAACTCTGTGCTTTGGTTCATGGGTGACGACATCCCATTCGTTCCAAACAAACGCGCTGGCGGTTATGTGCTGGGCGGTAAGATTGCTCCAATCTTCTTTAACACTATGGAAGATGCTGGCGCGCTACCAATCGAAGTTGACGTATCGAAAATGAACATGGGTGACGTAATTGACGTTTATCCATTCGAAGGCAAAGTATGTAACCACGAAACTGGTGAAGTACTGGCTACCTTCAAACTAAAAACTGACGTATTGATTGATGAAGTACGTGCTGGCGGTCGTATCCCATTGATCGTTGGTCGTGGTTTAACAGATAAAGCTCGTCAATCTTTAGGCTTGAGCGCATCTGACGTTTTCCGTCGCCCTGTACCTGTTGCTGACAGCGGCAAAGGCTTTACGCTTGCTCAGAAAATGGTGGGTAAAGCGTGTGGCGTAGAAGGTATTCGTCCGGGTACTTACTGTGAACCGAAAATGACAACGGTTGGTTCTCAAGATACGACTGGCCCTATGACTCGTGACGAGCTGAAAGACCTTGCGTGTCTAGGCTTCTCTGCAGACTTAGTTATGCAGTCATTCTGTCATACTTCAGCGTATCCAAAACCAGTTGACGTGAATACTCACCACACACTGCCTGATTTCATCATGAACCGTGGTGGTGTATCACTACGTCCTGGTGATGGTGTTATCCACTCATGGCTAAACCGTATGCTGCTTCCTGATACCGTTGGTACCGGTGGCGACTCACATACTCGTTTCCCATTGGGTATCTCTTTCCCTGCGGGTTCTGGTCTGGTTGCGTTTGCAGCAGCAACAGGCGTTATGCCTCTTGATATGCCAGAGTCTATCTTGGTTCGTTTCAAAGGCGAAATGCAGCCGGGTATCACACTACGTGACCTAGTACATGCCATTCCTTACTACGGCATCAAGCAAGGTCTACTGACTGTAGAGAAAGCAGGTAAGATTAACGAATTCTCTGGTCGCGTACTAGAAATTGAAGGCGTTGAGCACCTAACGGTAGAGCAGGCATTCGAACTTTCAGATGCTTCTGCAGAACGTTCTGCAGCGGGTTGTACAGTGAAACTGTCTCAAGAATCAATCGAAGAGTACCTAAACTCTAACATCACTATGCTTAAGTGGATGATCGCTGAAGGCTACGGTGATGTGCGTACGATTGAACGTCGTATTAAAGCGATGCAAGAGTGGTTATCAAACCCTGAGCTAATGAGTGCAGATAAAGATGCTGAGTACGCTCACGTAATCGAAATCGATCTTGCAGACATCAAAGAACCAATTCTTTGTGCGCCAAACGATCCAGATGATGCTCGTCTTCTATCTGACGTTCAAGGCACTCAAATCGATGAAGTGTTCATTGGTTCATGTATGACAAACATTGGTCACTTCCGTGCGGCAGGTAAACTGCTTGAGAAGTTCAATGGTCAGCTAGAAACGCGTCTATGGGTGGCTCCGCCAACTAAGATGGATCGCGATCAGCTAACTGAAGAAGGTTACTACGGTATCTTTGGCCGTGCTGGGGTTCGTATTGAAACTCCGGGATGTTCACTATGTATGGGTAACCAAGCTCGCGTAGCGGACAAATCAACGGTAATGTCTACGTCAACACGTAACTTCCCGAACCGTCTCGGTACTGGTGCAAACGTGTATCTATCTTCAGCAGAACTTGCGGCTGTTGGTGCAATTCTAGGTCGTATCCCGACTAAAGAAGAGTACCTACAATACGCAGAGCAAATTAACGCAACTGCTGCGGATACATACCGTTACCTAAACTTCCACCGCATGGCGGATTACACCAAGAAAGCTGACACGGTAATTTTCCAAGAGCCGGCATAAGTAACTATTAAAAGTTGTGAATGGAAGGCCGCTTTTTAGCGGCCTTTTTGTATCTGCTGACAATGCCATTTGACATTCTCCTATCGCTTCTCGTCATAAAAAAGCTTGGCAGGTATACTCCAAGCAAAATTAAGTATGCTTGGTATTAATCCCATGGAATTTGAATTTACGAAAAACACCTTAATGGGTGAGTATTACGTTAGCTGCAATATGGAGCACCAGATAGTGGCTCGTTGGTTGCAGGAAGAGATAGGTAAAGATCGCACAAAGATTGAGCAAGTATTTTCGTTACTCGACCAAGTGCACCAAAGTCCAGCAAAAGAGTGGAAACTGGCAGGAAAAGAGATCTCTCTTTCGGTGTTAGGTAGTGAAGTGACCGTGCAGGAAAACGCGCTTGGCTACAGTCATGATATTGAGTTTGAAAGCGAATTTGAGCTTTACGATAGTGAAAGCACCGCAGAATGTGGCTTGGAAGATTTTGAATCAATGATGAGACAGTGGAGTGAATTCATCCAAAACTATTAGTTGACTGACTTTTACAATGTGCACTTAAGTGGTGAAGAATGGCTTTAACGCATTGTTATTGGGAAAGGGTTGCACAATATTTGTGCAACCCTTTCTTTTTTTGGGGTCGACATCAATCTAAATCTATATATATCAATGGTTTGAAAAGTTGGCACGTACCTTGGATTACTAGAATGGGATTAGAGTTAATGGACTACAGCTTCAGAGAGGACGCGATGAAACTCATAAACGCAATCATCAAACCATTCAAACTTGACGATGTACGCGAAGCGCTAGCTGATGTTGGCATCGAAGGGATGACAGTATCAGAAGTAAAAGGCTTCGGTCGTCAGAAAGGTCACACAGAGCTTTACCGTGGTGCGGAATACCAAGTGGATTTCCTACCTAAAGTAAAAATCGAAATCGCTACACAGGCAGACAACGTAGACCGTGTTGTTGAAGCAATCATCAAAGCTGCTCATACAGGCAAAATTGGTGACGGTAAAATATTTGTTTATGACTTAAGTCAAGCTGTTCGTATTCGCACTGGCGAAATGGACATAGAAGCACTATAAGAATCAGGGATTGGAGACAACTATTATGGAACTGTCAGTAACTGTAGCGGAGTTACGCTACGCACTGGATACTTTCTTCTTCTTAATTTCAGGCGCACTAGTAATGTGGATGGCAGCAGGTTTTGCAATGCTGGAAGCAGGTCTGGTTCGTTCAAAAAACACCACTGAAATTCTGACCAAAAACTTTGTGCTTTACGCTATCGCGTGCACTATGTACTTAATCGTTGGTTACAACATCATGTACGTAGATAACGCAGAAGCGGGTTGGTTACCTTCATTCGGTACACTAATCGGCTCTCAAGCTGAAGGCGCTGACCACTCTCTAGAGTCAGATTTCTTCTTCCAAGTAGTATTCGTTGCAACTTCAATGTCTGTAGTATCAGGTGCCGTTGCTGAACGTATGAAGTTATGGGCATTCCTAATCTTCTCTGTTGTTCTAACAGCATTTATCTACCCAATGGAAGGTTACTGGACTTGGGGCGGCGGTTTCCTATCTGAAGCTGGTTTCAGTGACTTCGCAGGTTCTGGTATTGTACACATGGCTGGTGCAGCAGCAGCTTTGGCCGGCGTTATCCTACTAGGTGCTCGTAAAGGTAAATACGGTAAGAATGGTGAGGTTTACCCAATTCCAGGTTCAAACATGCCACTCGCTACTTTAGGTACATTTATCCTATGGTTCGGTTGGTTCGGTTTTAACGGCGGTTCACAGTTGATGGTTTCTGATTTCGAGAACGCAACTGCAGTAGGTCAAATCTTCCTAAACACTAACGCAGCAGCAGCAGCGGGCGCAATTGCAGCACTACTTGTGTGTAAAACAACTTGGGGTAAAGCTGACCTAACTATGGTTCTAAACGGTGCGTTAGCTGGTCTAGTTGCTATCACTGCAGACCCACTATCACCATCACCACTTTACTCTGTGGCTATCGGTGTGGTTGCGGGCGCAATCGTAGTGTTCAGCATTATTGCTCTAGATAAACTAAAAATCGATGATCCAGTGGGTGCTATCTCTGTACACGGTGTGTGTGGTTTCTTCGGCCTAATGGTTGTTCCACTAAGCAACTCAGGTGCATCATTTGGTTCTCAGCTTCTAGGAGCAGTGGTTATCTTCGGTTGGGTATTCGCAGCAAGCCTAGTGGTTTGGGCTATCCTGAAGGCGACAATGGGTATCCGAGTATCTGAAGAAGAAGAGTTAGAAGGCATGGACATGCATGACTGTGGTGTTGAAGCCTATCCAGAGTTCTCAGTAATTAAATAATCAATAATTAGAACTTCGTCTAAAAAACCTGCTCATGTAGCAGGTTTTTTTTATTATTTACGATTGTGTTCCGGAAAAATGCTCAATATAATTTATGTAAATAAAAAACGTTATCATTATCACTACATATTAGGTTTAATTGATGAAAAAGATGCTTACCCTTTCTGCACTTGCATTAAGCACTTTAGCCCCTTCTGTAATGGCTGCTGAAGAAGTGAATGTTTACTCTTACCGCCAACCTTTCCTTATTGAACCAATGTTTAATGAGTTCACCAAAGAAACTGGTATTAAGGTAAACGTGAAGTTTGCAAAAGAAGGTATTGCAGAGAAGTTGGCGCAAGAAGGTGAATACAGCCCTGCTGATATCGTATTGACTTCTGAGTTTAGCCGTCTGTTTGAACTGTCTGATAAGAAATTAACTCAGCCAGTGAACAGCTCTGTCATTGATGAAAACATTCCTGCTCAATACCGTGATAGCAACGATGAGTGGTTTGCACTCACCATTCGTACTCGTAGTGTGTACTCTTCACGTGATCGCGTTGGTAAATTGGGCGACGACTTTAACTATCTTGATTTAGCAAAGCCTGAGTATAAAGGTAAAATTTGTACTCGTAGCGGTAAGCACCCATACAACATCGCTTTAGTTGCATCTATGGTTGCTAACTACGGTGAAGCAGACACCAAAACTTGGTTGGAAGGTTTGAAAGCGAACCTTGCTCGTAAACCTCAAGGTAACGACCGTGATCAAGTGCGTGCAATTAAAGAAGGACTATGTGATCTTTCTTTAGGTAATAGCTACTACTTGGGTAAAATGCTTCAAGATAAAGAGCAAAAAACTTGGGCTGAGTCAGTATACATCAACTTCCCAGGTCAAAATGCGCAAGGTACACACGTAAATGTGAGCGGTATGGCTATGGCTAAATACGCTCCAAACCGTGACAATGCTTTGAAACTGATGGAATTTTTGACGGGTGAAACAGCTCAGCATATGTATGCAGAAGTGAACTTCGAATACCCTGTGAAACCAGGCGTGAAGCGTTCTGAACTTGTAGCATCTTGGGGTGATTTTAAGTCTGATTCACTACCTTTAGAAGAAATTGCTGACAACCATACGGTAGCCATCAAGCTGCTGGATGAAGTAAAATTCGATCTTTAGTTTTTTAGGGGGAGTATTTCCCCCTTCTTTTAAAAGCGATATGAGATGTCTTTGCACCTGTTTATGCATCTCAAATTGTCTTGTTGTAATAGGCAATGAAAGAAAAACATCTTGTATGGAAAACCAGTAGTGTTGTTTTGGCAGCACTACTGGTTTTGCCGATCTTAGCCATATTTTTTACCGCTGTTGGCCACACGGATGACGTCTTCGCTCATCTGATGGCAACAGTGATGCCCACCTATGCTCAAAATACCATTGTTCTTGTCGTCAGTGTGATGGCTTTATCTCTGCTATTTGGGATACCAAGTGCATGGATTATGGCAATGTGTAAGATTCCCGGAGAAAAAGTTCTTCAATGGGCTTTGGTGCTCCCTTTAGCCATTCCCGGCTATATTGTTGGCTATATTTTTACTGGCTGGTTTGACTATGCCGGCCCAGTACAAGTGTGGTTAAGAGAGTTAACCGGTTGGCAAGCCGGAGAGTATTGGTTTCCTGATATCCGCAGTTTAACCGGAGCCAGCCTTGTGCTGGCTTTAGTGCTTTATCCTTACGTCTATTTATTGTGCCGAGCAACGTTTATGGAGCAAAACGTTTCTCTACTACAGTCAGCGCGACTGCTCAAATGCACGCCATGGGAAAGCTTTAGACGCATCTCTCTACCGTTGGCTCGTCCCTCTATTGCGGTCGCTTTATCGCTGGTGGCAATGGAGACTATCGGTGATTTCGGTACGGTTAATTACTTTGCTATCAGCACATTAACCACTGCGGTATATGACACTTGGTTAAACTATTCCAACCTTAATGCCGCCGCTAAAATTTCAGCCATTATGTTGGTAATAGTGCTGCTATTGCTTAGCGCTGAACGTTATAGCCGACGCAAGCAGAAGCTTTACCAGACTCAGTTTAATAGCCATGAAGATTTCCGTTACGATTTGAGCGGATGGAAAAAATGGCTTGCCCTGTTCTGGTGTTGGGGATTAGTCGCAACAGCTTTCATTTTTCCTCTGATGCAGCTGATCAGCTACGCTTATACCTACTTTGAGCAGAGTTGGACTGAAGAATTTCGCCAATATGCGTTTAATAGTTTGAAAGTGTCGCTAACAGCGGCGATTGTTGCTGTTAGCGTTGCTTTGGTTCTTAATTTCTATGCCCGCCTAAAACAGAATCGAACCAGTGTTGCTTTGATGCGTTTATCTTCTATGGGGTATGCAGTTCCGGGAACTGTACTCGCTATCGGCGTAATGGTTCCGGTATTAACGCTAGACCACACTGTCAACGATATCGCTAAAGCGATGCAGTGGGGCAGACCGGGGCTGATATTCTCTGGCACAATGTTTGCGATTATTTTCGCCATGCTGGTACGTTTCTCTGCTGTTGCGATTGGCAGTATAGAAAGCAGTCTAAATAAAGTCTCCCCATCACTGGATATGGCCGCCCGTACAATGGGATGCCAGTCAAACAGTATGTTGTGGCGAGTGCATTTCCCACTGGTACGTCGTGGAGCTCTGATTGCTGGTTTGCTGGTGTTTATTGAGTCGATGAAAGAACTCAATGCTTCTCTGTTACTCCGTCCATTCAACTTTGAAACGCTGGCTACCTATGTCTATAACTATGCTTCTGATGAGCATTTAGAACTTGCCGCTTTGCCAGCCGTATTATTGGTTCTGGTTGGTTTAATCCCACTTGTAATTGTTAACCGTTCTCTGGAGCAAAATCACTGATGAGCTGCGCACTTTCCATTCAAGACCTCACTTGTCAGTACGACACTCAAACGGTACTGGAGTCTCTATCGCTTGAAGTTGATAAAGGTGAGATTGTTTGCTTACTTGGGGCAAGTGGTTGTGGCAAAACAACACTGCTTAAAGCGATTGCAGGACTACTGCCTTTAACTTCAGGACATATGAGCCTAAATTGCGTGACCATCGATGATGGATCTAATTGGCTTGCGCCAGAAAAGCGCAATATTGGTATGATTTTCCAAGATTACGCGCTATTTCCACATCTAACCGTTGAAGAGAATGTTGGCTTTGGGTTGCGAACCTTATCTGCGGTTGAACGTAACAGCAAAGTTCAGGAGATGTTGGATCTGGTCCATCTTAGCTCATTTGGTGACCGTTACCCTCATCAGCTTTCTGGTGGACAACAGCAACGTGTAGCCATTGCTCGTTCGCTGGCTTACAAACCGGATCTTCTTTTACTTGATGAACCGTTTTCCAATATCGATACTCAAGTACGTCACGATTTGATCGCAGAGATTCGTAAA
This sequence comes from Vibrio diazotrophicus, assembly GCF_038452265.1. Classification (NCBI taxonomy): domain Bacteria; kingdom Pseudomonadati; phylum Pseudomonadota; class Gammaproteobacteria; order Vibrionales; family Vibrionaceae; genus Vibrio; species Vibrio diazotrophicus. The sequence continues at coordinate 528,103 of NZ_CP151842.1, forward strand.
ATCTTCAAAAAGCAGGGCGTGACAGCGATTTTCGTCACTCACTCTCGAGAAGAAGCCTTTGCCTTTGCCGATAAAATGGCCGTGATGAATCACGGTGTCATTGAACAGTTTGGCACTGCCTCTGAGCTCTACTATCAGCCTTCAAGCAAGTTCGTTGCGGATTTTCTTGGTGGTGGTAGCTATCTGCCAGCGACTCGTAATACACAAGGTCTGTTCGACACGGCTCTTGGAACTTTGGAAGCGCAAGTTCAGACTGAAATTGCGGTTGGCGGCTGCTGTGAATTATTGCTACGTCCTCAACAAATATTGATTCAGTCTTCAGATAAAGGTGAAGTCACCGTTCTAGAGCAGCAATTTATGGGCGACCACTGTCGTTACGTGATTGATGTGCACGGTACTAAACTTCTTGCGACGTCAGCTCAGGCTATTTCGGTAGGGCAGAAAGTAGTAGTGGAGATTGATGAGCAGGGTATTCTCGCATTCTGATCCTCTTCGTATTTGACGCTGCAGCGTTGTTGGCTGCCTTCGTAAACCCCAATCACATAGCGACCTATGCTCATGGGGATTCACTCACTTGCCGCCTAGCTGCAACGCCAACTACTTTGAGGAATACTAACTAAGTTACTCGATATTTGACGTTGTAGTGTTGTTGACTGTAGTTGTGCGGTGAATGAAAGTGGAGATGATTACGCAAACCGCTCAAGACTTCCTGTTCGCTTAGACAAGGGCATCCATGCCTTTGTCTATTTGCTTCATCATAACCACTTTGATTATTTTAAGATTTCTTACAAAGACAAAAACGTCTTCATTTGTAGCAGAACACGCTCAGCGGTGGGTTTGTCTTCCATCTCTGCGAAAATACGCAACAAAGGTTCAGTACCTGAGAAGCGGGCAATAACCCAACCACCATTTTTGAAATAGACTTTTGCACCATCTTCGTAGCTGACTTTTTCAATTTCAAACTCAAAGTCTGGCAATTGTTTCTCAACATAGATTTTGTTGTACAGTGCTTGCTTCTCTGAAGCTTTAAATTTGCAGTCACCTTCAGCGGTATAGGCGTAGCCATAACGAGCGTAGATTTCGTCCAGCATTTCAGACAGTTTCTTGCCTGTTACGCTGATCATTTCCACCAGCAGGCTGGAAGCAAACACGCCATCTTTACCTTTGATATGGCCGCGAATGGTTAAACCGCCAGAGCTTTCGCCGCCTAACAGTGAATCATCAGCTTCCATTTGCGAGCTAATATGCTTAAAGCCTACAGGAACCTCAAAGCTCTTTTCGTTGTGATCTGCGGCGATTTTATCGAGCAGATGAGTGGTTGCGATGTTACGTACCACTGAGCCTTTCCAGCCCTTGTATTCAAGCAGGTAGTAGTACAGCAGCATCAAAACTTCATTAGGGTGAATGAAATTACCTTTCTCATCAATAATGCCAAGGCGGTCAGCATCACCATCGGTACCAATACCAATATCGTAGCCTTCGTCTTTAACCAGATGCTGCAAGCGATACAAGGTCGTTGCGTTTGGTGATGGCATCAAACCTCCGAAGTCGGGGTTTTTACCATCGTTAATCACATCCACATCACAACGGCCATTGATCAATACTGTTTGCAGCGCATTTTTCGCCACGCCAAACATAGGATCGATCAATACGCGCAAGTTGGCTTTTTTGATCGCTTCAATGTCGATAAAGTCGATGATCGAATCCACGAACTCATTCATTGGGTTGATCGCAATAATCTGTTTTTCCTGAATCGCTTGATCAAATTCAATGGATGTTACGTCACTTAACATCAGTGTCGAGATCTGCTGTTCGATCTTCTTCGTGATAATTTCATCGGCATCGCGGCCGCCACGGATAAATACTTTTACGCCATTGTAATCAGCAGGGTTGTGAGAGGCGGTAATACACGCAGAGTAAGCACAGTCGAGCTGCTTTGCCTTATACATCACTACAGGTGTCGGCACGAATTTGTCGATAAAGCTGACGGTAATTCCGTTGCCAGCCAACACTTCTGCAAACCACTTTGCGGCTTTGTCGGAAAGGAAACGGCGGTCATAGCCAATTACAAAACCTTCATTTGCCACATTTTCACTATTGATGATATTGGCTAACGCCTGGGCGACTAAACGCACGTTGTCTTTGGTGAACTCTTCACCAATGAATGCGCGCCAGCCACCAGTACCAAATTGAATCATGTTCTGTTCTCCTTATTGGACTTGCTTAGAGCGGATATTGAACACAAACACGCATTTATTTGTTCATAAACAAGCGTCCATGGAGCTTCGATGTGCCATCCATGGCACATAGAGTTTGTTTATCAATATCCACTTACGCTGAACGCAAAGTGCGTACTAGCCCATTACTACTGTTATTTGGTTAACGCTGCCTTGTGGTTGAGCGTTGATTGCATCAACCTGCTCACCATTCACCGTTATTGACTTAACGCCTTTGCTTACACCATTCGGGTTTAGCACTTTGATCTGGTAAGTTGCGCCGCGCCATTGACGAGTCACTTCAAATTCCGGCCATGAGGTTGGAATACAAGGGTCAACAATTAAGGTATCAAAGCCAGTACGCACACCTAGGATGTAGTTAGTCGCTGCATAGTAAGCCCAGCCTGATGTTCCGGTTAACCATGGGTGGTTTGCTCGACCATGATCCTGATGATCGCGTCCCATAATGAACTGCACATAGGAGTAAGGCTCAGTAACGCGAGTCTCAATCATATCGTTCTGGTTATATGGGTTAAGAGCGTCATAGAATTCCATCGCTCTGTCACCACGGCCTAATTTCGCCTCTGCTACCCAAGCCCAAGGGTTTGGATGAGAGAAAATCGCGCCGTTTTCTTTTACGCCCTGATAAACACGAGTCACAAAACCGATGTCATCATTCGGAGTAGCGAATGATGGCGCATTCAGGTGTAAGCCGTATGGTGAGAACAGGTATTTGTAGACTGCATCCATGGCCTTTTCACCGCGCTCTTGAGAAACCGCGCCTGATAAAACGGCCAGAGAGTTGGACTCAAGATGCACTTTGCCTTCTACCTGTTCAAAGGTGCCGATCTTGTCGCCATCTTTGGTGAGACCACGGATATACCACTCGCCTTGTCCATCCCATAAGTGGGTTTCACAAGCATCGCGTACACCGTCAGCCATTGCTTGGTATTTTCTTAACGCCTCGCTATCGTTGCGGTAGTTGGCTAATTCAAGGAACGCTTCCAAAGCCCAGAAATGAAGGAAAGAAACCATTGCTGATTCACCACCGCCTAAGTTCAGACAATCATTCCAGTCAGCGCGCAGGCCTTTACAAATCCCCGTTTGTCCGACGTATTCGGCTGAGAAATCCAGAGCTGCCATCATGTGTTGGTAAACCGTTGCGTTACCACCATCAGCATAAGGGATCACTTCATCAATAAAGCCGAAATCACCCGTCTCTTTTACGTAGTTAAGAATGGTTGGCACTATCCATAGATGATCGTCAGAGCAGGTATCTTTAATGCCGTGGATCTTATCTTCGTCAGAAGGTGTTGGAACGACAGTCGGTGATTTTGAAGGTTTTACATCGGCTTTTTCTGGATCAAACCAGTCTGGATCGAACAGGTGTAAACCGTAGCCCGCTTTCACTTGCCCACGCAGAAGATCCACTAAACGTTTACGAGTCATCGCTGGGTTCGTATGCGGTACCGAAATCGCATCTTGCGCAGTATCACGATAGCCAAGACCAGTACGCCCACCCACTTCAATGAAAGAGGCGAAGCGTGACCAAACCACACAGGTTTCTGCTTGATAGAGCGTCCAAGCGTTCAGCATAGTATCCAAGCCTGCATTCGGAGACTTCACTTGGAACTTACTGCAACGTTCATCCCAGTGTTGTTTGATACCTGCAAAGGCTTTATCCACTTCGTTCAGGTCTTGGTATTTAGCTCTAAGTTTCTCGCCATTACCTTTGCCGACACCGAGTATGACTGCAAAGCGTACTTTCTCGCCCGGTTGTAGTGTGAATTGCTTATGTAAAGCACCGCAGTGGTTGTAACAGGTTTGTGTGCGGTTAGAACACTGTCCCTTTTCAACAGCGATTGGGTTAGCTTCGTCACGGTACATACCTAAGAAGGTATCTCGTTGTCCGTCATAGCTGTCAGCATCGAACGTTGCAGTTAGGTAGTAGTAACCAAGGAGGTCGTCAGTGTTGTAGTAAAGATCGTACTCAATGACGCCATCTTTGTAGTCTGTACCCGCAGAGTAAAGGGACATCTGATGGTTCTGATTGTCCGAAGCAATATGACTGAAAGAGAACTCTACATAGTTAAATGCACTGATGGTACGAGGACGATCAGAGGTGTTTTCAATCACAACATCCCAAATTTCCGCATCTTCACCTTTAGGTACAAACAGCGTTTTGCTTGCGACAATGCCGTTGTAGTCACATTTAAATTTTGAGTATGACAAGCCGTGGCGAACTTCGTAGTTGGCTTGCTCTAAACTTTTTGCTACTGGCTGCCAAGAAACAGACCAGAAATCACCAGTTTCGTCGTCACGCAGATAAACATAGTGACCCGGACGATCTTGGGTAAAGTTAGGACGGAATTTGGTGACTCGGTTGTACTCAGGTGAGTGATAAAACGAGTAGCCACCTGCGTTGTGAGAGATAACGCTGCAGAATTTCTCCGTTCCCAAATAGTTGGTCCATGGCGCAGGTACGTCTGGACGTGTGATGACGTATTCACGATTATCGTTATCGAAATAGCCGTATTTCATGGTGATTTCCTTTTTCTAAAACTGCGAATAACGCAGTCAATGTCGATGCTAGCGAACTTGAATATGTACTTACTTCCATCTCATGCTTTGGCATGGGAATGGCAAAAATGAATAACGTTATTTCCAAGGAGATCGATAGTGGATCTCCTGTTTATCCAGCAATGGTAAGTGCCCTTTGAGGCGAGCCAGATAATCAGGCCAGTCACGTAATGAATTCTGTGTCCATCCTGCTTCCGCTAATGCGGTGAGGCGAGGGTAGAGCATGTAGTCCATACGAGATTGGTCATTGATAATTTCGCACCACAGTGCGCTTTGCATGCCTAAGATGCGTTTGCGAATCGGGTGGTCGGCAGGAACTTCAGCCAAAGGTTCGTAGCTGTATGCGCGTTCCAATGGTGTGACGCCAGCCCAGGCAACACCGGGTTCTTCTGGTGCATAGTCCTGAACAATATCGAGATAGGTGTACTGACCCGGTTGCAAGATGACATCAAAACCTTGCTTGGCGCAGTCCAGTGCTGCTTGTTCCGAAAGCCAAGAATAGATAACCGTGTCTTTACTGACTTTGTTGCCATGTTGCGCCTCTTCCCAGCCCACCATACGTTTGCCTAAAGAACGTAATTTTTTCTCAACGTAGCGCAGTAAGTGACCTTGCAGCTCTTTGGCATCTTCATAACCATGTTCCGCCATTAATGCCTGACATTTTGGGCTGTTAATCCATACGCCATCAGGGACTTCATCAGCGCCGATATGGAAAAAGTGACTTGGGAACAGAGCGGCGACTTCTTCCAAAACAAGATCCAAAAAGCGATACGTTTCAGGAAGGGCTGGTGATAAAACGTTGTCGCTATAGTTTTGGATACTGCGATATTCAGAGCGATCTTCAGTATCTAACAGCCATTCAGACAGCGAACGGATCGCAGCGCGACAGTGACCCGGAATATCGATCTCTGGAATAACTGTGATTCCTCGATCTTCGGCATAAGCGATCACTTGCTTGATCTCTTCTTGGGTGTAATAGCCACCGTGCTGATCGGTGACAGTACTGAACTGCGGGCCAATCTCTTTGTCTACACCACGCCAAGCGCCGATATTAGTCAGTTGAGGCAGTGATTTGATCTCAATGCGCCAGCCTTCATCATCGGTGAGATGCCAGTGAAAAGTACTGAACTTGTAGTGAGCCAACTGATTGATCAGACGCTTTACGCGTTCAACCGGATGAAAATGACGAGCGCAGTCGAGCATCATGCCGCGATATTTGAATCGTGGTGCATCGCTGATTTTGACGCACGGAACAACCAAGCCGTCTTGTGTGCGTTTAATGAGTTGCAACAGTGTCGCCGAAGCGTGCACAAAACCCACGTGACCGCTGGATTCTAAGAGTATGCCTTTGGCATTAACGGTCAGGTGATAGTGTTCTTCATCCAAAATTGGGTTGCTCTGATAGACAATATCCGCATTGCCAATTGGTTGAGGTTCAAATTCATAAAGATGTTTGAGTTCTTGTTGCAGCCAAGAGGCAGCTTGTTCTGCATTAGCAGAGTGCAGTGTAATCTGGCTGGTGGAGGCTAAAACATAATGTCCGGCCAGCTTTTCAACCTTGTTCGGTTTAGGGATCAAACATAACTCTGCGTCTTCTGTCGCAGGGATCTCACTACGTTCTTGATACGGAGAAGCCAGAACAATCGGAGTGACAGCGACATCGTAGCGAACCGTTGCTTCAGTATGATTGAGCTGTACAAACGCCTCTTTAATTCCGTCACTGTAAAAGCGGAACGGTGCTGTTTTTATGCGAAATTCACAGTAATAGTGACCATTAGCTGGCAATACCGCTTGATGCGGTAATAGGCTGCAGAAGCTGCCTACCTGATGGAGTTCGCCGTTGGAGACACTGTCAGGCTGGATAAAGCGATCCATGATGAAATGCAATGACCAATCACTTAGATCTTGCTCACTTAAGTTGTGTAGTGTCAGGCCAAATCGGCAATCATTTTTCTGTTCTGAAAGTACAGCAAAGTCAATTCGATAGTTCATCATTAACCCTTAATAGAAATTCTCTTAATACAACTTCTTCTAATACAAATTGTGTGCTGGTTTGCCAGCAAACATCAGTGCGCCCTCAATAGCGTCGAACTGAGGTGTAACAATCCATTGTTGAACGGGCGGAGATAGCCAATCCAAAATGCGTTCTGCAATACTGCCCATCAGACAAATTTTCTCTGCACCCTTGCGGTGTAAAGCATTGAGAAACATTTCGATATCTGCAGCGGTTTGTTGAAGAAGCTCAATCGCCAGAGGATCGTGTTGTTGAGCATGAGAAAAAATGGCTGGAGAGAACTGTCCGTAATCACGAGGTAAAGCCGATTTGGACCATTCGACAATCTGGTCTACATCGTTATCAAAGTGCTCCATTACATGCTGACTTAGAGGGGAATGAGGACGAATGCCATCTTGAGTCAGAATGACCTTTTGAATCAGGTTCAGTCCCATCATTGCACCGCTGCCTTGGTCTGAAATTGGAAATTCTCTGCCTCCAACCACATGTTGTTGACCGTCTTTGAGTAAAATTCCACAAGAGCCAGTACCGGCAATCATAATCGCTCCATCATCGCCGTTATGAGCACCGAGACACGCCCCGTAGGCATCAGTGTTCAAGGTGACAGAAGCGAACGGGTGAGGCTGCTGCATAAAAGCAAACCATGCGGACTTTTGTTCCGCTCCCGCTAAAGCAAGGCCGACATGCATTCTGTGTAAATAGGTTTCATCCAAGCCACCTTGTTTTGCGGCAATACGAATGGCTTCAGTGATTGAACGCAACGCAATATCTACACCCAGCAGGATGTTTGCGCTGCCACTTTTGCCTTCACCGATGAGGTTGCCGTCGATGTCACGAATGCGAGCTCGACAAGAGGTACCGCCGCCATCAATGCCTACGAAATAATTAGTCATAGTTTTGCTCCTCTAGCGGAGCAGAGCTGGTTGTTTTGAAGTGTACAAATTGGCTCATAATTGCCATTAAGTACCAAGCTCCGTGTGGGATCCATTGTTCTCCCCAGCGCCAGTTTTGCATCATGTCGTCTTTCTGTTTTTCAGGATTGAACGCAATGCCCTGCGGATCATCAAAACCTGCGGTGATGCCATTGCAGACACCGCCCTTGGCATTGAAAAATCCTAGGTGTGGTAAGTAGTCAGGATTGTTGCGTCCATGCCCGTCGAGCATGCACATGTCGTATGGGTTTAAGCCTGTAACCCAGTTAAGCGAATTTTGTGCAAAGCTGAGCAGCTGGTTTTTTAGTTGTTGGTCTTGTAAGTACGGTTGTACTTGATAAGCCATTGCTGCCAGCGAAGCCAGACGGGCATTTTCGCCCTGCCACCAATAGCCTGATTCGTTGTTTTGTGAAATAAAGAATGCGCTGCGCTTTTCTCCATCGACGTCTTTAACGTATTGACGTGGGTAGCCAAACGGGTTGCAAACGGACTGAGTAATCGTGAGTTCAAACTGACATGCTTGAGCCACGACAGTGCGAACTTTTTCCAAACGCTCTTTGTTCGTTTCAATATCCAGATACTCGCACAAAGCAATGACAGGAAGCCCTGCTTCCGATGCGTGATAGTAGGGACGGCTGCCATCGCTGTTGGCAGACCAGAAACCTAGATGATTTTCATCGTTGTGTTGTCTTGCACACAAGCGTTCAGCCCATGCTTGAGCTTCTTGTAAATACTCTTGTTTTGAACTGCTTGAGCGATACAACTCGCATGCTGCGAGTAGGGCGCAGTATTCATCAATGATGTTCTCTTCACCGTCATTGAGATAGCGGGTATTGCACTTTTTTAAATGCCAATAACCTTTCTCTGCGGCAGCGAGATATTGTTCACGGCTGAATTCGCCATCAATATCGCATCTTGCAGCGGCCGCAAGCGCGGCTATTGCCACTCCGCCACCTTGACGAAAACCGGCTTGATAATCGTTGGATTTGTGACCCTGCTGAGTTTCATAAGCACAGATTTCTCTGCGCTTAATGTCCTTACTCCACTGGTCGAAAATCGTCATATAAAAAAATCCCTCGGAGTGCTGCATACGAACTAAGAAATCAGCACCAAACAACGCCTCTTCCTTAAGGCGAGTGCGAGAAAATGCAGCAAACTCCGAGCGATGGTCTAAAATCGCTAACCCTTTGAATAGGTTCCATACCACAATGGGGGTTTGTTGTGGATTCAAATAGTTAGCGTAAGAAAGGTGACTTAAATATTTGCTAACGTCACCTGAAGCGTCGTACCAGCCACCATGCACATCGGCAGTGGATGATGTGCCTAACAGAGGTACCGACTTATCTTGCTTGTCAAAAATTCCGCCACAGCGTTGTGACTTGAAATAATGCAGCACGTCTGAAAAAGTGCGCTGCATCAGTAGACCCTGAGCAATAGAAAAAACTTCAGATTGCGTACTTTCAGATTGAGAGTTTTCAACACGTAAGTAAAAGCTGCCTTCTCCAGTAAACTGAGAGAAGTCGATACGGTGAAAATATCCGTGATGCCAATTCGCCACTTTACCGTGTCGCTCAATGGTGAGTTGAGCGACAGTCTTATGGCTATAACTGCAAACAAGTTGAGCAAAAGTAGCGTGTAGCTCTGAGGTTCTACTCAAAAGCACTGCCTGCTTTGGTCCCAATGTTTCATAGCCAATGTGGTTGATCAGTAACTGCATTTAGGTCTCCAGTTGCCTTTTGACCAGCACTGCTTAGCAGCGCTGAGCCTTCTTAATACATCAGGTCCGCCCAAGACGAAGGCGAGCCTATTAATTGTTATTAAACGCTTAGTTTTCGTATAAATAGCAACGGACAAAGTGGTTATCCGCCAGTTGGGTTATTGCTGGTAATTGCTCGCGGCACTTGCTGGTGGCATGAGTACAGCGTCCAGCAAACGGGCAGCCAACTGAAGCAGGTGTCCACAACGGGATCTCACCTTTGTTGCCTTTCAGTTTTTCGTGGATCGATTTTTTGGGATCCGGAACCGCTGAAACCAGTAACTGGGTGTAAGGGTGCTGCGGATCGTGAATGATCTGCTCGGTATCTCCCCATTCCACCATGTGACCGACATACATCACGGCCAGATCTTCTGCGATGTAACGAGCGGTGGCGATGTCGTGAGTGATGTAAAGAAGTGACATTTTCTTCTCAAACTTCATCTCTTCCATCAAGTTCAAAACACCAGCACGGATTGATACGTCAAGCATTGAAGTCGGTTCGTCAGCCAGCACAACTTCAGCACCTACAGCAATGTTACGAGCTAAGTTGACACGCTGACGCTGACCGCCTGAAAGCTGGTGCGGGTATTTCGCTGCCGTCTCTTTTGGTGGAATTAATCCCACCTGTTCCAACAGGTCATACACACGTTCCTGAAGCTCTTTCTTATTGCCTGATTTCACTTTCTTATGAATCAAAAGTGGGCGGGCAATATGGTGGAAAATGGTATGAGTCGGGTTTAGCGAGCCAAACGGATCTTGCCAAACCATTTGTATGCCTTCGCGGTAATGCATCAGATCAGAACGAGATTTGATCTCTTGAATGTCACGACCTTTGTACTCAATGTTGCCTGAAGTCGGAGCGTACATTTTGGCGATCATTTTAGCGGTAGTGGATTTACCAGAACCGGATTCGCCAACCACGGAAAGCCCACGGCTTTTGTACATCTTGAATGACACGTCGTTGATAGCTCGCATCATTGGTTGCTTTAATGTGTTGCTGTTGATCGGGAAGTCTTTAACCAGATTCTTCCCTTCAATTAATAGATTTTCGTTTTGAATATTCATATTTCTTTCCACCCCTAACTTTTCGAATAGCGTTGCTGTACACGTCTCAAGCTATAGCTTTACCTGAGCAATCGGCTCACCATAGAGGTGGCAATTGGAAAAGCGTCCCAGCTCTATTTGACGCAGCTGAGTTGGTACTTTGGTACAGGTTTCATGGACACGGTCACAACGAGCCTGAAAACGACAACCTTGCGGAATTTCAAGTAAGTTCAGAGGGTTACCCGGAATTCCCGTAAGTTTAGTTTTTGGCCCCGTTAGTGGTGGAAATGAGCTTCCCAGACCTTTGGTGTAAGGATGGAATGGGCTTTGTAGAATCTCTTTTGAAGGCGCAACTTCAATCAGTTCACCGGAATACATGATGCCAATGCGGTCTGAGAACTCGACCATCAGTGACAAGTCATGAGTGATAAACAAAATAGAGAAGCCGAACTCTTCTTTTAGTGCGTAGATTTTTTGCAGAATTTCACGCTGAACCACCACATCAAGCGCTGTGGTTGGCTCATCCATAATGATCATTTTCGGATTAAGCGCTAACGCAATCGCAATCACCAGACGCTGACGCATACCACCAGAAAATTGGTGTGGGTAGTCGTTCAAGCGACTCGGGTGAATATCCACAATTTCCAACAAGCCTTCAGCGCGGCGTTTAGCCTGCTCTCTGGTCAAATTGGTATGGCGCATAATCACGTCACAGAACTGCTCTTCCATGGTGAGAACAGGGTTGAGAGCATTCATTGCACTTTGGAAGACCATCGACATTTGGCTCCAGCGAAATGACTGCATTTTTTCGTCGCTGTATTGAAGAATGTCTTCGCCATTGAAGATCACTTCGCCACCAGTAATAAACGCAGGCGGCTTATGTAGGCGCATCAGCGAGAAGGCGACGGTTGATTTACCACAACCAGATTCACCCGCTAAGCCAAACACTTCGCCCGGTGCGATATCAAAGCTGACGTTGTTACAGGCGCGAACATCGCCTGCATCAGTAATGTAGTCCACGCATAAGTTGCGGATTGAGATAAGTGGTGCTGTCATGTTATTTGTCTCCGCTCCATAGTGCATTTTGAGGTGGTAGGTTAGGCTCACGCTGCGATTTGTCTTGTTGAGCGAGTTTCTTCCAACGCTTCATCCCTTTATGAGAACGCAATTGTGGGTTAGCGATTTCGTCTACCGCGAAGTTAAGCAGTGCCAGACCAGTGACGAGTAACGTCAGTGATAAACATGGAGCTAACAGTTCCCACCAAGCGCCAACCAACATAGATGAAGAGGTTTGCACGTTGTAAAGCATGATGCCCCAACTGATGGTGTTCGGATCACCCAGACCGAGGAAGGAGATAGTGGCTTCCATCATCACTGCGTACATTACTGAGCCGATAAAGCTTGCGCCGACAATAGAGATAAGGTTTGGCAGGATTTCAACGAAGATAATGCGCCATGAACTCTCACCTAATACTTCAGCCGCTTTTACAAACTCTTTTTCACGCAGTGCAAGTGTCTGAGCTCGCACAACTCGGGCACCCCATGCCCAGGAGGTACACCCGATAATGAGGGAAATGGTCAGTGGGCCAGCTTCACCAATGAAAGCGGCAACCACGAACAACAGTGGGTACTGAGGGATAACCAACATGATATTCATTGCTGCGGTTAAGAAGTCATCCACCTTGCCACCGAAGTAGCCCGCTGAAACACCAATGATGGTTGCCAAGAAACAAACGGTGATACCTGCACCGAAACCTACTGCTAGAGATACGCGTGCGCCGTAAGCAACTTGTGACCAAACATCGCGTCCCATGCGTGTTGTACCTAGTGTGTGATCCGCTTTCTTTGACATAGTCAGAGTTCGTCTGTCTGTCGCCAAATTTTCAGCAACCCAGCCATTTGGGTCACTTTTGGCAGCTTTTACAATAAACGACGGGTATTCATGTGGGTTGCCAGTTCGTTTATCTGGTGCGTGTTTCGTGATCAGCGGTGCAGCAAGTGCGATGAACAAGAATACAGAGAGAATCGCGACACCTATCATGGCGACTCGGTTGCCTGATAACAGTTTCCAAAGTGCTTTCATGATTATTTACCTCCCTTACGTAGACGAGGGTCGAGTACGACATACAGCATGTCTGCGAGCAGGTTAAAGAACAGCATAAACAGAGTCATGATAAGAAGTTGGCCTTGTAGAACTTGGTAGTCACGAGATGTAATAGCGTTAAACAGAACCGTACCAAGACCTGGGTAGTTGAAAATGATTTCGATAATGAGCTGACCACCGATAGCCATACCTAGTGACATTGAAAGCGCAGTGACACTTGGCAGTAATGCGTTACGAGCTGCGTAGTTGAATACAACGCGGTTTTCACTCAAGCCTTTGCCTTTCGCCATCGTGATGTAGTCTTCAGCAAGCAGGTTAATCATGTTGTTACGCATGTTGACCAAGAAACCGCCGATTTGAACGATAGAGGCACAGATAAGTGGCAATACTGCGTGGTAACCGACATCTTTAATAAATGTCCAGCTTGTCCAGTCAGGCATGGTACCGGCTGTGTATGCGTAACCCGTTGGGAACCATTTCAAGCCGATAGCAAAAATGAACATGGCAAGCATGGCGATAACCACTTGAGGAACCGCTTGAATAACCAGCATACCCGGAGTGATGAAGGTGTCGTAACGGCTACCGCGTTTCCACGCAGCAAAGATGCCGAGAATTGAGCCGATTGAGAAAGAGATAATGACGGCAGTACCGGCAAGGAAAAGTGACCAGCCAAATGCACCACTTAAAAGATCATTAACGCTCAAAGGGTAGAACTTAATTGAAGTACCCAGCTCCCAGCTAAAGATACTTTTCATGTATACGGCATATTCCACGTACCAAGGTCCGCCGACGAAGCCTAGTAGCTCCTTCATTGCGGCGATACGCTCAGGTGTTACCTGTGTTGTTGCGTTAGCAAACATCATGGTAACTGGGTCACCAGGCATTGCTCGTGGAATAATGAAATTGATGGTGGCTGCAACGAGCAGCGCGGCAAAATAAAATGACAAACGTCTTAAAAAATAACCCATAACTTACACCTTACTCACCCGATATTTGTTTACGTGCTAGCGAAATTTAGAGCGAGAAATCCCCTGACGCATGGCGCCATCTGTTTTTCAAATAGTGGGGATTTAAATAGGCGGCGCACGAAGTACGCCGCAAAGAACTAACGTTTACTTAACTGGTTTTAGGTCCAGTACGTGAAGTAGACGTTCTGGGATACCAGCCCATACGCTTGGACGACCTTTCGGGTTGTCTTCGCTCCACCAACCAGTGAATCGAGTGGTGTTGTACTGGTACATCCAAGCGCCTGACAATACAGGGATAGTAACTTGGTTTTCAGCGATGATTTTCTGAATACCGTGAGCAATTTGTACCTGCTCGTTCTTATCTGCTGTTTTGTAGAAGCTATCTAGTAGACCGTCTAGCTTGTCGTTTTTGTAGAAGTGCATTGCGAAGCGAGGCATACCTTCACCACCTTGAAGTGCTGAGTGATATGCACTGTTCCAGTATAGGTAAGGGTCAGCACCGTGGAAGTAGTTTGTGTATGCTACGTCGTAAGTACCTTTCAGCATTGCTTCGTTGTAAACAGCAAACTCAGGAGTACGAGCTTTCGCTTGGATACCCACTTCATTAAGCTGTTCTACTGCAAGTTGAACTGTGTTGTTGAAGTCAGTCCAACCGTTTGGAGATTGAATCAGTAACTCAAAAGATTTACCTGAAGGCGTGTCGACGAAGCCGTCACCGTTCACATCTTTAAAGCCTGCTTTAGCTAGAAGTGCTTTTGCACCTTCAGCATTGTAAGTGTTAAAGCCTTTGTACTTGCTGTGTACTTCTTCATCAGACCAAGCTTCAAATGCATAACCTAAACCAGACGCGAAGTCGTTCACTGTACCGCCACCGTAGAACGCGATGTCGATAATGGTTTGACGGTCAATCGCCATGGAGAATGCGCGACGGAAATCTACATTGTTCAGAGCTTCTTGTTTTGCTGGATCTGGGTTTTTGAAGTTAACCACAAACGCTTGAGTACCAGATGCTGGGTACCAGTAGTGGTGGTTAGGGCTTGCTGCTGCGTAAGTACGGTCAATGTCAGGAATGAATGATGAAGTCCAATCCAGCTCAGAGTTCACGACTTTACCTAATAGCTGATCGTTGTTTGCGATTTGTGGAACGCGTAAACAGTCAACTTCTAGGTTTGCTGCATCCCAGTAGTTAGGGTTACGGCACTGAATGTAAAGTTGCGGAGTGAAGGTGTCGATTTCAGTAAACGGACCAGTACCAACAGGGTTTTCATTGGTGAAAGTGGTAGGTTCTTTGACATCTTTCCAGATGTGCTCAGCTACGATTGGAACAAGCGAAATTTCGTATGGTACGTTTGAGTTCGCTTCAGTCAGTTCGAAGCGTACGGTGTATTCATTTACTCTCTCTACACTCTTAACCCATTTGTTGATACCGCGTTGGTCAAGCTCAGGTTTATTCTTCAGTAATTGGTAAGAAAATAGGATGTCATCTGCAGTAAACGCTTGGCCATCAGACCATTTCACGCCTTTACGAACGTTAAATGTCACGCTCATTAGGTCGTCAGCCATTTTGTAGCTTTCTGCAAGACGCATCACAGGAGTGTTGCCTTTCATCTCGTTGAAAACCACTAATGGCTCATAGATGAAATCTGTGGTTGTACGTAGGTTTGTTGCTAAGTACGGGTTGAAGTTACGAACCATAGTTGGGTAGAAATCAGGTACTATGGTTAGCTCACTGCGTGCTAGGGCAGGAGCTGAGACGCTAATTGCTCCAGCGATAACGGCTGTTGCGAGTGCTGTCTTTTTAATATTGGCAAGCATAGCTGTTCCTTACTGTTTGCTTCATTTCACGAATGGATATGAATGTCATCATGGGATGAACAATTTCCAAAGGTTTACCTCATATTGAGTTCCACCAGCGGAGGAGCAGGGGGAATATGAGTGGCCTGTAAACCGTTGGCTGAGGTAAGAAAACACTTTGTACGAACATTTAGCAATTCCATTTCTCGTTAAAAACGTCAAAACTCATCCATTCTCCGTCATTAACGTCAAAACTTGTTATGGTTGATGATGTTTTAACCGTTTAATGTCAGTGGTAAAAACTTCTTTGCTGTGTGTTTTTTGCTCATTAGTTAGTGGTTGCTTACTTTTGGTTTCCTGTTTTGATTGGTTTTGGTTTTATTTTCAATAAAGTGAGATTATTGTCACTACCGCTTTCCTCCGTTAATTTGTCTGTGTAAATTAATTCTGGCGAATTGTTGTGATTCAAATCCCACAGCCAAACAATTTCTTCTTTTTTAGCTAATGATAGGGGCTTTCTGGGGCTGGAAGTGGATTAATTCTAACGACAATAACTAAAAATAAATGCATTAATTTTCTTCGTAAATTAACTTAAGTGAAACGTGTCTACAGCATGGTTAAGTTTGAACTCTAGGTTACTGATATGAAGTCTGGAGTGCCTCTAAAGAACGCTGATGGTCGCTTTTGTAGTGAAGTCCTCTAGCTAAGAGTCTTACCGAAGAGGGTGAGAATGGGTGGGACGTGTTTTAATTAACACGTATAAAAAAGCCCACGTTAGTGGGCTATTAGAGTTGATGATTATCGCTGCTAATGGTGTTACATAGCAGCGATAAGTTTCTGCAACTTGTTACGCAGGGCTTCAAGGTGAGTGCGCTCTGACCCCTGCTCATTGTGATGCTCAAGGATGTAATCGAGCGAGTTTAGTACGGTACGCCAGCGTGGGGTTTTCGGCAGCGTTTCGATACGCAGATACTTGTCGAGTGTACGTGTTTGTAATGTACTTCTGTCCAAGTAAACACGCCACAGTCCGCTTTGTTCTGCAAAAGTGAACTTGGTTTGGCCGGGAGCTTTCTCCCAGTAGTTGAGTGCGCTTGTCATCGCATCAACAAGCACTGCACGCATAAGCTCTTGCTTGGATTGATTGTCGCCTTCGGCTTTATCTGCAATTCTGGTAAACTCTCCGCCTAACTCTTTAAGTTGCTGCAGTCTTTCTTTATCGCCACTAAACGCATAACTCGATAGGGCATCAACCGCTGTTTCTAGGTTATGTATTCTTTGTGCGCTCTGAGCACCGCCAATATTTAAAATATAAATCGCCTGCATACCAGAGCCTTTAGGGAGCTTTAGAATATCCGCTGGTAAATGAAGGCGTGAATCACCAACAAAAATATCGACTTCGCCACAATAGTGTTCTTGAGTAATATTGAGATGTTTATGGGAAAACAGCTCTTCAGCACTAGAACGTTTCAGCTGCTCTTGTGTGCGCTTAAACAGTCTGGATGCCGCTTGGTTAGCGAACAGAACTTTATTGTTTTCTTTGAGGCACACAATGGCTTCTGGTGCAGATTCTAACTGTTCCAGCAATCGTTCTTGTGTTTCGAGTAAATCAGCTTCGACGACATTTCTCTGCTTGAGTTCGTTTTGCAACTCAAGATTTTCCAATCGCCGTTGTTCTGCCTGACTTGCGGCCATATGAGCATGAATCCTAGCTGCTAACTCTTTTTTATTGAACGGTTTTGACAGATAGTCATTCGCGCCAGCGGCAAAGCCTCTCAAGCGATCTTCTGTTTGATTCAGCGCAGTAAGCATGATGATAGGTAAATCGGTGAGGCTGTATTTTTCTCTTAGCTTTTCACACACTTGGTAACCACTCATGCCCGGCATCATGATATCGAGCAGCAGTAGCTCTGGCTTTTCGTTCTCAACGGCCCTTAGCACTTCGTTACCATCAGCAACGGTACGTACGCGATAACCTTCCAAGCGTAAGAAGCTGTCCAGAATTCGCAGGTTTACAGGTTCGTCATCGGCAACCAGCAGTAACGGTCCGTCACTGTTCTCCGGCAAATTGCTGGTATCGGGCAGCTCAACCTCTCCAACTTCAAGTACTTGGTAGTGAGGCTGTTCAGTCAGTCTCGCGCGCTCAATATCTTCTGCCGAAGCAATAGGCAGCGTGAAGCTGAATGTTGTACCAACCAGCGGTTGGCTGCTGACATAAAGAGTGCCGTTCATCAGTTCAATCAGTTGTCGGCTAATCGATAAGCCTAAACCTGAACCTTGGCGATAGCGGTTAGTTTCTACGGTTCCTTGGATGAGCGGTTCAAAGATATGTTCCAACTGCTCGGCGGGAATGCCTTGACCGGTATCGACAACTTGGACGCGAACCTGATCATCAATTTGAGAAGCAGAGATAACAATCTTACCTTCCGACGTATATTTGATCGCGTTACCAATCAGGTTATACAGCACTTGCTCTAAACGCTGCGGATCTGCGGAAACCCAGAACTGATTGTCTGAAATTTGATTGATGATTCTTATAGGCTTCTTACCCAACAGGTGGTTAGAGAGTTCTAACACCAAGCGCGTTGAGCTGGACAGATCAACCGCATCACACTGAATATCCAAGTCGCCATAACGCATCTTATGGTAGTCGAGTAAGTTATCGACCAGTCGAGCAAGGCGTTGTCCACTGGTGGCAATAATATCCAACTGATATTTGTGATCAGAAGTAATAGGACCGTTAGCGCCGGATATTAAGGCTTCTGCAATACCAATCATGCCGTGCAGAGGAGTTCTCAGCTCGTGAGAGGTTGTGGCCAGAAATTCATCTTTCAGCTTGTTCGCAAGTTGCAGTTCATCGTTTTGTTTTCTAATGATTTGGATGTTTTTTTCCAATTCACTGTTTTGCGATTTGATGAGTTGGATTTTTTCACGGATAGAACGCTGCATACGTTCAAAGCTCACCGCAAGACGACCAATCTCATCTTTACGATCGGTATTAATCATACTTTCATCGAGATCTCCAGCGGATGCTCGTTCAGCTGCCCACGTTAGTCTTAACAGTGGTGAAGTAATGAAGTTTGAAAGCATGTGTGACGCGATAACCACTAGCACGATGGCGGTCAGCATGGCAAAAATGAACAGTTTTTCTAACTGGTTTACGCGCGCAAAAGCCTCTTTTTCGGGCAGTTCTACGACAATAGCCCAATGTGTGCTGTTTAGGTTGATCGGAGCATAAGCTGCGATATTTTTTTCACCAACGGCGTCAGTGTAGGTACCTACTTCTTTCTTGCCAGATAAGGCTAAATTTATGACTTCACGACTTTTATCTATATCGTCTTGTAGGTAAGAAAGCGTTCGGGAGCGGTGATCTGGCCCGACAAGAAGCGTCTGCATTGGTGAGTTGTTGCTATCAGCGATGAGTTTGGTGATTCCCTTGTTTGGCAGGCGGAACATCGCATAGCTGTGTAGATAACCTTGTTGAATGATCGGTGCGCCAAACCAGGCGTATTGTTGTCCGTTTTCCTCAACAAAATCGGAAAGAATGACAGGGGTAAAATCTTCGTTGTTTTTTCTCTGTTCGGAAACAGTTTCTTCTAAGCGCTGAAAGGTCTGACCTAAGTTCGCGTCTTTGAATTTTCCGCTAAACAGGTTGGTACCGTACTCTTCGTTTTTATTGATTGAGTAAGTGATATTCCCTTGTAAATCGACCAATAAAATATCATCAAAATCAGAGCGTTTGAGCAGTTCCATGTATGCCCAGTGATAGCGTTTATGCAAAAGGCGGTAACGCTCACTTCCGACATAGCTGCTGGATTGAGGTAACACCGACGTTTTGACCTGATCTCCGGAACCTAAGATATAGCGCTGTTGAGCGTTCTCTCTGGCTTGTTCTATGTTTTCGCCCAAACGTGTAAAAGCATTGACTAGGCCATAAAATCGTCCACCACTGGCATAGGCGAGTTCTGAGCGGACAAAACCCATCACCTCAGACTCTTTGGCGCTGAGGTAGTCGATAACTTGTTGTTGTTTGGTGTCCCGAACTGACAGCAGGTGGGAGGTACTTTGTTCTTGAAGATCGTCAATATGAGACTTCAAGAAGAAAATAGCTGTGACAGTCAGAGGAGTAATGCTGAGAACCAGAAAGGCCAGCATCAAGGTGTTTTGTAAGCGTTTAAACTTTTGCCTGCGATAAAACCTGAACATATCAAAGAGAATTCTTTCAATGAAACTTGCAGGAAAACCTGCAAGTTGTGTGATTGAGTAAAAACGGGTTACGCAGAAGTTAACAAGTTTTTTTTCTTTGACAAGTAAGTCCCACTTAAAGCGTGGACATAGGCTCATTTTTAACTAAATTATCACCAAGTGTTAGGATTTTTTTGCGTGATAAATAGAGAATTTGCTGGTCTTATTTAACGTCTCGCAATTACCTAGCGACTGTTCAATAATCGGCGGGTATTTCAAGAAACTATTGGCCACTACGAACAGTTCACCATTAGCGGTTAAATAGCCTGGTGCTTTTTCTAATAAGGTTTCCGTTGCGTTATAGCTGGTGTCTAAGCCGGCATGGAACGGAGGGTTAGTGACGATGAAGTTATAGTCTGTCGCGGTATCTGAGTAGATATCTGATGCGAATACACGGCCAGATAATTGATTGGCTTTCAGTGTTTCTTCACTTGAGCGTACAGCCAACGCACTGATATCACACATTTCCAGCTGAATATCCCTGTTCAGTGTCGCCATCACGCAGCCAAGAACACCGGCGCCACAACCAAAATCAAGCACTTTACCACTAAGCTTAGGCAAACTATCGAGCAGTAATCGACTGCCTAAATCAAACTCACCATGGCTAAATACGCCAGGCAAACTACGAATGGTAAGTTCATGTTCTTGATATTGAACGGTATAAGACTTGAACCAATCTTCGATCTGGAAAGCTTTTGGCTGTTCTAAACATTGACCCCAATAGAAAGAGCAACGGCGGGCTGAATCGAACTTTGTCACACTGCCATAGTCTGCAAACATCTTTTCGATGCTTTTTACACCAGAGCGGTTTTCACCAACCACCACGATCTCTGTGTTGACCCCAAGTTTTGCCATCAACATAGCGAGCAGATATTCCGCTTCCATCTTTGCTTTTGGCCAGTAGAGAAGCACCATATCTGCATCGATATCGCCTTCTAGCTCGGCACCAAAATGGACGCTAATCGCTGACTTTGATTTAAGCTGACGGTAGTAGCCATAGTTGGTGGTAAACACAGAAACGGAAACACAGTGTTTGGCAAGTTCGACAGGAAACAGATCTTCGGCTTCACCCGCTACGAGTACTTTTTTATTCTCAAAGTACGCAAGCTGGCGTTGAGCAATTTGGCTTGGGGTAATGTAATTAGACATTTAGAGCCTGTTATCTTTTAGGTTCAATTAAGCTAGGTTCAATTTTGGAGCCGATTCTCGCATAGTCGGCTCCAAGCATGAAGCTTTTTAGCTGTTGTCTTGGTTATCGAGGAAGTTATGGAACTCTTCTTCGTAAATGTTAAACAGTACGATGGCAATCGCGAAGATCAGAGGACCATAGATAAGGCCAATTAAACCAAACAGCTGAATACCACCCAGTAGCGAGAAGAAGATCATCAGGGTGTTCATTCCTGCACTGCCTTGCATCAGGAAAGGTCTGAGCAAGTTGTCGATAGAGCCAACAATAGCCACGCTCCATACGGTAAGGAAGATAGCCCAAGTTGTCTCACCCGTGAGGAATAGATACGTCGCGGTTGGGATCCAGATAAGCGCGGTACCGACAACAGGAATAAACGACGCAAAACCCATCATGGTTCCCCAGAACAATCCAGGAAAGCCTGCTAACCACATACCAATACCACCAGCAACGCCCTGAGCGATCGCCGTAAGGAAAGATCCCATCACTGCTGATTTGGACACGCTTTCAATCTCATCCAATAAGCGGTCTTCTTGGCTACGAGACAACGGCAATATATGACGAATAGTTGAGATGATCTTTTCTCTGTCTCTTAGCAAGAAGAACAGAACAAATAGCATCAAGAAGAAGCTCATAATAAAACTTGTCGCATCACCTAATATCTTGGCGCTGATGCCAACCAGATTAGTGCCAAAGCTGGTGGCGAATTGTGCAATTTTCTGTGCAATTTGTTGTGGGTTAATACCATCAAAAGGTAAATACTGATTAGCTAAAGCTAATCCTTTTACCACCCAAGGATGGTTAAACAGAGTCTGAATGCCGCCATGGGTTACCCACTGATAAACGTTCTGAGAAAACTTAGATCCTTGCTGAACGATCGCCGCAAATACGAAAAGCAGCGGAATGACAATAATAAATGTCAGAATAATGCAGGAGAGCAATGATGAGATGTTTCTATGAGTGGGCATCATGTTGTCTAGTTTTTCATGCAGAGGAATCATAAGCATGGAAATAATGAATGCCATAACAATCGAATTGATATACGGTTCTACGAGTAAGTAGCAGGCGAAACCAGCGACGAGTAGGGCAATAACAAGAACCCAATGACTGGATGAAATTTTGATTTTTTCTGGCACTTTTGGCTGTCCTTGGAATCAAATAAGTATGTTTATAATGGCTGTAATTCAGTCGGTTAGCAATGAAGAGGGTTATATGGGATGTTGCAATGATGAGAAGTGTTGCGAAACTAAGAATGTAAAACGTCGCAGAATTTCATGGATCGGCGTTGTTGTTGCCGTACTAGTTGTACTAGTTATTGCCAACTGGAAATAAAATAAGGCTGCCAAAGCAGCCTTATTGTTCAAACTGGTTGTACGTTATTTTGCTTCAGCGGCAATAATCGCTAAACATCGATCCGCTGCTTCAAGTGTCGCTTCAATTTCTCTTGAACCGTGAGCCAGAGAAGTAAAGCTTGCTTCAAATGCCGACGGCGCAAGGTAAACACCTTTATCCAGCATTAAGTGGAAGAAGCGCTTAAAGCGTTCGATATCACATTTGGTCACGTCTTCGTAGCAGGTAATGCTTTCCTGCTCAGTGAAGAAGAAGCCAAACATACCGCCCACTTGGTTCACGACCATTGGGACACCATGTTTATCTGCAAGGTATTTAAAACCGTCAGCTAATTGCTTAGTTTTAAATGCAAGACGTTTCTCGTTACCTTCTTCTTTCAGAAGACTCAGACACGCAAGGCCCGCAGCCATCGCTACTGGGTTTCCTGACAATGTACCAGCTTGGTATACAGGGCCTGTTGGTGCGATAAATTGCATGACATCTTTACGGCCACCAAATGCGCCGACAGGCATACCGCCGCCAATCACTTTACCTAATGTTGTTAAGTCTGGCTTGATATTGTAATGAGCTTGAGCGCCGCCTAGTGCAACGCGGAAGCCAGTCATCACTTCATCAAAAATCAACAATGCGCCTTCTTGGTCACAGATCTCACGTAGACCTTCGTGGAAGCCTTCCACTGGTGGAATACAGTTCATGTTGCCTGCAACAGGTTCAACGATGATACATGCAATTTCACCTTTATTTGCAGCGAACAGTTCACGCACTGATTCAAGATCATTAAAGCGTGCTGTTAATGTGTGTTTTGCAAAATCAGCAGGTACGCCAGGGGAGCTTGGTTGACCCAGCGTCAAGGCACCTGAACCTGCTTTTACTAATAAGCTGTCAGCATGACCGTGGTAACAACCTTCAAACTTGATGATCTTGTCACGACCAGTGAAACCACGCGCTAGGCGAATTGCACTCATGGTCGCTTCTGTACCAGAGCTCACCATACGTAGCTGTTCCATTGAAGGAACTAACTCAGACACTAGCTCAGCCATCGTGATTTCGATTTCAGTCGGAGCGCCGAAACTCAAACCACGGTTTGCCGCGTTGATCACTGCTTCGCGGATAACGGCGTGGTTATGACCAAGAATCATAGGTCCCCAAGAACCTACATAATCAATGTATGCTTTACCATCAGCATCAAAGATGAATGCGCCGTCTGCTCGCTCAATAAAAATTGGAGAGCCACCAACGCCGTTAAACGCACGAACAGGAGAGTTAACGCCGCCAGGAATCTTTGATTGAGCTTTGTTATAGAGATCAGCTGATTTGGTCATGGAATCTTCCTCTTTATTATGTCTCGGACCAAGTTGCTGTGCATTGTACGCTTGTGAGTGCAGAGGTGAAACGTTTTAACTAAATTTCTGACCCTTCTCACTGAGTTATCTAGTTTAATCAGCAAAAATGGAGCTCATCATTTCTGAAGACTCTGAACTAAGTATCGGTGAATACTTGAACGTATAGGTCAGGTATTAGATAATCGCCGCATTATCAAAAAAGAGTCATGTCCATCAGATTGATCTAGTGAATAATATCTGGTGTACATTTACGCGACTGAGAGAGGTCATTGTGAGTGATGTAAATGTACCGTTATCCTTTTCGGATGCAGCAGCAACACGTGTTAGAGCGTTGATTGCTGAAGAAGAAAACCCGGCACTGAAACTACGTGTGTATATTACAGGTGGTGGTTGTAGTGGCTTCCAATACGGATTCACATTTGACGAGAATGTAAATGATGGAGACACCACAATCGAAAATAGCGGAGTAACCCTAGTGGTTGACCCTATGAGTCTGCAATATCTGATTGGCGGAGTGGTTGATTATACGGAAGGGCTAGAAGGTTCTCGCTTTTTTGTAAACAATCCAAACGCAACAACCACATGTGGTTGCGGTGCATCGTTTAGTGTTTAACTAATGATGTAGAGTGAATTAGCTATCTAAATGAAATTTCAGCTGATTCACTCTCCTTGCATATTTAAGTTGTTGTGCAGGGACATATATATAAAGGATTGTCCATGTCTCATGTCTCATTGAGAAGCTTACTTGGGGGGCGACATTTTACACAAAAGCCCTGGCTCGTTTCTTTCATTCTTATCATATTGTTAACCCTCTGGCTGAGTCTTGGTTCACTTAACGCACAAGAGCAAGCACCAGAAAAATCTGCAGATACTATCCCACTTGCTAAAGTGATGTATCAAACCTTCCATGCTGAACCAACAGAAAAGAAAATCGATCTTTACGGCCGCACCGCGCCTGATAAGCAAGCTCGATTATCTGCGGAAATCGCAGGCAAGATCTTACTCACTAAAATCGACAAAGGTGACAAAGTCTCTAAAGGGCAAGTAATTGCGCTTATTGATCAAGGTGATTTGCAATCTCAGCTTGATCGAGCAAAGGCTGTGTTGTCGGTAAAACGTCAAGAGTTCAAAGCGGCAGAGTCGCTTAAAAATCGTGGATTGCAGGGCGAAATCGCTTATACAAACGCTCTTGCAGAACTTACCGATGCAAAATCCAGTGTGAAAACGGTCGAAATGCACTTGGCGCACACTTCAATTGTTGCACCTTTCGATGGTGTGGTTGAAAACTTGTTTATTGAACAGGGCGATTTCGTTGGGGTTGGCGACCCAGTAGCAACCTTGATTGATCTTAATAAATTGGTGATAGAAGCGAATGTAAGTGAACGCCACATTCAGAGCATTACTAAAGGTCAACCAGCAACCATTCACTTTATTCAAGGTTCTCAAACTCAGGGAACCGTGCGTTATTTATCTCAGCTTTCTTCTCCTTCAACTAATACTTTTGCTATTGAGGTGGAAGTGCCTAATCCGAATCAGCAGATCCCTGCAGGGGTAAGCACTCAAGTTGAATTGAATTTAGAAACGCAAATGGCAGTGAAAATTACTCCAGCCATGCTTGCGCTTGATGATCAAGGAAACTTAGGGGTGAAAACCTTGGTTGAAGACAGGGTTCATTTCGTTCCTATTCAACTGGTCAAAGCGGAGCAAGACGGTGTTTGGCTAACGGGCTTAGGCGAAGAAGTTAACATCATTACTCGTGGTCAAGGTTTTGTGCGTGATGGTGATAAAGTCGCAGCGGTTAAGCACACAACAGATATAGAAACCCAACCGTTACAGGGCAGTAAGCCTTAGGAGGCGACATGTTTGCGTTAATTGACGCGGCACTGTCGCGTAGTCGAACTATGCTCGTGCTATTGGTGTTTATTCTTGTAGCGGGTGCATTAACTTATGTCACGATTCCTAAAGAATCGAGTCCAGATATTACTATCCCAATCATCTATGTTTCTGTTTCTCACCAAGGTATTTCACCGGGAGATGCGGAGCGTTTGATTGCCCGTCCTTTAGAGCAAGAACTACGGTCCATCGAAGGCATTAAGGAGATGACGTCTAATTCTTCTGAAGGCCATGCTTCTGTTGTTCTTGAATTCAACGTCGGTGTCGATCTGGATAAGGCGATGGCGGATGTGCGAGATGCGGTAGATTTAGCTAAGCCGAAATTGCCAGCCGACAGTGATGAGCCAACCGTAAACGAAGTGACGTTGGCAAATGCCCAGCCAGTATTGTCTGTCGTTTTATACGGCACGGTGCCTGAACGAGGCATAGTGCAGATCGCTCGTCTCTTGCGCGATAAGTTGGAGAGTTTCCGTCAAGTTCTAGAAGTGGATATTGCCGGTGACAGAGACGACATCGTTGAGATCATTGTCGATCCACTGCTCATGGAAAGTTATGGATTAGATCAGGGCGATATTTACAACCTGATAGCGTTAAATAACCGTGTCGTTGCCGCAGGCTTTGTAGATACGGGATATGGCCGCTTCTCTGTTAAAGTTCCTTCAGTGTTTGACTCGATAAAAGATGTCTTAGAGCTGCCAGTGAAAGTGGATGGCAAGCAAGTTGTCACATTCGGTGATATTGCAACAGTACGACGCGCATTCAGAGACCCAAGCTCGTTCGCCAGACTAGACGGCAAATCCGCCATCGTTTTGGATGTTAAAAAGCGAGCGGGCGAGAACATCATTGAAACGGTAGAACTTGTCAAAACCGTTATACGTGAAGCGCAAAAGAGAGAGGATTGGCCATCCAACTTATTGGTCAAGTACACATGGGATGAATCTCAAGATGTCGAGATGATGCTTAATGACCTACAGAACAATGTGTTATCAGCCATTATTCTTGTCGTTATCGTTATCATTGCCGTATTGGGTGTGAGAACTGCATTGTTGGTTGGTGTTTCTATCCCAGGTTCATTCTTAATTGGTTTGCTGACACTTTCGGTATTTGGATTAACCGTTAACATCATCGTATTGTTCGCTCTCATTATGGCGGTCGGTATGCTGGTGGATGGCGCGATTGTTGTGACCGAGTTTGCCGACAGGCGAATGCAGGAAGGAATGCCAAGAGGGGAAGCGTATCGCGATGCTGCGAAACGCATGGCTTGGCCTATTACAGCTTCAACAGCCACCACTCTAGCAGCGTTTGCTCCTTTGCTTTTCTGGCCGGACGTAACAGGCGAGTTTATGAGGTATTTACCTCTGACTTTGATTGCTACCTTGACCGCTTCATTAATTATGGCGATGTTGTTTGTGCCAGTTTTAGGTAGCGTTATGGGGCGTCCTCAAAACGTAACTCCCGAAGCGAGAGCCAACATGGTGGCGTTACACGAAGGAGAGTTTGATAAAGCAACGGGTATCACTAAGCTTTATTACCAAACGCTTTCTATTGCATTACATCACCCGCTGAAAATTCTTCTGAGTGCGATTGTCATGTCTGTCGCAATAGGATTTGCCTATGTCAAAGCCGGAAACGGCGTGGAATTTTTCCCAGAAGTTGATCCGCCATATTTCAATGTAAAAGTTCGCTCTTACGGTGATCTGTCGATCAATGAGAAAGACACCATCATGCGCGAAATTGAGCAGGTAATGCTAGGTCATGATGAATTTGAGAGTGTTTACACTCGAACGGGTGGGGATGATGTTATCGGCCAAATTCAAGTTAAACCTGTGGAATGGCAGTATCGTCGTAAAGTCATGGCAATTATTGATGAGCTAAAACAGACCACAGATAAGTTCTCTGGCGTTGAAATCGAATATAAGTTTCCGGATGCGGGACCGCCAGTCGATCACGACGTGGTTATAGAGCTTTCTGGTAATAATGCTCAAGAGCTGGAGTTGGCGGCTAAAAAAGTTCGCCACTGGGCTGACAGTAATGATGCGTTTACCAATATTAGTGATTCATCTTCAAAACCTGGTATCGACTGGCGGATAGATATTCGTCGTGATGATGCTTCTCGTTTTGCTGCTGATGCAACTTTGGTGGGGAATACGGTTCAGTTTGTCACTAATGGTCTTAAGATTGGTGACTATTTGCCAGATGATGCCAATGAAGAAGTCGATATTCTTGTTCGCTACCCAGAAGACAAGCGCGATATCGGGCGGTTTGATCAGCTTCGGGTAAAAACACCTGCGGGTTTAGTTCCGATTACCAATTTTGCTGAAATCAAGCCAGATCATAAGCAAGATACGATAGAACGTATTGATGGACGTCGAGTTATCAACGTGATGGCTGATTTAAACGAAGGCTACAACTTGGCGCTAGAGTTACCGAAAATCGAGCAAGCGTTGGCTGAGTTAGGGTTACCACCAAGCGTTGAGTTTAGAATGAGAGGCCAGAACGAAGAGCAAGAGCATTCGGCGGCTTTCCTAGAAAAGGCGTTTTTAGTTGCATTGGTGGCTATGGCTGTAATTCTGATTACTCAGTTCAACAGCTTCTACCAAGCATTTTTAATCTTGAGTGCGGTACTGTTCTCGACGGTTGGAGTTTTCGCTGGTTTGCTGATATTCCAGAAACCGTTTGGTGTCATTATGTCGGGCATTGGCGTTATTTCACTGGCAGGTATTGTGGTAAACAATAATATTGTTTTAATCGATACTTATAATCAGCTGATAAAACGTGGGTTGGATAAGAAAGAAGCAATACTCCGAACTGGCGTTCAGCGCTTACGTCCGGTACTGCTCACCACCATCACCACTATCCTTGGCTTATTGCCTATGGTGTTGGAAATGAATATCGACTTAATCAATCAGAAGATTGAGTTTGGTGCACCAAGTACTCAGTGGTGGTCTCAATTAGCCACAGCCGTTGCTGGCGGCTTAGCATTTGCAACGGTTCTGACTCTGGTATTGACACCGTGTCTATTGATGCTGGGACGGAACAAGCACCAAGAATAGCGGTTTTAAAAAGCGCATAAAACAAAGGGCTGAGTATTTATACTCAGCCCTTTTTGTCTCTGTAGGCATCTCTTCGCTCTATCCAGAAAAAGACAGCTCGTTAATTGGCGTAGAGTAACTGTCCATATCTGTCTAAACGTTTCAATCTAATTTCGGCATTAGCAATGAAAGTTTGCTTAGCTTTGCCTGTTAATGATTGAGATTGAGGCAATGACACTGTTCGTGGGTTTTTGTGAACACCATTGACCAAGAATTCGTAATGCAGGTGAGCACCTGTTACTCGACCAGTTCTGCCTAAAGTACCAATGACTTGCCCTTGTTTCACTCTTTGCCCCGTTTTCACGGTTCGCTTAGTTAAATGCAGGTACTTGGTAATGTAGGTGTTGCTGTGACGGATAAATACATAATTCCCGTTGAACTGGTTGTAGCTCGATTTCTCCACCACACCATCGCCCGCGGCCCATATTGGTGTACCAATAGGTGCGACATAATCAGTACCTCGGTGAGCTTTCACCTGTCCTGTTACTGGGTGTAAACGGCTTGGGTTAAAGTTGGAAGACACCCGACGAAAATCAAGTGGTGAACGTAAGAAGGCTTTCTTCATTGCCCGACCGCTTGGATCGTAGTAGTTACCCGTGTTGTCATCGAGCACTGCGGTAAAGTTGGTACCTTGGTTGATGAAGGTTGCGGCGATGATATTTCCGCGATCAACCACTTCGCCTTCAACGATCTTTTCTTGATAGAGTAGCTTGAAACTGTCGCCAGAACGGATATCCAAAGCAAAGTCGATATCCCAACCAAATATTCCCGCCAACTCCATAATTTGGTTCGCGCTTAAGCCTGCAGACATTGCTGCGTTCCAGAAGTTTGACGTAATTTCCGCTTCAGCATAGTTGTATTGGTAGAAGACTTCTTTCTTGTCTATTTCCGAGGTGTAACCATTTTCAGATTGGGTTATCACAAAGGTTTCGTAAGCACTCAGTTTACGTTTCAGCTGAACCAACTCATTGTTGTCATTAAAGCCGAACTGCAATTCATCACCGGGACGTAAACGGCTTAGCTGATTATTAATCTCTTCGTTGCTAGACGTTAAGCTATACAGCTGCCTTGCAGTGAGTCCAATTCGTTGGAACAGAACTGCTGCGCTTTCTCCAGAGCGAACTTTGTATTTTTCCCAGCGAAGAATCGCTGAAGGAAGAATCGTTGAGCCCGGAGAGAGAGCTTCACTATTAATAGCAAGAGGGTAGTGGCGACCTACCTGTAGTTTGTTTGGATTCTTTTGCAAAGACTCTGGGCTAGGCAAAAATAAAAGAGCAAAAACAATCAGCGCACTGCATAACGCGATTAAAGTTCGATGAATCCATGGAAGACGAGTGAAAATAGAAAGCATACTCGGAAGTCATTCAGTCAATAATTAATAAAAAATCCAGTTACGTAGTCTAACTGGTTTCAAAATGCATCGCTATTCAAGTAATATGTCGAACTATTAAATTTTTGCCAAATCTGTGGGAGTGAACAAGAATGGCGAGTATTGAAGCGGCTTTAGCTGAAATTAAACGTGGTGTTGAGGAACTGATTCCTGAAGAAGAGCTGATTGCTAAGCTTAAAGAAGGCCGTCCTTTACGTATCAAATTGGGTGCCGATCCAACAGCACCAGATATTCATTTAGGTCACACTGTGATTCTGAATAAGTTACGTACTTTCCAAGACTTAGGGCATGACGTTACTTTCCTTATCGGTGATTTTACGGGTATGGTCGGTGACCCAACGGGTAAAAATACTACTCGCCCACCGCTAACACGTGAAGACGTTCTACGTAACGCTGAAACGTACAAGCAGCAAGTGTTTAAGATCTTAGACCCTGCGAAAACTAAAATTCAGTTTAACTCTGAATGGTTATCTGAGCTTGGTGCAGAAGGTATGATTCGTCTGGCTGCAAACCAAACGGTTGCTCGTATGCTAGAGCGTGATGACTTCAAGAAGCGTTATGCAGGCGGCCAGCCAATTGCTATTCATGAATTCATGTACCCACTCCTACAAGGTTATGACTCAGTAGCGATGGAAACTGACGTTGAACTGGGTGGTACTGACCAAAAGTTCAACCTACTGATGGGACGTGAACTGCAAAAGTCTAGCGGTCAAAAACCTCAAGTTGTACTAATGATGCCACTATTAGTTGGTTTAGACGGTGAAAAGAAAATGTCTAAATCAGCCAATAACTACATTGGTATTAGTGAAGCTCCGAGTGAGATGTTCGGTAAGATCATGTCTATCTCTGACGATCTGATGTGGAGCTACTACGAGCTACTGTCATTCCGCCCTCTTGCTGAGCTTGAAAAACTGAAATCAGACGTAGCGAATGGCGCGAACCCTCGTGACGCTAAGATTCTTTTGGCTAAAGAGATCATTGCTCGTTTCCATAGTGAAGAAGATGCTGAAGCAGCAGAACAAGAGTTTATCAATCGTTTCCAAAAAGGTGCGATGCCAGATGAGATGCCAGAATTCGAATTTGAAGCTGGTATTGCAATCTCTAACCTACTTAAAGATGCTGGTCTTGTTAATTCAACATCCGATGCAATGCGAATGATCAAGCAAGGCGCGGCTAAGCAAGACGGTGAAAAAATCGAAGATGCTAAGCTAGTTCCAACTGCGGGCACTTATGTTTACCAAGTTGGTAAGCGTAAATTTGCACGAGTAACTGTGAAGTAATTTGCTGCATATCGAACATCAAAAAGCGCCGACAGGCGCTTTTTGTGTTTTAAGGATACGTATGTTTAATCAACGCGCTTCTTAGCTCTAAAGCTATTTACTGAGCTCAACAATTTGTCGATAAAAGCTTTTTTCAAACGTCACCAGAGGAGCTTCTACAGGGACTTCGTTTTCGACTTCTGGTGGGAAGTAATCCGTAACAAACTGGATGAAGACAGCACTTGGTTTCCCTTTTTCATCTAAACCATATCCAGCCATATTGTGCGTTCCGTAGAGAGAGCCGCTCTTGGCTTTGATTCTTCCTTTAATCATCTCTTCTCGCATGCTACGGCGATACTGCAATGTCCCTGATTCTCCAGAACTCGGTAATAGGTTAATTAAACCTAAGGTTTTGTCGTGTTTCCAAATGTAATGCAGGATTTGAAGCATACTTGACGCTTGAAGCCGGTTATTACGTGATAAACCAGAGCCATCGACCAGTTGCTCATCTTTAAGAGAAATACCGGTCTGCTTGCTGATCACTTCCTTTATGGCTTCTGTACCGTTGTTAAAGCTACCTGCTTGTTGGTAATAATGTCTGCCTATAGATTTTGTTAACGTATCCGCTATCAGGTTGTCAGAATCTTTGAGCATGGTATCGAGCAGAACGGGCAGAGGTTCTGATTGATGAGTTGCGATGACTTTTCCTGTCTTTGGCATCTTTCCTATTTTTATCTCACCTTTAAGCTGAAGTCCCAATTGATTGAGCAATTTATACACGACTCTTTGTGCATAAAGATTGGTATTTTGTACCGCAAATTTTAGAGGCAGTGGCTTTGCTCGTTCAGCCAAACATCCGGACAGTTGATAGTGGTTTTCTTGTGTCGGATAGAGTTCTAAATCACAGTATCGTGACTCTTGTTGTTGTTCAGAAACCGTTTCAGCATCGGTCATTACATAAACAGGGTATTGTTCAGGTACGTAAACACGAGTGGTTCCATCTTTCTCTGTATAGATCGAAGATTGAATGCAGTTACCATCGATATTGATCGCACTTGCTGGTGCGCTATAGCAGACCCCTACAATATCCCAAGGCCAACCTACGGCTTTGTCATATCCGGTGAATGCTGTGTTATCTAACCAAATGTCGCCAGAGATTAACCCCGAGTTTGTGGATTTTATATTGCCCAGCAGTTGCTTGATGTTTTCTGAAGATAAAGTTGGGTCTCCAGAAAATACCAGAGAATAGCTATTACCTGACTGTGATAAGGCTGTTTGGAAACGAAACTCATCGCCCAATTCCAGTTTTGCGGCAAGGGCTGTTACGATTTTTAACGTACTGGCAGGAGGGAAGTATTGGTTTGTCGATTGAGTGTCTGTTTCAATCTTGTCAGTAAGCTTTTTCGCAATAAGTGCATAACGAGTAGCAGGGGGGAGCTGAGCAGCAACTTGGTTAGCTTGCGCCTGAAAGGAAAGTAGGGTGATCGTCAATCCAACCACAAAACTAAAAACGATTTTTTCAAAGGTGAGTTTGGCTAAAAAGATACGCTGCATACGGACTACAAAATTGCCTAAAAGTGCAGTCAGTATAATGTGTTAAGCAGCAAGTTTCATTGCCGTTTTGGTTAAACTTTTATGTGTCAAAAACAAAAACGCCTGCAAAGCAGGCGTTTTAAGAAAAGGCATTATTTACGATTAGAAGTCGTAACGCATACCTAGCACAACTTCGTCTTCAGCATCAGCTTTTGTCGCAGTACCTTGCGAGTAAACACCGTTTGAGTCTGAAGATGTGAATGCATCACCAGCGTCAATTAGGTTGAAGTTGTATGACACATAAGCACGGAAGTTAGGCTTGAAATAGTATGATGCATCTACTGCAATATTATCTGCTGTAGTATTGTCCCAAGTTTCTTCGTTGTTGTAAGTAGTTGTGAATACTGTTTGACCTAGTTTATAAGCCGCAGCAAATTCGTAACCTGTGTAATCTACGTTTGTATCTTTTTCACCGTCAGTGAAAGTACCCGCTAAGTAGAAATCTGAGATTTTGTAAGATACAGCTAGCATATACTCGTTTTGAGTATCTTGGTCTGCATAACCAGCACCTAGTTTCAGGCCTGTATCACCGAGTGCATAGATAGCTGATAGAGAGTAGCCATCTTGACCGTTATCATCGTAGCCACCATCAGCCGCTTTATCATTGCGGTCTGCAAAGCGGTAGCTAGCTTTTAGTGAAAGGTCAGAAAATGCACCTTTATAAGAAATCATGTTGTCAGTACGGTCCGCTACAGCAATTTTATCTGCTGCTGAGTTACCGTGGAAAGCCATGATATCGGTAAAGTCAGTGATAACACCTAGAGCACCTTCGTTTTTACCGTAAGTTACTTCACCGAAGTTACCGCCGATACCAGCATAAGCGTAACGGTTCATTAGGCTATCTGAACCTGAACTGTCAGTTTCACCTTGATCCGATGTTGTAAACTCACCTTCGTAGAAACCAACACCGTATAGGCTGTCGGTGATCATGCTTTTACCAAGGAAGTTTAGACGGACGCGAGATAGGTCGTCTGCTTTGCCATCTTTAAGAGATAGACGTGCTTCTGCACGGCCACCCATAGTAAGAGTGTCGCCATCTTTGTTGTATAGTTCGTTAGCATTTGCGCCTGTTGCCACTGCTGCGCCTGCCACTGCTAGAGCAATTAGAGTCTTTTTCATTTTTTAATCCTAATTTACTGTCCATAAATAGAAATAGAGTGTGAATATACTACAACGCACATATCTATCGTCGTTTGAATACTTAAGCCGATCAAGATTCCTATGTCATGTTTATGTGAAAGTTGCATAAACAAGTTTAGAGATCTTACGGATATTGCGTAGTTAGATT
The DNA here is from genome assembly GCF_038452265.1 of Vibrio diazotrophicus. Taxonomy (NCBI): domain Bacteria; kingdom Pseudomonadati; phylum Pseudomonadota; class Gammaproteobacteria; order Vibrionales; family Vibrionaceae; genus Vibrio; species Vibrio diazotrophicus. The sequence goes on from NZ_CP151842.1 coordinate 562,147, forward strand.
TAAACCGCAAAGTTCCCGTGCTTGTTAGTAAAATGATGTAAAAAACTCAATCGAACGATGTTTTATTGCACTTAAAAAATATCAAGTGTATGTATTAAAGGGATTTATTTGTTTTTCTAATCTTTTTTTAATCGAATGTTAAGTGCAAATATTTATGTTTTTTTATTTTAATGGTGGGAATGTGAGCTGGATAAAATGTGAACTAGATCGCTGTGGAATCTAGGTTTGTGCGCGGAAAGCCAATTCTTGTATCTAATTTTTAATTTGGATGATTTCGACAGAAACTTTGTTTACACTTAGACGAAATACATTTATCTAATACAGCCTATCTCTCTAGGGAGGTTAGGCTGTTTCGTTTTGTCCAAAGGCAGCTTTGGCGTAGAGGTATAAAATGGAAAAAGTTCCTATGACAGTACGCGGTGAGAAATTACTGCGTGATGAACTTGAAAGATTATTGAAATTGCGCCCACAAATTTCTCAAGCTATTGCAGAAGCTCGTGAGTTAGGTGACTTGAAAGAGAATGCTGAATATCACGCTGCTCGTGAAGAGCAAGGCATTTGTGAAGCGCAGATCCGTGATATTGAATATAAGCTCTCTGTGGCTCAAGTTATCGATGTAACGAAAATGGATAAGACAGGTAAGGTTATTTTTGGTTCTACAGTGACACTGATCGATGTAGATACTGATGAAGAAAAAACTTACCAAATTGTTGGTGATGATGAAGCAGATATCAAAGCAGGTCGAATTTCTGTTAGTTCACCTATTGCTCGCGGATTGATTGCAAAAAGCGAAGGTGACGAAGTGACCATCGTGACGCCTGGTGGCGAAAAAGTATTTGAAATTGATAGAGTAGATTACATCTAACTTTAGAGTTTGAGTTCTCTTAAAATATAAAAGGTCGCTAAGGCGACCTTTTTGTAATCTTAAGTAACACTTTTTACTGCAGAACAGTTATTACTTACGAGGTAGTTCAATCTTACGTTGCTCTGAAGGACGATACAGAACCAGTACTTTACCAATTACTTGTACTTTCTCTGCTTTAGTCTCTCGAACGATCGCGTCAACAATCAGTTGTTTTGTTTCGCGATCTTCAGATACCACTTTCACTTTAATCAGTTCATGGTGGTCAAGCGCAATTTCGATTTCTGCCAGAACAGCTTCGGTCAGCCCGTTAGCGCCCATTAATACGACTGGGTTTAAATGGTGTGCTAGACCTTTTAGGTGCTGCTTTTGTTTGTTGCTTAGGTTCATTACGCGCCCAAATTTCTTTATTATCAGGGTTGAAAAAAGCTATTTTAGCGCCATCTATCTTTGAAGACTATATTTTCTACCATACTTTCTCAGATAGACGCTGTTTGATTAGGATTAGAATGAGTAAACAAAAACATTCAGCGAGCTCTGGCCGCTGGTTGAAAGAACATTTTGATGACAAGTATGTGAATGAAGCTAAAAAGAAAGGTTATCGTTCACGTGCTATCTTTAAAATTGAAGAAATTCAAGAAAAAGACAAATTGTTGAAGTCCGGAATGACAGTGGTTGACTTGGGGGCCGCTCCTGGTGGATGGTCACAATATGCCGCTGGTATTGTCGGTGATAATGGGCAAGTTATTGCTTGTGATATTTTGCCGATGGATTCAATTGCTGGTGTATCGTTTCTTCAAGGTGATTTTCGTGAAGAGGCGGTTTTGGAAGCGCTTTTAGAGAGAATTCAGCCTGATATGGTCGATGTTGTAATGTCCGACATGGCACCTAATATGGCAGGTAACCTTTCTGTTGACCAACCTAGGGCGATGTATCTGGTGGAATTAGCATTAGATATGTGTCGACAAGTTCTTGCGCCTAATGGTAGTTTTGTTGTCAAAGTGTTTCAGGGCGAAGGATTTGACCAATATGTTAAAGATGTCCGCGATATGTTTAACGTTGTGAAAATTCGTAAACCAGATTCTTCAAGGGCTCGCTCTCGAGAAGTTTATATCGTCGCCACTGGTTACAAAGGTTAACTATTTTACCTTGGTGAGAAAAGTTAACACTATGGCTACAGCCTAGAAACTGTAGTACCCTACCTTTAATTACAACTAGTTATCGAGAGGCTTACACCTTGAGTGACATGGCAAAAAATTTAATTCTGTGGCTTGTAATCGCTGTTGTGTTGATGTCTGTATTCCAAAGTTTTGGTCCAGGTGATAACAACGGTAGAACTATCGATTACACGACCTTTGTACAAGAAGTTGGTCAAGGCCAGATTCAAGAAGCTCAATTCAATAACAGTGAGATAAGCTTTACTCGTAGAGGCAGTAGTGCACGTTACGTGACTTATATGCCTGTATATGATGAAAAATTACTTGATGACTTGATCAATCAAAATGTGAAAGTTCAAGGTACTGCTCCAGAAGAGCAAAGCCTACTTGGAACTATTTTCATTTCTTGGTTCCCAATGATTCTGCTCGTAGGTGTGTGGATTTTCTTCATGCGCCAGATGCAAGGTGGCGGTGGCAAAGGCGCGATGTCCTTTGGTAAGAGCAAAGCCCGCATGATGAGCGAAGAGCAAATCAAAACCACATTCGGCGATGTCGCAGGTTGTGATGAAGCAAAAGAAGATGTAAAAGAGCTGGTTGATTATCTGCGTGATCCAAGCCGTTTCCAAAAACTGGGTGGTAAAATTCCAACGGGTGTGTTGATGGTTGGTCCTCCAGGTACAGGTAAAACATTGCTTGCTAAAGCGATCGCTGGTGAAGCCAAAGTACCCTTCTTTACCATCTCTGGTTCTGACTTCGTAGAAATGTTTGTTGGTGTCGGTGCATCTCGTGTACGTGACATGTTTGAACAAGCGAAGAAAGCGGCGCCTTGTATTATTTTCATTGATGAGATCGATGCAGTAGGCCGTCAACGTGGTGCTGGTGTTGGTGGTGGTCACGATGAACGTGAGCAAACACTAAACCAAATGCTGGTTGAAATGGATGGTTTCGAAGGTAACGAAGGTATCATTGTTATTGCAGCGACTAACCGTCCTGACGTACTTGACCCTGCACTTCTTCGTCCTGGCCGTTTTGACCGCCAAGTGGTTGTTGGTTTACCAGACGTACGCGGACGTGAGCAAATCCTTAAAGTTCACATGCGTAAAGTTCCTCTGGCAGGTGACGTTGAGCCTTCATTAATTGCTCGTGGTACTCCGGGTTTCTCAGGCGCTGACTTAGCGAACCTTGTCAATGAAGCTGCTCTGTTTGCTGCTCGTGGTAACAAGCGAAATGTTTCTATGGTCGAGTTTGAGCTGGCTAAAGACAAAATCATGATGGGCGCAGAGCGTCGTTCAATGGTGATGTCAGAAGAAACAAAAGAATCAACCGCTTACCATGAAGCAGGTCATGCCATTGTTGGTCGTTTAGTGCCTGAACATGATCCAGTTTATAAAGTGTCGATCATTCCTCGTGGCCGAGCTCTTGGTGTGACTATGTACTTACCAGAGCAAGATCGTGTGAGTATGTCAAAACAGCATCTAGAGTCGATGATCTCAAGCTTGTACGGTGGTCGTCTTGCTGAAGAACTGATTTACGGTGTTGAGAAAGTGTCGACTGGTGCATCTAACGATATCGAACGAGCTACTGATATTGCTCGTAAGATGGTCACTCAATGGGGTTTCTCTGAGAAGTTAGGTCCAATGCTTTACGCTGAAGAGGAAGGCGAGGTTTTCCTTGGACGTAGCGTAACGCAAACCAAACATATGTCGGATGATACCGCTAAGTTGATAGATGACGAGATTCGTATCATCATTGACCGCAACTACGAACGTGCTCGCAAGATTCTGCTCGAAAATATGGATATCATGCATTCAATGAAAGATGCATTGATGAAATATGAAACGATCGATGCCGGTCAGATTGATGATCTGATGGAGCGTAAATCAGAGATTCGTCAGCCTGCAGGTTGGGGCGATCAAGCTAAGTCTCAGCAAGAAAATGCTGAAGAGGCTTCTAAAGTTTCTGAGCCTGTTGAAGAGAAAAAAGAAGAGTCGAAAGCAGAAGATAATTCTGAAGACTCATCTGCTGAGAAAAAAGATTCAGAGTAATCTTATATCACCTATAAAACCCCGACTTGTTCGGGGTTTTCTGTTTCCGGGTTATGGAAACATGGTTATGGAAACATTCATCGTTTATGAAATTAACAACAGCAACTAAAGAACTCATTCTAGACCGTCCTCATGTTATGGGGATTCTGAACACGACTCCGGATTCATTTTCAGATGGCGGCAGTTATACGTCGATAGATAATGTCATTGTTCGTGCCAAACAAATGATAGAAGCGGGTGTAAGCATTATCGATATTGGTGGAGAATCTACCAGACCGGGTGCTCCTGATGTGAGCCTTGAGGAAGAACTTCGACGCGTCATTCCAGCAATCAAAGCGATTCGAGAGTTTAACCAAGATGTTTGGATATCAGTTGATACCAGTAAAGCTGAAGTGATGCGACAATCGATAGCGGCTGGTGCAGACCTAATCAATGATGTTCGTTCCCTGCAAGAGCCGGGGGCTTTGGAAGTTGCAGCTCAAGCGCAAGTGCCTGTTTGTATCATGCACATGAAAGGACAACCGAAAACGATGCAAATCAATCCGGAATACGATAATGTTCTGGATGAAGTTGAAAGCTTTCTGCTAGAGAAATTAGCAGCTTGTGAAAAAGCTGGAATTCCAAGAGAGAACGTCATTTTAGACCCAGGTTTTGGCTTTGGTAAATCAATTGAGCACAACTATCATTTACTCGCCAACTTAGAAAAACTACATCGCTTGGGGTTACCTATTTTGGCTGGAATGTCGCGTAAATCGATGATCTTTAAGCTTCTTGAGAAGAAACCAGCGGAATGTATGGTTGCAAGTGTGACTTGTGCAACGATTGCCGCTATAAAAGGCGCACAGATTATTCGCGTTCATGATGTCGAAGAGACATTGGAAGCGATGAAAATCATCCAAACGATGAACAGCAATTTATAAGTAACAATAAGTTATAAAAATTAGTTAAGGATACATTATGTCTGACGAAAGACGTTATTTTGGTACTGACGGCGTGCGTGGCAAGGTAGGTCAATACCCGATTACTCCTGATTTTGTACTTAAGCTTGGTTGGGCTGCTGGGCGCGTACTTGCTAAACAAGGTACTAAGCAAGTGATCATTGGTAAAGATACCCGCATATCTGGTTACATGTTGGAGTCTGCTCTAGAAGCTGGTCTTGCAGCTGCGGGTTTAAAAGCTGTATTGACTGGCCCAATGCCAACGCCAGCGGTAGCGTATTTGACTCAAACATTTCGTGCAGAAGCGGGGATTGTTATCTCAGCGTCCCATAACCCGTATTACGACAACGGCATTAAGTTCTTCTCATCGGATGGTACAAAGCTGCCTGATGAAGTGGAGTTGGCTATTGAAGCTGAGTTAGACAAAGAGATCACTTGTGTTGAATCTGCTCTACTAGGTAAAGCTTCACGCTTAGTTGATGCTGTTGGTCGTTATATCGAATTCTGCAAAAGCACTTTTCCAAATAAATTAAGTTTGGCCGGACTGAAAATTGTCGTTGATTGTGCACACGGCGCGACTTACCACATTGCTCCGAATGTGTTTAAAGAACTGGGTGCCGATGTTATTGCTATGGGTATTGAACCTAATGGTACAAATATCAACGATAAAGTAGGTGCAACGGATGTCGCTGCACTACAAAAACGTGTTGTGGAAGAGCAAGCTCATCTAGGTCTGGCTTTTGATGGCGATGGCGACCGTTTAATTATGGTTGATGAGAATGGCAATAAGGTCGACGGCGACCAAATCGCTTATATCATTGCTCGCGATGCGTTGCGTCGTGGAGAATTAAAAGGAGGTGTTGTTGGTACGCTAATGACAAACCTAGGAATGGAAAATGGTCTAAAACAACTGGGTATTCCATTTGTTCGTGCTGCAGTTGGTGACCGCTATGTAATGGAGCAATTACTGGCAAAAGGCTGGAAGATTGGTGCAGAGAACTCTGGGCATATTATCCTGCTGGATAAAGTCACCACTGGTGATGCGATTGTTGCCGCGCTACAAGTTTTAGCTTCAGTTGTAGGTAGTGAAATGTCACTAGGCGAGTTGTCCAAAGGAATGACTCTCTATCCTCAAGTGCTGGAAAATGTGCGTTTTAGTGGTGATACCAATCCGTTAGAAGCAGAAGCTGTGATTGCGAGTGTTAAAGAAGTTGAAGCAAAACTTGGCGCTAAAGGCCGTGTTTTACTACGCAAGTCAGGCACTGAGCCTTTGCTTCGAGTAATGGTGGAAGGTGAAGATGCTGAACTGGTTAAATCTTCCGCTTTAAAAATTGCAGAAGCTGTAAAAGCTAACTGTTAAGTCTTGTTTTTGTTGGTTCCTAAGTTTTTAACCGAGTTAGAAATTTGGAGCCAAGTTTAAACTAATATCACTTTGAGCCTTTTTTGACCGTTTGATAAGCAAACGGGATATTTTTAACAAATATCCCTTGTCAGTCATACTCGCATTCGATAGTATTGCGTCCGCCTTCTGTTAGGAGGTCGCTAGCCTTGTTCTTGTCGATGATTGCAAATGATTAGAACGGCGCTGGCTCAACAATTTGGAACATAGGTGGAAGCGATGTTTACAGTTCTACTTGTGATTTACCTGTTGGCAGCGGTTGGTATCATTGGCCTAGTGTTGATCCAGCAAGGTAAAGGCGCAGATATGGGAGCCTCATTCGGTGCTGGTGCTTCAAACACAGTGTTTGGCGCGAGCGGCTCAGGAAATTTTCTAACCCGAATGACTGCAATTTTTGCAACAATATTTTTTATCTTTAGTCTTGTGCTAGGCAACATGTCTACACATAAAACTGAATCACAATGGGTTGACCCTGCTAAAGGTCAAGTGATTGAGCAAACTACTGAAGGTACATTGAGTGAAACTCCAGCCTCAACAGGCGACGAAATTCCTCAATAATCTTACTTTTAAGTAAGAAAGGTTATGCCGAGATGGTGAAATTGGTAGACACACTAGCATGAGGTGCTAGCGCTTCGGTGTGAGGGTTCGAGTCCCTCTCTCGGCACCATGTTTACAAACTTGTAAAACACCTTGTTGAGCGTATAATTGCTCACAAGTCGGACGCGGGGTGGAGCAGCTTGGTAGCTCGTCGGGCTCATAACCCGAAGGTCGTCGGTTCAAATCCGGCCCCCGCAACCAATTATTTTCTATTTTATAGAGAGTTAATTGTTGCAAGTTTGGCAGTGCTTACCTCACTGCAGTTGAGAAGAAATTCTCAATTTATCAGGGTCCAGCAGCAAAAACCCCGACTTTCGGGGTTTTTTGTTATCTGTGTTTCTTAATGTGAAATACAGGTGCTTTGCTTGGAATTTAAATTGGGCTCTATGCCCTTTTTTTGTTTCTGGAGTGGTTTAAATGACTGGTTTAGAAAGACAATTAACAGAAATGCTTGACGCGCCTGTAGCGGCATCAGGTTATGAGTTAGTTGGATTGGAGTTTGTCCGCGCAGGACAACACTCAACACTACGTATCTACATTGATCATGAAAACGGTATTAACGTTGACGATTGTGCAGAAGTAAGTCACCAAGTGAGTGCTGTATTGGATGTTGAAGATCCAATCACTGTTGCTTACAACTTAGAAGTGTCTTCGCCAGGTATGGAAAGACCACTCTTTAAAGCTGCACATTATGATCAATTTATCGGTCACGAGGTCAGCATCGTTTTGAAAATGGCTGTAGCAAACCGTCGTAAATGGAAAGGCATCATTCACTCAGTTGATGGTGAAACTGTTGCTATAACTGTAGATGGTCAAGAAGAACATTTTGCGATTAGCAACATTTCAAAAGCTAACCTGATCCCTAAATTTTAGTTCTCCTAGAGAAAAGAGCTTAAGAGGCTATAACAATGAGTAAAGAAATTTTAGCGGTTGTAGAGGCTGTTTCGAACGAGAAAGCAGTACCTCGTGAGCGTATCTTTGAAGCGCTTGAAATTGCGCTAGCAACATCGACTAAGAAAAAATACGAAATTGACGTAGATGTTCGCGTTGCTATCGACCGCAAAACGGGTGAGTTTGAAACTTTCCGTCGTTGGTTAGTTGTAGACGAAGTGGAAAACCCAACAAAAGAGATGTCTCTAGACGCTGCATCTTATGATGATGATTCAGTTGAGTTAGGTCATTACTACGAAGAGCAAATCGAATCTGTAACATTTGACCGCATCACGACGCAAACAGCGAAGCAAGTTATCGTACAGAAAGTACGTGAAGCCGAACGCGCACAAATCGTTGAGCAGTTCATCGACAACGAAGGTGAGCTAGTAACAGGTGTGGTTAAAAAGGTTAACCGTGAGACTGTTATCCTAGATCTTGGTAACAACGCTGAAGCGGTTATCTTACGTGAAGACCAACTGCCACGTGAAAACTTCCGTCCTGGCGACCGTGTTCGTGGCCTACTTTACAAAGTGGCTCCAGAAGCTCGTGGTTTCCAACTATTCGTAACACGTTCTAAGCCTGAAATGTTGGCTGAACTGTTCCGTGTGGAAGTGCCAGAAATTGGCGAAGAGATGATCGAACTGAAAGGTGCGGCTCGTGATCCTGGTTCTCGCGCGAAAATCGCTGTGAAAACAAACGATCGCCGTATTGACCCAGTAGGTGCGTGTGTCGGTATGCGTGGTGCACGTGTACAGGCTGTATCTAGCGAACTTGGTGGTGAGCGCATTGATATCGTGCTTTGGGATGATAACCCTGCACAATTTGTGATCAACGCAATGGCTCCAGCTGACGTTGCTTCTATCATTGTTGATGAAGATGCACACTCAATGGATATCGCTGTTGAAGCAGATAACCTAGCTCAAGCAATTGGCCGTAACGGTCAAAACGTACGTCTAGCGTCTCAACTTTCTGGTTGGGAACTGAACGTAATGACAGTTGCAGATCTAAACAAGAAACACCAAGAAGAATCAATGGCAGCTATCGAGCGCTTCATGAAGTACCTCGATGTTGAGCAAGATTTTGCTGAGCTGTTGGTTGAAGAAGGTTTCTCTACATTAGAAGAAGTTGCGTATGTTCCTGTCAACGAACTACTAGAAGTAGACGGTCTGGATGAAGACCTAGTTGAAGAACTGCGTAACCGTGCGAAAGATGCATTGACAACAATTGCATTGGCACAAGAAGAATCGTTCGAAGGCCTAGAGCCAGCTGAAGACCTACTATCTCTAGCTGGTCTTGAGCGTGATATGGCATTTAAACTTGCTGCTAAAGGTGTAGTAACACTAGAAGATTTAGCAGACCAAGGCATCGACGATCTTGAAGGTATTGAAGGTCTAACCGAAGAACGCGCTGGCGAGCTCATTATGGCAGCTCGTAACATTTGTTGGTTCGGTGAAGACGCATAATTTCAGCAAGGGAGGAAGCGGCATGACACAACTTACAGTTAAAGCACTGAGTGAAGAAATTGGTACTCCAGTTGACCGCTTATTAGAACAACTTGCTGATGCTGGCATGAAAAAAACGAGTTCAGACAGCGTATCAGAAGAAGAAAAAAGCAAACTTCTGAATCACTTACGTAAGGAACATGGAGAGGGCTCAGGATCTGAGCCAACTCGTTTAACGCTCCAGCGTAAAACCCGTAGTACACTAAGCGTAAGTGCTGGTGGCGGTAAAAGTAAGGATGTTCAAGTTGAAGTGCGCAAAAAACGAACGTATGTTAAGCGCAGTGCAGTTGAAGATGAAGCAAAACGTGAAGCAGAAGAAGCTGCTAAGCGCGAAGCTGAAGAATTAGCGAAACGTGAAGCTGAAGAAGCTGCGAAACGTGAAGCCGAAGAAAAGGCAAAACGTGAAGCAGAAGAAAAAGCGCAACGAGAAGCAAATGAAAAAGCAAAACGTGAAGCAGAAGAAGCTAATCGTGATGCACAGGGTGGGGCGAAACGTGAACGTTCTGCTGAAGATAAAATGAAGCAAGAAGCAGCGCGAAAAGAAGCCGAAGCACTGAAGCGTCGTCAGGAAGAAGAAGCTAAGCGTAAAGCTGAAGAAGAGAGTCTTCGTCAGCTTGAGAAAGCACGTGAATTGGCTGAACAGAATAATGAGCGTTGGTCTGCTGAAGAAGAGAAAAAGGGTAAAATGGAAGAGAATACAGATTACCATGTGACCACATCGAGCTATGCTCGTGCGGCAGAAGATGAAGCAGACCGTCGTGAAGAAGGTGCTCGTCGCCGTAGTGCTGCTGCTAAGACGAAAAAGACGAAAATGTCTAATCGCGACGATAAGCAAGAGCGTGATACTCGTCGTGGTGGTAAAGGTCGTAAAGCTGGCAAGATTGCTAAGCCATCGTCAATGCAACACGGCTTTGATAAGAGCGCAGTTGTTGCTAAATCCGATGTTGTGATTGGTGAAACTATCGTAGTTTCTGAACTGGCAAGCAAGATGTCAGTAAAAGGGACTGAAGTCATCAAAGTGATGATGAAGATGGGAGCAATGGCGACGATCAACCAAGTGATTGACCAAGAAACAGCACAACTTGTTGCTGAAGAAATGGGTCACAAAGTGGTTCTTCGTAAAGAAAATGAACTTGAAGAAGCGGTAATGCAAGACCGTGATAACGAGTTCGAAAAAGTTGCTCGTGCTCCAGTCGTTACCATTATGGGTCACGTTGACCATGGTAAAACCTCAACGTTGGACTACATTCGTCGCACACACGTTGCTTCTGGCGAAGCAGGTGGTATTACGCAGCACATTGGTGCATACCATGTAGAAACACCAAACGGCATGATTACGTTCCTTGATACTCCTGGACACGCGGCGTTTACGTCAATGCGTGCTCGTGGTGCTCAAGCGACAGATATCGTTGTTCTTGTTGTTGCAGCAGATGATGGCGTAATGCCACAAACAGTTGAAGCTATCCAGCACGCAAAAGCGGCAGGTGTGCCTTTGATTATCGCTGTGAACAAGATCGACAAAGAAGATGCTAACCCAGATAACGTTAAGAATGAGCTAGCTCAATACGATGTTATTCCTGAAGAGTGGGGCGGTGAGAATATCTTCGTTCATATCTCTGCAAAACAGGGTACAAACATTGATTCACTACTTGAGTCTATCCTTTTACAAGCAGAAGTTCTTGAACTCACTGCAGTTAAAGATGGTATGGCTTCTGGTGTTGTCATCGAATCACGCCTAGATAAAGGCCGTGGTCCAATTGCAACTGTTCTTGTACAGTCAGGTACTCTGAACAAAGGTGATATCGTACTTTGTGGTCAGGAATATGGCCGTGTTCGCGCAATGCGTGATGAAGTTGGTAACGAAGTTAACGAAGCTGGTCCTTCTATCCCGGTAGAAATTCTAGGTCTTTCTGGTGTTCCTGCGGCGGGTGACGAAGCGACAGTTGTACGTGATGAGCGTAAAGCGCGTGAAGTTGCAAACTATCGTCAAGGTAAGTTCCGTGAAGTGAAACTGGCTCGCCAGCAGAAATCTAAACTAGAGAACATGTTCTCTAATATGACTGCGGGTGACGTTTCTGAACTGAACATCGTACTGAAAGCTGACGTACAAGGTTCTGTTGAAGCAATTTCTGATTCATTAGTGAAACTATCTACTGATGAAGTAAAAGTGAACATTGTAGGTTCAGGTGTTGGTGGTATTACAGAAACAGATGTAGTACTAGCAGCAGCTTCAAACGCTATCGTTGTTGGCTTTAACGTTCGTGCTGATGCATCAGCTCGTCGTGCAGTTGAAAACGAAAATATCGATCTACGTTACTACTCAATCATCTACCAATTGATTGATGAAGTTAAAGCGGCAATGAGCGGTATGCTTGCTCCAGAATTCAAGCAAGAAATCATTGGTCTTGCTGAAGTTCGTGACGTGTTTAAGTCACCGAAACTGGGTGCAATCGCTGGTTGTATGGTTACTGAAGGTACAATCAAGCGTAACAGCCCAATTCGTGTACTACGTGATAACGTGGTTATTTACGAAGGTGAACTTGAATCGCTACGTCGCTTTAAAGACGACATGCAAGAAGTTAAGAACGGTTATGAGTGTGGTATCGGCGTTAAGAACTACAACGATGTTCGCGTAGGCGACCAAATTGAAGTATTCGAAACGGTTGAGATTCAACGTACCATCGATTAATTCGTTAAAATTGATGAGACCTAATGATTATTCGTTAGTCATAATGGCTCATCAACTAGAACAAACGGCAATGTTCGGTTGTTGAATACGCCATGGGGGAGTGGGATTACCATTCCCCCATTCTTTCTATTTAGTGAGAAAATTATGCCAAAAGAATTTAGCCGTACTCAGCGTGTGGCTCAGCAACTACAAAAAGAACTAGCGATGATCCTTCAACGCGAAGTTCGTGATTCTCGATTGGGAATGGTGACCATTTCTGATGTAGAAGTTTCTCGTGACCTTGCTTACGCTAAAGTGTTCGTCACTTTCTTATGTGTAGGCGAGCAAACACCAGAATCATGTTTAAAAGCATTACGTGAGCATGAAGCTCATATTCGTATGATGCTTGGTAAACGTATTCGCTTACGTCTAACACCTGAAATTCGTTTCCACTATGACAGTACCTTAGTAGAAGGTATGCGTATGTCGAACCTTGTTTCTGAAGTAGTCAGTACCGATAAGCGTAAGCAAAAAGATGCGGGTCGCGAGGACGAAGAGTAATGGCTCGTCGTAAAGGGCGTCCGATAAATGGTGTGGTGCTGATTGATAAACCAACCGGCATCTCATCAAATGATACCCTGCAAAAAGTTAAGCGCCTTTTCTTTGCAGAAAAGGCAGGACATACCGGTGCGCTAGATCCTCTAGCAACGGGTATGCTTCCGATCTGCTTGGGTGAAGCAACTAAGTTTTCTCAGTTTCTGCTCGATTCCGATAAACGTTATCGCGTGATCGCAAAATTGGGTGAGCGTACTGACACATCAGATTCAGATGGTGAAGTAGTTGAAACTCGTGAAGTGAACGTAGACCGCGAAACTCTGATCCGTTGTATCGAAAAATTCAGGGGTGAAACTGACCAAGTACCTTCAATGTTTTCAGCATTGAAATACCAAGGTCGTCCTCTGTATGAATATGCTCGTCAAGGTATCGAAGTTCCTCGTGAATCTCGCAAAATCACCGTTTACGATATTGTTCTGCATCGTTTTGAAAACGATGAAGTTGAGATGGAAGTACACTGCTCAAAAGGTACCTACATCCGCACTATCGTTGATGATTTAGGTGAAATGCTAGGCTGTGGCGCGCACGTCACTATGTTACGTCGTACTGGTGTTGCTAAATATCCATATGAAAATATGGTGACACTAGAGCAGCTTAACGAGCTTGTTGAACAGGCTCATCGTGAAGATAGCTCACCTTATGATGCTCTTGACGCTTTGTTGTTGCCAATGGATACCGCAGTACAAGATTTACCAGAAGTAAATCTGGTCGCTGAGCTGGTTGATATGGTTCAGCACGGTCAAGCTGTCCAAGTCTTTGGGGCTCCAACTGACGGTATCGTTCGCATGACGAGTGGTGAAGACAAGCTATTCCTAGGTGTTGCTGAAATCGATAACGATGGGAAAGTAGCGCCGAAGCGTTTAGTGGTTTATCCACCGCGTACTTGATGCTGCAAGGTCAATGACTGATTTATAGTGCGAAGTTACGAATTTTATTACGTGAAATAGCGCTTGTGTGATTACAGGATATTCCCTATAATCCGCCCCTCACGTGTCGGCTGAATCAGAGATTGGCTGACACAAATATAAACTTAACTCTTTAGGAGAGAATTATGTCTCTGAATGCAGAAACTAAAGCAGCAATCGTAGCAGAATATGCACGTGCTGAAGGCGACACTGGTTCACCAGAAGTTCAAGTAGCTCTACTTACAGCTTCTATCAACCACCTTCAAGGTCACTTCAAAGAACACAAAGGCGATCACCACAGCCGTCGTGGTCTTCTACGTATGGTTTCTAGCCGTCGTAAACTTCTAGATTACCTAAAAGGTAAAGATCTAGATCGTTACCACGACCTAATCAAACGCCTAGGCCTACGTCGTTAATTCGCGTCTGCCAAGCAGGTTTGAAGAAAAAGGGGCTTTTTAGCCCCTTTTTTGTGTCTGCAAATTGAGAGTGTGACACTCAGTTACTTAACGGTGTCATTCTTGAATTCCGCCACGAAATATCCAGAATCTAATATAATCGCGCGCTGTAGCTAGATTTCAGCCTACGTTTTAATGGTAAATAAGGCATCAGGAATACCGGAAAAAGCACACCAATTATCTCCTGAAATTAGCATCTTGAAGCAAGCGGGTATATACTACGCACGGCGAAATCCTCTGTAAGGATTTCCAATCAATACTCACTACATTACAGTCAACCACGTCGACCAAACGGTCGCGGCTATTCAAAGCGTGTTTTGCGGACGTTTCTTGCAATAAAGAACTGAGCACGTTTTTACTAGTCGCGATTCGTAATGTGTGAGATTCATTTAATAAATCTGAGCATCTGCTCAGAGCAAGGAATATTTACATGTTCGAAAAACCAGTTGTTAAAACGTTTCAGTACGGCAACCACACTGTAACGCTAGAAACAGGTGTTATTGCACGTCAAGCGACAGCAGCAGTTATGGTTACTATGGATGACACCGCAGTATTTGTATCTGTTGTTGGTAAAAAAGAAGCGGTAGAAGGTCAAGACTTCTTCCCTCTAACAGTAAACTACCAAGAGCGTACGTACGCTGCAGGTAAAATCCCAGGTGGCTTCTTCAAGCGTGAAGGCCGTCCTTCTGAAGGCGAAACACTGACTGCTCGTCTAATCGACCGTCCTATTCGCCCTCTATTCCCAGATGCATTCAAAAACGAAGTTCAAGTCATCGCTACTGTTGTTTCAGTTAACCCTGATGTACAACCAGATATCGTAACTATGATTGGTACTTCAGCAGCGCTTGCTATTTCTGGTATCCCATTCAATGGCCCTATCGGTGCAGCTCGTGTTGGTCACATTGATGGTCAATTAGTACTTAACCCAAGCAACACTGAGCTTGCTGCGTCTAAGCTTGACCTTGTTGTTGCTGGTACTTCATCAGCAGTATTGATGGTTGAATCAGAAGCAGACAACCTAACTGAAGAAGAGATGCTTTCTGCTGTTGTATTTGGTCACGACCAACAACAAACAGTTATCAATGCTATCAACGAATTTGCAGCAGAAGTTGCAACTCCAGCATGGTCTTGGGAAGCTCCAGCAGAAAACACAGAACTTAAAGCGAAAATCGCTGAGCTAGCTGAGACTAAACTTGTTGAAGCTTACCAAATCACTGAAAAAATGGCGCGTTATGACCGTATCCACGAAATCAGTGCTGAAGTGAATGAAAAGTTACTTGCTGAAGATGAAGAGCTGAACCTAAAAGAAGTTCACACTATTTTCCACGATCTAGAAAAAACAGTTGTACGTCGTAGCATCATCGCGGGTAACCCACGTATTGATGGTCGTGAGAAAGACATGGTTCGTGCACTTGATGTACGTACTGGTGTTCTTCCTCGTACTCACGGTTCTGCGCTATTCACTCGTGGTGAAACTCAGGCGCTAGTAACGGCAACTCTAGGTACTCAACGTGATGCGCAAATCATTGATGAGCTAACTGGTGAGAAGAAAGATTACTTCCTACTACACTACAACTTCCCTCCATACTGTGTAGGTGAAACTGGTTTTGTAGGTTCTCCTAAGCGTCGCGAAATCGGCCACGGCAAACT
Source organism: Vibrio diazotrophicus (assembly GCF_038452265.1). Classification (NCBI taxonomy): domain Bacteria; kingdom Pseudomonadati; phylum Pseudomonadota; class Gammaproteobacteria; order Vibrionales; family Vibrionaceae; genus Vibrio; species Vibrio diazotrophicus. Next base: position 577,873 of record NZ_CP151842.1, read on the forward strand.
GGCTAAGCGCGGTATTGCAGCAGTAATGCCTTCTCCAGAAGAATTCCCGTACACAGTACGTGTTGTTTCAGAAATCACTGAATCAAACGGTTCTTCTTCAATGGCATCTGTGTGTGGTACTTCACTGGCTCTTATGGACGCTGGTGTGCCAATCAAGTCTTCTGTTGCGGGTATCGCAATGGGTCTTGTTAAAGAAGGCGACGATTTCGTTGTTCTTTCAGACATCCTTGGCGACGAAGACCACCTAGGTGATATGGACTTTAAAGTAGCAGGTACTAACACAGGTATTACTGCTCTTCAAATGGACATCAAGATCGAAGGTATCACTAAAGAGATCATGCAAATTGCACTTAACCAAGCGCAAGGTGCACGTAAGCACATCCTATCTGTGATGGATGAAGCTATCTCTGGTGCTCGTGACGATATTTCACAATTCGCTCCACGTATCCACACAATGAAGATTAGCTCAGATAAGATCAAAGATGTTATCGGTAAAGGCGGCGCAGTTATCCGTCAGCTAACTGAAGAAACGGGTACAACAATCGAAATCGAAGATGACGGCACAATCAAGATTGCAGCAACTTCTGGTGAGCAAGCGCAAGAAGCGATTCGTCGTATCGAGCAAATCACTGCTGAAGTTGAAGTTGGTAAGATCTACACAGGTAAAGTTGCACGCCTCGCTGATTTCGGTGCATTCGTAACCGTTCTTCCTGGTAAAGATGGTCTTGTACACATTTCTCAAATCGCTGACCAGCGTGTAGAGAAAGTATCTGATTTCTTAACTGAAGGCCAAGAAGTTCAAGTTAAAGTACTTGAAATCGACCGCCAAGGCCGTGTTCGTCTGAGCATGAAAGAAGCAGTAGAAAAGCCAGTTGAAGCAGCTGCAACTGATTCTGCTCCAGAAGCGGAATAAGTTTACGCAAAAGATGGAATGCGAACTGTTTTCGCATTTTATCTAGAAAGCGTGTTATAAAGGGAGCGTGATTCGCTCCCTTTTTCATGCGTTTGGGGTATACAGGAGTATCTATTAGTGAAATGGTTCAAAACCGCAGCGGCCAGTGTAGCGTTAATGCTATTAGCTGGATGTGCGAACAATTCATCAGAATCGGATCAATCCTTACCTTGGGTTTATCCACCAATGGCTATTCCTTTACAGGCTAGTGTGCAGCAGGAAGTTCAAATAGCGCGTTTGACTCAGCTATTACAGCGCTCTGATTTAACCGACGAAGTTCGAGCAAAAATGCTTTTTGAACGTGGCAACGCTTATGACAGTGTCGGCTTACGTGATTTAGCTCGTTTAGATTTCACCCAATCGTTAGCGTTAAACCCCGCACAATCAGATATCTTTAATCTGTTAGGTGTTTATTACACTGAAACTGGTGAGTTCGATGCAGCTTACGAGTCTTTTGATTCAACATTAGAGCTTGATCCGAACAATGAATATGCAATGCGTAACCGAGCGGTTGCGCTTTATTACGGTGAGCGCCCACAGCTCGCATTCGATGAAGCGGACAAACATTATCAAATGGATCCTAACGATCCGTTTCGAGCTCTTTGGCGCTACATTATTAAAATGGATCTCGATCCAAATACTGCAAAAGCCGAGCTAAGCCAACAGTTCAAATCTCACAATGAAGAGTGGGGATGGTTGTTGGTTGCTATGATGTTGGACGAAATATCTGAAGAGCAACTATTCAAAGCGATATTAGCGAGTACGCGTGACAACAATGTATTAGCGCAGCGTTTAACAGAAGCCTATTTCTACCTAGGTAAGCGTTATCACATGCAAGGTGATTATGCTCATGCTGTGTCACTTTATAAGTTGGCTATCTCGTTCAATGTGTATGAGTACGTAGAACATCGTTACTCGTTTATTGAGTTGGGGCGAATCTACAAAGATGTGCGCGAAGCTCAGCTAGCGAAAGAGAAAGCTGAGCTTACGGCTAACGAGTAACCTAAGTTAAATGAGAATAAAAAATCCAGTGTATTAGCACTGGATTTTTTATTTGCGTAACAAGAAAAGTTTTAGCTCGTTAATTCCAACCGGATAAGAACTTCTTCAGTAATATCGATAATCTCACCATATCCGACAATGGCACCGATTTCTTTCTCTAAGTTTTTGGCTTGATGGAGGCTGATTTGTGCCAGTTCATCAATATCTCGTCTCAACAGTACTGTGAATGGATCAAACACTGGAGCCCCGCAAAGTCTTAGAATGAAAATCTCACCCATCAATTGTGCCTTTTGAATGAACTTAATGCGTTCTTTTGTATTGGCAAAATCTGATAACAATCGAGTCTCAACAGACTGGATGCGTGAGCCAAATTTGATTGCAGCAATATAGACTTCATTGTGTTGAGCTTCAGCACCATCAATTCGCTTCATTGGTGTCGCCAGTAAGGTGTTGGTGTGACCTTTAAAGATTGGCTCAAGAGATATCTGACCTTCTTGCCCCAATTTGGCCAGCAAAGCCAAGTGAGGTGGAAGAGGGTAATTTACACCAATCACTTTAGGCTTCAGGCTAGGACCGCTCTTCTCGACAAAAATAGGTGCGCTAACAATCTTATCCAACAAAATATTGTGTAAGCCTTCAAGTAACTGTGGGCTAGGCAGAACTTCTTCTTTTGCTTTTAACTTGTCTTGATTGCTTTCGATGATGCTATTGAAAAAAGCGATGGTTTTCATCGTTTGCGCATTTTCATCGATCACAAGATGCAACCGCTGTCCTTCAGGGCTGATTCTAATTACCCGATACGGAACATTATTGAGAGGTAAATTTTTGTCGTACAGCTTCAACTCGAGATAATCGATGTTGATCATGTCCCCCGCTTTCAATTGTAAAGGGGTATTCACAATCACATTCAGTCCGCGTTTGGAAAGATCTACAGTGGCACCTTCTCCAAGAACTTGGTCATTGAAAATGACATTCACAGGGGTTTTCAGTGTGTAGCGAGGCTCTTTACGTCGTGAGCGGGCGTCAAAATAGATACCTGTAGGAGAGCCAATAACCTTACGGGGATGACGAAATGGGTTGAGATCACTGGTTGGCAACTGAGGTTTGTCGACTAGTAAATAGTCCTTCGCCGAGCTGAAATCACTGATTTCTTGTAATACACCGCAGTGAGTGAGTTTTTGCGACTGGTTCGCAAGTTCACTGGAATGATTAGCCAGTTCTTCTCGCTCTGACTGAGAAAGCTCAAATACCGATAAACGGAAAGCTTTCCAACTTTCTTTACGTGCACCGACATGCCAAAACAGTTTACGTTGGTCGCTAGTGGCTTCGGGCATCATCATAGAGAAGAAGAACGTCTTATCTTGATGCTCGTGTTTAAAAGCATAAAGGACATTATTACTGCCGCTTACACCTGGTTTGGTGAGCATGTCCATACGAGTCTGGTTAAACAAGCTACTTAAAGATTGTTGGTTTCGCTCGTCGTGCCAGTATTGCCAAAGCTGATGATTGTGTTCGGTGAGCAGTGCCAATTTCAGTTCGCTGCCACTGAAAAATACAGGCAAGTTACAAGTATGTTTTAAATAGCTGTGTTCGTAACCACGAGTCCGAGCGCGGATAATTTTATCTTGGTTGTCGTGACGAGCTTTCTGGCTGTTATTTTTTAGCGATTCTTCAATCACCTTTTCAATAATTAGGCTCTCTGACAGTTTCAAAGCACGCAAATACTTTATCGCGTCATTATCGTAAGATTCATCAACACCAAGAATACGATATTCAATCGGTTTGTTTAGCTCTTCCAGCTTGCTGCTTTTAGTGAGTTCGGTGAATTGAACCCAAATGGTATCGCCAAGTTTGTAGTTGAATGCTGAAGGAACTTTGAATTTGGCGCCAGATGCTGATAAATCGACACTCAAACCGTGAACCACTTGCTCATTACTTGGCAGATGGATTTTGACCTGAGTATTAATTTTTAAGCGATTTTCTAAGCGTTTAAGGTCATAACCCAATTTAATCGGTTCAACTTCAAAGCTACCATCTACAGTGACACTCTTACCTTTGTTCAATGTGCCTTGCTGATTCATAACGCGAAAGTTGTTGCGAGTATTAATTAAATTCTCCCAAACCCCTTCGGTGTAACCGCCAAACTTCTTAACACTCTTGTGATAAGTATTAAATGCAACATCATCCAGCCAATGTTTTTTGCCGTCTAACTCATATTCTCTGCATTCACCTTGAACTCGCCCGCGTAAATCAATGCTTTTGGAGCATGGAGCCATGACTCGATTCAATTCCATCTTCACCAGAAGTTTGACAGACGGCGGCTGTCCCCCCGTGAATTTATTCAGGAGTTGCTCAAAGTCGGCTGATTTATAAGCGGGAATTAGCCGTTCAGCGAGGGAGAGAATTTCAGATTGCTGCATAGTTTTCTGTTAGAGTAATGTCCACTTAATAAAATCGGCATTGATAATGATTTCTTTAGCAATATGTTGCATTGATTCAACATATTATTAAAGTCTCTATGTCACAACTTAGATGAATTTGAGGAAGCATGGTAAAAGCAAAACGCGCTTACGTATGTAACGATTGCGGCGCAGATTTTCCCCGTTGGCAAGGTCAGTGTAACGCTTGTGGCGCATGGAATACCATATCTGAAGTAAGGCTGGCTGCTTCACCACAGGTTGCGCGTAATGAGCGACTCAGTGGTTATGCGGGAAGTGCTACAGAATCACAGGTTCAAACACTTTCAGAAATCAATCTACAGGAAGTTCCTCGTTTTAGTAGTGGCTTTAAAGAACTGGACCGTGTACTTGGTGGTGGTGTGGTGCCTGGCGCTGCAATTTTAATCGGTGGTAACCCTGGTGCTGGTAAATCTACACTTTTGTTACAAACCATGTGTTTGCTCTCACCTCAAATGCCTACGCTTTATGTCACTGGCGAAGAATCACTTCAACAGGTCGCAATGCGTGCATCTCGACTGGGGTTGCCTAAAGAGCATCTGAAAATGCTCTCTGAAACCAACGTTGATAAAATTTGTCAGGTCGCTGAAAAAGAGCAGCCAAGAATTATGGTGATTGACTCGATTCAGGTGATGCATGTTGCTGATGTTCAGTCATCTCCCGGAACGGTGGCTCAGGTCCGAGAATCAGCAACAACGTTGACTCGCTATGCAAAACAAAACAATGTTGCGGTATTTATTGTTGGTCACGTTACAAAAGATGGCTCTTTAGCTGGTCCGAAAGTACTGGAACACATTATTGACTGTTCAGTATTGCTTGATGGTGGTTCAGATACACGATTCCGAACTTTACGCAGTCATAAAAACCGCTTTGGTGCTGTCAATGAGCTTGGCGTATTTGCTATGACAGGCCAAGGGCTGCGCGAAGTAAGTAACCCATCTGCCATTTTCCTTTCTCGTGGAGAAGAAGAGACTTCAGGCAGTTCAGTGATGGTTGTATGGGAAGGTACACGTCCATTGCTTGTTGAAATACAGGCGCTAGTGGATTATTCGCAGTTGGCGAATCCAAGGCGAGTTGCAGTTGGGCTGGAGCAGAACCGTTTGTCATTATTGCTTGCGGTGTTGCACAAACACGGTGGGCTGCAAATGGCTGACCAAGATGTGTTTGTCAATGTAGTAGGTGGCGTGAAAGTAACGGAAACCAGCGCTGACTTGGCATTGTTGATGGCTCTTTTATCCAGTTTTCGTGACAAACCGCTACCGAAAGACGTTGTTATTTTCGGTGAAGTGGGGCTGGCCGGAGAAATTCGCCCTGTACCAAGCGGGCAAGAACGTTTGAATGAAGCGTTCAAACACGGCTTTAAAAGGGCCATTGTTCCTGCTGCAAATATGCCTAAAGGTGGTATTGCAGGAATGCAGATACATGGCGTTAAGAAGCTTTCAGAGGCAATTGAAGCATTTGATGAACTTTAGGTGTGTTATTCCCAAAGATGAAAGTCGAGAAAATATTTTTGATTTAGCTCGCGTCTTGGGATGGAATCGCCTATATTTCACGATCATTAGCTGTAGTTAAATATTTTTTAAGGGCAGCGGTTTGCGGGGGTATCAGTCTTGACAGATTGTGATATACTCTGCGCGCATTTTATATCCTATTAACAGAGTAAGACAATGGCAGATTTATCGAAATACAGAAACATTGGTATTTTCGCGCACGTTGACGCGGGTAAAACCACTACCACTGAGCGTATTCTTAAGCTTACTGGTAAAATCCATAAAACTGGTGAGGTTCACGATGGTGAATCTACTACAGACTTCATGGAGCAAGAAGCTGAGCGCGGTATTACTATCCAGTCAGCAGCTGTAACGTGTGAATGGAAAAATCACCGTCTAAACGTTATCGATACTCCTGGACACGTTGACTTTACAGTTGAAGTATACCGTTCACTTAAAGTTCTAGATGGCGGTATCGGTGTATTCTGTGGTTCTGGCGGTGTTGAACCTCAGTCAGAAACTAACTGGCGTTACGCTAACGAATCTGAAGTATCACGTATCATTTTCGTAAACAAACTAGACCGTATGGGTGCAGACTTCCTTAACGTTGTTGAGCAAGTTAAAAAAGTACTAGGTGCAAACCCACTAGTTATGACTCTACCAATCGGTCGTGAAGACGATTTCGTTGGTGTTGTTGACATCCTAAACCGCCAAGCATATGTGTGGGATGATTCTGGTTTACCAGAGAACTACGAAGTCAAAGAAGTTCCAGCAGACATGGTTGATGATGTAGAAACATACCGTGAAATGTTGATCGAAACTGCTGTTGAGCAAGATGATGAGCTAATGATGGCTTACATGGAAGGCGAAGAACCTTCTATCGAAGACATTAAGCGTTGTATCCGTAAAGGTACTCGTGACCTAGCGTTCTTCCCAACATTCTGTGGTTCTGCATTCAAAAACAAAGGTATGCAACTTGTTCTTGACGCAGTAGTAGATTACCTACCAAGCCCAACAGAAGTTGAACCACAAGATCTAACTAACCCAGAAACTGGTGAACCAACTGGTGAGAAAGCGATCGTTGACGCTGAACTTCCACTTAAAGCTCTTGCGTTTAAGATCATGGATGACCGTTTCGGTGCTCTAACATTCGTACGTATTTACTCAGGTCGCATTAAGAAGGGTGACACCATTCTTAACTCTGCAACTGGTAAAACTGAGCGTATCGGCCGTATGGTTGAGATGCAAGCGAACGATCGTACAGAGATCACTGAAGCTCAAGCGGGCGACATCATCGCTATCGTAGGTATGAAGAACGTGCAAACTGGTCACACTCTATGTGATCCTAAGCACGAATGTACTCTAGAGCCTATGATTTTCCCTGTACCAGTAATCTCAATCGCTGTAGCACCTAAGGATAAAGGTTCTACTGAGAAAATGGGTATCGCGATCGGTAAAATGGTTGCAGAAGATCCATCTTTCCAAGTTGAAACTGACGAAGACTCAGGTGAAACCATCCTTAAAGGTATGGGCGAACTACACCTAGACATCAAAGTAGACATCCTTAAGCGTACTTACGGTGTTGAACTGACTGTTGGTGCTCCTCAAGTTGCTTACCGTGAAACAATCACTAAAGCGGTTGAAGATAGCTACACGCACAAGAAACAGTCTGGTGGTTCAGGTCAGTTCGGTAAGATCGACTACCGCATCAAACCAGGTGAGCCAAACTCTGGCTTCACGTTCAAATCAACAGTTGTTGGTGGTAACGTACCTAAAGAATTCTGGCCTGCAGTAGAAAAAGGCTTCGAAAGCATGATGGATCACGGTGTTCTTGCTGGCTTCCCTACGCTAGACGTTGAAGTTGAACTGTTCGACGGTGGCTTCCACGCAGTTGACTCATCTGCTATTGCATTTGAAATCGCAGCGAAAGGCGCATTCCGTCAATCTATGCCAAAAGCTGGCGCGCAACTTCTTGAGCCAATCATGAAAGTTGACGTGTTCACTCCAGAAGATCACGTTGGTGACGTAATCGGTGACCTTAACCGTCGTCGTGGTATGATCAAAGACCAACAAGCTGGCGCTACTGGCGTACGTATCAAAGCAGACGTTCCACTATCTGAAATGTTCGGCTACATCGGTACACTACGTACAATGACTTCTGGTCGTGGTCAGTTCTCTATGGAGTTCGCACACTACGCACCATGTCCTGCTAACGTAGCAGAAAAAGTTATCGCTGAAGTTAAAGAGCGTAACGCTAAGAAATAATGCCTAATTAACTCGTCATTAGTTAAATAAGTATTTTAAGCCCCATTCGTGAAAGCGAATGGGGCTTTTGTTTTATTGGTGATTCCAATACAAGCTTGAATCAAATGACGGAGAATAATTTATCTTAGGTGGGGTAAGATGTTCTCTCCCAGATAAAGACGACTCATTCACTGGGAGAGAGGATGCTAGCGGTGGGTTAATTGACTTACTTTTCCCAGACGATCAATTGATCTTTAGGCCAGTTTTGTCCAATTTCATGATACTTTTTCTCTAAAACATGGCGCTTAATTTTTAACGTCGGCGTGAGAATACCATTGGCTATTGACCATGGTTCTTTGATCATCAAAACACCTTTAATTTGTTCGTGAGTCTCTACCTCAGAATTAATGCGTTTAATGATTTTCTCGGTCGTCCTTTCGTAACGCGAACGGTCAAAATTTGGAAATGCGTGAGGAACCACTAATAGTATTGGCGCGGGTAAGCCTAAACCAATCATACACATCATTTCTACACGCGAATATTCAAACAGTTTCTTTTCAATAGGTACGGGTGCTACGAACTTACCTTTAGCTGTTTTGAAGGTGTCTTTCTTACGTCCTTGAATGCTGAGATAGCCGTCGCTATCTATCGAGCCAATATCACCCGTGTGCAGCCATCCTTCACTATCAAATGACTCTTTAGTTGCAATATCATTTTTGTAGTAACCAGAGAAAAGCCCTTTGCTGAGAACAAGAATCTCACCATCTTGAGCAATTTTTATTTTTACTCCAGGCCCTGCATTACCGACTGTACCAATTTTATCTGCGCGGAAAGGGTAGTTGATAGTGCTGTAGGCAAATGATTCTGTCATTCCCCATGCTTCGGTTATGTTTAATCCCAATTGGTGATACCAACTAAGCAAAGAAGGAGATACAGGTGCAGAACCACAGCCTAATATCCTTGCATTGTCTAACCCTAAACCATCGGCTATCTTGCGTTTTACTATTGAGTTTACAAACGGAATCTTTAGCAATAAGTTCAGTTTTCGCTGAGGAAGCTTATCTAGAATTCTTTGTTGGAACAGTGTCCATAAACGTGGCACCGAAATAAAGAAGGTTGGACGGTGCATTCTGACGTCTTCAATAAACGTATCAAGTGATTCAGGAAAGGCGGTTTGAACCCCACCCTGTATAGAGGTTCCGAAAATGTACACGCGTTCAGTGATGTGTGCTAACGGTAGATAAGAGAACAAACGATCGTTGTCTTCGATCTGTATCAGCTCTATCAATTGCTGCACAGACCAAGTAAAAGCTCCGTAGGTGAGCATAGCGCCTTTTGGCTGACCTGATGTTCCAGATGTATAGACCAACGACATCAGCTTGTCATCGTGGTGCTGAGCTCTTTCTCTGCTTGGTGGGTACTGTTTAATTAGCTCTTGATACTCGTATTGGCATTTTGGAGCAGAACTGTAAGGTAAAGCGATACTGACGATGTTCGGGGTTGCCTTCATAGCTTCAATAACCGCTTCATTATCATCCAGCTTACCGATGATTATGTGTTGGCTGCCGCTATGATTCAGACAGTATTCGATTGTGTCAGAACCTGCGGTTGGAAAAATGGGAACGCTGATATAGTCACCCAGCATCATCGCCAAATCGCAAATAAACCACTCCGCACAGTTTTTAGAAACAAGCGCGACTTTATCGCCGGGCTTGGCTCCTAGGGCTCGCAATGCTGAAACCAAGCGCAAAGCCTTGTCTGCAACATCAGCATAAGTAAATTCGACGAATTTTCGGTTGATTATCTGTTTCAGATAAACGTCATTAGGTCGCTCTTCGGCCCATTTCAAAATCATTTCGTTTGGTGGTGGGAGAGAGCAGTAAGGTTGATGTGACTCATTTGGCAGAATCATGTTCGAACTCCATACAACAGCTTATTATTGTTGTAAAAATGTTAATTCAACTTAACATTAGCACGGGTTTGTTGGTTCGAAAAAGATCAAAACGTGAAAATTTGTAAATTTAAGGAGCGTTGATTTGCCTAAACACTCCCGGACTTATACCTGTTTTCTTCTTAAAAATACGGGAAAAGTACGATACATCATGATACCCGCACTGATAGGCAACAAAGGCGATTTTTGCATTTGGCTCTTCGAGTAGAAGCCGCTTTGCAAGTGTGATTCGCTTGCTACAAATGTAATCTCTGAAGCTTACCCCCACCATTCTTTTGAACAGCTTGGAAAAATAGGAGATTGAGTAGTGGCAATAGCTTGCGACATCTTCTTCCCTAATTTCTTGCGTAAGGTTGAGATCAATATGTCGCAAGATGTCTAACATCTCCTTACTCATTGTATGAGGATGTGGCGGAGTATGTTGTAACCTTGGATCCAAGGCTCTTCGGCCAGAAGAAAAACTGAGATTAAGCTTTTCACTGATCAAACTCGCTGCGATATGAGGATCTTCTTTTGATATATCAATAATGCCAAAAATAGCTTCGTTTCTATTAATTGAGTTTAGAAAGTTCCCTTCATGAATAACGACCAAATACTTGTTGAGGTTTGCACAAATTCTTAGCGCAGTGAGCAATAACTCTTGGCATTTATCTCTGTGTAGAAAAAACACTGCATAGTGGATGTTGGGTTCACTTAAAACAGAGACATCGTTGCCGTGTTCAATCACGGTAAAAAAAGAGTTACATGCGTGTTGCGCTCTCAGGGGCAATTGATTCACAGGGCTTCCAAGCCAGTGAGCGACATGTTTTGTTGCCATAAGTGAGTTTTTATCCTTCCGTAGATAATCAACTAGGTTCTTAGTTTCTTTTTGTCAGAATAATGTCAGCATTGTCATTTTGTTGTCATGGTAATGTAAGCGTAGAGTTGTGACTGGAAAGTGCAAGTTGTCATCTAAAAGTTGTAGGTTTTACCTAGAGAAATGGCGTGTTGATGTAAGTATTAATAGTGATATTGCTTCATATTGTCGATGTAATTTTTTTCAATAATTTCAAGAATGAGAAAGTACAAGTATAAATAGTGTGGCTTGTAATCTAGGTAATATGCTCAGCTCTAACTGTTTGTCTCAACTTATTTGAAACTTGTTTTATAAAGGCTTTGCTATGAATTTAACACTTTGTAGTTAGTACAAATCCATCCTAAAGGTTGAGCTGTTTTTCCTATGATGACCGTTTTTAAGTATAAAAAAGTGCCAAAAGAGAACAAAAAAGTCCTAACTGCAAATTTAAGAACTCTCTACATTAGAAATGAGCCATTTAAAAAGGAGGCCTCTAATGAATAAGTTTATTGAGCAAGTTAAAGCTTTTTGGGCAGACGAGGACGGACTTAGTGCTGTTGAGTATGTTGTTGCTGGTTCGTTGATTGTAGTCGGTCTAGCTACTGCATTTGGTAATCTTGGTAACGCTATTATAAACGGTATTGGCAATATTATTAACTCTATTGGATAACCTGTATTTTCAGGTTTTAAGCTAGGAGGGAAGGGTGCAACTCTTCTTTTGGTGTACTCTATTGGTAATTGGTGTATTTGATGCTAGAGAGTATCGTATACCCAATTACCTAGTAATTATTTTATTTTTTTTAAATTTTTTTTCGTTACTTATTAGATATTTTAATAAAGACGTTGAAAATGTTTTTATTATTAATAGTTGTTTGGGTTTATTCGTTTTTTTTGTTGTTGGTATGATTCTTTATTTCGGGAAAGTTTTAGCTTCGGGAGATGTCAAATTACTTTCTGTAATCGGTTTTTTTGTTGGTATTAAAGGATTTTTTGATACTTTTTTATGTATAGCTTTATCATGTATTTTTGTTGGTACTATGTATTTGTTATTAAACAGAAATAGTTACGTATCTTTACATTTTTCTTTAATCTCTAATGGAGATTACAATAGGTTTATCAATTCGGAGTTGGACAGTAGACATATTACTAAAATGCCTTTTGCCCCAATACTCGTTATTGCATTGGCTATGTATCAGTATTTTCAACATTAATTTTTATTAAGCTTAAGGATGCAGCTATGGCAGAAACGCTACAAGAGGTATTACCTAAAGCAGCGCTCACACCTCAGGCTGCTGCACCTAAAGTTCCGACTACTTTCGATGAGCTTCATATTCCTCAAGCTGTTCTCGAAAATTTGCTACTTAAACAGCTAGCGGCTTACCCTAAATCTGACATTTTGCAACTCACTCGCTTGATGGCTATCAGCAGCCATATGATTGAAGAACTCATCGCTGTGTTACGTAAAAAGTCGCTGGTAGAAGTCTATCAAGCTGAATCTAACTCTTATTTAGCCCAGTCATCTGGACATGTACGTTATGGTTTGTCAGAAACAGGCATGCAAGAGGCAGATAATGCTTTTCAACGAGATGCCTATTTAGGACCTGCTCCCGTTTCATTACAAGATTATAACGCTATGGTGAAGGCGCAAGATGTGCGCGCCAAACTGGTTACGCGCCCTGATGTTACTCGCGCTATGAGCGATGTGTTTGGCGCAGAGAGGATGATTTCAGTATTGGGGCCAGCCATTAATTCCGGCCGTGCGTTATTACTGTATGGCGATGCGGGTACAGGTAAAACTTATGTCGCGACTCGGCTGCTCAATTCGCTCAACACCTCGGTCTACGTTCCCTACGCGGTTTATGCTGCGGGTAACATTATAAAAGTACTTTCACAGCAGCATCATAAACCTGTAGTTGACAAAGATACGCAATCGCAAACCCTAACCTACAAAGATCAATATGATCGTCGTTGGGTGTTGTGTGAGCGCCCAAGCATTCAAGTAGGCGGTGAGCTCACCATGGATATGCTTGAGGTTAACCATACCGAACACAACAGAGTTTGGATGGCACCACTGCAAATGATGGCGAATAACGGCATTCTGGTTATTGACGATTTAGGGCGTCAGCCTATGCCTGTGGACACCATTTTGAACCGTTGGATTGTGCCTATGGAGTACTTTTTTGACCATCTTTCTCTGCCTAACGGTCAGCAAATTACGATCCCTTTTATTTTGACTTTAGCGTTTTCTACCAACTTGGATCCTGAGAAGATCAGTGATCCCGCATTTCTTCGCCGTTTGGGCTACAAAATTCAGTTCCACCCTTTACATCAATCTGAATACCACGCGCTATGGGAAAGCATGGCGAGTGGTCGTTCGCTATCAGTACAGCAAGCGTCTTTTGAAAGTTTATATAACTTACACAGTTTACATGGTGTGGGCTTTTATCCTTGTTTACCAAAAGACATTATTGGAATCAGTCGAGACATCATCGCATTTGAAGAAGCAGAACCGATTATTACGCCAGAAATACTTGAGCGTGCATGGGAAGTTTACTTCACGGCAGATGGAAAAGGAGGAGGCGCTCGATGAGTCGCAATCAGATCATTTTACTGTTTTTGCTGTCGATCATTTTTGGTCTTGGAGCTGTTTTTTTTGCTAAGCAGTGGATGGATAGGCAATCTCAACCTCAAACGGAAGTTGAAGTCGTTGAGCGAGAACCAGTTGTAGTGGCAGCCATAGAAGTACCTGCAGGTACTATTCTTGACGAGCAACACTTTACCACTAAATTATTGGAAAAAGCGTGGCGTTCGGAACATCAGTTTTCTGATGTATCTGAGTTGGTTGGTATGGTTGCCGCAGATAACTTATACCCTGATGAAATTATTATTGCTCAACATGTGAATGCTCCGGGGCAAGGTGCAACGCTCGCCACACTCATTCCTGAAGATAAGCGTGCGGTGACCATTCGAGTCAATGATGTTATCGGTGTGGCAGGGTTTCTTCTTCCGGGAAATCGAGTTGATATTCTCAGTACAGTGAAATTCGGCCAAAACTCTGCATCTACAACCACCGTTTTAAAAGATATTAAAGTGTTAGCTGTCGACCAAACGGCTAGAACCAAAGAAAACAAACCCATCATTGTTCGGGCTGTAACTCTTGAAGTAACCCCTAAAGAAGCAGAGAAGTTACTCAGTGCCAATACTAAAGGGGCTATACAACTGGCTCTGCGTAATCCACAAGCAATAGAACCTAAAGTGGTTCAACCGTATGTTGCTCCACGAGTGACAATCATTAAAGGAACGAATTCATCAAGTGTTCGGGTCAGGGAGTGAGGTGAGTGATGAAAAGAATAATAACGGCACTTACACTGTGTTTTGCACTGAATCACTGGGTAATAGCGGCTACTCAAAGTGGTAAAACGGTCAATGTTCCACATCATAAATCGACCTTTGTAGAATTGGCGGGAAAAGCGACACGAGTCTCTTTAGGGGATCCAGATGTTTTAGATATTGTGATGTTAAAAGCTGATGAGCTGTTTTTAATTGGTAAGAAACTGGGTTCTACCAACTTGATGGCTTGGGATAGCCGAGGGCAGTTAATCGAGTCCATCAATATCGAAGTGACTCATGATGTGAATAATCTCAAAGCCAAGCTGTTTGAAATAATGCCGGATGAAACCGTGAGTGTGCAAAGTGCGCAAAATCGTCTGATTTTAAGTGGTCAGGTAAGTTCACTAGAAAAAATGAACTTAGCATTACGTTTGGCCGAAACTTATGCTGCTGGTCAGGCTGCAGATAGTGAAACTGCAACCCGTAACGAAGAAAGTGGAAGCACGGGCGTAGTTAACTTAATGACGATAGGTGGCGCTCAACAAGTGATGTTGGAAGTAACCGTAGCAGAAGTGCAACGTAGTTTAGTGAGGCGTTTTGGAACCAATTTTAATTTCTTTCAGACCAACGGTAATTTCTCCATTGGTGGCACCTCTGTCGGTGGTGGCTTCCTTGGTGTAAATCCTGTGCTTGGTGCCCCTCTAGCGGAAAGTACGGGCATCCTATCTTCGTTTATTGATGGGAATACTCTGTTTACTCTAGCTCTTGATATCGCAAAAGAAACTGGAGTAGCTAAGGTTTTGGCCGAACCAAACTTAACCGCTTTAAGTGGTGCAAAAGCCGAATTTTTAGCTGGGGGGGAATTCCCTATACCAGTCCCAGACGAGGACGGGATTACCATTGAGTATAAAGAGTATGGTGTGGGTGTGAAATTTATCCCTACGATTCTCAGTGATAAGAAAATTAACTTAAATTTAGCTGTTGATGTCAGCGAAATAGCGACTTCCACAACTCTATCCTTAAGCACTACAGGGACAAATGCCACTTACTATATCCCACCAATTACCCGTCGCAGCGCCTCGTCTACCTTGGAGCTTGCTGATGGACAAACCATTGGTATTGCAGGTCTTCTTAGTGAAAATGTTCGTGACTCGGCCTCTAAATTTCCTGGATTAGGAGATGTGCCAGTTTTGGGGCAATTATTTGGTAGTCAGGAGTATATTTCTGGGGAAACTGAGCTGGTCATTTTGGTCACGCCTAGACTGGCTAAACCTATCGATCGTTCTAGAATTAAATTACCAACTGATGCTTTCGTTGAGCCAAGCGACGTTAAATATTACCTATTAGGTAGAGGTGCTTATATCGCTAAACCGGATGATGTGCATAAAGCTGAACCTCAGAAATATGACGAGTTGCAAGATAACTCTCGAGGTGGTGCTGAAGGATCATTTGGTCACGATATGTAAGGAGAAGCTTCAAATGAAATACACATCATTGATATTAGTGTCATTGAGCATTTTGCTTACTGGTTGTGCCAATCAACATCGTTTGGGAACACACGTTGCTCAGCTTAGGGTGCAACAAACCTATGACACGTCAGCCACTCTCAATAACTTAGAAGTTATACCATCTGGTAATGGGGAGCGTATGGAAGACGCTTACAGTTCTTATACTGGCAAAAGTGGTGAAACTCTAGAGGGCGGCTCTAGCAGCCAAGTGCTGTTAGGCTTTAATTAAGTTGAGGCCAATATGAAAACACACCATCCAGTTCGCGGAATGCGAAAACAGCGAGGTCTGGTTGCTGTGATTGTAACAATAGCACTGTTTTCCTTTATGGGGATTGCAGCGTTAGCCGTTGATATCAACCATGCGCTTATGAACCGGACTAAGCTGCAAAACAGCGTTGACTCTGCTGCATTAGCTGCGGCTTTAGTGCTCGATCGCTCTGATTTTACTAGTGGAACAGCAACAAGTGCTCTTGCCATCGCATCAGGTGCTGCCAAAGATGCTCTCGCTCAAATGGCGACGGCAAACGGAAATGCTGAGTTAGATTTTGTCTCCGCACCCGTTGAAGTGAATATTACTTTGGCAAATCGCGCTGATATGACCGGTGGATATGATCCGGCGGGAGAAGATCATTATGTAAGGGTTGCTGTAAATAACTTATCTTTAAACAGTTTTGTTATGCAGATGTTTGGTCTTGATAAGCAGTTGTCGGCCAGCGCTGTTGCAGGACCTAGTGCTGGTGGCGGAAGTTGTAATCTGGTGCCTATGGCTGTTTGTGAAATAGACGCTAGCGACACCAGTAATTCTGGCTATGAGTACAACAGTATTTATGCGCTTAAACTGGCAACCAACAACTCTGAAATGGGACCAGGAAATTTTCAGTTACTTAATTATGACCCAGATGATCCTAATACCCCTTCAGAGACAGAAAACTACAAGCTCAGTGAACAATTAGCTGGGGCATATAAAGGATGCGCGGTACCGGGAAGAACCGTTCGTTCAAAACCGGGTAATACCGTAGGGCCTGTTGGTGACGGGCTTAATATGCGTTTTGGTGATAGATCTAATCTCGATGCTGTGCTTTTTCCTGCTGACTCAAATACCACCGAAGCTGAACTCAATGATATTTATAAGAATGATCATAAGGATGTAAACACGATAACTGATGTATTTGAAAAAATAGCAGAAGCCGAAACCGCATTAGCGACCAATGTTAACCCTAAAAATAACAAAGCACTTACTGATGCTGAAATTGCTCAATATGAATCGGTATTGGCAGACTATCCACTCGATAGCCAAGAAGATCTCACTTTCAATTATAATCAATATAAAAGCACTGGAAACGACCGGCGACGCTTAGCAGTGCCTATCATTGACTGCAGTGCTGATGCCTACGGTGATCCTTCTCCCACAGGTGCGAGTGACTACAATGTTAAGTCAGTGGGTTGTTTCTTCTTGTTGCAACGAGCGCCAACTAATAATGGCGATAAACAAGAGATATACGGAGAGTATTTGGAAAAATGCCCTACGCCGAACGTTCCTTATAACGGGGTCAGTAACAGCTTAGGTACATATCGTATTGTGCTTTATGACGATCCTTTTAATAAGGAATCATGAAATGCGTAGCTACGTTGATAAACAATCGGGTATTGCTGCAGTAGAGTTTTTGGTGACTTTACCTGTATTGCTGTTGATATTTACTGTTGTGATTGAGTTTGGTAACGCTTTTATTCGCTACAGCGTTTTAAACAAATCTGTACAAAATGCAGCTCGTTACGCGGTGGTGGATATCTATGGCACAGCCACGTCAGGTTCGATTGCGAATGAAAGTGACATCAAGAAAATGGTGATGTACGGAAAGACCTCTTTTGTTCAGGGGGAAACGCCCACTCCTATACTTGACTCATTGACACTTGACGATATTTCGGTGACCCCTGTGGGTAATTATGTCGTAGTCAGTGCTAATTATGATTACCAGTCGATACTTAATCTGTTGCCTATTGATGCTTTGGATAATTTAACAGTCCATTCTTCTGCTGTTATGAGGGTAGCACCATGAGGAGGGTACATAATCAACAAGGTATCACTATCGTCGAGTTCACACTGGTGGCTTCAACATTGTTATTGCTTGTCTTCGCCATTTTGGAGCTTGGATATTTCACGTTTAACTTGCAAGCTCTAAATGACTTAACACGCAGATCCGCTCGTATTGCTACGGTATGTCAGGTGGATGACGGGGATGTAATACGCAGTTTGGCAATGTCAGAATTTGTGCCTAAAGGATTCACTAATGCGAATCTGGCTATTGATTATTTGGATGCGGATGGCAAGTCAGTACCGAATATTTTTGCAGATGATGCACCTATACATTATGTCAAAGCTGAAGTTGTTGACTACAACTATGGCTTTTCAGGGATACTCAATTTTCTAGGAGATAACGGTGTTATATCTGTACCTGCGTTTGAAACTGTTCTGGCCGCCGAGTCACTAGGCATTGGGCGCACTGATTCATCAACAGGTGATGATGTTTATATTGACTGCAAATAAAAATAATCAAGGGAGCCTCTATGGGAGAAGCCGTTAAATTGTCTCGTAGTGACAGCAATAACATTCGAATTAAGACTAACTTGTCTATATGGGTTTTGTATTCAAGTGATGCTTTCAAACTTCATATGATGAGTGAGCTGTCTCAATGTAATAGTTTGAATTTTGAAGCTATATCGCTTCATGGAGTTGTTGCGGACAGTTTCAAACACTTCACACCACCCGATCTTATTTTTGTCGAAACCGGTCCTAACTGGGCACAAAAAGTCGTGGAGTTACAAAACTACGATGGACCGATGATTGAAGACAGCGAAGTCAGCACTTCATTAATCATATTTGGTGACGAAGGTGATAATGGTGCTTTAAAAATAGCACTTCGACTGGGTGCTACAGATTTTATATCCGATCAGGCCACGATTTTGGATTTAATGCCCTTGTTGAAGAATGTGGCAGAAGAAAAAATAGCGGCACGCAAACTTGGGCAGTTATTCGTTTTTATCAATACCAAAGGTGGTTCTGGTGCAACAACTGTTGCTCTGAATACTGCAGTTGAAGTTGCGATGCAAAACCGAGATAAAGTGTTATTGCTGGATTTGGATATCCACTTTGGTGTTGTGATGGATTATCTCAATATTAATCCAGCCTATAGTATTAATGACGCCATTGCTAACGCCTCTGATTTAGATGAAATTTCATTGCATGCTTTAGTCTCTAAGCATCCATCTGGTTTACATGTATTAAGTTTTAAACATGAAAATCATAATGAAAATTTTGATAAAGCGATGCAGATGGGTAAGTTGTTACCGACGTTATTAGAATACTATCCTTATGTATTTGTTGATCTTTCAGGTGGTGTTGACCGAATGTTTTCTCCTATTTTGTCGCGAGCTAGTAAAACATTTTTAGTTACGCAACAAAATTTAGTCGCGGTGAAAAACATGTCTCGTATTCTAAAAGCGATGACTTTTGAATACGGTATTCAGCGAGATCAAATTGAAATAATCCTTAATCGCTATGAAAAACGTCAGCAAATAAGGCTGAAAGACATAGAACAGACGATTTCAGGAGTTCCAATACATGTTATCCCTAATGATTTTAAAGCGGCTATTGAAAGTGCCAACTTAGGGAAACCATTTGTAGAGTCGAGAAAAGGTAGCTCAATTACTAAATCAATAGTGGATTTATCACAAACATTAGCGCCAGTTAAAGAGAAAAAAGGTTGGCTGAGACGTCTATTTTCCTGATGGATTAGGGAGAGGGTATGTTTTTTAAACGTAAGAATATTAGTTCTGATTTTCAAGAGGAGCTTTTAAAAGAAGAAAGCACCCCAAAAGCTGATATACCAGTAAAGCCTAAATCTAGTCCTGCACTGGGAAATCAAGAAAAGAGTGAAGCACCTAAACAGGATGAGAGCCCTCTTCAGCGCAAATTGCGTGAAGCCGAAGCAAAAAACAAACAAATCGATGATACCCGTAAGCAGCTTGAACAGGAGCAAGCAACGAAACACTATTATCATCGCCGGCTACTCGAAACATTAGATTTGGCATTGCTTTCTAGCTTGGAAAAGGACAGGGCTAAGAAAGATCTCCATGATGCTGTAGTGCAGCTAATGGCAGAAGACCAAAGTCACGCTTTGAGTGCAGAAGGTCGCAAACGGGTCATAAAACAGATCGAAGATGAAGTGTTTGGTTTGGGGCCTCTAGAGCCACTTTTAAATGATTCATCGGTTTCAGATATTCTGGTTAATGGAGCAAAAAGTGTCTATGTTGAGCGCCGAGGCAAACTAGAAAGAACGCCTTATACCTTTCTTGATGATAGGCATTTGCGCAGTATTATCGATCGAATTGTTAGCCAAGTTGGCCGTCGTATCGATGAATCTTCGCCTATGGTCGATGCTCGCTTAGCTGACGGCTCACGTGTTAATGCAATTATCCCACCCTTGGCACTTGACGGGCCTTCTGTTTCCATTCGCCGTTTTGCTGTCGATAAGCTAACGATGGAGAATTTGCTATCTTTCAATTCAATCTCCGAGCAGATGGCGCGCTTTGTCGAAGCCGCCGTGAAAGGCGAACTCAATATTCTTATATCTGGTGGTACAGGTTCGGGAAAAACCACCACTTTGAACATATTTTCAGGCTTCATTCCTAGTGACGATCGAATCATCACCATTGAAGACTCCGCGGAACTGCAATTACAACAACCCCATGTTGTTCGTTTAGAAACTCGCCCAGCAAACCTAGAGGGGAAAGGCGAGATTACCCAAAGGGATCTGGTTAAAAACTCATTACGTATGCGACCTGACCGAATAGTACTCGGTGAGGTGCGTGGTAGTGAAGCGGTAGATATGCTGGCTGCAATGAACACTGGTCATGACGGCTCGCTGGCGACTATCCACGCTAATACTCCTCGTGATGCATTAAGCCGTGTAGAAAACATGTTTGCGATGGCTGGTTGGAACATTTCTACCAAAAACTTACGGGCACAAATTGCTTCTGCGATTCATTTGGTTGTGCAGATGGAGCGTCAGGAAGATGGTAAGCGGCGAATGGTCAGTATTGCCGAAATCAATGGCATGGAAGGAGACATTATTACCATGTCTGAAATCTTCAAATTCCAACGACAAGGTATGGATGAAGAGGGAAATGTTATTGGCTATTTTACGGCGACAGGCGTAATTCCACAGTGCCATGATTCTTTGTCTAAACGTGGGTGGCATTTGCCTTACGAAATTTTTAATGAAACCTTTGAATAAGGGGTAATGCAATGGACCAACTGTATTTTTTTGCTTTGCTGTTTGTTGCAGTCTTTCTTATTTCCCAAGCATTTCTGATGCCAGCGGCTGGCAACAAAGCAAAACACAAAGCCATTAGTAAGCGGCTTAAAGAAAGCCAATCGCAGGTTGATGAGCAGAGTCGCTCATTGTTGAATGAACATTACATCAAAAGCTTGTCTCCTATCGATCAGAAATTGGTGAGCTACAGTTATTTTGCCAATATGAAAAAAAATCTTGAGCTTGCAGGTATAGGAAAATCATTAACACAGGTGGTGACCTATACGGCTTTGAGTCAAATATTGGTTCTGTTTGTTTTGATTTTTTTAGGTGCAGAGCTTTATATTTCTTTTGCAGTTAGTTTTATTGTTTGGTTGATTTTGTATTTTATTATTAGTGGCAAAATATCAAAGCGGTTAAGTAAATTTGAAGAACTATTTCCTGATGCATTAGATATTATGAAGCGAATGTTATCTGCTGGGCATCCCATTACCTATTCATTTAACGAAGTCGGCAAAGAATTACCAGAACCAATAGGTAGTGAATTTAAGAATACCTTTAACCTTTTGAACTATGGCTATGATATTAGATTAGCTATGATGCAAATGGTAGAGCGTAATCCAACCGTATCTATGTTTGCTTTTTCCAGCGCTGTTTTATTGCAGAAAGAAACCGGTGGTGATTTGGCTGAAAATTTAGATAAAGTGTCTAAAGTATTACGAGCCAGATTTAAGTTGCAGCGAAAAATAAAAACCTTGTCTGCTGAAAGTAAAATGTCTGCTTGGGTGTTAATGTTAGCACCTTTTGCTATCTTTATTATGTTAAGTTTTATTAGTCCAGGGTACTTGGACCCTCTATATAGTGACCCCCGAGGCCATCGTTTATTAATTTATGGCGGAATAGGGTTATCCATTGGCGCAGTGTGGATAAAAAAAATTATTAATTTTGAGGTTTGATATATGCAGGACCTAGTCAATTATCTACAGAACTTCAAATTAACAGAAGAGAACCTCATTCTTATTATGGTAATGTTCGCCAGTGTGCTGGTGGTTATTACTCTATTTTTACTTGTATTTGGCCGCTCTAAGCAGTCTAACGTTCGTAACCGTCTACAAACCTATAAAATGGAAGCGGAGATAACAAAGAAAAATAGCAAGATTGACAATGCGCTTGAATCTTTGTCACCGATTTTCACTTCCAGTAATACTAAAGAGAAAGAAACGGTGCGTCATCAATTGATGCATGCGGGGTTTCATAATGAGACGGCACTGACATACTTCTATGTTACAAAAACACTTTCCACACTAATTGGTTTTTTTGCCGGGTTGCTCTATTACATGTTTTCAGACAGTGGGCAAAATCCGCTTTTTATTTTAATAATCTGTGTCGGTGTCGGTCTCTTTGTTCCTAATGTGTTTTTACGACATTTAGTTAAAAAACGTCAGTCACGTATTCGTGCTGGTGTACCAGATATGCTTGACCTGTTAGTGGTTTGTACGGAATCCGGATTAGGCTTAAATGCAGGTTTGATGCGAGTATCAAAAGAGCTTGGCATGTCTCATATGGATTTAGCGGATGAGTTAGATACGGTGTGCCTGAAAATTAAGGCTGGCTATGATATGTCAGAAGCTTTTCAAGGGTTTGTTGAACGAACTGGTGTTGAGGAGTTGGCTGGTTTAATCAGCATGCTATCTCATGCATCAAGGATCGGCGGTAGCTTATCTCAAACATTGCGTGACTATACAGAAGACTACCGTGATAAACGAAATCAGGAAGTGGAAGAGATTGCTGCTAAAATACCCACCAAGATGATTTTTCCTCTATTGGTCTGTATTTGGCCTGGATTTTTTATTGTAGTTCTCGGACCAGCTATCATAAAAATAATAGAAGTTTTTGGTCAATAAAGGATAAATGATGAAAAAATATAACTATACCGTTCTTTTATTAATCGCTCTTTTAACCGGCTGCGCTAGCGATTCCGATAAACAATCTAAGTTTGATAGTGAACTTTATGATGGCAGGCCTGTTGAAACTTTTAGTACAGACGCTGCACCACTAACCGAAACGGAAGCGATAAAACGTGGTGACTATGCGTTAAGGCAAAACAATTCTGATCTGGCGCTTTACGAATATATTCGTTCTCTAGAGTTTCCTGACTCACAATATAGCGACAAAACCTTGTATACCATTGGCCGCATACATCAGTCTCGTGGCAATTATGAACTTGCAGAGCGAGCTTATCTGCTGGCGTTAGAGCACAACCCTAATAATGTTCAGGTTCTAGAGCAATTGGGTTCGAATTACAGTAAACAAGGTAAAGTTGATGAAGGTCGAAGCTACTTTTTACGAGCGATTAATGCGGATCAACTGCGCTTGAGTTCGAGATTAAAACTGGACGATGACGCGAGTGTGTCAGAGATAGAGGCATTAAGCAGCGACAACCTTTCACCGGCCAGTGCCTACATGGGATTAGGCATACTCGATGATGTCAAAGCGCAGCATGAAGTAGCGCAGGCGTTTTATAAACATGCTTTAAAAATTGAGCCTAAATCGAGTAAGGCGTTAATGAATATGGGGTATTCCCATTATATGAGTGGAAATTACACCGACGCGACGCGTTTTACCTTGGCCGCTCTTGAGCAAGAACCGGATAACGAGAAGGCGTTAAACAACTTGGCACTCATTTATTTAGCCAAAGGCGAAACCCAGCGAGCTTTAAATGTGTTTATGCGCCGAATGGATGCTCCAGAAGCGTTGAATAATGTGGGCTATTTTTTAATGCTTCAGGGCAAACCAGATGAAGCGATCCCCTATTTACAGCAAGCGATCGACAAAAAGCCTTCTTACTACAAAATTGCCAATGAAAATCTAGAACGTGCGTTGGCCGAAGTTCGCGCCAAAACCCCAGCAAAAGCAGAAATGATGTCTCAGTGACGGTCAAGCCTATCTTTGGGATCTGGCTCAGGATAGGCTTCAATCACTTTCTTCAAATATTCCTGATGGTACCTGAGTCCGTTAACGCAATGTCTGTCTAGCTTGCCGTTGGCAACCATCTTTTCTAATTCGAGTAACGCGAAGGGAACCGACCAAGCTTGTTTGTATGGTCGGTGACTGGTTAACGCATCGAATACATTGGCAACGGTGATAATGCGGGCAGATATTGGAATGTCTTCTTGGGTTAAACCGTAGGGGTAACCGCTACCATCCAAAAACTCATGATGGTAAGCGACGATCTCTTTTAGTACGGCTACACAAGGATGATCAGGTGAGCCCATTTCATTAATGATCTTGTTGATTATCTCTACGCCTTTTTCCACATGATCTTTTAACTGATCGCGTTCATCATGTCCCAGTGAGCTAGATTTGGTTAATAAACTCACCGGAATAGACAGTTTGCCGATGTCATGGCATTTAGAAAACAGGGTAATGTTTTCAATGGTTTCATCATCTAATTCGTAGATGTGTGCAACTTCAAGTGCTATGACTTTGGCATATCGACAGATTCTTTCTTTGTGTTCAGACGACTCTTGCCAGTGTTCTTGAGATTGTGAATGAACAAGGCTGGCTGAATCGATCAATGAGTGCACTAAGTCATATTCTGACGTCACAACAAAACGAATGATCTCCAAAAAAGGTTTGAGTGCTTCGGTCATGGACTGGTTGAATAAATCTTTTTGAAAAGAATTTAAGAATATAAAACCGATAAACTTCTTGTTTTGGTAAACAGGCACAGCCAGAGATGAGCGATACCCTTGATCTATAAGCCATTTAGAATGAGGGAATTTGGCATCTAGCTGATTTGGAATATCATTTAAATAACGACAATCGCCAGTTTCAGAACAGATTTTTAACGCTGGCAATTCTGATAAGGGAAACTCGTAGTGTAAGAGTTCAAAGCCATGAAAGGTGCTATCAGCATAGGTTTTTAGGTGATCATTCTCCTCATCGTAAAGCGCAAAAGAAATGCGATCGACTTCTGGAGCAGACACGCGCAAACGCTCATGAATATCAGTAAGCTGATTATTCAGAGTTCCCGCAGATGCGAAATAGCTGTGATCGCTATTTTTGCTGTGCGTGTCCATGGCATCTCCCCCTAATTTTTCCTCGGTGACAACTCAATTCATCAACCTAATTACGCAACTTATAGCTACTTAATAAGTTTAGTTGAGATTGCCCTTTTCTGTTCAATAAACAACCAGTAAATGTGCTTCAAAATGTTTATGTGAAATCGTTTACCGCCTATAGATAAAGGCATTTGAGCAATACCTTATGCCAGCCATAGATGTTTGTTATCTAAACTCCCCTTCTGTATATGACAATTTAGTGTTATTTGTGTAAACGTTTCCACTATGCAGCAGTGATCACAGAATGCTGACGATATAGCCTGCTAAACTCTTGCACATTAAATGAGATGTTGTTTGAGGTAAGTGAAGTGAAAGTATTGGTCACTGGCGGTATGGGATACATAGGTAGTCATACTTGCGTGCAAATGATTGACGCTGGGATGGAGCCGATCATTCTTGATAACCTGTGTAATGCTAAAAAGAAGGTGTTGGACAGAATTAAGATG
The DNA here is from genome assembly GCF_038452265.1 of Vibrio diazotrophicus. Lineage (NCBI taxonomy): Bacteria > Pseudomonadati > Pseudomonadota > Gammaproteobacteria > Vibrionales > Vibrionaceae > Vibrio > Vibrio diazotrophicus. The sequence continues at coordinate 603,523 of NZ_CP151842.1, forward strand.
ATTTCTGGTGTAGCGCCAGTTTTTCATCACGGCGATATTCGTGATGAAGCGCTGCTCGATTCCATTTTTGCTGAGCATGATATCAAAACGGTTATTCACTTTGCTGGCTTGAAAGCCGTGGGTGAGTCGGTGGCTAAGCCTCTCGAATACTATGATAACAACGTTAACGGCTCTTTAGTTCTTGCGCGCTCTATGCGTAAAGCGGGAGTGAAAAATATTATCTTTAGTTCGTCTGCCACTGTGTATGGTGACCCAGCTTCAGTGCCAATTACCGAATCTTTCCCGACAGGTGCAACGACCAACCCTTATGGCCGTAGCAAGTACATGGTGGAAGAGTGCTTATCGGATCTTTTCAACGCAGATCCGAGCTGGAGCATTACTTTACTACGCTACTTTAATCCTGTTGGCGCGCATCCATCAGGATTGATGGGCGAAGATCCGCAAGGTATTCCAAACAATCTCATGCCGTATATCGCACAAGTGGCAGTAGGGCGCAGAGAGAAACTTTCAGTGTATGGGAATGATTACCCAACCCCCGATGGCACGGGCGTTCGCGACTATATTCATGTGATGGATTTGGCTGACGGCCACCTTGCAGCATTAACTCACGTTGGTCAGAAGAGTGGTTTACATATCTATAATTTAGGCACCGGTAAAGGCTCTAGTGTGCTCGATATGGTGGAGGCATTCAGCCAAGCTTGCGGCAAAGATGTGGCTTATGAAGTTTGCCCTCGTCGTGCTGGTGATATTGCTGAATGTTGGGCGAGTACTGAAAAAGCTGAGCGCGAACTGGGCTGGAAAGCAACTCGCAGCGTAAAAGAAATGACAGAAGATACTTGGCGTTGGCAGGTTGCTAACCCGCAAGGTTACTAGTTTGAGAGATGAATAAAAGTTATGTCGAATACTGAATTTAACCCTATAGATCATCCGCATCGTCGCTACAACCCATTAACTGGGCAGTGGGTGCTTGTTTCTCCTCATCGAGCTAAGCGTCCTTGGAGTGGTCAGGATGAAAAGCCATCTGTCGCTGAACTGCCTGCTTATGATGCGAAGTGCTTCCTGTGTCCAACCAACGAGCGGATTTCTGGCGATAAGAACCCAGACTACAAAGGCACTTATGTTTTTAACAACGACTTTGCCGCGTTAATGGCTGATTCTCCTGATGCACCTGAAAATGAACATCCCCTATTTAAGGTGCAAGGCGTTCGCGGTTTAAGTCGGGTTATCTGTTTTTCGCCAGACCACAGCAAGACTTTGCCTGAATTATCTCCTCAAGCAATTCGTGGTGTGATTGACACATGGAATGAGCAGATTGAAGAGCTAGGCAAAGAGTATCTCTGGGTTCAGGCTTTTGAAAATAAAGGCGAAACCATGGGATGTTCTCAACCGCATCCACACGGCCAAATCTGGGCAAATAGCTTTTTACCAAATGAAATAGAGCGTAAAGACAATAACTTACGCGCCTATTATCAAGAGAATAACTCAAACCTGCTGGTGGATTATGTACAGGCAGAGTTAAAAGACGGTTCCAGAATTGTCGTTGAAACAGAACATTGGGTAGCGCTAGTGCCTTACTGGGCGGCATGGCCATTTGAAACCATGTTATTACCGAAAACCCACATCCGCCGCATGAGCGAGCTGAGCGATGAAATGCGTGATGATCTGGCTATTGCGATTAAAAAATTAACCAGTCGTTATGACAACCTGTTCCAGTGCTCATTCCCATATTCAATGGGTTGGCATTACGCACCGTTTTTTACAGATGGTCAGAGCGTTGAACATTGGCAATTACATGCCTTGTTCTATCCGCCACTACTGCGTAGCGCAAGCATTCGTAAATTTATGGTTGGTTATGAAATGTTAGCGGAAACTCAGCGAGACTTAACTGCAGAACAAGCCGCAGAGCGACTACGCTCGTTATCAGACGTACATTACAAAGAACAATAAGTGGAACAATTATGAGCTTAATTAATAGTGTTGAAGCTGCATTTGAAGCAGTACTGGGTTATAAGGCAAGCCATCTTATTCAGGCTCCTGGTCGAGTAAATCTGATTGGTGAACATACCGATTACAATGATGGTTTCGTTTTGCCTTGTGCGATTAACTACCAAACTGTGGTTGCGGCCTCTCCTCGTTCTGATTCGAAGGTCAAAGTAGTTGCTGTGGATTATGGTAATGCGATTGACGAGTTCGATTTAACTCAGCCAATTACCTTTGTCGAAAACAAAATGTGGGCAAACTACATTCGTGGTGTAGTGAAATACTTGATGGAACGCGGTTACTCTTTTAACGGTGCCGATATCGCAGTGAGCGGTAATGTACCTCAAGGCGCGGGTTTAAGTTCTTCTGCTGCATTAGAAGTGGTTATTGGCCAGACATTTAAAGAGCTTTACTACTTACCTATTAGCCAAGCGGAAATCGCCTTAAATGGTCAGCAAGCTGAAAACCAGTTTGTCGGTTGTAACTGCGGCATCATGGATCAGCTTATCTCTGCTGAAGGTCAGGCAAATTCTGCGCTTCTTATCGACTGTCGCAGTCTAGAAACCAAAGCGGTTTCAATGCCTGAAGATATGGCGGTCGTCATCATCAACTCGAACAAGCAACGCGGCTTAGTCGACAGTGAATACAACACTCGCCGCCAGCAATGTGAAGAGGCAGCACAAATCTTTGGTGTGAAAGCGCTTCGCGATGTTTCTATCGAAATGTTTAACGACAAAGTAGAGCAGCTCGATCCTGTTGTTGCAAAACGTGCTCGTCACGTAATCACAGAAAATGAACGTACCCTGCAAGCGGCGGATGCTTTAAGCGCTGGTGACTTAAAACGCATGGGTGAACTAATGGAACAGTCGCATGCGTCGATGCGTGATGACTTTGAAATCACAGTTAAAGAAATCGATGCCTTAGTAGACATCGTGAAAGATGTGATTGGCGATCAAGGCGGCGTACGTATGACAGGCGGTGGTTTTGGTGGCTGTATTGTCGCGCTGGTTCCGCCATCATTGGTTGATGATGTGGAAAAAGCGGTTGAAACCCTTTACCCACAACAAAGTGGTCTTACTGCAACCTTTTATGTGTGTCAGGCAAAAGCTGGCGCTGGTTTGATTCACTAGAGGGCGTTAATGATGACCCATTCTTTATTTGAAACAATGACTCAATCACCCGCTTACGATGGCAAGCCTGCAATGCTGGTAGAGCTGACGAATGCGAGTGGTGTGCAAGTTGTGCTTATGGATATTGGTGCAACGTGGTTAAGTTGCCAAATACCTGTCGCAGGCGAAATGCGCGAAGTTTTGCTTGGCTTAAGCACTATGGAAGACTTCAAGCAGCATGGCAGCTTCTTAGGAGTGACGGTTGGTCGCTATGCAAACCGCATTGCAAACTCTCAATACTCTTGGCAAGGCGAAACCTATACGTTAGCAGCGAATCAAGGTGCGCATTGTTTGCATGGTGGTAAAGAGGGTTGGAGTCATCGTCGCTGGAATATCGCCAATCAAAGTAATCAGAAAGTTGAATTCTCAATTTTCTCTGCTGATGGTGACCAAGGATTTCCGGGTAATGCGACCGCATCGGTGACTTATGAGCTTACTGACGATAATCAGATCGTGATTAGCTACAAAGCATCAACCGATAAAGCGTCACCGCTGAATCTGACTAACCATGCTTATTTCAATTTGCTCGGCGCAGAATCTGGTACAGATATTCTTGAGCACAAACTGCAAGTTAATGCAGACTATTATCTGCCAACCACATCTGAGGGTATTCCTTTGGGTGAACTGGCGAGTGTTGAAAACACCAGTTTTGACTTCCGTACAGCGAAAACGGTCAAGCAAGATCTATTAACAGATGAACAGCAGAAAAACTGCAAAGGCTATGACCACAGCTTCTTACTTGATGACAGCTGTAAAACGGGACAAACGGTCGCAACCGTTGAAGCGCCTGACGGTTCTTTGTCTATGCAGGTGTTGACCGATAAACCAGCGATTCAGTTTTATGGTGGCAACTTCTTAGAAGGAACGCCTAACCGAAAAGGTTCCACATACAAACAGTATCAAGGTCTTGCTTTAGAAACTCAGTATTTGCCGGATTCACCGAATCATTCTGATTGGCCTCAGGAGAGTTGTTTTACTCTTCCAGGCGAAGAATACGCTTTTACCACTGTGTATAAGTTCAACGTTTTGGCGAACTATACCTAAACTAGTTGGAGTTGCAGGTAGGCGGCAAGTGAGTGAATCCCCATGAGCATAGATAACTATTTTGTTTATAAATAGATTGTGATTGGGGGGGAACGAACGTAGTCAACGCCTCTGCAGCTTCAAGTAGGAAGGGTATAACCCGTAGGGTGCATAGTGAACCCAAGGGCTGGGGGGATAAGGTTTACAGTTCTTGGGGGAAAGCGATTTTGCCCTCACTTCTGAAGAAGTGGGGGCTTTTTTTGCTTATTGAGACGAGCTTTTAGACGGTGCTTTGTCTACAGAATCTCGGCGTACTAACGTTGGAGAGAAACACATTGGTTCTTGTTCCAACGGTTCATCTTTAGCCAGTTGTAGTGCGAGTTTTGCCGCCTTCTCTGCCATCATTTGAATAGGGTAACGAATCGTTGTGAGGCGAGGGCGCACATAGCGTGCAATTAAACCGTCATCGAATCCGATAACCGAAACGTCTTGTGGTGTTTTCACACCATTTTCTTCCAGTACCGAAAGAGCGCCTGCTGCCATATTGTCGTTATAGGCAACAACACCGGTAATATCCAAAGATTTAGTCAGTAAGTTCGTCATGGCTTCTTCACCGCCTTCACTGTCTGGAGAGGCGAGTTCCAAATAACTTGCTGGCAGGGAAATGTTGTGTGCAGCGAGAGCGTCTTTATAGCCTTCAATGCGCTGATCAGCATCTTCAATGTGATGAGAAGAACTGATACAAGCGATCTTTTCATGTCCGTGGCGGATCAGAAATTCTGTCGCTAAGTAAGCGCCTTTGTAGTTATCTAGAGAGATACAACGATCCGCGAGCTCTGGAATATGGCGGTTGATCAGTACCAAAGCTTTGATCTCGTGAGCATAGGCAATCAGTTCTTCATCAGAAAGTGCTTTTGAGTGAATGACCAAAGCATCACAGCGACTGTTTATCAGCAGATCGATAGCTTGGCGCTCTTCTTCTGCTTCATGGTAACCATTACCTATCAGTAAGTGTTTACCCGCTTGATGAGCAACATTATCAACCGCTTTGACTAACGTACCAAAGAAAGGATCAGACACATCACTCACTAACACACCAATTGTGTTTGTACTTTGGCTTACTAAAGCGCGAGCAGCAGCATTCGGGCGGTAGCCAAGATCTTTCATCGCTTTCGTTACTGATTCGATCGAAGCTTTACTCGCTTTGGGAGATTTATTGATCACGCGTGAAACCGTTGCCACTGAAACGCCTGCTTCACGTGCTACGTCTTTTATGGTTGCCATGAGAGACCTCGCTACATAAGAAACGTTATTTAACAATGTGAGTGAAAATATGGCAACGAATCCGTTAAGTAATGTACAGATATGAGAGATTAAGCTTAGATTTGAGAAGGGATAATAGAGTGTGTAAACGTTTTTAGTAAACGTACTCTCCTCCTATCCGAAAATAGAAGGAGAAAAGAGATTTAACGGACGCTGGCAACAAGATTATCAATAAAAGAATGTTTAGATTGGCAAACGCCGGCAAGCCTCACGTATTTAGGATTATGGCGGTCATTGAGCAGTGGATGATGCCATCCAACAGTATGCTGAACGAAGTATTTGGCAAACGCTTCAGAGACTTCTAAACAACCACAAATCACGGTATCAACATAGCTTTGAACAATCGGACTTTTCTCGCAAGGATGAAGATGTTGCTCGGTGACATACACCCAGATCGCTTTGTTTCTGTCGAACTCAATATCAGTTTCAATTTGGTCAGGGTGAAGCGCAACGCGTTGGTAACCACTTTCTCGACGATCAAACTCAACCAGTGCCGCGTCATCAATTTCCAACAGCACACCGTTAACCTGACCTTCACCAGTGTTCACGACTAGCGGAGAGATAGTGTAAGTGTCATCAATTTTCCCCCAAGAGCGAACTAGCCCGTGCGCAATAACTGGAATGGCGCTTCCGGTTTGTCCAGTGAGCTGTCGGGAATGTGAATTCATTAGGCTTCCGTAGCCAAAAATATACATGTACTCATCCTATTTGAATCTGTAACTGCGTTGACTGCATTCATTCCCCCTAATTACATAGTGTCCTATGTTCCTATGGCAGAATTCATTTATTGCTTGTGACTGTTATTAATTTTTCGAGAAAAACTGTAGGCGTTTTAGTATCCAAAACTCTACAGCGAATATTCCTACTAACCCGAAGCAGAATAGTGCAAAGGCAATAGGGGATTCGGTTCCCGGAATGCCTCCTACGTTAACACCTAATAGACCGGTTAAAAAGCTGGTCGGTAAGAAGATAGCGGCAATCACAGAGAACAGATAAGTGTTCTGGTTCATCTTTTCTGCGTGGTATTGGCGCAACTCACCTTTAATGATATCTAACTCACTGAGGAAAAAGTCGAGTGTTTCATTAATACGGGTAATGGTGTTCACGCTATGGCGTAAGCGCATATTCTTGAAGTTAGCTAACGGTACATCTGAAGACAAATAGTCATCAATCGCGTACTGCTGAGGCTTGATGAAGCGTTTGATTTTGAGTAGGGCTTTATGAGTGTCCATCATGTCTTCACTGAGCTCTAGCTCACTGTCAAACGCTTCAATTCTGTCTTCAACAGAATTAAGGTAGTTATCGATGTTTTTGTTGAGCCCATCAATAATGTTCAGCACAAGATCCGCAAGCGTTTTTGGTCCTAGACCTTGCTTTAGAGATTCACGGATAGCATTGATGGTTTTAGATGGAATCTTACGAGTGGAAATCAGCACACCTTGATAATACAGAATGCGAACACTGAGCATATCTGCTGGATCGGCATTGTCGTTGAGATTGACGCCTCTTAGTATCAACAGAAAACTCTGTTCGTCATATTGCTCAAACAACGGGCGCGTATCTTCAGCTAACAAGCTGTCGACAATCGATGCGGGGATAGCGTTCTCTAGAAGCCACTCACGAACACCCGGTACATCTCGTTGGCAATGATACCAATGATGAGCCTCTAGCGAGGTTGACTTATCTGTTGGTTGAGTTGGTTGCTGCCCTGAAAACTGCCAGTGATCGATTAAAAAATCCATAGTGATCCTTTTGAAGCATTTGTTTCTTACAAATCGTGCTTTTTGAAAGCCTCTGTTTTGAAACTAGAGCTGAAAATGGCTTTGGTAAAGCTTATGTTTTTTACAAAAAGTAGCCCAAGATGATCTTGGGCTACGGGTGATTGCGATTAGAAGCCACGCATTTGAATGCGGCGCAGGAACTCAGTCATCACTCGGTCGTAAAGTAAGTCGCCCAAGAAAGCATCTTCTACGTGATGGTCAATACTTGGGTTGTCGTTCACTTCGATCACATAGACTTGGCCGTCAATCTCTTTTAGGTCAACACCATACAAGCCGCTACCGATAAGGTTGGCCGCTTTAACGGCGACATCCACCACATTTTTCGGTACTTGTTTTAAATCGAGTGTTTCAAAACCACCAGACGAAACTCGTCCGCTATTGTGGTGTTGATAAATCTGCCAGTGACCGCGACTCATCATATATTTACAGGCGAAGATTGGTTGTCGGTTCATCACACCAATACGCCAGTCAAAATCAGTAGGCATAAAGGCTTGAGCTAAAATCAGCGCACTCTTTTCAAACAGAGCGGAAGCTTCTTTTTCTAACTCTTCTTCCGTGCGCACCTTTACAACGCCGCGAGAGAAAGCACCATCAGGAATCTTCAATACCATAGGCAATTCGAGCTGAGAAAGCAGCTTCTCTTTCCAGCCTTCATCAAAGCTTTTCACAATCACGCCTTTTGGCGCTGGCACGTTGTTGCGTTGCAATAGCTCGGTCAAAAATACCTTGTTGGTACATTTCATGATCGATTCAGAATCGTCCATGACCACTAAGCCCATCTTTTCTGCGGTTTTGGCAAAACGATAGGTGTAGTTGCTGATGTTGGTCGTAGCGCGGATGAATAGGCCATCAAACTCACCTAAGCGAGATAAGTCGTCAGGTGAAATGGTTTCCAAGTTCATACCTAGGCGGTTTGCTGCACGAGCAAAGCGTTTCAGTGCTGAAGCATCTGAAGGAGGCATTTTCTCTTCAGAATCAACCAGCATTGCCACATCGTAGCGGTATTTTTTCTCTTGCTTCGGTTTACGCCATACTTTTGTTGAGAACATTTCCAGAGACTCGATGAAGAAGTCTTGCTCTTGATCTTCCAAATCTTGGAATGGGTATGGTGCAATTCGGTTAATCTGCCATTGACCTTGGTACTTGTGCATTTTCAGTTCAATAACAGGCACCATGAACTGCTCGAACAGGCGACGAGCAAGCTTATCCAACCCCGGCTCTGGCGTGCGTCCGAAGTAGATTTTACAGTGAATAGAATCGGTGTTTTTGCACAGTTTATTGAGTTTCAATAAACCGGAAGAGAGCAGAAATGGCTGGTTGATGTCGTTAATTGCCATGACGCGCGGAATAACGCGGTGCCCACGAGCCTCTGCCATCAATGAGCAGTAGTAGCCGTTGCTCATATAATCATAATCACGACACAAATTGACCACTTGAACGCTACGGAAGTTGTTTTTCCAGTCTGCATCAAGGTATTGGGCGACGCTGACAACTTGTTCGGAAGGGAAGTATTGTTGCCAGTCGCTTGCTTGGTCTGTCACGATTAAAAGGTTTGCCATATTATTTTGATTCCTATTGCTAGAGTCTATATACGCTAAAATTAGATTCCCGCATCACAGTAAACAGCTTTACTGCTCATCACTCCCAACGGTTCGATACGATTAAGTGTAGACAATCGTTCGAATTTTATTGTTCATTACCTAGCTGCATGCTTAGTTGCTTTGGGTGTATTATTGAGTTGCAATCTATTAGGGGCTGCTGACCTTTCAATATTGCATTTTGTTCGATTTAAAAACGTTTTAATCGAGGCGTAAGTTAGGAAGCTTAGTCATTCTAAGAGACGAACTTACAACGAAGAGTAAAGCGTTTTTAACCGAACCCTTTGGGCAGTTTTTGTAAGCCCTTTCTACTGCGTTATCGCTTATTTATGTAGATGACTACATTGCATAAGCGCTGCCTTGTATAAAGAACTTACAAAATACTGCAAAAACAATCTTGAACGGCCAGCAGCCCCTACAACCATAAGGACATCGTATGGACTTTCGTCTTGCGAAAAGTGCTGATCTCTCTGCGCTTAATGCGTTAGAACAACAGCTATTTGAAGGAGATAAAATTTCTCCTCGTCAAATGAAGCGTTTTTTACACTCCAACCAAGCTGTCATTTTTGTGGCAGATTCGGGTGAGGAATTGGCTGGATATGCATTGCTACTATTTCATCAAGGTACACAGCTATCAAGGTTGTATTCAATTGCCGTTAAACCTGATTTCAGAGGACGGAGAATTGCTCAGAATTTGGTCGAGCAATGTGAGCGTGCAGCTCTTGATCAAGGCTCCACTACATTAAGGCTAGAAGTTCGCGAAGACAATACGGCAGCAATAAATTTATATGAAAAAATGGGCTATAAAACACTGAAAGTCCTGATTCATTATTACGATGATTTGTGCAATGGTCGCCGCTTACAGAAACGTCTTACACCGCACGGTCCGAAAGTGCAGTTACCTATGCCGTTGTATGTTCAAACCACGCCGTTTACTTGCGGTGCAGCCTGTTTGCTAATGAGTTTTTCTTATCTGGATAAAACCTTTGAACCGACACGAATTCAGGAGATGCAACTGTGGCGTGAAGCGACGACCATTTTCATGGCTGCTGGGCATGGTGGTTGTAGCGGACAAGGTTTAGCACTGGCTGCGACGCGTCGAGGTTTCCATGTTGAATTGTGGAGTCAGTCTAAGAGCACCCCGTTCATTGATAGTGTGCGTGATGCGAACAAGAAAGCGGTGATCGAGTTGGTTCATCAGGATTTTTGTCAGCAATTAGAAACACAAGATGTGACGACCATTGACGCACCGCCAAGCCAAGAGCAGTTGGAAGAGTGGGTAAGACAAGGTGCATGTGTACTGCTGCTTATCAGTACATATCGTTTTGATGGCAAGAAAGAACCTCACTGGATTGTATTAAGTGGTATGAGTGAGAAGTTTTTCTTCTTCCATGATCCTCATGCTGAAGGCGAGGAACATGCTATTGCCTCAGCGTTTGTACCACTGGGTAAAAAGGCGCTGTGCCAGATTTTAGGTTTTGGTAAGCAGAAACATACCGCGTGCGTAGTCATTACCCCTAAAGCGTCTTAATTCATTTAGTATTATGCCTCTCTTGATGCTTTTGGGATCAGAGAGGCAGATTGTTTTGGTAACTATAGGTATTGAGCTAAGTAAGCTTTAGTTTGTTCGGTCATACGCGCTTTTTCCTGGTCAGAAATAAAGCTCGCTTCAATCGCATTCAAGGTGAATTGCGTTAACTCTTGGTAAGACATAGGGTGAGCATCCGCGACTGCGTTGAAGTTATCTGTCATGTAACCGCCAAAATACGCTGGGTCGTCAGAATTGATGGTGACGCAAAGCCCTTGACGCAGCAGTTGCACAATGTTGTGCTGTTCCATCTGCTGAAAAACTTTCAGTTTCAAGTTCGAAAGAGGGCATACAGTCAATGGCATACGAGTTTGTTTAAGTTCTTCCACTAATGCTGCATCTTCAACACAGCGCACACCGTGGTCGACACGTTGTACACCCAAAAGGTCGATAGCGTTACGGATATTCATTGCTGGACCTTCTTCACCAGCGTGAGCGACGGTAATAAAACCCGCGTTTCTCGCTTCACGGAACACATTCTCAAACTTCTCCGGCGGGTGACCTTGTTCAGAAGAGTCCAAACCAACGCCGATGATTTTATCTTTAAATGGCAATGCCTGAAGCAAGGTTTCCATCGCAGCGGGTTCGCTCAGGTGGCGTAAGAAACACATAATGATTTGGCTAGAAATACCTAACTCTTGCTGTGCTTTATCAAGTGCTTTGCTAATACCATTGATCACGGTTCCAAACGCGATTCCACGATCGGTATGAGTTTGTGGGTCAAAGAAAATCTCAGTATGGATAACGTTGTCTTGCTTGCAACGAAGCATATAAGCCCAAGTAAGATCGAAGAAATCCTGCTCGTGAATCAGAACATTCGCGCCCTGATAATAGATGTCGAGAAAAGACTGTAGGTTTGAAAACTGATAAGCCGCATGAACTTCTTCTGGAGAAGAGAAGGGGATGTTAATGTTGTTGCGTTTTGCCAGTTCAAACATCAACTCTGGCTCAAGAGAACCTTCAATGTGTAAATGAAGTTCAACTTTTGGCAGTTGTTGGATAAATCGTTTCATATATGCTCTTAATCCTCATGTGATTAATCGCTTTTCATCTTGAGTGGTGTTTTACCTTTATTACCTTATAGGTATGTGAGGTAAATGGAGCCCATACAAAGAGAAAGCGATAACCTATTCGCTTAACTCTTCGTAATCAGAATTTTACGGATTCTGGTAGAGACCCCCACACCGTATCAGTGGGGTTATACGAAGCAACTTTTGCTATTTTCAAATCTATAATCAGTAAGTTTTACTGTTAGATTTGAAAATAAGAAACTTTAAACAAATGATAACGCAATTATTTGTAATTGCCACTTTTAACAATAAGCAAAGATTCTGGTTTTACTTCTGATATAAAAAAAAGCTCCCCTTGTAGGAGAGCTTCTTGAAGTGATTCGATTTAAGACAAAGCAAGAATTACGCTTGGGATAACGATGAATACTGAGAGTAAGTATCCTGCAACCACAGACTTACTTTTCACCGCCATGTCTGAAATGTAATCGGCGCCTTTCAACGGAATTTCGCGTAAGAACGGAACACCGTAAATCAAGATTGTCGCAAGTACGTTGAACGATAGGTGTACCAGAGCAATCTGTAGTGCGAACACTGCAAACTCACCTGAAACCGCTGTTGCAGCCAGCAGAGCTGTAATACAAGTACCGATGTTAGCACCAAGGGTAAATGGGTACACTTCGCGAACTTTTAGTACACCAGAACCTACAAGAGGAACCATCAAGCTAGTTGTTGTTGAAGAAGACTGAACCAATACTGTCACAACAGTACCAGAGGCAATACCGTGTAGCGGACCGCGACCAATAGCGTGTTGCAGAATTTCACGAGCACGGCCAACCATTAGGCTCTTCATCAGCTTGCCAATCACGGTAATCGCAACAAAGATCGTCGCAATACCAAGAACCACTAATGCAATACCGCCAAACATGTCACCAAGAACCGCTAGTTGATGTTTTAGTGCGCCTACAACAGGGCTAGTGATTGGTTTGATGAAGTTCAGACCTTTCATGCTCATATCACCGCCAGCAAGGAATGGTGATACTAACCAGTGAGAAATTTTCTCTAGTAGACCGAACATGATCTCTAAAGGAAGGAATATGACAACGGCAAGCAAGTTGAAAAAGTCGTGAATAGTTGCACTTGCGAATGCGCGTTTGAACTCTTCTTTACAACGAATGTGACCAAGGCTAACGATAGTGTTGGTTACTGTTGTACCAATGTTCGCGCCCATTACCATAGGAATTGCAGTTTCGATAGGTAAACCACCGGCAACCAGACCTACGATGATTGATGTGACTGTACTTGAAGATTGGATCAGGGCTGTCGCCACTAAGCCAATCATTAATCCTGCAACTGGGTGTGAAGCAAACTCAAAAAGCACTTTTGCTTGTTCAGCTGCCGCCCATTTAAAGCCATCGCCTACCATTGTTACGGCAAGTAATAGCAAATAAATCATGAAAGCCAAGTTTGTCCAGCGAAGCGTACGAGTCGTTGACGAAATCGGAGCCGCTGTTGAAGCTGCTTGGTTTATCATTGTTTTCTCCATTGACCTTAATTAACTACATTTGGTCTGTTGTTGAATCTGTCGGCGATAGTAGAACCCGAATATTTCAGTAATATGACAGTTCTGTAATAAATAGATATTTTTGTTAATTAGATTCAATTTGGAGCATGTGAGCTTTTTGATGTGTTTTTATCTATATGAATAATAAGAGTATTTTTATGTGTTTTGGATTTGATTAGCACTAGGTAAAATGCCATTTTTTTGTTTATCTATTAGCTAAACATGACGCAAGAGTCACAAAGAAAATAACTGATGTAGAAAAAAATGTAGTTAATCTTTATTTTGTTCGGTTTTTTCGAGTTAATTGATTGATGCTGGGTGTTTGGTTTAACCTTAGCGATTATTTGGCTACTGAGTCTCGGCAACTATGTCTCATTTAAACTATAACCACCTTTATTACTTTTGGATGGTATGCAAGCAAGGTTCTGTTACTAAAGCGGCAGATGCTTTGTTCCTCACTCCTCAAACGGTAACAGGTCAAATCAAAGCTTTTGAAGAGCGTATGGACGGTAAACTGACCAAACGCAATGGCAGAAGTATTGAACCCACTGAGCTTGGGCAGTTGGTGTTTAAGTATGCAGACCGAATGTTTGGTTTAAGTTATGAGATGCTGGACATCGTTAACTACAGTCAGCGTTCCAATGTTCTTTTTGATGTTGGCGTTGCGGATGCGCTGTCTAAAAGGTTAGTGAGTAAGATTCTGATGACCACCATTCCAGAAGACAACAGTATTCATTTACGTTGTTTTGAATCTACTCACGAACTTCTCCTTGAGCAGTTATCCCAACATAAACTGGATATGATTCTTTCTGATTGTCCTGTTGATTCAAGCCAAAGCCCGGGTTTGTTTAGTAAAAAGCTGGGGGAAAGTAACATGGGATTTTTTGCTCGAAATCATCTTGGCAAAGTTTCATTCCCTGCGGTTTTAGAAGAACGTAAGTTGCTAATGCCGGGAAGTCGTACATCAATGGGGCGAAAAGTCCGTCAATGGTTCGATCACCAAGGTATTCAACCGAACATTCTTGGCGAGTTTGATGATTCTGCGTTAATGAAAGCATTTGCTCGATACCACCCAGAAGCGATTTTCTTAGCGCCACTGCTTTATGTAACCGAAGTGGTTGATGATTTTTCCCTGCAGTTGATCGCACCTATCGAAGAAGTGAAGGAAGAGTATTACGTTATCTTTGCTGAACGGATGATTCAGCATCCGGCGGTCAAAAATATATGTGACGCAGATTTCACAAAATTGTTCGAATGAGACTTTTGTCATTATTTACAGTTGGATTAACTTCACACAATTTGATAAAAAGAACAATTATTACACAGGGCTAATTAATTCGAGCAGAAATAAAGGCGCAAGTTATGAATCAATAAGAATTCAGATGCGTCGCAGAAATAAAATTAACTGATATTACCAAAACACTTTACCCCGCTAATATGCCGCATAACGATAGCCAAGCTAATTGAAGTAAAGGCAGGCGACAAGATCATGACCCCATGAGCATAGCTATTATGTTATTGGGTAAGTAAACGTCGTCAGCAAAGCTATTGCTTCAATAGAAAGGTTATTTTGAATTAGTTTATTATGCCGACTTAAGAGCGTTTTAGAAGTTGTTCCTAGGGGACTTATTCATGAATCTACAAGAAATGGAAAAGAATTCCGCTCAGGCGGTTGTTCTACTCAAAGCGATGGCGAATGAAAGGCGTTTACAAATTCTTTGCTTGCTGCACAACCAAGAGTTGTCGGTAGGTGAGTTATGCGGAAAACTAGAATTAAGCCAATCAGCACTTTCGCAGCATTTAGCATGGTTGAGACGAGATGGATTGGTCAACACGCGTAAATCTGCACAAACAGTATTTTATACTCTAAGTAGTGATGAAGTGAAAAAGATGATTGAGTTGCTTCACAATCTGTACTGTGAGTAGCTGATTTAGAAAATGAGTTAAATCAGAAAATAAAAAAACCGGCAAAAGCCGGTTTTTTTCATCGCTGATAATTCAAGCCAGAATTATAGTGCTTTGATAGCTGCAGCGAAGCGAGACTTATGACGAGCTGCTTTATTCTTGTGAATAAGGCCTTTAGTCGCCATGCGGTCTAGGATTGGTGTAACTACAGCAAAAGCAGCAGTTGCAGTTTCTTTGTCGCCTGCTTGGATAGCAGCAACAGTTTTCTTCATGTAAGTGCGCATCATAGAACGACGGCTAGCATTGTGCTGGCGACGTTTCTCAGCTTGGATAGCGCGCTTCTTAGCAGATTTACTATTTGCCAAGGGTCTAACTCCCAAAAACTTTTCGTTAGGTAACATTTTAAGGGCGAGGAATATCCCCTATTTGCTCTAAAATGTCAAATGATTTGTGCAAAAACCCACCTGAACCAAACAAGTTTGGTATAAGAAGGCCTTCGCGGTTAAGATGGCGTGGATTCTAACAGTATTTTTTTTTCAATGCTAATACTTATCTGCTCTCTGAATGACATTCTTTGCATTCAGTGGGCGACTATGTTGTTTTAGCTTGTTTTTCGAGGTTATCGTGAGCAAACGCTTACTCAAGTCTGGCATGATTGTCAGTGCCATGACGCTTATCTCCCGCGTGCTGGGATTAGTGCGTGATATCGTTGTTGCAAATCTTATGGGAGCTGGTGCCAGCGCAGACGTATTCTTCTTCGCCAACCGTATTCCTAACTTTTTACGTCGTCTGTTTGCAGAAGGGGCTTTCTCTCAAGCCTTTGTTCCAGTGTTAACTGAGTATCATGCCTCTGGTGATATGAACAAAACTCGAGATCTGATAGCCAAAGCGTCGGGTACATTAGGGGTATTAGTCTCTATTGTAACGGTGCTGGGTATTGTGTTCTCTGGTGTTGTTACAGCATTGTTTGGTGCAGGTTGGTTTCTGGACTGGCTAAATGACGGGCCCGCAGCGCCAAAATTCGAACTGGCGAGCCTGCTTCTTAAAATCACCTTTCCTTATTTATGGTTCATTACTTTTGTTGCTTTGTCGGGAGCCATATTAAACACCCTTGGTAAGTTCGCGGTTTCTTCGTTTACGCCCGTGTTCCTAAACGTCATGATGATCTTATCCGCTTGGTATATTTCGCCAAACTTGGATCAGCCAGAAATTGGTTTAGCAATAGGTGTGTTTTTAGGTGGTTTAGTTCAGTTTTTATTCCAACTGCCGTTTTTGATCAAAGCTGGAGCCTTAGTTAAGCCAAAATGGGGATGGAAAGATCCTGGAGTGGTCAAAATTCGCACTTTGATGATTCCGGCTTTGTTTGGTGTGTCAGTGAGCCAAATTAACCTTCTATTTGATTCGTTTGTTGCCAGTTTCCTACAAACGGGTTCTATCAGTTGGCTTTATTACTCTGATCGCTTACTGGAATTCCCGCTAGGTTTGTTCGGTATTGCGATCGCAACGGTTATTCTGCCGGCACTTTCACGCAAACACGTTGACGCGCACAGTGAAGGGTTTTCACATACCATGGATTGGGGCGTGCGCATGGTCACTCTGTTAGGTGTACCTGCCATGCTGGGGTTGATGGTGTTGGCGAAACCAATGCTGATGGTACTCTTCATGCGCGGCGAGTTCTCGGCCAATGACGTTGAACAAGCTTCGATGTCCTTGCTGGCTTATGCTGCTGGTCTGCTGAACTTTATGCTGATCAAGGTTCTTGCTCCGGGGTATTACTCGCGCCAAGACACGAGAACGCCTGTTCGCTACGGTATTATCGCTATGGTGAGTAACATGGTTTTTAACGCCATCTTTGCTTGGTTCTATGGCTTCGTAGGTTTGGCAGCGGCAACGGCACTATCTGCCTTCATTAATATGGCTTTGCTTTATAACGGTTTGCATCAGCAAGGTGTTTACAAGCTTTCAAGTAAAACAGTGCTGTTTTTTGCTCGACTGATTGTTGCTGGCGGCGCTATGGTAGCTGCTATTTTATGGCAGTTAGAAGATATGTCGGTTTGGCTTGAGTGGAGCTTCCACAACCGTGCATTAATGTTGGCCGCGCTGATTGCTTTAGGTGCAATTGTTTATTTGCTCACCGCATTGATTCTAGGCTTGCGCCTAAAGGATTTAAAAGCGGCGACAGAATAATGTTAATTAGGGTATAATCCGCCAGTTTCGCACCAATATAACTGAGAACTATAGGTTTTAAACGTATTCCAATGGAATTAATACGCGGTATTCATAATATCAAAGCACAGCATAATGGTTGTGTGTTGACGATTGGTAATTTTGACGGTGTTCACTTAGGACATCAGCAAGTTCTGCAGAAAGTCTCTGAACAAGCCAAAAAGCTGAATTTACCTTCAGTCGTAATGACATTTGAACCGCAGCCTATGGAGCTTTTCTTAAAAGATAAAGCCCCTGCTCGGTTAACACGTTTGAGAGATAAGTTTGTTCAACTGAGTAAACTGGATATTGATCGACTGTTGTGTGTGAATTTTAACCATCATTTTGCCAGTCTAGATGCGGACAGTTTTATCCGTGACTTGTTGGTAAAACGTTTGGGTGTTAAGTTTCTGGTTGTTGGCGACGATTTTTGTTTCGGCCGTGAGCGCAAAGGTAATTTTGCTATGCTCAAAGAGGCTGGGCAAAAGTACGGATTTGAAGTCGTCAGCACGGAAAGTTTCTGCTTAGAAGAGCTTCGTGTGAGTAGTACGGCGATTCGAGAATCGCTGGCCGAAAACGATCTGACGGGAACGTCAGAAATGCTGGGAAGAAACTATAGTATTAGCGGTCGAGTTTCCCATGGTCGAAAACTGGGTCGTACTATCGGATTTCCTACGGCAAATATTCCACTAAAACGCTGTGTTTCACCTGTGTCTGGTGTGTATGTTGTCGAAGCTTATGGGCTCGGTGAACAACCTATTGGTGGTGTGGCGAATATTGGCCAACGACCAACAGTAAATGGTGTTCGTCAGCAGCTAGAAGTGCACTTATTTGACTTCCAAGGCAATTTGTATGGAAAGCAGTTAGAAGTAGCACTTTTGCATAAGCTAAGAGATGAAAAGAAGTTTGAGTCGTTTGATGCGCTTAAACAACAAATAGAATTGGATGCTGAAGCGGCTAGGGTGTGGTTGCTTCAGTTTAAGAATTAGCCAGTTGATTCCACTGGTTAAAATAATGTCTAACTTCGCCCAATACAACGGAATTAAGAATCGATGAGTGACTATAAAAATACCCTGAACTTACCTGAGACAGGGTTCCCAATGCGCGGTGATCTGGCCAAACGTGAGCCAGCAATGTTAGAGCGTTGGTACCAAGAAGATCTATACGGTGAAATCCGTAAAGCTAAAAAAGGCAAAAAATCTTTCATCCTGCATGATGGCCCTCCATATGCCAACGGTGATATTCACATTGGTCACGCACTTAATAAGATTCTTAAAGACATTATTATTAAATCTAAAACGCTTTCTGGTTTTGACTCTCCATATATTCCGGGTTGGGACTGTCACGGCTTACCAATCGAGTTGATGGTCGAAAAGAAAGTGGGCAAACCAGGCCAAAAAGTGACTGCTGCTGAGTTCCGCGAAAAATGTCGCGAATACGCTGCGGGTCAAGTTGAAGGCCAAAAAGAAGGCTTCAAACGTCTTGGTATTCTTGGTGAGTGGGACAAACCGTACCGCACTATGGATTTTGCAACTGAAGCAAACATCATCCGTGCGCTAGGCAAAATTGCTGACAACGGCCACTTACTAAAAGGTTTCAAACCTGTTCACTGGTGTACAGATTGTGGTTCAGCACTGGCAGAAGCAGAAGTTGAGTACAAAAACAAAGTTTCTCCTTCTATTGATGTGCGTTTCAAAGCAGCAGATGAAGCGACACTTCTGTCTAAGTTTGATCTGAAATCTGATCATGCTGGGGAAGGTGATGTTTCAATCGTAATCTGGACAACAACACCATGGACGCTTCCAGCGAACCGTGCAGTGTGTCTACGTGACGATCTTGAGTACGTTCTTATTCAAGTAGAAGGCGATTCTGAAAAAGATCAGCAGCCTGAGCGTATTATTGTTGCTTCTGAGCTAGCAAAAGAAGTGATGGATCGTGCGGGTATCGAGCATTTCCATAATCTAGGTTTTGCTAAAGGTAGCGACCTTGAGCTGGCTCAGTTCCAACACCCATTCTATGACTTCACTGTTCCTGCGATCCTTGGTGATCACGTAACAACAGATTCAGGTACTGGTGTGGTTCACACAGCACCTGGACACGGTCAAGAAGACTTTGCCGTTGGTCAGAAGTACGGTCTAGAAGTGGCGAACCCAGTAGGTTCAAACGGTGTTTACCTTCCAGACACTGAGTTCTTTGCTGGTCAACACGTATTTAAAGCAAACGATGCTGTTGTTGAGTTGCTAAAAGAAAAAGGCGCCTTATTGCATCATCACGCTTATGAGCACAGCTACCCACACTGCTGGCGTCATAAAACACCAATCATCTTCCGTGCAACACCACAATGGTTCGTTTCAATGGATCAAGCGGGTCTTCGTGCACAAGCTCTGAAATCAATCAAGAGTGTTCAATGGATGCCTGAATGGGGTCAAAGCCGTATTGAAGGCATGATCGAAGGCCGTCCTGAATGGTGTGTATCTCGTCAACGTACTTGGGGTGTGCCAATTGCTCTGTTCGTTCATAAAGAAACGTCTGAACTTCATCCAAACAGCGCTGAACTGATTGAAAAAGTTGCGAAACTTGTTGAAGAGAAAGGCATTCAAGCATGGTGGGACGTTGAACCTGCTGAACTGCTTGGTGCGGACGCTGAGAAATACGAAAAAGTATTAGACACGCTAGACGTATGGTTTGACTCTGGTGTTACTCACTACGCAGTAGTTGATAACCGTGAAGAGTTCAACGGCGCGGAAGCGGACATGTACCTAGAAGGTTCTGACCAACACCGTGGCTGGTTCCAGTCTTCTCTAATTTCATCTATCGCGATGAAAGGCAAAGCTCCATATAAAGAAGTATTAACTCACGGTTTCGTGGTTGATGGTCAAGGCCGTAAGATGTCTAAATCTATCGGTAACGTGGTTGCTCCTAAAGATGTGACCAATAAACTTGGCGCAGACATTCTTCGTCTATGGGTTGCTTCGACTGACTACACTGGTGAAGTTGCGGTTTCTGATGAAATCCTGAAACGTAGTGCAGATTCATACCGTCGTATCCGTAACACGGCTCGTTTCTTCCTAGCTAACCTAAACGGTTTCAATCCAGCAACGGACATGGTTGCAGCGGAAGATATGGTTGCTCTGGATCGTTGGGCTGTGGCGCGTGCCTTTGCTGCACAACAAGAAATTGTGAAAGCATATGATGAGTACAACACTCACGCGGTTGTTCAACGCCTAATGCATTTCTGTTCTGTAGAAATGGGTTCTTTCTACCTAGACGTGATTAAAGACCGTCAGTACACAGCGAAAAAAGGCGGCCACGCTCAACGTAGCTGTCAAACAGCGCTTTACTACATCGTAGAAGCTTTGGTTCGTTGGATGGCGCCAATCATGTCGTTCACAGCGGATGAAATCTGGAACGAAATGCCAGCTAAGCAAGAAAACGGTGAAGAGCGCAGCAAGTTTGTATTCACTGGCGAATGGTACCAAGGTCTGTTTGGTCTTGTTGAAGGCGAAGAGCTTAACAACGAGTTCTGGACTGAAATCCAAGAGATTCGCGGTGCGGTGAACAAACTGCTTGAAAATGCACGTAACGAGAAAACTATTGGTGGTTCTCTGCAAGCTGAAGTGACTCTGTTTGCTGATGACGCACTAGCAGCGAAACTCAACAAGCTTGAAGATGAACTTCGCTTCGTACTACTGACTTCTAAAGCTGCGGTTAAACCAGTCTCTGAGAAGACAGAAGCTGCACATGAAACTGAGATCGAAGGCTTGTTCGTTCAAGTAAGCAAAACTGAAGCAGAGAAGTGTGACCGTTGTTGGCACCATACTGCAGACGTTGGCACTATTGCTGGTCACGAGAAAATCTGTGGTCGCTGTGTGTCGAACGTTGACGGCGAAGGCGAAGTTCGTAAATTCGCATAACCAAAGGCGTTTACATGACACAGCAAGCATTAACGCTAAAACAATCAGGAGTGCGCTGGCTATGGCTGGCCCTCTTGGTGTTTGTGGCAGACATTGGCATTAAATTAGTTGTAATGAATAGCATGGGCTATGGTTGGGAAAATCGTATTGAGATTCTTCCTTTCTTCAACCTGCTATATGTTCATAACTATGGCGCGGCTTTTAGCTTTTTGAGCGATCAAGCGGGCTGGCAGCGTTGGTTCTTTACTGCAATTGCATTTGTTGTAACAGGTTTACTCGCATTTTGGATGAGACGTCTACCTGCTAGCGATAAATGGAATAACATCGCTTATGCGCTGATTATTGGTGGCGCTGTGGGTAACGTGTTTGACCGCGTTGTTCACGGATTTGTTGTTGATTATCTTGATTTTTACTGGGGTAATTACCACTGGCCGGCCTTCAATTTAGCCGATAGCGCAATTTGTATTGGTGCTGCGATGATTATCTTAGATAGTTTCCGTAGCAGTAAAAAAGCGGCGTAAGTTCTATCAAAGCCTAATAACCCTAAGCGCTGTCCGTTGATTCGGAGAGCGCTTTTTGTTAGAAGAACAATCAATATTTGAAATTCAAATAAAAGAAATAAACGAGACGAAAAAGATCTCGAACAATCTAAAGGAAGCCCAACGTGACAACAATTAATCAGAACTCTGCTGTAACTCTGCATTTTACTATCAAATTAAAAGATGGCTCTGTAGCCGACAGTACACATAATTTAGGCAAGCCAGCTAAGTTTGTGATTGGCGATGGCAGCCTGAGTGAAAACTTTGAAAAATGCCTTATCGGAATGACTGCTGGACAAAGCCAAGCGATCGAATTGATTGCGGAAGATGCTTTTGGACAGCCAAACCCAGACAACATCCACCATATGGACCGAGCGAAATTTATCGGTGAAACAGAGGTGGAAGTGGGTACCATTATGGCGTTTAGTGGCCCTGACGGTATGGAAATTCCGGGGATCATCACTGAGATTGTCGGTGATTCCGTGACGGTGGATTTTAACCACCCGCTAGCCGGACAAGATGTTATCTTTGATGTCGAAATCTTGTCTGTCGAATAACTGATTACTTATTAATACATCCATGAGCAATAACATGAAAATACTGTTAGCTAACCCTCGCGGCTTCTGCGCTGGTGTTGATCGTGCCATCAGCATTGTAGAACGTGCATTAGAAATGTATCAGCCACCTATCTATGTTCGTCATGAAGTCGTACACAACCGTTTTGTGGTTGAAGGGCTAAAACAACGTGGAGCGGTTTTTGTCGAAGAACTGCATGAAGTTCCAGATAACAACATTGTGATTTTCTCTGCTCATGGTGTTTCTCAAGCTGTGCGTCAGGAAGCGAAAGAACGCGATTTAACCGTCTTCGATGCAACCTGTCCGTTAGTGACTAAAGTACATATGGAAGTGGCTCGTGCAAGCCGCAAGCATATGGAAGTGGTGCTTATCGGTCATGCTGGGCATCCTGAAGTTGAAGGCACTATGGGGCAATACGCCAGCGATAAAGGCGGTATGTATCTGGTAGAAAAACCAGATGATGTGATTGCTCTGGTAGAGAAAGTGAAAGATCCAAGTCATCTGCATTATGTCAGCCAAACCACCTTGTCTGTGGATGAAACGGCCGATGTGATCGATAAACTGCGCGAAGTGTTCCCTGAAATTCAAGGCCCGCGTAAGGATGATATTTGCTACGCGACACAGAACCGTCAGGATGCCGTTCGTATCCTTGCGAGTGAAGTCGATGTGATGATTGTGGTCGGTTCTAAAAACTCATCTAACTCAACACGATTGAAAGAGTTGGCTGAGAAATTAGGTACGCCAGGTTATCTGACGGACTGCCCTGAAGATGTACGTCCAGAATGGTTCGACGGTAAGAGCAAAGTGGGCGTAACGGCGGGTGCTTCAGCACCAGAAGAGTTAGTTAACCAAATTATTAATCGCATTAAAGAACTTGGTGCTACTTCTGTAGAAGAAGTGCTAGGCCGCGAAGAGAATATGTTCTTCGAAGTACCAAAAGAACTGCAAATCAAGCAGGTTGATTAATTTCATATCTTCTTGATACAAAACGTGAATAAGAAAAAGGGCTCCGATTGGAGCCCTTTTAGTATCTATAAGACTTTATTGATACAGATTAAACCGTTTCAGTCACACCTGTCGGTTTCTCTTCGTCAGCAAACTCAGTATCGCCTTTGCCTTTAGAGATTTTAATTACGTAAGCTGTGATAGCTAGCGCCGCGACAACACCAATGATAGTTGATAGTTGCATTGGCTGACCAAAGCCTAGCGTACCGTTGTTTAGGATAAAGGTGATACAAACTGAAGTCATGAATGCCGCTGGAACCGTTGTAATCCAGTGGAACTTGTTATGACGTAGTAGGTATGCAGAAGCTGTCCACAACATCATTACAGCTGTTGTTTGGTTAGCAAAACCGAAGTAACGCCAGATGATTCCGAAATCTACTTGAGTCAGTACGCCACCGATAATGAATAGTGGAACAGCCATTAGTAGACGGTTACGCATTGTTTTCTGTTCCATGTTGAAGTACTCAGCAAGGATCAGACGGCTTGAACGGAACGCTGTGTCGCCAGAAGTGATTGGCAGGATAACCACACCTAGGAATGCGATGATGCCACCGAATACGCCTAGTAGACCGAATGAAGCGCTGTAAACTACGTTACCTGGACCACCGTTAGCCACTGCAGCTTGAAGACCTTCAAGTGAATCGAAGAACGATAGAGCGATAGCACACCAGATTAGCGCGATGATACCTTCACCAATCATTGCTCCGTAAAATACGAAACGGCCATTAGTTTCATTTTCAATACAACGAGCCATTAGTGGAGACTGAGTAGCGTGGAAACCAGAGATAGCACCACAAGCAATGGTGATGAATAATGCTGGCCACAAAGGCATATCTTTAGGGTTCAGGTTGCTGAACATGTCGCTTGGTTCAAAGCCGCCTAGGATTTGGTGTTCGCTAGAGAATGCGATAGCTGTGATCAGACCAACAGACATGAAAATCAACAGTGCGCCAAACAGTGGGTAGAAGCGGCCGATGATTTTATCTACAGGAACGATAGTTGCGATAATGTAGTAAGCAAAAATGATGACTACCATAGTTGTCATGCTTACAGTCAGGCTAGTTTGTTCGTTGATTAGGTTAGTAATCATGCCAGCAGGCGCTGATACGAATACCACACCAACAAGCAGTAGAAGAACAATGGCAAAAATGTTCATAAAGTGTTTTGCGCCATTGCCTAAGTAACGACCTGTCATTGTTGGAACAGATGCACCACCGTTACGAATCGATAGCATACCTGAGAAGTAGTCGTGAACTGCACCAGCAAAGATACAGCCAACAACAATCCATAGCATTGCCGCAGGGCCGTATAGAGCACCCATGATTGGACCGAAGATTGGGCCAACACCAGCGATGTTAAGAAGTTGAACTAGGTAAACTTTAGGCGTTGACATGCGAACGTAGTCGACACCGTCAGCTTTTGTATGGGCAGGAGTTTTACGGCTTTCGTTGATGCCGAAGATTTTCTCTACGATAGCACCGTAGATGAAATATCCAGCTAGCAGTGCTGCTACACAAGTTAGGAACCACAACATAGCGATTGTCCTTTGTTATTGGATTATGAAATAAGCTCAATTTGCATAGTAAAGGGTTGCTAGGCTAGAAACATTCGCTTTCCTAGTGAGTGGTCGAATAGAGAATTAAGTGGTTTCTGAAGTAAATAAGCGGTCTCTGATATTGTTCAGTGGCAGTAAGAGAAAGTAAGCGGTTCTGTTGATGGATTTGAGGATTTAGCAGGAAAGAATGCACAATCAGTGGTATACCTAAAGAGCTAAAGATTATTAGCTAAGTTGAAGGTAAATAATGAAAAAAACAATAACAGTGGTAATGGTTTTAGGGCTTTTGGGGTGTGCGGCAACGGACAGCGAATTGGCGAAAGAGGGCAACTGGTATCAAATCGGCTATCAAGATGGCATGGTTGGACATTCACAACGTTCATACAAAATATTGTCAGAGCTTGGGGATGTTCAAGAATCGGATTATGAAAACGGCTATTCGCAAGGCATCGCGGAATATTGCAACCCTAACGTCGCTTATCAGATTGGCGTAAATGGTCAATATTACGAAGGTGTTTGTGAAGGAACTGATCAAGCGCAGCGATTTCGTATGGAATGGCAACGTGGCTGGAATGAGTACAATAACTAACTGAAATGTTTTACTTTCCCCTTTTATTACTCGTCAGTTGCAGGATGTTGAGGTGCTACTATGCACGATGAATCACTTGCGTTAGTTTTTGCTAGTGTCGGTGTTGTTGGTCTGTTTTGTCAGTGGTTAGCTTGGCGTTTACGTTTACCAGCGATTTTATTTTTGCTACTAGCAGGCATCATTGCAGGCCCTCTCACGGGCATTCTTGTTCCTCAACAACTGCTTGGTGATCTGTTATTCCCACTCGTTTCGTTAGCCGTTGCCGTTATTCTGTTTGAAGGTAGCTTAACTCTTAACTTCAAAGAGATACGCGGAGTCAGTAACACCGTATGGAGCATAGTTTCCATCGGTGCAGTGATCTCTTGGGCTATCACTTCCTTTGCGGTTCATTTGTTACTTGGGTTTGATTGGCCCCTCTCATTTCTGTTTGGCAGTTTGACTGTGGTGACGGGACCTACCGTTATCGTTCCACTGCTAAGAACGGTAAGACCAAATACAAGGTTGTCGAACATACTGCGCTGGGAGGGCATTCTGATTGATCCTCTAGGAGCATTGTTCGTTGTGATGGTGTATGAATTTATTGTCTCCAGCAGTGAAGCGCATAGTCTACAGGTCTTTGCTCTTATCATCGCGGTAGGTTTAGCGTTTGGCGTGTTGTCGGGAGCCGCGGTTGCTTATGTGTTACGCAAGGGGCTGATACCGGAGTATCTCCAACCTTTTGGCGTTCTGAGTGTGGTATTGGGAATTTTTGCTCTATCAAATCACATTGAATCCGAATCCGGTTTGCTGACAGTGACTGTGATGGGGATGTGGCTTGCCAATGCTAAAGACGTCAATATCCGCCACATACTGCACTTTAAAGAGAACCTGACTATCTTGCTGATAACAGGTTTATTCATTTTGTTGGCGGCGCGCATTCAATTGAGTGACTTCATGACATTAGGTTGGAGTGCGTTATTGCTGTTTGTTGTTATGCAGCTTATCTCCCGACCAGCGTCTATTATGCTTTCCACTTTACGCAGCAATTTGGCGTTCAAGGAAAAACTCTTCCTTGCATGGGTAGCGCCGCGAGGCATTGTTGCTGCGTCTATTTCATCATTGTTTGCCATTAAGCTGAGTTCTATTGGTATGACAGAGGCCGAGCTGCTGGTGCCGCTGACCTTTATGGTGATTATCGGTACTGTTGTTTTGCAAAGCGCTACGGCACGACCAATGGCATTAGCACTACAAGTGGCAGAACCGGCGCCTAAAGGTTTTCTTATTATTGGCGCGAATGATGTGGCTCGTCAGTTAGGCTTGGCGATCATGAAGTATGATTGTCGTGTGGTGCTTACCGATTCGAACTGGGACTATATCCGCCAAGCGAGAATGGCAGGATTAGAGAACTATTACGGCAATCCAATTTCAAGCCATGCCGATGAATATCTGAACTTAATTGGGATAGGGCATGTGGTCGCCCTCAGCCCTGATAAACACTTTAATATCATGGCGTGTATGCAGTTCTTATCAGACTTTGGTGAGAAACGCGTTTTTTGCTTGCATGATAAGGTCAACGGTAATACCAAAGATAAACACGTGGTGGCGCAGGAGTACCATGGTTTGTCATTTCTGGGCGCTGATGTCAGCTATAAGAAACTAGCAAGTTTGATCAATCAGGGTGGAGAGATCAAGCACACCAAACTGAGCGAAAACTTCACTTATGATGATTACTTGAAGAAACATCAGGAGAGTTATGTGCTACCACTTTTCTTGGTTGATGCTCGCAATAGAGTGCAGATCTGCTCTGATCTCAACGCGTTCGAGCCGAAAGAAGGTGAAACCGTGGTGTCACTGATTAAAGCCCCGTCTTAGAACGAACCGCATTGATAAAAAGCGAGCCTAATATTAGGCTCGCTTTCGATTCTTCAGAGTAGCGAGTTGCTACTGATTTTTGATTACTTTGTGCAGAACACCGTCAGATTCAGAAAGCTTCTCTTTTGCCAGATCCGCATCAACACCAGTCAACAACATCAAAATCGCAACCTTGGCGCTATATCCGCATTCCTGTAACAGAGACTGTGCGGTTTGGGTATCACAGTCTGTTGCTTGCATGACGATTCGCACGGCACGTTTTTTTAATTTTTCTTGTTCATTTTCAGCTTTGTGGTGAGGTTTTGGAGACTGAAAATGTTGCTCTAAATCATTGAGCTCTTGTTCTTTTGACACAATATGAGAAAGCGCGGATAAAAGTGCGTCGTTAGCCATGAATCACCTCAATAACCTCTAATTTAAGCCGTGATGGTTACTGCTATTTTTGAGTTCGAATATTAATTCGAAAAGTATACGACGCCTAAGCTTGCAAGGCGAGAGGCTCCAGTAACTGCGGGCAAATTACTTGGCAAATTATGCATTCTGCGCTGGGCAAGCCAAGCAAAGGCCATGGCTTCCATATAGTCACTGTCTACTCCTTTGCTAATCGTCGGGGCAATGACCCAATTTGGCAGAAGAGATTGGATTATTTCCATCAGCAGAGGGTTTTGCGCGCCGCCGCCACAGACTAACAACTCGGGTTGTGATCCAATCGCGAACTTAGCCACTTCGTCGCAGATAGTCACAGCGGTAAATTCACACAAAGTACGAAGAACGTCTTCCGGTGAGTAATGGGTGTTTTGGAGATGTTGTTCTAACCAAGGCATGTTAAACAGCTCACGCCCTGTGCTTTTCGGAGCGGGTTCAGACAAATAGGGCTCCTGACAAAAACGTGAAAGCAACTCAGGTATAACTTTGCCTTGTTTGGCTCTGGAAGCATCTTTGTCATAGCTTTCATTCCAGTTCACTTGGCACCAAGCATCCATCAGCATATTGCCCGGACCTGTGTCATATCCAATAACTTCACCATTAGGCTTAAGAACGGAGATATTTGAGATGCCACCAATGTTGAGTACTACAACACTGGAGTCTTTGACTTGGAAAATCGTGTGGTGAAAAGCAGGAACCAAAGGCGCGCCTTGACCGCCCAATGCCATGTCTTTTCGTCTGAAATCCGCAACGGTGGTTATGCCCGTTTTGGCGGCAATTATGTTGCTGTCGCCTAACTGCATCGTAAATGGTTTTGCACCATTAGGCTGGTGGAAGACAGTTTGTCCATGGCTGCCAATGGCGCGAATCTGTTGTTTATCAATATTCGATTTATTTACCAGAGCTAAAGCGGCGTCAGCAAACAGGTGACCAAGCTCATGATCGATTTCGCCAATTTCAGGTAAATGGGTTGCCTGACCAATACAAATATTCAAAACGCGCGATTTGAGCTCAGAGGGAAAAGGAAAGAAATCGTGGTCGATGAGTTCTATTTTATCGTCTTGTATCGCCACCAAAGCGGTATCCACGCCATCCAGACTCGTTCCAGACATAATTCCTATGTACAGTTCACGCTCACTCATTATGTAATCTCGCCGTCAGATCTAAACAAACTCATTGTAATTGAAAAATAAACTGAATAACCTCACCCGCAGTGACAAATTTTGAAATTAGGAGAAATAATGGGACCGTTATGGCTTGATGTGGAAGGCTATGAATTAACCGCAGAAGATCGCGAGATTTTGCAGCACCCTACGGTTGGTGGTGTCATATTGTTTGCTCGCAATTATCATGATAACCAACAGTTGTTGGCGTTAAACAAAGCGATTCGCCAAGCGGCAAAGCGTCCTATCTTGATTGGTGTTGATCAGGAGGGCGGCCGAGTTCAGCGTTTTCGCGAAGGATTTAGTAAGATTCCGGCCGCTCAGTTGTATGCAAAGAATGAGAACGGCGTTGAGCTGGCAAAGCAAGGTGGATGGCTAATGGCAGCGGAGTTGATTGCTCACGATGTCGATTTGAGCTTTGCGCCAGTACTAGATAAAGGCTTTGAATGTCGCGCAATTGGCAACCGTGCGTTCGGTGATGAAGTCTCGACTGTGTTGAAATACAGCAGTGCGTTTATGCAGGGAATGAAATCGGTAGGGATGGCAACAACAGGAAAACACTTTCCTGGTCATGGTGCGGTGATTGCAGATTCTCATCTAGAAACCCCTTACGATGAACGTGAAGTCATCAGTGATGATATCTCGATTTTCAAAGCGCAGATTGAGGCCGATATTCTTGATGCTATGATGCCTGCACATGTGATTTACCCGCATTTTGATGATCAGCCTGCCAGTGGTTCTCCTTACTGGTTGAAAAAGGTATTGCGCCAAGAGATGGGCTTTAAAGGCATTGTCTTCTCTGACGATTTAAGCATGGAAGGTGCGGCAATCATGGGATCGCCAGCAGAGCGTTCACAACAAGCGCTGGATGCAGGGTGTGACATGATTCTGATGTGCAATAAGCGTGAAGCTGCGGTTGAAGTGCTGGACAACTTGGCGATTGTTGACGTTCCTCAAGCACATCAGTTACTGAAGAAGCAAAACTTTAGCTATCAAGACTTAAAAGCGATGCAGGAGTGGAAACAAGCGGTTTCGGCGATGCAACGAATCATAGAACAGCACAGCTAATCAGCATGCGATCAGTGCGGCAAAGAAAAGGCTCCATAAGGAGCCTTTTTTAATGAAATCCGAGTTTTTCTTTTAACTCTTTCAGGTAGCGACGGCTGACCGGTACTTTATGCTCTGAACGGGTAATGATTTCCGCTAAACCATTTTCAAGCAACTTTATCTCTTTAATCGCTTTGAGATTAATTAAATACTGGCGATGACAACGCAGAAGCTGAGTTTTCTCTTCCAGAACCTTGAGCGTAAGCTGGCTGGTAGCTCTTTGGTTATGGGTTTGAACATGTACGCCACTGATATCAGTAAACGCGTATTCCACCTCAGTGGTTGGGATAATCATGATGCGGTTCAAGCCGATACAAGGCACTTGGTCGAGCATCGCGGGCGCAATGGAAGAAAAGTCTTGTTTCTGTGTTGTGCTGCGCTGCAGGCGTTGGATGGTCTTATTCAAACGTGCAATTTCAATCGGTTTAAGTAAGTAGTCAAACGCATTGTCTTCAAATGCTTGTAAAGCATATTGGTCATAGGCGGTGACGAACACAACCTTGGGCATGGTTTCTGGATCGAGCATGCTCAACATTTCAATACCAGTGATCTGTGGCATTTGAATATCGAGAAAGACAACATCGGGTTTGAGTTGGTTTATTTTTTTAAGACCTTCAATCGCGTTGTTCGCTTGGCCAATTACGTTGATTTCGCCACTTTCTTCAAGCAATTCCATCAGTTCTTCACGCGCGAATAATTCGTCGTCAATCACAAGTGCTGAAAGCATTTCTAAACCCTTACTTCTTTTCTAAATTAAGAATTTTCTAGATTAGGAATGAGGAAGCTCATTCGTGTGTATTGGCCCGGTTCAACTTCGATTTTCAGTGCGGAGTTGTCACCGAATTTATTGGTTAGCCGTTTCGCCACTATCTGCATACCCAGCCCATCATGATCATCACTTGGTGGTTGATAGCTGCCAGCATTGTCCTCAACCACTACTCGGTAGCCGCTTTCCGATGGTTCGCTGTATATACGAACTTTGCCATCTTCAAGCAGATTGGACGTACCATGTTTGATCGCGTTCTCCACCAAAGGTTGTAAGGTGAAAGTGGGCACATTGCGTTCCAATAATGAGTTATCGATATCGATCTCGACATCGAGGCGGTCACTGAAACGGGCTTTTTCTATCGTCAGGTATGCGTTGACATGAGCGATCTCGTCGCGGAGTGTCACGGTTTCGATATTCTGCTTCAAGTTACTGCGGAAAAACTGCGATAGGTGCTGAATTAATTCGCGTGCTTTTGTCGGATCCCTGCGGATAACGGCACTGATGGTATTGAGAGCGTTAAACAGAAAGTGAGGGTTAATCTGAGCTTGCAACAGTTTAATTTCAGCTCTTGAGAGCAGGATTTGTTTCTGTTGATACTCGCCATACAGAATCTGACTGGAAAGTAACTGAGCAATACCTTGTGCCATCGACATATTGATAGTTGAGAACAGCTTGCGCTTCGGTTCATACAGCTTAATGGTGCCAATGACTCTGTCACCCGCTCTCAGTGGAATAATTAACGCAGAACCTAGTTTACAGGTTGGCGATAACGAACATTGATAAGGCTGTTCTTTGCCATCAAGATAGATAATGGCGTTTCCTGAAATCGCATCAAGCGTACTTTGAGAAGATATCGGAGTATTGGGTTTGTGGTGGTCATCGCCGATGCCAACGAATGCGAGAATCTTTTCTCTGTCGGTAATGGAGACTGCGCCAACGTTGGTGAGTTCGTAAACGATGCGGGCAATTTTGTCTGCATTCTTAGGGTTAAAGCCTTGAGCAAGAATACCGACAGAGCGCTCTGCGATGTTTAAAGCACGGCGAGAAAAGGTCGCGGAATACTCTTCAAATATGGTTTTTCTGTCTTGCAGAATACTCATAAACAGCGCTGCACCTACTGAGTTGGCAATGATCATTGGCGCAGCAATGGTGGAGACAAGATCGTAAGCTTCATCAAACGGTTTGGCTACAAGTAGAATCAGCAGCATTTGAACAATTTCGGCAAACAGAGTGACGGCAAAAACGATACTAGGGCTGAAAACCAGCCGCCCTTTGCTGTTTCTGAGCAGGTAAGTGTGCAGTAACCCGCCGATGAGACCTTCCGCCGTTGTGGAAATAGCACAGGCTAAATCGGTAAACCCGCCTAGAGTGTAGCGGTGAATCCCGCCTGTTAGGCCAACGAAGAAACCAACCACAGGACCACCGAATAGACCACCCATTACTGCGCCGATTGCGCGAGTATTGGCTATGGCATCATCAATTTGCAGACCGAAATAGGTTCCCATTATGCAAAACAGTGAAAACAGGGTATAGACACTTAATTTATGATCAAGGCGGCTGGAAATATTAAGCAGCGGGAGAAACAACGGTGTCTTACTCAACATGTAAGCTAAAACTAAGTAGACACACATCTGTTGTAATAAAGAAAGGATCAAATCCATAGTTCAGCCAGCAAGCAAATGTTGAAGAATGAGGGTATTTTATGAAAGTTATCGACAATAAAACACGATTTAATCGCATTCAGTGACCTAAAGCTTGTATTTATATTTGTGTAAATATTTTTATACATATGTGTTTTTATAAATTTACACTTGAAATCTTTTTATAGCCTGATAAGTTGTGTTCTATTGAGTTTGAGCTTCAGTGTATAAGTTTAGTGTAAATTTTTTAATACAGGTGATGAGATGAAGAAAAGTGAATTAAGTGATATCAATATTATTGATGAACAGGTATTGATCACACCAGACGCGCTAAAAGCGAAATTACCTTTAAGTGATGAAAGCCGTCGTTTCATCCGTGAATCTCGTCAGACTATCGCAGATATTATTCATAAACGCGATCACCGCTTACTTGTGGTTTGTGGCCCTTGCTCTATCCATGATGTTGAAGCGGCAAAAGAGTACGCCAAGCGTTTGAAAACCCTGTCAGAAGAGCTGAAAGATCAGCTTTACATTGTTATGCGTGTTTACTTTGAAAAACCTCGTACTACGGTTGGCTGGAAAGGCTTAATTAACGATCCGCATCTGGATGGCACTTTCGATATTGAACATGGTTTGCATGTGGGGCGTGAGCTGCTGGTGGATCTGGCGGAAATGAATATCCCTCTGGCAACAGAAGCGCTTGATCCTATCAGCCCTCAATACTTAGCTGATACCTTTAGCTGGGCTGCGATTGGTGCACGTACCACGGAATCTCAAACTCACCGCGAAATGGCGAGTGGTCTTTCAATGCCGATCGGTTTTAAAAATGGTACCGATGGCAGCCTTTCTACCGCAATTAACGCGATGCAAGCTGCATCATCAAGCCACCGCTTCATGGGGATCAACCGTGAAGGACAAGTGGCACTGTTGACGACTCAAGGTAATGGTAATGGGCACGTGATTCTGCGCGGTGGTAAGCAAACCAACTACGATTCAGTGTCGGTGGCTGAGTGTGAAGAAGATTTAGCAAAAGTGGGCTTAGATGCGGCTCTGATGATCGACTGTAGCCACGCGAACTCACGCAAAGATTACCGCCGCCAGCCGCTGGTAGCGGAAGACGCCATCCATCAAATTCGTGAAGGTAACCGCTCAATTATTGGCTTGATGATCGAAAGCCATATTAATGAAGGTAACCAGTCTTCGGATCTGCCAATTTGTGAGATGAAGTACGGCGTTTCTATTACAGACGCATGTATTAATTGGGATACAACTGAGGCACTATTGCGTAAGGCTCACAAAGAGCTGACTCCGTTTCTCGAAAACCGCCTGAAAGGATAAAAAGGATAAACCATGGCTGTTGAATTGAATGAATTGCGTGATCAAATTGATGCGGTTGATAAGCAGATGGTAGAGCTGCTTGCTCGTCGACTGGCATTAGTGGAAAAAGTGGGTGAAGTGAAAAGCCAACACGGCCTTCCTATTTATGCTCCAGACCGCGAAGCGGCAATGTTAGCTTCCCGTCGTGAAGAAGCTGAGAAAAAAGGCGTACCACCGCAATTAATTGAAGACATTCTTCGTCGCACCATGCGTGAATCTTATGCTAGTGAAAAAGATTCCGGCTTCAAGTGCTTGAATCCGGAACTACGTTCAGTGGTTATTATTGGTGGTAAAGGTCAGCTAGGCGGCTTGTTTGGGCGCATGTTCAGACTATCTGGCTACCAAGTGAAAGTGCTTGGCAGCCAAGATTGGGATAACGCAGATGAACTGCTGAAAGATGCGGGTCTTGTCGTGGTCACCGTGCCAATTCACAAAACCATCGGTGTTATTGAGAAGCTTAATAATCTGCCTGAAGACTGCATTCTGTGTGATTTAACTTCGATCAAA
This sequence comes from Vibrio diazotrophicus, assembly GCF_038452265.1. Classification (NCBI taxonomy): domain Bacteria; kingdom Pseudomonadati; phylum Pseudomonadota; class Gammaproteobacteria; order Vibrionales; family Vibrionaceae; genus Vibrio; species Vibrio diazotrophicus. The sequence goes on from NZ_CP151842.1 coordinate 637,684, forward strand.
TCTAAGCCTTTAAAAGCGATGATGGCTGTGCACAAAGGCCCTGTGGTAGGTTTGCACCCTATGTTTGGTCCTGATGTGCCGAGCTTAGCGAAACAGGTGATTGTTCATTGCGATGGACGCGGTAAAGAGCAGTATGAATGGCTTCTAAAGCAGTTCTCTATTTGGGGCGCTAGCCTATGTAATATTGATGCTGAAGAGCACGATCACGGCATGACACTGATTCAGGCGCTGCGTCACTTTACGTCGTTTGCTTACGGTTACCACTTATCGAAAGTAAAACCCAACATTGCTCAACTGCTGAAATTGAGCTCGCCAATTTATCGCCTTGAACTGGCAATGGTTGGACGCTTGTTTGGTCAGGATCCAAATCTGTACGGTGATATCATTCTGTCGTCTGATGAAAACATTGAGATGATCCAGCGTTTTCAGCGTAGTTTTGGTGAGGCGGTTAGTCTGATTGAAAGCCGCGATAAGGCAGGATTTGTAGCAAGTTTCGAACAGGTGAGTGAGTGGTTTGGCGATTACTCTCAGCAGTTTATGACGGAAAGCCAGAATCTTTTGAAACAAGCGAACGATTCAATTCATCGCCCTCATTCAAGTTAAAGTGACAACCACTAATACCTAAAAAGCGCTACCTGTTGGTTAGCGCTTTTTTGTTGGTGTTAATGAAACTTAAGCTTTGACTACTCAGCGTAGTCAGCTAAATCCACTAAGTGTTCCAGCTCGCGATGGAGTAGTTCATCACTGCCGACATTGAGTTCAACCAGACGGCGTAAGTGGCCAATACTTTCGATATCAATATGGTCGATTTTGAGATGCAATATACGCTCATTTTGCATGATAAGTGTTGCGGAGAGATTGATGGTGATATCGCTATCAGGGAGTGTGAAAGTGACGTCTACAATATCGTTTTTATCCAGTTCTGGTTCATCAACTGCCCACAATAAAAGCCCTTTTAATGATAAGTCTTGAATGCAAGTGGCCAACTGATAATCGCCTTGAGTGAGCGTAGCAGGTGCTTGATAGATGATGCGTGAAAAACGTCGGCGTTCAATCATAAATGTATCTCTCGTTAAACATATTCAAAAGCATAGCAAAGGTTAGGCTATTAAACAGATACATAGATTAAAAAGGCCGCAATAAAGCGGCCTTGAATCATTTAATTGTTACTTAGAAATACGTTTGTATTTAATACGGTGTGGTTCTGCTGCTTGTGCGCCAAGCGTTTGCTTCAACCAATCCATGTATTCGGTGTAGTTACCTTCGTAGAAGTTCACTTGGCCTTCATCACGGTAATCCAGAATGTGCGTTGCAATACGGTCTAGGAACCAACGGTCGTGCGAGATAACCATTGCACAGCCTGGGAACTCTAATAGCGCTTCTTCAAGAGCACGTAACGTTTCAACGTCTAGATCGTTGGTTGGTTCGTCGAGCAACAGTACGTTACCGCCTGCTTTTAGCAGTTTAGCTAGGTGAACACGGTTACGTTCACCACCAGACAATTCACCAATGACTTTCTGTTGGTCTACGCCTTTGAAGTTAAAGCGAGAACAGTAAGCACGTGCAGGAATTTCGAAGTTGTTAATCTTAATGATGTCAGCACCTTCAGAAATCTCTTGGAACACGGTATTTTTGTCGTTCATGCTGTCACGGAACTGATCAACAGACGCCAGCTTAACCGTTGTACCCAATTCAATTTCACCTGAATCTGGCTGTTCAACACCGCTTAACATCTTAAATAGGGTAGATTTACCCGCACCGTTAGCACCGATAATGCCGACGATAGCACCTTTCGGCATGCTGAAAGATAGGTTATCGATCAGTACACGATCATCAAAAGATTTCGTCAGGTTGCGAACTTCAAGAACTTTATCACCTAAACGTTCACCTGGCGGGATGAACAGTTCGTTAGTTTCGTTACGCTTCTGGTGTTCGCCACTTTGAAGTTCTTCAAAGCGAGCCATACGAGCTTTAGATTTTGCCTGACGACCTTTAGGGTTTTTACGTACCCATTCAAGTTCTTTCTCGATAGTTTTCTGACGCGCACTCTCTTGAGAAGACTCTTGCTTTAGACGCTCATCTTTTTGCTCTAGCCAAGAGGTGTAGTTACCCTGCCATGGAATACCTTCACCACGGTCAAGTTCGAGAATCCAGCCTGCCGCGTTATCTAGGAAGTAACGGTCGTGCGTAATAGCCACTACTGTTCCTGTGTAATCCACAAGGAAACGTTCTAACCAAGCTACTGACTCTGCGTCTAAGTGGTTGGTTGGTTCGTCAAGTAGCAGCATGTCTGGTTTTTCAAGAAGCAGACGACAGATAGCAACACGACGACGTTCACCACCAGAAAGCACAGCAATTTTTGCATTCCAGTCCGGTAGACGAAGTGCGTTTGCAGCACGCTCTAAAGCGTTCTCCAGATTGTGACCATCTTTTGCTTGAATCAGGGCTTCCAGCTCACCTTGCTCTTTCGCAAGCGCATCGAAATCTGCATCTTCTTCCGCGTAAGCGGCATAAACTTCGTCTAGACGAGTTAGAGCACCAGCCACATCGGCTACTGCTTCTTCAACCACTTCACGTACGGTTTTAGATTCGTCAAGAACAGGCTCCTGTGGAAGGTAACCTACTTTAAGACCTGGTTGTGGACGTGCTTCGCCATCGATGTCTTTATCAATACCGGCCATGATACGTAGTAGGGTAGATTTACCCGCACCGTTTAGACCTAAAACACCAATTTTGGCACCTGGGAAGAAACTTAGAGAGATGTCTTTTAGAATTTGACGCTTAGGCGGGACGATTTTGCTCACCCGCGACATGGTATATACGTATTCAGCCATTGCCGATTGTTCCTAATCTATCGTTCAGAATAAAGTCGCTATTCTATACCAAAGTTATCGTATTTGTTACTAGGGGCTGCTGAGCTTTGTTATTCAATATTGAAGCTAATAGAGTTCTAAGTATTCGGTGTGTGAATGCATATATTGGGCAATTATTGTTTTTGTCACATTATTCACATCAACTTTACATCCACCCTCTTTACATTTACCACTAGAATTAGCGTAATGGTTGGTAAGTAGCACTCAGTAAAGGATTAGAGTTCATGGCGCCCCTGCATTCCTCAAAGCCGTCTCGTATTTTGTTGTCAATGATTGCATTCAGTTCATTGTTTAGCGGCACAGCGTTTTCCGACTCTATCGACCTTAATGCTCAGCGTGATTTGTATGATCAAGCTCAGGAGTGGTTGGATGATAAGAATGTTTCAAAGTTCGAAAAGGCGAGACCAAAACTCGCGAGTTACCCGCTGACTCCGTATTTAGATTATCGAGCGTTTCTCATTGATATTGGTGATAAGCCACCCATCACCGTCAGGGTTTTTATTGACGGGCATAAAGATTTTCCATTCTCTGGCCGTATTAGTGCCCCTTATCTTGATGCTCTAGCTGAGCAAAAGAAGTGGAGTACGTTACTGCAATTTCAGACCTCAGAGCCGAATGGTGAAACCTATCAGTGCCACTATTACAACGCACATTTGCAAGTTGGTAAGCGTGAGAAAGCGTTTGGCGGAGCGAAAAAGCTCTGGATGAGTGGCGCCAGTATTTCAGATGCCTGTGATCCGCTATTCAAAGCTTGGGACAAGTCTGGCGGATTAACCGATGAGCTGGTTTTCAAGCGCATGCTGTTAGCGTTTGACGGAAGAAATCGAGGGTTATTGGTTTACTTATCGAAAAAGCTCAGCAGCAGTCAGTATAAGGAAAAAGGCAAAGCCATGCTGGCTCTGTATGATAAGCCAGAAACCGTGGTCAGTTTTGCAAAAAAATACAGTGATCCCTTGTCGGTTGAACAGGCTCAGTTCGCGCTGGAAAAACTTGCTCGCGCTGACAGTGAGAAAGCACAGGCTTTAGTCGACAAAGTGACCAAAAGACCTGCGTGGACATCTCAGCAGAAAGCGCAAATTGAGCAGTTCATTGCCTTACGTCTGATGGACTCAGAGGACGAAAAGCTGATTCGCTGGAGAGATAAAGTGATCGCGATGGGTGATAACGTGACTCTAACAGAATCTCGAATCCGCTTAGCACTGCGCAATGCGGATTGGACCCAAGTGTTGTTCTGGATAAACCGCTTACCTGAAGAAGAGATAAAATCTCAGCGTTGGCAGTATTGGTTAGGTCGAAGCGAAATAGAAAATGGTCATGTTGAACAAGGGATGCAGCGCTTGTTTGCGCTTGTCGGTCAGCGCAATTTTTACAGTGTCGCAGCAGCGAAGATTGTAAAACAATCGATTCGCTATCCGAAAAGTGCAGTCGAGTTCGATTTCAATCAGGTTAAGCCTTATCAAAAAAGCTTAGTTCGCATTCAAGAGCTGATTGAGCGAGATAAAATTGCGGCGGCAAAAAGTGAGTGGAATTGGCTGCTTGATAAAGTTAATCAAAGCGAAAAAGAGATGCTGGCAGCTTATGCCTCGCGCCAGAATTGGCATCATTTGACAGTTACCGCTTCGATATCGGCCAGCTTGTGGGATAACTTGCAGCTTCGTTTCCCTGTCGCTCACCAATGGTGGTTTAATTTTTATGGCAACAAGCATGGCATAGACCCGATTATGTTGATGTCGTTAGCTCGTCAAGAGAGTGCAATGGATTCAGAGGCACGTTCGCCTGTTGGTGCTCGTGGCATTATGCAAATCATGCCTGCGACCGCAAAGTACACTGCTAAAAAATACCAACTCACATACAGTGGCGCTGATGATTTGTATGAAGTCGGCAAGAATATTGAAATCGGCAGTCACTATCTCAACGGTTTGCTCGAGCAATATGACAATAACCGGATTTTTGCTTTTGCGGCCTATAACGCTGGACCACAGCGAGTGAACCGATGGCGGGAGCAAACTCAGGGTAAGCTTGATGCTTATGCTTTTATTGAGGCTATTCCATTTCGTGAAACTCGAGGCTATGTACAAAACATTTTGATGTTCGAGACCTACTATCGAGACTTAATGGGTCTGCAGGGCGATTTTCTCAATGAAAATGAGTTGAAGACAAAATATTGATTATATTCAGGGTATCACTAGAATAACGAGGGTGTATCACTTAACGAGTACAGTTATGTCTCAACAACCTGAATACAGTGATTGGTCTCAATTGATTGATTTAGTTAAGCAAGCTGCAGATAACGATCAGCATGAGATGCTATTGACCATGTTAATGACGCCGGATGAAAGGGAAGCGCTCGTTGCCCGAGTAAACATATTCTGTGAGCTGCTCAAAGGTGAGATGTCACAGCGTCAAGTGAGTCAGATGCTCGGTGTTGGTATCGCAACCATCACCCGAGGTTCGAATGAACTGAAGTCTCGCTCAGAACAAGAAAAAGAGACGCTAAGTAAACTGATCCTCAAATAACTGTTCATCACAGAGCTTCACAGAGTAGAAAGCCAGTCTAGTGACTGGCTTTCTTTCTTCTGCTTTGTGCAAACATACATGTATTTGCCGAGATCATTAAACCAAGTTCGCTGGAAAATGTTCTGGATTAGTAAATGGAATAAGCGCCAAAATTAACGCTTGATGGTAGACAGAGCTGCGAGTGAGCTGATGTTGAGTGAGCAGGCCGATCGCTCCGCCTTTTTGTTTAATATTGTCAGTGCCGAACACTTCATCCATCACATCACCCAGTTCATTCGCTTGCTCCAACTTAGCCAGCACTTGTGGTGGAAGCATTAAGCTCGCAGAGCGAGACTCGCCACGATGGGTTTGAGATTCAATAATCATCCAGGCAAACGTAACGTTGCCTTCAATACCTGCTTCCAAGCCAACATAGAAATCACCGTCTGTTAACGCTTGTTTGGCGTTACGAACACGGTTTAATGCGCCCGCTTTGGTTTCTTCGTTGGTCATAGGTTGATCCGCCACTTCGCTAGGTACACTAATACCTTGGAAGTTGAAAGCTTGATGGGGAAATGCGGATTCAAATGCGCTCTTTACGGCGTTAATTTTTGCCGGATTAAGAGAAGCGATAATTACATTCTTCATAACTTACTTCTGTGTTGTCATTGTTCCAGTATTGGATCTCACGTAATGACATGGGGGGAGCTAAAAAGAAGCCTTGCATGTAGTCACAGTTGTAACGAGTTAACCACTGTTGCATTTCTCGGCTCTCGATACCCTCTGCCGTTACTTTCATCATCTGAGAATGACAGAGTTGGATTAGAGGCTCAAGCACCGACTGCTTACCTTTATCGATGATGGTTTCCAGAAAGCCTTGATCGAACTTAATGCGCTTAATTGGATACTGAACGAGCTGAACAATCGAAGTATAACCAGAACCAAAGTCATCAATGGTCAGGCTGTAGCCTTGTTCAACCAAATCATACAGCAGTGGTATTGCTTTAGAATCGGCGGCGAAAGTTTCGGTTATTTCAAAATCTATCCAGTGAGGGCGAATTTTGTATGTGTTCGCCTGTTCGCGAATGTAATCCGCTAAATCAACCGAGTTTAGTTCCGCGGAAGAGAGGTTGATTGAAATATGGATTGGGTAGTCAAACGTTGCTGACAGTGACGAAAACTCTTTAAACGCGTGAGTAATCACCCATCGGTCAATTTTTCCAAATAATCCTGTTTGCTCTGCAATTGGAATAAATTCGGTGGGAGAGACTTCGCCGAGCTGTTCTGAGTCCCATCTTAGCAGCACTTCGAATCCTGCGATTTCCATATTGCTGCATGAGTAATAAGGTTGGTAAACCAGCGAGAATTCTTTATCGAAATTCTCCAGACGCAATGCGCGTTCAATAGCATTTCTGCGTTGAACTTGTTGATCAAGTTGTTTGGAATAATGAGCAATTTGGTTTTTACCCGCACTCTTTGCTTGATACATAGCGGTATCGGCATTGATCAGCAGGCTTTCTATGTCGATACCATCCTCTGGATAAGTGGCAATACCTACACTCGCGGTGATTGGGAATCGGCCTAGAGGTGAATCATGATGCTCTTGAATTGGTTGTAACAGACGATGAGAAAACTCAGCGGCAAAATCAGACAAACGGCTTGGCGCACAAGTCAGAATAGCGAACTCATCCCCAGATAATCGAGCAGCAAGGCTGTAAACATGTTGATTGAGATTAAACTCTTCAGAAAGTGCACGCACATGGCTGGCAAAACTGATCAGCAAGGAATCGCCTACTTGATGACCGTACTTATCGTTGACGTACTTGAAGTTGTCTAAATCGATATAGAGCACTTGGACATGGCTGTTAATCGGGGACTCTCTTAATGTTGTCTGTGCCTGAATTTGGAACTGGTAGCGATTACACAACTTAGTTAAATGGTCAAACTCAGCCAGTGTTTTTGTTTCTTGATAGGAGTTGTCGAGCTCTTTATACATATCGTAAAAACGCGAAGATAACCGTCCAATTTCATCTTTAGTAGAGAGTTTTTCTATATTATTTCTTTGCTTGCTTTCGACTTCTTGCAACTGCTTATCTAAGCGAGAAATGGGGTTTATTACATGCCTGTAAAGCAACGATAATAACAAAATCAAACTAAACAATGCAGAACCACCAAAAGCAGCGACTAGGTTTTGTCTAATATCATTGAGCTTATTTCGCATTAGCATTGGTGCTGGAGAAAGTGTTGCGAACATGCCAGGTTGAAGTTCAACAGTCTGGGTTAATCCTTCTGAGAATGATTGAGGTCTTTTACTAAAGAAAATGGGGCTCTGGTTATCAAACTCTAGTTTATTACGCAGCGCGTTAAACTCATCAAGAACCACGTAAACGACGATAAAGAATATTCGGTCTCGGTTGTAACTTAACGGTGTTCCAAGGGTACGGGTGTCTAAGACATCATAACGGACTAACACTCCGTCTCCGCTTGAGTTCTCGGTATAACTGATGTCTGAGGTTTTTAAGGTTTGGTTGAAGCGCTTTTTCACAAACTTAAAAACGGTTGGGTCGATTTTGCTGAATGGGTCTTCACTATTGTCGGCAAAATAGAGAATGTTATTGTCGCCATCTAAGATGGAAAGAGCAACCGAATCTCTTTCATTGGACTTCATGACGTTGAATGTTTTTTCAATATTTTCAGCCAGTTCTAACTCTCGGTATGGATTGTTACTGTGAGAAAAATAGTGGCGAATAATGTCGCTATTGGCGAGCGTAAAGGTGTAACTGCTAACCAGAGATTTGGTTTGTCGAAAATGGCTAGCGAGCTTTTCCATATCAAGCTGCAGATAGCTATCCATGCGTTTAACGAGTGCGTCTTTCTGGCTATCGTAAATGAGATAACCTGACACGGCAGAGCTGAGGATGATGACCGGAGCGATCAGTAAAAGAATTCTATGGTTTAGCTTCATGTTGTTTGATCAGGCTGTTGATGATTTTCGCCCGCTGACTCAAATTGGATGAAGAAAGCTGACTGTCAATGATGCTTTGTGCTAACAAATCATCAGTAAGTAAAATGGCTTTATTGTTGATGTAGCTGGCAGGCATTAAATGCAAAGCTTTGAGATTCGGTGTTGCGGCTTTGATGTCTTGGGCATTCATTGCCGCTATTTCAGGCTGCATCAAAAATTCTAGAAACAACTTTGCTTGCTGTTTGTTATGGGAGGAGCTGTTCAACGCTAAACAATCCACCCAAATATAAGGTTTGCCTTCAGGAAGAACAAAATCCCAATCATCATTGTCGAAATAGCGATTGAGGGAGAACTGATCTCCGCTATAGCTTACCGCCATGTATAAATCATTATTATTACTATGGCTGCGAACATAGCTTAGTGAGTATTCATAAGTCAGAATATCCGGTGTGGCAGCTTCAAGCTTTTCATACGCTTTCTTTAGGTCTTCAACGGATGCAGTCAGTGGTGATAGGTTGAGGCTATAAAGTGCCGGAAGTAACGTTTCTACACTGTCTTCTAATAAACCCACATGACCTTTCATTTTCTCGTCAATATCGACCAAATCACGCCACTGAGTCGGTGGTTGAGAGATTTTACTCTTACGATAAACAATACCGACATATCCCCAAAAATAAGGCACGCTATGTGAGCCACAAGCTTGTTGCCACATTGGGGCGTTATTTTGGTTGGCGTCGAATGAAGAGAGATCTTCAAATTTATCTTGCTGAGAGAAAAGCTGTGCTGAAACATTATCTAGAATCACCACATCAAATGGGATTTGATCGCTACTCAGCATGAAGAGGCTACGTTCATCGTCATTATCAAAATGATAGAAGTTGAGCTGAGTGTCGTGACTTTTGTTCCATGCCTCAACGACCCTTGGGGATATTGTATCTTCCCAAAGGTAGATGTTTAGCTCTGAAGCAATGACTTGGCTACTGAGACCAGTAGCACCGAGCATAAGGGAGATGAGTCGTCCAATCTTCACCACAAATAATGCGCCTTATATGACTTTAAGGAATTGTGTTTCCCTGTGTTCACTTTTAAAACACTCAACAGAACACTAATTCATCTGAACTAAATTGTATAACTATTTCTGTATCATAAAGTTCTAATATGCAACTTCGGTCAAACTAGGCGCAATAGTTTGATTTAAGTACGGTTAACTTAACCGTACTTGAGTTGGCTTCACGTTCTCACTTGGATAACAGCCAAGGACTTTCAGATGCTTGGTTAACTTGGTTAACTCTGCGAGTGCCTGCTGCATATTTTCCGAATCCAGATGAGCTTCCAAATCCACATAGAACATCTCTTCCCAAGGATTCCCCATGATTGGACGAGACTCCAATTTGGTCATGTTGATGCCAAAACGTTGAAGAACAAGCAGCGTTGCAACCAATGACCCCGCTTCCTGTGAAGTAGACATAATCAAGGTTGTTTTGGCTGGAATCTGTGTCGAGACTTCGACAGGCTTACGAGCCACCACGATAAAGCGAGTGTGGTTTTCTGTTTGGTTAGCGATGTTGCTTTGAATGGTTTGAAGACCATAAAGTTTACCGCTCGACGCATTGCCAATAGCGGCAACATCATCTCGGTTTAACTCTTGCACTTTTTTCATTGCGTCAGCAGTACTTGCGCATGTTTTGAGTTGTACACCTTTAAGGCGACTTAGGAATTCGCTGCATTGCTGATGTGGTTGAGGGTGCGAATAGAGCACTTTCAGATCTTCTAAGCGAATGTCTTTTGTTGCAACCAAGCAGTGCTCAATAGGCTGAGTGATTTCACCAACAATGTATAAGGTGGTGTGTTGAAGCAGATCATAAACTTCGTTGATAGAGCCTGAGCTGGTGTTTTCAATAGGTAGTACACCGTAGTCAGCATGCCCTGATTCAACCGTCTTAGTGACTTCTTTGAATTGATCGCAGTTGAGTTCAACAAGCTCAGTATTTTTGCGGCTGAAGTATTCGCGAGTGGCAAGATGCGAGTATGAGCCTTTTGAACCGAGGAAAGCTACTCGTGCCAGCGGTTTTCTGCTTTGAGGGTTGGCTAAGTTCTGTAAGTAAGCTTGTTGGAGCAGCACCGAGTCTTCGATGATGGTGTGAAAAAGTTTGGTAATGAATTGTGCATCAAGCTGGTATTTATCTTTACCTGAATTGATCAGTTTAACCAGTAGCTGTTGTTCGCGAACGGCATCACGAACGGGTTTTGAGGTTTCTACTTTGCTTTTTGCTACTTCAATACTGAGTTTACGTCGTTCCGATAGCAGGCTTAATAATTGGTCATCTAGCTCGTTGAGTCTTAAACGAATCTCGTCGAGAGAGTACTGTCTGTCTGTCATTTGAAAATTATCCTTATAAAAAAACCTCCCAGTGGGAGGCTTTCTGTTCGTTTTTGACTTTTCTTTCTTAAACGACTTAGCCTCCAAAGCTTATTGGAGAAAAAAGAAGTCAAAAAAGAACAGTTGAGTATTTGTCATTATTTTCGATTAAGTCGTTAAGGTAGTCCCACAATAAGCAAGGCGGCATAGAGCGTCAAGCAAAAAAATAGCGCCCGAAGGCGCTAATTCTAAACCTGTATATTATTCAGTTTCTTCTTCCAATTCTGGTTTGTCAGATCGTCTTGCTTCTGGTTTATGACGAAGTTTGTTTAATTGACGTTCTAGTTTCTGTTCAACTTCGTTGACGGCCGCGTACAAATCTTCGTGAACAGCGGAAGCAACGAGTTGTCCTTTTGGTACCGTTACTGTTGCTTCGAACTTCATCTGTTTGTTTGGTTCTTCACTAAAGCTACATTGGCAACCTGTAATGTCTACTTGCCATTTCTCTAGTTTTTTTAATTTACTCTCAATGTGGTCGCGGATTGCAGAGGTAATGTCGATGTTTTTACCAGTGATATTCATTTTCATAATGCTTTTTCCTCTGTGTCATCCCTCATGGGTTAACTCCAGATTACCCATTCCCAAATAAAAAATAGTGACCTAGATCACTATTCTTTGTGGGGTATTTCTGATCGCTTTTAAACGTGATCTTCCGCAAAGTGTTGTCTTGATGAGGGTAAAAAAAGCTTGTGATTTTGTTGTTTATGACTACATTTAGAGAGGTAGCTTACTGAAAATTCATCCATTTTTAGGGAGCTAATTCGGCCTTTTAAATACCTCTGATTAATTCCTGAACAACACTGATTTGCGATAGTAATCACTTTGCCAATCATTCTTTTCTACTAGTCTGTGAATCGACTCCTTCAATAGCGTTCAGAGTAGCGGTTAAACTTTCCTCTTTTGCTTGCTTGAGTTGTTCCAACTGTTTGTAAACTACGTAATAGCGACTGACATTCGCCACATAAGTAACAGGCTCTGAGCTAATGTTTCTTCGTGTAATCACTTCCACATTCTTAAACCATACATTCGGATTAAACCCGTGCTTTTTGGCTAGTCGGCGCATTCTATTGATGTTTGCTGGCCCTGCGTTGTATGCCGCCAGTGCAAAATAAACTTGGTCATCTTCGTTTATCTCGGGATCGGAAAAGTATCGGTCTTTTATGAAACGCATATATTTCACACCAGCGTGGATGTTGTTTTCAACCTTCTCGATGTTTTTAATATTGACGTTCGGATCTCTGGCTGTGCTAGGCATAACCTGCATTATGCCTATGGCTCCTTTGTGTGACACTTTTCTCTGGTCAAAACCGGATTCCTGAAATCCTTGCGCTGCCATCATCAGATATTCAAACTCATATTTATTGGAGTACTCAGTAAATATTTTTGCCAGTTCATCAAGGCGTTTAAGTTTTTCTGGATTGAGAGCCTTGGTTAGCCAGCGGGTATCGTCGATGTATTTGCTGAAAATTACGTTGCCTAACAAGGTACCTGATTTCGCTGTTCTCAAATAACCGTTTATGATTTTTTTAAGCTCTGGAGAGTTTTTACGCATTGCCCATGCGATTTGACCATTTTCTCTTAGCGGCAACTCGGTATGTGCTTTTATGTCTTCCATAACATGTATCCACATTTCCGCTTTGTGGCTATCGAGTACCGTCGCAGGGATATGTCCGGAATTAACCATTTCCAATAGTTCGTAGTCTTGCAAAGCTTCTTCAACAAAATGAATTTTTATTGGTTTTAAGCTTTGAAAAATCAGCGAATTGTTTATTTTTTCTAAGCTTTCCATATAACTAGAGCTCTCTCTAACCCAAATCTCTTTGCCGGTCAATTGAGTTAAATTGGTGATGTTAGGATAACTTTTGTTGGTGACAATTAGCTCTTGGATCTCTTTTGTCAGAGGATTACTGAAATCAATCTCTTTTAGACGAGCAGGAGTAATCGTCAGGTTTGCGACTGCTAAGTCAGCTAAACCGGATTGGACAGAAGGGATAAGATCATCTCTGAGAACAGGGATGATTTGAATGTGTACATAAGGGGCTTGTTTTTTGAGGCTCTTTTCAAAGTGATATAAGAGTTCTGCACCGATACCTTTCGGACGACCTGCTTCCACGTAATAAAATCCTAAGTCGGCAGACACGACGACACGGATGACACCTTTCTCTTTAAGAATCGGCCAGTCACCTTGATAAGGCTTATCACTTAATGGTGATAGTTCAATGCTGTTCGCAGGGAGGCTGAGAAGCAAAACAAACAGGCTTAAAAGACCTCGGTGTAACCAACGCAAAATGCGGCTCCTTTGCATTCATTTCTATCGGCTTGAATAAACATAAGCTTATGAACAAAAGGAGAAATCAGCAAATAGAAATAAAAAAGCCACTGTAAAAACAGTGGCTCATAGAAAGGTGTTATTTGAAGATACGACTGATTAGTTTTCAGGGTTAAGTTGAATTTGCTTTTCAGTACGGGTAATAGAATCTTCTAACCCTAGTTCTTTATAGGCGGCAAGCTGGATCTTGAGTGATTTTCTCGCCGCTTCGGTATCTGGGTAAGTTTTTTGCAGTTCCTGACAACGCTTAATCGCAGCTATCCATGCTTCTCTGCGTAAGTAAAAATCTGCAGTCGCTAGGTCGTATTCAGCTAGGCGGTTTTTAAGCGCAAACATTCTGCGTTGCGAATCTTCCGCATATGGGCTGTCTGGGTAGCGTTGCAGCAGCTTTTTAAAATCAGCAAAAGCCGCTTTTACTGGCTCTGGATCTCGGTCACTACGATCAATATTAAATAAATCGTGCATAAAGTTACGATCTTGAGCCATATGCGTTAAGCCACGCATGTACAGCACCCAGTCCATTTTTTCATGAGTTGGGTTAAGGCGGCTAAAGCGTTCAATGGTTGCTAAGCCAAGAGCAAGATCGTCATTTTTGTAATAAGCGTAAATCAGGTCAAGTTGAACCTGTTCAGAGTAAGCACCAAATGGATAACGTGAATCCAAAGCTTCAAGTTTTTCTATGGCAGTTAACCAGTTACCACTTTGTAATGATGATTGAGCTTCAGTGTAGAGCTCAGAAGGTGGCACGTCAGGGACGATGTTATCTTTGCTTGAACAACCGAATAACAGTGATAGTGCAAGTAAGCCTGATAAAGTTTGGTATTTCATGTCAGGAGTGGGTTCCTTGAAAATAAAGCATCTTAAAGCTGGAGCAACTGTTTTAAGCCAGAAAAATCGTTTCTTGTTTTAGCTCGAACAACAGGGCTCCTCAAATCGTTTGGTTACTTTCTCTTTCGTAACAGATACAATGGCGGACATTATTTTATCCATACTAGTGAGTATTAGTCTCACGGTTTTTAAAAAAGTTCGATATGGCTCAGCAGATTGAATTAACTCAAACAGTAAAAGATAGCCAGCTTGGTCAACGTTTAGATCAAGCTGTGGCTGAATTGTTCACCGATTTTTCTCGTTCACGTCTGAAAGAGTGGTTACTTGACGGCAAAATAACAGTAGATGGACAAGTTGTCACTAAACCGCGCACGAAAGTGATGGGCGGCGAAGAGATCACTGTGCAAGCTGAACTCGAAGATGAAGTTCGTTGGGAAGCACAAGATATCCCATTGGATATCGTTTACGAAGATGACGATATTATCGTTATCAACAAACCTCGTGACTTTGTTGTTCACCCAGGTGCAGGTACACCAGATGGCACAGTGCTAAACGCATTGTTGTTCCACTATCCGCCAATTGCAGAAGTACCAAGAGCAGGTATTGTGCACCGTCTGGACAAAGACACGACAGGTTTGATGGTGGTAGCGAAGAACGTTCCCGTACAAACACGATTAGTACGTGAACTGCAAAAACGTAATATTACCCGTGAATACGAAGCTATCGCGATCGGTAAAATGACGGCTGGTGGCATGATCGACAAGCCAATTGGTCGTCATTCAACTAAACGTACTTTGATGGCTGTGTCGCCAATGGGTAAACCTGCGGTCACCCACTATCGTGTAGCGGAACATTTCCGTGAACATACACGTATTCGCCTGCGTCTTGAAACGGGTCGTACACACCAGATTCGTGTTCACATGTCGTACCTGCAGCACCCTCTACTAGGTGATACAGCCTACGGTGGTCGTGCACGTATTCCAAAAGGCGCGTCTCAAGAGTTAACGGATATGATTCGTAACTTTGATCGTCAAGCGCTACACGCTGTCATGTTGAGATTTAAACACCCAGCGACTGGGGAAGAAATGGAATTTCATGCGCCAGTGCCAGAAGATATGGTTATCATGACTGAAGCATTACGTGCTGATGCGCAGCAGAATCCTATGGAAGAGTATTAATCAACAGGTTTTAAGATGAATTGGATCACTCCTAACTGGAATGCACCTAAACAAGTCAAAGCATTTGCTTCCACACGTATTGGCGGTTGTTCGAAATCGCCTTACGAAGGGCTTAATTTAGGTATGCATGTAGGGGATGATCCTATTCTTGTGCAAAGCAATAGAGATCTATTGCAGCAGCAAACCGAAATGCCGACAGCTCCTGTATGGTTAAATCAAACCCACTCAACAGTTGTATTGGAAGTTGCTCAGCCAACCAATGATGTCCTTAATGCCGATGGCGTGATTACCTCATCACCGAATGTGGTTTGTTCTGCGATGACCGCGGATTGTTTACCGGTTTTGATCACTAATACTCAGGGAACTCAAGTGGCTGCTGTTCATGCCGGATGGCGTGGCCTTGCTGGTGGTATTGTTGAAAACGCACTAACGCATTTTTCTAATGATGTGATGTTATGGCTCGGCCCAGCTATTGGGCCGCAAGCGTTTGAAGTGGGCGAAGATGTTCTACAGGCATTTTTAGACTACGACTCAAAAGCAGAAGCTGCATTTGTTCCCGGCAAGCAGCAAGGTAAATGGTGGGCGAATATGGCAACGCTTACTCGTTTGCGCATGGCTAAACTCGGCATTGATCAGGTTTTTGATAGCGGGTTATGCACTTACCAAGATCCTCAGCGCTTTTATTCCTATCGCCGTGATGGTGTAACTGGAAGGCAAGCAACCTTTATCTGGATCAATGAAAATTAGGATTCTCTAAAAAGTTTCCACTCCCACCTTGAAAAGTGGCGCGTATGTAACCATCTTTCTGTATACCCAAGTAAGCTGAATATGCTTGCTCTGCGCTAAGTATATTGAGCTCACTTGGGTATAAGTTATTAGTTCATCTCAGTTGAGGTTAGGAAGGTTGTTATGCGTCTCGACAGATTTACCAGCAAATTCCAAATAGCGATTTCCGACGCGCAGTCTCTCGCACTAGGGCGAGATCATCAGTACATCGAACCCGTGCATCTGATGGTTGCGCTGCTTGATCAAAATGGCAGTCCAATTCGTCCATTGCTGACTATGCTTGACGTCGATGTCATGCAGCTTCGCTCTAAATTGGGTGAAACGTTAGATCGTTTGCCAAAAGTGAGCGGTATAGGTGGTGATGTACAGCTTTCTAGCGGTTTAGGCACTTTGTTCAATCTGTGTGACAAAGTCGCTCAAAAACGCCAAGACTCTTATATATCTTCTGAGATTTATCTTCTAGCGGCGATTGAAGATCGTGGCCCGCTAGGTCAGCTCCTGAAAGAGTTTGGCTTAACCGAGAAAAAAGTATCAGATGCGATTGAAAAGATCCGTGGTGGTCAGAAAGTGAATGACCCAAATGCGGAGGAGCTACGTCAGGCTCTGGAAAAATTCACAATTGATCTGACCGAACGAGCAGAGCAGGGCAAACTTGACCCTGTGATTGGTCGTGACGATGAGATCCGCCGAACCATTCAAGTGTTACAACGTCGTACCAAAAACAACCCAGTGATCATTGGTGAACCGGGTGTGGGTAAAACGGCAATTGTTGAAGGTTTAGCACAACGTATTATCAATAACGAAGTCCCAGAAGGTCTACGTGGGCGACGCGTACTCTCTCTTGATATGGGCGCATTGGTTGCAGGTGCTAAATATCGAGGTGAGTTCGAAGAGCGATTGAAATCGGTGTTGAATGAGCTAGCCAAAGAAGAAGGCAACATCATTCTGTTCATTGATGAGCTTCATACTATGGTGGGTGCAGGTAAAGGTGAAGGCTCAATGGATGCCGGCAACATGCTCAAACCTGCACTTGCGCGTGGTGAACTTCACTGTGTTGGTGCGACGACGCTCGATGAATATCGTCAGTACATTGAAAAAGATCCGGCTCTTGAGCGCCGTTTCCAAAAAGTGCTGGTGGATGAGCCAAGTGTTGAAGACACCATAGCGATTTTACGTGGTTTGAAAGAGCGTTATGAACTTCACCACCATGTAGAGATCACTGACCCTGCGATTGTTTCGGCGGCGACGCTGTCTCATCGCTATGTGTCAGATCGCCAGTTGCCTGACAAAGCGATTGACCTGATTGACGAAGCTGCATCCAGCATTCGTATCCAGATCGACTCTAAACCAGAGGCTTTGGATAAACTGGAACGTCGTATTATTCAGTTGAAAATTGAACAGCAAGCGCTGTCAAATGAGACCGATGAAGCCAGTGAAAAACGCTTAAGTATTCTTAACGAAGAGTTGGGTCTCAAAGAGCGTGAATACGCCGAGCTGGAAGAAGTTTGGAAAACAGAAAAAGCAGCATTGTCAGGAACTCAGCACATAAAAACCGAACTTGACCAAGCGCGTATGGATTTGGAAGTTGCGAGACGTGCCGGTGATTTAAGCCGTATGTCTGAACTTCAATATGGTCGAATTCCTGAGTTGGAAAAACAGCTCGATCTTGCGGCTCAAGCCGAAATGCAAGAGATGACTCTGTTACGCAATAAAGTCACAGACAATGAGATTGCAGAAGTGCTGTCCAAACAAACGGGTATTCCTGTGTCTAAAATGCTTGAGGCAGAAAAAGAGAAGCTGCTTCGCATGGAAGATGTTCTGCATAAACGTGTTATCGGGCAGGTTGAAGCCGTTGAAGTGGTGGCGAATGCGATTCGTCGTAGCCGCGCTGGCTTATCTGACCCGAATAAACCGATTGGTTCGTTCCTATTCTTAGGTCCAACTGGTGTCGGTAAAACGGAGCTTTGTAAAACATTGGCTCACTTCATGTTTGATAGTGAAGATGCCATGGTTCGTATCGATATGTCTGAGTTTATGGAGAAACACTCTGTGGCTCGTTTGGTCGGTGCGCCTCCGGGTTATGTGGGTTATGAAGAGGGCGGTTATTTAACCGAAGCGGTTCGCCGTAAACCTTACTCTGTGATTTTGCTGGACGAAGTGGAAAAGGCACACCCAGATGTGTTCAACATCTTGTTGCAAGTGC
This sequence comes from Vibrio diazotrophicus, assembly GCF_038452265.1. Taxonomy (NCBI): domain Bacteria; kingdom Pseudomonadati; phylum Pseudomonadota; class Gammaproteobacteria; order Vibrionales; family Vibrionaceae; genus Vibrio; species Vibrio diazotrophicus. The sequence goes on from NZ_CP151842.1 coordinate 655,761, forward strand.
TTGATGATGGTCGTTTAACCGATGGTCAAGGTCGTACGGTTGATTTCCGTAACACTGTGGTGATCATGACGTCAAACTTAGGTTCTGCGAGCATTCAAGAGAACTTTGCGAAGCTGGATTACCAAGGTATCAAAGAGCGTGTGATGGAGACGGTAACCAAACATTTCCGTCCTGAGTTCCTGAACCGTGTTGATGAAAGCGTGGTCTTCCATCCACTTGGCAGAGAACATATCAAGTCTATCGCTTCTATTCAGTTGGAGCGTTTACATAAACGCTTGGCTGAAAAAGACTACGATTTGATCGTGAGTGAAGATGCGTTGGAATTGATTGCTCAAGTTGGTTTTGACCCTGTGTATGGTGCTCGTCCGTTGAAACGCGCTATTCAACAAAATGTGGAGAACCCATTGGCGAAATCGATTCTGTCTGGAAAGTTTGTACCGGGCAAGGCTATTCAGCTTGGGGTTCGCGATGGCAATATCATCGCCAGCCAATAGTTGTCGTCAGCAGTAATAGAAAAAGCCATGCGAGAGCATGGCTTTTTTGTTTCTTCGCAACTTACGTTTATTGAGTTCACATAGTCATTCAAACGTAGGTAAAACTATGAGTTTTACGAGAAGTTAGCGTTAATGCGCATTTTCAAATAGTCCTGCGCTGTGATTGGCTCGTAAACTTTCTTTGGTCCTTGAATGATTTGGTCACGGTTTGCTTGGCAGAAGAACGCCATGCTGTAGCGGGAATCTTGATTCTCTTCCGCAGTTGGCATACGGACGCGGTGCAGAGTCGATTTCAGCAAATCATCACTCCAACGCATTAACATGTCACCGATGTTGCACGTAATCACACCGGCTTTAGGTACGATGGTACTCCACACTAGATTCTCTTTTGCGTCTTTACCTGCTGCGGCTTGAAGTCCGCCTTGGTTTTCTTGCTGAAATACCATGGTCAAACAGTCAAAGTCAGTATGAGCACCCGCGCGCCAAAAAGTACCCGCTTGCGGAACTTCTTTCATCGGCAAGTAGTGAAGCATACGCAGTGTACTGAGGTAATTTTCAGACTCTCTTTGATGTGCTTTAGTGAAAAAGTCGCGCTCAAAGCCCAATTTATCCGCAAAGCACGAAAGAATTTTCATCCCCAGTTGCCAAGCTTGGTATTCAAATGAAAGCAGGTGCGATTCAAAATCTTCAACAAGTTCATTGCTAGGCCATAGGTCACTCATGTGAGGCAATGTGATTTGGTAGGACTCTTTTTGATCCGCCGTGCCCGTTGACGGGCGAACTTGTTGTTTGAATTCCCAACCAGCATTTAACCCTTCTTTTAAAGGAAACTGCTGTTTTGCTTCCATAGGAAGGGCAAAGAACTGTTCGCTTAACTTAAAGGATTTTTCGATATCCGCTAAAGCAATACCGTGTTCAACCAGTTGGAAAAAACCAACTTCAGTTGCAGCTTTCCAAAGCTGTTCGGTGATCTCTTCACGACGCTGATCAAAATCATGCAGGTTGATAAGAGGGATCACGGTGTCTGTGGTTTCTACCCCTTTGCCACCGATGGTTGTTTCAAAGTTAAGTTCGTCTAAAAGATATGATTGAGTCATTGTGTTCTCCAATTAAGCATTCGCTTGTTATTGGAGCAATGTCCAGCAATAAGCCAAGAACCTTATTCTTGGTATTACAGACCGCTTCTACTCCGTCTTTCTGCTCTTCCTTTTAGAGCCGCAGCGTTGTTGACTGTGTGCATTCACTTGTCGCCTAGCTGTGGCCTTAAATAGATTGAGCAAATATAAAATGAAATTTTCTACCAAACTCCGTACTGGACTTGTTCTGCTTCTTCTTCAAGTAGCGGACCGATGACTTCCACTTCGCGCTGACCTGATTCAAAAACCACTCGGCATGGAAGTGCCAAGGTTGGGTTCTCAGGATGATTTCCGGTTAACTCTTTGAGTTTGGCTTCGCTCAGACCGTAGACAACACGCCCTACGCCTGCCCAATAAATAGCACCCGCACACATCGCGCAAGGCTCTGCCGATACATATAGAGTGCAGCGGCTAAGAAAATCTGGGCGGTATAGTTTGCTGGCACGGGTCATGATCACTCGCTCAGCATGACCCGTCATATCTAAATCGGGTAAGTAACCGTTGATCTCTTCCAGTAAAATTTCACCGTGTTGATCGACCAGTACTGCTGAAAATGGGTGAATGCCCCTCGTTTTTGCTTCCTCTGCCAAAGAGAAGCTGTAGCGCAACAACTTAAAATCCGTTTCTTGATTAAGCATGATCTTTCCTTGTGTTATCGCTGTTTTTCTTCTTCAGTCAGGCTCCAAGAGAAGTAACCTTTTTGAACCCAGCTAACAGCTTTGAACAGCAACATACTGACTAGAGACAGGAACACCAGTGCTGCAAAAGCTTGTGGGATTTTGAAATATGAGGTTGAGAACTGAACCAAGTAACCAAGACCTTTTTCAGCCGCGACGAATTCAGCAATAACCGAGCCGATGACCGCTAAAGTGATGGCAACTTTCACGCCGCTGAAAATATGTGGAATAGCGTAAGGCAGGCGAATCTGCCAGATGGTTTTGCTGTTTTTTACGCTCAGTGAACGTGACAGTTCAATCAGTTCAGGTGGCGTAGCCAACATACCTGTAGTGGCTGAAACCACTAATGGGAAGAAGGTAATTAAGCAAGTAATCGTCAGACGAGGCGCATCGCCCGTTCCCAAAATTACAATCAATAGTGGCGCGATGGCAACCACTGGTGTGGATTGAATCACAACCAGAATTGGAAACAACGCACGGGTAAGGAACTTAGAATTCACCATCATGATAGCGAGTGGGATGCTAATCAAAAACGAGATGACAAAGCCAAGCAACGCAATGCGCAGAGTTGCCCATAAGTTATCGAGCCAACGTTCCATTGATACCTGAGTGAAAGCGATAGCGATATCGCTAGGCGCTGGCAGGATAAACGTTGGTATTGAGAATATTTTACAGATGGCTTCCCAAATAGGAATGATCGCTAATATTGCAATTAGTGGCAGCCAGTTTTGAGACCATTGAGAAAAATAGCGTTTCATACTTAATCCTTTAACAAGAGACAAATTCGTTTAAGCCAATCAAGCCACTGTGCGACGAATCGGCTCAACGTTGTCTTTATCCTGACTATCCGTTTCTTCACTGCTTGTTACGTTGCTCTTTTCTGAACGATAGAAATACTCGCGAATTTTGTTGGTGTAAGTACCAAATTTAGCGTCTTGTAACGTATGGATATTGCGTGGTCGAGGCAGATCGATCTTGATCTCTTCCAGTACTGTACTTGGGCGAGGTCCCATGACCAGCACTTTATCAGCGAGCAATACCGCTTCAGAAATGGAGTGAGTGATAAACAGCACTGTTTTCGGTTTTTCCATCCAGATTTTTTGCAGTTCAAAGCCCATCTCTTCACGCGTTAACGCATCGAGTGCTGAGAAGGGCTCATCCATGATCAAAATGTCTGGATTCAGTAACAGCGCTCGCGCAATACCAACACGCTGCTGCATCCCACCAGAAAGTTGGTCTGGCATGCTGTTTTCAAAACCAGCTAAACCCACAGTATTCAATAACTCTTGTGCATTTTGACGGTCTTTCTGGCTGACATAATTGAACTTATGTTTAAGCGGAAACAGAATGTTATCTAGGATGTTTTTCCATGGCAGTAACGTTGGTTTCTGGAACACAATACCTATGTCTTCACGAGGCCCTGTGACTGCATGTCCGAAAACGGAAATTTCACCCTGTGTTGGAATGATCAACCCTGACAGTAGGCGCAGCAAGGTAGACTTGCCGCAACCTGAAGGTCCAACGATGGCGACGAACTCATGTTTTTCCACATTGAAGTCGACATCGTTGAGAACCGTAACCGAATGTTTGTCAGAGTTATAGGTATGACCTATACGCTTGAACGAAACAAATGGTTGCATTAGTTCACTCCCTCGTAAAACTGACGATCAATCGCTGTTTCTGGGTCAAGTTTGCTGAGATCTAGACCTTGAGCCTCTGCTGTCCATTTCCATGTTTCGCTTAGGCGAGATGGCGTGAACTGACCAACGCCATCACGTTGAGATACTTCATTCATGACGAGGCCATGAATCGACTTAATGGTGTCAGCCGCTTGTTTTGAGTCCACTTCAGGAACCATTTTCGTAACGTACGCACCGCTTTCTTCAGGATGAGCCCACGTGTATTCGACCGCTTTTGCATAAGCTTTCACAAAGCGTTTCACCACATCAGGGTTTTCAGACATAAACTTGTCGCTGGCAATAATAGAAGAGGAGTAGAACTCTAGGCCTGCGTCATACCAAGGCAATACCGTCAGCTTTTTCCCTGCTTCAGCGGCTTGCTGTTCGTTTTTAACTCGGTCTGTCATCCAAGAAATCATCACGTCAGATTGACCAGTGATCAGCATTGGGTTGAGTGCGCCCGGATCCGCTTTTAACACTTTGACACTCTCTTCTTCAATGCCGTTTTTCTTTAGCATCAGAGGAAGGAAAACGTTCGCTGAAGTAAATGGAGAAGTCGCGATGGTTTTGCCTGAGACATCTTTCACTGAATTGATACCTGAATCATCCAGTACGTAGAATGCGTAAGGTGCTTTGCTAAATAGAGAGTAGATGGCTTTAACTGGAACGTTGTCATTCGCTTTCGCTACTAACAGAGCAACAATATCTGCGGAACCGATATCAGCCGTGCCTGTTGCAATCTTTGTAATCGCATCTGTAGAGCCTTTACCTCCCAGAATGGTTACGTCTAAGTCTTGTTCGGCGAAAAATCCTTGTTGAACGCCAACATAGACAGGTGCCTTATCCCCGCCTGGAAGCCAGTCAAGCTGAAACGTGACTTTGTCTGCAGCAAAGCTACTCGCTGATGTAAGTAGCAAAGATAGCGAAAGGCTTAGTTTGTTGAATTTAGAAATAGTTTTCATAGTTACTCCGTGTCTTCCTTTTCACTCTAAAGTGCAGCAAGTGTTGACTGCATCCTTTAGCTAACTATGAGCAATGTCCCGATACCGTCATTGGTATCTAACCGCTTCTACTCACACTTCCATTGTTCACAGAGCAATCGTTGTGCCAAAAATTGAAAAACAAATGGGAGGTAATTAACTGTACGTTAACTAACCGTTAACGGATGGGCGTTGCAGAGGAAATATCGTCAGATAGGGTTGTATACAATACAAGTAAGATATCGGATAAATATTGTATGCAATTGCACCTTTGCAATGCATTTTAGTGTGGTAAGGCTCAATCTTGGTGCATGTTTTCTGAGCTGGAAATGTAACGACTAAGGTGAGAGTGGTGGTCTGTAATTTGCATTGTATACATTAAGATTGAACGTTCAGAACAGATAATGTTTTGTATATGTTAAATGAGTAGAAGCGGTTAGGAGTAAGCGAACTCTGGGACATTGCTCAAAAGCGAATAAGCCTAAGTAACAGAGTAGGCTTATATAAAAGGAAGTTTTGATGAACTACTTAATTAAAAATGCCAGCAGTGTCTTTTCTCCTAAACAAGACTGTAAAGATATACGAATTCATAACGGTATTATCGCCGAGCTAGGGCAGAACTTGCTGCCAGAGCAGGGTGAAGAAATTATTGATGCCAGTGATTGTGTTATCTATCCGGGTTTTGTGAATACTCATCATCATATTGCTCAGTCAATCTTGAAAGGAATACCCGCAGGTATTAATGATGGGCTGGGCGACTGGCTTGCCAATGTTCCTTACCGCTACTGGCCTCAAATCACACCAGAGATCATGTATTCAACCGCGAAGCTTGGTTTCTATGAGTTACTACGGTCTGGCGCAACAACTTGTGCGGATCACCATTATCTCTACCACGCCAATTCATCGATGGAATTAGAAGAGGCGGTTTGGCAAGCCGCAGATGAAATGGGAATTCGGCTGGTTTTATGTCGAGGCGGAGCGACAGTTAAAGGAACACATAAAGGATTAGCGAAAGCAGGCGTCGAGCCTGAATCCGTTGAGTTGATGATAAACCGCTTGGAATCTACTCGCAGTCGTTATCACCAAGAAGGTGAATTTGCCATGCGTAAGCTGGTGGTCGCCCCAACAACGATTGCTCACTCTTCGACTCCAAGTGATCTTCTTCTATTGTCTGAATATGCAAGAAGCCAAAAGTTACGTATGCATTCACATATGTTAGAAGTGGATTTCGATAATGAGCAGTCATTGGCGAAATACGGTATGGGCATCGTTGAGTTCGCACAAAGCTGTGATTGGCTAGGCGAAGATGTTTGGTTTGCGCATTTGGTTAAAGCGACAGAGCAAGATATCAAGCTACTTGCAGAAACAAAGACAGGCATTGCTCATTGCCCTACATCTAATTGTCGATTAGGTAGTGGGATTGCCCCTGTTATAGCAATGGAAAAAGCTGGAATGCCTATTTCGATTGGTGTTGATGGCTCTGCATCGGCTGAATCCGGTTCTATGCTGCAAGAGCTAAACCTTACTTGGTTGATTCATCGAGCGCAAAATGGCCCTAAAGCCACAACCTTAGAACAAGTGCTTACTTGGGCAAGTAAAGGCGGAGCAGATATTCTGGGCTTAGAAGGTGTGGGAACCATAGATGTTGGGTATGCCGCTGATATTGTCTTATACGATATTAACCAGCCGCGTTTGTCTGGCTGTCATGATTTATCAATGTCTCCGATAATGGCCGGAGAGCCTTCTTATATTAAAGGGAGTTTTGTCAACGGTAAGATTGCATACCGCCATAGCGACGAAGCGAAATACCTCACTTTAGTTGAAGAAGTACGTCACTCTATCGCCAACTTGAATCAACGAGTGCAAAAGTTAGAGTTTCTATAAGCTGTTTTATGGCAAATTCGCTTAGATAAAACACGATTTGTTTCTTTCTTAATCAATCAGTCTGAAAACTTGGTTTTTAGGCTGATTTCTCCTTGCCAACTCATTTTTCCTCCCTATAATGCGCCTCCGTTGACCAGCAATTCTGAATAAAAGAATGTTGGGAAATATGACGGAAAGTTAAATTTCTTAAGTTAAAGAAAATTAACTAAAAAAGTGGTTGACTCTGAATGTTTACTCGCTAAAATGACCGTCCGTTTTGAGAGGAATGTCTCGCAAAACCAAGCTCTTTAACAATTTAAACCTATCAATCTGTGTGGGCACTCGTTGATGAAAATCAAAGTTAAGTCTTTGTTCTTGTAACAAAGCAACTTAGGTTTCAATGAACTGAGTGACCAATACAAATAACTTCGGTTACTTGGCACAGTCAATTCATTACCATTCTGTTGGAATGGTAATAGCTTTAAAATTACGTCTTACTTTCGAGTAAGAGCAGTTTTGAAGTCAGTATTCGTTGAGCCGACAAAATCTTAAATTGAAGAGTTTGATCATGGCTCAGATTGAACGCTGGCGGCAGGCCTAACACATGCAAGTCGAGCGGCAGCACAGAGAAACTTGTTTCTCGGGTGGCGAGCGGCGGACGGGTGAGTAATGCCTGGGAAATTGCCCTGATGTGGGGGATAACCATTGGAAACGATGGCTAATACCGCATAATAGCTTCGGCTCAAAGAGGGGGACCTTCGGGCCTCTCGCGTCAGGATATGCCCAGGTGGGATTAGCTAGTTGGTGAGGTAATGGCTCACCAAGGCGACGATCCCTAGCTGGTCTGAGAGGATGATCAGCCACACTGGAACTGAGACACGGTCCAGACTCCTACGGGAGGCAGCAGTGGGGAATATTGCACAATGGGCGCAAGCCTGATGCAGCCATGCCGCGTGTGTGAAGAAGGCCTTCGGGTTGTAAAGCACTTTCAGTCGTGAGGAAGGTGGTGTTGTTAATAGCAGCATCATTTGACGTTAGCGACAGAAGAAGCACCGGCTAACTCCGTGCCAGCAGCCGCGGTAATACGGAGGGTGCGAGCGTTAATCGGAATTACTGGGCGTAAAGCGCATGCAGGTGGTTTGTTAAGTCAGATGTGAAAGCCCGGGGCTCAACCTCGGAATAGCATTTGAAACTGGCAAGCTAGAGTACTGTAGAGGGGGGTAGAATTTCAGGTGTAGCGGTGAAATGCGTAGAGATCTGAAGGAATACCGGTGGCGAAGGCGGCCCCCTGGACAGATACTGACACTCAGATGCGAAAGCGTGGGGAGCAAACAGGATTAGATACCCTGGTAGTCCACGCCGTAAACGATGTCTACTTGGAGGTTGTGGCCTTGAGCCGTGGCTTTCGGAGCTAACGCGTTAAGTAGACCGCCTGGGGAGTACGGTCGCAAGATTAAAACTCAAATGAATTGACGGGGGCCCGCACAAGCGGTGGAGCATGTGGTTTAATTCGATGCAACGCGAAGAACCTTACCTACTCTTGACATCTACAGAATCCTGCGGAGACGCGGGAGTGCCTTCGGGAACTGTAAGACAGGTGCTGCATGGCTGTCGTCAGCTCGTGTTGTGAAATGTTGGGTTAAGTCCCGCAACGAGCGCAACCCTTATCCTTGTTTGCCAGCGAGTCATGTCGGGAACTCCAGGGAGACTGCCGGTGATAAACCGGAGGAAGGTGGGGACGACGTCAAGTCATCATGGCCCTTACGAGTAGGGCTACACACGTGCTACAATGGCGCATACAGAGGGCAGCGAACTAGCGATAGTAAGCGAATCCCAAAAAGTGCGTCGTAGTCCGGATTGGAGTCTGCAACTCGACTCCATGAAGTCGGAATCGCTAGTAATCGTGAATCAGAATGTCACGGTGAATACGTTCCCGGGCCTTGTACACACCGCCCGTCACACCATGGGAGTGGGCTGCAAAAGAAGCAGGTAGTTTAACCTTCGGGAGGACGCTTGCCACTTTGTGGTTCATGACTGGGGTGAAGTCGTAACAAGGTAGCGCTAGGGGAACCTGGCGCTGGATCACCTCCTTACGTATAGATTCTCTTGATGAGTGTCCACACAGATTGATTAGGTTTAAGTAAGTTTAAGAGACGATATTGGGTCTGTAGCTCAGGTGGTTAGAGCGTTCGCCTGATAAGCGAGAGGTCGGTGGTTCAAGTCCACTCAGACCCACCAATCTTTCCTTGTGAAGATTGAACAGTATCGACACCTGATGGGGTTATAGCTCAGCTGGGAGAGCGCCTGCCTTGCACGCAGGAGGTCTGCGGTTCGATCCCGCATAGCTCCACCATCTTTAAGCGCATTCGATGAGTGCTTTTAAAAATGGTTTTCGTTAGAAAATCTTGCTCTTTAACAATTTGGAAAGCTGACAGTTAATAATTTGATTAATTATTAACTATTAAAAGTTCTCAAATACTAATCTTTTGATTAGGTACCAATACACATTCAAGTGTTCTTGGGAATCTTACTTTATAAGTAAGTATTCATATTTGAGTCCGGCAAAATCGAAATGTCTCTCGCTCATTCAAATAATGAGAGACAACTAAACCTTGGTTGTTTGCCATACATAAAGACCTCTTGGGGTTGTATGGTTAAGTGACTAAGCGTACACGGTGGATGCCTTGGCAGTCAGAGGCGATGAAGGACGTATTAACTTGCGATAAGCGTAGATAAGGCAGTAAAAGCCACTTGAGTCTACGATTTCCGAATGGGGAAACCCACTCACATAAGTGAGTATCATTAACTGAATACATAGGTTAATGAGGCGAACCGGGAGAACTGAAACATCTAAGTACCCCGAGGAAAAGAAATCAATTGAGATTCCGAAAGTAGCGGCGAGCGAAATTGGATTAGCCCTTAAGCTTTTAATGACACAGGTGAAGATTCTGGAAAGTATCGCGATACCGGGTGATAGCCCCGTAACCGACATGTCATTTTGAGTGAAAACGAGTAAGGCGGGACACGTGATATCCTGTTTGAATATGGGGGGACCATCCTCCAAGGCTAAATACTCCTGACTGACCGATAGTGAACCAGTACCGTGAGGGAAAGGCGAAAAGAACCCCTGTGAGGGGAGTGAAATAGAACCTGAAACCGTGTACGTACAAGCAGTAGGAGCCTCTTCGTGGGGTGACTGCGTACCTTTTGTATAATGGGTCAGCGACTTATATTCAGTGGCAAGGTTAACCGTATAGGGGAGCCGTAGGGAAACCGAGTCTTAACTGGGCGCTTTAGTCTCTGGATATAGACCCGAAACCGAGTGATCTAGCCATGGGCAGGTTGAAGATTGAGTAACATCAATTGGAGGACCGAACCGACTAATGTTGAAAAATTAGCGGATGACTTGTGGCTAGGGGTGAAAGGCCAATCAAACTCGGAGATAGCTGGTTCTCCCCGAAAGCTATTTAGGTAGCGCCTCGGACGAATACTACTGGGGGTAGAGCACTGTTAAGGCTAGGGGGTCATCCCGACTTACCAACCCTTTGCAAACTCCGAATACCAGTAAGTACTATCCGGGAGACACACGGCGGGTGCTAACGTCCGTCGTGGAGAGGGAAACAACCCAGACCGCCAGCTAAGGTCCCAAATGATTACTAAGTGGGAAACGATGTGGGAAGGCTCAGACAGCTAGGATGTTGGCTTAGAAGCAGCCATCATTTAAAGAAAGCGTAATAGCTCACTAGTCGAGTCGGCCTGCGCGGAAGATGTAACGGGGCTAAGTAATCAACCGAAGCTGCGGCAATGCAATTTATTGTATTGGGTAGGGGAGCGTTCTGTAAGCCGTTGAAGGTGTGTTGTAAAGCATGCTGGAGGTATCAGAAGTGCGAATGCTGACATGAGTAACGATAAAGGGGGTGAAAAACCTCCTCGCCGGAAGACCAAGGGTTCCTGTCCAACGTTAATCGGGGCAGGGTGAGTCGACCCCTAAGGCGAGGCCGAAAGGCGTAGTCGATGGGAAACGGGTTAATATTCCCGTACTTCTTACAATTGCGATGGGGGGACGGAGAAGGCTAGGTGGGCCTGGCGACGGTTGTCCAGGTTCAAGTGCGTAGGCTTGAGAGTTAGGTAAATCCGGCTCTCTTTAAGGCTGAGACACGATGTCGAGCTACTACGGTAGTGAAGTCATTGATGCCATGCTTCCAGGAAAAGCCTCTAAGCTTCAGATTGTAAGGAATCGTACCCCAAACCGACACAGGTGGTCGGGTAGAGAATACCAAGGCGCTTGAGAGAACTCGGGTGAAGGAACTAGGCAAAATGGTACCGTAACTTCGGGAGAAGGTACGCTCTTGACGGTGAAGTCCCTCGCGGATGGAGCTGATGAGAGTCGCAGATACCAGGTGGCTGCAACTGTTTATTAAAAACACAGCACTGTGCAAAATCGTAAGATGACGTATACGGTGTGACGCCTGCCCGGTGCCGGAAGGTTAATTGATGGGGTTAGACTTCGGTCGAAGCTCTTGATCGAAGCCCCGGTAAACGGCGGCCGTAACTATAACGGTCCTAAGGTAGCGAAATTCCTTGTCGGGTAAGTTCCGACCTGCACGAATGGCGTAATGATGGCCACGCTGTCTCCACCCGAGACTCAGTGAAATTGAAATCGCTGTGAAGATGCAGTGTACCCGCGGCTAGACGGAAAGACCCCGTGAACCTTTACTACAGCTTGGCACTGAACATTGAACCTACATGTGTAGGATAGGTGGGAGGCTTTGAAGCGCAGACGCTAGTTTGTGTGGAGCCGTCCTTGAAATACCACCCTTGTATGTTTGATGTTCTAACTCAGACCCGTTATCCGGGTCGAGGACAGTGCCTGGTGGGTAGTTTGACTGGGGCGGTCTCCTCCCAAAGAGTAACGGAGGAGCACGAAGGTGGGCTAAACACGGTTGGACATCGTGTGGTTAGTGCAATGGCATAAGCCCGCTTGACTGCGAGAATGACAATTCGAGCAGGTGCGAAAGCAGGTCATAGTGATCCGGTGGTTCTGAATGGAAGGGCCATCGCTCAACGGATAAAAGGTACTCCGGGGATAACAGGCTGATACCGCCCAAGAGTTCATATCGACGGCGGTGTTTGGCACCTCGATGTCGGCTCATCACATCCTGGGGCTGAAGTCGGTCCCAAGGGTATGGCTGTTCGCCATTTAAAGTGGTACGCGAGCTGGGTTTAGAACGTCGTGAGACAGTTCGGTCCCTATCTGCCGTGGGCGTTGGAGAATTGAAGGGGGCTGCTCCTAGTACGAGAGGACCGGAGTGGACGAACCTCTGGTGTTCGGGTTGTTACGCCAGTAGCATTGCCCGGTAGCTAAGTTCGGAATTGATAACCGCTGAAAGCATCTAAGCGGGAAGCAAGCCCTGAGATGAGTTCTCCCTGGCGCTTTAAGCGTCCTAAAGGGTTGTTCGAGACTAGAACGTTGATAGGCAGGGTGTGTAAGTGCTGTGAGGCATTGAGCTAACCTGTACTAATTGCCCGTGAGGCTTAACCATACAACACCCAAGGGGTTTTGTGGACTCAAAGCAAGAACAGAATTGAATGTGTAGAGAACATTAACAGCTTTCCGAATTTTAAAATTTTGCTTGGCGACCATAGCGATTTGGACCCACCTGATTCCATGCCGAACTCAGAAGTGAAACGAATTAGCGCCGATGGTAGTGTGGGGTCTCCCCATGTGAGAGTAGGACATCGCCAGGCTCATATTTAGCACCAAGCGCTAACCAATGCGGAGCGGTAGTTCAGTTGGTTAGAATACCGGCCTGTCACGCCGGGGGTCGCGGGTTCGAGTCCCGTCCGCTCCGCCACTTCTTTTTTGTTATAGAAAGTGAGAGTCGTCTCATTAAAAACGAACTGCAGGGGTGTAGCTCCAATTGGCAGAGCAGCGGATTCCAAATCCGCGTGTTGGGAGTTCGAATCTCTCCACCCCTGCCATTATTAGAAGCCTCAGTCGAAAGACTGGGGCTTTTTCACATCTGTCGTCTGGATCGTTGCTGTAATACTCAATTGATAGAGCAGCGGATTCCTCGAATATCAAAAACAAAGGCCACATCGCTTATTGCTGTGTGGCCTTGTTATTTTATTAGCGCTAATCAACTAACACTTATTCAACGGTTTCTCCGCATTCTGTTTGCTGAGCTTCAACGCCTTTTAGACGCAAAGTCATGTCCTTTAATGCTGTAATTTTTTTCTGCTTAGCCAGAGCAAATTGAGAAGCTTTTTCACGCAGTTCTTTTTCGTCAACAAGCCATTCTCGCTGCTCTTTTGCCAGTAGTTGATGAGTGCTTGGTTTTGAATGCAGGACCAGTTCATCAGGAATCAACGAATGTACGCCTTCTATGCTAGGTTTGGCTTGTATACGTATTTCTCCTGCTTGTAACGAGGTGCGGATCATTGCAGGCGCTGTTCCCCATTCGACTAATCTTGGATTCGAACTCATGCTCTCTGTCGATATCAATTCGGCTTCACCCAGTACCGTAAAAGTAATACTGTTTCTTGCTAAGCGTTTGATGTTGCCGCTCTCGTCAGTCACTTCGGCGACTATTGTGACTAACTGGGAACCATCTGCGACGATAGGAGTGCTTTCATCCAATAAACGTAGGCGAATACGTGTCGGACGTCTTGCCGGATACTTAACTTCACGACAAACCACTTCGCCGTCAACCAATCCTTCTGCAACAAGACAAGCCTCCTCAAACAAGTATGCTCGGTGTTTATCTTTTACCGTCATAAAGTCATAAGCGTTTTTAAAAACGGCGGGTTTAAATGGAATGCCTATGGTGGTGTTTTTGACTGAAACGGTTCCCACTTCAACACCGCAGAAAGTTAATTTCACTTGGTCTGCATTACTGCACACGATGACGTCTGAAGGAGAAATAGGCGTCATTTCATGCAGAATCGCAATGTGATAGCCGCTTTCAGCAATAGGGTGTTCCACAAGAGGATTACGTTGGCTGCAGAATAACTCATACGCGTATTTGGGCTGACGAAATGCATCCATGATTCCGCCCCAGAACTGTTCCGGATGATAACCTCGTTGATGGTCAAAGCCATGCCATAGCGTTCCGCCTGCATGCTGTCTTGGTGTTTGATAAAGGGTGTTAATGCTGGTCGCATATTGATGACTACCATCTCCAGAACCGAGAGCATAGTGCATGGCTTGGATAATTTGAGCTTGTTCTCCCCAACTGCGATGTACGCGGCTGCTTGAATTATGAGAGTTCCAGTCATCTACATTGTCTCCCCATTCACGGGTAAAGCTGGCCTTGCCTTTGAATAGGTCAAACTCAATATCGTCCGCTGAGAGTTTGTTACTTCTCATTTGATTCGGGTGGGCATAAACCATATCGGAAAACTGTTGGGCTTCAAGGTAGCTATCTAGAGGTACGATAGCGCTATACGGTTGCTCTTCATGGACGATTTGATAGATATCTTTGAGGAAACTCTCCGGTTGGTGAGTTTCATTAAGAGCGGGTTCGAAAGCCATAACCGATGGATGATTACGATCTCGACGGATCTTCTGTCTGATATTGGATTTTGCTTGTGACACAAACTGCGGTGCATCATTCCAGAATTGCCAACCGATGGAAGGAATAAGAAGCAGCATGCCAAGTTCATCAGCCGCATCCATGAAAGCTGGAGACTGGGGATAGTGCGCTGTTCTGATGACGCGCATACCTGCATCTCTGAGCTTTTTCACATCATACCAATGTAAGTTGTTGCTCAGAGCAGTACCAACATATGCGTGATACTGGTGACGGTTAACACCAATAAGTTTATCTTCAAATGCTTGTCCGTTGATATATAGGCCATCTTCGCCACGCAATTCGATAGTTCGAATACCAATTCTGATACGGACTTCATCCACTTTTTCTCCTGCCTGATTGAAGAGTGAACATTCTAACCAGTAAAGATGCGGAGAGTCAGGGTGCCATAGCTTTGGATTTTCAACCGTAATCGACTGTTCTACATGTAGGTTCTGCTGACTTGTTAGCACAACATCTGTGTTGGTAGATTCAATTTCACTCCCTTGCGAGTCAATTAAGCAGGTGTGTAGGGTCAGAGTGGTGTCTTGAAGAGCTTTATTCGCTAAATGGGATTTGATATTTACAGTGGCGCTTTGTGGCGAAACCTTTTCGAAATGAACAAATATGCCGCCGCCAGCGACTTCATCGACTTGATTGGCATGGGTAATGTAGGTTTGCGTTGTGGTATACAGCCAAACATGTCGGTACATACCTCCGACATAGGTAAAATCGAGCTCGGACTGATTTTTACCAGCAGGGAAACTGGAATCATCGCTATTGTCGGCCATTACGCAGAGCAGGTTGCTTGAGCCAACGTTCACATATTCGGTGATATCCAAAACCATACCGAGAAAACCTTCGTAATTTTCTCTTACTTTCTGCCCATTGATCCAAATCTGAGATTTGCCCTGAATCGCTTCGAAGTTGATGAAAATACGTTTGTTAGAGAAACCTTCGGACAGGTCAAATTGTTTGCGATACCAGACTTCTCCCTGATAGTTAATACTTCCGCTGGCATCCTCTGGGAGCAACTCTACACAATGAGGAGCATTGATGATTTCCCACTGGCTGTCATCCAAAGACAGTTCACCCCCTTGAGGATGTGAGCCTTTAAAGAATCGCCAACCAGTACCAAAATTAAACAAATCTCTGGGAGATGATTCAGTGTGAAAGAAACCAGCCGTAGAGAATTGTTGATGGCTGGCACTCACCGTTGGTTTACTGGCTAATGAGCGATGTGATTGGCAAGGTTTGTATTCTGGGGAGCAGAGTTTGGTCATTGATGAAGCCCTAGAGAACGAAAGAAAAACAACGCTTAACCACTAATTAACTTTGAAGCGAGGTAAATAGTTCTTAACGGAGCGTTGAAGGAAAAAGAAACGGTATTTTATTAATTTTTAGCCAATAGACTTAAGGTGTACCGGATGTTATTTCGATGCATTTCATAAAAATAGAGGTCCTTTAATTTTGCTATAGCAGCCAGAGAAAATGGCGAGTTGGAAGAGGTTGTCTGAAACGTGATATCGCGTTTTTAATTGTTACAAATTTGATAAATTTTGTTCTCTTAAGTCGCAGGGCATGGTCTAAGATTTGTTAAGTAAAGACGAATGATTCGTAATGAACTAAGGACATTTCATGACAGAACGTATTGATACTCTAGCGAGCCAACACCAACAAACAAGGGAAATACCGCAAGAAGCTTTTGATTGGTACGACGAATATGCTCATGGTCTGATCGACCGTAGAGAGTTTATGAGACGACTCTCTGGACTCGCGGTATTGGGGGTTAGCATGACAGTTCTCACTTCTGCTTTACTACCTAATTACGCTTTGGCAGAACAGGTATCTTTTAACGATGCAAAAATCAAAGCCGCTTACGTGGAATTTGATTCTCCAAAAGGGCATGGCAAAGGACGAGGTTATCTGGTTATGCCTCGTGAGTTGACAGGAACTGCGCCAGTAGTTTTGGTTGTGCATGAAAACCGAGGTTTGAACCCTTACATTGAAGATGTCGCAAGACGTCTGGCGATGAATGGTTATATCGCTTTTGCGCCTGACGCGTTATTCCCTCTAGGTGGTTATCCGGGCAATGACGATGATGGTCGAGCGATGCAAAGCAGTATGGATAAAGCCAAGATTGAAGAAGACTTTATTGCTGCCGCAATGTTTATTAAATCCCATGCCAATAGCTCTGGCAAATTGGGTGCTGTGGGATTCTGTTTTGGAGGCTATGTGGTAAACATGCTTGCTGCCACGATGCCAGACTCTCTGGATGCCGGAGTTCCTTTTTACGGTACACCTGCAGTTGAAAGCATTCGTTCCAATGTCAAAGGGCCGTTGTTATTGCAGTTTGCAGAACTTGACCAGCGAGTGAATGCTACATGGCCTGATTATGAAAAAGTGCTGATGGCAAACAAAGTTCCATATACTGCGCACGTATATAAAGGCGTTAATCACGGCTTCCATAACGACTCTACGGGGCGTTATAACGAAGAAGCAGCGGAATTGGCTTGGGAACGCACCTTGACCTTTTTCGGTGAACATTTAAAAGCATAGTAAATGGAACCAAGTGGCTCTTGTATTGAATGTTAAGACCTGAACTTTGATGCAAGAGCCATTACTTGTTGTCGCTCCCAATTTTTGAAGCTGTTATGATGTTCAAAAAGAAGGAGTAAGTTATGCCACATTTTCGTTTCCGCGCTGTAGAACCTCAAACGGTGCAAAACTTGTCAAAACCTCTCACGGATTCACTTCAGTCTTTGATGAATTCTCCTCGTGAAGATTTCACTTTCGAATATATCTACACCACTTTCTATGCAGAAGGAGAGGTGACGGCGGCATACCCATTCGTGGAAGTATTGTGGTTTGATCGTGGGCAGGAAGTGCAAGATAAAGTGGCAGCCATTGTGACCGAACAAGTGAAAGGCATTGTTGGTCAGGATTCAAATGTTGCAGTCATCTTCACCGCTCTAAGTCCTGCTGGCTACTACGATAATGCTCAGCATTATTAAGGGGTAAGTTGATGAATTCCGTTATTGATACGATTTTAAATCATCGCTCGATACGTGCTTTTAAAGATACTCCGATTACTCAGCAACAGTTAGACAGCATTATTAAGTCAGGAATTGCGGCTTCCAGCTCAAGCTTGCTTCAAGTGGTTTCTATTATTCGCGTAACCGATAAAGAGAAGCGCCAGAAGCTGGCAGAGCTATCTGGCAACCAACATTACGTTGCTCAGGCCGCTGAATTTTTGGTGTTCTGTATCGACTATCAACGTCACTATGAAATGAACCCAAATGTAAAGCCTGAGTTTATGGAGTTAACGCTGATAGGGGCGGTAGACTCGGGGATTATGGCGCAGAACTGCTTGTTGGCTGCGGAATCAATGGGGCTAGGTGGTGTTTATATTGGTGGGCTACGTAACTCTCCGCAGCAAGTGGATGAGTTATTGGGCTTACCGAAATACAGCGCAGTGCTGTTTGGTATGTGTCTGGGCCACCCAGACCAAGCTCCTCAGTTGAAACCGCGTTTAGGGGCTGATGTGATTGTTCACGAGAATACTTACCAGCCTTTGAAAAAAGGTGCGGTTGCTGAATACGATCAGACGATGATTGAGTACTATCAAAGTCGTTCGAGCAATGTGAAACAACAAGGTTGGTCGGATCAAATCACTGCTAAGCTGAGTCAGGAATCGAGACCGTATATGCTTGGTTATCTGAATGACAAAGGTCTAGCTCAGAAATAATAGAGATTAGAACGCAACAAAAAAGCCCAGTCACTGACTGGGCTTCGTTTTAAAGTGTTTAGAGAGCGATTACGCTAATCCCTGAATAATCACAAACTTCTCAAGCAACTCTTCTTCCGTTTCTACATGCTCCGGATCCGTCACGATACAGTTGGTTATCGGGCATACAGACTGACATGTCGGAATCTCGTAGTGTCCTTTACACTCTGTACAGAGGTTCGGATTGATCTCATAGATATTGTCACCCATAGAGATAGCTCCGTTAGGACACTCAGGCTCACACATGTCACAGTTAGTGCATTTCTTTGTGATCAATAACGCCATGGTTACTTGCCTACTGGGTTACGAGTATCTTGTCCAGCATTCAGGTTACGCATCAGTAGCGCGTAGTTAAGATCCATGTCTTGAGGCACTGGGATATAAACAAAGTGACCGTTGCCTTTTGCGTCATCAACCGCTTCAGCTTTACGGTTTTCCATTGCTTCAAGAGTGAATACAACGTTTCCTTTTGGCGTCATCAGTTCTAGGCTGTCGCCAAGCATGAATTTGTTCTTAACTTCTACTTCAGCCATATCGCCACGGCGCTTACCTGTAAACTCACCAACGAACTGTTGAGCATCAGACACTGAGTAGCCGTAGTCGTAGTTTTGGTATGCATCGTGAGTGTGACGACGTAGGAAGCCTTCTGTGTAGCCACGGTGAGCTAGGCTTTCCAGAGTATTCATCAAGCTATCATCAAATGGTTTACCTGCAACTGCGTCATCGATCGCTTTACGGTATACCTGAGCTGTACGAGCACAGTAGTAGAAAGACTTAGTACGACCTTCGATCTTCAATGAGTGAACGCCCATCTTAGTCAAACGCTCTACGTGTTGAACTGCACGTAGATCTTTTGAGTTCATGATGTAAGTGCCGTGCTCATCTTCGTAAGCCGCCATTTTTTCTTCTGGACGGTGAGCTTCAGAAAGAAGCACAACTTCATCAGAAGGTTTGCCCAAACCGAGAGTGTTATCAGGACGTTCTTCCTGAACTTCAATTGCTTGTGCAGCATTTGGATCAAACTCTTCTACGATTTGACCGGCTTCGTCTTCTTTGCCTTTTTCTACTTTGTATTCCCAACGACAAGCGTTAGTACAAGTACCTTGGTTCGGGTCACGTTTGTTGATGTAACCTGAAAGTAGGCAGCGGCCAGAATAAGCCATGCAAAGAGCGCCGTGTACGAAAATCTCAATTTCCATTTCAGGGCACTGTTCGCGAATTTCTTCAATTTCTTCTAGAGATAGTTCACGAGAAAGAATGACACGCTCAACGCCTTGCGTTGACCAGAATTTAACTGTTGCCCAGTTAACCGCGTTTGCTTGAACAGAAAGGTGAATAGCCATTTCTGGGAACGCTTCACGAACCATCATGATAAGACCCGGATCAGACATGATTAGAGCATCTGGGCCCATATCGATTACAGGTTTAAGGTCACGGATGAAGGTTTTTAGCTTTGAGTTATGCGGTTGAATGTTGCATACCACGTAGAACTTTTTACCTAGAGCATGAGCTTCGTTAATACCGATCTGTAGGTTTTCGTGGTTGAACTCATTGTTACGTACGCGCAGGCTGTAACGAGGTTGGCCAGCATAAACTGCATCAGCACCGTATGCGAATGCGTAACGCATGTTCTTAAGGCTACCCGCTGGAGATAATAGCTCTGGTACAAAAGTATTTTCAGTTGTCATTGTTTGTTTCTCAATCTGATCACAAGTCAGGCCAATACCACCTGATGGTATTGGAAGGGGCGCAAATTTTACGTCAAAACGTGAGCTGTGCCTAGTAAAGATTAAGAATAGAAGGGGAAGAAAAGTAGGGAAAAACTGACTCCGCGAAGGCAGAGTCAGAAATGAAGAAATTAAGCGTCAGCTTGTGGAAGACCACCAAGCACTTCAAACAGATTTGGTAGAAATGCTGAGAATTCACCGCACAGTAGAGATAAGTCAGCATCTAGGCGAGCTGCTTGATCTTCACGAGGAATATCTTCGTTTTGATCTTTAAGCTCGTCGCTGTACTGAATGCGTTTAATGCTGCAATCTTCAGCTAACACAAAGCTCAAACGATCTTGCCAGCTTAGGGCGAGTTTAGTGACCACTTTATTCGCCTGAATATGGCTTAGAATTTCATCACTGGTCAGCTCTTGTTTCTTACAACGAATTACTGCGCCGTCATCTAAGAACGATTTCAGTTCGGCTTCATCAAGCAACTGGAAACCCTGCGGCAAGTTACCGTCTTTCACCCACTCAGTAAGAGTTGTTTCTACTGCCACTTCAGGAATGGCAGGAACCACAGGCAGGCTGCCCATACTCTTACGTAGTAGTGCTAGTACATCTTCCGCTTTCTTATAGCTGCTTGCGTCAACAAGAATCAGACCTTCTTTTGGCATGATCAGAACGTAAGTTAGATGGCTGCGGCTAAAGGCACGAGGAAGAAGATCAACAATGATGTCATCTTTGATGTTGTCTTTTTCTGTTTTCTTCAGCGGGCGACCTTCTTCCGCTTCCATCAATGCGACTTTCTCGTTAAGAGAGTCTTTAATCACTGAAGCGGGTAGCATTTTTTCTTCTTTCTTGGCGCAGATGAGAATGCGGTCTTCGCTAACGTGAGTCATCATGTCGCCGTGTTTGCCCAGTGCGTGAACCCAGCCAAATTTCTGTTTGTCTTGGCTGCCACATGGCGTGAAACGGAACTCTGCCAGTTGTTTTTCTAGCTGATCGGCGTTGAAATTGACTTCGCGATTAACACGATAAGCCATACAGTTTTTAAACCACATATCTTTTCTTTTCCTTGTTCGAAAGGCCAACATGATAGGGGATTTCCCCGTCAATGTCTTAGGCGAAACACAAAAATTATCAACTTATGCCAAGTAATATAAAACCATGAACAAGATAAGAAACTTATATTAAAAATTGTTTGCAATAGTCACAAAAGTGTCATATTCATTTTTCATAATGCAAAGCGTTGATTAAATATAAAGGTTATTCAAATATGTCTAGAAGGATTCTAGTTGTTGAAGACGAAGCGCCAATCCGAGAGATGCTTTGCTTTGTTCTTGAACAGAAAGGCTACCAAGCAGTGGAAGCAGAAGATTACGACACTGCGGTAGAGAAGTTAGCTGAACCCTTCCCTGATCTTGTTCTACTTGATTGGATGCTACCTGGTGGTAGTGGCATTAACTTTATCAAACACATGAAGCGTGAAGAGCTGACTCGTAATATTCCGGTTGTTATGCTGACTGCTCGTGGTGAAGAAGAAGATAAAGTTCGCGGCTTAGAAGTGGGTGCTGATGACTACATCACCAAACCTTTCTCACCGAAAGAACTTGTCGCTCGTTTGAAGGCGGTGATCCGCCGAGTCACACCAACCGCATTGGAAGAGCTGATTGATGTGCAAGGTCTGAAGTTAGACCCAGTTTCACACCGAGTGACAGCCAACGATGTCCCGTTAGATATGGGGCCAACTGAGTTTAAAATGCTGCACTTCTTTATGACTCACCAAGAGCGTGTGTACAGTCGTGAGCAACTATTGAATAACGTTTGGGGCACCAATGTGTATGTGGAAGATCGTACCGTTGATGTACACATTCGTCGATTGCGCAAAGCCCTTGAAGATGCTGGGCACGATAAGTTGATTCAAACGGTTCGTGGTGCTGGCTACCGCTTCTCAACGAAAGCGTAAAGAGCTAGGCTTATAAGCGCCAGCCTTGAAAAATAAAAGGCTTAAAAGGATCAAGTTCGAGAGATTATGGTTGAACGATTGACTTGGAAAAAGCTGGCTTGGGAGCTGGCTTTTTTTTACCTTCCATGGATAGTGGTTGGATGGATTTTTGGATATATGCCGTGGTTGCTACTAGCAGCAACGGCGATTCAGCTTGTCTGGCATCTGCATAACCAGTTGCGTTTATCGGCATGGTTATGGGATGAGAAACGCCTGACGCCACCTTCTGGTTCTGGTAACTGGGAGTCTTTGTTTAACGGTATTTACCGACTACAACAACGCCAACGCAAAAAACGCAAAGAGCTGACTAACCTGATTCGCCGTTTCCGTAACGGTGCAGAATCATTACCCGATGCGGTAGTGGTTTTTCGTAGCGAAGGAAACATTGTATGGTGTAACCGCTTAGCTCAACACTTGCTCGGCTTTCGCTGGCCTGATGATTCTGGTCAGCCGATTTCCAATTTGATTCGTACGCCGGATTTCATCAAGTATCTGCAAAAAGATGATTTTTCCGAGCCGCTGGAAATGCGCTCACCACTCAACGTAGAACGTATGCTCGAACTGCGTATCGTGCCTTATACCGAAGGTGAGCATTTGATGGTGGTTCGTGATGTTACCCAGATTAAACAGCTAGAAGGTATGCGCCGTAACTTCTTTGCCAACGTTTCTCATGAGCTCCGCACTCCAATGACAGTGCTACAGGGCTATTTGGAAATGACTGAAGACCCAGAAGTCCTGTCTGGGCCGATGTGGGGCAAGGCGCATGGTGTGATGACCGAGCAGCTTAACCGCATGAACAGTTTGGTCAATCAGCTTCTGACTTTGTCGAAAATCGAAGCTGCACCGATGCACGAGCTTGAAGAAGTGGTTAACGTACCTAGCATGCTGGAAATTCTGGAAAAAGAAGCCATCAGTCTCAGCGGTAGTGACGAACACAAGCTCACTTTTGAAGTGGATAAAAATCTTAAAGTGCTGGCGGACGAAGATCAGTTGCGCAGTGCGATCTCTAACCTTGTTTACAATGCGGTGAAATACACGCCTCCGGGTGCCGAAATTTATGTCCGTTGGTATCAAAGCCTGCAAGGTGCTTGTCTGGAAGTCGAAGATAAGGGCGATGGTATTGAGCCTCAGCACTTACATCGTTTAACAGAACGTTTTTACCGCGTAGATAAAGCCCGTTCTCGTGATACCGGCGGCAGTGGTCTGGGCTTGGCTATTGTAAAACACGCACTATCACATCATGATTCGCACCTTGATATCGAAAGTGAAGTAGGCAAGGGAAGTAAGTTCTCTTTTGTTCTGCCAAAACGTTTGGTCGTACGATGATAAAACTCAGTCAGTGTTGTATTGCTGCATCCTTAATGCTTGCTCAGATGGCTTATGCGGTTGAGGAGTTACAGGACTATACCAAAACATCGGGTGTTGCTGGCAGTTTGCTGTCGGTAGGCTCAGACACGCTTGCGGGTATGACAACGCTGTGGGTCGAAGAATTTCAAACGCTTTATCCGAACGTCGATTCTCAGGTTCAGGCATCCGGTTCCGCCACTGCTCCACCTGCGTTAACGGAAGGTACTGCGCAATTTGGTCCAATGAGCCGACCAATGCGCATGAGAGAAATTGAAGCCTTTGAGCGCGCTTACGGCTACAAACCCACAGAGCTGCGTGTCGCGATTGATGCTATTGGTGTTTTTGTCCATCGTGATAATCCGATTGAAGGACTTAACTTCAGCCAGCTAGACAGCATTTTTTCTGAAACACTGCGCTGTGGAGCCACTAAGTCATCGAAAACTTGGCAAGATCTGGGGCTGAGCTATGACTGGGCAAAACGTGGCATACAGATGTTTGGGCGCAACTCAGTATCCGGTACGTATGGTTACTTTAAGCAGAATGCGCTTTGCGGCGGTGATTTCAAACGCAATGTGAACGAACAACCGGGTTCGGCTTCGGTGGTTCAGTCGGTGGCATCATCAATTAACACCATTGGCTATTCTGGTGTCGGCTATCAGGTGTCGGGCGTGAAACTTCTGCCGATTGCCAAATCCGGTACCGATTATGTATTGCCGACCCACGAGAATATCCTTTCCGGTCAGTATCCACTTTCCCGCTATTTGTTTGTTTATGTAAACAAAAATCCGCTGCGTGATTTAACGCCAATTCAGCGAGAGTTCATCCGATTTATCTTCTCCAAACAAGGGCAAAGCCTAGTAGCAAAAGACGGTTATGTGCCGATTTCTGCTGAAATCGCCAGTCAAGAGTTGCAGAAAGTAGGGATTGAGTAAGGGACAAAAAAGCCTCGTCGTGATTCGAGGCTTTTTAATGAACGGGCAAAATTAGAATTTCAGCTCCCAACCGACGGCACGCCAATACTCTTGTTCTGTGAGTAAATCGGCATGCAACAGTTTGTTGTTCTCCAGCCAGTCTTTATCTACACAGCTTAATGTCCATTCATCATCTTTGGCGCTTAAGGTGAGTTCTGGTAATGGATCATCATTACGTTGTCCGTTGACTAAAATTGCCAGACGTAAAACACGAATCAGACCAGTAATGTGTTTCTTCTTAAACAGAGAAAAGTCGGTCATTTCATTGAGCTTTAACGCTTTGCGTTGGAAACGAACCAAGGTTGAAAGCACCAGTTGTTGCTCACTGTTAAAGCCCGGCATGTTGGTATGACGCAGGATATAAGCAGAGTGACGATGGAATGCTTGTAAGCTGATGCTCAAGCCCACTTCGTGAAGCAGTGCGCTCCATTCCAGTAGGTCAAACAATTCGCTGCCTGCTTTTAAGCCGAGTTCAGAGGATACGTTGTCGAGAAAATCGCGTGCGTAGCCTTTTACCTGAGCGGCATGTTCAAGGTCTACTAAGTGTTTAGCCGCAAGATTCTCTGTGGTGCGTAGACGAATATCGGAATACTTAAAGCGATCTTCCATTTCGTAAAGCAGACCTTCGCGCAATGCGCCGTCGGAAAAGTGCATCTCTTTGATATGAAGATCTTTAAATATCGCAGACAGAATCGCCACACCCGCAGCAAATACCGGCTTGCGATCATCGGTCAGAGTCGGCAAATCAATATCATCAATCTTGTTCCATTCGCACAGCTTGTCGATCAACTTGTTTAATCTATCAGGTGTAATAATGCCGTCTTCGTCGCCCAAGCCAATTAGAACTTCGTGAATCGCTTTAATGGTACCTGAAGAACCAAACGCACTTTGCCAGCCTTTCTTACGATACTTAGAAGCCATAGACTCCAGTTTTTGCTCGGCGGCTAAAATGGCTTGTGCAAAGTTTTTCTTCGACAGTTTGCCATTGGCAAAATGCTGGTGGGTGTAACTCACACAGCCCATCTGTTTACTGTTGACCAGCTCAGCTTCAAAACCTTTGCCGATGATCATCTCAGTACTGCCACCGCCGATATCGACCACCAGCATCGAATCAGACTGAGGCTGAGTGTGAGCAACGCCGAGATAAATCAGACGAGCCTCTTCACTACCGGGAATGATCTCGATAGGAAAAGGCATCACTTCACGAGCACGCTGGATAAAAATGTGTGCGTTGTTGGCGCGGCGTAGTGTGTGGGTTGCCGCAATGCGAACATTCTCAGGCTCAAAGCCCTGAATTCGTTCTGCGAACATGGCTAAACACTCAAGACCGCGTTCAATTGACGGATTATCAAGATTACCGAGAGAATCCAACCCAGATGCCAAACGAACCCGCTGCTTATGACGGCTGATAAGTTGTAAATCTTGATCGACGACTTTAGCAACGACCATATGGAAACTGTTTGAGCCTAAATCAATGGCGGCAATTTCACGGCTTGAAATGGGTTGGTTCATAGGCGGTAACTTACTCTTGATGGGCTATAGCCCCTTGTTTACGTGTCTGTTTTTCTACATTTTTAAGATAGTCATAAATCGCTATTTGAGAACGTATTTTTTTACGATTACCACGTTTCACATAGCTGTTACTCATCTCTTTATCTATAACACGCGCTTTTACCGTATCTGTAAACTGAATGTTTAATATATCGATGATTTTTTTCTTCAAACGCTCATCACGAATAGGCGCGGTAACTTCGATACGGTAATCGATGTTACGTGTCATCCAGTCAGCGGAAGAGATATAGATTTGTGGATCGCCATCATTGTGGGTCATAAACACACGCGGGTGCTCCAAGAAACGGTCAACGATACTGATCACTTCAATGTTGTCACTTACCCCTTCAACACCCGGAACCAGTGAACACATGCCTCGGATGATCATTCTGACTTTCACTCCTGCTGCACTGGCGCCATAAAGTTTGTTAATCAGACCTTTATCGACAAGGTTGTTGAGCTTAATGGTGATAGCCGCTTTTTTACCTGCTTTGGCATTCGCGATTTCGCTGTCTATCAAACGGTATAAACGGGTTCGCGAGTTTCTCGGTGAGACAATCAAATGGTTAAATTTAACTGGACGGAATGGGTTTTCAATGTAGTTGAAAACGCTGCGAACTTCCGTTGTCAGCTCCTCATCGGCGGTCAGCAGAGAGAAGTCGGTATAAATACGGGCCGTCTTCTCGTGGAAGTTACCTGTACCGATATGCGCGTAACGGACAAAGTTGTCGTCTTCTTTACGTGTAATAAGCAACAACTTGGCGTGAATCTTCATCCCTGGGGCACCAAAGATAACGTGCACGCCAGCTTCGGTCAGAATTCGTGACCATTCAATATTGGCTTCTTCGTCAAAACGCGCTTGCAGTTCTACCACCACAACTACACGTTTACCGTTATGAACGGCATCGATTAATGAGTTCATCAAGCGTGAATCTTTTGCTACGCGATAAACGTTAATTTTGATACTGATGACTTTCGGGTCAAAAGACGCTTGTCTCACCAATTCGGTAATGTGGTCAAAGCTGTGATACGGATAGTGAAGCAAAATGTCTTTGGCTTTGATTGCTTCAAACGAGTTTGGGTAACCATCGAAGTCAGCGCAACTTAGCGGTGGTAACGGTCTGTTTTCTAAGTAATCACGACCAAAGTTTGGAAAACCAATGAAGTCTTTAAAGTTGTGGTAGCGGCTGCCCGGCAACAAGCTGTCATAGTGGGAAATTTTCAACTTATCGCATAAGAATCGCAGCATTTCTTCTGGCATTTCACGTTCATAAACAAAACGAACGGGCATTGCGGTGATACGCTGGCTCAAACTTTCAGACATCTGCTCCAATAAGCTGTATTCAACTTCGTGTCCTAAGTCGTATTCGGCATCACGAGTCATCTTCATTGAGTAGCCCGCGATACTGTCGTAATCGAAAAAGCCCTGAAAAATACTCTCGAGACAGTAACGAATGATGTTGTCGAGCAAGATAATAGTTTTACGGCGTTTGCCTTTTTGCTCTGGCACCATGACAAAGCGAGGCAGGTGATCGGTTGGTATTTCGATCAGCGCATATTGGCAGTGGTCACCTTTTTTAAGCTCAACAGTGATATAGGCGTACTCGTCTTTCAGGAATTGAAGAACGTCAATGTCGTCACGCATCAGCAGGGGAGTGATATGAGGAAGTACTTCTTTCTGGAAATACTTGGTTATCCAACGTTGCTGAGCTTCATCAAGTTGGGTCTCATTAACCAGAAAAATGCGTCGTCTTGCCATTTCTAAGATCAGATCACTGTAGAGCTGATCAAAATCTTGGTTGAGTTTGTAGGCTTTGGTTTGCATTTGCGACAGCAGATGTTTGGATTCATCGCTGCCACCACGTTCGCGGTTGATGAGGATCATGCGTTTTACATCCGCAAATCGCACCTTATAAAACTCATCTAAGTTGTTGGAAAAAATGCCTAAAAATCGAATGCGCTCGATAAGGGGTACGGTTTTATCTGCGGCTTCTTGCAATACACGTTCGTTAAATGAAAGCCAACTCAGTTCCTTGTCGATATACAGCTTATCCGTACTCATGATACACCTACTGACTAGTTCTTTGACGTTGATAACTGTGGTCGTTAACTATGGTAGCTAACTCATGCAAAATATTGCTCCAATGTGACATTTTTATTGCAGTGAGTATTTTTGTTCTTAGAGTTGTTTTATTTTCAGTTGTTTAATGCGCTTTGTAATATAATTGTCACCTAAACGACATACTATGACATTCTGGCAAATTGGGTAGATTTTTAAATGGTTCAAAGCACATTTTCATTGAAAGAACGAGATCAGAAACGATTAATCAAAGATCGTTTGGTTCGTCTTGCAGTGACATGCGGTGGCGTCAGTGTGCTTGGGGCTTTGGTACTGATCTTTATCTACCTTGGTATGGTCGTTCTTCCTCTGTTTTCAGATTCAAAGTTGGAACCTAATTTTGCCAGTCAGCCTATTTCGGCTTCTGCACCTCAGTATCTGGCTATTGATGAATATGGCGAGCGTGGTTTTATTGTTCGTTCAAACGAAAGCGACAAAGATGCGAGCGCCGAATTTTGGTTGCTTAACCACGAGAAAAGTTCTCCGATCTGGATTGAACACCTCAACATAAAACCGACTGTGTTTGCTACAGCAACGCGAGATTCTGGCTGGTTTGCTATGGCGGATAGCGAACGTAATGTGGTTGTGGTTCGTCCCCAATTTCTTTATTCAATGACCAAACAAGGGCGAGGTTTTACGCCCGAACTTGAACATCTGTCCTTGCCTAAAAACTTTAAGCTTTCTCCTCAAGGCTCAACGGTTAAGCAATTCAGCTTTGCGGTCACTGACGAGGAGGCGGTGTTTGCCAGCTATCTTGATGACAGCTCTGTGTTGGTTCGTTGGGTGGATACTTCTGCGCAAAATCAGCAAGGAGAATTTCGCTTCCCGACTCAGTTTGGCAAAGTCGACCAATTGGTACTGACGCCGGATGCGAAGACCTTGTACATCCGCTCAGGCACAGACCTTGTGGTGGCGCTTCGTGATGGGGTTCGTTTTCACATTCGTGAAGTTGTTGATTTGAGCCTTGGTGATAGTAAACACCAAGTAACCGCCATTACGCTTCTGTCCGGTGCTCATTCTCTATTGGTTTCCCACAGCGACGGTTTGGTCTCTCAGTGGTTTGATGTTTTGCATTCAACAGATTCACAAGAGGGCGAGCGTAAGCTTACGCATATTCGCGAGTTTAAGTTGGCATCAGAAATGACCATGCTACTGCCCGATACCTATCGCAAAGGTTTCTACAGTTTTTATAAAAACGGTTCGGTTCAAAGTCACTACACCACCAGTGAAAAGCTGGTGATCTTTGAACGTGCTTATTCCAAAGCGCCGACATTGGCTGCGATGTCAGATAACGAGCGTTATTTGGCGACTTATTCTGATGGCATTATCAGTGTCGCTGAGGTGGATAACGGCTATCCGGAAGTATCATTTTCATCGTTGTGGCAGAAAGTGTGGTACGAGAGTTACCCAGAGCCTCAGTACGTATGGCAGTCGACATCCGGTGGTGATGATTTTGAAGCCAAATTTAGTTTGGTGCCTATCGCATTCGGTACATTGAAAGCAGCGTTTTATGCCATGTTGTTTGCTGTGCCAATTGCTGTTTTGGGGGCTATTTATACTGCGTATTTTATGGCGCCGAAAATGCGCCGCGTCGTTAAGCCAACCATTGAGTTGATGGAAGCTTTGCCTACTGTGATTATCGGTTTTTTAGCTGGGCTATGGTTTGCACCGATTGTTGAGACGAATCTGGCGTCTATCACTGCATTGTTTGTTCTATTACCTGTCGCTATCTTTACTGTGGGGCTGGTTTGGTCATGGTTGCCGCGTTCAATAATGCGCAAAGCCAATGGCTGGCACTCATTAATATTGATCCCTCTGCTGATTGCTTTTGTTGCTTTGATCTTATCGTTTACCAATGAAATCGAGATGTGGTTGTTTGATGGCGATGTGCGTTTACTATTAGCGTCACACGGTATCGATTTCGATCAGAGAAATGCGCTGGTGGTTGGTTTTGCTATGGGCTTTGCGGTGATCCCGACCATATTTACTATTGCGGAAGATGCGATTTTCTCTGTGCCCAAACACCTATCTGACGGTTCGTTAGCTTTAGGCGCAACGGCATGGCAGACGTTAATGAATGTTGTGTTGTTAACCGCGAGTCCGGGTATTTTCTCGGCCATTATGATGGGCTTAGGTCGAGCTGTGGGTGAGACGATGATCGTCTTGATGGCAACAGGTAACACACCAATTATGGATTGGAATATTCTGGAAGGCATGCGTACTTTGTCTGCGACCATAGCGGTAGAGCTTCCGGAATCCGAAGTAGGCAGTTCGCATTTTAGAATTCTGTTCTTGGCTGCATTGCTTTTATTTGTGTTTACATTTGCAGTGAACTCGATCGCTGAGTGGGTTCGTCAGCGTCTTCGTGCTCGTTATCGTTCACTGTAACGGGTTGGATAGCTAAATGTCGTTATTGAAGTGGTTTAAATCGGGCTCTCCTTGGATATGGCTTACTGGCGGTGCAGTGAGCCTAAGTTTGATCTCGGTTCTTGGATTATTGCTGTTGATCGGCTGGAAAGGATTAACCTATTTCTGGCCTGCACCTCTGTATCAATGGCACAACTTAGCAGAGCCTAACAAAGTGATCGTCGGGCAGCTATACGCTTCTGAAAGTGTGCCTGTCAGCCATTTGAAAGAGATGAATATCACTCTGTCAGCCGAAGCTTTGGAAGAGGGAACCGCAGAGCGCTTAAGCATTAAAGTTGCAAACCGAGACCTCTATCAGGCGGATTTTATTTCACTGCTGGCAGACAACGTTTCTGCACCTGAAAAGCCAACGGGGTGGGCGGTAATTGAGCGTACTCGTGATGGGCAGTTCTTTGGTAAGCCTGTCGGGTTTGAAAAAGCCGATGGTGAGAGTAGTGCTTATATTTCAACGCTTCTTGAGCGAGGATTGCAAGAAGTGACGACGCTGCGTGAGCAGATCGATACAGTTATTGAACAAGAGATTCGGGTTGTCAGCAGTGCTTCAGAAAAGTTGAGACTGGAGAGAAGACGTTTAGAGCTCAATGGTAAGTTAACCGATGAATATCAGGTTGCCTATCAGCAACAAAAGCAAGTTCTGGATGAAAAACGTAAACAAGCTGAAGAACATCTGGATTTACTGAGAACTCAGTTAGGTCAGCAAACTCTAATTGTTGAAGACATGGCAGGAACTCGGGTGAGAATTCCAGTGAGTCATATTCTGGATATCTGGTATCCGAATGATATGAATACACTGGAAAAATTGTCCCAGTGGTCGAAACAGGTTTGGGCGTTTTTATCTGAAAA
Source organism: Vibrio diazotrophicus (assembly GCF_038452265.1). NCBI lineage: Bacteria > Pseudomonadati > Pseudomonadota > Gammaproteobacteria > Vibrionales > Vibrionaceae > Vibrio > Vibrio diazotrophicus. The sequence goes on from NZ_CP151842.1 coordinate 686,923, forward strand.
TCCTCGCGAATCTAACTCCGAAGGCGGTGTGTTCCCTGCAATCTTTGGCACTGTCTTTTTGGTGTTGCTGATGTCGGTTATCGTGATGCCTCTTGGTGTAGTTGCTGCGGTTTATCTGCATGAATACGCTAAAGACAATACCTTTACCCGCATTATTCGCGTAGCAGTCATCAACTTGGCCGGTGTACCGTCGATCGTTTATGGCGTATTTGGTTTAGGCTTTTTTGTTTACACCATAGGTTCATCTATCGATAGCGTGTTCTATGCAGAGCGTTTACCAGCCCCTACCTTTGGCACGCCGGGTTTGTTATGGTCAGCGTTGACATTGGCAGTATTAACGCTGCCTGTGGTGATTGTCACTACTGAAGAAGGGTTAACCCGTATTCCGAATTCGGTACGCCACGGCTCATTAGCATTGGGCGCAACACAGTTTGAAACCATTTGGCGAATTGTTCTGCCTATGGCTAGCCCTGCTATGATTACAGGACTGATATTAGCGATAGCCCGTGCTGCGGGAGAGGTTGCACCATTGATGCTGGTGGGTGTGGTAAAAATAGCCTCAAGCTTGCCAGTGGACGCAGAGTTCCCTTATGTTCATTTGGAACGTAAGTTTATGCATTTGGGCTTTCATATTTATGACGTGGGTTTTCAAACCACTAATATCGAAACTGCGCGCCCTTTGGTTTATGCAACGTCATTTTTGCTCGTCACTGTTATTGTGGCTTTGAACTTAACCGCCATCAGCATTCGTAATAATTTGCGCGAGAAATATCGTACTTTAGGACAAGATTAAGCATGTTTTCTGTTAATCAAACTTTGGGCTATCAAGCTCCGTTGGATGTCAACAATCTAACTGACCAGCAAACCTCAATTTCAATTGAAGGTTTGAGCCTTTTCTATGGTCAGACAAAAGCGTTGAGCGATATCTCCATGCGCATTCCTAAAGGACAAGTGACGGCGTTTATCGGTCCTTCTGGTTGTGGTAAGTCGACCTTGCTGCGTTGTATCAACCGTATGAACGACTTAGTGGAAGCGTGTCGTGTAGAAGGTGAAATCAAGCTGCATGGCAAAAACGTTTATCACCCGGATGTGGATGTTGCCACACTCAGACGTCGAGTGGGCATGGTATTTCAGCGCCCCAATCCGTTTCCTAAATCTATTTACGAGAACGTGGTTTACGGTCTACGTTTACAGGGAATAAAGAACAGCCGAGCGTTAGATGATGCGGTGGAGCGTTCTCTGCGAGCCGCGGCACTGTGGGACGAAGTAAAACATCGTCTGCACGAAAATGCGTTTGGCTTATCTGGTGGTCAGCAGCAGCGTTTGGTGATTGCTCGCGCGATTGCTATTGAACCTGAAGTGCTATTGCTGGATGAACCGACATCAGCTCTTGACCCTATTTCGACCCTGACGATCGAAGAACTGATCCACGAGCTGAAAAACAAATATACGGTTGTGATTGTTACTCATAATATGCAACAAGCAGCAAGGGTGAGTGACCATACCGCCTTTATTCATATGGGAAAATTGATCGAGTACTCAGATACGGACTCTATTTTTACTTCGCCATTGAAAAAGAAAACCGAAGACTACATTACTGGTCGATACGGATAAACGAACAAAAGAAGTTTTTGCAGAAGAACTTTGCGAGTTAAGGAACCATCATGCAGTTAGGTCGCCACATCTCTGGTCAATTCAACGTTGAGCTTGAATCCATTCGTACGCATGTATTAACCATGGGTGGATTGGTTGAGCAGCAGCTTTCGTTTGCGATGCAAGCGGTGAATAAGCAGGATATTGAGCTTGCAAGAAAAGTGGTGCGTGATGATCACAAAGTGAATGCAATGGAAGTATCGATTGATGAAGCATGCACTCGCATTATCGCTAAGCGTCAGCCTGCGGCAAAAGATCTGCGTTTGATTATGGCGATCATCAAAACCATTACTGATCTCGAACGTATCGGTGATGTTGCAACCAAGATGGCCTATGTGGCAATTGAAAGCCCTTCCTCTAAAGAGAGTCACTTTCAGGTGTCTCTAGAACCGCTATGTCGTAGTGCCGTAGCCATGCTGCACAAAGTCTTGGATGCCTTTGCCCGTATGGATGTGGAAGCCGCAGCAGAAGTGTATAAGCTGGACGATAAGTTAGATAAAGAGTACGAATCTGTGATTCGTCAGTTGATGACTTATATGATGGAAGACCCGAAAAACATACCGCATATTTTGCAAGTGATGTGGTCAGCTCGTGCGATTGAGCGTGTTGGCGATCGTTGCCAGAATATCTGTGAATACATCATCTACTTTGTTAAAGGCAAAGACGTTCGCCACTTGGGCGAACAGTCTATTGATGATGCGTTACGTTAAAACCCAACGCGAATAATCATTACATAAGCGATTTTACAATTTCTGCGACTTTGCGAATGGCTTCTGGATTCGTCACAGGGACGATGAAGTCATCGAGGTTTTGATTGCCCATTTTGGCGCTGTTTGCCACCAACGTCATGTGGCTTGCTCGCGTTGATTTTCCGGATAAGTGCACTTCTTTAACCAAGGTTTGAGTGACAATGGCTTCCACGTTGTCACTTGATACACCGGCTCCCGCCATAATGGATAAACGCCAGTCCGAAAGCTTTACCATGTCGGCAATGACATCTGCCCCCGCTAATGCATTGCTGGCGAGACCTGAAGTTAGTACTCGCTCACAGCCGAGTTCGATGATGTCTTCTAATGCTTGGCGATAGTCTTGGCATTGATCGATGGCGCGATGAAAAGTCACACCTAATCCATTGAGTTTGGCGTGATTGACGATTCTGGCGCATTTCTGAATATCAACTTTTCCTTCAGCGGTAAGAATGCCAAACACGATGCCTTGTAAGCCCGCTTCAGCCGCCGAATCAATGTCATACAACATGGACTCCATATCGTCTTCATCGTAAAGGAAATCGCCTTGGCGAGGGCGGATCATGGCATAAACAGGAATAGACGAAATTCTCGCAGCTTGCTTCATCATGCCAAAACTTGGTGTGAGTCCACCTAAAGCCAAAGAAGAGCAAAGTTCGATACGGTTGGCACCGCCTTCGATCGCTAAATGTAGAGATTCTAGATTGTCGATACACACTTCGATGTTGTAGTTCATGATGGACTCGCAGCTGTTTGATATGGGGATAAGTGTATACCAAATAGCAGTAAATTCATTGCTTGCAATCGGTAAAGCTGTCATTGGTATCGATAAACGAACCCTATGTGCCATGGAAGGCACATCGGAGCGCCATGGATGGTTGGGCGTGTTCGTGTTCGATGCCAATTAACGGCTATAAATAAAAAAGCTCAAAGCGGATGCTTTGAGCTTTTACAAGACTTTACTTCTTAACTGATTGGCGGTGCGTTATCGCTTTATATATTGTCCAACCATTAACCCGAGTTGAGCGCGGGCTAAGAAGTGATTACTTTTTGCCTAAATCGTCTGAGTGCTCAGATAGGAATGCTGCAACACCTTTAGGAGATGCGTCCATACCTGCTTTGCCTTCTTCCCATTGTGCTGGGCAAACTTCACCGTGTTTTTGGTGGAAGTTTAGTGCGTCAACCATGCGTAGCATTTCGTCGATGTTACGGCCTAGTGGTAGGTCGTTAACAACTTGGTGACGTACTAGACCGTCTTCGTCGATTAGGAAAGAACCACGGAAAGCAACACCAGCTTCTGGGTGCTCAACATCGTAAGCTTTTACGATTTCGTGCTTAACGTCAGCAACTAGAGGGTATTTAACTTGACCGATACCGCCATCAGCGATAGCAGTGTTACGCCATGCGTTGTGAGAGAATTGAGAATCGATAGAAACACCGATCACTTCAACGCCTTTCGCTTGGAAGTCTTCAAAACGCTTGTCGAATGCGATCAATTCAGATGGGCAAACGAAAGTGAAATCTAGAGGGTAGAAGAATACAACTGCTTTCTTACCTTTAGTGAATTCTTTGAAGTTGAATGTATCAACGATTTCACCGTTACCAAGTACCGCAGCAGCAGTAAAATCAGGGGCTTGACGACCTACTAGTACCATTTTTTTGCTCCTAAGCATTAAATTATGATAAGCCGACTCTCATTGTTGTCGGCTTAGTCCATGTATGTACGAGACAAACTATAGTACATTTTCTTAAATAGAAAAAAGCGAATTAAATAGATTAACTTAATCGAAAAAAGCGATAATAGCCCAAATCATAAATCACTGAACCGAAATACCTCAAAGATAATAATTACTATGAATAAATGGCCCAGCTTAAAGCAGCTTTATTACTTAGTGACACTGCATGAAACCCGCCACTTCAGCGAGGCGGCATTACGTTGTTTTGTGAGTCAATCTACCTTGAGCAAAGGCATTCAAAACCTTGAAGAGTTAATTGGTTGCCCGCTGTATGAAAAGAAAGATAAAAAAAGCCCGCTGGTTTTTACGCTTGCCGGAGAGCAAGTAGTAAAAAGAGGGCGAGAGTTGCTCGCTAAAGGACAGGATTTAGTCGAAGTCGGTAAACTGTGTCAAACCGATGCGATGGAAGGGCAACTGAGATTGGGCTGTATCCCGACAATAGCACCGTTTCTGCTGGTGGATTTGGTGCAAGAGGTAAACTTACGCTATCCGAAGTTGCATCTCTTATTACGCGAAGATACCACCACAAACCTGCTTCAGAGTTTGCGGAATGGAGAGTTAGATGTCCTGATCCTCGCTCTACCGATGGATATTGGGAATCTGGAAAGTCGTATTGTCGGTCGAGATGCTTTTCGTATGGTGATCAGCCGTAATCAAGCTGATGCTATTCGTGTTCCCATCAAATACGCAGACTTACCTGATGAGTCTGTATTCTTGTTAGAGAACGAACACTGTTTAACGGAACACGCCGTTTCTGCCTGTAAGTTAACGGAGAAAGAGAAGATTAACCCATTCACAGCAACGAGTTTACATACCTTGGTACAGATGGTTGCGAATGGATTGGGGACGACGTTTATCCCACAGATGGCGATTGAACACGGTCTTCTAGAGAACCAGAATCTTGTGGTCATCGATCCTCCAGGACAGCAAGCTTATCGGGAGATCGGATTAATATGGCGTCCAAGTTCGTCTCGCAGTCATACTTTTAACCACCTTGCGGATTTGCTTTCAGAGATGTTGTAGCGATTAGTCGTATATCCTCCCAGTTGAGGTTTCTGCTTTTAACAGACTTTGAACGCCTTATTCGCTCTCTGCTGAGAAGAAACTTCAATTGGTTCACAAATATAGACGATCATCTTATAGTTAAAACGCACTGGAAATGGTGCGTTTTTTAGTTTTTTATACTTTTTGAATCGCTTTTTCTGTGAAATTTCACAAGACTAAAAATTATGAAGCTTTCATAAAATTGTAAAAATTCACAAAGTTAATTTTACAGTTTTTGTCTTGCTCGGTGTTTAAAGAAAAAACGTTTTTTCCGTCTAAGCTACCACCACTTCTATACTCTTTGATTTTCAAAGCGACTTTGCTGTTGTTTAAAGCGATTTTACACTTCGATTTTTATTGTAATTATATTACGTAATTAATTACATTTTTCTTACTTGCAGAGTGCCTAAAATATCAACCGAACAAAACTTTGAATTTCGCCGATATGTATTTTTTGGCTTTTACTGAACCCCTTTGTAAGTTAGTGTTTGTTTAGGTTTTGTAGACCTATGTCTAGTCTTAAATACGTTGAAGTCTGATGTTATTTGAGGGATTGTATAGACATGGAAAGCAAGGAAGGCTCAACAAATTAAAATTCAATTTGTAGTTTTAAAGTTACAAATGAAATTTTGAATAAAAAGGAAGAAGATATGTTCGCTCAAACGTCAGATTCGAATATCGCTCTCGAGAGAGATGCTAGTTTTTGTTCCCGATTAAAAATTACTGGAGAGCTCAACTCAGAGCACGAAGCGATTTTTCCTATTGAAGCGCAAGCTTTCTTATCGGAACTGTGTGTTCGATATGCAGTAAGAGTCGATGAGTTACTTGCAGAGCGTGAACGTAAGCAGCAAACAATCGATAACGGTCAGTTGCCGGACTTCCTGAGTGAAACCAAAGATATTCGCGAAGGAAGCTGGAAAATCCTCGGCATTCCGAATGATCTTCAGGATCGCCGCGTTGAAATTACGGGGCCAACCGATCGCAAAATGGTGATCAATGCACTGAATGCAAACGTAAAAGTATTCATGGCTGACTTCGAAGACTCAATGTCTCCAGCTTGGGATAAGGTTTTGGATGGTCAAATCAACTTGCGAGACGCAGTGAATGGCACCATCAGTTATACCAACCCAGACAACGGTAAAAACTATCAACTCAAGGAAGACCCAGCAGTATTAATTTGTCGCGTTCGAGGTCTGCATCTACGTGAAAAACATGTCACGTTTGACGGACAGATTATTCCGGGAGCGTTGTTAGATTTCGCTTTGTATTTCTTCAATAACTACAAAGCTCTGTTGAAAAAAGGCAGTGGCCCTTATTTCTACCTGCCAAAACTGCAAGCGTATCAAGAGGCGAAATGGTGGAGTGATGTTTTCCATTTCACCGAAGACTACTTTGGGTTAGAAACCGGCACCATCAAAGCCACGGTACTGATTGAAACACTGCCTGCAGTTTTCCAGATGGATGAAATTCTGTTTGCACTGAAAGAACACATTGTTGGCCTCAACTGCGGTCGATGGGATTACATCTTCAGTTATATCAAAACACTGAAAAAACATGCTGACCGTGTACTGCCTGACCGCCAAGTTGTGACGATGGATAAACCATTCCTCAACGCTTACTCGCGCTTACTGATTTATACCTGTCACAAGCGTGGAGCATTTGCGATGGGAGGTATGGCGGCATTCATTCCAGCCAAAGACCCACAAGTGAATGCACAGGTTCAGGACAAGATTCGCAATGACAAATTGTTAGAAGCGAATAACGGTCATGATGGTACGTGGGTTGCTCACCCTGGGCTTGCCGACACTGCAATGGATGTTTTCAACCAAGTACTTGGTCAACGCAGTAATCAGCTCGACATCAGCCGTATGTCTGATGCGCCTATCACCGCCGAAGAACTATTAGCGCCATGTGAAGGTGTAAGAAGTGAAGAGGGGATGAGACACAACATTCGCGTTGCGCTGCAATACATCGAAGCTTGGATCTCCGGCAATGGCTGTGTACCGATTTACGGACTGATGGAAGATGCCGCAACTGCAGAAATCTCGCGCACATCAATTTGGCAGTGGATACAACACGGAAAGTCGCTGGATAACGGTCAGACCGTAACCAAAGAGCTGTTCCGTCAGTATCTTGCCGAAGAAATTGAAGTAGTGAAATCAGAACTGGGTGAAGAACGTTTTAACTCTGGCAGATTTAGCGAAGCCGCTAAGCTGATGGAGAAACTGACCACCAGTGATGAACTGACCAATTTCTTAACCGTACCGGGTTACGAATATTTAGATTAAGCAAAACTTTATAACCAATAACAACATTAACGTGAAACAAAAATAGTCAGATCAAAATCAGCGAATGCATTACTGATTGCGAAAGGACGCTCATATCAAGAGGGATAGATTATGACACTGACACGCCGCCAACAAATTGAAGCGTTAGAAAAAGATTGGGCAACGAATCCTCGTTGGAACAACGTAAAACGCACTTATACCGCTGAAGAAGTAGTGAACCTGCGTGGTTCAATTACTCCAGCAAATACGATTGCACAACGTGGTGCAGAAAAACTGTGGTCACTGGTTAATGGCAGTGCCAAGAAAGGTTATGTGAACTGTTTAGGTGCGTTAACCGGCGGTCAGGCTGTACAGCAAGCAAAAGCGGGTATTGAAGCGATTTACCTATCAGGCTGGCAGGTTGCTGCTGATAACAACACGGCATCAACAATGTATCCAGACCAATCACTTTACCCTGTAGACTCAGTACCGAGCGTGGTTAAGCGAATCAATAACTCTTTCCGCCGTGCGGACCAGATTCAATGGTCAAATGGTGTAACACCAGAAGAAGGCGTTGATTACTTCCTACCGATAGTTGCCGATGCGGAAGCCGGTTTTGGTGGCGTACTCAATGCTTATGAATTGATGAAGTCTATGATTGAAGCGGGTGCGGCAGGGGTTCACTTTGAAGACCAACTTGCATCAGTGAAAAAATGTGGTCACATGGGCGGTAAGGTATTGGTTCCTACTCAAGAAGCCGTACAAAAATTGGTTGCAGCACGTTTAGCGGCTGACGTAGCGGGTACTACCACTCTGGTTATTGCACGAACTGATGCGAATGCGGCAGATCTGCTTACTTCGGATTGCGACCCATACGATGCAGACTTCATTGTTGGCGAGAGAACCAGCGAAGGTTTCTATCGTGTACGTGCTGGTATTGATCAAGCGATTGCTCGTGGCTTAGCGTATGCGCCTTATGCCGACCTTGTTTGGTGTGAAACCGCGAAACCGGATCTGGATGAAGCGCGTAAGTTTGCTGAAGCGATTCTGGCAGAGTACCCAGATCAACTGCTGGCCTATAACTGTTCGCCTTCATTTAACTGGGAGAAAAACCTTGATCAAGAAACCATTGCTAAGTTCCAGCAAGAACTTTCTGATATGGGGTACAAATACCAGTTCATTACATTAGCAGGCATTCATAACATGTGGTTCAACATGTTTGAGTTAGCACACGCTTACGCTCAAGGTGAAGGTATGCGTCACTATGTTGAAATGGTTCAACGTCCTGAGTTTGCTGCGGCTGAAAAAGGCTACACCTTTGTTGCTCACCAGCAAGAAGTGGGAACAGGCTATTTCGATAAGATGACCAACACTATCCAAGGCGGAAATTCATCGGTTACTGCCCTTACTGGTTCCACTGAAGAAGACCAGTTTTAAAAACCATTGATAATAACTTTTTCTGTGCATGAACTTTGAGCGGCTTCGGTCGCTCTTTTTTATTGGCAAAATAGTTACAAATAGAAATATATTTCGTCGTCAATGTTAGAAGTAGGGCGTAGGAAATTTCTTTTATTATTTTGTATTATTTTTAAGAATGTCATAACTTTATAAAATTCATAAAGTTATAAAAAAATCTAAAATGCCCATTGTTTGACTTTCCCTCTAGCTACATAAACAATCCCAAAGTTCGTCTGTACTTTACAAAGCCTTCGGTTAAGGGAGGCTACGTAAATTTGTTAACATTCACGTTGTAGAAAGTAAATTGATACCAATGAAAGAACTCGCAGCCTTAATTGTCGATGACAACCCAATACAATTAAGTGTAATGGAACGCCAATTAACAAAATTCGGCATCACCAATCTTATGGCCTGTAACAGTGGTCAGGAAGCGTTGCGTGCTGTTTCTGAACATCAGTTTGACATTATATTTAGTGACATAATGATGCCCGAAATGGATGGCATCAGTTTGATTCGTCATCTAGATAATCTTGGTTATCAAGGTGCTTTGGCTATTACCAGTAGTGTCGAAAGCTCTATCGTTTCCTCATTAACGTACATGAGTAAGAAACTTGGTTTTTCCAATGTTTATGAACTGAAGAAGCCTGTTTTGGATTCTGTTTTGGAAGAGATGTTTCAAAAAGAAGCCATCATCAAGAAAACTGCGATTAAACAGAAACTAAAATCGGTTGATATGGAAGAGTTGGTTAATGCTCTACAACAAGGTCAGTTTAAAAACTACTATCAGCCACAGTTAGACTACACCACCGGCAAGATTGTTGGGCTAGAAGCGCTTGCTCGTTGGGTTCACCCGAGCAAAGGTATGATTTTTCCCGATATCTTTATCCCGATGTGCATGACGGAGGAATGGAGTATCACTTGTTCAAAGTTGTTCTCGATAATGTGTTGTCGGATCTTTCTGAAAATCGAATTCAATGTCGTGTGGCAATCAACGTCACGCAGCAAGATCTTGAGATTTCAAGTTTTGCCGATTACCTGTTGGAGCAATGCGCTCATCACGCGGTTGATCCTAGTCTGATAACGCTTGAGCTGACAGAGCAGGATATCTACAACGAATCGATTGAAATGATCACCAATGTAACGCGCATGCGCTTATATGGTGTGGGTATCTCAATTGATGACTTTGGTACTGGTAGCTCGTCTTATCTCAAGCTCTCTCATTTGCCATTTACTGAAATTAAAATCGATAAGAATTTCGTATTCGGCTGTCTGATCGATGCAACAAAGCAGTCGATCATACGCAGCATGTGTACACTTTCTAAAAGTTTACATATCAATCTCGTATCTGAAGGGGTTGAAGATGACGCCACTTGGAAGCTAATGCAGAGTCTGGGTGTGGATGTCTGTCAGGGATATTTGACGGGTAGACCAATGCCAATTGAAGCTCTCAGTCTTTTTGATGTTCATCAGCACTAAGTGGCTCACTACACATCCATGATGCGCTACTTTAAAATCTCAGTTGTTGCTCTTCTTGTTAGCACTTCTCTGTTCTACGCCATTATATCTTTCAATATGGAAAGACTGGTAAACGGGAAATTCACCCATGTTGATTCCATCGTAAAAACGTTAGAAATCAAAAAACAGAAAATGATTCTTCTTGGGCTGCTGGCTGAAACTGAGCGTCAGTTACCTGTGCTAATCAATGATTCAAATCTTGAGGAGTATGAAGTTTACAGTTATGCCGTTGAAGGGCATGAAGAGCTGACAGAAAATGAGCGCACCATCATCCGAGTCATGCAGCTCAGCAATAAGTATGTTCCTTCGCTATTCGATTCCAAAGATGTATTTATGTACTTTCGTTCTTATGAAGGAAAGAAGATTTTTACTCATGAACTGCTCCCTGACTTTCCAATTTCAGAAGAACTTTTCGGTATTGAACGTTGTAGCATAACCGAAACGTGCTCGATATATGCTCGGCCATTTCAATTGATCGATAGAGTCATTGTCTCCCCTGTGTATAAAGACTTATTGTCAGGTGCTTACATTATGTCTATGTCGTCACCGGTAAGAGACTTTTCCACCAAAAAAATCGTTGGTGACTTTGTTGTCGATCTTCACATCCCGGTGTCTTGGGATCATGGTTTAACGTTTAGAACAGAAAAAAACAACAGCTTTAAAAGTACCATATTTGAGCATATGAATATTAACTTTGGCCGTACTTATACCCGTGAACACATCACTGATAATCGAAGTCGGATCATTTATAAACTCTCATCATCGAATATTGCCATTGAATTTTTCTGGCTATGGGCGATTCTCTTTGTTTGTGCTTTCTTTGTTTACTGGAAATGGGACGATTCCCGCTATAGCCGTAATCTGCTTAAGAAAGTGCTTATTTCAGCAAATGAAGACGAACTGACTGGCTTGTACAACCGTAAAATATTCAAAGAAGACGAATTCATTTTTGCAACATCAAATAAGAAAACCAGTGTTATTGCTATTGACGGCAACAAAATAAAGAAAATTAACGATTTGTTTGGCCATGCGATTGGAGATAAAGCGATCAAACATATTGCGGACTCGATGAAAACCGTATTTGCTTATGATGGATATCTGGTTCGAAACGGTGGCGATGAATTCATTGTCGTATTGCCAGATTGTGACATTGAAACTGCTGAAGCACTCGCTGAACAACTGAAAAGTGAAGTCCGTTCGTCTGTTATTGAACCAACGAGTATGCGGGTGTCAGTGGCTACGGGTGTGACTGAAAAACAAGAGTTTGAGAGTATTGAAGCTGCCATTTTACGAGCAGATGAAAGCTTATACCGAGACAAATATCAGCTATCTCGCTCTAGCTAAATACTTTCTATTTACCCTGAAAAGCTGCCTAACAAGGCAGCTTTTTTGTAGCTCGATCTCAGCGTATTGAGTTGAAGTGACAGCTTTAGGTTCCCTTATTTGCTGAATGAATGCAGGTACTTGGCAAAAATAGGAGCAACAGTTTCTAGCAGTGATAGCTTGTATTCACTCTGGCAGCTTAGCGTTCCTACAATGGCATTTTTATACGTCAGCGGAAGGGTATAGAGTAGTTCGCTATTCTTGGTTCCTTGTGACACTGCGATTGACTCTCCTGTGTCTGCGTTTTTCCATTCCAATGTTATAAATGAGACCGCATCCAAATCCTTAATCAGGCTGATAGCTGATTCTAGCTTGTTTTGGTGTGGCTCAGAGTTGAGCAGAATAATCGAGAGCTTGGAGAGCAACACGTTTTCTTCTACTGCCAGCTCCAAGGCTTGATTGTTTTGGCTAAGTGATTGCTCCAACCCTGAATAGATATGTCCCATTTTTTCCGCCATACGATGAAAAGTGGAAGACAGCAGACCAATTTCATTATTGAGGTGGTAATCAAGCGTAATATCGAAGTTACCCTGACGTATGTCTTGGCTCGCATTAGATAATTGAACGATTGGACTAACGACCTTATGGTTAATGTAATGAACAAAGTAAGTCACGATTAGCCCGACGAGTAGTACACCGACACAGCTTGCCCAGATTAAATAGTGAAGTTTGTTTTCTGAATGAACTTGGATGTTACACACCAGTTCATCAATGATATCGACAAAACTTGGAATGATAGGCAAAACTTCTTGCTCTCTTTGTGTGAGCAGCTTTTCTTTGATGCTTTCCCAATGTCTAACAACTTGAAAATAGTGTGTCTTGATCTCGTCAGTCGAGTGCCAGTCTGTTACAGATTTTAGGGCGTCTGAATACAATACTGAGTCATATTTCTCTATGTACTTGAGTTTGTTCTCTGAGTTGTTTGTTGTGATGTCATAAGCAAGACGATAGCTTTGCATTCGTAAAGAACCAGAGAGATTAATAATTTCTGCATCTTTATCTAGAGAGATAAAAATAAGTGCTGAAAAAAGGCTGATCACAGTGCACAGAGCAAAAATGAGTGACATCGAATAGGAAGTTATGCCTGAAATAGATTTGTACTTTTTTAATTTCATAAGGTTGTAACGCAGATACGGATTAAGAGAAACATGACGACTTCGGCAGAAAAACAAACAGCCGGATTAAAATCCAGCTGCTTGCTTTTATCGATTTGAGAATTACTTCAGCTTGAAGAATCGCATCAGCTCAGCCAATGTTACTGACATTTTAGCCAGCTCTTGTGAAGCTTGGTTGCTGTCTGAAACCATGTTGACTGTTTGGTCTACTTTGTCACGAACAACGGTGATACTTTCACTGATCATCTCTGCTGTAGTGCTTTGTTCTTCTGTCGCTGTAGCAATCTGAGTGTTTAGATTGTTGGTTTGAGCGACGCTATCGGTAATCGTTGAAAAGGCCACGTTAGCCGATGCAGACTGTGTCACCGTCTCTTCAAGCATTGTTTGACTAGCATTGATCGACTCTACAACTTGAGAAGTGTTGTTCTGAAGGGTAGTAATTTGACCTTCAATCTTCTCTACCGCTTTTTGTGTTTGCTGCGCTAACTGACGAACTTCATCAGCCACCACGGCAAAACCACGACCTTGTTCACCCGCACGAGCTGCTTCAATCGCTGCGTTAAGTGCCAGTAAGTTTGTTTGCTCAGCGATGTTTTGAATCACGTTCATAACATCACCCACTTCCTCTGTCCCAGTACGTAATGTTGAGATCTCCGTGCTCAGATCGCCCATTTGTTGAGCAAGAGAGCTAATTTTCTCCATAGATGATGACATGACTGCCATGCCTTTGTTTGCTTCTTCTGTTGCAGATTCTGCTTCTTGAGAGGCTGTGTTGGCACCAATGGCTACTTCGTTAATGGCAGCAGACATTTCGTTCATCGCTGTAGCAACTTGGTCGGTCTCTTGTTGCTGTGTCATCGAACTTTGCAGAACTTCGTGGTTGATAGCCGATAGCTGCTCTGAAGCCGAAGCCAGCATTTCACAGTTTTGCGTGATCTCTTCTACGGTGCTGTAGAATTTTTGTTCCATCTGACCTAGTGAATGGCGCATTTGTGCTACTTCATCAGCACCCTCGACAGTGTGGTTAGCGTGTAACTCACCATTTGCCATGCGTTCGATAATAGCTTTGGTCGTATTGATTGGACCTGTGATACTGCGAGTGACCCATTGGCAAATGAGCATAACCAGCGGTATTGAAATCACTAAAGCCATGATGACGGCCATTACCGCATTGTCCGCTAGGTCTGAGACTTGTTGTGCTAATTTCGTTTGGCTCTTAAATGAGCTCTGCTTAATGTCTACGATATTATTTGTGATTTGGTTGCCTAAATTAGCTAGGTTTACATACCAAATTTCATTACGTTGACTAATGATTGAAAATATCTCTTTGATATTTCGGTTAAATTCATCCACTTGTTTAATGACGGTGCCATTGCGGTATTCAGGATATGATTTATCAAATTCGACCATCATTTTTTGTAGTTGACCAAATGCACTTTGGTAAAGTTCAAAGTCTTTCTCATCGTTGTCAACGAGGAAGTTAGTAGCGTGTTGCAGCGCGATGGTAAATTGATATTCCGTTTCAATCACACTTTCAAAAAGGTCCATATTGATGCTTGCGCTGTTGTTACGAAGTTGACTGATATGCTGTTGTAGCTCTTCGGTCACAGACTGGTTCGCGCGCACAAGTTCATTTCTGCGCTGCATTAAATTTTTTACTTCATTCAGTTCAGCTTCGTACTGATTGACACTATTTTTCATGCCAGTAAGAAGTGTCACCTGCTGCGGATAAATGCTGTTAGCGATCTCAGTTTGAATAATGCTTTCCGTTGCCTTGAGTTCGTTAACTGCATCGTTGAAGCTTTTATCGTCGCCGCTAGCGCGGAAAGTCAAAGCTCGAATGCGTGCCGTTAGCATGTGTTCTTGAACGTTACTTGCTTGAATGGCGTTTTGGTTTACTTGTCTGAAATCATTGAAATCAGATTGAATGTTTTTGATCGCAAACGCTGCAACCCCTGAAATGATCAGAGTTGAAAGCGTCGTAAAGGCAATGATTAAGTATATTTTATACGATACCTTGGTGATTCTATTAAGCATGTGTTTCTTCTATGTGGACAAACGGAATTAGCCAAATTTTATACAACTAATCACTATCATCCAAAAATGCCAATAGTTGAGTAAGTGTTATAATATTTTGTTTTATATAGATAAATTTGTTTTGTGTGACATAACCACAGGTCAAAAAAAAACAATCCTACATCTGTGAAGGGAACTGTCTGACAAGGGCTGGGGTTTGTAAGGTAAGGCAGAGAAGTAAAGGTTAATATTATTGAATATTAACCTTTCATAAATGATGAGAAAGGGGCTGATTAAACGAAAAGATCGTTATAGATCATCTTCAATTTCTTCAGGTTCTACTTCTTCTTGCAACTCAAGAAGACTCACTGCAATGGAGACAAAGTCGCTATCGGTAATAATTCCGACTAGTTCTCCTTTAGCGAGGACAGGCAGGCAGCCCACTTTGTGTTTCTGCATGTACATGGCACTTTCTTTTAGCCCTGCTTGCGGAGAAACAGACATCACTTGTGTATGCATGATTTCATAAAGCGGAGAGTCGTCCGTATACGAAGTGGTGCTTGAGGTTTTTTGCAGACTCGATTCTTGTGCGGCCAGTATGTCTCTTTGTGTTACTACACCAAGTAACCTTTTATTTGCATCGACAATAGGAATGTGTCGAATATCTAACGCTTCCATCATGTGTTTGGCATCAGAGAGTGTGTTTGAACGCAGTAATGTGTGTGGATTACGAGTCATCATGTCTTCGACTTTAATCATATCCAACTCCTATCTCTTCAGGCTTGTAATAACGCGTTGGTTCTTGTTTAAAGCATAGTTTTTCTGCGGACAAATATCTGAGAGCTTGACCACTTTTATCTCGAATTGAGCGAATTCATCGTTGATTACAAACTATTGCTGATTCATTGGCGGTTAGTGGTGCACAATCCTGTATCTTGATGTGGCTTAGGTATATACTACCGCGCCGCGAAAAGATTCATCGCTAAACCCTGAAGAGAACGAATATACAGTCATGCAAGTTTCAGATTTTCATTTTGAACTTCCAGACGAGCTGATCGCTCGTTACCCAAAAGCAGACCGTACAGCCAGCCGTTTGCTGCAGTTGAACGGTAATACTGGTGCATTAACCGATAGCACCTTTAAAAATGTGCTCGACCTGGTAGAACCGGGTGATCTTTTAGTGTTTAACAATACCCGTGTTATTCCTGCTCGTATGTTTGGCCGTAAAGCCTCGGGGGGCAAACTCGAAGTATTGGTTGAGCGTATGCTTGATGAGCACACGATTCTTGCTCATGTTCGCTCTTCTAAGCCACCAAAGCCGAATACAGAATTGTATTTGGGTGAAAATGATGAATACCATGCAGTGATGGTTGCGCGTCATGATGCGCTGTTTGAAATTCGCTTTACGGACGAAAAAGCCGTATTGGAAATTTTAAATGACATCGGTCATATGCCATTGCCACCTTACATCGATCGACCAGATGAAGATGCAGATAAAGAACGTTACCAAACGGTTTATAACCAGAAGCCAGGCGCGGTAGCTGCGCCAACGGCAGGTCTGCATTTTGATGAAACACTGCTTGAGCAAATCAAAGCTAAAGGTGTTGAGTTTGCTTATGTCACTTTGCATGTAGGGGCTGGGACATTCCAACCTGTTCGTGTAGACAATATCAACGATCACCACATGCACGCAGAATACGTGGAAGTACCTCAAGAAGTGGTGGATGCGATTGCTGCAACCAAAGCTCGTGGCGGTCGTATTATTGCCGTAGGCACAACGTCTGTACGTTCTTTAGAAAGTGCTGCGCAAGATGCTTTAAGCAAAGGTACTGAGTTGGTTCCTTTCTTTGGTGACACTGAGATTTTTATTTTCCCAGGTTATCAATATCAGTTAGTGGATTGTTTGATTACCAATTTCCATCTACCTGAATCAACGCTAATTATGTTAGTAAGTGCATTCGCAAGCTATGAACATACTATGGCGGCCTATGAGCATGCTGTGAAAGAACAATACCGTTTCTTTAGTTACGGTGATGCAATGTTCATTACCAAGAGAACTATTTGAAGCGAAAAGCGTCATACTCTTGATTTATATTTGAAGCTATCTGGACACTTTTCCGGGTAGCTGTTTGTACCTAGGCTAGTGTTAATTTAATGCTGGGTGTAGGTATCAATCCGTCAGACTGTTTCTCTGACATTTGGAGGCTTTGTGAAACTACAATTCAATCTAAAAAAGAAAAATGGCAATGCACGTCGCGGTCAGCTGACTTTTGAACGTGGCACAGTGCAAACGCCAGCGTTTATGCCTGTCGGTACTTACGGTACGGTAAAAGGTATGACACCGGAAGAAGTGGCTGATACTGGCGCACAAATTCTACTGGGTAACACTTTCCACCTTTGGTTACGTCCAGGCCAAGAAGTAATGAAAATGCACGGTGACTTGCATGATTTCATGAACTGGCAAGGTCCAATCTTGACCGATTCAGGCGGTTTCCAAGTGTTCAGCCTTGGTGATATTCGTAAAATCACTGAGGAAGGTGTGCATTTCCGTAACCCAGTAAACGGTGACAAGATTTTCATGGACGCTGAAAAGTCTATGGAGATCCAAAAAGACCTTGGTTCAGACATCGTGATGATTTTCGATGAATGTACGCCATACCCTGCGACTCATGATGAAGCAAAGAAATCAATGGAGATGTCTCTTCGTTGGGCTCAACGTTCTCGCGATCATTTTGACAAGCTTGAAAACCCGAACTCTTTGTTCGGTATCGTTCAAGGTAGCGTATACGAAGACTTACGTGATGTTTCTGTAAAAGGCCTGACTGAAATTGGTTTCGATGGCTACGCTGTTGGTGGTCTTGCGGTTGGTGAACCAAAAGAAGACATGCACCGTATGCTTGAGCACACCTGTCCACAGCTACCGGAAGACAAACCTCGTTACTTAATGGGCGTTGGCAAACCGGAAGATTTAGTAGAAGGTGTACGCCGTGGTATCGATATGTTTGACTGTGTTATGCCAACACGTAACGCGCGTAACGGTCATTTATTCGTGACTGGCGGTGTAATCAAGATTCGCAACGCGGTTCATAAAACGGATACTTCTCCATTAGACCCGCATTGTGATTGTTACACTTGCAAAAATTACTCGAAATCGTATCTTCACCATTTAGATCGTTGTAATGAAATTTTGGGCGCTCGCCTGAATACCATTCATAACTTGCGCTACTACCAACGTTTGATGGAAAGTATCCGTACTGCGATTGATGAAGACCGTTTCGATCAATTTGTAGAAGAGTTCTACGCACGACGCAATCGTGAAGTTCCACCTCTACAAAAAGAGAAAGCTTAATGTTGATGCCAGCATGTGTGCTGGCATTAACGTAATTTCGTGCGCTAAGTTGGATTTATCTCTATTCCTGACTTGAATTCAACGTTGCGCAACCCAATAGATTTCAAACTAGACAAAACAACTTAGAGGACGTTTCTCAATGAGTCTAATTTCTGTAGCACACGCGGCTCCTGCTGGTACTCCAGCTGGTGGTGGTTTTGAAATGCTAATCATGCTTGGCATGTTCGCGGTAATCTTCTACTTCATGATTTACCGCCCACAATCAAAGCGTGTAAAAGAGCATAAAAACCTAATGGCTTCTATGGCTAAAGGTGATGAAGTGCTTACCAGTGGTGGATTAGTAGGTCGCATTACTAAAATTGCAGAAGACAACGATTATGTGTCTATTGCTCTTAATGAGAACAACGAAATCGTTCTTAAAAAAGACTTCATTACAGCAGTATTACCAAAAGGTACGCTGAAATCTCTATAAACAGCTAGAGGATCTTCTCTGTGCTAAACCGTTATCCGTTATGGAAGTACTTGATGGTGGTATTTGTTATTGCCGTCTCTGCTTTGTATGCACTTCCAAATATTTACGGTGAAGATCCAGCTATTCAAATTACAGGGGCGCGTGGCGCCTCTGTAGATCTGTCAACGCTGGATTCTGTCACTCAAGCGCTAGATAAAGCGCAGCTTTCTCATAAATCCATTGGTCTTGAAAATGGATCTATCCTTGTTCGATTTAATGACACAGATACTCAAATCAGCGCGCGCGATGTCGTAAGTGAAGCTCTGGGTAAAGACACGATTGTGGCATTAAACCTAGCAGCATCAACTCCTGATTGGCTTGAAGCAATAGGTGCAGCACCTATGAAGCTTGGTCTCGACCTTCGTGGTGGTGTTCACTTCCTGATGGAAGTAGACATGGATGCCGCGATGGAAAAACTGGTCAGTCAGCAAGAAGAAGCATTCCGCAGTGAACTGCGAGAAGACAAAATTCGCTACCGTGCAATTCGTCCTCTTAAAGATTCAGTAGAAGTGGTGTTACGTGATGCTGAGCAACTTGCTCAAGCAAAAGCCTCTTTAGAAGCAAAACACCGCGATATGACATTCATTGCTTCTGATGAAAGCAATCAATTCGTTCTCAAAGCGCAATTCTCTGAAACTCGTCTGCAAGAAATTCGTAACTACGCTGTTGAACAAAACATCAGCATCCTACGTAACCGTGTAAACGAACTGGGTGTTGCTGAACCGTTGGTACAACGTCAAGGTGCAACTCGCATCGTTGTTGAACTGCCAGGTGTTCAGGATACGGCTCGTGCGAAAGAGATTCTTGGTGCTACTGCGACACTTGAATTCCGTGAAGTGGATGACAAAGCAGATTTAGCAGCAGCGGCTGCGGGTCGTGTACCTGCAGGCAGCGAAGTTAAGTTTGACCGTGAAGGTCGCCCTGCAGTGCTTAAAAAGCGTGTCATTCTTGGTGGTTCAAGTATCACTGATGCAAGCTCAAGCACTGATGAATATGGTCGTCCTCAGGTAAACATCTCACTGGATAGTGAAGGTGGCGCGAAGATGTCAGCGTTCTCTAAAAAGAACATTGGCAAGCTGATGGCTACTGTGTTTGCTGAATACAAAGACAGCGGTCGTAAGACTCCAGAAGGTAAAGTTATCTTAGTTAAGCACGAAGAAGTGGTTAACCAAGCAACGATTCAATCTGCTCTAGGCCGTAGCTTCCGTATTACCGGTATCGATTCAGCGGCTGAAGCTCATAACCTAGCTCTTCTATTACGTGCAGGTGCTCTAATTGCGCCAATCTCGATTGTAGAAGAACGCACCATTGGTCCATCTATGGGTCAACAGAATATCGATATGGGTATTCAAGCGTGTATCTGGGGTATGGTTGCAGTAATGCTGTTTACTCTACTTTACTACCGTAAGTTTGGTTTGATTGCCAACGTCGCACTGTTTGCCAACCTTGTATTGATCATCGGCGTGATGTCTATGATTCCGGGGGCAACAATGACCCTACCAGGTATTGCGGGTATTGTATTAACCGTAGGTATGGCAGTGGATGCGAACGTACTGATCTTTGAACGTATACGTGAAGAGCTGCGTGACGGGCGTAACCCTCAGCAAGCGATTCACCAAGGTTATGCGAACGCGTTCAGTACTATCGCCGATGCGAACATCACCACCTTAATTACTGCAATCATTCTGTTTGCTGTGGGTACGGGGGCGATCAAAGGTTTCGCTGTGACTCTGTCTATCGGTATTCTCACTTCAATGTTTACTGCAATTATCGGCACTCGTTGTATCGTCAACTTGTTGTACGGTGGTAAACGCATTAACAAATTGTCGATCTAAGGGTAGGAATTGGTATGTTTCAAATTCTGAAAACAGATAAATCGATCGACTTTATGCGTTGGTCGAAGTTCGCGTTCATTTTCTCGATACTCATGATCGGAGCTTCGATTTTCACACTATCGACAAAATGGCTGAACTGGGGCTTAGACTTTACGGGCGGTACACTGATCGAGGTGGGTTTTGAACAACCTGTAAACCTTGAAGAGATTCGTTTAGCACTAGAAACGAAAGGCTTTGGTGATGCAACTGTACAGAACTTTGGTTCAGCTAGAGATGTGATGGTTCGTCTTCGCCCACGTGAAAATGTGGCAAGCGAAGCGCTGGGTAACCAAATCTTGGGTGCGATTAAAGAAGGTACGGGTGAATCGGTTGAAATGCGTCGTATCGAGTTCGTTGGTCCTAACGTAGGTGATGAACTGACAGAAGCGGGCGGTTTGGCGATTTTAGTATCGCTACTGTGTATTCTTCTGTATGTGTCTATGCGTTTCGAATGGCGTTTAGCGGCAGGTGCTGTATTGGCACTGGCGCACGACGTGATTATTACGCTTGGTATTTTCTCGCTTATGCAAGTTGAGGTGGACTTAACCATCGTTGCGGCTTTGCTAACGGTAGTCGGTTACTCACTCAACGATACCATCGTTGTATTCGACCGTATTCGAGAGAACTTCCGCAAGATGCGTAAAGGTGAACCTGCTGAAATCATGAACAGTTCAATCACGCAAACATTAAGTCGTACTTTGATTACTTCAGGTACAACCTTGTTTGTGGTTATTGCCTTGTTTACCCAAGGCGGTGCTTTGATTCACGGTTTCGCAATGGCACTTCTACTCGGTATCACAGTCGGTACTTACTCTTCAATCTATGTGGCTTCTGCTCTAGCATTGAAATTAGGTATTACTCGTGAGCACTTACTGACTCCACAAGTGGAGAAAGAAGGTGCCGAATTCGACGAGATGCCATAAGAGATTAGAAAGCCACTGAGTTCAGTGGCTTTTTCTTTTTCTATTCTTCGAGTTTGTCTTTTTACTGAAAGTTGCAAATTAGCTGCAGTGAAAAGGGGATTTGAGTTTCATCAAAGCTGATAATGACTGCTTCTAGCTTTGTATCTTCAGCGACAGTCAGACACAAAAAAGCCCCAACCGTTAGGAAGGGGCTTTCTATTTATCAGCTGTGACGGAGCTGTTATTTCAGAATCGCACTGTTACCGTTTTCACGGATGTGGTTCAGAATAGCTTTCACACCGCGTGGGCTAGAGCCAACGATGTTGCCTGATTTCATGTAATCAGTACCGCCAGCGAAATCTGTTAGGATTGCGCCTGCTTCACGAGCAATCAGTTCACCTGCTGCAAGATCCCAAGGTTTCAAACCAAGTTCAAAGTAGCCGTCAACACGGTTAGATGCTAGGTAACATAGGTCAAGAGCTGCAGAGCCAGTACGACGGAAGTCTGAACATTCAACAAATAGAGACGTCATAATCTTCATGTAAGATTCTGAGTGTTGCTTTTGTTTGAATGGGAAGCCAGTTGCCAAAACGGCACCTTGCAGGTCTTTAATTTGTTTGATACGGATACGACCGCTGTTTAGCTGTGCACCTGAGCCACGTTGAGCTGTGAATAGCTCGTTTAGCATTGGGTTGTAAACACAAGCTACTTCAGTCTTGCCTTTAATACGAACAGCAATTGAAACGCAGAAGTGAGGTAAACCTTTTATAAAGTTTGTCGTGCCATCCAGTGGGTCAATAATCCATTGTACATCCTGATCTTTACCTTCGATCAGACCGCCTTCTTCGGCAATGATGCAGTGCTCTGGGTAAGAGCTTTTAATCGTAGAAACGATAATGTTTTCAGCTTCTTTGTCTACGTTAGTGACAAAGTCGTTCATGCCTTTTTGAGTGGCTTCGATTTTCTCAGGAGTTTCTAGAGATTTAGCAATATGATTGCCTGCCTTTCGCGCAGCGCGAATAGCAATGTTTAGCATAGGATGCATACGGATTTCCCAACGGATGTTAAAGAACGAAAAAGCGGTGCGCAGTATACCAAATGTTTATCAAAATGGAAGTGGTTATTTTTTATTCATTCGGTTCTGAGGGGAGTGAAGCTTCTGACCATTTTACTCAGGTTTATGTTAATATTCTGCGGTTATAAGTTGAGTAGCGTAAATACATCATGTTAAGCAATGTTAAAGTGGTTTTAGTGGGAACCTCTCATTCAGGCAATATCGGCTCTGCAGCACGTGCTATGAAAGTCATGGGTCTCAGCGAAATGGTCTTGGTTGATCCTCAGTGTGAGGTAGATGCTCAAGCTGTTGCATTAGCCGCTGGCGCAAGCGAAATCGCACTCAATGCTCGAATTGTTAATAGTTTAGAAGAAGCTGTAGAAGACTGTGGTTTAGTCGTTGGTTCTAGCGCTCGTTCAAGAACGCTTGAATGGCCAATGCTTGATCCTCGCGAATGCGGTGAGAAGTTTGCTATTGAAGGGCAAAAACATCCGGTTGCTTTGGTCTTTGGACGTGAACGTACAGGGCTAACCAATGAAGAACTGCAAACTTGCCATTACCACGTCTGCATCCCTGCAAATCCTGACTACAGCTCTCTAAATTTAGCCATGGCGGTTCAAACAATATGTTATGAAATCCGCGTTGCGCATTTAAATCAGGTTCAATCTCAATACGCGCCTCAAGCTGAAGAGGAATACCCTCGTCATAAAGAACTGGAAATGTTCTATGAACACCTTGAAAAAGTAATGATTGAAACCCAGTTCATCTCAGAGGCACAACCGGGCCAAGTGATGAACAAACTTCGTCGCCTTTTTAATCGTGCGCGTCCAGAAGCTCAAGAACTCAACATCTTACGTGGCGTTCTTACTGCTGTTGGAAAAAGTCTAGATAATAAAGAATAACCATTTTTAGTTAATGGTTAAATACCTGACTATTTTAGTCAAATAAATACTTGACCATATTAGTCAGGTATGTGAAACTTCTAACCACATAATCAATGTGGATACGGTGTGATATGAGACTTACATCTAAAGGAAGATATGCGGTAACAGCCATGTTAGATGTGGCTCTGCATTCGCAACAAAGCCCAGTACCATTGGCAGATATTTCTGAACGCCAAGGCATCTCGCTTTCATATTTAGAGCAACTGTTTTCGAAATTACGTAAAGCAGGTTTAGTTGCTAGCGTTCGTGGTCCGGGCGGTGGTTATCGCTTAGGTATGAATGGCCACTCGATTTCAATTGGTACAGTGATTGCCGCAGTTGATGAATCCGTTGATGCAACTAAGTGTCACGGAAAAGGTGATTGCCAAGGTGGTACTCGCTGCTTAACACATACACTGTGGCGCGACCTAAGCTCTCGCATCAGTGACTTCCTTAACAACATCACTCTGGGTGAGCTGATGGTTGATAATGAAGTGCTAGAAATTTCAGATCGCCAAGATATCGATCTTGCGGTTAACCACGGGATTGCACACAAAAATTCGAACACAGTCACCATTGGTGCGGCACCCGTAGGTATTAATGTTCGTTCTTAAGAACGACGTTTACATTGCATTGGAGTAGAAAATGAAACTGCCTATTTATTTAGACTATTCAGCAACTTGCCCAGTTGATCCACGTGTTGCTGAAAAGATGGTTCAGTACATGACGATGGATGGTACTTTCGGTAACCCTGCATCTCGTTCTCATCGTTATGGCTGGCAGGCAGAAGAAGCTGTTGATACTGCTCGTGAGCAAATTGCAGAACTATTGAATGCTGACCCTCGTGAAATTATCTTCACTTCAGGCGCAACAGAGTCTAACAACCTAGCGATTAAAGGTGTTGCACACTTTTATCAAAAACAAGGTAAACACATCATTACCTGTAAAACTGAGCACAAAGCTGTACTGGACACTACTCGTCAGTTAGAGCGTGAAGGTTTTGAAGTGACTTATCTTGAGCCAGAAGCAAATGGCCTCATTGATCTACATAAATTAGAAGCAGCAATGCGTGATGACACCATTCTTGTTTCTATCATGCATGTGAACAATGAAATCGGTGTTATTCAAGATATCACTGCTATTGGCGAACTGTGTCGTTCACGTAAAATTGTTTTCCATGTAGACGCAGCGCAATCAGCAGGCAAATTGCCAATCGACGTTCAAGAGATGAAAGTTGACCTTATCTCTATGTCGGCGCACAAAATTTACGGTCCTAAAGGTATTGGTGCTTTATACGTACGTCGTAAACCACGTATTCGTCTTGAAGCGCAAATGCACGGTGGCGGCCACGAGCGTGGTTTCCGCTCAGGAACACTTCCAACTCACCAAATCGTGGGTATGGGTGAAGCATTCCGAATTGCAAAAGAAGAGATGCAACAAGATTTCGACCACGCTAAAAAACTGCGTGATCGTCTACTAGCTGGCATCAAAGATATGGAAGCAGTTTCGATCAACGGTGACCTAGAACAGCGTTTACCGAACAACCTAAACGTGAGCTTTGCTTTCGTTGAAGGTGAATCACTGCTTATGTCTCTGAAAGACCTTGCGGTATCTTCAGGCAGTGCATGTACATCAGCAAGCCTTGAACCATCGTACGTACTACGTGCTCTTGGTCTTAATGATGAATTGGCTCACAGCTCAATTCGTTTCTCATTCGGTCGTTTTACGACAGAAGAAGACATTGATTATGCGATTGAATTGATTCGTGTAGCTGTCAACAAATTACGCGACATGTCGCCACTATGGGATATGTACAAGGAAGGGGTAGATTTGAACACCGTTGAGTGGGCTCATCATTAATCTTTCCAGCGACTTAGAGGATTCGAGGTAACTATCATGGCATATAGTGAAAAAGTAATTGATCATTACGAGAACCCACGTAACGTAGGTTCGTTTGACAAGGAAGATCCATCAGTAGGTAGCGGCATGGTTGGTGCACCTGCATGTGGTGACGTAATGCGTCTACAAATTAAAGTATCTCCTGAAGGCATCATTGAAGATGCAAAATTCAAGACTTACGGATGTGGTAGCGCAATCGCATCAAGCTCGCTTGTAACTGAATGGGTTAAAGGTAAATCAATTGACGAAGCAGCAGCGATCAAAAACGCTGAAATTGCGGAAGAACTAGAGCTACCACCAGTGAAAGTTCACTGCTCAATCTTGGCAGAAGATGCAATCAAAGCCGCTGTTGCGGATTACAAGAAAAAACATCAAGAATAATAAATGATTGGGGAGTAACCCTTTGTTACTCCCACTTTAATTAACAGAAGACCCAAAGGTAGCAGTATGGCCATTACTCTAACTGAATCAGCAGCACACCGAGTTAAAACCTTTTTGGATAACCGAGGAAAAGGTATCGGCTTACGTTTAGGCGTAAGAACGACTGGGTGTTCAGGTATGGCATACGTACTAGAATTCGTTGATGATCTTGAAGACGGTGACCAAGTCTTCGAAGATAACGGTGTGAAAGTTATCATTGATGCGAAAAGCTTGGTTTACTTAGACGGCACAGAGCTGGACTACAAAAAAGAAGGCTTGAATGAAGGCTTTGAATTCAACAACCCAAATGTCAAAGGCGAATGTGGTTGTGGTGAAAGCTTCAACGTCTAAGAGTTCTCTGAATTTAGGGTGAGCAAACGTTCATCCTAAATCGAATTAAAGGACCGATATCTACATGAATTATTTCGAATTATTTGGGCTACCAACTCAGTTTCAACTGGATGGTAGCCTTCTTTCTTCTCAGTTCCGTGAGTTGCAAAAGCGTTTTCATCCAGATAACTTTGCCACGGCTTCTGAGCGTGATCGACTGATGTCGGTACAAAAAACGGCAGAGATTAACGATGCCAATCAAATTTTAAAAAGCCCAATCTCTCGCGCAGAATACCTGCTGTCACTTAACGGCGTTGAACTCCGAGGTGAGCAGCAAACTCTTCAAGATCCAATGTTCCTGATGGAACAGATGGAACTGCGTGAAGAACTAGAAGCAATTACCGACAGCTCTGATGCGGAAAGTGCGCTGTTCGACTTTGATAGTAAAGTCGAGAAAATGTATAAACAGCACTTAATTCAAGTAGAGCAAGAGCTAAACAGTGAGCAGTGGAATACCGCAGCAGACACTGTTCGTAAGCTCAAATTTATTGCCAAATTAAAAAATGAAATAGAACGAGTCGAAGACAAACTCCTCGGCTAATTCTAAAAAAAGGACCCATAGATGGCATTACTTCAAATTGCAGAACCGGGTCAAAGTTCTGCACCGCACCAGCATAAACTGGCTGCAGGCATTGATTTAGGAACCACCAACTCGTTAGTGGCTTCAGTGAGAAGCGGCACGGCAACCACTTTAGTTGATGAGCAAGGACGAAGCATCCTGCCTTCCGTTGTGTCTTATTCCCAAGAAGAAAAAGTGGTCGGCTATGACGCTCATGACAACGCGCAAGCTGATCCTGCTAATACCATTATTTCGGTAAAGAGACTTGTTGGTCGTTCATTAACTGATATTCAGTCTCGTTACCCAAATCTGCCGTATCAATTTAAAGCCAGTGAAAACGGTTTGCCGATCATGCAAACATCTCACGGTGACAAAAACCCGATTCAAGTGTCTGCAGACATTTTGAGAACGCTAGGCCAAAGAGCTGAAAACACATTAGGCGGCGAATTGGCAGGCGTGGTTATCACTGTTCCTGCTTACTTTGATGATGCTCAACGAGTCGCAACCAAAGATGCAGCGGCTCTTGCCGGATTACACGTATTACGTCTACTCAATGAACCAACGGCCGCAGCCATTGCTTACGGTCTGGATTCCGCTCAGGAAGGTGTGATTGCGGTTTATGACTTAGGTGGCGGTACGTTCGATATTTCTATTTTACGTCTGTCAAAAGGCGTATTTGAAGTGCTCGCAACAGGTGGTGATTCAGCATTGGGCGGCGACGATTTCGACCATCTGATAGCCGAATACCTGCAACAGCAAATGGGTATTGAAGGCCAGTTAAGTTCAAGCAAACACCGTGAGCTATTAAACGCAGCAACGGCTGCGAAAATTGCACTGTCAGATAACGACCAAGTCGACGTTAATGTCCTTGATTGGTCTGGCGTGCTAACCAAACAACAATTCAATGAACTGATCCAGCCACTAGTGAAAAAGACGCTAATGTCTTGTCGCCGCGCGCTGAAAGACGCGCAGATTTCGGCAGATGAAGTATTGGAAGTGGTCATGGTTGGTGGCTCCACTCGTACTCCATACGTGCGTGAGCAAGTGGGTGAGTTCTTTGGGCGTACACCTTTAACCAGTATCAACCCTGATGAAGTGGTGGCTATTGGTGCTGCGATTCAAGCAGATGTTCTGGCTGGCAATAAGCCTGATTCTGAAATGCTATTGTTGGATGTGATTCCGCTGTCTCTGGGTATTGAAACCATGGGTGGCCTAGTGGAAAAAATTATTCCACGTAACACCACGATCCCTGTGGCAAGAGCACAAGAGTTCACCACCTTCAAAGATGGTCAAACAGCGATGAGTGTCCACGTTGTTCAGGGTGAGCGTGAATTAGTGGATGACTGTCGTTCACTGGCGCGTTTTTCACTCAAAGGTATTCCGCCAATGGCCGCTGGTGCTGCACATGTTCGCGTGACTTACCAAGTAGATGCGGATGGTCTGCTATCCGTAACCGCAATGGAAAAGAGCACTGGCGTCCAAGCCGAAATTCAGGTTAAACCGTCTTACGGTTTAAGCGATGATGAAGTTGCTCAAATGCTGCGTGATTCTATGGCTTATGCTAAAGAAGACATGCAAGCAAGAGCCTTGATGGAACAGCGTGTTGAAGCTGATCGTGTCATCGAAGGTCTGATTGCAGCAATGCAGGCAGATGGTGACGAATTACTGGGCCAAGATGAGCGCCAGCTTTTAGTTAATGCTATTGAATCACTGATCGAATTACGCAACGGTGATGATGCAGATGCTATTGAGCAAGGAATAAAAGATACCGATAAAGCGAGCCAAGATTTTGCGTCGCGCCGTATGGATAAATCTATTCGTGCCGCATTGGCTGGTCATTCAGTTGACGAGATTTAAAGAGAAGACAAAAAATGCCTAAGATTATTGTTTTACCCCATGAAACACTTTGCCCGGAAGGTGCGGTATTAGAAGCGCAACCTGGCGAAACGATTCTTGATGTGGCGTTGAAAAACGGTATCGGAATTGAGCATGCGTGTGAGAAATCCTGTGCATGTACCACTTGTCACTGCATTGTCCGTGAAGGTTTTGACTCGCTAGAAGAGAGTGATGAACTCGAAGATGACATGCTAGATAAAGCATGGGGCTTAGAGCCTGAATCTCGTTTGAGCTGTCAGGCAAAAGTCGCGGATGAAGATTTGGTTGTTGAAATTCCAAAATACACTTTGAATCACGCATCTGAAGATCACTAATTATCACTTCGGCTTGATTCAAGCCTGAGTATATGACACTGGAATAACATTATGAAATGGACAGATTCACGCGATATCGCGATTGAACTTTGCGAAAAGTATCCTGATATTGAACCGCAAAACGTACGTTTTACTGATTTACATCAGTGGATATTGGACCTTGAAGATTTTGACGATGAGCCTAATCACTCGAACGAAAAAATCCTTGAAGCGATCATTATGTGCTGGATGGATGAGCGCGATTAAATTCGCTAACCTAGCCTCGCTAAGTTAACAGTTTTAATAAAAAAGCGGGCCTAGTTGCCCGTTTTTTTATCAAGTTGATATTTTTAACTGACAAAATGCTAACATCCCCGAGTTATTAAAGAGATGTGGCGAAGAGACGCCATTACTAAGACAAGGAGAAACCATGTCTACACAAATGTCTGTATTTATTAGCCTGGAAGCTGCCCAGCCTCAGTGGGGAGAAAAGGCGTTATTATCATTTTCTGAGCAAGGAACAACGATTCACCTTACTCAATCTCACGATTTAGGTGCGATTCAACGCGCTGCTCGTAAACTGGATACTCAAGGTTTGCGTTCTGTATCTCTAGAAGGCGAAGGTTGGGATCTCGAATCTATTTGGGCTTTCTATCAAGGCTACCGTGAAGCGAAGAAGAGAAACACGGTTGAGTGGAAACCGCTAGAGCAAGAAGCACAAGCAGAACTAGAAGCTCGTATTAAAACCACAGATTGGGTTCGCGACATTATTAACAAGAGTGCCGAAGAAGTGGCACCTCGTCAGCTTGCGACTATGGCGGCTGAGTTCGTGAAATCTCTGGCTCCTGAACAAGTTTCTTACCGTATCGTAAAAGACAAAGATCTTTTAGCTGAAGGTTGGGAAGGCATTTTCGCCGTTGGTCGTGGTTCAGATCGCACCTCAGCAATGCTACAACTCGACTTCAACCCAACAGGAAAAGAAGACGCACCCGTGTTCGCATGTTTAGTTGGTAAAGGTATTACTTTCGATTCCGGTGGTTACAGCCTAAAAGCATCTGGCATGATGTCTGCGATGAAAGCAGATATGGGCGGTGCAGGCATGATTACTGGTGCGCTGGCACTTTCAATTCTTCGCGGTTTAAATAAGCGCGTGAAATTGATTCTATGCTGTGCTGAAAACATGGTTTCAGGTCGTGCTCTTAAGCTGGGTGATATCATCACTTACAAGAACGGTAAAACAGTAGAAATCATGAATACTGACGCGGAAGGCCGCTTGGTATTGGCTGACGGTCTGATGTTCGCCAGTGAGCAAAAACCTGAGCTGATTATTGACTGCGCAACGCTAACTGGCGCAGCAAAAAATGCATTAGGCAATGATTTCCATGCGCTGATGAGCTTTGATGACGAGTTGTCACACCAAGCTCTGACAGCGGCTAAAGAAGAACATGAAGGTCTATGGCCACTTCCGCTGATGGATTTCCATCGTGAAATGCTGCCTTCACCTTTCGCTGATCTATCTAACATTAGCTCTGGTGATTACTCGCCGGGCGCAAGTACTGCGGCTGCATTCTTGTCTTACTTCGTTGAAGACCACAAGAAAGGCTGGCTACACTTTGACTGTGCGGGTACTTACCGTAAGTCTCCAAGTGATAAATGGGCTGCAGGTGCAACGGGCATGGGCGTAAGAACCATCTCTCGCGTACTAATGGATCAAGCTAAGTAATCGAAGTAATTAAAGGTGGCCTAAGAGCCGCCTTTTTAAAATAAAACGACAAGTAAAGTAAAAGGACATCTTATGGCCCTAGAAAGAACATTTTCTATCATTAAGCCTGACGCCGTGGAACGTGATCTAATCGGTGAGATTTATCATCGTATTGAAAAGGCTGGACTACGCATTATCGCAGCGAAAATGCTTCGTCTGACTGATGAACAAGCAAGCGGCTTTTACGCGGAACACGAAGGAAAGCCATTCTTTGAACCGCTAAAAGAGTTTATGACTTCTGGCCCAATTATGGTTCAAGTTCTTGAAGGTGAAGATGCAATTACGCGTTACCGTGAGCTGATGGGCAAGACTAATCCTGAAGAAGCTGCATGTGGCACTATCCGTGCTGACTATGCACTCAGCATGCGTCATAACTCAGTACACGGCAGTGATAGCCCTGAGTCTGCTGCACGCGAGATTGAATTCTTTTTCCCTGAATCAGAAATCTGTCCTCGCTCAGAAGCTGTAGTTTAATTTTAAGGAGCTCCCGAAAGGGAGCTTTTTTGTACCCGCCAGATACTTCTCGCAACACTGAAATCTCTGTTTTTTAGCAACTTCACTTAGTACTCGAAGCCTGTTTGCTATTTTTTTAATTTGCTGTTTATTTTTTATTCAATGGCTTGTAAATACCCTAGTAAACTCATGGTATTGCAGCCCTTGTCGTTATTGCCTAAAGGCTGTACAATTCGCGCCCTTAATTATAGTTCCATCTTTGAGAGGCTACATGACCACACAAAAAGTCAATTTACTTGATTTTGATCGCAAGGCTATGCGTTCATTTTTCGCTGATGAACTGGGTGAAAAAGCATTCCGTGCAGATCAGGTGATGAAGTGGATTTACCATTTTGGTTGTGACGACTTCGACAAGATGACCAATATTAATAAGCAGCTGCGCGAAAAACTGATTCAAAAGTGTGAAATTCGTGCACCGTACGTTTCTGAAGCTCAACACTCCAGTGATGGCACCATCAAGTGGGCTATGAAAGTGGGTGATCAGGACGTAGAAACGGTTTATATCCCAGAAGAAGATCGTGCAACGCTTTGCGTCTCTTCTCAGGTAGGTTGTGCGCTTGAATGTAAATTCTGTTCTACAGCCCAACAAGGTTTTAACCGTAACTTACGCGTATCTGAAATTATCGGTCAGGTATGGCGTGCAGCGCGCGAAATTGGCTTAGAAAAAGAAACAGGCCGTCGTCCTATTACTAACGTTGTAATGATGGGCATGGGTGAGCCACTTCTGAATATGAAGAACTTGATTCCAGCACTAGAAATCATGCTGGATGATCTCGGTTTTGGTCTTTCTAAGCGCCGTGTAACGGTTTCTACTTCTGGCGTAGTATCCGGCTTAGACCAAATGACGGGGCAAATTGACGTTGCTTTAGCGATTTCACTTCACGCGCCGAACGATAAGCTGCGCAGTGAAATTATGCCGATCAATGATCGTTGGGATATTCAAGATTTCCTAGCGTCTGTTCGTCGCTATATTGCTTCATCAAATGCAAACCGTGGCAAAGTGACGGTTGAGTATGTACTTCTCGATCATGTGAACGACGGTACAGAGCATGCTCACGAACTGGCGCAACTAATGAAAGACACACCTTGTAAGATCAACTTGATTCCGTTTAACCCATATCCGGGTTCACCATACAAGAAACCAAGTAACTCACGAATTGATCGTTTCCAGAAAACTCTGATGCAATACGAACATACTGTAACGATCCGTAAAACACGTGGTGATGATATTGATGCAGCGTGTGGTCAGTTGGTCGGTGATGTTATTGACCGTACCAAACGTACTAAAATCAAGCAGGTGGATGAGCAAGCTATCCCTGTAAAACAGATTTAGTTAAAAATATTAGTAAGCCAGAGTGAACTCTGGCTTACTTACTTTTGGAATTAATCCTACAAATTATGTCTTTTTGATGTCAGTTTAAGCAAAAACCTTGACGTGTCTGTAATTTCTTTTCCAAATGCTTGTTGTTTACAGGCTAATATCTATTAGAATGTTTCACTATTATCAAAAGTAAATGCGAATTACTGGCGATATCAACATAAATGAATTTTCACCTGTTGAAGTCATCGACATTGATTGCTACTAACAAATCAATAATAAAAGCGACGAAGCGATACTTGAGCACAAAAACACGAGACAGACATCGCGGATGAATACTGAACATACAGAACAAGAAAACCCAATCGTCGAAGAAACATCAACTGTAGAACAAGAAGCAGCATTTGTAGAACCAGGAACCCTGTTAAGAGAAAAGCGCGAAGCTTTAGGGTTAACACAACAACAAGTCGCTGATCGTTTGAGATTGCGTTTATCCATTGTTCAAAACTTAGAAGCCAACAACTTTGAATCTGATTTAGTCGCTACCTTTATTCGCGGCTATTTGCGTTCTTACGCCAAAGCGGTTGGATTAAAAGAATCTGAAATTTTGCAAGCTTATGAGAAAAGCACAGCTTCGGAACCTCAAGAGCAAACCATGCAAAGCTTCTCAAAGAAAACCAAGCGTGCCAAACACGATAGCCATATTATGACTATTACTTGGGTTATCTTGGTGATTCTTATCGGTATGTCATCACTTTGGTGGTGGCAGAACCACAGAGACAGTGGATTCGAAGCGGATAAAGATGCTGAAGTTTCAGCGGTTTTGAGCAATGAGTCATCATTGCAGGATTCGCGTAACGATCAAGAGTTTGCAACGGTCAGCGAATTAACCGAAGAATCAGGTGAAGAGCCTGTTGAACCAACGTCACCTGCTGATGAAGTTCAAGCGGTAGAACAGAGTGAAGAACCAGTAGTTGAAGACGTTGAGCCTGCGATTAGCGAACAAGCGCCTGTTGCAGTGGAAGAAGAACCGATGGTTGTTGAAGAGCCAGTTGTTGAGACGCCTGTTGTAGAACAAGCCGATGCAAGCAACTTGCTAACACTTTCTTTCTCAGCGGATTGCTGGATTCAAGTTAAAGATGCGACGGGTAAAACCTTGTCGACTGGCATTAAACAAGCGGGTCAGACACTGAATTTACGCGGACAAAAACCTCTACAAGTGATTCTTGGCGCTCCAGAGAGCGTATCAATGACATTTGCAAGTGAACCTGTAGACCTTTCTGGGTATACTTCAGGCAAAGTAGCAAGACTCACCTTACCTTAGACAATACTATGCAACACGAATCTCCGATCAAACGTCGTCCTTCTACACGTATTTATGTAGGGGATGTGCCAATTGGCGATGGTGCGCCAATTGCTGTGCAATCAATGACCAATACAAGAACGACTGACGTGGAAGCGACAGTCGCTCAGATCAAAGCTCTGGAAAATGTCGGTGCAGATATCGTTCGCGTATCTGTTCCTACTATGGACGCCGCAGAAGCTTTCAAGCTCATCAAACAGCAAGTATCAGTGCCGCTCGTTGCGGATATTCATTTTGACTATCGTATCGCATTGAAAGTGGCAGAGTACGGTGTTGACTGTTTACGTATCAACCCAGGCAACATTGGTAACGAATCTCGCATCCGTTCTGTTGTTGACTGCGCGCGTGATAAAAATATCCCGATTCGTATCGGTGTAAACGGCGGATCATTAGAAAAAGATCTGCAAATGAAATATGGCGAGCCAACCCCAGAAGCATTGGTGGAATCGGCGATGCGCCATGTGGATATTCTTGATCGTCTGAACTTTGATAAGTTTAAAGTCAGTGTGAAAGCATCCGATGTGTTCCTTGCGGTGGATTCCTACCGCTTGCTGGCGAAGAAAATCGACCAGCCATTGCACTTAGGTATTACTGAAGCGGGCGGCGCTCGTGCCGGTTCAGTGAAGTCTGCGGTTGGCTTAGGCATGCTGTTGGCGGAAGGTATCGGTGATACTTTGCGTATCTCTTTGGCTGCCAATCCGGTTGAAGAAATTAAAGTCGGTTTCGATATTTTGAAATCACTGCGTATCCGTTCTCGCGGAATTAACTTTATCGCTTGCCCGAGCTGCTCTCGTCAAGAGTTTGATGTTATTTCTACTGTGAACGAGCTGGAACAACGGTTGGAAGATATTTTGACGCCAATGGATGTTTCAATTATTGGCTGCGTAGTAAATGGCCCGGGCGAAGCGGAAGCTTCCCATTTAGGTCTGGCAGGCAGCAATAAGAAAAGCGCATTTTATGAAGACGGCGTTCGTCAAAAAGAACGTTTTGACAACGACGATCTAGTTGCTCAGCTTGAAGCGAAAATTCGCGCCAAAGCATCAATGTTAGATGAGAAGAGTCGCATCAACATTCAGCAACTTGAACAAGATTAATCTAAACGATATTACGGTAACTATTTTGGCAAAGACTATTCAAGCAATCCGA
This sequence comes from Vibrio diazotrophicus, assembly GCF_038452265.1. Lineage (NCBI taxonomy): Bacteria > Pseudomonadati > Pseudomonadota > Gammaproteobacteria > Vibrionales > Vibrionaceae > Vibrio > Vibrio diazotrophicus. The sequence goes on from NZ_CP151842.1 coordinate 722,028, forward strand.
GGCATGAACGACTGTCTCCCAACTCAGTCTCCACTTTGGCAAAAAGTGGAAGGCACGGTAAAAAACGTAATTAGTGCTTACGGCTATAACGAAGTTCGTATGCCTATCGTTGAGATGACACATCTATTTAGCCGTGCGATTGGTGAAGTCACTGACGTTGTTGAAAAAGAGATGTACACCTTTGAAGACCGTAACGGTGATAGCTTAACGCTACGCCCAGAAGGTACTGCGGGTTGTGTACGTTCTGGTATCGAAAATGGTCTGTTGTACAACCAAGAACAACGTCTGTGGTACATGGGCCCAATGTTCCGTCATGAACGCCCTCAGAAAGGTCGCTACCGTCAGTTCCACCAATGTGGTGTGGAAGTATTTGGTCTTGATGGCCCTGATGTCGATGCTGAACTGATCATGATGACGGCTCGTATGTGGCGTGAGCTTGGCATTTCTGAACATGTACGTCTTGAACTGAACTCAATCGGTTCACTTGACGCGCGTGCGAACTACCGTACCGCTTTAATTGAGTATTTAGAGCAGTATATGGATGTACTGGATGATGACTCTAAGCGTCGTCTATACACCAACCCTCTGCGCGTACTGGATACTAAAAACCCAGATGTTCAAGCCGTATTAGGTGACGCACCTAAGCTGTCTGACTACCTAGATGAAGAGTCAAAACAACATTTTGCAGGTTTATGTGAACTTCTTGATGTTGCTGGTATCGAATATACGGTTAACGAGCGTTTAGTTCGTGGTCTGGATTACTACAACCGTACTGTATTTGAGTGGATCACTGAAAGTCTTGGTTCACAAGGTACCGTATGTGGCGGTGGTCGCTACGATGGTCTTGTTGAGCAGTTGGGTGGAAAACCAACCCCAGCTGTAGGCTTTGCTATGGGTCTAGAACGTTTAGTGTTGATGATGGAAACATTAGGCAACACAGATGTTCGTCGCAGCGTTGATGTTTACGTGGTGACGGCTGGCGAAGGTACTCTGTCAGCGGGAATGAAGCTTGCTGAATTAATTCGTGAGCAGGTTCCAGGTCTTCGTGTTATGACACACTTCGGCGGCGGAAACTTTAAGAAACAGTTTAAGCGTGCGGACAAAGTTGGTGCTGCGATAGCATTAGTTTTGGGTGAAGACGAAGTTGCGGGTAACACTGTGGTTGTAAAAGACTTAGCAGGCGGCGAGCAAGAAACAATTTCTCAAGCAGAGATCGCGAGCAAGCTGGCTCATCTGATCTAATAGCGCATTTTTAGAGATACATTATGCCAATGCTCGTCATTGGCATTAATAAAGAGGATAGGAAGTGGAACTCTACGATACTGAAGAACAACAAGTAGAAGCGATCAAAGATTGGTGGAAGGAAAATGGCAAAGCCGTAATGTTAGGTGCTGCCATTGGCTTAGGTGGTCTTTTTGGTTGGCGTTTTTATCAAGATAGCGTAACCGAAGCGAAAGAGGCTGCTTCAGAAGCTTATACTCAAGCAATCCAGTCTCTATCCTCTAAAGGCATTGATGCGAGTGGTGATGTTCAAAGCTTTATTGATGGCAATAAAGACACTGAGTATTCAGTGCTTGCAGCAATGCAACTTGCAAAAGTTCAAATTGAAGCAGGTAATTTAGACGAAGCTTTAGCACAACTTGAGTGGGCGAAAAGCACGACTAAAGATGCGGCTTTAAAACCAGTGATTACTTTACGCGTTGCTCGAGTTCAGGCTGAGCAAGGTGATTTTGATGCTGCATTAGCTGAGCTGAACAATATTACAGAAGAAGGTTGGGCAGGCCGAGTGGCTGAATTGCGCGGTGATATTTCTCTGCGTAAGGGCGACACTGCTGCTGCTTATGCCGCTTACACTGAAGCGCAACAAGCGACGGATGCAAGCCAAACGTTGCAAATTAAACTGGACGACCTAGCCAAGTAAGGGCACAAGTTGATGAAAAAGATGTTCAACAAAGTGCTTCTGTCCTCAGCTGTGTTAGCTCTGCTAGCCGGCTGTGCCAGCGAAGAAGAAAACGTTGTGATGGCACCTGTGCCAGTGGTGAAAAGTGAATTTACGCCTCAGTCACTGTGGAGTACTTCTATCGGTGATGGCGTTGGTCATTACTTTTCTAAGCTGTCACCTGATTTTGCTTACGGCAAAGTTTTCGTTGCAAGCCGTGACGGTATTGTAAAAGCGCTTGATCCTGAAAATGGCAAAGAGATCTGGAAAGTCGATCTGGAAGAAGATGTTTCTGCTCGTCTTTCCGGCGGTATCGTTGCTGCGTATGGCCAAATCTACATTGGCAGTGAAAACGGTGTTGTTATTGCTTTAAATGCTGAGACTGGTGAAGAGTCTTGGAAAGTGAAAGTCGAAGGTGAAGTGTTAGCTTCCCCTGTAGCAGACAATAACCTTGTTATCCTCAATACCAGTCGTGGTGCGTTAGTCGCATTAGATCAGGCGACCGGTAGCCAGAAATGGACAATCAGTACTGAAGTACCGAACTTAACGCTACGTGGTGAAAGCCAACCAGCCGCTGTTTCTGGTGGTGTGTTCTGGGGTACGCCAAGTGGTCGTCTGGCTGCTGCAATTTCTGCTCGTGGTCAGCTTATTTGGCAACAACCAGTAGGCCAACCGAAAGGTGCGACTGAAATTGACCGTTTAGTGGATGTCGATGCGTCTCCTGTGATCATCGGTGGAACGCTTTACACGATTGGTTTCAACGGTCAGTTAATTGCAGTTGATCTGCGTTCTGGTAATCCTATCTGGAAACGTAATTACTCATCAGCAACCGATATGGCTACTGATGGCGGCCGTCTATTCCTAGTGACGGATAAAGATCACTTAGTTGCGGTTGATTCGCGCAGTGGTACTGAGCTATGGAGCAACGACCAGTTAGAGCACCGTTTGCTGACCGCACCAAAAGTGATTGAAGGCTACGTAGTTGTTGGTGACAGCGAAGGTTATCTGCACTGGATTGATCGTAGCTCTGGTGAGTTTGTTGCTCAGCAGTTGATTGACGATAGCGGTTTTGCTGTTGGTCCAATGGTGATTGATGGCGGTTATGTTCTGGTTACTCGCGATGGCGATGTAAAGAAACTGACGATCAAAAAGTAAATTGTGATATCATTCACAAACGGCTCCTAGCTGGAAACAGTTAGGAGCCGTTTTATTGAAATAAATAATGTGGTTATAGGTAATACTTATATATAACCTTCCTACTTGAAGCTGCAGCGGTGTTGACTACGTTCGTTCACCCCAATCACGCATGGTAATTTGTGGTCATGGGGATTCACTCACTTGCCGCCTACCTGCAACTCCAAGTAGTTTGGGTATAATTCGCGTAGGCGGATATATTGGTATAAAGCTGATTGGTTGTTTTCTCAGTCATTACCTATAACTACATATGATTAATAATTGTAGAGGTTGTTATGATACCTGTTGTTGCTCTTGTTGGGCGTCCTAACGTAGGTAAATCGACACTGTTTAACCGATTAACGCGTACGCGCGATGCTTTGGTTGCAGATTTCCCTGGCTTAACTCGTGACCGTAAATACGGCCAAGCAAAGCTAGGTGAGCACGAATTTATTGTTATTGATACTGGCGGTATTGATGGCAGTGAAGAAGGTGTTGAAACTAAAATGGCTGAACAGTCGCTAGCTGCGATTGAAGAGGCAGATGTTGTGCTGTTTATGGTAGATGGCCGCGCTGGTCTTACCGTATCAGATGAAGCGATTGCACAGCATCTTCGTCGTATTGAAAAGAACAGCATTTTGGTTGTAAACAAAGTGGATGGTATTGACGCAGACGCAGCGAGTGCTGAGTTCTGGCAACTTGGTATGGAAAACATGTACCAAATCGCTGCAGCTCACGGCCGTGGCGTTGGTGCTTTAATTGACCGTGCGTTGAACCCTATTGCGGAAGAGATGCAGGCTCAAGATGCACTTCTGGAAGATCTGACTGATATTGAAGATTCAGAAGAAGAGCAGCTAGAGTATACCGAAGAAGAAGCGGAAGCAGCGTATAAGCGTCTACAAGATCAGCCAATTAAACTGGCTATCATTGGTCGTCCAAACGTAGGTAAGTCAACGCTGACTAACCGTATTTTGGGCGAAGAACGTGTCGTGGTTTACGATATGCCGGGCACCACGCGTGATTCTATCTACATCCCGATGAAGCGTGATGAGCGTGAATACGTGCTGATTGATACCGCAGGTGTTCGTCGCCGTAAACGCGTTAACGAAACGGTTGAGAAATTCTCAGTAGTTAAAACGTTGAAAGCTATTGAAGATGCCAACGTTGTATTACTGGTTATTGATGCTCGTGAAAACATTTCTGATCAAGACTTAAGCTTATTAGGTTTTGCTCTTAACGCTGGTCGTTCAATTGTTATCGCCGTCAATAAGTGGGATGGCTTAAACACCGATGTTAAAGAACACGTTAAGAAAGAGCTGGATCGTCGTTTAGGCTTCGTTGACTTCGCTCGTATTCACTTTATTTCTGCGTTACATGGCACAGGTGTTGGACACTTGTTTGAATCTGTTCAAGAGGCATACAAGTCTGCGACAACTCGTGTTGGTACATCGGTTCTGACTCGAATCATGAAGATGGCGACTGAAGATCACCAACCGCCGATGGTTCGTAGCCGCCGAGTGAAGCTCAAGTACGCGCATGCTGGTGGTTATAACCCACCAATCGTAGTTGTGCACGGTAACCTTGTTAAAGAGCTACCAGACTCTTACAAGCGTTATCTGATGAACTACTTCCGTAAGTCACTGGATATCATGGGTACACCGATTCGTATTCAGTTCCAGAACAGCGAAAACCCATTTGAAGGTAAAACTAACAAAATGACGTTATCGCAAGAGCGCAAACGCAAGCGCTTGATGACCATGATGAAAGGTCGCAGAAAATAACGCTTTTTAAGAGCCCAAGCATTGCTTGGGCTTTTTTCTGTTATCTGTAAACCTCTGCTTTTTGCAGAGGAGATTGCTAATCATAACCGTCCGATAATTTGATATGTCATATACACCTACTCAAGTCACTTTTACACAATCCATTTATCAGCTCTCAAGCGAGGTACAGTTTGTTAGAGTTAGCGAAGAAGCACTTTATATTGTGACCTCCCAGACTCCTTTTCATCCTGTGAGCCATATTTGGCCTGATCATCCAGCCGATCGAGGAACACTCGCTATCGGAGAGCGTATCTATACAGTTGAGCACTGCCTTGTAGGGGCGATTAATCAGGCCGAGCATCAGTTGTTGGTCGGTAAAGAGATTCCCGTAAAACGAGATGAACCCGGTTGGGTGTTCGTTGTCGTGCATCAAATCAAGGCAGAAGAAAATACTGTCAAAGTTCATGATGTAGTGAGTTTAACTGTTGACGATATTTATCAGAACCAGCTTAGCCGTGGTCATAGCGCAGGTCACTTAGCTTACTTAGCGTTAAATAAAGTGTTAGCGGCTGGATATTGGCGTAAAGATGCAGACAGGAAAGACCCTCACGGCCACAATGATTTTAATAGTTATGCGCAAGTGACGAGCTTTGTCACAGAAGATCGCTGTGTAGACACGTATCGTCTAGGGAAAACATTGCGTAAGCGTGGTTTGAATAGCGCAGATATGCTAGAAAACTTAGCTAAGATTGAAGAGCAGGTAAATGTGCAGCTTGCGTCTTGGTTAACACTGGGATCAAAAATCGAGATCACCAGACAAGGCGAGAACCTGACGGATTCACGCTACTGGCAGTGTGATTTGCAGGAAGGTGAAATAGCGATAATCCCTTGCGGTGGAACGCATTGTGATTCATTGAATAGCTTCAAAGAGATACAAGTGAAGCTAGTACAACGTGACAGTGAACATATCGAAATGCATACGCATGTAACTCATCAATTGGAAAATAATCCTTTTGTTAAGTTCTGATTTGTTGAGGTTTTAAAGTTATAAGTAGATTATTAATCTGTTTAAAATCCAAATGCAGAATATGTAACTTATGCTTTCGGTGTGTGGTTATATAAATGTTCTTTTAAGGGTAGATCGCTGAACAAAGCAGATAAAGCGGAAGATCGGATTGAGATCTCTTTAACGATCTTTAATATGTAAGCAGGCGTTTAAACCAAAGATTTCGAATTAGAAGTTGGAGTAGTGTAATGGAAAACTTGTGTCCTCAATGTGACAAAGAGCTTGTGTGGGACGGACAGTACCACTGTTCATCATGTGAGAGTCATTTTAAAAAGGTTGGATTTTGTCCCGACTGCGAAGCCGAACTAGAGAAACTGCAAGCATGTGGAGCTGCCAACTATTTTTGTAATACTTGTAATGAGCTGAAGTCAAAATCGCATATTCGTTTTGAGTTTCAAAAAGTTGACTAATCGGTTTATTTAAGTTCTTTTCAATATTAAATCTCACTCAATGACTGAGTGAGATTTACCCTACAGTTATATCAGTCCTCGATATCTATTCTATTCGCTTTTCATCTGTATCATTTGTTAGCTGGGAATCCACATATGAAGTTGGATAAACACTGAAATGAAACGGAAAGAACTCGCGAAAATGACCGACAAAGTGTTGCAGCGATATTTACTTTGGCTGCCAAGCATACTTATGGTGTGTGCCATTGGTACGTCTTTTATAAATCAGCAGTTATTTTCAAATAACTTAATCGCTTCGGTCATCACTAGTGTCGAAGAACAATACATTGCCATGAGAAAAGCGGAAGTTGTTGAACGAGTTGATACAACAATCAAAATGTTGGATGTCATTCGCCAAAGTAACGGTCTCGCTGACGGTGATATTATTCCGACGGGGCTTTTCAATAAGACAATGAACTCTTTCCAGTTGTTAAACGAAAATAATGACGGCTATATTTTTGTTATCAACAAGAACAAAAAGTTCGTAGTACACCGAAATTCAGACAATTTATTTAGAGACGATATCGACGATAAAGTTGTTCACTATATTTATCAAAGCGCTATTAATGGCGCGTCTTGGGTTGAATATAGCGATAAAGCCTTTAATAACCGTAAGAGTGATGCTGAAGCACAAAAGATCACACATATTCGTTATGTTGAGGATTGGGACGTTGTTTTAGGTAGTGGTGAGCTTTTACACGATATTAAAAACTATTCCGAGTCTGAAGCTAAACTGGTGACGGATTTAGTCCTAGATGAGAAGTCCAATCAAAACTTATTCCATATTCTGGTTTTCATAATCTTCGCTGGCATCATTTATTACTTAAAAAATATTACATCCCAAAAGTTGTACGAATATAAATCGGCGATCGAAGAAAAACTTATCCAAATTGAAGAGAAAGACAATGAAATTGCTTTCCGCTCTCTTTATAACGATGTAACTGGTTTGCCGAATAGAAAGGCCACGTCCGATTATATTGATAATCTATGTCTGCAAGAAAAAGGCGAAGAATACCAATTACAATTGATCGACATTGTCGACTTTCAGAAAGTAAATAACCAGTATGGTTTTGCCGTTGGTGACCGAATACTTCGCCAAGTAACCAGCGCTCTTGAAGAGTTAAAGGATGAAACCATGTTCATCGGGCATGTTGCGGCAGACCAATTTGCCGTGATTTGCCAAAAGTCAGTCAGTTTGTGTATCGATGTAGCAAAAGAAACAGAAACCTTTGAGAAGTTTGATATCTGCGGTGAAATGATCTCACTACGTGTCCGTAATGCAGTCGTGAACTTCAAGAACAGAAATATTTTGGGTTCGATCATTGTTCGTAACGGTTAGCTGGCCATGAAGTATGCGAAGGCAAATAATTTATTTCACGTAAACTATTCTTCGTTTATGTCTAAGAGTTCAGAGCGTCATTTTAAGATCTCGAACCTTCTTGATTTCGCTATCGAAAACAAAGAATTCTATGTTCACTACCAGCCGCAAGTAAGTACATTGAACGTTAAGATAATTGGCGTAGAGGCTTTAGTTCGTTGGGATAACGTTGAGCTAGGTCGAGTTGCGCCGTTGGATTTTATTCCTATCGCAGAGAAGAAAGGAACCATTGGTAAGATCAGTGATCTGGTATTGACTCAAGCTTGTAATGACATTCAATCAGTTAGCCCGAATGGTGAAGAAGCATTGACTCTTTCAGTCAACATTTCTCCTAACCAGCTTATGAGCAAAAGGTTCGTTGAAAATACTATTGAGATCATTGAATCGACAGGTATTGATCCAAGTCGTATTGTGTTTGAAATCACGGAAGGTACATTCTTAAACGATATTCCAGGCACAGTTGCGGTTATTGAACAACTAAAAGCCGTAGGTATTAAGTTCTCAATTGATGATTTTGGTACCGGTTACTCATCTCTAAGCTATTTATCTAAGTTACCCGTTGCGTTGATGAAGTGAAAATTGATAAGAGCTTTATCAATGATTTAGTCGAAGATGAAGATGCTTACAACTTAGTGAAAAGTATCTTGGCGGTTGCGAACATCAAGCAGCTTACCATTGTGGCAGAGGGGGTTGAAACCAAAGAGCAGTCGCAAATTCTTGGTGACCTTGCTTGCCACTTACTGCAAGGTTATTACTTCTCTCGCCCAGTCGATGTAGAAAATCTGACCAAGAAAATAAAAGATAATTTAAAGGTTGAGTAAGACCCGAGTTGTGTTGGGATTCCACTGTGATATTTGCCACTGATAGCCTCAGTGGCTTTTTTATAACAGGATAACGAGATGAGCCTATTTTACGATTGAGCGAATCTCGCCCTCTTTGAGACGAGTTACGATTAGATCACCTTGCTTAACATCATTGGCATCATGGATAACGTCACCTTGAGCATTTTGAGTGATTGAATAGCCGCGCGACAATGTCGCCAACGGACTAACCGCGTTCATTTTATCTGTCAGGCGAGTAAACGTGTGGCGAGAAGAGACAAGATATCGCTTCATGGCATCATTCAGTTCTTTTTGTTTACTGGTTAACAAATATTGTTGATTGCGCAGTATCTTTTCCGGTGACAGCAACTGAAGCTGATGTTTCTGTTTATCGAGATGTTGTTGTGTTTTGTTGATTTGAGCTTGAATCGCACGCTCTAAACGCATGCTGTATTCATCTAACTGTTGCTGCTGGCGTTGTAAACGATTGGCTGGATGCTGTCGGTCTAAACGATGTTGCAGCTGTTTCAACTCCACTTTCTGCTGAGCAAAATAGTGGCGCATAGCGCTGGCTATCTTGTGACGATAGGTTTGAAACGCTTGCTTCTTATGCGTGTTGTCTCTACTGACCAGTTCAGCAGCCGCTGATGGTGTTGGTGCTCGAACATCGGCGACGAAATCGGCAATAGTGACATCAATTTCATGTCCAACTGCACTGATAATCGGGATCTGACTGGCTGCAATAGTACGGGCAACGATTTCGTTGTTAAAGCACCATAAATCTTCCAATGAGCCACCGCCACGACCTACGATCAACACATCGCATTCCGCTCGGGAGTTCGCACACCCAATCGCTTGAGCTATTTGAATCGCAGCCTCTTCTCCCTGAACCAGAGTAGGGTAGATGATCACAGGTAAACTCGGATCTCGGCGTTTAAGTACTTGAAGAATGTCGTGCAGAGCAGCACCGGTTTTCGATGTGATGACACCCACGCATCTTGGATGTTCAGGAAGGCTTTGCTTTAAGGTATGAGCGAACAAGCCTTCAGAAGCCAACTTCATTTTTAGTTGGTCGAATTCCTGTTGTAAGCGGCCATCACCTTCAGGCTGCATACTTTCAATGATGATTTGATAATCACCACGCGGTTCATACAGGGATAATCGTGCTTTCACCAATACTTGCTGACCATTCTTCGGCTTAAAGTTCACAAAGCGATTACTGCCTTTGAACATGGCGCATTTTACTTGGGCACGAGAGTCTTTAAGCGTGAGATACCAGTGACCAGAAACAGGAGCTGAGAAATTGGAAATTTCACCAATTAACCAAACGATGCCCATTTCATTTTCTAGTAATAATCGGACTTCAGCATTAAGACGAGAAACGGTGTAGATGTTTGGATTGGTATTGGAAGGCACTAATTTTTCAACCAGACGTGAGTATGGAAATTAGCGGCAATATAATACATAGCAAGGGGCGGAATGCAAATTAAAATGAAAAAAATGTGTAGCCAAGCGATTGCGTCGGGCGTATAATCCGTCCGCAATATCTAATCCAAATGTAAATTTTCGGGATGGTTAAACATTCTATACGAAAAGGGCATTTGGATTGTTTTTATATTTACCCTCTAAATTGTGAGATATTGCAAATGCTTAGAATTGCCAAAGAAGCGCTGACATTCGACGATGTTCTACTCGTACCAGCACACTCCACCGTTCTCCCAAACACTGCCGATCTACATACGCAGCTAACTAAAAATATTACTCTAAATATTCCAATGATTTCTGCGTCTATGGACACAGTGACAGAGGCTCGTTTAGCTATCGCTCTTGCACAAGAAGGCGGTATTGGCTTTATTCATAAGAATATGTCAATCGAGCAGCAAGCAGCTGAAGTTCGTAAAGTTAAGAAATTCGAAGCTGGTGTTGTTGTTGACCCTGTCACAGTAAACCCAGAAGCGACGATTGCAGATGTTATTGAACTGACAGAAAAGCACGGCTTCGCTGGCTTCCCAGTGGTAACGGATAACAACGAACTTGTTGGTATCATTACTGGCCGTGATGTTCGTTTTGTTACTGATTTAACAAAAGAAGTTGGTTCTGTAATGACACCTAAAGAGCGTCTTGCAGCAGTGAAAGAAGGCGCAACCCGCGCTGAAGTTCAAGAAAAAATGCACGAAGCTCGTGTTGAGAAAGTACTGGTTGTGAACGATGAGTTCCAGCTAACCGGTATGATCACCGCAAAAGATTTCCATAAAGCAGAACGTAAACCAAACGCATGTAAAGATGCTCGTGGTCGCCTACGTGTAGGTGCTGCAGTTGGTGCTGGCGCTGGTAACGAAGAGCGCGTAGCAGCTCTTGTTGAAGCGGGTGTTGACGTTCTACTTATCGACTCTTCACACGGCCACTCTGAAGGTGTTCTAAACCGCATTCGTGAAACTCGCGCAGCTTACCCAGATTTAGACATCATTGGTGGTAACGTAGCGACTGGTGCTGGAGCTAAAGCACTTATCGATGCTGGTGTTAGTGCTGTGAAAGTGGGTATCGGCCCCGGTTCTATCTGTACTACTCGTATCGTAACGGGCGTAGGTGTTCCTCAAATTACAGCAATTTCAGATGCTGCTGCAGTAGCAAATGAATACGGCATTCCAGTTATTGCTGATGGTGGTATCCGTTTCTCTGGTGACATCTGTAAAGCAATCGCGGCTGGCGCATCTTGTGTAATGGTTGGTTCAATGTTCGCTGGTACTGAAGAAGCACCGGGTGAAATCATTCTATACAATGGTCGTTCTTACAAGTCATACCGCGGTATGGGTTCTTTGGGCGCTATGTCTCAAGGTTCTTCAGATCGTTACTTCCAGTCTGATAACGCTGCTGACAAGCTCGTTCCTGAAGGTATCGAAGGCCGTATCGCATACAAAGGTCGTCTGAAAGAGATCGTTCATCAACAGATGGGTGGTTTACGTTCAAGCATGGGTCTAACTGGTTCAGCTACTATTGAAGACATGCGTACTAAAGCAGAATTCGTACGAATTTCTGGTGCTGGTATGGCAGAGTCTCATGTACACGACGTTCAAATCACTAAAGAAGCACCAAACTATCGTATGGGTTAAGAGCCGCGTCTAGATTAATAGACGGTTTAGCTCAATAAACGTTTGATCGTAACGGCGAGTTTCTTAGCGGAATATGTACCTTACGTAAACGTTTGCTTTTTTACTTGATGACTTATAGAGAGGCGAGTAGACTCGCCTCCGATTCTCCATTTAGCTGATAAGATTGCTCAATATGACAAAGAACATTCATGATCAACGAATTCTGATCCTAGACTTCGGTTCTCAATACACTCAACTTGTCGCGCGTCGCGTACGTGAAATCGGTGTTTACTGTGAACTGTGGAGCTGGGACGTAGAAGAAGCGGACATTCGCGAATTCAACCCTGATGGCATTATCCTTTCTGGTGGTCCAGAAAGTGTAACTGAACAAAACTCTCCTCGCGCACCTCAATATGTATTTGATTCTGGCGTTCCAGTTCTGGGTGTATGTTACGGCATGCAAACCATGGCAGAACAGCTAGGCGGTCGCGTAGCAAGTTCAGAAGAACGTGAGTTCGGTTACGCACAAGTTAAAGTGTCTGGTGAATCAGCACTATTCAAAGATCTTGCTGAAATCCAAGATGTTTGGATGAGCCACGGTGACAAAGTTGTTGAAATTCCAGCTGACTTCGTAAAAGTAGGTGAAACAGACACTTGTCCTTACGCGGCAATGGCTAATGAAGAGAAGAAATACTACGGTGTTCAGTTCCACCCAGAAGTAACGCACACAAAACAAGGTCTGCAAATGCTAGAGAACTTTGTTCTTGGCGTATGTGCCTGTGAGCGTTTATGGACGTCTGAATCAATCATTGAAGACGCAGTAGCACGTATCAAAGAGCAAGTGGGTGACGATGAAGTTATCCTTGGCTTGTCTGGTGGTGTGGATTCTTCTGTGGTTGCAATGCTTGTTCACCGTGCAATCGGCGACAAATTGACTTGTGTATTCGTAGACAACGGCTTACTTCGTCTTAATGAAGGTGAGCAAGTGATGGAAATGTTTGGCGATAAATTCGGCCTGAACATCATCAAAGTGGATGCGGAAGAGCGTTTCTTGAATGCTCTGGAAGGTAAGTCTGATCCAGAAGAGAAACGTAAGACAATTGGTCACGTGTTTGTTGACGTATTCGATGAAGAGTCGAAGAAGTTGAAAAATGCAAAATGGTTGGCTCAAGGCACTATCTACCCAGATGTGATTGAATCAGCAGCATCTAAGACAGGTAAAGCTCACGTAATCAAATCTCACCATAACGTTGGCGGTTTGCCAGACGATATGGAAATGGGCTTGGTTGAGCCACTACGTGAACTGTTCAAAGATGAAGTACGTAAGATCGGTCTGGAACTTGGTCTTCCATACAACATGCTTTTCCGTCATCCATTCCCTGGTCCTGGTCTAGGTGTTCGCGTTCTTGGTGAAATCAAGAAAGAATACTGTGACTTACTTCGTCGTGCGGATGCTATCTTCATTGAAGAACTACATGCAGCGGATCTATACAACAAAGTGTCTCAAGCATTTACGGTATTCCTACCAGTACGCTCAGTAGGCGTAATGGGTGATGGTCGTAAATATGACTGGGTTGTATCGCTACGTGCAGTAGAAACTATCGACTTCATGACTGCGCATTGGGCTCACCTACCTTATGATTTCCTAGGTAAAGTGTCTAACCGCATCATCAACGAAGTGAATGGCATTTCACGCGTGGTTTACGACATTTCTGGTAAACCGCCTGCGACAATCGAGTGGGAATAATATTCGATTAGCTCTACTGCTAAGCCCCAGATAACCTCTGGGGCTTTCTTTTTTCAGTTAGAAAATATGTCCGAGCTATTGTAAAGCTCAAACATTAAGCAATTGTCCTACTGTGGGCATTTTGCTTGTGTTTTAATTCTATGTTTTTTATAGGGTTATTTTATTTCTGTACAGTGAAGTTAGCTTTTGGTTTCTTGCAACTCAATAACTATAAAAATGAAATCTAAGTTTTTGCAAATGAAGTCTTTATTTTATCTAGCTGTCCATTAAAATCCGCGCGTAAATTTTATCCACTTTTTTTAAGGTACATGAGTAATGTCTACTAAATTAGCTAACCCAGCACCACTTGGTCTAATGGGTTTCGGTATGACTACAATTCTGCTTAACATCCATAACGCAGGCTTCTTCCCACTAGATTCTATGATTCTTGCTATGGGTATTTTCTACGGCGGTTTAGGTCAAGTTATTGTAGGCATTATGTGCTACAACCGTGGTGATACTTTCGGTACAACAGCCTTCACTTCTTACGGTCTATTCTGGTTAACTCTTGTTGGCTTAATCGTTATGCCAAAAATGGGTCTGCCTGCTAGCCCTGAGCACTTCATGGGTTGGTACCTAGGTCTTTGGGGTATTTTCACTGGTTTCATGTTCATTGGTTCTCGCTGCTACCCAGTTGCAAAACAAGTAGTATTCGGTTCACTGACTATCCTATTTGCTCTACTAGCACTACGTGATTTCACTGGTAGCGAGCTAATCGGCACTATCGCTGGTTTCGAAGGTATCTTCTGTGGCGCAAGCGCTATCTACTTCGCAATGGCTCAAGTTCTTAATGCTGAATACGGTCGTGAAGTGCTACCAGTTGGTAAACCAGCTTTCGTTAAAGAAGAAGTTAAAGTTGAACTGAAAGAAGTTGCAGCTTAATTAACTTTTGATTTATAGAAAGGTCGACCTATGGTCGGCCTTTTTTTGTGTGTAAATTCTAATCCACAGTAAATGTCTGGTTGTTTTATATTCAAAGAGTGGAGTAACGTATTCCTGATACTAGCGCTATGGGCCTAGCTATCCCTTATCCCATATTGTCATTTCAACGGGAGTGGCAAGTCAGTTGGTAAGGCTTATAAATATAAAATTAAACAGGAATGTATATGTTAAGGATTATCACGCAACTATTCCCTCTATGGGCAATATTGTTCTCTCTTTGTGCTTATTTTGTACCTAGCTTATTCGTTGAGCACAAAGGCCAAATTGTTCCACTTCTAACAATCATTATGCTGGCTATGGGGTTAACCCTAAAACCTAAAGACTTTCTCAATGTTATCCATAATAAGAAGGCGATAGGTGTTGGCTTGATTTTGCAGTTCTCCGTCATGCCAATTGCAGCTTTGCTAATTAGCTTACTGTTGGGTTTCGATCCAATGCTCACTATCGGCATGGTGTTGGTTGGCAGTGTGGCGGGTGGTACATCATCGAATGTGATGTGTTATCTGGCAAAAGGGGATGTTGCATTGTCGATAACTATGACATCAATATCCACCTTACTTGGTGTGGTACTGACACCGCTATTGGTTGAGTTATTGGCGGGTAAAGCTGTTGATGTGCCTGTCGCCGGTATGCTGATGAGTTTAGTGAAGATTGTTTTAGTACCCGTTGCTGGTGGCGTTCTGTTGAATGTCTTCTTACGATCAGTCACTGAGAAACTAGAGCCAGTATTACCACTTATTTCAATGGCGGCTATTGTCCTTATTATTGCCATTGTTGTGGCGCTGAATGCGAGTAACCTTGCGACAATCGGCCCAATCGTAGCCTTGGCCGTTATTTTACATAACGGTGTCGGTTTAGCTTCTGGCTATTGGATTTGCCGTGTACTTGGCTTTAATGAAACTGTGTGTCGCACAGTTGCGTTTGAAGTTGGTTTGCAGAATTCAGGCTTAGCGACTGCATTGGCTATGAAATTCTTCACTCCAGCTTCAGCTGTGGCAGGAACTATCTTCTCGATCTGGCATAACTTGTCAGGATCTGTGTTGGCTGGCTATTGGGCAAAATGTCCAAATACCGATGATGAAATTGTTCATGAAACAGTGAAAAGCTAAGTTGCCGTTTTCGCTGCAAATAAAAAGGGTTAGCTTAGCTAACCCTTTTTTCATGTTTCTAATTTTAGTTAGAAGATTGTTCTGCCGGAGTGCCTGAAACTTGTTCTAGTTCAGAATCTGAGTCAGCTGTTGGTGCTTTACCTGTTCTACGTTTGTATTTTTCTTCCCAGTAAGTTGCATTCTTGATGCCAAGTTTTACAGGGTTAAACAGGTAATCTTCTACGCCTTGTTTTTGTTGTTGTTCGTAGTCTTTTAACGCTGCCATTGTTGGTTTAGCCATGAAGAAAATAATTACGATACCAACAATGTTCAGCCAAGCCATCATACCTACACCAACGTCACCCATTGCCCATGCAAGGTTTGCCGTCTTCACCGTACCGTAGAATACCGCTGTAATGATCACCAGTTTTAGGAAGAACATTAGGCCGTCAACTTTGAAAGTACGACGAATGTAAGCCACGTTAGTTTCAGCGATATAGTAGTAAGCCAGAATGGTTGTAAATGCGAAGAAGAACAACGCGAATGCAACGAATGGTTTACCAACACCTGGAAGTGCACTTTCAATCGCCATCTGTGTAAATGCAGGACCGTTCGCCGCTACATCAGCTGCGATGTTCTGAACTAGGAACAGACCTTCAGCGCCACCGTGTACGTTGTAAGCACCAGTAATTAGGATCATAAATGCTGTTGCCGAACATACTAATAGTGTATCGATGTAGATAGAGAACGCTTGTACAAGACCTTGTTGAGCTGGGTGATCAACACTTGCTGCCGCTGCAGCGTGAGGACCAGTACCTTGACCTGCTTCGTTAGAGTAAACACCACGTTTCACACCCCAACCAATTGCAGCGCCGACACCAGCCATAGGTGTAAATGCGTCTCCAATGATCATGCCGAAGATTCTTGGTACTTCACCAATGTTTAGCAGAATGATAACGAACGCAGTTACCACATAAGCCAGAGCCATGAATGGCACAACAATTTGTGTGAAGTTAGCGATACGTTTCACGCCACCGAAAATAATGAATGCAAGAAGGATTGAAACAATCGTACCAGTGAGAATTTTTGCGAAACTGAATGTACCGATAGCAGTGTCAATCATTGGTCCTGAACCAAATGCAGTCTCCACGGCATTACCAATGCTGTTTGACTGGACACCCGGAAGTAGGACACCACAAGCAAAAATAGTCGCGATAGCAAAGATCCACGCGTACCATTTTTGACCCATTGCTTTTTCGATGTAGTAAGCAGGGCCACCACGGAACTCATGGTTATCTTCTTCTTTATAGATTTGCGCGAGAGTTGATTCTGCATAGGCTGTCGCGGCACCAAAGAATGCTACAACCCACATCCAGAATACCGCACCAGGACCACCAAAACCGATTGCTGCTGCTACGCCTGCAATGTTACCTGTACCTACACGACCTGACAGAGAAACTGCAAGTGCTTGGAACGAAGATATGCCCTTAGAAGAACTTTTGCCAGAAAGCAAAAGGCGCCACATCTCGAAGAAATGACGAACCTGAACGAAACGAGTTAGAACTGAATAGAAAACACCTGCGCCAAGACACAGATAAATCAGCGCCGGGCTCCAGATAATTCCATTTAGAAAATCAACAAATGACTGCATTAGTATTTTCCCTGTTGAGTGATAGTTGTGTTTGTTTTGCGTGTCAGATAATAATCTTTTGTAACAGTAATGTTAACCAAATTTTCTCTAAGACTTAATTACTGTGATTTTTCACACGAAATTCTGATTAATGAGTGAGCGGTAAGTTATAAATTCTAGATTTGGTTAAAAAGTGGTCTTTTATAAATCAGATATTACTTATATAAGAATTATGCATGCCTATATGAATAAATTTTCATTTTGAGGTTGTTTTGAAATTGCGATGTTTTGTGGTGAATAATATGTATATACATAAATAAAAAAGGGCCTGACTAGACCCTTTTTGGTGATTGATAGGATTTTTAGCTGTAATAACGAGAAACGCCTAATCCTGTCACATCAATTTTTGCATCACCATGAGTGATGATGTCTGAAAGAATTTGTCCAGATCCACACGCCATAGTCCAGCCTAAAGTGCCATGACCTGTGTTGGTGTAAAGGTTCTCTATCGGTGTAGCACCAATAATAGGAGTACCGTCTGGAGTCATCGGACGGAAGCCGGTCCAGAATTCCGCTTTACTAAAATCGCCACCTTGTGGGAACAAATCACGAACGACCATCTCAATCGTTTCTTTGCGAGCGGTCGGAATTGAAGGATCAAAACCAGCTAATTCTGCTGTGCCTGCAACGCGGATTCTGTCATCAAAGCGAGTTAATGCAACTTTGTAGGTTTCATCCATTACTGTAGAGGTAGGAGCAAGCTCTTCATTCACAATCGGTAAGGTTAATGAGTAACCTTTTACTGGGTATACAGGTACGTCTACGCCTAAAGGCTTCAACATCTGCTTAGAAAAACTACCTAAAGCAACCACATAAGCGTCCGCTTTTAACAGGCCTTTATCCGTTTGGACACCCATGATCTTTTTGCCTTCAATCTCTAGTGATTGAATTTGAGTATCGAACTTGAATTGTACGCCTTGGGATTTCGCTAGCTCCGTTAGTTGCTGACAGAAAAGGTAACAGTCACCGGTTTCATCATCAGGCAAATAGAGGCCACCAACCAGTTTATCCTGCACTGGAGTTAAGCCTGACTCTTGTTTAATACAAGAAGCCACATCCATCAGTTCAAAACGTACGCCACTTTGTTCTAATAGCTTCATATCTTTTTCGATAGAAACGAGCTGCTTTTCGGTACGGAATACTTGTAGTGTGCCTTTCTGGCGACCTTGATATTCTACGTTGTGATGCTTCTTAAGCTCTTGCAAACACTCGCGGCTATGATTCGCAATGGCCAGCATGCGAGACTTGTTGATTTGGTAACGTGCAAGTTGGCAGTTCGCCAACATCTGCGTCATCCATTGCAGCATTTGAGGATCAAGCGATGGTTTAACTTTTAAAGGTGCGTGTTTTTCAAATAACCATTTAATCGCTTTTTGAGGAATACCTGGAGCTGCCCATGGAGATGAATAGCCATATGAGATTTGCCCAGCATTTGCAAAACTGGTTTCTTCAGCACTACGTGGTTGGCGGTCTACCACAGTCACGCTATGACCTGCCTGAGACAAATACCATGCTGATGTTAAACCTACGACACCACTTCCAAGAACGATAACTTCCATTTGAAACTCCTCATTTGTTATAGCGGTAGTTTCTTTGCTTTACCTTTTGTTAACAATCGATAAAAATTATCAGCAGTGTTTAGTAAAACTATAAGCAAAGCTATGTTAAAGAGTTCTCAAGTATCAGCGTTACACACCTTCATGTTAGTGGCTCAGTATCCAAGTTTCAGTGCAGCAGCTAAGGAATTGCACATAACGACAGGCGCAATTAGTCAGCAGTTACTCCAACTGGAATCAAAAATAGGTTTTAGTCTATTTGAACGCCATTCGCGTGGAGTGAAATTAACTGAAGCAGGAGAGACACTTAGAGCTGTTGTCCAACGCAGTTTTCACGATATCGAAGAGTCGTTACATAACTTGGAGCAACGTGAGAATCGTAAAGAGATCCGCCTTAAACTCACTCCGTCGTTGGCATTCAAATGGTTGTTACCCAAACTTGAAGATTTCTATCATCAGAATCCAGATATTCAGGTGCAGCTTTTTGCGGAAGGGGCGCTGGTGGATAGTGAAAGAAAGGACTTCGATCTCGCAATAGATTACGGCCCTTTTCCTTACAACAGGAAAAACTCAGAGCTACTTATGGCGGAATCTTTGTTACCTGTAATGAGTCCGTCCTATTTAAAAGCTCACCCATGGCTTGAAGATATTAGTAACAATAAAAACTATTGGGATGAGGTGAACCTACTTCATGACGCAATGCCATGGGCAAAAGCACCAAGAGATTATGAATGGCTTTATTGGGCGTCCGAAATGGGCGTTGAGATTTCGACTCTCAAAGGGCACTTCTTTAACCGCACCGATATGGCGATGTCCGCTGCTGAAGCAGGGGTAGGGATTGCCATGGCTCGCTCAATGCTACTGCAAAATGAACTGGAAACAGGCAAGCTTATTTCACCATTCAACCCCATACCCGCAAACGCAGGGTACTTTTTGATCACCCATAACCCAAATGAAACCACTGCGACTTTTACGCAGTGGCTTAAGGGGCAAGTTTAAAGTGTATTAGTTTGATAAATGAGCGGTGGTGAAGGTATTTACTCTATTTCTTCCCATTGATTTGGCTTCATACAAAGCTTTATCTGAGCGTCTAAGCAAAGATTCAGGAGTGTCATCGCCTCGGGCGATATGAGTAACGCCTATGCTTACAGTGAAAAATATTTCATCATCATCATACTTGATCACTGTATTTGCTAGTGCATCTTTGATGGCTCTGAATAGTTTTACAGCTTCCTGTTCGCTGGTCTGGTAAAGAATAATGGCAAACTCTTCGCCGCCGATACGAGATATATGTCCTAAATGGTTCACTATATCTTCAGTGATTTTTACTACTTGTCGTAATACGTGATCACCAGCATTGTGACCATATCGATCGTTAAGCGCTTTGAAATGATCGATGTCCATTAATCCAATAAAGAATAACTTATCTTGATCATGAAACTCTCTGATTGATTGAACTATCTTTGCGGTAAATGCCCTGCGATTTGGGGCGCCGGTAAGATGATCGGTTGAAGCCAAATGCTTCAGTTCTTTGACTTGAAGATGAAGGCGAATATTTAACGCTATCCAGTTGGCTAAACATTGCAACTTAAGAGCATGGAGCTCAGTGTAATAGTTGGTTTGATTATGGGCGACATTGAGTGTACCTAAACAGATGTCACCACTGATCAAGGGAGCATCCATACAAGTCTTGAGGCCATATTGGCTTAATAGCTGGCAATCTAGCTCGTGGGACTGTTCGAGATCATCACATACAGTTAACGTTCTTTTGGAAAATACTCTTCCAACAAACGTATTAGCGATAGGAACATCATAATCGAGTGGTATCGCTTTATTACCGCTGATGGAATACAGCTTTAAGAAGTCATTACCGCTTTGCAATGTAATACTCGCTCTTTCAGCATCAAAAAGTTTATGTATCCATTGAGATACAGAATCTAGTACTTCTTGCAGCGATAGAGCTGATGACAACTCTTGTATGAACTCAACAGGGAGTTTGATCTCTTGTCCTTTTTCAAGATTCGATAGCTTAGAAGGAGGAAACTTTCTTTCAGTAGGCATTACATCACCTCTTTTTATTATTTTTGCTTCGGTATCTAAGTAATATTAGGGGATTTATTCGCGGCTTAATTGTTGGTGACTGGTTGTATAAGCATTAGTTATAACCTTGTCAGTTGCAAGCCTTTTAATCGTTAGCAATGTAAGCCAAACTGAGTTCATGAATCTCTCTTATTACTTTGAAAATAAATGGTATTTTTATTTTTTATAAGCTTGGTTTGAGAGGTTGTTAACACTTAATGGGTAGGCAAAAAGGATGTAAGATACGCCAGTTTATAGCTAAAAGTTTAGTTTTTCTCAGAAGTGCGTATTCCGGAGCAATCCAGCCACCGTTTCCGGGATTCCCCGGACACCCATTCCGTTTTAATCCGGACACTATTTCCGGCATAAACCAGCCATTTTTCCACTAACTCCGGAATCACTGTCCGGTTAAGCGGAAACCCTGTCCGGTTACTCCGGAATATCCCTCTTTTCTCTTTTAAATCAATCACTCACTATTCTTGTTATGCATATTAACGTAGCAAGGAAGTGATAATGCCGAAAAAGAGAACATCTATGACAAACATCAAAGAGGTATTACGCCTTAAATATGAGTGCCATCTGTCGACCAGAAAGATCGCTTCCTGCACGAAAGTAAGTCGTTCAACCATCTCAGAAATACTGACCCGTTTTGAGCAAAGCGCAATGAGTTGGCCTCTCCCTGAAAGCTGCTCTGATACTGAACTGGCTCAGACTCTCTATCGTGACAAAACAATCAGCGACACAAAGGTGATGCCGGACTTCGCCCAGTGCTTTGTCGAACTGAAACGTAAGGGCATGAGCAAACATCTGCTGTGGGAAGAGTATCTGGCTGAATATCAGGAGAGAGCTTATCGTTACAGCCAGTTCTGCGAGCATTACACTCGTTGGTTAAAGAAGCAGAAACGCAGTATGCGTCAGAGCCACCTGGCCGGTGACAAACTGTTCATCGACTACTGTGGACCAACCATCCCGGTGGTAAACCCTGAAACCGGAGAAATCCGCAACGCTCAGATCTTCGTGGCGACGTTAGGTGCGTCCAACTACACCTATGTTGAAGCCTGTGAAAGCCAGCGACTTGAGCACTGGCTGGAAGCTCATGCCAATGCCTTTGAACACTTCGGCGGCGTTCCGGCGTTGCTTGTACCTGATAACCTAAAATCCGCGGTGACCAAAACGGACCGCTACGAACCCAAGCTCAACGATAGTTACCGCAAGTTGGCGTACCATTACCGCACGGCCGTTATGCCAGCACGCCCTTATAAACCCAAAGATAAAGCCAAGGCTGAGAATGCCGTCCTTATCGTTGAGCGTTGGATCATGATGCGGCTTCGTCACCGAACCTTCCATACCTTCAAAGAGCTAAACCTCTCTATCCGGGAGTTAATGGACTCACTGAACCAAAGACAGATGAAACAACTGGGAGCCAGCCGAAAGGAGCTGTTCGATACTCTGGATAAGCCGGCACTAAAACCTCTCCCCGTACAACGTTATCTCTACACAGAAATCAAACGCGCCAAAGTGGGGCCGGATTATCACATCGAATACAAAAGGCATTATTACTCTGTTCCCCATCAGTTAGTGGGCCAATACGTTGAGCTTGAAGCCACTTCCAGGCTGATACAGATATACCATCAGGGTAATCTGATCTCTCAGCACCCAGCCAGTAAAAAAGAGCATGGGATCAGTACTTATCCGGAGCATATGCCCAGCAATCATCAATATCAAAAATGGTCACCAGAGCGGTTACTTAACTGGGGAGGCCGGATCGGCGCAGCGACACAAGAAGTGGTCAACCGATTACTCATGTCGAAAGCGCATCCTGCGCAAGCCAATCGCAGTTGCCTTGGGCTTCTCAACCTGACGAAAAAATACGGTGACGCTCGCTTAGAGCAGGCATGTAAAGATGCTCTGATGGTGAACAAACCCTATCTCAGGTTCATCAGAAACTTGCTTGAAAATCACCGGGAAGGCCTGTTGTCTTCGACTCCGGAATCCACCCCTGACATCCAACACAGCAATGTGCGCGGACCCAACAGTTATCACTAGGAGAGAATGATGAACACAATAAGCGAACAACTCAAATCACTGCGTCTGAGCCATGCCGCCTCGGCTCTGGAGCAACAACAAGAGCAGTTATCGACCTATGCAGAGCTGAGCTTCGAAGAGCGGTTAAGCCTGCTGCTTGAAAGCGAAGTGTTGGGACGAAATCAGGCCAAAATCCAACGCCTGAAGTGGCAAGCTAAACTCCGGGTCGATGCTCTGCCAAGTCAGATTATCTACAAAGAAGGACGAGGACTTAAGCGTACTCAAATGAGTGAGCTATTAACCGGGAGCTACTTGCACAAAAAACAAAACGTTCTGATCACCGGACCGACGGGAGCAGGAAAAACCTACGTTGCCTGTGCGCTTGCAGCTCAAGCTTGCGACCAGCTCTACAGTGTCCGTTATCACAGGCTCAGCCGTTTACTTGATGACCTGAGTTCAGGTCGCCTTGACGGGACTTACCAAAAGCAACTTCTGGCTCTGTCGAGAAAACAACTTCTGATCTTGGATGACTGGGGAATGGAAAAGTTGAGTCCGGATCATGCGGGTCACTTGCTGGAGCTTCTGGAGGATCGTTATCAAACCAGCAGCACCATTATGATAAGCCAGCTTCCGGTTAAAGAATGGTACAACATGATAGGCAATGCCACGGTTGCTGACGCCTTATTGGATAGGTTAATCCACAACAGTCACCGAATAGAACTCGGAGGAGAATCAATGAGAAAACTGGCGCAATCCGGACAGGTAGAGTAAAAATAGGGTTAGAGAAAAGTTAGGGATATGAGGCGTCCGGTTAAACCGGAGCCGGTGTCCGGAATCACCGGAATACGCAGAAGTGCAACAGTCAAAATTATCTAAAGCAGGATTTCTGTAGGCCTATTAGGGGAAGTACTTCTTGTAAGACAACAAGTTCTAGATACTTTGCTGCGTTTTAACATGCGGTTTGATAATGTATCGTGACTAACTCAATGCAATGCTGAAATGTGTAAATAGCCAAACATTGGTGGTTCAAAAAAATACCTGAAGAACTAAATACAAAAAGGGCGATAACTCTATGAGTTATCGCCCTTTCCAAACGTTTGGTGGGCTGGCGTAAGTTGATCTTAACTTTTAATTCATTGATTTTATTTTCAATTATTCGGTTTGATTTTAATTGGTGTACCTTGTGGTGTACCTATTGCTTACTATAACGATGAATCTATACTTTAGTCTCGCTTCAGAAGAGGTCTTCCAAAAGTTTTTGTTTCAAATATTTTATCCAAATTTGTAACCTTCTTTTTCTGCTCCGATGGCATTGTAAGAGAGTCGTCGTTGGAATCTTGACCTACATTGCCCTCTTTAGCATTTTTTCGATTTTCCAACTCTCTATCGATCAACTTTTTAAGCTTGGCCTTGATCTCGTTTCTTCCATCGCTGCCAGTAAGCTCGATCAACTTAGCCCAATCCACCTCACTGAATGTTAGTGTTTTTTCTTCTTTAGTTTTGAAGGCGTTGCTTTGTGAAGATGAAGACTTAGCTTTTCTTGAAAACGAATCAGTGAGTTCTTTTACAACTTTTTTAAATGTTGTAGCCTCGCTACTTTTTTCACTCAAATCATCAGGTGAGGTTGTTGCGCAAAGTACGTCAAAAATGCACATAATGGTATGTTTTTGTTTAATGGAATCATTAGTTGTGTTTAAGCCGGTTCCTGGATACTTTTTCATCAAGTAATGGTAATACCAAGCGTTCAATTTTTCATCGTTTGAGTTAAACACGTTCCACTCTGTGTTTACGTAACGACAACTCAATTGGTAGAGACTTTCTATATCATTAATTATTTCTAGCATTACTCTTTGGTCGTCTACATGACAAGAAACAGCAATATACTCAAGTGTTCTGGCGATACTATCCTGAGCTGGTGATGTTTTGTTTGGACAAATGTTTTTTAGAGCTGCAAGGAAATGTGGCTGGTTGGCATAGTCGAAGGCCATTTGAGCGAATTTACTGAGTTTGTGCTTATCAGTATCTTTTGTTGACTTTGCTGTTTTAAAGTCAATTTTTGTTTTTTTGAAGTCAACCGATGTTACAGGGTAAGACAAGTCAGTAATGTTGTTATTGATAACAGCGCGCATCAATACTGAGAAAAAATATAGTGGCCTTGGTTCAGATAACCATTCTATCTGTTTACTAATATCCCCTCTTATTTGCTGAGCGCGTGAAAATAAAGAGCTAATGAAATCATCCAAATCTTCATTTTCATATTCAGTTAAATCATCTCCTTCTAAGTATTTATATTCAATGTCGAGCTTGTCTCTAATTAATTCTTTTAATATTAATTGTAGGCTTGATTTGTTCCTATTGCTTAAATCAATCACCTCATCTCTTTTATTTTCTAATTCCCATTTAATTATATAAATATAAAGTTTCAGGTCTTCTTCTGATGAGTTTTTAATCAGCTCTAAATATCTTCTAGTACTCATGGTCATTCGTTTGTGCAAGATTTTTGTCGGTCTAGTGTAGGAGAAATGTAGGAGAATTGATAGTTTTACAACTATAAATTGTGGGTTTTATGTTGGTTACTGGTGGGTTTTTTGCTGGTTTTTCTATAAGGTTTCAGATTAAACTCAGGATCGATGATTTCGAATGTCATTTAGCAGTGTTCAAAAAGTGGACAGGCCATCCACATCTGATATATGACATAAGTTATTTTTCACTTTGAGTGGATTTAATATAAAGCATCTCTGGTAAATAATCAAATTAACGATTTGATATAAACTGAATGGGATGTCATCCTCTGGTTGTAGTGGGTGTTTTTTAATGAATTTAAAATCCAAGGTGATAAGTTTCGAGTGAAAGGAAACATGATTATTTTTATCCTTAAGTCTGTTTTGTTTGATTTTTGCGTAAAAGGACTACTATTTTTATAAAAAGGGGATTGGTTTTTGTGGCAAGGTCG
This sequence comes from Vibrio diazotrophicus, assembly GCF_038452265.1. NCBI lineage: Bacteria > Pseudomonadati > Pseudomonadota > Gammaproteobacteria > Vibrionales > Vibrionaceae > Vibrio > Vibrio diazotrophicus. The sequence continues at coordinate 747,822 of NZ_CP151842.1, forward strand.
TTTTGATGTCATGAGGATATGTTGGTATAGGTAATATACATAACTACCAACTACTAAAATTTACGTTACTCCCTGTGTGTATGAGAGACACACGAATAGGGATAACAACACCATGAATCACCAGTACACATCTGAAGACAAGTTCAATAACTACGACCTACCTCAACCAACGAAACGAAAGCAACGATTCTTCTATCGTAAGTTTCACCTCTACAAGATTTCTCAATTGATAGAGAAAGCATTGAAGTATCACACTAGGCTATCCGTGTTTCGGATAGACCTACACTTACCCGAAGATTTCGATGATGCAGATTCGAAAGTCATCACTCGATTCTTCAAATCTCTAAATGCCAAATTGGACGTAGATATAAAACGTAAAGAGAAAAGCTGGGGAAGGGGTTTAAAGAACAAGACCAGTTACATCTGGGCAAAAGAGAAGAATACCTCTGAGCAGTACCACTACCACGTTGCTATTTTCCTGAACAAAGATATCTATTATCAACTCGGGGATGTAGGAGCGTCAGACGGCTCTCTAGCCGACTTGATTAAGCAAGCGTGGTGCAGTGCTATCAAACAGGATAAACCAGCACTAGTTCATTTCTGCAAAAATGGTGTGTATCGCTTAAACCTGAAAGCATCAGATATTGAACAATCGAAGAATGAACTATTCAAAAGGGTGTGCTATTTCGCTAAACCTAATTCAAAGGTATACGGAGGGACTATGAGAAACTTCGCTACTAGCTCTTGATACACTTAAAAATAACGGTAGTAACAGTTCCTGTGGGAATCACACCAAACCACAGGAACCAATCATGATTCATCAACTCAACGTAGCTCATCAAAGAGCCCACACTATCACTCATGACAGAACCTTCAATGGGAAACCACTCTACTACTTTGAGAATGGTCTCGTCCTCGAATACCTAGAGGGTATAGACCGAGTGCTGACTGAAGCTCTAAACCAATATCCAAGAATCTATGCTGTTCACATCAACCTAAATCTACCGAGTGACTTCGGGGGTGATTACCTAACGGTGTTTACCCATTTCTTTCGTATTTTAGAATCGGAGACTAACGAGCTCTGTAAGGACAAATACACCGACAGAACTTATCAATACCAGCAAACGGTCATTCGTTATATCTGGGCGAAGGCGAATGAATCCACCAGCAAGCACCATCATCTTATCTTGCTCTTTGATAGGGCTCTCTTTCAAAACTTAGGCACTGGTCGAGAGGGTTGGGGGCGTTTTCTCTACAAAAAAGTGAGGAAGACATGGGATAGGGTGGTTGAAGCCTATTACAATCAATCATGCTCAGGATTAGCTTATTCCCCTAGCAATGAAGGTTTTGAGCTGTTGTCTGACGCTGAAACGTTCCCGTTACAGTTAAATGAGTTCTTCTATCGAATCAGTCGTCTCGCGAAGCCCATTACCAACCAGAACGATCACCCCAACAAGAGCTTTGGTTGCAGTCACGACTCACCTTAAAAAAATACAGCGCGAGTAATGCCTATGTCATTCACACACAAAAGGCATTACTCATGGCGAATAGAACCTACCTCCCAAGCATTACCCTTGACCGAACTTTTGAAGATTACCCGCTGTATTACAGCGACAAGGGGTTATACGAATCAGCACTGACCTCAATGGTCGATGTCTTTGAGCAGGCTCTCAGTCAGTTTGACATCGCTCTCGCCACACGTTTGGACTTGTTCTTGCCAGAAGACCATCAAGATACCGACCTCAGTATCCTCAACGATTACTTTAATCTGCTTAAAGAAAAGCTTGATACGGATTCTCTGTTTTATGTATGGCGTAAGCGGGAAGACAAGGTGCCATCCCACAACTATCGCGTGATGCTGTTTAGTGACTATAGCCAGCACTTTGGCCCCGCTATTTGTTGGGACAAGCGCAATGAATTGGTCGGGCACCTTAAAACGGCTTGGCAAGAAGCGATAGAAAAGCACTACAGCGGCGAAGCGCGGTCATTGGTGTTTCTCAATGACCGAGGCAATTATGGGGTGGGGACTCGTTGTCGTAGCAAAGACGTCAACATAAAGAACACTGTCTTCCACCGCATGAGCAGTCTTGCTGAAGCGTGGGAAGAAAAGCGTTACTGCTTTGGCTCTAGCTTGGAATAGACCGACTGCATTTTTTTACAATGGCGGCTTATCACATGGGTATATACAAAGCAGGAGACGATTCCCAGTGAAAATGAAATTTCTACGACTTAAAGACGTGATGTCACTAACAGGGCTAGGCCGCTCCACTATCTACAAGTTCATGGCTGATGAAACCGATTTTCCGAAGAGTGTCCCACTCGGTGGACGTGCCGTGGCTTGGGTCGAAAGTGAAATCGAGGAATGGATGGAGCAACGTCTAGCACTGCGAGACAACCAAGAATCCTTTCAGTAACACAAACATCAATGGGGCGCTGGCTAAGCAAAGTCATGAGCCCTTTTGCAATTAGAGAGAGATAAAAAATGAGTTATTCAATTTACGTAGACGGCGCGGCACCAAACAACCAACACGTCTGTATGCGAGGTGGCATCGGGCTGGTGGTGATGGATGAAGACAATGAGATTGTTCATGAAGAAGGTATCACTATTGACCGCAAAACTGACAGTGCTGAGCTGGAACTACTGGCCTTAGTTGAGGCGTTGGAGTACGCAGAAGATGGGGACGTGATTTACTCAGATAGTGATTACTGTGTAAAAGGTTTCAACATCTGGATGGACGATTGGAAAGACCGAGGTTGGCGCCGTGCGGATAAGAAACCCGTCAAAAATCGTCACTTGTGGCAACAAGTAGATGAGCTGAGTTCTAGGAAGTATGTTGAAGTTGAAAAGGTAAAAGCACACTCCGGTGTTGAAGGGAATGAGAGAGCAGACTTGTTAGCGGTTGAAGCCGCGGCAATATAAGGTCAGTGGCACGCAGCTTGTGGGATGTACACCACAAGCTGTTATTCTTATTTATCATTGGTATTGATGGTTTCGACAGTTTCTCTTAACGTGCGGGTATTGTCTGAGGAACTAGTTATCTCTAATGATCAACGAAAAGTTTAGAATGCCCGTTATCAAGTTGCGCAACCCATTTCTACCTTCGCCTGATGAAGTCTCAGAGTTTTTGGGACTCCCTGTTTCTCCAAGAGAAAAAATAAAGTGGTTAAATGCATCAGTGGTAAAGAGCAAGCTGCCGACAGACCGCGCGCTGGATAATACTAGCAAGGAGAGAATACGATGGAAATCGATACGTCAGTTTGCTTGGCAATTGGCGAAAGTGTTTGCTATACCAAGAGCGTTTAAGTTGTATGACTAGCGAAGCGCTGATGTTTGCTATTTCATCTTAAGTTGGGAGCTTGCTAGGTCAATCTCCGGGCGTTCGCCTGTAAATAGCGTTCAAAGTCACATAGCGATAAAGGCGGACTATAGTAATAGCCTTGGTGCGTATCACATCCGTGCTCTCGAAGAAAGGTTTCTTGAACTTGTGTCTCAACGCCTTCAGCGATGACATCGATACCCAATGCTTTGGCCATGGCAATGGTCGCGGTGACAATGGATTGGTCGTTAGGGTTATCTTCAAGATCTGAGACAAAGGAGCGATCGATTTTAATCTGACTTATAGGCAGACGCTTGAGATACTGCAAAGAGGAATAGCCCGTACCAAAATCGTCTAATGAAAAAATGATGCCACGCACTTTTAAGGCCTGCATGTGGGCGATAGTCAGTTCAATGTCATCGACTAGCAGGGTTTCAGTGAGCTCGAGCTTTAACGTGCCAGGTAAAATCGGATAACGTTCAAGAACCGATTCAACTTTCGCCACGAAATCCGAGTGCGTGAACTGTTTGTAGCTCACATTGACAGACAAAGTCAGATATTGGAAGTCAGATTGCCAACGCGAGAGTTGAAGGCAAGCTTGTTCTAGTACCCAATCCCCAATACTAATGATCAGTCCCGTTTCTTCCGCAAGTGGAATGAAGTCATCAGGTGCGATAAGTCCATGCTCTGGATGGAACCACCGAATCAGGGCCTCCGCGCCGACGGTCAGATGGGTGCCATGGACTTGAGGTTGATAATACAATGCCAGTTGATTGAGTTCGACGGCTTGGCGCAGTGACGACTCGAGATGGAGGCGTTGCAATACCTTGTCTTGTATCGTGCTATGGTACAAATGTGACGCATTTTTTCCGTCGAGCTTGGCGTGCGTTAACGCCATCCCAGCGCGATTAATGAGCTCCTCTGCGCCAACGGCATTATCATTAAAAAGCACCATCCCGATACTGGCACTGTTGACAAACTTATGCTCGTCGATGGTATGAGGTTGTGCCAACGTCTCTAGTAACTGAGTGCTCCATTGGCTGACTTGTTCGAGCGCTTGAGGATACTCTTCAGGTAAGCCACAGAGTATCAACATGAATTCGTCATGTCCGATGCGCGCTAACGTATCCTGGGGGCGAAGAAGCGCACAGATACGCTGTGCGATGAGTATCAGCAATGTATCACCACACGGGTGACCATGAAGGTCAATGATTTTTTTAAAGTCATCGATGTCAATATAGAGAATCGCACAGTAAGATCGACGATGTGCGAGAGAGTCACATTGCTGGGTTAACTTATCTAATAACCAACGCCGGTTTGGTAGTGACGTCAGTGGGTCAAAGTAGGCGAGTTGGGTAATGGTTTCCTCGCTCTCTTTACGACTCGTGATATCTTGAATGAATCCGGACAGTCGCTCAGGCTTGCCGGACTTGAGGTAATGCACCTGTCCACGACACTCTATCCACCGGCGCTCCCCATCGCTGAGGCGAGTGACTGGGCACTCTAGGAAGAAGTCTTCGCCAGTCTCAAAGCTGTGCTGCCGAGCGGCAATGAAGTCGGGCATGACGTCTTCATCGATGACGGATTTTAGGGTATCAAGGCCTGGGGGGCAGGACCTTTCTAATCCGAGCAAGTCATAAATTTGCGGTGACCACTGAGAACGAGTGCCCTCATAAGGGGATGACCAGTGCCCGATTTGAGCGTAATCCATGGCATCGTGAAGCCGGCGTTCACTGTCTCTAAGTCGCTCGAAGGCATGCTGGTGTGAATGCGGCTCACTGAGCATTAGGACCGCGACGTCGGCGAGGCGTTGTGAAGCGAATACCACTAACGATGTCATGGGCTCGGTTGGTGTAGACGGCTTTTGCGACGCAGAAAGCCAGCGAATCCATAAAGCGAGCGCCGCCAACAGTTGCTGTTGCTCGGTGTTCTTTTCTATAAAGGCGTTAAAGGCACGTAACGTGGAGCGGAAATCTTGATAAGCGTTGGGGGTGAGTGCCATCGCCTGCTCAGCATGCCTAAAAAAGTGGGTTAGTGCGTTTAAGAGCCGGTCATCGCGTTGCGCTTCGATAAGGCACCGAGCTACGTCATCAAAAGGGCGCGTTTGAGGTATCGTGGGGTAATCTTCAGCAGTAAGTCTGCCTTGTTGGCCCTCAAAACTTAACGAACGGTTACGATGGGACTTCGTCATAACTGCGGGGAAAACCTCTCTTGCTTCATGTCTAACATCGCTCGTATTTATGTCAATCATACTCAGGTTGTGTTGATAGTCAACGCGTCACAGGTACACACCGATTGATATCACCTTATATTGGGTAAGTTTTATGCACGACGTTTCATTTTTTGAGAGGTAGTAGTTTTATTAATCGATAGCGGTGTTAGATGATTGTCGAATGTAATTTGACCGCCTACGGTTTGTCGAAAGTAGTCAGTTTGGTACACCAAGCTAACATCGCTCGAACACATCGCAAGTTTGCGCCAGTTCTGCATCGCCAAGTACAGTCAGATTGGCATCGCATTAGTGTCGTTGATTCGCCAACGAATCGCTCTTACTAAGCGTAGACCATATTTGACAATATTACGGGCGGTCCACCTTTACTTGGTTTCGTCCGTTACGTTTTGCTTCATAGAGCGCGCGATCGGCTCTCTTCAGAACATCGGAGACTTGTGTGTCGTCAGTGTCTAGACTGGTGACGCCGATGCTGATGGTAACGGACTTCGTAACGTCTAGTGCTAGATTCGCGATGCGTGATCTCAAGGTGTTGGCGAGGTGCGAGGCACCGGTAAGGTCAGTGGACGGGCAGACAATTAAAAACTCCTCCCCACCCCAACGGCCTAACACGTCAGTTTGGCGTAGGGTGTCACGAAGTGTGTTGGCAATGGCTCGCAATGTGTTGTCGCCCACATCATGTCCATACGTATCATTGATGACCTTGAAGTGATCGATGTCGATGAGGATAACCGAAAATGGGTGCCCATAACGTTGCCCTTTTTGAAATTCTTGGTTGAGTACACGATCGAGTTCCCGACGGTTATAGATATCGGTCAGTGGATCGGTCACCGACAGCTGTCTTAACTTAGCTTCGAGTATGACTCGATCGGTAACATCCTCGATGACGGCTTGAACAGCTGGCTCTCCATCCCATTCAATCAGGTTGTCGTAGACGCGAAAGTAACGAATCTCTCCATCAAAACATCGATTTTTCACAACCGTTTTGGCCCCGGATAAACGGCCACTAATGAGTGATTGATAACGTGACTGAGCGTTGGCGTGCTCCTCCTCAGGTAGTAAAGTGAGTAAGTTGACATCACGGAGTACGGCGTCGATGGAGGGGACGCGCATCAAGTCAACCCAAGCTTGATTGACAAATATGGGTTTAAAGTCTCGGTGGACGCTAATGCCTTGCCCTGAATTGGTGATCAGCTGTTTAAATTTTTGCTCATTTTCCTGAAGTTGCTGTTGGGCTCGTTCTTGTGCTGAGAGATCGATAACCGTGACTTGTAAAGCGGGTTTTCCGTTCCACTCAATCACGTGATCGATGGCAAACACTGAGAATTCCCGACCGTGGCGATGGCGATTACGAAAGGTTCTCCCTCGGGGAAGAACGTCACCTTTGAGCGTTTGATAATAGTTGTCGATCGCTTTGGGATGGTCAGAGGGATCAATCAAGTCAAGAAAGGAGTCTATTGAGTTGAGGAGTTCTGAGGCGCTAGAGTAGCCATACAGGTGCGCGTAGTATTCATTGACGAATACGGTCTCTAAATCTTGGATAATGATGATACCCAATATGGATATGTATGGTACCAGCTTCAATAACCCCCCTCTGTATTGACTGGTGCTTGATATAGTTAACTCGCTTTTTACTGATAACATATACCTTCAAATAGATGCGTTAAGGCAAAAAAAGAATTGGGAGCAATCACGCTCTCCACTGTCGTTTTTTACTGCTGCTGTTGGCATTAACATTACTTTTTTTTATGATTTCACTGCCTTCGGGCATTGTGATGGCTGGAAAAGAAAGGCTGGCGTAGAGCCGATAAAGCAGATTAAGAATCGACGCTTATGGCAGGCAGTCGATGAGCTGCGTTCTGGCAAGTATGTCGAAGTCGAAAAGGTTAGAGCGCATTCTGGTGTCAGAGGGAATGAGATAGCGGATTCGCTAGCTGTTGATGCAGCTAGATGTGATATAGATTCATGTAACAGTGCGGCTTGTAGGTTCAATCCAACAAGCCGCTAGTATTCGTTATTTGCGTTTTTCTTAATAACATATAACTGAAGACGGATACGATAAAGATAAAAATTAGGATTCAACGTTGCCTTCTATTAAGCGGTTACCTATAGAGTTATTAAGTGGGGTTGTAACGTAAACATTTGATTTTATATCATATTTCCCTATTACAATAAAAGCCAATTGTAGATTAGGTCTATGCTATACATTGTGCTCTGTACCTGATAGTCCTTAAAACTTTAGATGCATGCAAAATTGGCAGTAATAGGACGTAATGAAAAAATAGACGCTTCATATTGCATCTTTTGGGGAGAGAAGAATTTTGCCCAGCGTTTTAGCCATCAGGGTAGAAGACGTATCCGACTTTTGTCTATGGCGGGAATGTAGATGAAATGTTTCTCGATACTCCGTCACAATCATCAAGTAACGCTCAAGGCAAAATGCGATGATAGTTAGTCTGTTATACAGTTAGTCGCATTTGTTCATGAGTACGGTATAGTTACATCGTAATGCTTGCTATTACATATTTTTTAGTTCATTTAGAATGATTATTCTTCTCTTAAAAATAGGTACAGTAATTTGTCCAGAGTGGTTGATAAGTTGAATTTGAGAAAGTTGATACTTTTTTTATGCATGTTCAGTGTAGCTATTACTTTATTGAATGCCTTTTACACGGTTTATCGCGTTCAAAAAGAATTGATTCTTAGCAATACGATGGAATCCAATTGGGTTTATGCCGAAAAAATGGCGGACATGACCGATGCTTTTATTGATACCGCGATGTCTCAGTTGAACTTCAGTGCGAATATATTGAGTAAAAAGATTGGCGATACTCAAGTGTTAGACAATGAAGTGGAACGTTTAAGATTACAGACGAATGCATTCAATTCAGTGGTAGTCGTGGATTCTAAAGGCACTATCATTGCAATATCACCTGAAACATTGGCATTGAAAGGCGTTACATTAAAGCAAGACGCCGCTCGTCAATCTTTAAACGCAAGAGCGCCTCTCATTACGGACCCTTTTGTATCACCTTCTGGCAACTATATTACGAGTATCTCCCATCCGATTTATTCTGAAGCTGGCGAATATTTAGGGTATGTCAGTGGTACTTTGTATTTGGAACGCCAAAATATTTTGACAAGACTTTTGGGTAAACATAGTCATCAAGATGGTTCGTATATGTATGTCGTCGACCGTAATAAAACCATCATTTATCATCCCGATAAGAGGAGAGTCGGGCAAGTGATACTCAATAATGAGGCTATCAACGCGGTTGTTAACCGTGAAGATGGATATGGTGACATTGTCAATTCGCAAGGTGTTGATATGTTGGCTGGTTACGCTCCAGTAAAGAACTCCGGATGGGGCGTGATAGTCCAAAAGCCAAAGAATAATGCTTTAAACAGCCTTAATGATTTAATGTTTCTTGTCTTTTGGAAAGGTTTCCCGATAGGTGTGCTGACATTGATGTTTATTTGGGGGGCATCTATTTTGATATCTCGGCCACTTTGGCAGCTCGCCAGTGCTGCTACTAAAATTGGTAATTACAAGTCGACGATATCGGATTTAAACCGTATTCATGCATGGTACTTTGAAGCGTTGCACTTAAGGCGGAGTTTTTTGAATGCTATGGGTGTCGTGTCAAATACCATTGATAAACTCCATTCAGATACGTTGACGGATGCGCTTACTGGTGCTTTAAATCGAAGAGGATTAGATAAGACGATTGAACAGTTTCAAGAGCAAAATAGACCATTTTCATTGTTGGCTTTGGACATTGACCACTTCAAGAGGGTTAATGATACATTTGGTCATCATATCGGAGACGAACTAATAAAAAGTTTATCCAAGATAATGAAAGAAGAAGCTCGAGCACAAGATGTTGTGTGCCGCTCTGGTGGTGAGGAATTTATTATTTTTCTTGCCAACACTAACCCGACTAGAGCATATGATGTAGCAGAGCGAATTCGCCGCTCAATAGAAGCCTATCATTTTGATACTGTCGGTAATGTAACAATTTCAATTGGTGTATCGCACTGGAAAGGACAAGAGGACTCTATACATGAGGCAATCAAAAATGCAGATAATGCGCTGTATAAAGCTAAGCGTAATGGGCGAAATCGCACTGAACTGTAATAGAAGGTCTTAGGTCATGGTTAGCCTCTCTTGTCAGACTATAAACTCTGGGGGAGGTAAGTTCTGTCTGGTAGACTGGCTCTGTAAGATTTCTAATAGCTCAAATGATTAAAGTTTCGATTACGCCTAGTTTAGCTACTTTGTTGTATCGAGAATCGCTACCTTCAGGGTTATTTAGCTATATACTAGGCAAGTGAACTATAGGTGACATAGGGTTCGTGAGAGTGGTTAATACAAATCTTAAAGAATATGATGATTTAGTAGATAAGTACTCAGGTGTTCTACTATCTGAATTAACAGAAGAGTTCGGAGATGAACAGACTGCACTATATGTAACAGTTTTGACTTTTGAAACTCTCTGGTTATTTCTGAAAAGTAATGCACCCCCTCACAACATTCTCAGGTGGCTACACATTCGCGCAAAATACATACAGTCGGCGAAAATTAATAGCCATTAACCCCTAGTCATTTGATTGTTCAAAGGCTCTATTAAAAAGAATTGATGTCATATTTGGACAAAGTCCCTCCACCTTCCCTTAAGGTGTTAAGTAGAGTTGTTAAGTTAAGTAATGTATGGCAATAAGTGAACGCTGAGTTTCTGTGTAAGTGCATCATAATCAAAGACACAAAAAGTCAGCAATTTTTTGGATTGCTGACTTTGCACACCCTATTTAGCACGAGGGAGCCGTCGTACTCCCATTTAGATTCATAGAGCTAGGGAACTATACTTTGAAACGTTCAACCAAAGAGGATAACTCTTTAACCTTGATATTTAAGTCTTCGCTACCACGCTTACTGTCCTGAGCGAGCTTGGAAGCATCATCGCTTTGTTCTGATATAACCACGACCCTCTGAGATATTTCTTGTCCAACTACACTTTGTTGGCTGGTCGCAGTGGCAATTAGAGCGTTCATGTCTAAAATGTCTTGCACAGATTCTTGGATTTTACGAAGAGCGGAAGTCGCTGAGTTAGCTTGAGATACAGTATCGATACTGCGTTTATGACTCTTGTCCATTACGGTAACAGCATCATCTGAAGCAGCTTTCAGCCGCTGTATGATATCGTGAATGTCTCCAGTACTGTCCTGCGTACGACTTGCTAGTTTACGGACTTCATCTGCCACTACAGCAAAGCCACGACCTTGATCTCCAGCTCGCGCAGCTTCGATGGCTGCATTCAGTGCTAACAAGTTAGTTTGCTCAGCGATCTCCTGAATAATATCAAGTGATGATGAAATGTTCTTTACATCGCCCTCAAGCTTGGATATCACAATACTTGCTTGAGCTACCTCTTCTGATAAAGCTGATACAGAACTTGCTGTAGCCACAACGACTTGATGCGCAACACTAACATTATCTTCTGCTTCCCGTGCAGAATCAGCAGCTTGACCAGCATTATTCGATATCTCTGCCGCTGTCGCTGTCATTTCTGTCATCGCTGTCGCTACTTGTTCTGTCTCTTTTTGCTGACCAGCAGAAAGTTGAGCTGAATCCGAAGCTCTCTGATTCATCGCTTTGCTCTCTTGAACAACTTGCTGACTTACATTTCTAACTTGGTTGATAATCTCTTGAAGACTCGCTACAAATGTATTGAAATCTTCACTAAGAACATTAAATTCCCTTGCTTTAAAGCTTTCCATGCGAGCTGTCAAATCAGCATCACCACTAGCGAAAGAACGGATAGAGTTACTAAAGAGTTCAAGTGGTCTCATAACGCTTCTATTCACTAGATATGCCATGAAAGCAACGCTCAGCATAACGACGACGCTAATTAGAATCAGTGTCCAAAGACTTTGATCTAATCTATCTAAAGCACTTTTTTCCATATGCATCAGTTCTTGTTCTACATCGTCGGTGTAGATACCGGCACCTAAAGTCAGATCCCATTGTGGAATATAAATAGAGTAACTAAGCTTGGGCAGTGGTGATGAACTGCCAGGTTTAGGGAAGTAATACGTTGTGAATTTTTCAGCCTTTGCATTCTTAATTAATTCTTGAACAAAATAGCTGCCATTCGAGTCCTTGAGATTATAAAAGCTTTGACCAATACCTACGTTACTTTTTCCTAGAAGTAGTCTTATGCCTTTTGAGTCATACCCAAATAGATACCCTGAATCACCGAACTTAACATTTCTCAAAAGAGAAATGGCATCTTCACGAGACGCTTTTGTTTGTTTTAGTGGAGCTAAGGCACTATCTGCGATTTCTAGGTAGGTTCGTAGCTCAGCCTTCTTCATTTCTATCATCGCTTCGTGGGCGCTAGCAATTTGATCTGAGCTTAAACGTCTGGCTTCAATTGAGGCCTCTAACATCATTGCGATAGATACAATGATCACTGGTAAGAAAGACAAAACATAAAGTCGATGTCTAATGGTCAAATTCATGACGTATTCCTTTCATTATTTGTATTCGTGCATACTAGATGAAAAGCTAACGGACATTAAAGCACTACTTGTAATGGCCGCAGTATAAAACAATGTGGTTACATGATTGGAAGCTTACAATACATGAAATATTCCGTGCAATTTAAGCTACTGACAATCTATCGCGTTAAATAAAGATCAACTCATTTTTGCTATATCTTCTCAAACATAAATTTTAAATAAGTGACGGTTAATTGTTGGTAAGAGAGACCTATGCCTGAAATTGAGTTGCTCTAACGGTTGACTTCATATGGGGCATTATTAGGAAGAACTTGTTAAGGCTGGTTATCTTGTGGTGATTTGTGATGTGCCGTTTTAAACCTAGAACAAATAGATAGCTCGACTTACCTTGCTTATCATTAGGCCCGTTTGTTGCGATTGTAGTCCTTTAACTCAAAGGCTAAACAGAATGATTATGGCGCTAAGATTCAGCTTTCTAAGGTATTGTAAAAAATTGAGCACGTGAGGTCAGTGACGCAAAAGTGAGTGGTGAGCACTAGTCACATCACCTCCCTCACGGTATTAAGCATAACTCAATTTGTATAAATAACCTACTTCACTATATTTGATTATCCAGCATCTGAATTATCAACCCTTGTCCAGATAACACGTTGATGGACCGACAGAAGCAAAAAAATGGGGAGCGTAATTGCTCCCCATTGTCGTTTTTTATCGTTGTTGGTGGTATTACTTTTCTGTGATGGCTTCACAGCCTTCAGGAACGGTGATGCTCGCTACGTCCTTACCTTCCTGCTGCGCCGCTTTTACATCCATTTTGTATTGAGTGCATTTGCCTACACTGGTATTTACGGCTCCCGAATCTGCGGATGGGTTGCCGCCCAGTGTTCCACCAGCAAAGGCGGAAGAGGTAGAGAAAACTAACGCTGTAGTGATAAGTAGAGATGACTTTTTCATAGTTTATCCTTACGAGTTGGTTGAGTGTGTTATTGAGGAATTAGGAGTTAGAAGGTGTAGACAAAGGTGCCAGCGCTGGAGGTGACTTCGATTTCTTTCACGCTGTCTACGGTGCAGTTGTTGCTGTATCCGGTGTAGGTTTGGCCGAACTGCAATGAAACGTTTCTTGATAGCTCTGAGGTTGTGCCTGCGGGTAATCGGCAGTTGCCTCGGTTAATCACCACATCGCTTATTACGGTGTTGTCGGTGATGGCTTGCAGGTCAAAGACCAATGTTCCCCAGTGAGGATTAGTTGATATCGACACTTCGATATCTGCTGTTGCTGCTTGAGTCTCTTCTTGGTCGCCACAAGCGGTGAGCCCGATAAACAGGATGGTCATAGCGGCGTATCGGAGTAGGGTGTTGATTAATGTCATAACGGTGCTCTCCTTATCGGTGAGTGAAATTCAGGACGCACTGATTCCATCGTGTTCACGCATGAACCGTTCAAGGTTGAAATCAGTCGGATAGGTAAAAGAAAACGTCGATACACTGGCCTCATCAATCAAAGGCAAAGCTAGGGTGCGTATCGTGTGTTGACCGGATAATCGAAAGAGCAGCAAGAGCGCGTCACACTGAACCGAGAGTCCCAGTGGCTCAATGAGCGCCTTCTCTTGCTGCAATACTTGGCTAGATATCTTGAGCATACGGTTGTGCAGTAATGCCGTGTGTACCGCATTCAACACTTGCCGTTGTTCGTCACTCCACTCGCGAATAGTGGGCAATGCCACATGTACTTTGGCTAACCATTCTTGCTCTTTTGAATGTGCTGAACCCTTGTGGGACAAGGGTTTGTCTCTCTCCGAGGAGGACCCTTGCCCATAATTCAGTGCATCAGGAACTAGCGGTAGTAAGTACTTGTTGGTCAGTTGCCAATAGAGCATTTCCTGCTTGTTGAGCTTCAGTAATTGCTCTGAGGTTTTGCGATAAACATGGGGCATGCTCATCGAATCACACTCCACGTTAAACACCTCCACAATGACTTCATCGAGGTAGCGTTTAATGCTGCGAGTGGTGCGGTGGATATCGAGTAGGGCTAACTGCTGCTGCAACTCCCTAACGGTAATCCATCGGTGTTGAGGAATAAGCATCAGCGTGTGCAGCAAAGCGGATAGCCCTTCAATGCTGGTTTTATTGCTCATGACTACGCTCTCAATACATCAAAGCTCCACACCGGAGTCGGACATTTAATGTCGGGAGAATAGAGGCGGGTCAGACACATAATGTCCAACGGTTAAAATGCAATCAATTCGTTTCATAAAAGTGTGAATTAATTAACATTAACGAGGTTTGTGCTTGTCACTGAGCTCGGCAATGGCTGCCAATAATCCAATCAACAGCACCACTAGAAACCCTAAGCTGGATAGGGTTCCAATAGCGCCGAAGAACGGCGAAAGGGAGAGCAGCGTAATGAGGGCAGTAACAAGTTTGATGATTTGTAGAAGAAGGGAAGTCATGATCTATTGCGGGGTGACGGCTATCTCGTTGTAAGCGTCCATATCGACATAGGCAAGAAAGTTATTCTCCCATAGCCGATACAGCTCTTTGGCATCACGGCTACCTTGCATTGGTAGCCAGCCACGATAGGCGACAAAGAACTGCCCGGCCCGAAAATCAAAATCTAAGTTGCGCTCTAGCTCTGGATAGTAATTCCCCATATAAGCAAAGTCGGTGATGTACTCAATGCTCCACGCTCCTGTTGAGGTTTGGCAAATCGCAATCTCAACCGGATGGAAACCACCTTCTTCCGCACTGTAACTTTTATCACGAAAGTTAAACACCAGATAACGACTGGTGGTCAGTGCTTCATTACCCAGCAAATGAGCGGTGAGTTGCTCACTTAACAGCTTATGCAGTTTCTTTGAAACAGGTAGTGTGGATGCCGTAAAGATTAATTTGGACATAGTGAGTCCTCCTTGTTTCAGGATTCAAATAAGAAATGAAAGATTAGGATTTAGTTGAACGTGCCGACCATCGTCAGTTGCACGTCATCAAAGACGTTTCTAAAAAGGTGACGAGCAAAGGCTTTCATCCAGACTGAGAGCAGCTCTTGTACCTCTGGGTGGGATAAATCCGTGCTCCCCGCATCGGGTTGATAGCACCAGCGATTAGCCAGATGAAAGTACAACTCAGGCTCAACGGTTGTACTGGTGTCATCGGGATAAGAGAAGCTGGCAAAGAACACCACCAGCCAAGGGCTTGATACAGACTTTCGCTTTAGTTGCACCTCTACCGGATGTAAACCTTGTCGATGTCGGTAGTAACTCATTTGGCGGCAGTTCAGCACGAGTCTCTCGGCATTCTCTGGGAGAGTGTACCGATTCATGAGTGCTTCTAGTGACTTTTGTAATGCATCATCAATAGAAAGCTCACCATAATGTTGTTCAATCATAACCACCCCCTTTCAGCAAACGAGGTGCAGGTATCGCCTGTCACGATGTGGTCAAGAACGCGGACATCCACCAGCGCTAAAGCGTCTTTGAGTCTTTCGGTTATGCGTCTATCGGCTTGAGACGGTGTTGAGTCTCCAGATGGATGGTTGTGCGCAAATATCACCGCTGCCGCATTCACTTCTAATACCGCTTTCACCACTTCACGTGGATAGACACTGGCCGCATCCACAGTTCCTTGAAACAGCTCTTTAAATTCAATCAGACGGTTTTGGTTATCTAGTAGTAATAAGGCAAACACTTCACGCTCATAGCTGCCTAACTTGCAGCGCACATACTCTTTGGTTGCATCAGGGTTGATTAGAGCATCACCACGCACGTAGCGCGTAGCCAGTATCTCCGCCGCATGCTCAAGGATTTCATTTTCCTGATAGCGTTGCTGTTTTTGGTAATCGGAAGTTTTGGTATTCATTTCAGGCTCCTGTCGGAATCAATGATGGGGTTTCACATTGATGACATATGCCTGAATATTTTTGGATTTAGGGACTGACTAGACTGAGAATGGCGATGTGGTATGACAAGAATAAAATAGAGAAGTGGCCCCCAATTGTGGGCGAATAAGCACCCTTGTTTTTTTGTTAAGGTGTTGATTTTTAATTGAGTTGGTAATTGAAAAACAGCATTATGTGAGAGTCAAAGGTGGCTGTTCGCCATCTAATTAGCGTTATACGTTTTTGGAGGATTAGACATTGGAAAAACTAGTTCAGAAATTAGCTTCAATTGATGAATTGGAAACTTGGAAGCAACATTGCCAAGGTTATAGTTCCCAAGATAAGAAGGCTGCGTTCGAGCGCGCTCAATCGTTGTGGATTGCTAGAAAAGTATCCGAAAATACTCTCTATCTTCATCCCGAAGTTATCTCAGATCTTCAAAAGCAAAACTGGATTCCAAATGATCTTCAAAAGCGCATGATATGGGCAAGTGTGTTGGCTTCTGGTGAGGGAAGCGATAGTAGACAACGTTTCAAGTCAATCAAAGCAAGCTTACTTAAGAAGCATGGTAGAGATTGGTGGGAAGACGTCTTTCAACGTCAAAAGTCTGCGTTTGCAGCTAAAGAGCGTATTCGCAATCAAACTGCTTCAAATGGTGCTGCTGTTAATATGTTGATGGCAGAAACTCACTTATTCGGTGATATTGCCAGAGATCAAATACATAGTGCATTGAGTATGGTTCCTAAGTGGTAAAAACGAATTACACATTTAAATGTAAAGCTTCACATACTTGTTCATTCGTATTGAGCTAGGTTCTTACTCAGTGACTAGTAGATAACTCCGAACAAAAAAATTGCACCACATAGAGCTAAAGAGGGGCGATCAATTCGCCTCTCTTTTTTACTAGCGTATCGCGATCTCACCTAAGGGTACGTAACGTGCTTTATTATCCTCTCTGTAAAAGTTTCTCTTTTTGACTTGCCATCCGTAACGAATGTACTTGGTATCAGTAAGGTAATAACCTTCTCCCATGGCAAAGCGCTCACGGTGTTCCACGCTTTTTTCTGGATCGTTAAGAAAAGCCGTTTCAGAGTGATTAAGACATGCTTTGCGCAGTTCTGGGAATAGGTTTCGAGAGTGTTTCGACCAAGCAAGAATGATGGTCTTTAACGTTTTGGTGTGAAACTCCCCTGCATACGACTCACTGCTTTCAGCGTCATAGTCAGTCAATGTTGCAACGATCACTCCCTTTGCCCATTGTGGTACTACTAAGGTCTCTTGAAACGTCTCCTCCGCTTGTCGATGTTCACGCCATACTTGTTCTAGCGCTTGTTCTTTTGCCTTTTCTTTCGCGGCTTCCTCGGCTTTAGCTTGCTCCTCGACTTGTTTTACCTGTAAACGTCCTAGGTCGACAAATGAGAGATCTAATTCATAAGTGTGGATGAGTTCAATTAACAGCTGGTGGTGCTTATCGTAAAGCCAAGGTTTATCGACATCCCCTTTATGTTGGCGGTAATAACGAGCCATACTTAAGCAGTGCTCAGCAAAGCCGTGGTCATTACCATCACATCCTAAATCTAGGCGGCATTCATGCTGATGCTCATTATCAAAGGTCACGGTTACTTTTGTTTTATCGTATCCGCCTAATGGGTTGCTTTTAGCCACCGCCAGAGCTTTCTTTTCAAATTCACTAAAATCATAAAGTGTTTCTTCTGTGAACTCGCGGGATTCAGACCAGTGGACAAGAACCGTGAGTGGTTTGATTTTTTTTGTCTCTAGCGTAAGTAATGAATCTGACCGGTCTATAGATGAGCTGTTTGGGTTATCTTGATGTGTTGTTTGCATAGGTTGTTCCTTTTTACGAATGAAATAAAAAGACCACCTTGTTATCAAGGTGGCCTCTAGAGTGGTGGGTGAACGTGCTTCTTGGTCGTTAAGCTGGTGGAGTAGTCGTTCCTTTTTCGATTAATGGGGTAATGCATAGTGATGAAATATATTTGAAAAAATTTGGATTCGAATTGATGGTGGGGGCATAAGGGCGAGATGCTGAATGGTGAGTTTTTTGGCTAAAACAAAAAAATCACATATGAAACCGGAGCGCGGAAAGTTTGGTTTTGCGCATTGTTGATTCTTCAATTCTCCCGTATTCTCCGTGTTTCAGAATGGATAAAGAGTTCGCGAGAGCACAATTCGGTGGTTGCTCAAATAGTTGCGGTTAAAAAAGCAGCGACATAGTTAAAGCCAGCTTAGAAAAACACTTAGGGGTTTGCCTTTTAAAAATAGGTTCCCATCTGCTTTACCGTCGGTGGTTTTTGGCGTTTAGGCGTTTAATAGTGACGTTCTCCATGCGTGGGTACAAGAGCAAGAAACTCAGCTGAACTGAGTCCCTGAACACAATATTACGAACATGTGCCGACTGTTTTCACGATGTCGGTCAATAGTTGAAATGAATTGAGTGGAATATGAATAAGCAACAATTAGCGGCAAAAATCTGGGAATCAGCAAACCAGATGCGTTCAAAGATCGAAGCAAACGAATACAAAGACTACATCTTAGGTTTCATATTTTATAAGTATCTCAGCGATCAACAGGTGGAGTTCGTCACCAAAGAAGGGATGACGCCCGATGAAATCAGAGCGCTAACAGAAGAAGATGCTGACATAGTTAAATACATTCAAGACAATCTAGGTTATTTCATCGCTTACGATAATTTGTTTTCAACATGGGTTGATCCAAAGTCTGACTTTGACGAATCTAACGTACGTGATGCGCTTTCTGCTTTTAGCCGTTTGATTTCTCCTACTTACAAAAAGTTGTTTGAAGGCATCTTTACTACTCTCGAAACAGGGTTAAGCAAACTCGGAGAAAGTGCGGGTAAGCGAACTAAAGCTATCAGCGACTTGTTGCACTTAATCAAAAGTATCCCAATGAACTCTAAGCAAGGCTATGATGTTCTGGGTTATATTTACGAGTACCTGATTGAAAAGTTTGCGGCAAATGCGGGTAAAAAAGCTGGGGAGTTTTACACGCCTCATGAGGTCTCGGTTCTCATGTCGCACATCGTTGCTCATGAACTCAAAAATAAAGATACCATTGAGATTTACGATCCAACGTCCGGCTCTGGCTCACTCCTTATCAATATCGGTGAGGCTGTTGAAAAGTACGCTAAAAACAAAGACAGCATTACCTATTATGCCCAAGAGTTAAAAGCGAACACCTATAACCTAACCCGTATGAATTTGATCATGCGTGGTATTAAAGCCAGCAACATTAAAACTCGTAATGGCGATACTTTAGAAGACGATTGGCCGTACTTCGATGAGAACGATCCACAAGGCACTTACGATGCTCTATACGTGGACGCCGTTGTTTCTAACCCACCTTATTCACAACAATGGGACCCTAGCTATAAAGATAGCGATCCTCGTTATTCGCGTTTTGGTCTCGCCCCAAAAACCAAAGCTGATTTTGCCTTTTTATTACACGATCTCTATCACCTAAAACCTGATGGCATTATGACCATTGTTTTACCTCATGGTGTGTTGTTCCGTGGTGGTGAAGAGGGGGAGATCCGCAAGCAGCTTATTGAGCAGAACCACATTGATGCCATTATTGGTTTGCCGAGTAATATCTTTTTTGGTACGGGTATTCCAACTGTGATTTTAGTACTTAAGCAAAAGCGTCAGAATACCGATGTATTGGTTGTTGATGCGTCTAAGCACTTTATTAAAGAAGGTAAAAACAACAAGCTACAAGCGAGTGATATTAAGCGTATCGTTGATGTTGTTATCAATCGTGAAAGTATCGATAAATTCTCACAAGTCGTGAGTAAAGAAACTCTGCGCAGCAATGGCTACAACTTAAACATACCACGCTATGTAGATTCTTCAGCAGCGGCTGAAAGTTGGGACTTACACGCTACCATGTTAGGCGGTATTCCTAACCGTGAAATTGATGAACTCAATGCATACTGGATTGCCTTCCCACAGCTACGCAGCGTTTTGTTTGCGGCTAAATCTTCTGCGTACAGTGAGTTAGCTATTGCTAAAGACGCTGTCAATACAAGTATTAGCAGTCATCCACAAGTAGTTGAGTTTATCGCGACTTATAAACAGGCTTTTGCTGGGTTTGATGACGACTTAAACACCAAGCTTATTAAAGGTTGGCAAGGGGTTAACCGCAATCAACAAGAGGCTTCATTAAGTGCTGATCTCTTTAACCGATTAAGTCCCATTACTTTAATCGACAAATACCAAGCCTATCAGCTTCTAAATAACCAATGGCAAATCATTAGCGCTGATTTAGAAATGATGCAAACGGAAGGTTTTGACGCAACGAAGCAAGTTGATGCAAATATCGTTATCAAAAAGAAAAACGGTAAAGATACTGAAGTACAAGATGGCTGGAAAGGTCACATCTTACCTTTTGGTTTAGTACAAAAGACTCTCTTAAGCGATGACCTAGCAGCACTGGCTAAACAAGAGAATCGTTTGGCTGAAATTGCCAGCACTCTTGAAGAGATTTTGGAGTCCCTCAGCGAAGAAGAAAAAGAGCAAGATACGGTCAAAGAAAGCAAAGACGCCTTTGCCAATGCGGAAGTCGCAAAAGCAGCTAAGGTCTTCTTAAAAGAACAAAAAGACAGCAAGGTTAAATTTGCCGAAGACAGCTTGGAGCCAGACGTCAGTTATAAGGCCAAGATTATTCGTGCGAACAAACTGATTGATGAAGAAAAAGCCTTGAAAAAAGCAGTTAAAGAAGCGGCTACTCAACTACACCTAAAAACGAAGTCAACCATCGAGGGCTTGAGCGACGAGCAAGTGAATAACTTGCTGCACCTAAAATGGATTGCACCATTAAGCAGCGAGCTTGCTGCTATACCAAATAGTGTGATTATCGAGCTCACCAGCAAGGTGCAAGCCCTTGCCGATAAATACACTGTGACTTATTCGCAAGTATCGAATGAGATTAAAACTACCGAGCAAGAACTGGCAGAAATGATGGGTGAACTCACCGGCAATGAGTTTGACCTACAAGGTTTGAGTGAGCTCACTAGATTATTGAAGGGCGCATGATATGAGTATTGAAAAGAATGTGCCTGAGATTCGGTTTGAAGGTTTCAAAGGACAATGGAGCGAGTTTTCATTAGGTGAGCTTGGTTCAGTAGCAACCAATAAGCGCATTTTTATGCACCAAACCTCATCAATCGGTGAAGTACCTTTCTTTAAGATTGGTACATTCGGCAAAGAACCACAGTTATTTATTTCTCTGGATTTGTTTGAAGATTACAAGAAGCGATTTCCTTTTCCTAATAAAGGGGATCTATTGTTTTCCGTTATAGGTAGTATCGGTAGAGTTGTCGAATACACTGGCGAAAACCAATATTTTCAAGATTCAAACATAGTGTGGCTTAAGCATGATGGAACAATTGTTAATAGCTTTCTCAAACAATTTTACTCAATTGTGGAGTGGTCTGGGCTAGAAGGAAGCACAATTAAGCATTTGTATAATAGAAATATTCTTGAAACCAAGATCAAAATGCCTTCACCGAAAGAACAGACCCAAATCGGGAACTACTTCCAAAAGCTCGACAGCCTAATCAACCAACACCAACAAAAGCATGACAAGCTCAGTAACATCAAAAAAGCCATGTTGGAAAAGATGTTCCCCAAACAAGGCGAAACCATCCCAGAAATTCGCTTTAAAGGGTTTAGTGGGGACTGGGAGGAGAAAGAACTGGGTACTGATGTTGCTGATATCATTGGTGGAGGCACTCCTAGTACCTCTATATCTGAATTTTGGAACGGTGATATCGATTGGTACTCGCCTACTGAAATTGGTGACAATGTGTATGCTGAAGGTAGCCAGAAAAAAATTACGGCTCTAGGCCTTAAAAGTTCGTCTGCAAAGATACTTCCGGCTGGTAGGACGGTTCTTTTTACTAGTAGAGCTGGTATTGGGGATATGGCTATTCTTGCTAGGTCAGGAGCCACTAATCAGGGCTTTCAATCTTTTGTTGTGAAAGACGGTTTTTCACCGTATTTCATTTATTCTATCGGTAAACAGATTAAAGAGTTTGCACTCAAACATGCATCAGGTTCGACGTTTTTAGAGATTTCGGGTAAGCAACTTGGACGTATGACGATTCTGATACCTTGTGAAAAAGAGCAAGCGGCTATTGGCAACTACTTCCAAAAGCTCGATACATTGATCGATCAATACCAACAACAGATCACTAAACTCAATAACATCAAGCAGGCCTGCTTGAGCAAAATGTTTGTCTAGCAGGGAGCGTGTATGACTATCTTTAAAACCGAAGCACAATTTGAGCAGGCTTTTATTGAAGTTCTCACCCAAAAAGGGTGGGAACCAGAAGTGCTCAAAAACAAAACGGAAGCGGAGTTGCTGCAAAACTGGGCAAACATTTTGTTTGAAAACAATCGCCAGCAAGATCGCTTAAACGATGTGCCACTGACTGCAACGGAAATGCAGCAGATTATTGAGCAGATCAAAGAGCTGAAAACACCGCTTAAACTTAATGGTTTAATCAACGGCAAAACCGTGGCCATTAAGCGAGATAACCCCGCTGATAGCTTACATCTTGGCAAAGAAGTCAGTCTAAAAATCTATGACCGCCAAGAAATCGCCGCTGGCCAAAGCCGTTACCAAATTGTGCAACAGCCTAAATTTGAACGTGGTAGCCCGTTGCGTAATGACAGACGTGGTGATGTGTTGTTACTGATTAACGGGATGCCCGTTATTCATATTGAACTAAAACGTAGTGGCGTTCCGGTAAGTCAAGCTGTCAATCAAATTGAAAAGTACTCAAAAGAAGGTATTTTTAACGGTCTGTTTTCGCTCATCCAAGTCTTTGTTGCTATGGAACCAAATGAGGCTAAATACTTTGCTAACCCCGGACTAGATGGCAAGTTTAACCCTGACTACCAATTCAATTGGGCCGATTTTAATAACGAGCCTGTGAACCATTGGAAAGATATTGCCTCGACGTTGTTATCCATCCCAATGGCGCACCAGTTGATTGGTTTTTACACCGTTGCCGATGATACTGATGGCGTGCTGAAGGTAATGCGCAGTTATCAGTACTACGCTGCGAATGCAATATCGGACCGAGTGGCAAAAACTAGCTGGAAGCAGTTAGGGGGCGTAAACAATAAAGACAGGCTTGGTGGTTATGTATGGCATACCACTGGATCTGGTAAAACTATGACCAGCTTTAAGTCAGCGCAGTTGATTGCTCAATCAAAAGACGCCGATAAAGTGATTTTCTTAATGGATCGCATAGAGCTTGGTACTCAGTCTCTAATTGAATATCAAGGGTTTGCCAGTGATGGCGAAGTGGTACAAGCCACCGAAAATACACATGTACTGGTGACCAAGCTAAAGAGCACTGCGCCAGCTGATACCTTAATTGTTAGTTCTATTCAAAAAATGAGCAATATTTTTGAAGAAACGGATAATGAGGGAGTTGCAACAAACTCGGCTGATATTGAAAAGATTCGCGCTAAGCGCTTGGTATTTATTATTGATGAGGCACACCGCTCAACGATGAGTGGAGGCAAAGAAGATAAAGAAGGCATGCTGGTAAGGGTAAAAAAAACCTTCCCTAAAGCACTTTTCTTTGGTTTTACTGGTACGCCCATTCATGAAGAAAACCAAGTCAACAGTAATACGACTACTGATGTGTTTGGGAACGAGTTGCATCGCTACAGTATTGCTGATGGTATCCGTGATGGAAACGTGTTGGGTTTTGATCCTTACAAAGTTTCCACCTTTAAGGATGGTGAACTAAGAGAAAAGATCGCCTTACAGCAAGCTAAGGCTAGCTCAGTTATTGATGCGATGGCGGAACCAGCCAAAAAGAAAAAGTTTAATCACTTTATGAATGATGTGCCGATGGCAGGTTATAAAGATGCCACAGGCAAATATCATAAAGGCATTGAAGACTATGTTCCTAAAAGCCAGTATTTGACGGATGCTCACCAAGAAAAAGTCGTCGCTGACATCTTGGATAAATGGGATGTGCTTAGCCAAGGCAGTAAATTCCACGCCATTTTTGCCACGAATAGTATCGCTGAAGCGATTGATTATTATCACCGTTTAAAAGCAGAAAAACCTGAGCTAAAAATATCAGCCCTATTTGACCCTAACATTGATAACGATGGTAGTGGCGAACGAGGCCCAACATTTAAAGGTGATGGGCTAGAAGAGATTATGGCCGATTATAACGCCCGCTATGGCCTAGAGTTTGATTTTGCCCGTCATTCGGCCTTTAAAAAAGATATCGCAGCGCGGCTTGCTCATAAAGAGCAATACAAGAATATTCACAAAGAACCTTCAAAGCAGCTGGACTTACTGATCGTGGTCGATCAAATGCTGACTGGATTTGATTCCAAGTGGGTGAATACTTTGTATTTAGATAAGGTGATCAAGTACCAGAATATCATTCAGGCTTTCTCGCGCACCAATCGTTTGTTTGGTCCCGATAAACCTCACGGTATTATTCGTTATTATCGCTATCCACATACCATGGAGCAGCACATTAACGATGCAGTCAAACTTTACTCCGGCGATAAACCTATTGGACTGTTTGTTGATAGGCTGGTAAGTAACATTGAACTTATGAATCGGTTGTCAGCGGATATCTCTGAACTGTTTGCTAGTGCGGGTATTGAAAATTTTGAAACACTGCCAGACGATGTAGAACTCTGTGCTAAGTTTACCGAATTATTTAATACCTTTAACAAGCACCTAGAAGCAGCCAAAGTACAAGGTCTGAATTGGGAGCAGCCTACCTATACTGACTCATTAGAAGGCGAGAGCGGTGTTGAGCGTGAGGTCACTCTGGCTATAGATGAACTCACTTACATGAGCTTAGTTCAGCGTTATAAAGAGCTTGCTGGTAAAAGGGACGGCAATGGTGACGGTTCAGGTAGTGATGTTCCTTTTGATATCAGTGGTTATTTAACTGAAATAGACACCGGTAAAATCGACGCCGATTACATGAATAGCCGCTTTGATAAATATCTAAAAGAGCTTAATCAACACCAAGACTCTACTAGCGTTGAAGTCACACTCAATGAGTTACATAAGACATTTGCGTCATTGAGCCAAAGCGAACAAAAGTATGCCAAGCTCTTTTTACACGATTTACAACGTGGAGATGCAAAGTTAATTGAAGGACATACTTTTAGAGACTACATCAATGACTATCAAAATCAGAAAGAACAGTTACGAATAGCCGCTATTGTTGAGGCTCTTGGTTTAGATAAGGATTTACTTCTTCAGTTGATGACTGGTGATGTGAATGAGCAGAACATTAACCGCTTTGGTCGCTTTGATACACTTAAATCAACGGTCGATAGAAGTAAGGCAAAAGTCTACTTTGAGCGTATTGAAGGCGCGACGATCCCCCCGTTCAAACTGAACATGCGCATTGATAAATACCTTCAAGAGTTTATCTTTGGGCAAGTGGAGGAATTTCTGGGAGATAGTCAAATAGACACTCATGAAGAGAGTCAAAACGTTTCCCCTAAGCCGCTTGTTTTTGGTGATATTAAGCTCTATCAAGCAAACCAAGTTCTAGAGCTTGAAAACGCTGTTGAGTTGGGTTCAGTTACCTTTAAAACAGATACCTTGTATGAAGACAATCCCGCTTCGTTATTATCCACAGGCTGCTACAGTGAGCTAAAGCAACTTGGGGTGGTGTCTTCTCATGTTTTAGATACGACTCTTACCGCACTTCTCGAACTCGAACAGGTGACAAAAGATCTTGATCTTCCCCTTTATCAAGAAGGTCAGAGTGGCATTGTTTGGGCTCTCAAAGAGGCGCGAGAAGGAAGTGTCGTTGATGAGTTCATTGCGGTTGCCATTCAATATGCAGGTGATGAAAGTTATAAACCATTTATTGATAACATAATTTACGATGGTGCCAAAAGTGCTCTGTTTGCCAGCTTTGTTGTATTGCCCAAAATGGCATACAGCAAACTAAAAGCTAAGCATGAACAACAAAAAGAGCGTAATGCTGAAAAGGCTGCAATTGAAAGTTCGCCAAACGTAATTGATTTCAAAATGAATAAGAAACTAGCTGAAAAATGGAAAGGCACTCAGCACTAGAATTGAAAATAATCGAGCACGTGCTGAATGCGTAAACCTAGGATGTTTTATTGATTGAATTAAATGACTTTCAGTTGTTTGGTACCAGTAACAGAAAGGCTGCCTTTGGCGGCCTCTTCTATATGCCCGCTCCACCAGCTCATCATAGGGCGGCGGCGTTCAAGGTAGTCTGTCCGGTTATAGGCGCTACGCACTTGGTTATCATCAACGTGTGCCAGTGACGCTTCGATCAAGTCACGGTCAAAACCTTGTTCATTGAGTGTAGTACTTGCGAGAGACCGCAGGCCGTGGCTAACCAATCTTCCTGCAAAACCCATACGTTTTAGAGCCATATTTGCCGTTTGGCTGTTACATGGTTTCTTCGGATCGCGATCTGAAGGAAATATGTATTCACGGTGGCCGCTTATCGGCTTAATTACTTCTAATAGCGCCAGCATCTGCTCTGTGAGCGGGATGCGGTGCTCTCTTCTTTTTTTCATTCTTTCGGCTGGAATGGTCCATATCTTTTCTTCCCACTCAATCTCATCCCATCTAGTGCCTGCGGCTTCAGAAGGACGAGTCATAGTGTGTAGTTGCCACTCGATTAAACAACGAGTAGTACGCTTTATACTGGCATTGGCGATAGCTCCCATGAGCTCTGGTAACTCATTTGGTGCTAGTGCAGCCATGTTTTCTTTTTTGGGCTTTTTGAAAGCGGCTCGAATACCTGTTAATGGATTAGCTTTTACAAGACCACAGTTTGCCGCGTAGTTCATTATTTCGTTTAAGCGTTGAGATAAGCGTTTAACCGTCTCTAGGCTGCCTTTTGCTTCGATAGGTCTAAGTAGATCAATAACGAGTGGGGCATCGATATCTTTTACTGGCGTATTCGCTATTTGCGGAAATACATGAAGTTCTAGTGAGCGCCAGATATCGACAGCATAGTCTGGAGTGACTTCGTGCTTTTTGAGGTTGAACCAATCTTCAGAGACTTTAGCAAAGGTATGTTCGTAGATTTCTTTGTGAACGAGTTCTTGGCGTTTTCGTTCTTCTTGAGGATCAATCCCCTGAGCTAGTAGCTCTCTGGCTGCCATTGCATTTTTACGAGCATTGGCAAGAGATAAGTCTGGGTATTTACCTAGGCTAAGGTTTGCTCGTTTTCCTGTAATCGGTTTGTAGTAGTTAAAGATCCACTGTTTTGAACCGTTAGGCTTGATACGTAATCGAAGGCCATCACCATCAAACAAGTTGTATTCTTTATCCTTGGGCTTCGCTGATTTGATATCTTTGTCTGTTAGTCGAGTAGTTATTTTTGCCATGTTGGGTACACCAGATTAACTCATTAAAACCAGTGTACCCTGTTGTGTACCCAAAGATCAAAGAAGTAGTGAGACGTCCTTGGATGCTAATGGATGCTAAGTTATTGATTTTTGGTTATTGTAAGCAAGAAAAAAGACGCCCTAGGACGTCTTTAAACTATGAATTGGTGGAGCTGGCGGGATTTGAACCCGCGTCCGAAAATCATTCACCATTGGTACTACATGCTTAGTCGATCTTTAATTTCACCACCCACCTGCGAACCGACACGCTAATGAATGACTATCCTGAATTATAATTCGCTGTTCATCTCTCAGGCGGGAGAATCCGAGCTAGCTTGTTTGGGTTTGACTCTTTGTTATTCCCCGTCTTACGAGCGGAAGCTAGGGCAAAGAGGCTCTTAGCAGGGTATTAAGCTGCTAGTGCGTAGTTTTCGTCGTTTGCGACTATTTTTTTGCGGTTTGTTAACGAGGCCTACCGCACCTCGGCATGCACCTCAGACTTCAAAATTCCCGTCGAATCCAGAATCAGCCCCAAGGTTGTTGATGCATAGTACCAGAAAAGCATTGCCTGTCTAGCGCTGTGCGTCTGTTTGGTCAAGATTAACGCAATGAGCTCTTCATTACGCGTGCTTTCTCTCTCGCCCAATCTTTTTCTTTTAAATCATCACGTTTATCGTGAAGTTTTTTACCTTTCGAAACGCCAACTTTGAGTTTTACCCAAGAGCGAGACCAGTAAAGAGACAATGCTGTTAAAGTCATACCTTCACGGTTAATTCGACCGAATAGGTTGTCGAGTTCACGACGACTTAATAGCAGTTTACGAACGCGAGTAGGGTTAGCAACAACATGCGTTGAGGCTTGTTGTAGCGGAGTAATAGTCATACCAGAAACAAAAGCTTCTCCGTCTCGCATGAAAACGTAGCTTTCAGCGATATTTGCTTTGCCTTGACGAAGAGATTTTACTTCCCAGCCTTGTAGCTCCAGCCCTGCTTCTACTTCATCTTCAATAAAGTATTCATGGCGAGCTTTTTTGTTAAGCGCGATAGTGTTGCTACCCGCTTTTGTCTTTGAATTTTTCTTTACCATAGTGGGCGCATTATACGGATTTGGTGAATAGATAGGAAATGCTTTTCTTTGCGTAGCATAAGGTTAACTGCGTTGCCTAACAAGTAGCAATGTGCGTTTACTTGAGGTGACATAAGTATGACAGTACAATCAGCGCTAACCGATATGTCCGGGCAATGATGAGGAGTAAAGATGAAACAAATTAGTCGTTCTGCGTTGGTATCGTTTAGTGCAGAGCAGATGTTTCATTTAGTTAATGATGTCGCTCGCTACCCTGAATTCTTGCCGGGTTGCTCAGGTACTCGTGTATTGGAATCATCGCCGGAGGCAATGATAGCATCTGTTGATGTGTCTAAAGCCGGTATAAGCAAAACATTTACTACATCAAACGAGTTGCGTCATGCTGAATCTATCATGATGAATTTGGTTGATGGTCCGTTTAAAACCTTACGTGGTGGCTGGCATTTTACGCCACTAGACGATCAGGCTTGTAAGGTCGAACTGAAGTTGGAGTTCGAGTTTTCGAGCAAAATGATTGAATTGGCGTTTGGTAAAATTTTTAATGAGCTGACCAGCAACATGGTTAATGCTTTCACGAAACGCGCAAAGCAGGTGTACGCATAATGAGTATTGAATCGGATATTATTCATGTTGATGTTGTTTATGCTTTGCCACATGAACAACGAGTGCTGAATCTTGTGGTAAACAAAGACATGACGGTAGAAGAGATCATTCAGACGTCTGGTATTTTGTCCATGTATCCAGAGATTGACTTGAAAGTAAACAAAGTGGGTGTGTTTAGCCGCAACGTGAAGCTTGACTCAACAGTGCGTGACAGAGACAGAATTGAAATTTACCGCCCGTTGTTGGCTGACCCGAAAGAAATTCGCCGTAAGCGAGTAGAGCAGCAAAGAGCTCAAGCAGCCAGTTCGAAATAATGTATGTGAATAAAAAAGAGCTTGTATGAAACAAGCTCTTTTTTTGCATTTAAGGTCTGAAATTCTGTAGAGAAACCTTATAAGGTAATTACTCTAATTGATGCCTTCGAAAAACGAATCACCCGCTGGAAAATCACCCGAAACGTTGGTCAACGTACCTGCTGGGTTGAAATTGACGATAAGGTTCTTTTGCTCGGAATCTTTGTGCCCTTCAGTATGGTGATAGATGTAGTACCAAGTGTCAGGGTAACCATTTTCTATCAGCATTGGTGATCCAAGAACGAAACGTACCTGCTCTTTGCTCATACCAAATTTCAATTTATTTACGGATTCTTGTTCAACATAGTTGCCTTGGTTGATGTCGATTCGATAAACCAATTTTTCTAGTAATGAGCAGCCAGACAAGGTAGTCACTGCTAGGGGAATGGCAATAAGCCATTTGGTAAACTGCATATTCAAACTTCTATAAACCGTAAAATAAAACTCGCAAGATAATAAACAAGCTCACAGCGAATGTAAAAACATCAAATCACTATGAGCTAGTTGAGACTACGAATTTTGAATTTGGTTGCAAAGCTTAGACAAAAAATCGCTAGTTTTGTGTGCTATGCAGCAATTAGCAGCTCTTTTGCGTTGGCTAGTGTCGATTCAGTAATCTGACTACCACCGAGCAGACGTGCTAATTCAGAGACTCGTTGCTCGTTGTTGAGTTTCACCATCTGTGTTTCGGTTTTACCGCCTTTGGTTTGTTTTGCAACAAACATTTGGTTATGACCGCAACCCGCAACTTGAGGTAAGTGAGTGACACAAAGAACCTGAGTAGATTCGCCCAGTTTTCTCAGCATTTTGCCAACCACAGCCGCCGTTGGACCTGAAATACCCACATCCACTTCATCGAAGATCAAGCTAGGTGTATCGACTTTCTGTGCGGTGATCACTTGGATAGCGAGTGATATACGTGATAGCTCACCACCTGATGCCACTTTCGCAATAGGTTGCAGCGGTTGACCTGCGTTGGTTGACACCAAGAAGGTCACTGAGTCGATACCTAATGGAGTTGGGTGACCCACTTGGCTATTAATATCAATTTTGAACTGGGCTTTCTCCATGCTCAATTCATGCATGCTTTGACTAATCAGTTTATCCAGCTCTTTAGCGTAGCGAATGCGAGATTTATTTAACTTCTCAGCTTGAGCAAGAAACTCTTGATACTGTTTTGCTACGTCAGCTTCCAGTTCAGCGAGCTTTTCATCAGAGCTATCAAGTTGCTCAATTTGTTTGAGTAGATCTTGATGATGCTGATACAACTCTTCAGGGAGAACGTGATGCTTACGCGAAAGCGACATGATTTTCGAGTAGCGTTCTTCTACATAAGCCATGCGCTCCGGGTCTACATCAATATGATCGAGGTATGAGCGAAGTTCGTTGTTTGCTTCTTCCAACTGAATAATCGCTTCTGCAATCATATTTGGTAGCGCCGAAAGTGAGCTGTCCATTTCTGCCAGTTCTATTAAGGTATGGCTGGTGGACTGTAATAAGCTTAGTGCGTTAACTTCTTCGCCTTCATCGATTAACGTGATTGCTTTTTGGCAATTCATAGCAAGATCGCCACTGTTAGATAAGCGCTTATGCTCTTGTTCTATTTCGCTATATTCTTCTTCACCAATTGAAAGTTCATTCAGCTCTTTAATTTGGTATTCCAAAAGTTGTAGCTGCGCTTGGTTTTGTAAGCGGTTTTCTTTGAGCTGTTTCAGTTGGCTATTCGACTGTCGCCAATTTTGGTAGCTGATACGAGTACTTTCCAACAGGCTTGTATGGTTAGCATATTGATCCAACATCGCCAGTTGTTGCTCTGGTTTCATCAGTTGTTGATGCGCATGTTGACCATGGATATTAATTAGTAACTGACCTAGCGCTTTGAGTTGAGATCCCGGAACAGGGCTGCCGTTGATAAATGCACGTGAACGACCATCTTTAGTAATGGTTCTGCGCAGTATGCAGTCTTTTCCGTCAAGCAAGTCGTTATCTTCCAGCCAACGGGTAGCGTTAATATTGTTGTCTAGGATGAATGAAGCGCTGACTTCGGTTTTATCTTCACCTTGTCGAACCATGCTCGCTTCTGAACGCCCACCAAGACATAAGCTTAGGGCGTCAATAGCAATAGATTTACCAGCGCCTGTTTCGCCAGTAATGGTCGTCATTCCTTGTGAAAGCTCAAGCTGCAAAGATTTCACGATTGCAAAGTTGTTTACGCTTAAATGAGCCAGCATTTCTCGTCACCTGTACAATTAAACAATACTGTATTTTTGAACAGTATATACTGTTTCTTTATACAGTAAAGATGGCAGTGTGAAAATTTATAGAGTTGGAAATGGTGCTGTGTTTAGTGCATTTAATGGGACTCAAGTTGAGTTGCTTGATAGCACTAGCTTTCTAGCAATATGCCTTTTGAACAATGTGAGAATCGGTTTTGAATTGATTACTAAATGTTCATTAAATAGTTTGACGAGGTTCACAAAAAAGATAGAATACGCAACCTGTATACAATGTGACAAGGTGTAGAAAATCATGAACTCAGCACTTCTTTCGCTATTAGAAAAGAAAAGCACTTCGGAAAAAAGTAAATCGCAATCGACATTGGCTGACAAACTATCAAGTGTCATGATGTTTGGCGCGACACTTGCTGTAGTTGGTGTATTAGGGCTAACGTACATTGCATAAATTCAAATAAAAAAGACGCTTTAAGCGTCTTTTTTATTATCTAGCGAATAGCGCTTACTTGGTCGCTATCACTTCAATTTCCACTTTCGCATCCATAGGCAGGCGAGCGACTTCTACGCATGAGCGTGCTGGAAAAGAGGCTTTGTGGCTTTCAAAGAACTCGCCATAGACTCTGTTTACTACTGGAAAGTCATTTAAATCTTTGACGAAAACCGTAGTCTTAACAATGTTGCTTGCACTTAAACCAGCTTCTTCAATGATAGCCAAAGCATTATTGAGTGATTGCAAGGTTTGAGCTGCAACATCTTCAGGCATCTGTTTCGTCTCTGGATTAATTGGTAATTGCCCCGAGGTAATGACCATTCCCCCCAGATTGACACCTTGTACATAAGGTCCAATTGCCAGTGGTGCTTTTGTTGTATTGAGTATTTCTGCCATCGTATATCTCGTAATTAGTGGGTTGTCATTGGTGTAGCAAATCTGACTTAACCGCTGAATGTAGGTAATAGGTTCATCATTGACATAAAGTGGAACACTGCGGTTGCGATACCAAATAAGATCAGCATGCCGATCATGGCGTTGCCACCCGGTGCCATGAATCCTTCTTGTCCACCTTCTAAAGTGCGTGATTTACGAGCCAATAAAGCTGGAATTAAACACGCCCAGATTGTTGCTGCTGCACCGGCATAGCCAATCGCCAGAACAAAGCCGAAAGGGAATAATAAAGAAAGGACGAGTGGTGGAATAAATGTTACGACCCACGTTTTAGTGCGGCCTTGTTTGTTGTCTTCAAATTTGAACAGGTCTGCCAGAAAATCAAAAACACCTAAGCCTACACCGATGAACGACGAAAGAATGGCTGCCATTGAGAAGGTGTTGATTGCGTGCGATACCTTGTCTGAATCGATCACAGAACTTAATGCAGCTAGCAGAACTTCAACGTTACCGCCTTGCTCAATCACTGGGCCGAAATTGCTGCGTGGTAGGTTACCGTAAATACTGACCATCCATAGGAAGTACAGACACAGCGCGATAACAGTACCACCGAGAATGGCGTATTTTGCGCGATGCTCACATCCGTAGTAAGAACGCATACTGGCTACTGAGTGATGATAGCCAAACGAAGTTAACGCCACAGGAAGCATAGCCATAGCGTATGGAGCGTAATTGGATTCTTCGCTGATGCGGTCGAACAGTACACTCGCATCGATGTTGACGGCTAAACCCGAAACACCAAAAACAAAACTCAGTACCATAAAGGCAATAAGAACAATTGAGATCCTGTCGACTGCTCGAGTAGAGTGCCAAACGAAAAGAGAGAAAACAGCAACAAACAGGACTGACGCGATTTTATTATTAATGCCTAAAACACCTTCCAGAATTAAACCTGAAGAAGTGATGTACGCATAAAGTAAGATACCGCCAACAAAATACACCGCTAAATTATTAATTCGGTTGACGTTATCGCCGAGAATATCTTTGGTTACAGTGTTAAAAGACACTTTAAGATCATAGCGTTTGAATGCTTCCAATAGCATCCAGCCTGAGAGTGTCATCATGATCATGGTGAAGGTAATTGCGATAAGAGACCAAGTAGTCCAAGCGCCTGCTCCTGCGCTCGGTAAACCTAACATTCCAGCCCCTACACAGACGCTTGCTATGATACAAGCTCCGCCTACTAAAGATGGATTATTGTTCATAATCGTTACTCTTGTTTAAGTTTCATGTTGAGGAAAAAAGCCCGCTAAATTTATAGATTTTGTTTTGCTCGATTTAGAGGGAAATAGCGCGCCAATTAGGCGCGCTTGATTTAGTTATTATTCAACTTCTTTTAGACGAGCGGTGAAGTGGCGTAGCACTGGTGGCTCGTAAGTGAAATCGAGTCCCTTCACGTTGTGAGCATTCTCTTTTACTTTCCCAAATGCTTCGATAACGAAGTCCATATGTGTTTGAGTGTAAGTCGCACGAGGAATGGTTAAACGTAACAACTCAGCAGGACAAGGGTGTTGTTTACCGGTTGCAGGGTCACGACCCAATAGTAGTGAACCGATTTCTACAGCACGAATGCCCGCTACTTTGTAGAGTTCACAAGCTAAAGCATGAGCTGGGAACTGATGAGAAGGGATGTGAGGTAATAGCTTTCCTGCGTCAACGAATGCAGCGTGGCCGCCAGCCTGCTGACACACAACCCCAATCGCTTCTAGGCCATCAACAAGGTACTGAACCTGACCAATTCGGTACTCTAGCCAGTCTTGACGCATACCATCGTAAAGACCGACAGCAAGGCGCTCCATTGCACCGCCTTCAAGACCACCATAGGTAGGGAAACCTTCCTGAACCACACAAAGCGTACGACACTCAGTGTAAACGTCCATCATTGATTCATCTTTGAAACACAACAGACCGCCCATTTGAACCATCGCATCTTTCTTAGCAGACATCGCTAAGCCATCTGCATATTTGTAGGTTTCACGAGTGATTTCTTCGATGGTCCAATCTTGGTAACCCGGCTCACGTCGTTGGATAAAGTAAGCATTCTCGGCAAAACGAGCTGAGTCCATGATGACTGGGATATCGTAGCGTTGAGCAATTTCGTATACCGCTTTTAAGTTAGCGATAGAGACAGGCTGACCACCTGCAGAGTTACAAGTAATCGTGCTGACAATGTAAGGTACGTTCGCAGGTCCTGCTTCTTCAATCGCCATTTCCAGTTTCGCGATATCAAAGTTACCTTTGAAATCTGCATTGACAGATGTATCGAACGCTTCTTCGGTGTAGACGTTTTTCGCTACACAGCAGTTAACCTGAGTGTGTCCCTGAGTGGTGTCGAAGAAGTAGTTAGACAACGCCACCATTTTTGAACGGTCTAGGCCTTTTTCTTTTTCACGTTTTTTAATCAGTACAGGAATATAGATTTGCTCAGCACCACGCCCTTGGTGAGTTGGGATAGTTAACTCATAACCGAAGATATCTTTCACAGCATTCGCAAGTGCATAGTAGCTGCGGCTGCCACTGTATGCTTCGTCACCCATGAGCATTGCTGCTTGCATTCTTTGTGTAATAGAACCGGTACCACTATCTGTTAAAAGGTCGATAAACACATCATCACTGTCTAGCAGGAATGGGTTCATACCCGCTTTAAGAATGGCTTCTTCACGATATTCACGAGTTGTACGTTTTACTGGCTCAACAACACGAATGCGGAATGGTTCTGGTAAGTGTTTAAAGTTTTCCATGATAATACCTTTGAATATTTTAATTTTTGTCAGGCGATATTATTCGACACCCGTTATATTTTTAGGGTGCAAAATATCGCGCTAAATAATTAGCGATAAAATTCGAGTTAAATAAATCTATTTAAGAATGACCAAGCAATAACTTTAAATTAATAAAGAGAATGCAAGTATCGAAAAACGATATAAATAGATTTAGTGTTGATGCTGATTGTTTAAAAGATTCGGAAGAATGCAGAAACAACCTAGCAGACTAGGCGTGTGCAAAAGAAGGTAAGATTGAGATTTGATAGTCGTGCGTGTACCAAGCTAGGGAGCTTGACCATAACTTATTTTGAATTTTTAGATTTTTACTCATATCTAAATCCGCTTTGAGTTATAGCTGGTTGACTGATGGATGGATTCTTAACCAAGTTTATTGGTAAGTAAATTGACGGAAATAATAATTGTGACCGAAGTCCTTAACTTGAATGTGGAATAAATCATGGCTCACAAATAAGTAGCAAGGGCTAAATAAATTTATGATGGAAAACAAATTAAAACTAAAAAAATCTATTAAATATTAATATTTTTCTATAAAAAGACCTCGGTATTATTAACCGAGGTCGATAGTGACTAGAAAGTGAAGTGGTTGGTTTAAAACAATTTACTCGACCAGCCCAACTTGCTTCTCAATACACTGTAGTAACTGTAATCCTTCGGGTGGATTAACTTGAGTACATTGGGGCTTTGATAAATGATCACTTCATCACCCGGAGATACTGGTAGTGATATTTGACCATCGCAACTGACTTCCTGAGTACCTCGGTTGTCTGGTGACACCACCAATTTAATACGGCGCTTACCATCAACCACTAATGGACGACAAGAAAGTGTGTGCGGGAACATTGGTACCAGCGTAATTGCATTGAGGCTAGGGGAGACAATAGGACCGCCACCAGAAAGAGAATAGGCTGTGGAACCTGTTGGGGTAGAGATGATCAGACCGTCTGAACGCTGAGAGAAAGCGAACTTGTCATCAATGTACACCTCGAACTCGATCATATGAGCAATTTTGCCAGGGTGAAGCACAGCTTCGTTCAAAGCCGCATTGTGGCTTTTGATTTGCCCGTGGCGGTGAACTTCCGCTTCCAGTAAGAAGCGTTCTTCTTCCATGTATTCACCTTGCAAGACCGCTTGTAGGTGTGTTTGGAAATCTTCTGGGTTCAAATCGGTCAGAAAGCCTAAGTTGCCACGATTAACACCGATCACAGAGATATCAAAGCGAGACAGGACGCGAGCGGCACCCAACATATTGCCGTCACCACCGACAACAATCGCGAGATCTGCTTGCTTGCCAAGTTCGATTAAACTTGAGAAGTGGTCTTGAGGAATATCCGTTAAAATTTCTTTGAGCCTGTCGTCAATAAATACGGAATAACCTAGAGTTGTAAGCCACTGATACAATTCTTTGTGAGTCTGAATTGCTTGTTGATCTCTAGGCTTGCCAATGATGGCGATGACTTCAAATGGTTTTTTCATAAGTTTCCAACTGAATTAGGCTTGAATCAAAATTCTTCATCCCCATAATAAGGGCAAGTTACGCTTTTATGCGAATTTTTGTGTCAAGAACGTAAAAGAGAATTCAGTTCCTTAGCGGTTATTACGTAAAAGAGATAACTGAAGGAATGCAGGAGATATCATGAGCAACGAAGAAAACAAAGTTAAAGATGAAGAGCTGAAGCCAGAAGCGGTTGAAGTTGAAGCTGAAGCTGTCGGCACTGATGCTGATATCGATTGGAATCAAGATGACGCGCAAGAAGGCGAAGTGCTTGATGAGCAAGAAGCAAAAATTGCTCAACTAGAAGCGGCATTGCTTTCGACTGAACAGCGTTTGAAAGATCAGCAAGACAGCGTATTACGCGCTAAAGCTGAAGTTGAGAACATGCGTCGTCGTTCTGAGCAAGAAATTGATAAAGCACGTAAATTTGCTTTGAACCGTTTTGCTGAAGAATTGTTGCCTGTTATCGATAACCTAGAGCGTGCGATTCAAGCGGCTGACATGGAAAACGAAGCAATTAAACCTGTGATTGAAGGTGTTGAACTAACACACAAAACGTTCATTGGTGTAATTGAGAAGTTCGGTTTGAAAGAAATCAATCCAGAAGGTGAAGCTTTCAATCCTGAATTCCATCAAGCGATGTCAATTCAAGAAAGCCCAGACCACGAGTCAAACACGGTTATGTTCGTAATGCAAAAAGGTTACGAGTTAAACGGCCGTGTAGTTCGACCAGCGATGGTAATGGTTGCTAAGTAATCTTACTGAAAAAGAACGAAAACGGGAGGCAAGAGCCTCCCGTTTACTTTGTCGAAAGACAATCGTTATCGGGTGAAACCAGGTGGTAGAGCGCTGAGTTTTTATCCAGCATCAAAAAAAACACTCGAAAAGCCGATAATTTTTATTTTTTTTCATTTTTCCCCTTGAAATGCTTTTTGGCGCCCTTATCTATGGGGCATACAAGAAGCAAACATACATGTTTAGCTTTGTAGCCCGATAAGGGCATAACAAACGAACAGAGAATTTATTTCGGAGATAGCCTGATGGGTAGAATCATTGGTATTGACTTAGGTACGACTAACTCATGTGTTGCTGTACTAGACGGCGACAAACCTCGCGTAATTGAAAACGCAGAAGGTGAGCGTACCACCCCTTCTATTATTGCATATACAGACGGCGAAACATTGGTCGGTCAACCTGCAAAACGTCAAGCTGTAACGAACCCAGAAAACACGCTATTTGCTATTAAGCGTCTTATCGGTCGTCGTTTCGAAGACGAAGAAGTTCAGCGCGATATCGAAATCATGCCATACAAAATTGTACGTGCTGATAACGGTGATGCATGGGTTGAAGCGAAAGGCCAAAAAATGGCTGCACCTCAAGTTTCAGCAGAAGTTCTGAAGAAAATGAAGAAAACTGCAGAAGACTTCCTAGGTGAAGAAGTAACTGGCGCTGTAATCACAGTTCCTGCTTACTTCAACGATGCTCAACGTCAAGCAACGAAAGATGCTGGCCGTATTGCCGGTCTAGAAGTTAAACGTATCATCAACGAACCAACTGCAGCTGCTCTAGCTTACGGTTTGGATAAGAAAGGCGGCGACCGCGTTATCGCTGTATACGACCTTGGTGGTGGTACATTCGATATTTCAATCATCGAAATCGATGAAGTTGAAGGCGAGAAGACTTTCGAAGTTCTTTCTACCAACGGTGACACTCACCTAGGTGGTGAAGACTTTGATAACCGTCTGATCAACTACTTGGTTGACGAGTTCAACAAAGAACAAGGTATCAACCTGAAGAACGATCCGCTTGCAATGCAACGTCTAAAAGAAGCGGCAGAGAAAGCGAAAATCGAACTGTCTTCAGCACAGTCAACTGACGTGAACCTACCATACATCACGGCAGATGCGACTGGTCCTAAGCACATGAACATCAAAGTTTCACGTGCGAAACTAGAATCTCTAGTTGAAGACTTAGTTCAACGTTCACTAGATCCACTAAAAGTTGCTCTAGCGGATGCTGATCTGTCTGTAGGCGACATCACTGACGTTATCCTAGTTGGTGGTCAAACTCGTATGCCTATGGTTCAGAAGAAAGTTTCTGAGTTCTTCGGTAAAGAGCCACGTAAAGACGTGAACCCTGATGAAGCAGTAGCGGTTGGTGCTGCAGTTCAAGGTGGTGTACTTGCTGGTGACGTTAAAGACGTACTTCTTCTAGACGTAACTCCGCTGTCTCTAGGTATCGAGACTATGGGTGGCGTTATGACTAAGCTAATTGAGAAAAACACAACAATTCCTACTAAAGCGAATCAAGTGTTCTCAACAGCTGAAGACAACCAAAGCGCAGTAACGATTCACGTACTACAAGGTGAGCGTAAGCAAGCGACTTACAACAAGTCTCTAGGTCAATTCAACCTAGAAGGTATTCAACCTGCACCTCGTGGTATGCCTCAAATCGAAGTTATCTTCGACCTAGATGCGGACGGTATCCTGCACGTATCTGCGAAAGATAAACAAACTGGTAAAGAGCAGAAGATCACTATCCAAGCTTCTGGCGGTTTGAGCGACGAAGAAATCGAGAAAATGGTACAAGAAGCAGAAGCTAACAAAGAAGCGGACAAGAAGTTCGAAGAGCTAGCAACTGCACGTAACCAAGCTGACCAAATGATTCACGCAACTCAAAAACAAGTTGCTGAAGCAGGTGAAGCTCTTCCAGCAGAAGACAAAGAGAAAATCGAAGCCGCTGTATCAGCACTAGAAACTGCGAAGAAAGGCGACGACAAAGCAGAAATCGACGCAAAAGTTCAAGCGTTGATGGAAGCTTCTCAAAAGCTAATGGAAATTGCTCAACAGCAAGCACAAGCACAACAAGGTGCGGGCGCTGAGCAGCAATCAGCTTCTAAAGACGACGATGTTGTTGACGCTGAATTTGAAGAAGTGAAAGACGACAAGAAATAATTTGTTGTAAACGGATGGCTTGTTTAATGACAAGTCATCTGTGTTCACGATTCATTCTATTTACTTGCGGGCGTCAGAGTTTCTCTCTCGCCCGCATGTTTCTAGTTGTAGAGTCTATCTAGATAATACTATTTGCTCGTCAACTGATAGCGTCAACATATTGATTGCTAAGTAAAACCTAAATTTGTTGTCAGTAATATTATCTAGATTGATTGATAAAAGACGGAGAAGCACTGCGCTTCTCGCTCAAAGTAATTGGTAGTATAAAACATGTCAAAACGTGATTTTTACGAAGTATTAGGCGTTAGCCGTGATGCCTCAGAGCGCGATATTAAAAAGGCGTATAAGCGCCTAGCAATGAAATTCCACCCAGACCGCAATCCGGGTGATGCGACTGCTGCGGATAAGTTTAAAGAAGTAAAAGAAGCGTACGAAATTCTGACAGATGACCAGAAAAAAGCCGCTTATGACCAATATGGTCATGCAGCCTTTGAACAAGGCGGCATGGGCGGTGGCGGCTTTGGTGGCGGCGGTGCCGATTTTGGTGACATCTTCGGTGATGTGTTTGGTGACATCTTCGGCGGTGCTCGTCGTGGCGGTGGCGGTCCTCGTGCGCAGCGTGGTGCTGACCTACGTTACAACATGGAACTGAGTCTAGAAGAAGCGGTTCGCGGTTGTAGCAAAGAAATCGAAGTACCAACACTGGTTCATTGTGATACCTGTAACGGCTCTGGTGCTAAGAAAGGCACATCGGCACAAACCTGTGGAACCTGTCATGGTCACGGCCAAGTGCAAATGCGCCAAGGTTTCTTCGCTGTACAACAAACCTGTCCTACCTGTAACGGTAAAGGCAAGATCATTAAAGATCCATGTAATGACTGCCATGGTCAAGGTCGCAAGCAGAAAACCAAGACTCTTAACGTTAAGATCCCAGCAGGTG
Organism: Vibrio diazotrophicus; assembly: GCF_038452265.1. NCBI lineage: Bacteria > Pseudomonadati > Pseudomonadota > Gammaproteobacteria > Vibrionales > Vibrionaceae > Vibrio > Vibrio diazotrophicus. The sequence goes on from NZ_CP151842.1 coordinate 788,585, forward strand.
TCGATACTGGCGATCGCATTCGTTTATCAGGCGAAGGTGAAGCGGGAGAAATGGGTGCACCAGCAGGTGATTTGTACGTACAAGTTCACGTGAAAGAGCACCATATTTTTGAACGTGATGGCAACAACCTGTACTGCGAAGTGCCTGTAAGCTTTGCTATGGCAGCACTTGGCGGTGAAGTTGAAGTCCCAACCCTTGATGGTCGTGTAAACCTTAAAGTGCCAGAAGAGACGCAAACAGGCCGTATGTTCCGTATGCGTGGTAAAGGTGTGAAGAGTGTACGCGGTGGTGCTATTGGTGACTTGCTAGTGAAGCTGGTGGTAGAAACGCCTGTGAAACTCAGCTCACGTCAAAAAGAACTGCTACGTGAACTGGAAGACTCTTTCGGTGGCGAAGCGGGACAAAAACACAAACCTAAATCAGAAGGTTTCTTCAACGGCGTTAAGAAGTTCTTTGATGATCTAACCAGCTAATATCTGGTGACTAGATATAAAGATAAGGCCAGCATTGCTGGCCTTATTTGTATTCAAAATTTTGTTACTATTTGGAATGTATCTGCGGATAAACCGAATTCCGTTCAATCAGTTCTACCGCCATGTAAGCTCGGATTCCACTAATAGTACTATGCGCTTGTTTACTGATAAGCATCGCCAATCCTTGTTTGGCCAAGTCATAGTAGTTAGAGCGGATTGTTGTGAGCTGCGGAGTAACAAGTGATGATATGGGTAAATCATCAAAGCCGATAATTGAGGTATCCGCCATTTTTTTGTTCTTCAATGCCTGCATGAGAGAGATTGCCATTAAGTCACAGATGCAGAATACCCCATCGATGTTATTAAGCAGACCGTCATCAATGATTTTTGGTAGTAGGTATTTTGCGCCAAAATCCCCTCCAGCTGTGCCATGAATGATTTTGTCGTGCAGATCGGGGTCGTGTTTTTTTGCATACTCGACTAAATCGATGATCTTACAGCTTCGTTCTGGATGAATGTCAATTTGCCTGTGTGCCCGCTGAAAGCCTAGTTGTCGGTCTATTAGTGACTGTCGAAAATTGACTGTAATAATACAGTTGTTCCTGTTTCCTGCTTCCAAGAGGTATTGGCCTGCCAAGTAACCACCGTATTCATAATCAGGTGAAATGCTTGAGAACTGCATTGAAGGGTCACTGCCATTGATAATCTGCACAGGTTTGCCGATTGATTTAAGTACATCTAGCAAGTTAGGATTTTCCATCCCGACCATAATCACCGCGTCAGCGCCTTCAAATTGATCTTCTAGCGCTTCTTTGTTTTCCCCAAGACTATCGATCAGTACGACTTCAATATCAATTTCTAACCGCTCAGCTTCGAACTTCAATCCGGACAGAACTGCATAATAAAAACTATTTGGATTAGAGAAATCGTCGTTAGTAATAACAACAATTTTGCTCAATGTTGAAAGTGGAAGGGATTTATAGACCTTTCTTTTGTAGCCTAATTGCTTGACGGCTTGTTCCACCTTTAATTTCAGATCGTCACTCACGTATCCACTGTCATTTAAAGCTCGTGATACGGTCGCAATTGAGGTGTTCGCTAATTTAGCGACGTTTTCTAGGGTAGGCTTCATGGCAAAACTTATTCGATCTGTAATTTCTATTTATCTGAACATAGTTATTTTTCAGTGAGAAGTAATTTTTACATCGATAGTGGTAATTCGCATATTTGATCACAATCTAATTTAATTTTAGCCTTAAAAATAAATTGTGAATAATTTACATAAAATGTATTTTTAAAAATAAACTCAATTAAAACAGTGTTTTAATTGTTATTTTTGATTCGTGTTATTTGCGTGAAAAGATCGGGTTGTATGTAAAATTTACATTTACCTATTTTTCCATGTGTAAGTTGATCGCACTCTCATTTTTATCATTACTGATGCCGAATAATAAGTTTGATTATGGAGATAATCGCAATAAGCCGTTTATTTAATAGATTGAATAAACATAAATACAATTCAGTAGATTGAGTTTATCTATGTCTGATCAAGTACTGGCCGTGAAAATAAATCCTGAAAAATCAAAATCTAGAAAGAGAAGAAAAGTGAGAGATATGCTTACCGCATACTCTTTTATCGCTCCAAACTTTCTAGGTTTTGCAATATTTACTCTCGGACCTATTGGATTCGCCTTCTTATTGGCTTTCATGAACTGGGATGGTTCTAATCCTATGGAGTTCGTTGGGCTTGATAATTTCTTTGCGCTATTAGAAGACCGTATTTTTAAAATTTCACTCTGGAATACGATTGTCTATACAGCCTTTTCTGTTCCTCTTACCTTAATTTCTGCACTCGCTATCGCTGTATTGCTCAATCAGAAAATTAAAGGCAGAGGTTTGTTCAGAACAGCTATGTTCTTCCCATATGTGGCATCATTGGTGGCAGTAGCAGTGGTATGGAACATGGTATTCAACCCTGATATGGGGCCTGTCAACATGCTTCTGTACAATTCAGGTGTTGATCCGCAAAACCTACCTGGCTGGTCAGCGGATAAAGACTGGGCTATGCCAACCATCATCCTATTCGGTGTTTGGAAAAACATGGGTTACTACATGGTGATCTATTTGGCTGGTTTACAAGGCATTAACTCTGAACTGTATGAAGCAGCCGATATCGATGGTGCCAATAGCTGGCAAAAGTTCATCAGAATCACAGTGCCTCAACTTACACCCACCACGTTTTTCGTTTCAGTAATGCTGATGATTCAATCCTTTAAAGTGTTTGATCATGTATTACTTCTTACTCAGGGCGGTCCGGGCAGCTCAACCATGGTATTGGGCTACCACTTGTACAACGAAGCATTTGTAAGCTGGCGTTTAGGTTACTCATCAGCGATTGCAATTGTTCTGTTTTTGCTGGTGCTTATCGTGACCATTATTCAATTCAAATACGCCAAGAAGTACGAAGAGTAATAAAATGAAAATGCAATCTAAAACTAAGCAGGAAACAATTAAAAAGTTTGTTCTCTATGCAGTAATCATTGCTATTACGCTTGTAATGATCATTCCATTTATCTGGATGCTGTCTGCTTCTCTGAAACTGAGTAGAGACGTGTTTGTATTTCCTATTGAGTGGATTCCGTCAGTGCCCAGATGGCAAAACTTTGTTGATATTTGGGAACAGATCCCACTGGCGCTATTTATCTACAACACTGCGAAATTAACCGTAATCGTAACGATTCTACAGTTGCTGACCTCAAGCTTCGCAGCTTACGCCTTTGCTAAGTTACGTTTTCCGTATCGCGATGCGTTGTTCCTTGGCTATGTAGCGACTATCAGTGTTCCTTGGATCTCTTACATGGTTCCTCAGTTCATCATGATGAGAGAGATTGGGCTCAACAACACTCACGCAGCGATCATCTGCTTGCAAGCTTTCACTGCATTCGGTGTGTTCTTAATGCGTCAGTTCTACATGAGTATTCCCGATGAACTCTGTGAAGCTGCGAGAATCGATGGCATGAACGAGTACCAGATTTGGTACAAAATTATGCTGCCACTTTCTAAGCCAGCGCTTTCCACACTGACTATCTTCACATTCGTAACGACTTGGAATGATTTCCTTGGGCCAATGATTTATCTGACAGAGACCAAGCTCAAAACTATTCAGATAGGTCTACGAATGTTCATCTCTCAATACTCGGCAGAGTACGGATTGATTATGGCAGCATCAGTAGTGAGCTTAATTCCCGTACTAATTGTTTTCTTAACACTACAGCGTTTCTTCGTAGAGGGTATTGCTTCATCAGGCTTAAAAGGTTAACTAAATGAATATCAAAACACTTTCAGAGCAGAGCCTGAATAGCGCGATCACACAGGCTGTTTCTATCGTCAAAGGAAATCTCAAGCAGTTTACCTATGACAGCCAGTTCCACTCGAGTGAGAACAATTTCTACAAACCTTGTGATAACAACTTATGGACTACGGGCTTCTGGCCGGGTGCTATCTGGTTGAGCTACGAGCTCACTCAGGACCCTGTGTTCAAGTATGCCGCTCAGATTCAGGTTCAGAGTTTCAAACATCGTATTGAAAACTTAATTGAAGTCGAACATCACGACATGGGCTTTTTGTATACGCCATCTTGTGTGTCTGCATGGATGTTAACCAAAGATGAAGATGCAAAAAAAGCAGCACTGTTAGCTGCTGACCAACTGTGCTCCCGATACCAGCCTGTAGGTGAATTCATTCAGGCTTGGGGGGAGAAAAATGCGCCGGACAACTATCGCTATATCATTGACTGCTTGATGAATGTGCCTTTGCTGTACTGGGCTTACGACCAAACTGGCGACAAAAACTACCTTGATATTGCACTGAAGCACACAGAAACCACATACCAAAACTCAGTGCGTGAAGACGGCTCTACCTACCATACCTTCTTTATGGATATGGAAACGGGCGCTCCATCGTATGGCTCTGCATGCCAAGGTTACAAAGACGATTCAACGTGGGCTCGTGGTCAAGCGTGGGGTATTTACGGTTTCGCTCTGGCATACCGTTACACCAAAGATGAGAAGTATCTTGAAGTGTTTGAGCGAGTGCTGAAGGTATATTTGGAGTTTTTGCCAGAAGACCAAATTCCATACTGGGATCTGACTTTTACTGACGGCAGCAGCGAGCCAAGAGATTCTTCTTCTGCCGCTATTACTGCCTGTGGTCTGTTGGAAATGGCGGATCTGGTTGAAGAGGGTAAAGCGAAAGAATACCGAGCGATTGCTTGCTCTATGATTCAAAGCTTAATCGACAATTACGCCGTAACAGACGCGACACAGTCGAACGGTTTGTTGCTACACGGAACCTATTCGAAGAAAAGTCCTTATAACACCTGTACTGAAGAGGGTGTTGATGAGTGTGTCTCTTGGGGAGATTACTTCTACCTTGAAGCATTGACACGTTTGACCACCAACTGGAACCCGTATTGGTAAAAGGAACAGAGACATGGCTGCTATATCACTACATAAAATTAATAAGACTTATGACGACAAACATGTTGTTGTTCCAAGCATCGACTTAGAAATTAAAGATAAAGAATTCATCATCCTAGTTGGTCCTTCCGGCTGCGGTAAATCTACTACATTACGTATGATTGCTGGCTTAGAAGACATTACCAGCGGTGAGCTAATGATCGGCGGAAAGCTGGTCAACGATGTGCCGTCAAAAGATCGCGATATCGCGATGGTTTTCCAAAACTACGCGCTTTATCCGCATATGACGGTATACCAAAACATGGCGTTTGGTTTAGAGCTGCGCAAAATCGATAGAGATATCATTGAGCAGAAAGTCCAAGATGCGGCTGACATACTCGATATTACCCATCTTCTTAATCGCAAACCGAAAGCTCTATCTGGCGGCCAACGTCAGCGTGTGGCTTTAGGTCGAGCAATGGTCCGTGATCCAGAAGTTTTCTTGCTGGATGAGCCTTTATCGAACCTAGATGCCAAGCTGCGGGGCACCATGCGCGCTGAAATAAGCAAGCTACACAAGCGTCTAAATTCAACTTTTATCTATGTAACTCATGATCAGGTTGAAGCGATGACAATGGCAGACCGAATTGTGGTCATGAAAGATGGCATTATCCAACAGGTTGATACTCCGCAAGTGCTCTACGATAACCCTGCCAATGTTTTTGTCGCGGGCTTTATTGGGGCGCCTCAAATGAACTTCATTCCAGCAAAATTGCTGCTGGATGGTAGCGATTTTAAAGTGTCGGCTCTTGGGGCAACACTGACGTTGCCAAATCGTTTCTCATCGCAAACTTTGGACTCTCAACTCAATGAAGAGTTGGTGTTAGGGATTCGTCCAGAGGATATCTACGTTAAATCACCAAAAGATGTCGATGAGAGATTGATTACGCCAATGGAGTTTGAGGTGGATCTAGCTGAACCTATGGGCTCAGAAGTACACCTAAGCCTGACCTGTAAAGGGCACAAGATGGTGGCAAAAATCACTTCACGTTTGCATGCCAAAGTGGGGGACAAGTTAATTTTATATGTCGATATGACACACGCTCATTTGTTTAACGAAAAAACGACCCAGTCGTTAATGCATTTATAAGCTAAGGAATACCATGCTCCGTGTATTTAAAGACAACAATTCTATTCTTGCCGTTATCTTTCGCGAGCTGTGGAATTTATTTGTTCTAAATATACTGATGATAGTTTCAATGATGCTGGTTGTGACTATTCCAGCCAGTTTGATTGCCACATACAAAATATGCGAGAGGATGGCTCAGGATAAAAGCGTGTCTGTTTACGCTGACTTTAAATGGCATTTTAGAAAAGTCAGCATCAAAGATTGCGCTTTCCTATGGGGGATGATTATTACTAGCGGCATCCCTGCCTACAGCAGCTACATCTATTTTCAACTTACACAGCATACCACGATTTACAGCATGCCTTTGACTGTATCAGTGCTCATGTTTGCTATGTGGGTTTCAACAATATTTCTATACCTGAATAAGAAGCCGGAGGAGGGTAACTTACAGACACTAAAACAATCCTTGCTGAAACAAATGGGTAAACCGTCGTTAATTATAAAAATAAACATAATCGTTGGCTTATTTGTATTAATTGCCGTTGCGATGTTTCCCTTATCTTTCTTATTTATTATTTCAATCATGCCTCCTCTGTGTTTGCTGTTTATAGCTAACACAATGAATAAATCCAAAAAAGCGAGAAATAGAAGGAACTTGTCATGTTAAATAAAAAACTTACAACACTCTGCCTGACATCTCTGTTATCCGTAGGCGGTGTAGTTCAAGCCGCTGACGACCCGATTACTATTAACTGGGCGCGTTGGGATGTATCAAGCGGCGTAGAATTAAACGCCATTGCAGATGCGTACATGAAAGCACATCCAAATGTGAAGGTTAACTCCGTTGATTTAGGCAGTGCGGATTACAACTCTATGCTGATGACTCAGCTCTCTGGTGGCGCGAAGAACATTGATATCGTGACCGTTAAGGATGTTCCGGGGTACACAGACCTAATTCGTTCAAACAACGTGATAGACATGACAAGTGCACCAACAGACGAATTAAAAAATAACGCTACTTATCAAGGCTTGATTGACGAGTTCACTGTTGACGGCAAACTTTATGCGCTGCCAATCCGCCTTGATTTCTGGGTGCTTTATTACAACAAAGCTTTGTTCGATAAGGCGAATACACCTTATCCAAGCAATGATATGACGCTAGAAGAGTTTGATGCGTTAGCAGAGAAAGTCACCAGCGGTTTTGGTGCGAATAAAAACTACGGAGCTTACTATCACACTTGGCGATCAACTGTTCAACTGCCTTCCCTGTTTGATGGCAAACAGACGTTGATCAGTAAAGACTACTCGTTCCTTAAACCTTATTACGAACGTGTTCTGAAACTGCAACAAGAGGGTACGGTTCCTCGTTACGCTTCGCTAAAAGCAACTAGCACTCACTACTCGGGCCCTTGGTTTAACGCAACTGTTGCAATGCTCCCTATGGGTTCTTGGTTTATCTCAAATCAAATCGCTAAGGTAAAAACTGGCGAGAGTAAAGCTAGCGAGTGGGGCATAGTGAAGATGCCACATCCTAAAGGTGTAAAAGCGGGAACAACAGCGGCAACAGTAACGAGCCTAGCGATCAACGTGAATTCTGATAAACAAGAAGCTGCGTTGGATTTCATCAAGTTCGCTGCGAGTCATCAAGGTGCTCTCGCTGTGGCTAAAGCTGGTGGTTTCCCTGCAAACCAAAACCAAGAGATCTTGAAGATAGCTGCAAATCGTGACGGTTTCCCTAAAGATGAGAAGAGTTTAGCGGCTCTTGAAATCGGCAAAACTTACCTAGAAATGCCCGTTGACTCTTTAACGCCACGTATAGAAGTGATTCTAAATCGTACACACGATGCAATCATGACGGAAAGTGAAAGTATTGATGATGCGTTGAAGATGCTTAACAAAGACGTCGCACAAGTACTTAATTAATCTGAAATGAGCCACGTTCTACGTGGCTCTGCTTTTAGGAATAACAATGGAACTGGTACAAGCGTTTACTAACGCTCGAACTCTTTCATCACTGACTCCTTTTCCAGCTTGCGACGACAGAAATGCGTGGCAAGCTTTACCGTCTTGGGTACAGTCAGTGATTGAAATGAATTTGGCTAAAGCTCACGAATCGGCGTGGACACAGCTATTGGCTTCGGATTATCTGGCTTTTTCACAGTCGGGAAATCGAGTGAATTTTGAAGCCAAATATTTTCAGCGCCGAGAAAAGCTTATTGATTTAACGCTCGGCTATTGTCTCTCCCCGGACGAGAGATTATTGGCTCAGATTGTTGATGGCATTATCTTGATATGCGAAGAGTCGGGCTGGCAGTTACCTGCTCATAACGGATATGTGCGCGACTCAATCTTATATCCATTTCCAGATACTACCCGACCTGTTATTGATCTATTTGCCGCAGAAACTGGTGCGTTGTTGTCACTGGCGCACTACTTACTTCAAGCCGATCTACAGCGCCAATATCCCTATGTGTTAGAGAGACTTAATCTGGAAGTGACTAAACGGATTGTTGAGCCTTTCCTTGATTCTCATTTTTGGTGGATGGGGAATGGCGATGAATCTATGTGTAACTGGACGCCGTGGTGCACGCAGAATGTCTTGCTGGCTTTCTTTATTCTTCCTACTTCACAAGAGTTGAAACAAAAAGCGATTGATAAAGCGGTATGCGCTCTGAACTGTTTTTTGAAGGATTATGGTGATGACGGTGCATGCAACGAAGGTGTGGTCTATTACCGACATGCAGGATTGTGCTTTTTCAACTGCATCGATATTTTGAATCAGGTGAGTGATGGCTTTTATCTCAATGTTTTTCAAGAAACGAAAGTTAAAAACATGGCGAATTTCATCACCAATAACCATATTAGCGAGCAGTGGTATTTTAACTTTGCAGACAGTGCTCCGCGCATAGACTCTTGTGATGTCAGAGAGTATTTATTTGGTGTTGCAACAGACTCTCCTGTATTGATTCAGCACGCATTGAAAGACTGGCAAAGAAGTGTGGATAGCGGCGAAAAGAGCCGTTTGGCGAACGAATATAGCCTCTATTATCAGCTACAAGGTGCATTCTTTGCGCAGGCGATGAGTGACCGAATCCAGCAGTCACTATCTGAGCGAGAGCGTGTTAAACCGGATGTATATTATCCAAGCATTGGTCAGTTTATCTCGCGTGATAATAGCTTTGCTTTGAGTGTCAAAGCTGGGCATAACGCAGATAGCCACAATCACAACGATGTCGGCAACATCATTGTTTATAAAGCCAGTAAACCAATCTTGATTGATATTGGTGTTGGCACCTATACCAAAAAGACTTTCTCTGAGCGGCGCTATGAAATATGGACCATGCAGAGTGCTTGGCACAACCTACCAACGTTTTCAGCAGTGATGCAAAACAACGGTAAAAATTTTTCCGCAACGGATGTCAATGTCGAGTTTTCAACTCAGGTGAGCTCTATTGCTATGGAACTGTCCAACGCTTATCCACCAGAGGCAAATCTCAAATCTTATCGACGCAACGTCACTCATGTTAAAGGGCAGTACATTCAAGTTGAAGAGCAGGTTGAAGGTGATAGTGAAATGGTGCTTTCACTAATTTTTTCTTCCTTCCCTCAAGTCTTTGACAAGCACATTTTAGTTGGAAACTCTCAAATTCAGTTTGATCAATCTATCCATGTCAACATTGATACCGTGGATATTGATGACGCCCGGTTGAGGCAGTGTTGGCCTGATACTTTATATCGAGCAAGAGTAAAAACAGAAAATCCTAAGTTCAGTTGGCGTATTTTTTAAGAGAAAAATCATGAGCAAAACTCAACAATTTCTGAGCAATAATCCATTAGCAACTCGCAACGATTTAGCCGCGTGCTGCCAAGAACTGCTTAAAGCTGTGGATCCTTTTTTTACTGCCGGATGCAGTGGATTAGCTTTAGGTGAAACCACCACACATTACGGAAAGAAAATCGCTGAGATGGAAGCCTTCTCGCGCCTATTATGGGGTGTGTTTCCTCTGCTTTCTGGAGACTTCAATAGCTCTAACGTTGAGTATTACTTTGATGCAATACGAGTCGGTACAGATCCAAATCATCCTCAATATTGGGGAGAGATAAACGATTTTGATCAACGAGCAGTTGAGATGGCGGTTTATGGTTACGGAATGGCTCTGCTGAGGGAAGGTTTTTGGAACTACTTTAGCGAATCAGAAGCAAACAATGTTCAGACTTGGTTAGAGCAATCGGCTTGGGCGGTTATTCCTGATAATAACTGGCATTTCTTTCCAATTATGGTGCAGATAGGTTTTCAGCTATCGGGTAAGCCTTACGATCAGAAAAGCGTAGATTTTCACTTTTCTAAAATAGAAGAGTATTACCTAGCAGACGGTTGGTATTGTGATGGTATTGGTCGACCAAGAGATTATTACATCTCTATGGGATTCCACTTCTATAGTCTGTTTTACGCCAAACTGATGAAATCTCATGACCCAGCACGTTCTGCTCTGTTTGTTGAGCGAGCCAAACTGTTTGCTAACGATTTTATATGGATGTTTGCAAAAGATGGGGACGCTATCGCATTCGGACGCAGCTTAACCTATCGATTTGCTGAAGCTGCATTTTGGAGCGCGGTCGCTTTTGTTGATGAAGATATTTACGATCTTGGAGTGGTGAAAGGATTACTGCTGCGTCATCTGCGATTCTGGTTTAAGCAGCCCATTTTTGATCATCAAGGTTTACTGACGATTGGCTACCACTATTCCAATTTAATCATGGCTGAAGATTATAATGCGCCCGGTTCAACCTATTGGGCGGCGAAAGTCTTTTTGGTGGTCGCTCTCGGGGAAGAACATCCTTTCTGGCAAGCCGACGAGAAGCCTTTGCCTGCAATGAGTGGAATACATATTCTTCCTCACGCCAATCAGATCATTACCCATAGTGATGAATCAAAGCATGTTTGGATGCTGACGTCTGGTCAGCTAGAACTCAACAATTATGTTAATACTGAGTCGAAATACACAAAGTTTGCCTATTCCAATCAATTTGGATTTACGCTTGAGCGTGGTCGCTATCAGCTTAAACACAACGCGTGTGACTCTATGTTACTGCTGACTGAAGGCGACGGTTATTACCGAGGTCGTCGAGAGTGTGAATTGGTTGAAGTGACGGATCAATACATAGTTTCAACATGGCAACCATGGAAAAACGTTGCAATAAAGACGTGGTTAATTCCTTGTTCGGACTGGCACATCCGTCTGCATTGTATTGATAGTGAGCGAGAATTGGAGGCTGTAGAAGGAGGCTTTTCTATCAAAAAGCTGCCTCAATCAGTGATTGAATCGTCGCAGACTCAATGCCGTGTGGTAACGGAAGAGTTAGAGTCACAAGTGGTCGATTTACTAAACGGCGCTAAGGAAACCCAGTGTGTTACGACACCGCCTAACTCGAATATTCTCTATACAGAACAAGCTTATGTGCCAGTTACTACATACGATATTCATGTTGGTCGTCAGTGGATTGCTTCGGCTGTATTTGCTGGCAAAAGTGGTACTCAGCAGGATTCACCAACGCTGAGTTTAAATGGAGAGGAAATCGAAATAGTTCATTTGAACGAAAGCAAAACTATCAAAATTTAATTCTAATGAAGCCAAGAAGGTTTAGTCTTCTTGGCTCTTGAGCTTAAAGCCAGCAGCTGCTGGGTAAGCTTTCTCCTGTATGTGCTAGCGTCAACTTGGTATAGGTATTCCCTAGGCAAGTGTCGTTGTTCTGCCCTTTTGTTGCTTTCGGTGTCGCTGTTATCAAATAACCTGTCTTACTGACGGTCGCCGATATCTCATATCTGTCATTATCAACTTCGCAAAAGCTGTTGCAAATACCGTTCGTCATTATGGTATCCGCTGAGTAACCATTGTCGTAGTGCTCTTCCAAATAGAGTTGCAATTTAGACATATCGGCCATTGCCTGCTTTCTATGTGCTTTCCTAATGTGGTCACTGTAGTTGGGGTAGGCGATAGAACCTAGAATTCCAATGATGGCCACAACGAGGATTAATTCGATGAGTGTCAAACCTTGATGCTTACGTGATGCTATCTTGCAGTAAAATGTACGAATCATTTCTATTACTTCTCCATATCAACCTACGCCATTTTTAGTACCTGTTAGTATCCTTGCAAGTTGATTCATATTAATTGCAAGACTTACAGAGGAATTTGGGAAATGCTTCGCGGGTTCACTTTACTAGAGATGCTCATCACGATTTCTATTATGTCGGTGTTGTTAGCTTTTGCTGCGCCGAATCTTTATCTCTACCAACAGAAACACAAAATCAGGAATTTAGCTTCTGAAATACACGGGTTTCTTGTTCAGGCTAAATCAGAAGCTGTCTTTCGTAATAAAGATCTCTGGGCTCATATTGAAATGGATAGTAATCCGACGGTAACGGGGAAGTGGTCTATACGAGTGACTGATTCTGAAACTTCAGGTGCAGGGGAAACGATACAAGTTATGGCTGGAGACAAGTATAGAAATATACATTTCCAATCCAATTACCTATCGAATCAAATTAAGTTCAATGGCATCAGAGGCAAGATAAGTAATGGCACCTTACGTTTTGCATTAACTGATCTGATAGAGAAACCATTGAATTTAAGAAGCTCGTTTGGTGCTAGTCGAATCATTGTTTGCGGAGAAGGAGGGGAGTTTTATGGTTACTCGCAGTGCAGTTCGCAAATGTAGTGGTTTCTCCATTGTTGAATTCATGGTTGCAGCTTTATTAGGAGGAATAGCATTAACGACTATTGGTAGTGTGCTCCTTTCAACGCAAAAATCTGCTAGTGAAAAAAGTAAACAAATTATGCTGTTACAGAACGTATCAAGCACATTGCATCAACTAAAAGAGGACATATTAAGAGCTGGGTTCGATGATGGATTTGATACTTCAGCGCGATTTTTGGGCGAGTCAAAGGTCACCTATGTACATAGCAAACCTAACGCATTGGGGTATGTGTATAAAGTTCGTTCAAGCACTCCTCCTGAATATAGACATGTGCTGTATTGGTTAAATAGTAAAACTTCTAGTCTGATGTTCTGCGAAAAAAGCCGGCCAACGTTGATCTCTGTTTATTCTGCTGCAACTCAATTTGGTAACTGCTATTCCGTGTTTGATCCTAACCAAATATCCGTGAACCAATTTTCCGTTACTAGCCATCAGATTGATAGTGATGATGTTGAAAGTGCCTTTGTTATTGTTCGCATGGCTGCTCATCTGACGAAAGAGCCTGAAATTAATCAATATTTAGAGATCAAAGTGACGCAGAGGAACTGGCAATGAGTAGGTGCTTACAAAAAGGTGTTACAACTTTAGCTGTCACCTCCATTTTATTGATGGTGGCATTAACGGTGACGTTGGGTACTCAGAAATCGCTTTTTTACCAAATTAAACGCTCCCAAAATGAAATTAAATCTCGGCAAAACCATTGGTTAGCGGAAGGTGCTATTGAGTGTGGTTATGCGCAGTTCCGAGCTGAAAATAAGGTTCCACAAAATATTACTGATTGTGGTTCCGGGCATGGAGTCATTGCTTCCTTTGTCCCTTCTGTTCATGGTCAGCGTGTGGTAGCACAAAGTGGTTACAGTACTGTAGAAAAAGAAATCTTGATTAAGAATAGATTGAGCTCAGGGGCAATACAGTCCAATGCGGATTTGTATTTTCATTCTAGTTTGTCATTTGCAACGCCTGATCCTGGTAAGTTCACGGAGAGAGGTTGGGAGTGTGTCGCTCTTCGTTATGGGAGACGTTTTTATTCACCATCGTTGGTTAATCAGGGAGTGGTTCACGGCAGAAAACCCTATGAAGATTTTAGTAACCCCGGTTACAAAGACTGTCTTGGTTCTCATCGCTCTTTCGGTCAATCGTGGGGACATTTAGGAAAAGATTTCGTACAAGATGCCCATTTATCTCTATTCGAACAGTTCTTTAATGTCCCTGCTCACGAACATGACAAGGTGAAAATGAGTGACAAAGTAACTGTGATGGAGGGCGTTGGGTATCCTAAGCAAGTGTATAACTGCGGCAGCGCATTGGCATCGCAAATTCGTTCTGGCAAACATTTCCTCTGGGTTGAAGGGGGATGTGAGATCAAAATGTCTGAATACAATAACTTAGTCAATGCGGCTTCTGCTACTGACGGTGTTCTAATACTTGTTCACGAAGGCGTTTTTTCAGTGATGGGTAAGCCTCCCGGTGGCTCGTCTGAGCCGTTCAAAGGTGTTTTATTCCATTTTAATCGAGAGTTTGTTGCATCTCCCATTCAATGGAGAGGCTTTGTTGCGGATAGGATTTTGAATCATCCTTCTTCTGTTGTTGAGCGATCTTTTCGAAACATAGCTTCATATTATCAATATGGTGCGTTCAGTTTATCTGGTGGGCAATACTTTGATACACCGGGGCAGTCAGCAGTATTTAATGATTCATTAGAAGTCAATTTTAATGGTGATGTCATCAATAACGTACAGGCAAATGTTAATCCACCAAGGTGGAGAGAAGGATCTTGGTATGCAGAATAGAAACAAACAGTCAGGTTTTAGTTTGGTTGAAGTGATGATCACTTTTGCTTTAATTGGGGTTAGTGCCTTAGGGCTTATCAAACTTCAAGCTTATATTGAACAACGTGCAGATTATGCCCTACACAGCATTAAAGCGTTGAATGTTGCAGAGCAGAGGCTGGAGTGGTTTCGAACTCGAGGTTCTAGAGCGGCTCATATGCGCGTTAGAACGCCTGACTATGATAGGAACATTGCTTCTTATGTATGTAACGAAGACCCTGTGTACAAAGTGAGTTGGGATGTTCATGAGCCCAATCCAACATTGGCTGTAAAAACTATCACTATGGAGGTTTCTTGGTTTGACCGAAATGGAAGTAAGCAAACTGTCTCTCTGCAAACCATGTTGTCCAAATACAGTGAGTTTAATACCTAGGTGTTTGAGCGAGCTATAAGCATCAATCGATACAAAAGCCCGCATGTCGCGGGCTTTTTGAATTGAGATAAATCATTACTCAGTTTTAAGATATTTAGCGTGAAACTCTAGGTGATCATCGATAAATGTCTGAATGAAGTAGTAGCTGTGGTCATACCCTGGCTGAATACGCAGAGTTAAGTTTGCTTTTGCTTCAATGGCTGCTGATTGCAATGTCTCTGGTTTGAGTTGCTCAGTTAAGAAACTATCCGCGTTTCCTTGGTCAACCAATATTGGCGCTGTCACTAGATGAGTTTTCATTAGCTCAACCGCATCGTACTGTAGCCATTTGCTCTTGTCTTCACCTAAGTAATTGCGAAACGCTTTTTGTCCCCATGGCACGGCCATCGGATGACATATAGGGCTAAATGCAGATATCGACGAATAAGTCGTTGGGTTCTTGATGCCAATCGTCAAGGCTCCGTGACCACCCATACTATGCCCTGAAATGGCTTTGCGCTTACTAACAGGGAAATTTGCTTCTATCAGCTGTGGCAGTTCATCAACGATGTAGCTGTACATCTGATAATGCTCCTGCCATGGCTCTTGGGTAGCATTAAGATAAAAACCTGCACCGAGGCCGAAATCGTAAGCTCCTTCCGGATCATCAGGCACACCTTCACCTCTAGGGCTAGTATCTGGAGCGACAATCGCAATCCCTAACTCTGCGGCTTTTTTAAACGCGCCCGCTTTCTGCATGAAATTTTCGTCTGTACAGGTCAGCCCTGATAACCAATACAATACAGGCACTGGTTTATCTTCGGTCGCTTCTAACGGCAGATAAATGGCAAAGCGCATTTCACAATTGAGTGTGCTGGATTGATGAATGTATTGCTTGTGCCAGCCATCGAAAACTTTCGCTTGGCTATGATTAATTAAACTCATTCTTCCTCCTATACCCAGTTTTTCGTAGTGGCTGCCCAAGTTCGCAGCCACTCGAAGTTATAGGGTATACGCTGTCTTTAGATATCGTTCTGCACTACTTATTGAAGTGAACGACAGAGCGAATACTTTCGCCAGCATGCATCAAATCGAATGCATCGTTGATCTCATCTAAGGCCATGGTGTGAGTGATAAACTCTTGCAGGCCAAACTCACCAGCAAGGTATTGCTCAACGATGCCCGGAAGTTGTGAACGACCTTTAACGCCGCCAAATGCACTACCACGCCACACACGGCCAGTGACCAACTGGAATGGGCGAGTAGAGATCTCTTGACCTGCGCCAGCAACACCGATGATAACGGATTCGCCCCAGCCCTTATGGCAGCATTCGAGCGCTTGGCGCATCACGTTGACGTTACCAATACATTCAAATGAGAAGTCCACGCCACCGTCTGTCATCTCAACAATCACTTCCTGAATCGGCTTATCGAAGTGTTGTGGATTGATACAATCTGTCGCACCAAGTTGTTTCGCTAGTTCGAATTTCTTCTCGTTGATATCGATACCTATAATGCGGCTTGCGCCGACCATGCGAGCACCGATAATCGCCGAAAGACCAATACCGCCTAAACCGAAGATAGCGACAGTGTCGCCTTTCTTCACTTTAGCGGTATTCATTACCGCGCCCATACCTGTTGTGACACCGCAACCTAATAGACAGATTTCTTCTAGTGGTGCTTCTTTATTCACTTTCGCAAGAGAAATCTCAGGCAGTACAGTGTATTCAGAGAAGGTTGAGCAACCCATGTAGTGATAAATAGGCTGACCATCTTTGTAAAAACGAGTTGTGCCGTCTGGCATCAGGCCTCTACCTTGGGTAGCGCGAACTGCTTGGCACAGGTTAGTCTTACCTGATTTACAGAACTTACACTCGCCACATTCCGCTGTGTAAAGTGGGATGACGTGATCACCGACTTCTACAGAAGTAACACCTTCGCCCACCATCTCAACAATACCGCCACCTTCGTGACCAAGAATTGATGGGAACACGCCTTCTGGGTCTTCGCCGGATAACGTGAATGCATCAGTATGACAAACACCTGATGCCACAATTCGTACTAACACTTCACCTTTACGAGGAAGCATGACATCCACTTCTTCGATTTTAAGAGGTTGGTTTGGACCCCACGCAACCGCAGCGCGTGATTTTATGAATTTGTCTTGTGACATGTGGTCATCCTTTTAATCAATAACGAGGAGTGTTTGGTGTACTCCCAACACCATCAGTAGTCTTTTAGTATAGAAGCTTCTCTTTGGTTAATAATTGGGTGAAAATGAGAATAACTTTTACACTATTGTAATAATCAAAAAGAGTTGTTGATGGCAGGTTGGGAAGGAATTAACGAGTTTATTGCGGTCGCTGAGTGTGGAAGCTTCACTCAGGCCTCGCTGCGCTTAAACACTTCGGTGGCGAATATCAGTCGCCGTGTCGCAACGCTTGAAGAGCGACTGAAAGTGAAGTTGCTGGTAAGAACGACACGTAAAGTGTCTCTGACTGAAGCAGGGCTGGTTTACTTTCAGCAATGTCGAGTGTTGGTTGAAGGTTTAGAGCAAGCAGAGCAAACCGTTACTCAGATGCAGCAAACGCCGCAAGGCAAACTCAAAGTGACTGCACCAGTGACTTACGGAGAGCAAAAAATTGCGCCTCTACTTCATCAGTTTCTTCAGCAACATGAACAGCTAAATTTAGAGTTAGTGCTCACTAACCAAAAGCTCGACTTAATTGAACAAGGTGTCGATTTGGCAATCCGTTTGGGGCAGTTAGACGATTCCAGTTTTCGGGCTAAGAAACTGAGTAATCGACAGTTATATGTTTGTGCAACGCCAGAATACCTGTCTCGCTTCGGCGTGCCTCATACATTGTCTGAGCTAAATAAACATCAATGTTTGATTGGAACTTATGATCACTGGCGTTTCAAGGAACACGGCCAGTCACGCTCTATTCGGGTGAAAGGTAATATTAACTGCAATAGCGGGATCGTTCTGTTGGATGCTGCACTGCGCGGAATGGGCATGGTTCAGCTACCGGATTACTACGTAAGTGAACACTTAGCGTCAGGAGCATTAGTCGAAGTACTTCCTTCATATCGTGATGACAGAGAAGGTGTGTGGGCGCTTTATCCCCATAATCGGCATCTATCGGCCAAAGTCCGCCTGCTGGTGGATTACCTTGCGAAAAGCTTATCAGCCGAAGCTGTTGTATAATTTCGTCCAATAAAGGGCAAACAAACCCAAGTCCAACAAGAGAGAGAATAATGACGGAATCCCAAGCGGAATTTAGCCCACAAGACGAAGACTTTATGCGCCAAGCGATGGCTTTAGCCGCTAAGGCTGAAGAGCAAGGAGAAGTTCCTGTAGGCGCGGTATTGGTTAAAGATGGGGAAATCATTGCTCAAGGCTGGAACCGTTCAATTGGCAATCATGATGCAACGGCTCACGCTGAAATTCAGGTATTACGTCAGGCGGGAGAGAAGTTAGAAAACTATCGCCTGTTAGATACAACTTTGTATGTCACGTTGGAACCTTGTCCTATGTGTGCTGGCGCTTTATTGCATAGTCGAGTAAAGCGAATTGTCTATGGTGCTCCTGACCTTAAAGCCGGTGCCGCAGGTACGGTATTGAACATCTTTGACAGCCCTGCGGCTTATCACTACGCCACGATAGAAAAAGGTTTATTAGAGGATGAGTGTCGCCAGCAGTTACAGGCCTTCTTCAAGCGTCGTCGCAAAGAAATTAAAGCATTAAAAGATGAACAGAAACGAGATCAAACGGTTGAGAAATAAAAGTAACAAGTGGGAAGTTGCGGGATAGAACGAAATAAGACGAGTGAATAAAACGATTGGTAGTGGGTCTTTGGCAAACATCTACATTCGTAGATGTTTGCGTCCCTAAAATATCAGCTGATTACAAGTACTGTTCTTCCAAATGTACATACGCTCGATGACGTGCTAGCACTTTCTTTTTTGTATTGGCTAGCATACGGCGACGGCGGTTAGCTGATACTGCTTTGTTAAGGAGTTTAGGCCTACGTTTAAGCATAAAACGTCCCCCTTTCAGTACTAACTATCACAACAAACCCCAATTATTCATCCAATCAGGGCGCCAAACTATCAAACTTATTTGACGTTTTTATGTATCCGACTCCTACTTGTTTTTATTTGTAGAGTAAGAGCGGATGCACATATCTATTTATGGGTTCCGAAGAAAAAAATCAAGTGTTTATTTTTGAATTGATGCAGGGTTATCGCTTGTCGATTCTTCTTGCTCAGAATCTAAGCTCTCTTCATCGTTTTGCGAATCATCAATAGACTCATCAAGGGTACTTTCATCACTTTCATCCTCTTCCGGTAAATGAATCACCGTGATGTCATCGGTGCCAGATTCGACGCTAACCACTTTCTGTTGCTCTAAATGGCCAATGATACTTTGATAGTAACGACGTATGTTCTCAACATAGTTTCTCGCTTCATCACCACGTGCATAACCATAGATGGTCTTCGAGAAATATTTCTTCTGACGTAACAAAGGTAGTCTGTCTTTTACTTCTGCCCAAGTATCCGGATCACTGCCCTGAAGTTTGGTGAGTCGACGAGCATCCATCATGTGACCGTAACCGACGTTATAGGAAGCAAGGGCAAACCAGATTTTTTCGTGATCAGAAATGGAATCTGGAACTCGCGCCACCATTCTTCGTAGGTACTCGACACCACCTCTAACCGATTGTTCTGGGTCAAGGCGGTTGGAGACATCAACACTTTTCGCAGTTGGTAGCGTCAGCATCATCATGCCACGTACACCGGTTGGCGATTTAGCTCTAGGGTTCCAGTGAGATTCCTGATAAGCCAGTGCCGCAATCAAGCGCCAGTCAAATTCATCCGAATATTTCTGGAATAGTGGTGCCCATTTAGGCAGTCGGTTATCAAGTGCTCGAATAAATGCACGCGTATCTACATAGTCGAAAGTGCCAATGTGACCGATGTACTTTTCTTCTAATGATGCGAGCGATCCTGATTGTTTTAGTTCACCAAAGAACTCAATCATCATGGCATACAGGCTTTCGTCTTGTGAACGACGCATAAACCAAGAGATAGGTTGGTCTTCTGTCACTTCAAAGGCAGACGCGAGGTCAGGATAAATACGTTGAGAAAGTGAAACTTCTACCGAATCTGCCATAGTAAACAGCAATGAACCTTCAGAAACGCTTTTGAGCAGATCGTTGACGTCTGAGTTGGTATCAATATGGAAATCAAAATCAGGGTAATCTTTCTTTAGTCCGTTGAGCGTTGTTTCAAAGTGAGAATCATCAACCACACTGAAAATAGATTGACCGTCATTTTGATCTTCAAGCTCTTGTTGCTTATTGACAAGCTGCTGAATATTACGCGGACGCCATTGGCCTTTTTTATACACCACTTGTTGAGATACGTAGTAGTAAGCAGGGCCGGCGCGGTAGTCTTTCAGGCGTTCTTCCGATTGACTAAGACCTGCAGCGATGATATCGATCTCGCCGTTTTTGAGAGCAGGAAACAGACTTGAGAGGCGATAAGCGGGCTTCATCTCAAGTTTGACATTCAGTTGTGCTGCAAATTCTCTGGCTAATTCATAATCCAACCCAGAAGGGCCATCTGGACCGATGTAGTAAGAGAGTTGGTTGTTTAATGTACCCACACGCAAGATGCCGCGTTCACGGATCTGGTCAAGTTCACTTTTCGGTTCGGAATCTATTTGGCAACCACTTACGAGAAGAGTCATTAAAAATAGAGTGAAGCCACGGCTGAGTGAATGATAAAAAAGCTTTGTCATTAATTTGAGATCTCTTACATCAATTAGTGCCTTTATATCAAAGGCTGCTCGTATGGCAAAGTGATAGCTTGTTACTAAGCTTGTTGTGTCTGAAAATTGTTCAAACAGGGTGAAATTCAAAATTAATGAAAAAAATGACGCAAACGGTTGCTTTTGGTGTTACGTCACAAAAAAAAATCCTCTATAATGCGCTCGCATCAAAGAGATGAAATCGGCATAAGTTCCAATTAATTAGTTTAACATACTGATAATTAGATGAATTTATACCAATTACACCTCAATCAATGGATATAGAGACCTTTGCACATGAGAATTTTGCGTGGTTCCCCAGCTCTTTCTGAGTTTCGTGTCAATAAACTACTCGAGACGTGTCGTGAACAAAACTTACCTGTGACGGGTATCTATGCAGAGTTCATGCACTTTGCTGATCTCAAGGCAGATTTAGACGACAGTGAAATCGAAAAACTTGAGAAGTTATTGACTTACGGTCCAACAATTCAAGAACACGAGCCACAAGGTTTGCTACTTCTTGTTACTCCTCGCCCGGGTACAATTTCTCCTTGGTCTTCTAAGGCAACAGATATCGCTAACAACTGTGGCTTGGCAAATGTTAAGCGACTAGAGCGCGGTACGGCTTACTACATTGAGTCTGAAGGTGAACTTTCAGCTGACCAAATCGCTAGCATCAACGCTTTAATTCATGACCGCATGATGGAAGTGGTTTTTACTGAACAAGAGCAAGCTGCTGCACTATTCAAATCTGCAGAACCAGCGCCTGTTGCTTACGTTGATCTACTTTCAGGTGGCCGTAAAGCGCTTGAAGAAGCAAACGTTACTCTTGGTCTGGCTCTTGCTGAAGATGAGATCGACTACTTACTTGAAAGCTTTGTGACTAAGCTTGAGCGTAACCCAACTGACATCGAATTAATGATGTTTGCACAAGCAAACTCAGAGCACTGTCGCCATAAGATCTTCAATGCAGATTGGACAATCGACGGCGTGAAGCAAGACAAATCGCTGTTCAAGATGATCAAGAACACAATGGAGATGACTCCAGATTACGTTCTGTCTGCTTACAAAGATAACGCTGCGGTAATGGAAGGCTCTGAAGTTGGTCGTTTCTTCCCGAACCCAGAGACTCGTCAATACGGCTACAGCCACGAAAAAGCACACATTCTGATGAAGGTGGAAACACACAACCACCCAACGGCTATTTCTCCATGGCCAGGTGCTTCTACAGGTTCTGGCGGTGAGATCCGTGATGAAGGCGCAACCGGTATCGGCGGTAAACCGAAAGCTGGCTTAGTTGGTTTTACAACCTCTAACCTTCGTATTCCAAACTTTGTACAGCCTTGGGAAACGGATTTTGGTAAGCCAGGTCGTATCGTTAACGCTCTGGATATCATGCTTGAAGGTCCTTTAGGCGGCGCAGCATTTAACAACGAATTTGGTCGTCCTAACCTTTTAGGCTACTTCCGTACCTACGAAGAGAAAGTGACTTCTCACGCGGGTGAAGAGATCCGTGGTTACCACAAACCAATTATGATTGCTGGTGGTTTAGGTAACATCCGTGATGAACACGTACAGAAGAAAGAAATTCCAGTAGGTGCAAGCTTAATCGTGCTTGGTGGTCCTGCAATGAACATCGGCCTTGGTGGCGGTGCTGCTTCTTCTATGGCTTCAGGTCAGTCTGCGGAAGATCTCGATTTTGCTTCTGTACAACGTGAAAACCCTGAGATGGAACGTCGTTGTCAGGAAGTTATCGACCGTTGCTGGCAGCTTGGTGACGCAAACCCAATCGCATTTATTCACGATGTGGGCGCGGGCGGTATTTCTAACGCATTGCCAGAGCTAGTAGATGACGGCGAGCGTGGCGGTATTTTCCAACTGCGTGACGTGCCAAATGATGAGCCGGGAATGAGCCCGCTGGAAATTTGGTGTAACGAATCTCAAGAACGTTATGTACTGGCAGTTGCGCCAGAAAACATGGCGGCATTCGATGCTATCTGTAAGCGTGAACGTGCTCCATACGCAGTTGTAGGTATCGCGACTGAAGAGCGTGACCTGAAGCTGGAAGATACACACTTCGACAACACGCCTATCGATATGCCAATGGATATCCTGCTAGGTAAAACACCTAAAATGCACCGTGATGCAAAAACAGCGAAGGTGAACAGCCCAGCTATTGATCGTTCAGGTATTGAACTGGGTGATGCGATTGAACGTGTTCTTCGTCTACCAGCCGTTGCAGAGAAAACATTCCTTATCACCATTGGTGACCGTACGGTAACTGGTCTGGTGGCTCGTGACCAAATGGTTGGTCCATGGCAGGTTCCTGTTGCGAACTGCGCAGTAACAGCGGCAAGTTACGACACTTACCACGGTGAAGTTATGGCTATGGGGGAACGTACGCCTGTAGCATTACTGGACTTCGGTGCGTCTGCTCGTCTAGCGGTTGGTGAAGCAATTACTAACATCGCTGCAACTGAAATCGGCGATATCAAACGTATCAAACTATCTGCGAACTGGATGTCTCCAGCGGGTCACCCAGGTGAAGATGCTGGTCTATACGAAGCAGTGAAAGCGGTAGGTGAAGAGCTGTGTCCGGCACTTGGTCTGACTATCCCTGTGGGTAAAGACTCAATGTCGATGAAGACTAAGTGGAACGAAAATGGCGAAGACAAAGAAGTGACTTCTCCACTTTCATTGATCATCACTGCGTTTTCTCGCGTAGAAGATGTTCGCAAGACAGTGACTCCACAGCTTCGCACAGATTTAGGCGAATCAAGCCTAGTGCTTATTGACCTAGGTAACGGTAAGAACCGTCTAGGTGCAACAGCACTGGCTCAGGTTTACAAGCAGTTGGGTGATAAGCCTGCTGATGTAGATAACGCAGAGCAACTAAAAGGTTTCTTCAACGCTATTCAAAGCCTAGTCAGCAACGATAAGCTGATTGCTTACCACGATAAAGGCGACGGCGGTCTATTTGTTACTCTTGCTGAGATGGCATTCGCTGGTCACTGTGGTGTGAAGGCAAACATCGAAGCTTTAGGTGAAGATACTCTTGCTGCGCTGTTCAACGAAGAACTCGGTGCAGTTGTTCAGGTTAAGAACGATGAACTTGAATCTGTGCTGGCAACACTAGCAGATAACGGTTTAGCAGCATGTTCACACGTTATTGGCGCAGTAGAAGCTTCAGACAAGCTAGTGATCACTTCTGGTGAAACAGTACTGGTCGACCGTTCAAGAACAGAACTTCGTACTATCTGGGCTGAAATGACGCACAAAATGCAAGCGATGCGTGACAACCCTACGTGTGCAAACCAAGAGTTTGAAGCGAAGAAAGACAACTCAGACCCAGGTCTGAACGTGAAACTCAGCTTCGATACTAACGAAGACGTAGCAGCGCCTTACATTGCGAAAGGTGCTAAGCCTAAGATGGCAATTCTGCGTGAGCAGGGTGTTAACTCGCATGTTGAAATGGCAGCAGCGTTTGACCGTGCAGGTTTTGAAGCTACCGATATCCATATGAGTGATATCTTGACTGGTCAGGCTGTATTGGAAGAGTACCAAGGCCTTGTGGCTTGTGGTGGCTTCTCTTACGGTGACGTACTGGGTGCTGGTGAAGGTTGGGCGAAGTCAGTGCTATTTAACGCACAGGCTCGTGACCAGTTTGAAACCTTCTTCAACCGTGAAGATACCTTCTCTCTAGGTGTGTGTAATGGCTGTCAGATGCTTTCTAACCTGAAAGAACTGATCCCAGGTGCAGACTTATGGCCTCGTTTCGTACGTAACGAATCTGAGCGTTTTGAAGCTCGTTTTAGCTTGGTAGAAGTTCAGAAATCTGATTCTGTGTTCTTCGACGGTATGGCTGGTTCTCGTATGCCTATCGCGGTTTCTCACGGTGAAGGTCGTGTAGAAGTTCGTGATGAAGCACACCTAGCGGCTATCGAAAACTCAGGTACGGTAGCGGTTCGTTTTGTTGATAACTTGGGTAACCCAACACAACAATACCCGAACAACCCGAATGGTTCGCCAAACGCAATTACTGGTTTAACAACTGCTGATGGCCGTGTGACTATCATGATGCCTCACCCTGAGCGTGTATTCCGCACAGTGGCGAACTCATGGCATCCAGATAGCTGGGGCGAGAACGGTGCTTGGATGCGTATGTTCCAAAACGCACGTAAGAACTTGGGTTAATAACAGACCTGTGAATTAAAGCTACTAAATTTCAGATAATTAAAAACGCAAACCCTTGGGTTTGCGTTTTTTTGTGGGATTAGATTAATGAGGCGACATTTTGTAGTTCCTCCCCTTTTTAAGGGGAGGCTAGGTGGGGTTACTTACGCAGTGGTTGATTGAATTCGTGGACGCGGAATTCAACCTCCTCTAACCCACTCTCATCAGAGGGGGAGAACTGGAGGAGCGAAAAGATTATCTAAACTGACCCGCCTCAGGTAGAAACTCAAAGCCGGCTGTGGCCAGCTTTGCTTCAAGTGCGGTTCGGTCAATATCGAAGTAGGCAACCAGCTTATCTAAATCACCGTTAAAGTCGTCACGCAGCTTCATGTTCACAATGCTCATTAGCATGACTGTGTCCATAGAGGCGAAATTGGCGAGATTCATTATTTGTCCTCGAAATCAGAAATCAGTAAGTTTGCCGCAGCAAAGGCGGCTTTTTCTCTTACTTCTTTTGGTAAAGAAGTATCCGCTGCCACATCGTTCAAAGCACGAACCGCGCAACTAATTGCTTGAGGAATATAGGCTTGATCGCCACTACCAATTTGAGCGTATAACTCACGAACTAAATCACAACAACCGTAAACTTGCATATCTCTATCCTACTTTTACAGAACGACCTACTTTTACAGAATGAATAATACAGAACGAGACGTCTGTCTTATAAATGATAACTGCTCTCAATATACACAGAGAGCAGAATGAAGACAAAAGTTACCTTTGAGCTGGCTCAATGTTGAGTTTCAGCCGGTGAATTATTCACCGTTTATCTGTTGATGAATGTTATTTACTAACTCTTCACTTAAACCGAGTTGCTTCGCCAATTCTTGCAGATACGCTTTTTCCATAAAGTTTTGCTCGTCGGCAACCAAGGCTGAAGCAAGATAAATCTCCGACGCTTGAGCCGGAGTTTGCGCCAGCGCCGCGATTTCGTTCGGGTCTAAAGGCTTTTTCAACTCTTGTTGGAACAGGGTTTGAACGTCGTTATCGGCACCAATCTCATTAATCACTTGGTTTATCTTAGCCATTTCTTGCTCATCTACGTGTCCATCTGCTTTGGCGGAAGCGATCATCGCTTTAAGAATGAGTATTTCATGGCGAGGATTTGATTGGTCAAAGGCCGCTGGCTGAGTTGGTTCATTTTGATTGGCTTGCCAGTCGTTATACATCTTATAAGCGAGAGCCCCCAGAGCCGCAGAACCACCAATGGCGAGCGCTTTTTTGCCCAACTTCTTGGTTTTCTTTGAACCCATTAAAAGGCCTATGATACCTCCGCCGAGTGCACCTGCACCAAGGGTGGCAAGCTGGCTTTTATCCTGAGCTAAAGACTGAGCTTGCTGCTTACCGGATTGAACCAAATTGGAGTTGAGTGCTTGATTGAGTAGGGCTTTGAGATCCATGTCTTTCTCCTTTTTGTTTTTATGCAGTGTAGAAGAGAAATGATGAATCCAGCATTAATAAAAAAGGCTGCCAATAGGCAGCCTTCAAAGATAGACGTTCGAGATTAAGCCATTTTCGACTTGATGTGCTCGACGATATCAGTCATTGCTACTGGCGTTTTGTCACCAGTGCGACGGTTTTTATATTCGAAATTACCTTCGTCCATACTACGATCACCGATAACGATCGTATGAGGAACACCAAGTAGCTCCATATCAGAGAACATAACACCTGGGCGTTCTTTACGGTCATCGAATAGAACTTCGATACCAGCAGCTGTCAGTTCAGCATATAGCTTCTCTGCGGCTTCTTGAACGCGCTCAGATTTGTGCATGTTCATTGGAACGATAGCCACTTGGAACGGTGCAATAGCGTCTGGCCAGATGATACCGTATTTATCGTGGTTCTGTTCAATCGCAGCAGCCACCACACGAGTAACACCGATACCGTAACAACCCATTTCTAGAATAACGTTTTTACCGTCAGCGCCTAGAACACCACAGTTCATTTTCTCAGAGTAGTTAGTACCAAGCTGGAAGATGTGACCAACTTCGATACCACGCTTAAGCATGATAGTGCCTTTACCACATGGGCTTGGGTCACCTTCAACAACGTTACGTAGGTCTTCAACTTGACCTAGTTGAACGTCACGGCCCCAGTTAATGCCGAAGTAGTGTTTACCATCAACGTTTGCACCAGCACTGAAGTCGCGGGTTACAGCAACCGTGCGGTCAACGATGAATGGCAGTTTTAGACCTACTGGACCTAAAGAACCTGGGCCTGCACCGACTAGAGCACGAATCTCTTCTTCAGAAGCCATCTCTAATGGAGAAGCGACTTCTTTCAAGTTCTCTGCTTTAACTTCGTTTAGCTCGTGATCACCACGGATGATCAGGGCAATGATGTCTGCGTCAACTTCATCTGATGCTTTAACGAAAAGCGTTTTAACTGTTTTCTCGATAGGCAGTTCAAATTGCTCAACAAGTTCTGCAATGGTTTTCGCATTTGGCGTATCAACCAGAGTCATCTCTTGAGTCGGAGCTGCAAGTTCTGCTGCAAGTGCAACCGCTTCTGCTTTTTCAATGTTCGCTGCGTAATCAGATTCAGTAGAGAACGCGATTAAGTCTTCGCCGCTTTCCGCTAATACGTGGAACTCTTGAGAGCCGCTACCACCGATAGCGCCGCTATCCGCCAATACTGGGCGGTAATCCAGACCCATGCGGTCGAATGCTTTACAGTAAGCATCGTGCATAGCGTCGTAAGATTTTTGCAGACCTTCTTTATCGATGTCGAAGCTGTATGCATCCATCATAGAGAATTCACGAGAGCGCATCACGCCAAAACGAGGGCGGCGTTCATCACGGAACTTAGTCTGGATTTGGTACAGGTTCAGCGGAAGCTGCTTGTATGAACTCACTTCATTACGCACAAGAGCAGTAATCACTTCTTCTGCTGTTGGGCTTAGTACAAACGGACGAGTGTGGCGGTCAGTAAAGCGAAGCAGTTCTGGGCCCATCTTTTCAGAGCGACCAGTCTCTTCCCATAGTTCAAACGGCTGCACAACGGGCATTAGTGTTTCGATTGCCCCTGCATTGTCGATTTCTTGGCGAATGATGGTTTCGACTTTACGCAGTACGCGAAGACCGGTAGGTAGCCAAGTGTAAAGACCTGAAGCTAGCTTACGGATCATACCCGCACGTAGCATGAGCTGGTGGCTCACTACTTCTGCGTCGTTTGGAGTCTCCTTCAGAGTAGAAAGAAGATATTTACTGGTACGCATTTATGGTATCCGTTTATCAAAGGTGGTAATAAATTTAGCCGCTAATAATATCAGCCAAATGCGAATGTCAAAAGTGTTCAATAGTAGTAACTGTCACTAAGTTACCAGATATGGTGAATTTTACGTTCAAATTGTACAAATGTACTGCGTATTGCTTATCGTCAGGCTTATTTTTCTTGTAAGCAGGACGTGGATCTTGTGCTAGAACTTCGCTAATCACCGCTTGTTTGACGGTTGAATCGGGTAGCGACTGCAAAATAGCCAGAGCTGTAGGGCTGAATTCAACCTCAACTTTTGGAGGCTCCGCATCAGCGTATCCACCTTTTGCTTCTGGTACGGAGTCAGAATAGGGGATATAAGGTTTGATATCGATGATGGGAGTACCATCAACCAGATCAACACTGCCCACTTCTATATAGATTTGGTCGCCTTCTTTTTCTATGCCTCGAAACTCCACCGCAGACATACCAATTCCATTCGGACGAAATGTTGAACGGGAAGCCAATACACCCACTCTTTCATTGCCACCAAGACGCGGTGGACGAACCGTTGGTTTCCAACCTGCTTCAAGATTTTGATCAAACAAGAACAATAACCACAGATGACTGAACTGCTCTAACTCACGTACTGCTTCCATACAGTTCAGCTCGCCTAATAATTTGATGCGTGCTGTTGCGCTGGACACTAAACGCGGCTGGCGGGGAACGGCAAACTTCTCTTTATATGGAGTTTCGATGGTAGCAATCGGCGTGATGGTGTGCATTGGCGTGTATTGAGTTTGGCTAAAGAAATAAAAGTGAAAATATCACACCTAACAGAGAACAGTAGTAATTATTGTTGACAGTAATTCTATTTTGTTATGTTATATTATAACAATAATTAATTGCGAGGTTTCATCCATGAAAGTATTAAGTTCTCTGAAAAGTGCAAAAAATCGTCATCCAGGTTGCCAGATTGTAAAACGTCGTGGGCGTCTTTACGTTATCTGTAAAGCTAATCCAAGGTTTAAAGCAGTGCAGAGATGAGTCATTGCTACGACTTGAATATCGTTATTAACTTATAATATTCGTTAAATACATTTGTTTGGTTTATAACACAACGTATTGTGCTGATTTGGATTATTTTATGCTTAATTTGAAATAATCTGTAACATCTTTGATTTTGTAATGTTCACTCCCTCAAGTACTCTTCGCCGCGCTTTTGACATTTTTGTCACAAATGCATAGAGAAAACTACAAGGAGGAAACAGATGAGTTCGTCTGCTTCAATAAACAAACCAGCACCTAAAAAGTCACTTTTTACCCGCTTCTTAGATGGTGTTGAGTATTTAGGGAATCTATTACCCCATCCGATTACTTTATTCGCTATTTTCTGTTTAGCGATTCTTATTTCATCAGGTATTGCAGGCTACTTTGAAGTCTCAGTTATGGACCCACGTCCAGAAGGCGCTAAAGGCCGTGCCGCTGATGGTATGATCCACGTTGTTAGCCTGCTTAATGCTGAAGGTTTACAACTGATCGTAACTAACCTAGTGAAAAACTTTGTTGGTTTCGCACCTTTAGGCACAGTGCTTGTTGCTATGCTTGGTGTGGCAATTGCTGAATATTCTGGTCTTTTATCTGCTGCAATGCGTGGCCTTGTTATGGGCGCATCTGCTCGCATGGTGACAGTTACAGTTGTATTTGCAGGTATCATTTCTAATACAGCATCTGAACTTGGCTACGTGGTATTGATTCCACTTGCAGCTATGTTGTTCCACTCTTTAGGTCGTCACCCTCTGGCGGGTCTGGCTGCCGCATTTGCAGGTGTATCTGGTGGTTACTCTGCAAACCTTCTGATTGGTACTGTTGATCCACTGCTTTCAGGTATTACTGAAACCGCAGCACAAATGATTGACCCAACTTACACGGTTGGCCCAGAAGTGAACTGGTACTTCATGTTTGTCTCTACCTTCTTTATCGCAGGTATGGGTGCTTACGTAACTGAGAAGATCGTTGAACCTAAACTGGGTAAATACAACCCAGAAGAGGCAGCAGAAGACCTTTCTAAAGACAAGATGGGTACTCTGACTGATATTGAAAAACGTGGTTTGAAGCTTGCTGGTATTGCAGTACTTGCAGTAAGTGCTCTTCTTGCTTGGACTATCGTTCCTGCTGACGGTGTTCTTCGCTCTGCTGAAGGTACTGTTGCTGGTTCACCATTCCTGAAAAGTATTGTTGCTTTCATCTTCGTATTCTTCGCAATCCCTGGCTACGTTTATGGCCGTGTTGTGGGTACGATGAAAACTGACCGTGATGTTATCGATGCGATGGCGAAATCTATGTCTTCTATGGGCATGTACATCGTATTGGTATTCTTTGCTGCTCAGTTTGTAGCATTCTTCAAGTGGACTAACTTCGGTCAGGTATTTGCTGTTGCAGGTGCAGACTTCCTGCAAAACATCGGCTTAACAGGTCCAATGTTGTTCTTCGCATTTATCCTGATGTGTGGCTTCATCAACCTGATGATCGGTTCAGCATCGGCGCAGTGGGCAGTAACGGCACCAATTTTCGTTCCAATGTTAATGCTAGTCGGTTATGCGCCTGAAACGATTCAAGCGGCTTACCGTATCGGTGACTCAACCACCAACATCATCACACCAATGATGAGTTACTTTGGTCTGATCCTTGCGGTTGCAACTCGCTACATGAAGAATCTAGGTATTGGTACGCTAATCGCAACCATGCTGCCTTACTCAATTTGCTTTATCGTAGGTTGGAGCTTGTTGTTCTACGTTTGGGTATTCTTGCTAGGTCTACCAGTAGGCCCAGGTGCTGCAACGTACTATACGCCATAAGTCATGTTCGCTTTAAGCTACATACCTTGATTGGTTATATAGCTTGATTAGTTATATAGATAAGAAAAAACCTGCGAGATTCGCAGGTTTTTTTGTATTTAGAATCGAGCTATTTTTTAAACTTCGCCAGATATCTGTCTAAGTGGTTAGCGAACTCGCGTCGATCAGTCTGAGACAGGGCACTTGGGCCTCCGGTTTGAATACCACTTGATCGCATTGTTTCCATAAAGTCGCGAATATTGAGGCGTGCTTTAATGGTGTCTTTCGTATAAAGCTCACCGCGTGAGTTAAGCGCCAATGCCCCTTTGGTAATAACTTCGTCGGCAAGGGGAATGTCGGAAGTGATAACCAAGTCGTTCGCTTCTACTCGTCTTACAATTTCATTATCAGCAATATCAAAACCTGCAGGGACCTGAATGGAGTGAATATTGACTCGCTTAGGTACTGGAATGATGTGGTTAGCTACGAAGGTACACTCTATCCCTGTGCGTTCTGCTGCACGTACAATCGTTTCTCTTATCACTTTCGGGCAAGCGTCTGCGTCAACCCATATCTTCATTGAGTTTTACCGTTAATTTGTTGTTCCAACTGTTCAATACGCTGAGTGAGCTGAACTATGGTCTGTTCTAACTGAGTAATACGATCCGTATCCCCATTGGCTTTTGCCGCAATTTCTACTTTCGGAACACGATTAGCATTCTTCCAGCTTTTAATCGCAGCAATTAGGGCAGCCATAGGAACTGATGTACTCATACGTGCTCTAACTAACGCAACAGTCGGTTCTTTTCCTTGCTGTTGCAGAGTGGTGAGCACACTTTCGAGCTCTTTAGTGACGTCTTGTGTGAGCATAGGTCATCCTTCTATCTGTTGGCGTGATTTTATATCAGATCGATGGATTATTCCTGCTTAAAAGTTTTAGCGTGTCTTCGTTCGTTTTTCTTCAGCTCAAGAGAGCTAGTGAAAGTAATACGTTCTTGTGCGAGATCTCTTACAAGTAGTGTGAGATATCAGAGTTTTGTGAAGCGGAAAATGCTATTTTCTTGTTTTAACTTATTGAATTTTATTGTTTTAATATTTCTGTTTGCTTTGTATGCAGAAATATTTGCGATCAGGTAATTGCACAAAAAATCCAAAGGCGTAGATTAAACCTCGTCGGAAGGGAACTGACATGGAATTGGATACACCACTGGACGGTGATTTCAGGACGAAAAAGTGATTAACGGATAAATCACTACATGGATACGGATACGAACGGATTCAACAGCTAACAGGAAGTTAGTTGGCAAGGAAAGCAAAAAGGATAAACCCTAGGAAAGGGTAGGACACCATCAGGACGATGGGAAGGACACCGCTCAAGGAACAAGTGATGAGCGCTAACAGGAAAGTTAGCACAAAGGATGAAAACGGACACCGCTAGGAAGGCGATGCAAGGATTTGACTGAAGGATTCGGTTTTTTAAGGATGATGCAGGAAGCACGTATTTGTAGCCGGATTGCTGCGCACAAGACTTAAACCCCAGCACTTAGGTGTTGGGGTTTTTCTTAATTTGAAGTTTTCCAATTCAAATTCTGTTATCTCTGCGATAATTTCTACCGACCACATAGTGACCTTTTTATCGTTATCTATGCGAAAATCAGTAAAATAATAAAAATAATCAGTGGCTTAAATTTTTTTGTTTTTGTTAGTAATAGCAAAAACGCTATTCATTTGATGTTGGAACAAGGATTGTTTGTGACAATAGTGACACGACGAACACTGTTAATTCCCTATACAGAATCGTTCGAGTTGGACTTTTTGATGCTGAATTGCTGTGCTAAAAACAGGGCATATATGAACGGCCCTAAAACAGTTTCGGCATCAAGAGAGTTATTCAAGCGCGTACTCAATGACTCCTCCATTCATGCAATGGCGGTTTTGGATAACTATAATCGTGAGTTTATGGGACATGTGTTTATCGAGCGCGATGATATTAAAGCTGAGCTGGGCTTTATTTTCGATAAGCTGTACTGGAAGCAAGGTTTAGCGTCTGAAGCATTAAAAGCGTTTTTCCCCAAAGCCTGTGAGCGATTAGGACTGATGAGAGTCGTTGCGAGTGCGGAAGTTGAAAATCTCTCCGCGATTAAGATATTGCAAGCTTTAGGGTTTGAAAACAAAGGCGAAAATGAAGAATATTTCGCCCCGAGTTATGACTTCGAATGGATTAGACCATCCGATGCGGTGGCAAGTTAAAGCGCATTGGGATGAAACCGCGCATTTCTAGCTTTCCTTGGTAACAGTCGTCGCCTAAAGCCGAAAATTCAAACAAGTAAACCGTATGCCAAAACCAGCGACCATCGCTGGTTTTCCATTTGTGGCCGCCGAATGAGACGCTTAGCAATTGGAGTTCAAGCTGATCGCACTTTCTCAATACATGTGACTTTGCGATTTCAGACTGACGCCTTTGTTGCCAAAAGAGAAAACAGACAAAGCACAGCGCCAAAATTGCCAATAAGTCTCCAATCATCTTCTATCCTAAGACTTTGTATCTTGTTGAAGTTTAATCAGCGCTTGAGCGAGCTCTTCAGATGGTGTGCCATGCAGAAGTGGTAATAACACCATTCTTAGCTCTGGCAACATGACTAAGTCGGCAAATAGCTGATTGAACAGAGTCTGGTTGCCTGTTTGTGCCAGCCTTAGTAAGAACTGCTCTGCTCGCGAATTTAGGTTCAAAACGTGCCACGCACGACCTGCAATCGCAATCAGAACTTCAGGATGGCTTAAACGCGGGCTCGCTAAGATAGCATCGACAATCTTGCTCAGCAGTTTTTCATCTGAACCGGAAAGCGCACGAGTTAATGCCGACAGTAAGAACAGATCTGGGTCCTTGCTTGATATCTCTGCCTGCGCAAATTCTTCAAGACGTTCGGCCAGTTTAGCGGGCAGTTTAGTATGCTCAAGTGCTCCAAGCAGCGCATAAAGAGGCTGCGTGGGTAAGTGAGAAAGCGCCTTACGCACCATAGGTCCGTTTTGTTCTTGGCTTAAGCGTGCGCAGATATCGGTAATACCTTGCAGACCTACGGTTTGCCAGTTGTTCCAGCCAAGACCGCCCGAGAAATAGTGCTGTGCGTGCTCGTAATACTGACTGCAAGGCATATCTAGCTCAGCGCGAATTTGGCTGTGGAAGACCGCCATTTTGTCTTCAGAAGGCTTAAAGGTGTAGGGATTGTTTGCCAGTTTTTCCTGCTGCTCTTCGGTAAGCTCTTTATTCAGACGAGTACCCATAGCTTCAACCACGTACTTAATGAATTGCCCCACATCCGCTTGTAGCAACAATCCTCGTTCGTCTAAAGCAAATTTCAGAAACCAAATCCAAGGCTGTTTGGTTTCATTCCAGTACGCAATAGCAAGGTGAGCGGTTCGCTTTACAGTATATGGGTAAGCTTGATGTCCTTGTTCTACGTGCGAAAACTGATCGTTGTCGATCGGTTGAATACGTCGGCCAAGGTCGAAAATTTGATATTGGCAGCCACTGTTTTTTAGCAGCGCTGTCAGAGTTTGAATATTGTCCATGGGAGCAAAATGTTCCTACTTTTCTTTGGGGCAAGTAACCCTTCTTTCCCCAATAAATGGTACTCTATGGCCCTTTTTCAAGGTGTACGACCAATAAACTTGGTGAATCATGACAATTAACACAAAACTGGCCCAAGCTTTGGAGCAGTTAGAAGCTGAAATGCGCCAATGTGAAGTATGGCAGTCAACGCCTCCGAGCTTGGAAGCGATGCAGAGTGTTGAGCCATTTTCCATCGATACGCTTGACCCGCATGAGTGGCTTCAATGGGTTTTTATCCCGACAATGCAGAAGTTACTTGATGAAGGACAAGCGATTCCAAGAGGGTTTGAGTTGTCGCCTTATTTTGAGGAAGTCTGGAAGCATCAAGATAAGTTTCAGGCTGTTTTGCTGGTGGTAAACCATATTGATAGGGTATGTCAGTAATGTTGGAAATTATCTACCAAGACGAGTATTTGGTGGCGGTAAACAAACCTGCGGGAATGTTGGTGCATCGTTCATGGCTGGACAAGCATGAGACTCAGTTTGTGATGCAGACATTGAGAGACCAAATTGGTCAGCATGTTTTTCCATTGCATCGTTTAGACCGACCGACGTCTGGTGTGCTGGTTTTTGCGTTATCGAGCGAAATTGCTTCCAACGTTATGCCGATGTTTGCTAATCATGAAATGGTGAAAACGTATCATGCAATTGTCCGTGGTTGGATTGAAGAGGGCGATGTGCTGGATTATCCGCTCAAAGAAGAGCTGGATAAAATTGCCGATAAGTTTGCCAAGCAAGATAAAGAAGCACAGTCTGCGGTGACCGAGTACCAACCACTTGCCAAAGTGGAAGTGCCGTTTTCAACCGGAAAATTCCCAACTACTCGCTACTGTTTAGTTGAAATGAAGCCTAAGACAGGGCGTAAACATCAGTTGCGTCGTCATATGGCGCATCTTCGTCATCCAATTGTTGGTGATACCACGCATGGTGATGGTAAACATAACCGCTTGTATCGCGAAGAGTACGATTGTCATCGCTTATTGCTGCACGCCAGCGAACTGCGTTTTGTCCATCCGTACACTAAGCAAGAGTTGGTATTAAAGGCTTCATTTGATGAAAGCTGGCAAAAGTTGTTTGCTGAGTTTGAGTGGAACCATCCACAGCCTTAAATTGCAGGTCTTACACAAAGCAAAAAGCCTTCTCTCTGAGAAGGCTTTTTCGTAGCAATAATCTTATTGGATTACTTATTCAGGTAGGATTCTACGGCAGTTTTGATGCCAGCACCGTCTAAACCAAGTTCAGCATGCATCTCTTCCTGGGTTCCTTGAGCAATGAACTGGTCAGGAAGACCAAGATTCAGCACCGGCTTGATGATTTTTTCTTTCATCATAAACTCAACAACGCCTGCGCCTGCGCCACCTGCAATCACGTTCTCTTCCAGTGTCACAATGATATCGTGGCTCGCTGAAAGTTCTTTGATTAGTGCTTCATCTAATGGTTTGACGAATCGCATGTCAGCCACGGTTGCATTCAATTCTTCAGCCGCTTCCAGTGCA
Source organism: Vibrio diazotrophicus (assembly GCF_038452265.1). Lineage (NCBI taxonomy): Bacteria > Pseudomonadati > Pseudomonadota > Gammaproteobacteria > Vibrionales > Vibrionaceae > Vibrio > Vibrio diazotrophicus. The sequence continues at coordinate 824,774 of NZ_CP151842.1, forward strand.
TAAGGAAGTAGGGAACCGAAGCTTAGAATCGCCACTTTTTCACCTTGACGCATCATGCGACCTTTACCGATTTCAAGCGCAGTAAACTCTTGCTTGATTTCAACACCCATACCGTTGCCTCGTGGGTAGCGGACCGCACTCGGGCCTTGATGTTGATGACCGGTATACAGCATTTGACGACATTCGTTTTCATCTGCCGGAGCCATGATGGTCATGTTCGGGATGCAACGCATAAAGCTTAAATCGAATGCACCTTGGTGAGTCTGACCATCAGCACCGACAAGCCCTGCACGGTCGATAGCAAACATCACTGGTAGATTCATAATAGCGATGTCGTGAATCAACTGATCGTAACCGCGTTGCAGGAAGGTTGAGTAAATCGCCACAATCGGGTTGTATTTAGCGATTGCCATACCTGTTGCTAATGTCACGGCATGTTGCTCAGCGATCGCCACGTCGAAGTATTGAGATGGGTACTCTTTCGAGAAGCGAACCATGCCAGAGCCTTCACGCATCGCAGGTGTGATTGCCATCAGTTTTGGATCTTGCGCAGCCATATCACACAGGAAATCACCGAAGATCTTCGAGTAGGTCGGTTTGGTACTTGAGCTCTTAGGCAAGCTGCTATGACTTGGGTCGAACTTAGGCACGCCGTGGTAACCAATCGGATCTTTCTCCGCTGGTTCATAACCTTTGCCTTTCTTCGTCATAATATGAAGGAACTGCGGGCCTTTAAGCTCACGCATGTTTTTCAATGTTTTGACCAGTTCAATCACATCATGACCGTCAACAGGGCCGATATAGTTAAAGCCCAACTCTTCGAAAAGCGTTCCCGGAACGACCATGCCTTTCAGGTGCTCTTCCGTACGACGAACCAATTCTTTGATTGGTGGAATACCAGAGAGAACTTTCTTACCGCCTTCACGAATGGAAGTGTACAAACTGCCTGACAGCACCTGAGCAAGATGGTTGTTCAGTGCGCCAACGTTCTCTGAAATCGACATTTCGTTGTCGTTGAGAATAACCAGCATATCTGGGTGAACGTCACCAGCGTGGTTCATGGCTTCAAATGCCATACCTGCGGTAATCGCACCGTCACCAATCACGCTGACGATCTTACGATCAGCGCCTTCTTTGCCAGCACAAATAGCCATGCCCAAAGCAGCACTGATAGATGTTGAGGAGTGACCGACAGACAAGGTGTCGTATTCGCTCTCTTCGCGCCACGGAAAAGGATGAAGGCCATCTTTCTGGCGAATCGTAGGCATTTTCTCACGACGCCCCGTCAGGATTTTATGCGGATAAGCCTGATGACCCACGTCCCAAATCAACTGATCAAATGGCGTGTTGTAGACGTAGTGAATCGCCACTGTCAGTTCAACAGTACCTAAGCCAGAAGCTAGGTGTCCGCTTGATTGACTAACAGAGTTAAGCAGATACGTTCTGAGTTCATCACAAAGCTTTGGCAGAATGTTTTTAGGCAGACTGCGTAATTCGTCCGGCGTATTCGCCAGAGCCAGTGTTGGATATTTTGAAATATCAAGAGTCATAATTATGCGCGCTTATAGTGTTAATTTTTGCGCTCGATGACGTATCGGGCGAACTCTTCAAGACATTCTGTATTGTAAGGAATGGCTTCAAGTGCTTGAAGTGCTTCCTGTAACAGAGTTTGGGCTTTATTTATCGCTCCGTCCAATCCTAATAGAGCTGGGTACGTACTTTTGTTGAGCTGTTGATCTGAACCTTGAGGTTTACCCAAAGTTTCGGTATCGCCGATGACATCCAAAATGTCGTCTTGTACTTGAAATGCGAGGCCAACGGCATCGGCATATTTATCAAGCTGTGGCAGAACTTGTAGGCCCTTCTCGCCAGCGGCTAAAGCCCCTAAACGAATCGCACAGCGCATAAGTGCGCCGGTTTTATTGCGATGAATTGTTTCGAGCTCTTGCAACGAAATAAGACGATTCTCTGCGCCAAGATCAAGTGCTTGTCCTAAACACATACCTTGTGCACCGGAAGCTTCAGCAAGTACCTGAACCATTTTGATACGATTGACTTCGCCTTCTTCAGACAGAGTACCTTCGGCCAAAATGGTAAATGCTAAGGTTTGCAGGGCGTCACCGGTTAGGATCGCCGTCGCTTCATCGAACTTAATATGGCACGTCGGTTTCCCACGGCGTAGCTCATCATCGTCCATGGCTGGTAAATCGTCATGGATAAGTGAATACGCGTGGATACACTCCACTGCTGATGCAGGGGTGTCTATATCTTCAATAGAGCAACCTAGCATTTGGCCTGTTATATAGACCAAATAGGGGCGAGCACGTTTACCGCCCAGCAGTAAGCCATAACGCATTGCTTCAATCAGCGCTAAGTCTTGGTTTGGCAGGCGGTTTAACCACTGGTCAAGCTGCTCATTATTTCGTTTTTGATAAGAGGTTAGAGCCTCAATCATAGGACACTCTTAAACGTTTCGTTCAGCCGCTAGTCGCATTATCAATCAGAGAAAAAACGACGAGAGACAATAAATAGTTAAGAACAATAAATATCAGTTATTCAGGTAATTCGTTAAATTCACTGAGTGGCGCATCATCTGTGTTGCTTAGCAGAATGCTAACTCGCTGTTCCGCTTCATCCAGTTTACTTTGACCTGAGCGAGCAAGAGCGATACCACGTTCGAATTTTTTCAGTGCATCGTCTAGTGTTAAATCACCATTTTCTAGCTGCTCGACCACTTGATCTAACTCTTCAATGGTCGCCTCGAAAGACATGTTTTCTGGTTTTTTACTCGCCATAATATTATTGCCTTGGGAAAGATGCACGAAAGTTACCTTAGCCTGTGTTGATGGTCAAATTTAACCAACCAATTTTGTCAGAATTACGGAGGTTTTTAGTCGATACCGATAACGAATATGAAAATTCACGGTGGTGCGTTATTCGTAATTAATGAGCATTTTGTGCAATCTATGAATACCGAAGGTGCATATTGGCACGCTTTAAGTATAAACTTGTTGTTGGCGTAATTGAGGCACAAGTGTCCTTTCGTCAATTTTCTATTTAAGAATTTGATTCTCTTGTCGATAAGAGAATAACTGAGAGTCGTTCGGCTCTAATCAATGCGAACATATTGTCTGAGGAGTGCTTCGTGGATTTAGCTACGCTGATAGGTCTGATTGGTGGCCTAGCTTTCGTTATTATGGCGATGGTTTTAGGTGGAAGCCTAACGATGTTCGTCGACGTAACCTCAATTCTTATTGTTGTCGGTGGCTCTACTTTTGTTGTTTTGATGAAGTTTACCATGGGGCAGTTTTTTGGAGCTGCTAAAATTGCTGGTAAAGCATTCATGTTCAAAGCCGACGAACCAGAAGATTTGATCGCAAAAATCGTAGAAATGGCTGACGCTGCACGTAAAGGTGGTTTCCTTGCTTTGGAAGAGATGGAAATCAGTAACAGCTTTATGCAAAAGGGCATTGATTTACTGGTAGATGGTCATGACGCGGATGTGGTTCGTGCAACTCTACAAAAAGACATTGCATTAACGGATGAGCGACACGAATTTGGTTCGGGTGTTTTCCGCGCATTTGGTGACGTTGCACCCGCGATGGGGATGATCGGTACGCTTGTTGGTCTGGTTGCAATGTTGTCGAACATGGATGACCCGAAAGCCATCGGCCCTGCAATGGCGGTTGCACTTTTAACCACTTTATACGGTGCGGTTCTTGCGAACATGGTGTTCTTCCCAATTGCAGACAAATTATCGCTTCGCCGTGAACAAGAAACATTAAACCGCCGTCTTATTATGGATGGTGTGCTGGCAATCCAAGATGGTCAAAACCCACGTGTGATTGACAGCTACTTGAAGAACTACCTCAACGAGGGCAAACGAGCTCTTGATATTGATAGCGAATAACCGGAGCAAATGATGGATGACCAAAAGTGTAAATGTCCACCTCCGGGGCTTCCCGCTTGGTTGGGGACATTTGCAGACCTAATGTCCCTGTTAATGTGCTTCTTCGTACTGCTGCTTTCGTTTTCGGAAATGGACGTACTGAAGTTCAAGCAGATTGCCGGTTCGATGAAATTTGCTTTTGGTGTGCAAAACCGTCTGGAAGTGAAAGACATTCCAAAAGGTACCAGCATCATTGCTCAGGAGTTCCGTCCAGGGCGCCCTGAGCCGACACCTATCGATGTTATTATGCAGCAAACCATAGACATCACTCAGCAGACGTTAGAGTTCCACGAAGGGGACGAAGATCGTGCTGGTGGTACTATGCGTGATGCTGGCGATATGACTGGTGGTCAGTCGCCAGAAACATCGTCCGAAGACAATCAAAATACCGAGTCAGAATCTCAACAACAGCAATCTCAGGCAACTTCAGAAGCGACTGAGACCTTGATGGAAACCATTAAGAACGCGCTGCAACGGGAAATCGAGCAAGGTGCAATCGAAGTGGATAACCTTGGTCAACAGATTGTTATCCGTATTCGAGAGAAAGGCGCATTCCCTGAAGGTTCTGCTTTCTTGCAACCTAAGTTCCGTCCTTTGGTTCGTCAGATAGCCGATCTGGTTAAAGATGTTCCGGGTATCGTTCGGGTTTCTGGTCACACTGATAACCAGAGAATTGATTCGGAATTGTATCGTTCAAACTGGGATCTTTCCTCTCAGCGTGCCGTGTCTGTGGCTCAAGAGATGGAATCGGTGCGCGGCTTCTCACATCAGCGCTTGCGGGTACGAGGTATGGCTGATACCGAGCCTTTGGGACCTAATGACACCGCTGCTCAACGCTCTCGTAACCGTCGTGTGGAAATCAGCATTATGCAGGGCGAGCCGATGTACAGTGATGAAATACCATCAGCACAAGCTGGCTCAATTCAGTAGCTAAGCGACGAAATACAGTTCAAAGGCAAGCATCAGGCTTGCCTTTTTCTTTGGCGCGCTTTTATCGTTGCGTCATTATCGTGTATAATCTCGCCCCCTTAGTGATACCCACTCTGGTCGTCGATGAAATTAGCGTTATTGCTGAGTTCAGAGATGTAGCTAAGTACAAGCTACTATTACGTTAATACTTTAATTGCGAAGACACTTATGAAATTTATTGTTAAGCCCCATCCAGAAATCTTTGTTAAAAGTGAGTCGGTGCGTAAGCGCTTCACGAAAATTCTTGAGTCTAATATTCGCAATATCGTAAAGAGCCGTACGACAGGCGTTGCTGTATTTAACCGTCGTGACCACATTGAAGTGACCTCTGAAAGTGACCGCTTCTTTAATGAAACGCTGGAAATTTTGACCAGAACTCCGGGTATTCAACAAGTTTTGGAAGTTAAGCAGTCAGAATTCAAAGATCTTCACGATATTTACGAGCAAGTGCTTGAAACTAGCCGTCATCTGATTGAAAACAAAACCTTCGTGGTTCGAGCTAAGCGTCGTGGTAAACACGATTTTTCTTCAATCGAGCTTGAGCGTTACGTTGGTGGCGGTCTAAACCAAGCGGTTGAAAGCGCAAAAGTTAAGCTAACCAATCCTGATGTGACGATTAACGTTGAAGTTAACTATGAGTTGCTCAACCAGATAATCAAACGTTACAAAGGGTTAGGTGGTTTTCCTCTTGGTACTCAAGAAGATGTACTAAGCCTGATCTCTGGTGGTTTTGATTCGGGTGTTTCAAGCTACTTACACATTAAGCGTGGCTCAAAAGTTCACTACTGTTTCTTCAACTTAGGTGGCCCTGCTCACGAGATTGGTGTTAAGCAAGTTGCCCACTTCTTATGGAACAAATATGGCTCTTCTGCCAAGGTGCGTTTCATCTCTGTTGATTTCGAACCGGTTGTGGCGGAAATTCTTGAGAAAATAGATGACGGCCAAATGGGCGTTATTCTTAAGCGCATGTTTATGCGTGCAGCTGGTCAGGTCGCAGAAAAATTCAATATTGAAGCTTTGGTTACAGGTGAAGCATTAGGTCAGGTATCAAGCCAGACTCTGACTAACCTGCGCCATATCGATGGTGTGACTGATACCTTGATTCTTCGCCCTTTGATTAACTGGGATAAAGAAGACATCATCACGCTTGCTCGTGAAATCGGCACTGAAGACTTCGCGAAAACAATGCCAGAATACTGTGGTGTTATCTCGAAGAGCCCGACGGTTAAAGCGGTGAAAGCGAAATTGGAAGCGGAAGAAGCGAAATTCGATTTCTCTATTCTGGACAAAGTAGTGTACGACGCTCGTGTTATGGATATCCGTGACATTGAGAAAGAGAGCCAAGAGCAAGCGCCTGAAGTAGAGCAAGTTGCAGCGGTTCAGGAACACGCAGTTGTACTTGATATTCGCAGTGCAGATGAACAAGAAGATAAGCCGCTAGAGATTGATGGTGTGGAAGTGAAGCACATTCCTTTCTTCAAACTTTCAACTCAGTTTGGCGATCTTGATCAGTCTAAGACTTACTTATTGTATTGTGAACGTGGCGTAATGAGCCGTTTACAAGCTCTGTACTTGCAAGAGCAAGGCTACAAGAACGTGAAAGTTTATCGCCCATAAGCGTTAGCTGAATACACTAAATAGTAAAGGCGCAACCTGTTGATTCAGGTTGCGTTTTTTTATGTTTGTCAGATATTCAGACATAAAAAAACACCGCCAATAGGCGGTGCTAAAAATTTGACAGACAGGTCAAAATAAATACAGGAAGTATATGTTTTGTAACAGGGGATAACTGCACAAAACAGGCGGTAGAATTCTACCTAACTCGAAAATCGAGTATGCAAACACAACATCGTAATAATAAAGCCAATTGATTCAGGAGAATCAAGCCGTTCAGGCTCATATTACGGGACGAAATATAGATTTTCTCTGGCTGGTTAGCAATGGACAATTTATAATGTTTCAGATAAAAAAAACTAATGAATATTTGGAACAATACATAGGATTGAACCATGTCCAGACGATTACCTCCATTGAACTCACTGAAAGTGTTCGAAGCCGCCGCTCGCCATTTGAGTTTTACTCGTGCAGCAGAAGAACTTTTTGTGACTCAAGCCGCTGTTAGTCATCAAATTAAGGCTCTTGAAGAGTTTCTAGGATTAAAGCTATTTCGTCGTCGTAATCGCTCTTTATTGCTTACCGAAGAGGGACAAGCGTACTTTCTGGACATCAAAGATATCTTTGGTTCATTGGCTGAAGCGACCGATAAGTTATTGGAACGTAGTGAAAAAGGTGCGTTGACCATCAGTCTTCCACCGAGCTTTGCCATTCAGTGGTTAGTGCCTCGGCTTGCCGACTTTAACCAACAGCAACCGGATATTGATGTGCGTATTAAAGCGGTCGATATGGAAGAAGGCTCGTTGACGGATGATGTGGATGTCGCTATCTATTATGGGCGAGGTCACTGGCCTGGTTTACGTGCTGATAAGCTCTATCAAGAGTTTTTGATTCCTCTTTGTTCGCCTTCTTTGTTACTGGGTCAGAAGCCACTGAACTCATTAAGCGATCTTCCTCTACACACTTTGTTACACGATACTTCACGTCGCGATTGGAAACAGTTCGCTAAAGAGAACCATATCGATGGGGTAAACGTGAATCACGGACCAATCTTTAGTCACTCAACCATGGTGCTACAAGCGGCTGTTCACGGGCAAGGTATTGCATTGGGGAACAACGTATTGGCACAACCAGAAATCGACGCAGGCCGCCTTGTAGCGCCGTTTGATGAAGTACTAATGACTAAGAACGCCTTCTATGTGGTTTGTCATGAGAAGCAAGCGGATATGGGGCGTATTGCGACATTCCGCGACTGGATGCTGAAGAAAGCACGTAGCGAGCAAGAGGTCATATTAGATGAATAACGTAAGAATAGAGGGGGAGGAGAACTCCCCTCTGTTTATTTTTGCCCATGGTGCTGGTGCAGATATGGAGCACGAGTTTATGTCGCAAGTGGCAACAGGACTCGCAAGTAAAGGCATTCGTGTCGTACGTTTTAATTTTCCTTATATGGTAAAACGAGCGGAAGACGGTAAACGTCGACCGCCGGACCGCGCGCCGAAACTTCTGGAAGCATTCGAACAAGTCATTGCCGAGCATGCGTCTCAACCGGTTGTTATCGGTGGTAAATCTATGGGCGGAAGAATGGCTTCGATGCTAAGCGATAACCCTATGGTCAAAGGTATTGCTTGTTTGGGTTTTCCTTTCCATCCGCCGGGTAAAGTTGAAAAGTATAAGGGAGAACATTTGGCTTCATTGGAAAAACCGTGTCTGATTTTGCAAGGTGAGCGCGATACCTTTGGTAGCAGAGAAGAGTGTTCAAGCTTCCAGTTTAGTAGCCAAGTAAAGATTGAATATATTCCCGATGGCGACCACAGCTTCAAACCTCGCAAGTCATCCGGTCATACTGAAGTCAGTAATATCGCTCTTGCCGTGGAACATTTAACTCAATTTATTCTGGAACTGAACAATGAAAAGTAAGTATTTGCTCACCTTAGGTGGTTTGTTTTCTGGTATCGCCGTTGCGTTGGGAGCATTCGCTGCTCACGGGTTAAAGGCGTATGTCACGCCGTATCAGATAGACGTGTTCCAAACAGGGGTTCAGTATCAGTTCATCCATGCGGCAGCTTTGATTGCTTGTGGTATTTTGTTGGTTTTGTCTCGCAGTGAAAAAGCGCAAAAATATTTTAGCCGCGCGGCGATTTGCTTTATCATCGGCATCTTTTGTTTTAGTGGCAGCTTATATGCGCTAGCCCTAACAGGAATAAAGTGGTTTGGACCAATTACTCCAATGGGTGGTCTACTCTTTATGATTGGCTGGGCGATGTTTGTTCTGGCTGCCATAAATTTTGATGAGGTGAAACAGTGAAACAAGTGATGCTCTATTGTCGTGCGGGCTTTGAAAAAGAGTGCGCAGGCGAGATCCAAGATAAAGCAACCCAACTTGAGGTTTTTGGTTTCCCTCGTGTCGTTAACAACTCAGGCTTTGTTTTGTTTGAGTGCTACCAAGACGGCGATGCAGACAAACTGATAAAGAATATCGATTTTCAGGCGCTGATATTCTCTCGCCAGATGTTTGCTGTGGCGGCTGAGTTTACTGCTTTACCAACAGAAGACCGTATTTCGCCGATTTTATCTGAACTTGCTGACATCGAAGCATTTCCAATGTGCGGCGATGTTCGTGTTGAAACACCAGATACTAATGAAGCGAAAGAACTGCTGAAATTCTGTCGTAAGTTCACTGTGCCACTGCGCCAAGCGTTGCGTGGTAAAGGTATCCTGACTGCAAAAGACAACGCCAAACGACCTGTTCTGCATGTGTGTTTTGTTAAGTCTGGTCATTGTTTCGTCGGTTACTCATACAGCCAGAACAATTCTAAGTTCTTTATGGGCATCCCGCGTTTGAAATTCCCAGCGGAGGCGCCAAGTCGTTCAACACTAAAGTTGGAAGAAGCATTCCATGTATTTATTCCACGTGAAGAGTGGGATGACCGTTTAGCGTCGGGCATGTGGGCGGTTGATTTGGGCGCGTGCCCCGGCGGCTGGACTTATCAACTCGTTAAACGTTCAATGTTCGTACATGCTATCGATAACGGTATGATGGCAGACAGTTTGATGGAAACCGGTCAGGTAAAACATCATATGGTTGATGGTTTCAAATTTGAGCCGCCACGTAAAAACGTGACTTGGTTGGTTTGCGACATGATTGAAAAGCCTTCTCGTGTGGCACAGTTGATGGGCGAGTGGATCATTAGCGGTTGGGCGAAAGAAGCGATCTTTAACCTTAAACTGCCAATGAAAGGTCGTTACGATGAAGTGCTGCAAGATATTGAGAACTTAAAGATTTTCCTAAAAGATCATAATGTTAAGTTCAAGCTTCAGGCGAAACATCTTTATCATGACCGTGAAGAAATTACCGTGCATGTACAAACGTTAAAAACGATCTCTCCACACTAATCCTCGTTTTAATTGAAGCTGTAAGGGCTGCGTTCATTAACCTGACTTGTACTTGCAGTTTCAATTGGTTAGAAGATAGCCATATATACAAAAAAACGCGCCTTAAGCGCGTTTTTTGTGTATGTGCTAGTCACTCTTTGTTAAAGCGAATGTCTTGAAGATTAAAGCCAAGTTCAATGTCGGTCTTCAGCGTGGAGATTTGCTTACAAATACGCGCCATTTCAATATGTTCGTCGAGCTTCTTGCGGTATTTGGGGGCAAGTTCCGAACTCGCAAAGGCTTCCTCAATGCTAGCAAACTGAGTCAGGATCTCTTTGGCAGCTTTAGGGCCTATTCCAGCAACACCGGGAACTTGGCTGGAGCTGATGCCCGTTAATCCCCAGTAATCCGCAAGCTGTGAAGGCTTAACCCCAAATTCCTTTTCAATAAAAGGTGCATCCAACCAGCGGTGCTGGAAATAATCTCTGATTTGCAATGTGGGAGAGAGCAGTTGGCAATAGCCTTTATCAGTGGAAATGATAGTGACTTTTTCATTGTGGCTTGCCACTTTACACGCCAGCGTTGCCACCAAATCATCCGCTTCATCGCCTTCAGAAAGCAGTGAATCAATACCTAACTCCCACCAAGCTTGCTGAATACGATCTAATCCTTGCTGTAAGGGCTCAGGCATTGGCTTACGGCCTTCTTTATAAGACGGCAATAGCTCTGCTCGCCATCCTCTGTCCTGCAGGTGGTGATCAAACACAGCAATAATATGTGTCGGTTCAGATTCGCTGATTATACGTGCGAGTGTTCGAGAGGTCGTGTTTATGGTTCGCTCGATATCATTAGGATCAGGTTGCGCTGAGTGAACGCGGCGAATGAGGTTAAGAGCATCAATAATGACAAGATGAATAGACATAAACACAAAAAAATAAGGAGCGATAGCCCCTTATTCTAATGAAATTCAATGAGATTACTACCGTAGCTCGTCTTTCATACTCACAGACTAACTTTCTATACGATAACAAGGTACATAAGCACTTCCTCCCGGAAGCTTCATACGATGTTGCTCGACAAAGTCTTTTAGCAGCTTATCCATCTTCTTCATCAACTTCGGATCACCATGAAGTCTGAAAGGCCCATGACGTTCGATTTCACGAATACCTTCCGCTTTCACGTTACCCGCAACGATACCGGAGAACGCTTGGCGTAAATTCGCAGCCAGAACTTCTGGACGTTGGTTAAGGTGCAAATCTAAGTTAGCCATGTTTTCATGAGTCGGTTCAAACGGAAGCTGGAACTCAGGCTCAATTTTCAAAGACCAGTTAAAGCTATACGCGTCTTCGTTGTCTTTACGTTGTTGACGAATTTTAGGCATGGCATTTTTCATGATGCGCGCGGCTTCCGCTGGGTCATCAACCACTATGGTGTAGTGTTTCTGGGCTTCTGGGCCCAACGTTTCACCAATAAATTCATCAATTGAACGGAAATACTCTTCGCTCTCTTTCGGGCCAGTTAAGACGATTGGCATCGGCTGAGTTGCGTTGTCCGGATGCATCATAATACCCAGTAAATAAAGCAGTTCTTCAGCTGTACCCGGCCCGCCCGGGAAGATAATAATACCGTGAGCCATTCGAACAAATGCTTCTAAGCGTTTTTCGATATCCGGCATGATGATCAGTTCATTCACGATTGGGTTTGGCGGCTCTGCAGCGATAATTGAAGGTTCAGTTAAACCAATATAGCGTTTATCCGCATAGCGTTGTTTAGCGTGACCAATCGCCGCGCCCTTCATTGGACCTTCCATCGCCCCCGGACCACATCCGGTACAGATATTTAGCTCACGTAGTCCCAGCTCATTACCTACTTCACGGGTGTATTGATATTCGACAGGGTTGATTGAGTGACCACCCCAGCACACCACTAAGTTTGGAGCCGTACCCGGAATAAGCGCTCCGGCGTTACGTAAAATACCAAACACTAAGTTCGTAATGTGTGTTGAGTTGGTGAGATTGAGCTTCTGTCCTTCCGCGATGTGCATATTGACGTAAACAATATCACGCAGCACTGAGAACAGATGTTCCTGAATCCCTTTGATAATGTGGCCATCAACAAACGCGTGTTCTGGCGGATTGGTGAGTTCCAGTTTTACGCCACGTTCACGGCGCATTACCGTGATATCAAAATTCGTGTATTTATCTAACAGTTCTTTTGAGTTATCGGTATGGCTTCCAGAGTTCAGTACCGCTAGGCTACAGTTGCGGTACAGCTGGTAAAGATCACTGGATGCAGTTTTTTTTAATCGTTCTACTTCCAGTTGTGAGAGTAAATCCATACTCCCCGCCGGGCTGACTTGAGTGATCATGAGAGCCTCCTTATTTAGAGGGAAAGAAGATCGCGAGGACCTTAATTAAACGCTAGTGGAGATAGCACATCATATACCAATCAAGACGAACAGGTGTTCAGAAAGTGCGTAGGAAGATTCGAGAGCCTCATTACTAGCATGATTTTCTATGCAATGAAAAAAGGCGTAGACGCGAATAAAAAGCAGCAAATCCGTTTCTTGATGGGTATATCAGTATCAATAAGCTAACTTGTTGATATTTCAAGTTTCAATCTAGTGTGCTTTGTATAGTAAGGAGAACACGATACTCTATAAACTGTGATATGTATCGTGTAATTGAAGTGAGTTTGCTTAAAATTCGCTCAGTTTACTTTTATTTGCTGTGCCTTGCTTGCTGTTATTTCCAAGTGATCTGATTTGGACCAAATTTTTTCCCGTTATTCAGCGCTAAATGTAGGCGCTCAAGAACGATTTCAGGAGAATCAGAGTCTTTAAACAAGGTACTTGCTGCGCTTAAAGTGATAGTGATGTTTTTGTCACGGAACTTAAACGGCAAATGGGAAATGCTGCGCTGAATTTTTTGCACAATCTGGTAGCACTCTGAATCAGAACGCTCTGGCAGTAACAACACAAACTCTTCACCAGAAAAGCGCGCTACAGTATCAGTATCTTCAATGTTGTTCTTGATAGTGCGAGCGATAATTTTCAGTGCTTTATCACCGGCGGTATAACCAAAACTGTCATTGATCACTTTGAATTTGTCGATATCGAGCATAACAACGCGAAGGTTGTGTTGTGCGCGAATCCAGCGACGGTATTCGAGTTCTAGACGGTCATTAAATGCAGTACGGTTGTAAACCTTGGTGAGCGGATCTTGCAGCATGCGCTGAGCTTGATCTTCTAGGCGACGACGATAATCTTGCGTCACTTCGAAAAGCGTTTCCATTTGGTTTTTGGTGTAATCCATACGCTCAATTAACGCTTGTTCACGAGCTTCTGCCAGTGTCAGTCGTTCAGAGAGCGAAGCTAATTCGCTCATTAATGGATTTAAAGTGTTTTTAAGAGCGTTGATTTCAGTACCATCTCGAACCGCAGTTTGACTTCTTGAGACCAGAGAACTCAGTTCCCGATGCATATCTTTGCGGTGTTCGAAATAGTTATGGCTTTGTTCAACGTTCAGGGCAGAGCTTTTTAAGCTGGTGGACAAAGATGCGTTCACCTGCTCTAAAAACTTTTCAGACGTCTTTCTTTCGTAATTCGTGCCAGCGACAACCAGCTTCAATACTTCTAGTGTGAGTTCGAGTAAAACTTGTGTACTAACACCGATCAGCAGCTTAGCTCGAATATCACTCAGTAAATCTCCAGACTCACCTTCAAAATCAAGCTCAGTGATGAGCTGTTGTAGCTCTTCGTTTAACTTAAGAAGAATTTCTTTGTCTGCACTTTGAGTCAGCTCTTCAACGACGGCATTCGGATTTGAGGTGATGATTTTTATTGAGCGTTCATAGATAGTAAGAAGGCGTAAAGCTTGCTCTACTTTAGACAGATTCTGCCCAGTCGAAAAACTGAGAAGATCACGAAGATCGCGTTTGATTTTAGACGGTAAACCAGGGATGCGTAGTAATACTTCACCGCTATGCTTTACCTGTTCATCTAAATGTTGGTTCTGCTTTTCGGTGTCTAACGTTTGCTTCTTCAACATGCGCTCCAATACGGCCAAGCGAGGAATTAAAATGCTGACATCTTTCTGCTGCTCAAGCGCTTCTCGTAATTCGACCAAATTTTGGTTGAGGCGACTATCCTCGCCCTTACAGGCAAGACTGAGTGATGCGACGATTCGTTTTAGGACTTTTTGCTCTAGTTTAAATTTGAGCGAGCTATCCCTGTGTGTTAAACGCGTCTGTTCCAACTGCATTTTGAGTTGGTGTAACTGAATCTGGATATCTTGCTCTAATGCGCCCATTTATAAAAATGCTAAATATTTAGGGAGATCTAATCCTACTTACTAATCTGTCGATAATAGCAAATTTATTTGATACGTCATCGTATCTCTTTGTTAAACGGCTGGGAACTAACCATCTTTTAATATTTTTTTGATATTCTCCTCATTATTGTGAGATGAGTGGACTTTTATCAAACCTTGGTTGATGGCGTGCTTACAGGATTTTCGCATGTTATTTGATGCAAAGCTGGCAGCAGGAGCATTATCAATCGCTTTCAAATAGACCCAATGAGAGCAGTTTTCTTTCATACTCAGTTCGCGTGCAGCACTAGTTGCCATCAACAGAATATCCAACAGTTCTTTGTCGTTAATTGCCGTGTAAGCTCTCGGCAAAAATGGATAATCGGTAATCCCCATTCGAATAATTCGGTTAATTTTGCGCTCAGGTTGAAACTCTCGAATCCATTGCTGAATCTTTTCAAACATCTCTTCAGGCGGGCTGTCTCTGTCAGTGCTTGGCTCGATGAATAGTAAGTTTGAATCAGAAAAATGATAAAGCCTTGTCGGTTCGTCAATTTTAGATTTTAAGTATTCGCCAAACGCTCGCTCTAGCTCTAAGCCAGCAGTATAACCGTGTTGAAGATACATGTTACGCAGGAATGGTACGTCAATCATGGCGAAACGAAGACGGTCATTCAGCGGTTCATGAATCAGTTCACCAACATGCCAAAGTTCATAGTTTTGGCTGCTTCTTTGCAGTGATTTCGGTAGTTTTGCATTCAACATGCGTAAGTTGCGCAGGCGTGAACGAGAGTGAGTAAACAAGTTGGTATTGAGTTCTTCAATCTCTTCGTTTTGAGTTTGGATAACGTAGCTTCGACGCAAAACTAATAAAAATAACGCTCCCGCCACAATAAATAGAGTAAAGGTCAATTTTTGCAATTTTGAGTATTGACGCTTCGTCTCTTTAAGTTCGTTTTCCTGACCGACTAAGTGCAGCGTTTGCTCGACAAACTCTTTTTGCTGACGGAAAGCATCTTCGCTGATTTGGTTGAGTTTTTCCTGATGGAGATTTTCCAACACGTAGCTGCGTTTCATGGCTTCAAGCGCCAGAGCATGCTTACCGAGTTGCTCATAACCTTGAGAGAGCAGGCTATAGGCTTGCTGTTCAATATGTTGGTTGCCAATCGACTGGCTGATTGCTAATGCTTTCTGAGCATTGAGAATCACTTGTTCGCTTCGCTGTTGATGGTACGCAAGGCTTGCATTAAGCAGCGCAGCTTTCCCTTTCAGATGAGGAATGTCCGCATACTGAAGAAGATCTTCGGCACGTTGTAAATACTGTTCCGCGAGCGGGTAGTTATAGAGATGGATATACGTGGCGGCGAGACTGAGTCGAGTCCCGATGACGCTTTCGATATTGTTGTTATTATTCTCATGATCAATCACGTTGAAATAGTTCACCAACGCGAGGTTGTACTTGCCTAAATCAAAGTAGACATCACCCATACGTTTTAACACCATGGCAAGCTTAGGTGATTTCTCATAGTTATCGTAAAAATCGGCTGCTTCCGATAAGTGAACTAGGGCTTTATCCAACACGCGTCGCTCAAAGAATAACTGAGCCAATAATGTGTTGGTTCTTGCCAGTCTGGCACTTGAGTTCGACTCAATAGAGCTCCAGTAAGCTATCAGCAGTTCAGAGAGCGCGAGGTTGTAACGTTCATGGTCTAAGTAATGGCTGCCGACCATGATGTGATAGTCGATCTTCGTATCTTCAGACTGGATAAACTCCAAGTCTTCTTTAAGCTCAATAAACAGTTTGTTGGCCAGTTCAACATCATTAGCTTTCGATGCTATTTCAGCCCGTAACAGTTTAATTTTGTAGCCAATTCCACGAGCAGGGAAATCTTTGCTTCTGATGGATTCGTATTGTTGTGTGATATCACGCAGTTTTTCGCGCGCATCAGTCACATCGTCGTTATCCAGCCAACGCAGGCGAATTTGCAGTAACTGAATTTCTAACTGTAAATAGGGTAGGTTGAATTCTTGCGCGGTGTTAAAAGCGTCATCCAATAGTCGAAATGCGGCAATCGGATAGCCGAGATTAAACTCGGCTTGTGCGAGGATTTTCATCGCAGCTACAGTGCTCGCAGGCGTGCGCAGACGGCTGTCGGTTTCGTCTCTTGCAACGGTGGATGGGTTTTGCTCGGATTTCTCCGCCATCTTCCTTACGGTTAAATACTCACTTGTGAGTTCTTTAGCTTGTTGTGGCGATATTTCTATCAAGCTTTCAGCTTCGTTTAGCGTCGGTGATGAATACGTTGCCGCTTGTGAAAATACTGAAAAAAAGAAAAGAGCTAGAGAAAACCAACGCTTCCAGCGAATATATCCCATCCTTAATTGTGTCCTTTTTATTGGCGAGCCATACGTTTGTTGTCTTGTGGTGCTGCTTGTTCTGTTGAACGGTACGGGTTGATATCTAGGCCGCCACGTCGAGTATAACGAGCAAATACAGTCAGTTGCTCTGGTTTGCAGAAGCGAGTGATGTCCGTAAATATACGCTCAACACATTGTTCGTGGAACTCATTGTGTTCACGGAAAGAGACTATATAACGTAATAGCGCTTCGCGGTTAATTTTTGGACCTCGATACTCAATTTCAACGCTACCCCAGTCCGGCTGATTGGTGATCAGACAGTTTGATTTCAAAAGGTGGCTATGCAGAGTTTCGCTAATAATAGTATCTTCCGCAGCACCTTCTAGCAGTGATTCGTCGAAATCGTAGCTATCAATTTCGATGTCTTGATCGTCAATGCAATCGCCTTTCATTGTGACAATAGGCTCTGCCGTGTAATCACTTAAAGGCTTGACCTTAACCTCAACGGTTTCGCCAGCACAAGCAGAGAGATCCGTAATCAAATGTTGTTCAACCTGTTGCCAGTTTTCAAACTTAGTTTGGTTAAAGCTGTTCAGATAAAGTTTGAACGACTTCGACTCAATTAAATTTGCACTGGTAGCTGGGATCGCAACTTCGCCGATAGCCACTTGTGGCAGACCTTTGGTATTCAACCAAGACAACTCATAAAGTGTCCAGATATCACAGCCTTTAAACGGCAGTTCACTACCTAAATTCAGGTCATCACGGTTTAAGCTACGTGGAACAGGTTGCAGTAGTGTTGGGTCATACTGATGTGAGTAATCGGTTTTTTTACCTAAAGTCAGACCTGCTAACTCTTTGGCATCGGAATATTTGCTCATACTTAATGCTTAATTCGATTAGAATAGACAGAATTTTACGCAATACCGCAGCCTGTGTCATCAAAGGGCTGCTAGTTAGCTCAATCGAATTTGAACAGTGGAGATTTTCATGGCGCATTCTGTTGCAGAAGCCTTACATACTTTTAGTCAGCGCTATCTAGATGCTTATCAAGCCGCACACCAACATTTACCTGAAAATGAAGAGTTGGCGGACTGGGTTTCGCCGTGCGTTAAGCAAAAGTTTGAGAATAGTGTGTATTGGCAGCCTGTAGCCAGAGATGAAGTCGCTGATCTTACTAATGTCGAGAACGGTATTGAGATTGCTTTGCATGAAGATATTCATGCTTTTTACGGTATTCAATATAGTGCGGATATGGCAGCGAGCTGGAACGGCAATGCTCTTAATTTATTGCAAGTTTGGAGTGATGAAGATTACCAACGTTTGCAAGAGAACATTCTCGGTCATCTGGTTATGCAGCGTCGTTTGAAACAGAAACCAACGGTATTTATTGCAACCACTGACGATGAAATGGAAGTGGTATCGATTTGTAATCTGACTGGCAACGTTATTCTCGAAAAATTAGGCACAGATAATCGCCAAGTGCTCAGTGACGATGTTGCTAGCTTTCTGCTGCAACTTGAGCCGGAGGTAGACGCATAATGTACGTGGTTGAGCTAGAGTTTGAATGTTTTGATAACACCACGATCACCGCGGTAGATAAAGCGATCAATGGATTGATGGATGCACTGCGCTACAACGGTCAGGTGCTAGGTCGTGAGTTTCCCATCGTCATGGGGGATGGAGAGTTTAGTGTTCGTGCTGTGTGTCCTGAAAAAGACAGCCTTCATCCAAACAACCATTCTGATTTTGTTAAAGTGTGTTTTAACCGACTTGCGGATGCTTGCTTACTTGCTCCTAAGTTTCGCTTGCTTGGCAGAGATATCAATTCTGAGCAAGCTGCGGAAGAAGAAACACCTAGCTGGCAGGTTCTTTATACCACCTATGTTCATACCTGTTCTCCACTGCGTAGCGGTGAAACCTTGTTGCCGATTCCTCTTTATCGCAATGAAGCGACGTTTAATGGCGACCATAAGGCAGTTGTTAAATGGCAGACAGAGTGGCAGGCGTGTGACGAGCTACAAATGGCAGGGGGCTGCAAAGCGGAACATGCAGCTTTGAAAGAGATTTGCGATGTAGACAGTGACTTATTCCGTCGTGGTTGGGATTTAAGTAAACGTATTGAATACATTACTAAAATACCGACTTACTACTATCAATACCGTGTTGGTGGTAAAAGCTTGGCGGATGAAAAAGCTCGCCCTTGTCCTAAATGTGGTGGGGAATGGATACTGGATGAACCTCTGCATGATATCTTTTATTTCAAATGTGATAGCTGCCGAATCGTATCCAATATCTCTTGGGATCATCTGAAGTAATTGGCAAGTTTGAACAATCAATAAGAGCCGCTGGTCTAAAATCAGCGGCTCTTTTTTGAAGAGGCAGTATTAGGCGATGTGAGTTATTTGGCAAGGGTCCCAGCGTGCTTCAAAGCTCATTGCACTGAGGTTAGTCCTGTGTGCTTCCGCTTTTGCGGAGTACATATGTTTATCCGCGAGACTCAAAATATCTTCTGCTTTCAACCCAGAGTCAGGATAGTAAGAGACACCACCAATACTTAACCCTACGTCATGTTGTACTCGTTGTGTAAAGTCATCGATCAACCGTTGGCCTACTACATTTGCACAATCAATACTGGTGTTAGGTAATAGAATAATAAATTCGTCTCCACCGTATCGAGCTGCTGTTTCAGATTGGCGCAAGGTCTTTTGGCAGGCAGTGGCAAAATCAATCAACACTTGGTCACCCGCGAGGTGTCCAAAATTATCATTAACTTGTTTAAATCTGTTCAAATCGATATAGAGCAGGGTGAAGTGTTGCTCAGATCGGAAGCTTAGCGCCCACAGTTTTTTGAGTTCTTCTAATAGAGCTCGCTGGTTATATAGTCCGGTGAGAGAATCGCGCATTGAGAGTTCTTCAAGCTCTCTGGTTCGCTTTTTAATGCGTCTTTCTATGCTATTTGCGTACTGAAGTAGCTGCTTATTTGCATTATCAACTTCATGATTTTTCGATGAGATATAAGTGTCGAAGATAAATTGATTATCGAAATAGATAACTTTTTGCAGTGCAGCGAGTGTTGAAATCGGGCTGCGACCACATTGTGCAAAATGTTTGTTGATTTCTTGATTAAGTAACGAGTGTATCTGCTGGACGCTGGCAAGATAGAACTTAGGGCTTACCCCCATTCTTTGATGAACCTTGCCAATTTTTATACGCTGTTCAGCATACTTTTGGTTGTAGTTACCACAGAAAATATCCGCCACATATTTCTTCATGGCGTTGTGAAGTCCTCCTAGCGTTTGTTTGTCTGCAATAGTTAGAGCCACTTCAGGTATTTTTATCTGATGTGCGTAAAACTGTTGCACAACCGTAGGGATGAGAGGTAACAACCACTCTTCACATGCTTTTAACAGGACTTCATCTTCTTCCGTAATGTCCATCAGCCCTTTTCGACGATCGAGTTCGTGCTCTGTGATGTTCATTTGTTCTAGAAGTGAAAGAGATAAGTCGTGCATGCTGAGTAAATAATCGTCTAATAAATGGTGCTCAAGCTTAGCGAATAATGACGATAATTAAGCCATTGTAGGTAGAAAAAGGAATATTCCTACAAGCATCTTTTGATCCCAAAAAGCAAAAGGGCTCCAATAGGAGCCCTTAACTATTTTGATAACTATATAGTGATAACAAAAGGTTATCGATTACCAGCCTTTAACTGCGCCACCTTGGAAGATGTCAGATGCAGCTTTTGCTACTTCGTCTGTTTGGTACGCTTTTAGGAACGTTTGTACGTTTTCAGCGTTTACGTTGTCTTCACGAGCAACAAGCAGGTTCACGTATGGTGATTCTTTGTTTTCTACGAAGATACCATCTTTCTCTGGAGTCAGATTGATAGAGCTTGCGTAAGTTGTGTTGATGATAGAAAGCGCTACGTCATCAAGAGAACGTGGAAGTTGAGCTGCGTCTAGTTCAACAATCTTGATGTTTTTAGGGTTTTCTACGATATCACGAACAGTAGCTAGAAGACCTACGTCTTCACGTAGTTTTAGCAGACCTTGTTGCTCAAGAAGTAGCAGAGAGCGACCTAGGTTAGTCGGATCGTTTGGTACTGCAATACGGTCACCGTCTTGGATCTCATCAACAGATTTTACTTGCTTAGAGTAGCCAGCGATTGGGTAAACAAATGTATTACCAGCAATAGCCAGTTTGTAGCCACGGTCAGCAATTTGTTGATCTAAGTATGGCTTGTGTTGGAATGCGTTTGCATCGATTGAACCGTCATCAAGCGCAGCGTTTGGTGTTACGTAGTCAGTGAAAGTTACAAGTTCAACATCTAAGTTATATTTGTCTTTTGCAATTTTCGCAGCCACTTCTGCTACTTGAGCTTCAGCACCCGCAATAACACCAATTTTTACTTTGCTGGTATCCGCTTCTTTATCACCACAGCCAGCTAGTACAAGCGCAGATGCTGCAGCAGCAATGGTCAGTAAACTTTTAAGATTGAATTTCATGGTAATCTCCTTGTTAGAAATTCTTGTATCGTTTTATCTGTGATCAACGCGGCGTACGAATGCATCACCGATTGATTGAATTATTTGTACTAGAACAATAAGCATGACAACGGTTACTGCCATTATCACCACATCGTAACGGTGGAAGCCGTAACGAATAGCCACATCACCTAGGCCGCCGCCACCCACTGTACCAGCCATCGCTGAGTAGCTCACAAGAGTAACCAGCGTGATCGTTACAGAGTTTAGAATGGTCGGCATTGCTTCTGGTAACAGCACCTTGCGAATAATTTGCATTGGTGTTGCGCCCATAGATTGTGCAGCTTCAACAAGACCAGTTGGAACTTCCAATAATGCCCCTTCAATCAAGCGAGCAACAAAAGGAATTGCGCCGATAGTTAGAGGTACGATTGCTGCTGTTGTGCCAATGAACGTTCCCACAAGCAATTTAGTTACTGGAATAATCGCTACCATCAACACAAGAAACGGTACTGAACGGCCAATGTTGACGATTGCGCCAAGTATGCTGTTCAACTTAGTGTTTTCTAGCAAACCACCTTTTTTAGTCGTGTGCAGAATAACGCCTAGTGGAATACCCAGCGCGAAACCAATAACGCCAGCAACAGCTACCATATACAAAGTCTGCCAAGTTGCTGTTAAAAGCAGGTCACCGTTTAGTGATAACCAGTTAGCAATGGTATTAAAGGACATAACCAAGCACCTCTACTTTTACTTTATTGTCACGAAGGTATTGAATTGCAGCGTTATCGTTTTCTTCATCACCGAAGATTTCCGCTACCATCATGCCGAACTTCACACCGCCAGCGTAATCAAGATCTGAACTCAGGATGCTGACATCAATGTTGAATTTTCGCGAAATTTGCGACATCAACGGTGCATCAACAGTTGCGCCGGTAAATTCCAAACGAACTAATGGGTAACTGCCTTGCACTCGTGTTGGCTGCAAACGTGCTTGGTAATCATCAGGAATCGATAAATCCAGTGTTGAACGAATGAACTGATGAGCAAGTTCTGTTTTTGGATGAGCAAAAATATCACCCACAGAACCTTTCTCTACTAATTCACCGTCACCGATGATAGCCACTTCATGACATATACTTTTTACTACATCCATCTCGTGGGTAATCAACAAAATAGTGATGTTTAACTTACGGTTAATCTCTTTCAAAAGCTCAAGAATCGACTGCGTAGTCGCAGGATCGAGAGCACTGGTTGCTTCATCACACAGCAACACTTTTGGATCAGATGCCAGAGCACGAGCTATCGCAACACGTTGCTTTTGACCACCACTTAGATTTGATGGGTAAGTGTCACGTTTCTCTGACAAGCCAACCAACTGAAGAAGTTCAGAAACTTTCTTCTCAATATGACTAACACTTTGACCAGCAAGCTCTAACGGCAGAGCAACGTTTTCAAACACAGTACGCGAAGAAAGCAGATTAAAATGCTGGAAAATCATGCCGATGTTACGGCGTGCTTCGCTCAATTGCTTCGAGCTCAGCTTAGTAAGGTCAACACCATCAACAATAACGCTACCGTTAGTTGGGCGTTCTAACATGTTCACACAACGAATCAGCGTACTTTTACCAGCACCTGATGAGCCAATAACACCAAAGATCGTGCCTTGTTGGATGTTAAGGTTGATGTCTTTTAAAGCATTGATTTCTTTCGTGCCTTGATAAAACACCTTGTTGACGTGACTAATCTCAATCATTGAAAAACCTGCGCAGGGATAAATCTTGGTTGTTTTGTAACGAGTTACCTTTGTATTACTAAAAAAGCAGCAACAACAGAATAAAATATTTAACTCGTTCTAACTTGGTAGAGGATGCTATGGCTTAACTAAGTTCAAGTCAATAGATATTTTTACGTCTAGACGTCTAAATGGTTGTTTGAGTGATACTGTTAAGTAATTAGATAGTGATGAAAGAAATAAAGCGTGCAATAATTCGCGTAGTTTGACTTTAAAGAGATGAATATTTTGGCGAAACCAGCTGTGTTTTTAGACCGTGACGGCGTAATAAATGTCGATCATGGCTATGTAAGCGACGAACATGATTTTGAGTTTATCGACGGTGTTTTTGAAGCCGCGAAAACACTGCATGAAATGGGCTATCTACTTGTATTGGTGACCAACCAGTCGGGTATCGCTCGTGGCATGTTCAGTGAAGATCGTTTTCTGTCATTAACGCAGTGGATGGACTGGAACTTCGTTGATAATGGCGTTGAGCTTGATGGCATCTACTATTGTCCTCACCATCCCGAGTATGGTGTAGGCAAGTATAAAGAAGATTGTGATTGCCGTAAGCCAAAGCCGGGTATGTTTATCTCTGCTCGTGACTTTTTGAAGATCGATATGGCGAACTCTGTGATGGTGGGTGACAAAGCGGAAGACATGATGGCCGCAGAAGCAGCCGGAGTCGGTACCAAGATCTTAGTTCGTACAGGCAAGCCTGTGACTGAAAAAGGTGAAAGTTTAGCCACTGTTGTACTGGACAGTTTGCGCGAAGTGCCTAACTATTTAAAAGAGCGTAAATAATACCATTACTAGTAATCGGTAGTTGAGACATTGCTGGGGTTGGTATTAAGAGGTCGCTTAGGCGGCCTTTTTTATTATTTGAAGAGAGAATCATCATGAATAGAAACGATATCCTAGTCGCATTCTGCTTGGTGGCGCTACCCTTGACTGCACTAATGGCGTGTTCAAGCTCAACCGAAGTCGATGGACTTAAAGTTAGGGACAGTGATTTTCAACATTACCTTTGCGACGATGAGAAGCAGTTTGATGTAGCTTACGTATCAGAAGAAAACGCAGTGTTAAAGACCTCGGAAAGCCTGTATCGCTTGGTTCGTATTCCTTCCGGCTCTGGAGCGAAGTACATATTGGATGACCACACTTCAGCGGTAGTGAATCCTGTTACCTTGTTCACGAAAGGGGATGACGCTAGGTTAGAAGTCAAAGGTATTATTTATAAAACTTGCCGGATTGAGTGAAATTTTGCTTATATATGGCCTTGAGTAGAAGTAGTGCGGTGGTTTTCCACCGCTTTTATCACCTTGCAGACCATATTTCATGAGCAGAAAACTCACCATTCTTGATATCGCAAAACTTTCCGGAGTCGGTAAATCTACCGTTTCTCGTGTACTCACTAATGATCCAAAGGTGAAGCCTGAAACTAGAGAGAAGGTTGAGCGCGTCATTGCTGAATCAGGTTATGTCCCTTCTAAATCGGCGCAGTCGATGCGCGGCGGCAGCCAGAAAGTTATCGGTGTGATTATTTCTCGCCTTGATTCGCCTTCTGAAAATCGTTCTGTCAGCAGCATGCTTGAGATCTTTTACGCTCATGGTTATGACGTCGTGATCATGGAAAGTCAGTTCGATCGGCAGAAAACCAACGAACATTTGGATGTATTGTTAAAGCGCAATGTGGACGGCGTGATCATTTTTGGCTTTACGGATTTAGATGCGCAAGCTTTGGTACCTTGGCAGTTGAAATCGGTGGTGATCGCTACTCATTCTGAGCAGGTTTCCTCAATTAATTACGATAATATCGGTATCATCAATCAGGCATTGGATTACGTTAAGCAGCAAGGGCTAAATCAAGTCAGCTTTATCGGCGTCGATCCTCAAGATGCCACAACTGGCGAAATGCGTTTGCAAGCCTATCTAGATTGGTGTCAGAAGCAACAAATAACACCCTGTTATCAAACGGGTAAATTGAAACACGAAAGTGCCTATCAATTGGTTGATAAGGTACTGTTTGAAAATACTCAAGCCATCGTCTGTGCCAGTGACACCCTAGCGTTAGGTGTGATTAAGCGCTTGCAAGAGTGTCAGCGTGAAGATGTTGTGGTGACAGGTGTTGGCGGTAATGAGTTACTGACTTTCTTGTTCCCTAAAGTCTACAGTGTTGATCCTGGTTATCGGCAAGCAGGATCGCAGGCAGCGAATCTGTTAATTTCGCATCTTAGCGGTGATGTACAACATCTGGTTCATCTCACTCAAGTTCCTGCCCTCTGAGTACCTGCGACATTAACCAATAGGGCGAGAAAGTCTTTTTTCGCCTTGAATGCTTCTCGTCTTGAAAGCCTTCCGCTTTGAATAGTATTCGCTTTGATCACTTCTCTCTTTTACCACTTCTTGCTTTGATCATTTCTCTGTTTTTACGTGAAAGCTTGCATATCTTTTGTTGAAAAAAACACCGCCTAATGTGATCGTTCTCAATTTATGGGACTGTTCCCATTTTAAGTCTGATTTGTATGTGCCACTATACTGAAAACTTAATGGGAATGTTCCCATTATCAATTAGACTAATATAAAAGCTATAAGTAACAGGGTGGACAAAGGTATGAGTAAGATAGCGAGACAAGATGTAGAACGTCTTGTTGAATTGGTTGGCGGTAGTGAAAACATCGCCAGTGTTAGCCACTGCCTAACACGTTTACGGTTTGTGTTAAATGAACCAGAAAAAGCGGATAAGCAAGGTTTGGAATCGCTGAGTTTAGTGAAAGGTTGCTTTACTAACGCAGGACAATTCCAAGTTGTGATCGGCACTGAAGTCGACCAAGTGTTTAAAGTGCTTTTGGATATCACAGGTCAATCTGGCGCTTCAAAAGACGATGCGAAACTTGCAGCACGCCAAAATATGAATCTTTTGGAACGCGGTATCTCCCATCTTGCAGAAATTTTCGTACCGCTGCTTCCTGCGATTATTACCGGCGGTTTGATCTTGGGTTTCCGCAACGTGATTGGCGACATCAAGATGTTCGACGGTCAGACCTTAACGGAAATCAGTCAGTTCTGGGCAAGTGTACACTCATTCTTATGGTTGATCGGTGAAGCTATCTTCTTCTTCCTACCGGTTGGTGTGTGTTGGTCAACTGTGAAGAAGTTAGGTGGAACGCCTATTCTTGGTATCACTTTGGGTGTGACACTGGTTTCGCCTCAACTGATGAACGCTTATCTGATTGGTAAACAAGTGCCGGAAGTCTGGGATTTTGGCCTATTCGTAATTGAAAAAGTGGGTTATCAGGCTCAGGTTATCCCTGCGATCTTAGCTGGTGTAATGCTTGCCTTTATTGAAAACACCCTAAAACGAGTGGTTCCAGCTTATCTCTATCTGGTTGTTGTACCGTTTGTTTCATTAATTTTGGCTGTTATCTTAGCGCATACGTTAATTGGACCGTTCGGCCGTGTATTGGGTAATGGCGTTGCCTTTGCTGCAAAAGCTGCAATGACGGGTGATTTCGCGGTACTGGGCTCGATGATATTTGGTTTCTTGTACGCACCACT
This sequence comes from Vibrio diazotrophicus, assembly GCF_038452265.1. Taxonomy (NCBI): domain Bacteria; kingdom Pseudomonadati; phylum Pseudomonadota; class Gammaproteobacteria; order Vibrionales; family Vibrionaceae; genus Vibrio; species Vibrio diazotrophicus. Next base: position 851,171 of record NZ_CP151842.1, read on the forward strand.
GGTTATCACTGGTATTCACCACACCACCAACGCTGTTGATCTACAGTTGATGCAAGAGTTGGGCGGTACACCAATTTGGCCTTTAATTGCGCTTTCTAACATCGCTCAAGCTTCAGCTGTTGTAGGCATTATTCTGATCAGCAAGAAACATGGTGAGCGCGATATTTCTGTACCAGCGGCAATTTCTGCTTACTTAGGTGTGACTGAACCGGCTATGTACGGTATCAACCTCAAATACAAGTTCCCAATGCTATCCGCAATGATTGGTAGTGCTTTGGCTGCAGCGGTATGTGGTAGTGCTGGTGTAATGGCGAATGGTATCGGTGTGGGTGGTCTGCCGGGCATTTTATCTATTCAGCCTCAGTACTGGAGTATCTACCTTGTTGCAATGTTAGTTGCGATTGTGGTTCCAGCAGCACTGACTTTAGTAATGTACAAGCGTGCACAAGTCAAAGGCGATTTATCAACCGCTTCAGCATAACGTTTTTATGAGTGGCTTTTTGCCACTCTTTTTTCTGTTTTTGATTTTTGGTAAGTGAGAAAAGAATGGCCTTTGCTAATAGTGAATCCGACTGGTGGAAAACTGCATCTATCTATCAAATTTATCCTAAAAGCTTCTGTGACAGTGGCGCAAAAGGAACCGGAGATATCCAAGGCATTATTTCTAAACTGGACTATCTGCAAACTCTGGGCATTGATGCCATCTGGTTAACGCCTGTCTATCAGTCACCAATGATTGATAACGGTTACGACATTGCGGATTACTACTCGATCAATCCTGATTTTGGCACCATGAGTGACTTCGATAACCTACTTGAGCTGGCTCATCAGAAAGGTATTCGTATCATTATGGACATCGTTGTGAATCATACTTCGACACAGCATATGTGGTTTCAGTCAGCGTTGGCAGATAAAGCTAGCCCTTATCGTGACTACTACATTTGGAAGTCCCCCGTTGATGGCGAAGTGCCGAATAACTGGCAGTCAAAGTTTGGTGGCAGTGCTTGGGAATATGATGAAAAGTCGAACCAGTATTACTTGCATCTGTTTGCTAAGGAGCAAGCGGATCTGAACTGGGAAAATCCTCTGGTTCGAGATGAAGTAAAAGAAGTTATCAGCTTCTGGGCTGAGAAAGGTGTGGACGGCTTTCGTTTGGATGTGATTAACCTGATTTCCAAACAGCAGGATTTCCCAAACGATGAGGTGGGTGATGGCCGCCGTTTTTATACTGATGGCCCGCGTGTGCATGAGTTTTTACAAGAAATCAGCCGTGACGTTTTCCAAAAGTATGGCAGTGTGACGGTAGGGGAAATGTCATCGACAACATTGGAGCATTGTCAGCAATATTCGTCATTAGATAACAAAGAGTTATCTATGGTTTTTAACTTCCATCACCTGAAAGCGGATTATCCTAACGGAGAAAAGTGGACCAAAGCCCCCTTTGATTTCATACAACTCAAGCAGGTATTTAACCATTGGCAAACTGGCTTGAATGGGAAAGGTTGGGGAGCACTGTTCTGGTGTAATCACGATCAACCCCGAGTGGTCAGTCGTTTAGGCAATGATAGCGAGTACCGTGTTGAGTCGGCCAAAATGCTCGCAACGTCAATACATATGATGCAGGGCACACCTTACATATACCAAGGTGAAGAGATTGGTATGACGAACCCAGGGTATAGCGATATTTCGCAATACCGAGATGTTGAAAGTACCAATATGTACGACATTATGGTCAAGCAAAATGGTGTCAGTGAAGCGGATATGTTGGCGATTCTGGCGCAGAAATCTCGTGATAATTCTCGAACGCCAATGCAATGGAATAGTAGCCAATATGCAGGTTTCAGTGCTGGAGAACCTTGGATTTCTGTTGCCAGCAATTATCCTCAAATCAATGCAGAACAAGCTTTAAGTGAAGAGGATTCGGTATTTTATTACTATCAAAAGTTAATTCAGTTGAGAAAGGAGATTACCGTTATTACTGACGGTGACTATCAAGACTTACTACCCGAGCACGAAGCCATTTTTGCTTATCAAAGGCGCAGTGCTACACAGACTCTGGTGTGTTTGAATAACTATTATGGTGCTGACGCAGAGTGTGAATTACCACAAGAACTTGAGTTGAATAATGCACGTTATCTTATCGGCAATTATTCAGACATTGAGAATCAGCTAGTTGAGTTTAAGCAAAGGTTAAGAGCTTACGAAACCAGAGTCATTTTGATTGAGCACCCCCTGTAGTCTCAATAAACACAAGCCCTTTTTATAGGGGCTTGTTCTTTTGCGCTAATGCTCTGATATTTTTAGAGTATTCTGAAATGAAAAAAGCCAGCTCAATGAGCTGGCTTTTCTATATATGGTGGAGGGGGACGGATTCGAACCATCGAAGGCGGAGCCGGCAGATTTACAGTCTGCTCCCTTTGGCCACTCGGGAACCCCTCCAGGGTGTTTTCCTAATCTTTTACAAGAGAAGGCTTGAATGAAGTTTTCCCAACGCATCAATCAAGTTTTGCTCTCATGAGAACTTATCGTCGCATAAGAAAATATGGTGGAGGGGGACGGATTCGAACCATCGAAGGCGGAGCCGGCAGATTTACAGTCTGCTCCCTTTGGCCACTCGGGAACCCCTCCAGGGTGTTTTCCTATTCTTTTACAAGAAGAGGCTTGAGTGAAGTTTTCCCAACGCATCAATCAAGTTTTATTCTCGAGAGAACTTATTGTCTCAAAAGAAAATATGGTGGAGGGGGACGGATTCGAACCATCGAAGGCGGAGCCGGCAGATTTACAGTCTGCTCCCTTTGGCCACTCGGGAACCCCTCCAGGGTGTTTTCCTAATCTTTTACAAGAAGAGGCTTGAATGAAGTTTTCCCAACGCATCAATCAAGTTTTGCTCTCACAAGAACTCATCGTCTCACAAGAAAATATGGTGGAGGGGGACGGATTCGAACCATCGAAGGCGGAGCCGGCAGATTTACAGTCTGCTCCCTTTGGCCACTCGGGAACCCCTCCAGGGTGTTTTCCTAATCTTTTACAAGAAAAGGCTTGAATGAAGTTTTCCCAACACATCAATCAAGTGCGGAGCGCATATTATCAAACTCGGACTTTGTGTAAACCCTTTTTTTGTCTTTTTGAATTGAATGCTGGCTTTTTGGGCAAAGATGGCCGTAATTCCCCATTTTCTTTTTGAAATAGTGGTTTGAAAAGGAGATGGAAATATCAAATTTACGTTCCTTTACGTTTCCACGTGCTATAACTCGTTATAATAAAAGTTCTTTCTTATATGCTGATGTGGTTTATGAAAAACGTTTCGATTCTTTCTGCTGTTCTTGCTATTGCCTTATTAAGTAGCCAAGGCGCTGTCGCTGCGGGGCCAAGAAGTGCACCTGCTATCTCTGTTGTCACTGATTTAGTGCAGGTTCATCAAATCTCTCAATCACTTTCTTTAGTTGGCAAATTGGAAGCTGAACAGTCAGTCATTATTTCGCCAGAAGTGGCAGGAAAAGTAGACGTTATTGCGGTCAAAGCCAATCAGGAAGTAAAGAAAAATCAATTATTGGTGCAGTTATCTGACGAAAAAGCTCGTGCTTCTGTCGCCGAAGCAAAAGCGTATTTGCGTGATGAAAAACGTAAGCTGGCCGAATACGAGCGTTTGTTAAAGAGAAGCGCCATCACTCAGACTGAAATTGATGCTCAGAAAACCAGTGTTGACATTGCTCAGGCGCGCTTAGAAGCGGCAGAAGCGAACTGGAATGATCTTCATATCAAAGCCCCATTTGCTGGCACAGTAGGTTTTATCGATTTCAGCCGAGGTAAGATTGTTAGTACCAGCACTGAACTGATGACGTTAGATAACCTTTCATTAATGCAGTTGGATCTTCAGGTTCCTGAACGTTATTTGTCGATGCTTTCTAAAGGCATGAAAGTGGTTGGGACAACCCATGCTTGGCCGGGCAAGACATTTGAAGGCGAAGTGGTTGGTATCGATACTCGCGTAAATACTGAAACGCTGAATTTAAGAGTGCGCATTCATTTTTCCAATGCTGGTGGCTTACTTAAACCCGGAATGTTGGTTTCAGCGAACTTAGCTTTCCCAGCAATTGAAGCGCCGATTATTCCAGTTCAGGCTCTCGAATACTCTGGCACCAAGCGTTATGTTTACGTTGTGAACCAAGAAAACAAAGCGGTTCGAACAGAAGTGCTTTTAGGTGCTCGTGTTGAAAACCAAGTGGTGATTGATCAAGGGCTAGGAATTGGTGAGAAAGTGGTTGTTCAAGGCATAGTTAACATGCGTGATGGCGCTAAAGTGTCCGAAGTGACGGCTGAGGGTCTGCCAGTGAACAAGGATGACAACTAATGTTGATCTCTGATGTTTCTGTAAAACGCCCAGTTGCCGCGCTTGTTCTAAGTATGCTGCTGTGCGTGTTTGGCTTTGTCTCTTTTACTAAGCTTGCTGTGCGAGAAATGCCGGATATTGAAAATCCGGTTGTTTCCATCTCAACCCGATATCAAGGCGCTTCTGCGACCATTATTGAAAACCAGATTACTTCTGTTCTGGAAGAACAGTTAACGGGTATCAGTGGCGTCGACGAAATTACATCAGTGACTCGTAACGGTTCGTCTCGTATTACGGTCACCTTCAACCTTGGTTATGACCTGAATACCGGCGTCAGTGATATTCGTGATGCGGTTGCGCGGGCTCAGCGCTCTTTGCCTGAAGGGGCGGATGACCCTCTGGTGTTTAAGAACAATGGTTCTGGCCAAGCTTCTATGTACATTAACTTGAGTTCATCGACGATGGACCGAACTCAGTTAACCGATTATATGGAACGAGTTCTGGTTGACCGCTTTAGCCTGATTTCAGGTGTCAGCTCTGTGGACGTCTCTGGCGGTTTGTACAAAGTAATGTATGTGCGATTGCAACCAGAATTGATGGCGGGGCGGGGTGTGACCACTTCAGATATTTCAGCCGCATTACGTCGTGAGAATATCGAAAGCCCAGGAGGTCAAGTCCGTAACGATTCTACGGTGATGTCGGTTCGTACCGCTCGAACTTATCAAAAGCCGCAAGACTTCGAGTACCTAGTGGTTAAACGTGTTAACGGGTCGCCGATTTATCTCAAAGATGTGGCTGATGTATTTCTTGGCGCTGAGAATGAAAACTCGACGTATAAAACAGACGGTGTCGTGAACGTGAGCATGGGGATTGTTCCTCAGTCAGATGCTAACCCGCTGGAGGTGGCGAAACGGGTTCATCAGCAGGTCGATAACATTCAGAAATTCCTGCCTGAAAACACCAAGCTGGTGGTGAACTACGACTCAACAATCTTCATTGAACGCTCTATCGAAGAGGTATACAGCACCTTATTTATTACTGGTGGCTTAGTTGTTTTAGTGCTCTATATCTTTATCGGTCAGGCTCGTGCGACATTGATCCCTGCGATTACCGTACCTGTATCCTTGATCTCTTCTTTTATTTCGGCCTATTACTTTGGCTTCTCTATTAACCTCATCACCTTGATGGCACTGATTCTGTCGATTGGTCTGGTTGTGGATGACGCTATTGTGGTGGTGGAAAACATCTTCCACCATATTGAACAGGGCGAGAAACCTTTGCTTGCTGCCTATAAAGGCACACGTGAAGTGGGCTTTGCTGTTATTGCCACGACCTTAGTGTTGGTGATGGTGTTCCTGCCAATCTCCTTTATGGATGGAATGGTCGGTTTACTGTTCACTGAGTTTTCGGTGTTGCTGGCAATGTCGGTGATTTTCTCGTCATTGATAGCACTGACCCTCACGCCTGTGCTGGGCAGTAAGATTCTTAAAGCAAATGTGAAACCGAATGGCTTTAACCGTTTTGTTGATAAATTATTCGCAAAGCTGGAATCGGCTTATCGCACTATGTTGCGTTTTGCTTTGCGCTTTAAATGGTTTGCTCCTCTAGTCATTCTTGGCTGTATTGGTGGCAGTTACCAGTTTATGCAAAGTGTTCCCGCGCAACTGACGCCGTCTGAAGACCGAGGAGTTATCTTTGCGTTTGTACGAGGCGCAGATGCAACCAGTTACAACCGTATGTCTGCCAATATGGACTTAGTGGAAGCTCGATTGAAACCTTTGCTTGGGCAAGGCTTCTTAAGATCGTTCAGTATTCAGTCGCCAGCATTTGGTGGTAATGCTGGAGATCAGACGGGTTTTGTAATTATGACGCTGGATGATTGGAATCAGCGCAGCATTACCGCTCAAAACGCACTGGGTGAGGTAAGAAAAGCATTAGCAGGTATTCCCGATGTCCGTGTGATTCCATTTATGCCTGGTTTCCGAGGCGGCTCCAATGAGCCGGTACAGTTTGTACTTGGCGGCTCAGATTATACTGAGCTCAAAGAGTGGGCTGAGAAACTAGAAGCGGAAGCGGAAAGCTCAACCTATATGACAGGTGTGGATATCAACTATTCAGAGAAAACGCCTGAACTGGTGGTGACGGTTGATAAACAAAGAGCATCGGAACTGAACATCAGTGTGCAAGATATTTCGGATACGCTGGAGGTAATGCTGGGTGGTAAGGCGGTTACCACCTTCGTCGAGCGTGGTGAAGAGTATGATGTTTATTTACGCGGTGACGAAAACAGCTTCAATAATGCTGCAGATTTAAGCCAAATCTATATGCGTACTGGAAACGGCGATCTTGTCACTCTGGATACCGTGACCAAAATTGAGGAAGTGGCATCGGCTATTCGCCTGTCACACTACAACAAGCAAAAAGCGATTACCATTACTGCGAACTTAGCTGATGGGGCAACCTTAGGTCAGGCTCTGGATTTTATGGATCAAAAAGCTTTGGAAATATTGCCAATCGACATCTCCGTCAGTTATTCCGGTGAGTCTAAAGACTTTAAGGAAAACCAGTCGAGTGTTGCGGTGGTATTCGCACTAGCCTTGTTGGTGGCTTACTTGGTGCTTGCCGCTCAGTTTGAAAGCTTTATCAACCCGATGGTGATTATGTTTACTGTACCTATGGGGGTGTTCGGCGGTTTCCTTGGCCTATTTATTATGGGGCAGGGAATGAACGTATATAGCCAAATAGGTATGGTGATGCTGATTGGTATGGTGACCAAGAACGGTATCTTAATTGTTGAGTTTGCCAACCAGTTACGCGACCGTGGCGTTGAGTTTGAAAAAGCGATTGTGGATGCTTCTGCGCGACGCCTTCGTCCTATTCTAATGACAGCATTTACAACTCTGGCTGGCTCTATTCCACTGATTGTCTCTACTGGCGCTGGTTATGAAAGCCGTGTGGCTGTGGGTACGGTTATTTTCTTCGGGATGGCATTCGCTACCGTGGTTACCTTGTTTGTTATTCCTGCAATGTGCCGTTTAATTTCAGCGAAGACACAAGCTCCGGGGCATGTTGAAGCGGAACTGAACAGAGAGTTGGGGCACGATAACAAAGGCCGAACAACTCACTAAGCCCCTTGCCTTAAACCCAAAATCAAAAAGCCCGCAAAATAGCGGGCTTTCGTTTTTCAATTCTTGTTCAACTTCGTCTAATTGTCTTTCACGGTGTCTAGATATATTTCACCGAGTAACGCGAAGGCTTATGGTTCATCGCTAATACGATGTTGAGTACAACAGCACCTGCGATAGACAAGATAATAATTGACGGTGTTAAGAAGAACAGCGAAGTAAACACAATGATGCAGTCTAAAACGAGTTGTGTTTTGCCCACCGAAATGCCGAACTTGTCCTGAATAAACAGACATAGCACGTTAAAACCACCCAAGCTTGAGCGGTGGCGGAACAGAATCAGCATACCTAACCCTGTCAGAAGGCCGCCAGCTAAAGCGCAGTAGGCGGGATCAACGTGTTCGATAGTGATGAAGTTCGACAAGTGATCAGTAAAGACAGAAACCAAAGCGCAAGAGATAGCCGTGTTGACCGAGAACCTAACCCCAAAGCGTTTCCATGCAAGCAGGTAAAAGGGCATGTTGACGAAGAAGTAGAGTGCGCCGAAGCTCCAAGGGAATACATGCGTCAGTAATAGTGCTAAACCCGCAGTACCACCTGTGATCAAATTGGCTGCTTTGAGAAAAAATAGTCCCTGAGACACGATAAAGGTGCCAGTGAAGATCGCTACCCAATCTTCCTTCCGTGAATGTGTTTCCATTTAAGATGCCACTAATTGCTAAAAAATAAGTAATTGGTAAAGAATAAGTGGATACTAATTAAAACCTGATCTTTTCGGTAGCTAGCGAACAAAAATTAGGGTAAACCTATGTAATCCCAAATTTACACAGTGTAAAGAAAATGTAGACACTCATCTGAAAAGCGCAAAAGATGAGCGGTGTTGTCAATCAACATGAAAAAACTGCATGATAATTTCTGTAATTTGGGCTTTATGATATAAATCAAATTATGTAGAATGCGCGCCATATTACGGTGACGAAAACGTTTGCTTTTGGTCGTTGTGTGGTTTTTTGCTACTTTCAGTCAAATCTGAGTCAGGAGATACAGATGCTTAAGCGTGATATGAACATCGCTGATTATGATCCGGAGCTATACGCTGCCATTCAGGAAGAAACTCTTCGCCAAGAAGAGCACATTGAACTTATCGCTTCAGAAAACTACACCAGTCCGCGTGTAATGGAAGCTCAAGGTTCTCAGCTAACAAACAAATACGCTGAAGGCTACCCTGGCAAGCGTTACTACGGCGGTTGTGAGTACGTTGATAAAGCGGAATCTCTAGCAATTGACCGTGCATGCCAGCTATTTGGCTGTGAGTACGCTAACGTTCAGCCACATTCTGGCTCTCAAGCAAACAGCGCAGTGTACATGGCTCTTCTAAACCCAGGTGACACTGTTCTAGGTATGAGCCTAGCGCACGGCGGTCACTTGACTCACGGTTCACCAGTAAACTTCTCTGGTAAACACTACAACGTGATTCCTTATGGTATCGACGAAGCGGGTCAAATCAACTACGACGAAATGGAAGCTCTTGCTCTTGAGCATAAACCTAAGATGATCATCGGTGGTTTCTCAGCTTACTCACAAATCGTTGATTGGAAACGCATGCGTGAAATCGCTGACAAAGTCGATGCTTACCTGTTTGTTGATATGGCGCACGTTGCTGGTCTGATTGCTGCGGGTGTATACCCAACGCCAATTCCACACGCACACGTTGTTACTACTACAACTCACAAAACACTAGCAGGCCCACGTGGCGGTTTGATTCTTTCAAACGCTGGTGAAGAGATGTACAAGAAGCTGAACTCAGCAGTATTCCCTGGCGGCCAAGGTGGTCCTCTAATGCATGTTATCGCTGGTAAAGCGGTAGCGTTCAAAGAAGCGATGGAACCTGAATTCAAAGCTTACCAACAGCGTGTTGTTAAGAACGCAAAAGCAATGGTTGCTCAGTTCCAAGAACGTGGTTACAAAATCGTTTCTAACAGTACTGAAAACCACCTGTTCCTTGTTGACCTAATCGACAAAGACATCACAGGTAAAGAAGCGGATGCAGCTCTAGGTGCCGCGAACATCACTGTAAACAAAAACTCAGTGCCAAACGATCCTCGTAGCCCATTCGTAACTTCTGGTATCCGTGTTGGTACACCTGCAATCACTCGCCGTGGTTTCAGTGAGGAAGATGCGAAAGCATTGGCTAACTGGATGTGTGATGTTCTAGACAACATCAACGACGAAGCGGTTATCGAAGCAACAAAACAAAAAGTGCTTGATATCTGTAAGCGTCTACCAGTTTACGCTTAATCGCTTGAACATATGGAAAAGGCCTGCAATGCAGGCCTTTTTTGCATCTTTAAACTGGCGAACTCATTGGCTATATAACATCGCCATAGAACTGTGGTTAGTTCTATTTAGCCATACTGATCAAAGTGCCGGATTTACATTTGAACATGTAGTATTTGTTGCTTTCGGTGAACTTACCTAAGCCTTCACCATCACAATATTCAATATTAATCTCGCGCATCACTTCGAGTGTATCTTCACTTGCCAAAGCAAACTTAGAACCATCTGAACAGACAATGCGAACTTTGCCATCGTCGCTGACAGAGTAGATATCGACTTCTGTATTACATAACTCGAAAGAAGCTTCGCGGAAGTTGTCTGTCTGAGAGTTCGAAGAACAACCGGCTGTAATTGCTGCTGTTGTCAGAGCGAAAGCGAGCATCGTTAAATTTTTCATTATCATTGTCCTTCATGATTTAAGAGTCAGTGGTTAGCCTATAAAACTATTTGCATCTATTCAATGATAGACACAAAAAAGGCGACATATCCGAAGACATATCGCCTTTTCATTGATTTAGTTGTTCAAGTATTGATTACTTTACTTCTAAACCTTGCGCTTGCATATCTGCGTGGTAAGAAGAACGCACAAACGGACCACAAGCCGCGTGGGTGAAACCAAGCTCTAGCGCGATATCTTTTAGCTCATCAAACTCTGCTGGTGGAACGTAACGCTCAACTGGCAAATGGTGACGGCTTGGCGCTAGGTATTGGCCTAGGGTTAGCATAGTAACGCCGTGAGCACGAAGGTCTTTCATCACTTCGATGATCTCTTCTTTTGTCTCACCAAGGCCCATCATCAAACCTGATTTTGTTGGAATCTCTGGATGCTGCTCTTTGAATTTTTGTAGCAGTTGCAGTGACCACTTGTAGTTCGCACCCGGACGCGCTTTACGGTACAGGCGAGGCGCTGTTTCCAAGTTGTGGTTGAACACATCCGGCGGGTTGTCTTTCAACAAGTCCAGCGCTACATCCATACGACCACGGAAATCAGGAACCAAAGTTTCAATTCGAATATTTGGATTCAAAGCGCGAATTTCACGGTTACAGTCAGCAAAGTGTTGTGCACCTCCATCACGAAGATCATCACGGTCTACAGAGGTGATAACCACATACTTCAGCTTCATATCACTGATGGTTTTCGCTAGTTTTTTCGGCTCATCGACTTCTGGAGCAACAGGGCGACCATGGGCAACATCGCAGAATGGGCAACGACGTGTACAAATAGCACCTAAAATCATGAAGGTCGCCGTACCGTGGTTGAAACACTCAGCCAAGTTAGGGCAAGACGCTTCTTCACAAACAGAGTGCAGGTTGTTCTTACGCATTGCTGATTTGATGTCTTGGATACGTTGGCTGTCTGCTGGCAGCTTGATCTTCATCCACTCAGGTTTACGCAAGATTTCTTTTTGTTCTGTCGGCATGTTCTTTACAGGAATCAGTGCCATTTTATCAGCGTCACGGTATTTGACGCCTTTTTCCATTTGAATGGGTTTGCTCATACTTTGTTACCGATTGAGGGTGCTTCAGTGCTGAATTCGACATGCTCGTAGCCGAATAGCGGTACGAGTTCTTGGATTAATTGTTTTTCTACTTGGTGGATATCTGCCGGGCCACCTAAGTTGCTTACTTGTACCATTTCCATGCCTTGGTAACCGCAAGGGTTAATTCGCAAGAATGGAGTGAGATCCATATTGACGTTTAACGCTAGCCCATGAAATGAACAGCCTTTACGAATTCGTAGACCAAGTGAGCAGATTTTTCTTCCGTCAACGTAGACACCCGGAGCATCCGGACGCGCTGCAGACGAAATATTGTAAGCTTTCAGAGTATTGATAACCAAATTTTCAATATCCGTTACCAGATCTCTAACGCCTAATTTTTTACGTCTTAGGTTAATTAAAAAATACACCACTAACTGACCTGGGCCGTGATAAGTCACCTGACCGCCACGGTCACTTTGTACAACCGGAATATCACCTGTGTTGAGCAAGTGTTCAGCTTTACCTGCCTGACCCTGTGTAAATACTGGGTTGTGTTCGACAAGCCAGACTTCATCACGAGTCTCTTCGTCACGCTGATCGGTAAATTCATGCATAGCCTGCCAAACAGGATGGTAGTCTTGTCGACCCCATTGTCTGACAACAAGCTGGTTATCTAGTGTCATATTCCGTCAGTGGTTGTGAAAATTTTGGTGATTATAAACGCCTTAAGAGCGAGGAACTACTCATAGAGGGCATTTTTTTGACCATAATTTAAGTAATGTTTTGTTAACGTTCTGATAAATAAAAAGAAAGCAGCTTAACGCTGCTTTCAAAAATATTTTAATTGATATCGAATTATTTGATTTGGTTCAGTTAAAGAACCATGCGTACAATTTCAATATCACCCAGTTCTTTATACAGGGTTTCCACTTGCACGATAGAAGTGGCGGTAATGGTCACTGACACTGAATGATAGTTACCTTTCGCACTAGGCTTAACTCGTGGGTTGTAATCGCCAGGAGCGTGGCGTTGAATTACTTCCAGTACAAGCTCAGGTAATTCTGGTTTTGCATGGCCCATCACCTTGTAGGTAAAAGAACAAGGGAACTCAAGCAGGTCTTTTAATTTTGCATCAGAGTTGATGGTCAACATATTGGAAACTCCAAGTTTGGCATTCGATTAAGCGGTGCGGAATATTACAGCCTATCGAAGTGGATCTCAAGTGAACAAAAAAGCCGCTTTACTCTTCCTACTTGAAGCTGCAGTGGTGTTGGCTGCATTCGTTCGCCCCAATCACATAGTTATCTATGCTCATGGGGACTCACTTATTTGCCGCCTACCTGCAGTTCCAAGTAGTTTGAGTAAAAAGCAGCTTCCCTGTCAAATTACTAAAATACTATATCCAATTGCTAGAATTGGTATTAGAACAAGCCTTTGAATAGTAGAACAATGTAGTCCCATAGGCGGCTGAACAAGCTACCTTCATTCACATCTTCCAGTGCTAATAGAGGGTACTGAGCAACATCTTCATTGTCTACTTGGTAGTAAAGCTTACCAACTACATCACCTTTCTTAATTGGGGCTTTTAGTTCTTTTTCAAGTACAAAGCTTGCAGTTAGGTTTTTCGCTTGACCTCGTGGAAGAGTTACATAAGTGTCTTCATCAACGCCTAGAGCTACGGTTGACTTGTCACCCATCCAGATTTGCTCTTCAACAAAGGTTTCACCTTTCTTATGTGGTGCAACGGTTTCGAAGAAACGGAAGCCGTAACTTAATAGCTTCTTGCTTTCAGATTTACGAGCATTCGCATCTTTAGTGCCCATTACAACGGCTACAAGACGCATCTTACCTTCGGTTGCTGAGCTTACTAGGCTGTAACCAGCGTTCGATGTGTGGCCTGTCTTGATACCGTCAACGTTCATGCTCTTATCCCATAACAGACCGTTACGGTTGTACTGAGTGATGCCGTTGTAAGTGAATTTTTGCTCAGAATAAAGTGCGTATTCATCTGGCACATCACGAATCAGCGCTTGACCTAGCAGAGCCATATCGTGAGGTGTTGAGTATAAATTTGGATCGTCTAGACCGTGTACGTTCGCGAAATGCGTGTTGGTCATTTTCAGAGAACTTGCCCAAGCATTCATTAAGTCTACGAAAGCATCTTCTGAACCGGCGATATGTTCAGCCATGGCTACACAAGCGTCGTTACCAGACTGAATGATAATACCTCGGTTCAGGTCACTCACTTTTACCGTGGTGCCGACTTCGATAAACATCTTAGAAGAGTCTGGGAAATTTTTAGCCCACGCGTTTTTACTAATCACGACATCGTCATTAGGAGAGATATTTCCACGCGCGAGTTCTTGGCCGATAACGTAGCTCGTCATCATTTTGGTCAAACTTGCAGGAGACAGCTTTGTGTCCATCTCTTTTTCAGCCAGAATCTTACCTGAATGAAAATCCATCAGAACATAGCCTTTTGCGGCGATCTGTGGTGCGTCTGGCATAACTATAGGTGCAGCTGCGGCTGTGAATGAGATAAGAGTAGAAAGCGCAGTGGACGACGCCAGAACAGAATTTAGAATCAATTTTTTCATGGTAAATGCGTGTTATCTAGTTGGTTTTGTATATCTTAACAGAAACGACTATTCAAACCAGAGCCGATATGCCTTGGCTCGTCAGTCATTACTGTGCAACTTGGTACTTTTTAATAAATGCGGTTTCGTAACCTAAGGACTTTACACGCTCTAATGTTTCTTGAGTCAGCGTATAGTCAGTAAAAGGGCCTAAAACAGCCCTATGGCTACCATTGCCACTATCGATAAAACTTTGCACCGATAAGCTTTGTCCCAAATTTTGCGATAAAGTTCGAACTCTTTCTTCACTTTGTGAAGAAGCGACTTGAATTATATATCGTGGATCTGATTTTTTAACTTGATTTGTCAGTGGTTTATCTACTTTGATGACTTCTATCGAGACGTTAGCAGTGCCTGTTTTAATTACATCTAACTTGTAAGCCGCCGCATAGCTTAAGTCAATAATTCGGCCAGAATGGAATGGCCCGCGGTCATTGACTCGAACTATGGCTGTTTTATTGTTATCAAGATTCGTCACCTTAACGTAGCTAGGTATTGGCAGTGTTTTATGTGCAGCACTCATTGAGTACATATCATAAATCTCGCCGTTGGACGTAAGGTGTCCATGAAATTTTTTTCCATACCAAGATGCTTGGCCTTGTTCTTTAAAGCCGTCGGTATTTTTAACTATCTGGTATTTTTGACCACGTAATGTGTAGTCCTTATTCCCGCCTCGGCTATATGGCTCATATTGTGGGTGTGCATCTTCAATATGTTCTACCGAAATTGGGGCATTGGGTGCTACATCATCTTTAATATCGTAGCGGCCGCCGGAGCTCGAACAGCCAGCTAAGATCATCAACACTAACAGCGGGAAAAAAAACGCTTTTAATTTCATCAAGTCGCCTTTGAAAATGCTTTTCTGTGAGTGTGAACCGACATTAAGATACCGAAGCCAGCCATTAGGGTAACCATAGATGTCCCGCCATAACTAATCAAAGGAAGAGGAACACCTACCACTGGTAGAATGCCACTTACCATGCCAATATTCACAAACACGTAAACAAAGAAGCTAAGAACAACACTGCCTGCCATCATGCGGCCAAAAGCAGTTTGAGCATTGCTCGCCAAATAGAGACCTCGTCCGATAATAAATAGATATACAGATAGAAGTCCTAAGATGCCAATCATGCCCCATTCTTCGGCGATAACTGCAAAGATAAAGTCAGTATGTCGCTCTGGGAGAAATTCTAGCTGAGATTGCGTGCCGTGCAGCCAACCTTTGCCTGAAATACCACCAGAACCGATAGCAATTTTACTTTGGATAATATGATAACCCGCGCCTAGTGGGTCGGACTCCGGGTTGAACAGTGTTCGTACGCGGACTTTTTGATACTCCCGCATCAGGAAAAACCACAATACAGGGATGAAAGCGCCTACACCCACTGCCGCTGCGATGATAATTTTCCAACTGATACCAGCAAGAAAGATAACGAAGATACCCGATGCTGCAATCAATATTGATGTGCCTAAGTCTGGTTGCTTGGCTATCAAGATGGTAGGGACTAGTACCATCACAATCGAAGCAACCAGTGTTCGAAAACTAGAAGGTAGTGGACGCTTACCTACATAGCGAGCAACCATTAGCGGTACCGCCAGTTTGAGCAGTTCCGATGGCTGGAAACGCACAAATCCCAAGTTTAACCAACGCTGTGCGCCCTTGGAGGACTCACCGAAAAAGAGCACGCCTAAAAGCAAAATAACGCCCGCAAAATAAAGCAGGGGCGCCAGGCTTTCATAAGTTCGTGGCGATATCTGCGCTAGAGCAATCATGACGGTTAATGCCAATACCATGCGCATTGCCTGACGATCCATCATCGCCATACTCTGTCCACTGGCGCTGTACATAACCATGAGCGCAAAAACAAAAACGACTAAAATACCAATCAACAAAGGTAGATCAATGTGGAGTCTTTCAAATAGAGCCCGACTTTGTCCGGTTGAAGGATCCAGTTTCATTATTCTTCGTCCTCTTGAGCACCCATTATGATGTGATCGAATATGTGTCTAACCACTGGTGCACCATTGGTTGAACCACCACCGGCGTTTTCTAAAACGATGGTAACAATTGCTTGGGGATCATCAACTGGAGCGAAACCAGTAAATAGTGCGTGGTCGCGTAAGTGTTCTGCCAGTTCGTCTGCGTTATATTCTTGTCCTTCCGCTAAACCAAATACCTGAGCAGTACCTGATTTACCTGCACTTTTGTATTTTAGATTCTGGAAAGCTCGTCTTGCTGTCCCTTTTTTACCGTGGTTTACCAGATACATACCTTCGATTGCCATTTCCCAGTATTTTTTAGGAACGTCGGTAATTGGCGGGTAGCTGACATATTCTGCCTCTTTCTGACGAGTGAATTCTTCACCGTTATTGATGGTTGAACGGAGTAAATGAGGCGCCCAAACTTCACCATGGTGAACCAATACAGAGGTCGCTTTGGCGATTTGCATTGGTGTCGCCGTCCAGTAGCCTTGGCCGATACCAACAGGGATTGTATCACCCTGATACCACGGCGTGCGATGACGAGACATTTTCCATTCTCTGGTTGGCATGTTCGCTTTACTTTCTTCGTAAATATCGATGCCTGTATAGTCACCAAAACCGAAGCGCATCATCCAGTCAGACAAACGGTCAATGCCCAAATCGTAAGCAATTTGATAGAAGAAGGTATCGACCGACTCTTCAAGTGCTTTGATGATATCGACTCTTCCGTGTCCCCAGCGCAACCAATCTCGGAATGGGCGTGTGGTTGAGTTAGGAATCTTCCAATAACCTGGGTCATTTCGGGTGGTATTGGGTGTAACTACGCCTTCTTTCAGGGCAGAAACCGCAATAAAAGGTTTAACAGTCGAACCTGGAGGATAAATACCTAGAGTTGTTCGGTTAACCAGTGGACGGTTCTTATCGTTCAACAGGCTACTGTATTCTTTACCGGAGATACCATGAACAAAGGCGTTAGGATCGTAGCTAGGGCTTGAGACCATCGCCAGAATGCCGTTGTCTTTTGGATCGAGAACAACCGCCGCTCCACGCCTTCCATCCAGCAGTTTGTGCACGTAAAGTTGTAAGTCGATATCTAGGTTAAGAACAATATCTTTGCCGGGAATTGGCGGAACATATTTGAGCGTGCGGATTATACGGCCACGACTGTTCACTTCAACTTCTTGATAGCCTGCGGTGCCGTGAAGTGTGCTTTCATAATAGCGCTCAATACCCAGTTTGCCGATATCGCGAGTGGCTTGGTAGTTGGCAACTTGTTCGTCTCTTTCAAGGCGCTCGATGTCTTTATCATTGATGCGTGAAACATAACCGATAACGTGAGTCAGCACTTCGCCATAAGGGTAGTAGCGTTTCAAGCTTGCAGTAACGGTAACGCCGGGAAATTTATGTTGTTGTACTGAGAATTTTGCAACCTCAGTTTCTGTTAACTGGGTCAGTAAAGGTACTGAGTTAAAACGACGAGAGTGGCGACGCTCTTTCTCAAACGTCGCTATTTTTTCCGGCGTTATTTCGAGGAATTCTTGCAAGCGAGCGATGGTGCCGTCGATATCTTTCACTTGCTCTGGCGTGATCTCCAAGTTAAACACAGGACGGTTTTCTGCCAATAGGCGTCCGTTTCTGTCGTAGATTAAACCTCGATTTGGTGCGATAGGAACAACTTTAATTCGGTTATCGTTAGAACGAGTTTTATAGTCTTGGTATTGGTTGACCTGAATGTTGTAAAGGTTCGCGATAAGAATACCCATCATGAACACTATGCCAACAAACGAGACCACAGCACGGCTTTTGAAAAGCCGAGCTTCAGCAATGTAATCTCGAAATGGGTTACTCTTACGTAACATTGATGCCTATTCTCGGTGATATGGATGGTTGGCAGTGATACTCCACGCCCGATACAAGCTTTCGGCCATGACGACGCGAACTAACGGATGTGGCAAAGTTAAAGGTGATAAAGACCAGCTTTGTTCAGCCGCCGCTTTACAAGCAGGTGATAACCCTTCTGGACCGCCAATCAAAATGGATACGTCTCGCGCGTCTAGCTTCCAACTTTCTAGCTGGCCAGCAAGTTGCTCTGTATCCCAGCGCTTACCGGGAATATCGAGGGTAACAATTCTGTTGCCTTTTGGCACGGCAGCCAACATTGCTTCGCCTTCTTTTTGCAGTATTCTTGCAATATCAGCGTTTTTACCGCGTTTGCCAGCTGGGATTTCAACTAACTCAAGTGGCATGTCGTGAGGGAAGCGACGGCGATATTCTTGAAAGCCTTCTTCAACCCATTTAGGCATTTTAGTGCCAACGGCAATAAGCTGAATTTTCACCATTAGCTCCAAAGTTTTTCTAGTTGGTACATTTCACGCTGTTCTTCCTGCATGACGTGCACCATGGTTGTCCCCATATCGACAACAACCCATTCACCTTCGTTTTCACCGTCCATACCGAGCGGGTCGAAACCGATTTTCTTCGCTTCACTTGCGACGTGATCAGCAATCGATGAAACGTGACGTTTTGAAGTGCCAGTGCAAATGATCATGTAATCCGTCACACTTGATTTGCCTTGTACGTCTAGGGTGATGATGTCAACGGCTTTCATGTCGTCAACTTTATCTGCAAGAAAGGTATTTAATTCTTCGCGTTGCAAGGGGTATTCCTCTGAAATGGTCTATTGGTACTATTTTTACTATTTAGGCGCGCAGTATAACACTGTTTAAACTGGCAAAGGGATGTTTGCCTGAGGTACGGCGAACTCTACGCTTAATTGATGAAGAAGTGGCCAGCATGGCTGCTCGTATTGAGTTTTAGCCAAGACTTCAATTTGAGCAAGTAATCTAATTAGGTGCTGCAACTTGCTGAGCGATAGTCTTTGCAGAGCCGCTGAATACAATGGGCGTTTATTCTGCCAGACGCGGTGTTTGTCAAAAACAGCACCTATCCCGATGGTGTTAAGTTGCTGTTTCATTTGCAGTAACAGAAACAGTTCCTTTTGCAAGGTACGCATCAAAATGATTGGTTCAATTGCTTCCGCTTCAAGTTGACGCAGAATTCTTTGTGCACGGTTGGCTTTACCTTCAAGCAACGCATCCATCCAATGAAATGGCGTGAAATGGTTATGTCGATCAAGTGACTCCTGAAGGCGAATAAGGGTTAACTGACCATCAGGATAATTGAGGGCCAGTTTTTGTAAGCTTTGCATCAACGCAAATAAATTGCCCTCATGCCATTGCGCCAGCATCTGAACCGCTTCGGCATCAGGGGTTAAACCCAATGTGCGGCAACGAGCCATAACAAACTGTGGTAAGCGAGATAATTCTGGTGTTAAGCAGTTAACCAAACAGCCGTTTGCCATCAGTGCTTTAAACCAAGCCGTGTTTTCTTGAGCTTTGGTCAGTTTATTGCCCATGACAATCAAAACGATATCTGGATTGAGGTAATCAGCAACAGTCGCTAGAGATTTAGACAAAGCGGCATTAAGTCCTGATTCTGCAATCTCCAATACGATAATTTGCCGGCTACTGAATAGGCTCAAGGATTGGCAGCAGTCATAAACTTGCGTCCAATCCAAATTGTTATCGACCGTAAAATGATGCTTTTCTTCAAAGCCTTCACTGAGAGCTTTGTTTTCTATCGCTTTGACCGATTCTTGAGTCAGCAGTGGCTCGCCACCAAAGATAAGATAAACGGGCAATAACGATCTTTGTAACGAATCGGCAAGTTTATCGGCGTAAACTCTCATTGCTTCAATTACTCAGCGGTTGTTTGAGCCGATGGCTCTTGGTGAGTTTCGATAGTGTCAATGAGATACGATTCGTTTGTCGCAGGTACTTTAGCTGGCTCTTCAGCTTCTGAAATTTCATCCATAGTACCAGCCTGAATCGTCGCTTTTAGTCGACCCATTTGGCGAACGATTTGTGTCGCGGCCAGTTTACGCATTTCGCCTTCAATCATGTCGCGCTCAACAGATTTCGCTAAAGCCGTAAGAGGGTTATCTAAGTAACTACGCGTAACACTAGTTGAAAATGTTTTAGTGCCAATATCAGGTACCGTCACTCGGTATGATGCTCTAAAGGTCAGCTCTTTTTCTGCTGCACGTGTGGTTTGATACAGAGAAAGCGTTCGTTCACTTATCCCTTCGCTGATCAAATGAATGTTAGGTACATCATCAGCTGGCTGTACGATTTCAATTTCGTTCATGCGTAATTGACGTGTCACTATGCGAGTAAAGTTACTGTACTGGTCGTAACTGGTAATAGACAGTTTGCTTAGTTCATCTGGCACATCGTAATCACCGCGCAAGTGAAAGCCGCACGCACTCAGTAAGGTCGCAGAGAGGAAAACCAGTGACAATTTCAAGAAAGATGAACATGTAAAACGCATGGGATTATTATTCTCGTTAGATTACTTATGTTAGAACACAAAAGTTTATGTTCTAACATAAGTAAACAGGGCACAAAGCCCTGTTTACAGACAACATAAGTACGAATTAGTTCGCTACGATATTCAGCAGCTTACCAGGAACGTAGATAACTTTACGTACGGTTAAACCTTCAGTAAATTTCACTACGTTTTCGTCATTTAGACCAAGCTCTTCGACTTGCTCTTTAGTCGCATCAGCAGCCACGGTGAGTTTACCGCGCAATTTGCCGTTTACCTGAACAACGATCAGTTTTTCATCTTCCACTAACGCTGCTTCATCGAACGTAGGCCATGATGCACTATCAATCTCTGATTCGCCAAGAGCTGTCCACATTTCAAAACAGATGTGTGGTGCGATAGGGTAAAGCATCAGCGTAATCGCTTTTACTGCTTCGTCCAAAATAGCACGATCTTGTTCTGATTCCTGTGGTGCTTTAGTCAGCTTGTTCATCAGTTCCATGATTGCTGCAATTGCCGTGTTGAACGTTTGGCGACGAGCGATATCGTCCGTTACTTTTGCAATTGTTTTGTGAACATCACGACGAAGTGCTTTTTGGTCTGCACTTAGTGCGCTGGCATTAACAGCTACAGCTGCACCTTTCGATGAGTGCTCGCGAGCCAGTTTCCAAACACGTTTTAGGAAGCGGTTAGCGCCTTCAACGCCAGATTCTTGCCATTCAAGAGTCATGTCTGCTGGAGAAGCAAACATCATGAACAGACGTACTGTATCTGCGCCGTATTTATCAACCATCTCTTGTGGGTCAATACCGTTGTTTTTCGACTTAGACATTTTGATCATGCCTGAGTGTTCAACGCTGCGACCTTGGGTATCTACTGCGGAAGTAATGTTACCTTTACCGTCACGTTCAACCTTCACTTCAGTTGGTGAGATCCACTCTTTTGTGCCTTTCTCATTTGTCAGGTAGAAAGCATCAGCCAGAACCATGCCTTGGCAAAGTAGCTGTTTGAATGGCTCGTCAGAGGTTACATAACCCGCATCACGTAGCAATTTGTGGAAGAAACGAGAGTACAACAGGTGCATACACGCGTGTTCAATACCACCAATGTATTGGTCTACTGGCAGCCAGTAGTTTGCTTTTTCTGGATCTAGGATGTCATCTGCTTGTGGAGAACAGTAACGAGCGTAGTACCAAGAAGACTCCATGAATGTATCGAATGTATCGGTTTCACGTAGTGCTGGCTCGCCGTTGAAAGTGGTTTTTGCCCACTCTTTGTCTGCTTTAATTGGGCTGGTAAGGCCATCCATTGTCACGTCTTCAGGCAGAATCACGGGTAGCTGATCTGCTGGTACTGGATGTACTTGACCATCTTCAGTCGTCACCATTGGAATTGGCGCACCCCAGTAACGCTGACGAGAGACACCCCAGTCACGTAGACGGAAGTTTACGGTTTTAACGCCTTTACCTTCTGCTTCAAGTTTCGCAGCAATAGCGTTAAATGCTTCTTGGAATTCAAGACCGTTAAACTCACCTGAATCGAACAATACACCTTTTTCTGTGTAAGCCGCTTCAGAGATATCTAGATCGCTACCATCAACAGGTTTGATTACAGGAACAATGTCTAGACCGTATTTAGTGGCAAATTCGTAGTCTCGTTGGTCGTGTGCAGGTACTGCCATTACAGCACCTGTGCCGTAATCCATCAGTACGAAGTTTGCTACGTAAATCGGTACTTCACGACCGTTCAATGGATGAATCGCAGTAAGGCCAGTTGCCATACCTTTCTTCTCCATTGTCGCAAGTTCTGCTTCTGCAACTTTGGTGTTTTTACACTCATCAATGAAAGTCGCTAGCGCTGGGTTGCTCGCTGCTGCTTTCGTTGCTAGAGGATGACCAGCTGCGATAGCTACATAAGTTACGCCCATCAGTGTGTCTGGACGAGTGGTGTACACTTCGAGATCTTGAGCTTCATCTTTTACTTCAAACTTAAGCTCAACACCTTCAGAGCGACCGATCCAGTTGCGTTGCATGGTTTTAACCATTTCTGGCCAGCCTTCAAGCTTGTCTAGATCGTCTAGTAGCTCTTGTGCGTACGCAGTGATTTTAATGAACCACTGTGGAATTTCTTTTTGTTCAACTGGAGTATCACAACGCCAGCAACAACCATCTTCTACTTGCTCGTTAGCCAAAACGGTCTGGTCGTTTGGACACCAGTTTACTGAAGATGTTTTTTTGTAAACTAAGCCTTTTTCGTAAAGCTTAGTGAAAAATTCTTGTTCCCAACGGTAGTACTCAGGACGACAAGTTGCGAATTCGCGATTCCAGTCATAGCCAAAACCCAGCAGTTTAAGCTGGTTTTTCATGTACTCGATGTTTTCGTATGTCCAAGGCGCTGGTGCTGTCTTGTTTTTTACTGCAGCATTTTCTGCTGGTAGGCCGAACGCATCCCAACCGATTGGTTGCATAACGTTCTTGCCTTGTAAGCGTTGGAAGCGAGAAACAACATCACCGATAGTGTAGTTACGAACATGACCCATGTGCAGTCGACCACTAGGGTATGGAAACATAGACAGACAGTAGAATTTTTCTTTGTTTGGGTCTTCACTTACAACGAAAGTCTTGTTGTTATCCCAGTGCTGTTGAACTTTTTGTTCAATATCTTGCGGGTTGTATTGCTCTTGCATCGATGATATCCGGTTCTCTTGGAATTTGTGAGTTCAGTTTGAACAGACTCTTATAGATCGACATAGAATACATAAAGGAGCACAGCACAACAATAGCCAATCCGATTTGAAAGAGAGGTCTTATGCCAAAACAAAAATCTGGTTATGAAGCATTACTGAAAGATGTCGTTGAAACTCTCAAGCATAGCCGTGAGGAAGTCAGCCATATTGTCGAAACTTCTGGCAAAATTGTCAGTGCGGCTAATGATCTAACTAAAGATGAATTATCCCTTATTTCTGAATATGTTAAGTCAGATTTAAAAGAGTTCGCTGAAAGTTATGAAGAGAGTAAAAGTGGCCCATTTTACCTGATGATTACCGATTCCATCTGGCAAGGGTTGCTTGATATCACCGACAGAACCAAAGTGGAGTGGGTGGAGCTGTTCCAAGATCTGGATCACCAAGGCTTGTATCATGCTGGAGAGATGATAGGGCTTGGTGTGCTGGTGTGTGAAAGTTGCGGTCACAAGGTGCAATATAACCACCCTTCAGAGATCGTTCCGTGCATTCGTTGTGGGAATAAAGTGTTTGGACGCTTACCACTGAAACCTTAGCGAACCTTGTATCTTGAGGTAATAAAACAAAAGAGCCTTAAGGCTCTTTTGACGTTTAATTAATGACGGTTCTTTCGTTGGAGAATCAAGCCTAAGGCTAATCCGAACAACGCCCACAAGTAAAGCGGCCAGCTACCAAACCTATGGTAAGGTGTTTGTCCTCGAGTTGGGATGACCTCCGCTTTAAGCACACCAGTTTCAAACTGAGGGATCTGCTTTATAATGTTGCCTCGGTAATCGGTCACTGCGGTTACACCATTGTTGGTGGAGCGCACGACAGGTTTGCCCATTTCTAACGCTCTCATTCGAGCGATTTCCATATGTTGCAATGGACCAATGGATTTACCAAACCAAGCGTCGTTAGACAGCGTCAGGATGAAGTCGGTATCTTCATTGACGTTTTCTCGCACTTGCTCGTTGAAAATAATTTCATAGCATAATGCGGAAGCGAACTTAAGACCGTTAACGTTGATGTTTGGTTGAATGTAACTGCCTCGGCTAAACGAAGACATAGGTAAGTTAAAGAAAGGCGCAATCGGTCTTAGAATCTCTTCAAATGGGACAAATTCACCAAACGGAAGCAGGTGGTGTTTGTTATAGCGTCTTGCTGTCTCATATTGATATGCGGTGTTACTGGTTCCGCCGAGAGCTAACACGCTGTTATAGAAGGATTTGTTTTCATCTTGATTAAGAATGCCAAGGATAATGCCGCTGTTATTAGCACGAGCAAGTTCATCAAGACTTTTCAAATAAGAAGGCAGTTCGTATTCAAAAGCGGGAACGGCGGCTTCTGGCCAGATGATAATGTCAGCGTCCCAATTCTCACGGCTAAGATCTGTGTATTTCATTATGGTCGGCCAGCGATGAGAAGGTACCCATTTCAGTGCTTGTTCAATATTGCCTTGAATTAAAGCAACCTTCGTTGAACGATCGGCTTGTGGTGTGACCCAATGCGCAGAGCGCAAACCGTATCCAGTGGCAAAGATAACGGCAGGAATTATCAACAAAGACCAAGACTTATTGATAAACGAATACGCCAAACAGCCAGAGCACACCAAAACAAGTAGTGTCAGAAGCTCTACGCCACCAAGGGGAGCAAAGTTAGCGAGTGGGCTTTCGATTTGACTATAGCCTAACCACAGCCATGGGAAGCCCGTCATAACCCAACCACGTAACCAGTCAAAGATGAGCCAAAGAATCGGTGCGGCAAGCAGTACTCGAGTTCGGCTATTTGTTTGGAAATATCGATTCAGTACCCATCCGAACAAAGCCGAATAGATTGCCAGATAAGCGACTAAGAGCACCATCAAGAAGATGCTGGCGATTTTAGGCATGCCACCAAAGGTATCAATACTGACATGAACCCAGCTAATCCCGGTGGCAAATTGTCCGATTCCCCACAAGTAGCCTATCCACGCGCCTTTCCTTGCAGACTGTTTATGTAGAAGAAGTAACAGCAGAGCCGGACTGATAAAGGCCAGCGGCCAAATTTGATATGGAGCGAAAGACAGGGTAGTGAGAGCGCCAACAAAAGCGGCCGCAAGCGGCCGCATCAGGCGATGAGTAAAGTTATTATTCATCTGCTACTTTTAATAGACTCTTAGTTGGTAAGAGACAAAAAGAATTATTCTTCAGTAATTTCAGGCATCGATTCCAAATCTGGAATGGTGACCTGAAGCTGGATAACCCGACGGCTATCAGCTGCGGTAACTTTAAAGCTGTAATTGCCAATTTCAACCACTTCGCCACGAGTCGGTAAATGACCAAATGCCGTCATCACCATACCGCCGACCGTATCTACTTCGTCATCACTGAATTGTGTTTTGAAAGTATCGTTGAAATCATCAATCGTCGTAAGCGCTTTAACGGCGTAAGTGTGTTTGCTTAGCTTACGAATTTCCAGCTGTTCTTCGTCATCTGTCTCGTCTTCGATTTCGCCGACAATCTCTTCAAGAATGTCTTCGATTGTGACAAGGCCAGAAACGCCGCCGAATTCATCAACAACAATTGCCATGTGGTAGCGTTCCTCACGGAACTCTTTTAGTAGACGGTCTACCCGTTTACTTTCAGGCACGACGACGGCTGGGCGTATCACCTCTTCGATATCGAAGGGAGTACTATTGGAACCTAAATACTTGAGTAAGTCCTTCGCTAGCAGAATACCTTCAACATGGTCTTTATCTTCACTGATCACCGGGTAACGAGAGTGCTGTGCATCGGTGATAAGTGCAATCAACGTATCGAGATCGTCGGTACGTGAAATTGTGACCATTTGAGAGCGAGGGATCATAATATCTCTGACTCGCATCTCTGAAATTTCCATAACACCTTCGAGCATGTCGCGGGTGTCGTGGTCAATTAAGTCATTTACTTCAGAGTCTCGAATCACATCAACCAATTCTTGGCGATCTTTAGGCTCTCCCTGAAACATTTGACCCAGGCGTTCAAAGAAGGACTTTCTACTCGGACCTTCAGACTTTTCTTTTTTGCCTTCGTTAGAAGGGGGCGAATTGTCTTCGTTCATTATTTCTCAAATTATTAACGCTACCAAAGTGTGGTAGCTCACAAATAAATATAAGGCCAATTTGACCTTATATTTACACTTTTTCTGCCAAATAGGGATCTTCAAAACCCAATTTTTGCATCAATTCTGTTTCGAGTGACTCCATCTCTTCGGCTTCGTCATCCTCGATATGGTCATAACCTAACAGATGCAGGCTTCCATGTACAACCATATGCGCCCAATGTGCTAGCAGTGGTTTGTTCTGCTCACTGGCTTCTTGTTCAACCACTTGGCGACATATGACCAAATCACCCAGCAGATCCAGCTCCATCCCCGGAGGTGCTTCGAAGGGGAAGGAGAGAACATTAGTCGGTTTATCTTTACCACGATAATCCATGTTGAGCTGGTGGCTCTCTTCGCTATCGACGATGCGAATAGTCACTTCAGCTTGCTCTTGAAATGGAGTGATAGCCGCTTCTAACCAAGTGGCAAAGTTCGCTTCACTAGGTAAGCCGTTTTCATCTTCAACGGCTAATTGTAAATCGAGTTCAATACTCATTGTTGGTCAGACTCTTTTATGGATGAACTAAGTTCTTCTTTCTGAAGTTCAAGCAGTTTAGACTCACGCTCTTCTCTACGACGTTTTTCGTACTCTTTACGCTCTTTCTGATCTTGTGCTTCCCATTTCTCATAGGCGTTAACAATACGAGCAACAACTGGGTGGCGAACCACATCGTCAGCAATAAAGAAGTTAAAGCTAATTTCTTCTACTTCACTTAATACTTCTACCGCATGACGAAGGCCGGATTTGGCTCCGCGAGGTAAGTCGATCTGGGTAACGTCACCCGTGATCACTGCGCGAGAGTTGAAACCTATACGAGTCAGGAACATTTTCATCTGTTCAACTGTCGTGTTCTGGCTTTCATCAAGAATGATAAATGCATCATTCAGAGTACGGCCGCGCATGTATGCCAGAGGAGCAACTTCAATAACGTTACGTTCGATAAGCTTTTCTACTCGCTCAAAACCAAGCATTTCAAACAGCGCATCGTAAAGAGGGCGTAAATAAGGATCGACTTTCTGGCTTAGATCGCCTGGTAAGAACCCCAATTTTTCGCCAGCTTCAACCGCTGGACGAGTCAGCAGGATACGACGAATCTCTTGACGCTCTAACGCATCAACGGCCGCGGCTACCGCAAGGTAAGTTTTACCAGTACCTGCTGGTCCAATACCAAATGTGATGTCATGAGTGGCCATGTTCATCAGGTACTGCGCTTGGTTTGGTGTGCGAGGTTTGATAACGCCTTTCTTGGTTTTCACAAACACTTCTTTGCCGTGAGTAAACTCTTCAGCGACGTCTGTGTTTTGCTCTAACACGCCGGATTCTTTAATCGCGAGGTGAATTTGTTCCGGTTCAATATCTGGAATTTCACCACGAACAGGCGCGGTATCAACATAAAGAGATTTGATGATATCAAGTGCTGCTGCCGTCGTATGAGGTTTACCCACAATGGTAAAGAACTGGCTGCGATGATTAATTTCAACGCCTAAACGACGTTCTAAATGCTTGATGTTGTCATCGAAAGGACCGCATAAACTGGCAAGTCGGCGGTTATCAGAAGGTTCGAGATTGATCTCTAGGGTAACAATTTTATTGCTCAAATTAGCCTCTCAGTATGGTCATATCAAGGTGTCCGATTTCGACCGGACACCTTATGACTGTTAAAGCTTATGGAGTAAACGTCGCTACTCCTAGCTCATCTTCACGTTTTGTTTTAGCCATCATTTCTGATGGAGAAGTGACAACGCGAAGGTTCATTTCTTTTTCTGTACGAATCAGTTCACCACGAAGTGAGTTCGGGAATACATCAACGATTTTCACGTCAACGAATTGACCGATTAAATCTGGCGAACCTTCAAAGTTTACAACACGGTTGTTTTCTGTACGACCACGAAGTTCCATCAGATTCTTCTTAGAAGTACCTTCAACCAGAATGCGCTGTTCTGTATCCATCATTAAACGAGAATAGCGCATTGCTTGCGAATTGATCTGCTGTTGTAGCTCATATAAGCGATCTTTTTTCTCTTGCTCAGTCAGATCACATGGGTAATCCGCTGCTGGCGTACCCGGACGAGGAGAGAAAATGAAGCTAAAGCTCATATCAAAATCCACTTCGCGAATCAGTTTCATTGTGTCTTGGAAATCTTTATCTGTTTCGCCTGGGAAAGCAACAATGAAGTCAGAACTGATCTGAATATCAGGGCGTGCTTTGCGTAGCTTACGGATAATAGATTTATACTCGATTGCCGTGTGCGGACGCTTCATCATCGTCAGAATGCGGTCACTACCGCTTTGAACTGGCAGGTGAAGGAAGCTCACTAGCTCTGGCGTATCTTCATACACAGCAATGATGTCGTCAGTAAACTCAAGCGGGTGACTTGTTGTAAAGCGAATACGGTCAATACCATCAATGGTAGCCACTAGACGCAGCAGTTCAGCGAAAGAACAGATAGTACCGTCATGCATTGGGCCACGATATGCGTTTACGTTCTGACCTAACAGGTTTACTTCACGTACGCCTTGCTCTGCAAGCTGTGCGATTTCAAATAGCACGTCGTCCATAGGACGGCTAACTTCTTCACCACGAGTGTATGGTACAACGCAGTAAGTACAGTATTTTGAACAGCCTTCCATGATTGATACGAAAGCGGTTGGCCCTTCAGCGCGAGGCTCAGGAAGACGGTCGAATTTTTCGATCTCTGGGAAGGAAATATCCATGACCGGTGCTTTGTCAGTGCGAGACTGTTTAATCATCTCTGGCAAACGATGTAGCGTTTGTGGGCCAAAAATAACGTCTACGAAAGGAGCACGTTCGCGAATGTGGTCACCTTCTTGAGTTGCCACACAACCACCGACGCCGATCACAACGCCTTCTTTTTTGTCTTTCAGCGTTTTCCAACGACCAAGCTGGTGGAAAACTTTCTCTTGTGCTTTTTCACGAATCGAACAGGTATTAAGTAAAAGTACGTCTGCTTCTTCTGGATCTTCAGTCAGCTCATAGCCGTTGGCAGCGTTAAGC
This sequence comes from Vibrio diazotrophicus, assembly GCF_038452265.1. NCBI lineage: Bacteria > Pseudomonadati > Pseudomonadota > Gammaproteobacteria > Vibrionales > Vibrionaceae > Vibrio > Vibrio diazotrophicus. The sequence continues at coordinate 880,311 of NZ_CP151842.1, forward strand.
AGGTCGGCCATTTTAGATGAATCGTATTCGTTCATCTGGCAACCCCAGGTTTTAATTAGCAGTTTCTTACTCATTTTCACTTTCGCTCGTGTTAATTCTTAAATAAATCTTGAACGTTTTAGAGAGTGTAAACCCTTTGTGTATTCAAAGGTAAACAGGTCTCAGCTCAAATTATAGCCGCCATCTCGGCGGTAAGCCGCGTATTGTACTGCTTTAAAAAGTCACTGACTAGTGATTGGGTGAAATCTCTTAAATCCATTGCTACATCAGGCTTTTTACCCTGTTAACTCTAAGGTTTTGTGACAAAAACGTTCGCAAAAAAAGTGCTGTTCCGTACAATAAGCCACGTTAACGAATAGAGATAATAGTTGGAAAGATGAACGATTTTGACATTGTTGTGATTGGTGGTGGCATGGTGGGGGCAGCAGCAGCGATTGGCTTTGCGAAACAAGGCCGGAAAGTCGCGGTTGTAGAAGGCGCAAAACCGCATGCGTTTGAGCCTTCTCAAGCGATGGACGTTCGTATTTCTGCTATCTCGCAGACTTCCGTTTATTTACTGGATTCACTGGGAGCATGGGAAAGCATTGAGGCCATGCGTGTTTGTCCTTACCGCCGTCTGGAAACTTGGGAACATCCTGAATGTCGAACTCGTTTCTCAGCTCAATCACTAGGCTTAGAACAGCTAGGCTATATGGTTGAAAACCGAGTCATTCAGTTGGGCTTATGGAGCAGTATGGAAGCGTATTCGAACATAACCCTGTTCTGTCCGGATAAGTTATACAATATTCAGTTCGGCGATAGACAATCCATAGAGCTGGATTCGGGAGCTCAATTGGTTTGCGATTGGGTGATTGGTGCGGATGGTGCCAATTCGCAAGTACGTGCCAGTGCCAATATTGGTGTAACGGCTTGGGATTATCGTCAACACTGCATGTTGATTAATGTTGAAACTGAAAAGCCACAACAAGATATTACTTGGCAACAGTTTTCCCCATCAGGCCCTCGCTCATTTCTACCATTGATTGGCAATCAGGGTTCTTTGGTCTGGTATGACTCTCCAAGTCGCATAAAACAGTTAGGCATGATGACAAATGAACAACTGAGACTGGAAATTCTTAACCATTTCCCGCAAGAGTTAGGGGATATTAAGGTTCTACAGAAAGGTTCTTTTCCATTGACGCGTCGTCATGCTCAGACTTACATAAAGAATCATTGTGTCTTGGTGGGCGATTCAGCGCATACCATTAATCCGCTAGCGGGGCAGGGTGTTAACTTGGGTTTCAAGGATGTCGCCACATTACTGGATTGCACTAATACTTTAGAAGAGCTAACGACAGGTGCGTTTCGCAGTTACGAACGCAAAAGAAGACCTGACAATTTATTGATGCAGACGGGAATGGATTTCTTTTATAAGACGTTTAGCAATGACATTCCACCGCTCAAATTTGCTCGCAATGCTGCATTAAAACTGGCGGAACAGGCAGGCCCTGCGAAAGAACAGGTATTACGTTACGCGTTGGGTTTGTAGATGGATCTCAATTCACATTGGTAGGTATTTCAATACCAAACGCAAGATACAAAAAACGCTGCACTAGGCAGCGTTTTATATTCAACGAACTAACTATTTCTCTTTCGAGTTATTTAGTTACGCGAAGAACGGCAGTTTCACCAACAGAAACAGTACCAGAAAGCTTGTTCAGCTCTTTGATTTCGTCCATGTTAGAGATAACAACTGGAGTTAGAGTAGATTTTGCTTTTTCTTCTAGTAGAGCTAGATCGAATTCAATGATAGTGTCGCCCACTTTCACTGATTGACCTTCTTCAGCAATACGTTTGAAGCCTTCGCCTTTAAGTTCTACTGTATCGATACCGAAGTGAACGAATAGTTCAACACCATCATCAGACTCGATAGAGAATGCGTGGTTAGTTTCGAAAATCTTACCAATAGTACCATTTACTGGAGCAACCATTTTGTTGCCAGATGGCTTGATAGCGATACCGTCACCAACGATTTTCTCAGCAAACACGACATCTGGCACATCTTCGATGTTTACGATTTCACCAGAAAGTGGTGCGATGATTTCAATTGCACCAGCGTCAGCGCTGTCATCAGAGACTAGCTTTTTCAGTTTGTCAAACAGACCCATTGTGTCATGCTCCTAACGTTTTAAAATATTCTGTCGAAGTATAGTATACCAATCAAAAACAATAGACGACTACTTTTAGTCGTCTAAATCATTGGTATTCACAGATTATTGTGTTTTTTCAGCGATGAATTTTTCAACGCATGCTTCGATTTCTGCAGCAGTTGGTAGAGAAAGCGCTTCCTCAGCCATTGCTTTAACTTCTGCGAAGTTAGAGTTACGAACAACTTTCTTCACTTTAGGGATAGAAATGCCGCTCATTGAGAACTCATCTAAGCCCATACCTAGTAGAAGAAGTGTTGCGCGTTCATCACCTGCTAGCTCACCACACATACCAGTCCATTTACCTTCTGCATGTGATGCGTCGATAACTTGTTTGATAACAGTTAGTACTGCTGGAGACAGTGGGTTGTATAGGTGAGAAATCATCTCGTTACCACGGTCTACTGCTAGTGTGTACTGAGTCAAATCGTTAGTACCGATAGAGAAGAACGACACTTCTTTCGCTAAGTGGTGCGCAATTGCAGCCGCTGCTGGCGTTTCAACCATTACACCGATTTCGATGCTTTCATCAAATGCGTGACCTTCTTCGCGAAGTTCTGCTTTGTATTCTTCGATGGCTTCTTTAAGAGCACGGATCTCTTCAACAGAGATAATCATCGGGAACATGATACGAAGTTTGCCGTGTGCAGAAGCACGTAGGATGCCGCGTAACTGGTCACGTAGAATTTCACGACGATCCAAGCTGATACGTACTGCACGCCAGCCTAGGAACGGGTTCATCTCTTTTGGTAGATCCATATATGGTAGATCTTTATCACCACCGATATCCATAGTACGGATAATGACAGCTTGACCTTCCATTGCTTCTGCAACTTCTTTGTAAGCTTGGTACTGCTCTTCTTCTGTAGGAAGAGACGTACGATCCATAAATAGGAATTCTGTGCGGTACAGACCAACACCTTCACCACCGTTGCGTAGAATACCGTCACAGTCTTTCACTGTACCGATATTGCCGCATACTTCTACTCGGTGTCCGTCTAGAGTCTCAGCGTGAAGATCTTTAAGTTTCGCTAGCTCTTCTTTTTCATCGATGAAAGCTTGCTGTACCTTTTCTGCTTCAGCTAATTCAGCAGCAGTTGGATTAACAAAAATCTTGTTGTTAATTGCGTCAAGAACCAGCATGTCACCGTTCTTAACTTGTTTAGTAATATCGTTGGTACCTACAATCGCTGGAAGTTCTAGAGAACGAGCCATGATTGAAGTATGAGAAGTACGACCGCCGATATCACATGCGAAACCAAGCACGTAATCAAGGTTGATTTGCGCAGTTTCAGAAGGTGTTAGGTCATTAGCAACTAGGATAACTCGCTCATTGATGTTAGCGAGTGAAACTACATTGATGCCTAGTGCGTTCTTAACAAAACGAGAACCGATATCACGGATATCTGTTGCACGCTCTTTTAGGTATTCGTCGTCTAGAGACTCAAGCGCAGAAGCTTGCTCTTCGATAACAGTGTAAATAGCGTTATCTGCTGACAGCTTATCGTTTTTGATGAGTGCTAAAATTTCTTCTTCTAGCTCTTCATCTTCAAGCAACATGATGTGGCCTTCAAAGATGGCTTCTTTTTCTTCACCAAACGTTTCAAGCGCTTTTTGCTTGATTACTTCTAACTGTGCAGAAGCTTTGTTGCGAGCGTCGTAAAAACGAGCAACTTCAGATTCTACTTGATCGTCAGAAATGGTGTTTGTATTTAGGACAATTTCATCTTCTTGAAGTAGTAGTGCTTTACCGATAGCAATACCTGGAGATGCTAGGATACCTGAAATCATAGCTTTACCTTAAATTGGTCAACTGTAAACGGGAGATAAATGGACGCAGGCGCTAAAGATATTTTTAGCTTATTCTTTGAATAATATCCAACAAAGCCACTTTGGTTGTCCAAAATGGCTTTGAATTGGAATAGACCTGATTAGTGAAGTTGGTCCATTAGTGCTACTAGGTGGTCAACAGCTTTTTGAGCTTGAGGACCTTCTGCAGAGATAGTTACTACAGTGCCTTTAACTAGACCTAGTGTTTGAAGCTTGAATAGGCTCTTAGCACTAGCACTTTTGCCGTTAGAAGTAACAGTGATATCCGCATCGAAAGCTTTAGCTTCTTTAACGAATTGTGCCGCAGGACGAGTGTGAAGACCGTTTTCTGCAGTAATTTCTACTTTCTTCTCGTACATGTGATATACCCCAATAATTTATTTTTTGTAAGTTTATTAACCAGTTTTAGCTTAACCTTAGAAGCGCGTTTCTGCTAGCAGAGTAACGTGCTTTTCGTGTTAGAACTGATACTGATCTAAAATTCGTCAATCGTATTGCCTGTGAGTTGGCGATTACCATTGAACTGGAATTTTTATTGCTTCTTTATTTTGAAGCTAAAAATAAAACAGGGTGATATTACCAAAGGTAGAAATAGGATCAACAAAAAAGCCCCATCAAGGGGCTTTTTTAAATGAAAAATTGATTTAACCACATATTACTGTTGGTTTTCTTTTTCCGTGAAAATGCCAGCAAATAGGGCTGTACTTAGGTAACGTTCACCTGAACTTGGCAGTACGGTTACAATTGTTTTTCCTTCAAATTCAGGAAGTTCAGCCAAACGGTTAGCTGCAACAACTGCTGCACCTGAAGAGATACCTGCAAGGATACCTTCCTCTTCCATTAGGCGGCGAGCCATATCAATTGCTTCGTCAGAAGTTACTGTTTCAACGCGGTCAATTAGGTCTAAATCTAGGTTACCTGGGATAAAACCTGCGCCGATACCTTGAATTTTGTGTGGAGCAGGTTGAATTTCATCACCCGCAAGCGCTTGAGTGATGACTGGAGATTCCGCTGGCTCAACAGCAACAGAGATAATTGCTTTACCTTTTTCACCTTTAATGAAACGGCTTGTACCTGTTAGCGTACCACCAGTACCTACACCTGCAACGAACACATCAACTTGGCCGTCAGTCGCGTCCCAAATTTCAGGGCCTGTGGTTTTTTCATGGATTTGAGGGTTTGCTGGGTTGTTGAATTGTTGTAGAAGCAGATACTTTTCTGGGTTGCTTGCAACAATTTCTTCCGCTTTAGCAATAGCACCTTTCATGCCTTTTGCTGCTTCAGTCAGCTCTAGATTAGCACCTAGTGCTTTAAGTAGTTTACGGCGCTCCAAGCTCATTGACTCAGGCATAGTCAGTGTCAATTTGTAACCGCGAGCAGCAGCAACAAACGCAAGAGCAATACCAGTGTTACCACTTGTTGGTTCTACTAATTCAACGCCAGGCTTAAGTGTACCTTGTTTTTCTGCTTCCCAAATCATGTTTGCACCGATACGGCATTTAACGCTAAAGCTTGGGTTGCGAGATTCAATTTTCGCTAATACTTTTCCTTTGCTGACTTTATTTAGTCGTACTAGAGGAGTGTTGCCAATAGTAAGAGAGTTGTCTTCGTAGATTTTGCTCATTGTTATATTCCTTCATTACGCATGTTTGGGTATCGGTATAACGATACGTTAGCGGATACAAAAAGAGCATATGTGCTCACTTAAAAAGGTAAAAGGATTAAATCGTTATATCTTATAGATAGAAGAGATCTTTCAGCAGTTTACCTAACTTAAGTTATGACATTGCCTTATTAACTTTTGTAATCTTGTTTAAACTCGTTCACCCACATCGCGGTGGCGCCGCAAACAGCGACAGGCATTACGATTAGATTAATAATAGGTATTGTTGTCAGAAAGGCGACCAGAATACCGAAGCCATAAGCTTTGCTTTGTTTTTGTTTCAAACTGTTTCTCATGTCCTGAAAGGACACTTTGTGGTTATCAAACGGGTAGTCGCAGTATTGAATCGCAAGCATCCATGCAGTGAAGATAAACCATGCAAAAGGGCCTATGGTTTGCCCAACAGCAGGAATCAACAGCAGGATGAATAGCCCAAGCGCTTTAGGTAATACATAAAGCAGCTTTCGCCATTCTCGAGCCATAATTCGCGGAACGTCTTTGACGAAATCTAATACTCCATCATCATTCACTTTGTCTCCAATCATTTTCTGTTCTACTTTTTCAGCCAGTAACCCGTTGAACGGTGCGGCAATAAAGTTAGCTAATGTGCTGAAGAAGTATGAAAACGTTGCAAGAATCGTAAGTACTAGCAGTGGCCACAGAATGTAACTTAGCCAAGATAGGAAGCTAGGAATGTGTCCCATCCAACTGTTAATCCATTCATCTAAATGGATGAAAAGATAATATAAGGCTCCGCCTACTAATAATATGTTGGCCAGCAGTGGTAGAATCACGAAACGTCGAATGCCGGGTGATACCGCCAGTTCGAATCCGTAGAAAAAATAACCCAAGCCTGAGCGCTGTTTCAAATGCATAGCTTATTCCATGTCTTATTAAAGTGTCATAAGGATGAGCATTCTATTGTAACCAAGCAAAATCAGAATGAAAGAATGCTAAAAATCTCATTGTTATCTCAACTTATAACATTAAGTTGTTCTAAATCGGGGTAGAGTTTTGGTAGAGTATCTGGATATAAGAAATTTTGCCTCTGGTTGACGTTCTTAGAAAGCGTGAAATTCAGGACATCAAAAATCGAGAAACCGAGAGTTTAAGATGCAGGAATTGCGATTCGTACTCATTATTGTTGGCGCGCTAGCGATAGCCGCTTTGCTATTTCATGGTCTGTGGACCAGTAAGAAAGAAGGGAAATCCAAGTTCGGCGATAAGCCGCTTGGCAAATTAGAGGTTGATCAAGAAGATACAGTACCATCGCGTGCATTTGCTCCGGAAGATGATTACGAGATTATTCGTAAGGATCGTAAAGAGCCTGATTTTGGTTTGTCCGATACTGCGCCTGAAGCTGATCCTTTAATTTCTGATTACGAACCAACCGTTGATGCTACAACTGCTATTAATACTGTTGAAGAAGAGATAGAACTTGAAGTGCCTTCGATGGTTGTTGAGAAATACAACGATGAGGCAGTGACTGATTCAGTAACTGAAGTTAAGCCTGAGGCAACGGATAACAAAGAGCCAAAATCGGATGAAATGGAAGTCATCGTTCTAAATGTCCATTGTGCAGGTAATGACCCCTTTGTGGGTACTAAGCTGTTCGATAGCATGCAACAAAACGGTCTACTCTACGGTGAAATGGATATCTTCCATCGTCATGCCGATATGTCTGGAACGGGCAAAGTGCTGTTTAGCGTCGCAAACATGATGCAACCTGGAACACTAAAGCACGATGACCCAGCGGAGTTTACGACTAAAGGTATTTCATTCTTTATGACTTTGCCTTGTTTCGGAGACCCTGCTCAGAACTTCAAGTTGATGTTGAAAACAGCACAGCAAATAGCAGATGATCTGAGCGGTAACGTACTGGACGATTCTCGTAACATGATGACTCCAGATCGATTAGATGCTTATAGAAAACAAATTCAAGATTTCAAGATCAAAGCTGCTCAGCAGTAAGTGAACAGTTATTATTAAAAGGCTCCAAGTCGGAGCCTTTTTTCATGATTCGAGAGAATAAGAAATGCAAAACGTAGAGCAAAGACTAAAAGAACTAAGAGAAACGCTACATATTCACGCGATTCGCTATTACGTTGAAGATGATCCGACCATTCCTGATGCCGAATATGACCGTTTAATGCGTGAGTTACTCGATTTGGAGGAAGCTCATCCAGAGTTAGTTACTGCTGATTCGCCAAGCCAACGAGTCGGTGGCATGCCATTAAGTGGGTTTGAACCTGTGACCCATGAAATTCCGATGTTGTCTTTGGACAATGCATTTGATGACGATGAGTTAAACGCATTTAATCGTCGAATGGGCGACCGTGTTGCTGCTGCCAAACAAGCTGAATTTTGTTGCGAACCTAAGCTCGATGGTCTTGCGGTTAGCCTGCTTTATGAAAATGGCGTTTTAGTCAGAGCAGCAACCCGAGGTGATGGCGCTACGGGCGAAAATATCACTGAAAACGTGCGCACTATAAAGTCTATTCCTTTAAAACTGCAAGGTGATTCATGGCCGTTACGCATAGAAGTGCGTGGCGAAGTGTTTATGCCAAAAGCGGGTTTTGAACGCATGAATGAGCTTGCGGTGAAAAAAGGTGAAAAGGTATTTGTTAACCCTCGAAATGCAGCTGCAGGGAGCCTACGTCAGCTTGATTCACGTATTACGGCAAAACGTCCTTTAGCTTTTTATGCGTACAGCGTAGGTGTGATTGAAGGTGGAGAGCTTTCATCGAGTCACTACGATCGCTTTATTCAGTTGAAAGGCTGGGGGCTACCAATGTGCCCAGAAACCAGAAGAGTTAAGTCTCTTGATGACGTAAAAGCTTATTATCAAGATATTCTGCAGCGTCGAGCTGAGCTACCTTATGAAATTGACGGTGTTGTGATCAAGCTGGATGATATTGCGCTTCAGGAACAGCTTGGTTTTGTTGCTCGAGCACCACGCTGGGCAATTGCGTACAAATTCCCTGCTCAAGAAGAAATGACGATCTTGAACGATGTTGAGTTTCAAGTTGGCCGAACTGGGGCGATTACCCCTGTGGCTAAACTGGACCCAGTATTTGTCGGTGGGGTGACAGTCAGTAATGCAACCTTACACAATGCCGATGAAATTGAGCGTCTGGGCGTGAAAATTGGTGATACCGTTATTATTCGCCGCGCCGGGGATGTGATTCCTCAAATCGTTTCAGTTGTGCGGGAGCTACGCCCTGAAACGGCTCGAGATATTATGTTCCCGGTCACTTGCCCAGTATGCCAATCCTCAGTTGAACGTGTGGAAGGCGAAGCCGTTGCGCGTTGTACTGGCGGATTAGTCTGTCAAGCGCAGCGCAAAGAAGCGCTCAAGCACTTTGTATCCCGCAAAGCTTTGGATGTTGATGGGTTAGGTGACAAAGTTATCGAACAACTGGTAGATAAAGAAATGGTGGTGACCCCTGCTGATTTATTTAAATTACGAGCAGGTGAGCTAACCATTTTGGAACGCATGGGGCCAAAATCGGCGCAAAACATCGTCAATGCGCTTGAGAAATCCAAGCAAACTACACTACCACGCTTCCTCTATTCGCTGGGTATAAGAGAAGTTGGTGAAGCGACAGCGTTGAACTTAGCTCAATACTTCTCAAATCTAGGGGCGATTAGCCAAGCTTCAGTGGAGCAGTTAATCGCAGTACCTGATGTTGGCAATGTGGTTGCTAATCATATTCACAGTTTCTTTGCCCAAGAGAACAACAATAAAGTGATTCAGGAATTGATTGAGCTTGGTGTTGAGTGGAGTGATATAGAACCTCAAAGCGAAGACGCCCCTCAGCCATTGGCAGGAAAAGTGGTTGTCCTAACAGGCTCTCTGTCGCAACTTTCTCGCAATGATGCCAAAGCCGCTCTTCAGGCTTTAGGTGCGAAAGTGACAGGAAGTGTTTCCAAAAATACAGATATACTTTTTGCGGGCGAAGCGGCTGGCTCGAAATTAGCAAAGGCGCAAGAGCTTGGTATTGAGATTCGCAACGAACAAGATTTGTTAGACTTAATGAAGTAACAACAGTTATTTATCAAAAAGCCTCTGTAATTTATTACTGAGGCTTTATTTTTATGCGTAAAATAACTTTAAACATATCCGTTACAACCGCAACTCTCTCCCCCAGTCTTTCAAATGTAACAGTTTGCATCTTTATGAAATCTTCTTGGAAAATATGCGATGTAATTCAACTAATATAAAATTGAATTTATTTAAATGTTTGTTTTTTAATTAAATTTGTATTTGTTTCATATTGTGTATTTGAGATTGAGATCTCGATCACTTACTCGATTAAAGTTTGCTCAAGTTCATATTTTTTTAGTCGAAAATTAAGTTCTCATTGATGTTTTACTCCATAAAGTTAGTCTAGTTGCATGAATGTACTCGTGCATTCAGAGTTTTTAGAGCGAAGTTAATCGCATTAAAGCTCGAAATATAAGTCTTCTCTTCGGCGGCCAACTTAAGAGAGACGAAACAAACAGCTATGTCTATTTTTAGGAGTTTTTCCATGGAAAAAGTATTTAAACGCACGCTTATCGGTGCGGCAGTCGCTATCGCTTCAACTTCTGCATTCGCAGAAGGCGAAACAGGTCAAATCGGCGTACTTTCAGATTTTAATGTTCAAGCATACGGTGTTGCGGCTATCTCTGCATTCTATCAAGAAGATGGAAATGGCTATGACTATGAGAACGAATCACGCATTGGTTTCCGTGCGAGCAAAGACATGTTCGATAACGTTAACGTATTCATGCAAATCGAATCAGGTTATGTAGGCGAAGATGGTAAAGGTTCTACCCTTGGTGCTCGTGATACTTTCTTAGGTTTGCAAGGTGACTGGGGTAAAGTTCGCTTTGGTCGTATGTTAACACCTCTATACGAAATCGTTGACTGGCCATACTCAAACCCTGGTTTAGGCCGTGTGTTTGACTGGGGCGGCGACGTTAAAGCTCACTATGACCGTAAAGGCGATATTGCACGCTATGATTCACCAGCATTTGGTGGTTTGACTTTTAATGCGTCTGTTGGTCGTGGTGATAAAGATGTAGATGGCTCGAACCACGTAGGTTTCGGTGTTCACTATAATGTTGCTGATATAGTGACATTACATGGTGGCTATGAGTCGAATTCAAAATACAATGGCACAGCCTTTGATTCAACAGCATACATTGTTGGTTTTGAACTGCCTCTACCTGCTGGTTTTGGTTTAGCTGGTGCTTACAAGTTTAGTGAAGGTGAGTCTAAAACTGTTGCTGGTCAGGAAGGTGAGCAGGGTCAATACTCTATCATCGGTCAATACTGGAACGGCCCATGGGGCGTGAAAGTAGGTTACGCAGCTAACCTAGATTCGGAAGTGGCTAGCACCAAGCAAAACGATGACGATGAAGTTTTGTCTGCTCAGTTAATGTATGTGAAGAACGGTTTTGTTCCTTACCTACGTGTGGGCCAACATGACGCTTACAACTCTGACGACAAGAAAGCATTTGTACGTATCGGTATGGAATACGGCTTCTAATCGTAGCTAATTACCTTTCTTAATAAAAACGCCGGCCTAGTGCCGGTGTTTTACCTAGCTCCCAAGGATAATAAGTATGAAGAAAAATATAACATCATTGATAATTTCAACAGTGTTGATTCTAAGTGGCTGCAGCACTTTAGATAGTTCTAGTACATTTGATGATGTCGCGAGCTCGGTCAAAGAGAGACATAACTATGTTCAGGTTGTCGCAAAAGAAATTATGCCGGATACCAAAGCGGTTACCGGTGCTGATGTTGTAAAATCTTCACTCTTCTATGTTGGCAATTATGCAAAAGAAGCCAATGCAGATGTAAAAGGGTCGTATGTTGATATGAGTGTTACAACATTTAAAAGCTACGACCGTTTCGATAACGTTACTGTGAGTAATGAAAGCAATTCTATTGTTGATTATCGCCCTGTAGCGGAAACTTGTACTGAACATTGTACTGTTACTCAGTGGTTCCAATTCCCTTTGAGTGAAGAAAAAATATCCCAGTTCACAGGCGATGAAGTTGAGTTCACCTTAGCTTCTAAGACTGACAAGAATGTTGTGCAGTTCTCTGTGCCTAAAGCCTATTTTGAAGCGGTAAAACATGAAGCGGCTTATGCAATGAGTAAACAACCTCAGCAAGTCGTTCCGGTCACTACGCTACCAGCCGAGATTAAGAGTCAATCTCAAAACATGGTTCAATACTGGTTCAATGAAGGTACCGCTGAAGAGCAAAAACAATTTGCAGACTGGGCGTTCAGCCAAAGAACGTCTGTCACGAACATGATTAAGACCGATAGTAAGCCCGTGGAAATGATGGCTTATTGGTATGACAAAGCAAGCAAGGCTGAGAAGTCAGAAATCTTAGCTTGGTTAATTCGTCAGGAGTAATTGCTATTTCGACTAATTAGAGGCATGGTTTAACCATGTCTTTTATTAGTAATAGTTGAACAATGAACATCAGTGAAGTCTCAAAAAAGACTGGTCTGACAGCTAAATCGATCAGGCTGTATGAAGAAAAAGGGTTAATTAAACCGCCACATCGCTTAGACAATGGCTACCGAGATTACCATGAGCAACATGTCGCCGATCTCAATCTGATTGCACGATGCAAAGGCGTTGGGTTCAGTCTTGATGAGTGTAAAGCGATGCTCAACTTGGCCAATGATCCTGAAAGAAGTAGTTTCGCTGTGAAAGAGAAAGCACAGCAGAAGCTAAAAAGTGTTGAGCAGAAGTTGAAAGAATTGACCGTTATAAAACAGCAGTTAGAACTATGGATTCAGGAATGCCCCGGTGATGAGGGGAGTGAATGTCCGATCATCGACGATTTGAAAGGACAATGCTGTAAAACGAAATAATGCAAGCCAACACATAAGTTGTAGGCTTGCATTTTCTGTATTTAGACAGCGGTTTACTTTTGCTTAGATAGGTTCAACTTTCACGACAATACCATCTACATGGATAACTTTGACTCGCGTTCCTGCTTTTAGCGGCACATCGCATTCTGCTGTCCATGTGGTGTCACCCAGAATCAAGCGAAACTGACCGGCTTCAACATCCTGTTCAACAACCGAAGTTTTGCCGATGAGTTGCTTGTCTTTCTGATTAAGTTCTCTGTGCGCATCGTCTTCCTTGTCTGTAGAGAGTTGCTTCCTCCACCATAACCAGGTGGTGATTAATGAGAAACTCGCGAATGACATCCATTGCAGTTGCCAACCAATCGGTAGGAAAACGACAACAACTCCCACAATAAGCGCCGAGATCCCCAACCAAAGAAAATACCCTGCGGTTCCAATCAGTTCGACGGCTAACAGACATAAGCCAAGAGCTAACCAATGCCAATGGTTTAGCTGAGTTAAAAATTCAATCAAGAATCAGCCTCTTTTTTGTTGGTTTGTTTAAACATTTCGGCAATACCAGCCACGGAACCCATCAAGCCAGTTGCTTCTAGCGGAAGCATAATGATTTTGCCATTCTCTGCCTGACCGATAGCTTTTAGAGCGTCAGTATATCCTTGTGCAATGAAGTAGTTCACCGCTTGCATATCACCTTGTGCGATGGCTTGAGAGACCATTTCTGTCGCTCTTGCTTCTGCCTCAGCTGCACGCTCACGGGCCTCTGCCTGTAAGATGGCTGCCTGCTTTTCACCTTCCGCTTTTAGAATTTCAGATTGTTTTTGACCTTCTGCTTTCAATATTTCAGCTTGGCGAACACCTTCAGCTTCTAATATGGAGGCTCGTTTCATCCGTTCTGCCTTCATTTGCGCATTCATGGCTTCTGTCAAATCGGTTGGTGGCTGAACATCTTTGATTTCTATACGTGTGACTTTAACGCCCCAAGGGTTAGTTGCTTGGTCAACAATTGACAGCAGTTTAGTGTTGATCATATCTCGCTGACTGAGCATCTCATCAAGTTCCAAAGAACCCAGTACAGTACGCATGTTAGTCAAAGTCAGGTTACGAATCGCGTTTTCTAAATCGTTGACTTCATAAGCAGCTTTAGCGGCATCGATGACTTGAACAAAGCAGACCGCATCGATTACAACATTTGCGTTGTCTTTACTGATGACTTCCTGGGCTGGAATATCAAGCACTCGTTCCATCATATTGATTTTACGACCAACGTGATCGATGAACGGAATAATGATGTTGAGCCCCGGCTTTAGGCTATGAGTGTAACGGCCAAAGCGTTCTACCGTCCAGTTGTTGCCTTGAGGTACGGTTTTAACTGCTGAAAAAATAAAAACAATTGCTAGAAAAACAAACACACCGATAGCAATGAGTGAATCAAAAGCCATAACACATGTCCTTAATAAGTTAATTATGTAAGAAGAGATGGAAACTCCCTAAATGCAGTGTGTGGTATAGAGAAGAATTGAACAATATTTAGGCATGGGTTTTGTAGTAAAGTTCAGAAAAAAGGCAGGTATTATTAACCTGCCTATCTATAGTGCTGACTAGTAAAGAAGTGAGTATAACTGACGGCGATACTTGCTTGCGATGCTATTGCTTTGGCCTATAGCACTGAGTATGTCCATAAACGTCTTTTTCATCTCTCCATCTAAGGTATTCAGATCCGATTTTAGGAATCGCCATAATAGTTCTAGGGCATCTTCATCTCGTTTAACTTGATGATACTGAGTGGCCAGTTCAACTGCGATTTTTGCATCTTGAGGGTTTTCTGATAATGCAGCTTCTAATGCTTGAATTTCTGGGCTGTTAGACGCTTGATCATGCAGCTCTAGTTTCGCCATTAAGCTTTTGTAGTAACCGTCTTGATATTCCAATGGGATGAATTCCAGCTCAGCTTTTGCCGCTTCTATCTGACCTGATTCAATAAAACAATCAGCAAGAGCAAGTTTTACATCGCCTTTACTTTTTAGTTCTTCTGGCAGTGAAAGAAGCAGAGGAAGAGCTTGTTGGTGTTGTTGTGCTTGCACTAGCTCTAATGCTTGGTTCAGCGTCATTTCGTCTTGGCTAGGTAAATGACGGTTAAGCATTTTTTTCACGGCTTCAATTGGCTGAGGTCCACCGATACCATCAACAGGCTGACCATTGATAAATAAAGCGATAGTCGGTAAAGATTGAACACCAAATTGGGCAGCAATCTCTTGTTCATCCTGACAGTTCAGCATTGCTAGTGTAAATACACCATTGTATTGCTGAGTGAGTTGTTGCAGCGCCGGAATCATCTGCGCGCTTTCTTGGCTTATCGGCGCCCAAAAGTAAAATAGAATTGGAGTAGATGCTGAACTTTCGAGTACCTGACGAAAGTTTTGTTGATTAACGTCAACGATAAATGGTGACTGCATGGACATTCCTTTTCGCTCCTGAATTTTGAGCACTGTAGTATGTACTTTACATTGGGGCACTATGAAGAATTTCAAGCCACTAATTACAAGATGAAGGCTAGAATAGAGAAACAAAAACGCCACCAATTGGTGGCGTTTTTGTTGATATAGCAGGGTATTAGAGCGTCACAATTAAAATGAGTGCAATACAAATACCAAGCCAATTACACTGGTTTAATGTCATAGATGAACTCAACACACCTTACTCAATACAAATAATTT
Source organism: Vibrio diazotrophicus (assembly GCF_038452265.1). Taxonomy (NCBI): domain Bacteria; kingdom Pseudomonadati; phylum Pseudomonadota; class Gammaproteobacteria; order Vibrionales; family Vibrionaceae; genus Vibrio; species Vibrio diazotrophicus. Next base: position 895,591 of record NZ_CP151842.1, read on the forward strand.
GCTTAATATCTGCGCAGTATCAATGGTAAATGTTGCGAATAAATGACAATTCTATTTTTAACAAAAAATTTTGATTAATTTCACGCCGCTTTGTAGAGCAATTTGTCCAACATCGCGCTGGGTAACACTCGCTTTAAAATTGCCGCAACTTTGGTTGGTGTTGTTACCCTATAACGTAATTTTGGCTTGGCAGACTCTAAAGCATGGATCAAAGGTTCTAAGCAGGCCTCTGGGGGAAGTACGAAACGATTATTGGAAGTCTCTTTAGCTAAACGAGCCAATTGAGCTTCATATTCAGAGTGATGAACACTCTCTTGTATGTTTATCCATTGTTTAAACGCTTGTAATGCATTTGCTCTAAACTCAGTTTCTATTGGTCCTGGTTCAATAATGCTAATTCTTATGTTGGTATGTCTTAACTCAAGACGGAGAGTATCTGTCCAACCTTCTAGAGCAAACTTCGAGGTATTGTAAGCGCCTCTGTATTTCATGGCGGCAAAACCTAAGATCGAGCTGTTTTGTACAATGCGCCCATGTCCTTGTTGGCGAAAGTGAGGCAGTAGCGCTGTGGTTAGTGTATGCCAACCAAATAGGTTGGTTTCCAGCTGCTGGCGTAATGCTTGGGTTGGTAAATCTTCTAATGCACCTGGTTGACCATAGGCGCCGTTGTTAAATAAAGCGGAAAGCTTGTGGTTTGAAAGCTCAAGAGCTTGCTCTACTGCTCGTTTAATACTCGCTTCATCAGCCAGATCGAGTTGGATGCAGGTTAGTCCTTCGTTGTTGAGCCTTTGTACATCTTGTTGTTTTCTGCAAGACGCAATCACTTGATACCCTCGGTTATGCAAGGCGTGAGCCGCCATATAACCTATGCCCGAAGAGCAACCTGTGATTAATATTGAATGCGTCATGAATATTCCTATATAAAACTAATTGGCGTACTGAAGTAGGTTTTTTAGTGCGGGTTCAATGTGAGAAAACTGAAACTGGAACTCTAGCTCAGTCAGTTTTTTGGGCTTTGCACGCATGCTATCAAGCAACAGTTCAGAAGCTTCACCCATGAGTAATTTTATCGCCCATTTAGGCGTGAATAAAAAGTGCGGGCGTTTAATTGCAGAGGCTAAACATTGGCTAAACAGTGCATTGGTTGCAGGGTGTGGAGCGCATAAGTTAAATGCACCTTGAGCATGCTCTGTCCTCAACAAGAACACAATAGCCTGCACCATGTCTGTCATATGTATCCAAGGGACATATTGTTGTCCAGAGCCAATAGGACCGCCTAATCCCAACTTATATGGTGGGAGCATTTTCTGTAGTGCGCCACCAGCGGGGGAAAGCACGACACCCGTTCTCAATAAGCATACTCTTGTCCTGTCTGATTGCGCTCTCAGAGCAATTTGTTCCCATTTGTCACACACTTGATGGGAAAAGCTTTGATGGTGAACATGCAGACTTTCGTCAAAAGGATGAGACTGTTGGTCTCCGTAATAGCCGACGGCAGAGCCACTGATCAATACTGCTGGTGGTTTAGTGCTGGCATGAATCAGCGACACCAGCTGCTCGGTAATGTCCCACCGACTGCGGCATATGCGTAATTTTTGTTTTCGGCTCCAGCGTTTATTGGCAATGGGCTCGCCAGCCAAGTTGATCACCGCATCGAAATGATTGAGGTCTTGTAAATCAAACAAAGAGTTAATGAAGTTGAGATTGCCACTCCGAATATGGCTTAACTGACGCTTTGCATTTTCTGTGTTGCGCGTTAATACGGTTACTTGTTCGGTCATCAGTAGCTTTAACAATTCACGCCCGATAAAACCAGTTCCGCCAGTGATAAGTATATTCATAGCCTCTCCTTTGCTACCTAAGTATAGGCAGTATCTACAAGCTCATTCGCAGCACAGCTGTTGTTACCAGAGTACGAGATTCAGTGAGAACTTCCAATACACTGTTTTTACTTGTGATAATTTTTTACTCAGCCCTGTACCTAGGTCACACCAACTTTAGGGTTCTTTTGCCATGATGAGTCATAACAATTGTTATGGGGGAAATATGTCAGGATTGACAGCACTATTTAAAGCGATGTTAGCGAGTATGCGAGACCTGATGCCAATCGTGATGGTTATAGCCTTTTTTCAATTGTTTGTTTTACAAGATGTTCTACCTAATTTCTTAAGCGTTTTATTTGGACTGGTCCTTGTCGTTTTGGGGCTTACTTTTTTTATATTTGGTTTAGAAATGGGGCTGTTTCCGATAGGGGAATCGATGGCTCAAGCGTTTGCTCGCAAGGGGAGCGCATTCTGGCTGCTGGCATTTGCGTTTTGTCTTGGCTTCGGAACGACGATTGCTGAACCAGCACTTACCTCCATTGCAACAGAAGCCGCCAAAGTGGCCGCCGAAGGAGGGATGATTACACATTCAGAGCAAGAAATGGAAAGATACGCTAACGGACTTAGGCTAACCGTTGCTTTATCTGTGGGTATTGCCATTGTGATAGGAGTCATTCGCATCGTTAAAGGCTGGCCGATTCATTACATGATAGCGATAGGTTACATTGGAGTTGTGGTAATGACAGCTTTTGCTCCACCAAGCATCATCGGTATTGCCTACGATTCCGGCGGTGTAACCACTTCAACCATTACAGTCCCCTTAGTCACAGCTCTTGGTATTGGCCTTGCTTCTGCTATTAAAGGCAGAAATCCGATGCTTGATGGATTTGGTCTTATCGCGTTTGCCTCTCTATTGCCGATGATTTTTGTCATGGTATTCGGCATGGTGATGACATGATTTCACTTGGCACTTTTTATTCCACACTCATATCCACTCTTCAGGATGTCTTTCCGATAGCCGTGATCATTGCAGGTTTTCAATTTGTTGTTTTGCGTAAACCACTCGCGAACCCAATGAGAGTGTTAATCGGATTCGCCTATGTGATTTTTGGTCTTACTCTGTTCCTGCTAGGGCTTGAGTTTGCGTTATTTCCTTTAGGAAAAACAATGGCGATGCAATTAACCTCGCCCGACTTACTGACCGAATACCGGTTGAGTATTGGCGACAAATTGCAATGGGTTGATTACTACTGGGTATATTTGTTTGCTTTCAGCATTGGTTTTAGTACCACCATTGCTGAACCTTCGTTGATAGCCGTTGCTATCAAAGCAAATCAGGTATCCGGTGGTGCAATATCGGTCAATGGTTTGAGAATGGCTGTGGCGCTGGGTGTTGCGGTAGGTATTACCCTTGGCTGTTATCGGATTGTGGTCGGAGACCCCATTCATTACTACATTATCGCCGGGTACATTGTGGTGGTTATTCAGACATTTTTCGCACCTCAACTGATTACCCCTTTAGCTTATGACTCTGGAGGTGTAACGACTTCCACTGTAACCGTCCCGATTGTTGCAGCATTGGGACTTGGGCTGGCTTCGACAGTTCCAGGACGAAATCCGATGATTGATGGTTTTGGTCTTATCGCATTTGCCAGCTTATTTCCTATTATTTCGGTAATGGGATATGCACAAATTACTCAGTGGCTTAATCGAAAATCTGAGTGCACAGATGCAACTAGAAAGGAGAAAGACAATGCGGTTTAAGTTAATTCTGGCATTTGTCGAAGATGCAAAAACGGACTTAGTGCTTGATGCCGCAAGAGAAGCGGGGGCAACTGGCGCTACGGTTATTAATAACGCGCGAGGTGAAGGTTTAAATAAGAAGCGAACGTTTTTTGGTTTGACTTTAGAAGTTCAAAAAGACGTTATCTTGTTAGTTGTTGAAGAGCATTTAGCTCGGCATATCCTCGAAACAATCAATGAAGTGGGCGAATTTGATGCGACTTCAGGGCAGGGTATAGCTATTCAAATTGATATTGAAGATGCCGTAGGTGTAGCGCATCAGGTTGAACGCTTAACGAAAGTGGTGGAGGAAAATCTATGAATCGAGAAGACAAAGTTCGCGTCAGAGATGTTATGGCGGGCACCTATGTAATGGTTGATGGATTGACCACGGTATTTGAAGGTATATGCCTTGCTAAAAAGCATCAGGTGAAAGCCCTTATCGTCGACAAACGCCATGAAGATGATGAGTATGGAATTGTGTTGATGAATGACATCGCCAAAAAAGTTCTTGCGAAGAATCGCTCGCCTAAGCGAACCAATATTTATGAAATTATGACCAAACCAGCGTTATCTGTTTCGCCAGATATGAATGTGAAATATTGCGCGCGCCTGTTTGAACGCTTTGGTATAAGCAGAGCGCCAGTCATTGACGGAGGGAGAATCATTGGCATGGTGAGTTATAACAATATTGTGGTGAATGGCATGGTAAGAGATGACGACTAGTTGCTAAACCATTAAACTTATGTGGTTTTTGCTATGAGGTCTACGATGAAACTGTTTTTTGCTTCCGATTTGCACGGTTCTCTTCCCGCAACTGAAAAAGTCTTGTCTTTGTTTGAGCAATCAGAGGCGACAACGCTCGTCTTGCTAGGAGACCTTTTAAATCATGGACCTCGTAACCCGATACCTGAAGGCTACAACCCAGCAGCTGTAGCGGAGCGACTTAATCACTATGCTGACAAAATAGTAGCCGTACGAGGTAACTGTGATAGTGAAGTTGACCAGATGTTGCTGTCATTTCCGATGATGTCTGACTACGCATGGGTGATACTTGAATCTGGACAAAGAATCTTCCTCACTCACGGCCATCTTTACAACCAAGAAAACTGTCCAGCGATGGGGCAACGTGACATTCTGGTTCACGGACATACCCATATCCCATCTGCTCACGAGTGGGAAAAAGGCTTTTTCTTCAATCCGGGATCAGTGACATTCCCAAGAAATGACTTTGCACCCAGTTATGGCTTATTGGAAGACAACCAGCTTGTGGTTAAGTCTCTTGATGGTGGTGAAGTGATTGCTCAAGCAGACATTTCAAAAGAAACTGTTGACCCGTCCTGATATGGGTTGAAATAAAAGAAGAGCTCAAATGAGCTCTTCTTTTATTTTCTGTCTGAGTGGCCTAAGTCACGTTCAGGATCAATAAGATCTCTCACGCGCTGTTTTAACTCTTTTGCTTCTGGGAATCCGCCATCTTTCTTGCGTTCCCAGATCTGTACGTCGTTACAGAAAATCTCATATCTGCCGCCTGTATCTGGGTGGAGCGATACAGTTTCAATTTCTTCACTGAATGTGTGCAAAAGCTCCTGGCTTATCCAAGTTGCTCTTAGCATCCAGTTACATTGGCGACAGTAAAAAATGTCTATTTTTGCTTTGTCCATATGTTCCTTAGTTGCTGAACAGTACGGTTGAACCGTGGTTCAAGCTTGTTAGCAGCAAAGTCTTGTTATTGACAATATCAACACGTCGGCTTTGCTGAGCTTCCATTTTGAAAAACTGCGTTGCCAATTCAAGTTCTTCTTTGGTGAATTCTTGGTTCTGGCTTTGTGAAACATTCCTAAACTTAGTTGGCGAAACCAATAAATAGTTATCGCTGACATCCCACTTACCTGTTTCCGAGATATTCATGATGTTCTGCGGGTCATCATTGTTTGCATATAAAATTACATTAGACACACGCACATAGGTACCGTTAGGTAAATATTTCACATTTGAAGAAATATCGACGCGACGTAATGGGCCTATAGGCTGATGAGTGGTTGTGTTCTCAATCAAAGTGACCGTTTCTGATTGCCACTCTCTTGAAGATAATTCCTGTTCAATTTTTAAATCACTTCCCCAATAGAGCCAACTGCTGAATGCTACTGAAACAATGCTCATCACTACCGCAATTCTTCTAATCATGATGACTTACCTCGCTGGCAAACTTTGTTTATTTCATCTTGATTCGCCACAATTTTTAACGTGATGTTGGCTGATGAATACTCAGGTTTATGGATGTAATTCAAAGTCAGCACATCATTGTATCCGCCAGTTGCAATAACTTTATCGAGAGCAAATTCGCCTTGGTACAGGGTTATGTATTGATTGATACACAGTTCGATAGAAGGTAACCATTCCGTTATGTCAGGGTGGTTTTGGGGCGTGTCTACCACGACACCTTGATAGCTCGCGAGCCTTCTGAATTCGGACTGAGTAGGATTAGTAAACATCACTGCAAATATTGGTAGCAGCACTGAGAATAAGAACAACAGCTTAGTCACTAGATCAATCGATTGCTTAGGCGTAACAGGTTGCTGTGCAGCTGTAGTTACTTCGTCATCATGAGACACACTGTTGTCTGTCTCCATGTGTGTTGCAACTTCAAGCTGAGCAGCTTGATCTGAAACATCACTACGGTTTTCTTGTCCATCCCACTCAAGATTTTCTGGTTCGTTGACATCAGTACTTACGTCGAACTCGGAAATATCTGTGACTGTTGAAATTAATTGATACCCACGCTTAGGCACAGTTTTCACAAACTGTGGCGACTTAGTGGAATCCTTAAGCTGTTTACGCAGGGTAGAGATAGCTTGAGTTAAGCTGGAATCATCTACTTCAAAGCCTTGTTCTCTCCAGACGAAATCATACAGTTCGTTACGAGAAACGACTTCATTTGGGCGCTGGCAGAATAGAAGTAGTATTCGACTTTCATTGCTGCCCAAACGAACAAGTTCATCGTCAAAAATATTATCAATCAGAGTGTTGCTGATTGAATCGAAAGTAAATCTGTCTCCGAGAAGAAATTTATTGCCTATGCCCGTCATCGATATCTTCTTCATTTATTTTTAGAGTCTTAAATCACGGCTAACTGGAGGATAGTTTCCATGCTAACGAGTTAAGGAGGAGTTAAGACTGCAATGAATATTTATCTTCCTTGATATAAAACTGTGCCAAGCATAATCAATAAAAATAAAAAAAACAGTGTTTTTTTGCCATGCTGACCTTGAATTTACATTCGCCGACCCTACTTATTTAGCAAATTGGTTATCTTTCTGGTCTGGCTAATTTTTGTGCAATGTGACTGGAAATCTCTAATGTGATGTTATGGAGCTAAAATGAGCGAAACAACGACAGCAAATAAAGAAACACGTGGTTTTCAATCGGAAGTGAAGCAACTACTTCATCTTATGATTCACTCTTTGTATTCAAACAAAGAGATCTTCCTACGTGAGTTGATTTCTAATGCTTCAGATGCTGCAGATAAGTTGCGTTTTCAAGCATTATCAAATCCAGATCTTTACCAAGGAGATGCAGATCTTGGCGTTAAACTGTCATTCGATAAAGAGACAAAAACGATAACGATCTCTGATAACGGTATCGGTATGACTCGCGAGAACGTGATTGAGCATTTAGGTACTATCGCGAAATCCGGTACGGCGGAGTTTTTCTCTAAGCTTTCTGAAGAGCAAACCAAAGATTCTCAGTTGATCGGTCAATTCGGTGTTGGTTTTTACTCTGCATTTATTGTTGCTGATGCGGTAACGGTTCGCACTCGTGCTGCTGGAGTAGCAAGTAGTGAAGCGGTTCAATGGCATTCGAAAGGTGAAGGTGAGTACACGGTAGAGTCGATTGAAAAGGCAAGTCGTGGTACGGATATCATTCTTCATCTTCGCGAAGAAGGTGAAGAGTTCCTTTCTGAATGGCGTCTTCGCGATGTGATTTCAAAATACTCTGATCATATCGGTATTCCCGTCTTTATTCAGACTGAAGAGCGTGATGACGAAGGTAAAGAGACAGGCAACAAGAAGTGGGAACAAATCAACAAGGCGCAAGCACTTTGGACTCGCAGCAAATCTGATATCACAGATGAAGAGTATCAAGAGTTCTACAGACATGTATCTCATGATTTCGCTGAACCACTCGTTTGGAGCCACAATAAGGTTGAAGGTAAGAACGATTACACCAGCTTGTTGTATATTCCTTCTAAAGCGCCTTGGGACATGATGAACCGAGACCATAAGTCCGGTCTGAAACTGTACGTCCAACGTGTGTTTATCATGGATGACGCAGAGCAATTTATGCCGTCTTACCTACGTTTTGTTCGTGGTTTGATAGATTCAAATGATCTGCCGCTAAACGTTTCACGCGAAATCCTGCAAGATAACAAGGTTACTCAATCTTTACGTAATGCATGTACTAAGCGTGTACTTACTATGCTTGAACGTATGGCAAGTAATGATGCCGATAAATATCAGTCTTTCTGGAAGCAGTTTGGTCTTGTGATGAAAGAAGGCCCTGCTGAGGACATGGCAAATAAAGAGAAAATTGCCGGCCTACTGCGTTTTGCTTCGACAGAAGTGGATTCTTCAGAGCAAACTATTGGCCTTGCTTCTTATGTTGAACGCATGAAAGAAGGTCAAGACAAAATCTACTACTTGACGGCGGACAGCTATGCGGCAGCTAAGAATAGCCCACACTTAGAACAGTTTAAGTCTAAGGGTATCGAAGTTATTCTGATGTACGATCGCATTGATGAGTGGTTGATGAACTACCTAACAGAGTTTGATGGTAAGCAGTTCCAGTCAATCACTAAAGCGGGTCTAGACCTAAGTAAGTTCGAAGACGAAGCAGAAAAAGAGAAGCATAAAGAGACGGAACAAGAGTTCAAGTCAGTTGTGGAGCGTATTAAAGGCTACTTGGGTGACCGAGTGAAAGATGTGCGCACAACATTCAAACTTGCGACTACTCCTGCGGTTGTTGTAACAGATGATTTCGAAATGGGTACGCAAATGGCGAAGCTTTTGGAAGCGGCCGGTCAGGCTGTGCCAGAAGTTAAGTACATCTTCGAGATCAATCCTGACCACGCTTTGGTTAAGATGATGTCTGACGAGCCAGATGAAGAAGCATTTGGACGCTGGGTGGAAGTGTTACTGGGTCAAGCAATGTTGGCTGAGCGCGGCTCTATGGCTGATCCTTCTCAGTTCTTGACGGCTATGAACAAACTTCTGACTAAGGTTTAATAATCTTAATGAACAAAAAGCTCGCGAAATGCGGGCTTTTTTATTGAAAAGTGAGCTAACGTCGTTTATTTGTGTCGATTTGTGTTAAACAAGCTCGAGGTTTGAGTGCCTAGTTGCATTCTTTAGTCTTAGATTCGCCTGAGAGACAAATTTATGTGATAGAATGCGAAGCTTGAATATGGTTATCAACGCGTGTATTTTGCACGCCAGCTTGCATTCGCTAGCTGTATCAACTGTTATACCGAAACTTACCGTTCCCCTATCAAGGATGTTCCTAAAGAGGATCTTGCCCTAAAGGATATAGTGAGCTTCGGTATAAATATTATTTTCTAAAGAGGATTAAACATGCGCATCATTCTTCTAGGTGCTCCAGGTGCTGGTAAAGGTACACAGGCTCAATTCATCATGGAGAAGTTCGGTATTCCACAAATCTCTACTGGTGACATGCTACGTGCCGCTATCAAAGCAGGTACAGAACTTGGTAAACAAGCTAAATCTGTTATCGATGCTGGTCAGCTAGTTTCTGATGAAATCATTCTTGGTCTAATCAAAGAGCGTATTGCGCAAGATGATTGCGAGAAAGGCTTCTTGTTGGACGGTTTTCCACGCACTATCCCTCAGGCTGATGGCCTAAAAGAAATGGGTATCGATGTTGACTACGTGATTGAATTTGACGTAGCTGACGATGTAATCGTTGAGCGTATGGCTGGTCGTCGTGCTCACCTTGCTTCTGGCCGTACTTACCACGTAGTGTACAACCCGCCAAAAGTTGAAGGTAAAGATGACGTAACTGGTGAAGATCTTGTTGTTCGTGATGACGATAAAGAAGAAACAGTACGTGCACGTCTAGGTGTATACCACAACCAAACAGCGCCACTTATCGAGTACTACGGTAAAGAAGCTGCAGCGGGTAACACTAAATACCTGAAATTTGACGGTACTAAGCAAGTTGCTGAAGTTAGTGCTGATATCGAAAAAGCATTAGCTTAATAGATAATACCTATTATCAAAATTTTTAATAATTTTGTTATAGTTAAGCGGCCGAAAGGTCGCTTTTTTTATACCCAAACGACTTGAAGCTACAGCTGTGTTAGCTACGTACATTCGAGTAAATGCATCTCAAGTTAATTGGGGTATACACCCATTTTCTTTAAGTCTTAAGCCGGAATACTAGAAATAGACAAAAGGACGCTATGAAAACTATAAAAAAACAAGGTGTCTTGTTAGCCAACTTAGGTACACCTCAAGCTCCCACAGCCGTTGAAGTTAAGCGCTTTTTGGCTGAATTTCTTCATGACAAACGTGTTGTCGATATGAGTCGCTGGTTGTGGTGTCCGCTTCTGCACGGAATCATTCTTCCGATTCGCTCTCCTAAAGTAGCAAAGCTGTATCAGTCGATATGGTTTGATGGTGGCTCACCTTTGATGGTGTACTCACAGCAACAACGTGACAAGCTGCAATCATTGCTGGATATTCCTGTTGAGTTAGGAATGACTTACGGCGAACCAAGCCTAAGTAGTGGCTTAGATAAACTTCTGCAACAAGGCGTTGAAGAGGTTACTGTTCTTCCGTTATATCCTCAGTATTCATCGTCAACGACAGCTGCTGTGTTTGATGCGCTGGCAAAAGCGATAAAAGGTATCCCAACTATGCCTCAGCTTACGTTTGTCCGTGATTACTACAGTCATCCTCTCTACATACAAGCGCTTGCGAGCAGCGTTCGCGCATCATGGGAACAAAATGGTCAAGGAGACTTATTGGTTTGTTCCTACCACGGTATTCCTAAGCGATACGCCGATAATGGTGATGTTTATCCTCTGCATTGTGAAGAAACAACTCGCCTTCTTGCAAAAGAGCTGGGGTTAGCTGAAGAAAAAGTACTGATGACCTACCAATCTCAGTTTGGTAAGGAAGAGTGGTTACAGCCATACACCGACAAAACGATGGAATCACTGCCTGAAAAGGGCGTTAAGAAGCTTGATATCATCTGTCCGGCATTTTCTGTCGATTGTTTGGAAACTCTTGAGGAAATAGCAGGAGAAAACAAAGCGCTGTTTATAGAAGCTGGTGGCGAGACGTTTAATTACATTCCATGTCTGAATGCAGATGATGCTCACATTGAGATGATGAAAGCACTTGTAACGAACTAAGTTCGAATGTTTCGAGAAACAAAAAGGACCACATTAAGTGGTCCTTTTTACTATTCAAACAGTATTAAGCCGGTTGTACTTCAGCTTGCTTCTCGTCAGCTTTAGTCTCAACGTAGCCTTCTGCTCCGTGCATCCAAAATACTAGCTTGTTTGCAAACAGCAGTAGAATGACACCAGAGACAGTTGCAGTAACCGCAATACCACTGAAGATGGCCATTGCGCCTAACTCACCTACATGAGAGCCAACGTAGCCAGCAACGTAGTTTGCAATCGCGTTACAACCAAACCATGCTCCCATCATTAATGATGCAAGACGTAGTGGAGCCAGCTTAGTTACTAGTGATAAACCGATTGGAGATAAACACAGTTCGCCCAAGGTATGGAAGAAAAATGCACCGACTAACCAAAGCATCGATGTTTTAACTGTGGTGTCTCCGCCTTGTTGCAGTACCGCACCAACCATACATAGGAACCCAAGCGCTAAGAAGAACATCGCAAGAGCAAATTTAACGGGAGAGTTAGGTTCACGTTTGCCCAGTTTTACCCAGAAAACAGCCAGTACGGGCGCTAGAGTAATAATAAAGAATGGGTTAAGTGATTGGAACCAAGCCGCAGGTATTTCAAAGCTACCAATCATACGATCGGTGTATTGCTGGGTGTAGATGTTCATCAGACCACCGGCTTGTTCAAAGCCAGCCCAGAACACAATGGTAAACAGACTCATGATTAAGATGACTTTAATACGGTCAAATTCTTCTTTCGTAAGCGGCTGCTTAGTCTGAGACTTGTTTTTTTCCATTGCGCGTTTAGCAGCTGGCACTCTACCGATATCACCAAGCCAAGATTGAGCAAGAGAGATTTGCATTACTAAACTGATAAGCATGCCGATACCCGCCGCGACAAAACCTGCTTTCCAACCGAAAGAGTTTGTTACTGAGCCTGCGACAACACCAGCAAGTAGAGCACCAATGTTGATACCCATATAGAAAATGGTAAAAGCACCATCACGACGATGGTCGCCTTCTTGGTATAAGTCACCAACCATTGTCGAAATATTTGGCTTAAACAGGCCGTTACCAGCAATCAGTAGTGCAAGACCAAGGTAAAAAGAGTGCATTGGTGAAATACCAATCGCCTCAGCTGGTATTGCTAGGGTGAACTGACCAATCGCCATCAATGCACCACCGATCAGAATTGAACGGCGTTGACCAAGATAGTTATCCGCTAGGTAGCCGCCGATAAGTGGAGTGATGTATACCAAGCCAGTATAGATACCGTAAAGATCGAGAGCGTCTTTTGTTGACCAACCCATACCTCCGTTAAGAGTCGCGTCAGTCAAGTAAAGAACTAGAATCGCTCTCATTGCATAGTAGGAGAAACGTTCCCAAAGCTCTGTGCTAAATAAAAGGAATAAGCCACGTGGGTGACCAAAAATTTGTTGTTGGTTTTGCATATTAGATACTAAAGTCATCATTATATTTTTAGTGGCCGATAGATATACATTGGTCATTAAGATATTTCAAATGATTTAATTTTGTAAATTAGTGTGTTTGTTGGGCTTTCGCTCTGGTTGGTGTTATTAATTCAGGATATTTGAAAAAGCTATCATTTGTGAAAACTAATTTTACGCTGGGGTCTATTTAGTCAGGAGTAGTGCTTGTTATCTCGTCAACTGAGAGAGGAGATGTGATTGTTTGCGTCTTTAATCATGACTATACATAGTCATAGTGATAGCATTGCCAAAAAAATTATTGGTTAAGAATATGAAACGTTGGTATCTACTTTATTGTAAACGAGGTGAGCAGCTTAGAGCGAAAGCTCATCTGGAAAATCAAGGCGTTGAGTGTTATTACCCGGAAGTCACGATAGAAAAAATCATGCGAGGAAAGCGTCAATCAGTGAAAGAACCGCTTTTTCCTTGTTATATGTTCGTCCGTTTTGATTTTGAAGCAGGCCCCACTTTTACCACGGTTCGATCAACTCGAGGAGTGGCTGATTTTGTCCGCTTTGGTAGTCAACCTAAAGAGTTACAGGGTGATCTGATTTATGAACTTAAACAGATGGATACCAGTGAGCAAAGTTTGACTGCGTCTAAAGTACCTACGCAAGGACAAGTTATGAAAGTGACAGGCGGTCAATTTTCCGGAATAGAAGCCATTTATCAAGAATCGGATGGGGAAACTCGATCATTAATGCTGATTAAACTCATCAACCAACCAGTAGTGATGAGTATTGATAACAAAGATTTAGATCTTAAGTAAAGTTACTCAGCATGTTCATACAACAAAAAGGCGCTCTAGGCGCCTTTTGTCTTTCTTGAAGCTTAGTAAGCTTCGTTGTGAACCGCTTTGACTGCACGGCCTGATGGGTCGATACAGTTTTTGAATGATTCGTCCCATTCAACTGCTTTTGCAGAAGAACATGCCACTGAAGGACCACCCGGAACACATTGAGCCGCTGACTCTAGAGGGAACAACTCCTCAAAAATTTCACGATACACATAGCCTTCTTTGGTTGTTGGCGTGTTGTATGGGAAACGGTATTGCGCGGTTTCCATTTGTTGATCGGTTACTTTCGCTTCGGCAGTTGCTTTTAGCGTGTCAATCCAACTGTAGCCTACACCATCAGAGAATTGCTCTTTCTGACGCCATGCGATGGATTCAGGCAGATAGTGTTCAAAACACTCGCGTAGAATGTGTTTTTCCATCTTGCCGTTGCCACACATTTTATCGGCAGGGTTTAAGCGCATAGCTACATCGATAAATTCTTTGTCTAGAAATGGTACTCGACCTTCTACACCCCATGCAGCAAGCGATTTGTTTGCACGAGCACAGTCAAACATGTTTAGTGCAAGCAGCTTACGAACGGTTTCTTCATGGAACTCTTGAGCGTTTGGTGCTTTGTGGAAATATAAATAGCCACCAAAGATTTCATCTGCACCTTCACCAGAAAGAACCATTTTAATACCCATTGCTTTGATCTTACGGCCCATGAGATACATTGGGGTAGAAGCACGGATGGTTGTGACATCGTAGGTTTCAATGTGGTAAATCACATCACGAATTGCATCAAGACCTTCTTGAATGGTGTAAGTCATCTCGTGGTGAACTGTACCGATTTTCTCAGCCACTTCTCGTGCTGCTTTAAGATCCGGTGCACCTTCAAGACCTACTGCGAATGAGTGAAGTTGTGGCCACCAAGCTTCAGATTTTTCATCATCTTCGATACGCATCGCAGCATAACGTTTCGCTACGGCTGAAGTGATGGATGAATCCAAGCCACCAGACAGAAGAACACCATATGGTACGTCTGTCATTAATTGACGCTTAACAGCAGCTTCTAGTGCAGCTGTCAGTTCTTCTTTGCTCGTAGTGTTACCACTTACCGCTGCATATTCGTTCCAGTCTCGCACGTAGTAACGCGTTGGCTCTTTGTCTTGAGAACTGTAGTAGCTACCTGGAGGGAACTCGCTCAGGGTCTTACATACAGGAACCAGCGCTTTCATTTCAGAAGCAACGTAGTAGTTGCCGTGCTCATCTTGACCTTGGTATAGCGGGATAATACCGATGTGGTCACGACCTACCAAGTACTCGTCTTTCTCTTCATCGTAAAGAACGAAAGCAAAGATACCGTTGAGTTCTTCAAGAAGATCCGCGCCTTTGTCTTGGTATAGTGCCAAGATTACCTCGCAATCTGAGTCTGTTTGGAACTCGTATTTACCTTCGTAACGAGCACGAATTTCTTTGTGGTTATAAATCTCACCGTTTACTGCAAGGATAAGTTTCTTATCAGGGCTGTATAGAGGTTGTGCTCCACTATTTAGACCAACAATAGCCAAACGCTCGTGTGCCAGAATAGCTTTGTCAGATGCATAGATACCGGACCAATCAGGACCACGGTGGCGGAGTTTTTTCGACATTTCCAATGCTACTGGGCGTAGCGCAGCCGCATCACTTTTGATGTCCAAGATGCCAAAGATAGAACACATACAACTTCCCTTAGTAAACGAGTTTTAATCAGATGACTCCAATTTGCCATTTTGATTAAAAAAAACAACCCATGATTGGTAAATAGTTTAAATAAACTTGCTATGAGTGAATTTAATTTATCAAAAGGTTTGTTTTGGTGGATGGGGTTTAAATAATGATGAAAAAAACACCGCTTGGAATAAAAAAAGAGCACTTGGTGCTCTTTTTCTTTAAGTGGATGAATGGATTAAGGCTAGTGTTTTACAAATTCAGGCTTCAGTTGTTCACAGACATGGCGAGCAAAACCAGAGCCGGCTTCTCGATAGATGTTAAATGCTGCGTGCGCGCCTTTTTCGAGAAGGTTATCTAACTGATCTGGATATTCTGCAATAGCTGCAATTTGTCCGTTGAATGAGCGCTTTTTCAACTGCTCTAGAGCGATCTGGTTCGCCTGATGGTGTGGCATTGCTAACAGCACCATTTTAACGTTACCAGTATCTAGTATCCTTTCCCAAAAGTCGGGGTCGGTGGCATCTCCAGAGATCACGTTTCGACCTTCGTTTCTGTGCTCCTGAGCCGTATCTTCTCTTAGCTCAACGCCTAAACAGATATTGCCATAGCGTGAATGGAACTCATCGTAAGCACCAGTGCCGATACGTCCCATTCCAAGAATGATCAGTTGAGAGCTGCCCGGATTGATAAACCTATCTCTGATATTTATTCGTTCGGCGGTTTGCTCTTTTAACCAATGAGCTGAGTAATGGTAGATCTCGTGTCCTTTACGCACAATTGGAGCAGTGACTATAAAGGATAGGGGAACCGAAATGGCTAAGGCGACAAGTATGTCCCCTGATAACCAGCCCATTTTAAATGCCAGTCCTCCAACGATCAGGCCAAACTCACTGAAGTTGAACAGAGAAATGGTTGCGAGCAATGACGTACGGACACGGAAGCGGAACTTGTTTAACACTAAGAAGTACAACACGCCTTTGAGAGGAAGCAACAGGAGTAATAATAGTGAGAGTAAGAAGCCTGTGACAGTCGGTTGTTCTGATAAACCAATGTTCAAGAAGAAGCAGACCAAGAACAACTCTTTCATATTAAACAGTGATTTTGAGAGCTCTGAAGCCTTATTGTGTCCTGCTAACATCATGCCTAAAATGAGGGCGCCTAAATCCGGCTTCATGCCAACGAACTCAAATAAGCCTGCCCCCACAACTAAAGCAAAGAAAATCCCCGCCAAAACGAGCATTTCACCATGTCCAACCCAATCAAGTACTTTGAAAAACAAAGGACGTATCAATGGGAGCAGGAAAAGAGCAAGTGCATACCACTCTGGAATTTTACCTGTTGAAACCGTTAAGAAAATGACGGCAAAGATATCTTGCATAACAAGAATACCGATGGCGATGGTGCCATAGGTAGCATTCATTTCTCCCTTTTCTTGAAGAGATTTTACGGCAAAAACGGTACTTGAAAAGGAGAGTGCAAAACCAAGTAAAATAATGCTTGAGATTGAAACGAGTGCGAGACTGTCTAATCCTAGGTATTTGAAACCAATAAGAACAATACTAAATACTGCTGTTGATAATAGATTATGTATCGTTGCCCCTGCCCAGATTTCTT
The DNA here is from genome assembly GCF_038452265.1 of Vibrio diazotrophicus. NCBI lineage: Bacteria > Pseudomonadati > Pseudomonadota > Gammaproteobacteria > Vibrionales > Vibrionaceae > Vibrio > Vibrio diazotrophicus. The sequence goes on from NZ_CP151842.1 coordinate 912,225, forward strand.
TTGCCAGCAGTGTTTTGATATCCAGCTTCAAACCGATAGTAAACAACAGTAGCGTAACCCCGAGGTCGGCCAAAACGGAGATAGTCTCGTTTGATTCAAAGCCAAAAGCGTGTAACGCAAAGCCGGCGATAAGAAAGCCCACAAGGGGAGGGAGATTGCACTTTAGCGCAATAAAACCAGCGATAAATGCTGTTGTAATTAGAATAATTTCCATTGGTAATATTTGCTTCCCAGAAATAAAAAGGCTGTGTCTAATTAATAGACGCAGCCTCGTATTATAGGGTAATCAGTTGCTTATACCAATGTGGATAAGTCTTAATCTTCCAGAAGTTTTTGTAACAATACACCATTCAGCATTGCTCGCTTGATCATTGCAAAGGCGCTTAATGTTGGTTGTTTATCTAACAGTGAAGCTTCAATGGGTAAGTTAGTATGGAACGATTTGAGAGACTGATTCTCTACATTTCGTTGAATTGCTGGGAACAGAGTGTCTTTTGCTTCTGTAATCGCGCCAGCAATAATGATTTTTTGCGGGTTAAACAAGTTAATGGTAATCGCAATCGCTTTACCTAATTGATTCCCGACACGCACTAAAGCTTGTTGCGAAAGTTCATCGCCGTTATTGGCGTGCTCACATATGTCATGAATCGTAATACCATCGACTTTCGATAGGCTTGATTCATAACCTTGAGATATGAGTTTATTCACGCGATTGACGATCGCAGGGTTTGCTGCAACGGTTTCTAAGCAACCAAAATTGCCACATTGACATTGGTCACCCAATGGATCGATTTGTATATGGCCAATTTCACCCACGTTGCGATTGAAGCCTAAGAATACTTGTCCATTGACTATGATGCCCGCACCTGTACCTCGGTGAACACTGACCAATATTGAATCCTGACAATCCTGACTGACACCAAAATAGTGTTCAGCCAATGCCATTCCTCTAACATCGTTACCAACAAAACATTCTACGTGGAAATTGTCTTTGATGATTTCACCGAGCGGTAAAGCATCAATTTTGACATTTGGCATATATTCAACAACACCAGTTTCTGGGTTAACCAAACCTGGTAAAGCGATACCAATCGCGATGAGCTGGTTAATAGAAGAGGTATGTTGATTAGTGAAATCTTTAAGATATTTGAGAAGGCCATCCACCAACTCAGTCTGACTGGTATAGAGAAACTCTTGAAAATCCGAAGCGATCTCTTTCGCTCCCAAGTCAAATAGACTGAACTGAATGTAGTCGCGTCCTAGGCGTACTGCAATAGAGTGAAACGGAGCCACTTCAGTGGTCAAAGATATTGCTCTTCGACCTCCTGTGGAAGCTTGTTGGGCGACCTCTTTGATAAGGCCGCGCTCTAGAAGTTGGCGGGTTATTTTTGTCACACTTGCTGGAGCAAGCTGACTCACATCGGCAACCTGGATTCGAGAAATAGGACCTTGCTGGTCTATTAAACGATATACTGCAGCGCTGTTCAGCTGCTTGACTAAATCTACGTTACCTATTTGTCCGCCATTCATTATTACTTATGCTCGTATTGTCCGTTAACCACAGTCGCTTTTACATTGAAGTCACGGTCAAAAACAGTCAGGTTGGCAATCATGCCGTTCTTAATACGACCCAATTTATGGTCAACCCCAATTGCTTTTGCTGGATACAAAGTAGCCATTCTCAGTGCTTCATCTAAAGCGATGCCGACATGCTCAACCGTATTTTGAACTGCTTCAATCATTGTAAGGGCTGAGCCACCAAGTGTGCCGTTTTCATCGATACACTTGCCATCTCGGTAATATACTTTCTTACCGACAAAAATAAAGTAATCCATCTCCGCGCCTGCAGGAGCTGTGGCATCTGTCACTAATACGAGCTTTTCGCCCTTGATTTTATGCGCGATACGGATGTTTGCGTAATCCACGTGGAAACCATCAGCAATAATACCGGCATAGACTTCTGGTGTGTCAAAGATAGCACCAACAACACCAGGCTCACGGCCTTGCATTGGTGTCATTGCATTAAACAAATGCGTTGCGAAAGTAATACCTGCTTCAAAACCTTTACGAGCTTCTTGATAGGTGGCGTTTGTGTGACCAATTGATACCACAATGCCTGCTTGCGCCAGTTTTTCAATATGTTGAGGATTATTGTTTTCTGGCGCCAACGTTACTTTAGTAATGACATCACTGTTCTGACACATGAAATCGATCATTGCTTCATCCGATTCACGAATAAAGTCAACGCTATGAATACCTTTTCTTTCGATATTCAAATAAGGTCCTTCTAGGTGAAGACCTAAAGAATGGTGGCTGTACTTTTGGCGGTAGTCACGCTCTGCCGCGATAGCTTGACGCATGTTTTCATCAGAGGATGTGATGAGAGTGGGTAAGAAGCTTGTACAGCCTGATTTAAGGTTAGCTTGGTGCATCGTATGGATTGTATCTGCCGTTATTTCATCGTTGAACATAACGCCACCACAGCCATTGAGTTGTAAGTCAATAAAACCCGGGCTTAGGTTTGCACCATTGAGATCTTTGCGCTCTATGTCACTCGGAAGATTTTCTTCAGGGATAATAGCGTGAATTGTATCAGCATTAATGACAACAGCATGGCCAGTTAGTACATCGCTGCCTGTGTATACTTTACAGTTAGTTAGTGCGTACATAATTAACGAATCCTCGTCGATAGACATTCTATAATTTTAGGAGCGATAAGCTGATATGGTCTCTAAAGAGTATGGTACGAACGGGACTCTTTGCTAACTTTTATCAAATCGCGAAATATCTTTGTGCTCAGCGGTCACTCAAATGGTGCTTCAAGCTGATTATTCGGTACTATTTTTGTTCTGGTTTTGTCACCGGAAAATAGGTTTATTAGCAGCTACAATCTCTTTTGCTATAAGACATTACATCACTTATTTATTAGCCGAATAGTACCGTTAAATTCATGTTTTTTTATATTGTAAAATAAGTTTTATGATCTCGCTAGCAAAAACCTCGAATTATGCTGCTCTGAGGTGATTACGGTCACAATTGATGAGCTTTTAATTTGCGGAGCAAAATTATTGTCATACACTGATTATGACTAAATTGGGCGACTAAAATAAGTTTGCCGATATTTATAAAATCCTATAGGGGGAACTTACGGTGAATATTCTTGGATATGCGCAAAAGTTAGGTAAAGCATTGATGCTACCTATCGCAACGCTACCTGTTGCAGCGATCTTATTACGTCTAGGTCAGGGCGACCTACTAGACATTCCATTTATGGCAGAAGCTGGTGGTGCGATTTTTGGGCAACTACCTCTTCTATTCGGCCTTGGTATCGCAATCGGTCTTTCTAAAGACGGTTCTGGTGCTGCTGGTCTAGCTGGTGCAGTTGCATACTTCGTACTGACAGCAACAGCAAAAACAATTGATCCTTCAATTAACATGTCGTTCTTCGGCGGTATTTTTGCAGGTATCATCGCGGGTCACGCTTATAACGCTTTTCACGCTACTCGTCTTCCAGAATGGTTAGCGTTCTTCTCTGGTAAGCGTCTTGTACCTATTATGGCAGGTCTGTTTGCACTGGTTGCAGGTGCAATCTCTGGTGTTGTATGGCCAAGCATCCAAGGTGGTCTTGATACTCTAGCTCACGCAGTATCAACTTCTGGTTCAGTAGGTCAGTTTGTTTACGGTACTCTTAACCGTGCTCTAATTCCTGTTGGTTTGCACCACGTGCTTAACTCATACTTCTGGTTCGGTATGGGTACGTGTCAAGAAATCGTTGTAACGGGTGCGCAAGCGGCTGGTCAAGCACTACCTGCATTACAAAAATTATGTGTAGATCCATCTATTGCTAAAGCTCTAGTGGTTGGTCAAGAGCACACATTTAACTTCCAAAATGCAGTGAATCCTGAGATCACAGCTGTTGTTAAAGAAGTGACTGAAACAATGAAATCTGGCGACCTACACCGTTTCTTCGGTGGCGATAAGAGCGCTGGTGTATTCATGAATGGCTTCTTCCCAATCATGATGTTCGGTCTACCTGGTGCAGCTTTAGCTATGTACTTTGCAGCACCTGTAGAGAAACGTCATCAAGTTGGTGGTGCATTGTTCTCTGTAGCATTCTGTTCATTCCTAACAGGTATCACAGAACCTCTAGAGTTCATGTTTGTGTTCCTAGCACCAGCACTATATGCAATGCACGCAGTGTTTACTGGTCTAGCTCTAGTTGTTGCTAACATGTTTGGTACGCTACACGGCTTTGGTTTCTCTGCTGGTCTAATCGACTTCGCACTAAACTGGGGTCTAGCAACTAAACCTGTAACTCTACTTATCATTGGTCTAGCGTTCTTCGCTCTATACTTCTTCACATTCACATTCGCAATCCGTACTTTCAACTTGAAGTCACCAGGTCGTGAAGATGATGATGAAGCTGTTGCAGCACCTTCTAGCTCAAGTGGAGACAAGAGTGATCTAGCGCGCCAATACCTAAAAGCTCTAGGTGGTCACGAAAACCTAACCACTATCGATGCTTGTATTACACGTCTACGTCTAACACTGAAAGATCGTTCAGTAGCTGACGAAGCTGTATTGAAGAAACTAGGTGCTAAAGGTGTGGTTAAGCTTGGCGAAAACAACCTTCAAGTTATCCTAGGTCCACTAGCGGAAATCGTTGCGGGCGAAATGAAAGCAATCAGCGCGACTGAAGATCTATCTGGCGTGAAACTGCCATAATAGATAAAATTCTTTAGCTGAAATGAAAGCCTTCGCTATATGCGGAGGCTTTTTGCTTTGTAAGACGTTGGCTACAGAACAAGCGAAGTAAATATTATTTCCTAATAAATCCGCAGTTTTTATTGTGAAAATGCCCAGAATTGTGGATCATTGAACGCAATATTTCTGTGGATTGCGGCTAATTTGGCCCAGACAGGAAAACTTTCTGCCAGTATTAAATTATTTTGAGGTGCTATAGATGAGTGAAGCTGAGGCTCGTCCATCGAACTTCATTCGCCAAATCATAGATAAAGATTTAGCGGATGGTAAACACACTAGCGTGCATACTCGTTTCCCGCCAGAGCCTAATGGTTATCTGCATATCGGTCACGCGAAGTCGATTTGTTTGAACTTTGGTATCGCTCAAGACTATCAGGGCCAGTGTAACTTACGTTTTGATGACACAAACCCAGAGAAAGAAAACATCGAATACGTAGAATCAATTAAGAAAGATGTAAGTTGGCTGGGCTTTGAGTGGTCTGGTGATATCTGCTATTCATCTGACTATTTTGACAAGCTGTACGAATATGCGCTGGAGCTTATCAATAAAGGTTTGGCTTATGTTGAAGAGCTGACTCCAGAGCAGATCCGCGAATACCGAGGAACTTTAACCACTCCAGGTAAACACAGCCCTTATCGTGATCGCAGTGTTGAAGAAAACTTGGCTCTATTTGAAAAAATGAGAACAGGTGGCTTCAAAGAAGGTGAAGCATGTCTGCGTGCTAAAATCGATATGGCTTCGTCATTCATCGTAATGCGCGATCCAGTTATCTATCGTGTTCGTTTTGCTGAGCATCATCAGACGGGTGACAAGTGGTGTATTTACCCAATGTACGACTTTACACACTGTATCTCGGATGCATTGGAAGGTATTACGCACTCTATCTGTACTTTGGAATTCCAAGATAACCGCCGTCTGTACGACTGGGTGCTGGATAACATCACTATTGATTGCCATCCTCGTCAGTATGAGTTCAGCCGCCTGAATCTAGAATACACAGTAATGTCTAAGCGTAAGCTAAACCAACTTGTGACTGAGAAATTGGTTGATGGTTGGGATGATCCTCGTATGCCTACCATTTCTGGTTTACGTCGTCGTGGCTTTACGGCTGCTTCTATCCGTGAATTCTGTAAGCGTATCGGCGTTACTAAGCAAGACAACATGATTGAGTTCAGTTCACTTGAATCATGTATTCGTGACGATCTAAACACTAATGCACCACGAGCAATGGCTGTATTGGACCCAGTGAAGGTTGTTATCGAAAACTTCGATGCAGAGAGTGTTGAAGTTCTGAATCTTGCTAACCATCCAAACAATCCTGATATGGGGTCTCGTGATGTACCATTTACCCGCGAAATCTGGATTGAGCGTGAAGACTTCCGCGAAGAAGGTAACAAGAAATACAAGCGTTTGGTGTTAGGTAAAGAAGTTCGTCTACGCGGTGCGTATGTCATTAAGGCAGAGCGTGTAGAGAAAGACCAAGATGGCAACATCACAACGATATACTGTACTTACGATCCAGCGACTCTGGGTAAAAACCCAGAAGATGGTCGTAAAGTGAAGGGGGTTATCCATTGGGTGTCTGCAGATAAAGGTTTACCTGCTGAATTCCGCCTTTACGATCGCCTATTTACTGTGCCTAACCCAGCTGCAGCTGATGATTTCGCTGCAACGATTAACCCAGAGTCACTGGTTAAGGTGAATGGTTTCGTTGAACCTAGCCTTGCGACAGCAGAAGCTGAAGTGGGTTACCAGTTTGAGCGTATGGGTTATTTCTGTGCAGACAACAAAGATTCAACGCCTGAATCTCTAGTGTTCAACCGTACAGTTGGCCTACGTGATACTTGGGCTAAAATTGAGTCTGAGTAATATCTGACGAAGTAAAACGATGCAAAAGCCAGCTTAAAGCTGGCTTTTATTTTTTGAATCGTCATTATGGTATCGGACGTGAGTAGCAAAAATGGATTTTTAGTGTGAGATTGCTGCGATTATTACGGTACGAACACATTTTTTGCGTTATCTCCTATAGTTTTGCTCCTCTTATCCGATATATTTAACAGATTGTTATCTTTATTAATTCATAGCACCTAGCTGAGCCTTATATGCGTCAATTTTTTAAACGCCTGTTACTGCCAATCGCTGTAGCGGCCGTGACTCAGACTTCTTTCGTTAGTGCAGAGAGTATTCGCCTTATTGGTCCGACTGGCGAAGTTCAGTCAGCGCCGCAATATAGTAGTGATATTGTCCGTAATCGAACAACAGCAACGGCAGAGCCTTCACAGGTTATTGGCCCTACTTCTGAAAAAGACACTTTATGGTCGATTGCGTCACGTATACGTCCCTCTAACCAAGTTTCTGTACAGCAGACTCTACTGGCAATTTATCGTTTAAATCCTCAAGCGTTTGAAAACCAAAATATCCATAGCTTAATTCCGGGTAGCACATTACGCATTCCTTCGCTCGCTCAAGTGAGCAGTGTTTCAACGGAAGAAGCAGTCAAAGTGATGGCTGCGCATAAAGCTCGTCTCGTGCAACAGCCTGCTAAGCCAGCAACACCCGTCGTAAACACTCCGAAAGCAGAACCGAAACCGACAGTAGATGTGAAACCAGCCTCTGTTGCTCCTGCTGAAACACAGACACCAGAAGCCCAAGTAACACCAACAGAGCCTGTCGTTGCAGAAAAGCCTGTTGTGGAAGCGAAAAATGATGGCAGCATGAAAGCGTCATCAGCCGACCAAAATGAAATTCAGGCACTGGAAGAAAAGAATCACAGACTGCGTTTGATGCTCGCCGAAGTACAATCTGAAGTGAGTGGCTTAAAACAAGAGTTGGGCGATGAAAACCGCATTCGTTCTGAAGTTGAAAAACTGCTGGCTGAAGAGAGAATTAAACGCGAAGAAATGCAACGTCTCGCACCGTCTAAGTTGGATGAATTATTAGCGAACAACTGGATGGTAGCAGGGTTAGCTCTTATTCCGGGCTTATTAATCGCCTTACTCGTAGTGCTATTTTTAGGACGTCGTTCGGGTTCAAATCAAGCGTCAAATTCACCTACTCAAGAAACAGTACTTAATGCGAATTCTAGTGCTGAAGCCGCTGCTCCACTAGCGGTTGGTGATCAGTCGCTTGAAGATTTAGATGATGAGTTGCTTCTGGACGATGACCTGTTTGGCAGCATGGATGACAACGACTCACTCTTTGGTGAAGAGAAGAAAGAAGAAACATCAGAAGAAGATGACGGTGATATTTTTGCTGGCCTAGACGAGAGCGATTTAGACTTCGACTTAGAGGGTGAAGACGGCGAAGATTTATTTGCTGCTATTGATGACTCAGGCGACCTTGATACTGACTTTGGTGATTTGTCTTCTGGTAATAACGACATCACTGTCAATGGGGATGAGAAAGCTCTTGGTTTGGAGGAAATGGAACGCGCTCTAGACCAGGCATCACAAAACTATGATGAAGACGACGAGATCGGCTTTGACCTATCTGATGATGGTGAAATGTCGCAAGCCGATATCGAATCTTTGTTGGCTGCGGATGATTCTGAAGAGCTGGATTCACCTTCTCTTGACCAATCTATGTTGGATGAACTTTTTGCTGCACAAGAAGATGATGAAACAAGCTCAGAGTTGTTAGATTTCGACAGCTTGCTAGATGAAGAAAAGTCCCAAAGTAATCCGGAGCCAGAGGCGGCTAAGTTCACTTCAGATGAAGAGTTAGACGACTTATTTGCAAACATAGAAGCTCAGGCTGACTTGGAGTCTTTAGAGGCGAATGCAAAAGATGAGACGGCATTACTAGACGAGTTGCTATTAGAAGATGAAGAAGACGAGCCTGAAATTGAAGCTAATAGCACGGCGCTGCTAGACGAGCTTTTAAATGAAAACGGTTTTGACGAAGCTGATTCTGAACAAAATGTCGCCGATGAGATGATGGTGGAACTGGATGAACTGCTGGGAGATAGCGGTGATTCAGATATTCCTGAGATTGATGAAAACAGTACTGATCTGCTCGATGATTTTGTCGGTGAGCTTAGTGAAGAACCGACAGGTTACGAAGACTTCTTGGCTGATGAAGTCACTTCAGAATCGGAAGACACAGAAGAGAAAGATGAAAGTTTAGAGCTTTTTGATGAGCTGCTGACCATCGAACAAAACGCGGAATCTGAAGAACTGGTTGAAGATTTCAATAGTGCAAACTTCATTGACGACCTTATTACCAATGCACCTAAGTCTGATCCGTTACTGGATGAAGAGTTTGAATCTATTTCAGCACTGAATGAAGACGATTTTGATCTGGATGACTTCGAGTTCAATCCGGAAATTGAAGGTGGAGAGAAGTCGGAAGAAGAGCAAGCGGAAACAGAGCAAGAGCAAGTTGTTGCGAATGAATTCGGTGTTCCACAAGATGACGATTGGGTTTTTGATGGCCTAGAAACAGAAACAGAAACAGAAACAGAAACAGCGGATATTGAATCTAAAACAGCAGAAACGGATGCTCTGGAAACGCAAGACGAAGCGGAACCTGCTGAGGTTTTGGCAGAAGAGTCTGAGTCTGAACAGCCAGAGCAAAATATTGCCGCTCAATTCGATGAGGTAGATCTTCCAGAGTACACCGAAGAAGACGCGCTGGCGGATGTTGAATCTGAAGTAGCAGAAACGGATGCTCTGGAAACGCAAGACGAAGCGGAACTTGCTGAGGTTTTAGCAGAAGAGTCTGAGCCTAAACAGACAGAGCAAAATATTGCCACTCAATTCGATGAGGTAGATCTTCCAGAGTACACCGAAGAAGACGCGCTGGCAGATGTTGAATCTGAAGCAGTAGAAACGGAAGCTTTGGAAACGCAAGACGAAGCGGAACCTGCTGAGGTTTTAGACGAAGAGTCTGAGTCTGAACAGCCAGAGCAAAATATTGCGGCTGAATTCGACGAATTAGACCTTCCAGAATACACCGAAGAAGATGCGCTGGCAGATGTTGAATCTGAAGCAGCAGAAACCGAAGCTCCAGTAACGCAAGACGAAGCAGAACCTGCTGAGGTTTTAGCCGAAGAGTTTGATTCTGAATTGCCAGAGCAAGACATTGCAGAGGCATTCGACGAATTAGAGCTTCCAGAATACACCGAAGAAGACACGCTGGCAGATGTTGAATCTGAAGCAGTAGAAACCGAAGCTCCAGAAGCGCAAGACGAAGTGGCACCTGCTGAGCTTTTAGCAGAAGAATCTGAGCCTGAATTGCCAGAGCAAGATATTGCGGCTGAACTCGACGAGTTAGATCTTCCAGAATACACAGAAGAAGATGCACTGGCAGAAGTTGAATCTGAAGCATTAGATACGGAAGCTCTGGAGACACAAGATGAAGCGGAACCTGCTGAACTTTTGGCAGAAGAGTCTGAGCCTGAATTGCCAGAGAAAGATATTGCGGCTGAAATCGACGAGTTAGATCTTCCAGAGTACGCAGAAGAAAATGTGCTGGCAGATTTTGAATCTGAAGCAGTAGAAACTGAAACTCCTGAAGCGCAAGACGAAGTGATACCTGCTGAGGTTTTGGCAGAAGAGTCTGATTCTGAATTGCCAGAGCAAGACATTGCAGAGGAATTCGACGAATTAGAGCTTCCAGAATACACAGAAGAAGACGCGCTTGCGGATTCTGAGTTCGCCGAAGAGTCAGACTTACCAGAAGCCGATGCAGAGCTTGCGGATGTAGAAATTAATGATTCTGATCTGCCTGAATATACGGAAGAAGATGCTTTAGCGGATATGTTCTCCCAAACGGATGAGCTGTCGGATGAATCAGAAGACGATCATTTAGATGATTCTTCACTGTATGCAGAGGCTGAGCCGGAGACAACAGAAGTTAATCTTAGCGATGTTTCTAAACAAGAGTTTGATGAACAAGCGCTGTCCGATTGGTTGTCTGATGAAGATCGAGCAGAAACAAGCTTTACCTTTGATAAGCCTATTGATGCGAAGTCCGTTGACAGTGCCGGTATGGACATTGACGCCATGCTGGAAATGGGCGGAGAAGATTGGAATGGCTTTAATTTAACGCCTGATCAAAAAGCGACAATACCTGACGAAGTACCAGAGACTGAGAAGGACGTGTGGCATCCTGAGATTCAGGTCAAAGAGCCAGAAGTTGCCCAAGAAAACTGGGGTAATCAGGAAGAGTTTGCTGAATTCGAGCCTGCTAGTCGTCAATTTATGACTATCGACGATTTAATGGCTCAGGTTGAAAACGATGATGGCAGTACTCTTAATCTTGATAATGAAGAGTTAAAGCTAGATGTCGGCCTCAACGAGTTCCCAGATGTGATTGGTGATGTCGGTGATATCGATGTAGACAGTAATTCAGAAGCCGCAGGCAAGCTGGATTTGGCGAAAATCTACATTGAGATGAACGATGATAAAGGTGCGATTAAGCTACTCGAAGAAGCGATCGTGGATGGTAGTGATGAGATAAGGCAGCAAGCGAAACACCTTATTGATGTCATTAACGGTCGAGTGTAAACAGTAATAGTAAAAGAGGCAGCATTGGCTGCCTCTTTGTTTATTCAGCTATCTTAAATAGCAGGTATGATCTTACCGTTGTATGTATTTTGCGGGTTAGAAATCTTAAGCGATTGATATTATACTGCCCGCCCCAAGGTCTTTAGACCTATAGTTTTTAAGAGTGATACACCATGAGAATAGCGTTGGGTATTGAGTACGACGGTACTCATTACTTTGGTTGGCAGCGTCAAAGAGAAGTCGCGAGTGTTCAAGAAGAGCTAGAGAAAGCTCTGTCTGTCGTCGCCAACCATCCTGTTGAAGTTCAGTGTGCAGGACGCACAGATGCTGGCGTACATGGCACTGGGCAAGTTGTGCATTTTGATACAACAGCGACACGCAAAATGGTTGCTTGGACGATGGGAACCAATGCGAACTTACCCAAGAATATCGCGGTGCGTTGGGCAAAAGAAGTGCCTGACGAATTTCACGCTCGATTTACCGCAACTGCGCGACGTTACCGTTATGTGATTTATAACCATGAATACCGTCCAGGGATATTGGCTTCTGGTGTGAGTCACTATCACGGGGAACTTGATGCAGAAAGAATGCATCAGGCTGGTCAATATTTGTTGGGTGAGAATGATTTCACGTCATTTAGAGCTGTTCATTGCCAGTCACGTAGTCCGTGGCGTAATATTATGCACTTAAATGTTACCCGCCATGAACGTTACGTAGTGATTGATATTAAAGCGAATGCTTTCGTTCATCACATGGTTCGCAACATTACAGGTAGCCTTATTGCTGTTGGTCGTGGTGAGAAGGAACCAGAGTGGATCCAGTGGTTGCTGGAAGCGAAAGATCGCACATTGGCAGGTGCAACCGCAAAAGCGGAAGGCTTATATTTGGTGTCTGTGGATTACCCACAAGAGTTTGATTTACCTCAACCACCTTTAGGGCCGCTATTTTTACCTGATCATTTGAACTAATGTTGAACTAAAGTGTAGTAATTGGCTCAAAGTTATCAGTTGATTAGCATTCAAAACGAGCAGAATTAGGTGTGTGGGGCTGGTGCAAGAAATAGGTACAACCAGTTTTTTGTCTACAGTTGGCATTTTCTATGCTTTAATCCCCACGCATTATTGTCGAATTTAAATCTTTCGCATTGAGCGGGAGAGCACAGAGTAAAAGGTCTTCTATGAGTTGGCTTGAAAAGATTTTAGAAAAAAGCAACATAGTTACTTCACGTAAAGCATCGATTCCTGAAGGTGTTTGGACGAAGTGTACATCTTGTGAGCAGGTACTCTACCACGCAGAACTTGAGCGCAACCTCGAAGTTTGTCCTAAGTGTAATCATCACATGCGTATGAAAGCGCGTCGTCGTCTTGAAACATTCTTAGATGAAGACAATCGTCAAGAGATTGCACAAGAGCTTGAGCCTCAAGATAAACTGAAATTCAAAGATTCTAAGCGTTATAAAGAACGTCTTGCAGCGGCACAAAAGAGCAGCGGCGAGAAAGACGCTCTTATCGTTATGAATGGTGAACTGCACGGTATTCCACTTGTGGCTTGTGCTTTTGAATTCTCATTCATGGGCGGTTCTATGGGCTCGGTTGTAGGTGCTCGTTTTGTTCGTGCCGTTGAATCTGCAATTGAAAGAAACTGTGGTCTAGTATGTTTCTCTGCAAGTGGTGGTGCTCGTATGCAAGAGGCTTTGATGTCTCTAATGCAAATGGCTAAAACCAGTGCGGCGTTAGAGCGTTTGTCAAACAAAGGTCTACCGTTCATTTCGGTAATGACTGACCCAACAATGGGTGGTGTTTCTGCAAGTCTTGCAATGCTGGGTGATATCAACATCGGTGAGCCAAAAGCACTGATCGGTTTTGCTGGCCGTCGCGTTATCGAACAAACTGTACGTGAAGATCTTCCAGAAGGCTTCCAACGCAGCGAATTCCTGCTAGAGCACGGTGCGATTGATATGATCGTAGACCGCCGCGAAATGCGTCAACGCATTGCTGGCTTACTAGCGAAGATGACCAACCAAAAATCTCCACTCGTAGTTTCTGTGAACGATGCTCCACAAGAGGAAGCATATTCAGTACCAGAAGCGAAGAAAAAAGGGTAAAGTAGGCGCTAACTAAACCAAAGAAAACAATGGTTCTACGTTAGATGAAACAAAACCCAATTCCTCAAGCCACATCCCCACTGTCGATGTGGCTTGATTATTTAACCCATATTCATACTTCTGCAATTGATTTAGGCTTAGACCGTGTTCAAGCGGTGGCTAACAAAGCTTCTCTCACTAAACCTGCTCCTACCGTTATCACAGTTGCCGGAACCAACGGCAAGGGCTCTACCTGTGCGTTAATGGAAAGTATTCTTCTGGATGCTGGTTATTCGGTCGGTGTCTACAGTTCTCCTCACCTTATCAGCTACAACGAACGTGTACGTATTAACGGCGTTGATGCTCGTGATGAACGACACACAGAAGCTTTTGCTTATATTGAACAACAGCGTGGCGAGATCAGCCTAAGTTTTTTTGAATTCGGAACATTAGCGGCTCTTCGCATTTTCCAAACTGAAAAAGTCGATGTTGTGCTGTTAGAGGTCGGCCTTGGTGGTCGTCTAGATGCGACTAACGTGGTTGATCACGATGTGTCGGTTATTACCAGCTTAGCGATCGATCATGTTGACTGGCTGGGTGACGACATCAATGTAATCGGTTTTGAGAAAGCGGGTATTTTCCGCTCAGGCAAACCTGCTATTTGTGGGCAACCTAAGCCTCCGTCAACAGTTGCCGCTCACGCCGATGACATTGGTGCGGATTTCTATCAGGTTGGTATCCAGTTTGATTATGAAAAAGTGTCAGACACGGTTTGGCAGTGGAGAAGCGGACCTTTTGATCTCACCGATCTGCCTGTGCCAACACTTCCTCTTGTTAATGCGGCAACGGCGTTGATGGCTCTGGGATGTTCAGGTTTAGAAGTCAGCGATGTCAATATTGTCGAAGGTCTGCGCAAAGCGAAATTGGCGGGACGCATGCAACGCATTAGCGATAAGCCAATAATATTGCTTGATGTGGCTCATAACCCTCATTCTGCAGAGTATCTCGCTAGCCAGATTCGAACTCAGTTCCCTGAGAAAACTGTACATATGGTGCTTGGTATGCTGCATGACAAAGATATTAAGTCCACCATTGATGTGCTTAAACCGCTGGTCAAGCATTGGTATCCAGCTTCTTTGTCTGGCCCGAGAGCGGCTTCTGCGAGTGAACTGTGCCAGCACCTTGAACAAGGTCAGGTTGAGTATGCAAACCCTGTTAGTGCATTTGAAAGTGCGATGACAAGTGTTACGGATGGTGATGTCATAATCGTTGCTGGGTCTTTCCACACAGTCGGTGAAGTGCTTGAGCACTGGAAAAATAAAGGAGCGTAAATGGCGAGTAAATTTCAAAGCCGTTTAGTAGGTACTATTATTTTGGTAGCGATAGGTGTCATCGTTTTGCCTGATGTTCTTGATGGCAAAAAAATGCACTATCAAGAAGAGATCACAAGCATTCCGATCAAGCCTGAGCTTAATAGTGATGTAGAAAAGTTCGAAATACTTGAGCCTGTTGAAGATCAAGCTGCTTTACCTGAGTCTCCAGTTTCTATCACTGAACAAACGACTCCGTCTTCAAACTCTTCCGCGAAAGTCGATAAACCGATGGAAACCGTCGTCAAAGAAGTACCTGAGAAAAATGACTACCAAGACAGCGCGTGGATCATTCAGTTGATGGCATTGAAGAACGCAGAAAACGCAAAAAACGTTGTGAGTGATTTACAAAAACGCGGTTATCAAGCTCACACAAAACAAGAAAACGGTTTTACAAGAGTGATCATCGGACCTGATGTCTCAAAAAGTAAGCTTGAGAGACAACTACTGGAATTAGAGAAAGTTACAGGTTCAAAAGGTCAATTGCTCAAATTTAAACCACTAAACCCATAAGAAAACGTTTGCGTCGCGTTTTTTTCTGTTAAAATGCGCGCCAACTTAAGATGTAAGAACTCATGAATTGGTTAGATATTGTCATTTTAAGTGTGATCGGCTTGTCAGCTTTGATCAGTTTGGTACGTGGCTTTGCGAAAGAAGCCTTGTCATTAATTATCTGGTGTGGTGCATTTTTTATTGCTTCACAGTACTACGCAAAACTGGCGGTGTACTTTACCAACATTAAAGACGATTTGATTCGCAACGGCGCCGCCATTGCTGCACTTTTTGTAGCAACTTTAGTGGTGGGGGCGATTGTGAATTATGTGATTTCGCAATTGGTTCAGAAAACAGGTTTATCAGGTACGGATAGAGTCTTAGGCGTTGTATTTGGCGCATTACGTGGGGTTCTAATCGTAGCGGCAGCTCTGTTTTTTGTGGATACCTTTACTGCATTACCAAGCTCAGAGTGGTGGAAGAGCTCGCAATTAGTACCGGAATTTAGCCGTGTGATTGCGCCTCTCTTCGAACACATACAAGCAACATCAAGTTTTCTATCTGACGCGATATAACGCGTCAGTTACTGACGCAAATCGAGGAATAAGACATGTGTGGTATTGTTGGAATCGTGGGCACAACGCCTGTAAACCAGTCTATTTATGACGCTTTAACGGTATTGCAGCATCGTGGCCAAGATGCCGCTGGTATTTGTACCATAGATAGCAATCGTTTTCGTCTGCGCAAGGCGAACGGTTTAGTAAAAGATGTCTTTGAAGCCAAACACATGCAGCGTCTTCAAGGTTCTGTGGGTATTGGGCACGTTCGTTACCCAACTGCAGGCAGCTCAAGTGCATCTGAAGCTCAGCCTTTTTACGTAAACTCTCCATTTGGTATCACGCTTGCTCATAACGGCAACCTAACCAATGCGAATGTTGTACGTGAAAAGTTATTCGAAAAAGATCGTCGTCATATCAATACCACTTCAGATTCTGAAGTACTGCTAAACGTATTGGCGCATGAGATTGATACTGTAAGAGGTAATGTTACTTCTGAAGATGTCTTCCGTGCAGTGGCAAACGTGCATCGCACTATTCGTGGCGCATACGCAGTAACCGCTATGATCATTGGTCACGGTATGATTGCGTTCCGCGACCCACATGGTATTCGTCCACTTTGCCTTGGCAAGCGTGAAGTGAATGGTCGCACTGAGTACATGGTTGCGTCTGAATCGGTAGCACTTGATGCTGTAGGTTTTGACTTTGTACGTGATGTTGCACCGGGTGAAGCTATCTACGCAACGTTTGAAGGCGAGCTGTTCACTAAGCAGTGTGCTGATAGCCCAAGTCTTACTCCATGTATTTTCGAGTTTGTTTATTTTGCTCGTCCAGATTCATTCATCGATAAAATCTCTGTTTACAGCGCACGCGTTGAAATGGGTAAACGTCTTGGTGAGCGTATTAAGAATGAGTTTTCTGACTTGGATATTGATGTTGTTATTCCAATTCCAGAAACGTCAAATGATATCGCGCTGCAAATCGCTCAAGCGATTGATAAACCATACCGTCAAGGTTTCGTGAAAAACCGTTATGTTGGCCGTACATTCATCATGCCGGGTCAACAGCTACGTAAGAAATCAGTTCGTCGTAAACTGAATGCTATCCGTTCTGAATTTAAAGATAAGAATGTACTGCTTGTTGATGACTCAATCGTGCGTGGAACGACTTCTGAGCAGATTATCGAAATGGCTCGTGATTCTGGTGCAGCGAAAGTTTACATGGTATCAGCAGCGCCTGAGATTCGTTTCCCGAACGTATATGGTATCGATATGCCAACAGCAAACGAGTTGATTGCTCACGGCCGTGATAATGCAGATATCTGTAAACAAATCGGTGCTGATGCGCTTATCTTCCAAACTCTTGAAGATTTAGAAGATGCAGTGCGTGCAGGTAACCCTGATATCGCTAAATTTGAAGCTTCAGTATTTAACGGTGAGTACGTGACAGGTGACATCGACCAGCAATACCTAGACTACCTAGAGTCGATGCGTGGTGATGATGTTAAGGCACAACGTGAAATTCAGGATCTAGCAAGTCTAGAACTGTACAACGAAGGTGCTTAATCACTTTTACCGTTAGCATTTTGACGTTGATAGTCAGTGAATAGCAAAAAGGCTTCCCGAGGGAAGCCTTTTTAATGTCTTACGTTTTATCAACCCCACCATTTCAGTATGTGGAGTTGAAAGCAAATGGGTTAAAGCACCATTGCCGCAATCCAACCAAATGCAACTAACGGCAAGTTGTAGTGGAGGAAGGTCGGTACAACGGTTTCCCAAATGTGCTCATGCTGTCCATCGGCGTTTAGACCAGAGGTTGGACCTAAGGTTGAATCAGAAGCTGGTGAGCCAGCATCACCCAATGCAGCAGCAGTACCAACGAGTGCTACGGTTGCCATCGGAGAAAAACCAAAAGCGATACACAAAGGCACATAGATGGTCGCGATAATTGGAATGGTTGAGAACGACGAACCGATACCCATAGTCACCAGCAAACCCACTACAAGCATTAGTAATGCTGCTAACGGCTTGTTGTCACCAATGCTGGTTGATAACGCGCTAACAAGAGATTCAACACCGCCAGTATCTTTCATTACAGCGGCAAAGCCTGCTGCAGAAATCATGATAAAGCCGATCATTGCCATCATGTGAACACCTTTGGTGAACACATCGTGCGTCTCTTTCCATGCGATAACACCGCCGAAAGTAAACACCATAAAGCCCGCTAATGCACCGATGATCATTGAACCTGTTGCAAGTTGAACAGCTAGTGCAACCACGATACCGACAGCAGCAATGCCAACGTGTTTCTTGTCGATTTCGTTCGCTTGATGATGAACAACAGTCAGCTCTGTTTCTTGATACTCACGCGGTTTGCGGTAGGTGAAAAATACCGCAATCAATAGACCAGCAATCATACCAATAGCAGGTAGTAACATCGCCATAGGTACCTGACTCGCTGTGATGTTTTCCAGGCCGTTTTCACGTAGGTTCTTAAGCAGAATGTTGTTGAGGAAAATACCGCCAAAACCCACAGGTAGCACCATGTAAGGAGTGATCAGACCAAAGGTAAGAACACAGGCTACTAAGCGACGGTCTAGCTTGAGTTTTGCAAATACGCCTAATAGAGGCGGAATTAAAATTGGGATAAATGCAATGTGTACCGGAATGACGTTTTGTGAAGATACCGCCATCAACAGCAAAGCAATCAGAACAGCGTATTTCAATCCGGTTGTTGCCGCACCATGCTCTTTGCCATGTATACGTTTGATCACGCTCTGGGCTAACAGGTCAGTGATACCAGATTTAGAAATCGCAACAGCAAACGTCCCCAGCATTGCGTAGCTAAGTGCGATAGTCGCACCACCACCAAGGCCGCTTTCGAAAGCTGCTACAGTATCATTTAAGCTCATACCTGCCACTAAACCGCCAACAATGGCGCTGAAGGTTAGGGCAACCACAACGTTTACGCGCATCAGTGCTAGAAGCAGCATGACGCAAACGGAAATGACTACAGGATTCATATAATTCTCAATTCAAGTCGTGTTTGGTTTTAGTTGTTTTCTTGGTTATCAACAGCAGGCCAGCCACCAAGAGCTTTCCATTTGTTGACGATTCCGCAGAACAGCTCTGCAGTTTTTTGTGTATCGTAAAGCGCTGAGTGTGCTTCACGATTGTCAAATTCCATTCCAGCTGCTTTACACGCTTTGGCGAGTACCGTCTGTCCGTAAGCAAGACCACTTAACGTAGCGGTATCAAAAGTGGCAAAGGGATGGAAAGGAACGCGTTTAAGTTTACTGCGCTCGCTTGCTGCCATAACAAAGCTATGATCGAAGTTGGCGTTGTGCGCGACGATGATCGCTCGGCTGCAATCAGAGTCTTTCTGCTCTTTACGAACCAGCTTGTAGATCTCTTTTAGCGCATGATCTTCAGACACTGCGCCACGAAGTGGGCTAAATGGGTCATAGATGCCAGTGAACTCGAGTGCCGCTTTTTCTAGATTGGCACCTTCAAAAGGCTCAACATGAAAGTGAATGGTAGAAGCAGGTTGCAAATCGCCGTTTTCGTCCATACGCAAAGTCACTGCGCAAATCTCTAATAAAGCATCGGTTTGGGCATTGAATCCAGCGGTTTCAACGTCAATAACGACAGGAAAATAACCACGGAAACGCTCTTTTAATGTCTTTGCTTCTTTTAAATCAGTCATGCTGGCTCTAGTTATTGTGACAAGGGCGGCATTATTGCATGTTATGACTATAAGAAAAACCTGAGCACTCTATTTAGAAGGAATTAATTGGTCCACTATTCGGTGGTATCAATTTAGGCTTAATTATCTGTTCTCAATCGATTTGAGATTAAAGAGTTAGGGGTAAGCTGGCGAGATTTTTGCATTACTCTGTTCAGATTTACGTTGGTGGCAATGTGTCGCCACGATGACATGCAGTATTAAGAGATAAAAGTCCTTATGAATAAATGGCTTGTGACAAGTTTAGCCGCTGCCACTCTATTGACGCCTGTTGCCGCTTCGGCATTAGAAAAGCGTTATGTGGCAACGCCACAGCAGTCCACTTGGCAGATGGTGGCGAACACACCACTCGAGTGTCGGCTTGTTCATCCTATCCCCAATTACGGCGATGCGGAGTTTTCTGCGCGTGCCAGTAAGAAAATGAATTTGGACTTTGAACTGAAAATGCGCCGCCCGATGGGTGACACACGTAATGTAAGCCTAGTTTCAATGCCACCAGCATGGAGACCGGGTGAAAGCGCAGACCGCATCACGAATATTCAGTTCTTTAAACAGTTTGATGGTTATATTGGCGGCCAATCGGCGTGGACACTATTGAGTGAACTGGAAAAAGGCCGTCATCCGACATTCAGTTATCAGGATTGGCAAAGCCGTGATCAACGCATTGAAGTGGCGCTCTCTTCAGTATTATTCCAAGCGCAGTACAACGTTTTTAGTGACTGTATTGCCAATTTACTGCCATACAGTTTCGAAGATATCTCGTTCACTATTCTTCATTACGACCGTGGTAACAGTGTCGATCTGAACAAAGCGTCTCAAAAGCGTTTAGAACAGATTGCCGAATACATTCGTTACAACAAAGATATCGACCTAGTGTTGGTAGCGGCTTATACAGATTCAGCAGACAGCAAAAACGAGAGTCAAAGCCTGTCGGAGAAACGCTCGGAAAGACTGCGCAATTACTTTAAGTCACTCGGTTTGCCTGAAGACAGAATTCAGGTGCAGGGTTTTGGTAAGCGTCGTCCAATTGCCGACAACGAATCGCCAATAGGCAAAGATAAGAACCGCCGCGTGGTGATTTCACTCGGTCGAACTCAAGTTTAGTACCGATCTGTCGCTTTAAAGAGACCAACAAAAACACCGCCAGATGGCGGTGTTTTTTATCGTCAGTACAAAAGAAAGATTAACCTTCTAGGCCAGCGCTTGCTTGACGGTTTTGGATAAGTTCAATCATGTAACCATCAGGGTCTTTCACAAAAGCGATGTGTGTTGTACCGCCTTTTACTGGACCTGGCTCGCGAGTAACATTGCCGCCAACCGTTTTAATTGCATCACAAGTTGCGTAAATGTCGTCTACGCCGATAGCGATGTGACCGAAACCTTTACCTAGGTCGTATTCTTCTACACCCCAGTTATAAGTGAGCTCAATAACGGCGCCTTGTGACTCATCACCATAACCAACGAACGCTAGAGTATATTTGTACTCAGCATTTTCGCTTTTACGTAGTAACTTCATACCCATTACGTTGGTGTAGAACTCGATAGACTTGTCTAAATCACCTACGCGTAGCATGGTATGTAGAACACGGTTGTTTGACATTTTGGACTCCTAGCTTTCCGGGTAAATTTTATATTTACAGTTCTGTTTTCGAAGCGAACTCACACAGGTCTTCAATTATGCAGCTCCCACAACGAGGTTTGCGTGCGATACAGGTGTATCGACCATGCAAAATCAACCAGTGGTGAACGTCTAATTTGAATTCTGCGGGAACGACTTTCAGTAGTTTCTGTTCGACATCGTCGACAGTTTTTCCCATTGCAAATTTGGTGCGATTGGACACTCGATAAATGTGGGTGTCCACAGCGATGGTTGGCCAGCCAAATGCCGTATTTAAAACGACGTTTGCTGTTTTTCGGCCTACACCGGGTAACGCTTCCAGTGCTTCTCTGTTTTCGGGAACTTCACCGTTGTGCTTATCAAGCAAAATACGGCAAGTTTTAATCACGTTCTCTGCTTTCGAGTTAAACAGACCTATGGTCTTGATGTACTCTTTAACGCCATCAACGCCCAAATCAAAGATGGCTTGAGGTGTATTGGCGACGGCATACAACTTGTCCGTTGCTTTATTCACACTCACATCTGTCGCTTGAGCGGACAACAGAACGGCGATGAGCAGTTCGAATGGTGAATTCCAGTTGAGCTCCGTTTCCGGCGTTGGATTGTTTTCTCTCAGTCGCTCGAGAATTTGTCTTCTTTTATCTTTATTCATTGCTCTGCGCTGTTTCCAGTCTCTCTAGTTTTTCATGAGGACGATACGTTGGTGACTCGTGCTCGTTCGATAGTTGGTTTTTCTTGTTTTGGCTGACGCGCTGCAAGCTGCTTATCAATCACATTTTTGAGAGCAATCAGCAGACCCACGCCGAAAAATGCGCCCGGTGGTAATAGAGCAAGCAAGAAGCTGCTATCAAAATGGAAAATTTCAATTCTCAATACCTTTGCCCAATCGCCCAGCAGCAGATCAGCGCCATCGAACAGGGTACCGTTACCGATGATTTCTCGCATTGCACCCAGAACAACCAGTACTGAAGTCATGCCTAGCCCCATCCACAGACCATCTTGGACTGAAGGCAGGACATCATTTTTTGACGCAAAAGCTTCTGCGCGACCGATGATAATACAGTTAGTCACGATGAGAGGGATGAAGATTCCGAGCGACAGATACAACCCGTAAGCGTAAGCATTCATCAGCAGTTGCACGCAGGTTACCAACGACGCAATGATCATTACGAATACTGGAATACGCACTTCTTTAGGTACGTAATCGCGAACCAATGATACGGTCACGTTGGAACCGACTAAAACCAATAAGGTTGCGATGCCTAAACCAAGTGCGTTGGTTACGGTAGAAGAAACAGCAAGTAGCGGACACAAACCAAGCAACTGTACTAAGGCGGGGTTGTTTTCCCACATGCCGTTTTTCATCAATGCTTTATGTTCATTGTTCATTACTGTTCTCCGCAGTTATAGGTTTGTTTCGCCAGTGCTTCACGATTTTGATTCACGTAAGTCACGGCGTTCTTCACTGCTTTCACCACAGCTCGTGGGGTAATAGTTGCACCGGTAAACTGATCAAATTGACCGCCGTCTTTACGGACTTTCCACTGTTCCTCGTTGTCTGCTGTTACAGATTTACCTGTAAAGTTGAGTATCCAGTCAGTGATTCTCAGGTCAATTTTGTCACCCAACCCCGGAGTTTCGTTATGTGCCAGAACTCGGGTGCCGGTAATCGTGCCATCATTTTTAATGCCGACAATGACTTTAATCGCACCGTTATAACCATCGGGAGCAATAGCTTCGATTGCTATTGCACTAGGCTGGCCGTTCAGTGTCGCCACATAGGCTGGCATTGAATTATCTGTGCCAAGTGCTGGGTCATTAATCAAGATGCACGATTGCGACAGTTCGTTATCGTGCAGCTTTTTAGGAATCACTTGGTTTAAAATCGACAACAACTGAATCTTCTCTTGCTTCTTGATTTGCGATTCAGTCAGTTGATGAGTCAGCGCTACGACACCTGTCGATAAGCAGGCAAAGATAGCAAGGATGAGACCGTTTTTTCTAATTGCGGTTAGCATAATTGCTCCTTAGTGCCCGTAAGTACGAGGTTTAGTGTAGTAGTCGATTAACGGTACGCACATGTTAGCAAGCAAAACGGCAAATGCCACACCGTCAGGGAAACCACCCCAGCTGCGAATGATAAACACCATAGCACCGATGAATGCGCCAAACACTAAACGTCCTTTCACTGTGGTAGAGGCCGTAACTGGATCTGTGGCAATAAAAAACGCGCCCAACATGGTTGCACCAGACAACAGATGAACTAATGGTGATGCGGTTGTACCCGGTGCGAACAGGGTCGCTAATGTGCTCATCACCAACAAGCTCGCGATAAAAGCAACAGGGATATGCCAGTTGATGACTCTTAGTCTCAGAAGAACTAGTCCACCAGCCAAATAGGCAAGATTGACCCATTCCCAACCAATGCCAGCTAAAGAACCGAACTGAGGCTGAGACATTACTTCAGATAAAGTGTGACCTGCTTTGAGCGAAGTTTTCACTGAGTCCAATGGTGTCGCCATCGTCATTCCGTCAATACCAGTTCGAACTTGCTGCAGCGATAAACCGTCGGAGTCGAAACCAGTAAAGATCAGAGAAAACGAGTCACTAAAAGAGATGCCATCAGCGCCTAGCTGATGTGGCGCTATCCAGCTTGTCATCTGAACAGGGAAGGAAATAAGCAAAACCACGTAGGCTACCATTGCTGGGTTAAACGGGTTTTGACCAAGCCCACCGTAAAGATGTTTTGCAATCAAAATAGCGAAGATAAGACCGATAACCACAATCCACCAAGGTGACATTGGTGGAATGGCAACAGCCAATAACCAAGCGGTGACAATGGCACTGTGGTCTCTTAATGCAAGATGAGTAGGGCGTTTACGTAGCTTCATCACTGCCGCTTCAAATGACAGCGCGACAATAACAGCAAATCCCAACTGGATTAAGGTACCGAAACCGAAGAAATAGGTCTGGGCAAATAAGCCCGGTAGTGCGCACAACGCTACCCACTTCATTAAATCAGAAGTGCTGCGTTTAATATGAGTATGTGGGGAACTAGCTATAAAGAAAGCCACTAGTTATTCTCCTCGGTATTTTTGTTTTGTTGCTCTGCTTTACGAGCCTTCGCACGGGCAATCGCTGCTGCAACTGCTGCTTTTTTCGGGTCTTCTGAAGTTTCTGTTTCAGCTTGAGCTTCTTCTTCAGTAGATGCCGATTCTTGCTGCGCTTTGCGAGCTTTGGCACGGGCAATCGCTGCTGCAACTGCTGCTTTCTTCGGATCGTCAGAAGTGTCCGTTTCAGCTTGAGTTTTTTCTTCAGTTGGTGCCGATTCTTGCCGCGCTTTGCGGGCTTTGGTTCGGGCAATCGCTGCTGCAACTGCTGCTTTTTTCGGGTCTTCTGAAGTTTCTGTTTCAGCTTGAGCTTCTTCTTCAGCAGGTACGGATTCTTGCTGCGCTTTGCGAGCTTTGGCACGGGCAATCGCAGCGGCAACTGCTGCTTTTTTCGGGTCTTCTGAAGTTTCTGTTTCAGCTTGAGCTTCTTCTTCAGCAGGTACGGATTCTTGCTGCGCTTTGCGAGCTTTGGCACGGGCAATCGCAGCGGCAACTGCTGCTTTTTTCGGGTCTTCTGAAGTTTCTGTTTCAGCTTGAGCTTCTTCTTCAGCAGGTACGGATTCTTGCTGCGCTTTGCGAGCTTTGGCACGGGCGATAGCTGCTGCAACTGCTGCTTTTTTCGGGTCTTCTGAAGTTTCTGTTTCAGCTTGAGCTTCTTCTTCAGTAGATGCCGATTCTTGCTGCGCTTTGCGAGCTTTGGCACGAGCAATCGCTTCAGCGACGGCTGCTTTTTTATCGTTAGCTGGTGCTTCAGATGTGTCGGTTTGTTGCTCTTTTTCCAACTTACGTTCACGAGCCTGACGCTTGCGCTCTTCTCGCAGTTTGATCATCTCAGCATTATCAGGTTCAGCTGCGCCTGTTTTTGCAGCTTCTGCCTGTTTTGCTTTCGCTTTGGCAATAGCGGCGGCAACGGCTGGTTTAACCGCTGAATCGGACGTTGCTGTTGCTTGTTCTTTTTGTGCTTTCACGCGCGCAATGGCAGCAGCAATCGCGTTTTCACCATCGCTGGTGGTCATCTCTTGACGACGGTTTTCTGCTGCGGCTTTAAAGCGATTTTCTCTGTCCGCTTTATCGCGTTCCATACGCTCTTTTTTCTCTTCGAAGCGAATTTTTGCGCGCTCAGCCGCTTCAGATTCCTGCTTGCGAATACGGATTTCTGCTTTGGCTTGGCGATAGTATTGAACCAGTGGAATTTCACTAGGGCAGACGTACGCACACGCGCCGCATTCAATACAATCTTTTAAGTGCAGTTCCTCACACTTGTCGAATTCTTCTGCTTTTGCATGCCATTGAAGCTGCTGTGGGAGAAGGGATGCAGGGCATACTTCAGCACATTGACCACAACGAATACACGCCATTTCATAGGCTTGTGGAGCAATTTCCTGACGCGTCGGAGCGAGAATACAGTTGGATGTTTTGGTCACTGGTACATTGGCATGCGGCAGGGTAAAGCCCATCATTGGGCCGCCCATGATCAGACGCGGAAGCTTTTTATCAGCCTGATAACCAAACTCATCAAGCAGTGCCTGAACGGGTGTACCAAGCAATGCCCAGACATTCTTCGGCTTTTTAAAACTGTTACCAGTGAGTGTAACGACACGGCGAATTAGCGGTTCGCCATCGACAACGGCTCGTTTGATGGCTTGCATAGAACCGACGTTCTGCACCATCAAACCGATATCAGCAGGGATTTGACCGTTGGGTACTTCAAGATTGGTTAAGAGCTTGATCAGCTGCTTTTCACCACCTGACGGGTATTTGGTTGGAATAACACGGATAACGATGTCTTTATTCAGCGCCGCATTTTGCAGCGCTTCAATCGCTTTCGGTTTGTTATCTTCAATACCAATAATGGTCAGTTTTGGTTTTAGAATGTGTTCGACAATGCTGATGCCTTGAATGATCTCTTGAGCGTTTTCTCTCATAAGAACATCGTCAGCGGTAATGTAAGGTTCACACTCAGCAGCATTAATGATCAGAATGTCAGTGCGTGACAAACCTGATTGAATTTTCTTTGCTGTCGGGAAGCCGGCACCGCCCATGCCTGAAACACCCGCTTGGCGGATGATTTCAATCAGCTCATCAGGTGAGGATTGAGTAAAATCTTCAATGGATGTCTTCTCAATCCACTCATCTTTTCCGTCAGTTTCAATAACGACGCACAATTCAGCAAGTCCTGAAGGGTGCGCTGTTGTTCTCGGTTCGATCGCTTTTACAATGCCAGAGGTCGGGGCATGAATGGGCAGCATAAATGTCGAGGTATATTGGGTTAATGCCTGACCTTTTTTAACGCTGTCGCCAACACTGACCAGTAGATCGCCCGGCTTACCGATGTGCTGCTTAAGAGGCAGTACAAGTTCACTTGGAATACTAGCCTGAGCTATAGCGGATTGATTCGATTGTTGTTTGTTTTCTGGTGGGTGAATGCCGCCCGGAAATGTCCACAGGCTACCCGTTCTGATTTGTTCGATTAATGACAACATATGAATCCTTAATCCCCGCTGTTTTGCTGAGTGGTTGCAGCGTTTGTAACATCAACCACAGGAATCGCATTTAGCTGCCATTTCCAAGTCTCAGTGGTTGTTGCAACAGGGATCATTTCAATACAGTCTGTAGGGCACGGAGCAACACAGAGATCGCAACCCGTACACTCATCTTTAATTACGGTATGAAGTGCTTTGGTACCACCTACTATCGCGTCAACAGGGCAAGCCTGAATACACTTGGTGCATCCGATACACATATCTTCATGAATAAAAGCAACAGTTTTGACTTTGCTATCGAGATCGTGTGCGGACTCTTGAACGTCAACGCCCATTAAGTCGGCTAATTTTTCGATCGTTTGCTGACCGCCCGGAGGGCATTTATTGATTTGGTCACCATTGGCAATCGCTTCTGCGTAAGGACGACAGCCTGGGTAGCCACATTGACCGCATTGGGTTTGTGGCAAAATAGCATCAATTTGGTCAACGATAGGATCGGCTTCAACTTTGAAGCGGATAGAAGCAAAGCCCAAAATAGCGCCAAAAACGGCAGCAAGTACCGCGATAGCTAATACAGCAATTAATATCGTACTCATTACAACTTCACCAATCCGGTAAAGCCCATAAAGGCAAGCGACATCAAACCAGCCGTGATCATGGCGATAGATGCGCCTTTGAATGGTGCCGGTACATCTGCTACATGAATACGCTCACGCATTGATGCAAACAGGATCAATACCAGTGAAAAGCCCACAGCAGCGCCGAAGCCGTAAATGATCGACTGTATGAAATTATGGTTTTCGTTGATGTTAAGTAATGCCACACCTAAAACTGCACAGTTAGTGGTGATGAGAGGCAGGAAGATACCTAACAAACGATAGAGTGTCGGGCTGGTTTTGTGCACCACCATTTCGGTAAATTGAACCACCACCGCAATCACGAGGATAAAGCTCATGGTGCGTAAGTATTCAATACCTAATGGTTTAAGGATGTAACTTTCTACAAGATACGAACATACTGAAGCCAAGGTTAAAACGAATGTTGTCGCTAACCCCATGCCAATTGCAGTTTCTAACTTTTTGGATACGCCCATGAAAGGACACAAGCCCAAAAACTTTACCAGTACAAAGTTGTTTACCAGCACAGTGCCGACTAACAACAAAAGATATTCGGTCATAATTATATAATGTCTTCGTTCCGATCTCGGTATTATCCTGCTTTGCGTAGTCAATAACAACCAACCAAAGATAAGGTTTTCAATTTAAGAATAAAAAAAGTTTAAACTTTACACGCTAGATTGAACTCGTAGCCCGAATTCGCGTAGAACTCTCAGTTATGATGTTCCCTCTGTATTGCATGACAACATGTTCAGAAAACACTGATTGTTCTGTATGTGTGACTAAGGTGTAATTTAGGTTTATGTACTTACAGTGTAGGGTTATTTATTGTATTTACTGCAAATCATCTTATTTATCGGCAGGTTTTTATGATTGATAAAATTCGTCAGTTTTTTAATTTTTTAGTCAGAGTAAACCCGAACATTGGTCAGGAAACTGACGGCATCGTAAAAGCTGTAGGTGGACTAGAGAACATCGTCCATTCAGGGGCGTGTGCGACAAGATTAAGATTGCAACTTAATGATTCGGCTCTGGTTGATGTTGACTACTTAAAATGCAACGGAGCTTTTGGTGTCGTTCTGCTGGACAAAAGCAACGTGCAAATTATCTATGGAGTAAAAGCGAACAACTATGCTCAAGAGATAGATGCTCGCCTTCAAGCGCTATAGCTAAACCTGATAGTGCAGAGCTTATTGCGCTCTGCCTACTGAGGAACGACGAACTAAGGTCGGCATAAACAGTTTGCACTCTGAGCGTTCTACGTTCTCATTATTTGCCAGCTGCAAAGAAAGTTTCACCGCTTCGTTCGCCATTAATTGAATGGGATAACGAATGGTGGTGAGACGCGGGTAAACAAAGCGAGCCATGTGTCCGTCATCAAACCCAATTACGGACATCTCTTCAGGAATACGAATGCCATTTTCTTGAAGTAGCACCAAACAACCTGCCGCCATATAGTCGTTATAGGTAGAGACCGCAGTAATGTCGGTATTTTTGGCCATCAGATTGACCATTGCCTGTTCGCCGCCAAGCTCGTCGGGCTCACCATACTCCACATACTCATCTCTGGCTTCTATACCGTAATCGCGTAGTGCATCAAAGTAACCTGCTAGTCGGTCATGGGCATCATCAATGTTATGGCTAGAGGCAATATAGCCGATGTGTTTATGACCATTTTTAATCAGATACTCTGTTGCGATATAAGCACCTTTACGGTTGTCTAATGCGATACAACGCGAAGCGATGTCAGGCACAACACGGTTGATCAGCACCATTCCGGGTACTTCTTTCGCGAGTTTTGTCAGCTCCTGATCGCTCATGCCTTTGCTATGCAGCACAAGCGATTCACAGCGGCTGTTAATTAACAGATTGATAGCGTTGCGCTCTTTTTCTGCATCATGATAGCCGCTACCAACCAGTAGCTGCTTTTCCTGCTCACTGGCGATAGTATCAATAGCTTTCACCATGATGCCAAAAAAAGGTGCAGACACATCACTGACCAAAACGCCAATGGCATTGGAAGATTTGCTTACCAGTGCGCGAGCATTTGCATTGGGGCGATAGCCCAGTTTTTCCATTGCGGCTTTAACCGCAATGATGGCAGTTTCGCTGGTGTGCGGGGCGTTATTAATGACGCGTGAAGTGGTCGCGATGGATACACCCGCTTCCCGTGCAACGTCTTTTATGGTCGCCATAGTGATATTTACCTTAGGTTTCTAAGAGAACGTTTAGTACTTATGCCATACAAGCTTAAGTTGTTTTTCTTAAGTGATTTCAGCGGTTCTCTGAACATGATTGTACTGTTTGTGAAAATGTTTTCAGGTTCTAAGACCTTAGCTGGCACTCATTAAATATCGGTTATTTAGACAACTCAAGTGCTTAAAGCCTAACTACTGCGCAAGCTCAAGCTTTTGGGCTTGTTTATGTTCAGCATTTCCCAAACTCCAAACTTTTTAACAAAAATAGTGAAACTTGCAGATGCATGGAAACGTTTCCATGATTATGGCTTTAATCACAGAAAGTTTTTCAGTTTTGCTTATGATATCGAAAATTAAAAGGTTTGAAGGGAACAGACAGTGACGGAGCCAGTATTAATTAACTTAACCGGTAAACAGAGCCAAATCATCGTTGAGGTCGGAGAGTTTGCAGAGATTCTCTATTGGGGCAAACCCGTTCAAGGTGCTTTGGAAAACTATAGGAAGAGTTTGTATCGTCCTGTGCCTTTTGGTCGCCTTGATAAAGATGTTGCAATGACACTAAGCCCAGAATTGGGCCGTGGTGTTTTCAGTAGCCCAGGTGTCGAAGGGCATCGCGACGGCTTGGACTGGGCTCCGGTCTTTATTGTTCAGCAAATAGTAGAAATTGACACTGGGGTGCGTATTGAAAGCGTTGATGAATTGGCAGGTTTGTCACTGACGACGGAACTGTGTTTAGACGCTGATGACGTGGTCAAAACCCGTCATACTTTAACCAATTTAAAAGCGGGTGTTTATCAGGTTAATCGCTTAGCCAATACTTTACCTTTGCCTGCTAGAGCCAATGAACTGATGACATTTTTTGGCCGCTGGGTTCACGAGTTTCAAACTGCTCGCCAGCCTTTAATACATGGTGGTTATCAGCAAGAAAACCGGCGCGGACGCACGTCTCATGAACACTATCCGGCATTGATTGCAGGCCAGCAGCATTTCGATGAATTGCAGGGTGATGTGTGGGGCTTCCATTTTGCTTGGAGCGGTAACCACCGCATGCGTGCGGATGTTAAGGCCGATGGTCGTCGTCTTGTGCAAGCTGAAGTGATTTATTTCGCTGGTGAAGTTTCATTAGCGCAGGGAGAAAGTGTCACATCACCATGGCTGTATGCCAGCTACAGTGATAAAGGTCTGAACGGCATGAGTCAGCAGTTTCACACTCATGTACGCCATCGTATTTTACCGAAAGAGTTTGTAGCAAAGCCTCGACCAATTCACCTCAATACGTGGGAAGGTATCTATTTCAACCACGATCCTGAATACATTATGTCAATGGCAACTCAGGCGGCAGCCATGGGTGTCGAACGTTTTATTATTGATGACGGTTGGTTTAAAGGTCGAAATGACGATAAAGCTGCGTTGGGTGACTGGTTCCTTGATGAGAGAAAATACCCTCAAGGTCTCACTCCAGTTGTTGAGCATGTTAATCAACTCGGTATGGAATTTGGTTTGTGGTTTGAACCGGAAATGATCAACAAAAATTCCGACCTTTACAGACGGCATCCTGATTGGTTGCTGGCTGTGGAAGGGTATGAGCAGCCTACAGGACGCAATCAGTATGTGATTGATCTGCAAAACCAAGAGGCCTTTGACTATCTGTTTGAGCGACTGGATCATTTTCTTTCCACTTACAACATCGCTTACATCAAATGGGATATGAACAGGGAAGTGGTTCAGCCTGCTCATGGGGGAATGGCCGCTGCTCATAAGCAAACGCAGCGTTATTACCAGCTGGTGGATAAAGTTCGCGCCAAGCACCCGAATGTGGAAATTGAATCCTGCGCCGCAGGTGGTGGCCGTATTGATTACGAGGTATTGAAAAGGACTCATCGTTTCTGGGCGTCTGATAACAACGATGCTTTAGAGCGTCAAACCATTCAGCGAGGAATGAGCTATTTCTTCCCGCCTGAAGTGATGGGGAGTCATATCGGCGCTAGCCATTGCCACAGTACACGTCGTCGCCACAGTATTGAATTCAGAGGCTTAACGGCTCTGTTTGGTCATATGGGTATTGAGCTAGACCCTGTAAATGAGAGCCAAGAAGAGAAGCAAGGCTTTGAACACTATGTGAAGCTACACAAAGCGCTGCGCCCATTGTTGCACAGCGGAACAACTTGGCGGATTCCAAGTGAGGACAAAGCGCATCAAATTCATGCGGTGGTATCGCAAGACAAATCACAAGCTGTGGTATTGGTTTCTCAGCTCGCTATGCCAACGTATTCATTAAGTGGTCATCTTAGTATTGTCGGATTAGACCCAGAATCAACTTACCAAGTATCAGTGATTGATAAGCCGGAGAACTTCAACCACATAGTGGCTTGCCAACCTGAATGGACAGCATCTGGCTGTGAAATGTCTGGTGAGTGGTGTCAGAACGTCGGCCTAACCATGCCAATTCTCGATGCAGAAAGCGCAATATTGATTGAGCTGAAGCGCGTGAGTTAGACATTTCTATCGATAATCGATAAATAACATAAGCCGAAAATAGGATTTATTTTCGGCTTATTAACTTAATGACTATTTGATTGCAGAACCGTTAATTACTGAACCGTTTCGTCTAAGAAGCTCGTAGCCCAAAAGAATGGAGCATTCCAGTTAATCGTAATTTCATTCAGTGTCCACGCACCAATATCATCTTTCCAACAAGTCTGTCCAATACATTTGCCCTTCATTGACGCTGCAACAGGGTCACTGAAGTTGATTGAATTTGGACCTCCAGACATAACACCAGGAGCGACTATCGGCGAGTTACTGTCCGCGGAATGTGCCCAAAAACGGTGATGTGGATTGGTAAGTGGGCGGCTACCGTAGCCTGAAACATAAGATTGGTCCAAAGCGTTACGTCCTAAGATGTAGTCCATTGCATTGATGACGCCATCTACGTACTTTTGATCTTTTGTGAAATCATAAGCAACTCCCATGAAGATACTGCGATTCATTAAGTTTGAATTTGAACCCCATGGGTACTCTTTTGTGCTGTAAGGAATTTGATAGCCTTCACTCTCAATAGACTGGTAGTAAGCATCCGCAGTTTTGATAATGTTAGCGCGTGCTTTTTCTATCTCTTTTTCCGGTAAGTTATTTGGAATAATCGCAAGAGACAAAGTTCCTGCAGCGCTCACTCCTTGCCAGTAGAGATCTCCGGTCGCTTCAACATCTCCTTTCGGAGTTACGAGATAATAAGGTGATGATAGAACTGCCTTTTTGTATTCTTCTTTCCCTGTCGTGATAAATAATTCTGCTGCTGCCCAGTAAAACTCATCGTCTAGCTGAGTATCATCGTAGGGGCCGGAACCGACAAAGTTGTCGTAGGCATACACATTTTTATGCTGATTGGCCGCTTTCCATGCTTTTTCTGCAGAAGTTAAGCAGCGCTTGGCGTAGCTTGCATCCAGATCTTGCCAAACTCGAGCACATTGAGCGGCAGTTGCAGCTAAATTAAGTGTAGCGGCTGTTGTTGGATAGCTCAGGAAGCGATCGCGTGGATCTTTGTGAGGAGGTAAAGGCATTCCCGTCCAAGCGTCATCTGCGACCTTATGAAAAGCCATACCACTGGCATCAATTTCCGTTAGTTTCAGATGATCCAGTTGGTTGGATTGATCGCCAACAGGAACCGAAACTTTGCTGTTTTCAGGCGCTTGCATTGACATCAAGAAGTCCATCATCCAGCGAGATTCATCGAGAAGATCGTTGAAGTTGTTTTTGTTTTCCGGAAGTTTGGCGTTTCCATCCGCAAAAGCGTTAGCACGGGCGGCCAGTTTTTCTCTTTCGTAGTAATTGGTCAGTGTCCACAATGAAATACCACCGTTTACCACGTACTTCCCATGATCGCCCGCATCATACCAGCCACCTGTGACATCTAATGATAGGTCACAACCTGGCCACTGATTGCCCTTTGCATCGGTTTTATTAAAGCAAGTAACGACTTCTGGCTTGTGTCCAGCTGGTCGAGCGAGATCGGCTCTTTGAACAAATTCAGGGAGAATATTAATACCGCTTCGTTGCTGATAGAAGAAAGAGAGCGCGTCATACTTCATATTGCTATAGATGGCGTTATCAATGGCAAATGGATGGCTCTGGTGTCCGTCAACTTCCAAGATCGCTTTCTTCGTCGGAGTTTGCACGCTGCTGAAATCGACTAATTGAACATGTTCACCAGAGGCTTTATTTAAGCCAAATGGAATCGTCTGACCTTTAGCGATTAGCTTCTTGTCAGCGTCTAACAGCTTCCAATCCATAGGTGATGTTTCTTTAGTAACAACCGTTGCGTGTTTAGGGCCACGGACAAAGTAGCCGACTTGGTTGACTCTAACGCTAGCAAGGTCGCTTTCTTTAAAATATTGAGGTCCGGTTAAAGATACATTTTTGACGCAAACTGTTGTTGGCGTTTCTGTTCCCATTTGAAATTGAAACTGCACACTATCGTCATCACCAGATGGCTTGAATGAAAACTCAAACGGTTTCAACTCTTGATTGAGATAAATATCCTTAACAAAATGGTTGGTGTATGGCGCGCCATTATGTTGAACGAGCGCTTTGACGTTTATTGACTGCTTCGCTAACGCACTAAATTTTAGATGGTAGTCTTCGCCCTTTTTCAAGGCCAGTCCCGATTGTCCAAGGATAACATCCCAAGGGTTACTTCCCCTTTTGGTAAACGTTATACAGCCCATTTCATCGATAGCCTGTAAATCAGCTCCTGCTGCCCACCAACCGTCTGTACCCTGTGAAAAGTTGCCATTAGTGATGAGCTCTTCTTGACCCATGCTGGTATTATTTGCCGTAGTTTTCTCAACAGCACAGCCACTAAGTCCAATAAAACCACAACTAACAATAGCAACGACACCTAGCCGTTTTTTATTCATTTTAACCTCGTGAAATTTTATCAATACAAATAGAAATCTTTGTTCTCGTCGTGAACCCTTGTGGGGTAGAAATGTATTTTTAGCTTTTAAATTTGGATTTTTATAACACGACATGTCTATGAATATTACAAGTGGCATTCATGTGTATTTGGCAATGGTTTTCAACGATATGTTTATTTTGTTTGCTAGTTAAATAATTTTACTAGCTCCAAGAAACTATTTCATGACGAAGAAGGAATTGTGATAGTGCCTATTGTTTCAAGTTTTCATAAATGACTTGTTTGCGATTTTCATAGATAGGTATAGACAAATTTTAAGAAATCATTCTAGAGTTATTCCTGAAATAAAAGAGGAAACAAAGATATTTTGCTGTTGTGCTTTGTTCTTGAAAACTATGAAGTTATACATCGGGTATATTATCCTAGCTAAGAGATTAACCATGAACACTATTCTACGAAACTGTAGTTATGCGGTGCTACTTAATATTTTGTTTGCTTCTTCCAGTTATGCTTTGAATTGGAGCGGGATGAACTGGCTTGTTTCTGATGGTTGGAAAAATGGGGGAAGTGAGTTTGATTGTACATGGAAAGCACAAAATATTTGGCGCGAAGCTGACTTATTAATTATGCATGCGAAGTCAGAGTCTTATGGAAAGAGTTGCTCTGAAATTCGAACCGATCAATATGTCCGACGTGGTCGCTATGAAGTCGAAATGCAGGCAGGTGCTGTACCTGGAACCATAAGCTCCTTTTTTACTTATGCGGGAGAAGCTGGCACATACAGTCATTATGAAGTGGATATTGAGTTAATGGGAGGAACCAATTTACTGCACACTAACGTATGGATTGGCGGCCAACAGTTTCCTCTAGACATTGACTTGGGGCAGTATGGTATGTCGATTTGGAGCATGGAAAAATATGCATTTACGATCGACGAGTATGGTGTGACTTGGGAAGTATTCAGCCGCTATCAAAATAGATGGGTTCAAGTTCGAAGAGCGAATCAAAAAGTTTCAGACTATATGCAAATTTTTATTAATAACTGGATAAGCGCCAATCCTCAATTCCCACCAAGCTATTACAATGGTTATCCTGTATATGCCAAATATAAAACAGTTAGATTTATTCCATATGAGTAACGCCTAGCGTGAAAATAATCAACTCCAAGGTGGGTGTTTATTTTTGTTTATATTTTAAATGAAAGAATGCTAAATAATTACTGTTGTTAAGACATCCAAATATTATTGATGGAACATTGCCATTCACAGGCTTCACATAAGTCCTACTTCTATGGAGGTAGGGCTTAGTTATTTTTAGAGCATTGAAGTGATGCATAATGAACGTGATTTTTGGGGAACGCTTTTTTATGAGTTATAGAATAAAAATAATGAGTATCGCGGCTTTTAGTCTCTTCGCCGTTGTGGGGTGTGGCTCAGATGCAAATAATTTCAAGCTAGGTGAGCAATCTGTTGTGTTAGAAAAAAGCTATTACACAGATATGTATCACTGGAATGAAAGCAAAGGGCTGAGCAACACGCTACTTGGAC
Source organism: Vibrio diazotrophicus (assembly GCF_038452265.1). Taxonomy (NCBI): domain Bacteria; kingdom Pseudomonadati; phylum Pseudomonadota; class Gammaproteobacteria; order Vibrionales; family Vibrionaceae; genus Vibrio; species Vibrio diazotrophicus. Next base: position 948,233 of record NZ_CP151842.1, read on the forward strand.
GGGGCATTAATATGGGAAATTATCTGGAATCTCCCACTTACGAAGGAGAGTGGAATAGTAACCTGACCATTAAGGCGAGTGATTTTAGAAATATCAGTCAATCAGGTTTTTCAAGTGTAAGGATTCCCATCCGTTGGAGCGCGCATACACTGCCTAGCGATCCCAATACTATCGATGATGCTTTCATGTCACGGGTTCAAGAGGTGGTTGATCAAGCAATCCAAGAAAACTTAAAAGTAATTATTAATACCCATCATTTTAATGAACTATTTTATGACGATAGAGATTATAGCTATCAGCGTTCACGGCTATTAAAGTTCTGGCAGCAAATATCTAACCGTTTCCCTATCAGTCAATACGGAGAGGATCAGCTGATTTTTGAGTTTCTAAATGAACCTCACGAAGACGTTGGAGTGAGAGAATGGAATAGCCTAGTTGTAGAGTTAACCAATCTTGTCTGGAACAAGAACGCTAAAACTCAAAACAACGCTCTTGGGCAACGCAAGGTCATGATTGGAACCGCGGATTGGGGCGGTGTGGCGAAACTGCCATATCTCCGACTTCCGAGGGCGGCGAATCCCAAAAATACAATCATCACTGTACATTTCTACGAACCGTTTAAATTTACTCATCAGGGAGCTTCATGGGTTGAAGGCGCCGATGCATGGATCGGTACTCGTTGGTTGGCGACACAATCCCAACGTAAAGTGCTACTTGATTACCTAAATGTTGTAGATAAATGGAATGCGGCACCAAATCGTGGCTTTGAGATAAATATTGGTGAGTTTGGTGTATACAGCCAATATGCTCCGCCAGAGGATCAGCAAGCTTGGACTGCATTCATTACAAGGGAAGCAGAAAAGAGAGGGTATAGCTGGAATTATTGGGAGTATAGCTCCGGTTTTGGTGCTTACGACCTACATTCCGGGCAGTGGCGAAAAGCACTACTTGGTGGATTAATACCAGAAGACGCGGATAGTCTTTGAGTTGCTATCTGTATTGTCCAGAATGTTACTTATTTTGCGAAAGAGTTTACCAAGCTTATTTAGGAGGTTTTAATACACATATAACCGTTGTCTAAATACTGATTGGGGATTTTGGAGCGCTTTAAAACTTCGAAAATTGAATCCTTGTCGATTCTGCAACTAATAGAAATAATTACGCTGTGCATTATGTCTCGATAACATAATGTAATACCCGATAGACTGCTATTCAATATTCAGAGTGTTAACACAAGTTATATAAGTAAACAGCGATGATAAAAATAGCTTTGATTGACGATCATACTATCGTGCGTTCCGGATTTTCTCAGTTACTGAATCTAGAACAAGATATTGTTGTAGCTAGTGAATTTGATAGCGCTAAGGATGCCTTCCATACATTAACTCAGACTCCTGTGGATGTGGCTGTTATCGATATATCCATGCCTGACGAAAATGGTTTGAGTCTTTTGGAAAGGCTTCGTCGGAGTGATCCTGCGTTTAAAGCTATAATTTTAAGCATCTACGATTCTGCATCTTTCGTAAAGAAAGCGCTTGATGCTGGAGCGCAAGGCTATTTGTCAAAGCGCTGCGGACCTAGTGAACTAGCAAGCGCAATCCGCACTGTTGCATCAGGTAAGCGTTATTTGTGCGCTGATGCACTGGTTAATCTTAGTAATCCAGATATCAATAATGTTTTGGTAGAGCTGACAAAACGTGAGCTAGAAGTGTTCGACCAATTGATTAAGGGAAAAGAAGTCAAAGAAATTGCACAGTCACTCTTTCTTAGCCACAAAACGGTTCATGTTCACCGAGCTAATATCCTTAGCAAATTAAACCTAACTAACAACGTTGACTTAATTCGTTTTGCCATTCATCACCATTTACTTGCTGAAGGCTGAGTATGTCTGGAGTTGTGTTCAACTTATTATTCAGCTTTTTACTCTACAGTATCACTCAGTTTAGTTTATGGAATATTAGTCAGTATTTAAGTCAAGCTCCGTTACACGCCTATTTGTTGTTTCCAACTGGACTTAGATTGGCTGCTTATCTCTTGGTGAAGCCTAATTACATCTGGGTGTTGTTGGTCAGTGATTTACTACTTGCAGGCGCTATTTGGGCGTACTTGCCAACGGAGGCGGACTCGGTATTGTTGTTGATGCCGTTTGTTGCTTGGGTCACAGTAACTTTTGCTCGCCAACGTTGGCAACACATTTCTCTTTACTGGCAAAAGTTGTTGTTGATCGTTGCGTTGGTTGTCGTGCACAGCGCAGCCACAGGGCTAACGTTTGTACTGCTGGGTAAACCTCTTCGCATCAACGCAGATACGATTACCGCAGTTACAGTCGCATCCCTAACTGGCGGCATTGTACTAACACCGTTTTTGTATCTGGTGGCAGATTATCTACGTCACCAAACTTGGTCACCATTGACACCGCAGCTCATACATCAGGATGTGAAATTACAGCCAAAGATGTTGGTTTGGAGCCTATTTTTCTTTTCATCGGGATTGCTAGCGGAGCTTACTCTGCTTGACCAAATGAAGCCATTTGCTCTGTTGATCATCATGTTACCGACAATATTTCTGGCTTATCGTTATGGATGGCAAGGCGGAGTGTTGGCAAGCAGCTTAAACAGTATATTGTTAGCTACAGCAAGACAGCTCAGTGGCTCATTTGAATCCGATCAAGAGCTGTTGATCTTTATGTCCAGCCAGGCCTTGATTGGTCTAGGCTTAGGTATTGCTATCAGTCGTCAACATCAATTATCTATGTTGCTCCAGAAAGTTAACCAAAGACTGGCTAGGGAACTGGCGGTAAAGCAAAACCTTGCACGTCAGTTAGTTTCCGTCGAGGAACAAATTCGTAAATCAGTGGCTAGAGAGTTACACGATGAAATCGGCCAAAACATCACAGCCATCCAGATCCAATCCATGTTGGCTCAACGCCTAGCTGAAGACGAACAAGCTAGAAGTGCAGCGACGAGCATTCAATCTTTGGCCATGAGAGTGCATCACTCAACCAGACAATTGTTGAAGCAACTAAGGCCACATATTCTTGATGAACTGGGGTTAGAACACGCAATTCGCCAATTGATTCAGGAAATGCGTTTCACTGAACAGGGTATTCAAGTTGGTCTAAATATTGGTGTGGACCCACAAAAGCTAGATGACACCACCAGTGTGACACTGTTTCGTATTGTTCAAGAACTTCTAAACAACGTTTCCAAACACGCCAAGGCTCGTAATGTAAACATCAGCTTGTTCCCGGGCAGTGACATGGTTTTGGAAGTAAAAGATGATGGTATAGGCCTTCCTGAAGACTGGCGCATCCGTGGGCAAGGAATTAAAGGGTTGACTGAACGAGTATCCGCACTTGGAGGTAGTCTTAAACTAACCACTTCATCTAATCCTGGTGGCACTCGTATTATTGTTAACCTACCCACAAAATCGTTACCAACAGATTAGAAACTAGGAATATTTCCTAGAAGAATACAAATCCTTCTCATGTTTTTCCCTCTCCTTCTCTTTAGGATCAGATTTAACAAGGACAAACAAGCATGAACATTGTGCCGACACAAACCAACAGCACAAACATGGACACCGATCAGGCTTATCGTTATTGGCGCATTCAGTTGATGGTATCCATGTATGTCGGATACGCGGTTTTTTACTTTACCCGTAAAAGTTACAACTTTGCACTACCAGGGATGTTGGTTGACTTAGGGATGGATTATTCCGACTTTGGTCTATTAGGTACCATGTTCTATTTAACCTATGGTGTTTCTAAGTTTGTTTCTGGCTTGATGATAGATCGTTCCAGATCTCGATATTTTATGGGATTGGGTTTGATAGCTACTGGTATTGTAAATATCGCTTTTGGTTTTAGCTCTTCATTACTTGCGTTCACATTGCTATGGACGATAAACGCGTTTTTTCAGGGGTGGGGGTGGCCAGCATGCGCCAAAATACTAACCAGTTGGTATTCACGAAGTGAGCGAGGGTTCTGGTGGTCAATTTGGAATACCTGCCACAACCTTAGCGGAGCTTTGATTCCTATCACAATTGGTTTTATTAGTTTGAATTTTGGCTGGCGCTATGGGTTTATCGTCCCTGGTTGTGGTGCTGTATTAGTTGGCATTTGGCTATGTTACCGCATACAGGAAAAACCGACCCATATTGGATTACCTTCCGTTGGTCAATGGCGCAATGATTCGCTTGAGTTGGAACATGAAAAGGAAGGACAAGGACTGTCTTTCAATGTAGCAGTCTATCGCTATGTGCTGACAAACCGTTACATATGGCTGCTGTGTGGGTCATATCTGCTGGTATATGTAGTGAGAATTGCAATTAACGACTGGGGTGCTTTGTACCTAGTGGAACGGCATTCCTATGACGTCTTGAGTGCAAATAGCGCGGTTTCCATGTTTGAAGTGGGTGGTTTTTTGGGCTCGCTATTTGGTGGTTGGGGTTCTGACCGATATTTCCATGGTAATCGTGCACCGATGAATTTGATTTTCGCCTTGGGTATTTTTGCTTCAGTTGCAGCACTGTGGTTAACCCCAGTGCAGCATATAGGATTTCTAGCTGGATGTTTTTTCTGTATCGGTTTTTTTGTATTTGGCCCACAGATGATGATTGGTATGGCCGCCGCCGAATGCGCTAGGAAAGACCTAGCTGGTACGGCTACCGGATTTATAGGCTTATTCAGTTATCTCGGCGCGGCGCTTGCGAGTTATCCAATGTCTCTCGCTATCGAACATTGGGGGTGGGAAGGATTTTTCTGTTTGATTACTGCGGCGGCAGCTGTGATTAGTTTACAACTGCTTCCTTTTATAAAGGCTCAGCAACCGAGTTCGGACGATGAGCTACCAATATCATGAAAGCTTTACTATCTAACAACGTGACAATGCTTCTAATGGTGACCTGATTGGCTTCTTGCCTGATCAGGAATTCAGGCAGGCATTAACAAAGAGGGAAAAACCAATGATTGTAAAAGCAAAACGTACGCTGCTCGCTCTAAGTATCCTTGGCTCTGTTATGGCAGCGCCCGTTGCTCAAGCTGAAGGGCGGCTTGTAGTCTACTGCAGTGCCACTAACGCCATGTGTGAAGCCGAAACCAAAGCGTTTTCTGAAAAATTTGATGTTAAGACATCATTTGTTCGCAATGGATCCGGTAGTACACTTGCAAAAATTGATGCAGAGAAGAATAACCCTCGTGCCGATGTCTGGTATGGCGGTACGCTTGACCCACAATCGCAAGCTGGCGAAATGGATCTACTACAGGCCTATAAATCTCCCCAGCTTGAAAACATCATGACAAACTTCCGAGATCCAGCTAAACGTAAAGGAAACTACTCATCTGCAGTATATATGGGGATTCTGGGGTTCGGTGTTAACACCGAACGGCTTGCTCAGAAAGGGGTTCCTATTCCACGTTGTTGGAGTGATCTCACCAAACCAGAATACAAGGGAGAAATTCAGATAGCTGACCCTCAAAGTTCTGGAACGGCATACACAGCATTGGCGACATTTATTCAACTTTGGGACGAGCCAAGTGCATTTGAGTACTTCAAGCAACTAGACAAAAACGTTTCTCAATACACCAAATCTGGCGTTACCCCGTCTCGCAATTCGGCACGTGGAGAAATCGCAATCGGCATTGGTTTCCTACACGACTATTCTCTTGAACAGTCAAAAGGAGCTCCGTTGGAGCTGATTTCACCGTGTGAAGGAACCGGTTATGAAATTGGCGGAGTGAGTATTATCAAAGGTGCTCGAAACTTAGATAACGCCAAATTGTTCGTTGACTGGGTACTGTCGAAAGAAGGTCAGGAATTGGCTTGGAAACAAGGCGAGTCGTTCCAAATTTTGACGAATACTCAGGCTGAACAATCACCTAATGCGTTGAATCCAAAAGAACTTAAGTTAATTAACTACGACATGGAAACCTACGGTTCGTCCGACGAACGCAAGCGTCTAATTACCAAATGGGTTAACGACGTCAAAATGGGCAACTAACCTCCCTAGTATTTCTGACCGTCATTTAACGGTTTTCATCACCTGATATTCAGTCTGCCAGTATTGGCGGGCAGGCTGAATGCAACTCAAAATAAAGGTTCCATAATGAACGAGCGAACTCAAGCATTGAACCTCGCGAACAGCCAGCCACGGCGAATAGATGCTGTGTTTTACTGGCTTGGCGTTGTGTTCTTTAGTTTTATTCTTCTGCCATCCTTTGCTTTGGACTATGGTCTGTTTGAATCAACCTCTGACGAATTTTATGACGCCATGGGGTGGAGTTCTCTGAACATATCTTGGTTCTGGTTTAGTTTGCCAGCGTTTCTAGCAATTCGTCCGCTTCATCCATTAGGGCGTGATCATAAAGTTCGTCACTATATTGATATTGGCTATTCAGTGTTCTGCATGCTTGCAATACTCGCTAGTTCTTGGCTCACTCATCAAGGGTTAGGTTACTCCACCATACTTCTGTTTGTTGGGTTGGGAGCCGTGATGACAATCGCTTTTGCCCGACTAGAGTATTTAGGAGGTGATCATTTCGTCATTGGCTCTCTGATTAGCATCATTTTGCTGATTGCTATTTTCATCATTTTCCCGAGTGTTGCGATTTTTCTACCTATGTTTAAAGATGACATGGGGTTCTGGACCGCATGGCAGTTTATGGAGATTCTTACACAATCTCATACTTTGTCCGTGATTCGTAATTCTATTGTTCTTGGAACTGCAGTAGGTGTTGGAGCTACTTTCTTCGGTTTGATATTCGCTATCTATACCACTCGTATTGCAAGACGTTCAGCCTTTATTGCTAGAGTGTTTTCAATACTGCCAATTGTTACACCTCCTTTCATCGTAGGTCTTGGTGTCACTCTAATGCTAGGTCGGTCTGGTTATATCACTGAACTAATGGTCGAGTGGTTTGGACTTCAAAAGACCAATTGGTTATATGGTTTTACAGGCATTTGGCTGGCTCAGGTACTCGCTTTTGCACCTATGTCATTCATGATTTTGGATGGAGCTTTGAAGTCACTACATCCGTCATTGGAAGAAGCATCTTATACTTTGAAAGCCAACCGCTATCAGACATTTTTTGGCATCATTCTTCCTTTATTGAAACCTGCTCTGGCCAACTCATTCCTGATTATTTTCGTGCAGTCTCTTGCAGACTTTAGTAACCCTCTGGTGCTTGGGGGAAGCTTTGATGTTCTAGCCACTCAGATCTATTTTTATATTGCTGGTGCTCAATTAGATTATGCCTCCGCCAGTACGCTTGGTTCAGTTTTGCTACTGTTCTCTCTTGCAATATTTGTCGTCCAGTATCTTTGGATAGGTCAACGTTCTTACGTGACAATCTCAGGCAAAGCTTATCGAGGCGATGTGCAGGAAATGCCAGCATCTCTCAAACTAGGAGTCACCATTACCCTCTACATATGGATGGTGTTTAATGTGCTTCTATATGGAAGCATCTTCTTCGGTAGTTTCACTGTGAACTGGGGGGTTGATTACACTCTCACGTTGCAGAACTACATCAACCTATTTGGTAATGGTATGTCTGATGGTGCTTGGCCTTCACTTATCACAACGATGATTTATGCTGGAGTCGCGGCTCCTATCACAGCGTTATTTGGTTTACTGATTGCTTATGTGGTTGTTCGCCAACAGTTTTACGGCAAAAAGGTCATCGAGTTTTCCACCATGCTATGCTTTGCGGTTCCCGGAACGGTGGCTGGTGTGTCTTACATTCTGGCATTTAATGATGCACCAATCTATCTTACAGGAACGGCGGCCATTGTCGTGATTTCTATGGTAATGCGAAATGTTCCCGTCGGGATTCGTTCTGGCATCGCTGGACTTGGACAGCTCGACAAGTCGCTCGATGAAGCTTCTTTGAGCTTACGTGCAAGTTCTTTACAAACCATTCGTCATATCATTTTGCCACTGTTGCGCCCAGCGATTTTATCGACACTGGTTTACAGTTTTGTGCGCGCAATGACTACTGTGAGTGCCATTATCTTCCTGGTTACACCCGAAACCCGTGTTGCTACATCGTATATTCTGAATCGAGTCGAAGACGGAGAATACGGAATTGCTATTGCTTATGGCTCCGTCCTTATTGTGGTGATGTTAGCCATCATATTGTTGTTTGATCTGCTGGTCGGCGAAGCTCGTATATCTCGCTCAAAAGCCACTAATCAAGATTCTTAGGAGATATCATCGTGGAAAAACAAAACTTCGTTGTACTGAAAAATATCTGCAAACGGTTTGGCAGCAATACTGTTATTGATAACTTGGATTTGGAAATAAAGAAAGGCAGTCTTGTCACACTGCTTGGCCCATCAGGTTGCGGTAAAACTACAGTCTTACGTTTAGTCGCGGGGCTAGAAAAAGCAACTAGTGGTCAAATCTTTATTGATGGAGAAGATGTAACTGAGCGTTCAATACAGCAACGGGATATCTGTATGGTGTTTCAGTCGTACGCCCTATTTCCTCACATGTCTTTGTATGAGAACGTCGCTTATGGACTAAAAATGCTTAAACTACCCGCAGAAGAAATTCGCCAGCGAGTTGATGAAGCTTTGAAAATCGTCGATCTGGAAGGCATGGGTGAACGTTTTGTAGACCAAATATCCGGTGGGCAACAACAGCGAGTGGCTCTCGCCCGCGCTTTAGTTCTCAAACCTAAAGTACTGTTATTTGACGAGCCTTTGAGTAACTTAGACGCCAATTTACGCCGTAGCATGCGTGAAACGATTCGAGAGTTACAAAAGCGCTTCGACATCACTTCTCTATATGTAACACACGATCAAGCAGAAGCATTCGCTGTTTCTGATACTGTGATTGTCATGAAAAGTGGTGAGATCATGCAGATTGGTTCACCTCAAGAGCTATACAAATCACCGAAATCAATGTTTATGGCGAACTTTATGGGAGAGGCAAACCTATTTCAGGGGCATTTTGATGGTGAACGCATTCATATTAATGGCTATTCTATTGACGCTGACCCAGATGCAACATTAGGCAAGACACATGGTGAATACCAGATTGGCGTTCGCCCTGAAGCAATTACTTTGAACACACAAGGCGAAAACAGCCAAGCGTGTGAAATACTGAAGTTCGCTTATATGGGGTCAATGTATGAAGTCACGGTGAGATGGCACGAACAGGAACTGCTATTGCAACTCAACTCCGCACAGTTTAGCCACGAATTGACCAAACATGCTTATTTAGAATTTAATCCAAGAGGTCTGTTCTTACTTCCTAAAGAGGGCTAGAAAGTTTGAGGTCAAGTAATTAAACAGCAGTAAAAAGCAATTAAATGTTATAGATACAAAAAAAGACGTCCTAGGACGTCTTTTTTCTTGAATTTGGCTCCCCCTGCAAGACTTGAACTTGCGACATACGGATTAACAGTCCGCCGTTCTACCGACTGAACTAAGGGGGAATTGCTTAGTGCGGTGCGGATGTTACTTAGAGGGACGGGGAGTGTCAACCTTTACACTAAAAAATTCAGCTAATTTTTTTCAAAAAAAATAGTTTACTTTTCTGTACCCCTTATGGGTATTACGCTGGATTTACTTATCCACCAAATTTGTGGATAAGTGTGTTGATGAAACTTGAGCAATCATTTGAAGTGGTTTCATTTAAGTGAAAACTCTAAATGTAATCGATTGTATAATTTATCTAACTTAATGATTTTGCTTTTATAAATCTTGTTATCCACTGTTTTTTCTAACGATTCTAAGCTGCGAGAGAAAGGTCAATTTAATGTCAAGATTGGAAATTTTGGGGAAAACCAGTGGATTATTATTTGGGTATTTTAGATGGGTATAACTCGGTGGGGCGACGATATTAACAAACTTTTTAGATTGATGCGAACGTTATTTTTTAGCCATGGTAGATCTGAAACACAAGTTCGATTCGTAGTTATGAAACTGTTTCATGAGTGCTTATCAATAGGGAAAAGAATCGTATATAAAGGTTTCACAATGGTAAATAACAATTATGACTTGCCATGCTGTAAGGCAAGCAGCGACAATAGTTCCTCGTTCAGACTGTAGGAAGAAAGCGTAATGAGTAAGGCGTTTGAATTGGTATCACACTATCGCCCATCCGGCGATCAGCCTAAAGCCATAGAGCAGCTTTTAGAAGGAATTGAAGCTGGACTTGCACATCAAACCCTGTTGGGTGTTACGGGTTCTGGTAAAACGTTTACCCTAGCGAATGTCATTGCTCGTTCACAACGACCGACGATTTTGCTTGCGCCGAATAAGACGCTTGCAGCTCAGCTTTATGGCGAGATGAAAGCTTTTTTCCCTAATAATGCCGTCGAATACTTTGTTTCCTACTACGACTATTACCAGCCTGAAGCTTACGTGCCGACGACGGATACTTTCATAGAGAAAGATTCATCTGTTAACGCTCATATTGAGCAAATGCGTCTTTCTGCAACCAAAGCGTTGCTGGAGCGCAAAGATGCCATCATCGTGGCTTCTGTTTCCGCGATTTACGGTCTGGGTGACCCTGATTCCTACTTGAAGATGATGCTTCATTTACGCCGAGGAGATGTGATCAATCAGCGTGATATGCTGCGTCGCTTGGCGGAGCTTCAGTATTCCCGCAATGATGTAGCGTTTGAGCGCGGTCAGTTCCGTGTGCGCGGTGAAGTGATTGATATTTTCCCTGCTGAATCTGACCAAGATGCGGTGCGCGTGGAAATGTTCGATGAAGAAGTCGAATGCATCAGCTTATTTGATCCGCTCACTGGTGCGATAAAACAGCGAGACTTACCGCGTTTTACGGTCTACCCGAAAACTCACTATGTCACACCGCGCGAACGCATTCTCGAAGCGATTGAGAGTATTAAAGTTGAACTCGAGTCGCGCCGTAAGTATCTGCTTGAAAATAATAAACTGCTGGAAGAGCAGCGTATTACTCAGCGGACACAATTTGATATTGAAATGATGAACGAGCTAGGTTTCTGCTCGGGTATCGAAAACTACTCTCGATTCTTGAGTGGACGCAACGAGGGTGAGCCGCCACCGACACTTTTTGATTACTTGCCACATGATGGTTTATTAGTGATTGATGAATCCCACGTTACTGTTCCGCAGATTGGCGCAATGTTTAAAGGTGACCGTTCGCGTAAAGAGACGCTGGTGGAATTTGGTTTCCGTTTACCTTCTGCTCTGGATAACCGACCGCTTAAATTTGAAGAATTCGAAGCACTGGCACCGCAGACGATTTTTGTTTCTGCGACGCCGGGTAATTATGAGTTAGAGAAATCGGCGGGTGAAGTGGCTGACCAAGTGGTTCGTCCTACAGGGTTATTGGATCCTGAGCTCGAAGTTCGTCCTGTTGCTACTCAGGTTGATGATCTGTTGTCCGAAATTCGTATCCGCTCTGCAAAAGATGAACGAGTACTTGTCACTACGTTGACTAAGCGTATGGCGGAAGACCTGACCGAATATCTCCATGAACATGGTGTTAAGGTGCGATATCTTCATTCGGATATCGATACAGTGGAAAGGGTCGAGATCATTCGAGATTTGCGTTTAGGCGAATTTGACGTATTGGTGGGGATTAACTTGTTGCGAGAAGGTTTGGACATGCCAGAAGTGTCTTTGGTTGCGATTTTGGATGCGGACAAAGAAGGCTTCTTACGTTCAGAACGTTCTCTGATTCAGACCATTGGTCGTGCTGCTCGTAACCTTGAAGGTCGAGCCATTCTTTATGCTGACAGCATTACGAAGTCGATGAAGAAAGCCATGGATGAAACCAACCGTCGTCGCGAAAAACAGCATGCTTATAACGAGGCCATGGGGCTTAAACCTCAGGCGCTAAAACGTAATATCAAAGACATTATGGAAATCGGCGATATTGCTAAATCTCGCAAACAGAAATCAAGTAAAGTGGTTGCACTGTCTAAAGTCGCAGAGGATGCTGCTAACTATGGGTCTTTAACTCCACAGCAATTGGATAAAGAGATCAGTAAGTTAGAAGGTCAAATGTACAAGTATGCACAAAACCTTGAGTTCGAGATGGCGGCGAAAACACGCGATCAGATTGAAGAGTTAAGAAAGCAATTTATTGCTAACTCTTAGCCATGAATTCTGAGCTATAGTCAGATAAAAAAATAGCCAATAGAAATCGTCTCTATTGGCTGTAATTTCGTGAATATCGTATTCACTAACAACGTCAGTTGGCTAGGTGACCCGTTAGGGTCATTAAGTACCAAGCATTTAGCGTGCCAAGTATAAAATACCAATTTTGTTCAATTCTCATACTAGTTGTATGGTTTAGCCCCTGTTTGTTTGCAAAATGCAACTTCTAATGCAATCATGAAGCAAAATGCAAAAATAAATGGCTAGGTTATGCAACATAATTACACACCACAAAAAGCAAAATACTTATTGATGGTGGAAGATACTGTGTCCGTGGCGGCACTGTATCGTTCATATCTCACTCCACTTGAAATAGATATCAACATAGTAGGGACGGGGCGCGAAGCAATAGAAAGCATCGCCGCACGCGAACCTGATTTAATTCTTCTCGACCTTCGATTACCAGATATGACAGGGATGGACGTTTTGCATGCCGTAAAACAGAAATCACCTGATGTCCCAGTTATTTTCATGACTGCGCATGGTTCGATTGATACTGCGGTTGAAGCCATGCGCCACGGGGCTCAGGACTTCTTGATTAAGCCTTGTGAAGCGGATCGACTGCGTGTCACCGTTAACAACGCTATTCGCAAAGCCAGTAAGCTAAAAAATGACGCTGATGGTCTGAATAATCAGAATTATCAGGGCTTTATAGGAAGTAGTCAGACGATGCAGGCGGTTTATCGCACCATAGACTCGGCCGCGACCAGTAAAGCGAGCATTTTTATTACCGGAGAAAGTGGTACTGGTAAGGAAGTGTGTGCAGAGGCGATTCATGCGGCGAGTAAACGCGGTGACAAACCGTTTATCGCTATTAACTGTGCTGCGATTCCTAAAGATTTGATTGAAAGTGAGTTGTTTGGTCACGTGAAAGGTGCCTTTACAGGTGCAGCGGCTGACCGACAAGGCGCAGCCGAATTAGCAGACGGTGGCACACTTTTTCTCGATGAGTTGTGCGAGATGGATCTAGAATTGCAAACAAAACTGCTGCGCTTTATTCAGACGGGCACATTTCAAAAAGTCGGCTCTTCTAAGATGAAAAGCGTGGATGTACGATTCGTTTGTGCAACCAACCGTGATCCATGGAAAGAAGTGCAGGAAGGGCGTTTTAGGGAAGACTTATATTACCGTCTCTATGTTATACCATTGCATCTGCCGCCTTTGCGTGAACGCAGCGATGACGTCATCGAAATCGCTTATTCGCTGTTGGGTTATATGTCTAAAGAAGAAGGCAAAGGTTTTGTTCGCTTGTCTCCTGAAGTGGTAGAGCGCTTTAAGCGCTATGAGTGGCCGGGTAACGTTCGTCAGTTACAGAACGTATTGCGTAATGTAGTGGTTCTTAATGAGGGTAAAGAGATCACTCAAGAGATGTTGCCTCCACCGTTGAACTTACCTCAGGAACGTGTTGAACCCGTTGACATGCCGATGAGCGGCCCTATCACTGTGCATGAAATATTTCCTCTTTGGATGACAGAAAAACAGGCGATCGAAAAAGCGATAGAAGCTTGCGATGGCAACATTCCAAAAGCGGCGGGCTATTTGGATGTCAGCCCTTCAACGCTCTACAGAAAACTACAAACGTGGAATGAGAAAGAGAAGGAAAGTCGATAATTATGGACGTGTTAAACCAAAGCAAGATAGAGAAATTAGCAAGAGAAATTGGTGAAGAGAACGTACCAATGCTCCTTGAAATTTTTCTTGGTGAGCTAGTAGCCTATCAGCAAAGTTTAACCAGCGATGAGGTAATTGATAAAACTCAATACCTTAAAGATATCAGTCATGCATTAAAGAGCAGTGCGGCGAGTTTTGGTGCAGATAGACTCTGCGCAAAAGCAGTCGACCTTGACGCTAAGGCAAAATTAGGTGAGCAATTTGATGAAGCGGTAGAAACCGCGAACATGGTAGATATTCTTAACCAGACTCACGGCTACTATCAGCAGTTAATTGTCACAAGCAGCTGTGATTAATCAGTGATTGTAAATTGTTACCGATTATCGGTAGTTTTTATCACCACTGCGGCCTTAGCTGCAGTGGTAACCAATAAGCCTAGTTGATGAGTTAATCGTTCAACTGCTCTTCAATTGCAAGGCGCAGCTTGTCTCGATCATGACGCCAATCGCGGTTTGGTGATGCCAAATCGCGAGTCACGCAGTTCCAATTGTCTTTTAAATCAGGGTGTTCTTTCGGGCCGATCACCACATCAATCTTACGATTTTTACAAGCGCGTTCGCACCATTCGAGCTTCTGTTTCAGGCTCATACGACCCGCAGGGCCGTATTCAGGTGATAAGTTCTCAATAAAAATCACCTTGGCCTTTTGGTTGTCAAAAATAGCCTGACCGATTTTAGGCAGAAGTAGCGGCGGCATTATGCTGGTAAGAAAACTGCCGGGACCAAGAATAATTGCATCGGCTGCCGCAATCGCCTCGACTCCCTCGAACGTTGCCGCAACCTTTGGCTCAAGGTCGAGTCGCAACAAATCGTCTTCCATCTCATCAACGTTGGTTTCGCCTGTTACCCATTTGCCGTTTGTTGCTAATGCGGTGAGATCGGATGGATGTTCTGACATAGGAATAATGTTTACATCAACTTTCAGCATGGTGCGGATAAGATTGATTGCGTCCAATGGACGAACCGAGAGGTTATCCAGTGCCGTTAGCATCAGGTTACCGAGGTTGTGACCATCAAGCTCGCCGCTGCCTTTAAAGCGGTATTCAAACATCATCGAGCTGATGGAAGGGTCGGTAATCAACTGGTTAATACAGTTACGCGTATCACCCCAAGCAATTCCGCCTTGGCAGTGGCGAATTCGCCCGGTCGAACCGCCGTTGTCCGTAGTGGTAACAATACCTGTTGCGTTAGAACCGAAATGCTTTAACGCTGCCAAAATTCGTCCTAAACCGTGGCCGCCGCCAATAGCGACCACTTTTTTATCTTTATATAAGTTCATCATCTTTATTCTTCTAATATTTGATAAAACCTTAGCCGATGGAAGTTAAGTTGTGAATGTATTGCCGATCAACAATCCTCCAGAGGCTTTGGTGTACTAGAATGTATAGGATATTGAAAACGACATATACTTATTTAGAGGTAAATTAGGACTTTGGTTTTCTTTTGCAACTGATTTACTAGAAAGATGATGCGTTTTTCAGTATTTTACAGCCAGTAGTCGCTGATTAGATAAGCGTTCAGCTTTCTAGCCGGCTGCCATAACTCCGAGCTTTTTCATCTAAGTCACTTGAGACTATTGATAGTGATATGGTTAAAAAGCCAGTGGCATATTGTCACGAGGGCATAAGTGGAAATGTTTATGCCTCCCGTATTTGGAAAGGTGTTCCGTGGCGCAACAATTCGAAGATAAATTCCAGCGTAAATTTTATTATTTACGTCTGTCAGTTACCGATGTTTGTAACTTCAAATGTACTTATTGCCTGCCTGATGGTTATAAACCTTCGGGGAGCAAAAACTCGTCTTTTTTAACCCTTCCAGAAATCCGTCGCGTGGTGAATGCTTTCGCTGATTGTGGTACTTCCAAAATACGTATTACTGGTGGTGAGCCTACATTACGTAAAGACTTTACCGATATCATCCGCTTGGTTTCCGATAACTCAAATATTAAGAAAATAGCCACCACTACCAATGGTTATCGGATGGAAAAGGGGGTTGCAGATTGGAAAGACGCAGGCCTCACGCATATCAATGTTAGCGTCGATAGTTTAGACCCGAGAATGTTTCATCAAATCACGGGTGAAAACCGCTTTCATCAAGTTATGGCTGGCATCGACCGCGCGTTCGAAGTCGGTTATAAACAAGTCAAAGTGAATGTGGTGTTGATGAAAGATCGCAATCACAACGAACTTCCTCTGTTTCTTGAATGGATCAAACACCGTCCAATCCAACTGCGTTTTATCGAACTGATGCAAACCGGTGAAATGGACGATTTATTCGCTAAACATCATGTCTCTGGAGTCACAATCCGTAATCAGCTTATTGCCAACGGATGGATTCTAAAAGCAAGAGAAAACAATGATGGCCCAGCTCAGGTCTTTGTGCATGCGGATTATCAGGGCGAAATCGGTCTTATCATGCCTTACGAAAAAAACTTCTGTGAGAGTTGCAATCGACTCAGAGTGTCTGCGCTCGGTAAACTGCATCTTTGTCTTTTTGGCGAAAAAGGTCTAGAGCTCAGAGATTTGCTTCAGGAAGATGCACAGGAAGCGGAGTTGATCGAACGTATTCAAATGCAACTGCAGAACAAATCCGTCAGCCATTTTCTTCAGGAAGGAAATACAGGCATGACTCCGCATTTAGCGTCTATTGGTGGTTAAAGCCATTTCGAAGGCTAGTAATCATCGTGATTAATCAGATTTAAATTAACGAATAATAATTGAATTAAGGTGAGCAAATGGGTCACGCAGAAAGCAAATTTCAACCAGCGAACATCGCAGTGTTAACCGTTTCAGATACACGTACAGAAGAAAATGATACCTCAGGTCGCTACCTTGCTGAGCAACTTCAGGAAGCAGGGCATCACTTAGCAGACAAGCAAATCGTTATTGACGATATGTACAAAATACGTGCGGTGGTTTCACAGTGGATTGCGGATGAAAAGGTTCAGGCAGTATTAATCACAGGTGGTACCGGTTTTACTTCGCGCGATAGCACCCCTGAAGCGTTAAAGCCTCTGTTTGATAAAGAAGTTGAAGGTTTCGGAGAGTTGTTCCGCATGGTTTCTTATGAAGAAATTGGCACTTCTACTATTCAGTCTCGCGCGGTGGCTGGTTTCGCAAACCATACGGTTATTTTTGCGATGCCTGGCTCAACAGGAGCTTGCCGCACTGGCTGGACGAAGATCATCAAACAGCAGTTAGATGCCAGCCATCGTCCATGTAACTTTATGCCGCATTTATAAGAGTGAGGGACAATGACTCAATTCACTCACATTAACGCTTCTGGTGAAGCCAACATGGTGGATGTTTCTGCAAAGGCGGAAACGGTAAGAGAAGCGCGCGCAGAAGCTTTTGTTCACATGGCATCAGAAACGCTGCAACTGATCGTATCGGGTCAGCATCACAAAGGTGATGTGTTTGCCACGGCACGTATTGCTGGTATTCAAGCAGCCAAGAAAACATGGGATTTAATTCCACTTTGCCACCCGTTACTGCTTTCAAAAGTTGAAGTCCAGTTAGAAGCGATTGAATCGGAAAACAAGGTTCGTATTGAATCAGTATGTAAACTCGCTGGCAAAACCGGTGTTGAAATGGAAGCGCTAACCGCGGCTTCGGTTGCAGCACTGACGATTTACGACATGTGTAAAGCTGTGCAGAAAGATATGGTAATTGGGCAAATTCGCTTGTTAGAAAAGACGGGCGGTAAATCGGGTCATTTTAAGGTAGATGTATGATTAGTATTTTGTTTTTTGCCCAAACAAGAGAATTAGTGGACTGTGATGGTTTGTCACTTGAGCATGAGTTTGATTCGGTTGAAGCATTGCGTGCACATCTTGTGGCTCAATCGGACAAATGGGCACTGGCATTAGAATCCGGAAAATTGTTGGCTGCGGTTAACCAATCAATTGTACCGATGGATTCTGAACTTAAAGATGGCGATGAAGTGGCTTTCTTCCCACCGGTAACTGGAGGTTAATATGAACAGCTATGTATCGGTTCAGGTAGAAGATTTCAGTGTCGCTCAAGAGTATGAAGCGCTTTCATCGGGCACAGATGCGGGTGCGGTCGTGACTTTCATAGGTAAAGTTCGTGACATGAACTTAGGTGACCATGTGACAGGACTGCATTTAGAGCATTATCCGGGTATGACGGAGAAATCTCTTAACGAAATCTGTGATGAAGCGAAATCACGCTGGCCACTATTGCAGTTGAGATTAATTCACCGTATTGGTGATTTAGATATCGGCGATCAAGTCGTCTTCGTCGGTGTCAGCAGCGCTCATCGCTCTGCCTCTTTTGAAGCCTGTGAATTTGTCATGGACTATTTAAAGACCAAAGCCCCTTTCTGGAAAAAGGAGCGTACAACCGATGGAACTCGCTGGATTGATTCAAGAGACTCAGATTCCAAAGCTGCTCAGCGTTGGGTGAAGTAGAGTTATCGCTGTTCCAAAGGTAAGAACGACAGATTTTTTACGTAGCCATAGGTTGCAACAATCAAAAAATTGGTGAATCCCATTTAGTAAAATCAAGAAATTAGTCAACACTTAGATTAACAGCTACCTTTAAATAAGGAACCTAAGGAGACTGAAATGGATTCACTAAAAGTAAAAGATTACATGACCGTTAAAGCGGTGACCTTTACTCCTGATATGCCTTTGTCTGCTGCGCTCGATAAAGTGATTCGTTCCGATCACTTGGGCGGGCCCGTTATTGATGATAAGGAACGCGTAATTGGCTTCCTTTCAGAACAGGACTTGCTCGATAAACTGGTCAAAGTGAGTTACTTCTGTCAGGACACACATATTGTCAGTGACTGCATGTATAAAGAAGTGCTTTCTGTCTCTCCGGAAATGTCGATCATTGAGTTGGCCGATATGATGAAAGTCGGAAAGCCTAAAGTTTACCCTGTTATTGATAATGGCAAGCTGGTAGGGATTATTACGCGGCGTGATGTGTTAAGAGCAATAGGTAAAAACTTAGCCAATTGTTTTAAACATCAAGTATAAAAAGCAACCTCCTCATTCCATACCATCAATGTGATTTTCTCTCTTAAAAGCACAGTTAAGCGCTGTGCTTTTGAATTTTCCTATCAGCGCGCATATTAACCATTTAATAAATTTTAAGTGATCTACATCACTTAAATGTGAAACGAATGCATATCTTGCTTTTAATGGTGTGATTCCTATCACTCTATGGCTTTTAATACTGAGCTAAAGTTGTCCTGTACCTATTTATATTTATGAGCTGAATAAGCCGCATGAAGGAGCAACCTATGTCTCAAGCAGTATTCCACCTTGGTGTTACCGAAGCTGATCTTAATGGCGCAACGTTAGCGATCATTCCTGGTGATCCAGCGCGTGTACAAAAAATTGCAGAGTTAATGGATAACCCAGTATTTCTTGCAAGCCACCGTGAATACACGCTTTATCGCGCAGAACTTGATGGCAAGTCGGTTGTTGTTTGTTCTACTGGTATCGGTGGCCCTTCAACTTCTATTGCTGTAGAAGAGTTAGCTCAGCTAGGTGTTCGTAGCTTCTTGCGTGTAGGCACAACAGGTGCAATTCAACCACACGTTAATGTTGGTGACATGATTGTGACCACAGGTTCTGTTCGTCTTGATGGCGCAAGCCTTCACTTTGCTCCAATGGAGTTCCCAGCGGTTCCTGATTTCGATGTTGCGATCGCAATGAAACAGGCTGCGGAAGAGAGCGGTGCGACAGTTCACATGGGTATTACTGCTTCCAGTGACACTTTCTACCCAGGTCAAGAACGTTACGATACATTCACAGGTCGTGTTGTTAAGCGTTTCCAAGGTTCAATGAAAGAATGGCAGGAAATGGGCGTACTAAACTTTGAAATGGAATCAGCAACTCTGCTTACTATGTGTGCAAGTTCTGGTTTGAAAGCAGGTTGTGTCGCTGGTGTTATCATCAACCGTACTCAAAAAGAAATTCCAGATCATGCAACTTTGAAAGAGACAGAAGCTCGCTCAATCAAAGTGGTAGTAGAAGCCGCTCGTAAGATGCTTTAATTCTCTCTATTCGCAGCTTAACTGCGTAGAGAATGCTTGAATTTAAACGCCATACTGTTCGCAGTATGGCGTTTTCGTTTATTAAGCAACGACCAGTTTAGGCAAAGGGATGTAAAGACTCTCACTGACATCCGCCAGCATTTGGTCATAAACGTGCGCAATGCTCAGCGAGACATCTGAAGTCAGTTGATATAGCTGTTCCTGAGGAATATCAAAGGCTGGATTCTCGTGCAGCTCACTTAATATATGCATCGCTTTTGAACAGGCTGGTGACGCAATAGACAACGGACTGATCAACGCCAATTGATTCAGTTTGCGGCGTAATAGGTCACAGTAATGACGCAAACGTGCGGAACCATCTTGGGTATGCATATCTTCAATTGAAATACGTAGCTGGGTCAGAGTGTCCATAGAGTCAATCACTTGCTGCCAATTCATATGGTACTCTTCACTCAAATCTTCTCGGTTTGATTCCACTAACCAAGCCAGCATGACTTCGTCCATCAAAAACATACAGTGTCGAATGGCTTTGCCGTGCATCATTTGGTTGCGAGCAATGCTCCTGTCCTGCCAGTTATTCATCAGAGCTTTCAATTTAAGCTGCAAAACACGATACATAGGCTTGCTATCGAAATGCGATGTTGAAATCAGATGGTTCGATTTCTCATGCAGTAAATCTTGCAAATGGCTAAGCTCTGCTTCTCTTTTTTCTCCGAACATCAGTGCATGATGAGTGGCACTGCGGTGTTGTCGGCTCAAATATAACAGCTGGCGAAGATCGATCAGAAGCTCGTACTTGCGCTGCAAAGTCGATTCTCTTTGCTTAGAAAAGTAGAACATCAAACCAAGTATGCCGATAGAGATCAGCATTGAGATAATGACAAACATAACCAACTCCTTGTTGCTACCTTGTCGTAGAGACGTGACAGTCGAAACTGTGCGTCAACCAGTGAAAGGATTTTATTGTTTACTAAAGGAATTGCAGTTTTAATGCCAAGGGTTATTTGTATTTAAATCAATAACTTATAATTTGATGGATTGAAATTTCGCACCATTGAAGTGCAAATTGAACTAAAAGTGTGAGCTGGTTCATAAAAAAGCCCCAGCGCTTATCACGTTGGGGCTTTCTTAAAGCTGATTTTCTGAGTGATTACAGAACACGCATGCCAGGCTGAGCGCCTTCGTGTGGTTCAAGAATCCATAGTTCGCTGCCACCAGGGCCAGCCGCTAGGATCATGCCTTCAGACATACCGAACTTCATCTTACGAGGTTTAAGGTTTGCAACAACAACCGTTAGTTTACCCACTAAGTCTTCTGGTTTGTAAGCGGCTTTGATGCCTGAGAATACTTGGCGCATTTCACCACCGATATCCAATTGGAATTTCAGTAGTTTGTCTGCTTTTGGCACAGCTTCGCATGAAACGATTTTAGCAATACGCAGGTCAACTTTTGCAAAGTCATCAAATTCGATTTCTTCTGCAATTGGATCTTTGCTTAACTCTGTCGCTTGCGCAGCTTCCGCTTTTTGTTTCGCAGCGACTTCAGCGGCTGCATCTTCTTTCGATGCTTCAATCATCGCTTCGATGTTCTTAGGATCGATACGGTTGAACAGTGCCTTAAACGCTGTGATTTCATGGCTAGTTAGCGGAGTAGCGATACCTTCCCAAGTTAATTCTTGGTTTAGGAACGCTTCTGTGCGCGCTGCTAGCTCAGGCATGACAGGTTTCAGATACGTCATCAGAACGCGGAACAGGTTGATACCGACTGAACAGATATCTTGCAGTTCTTGATCTTGGCCTTCTTGTTTTGCTACGACCCAAGGTGCTTTTTCATCTACGTATTGGTTTGCTTTGTCTGCCAGTGCCGTGATTTCACGAATCGCACGACCAAACTCGCGAGCTTCAAATTGCTCTGCGATACGGTCAGCGGCTGCTACGAACTCGTTATAAAGTTCTGGTTCTACAAAGTTGTCTGAAAGCTTGCCATCAAAACGCTTAGCGATGAAACCCGCATTACGAGAAGCAAGGTTAACGATTTTGTTAACTACATCAGCGTTTACACGTTGAGTAAAGTCTTCAAGGTTCAGGTCTAGGTCATCGATACGGCTGTTTAGCTTCGCAGCGTAATAGTAACGCAGACACTCAGGATCTAAATGCTCTAGGTAAGTACTTGCTTTGATGAAAGTACCTTTAGATTTAGACATCTTAGCGCCGTTAACAGTTACGTAGCCGTGAACGAAAACGTTGTTAGGTTTACGGAAACCAGAACCTTCCAGCATCGCTGGCCAGAATAGGCTGTGGAAGTAAACAATGTCTTTACCGATGAAGTGGTAAAGTTCTGTCTTACTGTCTTTGTTCCAGTATTCATCGAAATCTAGGTCATCACGTTTGTTACATAGGTTTTTGAATGAACCCATGTAGCCGATTGGTGCGTCTAGCCAAACGTAGAAGAACTTGTCTTTTTCGCCCGGGATTTCAAAACCGAAGTAAGGTGCATCGCGTGAGATATCCCACTGTTGCAGACCAGACTCAAACCACTCTTGCATCTTGTTTGCTGTTTCAGCTTGAAGAGAACCAGAACGAGTCCACTCTTTTAGCATGCTTTCAAACTGAGGCAGGTCGAAGAAGAAGTGCTCAGAATCTTTCATGATTGGCGTAGCGCCAGAAACTGCAGATTTCGGATTGATTAGCTCTGTTGGGCTGTATGTCTCACCACATGCATCACAGTTGTCGCCGTATTGGTCTTCTGACTTACACTTAGGGCAAGTACCTTTTACGAAACGGTCTGGCAAGAACATCTCTTTCTCAGGATCGAAAAGCTGAGAAATGGTACGGCTAGAGATAAAGCCATTCTTTTTCAGTTCTAGATAGATATGTGAAGCCAGCTCACGGTTCTCTTCTGAGTGAGTGCTGTGGTAGTTATCAAAGCTGATATCAAAGCCAGCGAAGTCTTTTTGGTGCTCTTCACTAACAGCGGCGATCATCTCTTCTGGTGTCATACCCATCTGTTGAGCTTTAAGCATAATTGGCGTGCCGTGGGCATCGTCAGCACAGATGAAGTTTACAGTGTTGCCGCGTAGACGCTGGTAGCGAACCCAGATGTCAGCTTGGATATGTTCAAGCATGTGACCTAAGTGGATTGAACCGTTAGCGTAAGGAAGGGCACAAGTTACCAGCAATTTCCTTGCGGTAGAGAGTCTTGGATCGTTTGCCATACTTAATATTCGCTTTCTTGATAGGTATAAAAATTTTGATGGGTAATACTACCCCATGAGCCATCTAACTCCAAGGTGTCAAAGGTGTGATTGCCTTAGTTTTTTCGGGGTTCTGTACAGGCTTAGCTGGTGGTAGCATAGGGTTAACAAGGAGGACCTATGCGTCAATTCAGTTCAAAGCAAGATTTTTGTGATTGGTTAAACCAATTTCAGCATCCTTTTCTTATTCAAGATTGGGCTTCGCAACCAAATATTGTTTCTGTGGAAGCTCAAGGCTTTAAGATAACACTCCCTTTTGCCGCACTCTCTTTGCCTGAAGAACTTTCAAGCTGGATTGCACAACAGCAGCAGTCTGGTGAAGTGCCTTCTTTCCACTATGAGGTTGTTGTTAGCCCTAAAGCTCTGGAGACTCACGTCGCTTCAGAAGTGCGTGGTGTGAAAAACATTATTGCCGTGACATCAGCAAAAGGCGGGGTGGGTAAGTCAACCACGGCGGTCAACCTTGCATTAGCGATTGCAAAATGTGGTGCGAAAGTTGGTTTGCTCGATGCCGATATTTATGGCCCTTCAGTGCCTATGATGCTGGGGCAGTTGGATGCAAAACCAGAAGTTCGTGACAACAAATGGATGCAACCGATATCTGCGCATGGCATTTACACTCATTCAATTGGTTATCTGGTGGATAAATCAGACGCGACTATCTGGCGTGGTCCAATGGCATCAAAAGCATTGGCTCAGCTTCTTACTGAGACAGAATGGCCTGAACTGGATTATCTGGTTATTGATATGCCACCGGGTACGGGTGACATCCAGTTGACGCTTTCTCAGCAAATACCAGTGACCGGAGCACTTATCGTCACGACGCCTCAAGATCTGGCGTTGGCGGATGCTCGTAAAGGTGCGGCAATGTTTGAGAAAGTGGATGTGTCGGTGATTGGCATGGTCGAGAACATGAGCTATCACATCTGTAGTCATTGTGGTGAGAAAGAACATATCTTTGGTCATGGTGGAGCACAGGCGCTGGCGAATGAATTTGGATTGTCACTGCTTGCTCAAATTCCGCTCCACATCAGCATGCGCGAAGATATTGATGCTGGTAAACCAACGGTCGCCGCTCGCCCAGACAGTGAGCATGCCGCCGTTTATATTCAACTGGCTGAACGTGTTTGCGCTTCGATGTACTGGCAAGGAAAGGTGAAACCAGAGTCAATCATGTTTACCATGGTTGAGTAAGTTTGATCATTTTCTGAGATTTAAAAGACGATCGAAATGAATGGTCACTGAGTCAGAGTAGATGTAATCGTTTACTCTGACTTTTTATTGTTCAACATCAGAAATTACTGTCATTTAACGTTAATGCAAACTGGTATAACCCTTTTGAACTCCCTATAATCAGGCGGTTTAACTTAATTCCCAAAATACACGTATCGAGTGCACATACATGTCTGATAATAATCAATGCGTCATCGTTGGTATCGCCGGCGCATCAGCTTCTGGTAAAAGTCTTATAGCCAGCACAATTTACAATGAACTGAGTGCGAAAGTTGGTGACCACCAAATAGGTGTGATTACGGAAGATTGCTATTACAAAGACCAAAGCCATCTGAGCATGGAAGAGCGTGTTAAAACGAATTACGATCACCCAAGTGCATTGGATCATGATTTACTGTGTGAACACTTAACACAGTTGATGAACGGTCACGCTGTTGAAGTACCAGAGTATAGCTACACAGAGCATACTCGTACCGCTAACACCACCACAATGACACCTAAGAAAGTCATCATTTTAGAAGGTATTCTGCTGCTGACTGACCCACGTCTACGTGAGCTTATGCAAGTAACGGTATTTATGGATACTCCATTAGATATCTGTTTGCTGCGCCGCGTGAAGCGTGATGTAGAAGATCGTGGTCGCACAATGGATTCAGTGCTGAAGCAATATCAAAAAACGGTTCGTCCTATGTTCCTCCAGTTTATTGAACCGTCAAAACAATATGCTGACATCATCGTACCTCGTGGCGGTAAAAACCGTATCGCGATCGATGTGTTAAAAGCACACATTGCGAAATTGCTAAAATCGTAATTTTGACTAATGCTTGGCATTAGCCGACTTTATTTTTTAACTGAAAAGTGGCACTTTAAGTGTCACTTTTTTTATATCTATATCATTGATTAATTGATTAATTGATTGAAAATCATCGGTTAATCGCAGGTGTTGATGTTTTCAAGCAAGGATTAAACAGATGAAAAAACTGTTGCTCTTGGTTGCTGTACTTGTGGTCGTCGTTTTAGGCGCAGTTGCAGCACTTGTTTTATTCGTGAACCCAAACCAGTTCAAGCCTTTAATTGTTGAACAAACGAAGAAACAAACCGGATTAGATTTAATGATTGAAGGCGACATTGGCTGGAAATTCTTCCCTTCAATTGGCTTTGAAATTGGCAAAACCGAACTGAAAAACCCACAGGGATTCACTAACCCAAATATGTTCAAAGTGGACAACGTTGGGGTGGATGTCTCCGTGATGCCTCTGTTGGATAAACAACTCGTTATTGGCAATGTTCAGCTTGATGGTGCTGAAATTTATTTAGAAACATTGAAAGATGGTCGAACGAATTTAGACAGTTTGACTAAAGCGAAAACCTCACAAGAAGTTGCTGACACTCAAGCACCAGCAGAAAGCAAAAGTCCCTCTCCAACTCCAGAGCAAACCAGCGGTGTTCAGGATTGGACAATTCAACTGGCTGGCGTCACTGTCAACAATGCGTTGTTGAATATTCAGGATCGTAAAGCAGGAACGCAAACCAAACTCTACGATGTTCAGTTAAAAGTGGATGAGTTCGAAGCAGAGAAGTGGACCTTAGTGAGCTTCGCTGCAAAAGGGCGCAATGAGCAGCAAAAAAACAATCCGCAGAACTTTGCAGCTTCAGGGAATGCAGAAGTCAAACTGTCGAGTGATTTTGCGCAATATGCGTTACGCAATATCAACGTGGACGCGAGCTTTAGCGACCAAGCAAACAACATTGAGTCTGCAAAGTTAGCGTTGGTAACATTCGATTTTGATAAGCCAAATGCGCTAGAGTTTTCTGTAAAAGGTAAAGCTGCAGATATGATGTTAGAGGCGAAAGGCTCTAGCTCACTGGTGGTGAATAAAGAGATCACAAAAGTAGCGGCAAACGGATTTACTCTGGAAGCAAATCTGCAGGGCGCAGCTTTACCTCAGTCACCGATGAAGGTTGGCATGCAATCGGATATTGCTTTTGATATCAGCAAAAGCACGCTCAATGTTGTTCTTGCGAAGTTAACGGCTAACGCATTGCAGTTTGACGGTAAACTCGATGTGGCGTTGGCGGATATCCCGAAAGTAAGATTTAGCCTGCATAGCCCAGATATTGATGTAGATGCCTTCCTTGGTAACGAGAAAGCGGCTTCAGCAAGTTCTTCAGAAACGGCTTCTGAGAAACCAGTGTCGACAGAGACCAAACCCGCTAGTACAAGCAAACAAGAGGTGGAGCCGGATCTATCTGCACTGCAAACACTCGACGTTGCCGGCGACATCACTATTGATAAGCTAAAAGCGAACAATGCGAAAATGCAGAACGTGAAAGCGGATGTTGTCGTGAACCGAGGTTTGGTGACACTGAAATCTTTTACTGCCAACTTGTATCAAGGATCAGTATCAGCAACAGCCCTAGTGGATACCAGAAAAACACCTGCCACTTATACGGTGAAGAAATCAGTTAAAGGTGTGAAGGTACAACCTATGCTGATGGATGTGCTTGATAACGATATGCTTGAAGGCACAGGTAATATAGAAGTTAACGCACAGGGTAAAAGCTTAACGCCTACAGGTATCCAAAAGAACCTTGTCGGTACAGTTGCAATCAACTTCGCCGATGGCGCTGTTAATGGTATCAACGTTGCACACTTGTTACGTACTAACTACGCCAAAATAACGGGTGGAGATGTCACTGAAGCTGACCATGTTAAGAAAACCGATTTCAGTGCGATGACAGCGACGCTCAAGCTTGATAAGGGTAATATCACGACCGATGATCTGCATATGCAGTCACCAGCTCTTCGCATCAGAGGGCAGGGTAAAGCGAACTACTTAGATGAAACGGTAGACTTTACACTCAGCACTTCAGTGGTGGGTTCGTTGAAAGGTCAAGGCGGTAAAGACGTTGATGAGCTGCGCGATGTGACTATTCCGGTCAACATCTCAGGTAAATGGTCTGAGCCTAAATACAAACTTGTGTTTGATGATGTACTCAAACAGAAAGCGAAAAAAGAAGTAGATCGAGGTATCGAGAAATTGAGTGACAAGATCAAGGACGAAGATACTAAGAAAGCGGTTGATAGCTTACTGAAAGGTCTGTTTAACTAGCTTGATTCCTCTAATAAACAAAAAAGCGAGTGGGTGTAATCTCCGCTCGCTTTCTTTTTATGATGAAAATGACTTCAACTAGATATTTACCAGTCGATACCTTGCAGAGCTTTAACTCCTGCTTCAAATGCGTGCTTGGTATTTTTGACTTCGGAAACGGTGTCGGCCATTTCAATTAAGGTTCGGTGTGCTGCGCGGCCAGTAATAATGACAGACTGCATATGTGGACGCTGGCTTAGTGCTTCAACCACTTCGTCTAACTCAATGTAGCCGTAGTTGACCATGTAAGTCAGTTCGTCGAATAAAATGACATCGATAGATTCATCTTTCAGCATTCGCTTACACTCTTGCCAAACAAGTTGCGCCGCAGCTGTGTCGCTTTCTTTATTCTGAGTATCCCAAGTGAACCCAGTCGCCATAACTTGGAATTCAACGCCTAACTTTTCAAGCAAGTTTCGTTCGCCATTATCCCAAGTTCCTTTAATGAACTGGGCTACGGCACATTTTTTGTTGTGTCCAACGGCGCGGGCAATAGTGCCAAAACCGGACGTAGACTTACCCTTACCATTACCAGTAATAACCAACAATAACCCCTTCACTTCCTGAGCGGCTGCGACTCGAGCATCTACCTGTTCTTTTACTTTTTGCTGGCGAGCTTTGTGGCGCTCTTGTTTAACGTCATCATTGGACATGACAATTCCTTTTTCAATCTGATTATTGTGACTATGATAACTTAATGAAGCGTTGGCAAACACAGATCAAAAACAAGGAATTACAATGACAAAAATTTTAGTGGTTTGCATGGGGAATATTTGTCGTTCACCAACCGGAGAAGCTGTCTTAAGAAGTAAGGCAGAGCAATTAGGTATCGATGTTGAAGTGGATTCAGCAGGCACGATTGGTTATCACCAAGGTGCGTTACCTGATAAGCGAGCGAGAGCCGCTGGAGAGCGGAGAGGTTATTCATTTTCTGGGATGTTAGCTCGCAAAGTAACAAAAAGAGATTTTGAGGATTTTGACTACATATTGGCAGCCGATCATGAGAATTTGGAAGATCTTATGCTCATGTGTCCAAAGCAATTGCAGTACAAGTTGTCGTTATTCTTGAGCCACGGAGAATCGAACTATGAAGAGATTCCCGATCCGTATTACGGCGGAGATCAAGGCTTTGAGTTGGTATTGGATTTAGTAGAAGAAGCCAGTGAACAGTTTCTATTGTTCCTAAAAGAAAGAGGCCAGTGGTAAGCACTGGCCTAATTAAGTAAGCAAATAGCTCCTAGAAACAATAGCTTTTAGAAACGGTAGCTCGCTTGAACACCTAGCAACCAAACACTACCAGTAGTTTGACCTGTGAATTGTCCACCTACTTTCTGAGCTGAGTTATCTGACTCATAACCACGAGATTCTTTGATTGAAGCATCTTTAGCTACGATATAAGTAAAGCCCGCATCAACAGTGAACTGTTCGGTAACGTCGTAGCCAGCACCAATGCTTAACCAGATACGGTCCGTTTCTGGAATCGTAATAGTTCGGTTTTGGTCATTAACCGCGCCCATGTCGTAAGCCACACCGCTACGTAGAGCAAGCTTTGAATCTAACTGGTAAGTCGCGCCGAGAGCGAAACGGTAGTTATCTTCCCAGTTTTCCTCTTTAACCATAACAGTTTTAAGTTTGTCTAACTGTGCTTCAAGTTTTTCAAAGCTGCTCCAGTCAGTCCAGTTGATACTGCCGTGTAAGGCAATTTTATCTGTTACTTGGTGGAAGCTGGCAATTTCGGCTGTTGCAGGCATGGTAAGAACCATGTATCCCTTATCATTGAATACAGTTGTGCCAGTGAAAATTTTTGCTGTACCAGAGAGCTTAAGATCCACTTCTGATTTATAGGTTAAACCAACGCGGTTACTCGGGTTGATTTGCCATGCAGCACCAGCTTGCCAGCCCCATGCGGTATCTTCACCTTCCATATATTTTAGAGTGGTGCCTTGGGGTAAAGAGTAGGCATTACTTGTAGGAGCTTTCGCACCGAAGTGACCTTCGCCGATAACGTAACGAACACCACCACCGATGCTGACAGCGTCAGTCAGTTGATAACCAAGGTTGGCATTCGCTTCCATGGTTTTTACCATCGCTTCATCACCGAAGTGACTGGCTGCGAAGTTAGAACCGAGTTCAGTCTCCATACCATAGTTTGTGCCTAGAGCAAGGCCGGCAACTAACTTGTCATTGATTTGGTGAGAAAGATAAAAGTTAGGAATAACAGCATCGTTCGCGTAATCATTCGATTCAACACGTGTCGTTGTGTTGTTAAAAGACACATCACCATGTACATCAACATTTGGGTTTACATAAATAGCGCCCGTTGAAACTTGAGTACCCTTTAGGTAAGTAAGCATTGCAGGGTTGCGCCATTGTGCGCTGGCATTATCTGCCATAGCGGCTTCACCTGCGTAGGCGCGGCCTAGGCCAGTTGCCGAGTATTCGGCAAGTTGAAAACCTGCAGCATGAGAAAGAGTTGGTACGCTAGCCAAACTAGCAGCCACCGCTAGAGTAAGGAGAGTCTTATTTGTTTTCATTTTGATTTTATGTTCGCTGAAATTTGGAAAAACTGAACGGTAAAGTCTAAGAACTAAAATCAGCCATGAAAAATGAAAACCAGCTTTTAATTGATATACAAAATAAAATGCCAAAATTTATGTTTATAAAAAACATCTGACTGCTTTGTTTTCTCCATGAATGTATTTTCAGCGTACACGTGTAGGGGTTAAGGAGGGTTTTAAGACACAGCTGTGCGCTTAAAATAAAAAAGTTTATTCGGAAAGATGTAAAAAGGGCTGGTAAACCAGCCCTTTAGCGATTGTGTTGTTTCTAACTAAGAATTAGAAAGAACGGCTGTATTGTAAGCCTACTAAGATTGCATCAGCACGAGTAGTTGCGGATACACTTGTGCCTAAGCTAGCAACTGATTCGTTTACTTGTGTATCTTCACCAATTAGGTAGGTGAAGCCAAAGTCAACGTTTGATGCTTGGTCAATTTCGTAAGTGAAACCAGCAGATAACCACTGACGATCAGAATCTGGCACTGAGATTGACGTTAGCTTATCTTGTGCACTTGTGTCATACATATAACCTGCGCGAAGCGTCCAGTCTTTGTTCAAGTAGTATGTGCCACCCAGAGAATAGTGCCAGCCATCTTGCCATTGATACTGTTTATCATATGACGTACCAACAAGTGAGTTTTGAAGATTACGCATTTCAATTTTATCGAATGCACTCCAGCCAATCCATTGCACACTGTAATGAACGGCAAAAGATGTATCTTCAATCTTGTGGAAACCAGAGAACTCTGCAATATCAGGCAATGGAAGAGTAATTTCTTGACCTTTGTCGTCTTTTGCTGTGAATTCAGGGCTGTAGTGGTAGCCAAAACCAAAGCGGTTGTTTTCATCTAGTTCGTAAACTGTACCTAAATTGAAACCGACAGCCCAACCGTCAGCTTTATCAACGTTTACAAGCGGAGTCCCTTGCTTGACTGTGTTACTTGTTTTTAGAGCAATCAGTGCACTAGTAGAGCGTTTGAATGTTCCTTGGCCGTAGATAAGATCTAAGCCAGCGCCAAAGCTAAGTTGTTCAGTTAAACGGTACGAACCAGCTAGGCCGAAGTTAAAGCTTTTAACATCAGTTAAGCCTCCATACTCAGATGCTGTGTAGTTATCTGAGAACTCTGTTTTGGTACCAAAGTTAGTGTAAGCATTCACACCCCAAGCAAACTTGTCGTTTACCGGAACAACTAGGTGAATATTTGGAGCAATTGATGTGCCGCCAACATCATCGGTATCATCAACAGATACTGCTCCTGCGTAGGTAGCATCTTTTACTTCGATCATGGTAGTAATCGACTCGAAACCTAGAGAAAGTTCCATTTTGTCGAATAGTGCCATCGCTGCAGGGTTACGCGCCATCACTGAAGCGTTATCTGCGATTACGGCATCACCAGCAAATGCACGGCCTAGGCCCGTTGCTGATTGAGCGTTGAGCTGGAAGCCAGCAGCCATTGCTTGCTGCGTAGCTAGTGTTACTGTTACTGCTAATAGTGAACGTTTAAACAGACGCGTCTTGTTCATGTGTTTTTCCTTTTTTGTATAGCCTCTAGTGGGCTTTTTTGAGCAATTGCTCAGTTGGGGCTGATCCTAGTACCTAGTCTACAATATAGAAATCCGACCATTGTCTAATTGGACGAGAAAATTGCAGAAATGGTGGATAACTGACATGAATTTGTAAGAAATAATGATTTATTAGAGTTTTAACTCTATTAAAAATGCAATAAGCCCACATTATTTGTGAGCTTATTGTTTATTCAGGTTGGCTATTTCTGAGGGCGAAGTAAAGGAAGAAGATTGTCTGCAATTTTACGTATGTTTTCGCCACTATTACCGACGATAATCAGACTTTTATCGCCGACTGACTCGACCATTCCGGACATTCCATCTTTATCAAAGTGTCCATTGATGTCGCTCTGAACACCTGCGAGAAACAAGGTAACTTTGCCACTATCGCCTTGGAAAACCATATGCAGAGCGTTAGATTTGCCAAATCCACAGTGATTTAGGTAATAAACATGGTACGGGAAGTTCTCGGTAAACTTATAGGCAAAAGGTTGTAACTTTGCATTGATCTGTCTAGAGCTGACTTGTTCGTCAATGTTAGATACAAAGCCTTCTTCATCGACCACATGTTTAATGGCGATATCTACCAAACTTGCTTGTGCTGGTGGAACGATAAGTTTCCCCCAGTTGACCTGTCCTACGATTAAGCCAAATACAAAAGCGATAGATGCTGCCATTGCCATTGCTCTACGAGCAAAGTTAACGGTAGTGACATTATCATCCGCGTGTGAACTTTGATTGAACAAAATTCTGTCGGCTAACCCTTCGGGCACATCAACTTTCATAGCATCAGCGATTTGTGCGTCGAGCTTTAACACATCATCTAAGAACTTTTGGTTAGCCTCTTTGGATAATGCACCAGCGTATTCGCTGTTTTTCTGTTTCGGTTCCGACATGACGCGGCGGCGAAATTCTAAATCATCCATTTTGCTGCCCTCTAAAGTTTTCGGAAGAATCCAACATTTCTTTTAATTGATTACGAGCTCGGAAAAGACGAGTCATAACGGTATTTTGATTGAGTTCGAGAATCTCGCTTATCTCTTCACCGCTAAAACCGCCAATGATCTGTAAGAACAGCGGTTCGCGATACTCATCTTCCAATTTCATGATCTGTTTTTGCAACCATTCTCTCTGGTGGTGAGCATCGTCTGAAACCTTTGCTTCATTTCCGTGTGTCTCAATATCAACTAAATCAAACTGTTTGCGCTCAAAGCGGCGTGCATTCTCTCGCCTCAGTATGGTAATGAGCCAAGACTTAGCGGCTTTTTCATCTTGCAAGCTTTCGAGTGATTTCCAAGCTCGTAAGCAAGTTTCTTGCACCAAATCTTCGGCCACACTTTGGTCTTTGCATAACCAATAAGCGTAGCGATAGAGATCGGTGTGATAAGCACGCACAAGCGCTTCGTATTTTCTTTGTCTATCCATACCGTTATTGACCGGATGGTTAGCCGATTTCTTTCCAAATATTTTAATTATTGACACTCGAGTCTCCGGTGGCTTCGTAGTGTGATATTTCAATTCATTCCAAATTCGAAACTAAGGTGAGCACTTAGCAACTGAAATGGGTATTCAGGCTCTTTTGGGTAACGATGTTTTCGCATTGATGTGGAAAATTATGCTCAAAACAACTTTTCAGCGAAATTAATTTCGATCTGCTCAATAAATCACATTAAAATTGATCTATTTCAAAATCTGTTGCTCAGGAGCAGTTATAGTTGTTCACGTCATCTAGTTAGTCCTTGTGACTAGCATGTTGAGCAAGATGACACTTCCTTTTGAAGGCTGACTTTACTTTCTCCTAATCAGGAAACTGATTATTTTCAATTGGCGTAAGTTAATTGTTTTACTATATATTCCGACCACACAGATTTGTGTGGTTTTTTTTTGCTTTCAATTCCTCTTTTTGAAAATATTTATTTCCTTTCTTTCTTCAATCACTTCTCTCTCAATCACCTTTAAATCATTCAAGACAAGCTGATATAAAGGTTAGCAGAGCTTAAGCAGGAATACTTGTTTCGCTGCTGATATCACGTTTTCTAAACGCTTGTTTGATTGTATTAACAATCCCGTTACAATGAGCAGGTCAGACCTCTTATTCTAAGGAAAAGTAATGGGTAAACAGATAATGGGCAAACAGGAAGTCAAAACGCGTTCGGGTGAACGTGTCGCTATCGTCGCAGGTCTAAGAACCCCTTTTGCACGCCAAAGTACAGAGTTCAGCCAAGTTCCCGCTGTTGATCTTGGAAAGATGGTGGTAAGTGAATTACTTGCTCGTACGAATATCGATCCCAAGTTGATCGAACAGGTTGTGTTTGGGCAAGTTGTTCAAATGCCAGCTGCGCCAAATATTGCGCGAGAAATTGTACTTGGCACCGGTATGGATATTAATACGGATGCTTACAGTGTGACGCGAGCATGTGCAACCAGCTTTCAATCAGCAGTGAACGTTGCAGAAAGCATTATGGCTGGCACGATCGACATCGGTATTGCGGGTGGTGCGGATTCTTCATCGGTACTGCCAATTGGCGTTTCAAGAAATTTAGCAGCGAGTTTATTGGCTTTAAGTAAAACCAAAACAATCGGCCAAAAACTCAAAGTACTGAAATCACTATCGCTCAAAGATTTAATGCCTGTACCGCCAGCCGTTGCGGAGTATTCAACTGGGCTTTCCATGGGACAAACCGCCGAGCAAATGGCAAAAACCCACGGGATTTCTCGCGCTGATCAAGATGCATTGGCACATCGCTCACATACACTCGCTTCAACTGCTTGGAGTGAAGGCAAAATTCAGGGCGAAGTAATGACAGCATTTCCTGAACCTTATAGAAAGTGGATCGA
The DNA here is from genome assembly GCF_038452265.1 of Vibrio diazotrophicus. NCBI lineage: Bacteria > Pseudomonadati > Pseudomonadota > Gammaproteobacteria > Vibrionales > Vibrionaceae > Vibrio > Vibrio diazotrophicus. Next base: position 982,691 of record NZ_CP151842.1, read on the forward strand.
ACAAGACAACAACATTCGCCATGATTCGACTCTAGAAGGATACGCCAAATTGCGCCCTGCCTTTGACCGTCAATATGGCACAGTAACCGCAGCCAACAGTACTCCTCTTACTGACGGCGCAGCAGCCATTATCTTGATGCGTGAAGGTAAAGCGAAAGAGTTGGGGCTGGAGATTATGGGTTACATCCGTTCTTACGCGTTTTCCGCTATTGGTGTTCAACAAGACATGCTTATGGGGCCATCTCACGCAACGCCTATCGCTTTAGACAGAGCTGGCATTACGCTTTCGGATCTTACTTTGATTGATATGCACGAAGCTTTTGCTGCTCAGACTTTGGCGAATTTGAAAATGTTTGCCAGCGATAAGTTTGCCCAAGAAGTGTTGGGGCGTAGCCAAGCGATTGGTGAAGTGGACATGGATAAATTTAACGTGCTTGGTGGATCCATTGCCTATGGTCACCCATTTGCGGCGACAGGTGCACGGATGATCACTCAAACACTTCGAGAGTTAAAACGTCGTGGTGGTGGTCTTGCATTGAATACGGCGTGTGCCGCGGGCGGACTGGGTGCAGCTATGATTTTGGAGGTTGAGTAATGAGTGAGTCGAAAGCGTTCCATCTTAGAATTGATGAAGACAGTATTGCTTGGCTTGCCATCGATGTTCCGGGAGAGAAAATGAATACTCTGCAATCTGCGTTTGCCGCGGAAATGCAAGAGGTGTTCACGGAACTGAATCAGTCAAAGAATCAAGTAAAAGGTCTGATCATCCACTCTTTGAAGCCAGACAACTTTATTGCTGGCGCCGATGTTCGAATGTTGGATTCTTGCACTTCTGCAAAAGAAGCGCAGGAGTTGGCGACCCAAGGTCAACAGATGTTCCAGCAACTGTCGGATCTCCCATTTCCTGTTATCGCTGCGATTCATGGCCCATGTTTAGGTGGCGGTTTAGAGCTTGCTTTAGCGTGTGATTACCGTGTGTGTAGCGATGATGACAAGACACGTTTGGGCCTGCCAGAAGTGATGTTGGGTTTACTTCCAGGATCTGGCGGTACACAACGTTTGCCTCGACTGATTGGCTTACTGCCATCACTAGATCTGATTCTTACAGGTAAACAATTACGTGCAGCGAAAGCGAAAAAGCTAGGTGTTGTTGATGCTTGCGTGCCAAACAGTGTTTTGTTGGATGTTGCAAAGCGTTTTGTGAATGAGAAGAGTAAAAAACGCAGCAAAGGCAAACTGACGACGAAAGAAAGACTGATTTCGCGAACTCAGTTTGGCCGTAAGTTTGTATTCGAACAGGCGTCTAAGAAGACAGAACAAAAGACGCGCGGTAACTATCCTGCGGCTAAAGCGATATTGGAAGTGATTCAATTTGGCTTAGAAAAAGGCATGAAAGCAGGGCTTCAGTTAGAAGCGGAAAGATTTGGTGAGTTAGTGATGACGTCCGAATCGAAAGCTCTGCGTTCTATCTTCTTTGCGACTACAGAAATGAAGAAAGAAAACGGTAGCGATGCTGAGCCAAGAAAAGTCGAGCGAGTGGGTGTATTAGGTGGCGGTTTGATGGGTGCGGGTATCAGCCACGTCAGCGCATCAAAAGCTAAAGTGCCAGTTCGCATTAAAGATGTCTCGAATGACGGAGTGCTCAATGCACTCAAATACAACTACGGATTGTTCGAGAAGCAGCGTAAGCGCCGTATTCTGAGCAAAGCTCAGGTTCAGCACGAGATGATGAAGTTGTCTGGAGGCACTGACTTTACCGCGTTCAACTTGACTGATGTGGTGATAGAAGCGGTGTTTGAAGACTTGGAGCTCAAACAATCCATGGTTTCAGACATTGAAACTCATGCTAAGCCAACAACAATTTTTGCGACCAATACATCCTCATTGCCGATTCATCAAATCGCTGAAAAAGCAGCTCGCCCTGAAAATGTGGTTGGTTTGCATTACTTCAGCCCGGTTGAAAAGATGCCTTTGGTTGAGGTGATACCGCATGCAACTACTTCTGATGAAACAGTATCAACTGTAGTGGCACTTGCTCGCAAACAGGGTAAGACACCGATTGTCGTTAAAGATAAAGCAGGCTTTTACGTTAACCGTATTCTTGCTCCTTATATGAATGAGTCAGCACAAATTCTAATGGCAGGTGTGCCGATAGAAGAGATTGATACTGCGCTGCTAAACGCAGGGTTTCCTGTCGGACCTATTACCTTGTTGGATGAAGTCGGTATCGATATTGGCGCGAAAATTATGCCGATATTGGTTAAAGAACTTGGCCCTCGTTTCCAAGGTCCAGAGGTTTTCGACAAGTTGCTTAACGACAGCCGTAAAGGTCGTAAGTCTGGCAAAGGCTTCTATATCTATAAAGGCAGTAAGAAAAAAGAAGTCGATAAATCAGTCTATAAGCTACTGAATTTGAAACCAGAGTCTCATCTCAGTGAGAGTGAAATATCATTGCGCTGCATGCTGCCGATGTTAAATGAAGCAGTACGCTGTTTAGATGAAGGCATCATTCGCAGTCCAAGAGATGGTGATATTGGCGCTATATTCGGCATTGGTTTCCCTCCGTTTTTAGGTGGACCTTTCCGCTATATGGACCATATCGGTCTTCCTAAGCTGGTGGAAATGATGAATAAGCATGCCGAAAAATATGGCGACAGATTTGCGCCTTGTGATGGTTTGCTAACTCGCGCAGGAATTGGTGAGACTTTTTATTCATAACGTCTTCTATCTATAGACCTTCTATTTATAAGAAGGAAAAACAACGTCGGCGAAGCAAAAACAGAAAGTGAGGTGAAAACCTCACTTTTTGCATTGATGAGAATAAAAATTTCTATGCTAGGATTGGTTTAAATTTATATCTTCAACAAATTAAGCACTTAAGAAGGACTTATCATGGATGCTCTTGAACTGCTGCTCAATCGCCGCTCTATGGCCAAGCTTGTTGCTCCGGCTCCGGAAGGCAAAGCTTTGGAAAATATTATCCGTGCTGGGTTACGAGCACCGGATCACGCAAACCTCACACCTTGGCGTTTTGTGATCGCGCAGGGCAGTGGTCTTCATAAACTTTCGGAAGTGTTGGTTAAAGCCGCGATTGCTGACAACAACGATGAAGCCGCAGTCACTAAGATGAAAAACGCACCTTTTCGAGCTCCTATGGTAATTACTGTGATTGCCAAAGTGACGCCGCATGAAAAAGTGCCTGCGTTTGAACAGCACTTGTCTGCGGGTTGCGCTGTGCAAGCGATGCAAATGGCTGCAGTTGCACAAGGGTTTCAGGGAATATGGCGTTCAGGCAATCTAATGTTCCATCCTGAAGTGCGAAGCGCTTTTGGTTTGCAAGGGGAAGATCACGTAGTCGGTTTCCTTTATCTGGGGACTCCAGAAGGGAGTGCGATGAAAGTGCCTGAGCGTGAACTCAGTAAGTTTGTCGAGTTTCTTTAATCTTTAATGGCAGAAAGTAGAGATAAGCAAAAAGGGCCGAATGGCCCTTTTTTTAATGAAATTGTTTTAATGCAAGTGGTAGGCGATAACAAAATCGATAAAGAGACGCACTTTTTCTGGAAGGTGGTCTTTATGGTTATACAGCATATAGATATCGCGCGGATTCGCACTCCACTGGTCAAGTACTCGAACTAGACTGCCTTCGGCAATGTATTCGGTAATCATGACGTTCGGCATCAGGGTAATACCTAACCCCTCAGAGCAAGCAATACGAACCACATCTAGAGTGTTGGCTTGGAAGCGACCTTTATCTAAGTTGATAACCGTTTCGCCTTCCGTGTTGGTGAGCTGCCATTTCAGTAAAGGATGGCCTTTAAGCAGTGAATGTCGGCTCAGCTCTTCCGCATGTTTAGGTGCAGGGTTCTTAGCTAAATAAGTCGGGCTTGCGACCAAAATATCTTTCACTTCACTGATTTTACGAGCAATTAAGCTTGAGTCGCGTTGCGGACCAATTCTGAAAATAACATCCCACTCCGTTGGGTCTAGTTGGTCTGCTTGATTGCTAGTCGTCAGTTCAATATTAATTTCTGGGTACTGCTTCATAAACTCATTGAACATCGGCATCATCAAACGCTTAGTCAGGTTTGAAGGTGAAGAGATCTTAAGTTTGCCAGATGCGCCACGGCACTCATCAGTGATCTCTTCCGCCATTGAAGCCAAACGGTGTAAGAGAGGAGAGCAATCTTTGAAGAAACGTTCCCCTGCTTCTGTAAGAGAGAGTTTACGAGCGTGGCGATTAAGAAGTCTCAAGTTCAATGAGTCTTCGAGTGCTTGAATGCGTCGAGTGATCGTAGCAACTGGAATCATCGTTTTGCGAGAAGTTGCCGTGTAACTTCCATTCTCGACCACCAGTCGAAAGAGATTTAGATCGTCTAGTTTCATTTTTCCTGACACATTATTTTACGAATTTGCTTAACTTATACGGATATCTGAAAGCAAAGGTTGAGTCATGTCAACTTGTTTGACGATTTTGAGACATTGCGTACATATAGTATGCAACTAGACCTGAAAGTGGAATATTTGTATAAATCCTTTTTACTGACTACTTTTTAAATAACGAATTCACCTGCTTTGAAGTCAACGTCATTGCATATAACAAACGCATAGTGGGGTTAGGCTATGTACAAAACTCATCCACGTATGGATCCGCAACCGATGGCGGAGTCTGTACACAAGAAGCTAATCATGTTGGTTGATGATGACCCCATTTTTAGACGTATTACGAGTGGCTATTTGTCGGCACAGGGTTATGAAGTGATGGAGGCCGAGAATGGTTTGGATGGACTTAGAAAGCTAAGAACCGTTGAGCCTGATTTGGTCCTGTGTGACTTGTCTATGCCTGTGTTAGACGGCATAGAGTTTGTGGAAGAAGTCAGTTTAGAGTACCCATCGCTACCATTGATCGTTGTTTCAGCAACTGATGAAATGTCGGATGTGGCAAAAGCCTTACGTTATGGGATTAAAGATTTTCTGGCGAAGCCGATTGGTAACCATGCTCACTTAGGTTGTGCAATAGAAAGCACTTTAGAAGATTCCAACAACCACATTGTTGACCAACGTGATTTTTCCAGCCAATGGTTCCGTGTTGACGGCGGTGGCGATGTGCCCGAAGAGCAAGAGTTGCATTGGCATCTGGACTTTCTACGTTCAAACCCAAATGCAGCCCGTGATTTGTTGCACGCTTTGCTGCCTGAAAACGACACTTCACAGGGTGTATGGAAGTGCAGTTATCGCCTTCTTCAATCGACGGATACAATGCCGTTAGTCTTTGACTATGCGTGGCTGATGAATGGTCAGTTTGCTTTCTATTTGGTTGATTCGGCAACGAACGATGAAGACAACGTTGCCAGTACATTATTGGTGAGAGCACTATTTCATGACTACCTGCGTAACCTGCGCAGTTTCAGCGCGGATCTCAAAGACTTGGCTGACATTTTGGAAAAAGGGCTAGAGTGCTCGCCTTGCGCGCAACCAGTGTCGGCACTATTTGGTTTGGCTGACTTAACGGACGGCACACTGTCCATTTTGCCCGCAGGGTTAGATAGCCAGTGGTCAAATGGTTACATGACGCAACATATTTCTGCTGGTGTGAATCTTGGTGAAAATTGCATGAAAAATTTTATTACCAAAGATCTTCTGATTCACGGAGGATGCCAGCTTTCTTTGGGTAAGATTGGGGTAAGTAGTTTTTCTCTTGATATTCATCGTGGTGCCGAAGCATAAGGCTTCGGCACTTACACTTAGTAATTTCAGTTTACACTTATACATAGTGTGAGCCTTGTATCTGCCTGCCAATAACCACACAATTACTCTGTGTTTAAGTTGAATTGTTTAAGGTATAGTCTGCGCCGAAAACAATGATGCATCAATTCGTTTACTTGTCATTAACGAGATGCAATAACAAGACTCAACACACAAGCTCAGAGACGTACCCATGGCAGATAAAGATTTTAAAGAACCATATAACGTTTTATATTTTTTAGGTTTTATTGCAGCCCTATTGATCCCAACGCTTCCAGCAACATTAACTTGGATTCGCGTATTTAGTGGATACGAGGGTTTCTAACTATTCAGAGGTTTCACCATCAGTATTCGTCGCTACACATATAATATTGTTGGTGCTGTGAGTGTATGCCTAGGCATTCTGGGCATCATCCTTCCTTTGCTACCAACCACACCATTTATCCTGTTAGCCAGTGCTTGCTTTGTCAGAGGAAGCCCACGCTTTCACACTTGGTTGCATCAACACGCCTTATTCGGCCCCATTTTAGAAAATTGGCATCAGAATCGAGCGGTTTCCAGAAAAGTGAAGATTCGGGGAACCATATTTATCGTTGCCAGTTTTGCATTCTCTATCTGGTTTGTGCCTCATATTTGGTTAAAACTTCTACTGTTTTTTGGGCTTGTGGTATTGATCACTGGGTTTCAGCGCATACCTACCTACGAGCTGGTTGCTAACCAGCAAGAAAATCACTAGCATTAGCGGGAAGTGTGCCCACTCTTCTCGTAGTGGGCGTTTGTTTTTTCGGCGCTATGAAATATTAATTTAGGGTGTGCCGGAATTTTAATACCAGTACATAGATTCTTGTACTGAATGAACCGAAGTTAATTTAGTTATGACAACCGAAACTCTTTCACTGATCAAATCAAGCATCAAATCAATTCAAGACTATCCAAAGCCAGGAATCTTGTTCCGTGACGTAACGAGTCTGTTGGAAGATGCTCAAGCATATCAAGCAACTATTCAGTTATTGGTTGATAAGTACAAGGATATGGGATTTACCAAGGTTGTAGGTACAGAAGCTCGTGGTTTCCTTTTCGGTGCACCACTAGCTCTAGAACTAGGCGTAGGTTTTGTACCAGTGCGTAAGCCGGGTAAACTTCCTCGTCAAACCATCGCTCAATCTTATGAATTGGAATACGGTACAGATGTACTGGAAATTCATGTAGATGCTATTAAATCTGGCGACAAAGTACTTGTTGTTGATGACCTGCTAGCGACAGGCGGTACTATTGAAGCGACAACTCTTCTGATTCGCCAACTTGGCGGCGAAGTAGAACACGCAGCATTTGTTATCAACCTACCAGAAATTGGTGGTGACAAGCGTTTAGAAGGTTTAGGCTTAAACGTTTACAGCATTTGTGAATTTGAAGGCCACTAATACCTTTTCAGTTGTCGGACAGTTTGGTTTCTAACAGTCCAGTGGCTGAATAGACTAATTAGGTATAAACATCTACAACGGAAGGTTTCATGAGTTATCTTGCCTTAGCGCGTAAATGGCGTCCTACCAAGTTTAAAGAAGTGGTAGGGCAGGCCCATGTATTAACAGCTTTAGAAAATGCTTTGGCTCACAATCAACTACATCATGCGTACCTGTTCAGTGGTACTCGTGGTGTAGGTAAAACGACGATTGGACGACTTTTTGCGAAAGGGCTCAATTGCGAAACAGGTATCACATCAACGCCTTGTGGCGAGTGTGCAACCTGTAAAGAAATTGACCAAGGACGTTTTGTTGATTTACTAGAAATCGATGCGGCGTCGCGCACCAAAGTTGAAGATACTCGTGAGCTTCTCGATAACGTTCAGTATAAGCCAGCGCGTGGTCGCTTTAAGGTTTATCTGATAGACGAAGTTCACATGCTGTCGCGCCACAGTTTCAATGCATTATTGAAAACGTTGGAAGAACCGCCTGAGTATGTGAAATTCCTGCTTGCGACCACCGATCCTCAGAAGCTGCCGATGACGATTTTATCTCGTTGTCTTCAGTTTCATCTAAAGCCGATCAGTATCGAAAATATCCAGCAACAACTTGAGCATGTTCTTACTGAAGAAAGTGTCGCATTTGAGCACAAGGCGTTAGGTCTGATTGCTCATGCCGCTGATGGCAGTATGCGTGACGCGTTAAGCTTAACCGATCAGGCGATTGCGCTGGGTAACAATCATGTGGGCAACGATATTGTGTCGCACATGTTAGGTACACTTGATACTGACCAAGCGCTGCACCTGTTGCAATCAATCAGCTCCAAACAGCCACAAATGGTGATGGAGTCTATTGAGACATTTGCACAGAATGGCGTTGAATGGGATGGACTGCTTCAGCAGTTAGCGAGCCAATTGCATCGTGTCGCCATGTTTCAGGCACTACCTGCAAGCTTAGATAAATCGGCTCCAGATGCTGAGAAAATTGAATGGTTAGCGAAGTCTCTGACACCTCAGGATGTTCAGCTTTACTATCAAATTGCGTTGAAAGGAAGATCTGACCTTGCTGCTTCGCCGACAGGTCGAATCGGTATGGAAATGATCGCTTTGAGAATGATGGCATTCAGACCATCTCAAGTGCCGTTGACCTCAGCAATATCGACGCAAAGTGAACCTACAACACCAGCAACAGTAGCTCAGCCAGCTGCTCAAGCAGCTGTAGCTCCGAGACCTCATGTCGCCCCTTCGGCTCCTGTAGCACCAAGTGCTCCGCAACATTCTGCGGCTCCGGCTCAAACTGTACCACAATCAGCGCCAGTTCAGAGTCAACCTACACAGAATCATGCCGAGCAATATAACGCGCCGCGTGATGTCCAACAGGCGCCGATGAATCCTGTTTCTCAGCCTGAACCTTATGTTCCAGCAGAAGAGCAAACTGTTGCAGAATCGCCTCAGCAAGAACGCAAAACATCTTCGCCTTTAACTGGGTTAAGACATCAGTTGCGTTCACAGCGTGAAGGTTTGAATCAGCAAGGAAATTCTGGTCAAGGAAACACAGGTCACGGCTCAAAAAAGTCTGAAGCGGCATCTGCAAAACCTACTTCGGTGTTAGAGCGAGTGGCACAACGTGCTCAGAACGCTTCGCCGATGTCGCCAGCGTATGAGAGCAACGAACCTGAAGATCAAGAAGCATATCAATGGCGTCCAACTCAGCCAGTTGCTGAAGTTGAAGTAAAAAAAGAACTGACACCGACTCAAATTAAAAAGTCTCTGGAGCATGAAAAAACACCAGAGATGACCGCTAAGCTCATTGATGAAGCTTGTGCTCAAAATGAATGGGCGAGTTTGATTCAAAGCTTAGAAACGGCGAAGCTTGTTGAGCAACTGGCGCTTAACTCTGTGTATAAGAAACAGGGTAATGTTATCGAGCTGCTATTGCGCTCCAGCCATGCTCACCTGAATACGGATAAAGCTCAAAGCGAGCTGCTACAAGCGCTTAACGCAAAATTAGGTGAAGAGTGTGTACTTTCGGTCTCTTTAGGCGAAGAAGGTGAAACACCGCTCGAACTGCGCGAAAGGCTGTACCAAGAGAAACTTTCTCATGCCATGAGCCAACTATCGACAGATCCTAATGTACAATTTATTGAGCGTCGCTTTAGCGCCGAACTTGATAAAGACAGCGTAAGACCAATTTAACCGAAACGGTGGGGTTGAGATTTTAATCTTTTATCCCCACTGTATGTGAAACAATCAAAGATAAAACCAGAGAGATAAAGATGTTTGGTAAAGGCGGAATGGGCAACTTAATGAAGCAAGCCCAACAAATGCAAGATCGCATGCAAAAGATGCAAGAAGAAATCGCAAACATGGAAATCACCGGTGAATCTGGTGCAGGTTTGGTAAAAGTTACAATCACTGGTAGCCACAGTGTTCGCCGTGTTGACATCGATGAAAGCTTGATGGAAGACGACAAAGAAATGCTGGAAGATTTGATTGCAGCTGCGTTTAACGATGCTGCTCGTCGTATTGAAGAAGCATCAAAAGAGAAAATGGCTGCAGTTACTGGCGGTATGCAACTACCACCAGGCATGAAGATGCCTTTCTAAAAAGTAGGTGATTGATGCGTACCAGTCATATGCTGGAGCATTTGATGGAGGCCTTACGTTGTCTGCCTGGGGTTGGTCCCAAGTCTGCCCAACGTATGGCCTTTCATTTGTTACAGCGCGACAGAAAAGGTGGGTTACTTCTCGCTGAAGCTCTTGGTCAGGCAATGGTGGATATTGGCCATTGCAGCCAATGCCGAACATTCACTGAAGAAGAAACTTGTCATATCTGTAACAATCCTAAACGTCAGGAAAACGGTCAACTTTGCGTGGTTGAAAGCCCGGCAGACATTGCTGCTTTAGAAGCAACAGGCCAGTTTTCGGGACGTTACTTTGTTTTGATGGGACACTTGTCCCCACTTGATGGCATAGGCCCAAGTGATATTGGATTAGATGTTCTGGATTTCCGTCTTCAAAAAGGCGGGATCAGCGAAGTTATTTTAGCAACCAACCCGACGGTAGAAGGCGAAGCGACAGCGCACTATATTGCTGAGCTATGCCGTGAACATCAAGTATCGGCAAGTCGTATTGCCCATGGTGTACCTGTTGGTGGTGAATTAGAGTTGGTTGATGGCACTACGTTGTCCCACTCTTTATTAGGTCGCCAAAGGCTTTCCTAAAATTCGCTTTAGCATCCAGAGCCGCTGCTTGTCACAGCGGCTTTTGTTTATCTTCAATCAATTTCTTTTATTTCGCCATCCACAATCTTATAGACAATCGCTCCGATCATTCCGCCCACAATAGGCGCTACCCAGAACAGCCACAATTGCGACATCGCCCAGTCACCGACAAAAACAGCCACGCCAGTGCTTCGAGCTGGATTAACTGAAGTATTCGTTACCGGAATACTGATTAAGTGAATAAGGGTCAGACACAAGCCGATAGCAATAGGTGCAAAACCTTTCGGGACTCTAGCGTCCGTGGCACCCATGATGACAAATAAAAAGACGCCCGTCATAACCAGCTCGCTCACTAGAGCAGCCATGAAAGAGTATCCTCCGGGAGAGTGCTCGCCATAACCATTGCTTGCAAACCCTGACGCACCAATGTCAAAACCGGCTTGACCAGTTGCGATGACATACAACACGCCGCCAGCTATAACACCACCAATTACTTGGGCAAGAACATAAGGGAGAATATCTTTACTTTCAAATCGACCACCAGCCCATAAACCAAAGGTAACAGCAGGGTTTAGGTGACAACCTGAGATATGACCAATGGCATATGCCATGGTGAGAACCGTTAAACCAAAAGCGAGTGATACGCCTAGCAAGCCAATGCCGACATCGGGAAACCCAGCAGCTAAAACTGCGCTGCCACACCCCCCGAGAACCAACCAAAATGTACCTACTAGCTCTGCGAGATATTTCTTCATAGTCACATTCCTATATGTAACAAAGACACATCTGAAGCGTAGTAGAAAAACGCAACTCACTTAGAGTAAAGGGAAATTATTCTGTTTCAAAAGTGGTACTTAGATCTAAAAATGGCTGAAACTAGGTTAACTCTTCGAGCTCAGTGAGATTTTGCAGAGCTTCTTGATTGGTTGAGCCACAAACCACAGGGCATGGTTTAAAATCGTGGCAGACATTTGGTCTCTCCGGCTTGCCAAACAACTTACATAAGTTATCGTCATTCAATTGAATGCATCGTACACCGGCAGGTTTTCCATTCGGCATACCCGGAATTGGAGAAGATATGCTAGGAGCAATACAACATGCACCACATCCAAGTCGACAATTCATCATGACCTACCGCAAGTAAAAGCAAAAAGAAGGGCGCAGATGTTAACAGAAAAACCAGTAGCGGTAGACATTTTACGACGTTTTTTTCAGCATATTTGCCCTTGAATTTTATGTGGTGGGGCGGTATAACACGTCCCCCGGTTACAGACAGAAAGAATTCAGCAATGACAACACCATTTTGGGAAAGCAAAACACTAGAACAAATGACAGAAGCAGAGTGGGAGTCACTGTGCGATGGCTGCGGTAAGTGTTGCTTGCATAAGCTGATGGATGAAGACAGCGATGAGGTGTATTACACCAACGTTGCTTGTAGCTGGTTAAATAGTAAAACCTGCGCTTGTAAAGACTACCCAAACCGTTTTGAATCAGGCGAAGAGTGCTTGAAACTCACTCGCGACAAAATCGATGAGTTCCACTGGCTTCCAGATACCTGCGCATACCGATTACTGTCTCAAAATGAACCTCTACCGCAATGGCACCCTCTCATCACCGGTTCAAAAGCCGCAATGCATGCAGAAGGTGAAAGTGTTCGCAATAAAGTCGTATATGAAATCGATGTTGTGGATTGGGAAGATCAAATTTTGAACCATCCTAGCAGAGGCTAGTGGCATCAATCTATATCAGTAGGTTGGTAGTCAATAAACACCAATAATTACCCATGTCCCTAAAACTTGTGGGCACTATGTGAACATTTCAAAGTCCACATTAGCCATTAAAAAATTAACTTCAATAATCAGGTAAAGCTACCAGTGATTGCTATGGTTGCAAGAACAATGAAAAGTAACATTAACCCGAATTTAATGAATGTTAACTCTCGATATTTATAAATTGATTTCTTATTGCGATTGAAGTTTGTCTCGGACATTTTCCATTTTTGATACCAATGGACAGGTTTATTGGTAATGTAGGCCAAGAACCATGAGCTAACATTGAACTCTACATTTTTTTGATAAAACTCTTGTAGATATGCAAGCTCTTGGTTTTCTTTGACGCTGATTATTCTAATTGAGGAAGGATGGTAATCACGTCTTCCAAATGTTTTCTCGATTACTTCTATTAGTTCATCAGGGTTCTTTAAGTGTTCTTGCGTTATTCCTAAATCCTTGTTTCCAGTTTCAGTTATGTATGAGTACCTTTTATCCTGATCGTTTTGTATTTCGACTACATATTTAGCATCGAAAGGAATTGATTTTATTTTTGGCAATTTGGGTTCAGTAATCCAGTGTGCTGTTGCTAAACCTATCCCAGAACCAGACAAAACGTCTTGGATAGGATTCCAATATTTCTTTCTTGTTTTTGTTACGTGTCGGCCATGGCTTGTGTGGAGCACAATCTGTTTTTTAATTTTTTGGTCGTCAAGAATTCTATTTAGGTCAAGCCTTCTCATGCTCATACCATAGAGACTTACAGGTCCATATGTGCGAGATATGGTTTCAAAGGGACCAATAATGATGGGGTCATCCTGTAGGTCTTCAAGTTTTATATATAAGTTATGACCGACCTTCATATAGATACCAAAAATGGCTTCTGATTTGTCTTTAAGATTCTGTAACAGGATAGTTTTTGGGTATTTGTCGGTAAATCCTATAGGTGTATGACCACCTATAATCTGAGATTGAATCTTTATCGATTTTTTTAGTCTTACGGCCTGCCAAGCATACAAGGCGGCAAAGGCTGAAATTACTAATGTTGCTAGAGCTACAGTATCAGCACTAATTACAATTGAAATCAAGAGTGAGTGACCTCTGAGTTACTAACGTGAATCAACTAGGTTTGCTAACGGATTTTTACTGACCACATCTTCTAGGTGATCCGCATGGTTTGTTTTATATCTGCGTGACCTAGAATACGCTGTAAGGCAATGATATTTCCACCATTCATAATGTAATAGCTGGCGAACGTGTGACAAAGAACATGGGCTTCTTCTTGCTTTCGATAGGCAAAACTCAGTCTCACATAGCAAAAATCCCACAGTGTAGTTAAACATTGTGGGATTTTTTAAAGCCTGAGAAGAATTGGGAGAGTGGGGTTAGGCTAATAAGAGTAATAGGCTACCAACAGTTGCCGCTGCGGAAAGATATTGCCCCGCAGAGAAGAACGAATCATCTTTGTCTTTTACTTTGTCTGGGTGTTCCATACCTAAAGCGCCATAGGTAAAGGCCTCCACCTTATCACTCATGGTTTTATCGCCTTCAGGCATTGTGCCGTTTTGCTCAATATCTTGTAATGCGGCAAGCAACGCCTTTCCTTCGTCAGAAAGCGTTACTTTGTTTTGTTCGACTTTCAGTGGTGCTGGTGAAGCCGACTCTGTACTCGCAGAAGCTTGATTTTTTAACGGTTGAGTGGCATTCAGATTAGATACTGATCCTGCGCCTACTGGGTTCATGCTGCTCTCCTAAATCCATCCTCAATAACTATATCGACAGGCTTATGTCAAACTTGTGTTATTTTTTGAACATATTTTCACTGTTTCTTACAAAGCAATTAGCATGCCTATTTTTTATACTTTTCTAGATTGGGATTTTGGAGAGGGATGCTTGGGGTGTTATTGGAGCAATAAGTTGTGTTTGTTATTGAAGTTACAGTAGTTTTTGTGGTTCCTGTAACTTCAAGTCGCTAGCAGTATTCGACAGGTAAGGATAACTAAGCTTTTCTATATACTCGAATCATAAAGTCTGCTTCGCATTGCACGCTGGCTGAGTTTTTCAATTCCGCTTTGTAAGCTTCACTTGCGCGCCATGCAAACGGAGTCATCTGAAGTAGATCAAATGCATCATCTCCGCTTAGTGTCATCAAGTAATTCACTTTCTCTTCGTGTTCTAAGGTGAAGTTTTCAATGACTTCAGGCTGCTCTTCATGCAAGCGTACGTCTTGATAGATACCTTGTTTAAACTCGTATAAATGTCTTGCAGCTGGGGTGACTGTAATAACAACACCGCCTGATTTGATGCAGCGATTCAGTTCATCTGCTTTGCAAGGAGCATAGATGCGTAAAATTCCGTCGAGCGTTTCGTCGGCAAAAGGTAAGCGATGGCTTGAAGCAACGGTAAAATCACAGTTTGAGTAGCGTTTTGCCGCATATCGAATAGCCACTTTGGAAATGTCCAGCCCGAAGGTATTGGCTTGCGGGTTCTGCTGTTTTAGGCAATCTGCAATATAGGTTGTGTAGTAGCCTTCACCGCAACCGATGTCTAACAGCTGGTGGTCTGTGTTTATTAAGAAACGTTGGCACAACTCGGCGACTTTCTCACGCATAGGGTTGTAATGACCGCCATCGAGAAAACGACGTCTTGCTTGCATCATCTCTTTGTTGTCACCTGGATCTTTCGAGCGTTTATGGTGAGCAGGCATCAAGTTGACGTAGCCTTCTTTTGCCAAATCAAATTGATGGTTGTTTACACATGAATAGGTGCGTTGGTTAAGAGTGAGGGGATGCTGGCAAAGCGGACACTGGTAAGCCATGGTGTTCTC
Organism: Vibrio diazotrophicus; assembly: GCF_038452265.1. Taxonomy (NCBI): domain Bacteria; kingdom Pseudomonadati; phylum Pseudomonadota; class Gammaproteobacteria; order Vibrionales; family Vibrionaceae; genus Vibrio; species Vibrio diazotrophicus. Next base: position 997,711 of record NZ_CP151842.1, read on the forward strand.
AAGGTAGTAAATGGAAGCGTAAGTGTAGCGGTTACTCCACCAAATAAAAAGCAAGTTAACAGGCAGGCGTTGCATGACTTTTGGAAGGGGAATCTTATTTCTATCGCGTTTGCACTGCTATACCGACAATAATTTGGTTTATGCCAATTTGTTGACATAAACCTTTGCATAACAATGAGTTATATATTGAAAGTTTTATATCTTTTTAGTGGATAGCCTATGGTAATGAGGTTAGTATCTCGCCTGTAAAAACAACAATATGAGAGCTGTTAAATAATGTCATTTTCGCTAAAGCAAAAGTTAATTGGTGCTAGCCTAACCGCAGTTGTTGTTATGGCCGGAGCATTAACATGGTTGTCTATAGACCGTATCTATGATCAGACGCAAAAAGCAATGTCAGAGCGTGTTGAATCTCTAACGACTGCGACTGCCAAAGGTATCTCGGATTGGGTTGCTGACAGAAAATCTATCACTTCAGCATTTAAAGCCTATGCAAACGCTGCGGATCCAACGCCTTTTTTACAACAAGGCCGAGTTTCGGGCGGTTTTGATGAGCTGTATTACGGTACCACCGAAGGGGTGATGAACCGTTCTTATCCTGAGAGATATCAAGAAGGTTACGACCCTCGCAAACGTCCTTGGTATATTGATGCATCGACGGCTGGCAAAATGATTGTAACTACGGCGTATCAAGATGCAGTGACCAATGCATTGCTTATCACTATTGCTGAACCTGTTACTGTCAATGGACGCTTTTCTGGTGTTGTCGGCGCTGATGTGTTGATTGAACAGCTAGTCTCTGACGTGCTTTCATCCGATGCGGGTGAGAACGCTAGAACCATGCTTATTGATACTCAAGATGGCAACTGGCTAGCGCATCCAAATAAAGACTTCACACTAAAACCTGTATCAGCAGTGTCAAAAGTGTTAACTATCGACGCGATCAACAAAGCGGCGAGAGACAAAACTTTTATTCCTGTTACGTTGAATGGCGTACAAAAGTGGTACTACTTCAAAGCTGTGCCGGGAACTCAGTGGATCTTTGCGGTAGAGCTGGATAAAGACACTGAGCTTGCTTCAACGGACTCATTGCTTTGGGGATTAATTTCAACGGCGGTTGTGATTACGTTTTTAGTGTTACTTGCCGTGTCTTGGTTGGTTAATTTCTTGATTAGAGATCTTTCTCGCGTGAGCAAAGCGTTGGAAGAAATTGCCTCTGGTGATGCGGACTTGACGCAACGCCTGACGATTCATTCTGAAGATGAAGTAGGTAAACTGGCGCAAAGCTTTAACCAGTTTGTGGGCAATATGCAGCAAATGGTAGCGAACTTAGGTAATGTGTCTGCTGAGCTTTTACAGCAATCCGCTCATGCTGCGAAGCAATCAGACCAAAACAATATGCGCATTCAGCAGCAGCAAGATGAAATCAACATGGTTGCGACTGCGATTAATGAAATGTCAGCTGCAACTCATGAGATTGCGGGTAACGCTGAGCAGACGGCTGGCAACTCTAATGATGCCGTTATTGCATGTGATGCCGGTGCTCGTCAGGTTTCTCAAACACAGGTTTCTATTGAAAATTTAGCGACCGAAGTGGAAGTGGCAACTGGCGTTATTACTGAGCTTGAAGGTCACAGCAACCAAATCAGCAATATCCTATCGACGATTCAGGGAATTGCAGAGCAGACAAACTTGCTAGCGCTAAATGCAGCGATTGAAGCTGCGCGAGCGGGTGAGCAGGGTCGAGGATTTGCGGTTGTTGCCGATGAAGTTCGAGTGTTGAGCCAACGTACTTATGCATCGACAAAAGAAATTCAGCAAATGATTGATACGCTACAGAGTACAACAGGTAAAGCGGTATCGATCATGAATGACAGCCGCACATTGGCGACGACCAGTGTAAACGATGCAATCAATGCTTCTCAGTCGTTAGAGCAAATCAGAACCGTGGTGTCTGCGATTAGTGATATGGCAACACACATTGCGACTGCGGCGGAAGAACAGGCATCAGTGACGTCGGAAATTACGCGTAATACACAAGGTATTCGTGATGTTTCGAATGAGTTCTCTATTGAAGCGAAAGATGCTGCAGAGCAGGCCGCGATACTCTCTTCACTCTCTCATGAGCTTGAATCTGAGATTCGCCGATTCAAAGTTTAATATTGCTTAGACGCTTTATTTAAATACATAAACAAAAATCCGATAAACAGTGTTTATCGGATTTTTTCTTTTCGGGTTCGAACCACACTAAGACGAGATGGTTAGTTTGCCGAAATGGTCGTTGCTAAAAGGTACTGTTCACCCGGTTGCAACGTTTGACCTGCAGAAAGGCATGGTGCATGGATAGTCGACTCAACACAGAACATGGTTTTGTAACCGTCATCAGGCATGTCAGCCATTGCTTTTGAACCTTGAGACCAAGGGTTCCACAGTACTGCGCAATTGTGACCACTGTTTTCAACTAATAGCGCTCGTTTTAGAACTGGGTCTGTAACTGTGATTTTTGATTCCGGCATAGTGTAGACACGATCGATCGTATCAGTGAGTACCAGTGTCTCTTCACCTTGGCAGATTTTTGAATCTTGCAGCTTGTCGATGTATTCAGCGCCCATACCTGTCGTGGTAATTTGAGCTACGTCGCCAACATTCAGGTAAGTATGAAGTGCACTTGAGAACGTCCAAGCTTTTTCATCCGTGTTGTTTACTTCCAGTGTCACTTTCAACTCATCACCAATTTCGACAAACAAGCGGGTCTTAAACTTGTATGGCCAAATTGCCAGTGTTTCTTCTGACTCTTCAAACTCTAGAACAACTACAACACCTTGTTCATTTTCTCTGTGTTCTGCCAATTTCCATTGGCTGATACGTGCAAAACCGTGTCCAGGTTCTGCAATTTTGCCAAACCAAGGCCAACAAACTGGAATGCCACCGCGAAGTGCAGCTTTGCCGTCAAAAGGTGTGTTGCTGCTCATCCAAATCAGGTCTTCTTTGCCAGCAGGAACATAAGAAAGAACATGAGCACCATGCAGAGCGATAGCGGCGGTAGCTTTATCGTGGATAACACGAACGATTTTCACCTCATCTTTTTCAACGATGGTCACGTTGTCAGAAAGGTAAGTAAGGGTAGGGAGAGAAAGTAGATCCATAAATATCATTCCTCGTTCAGCTTTTTGCTTAGACTGATTGTTATTAGGAAAATCAAATCTGTAGAAACAAAAAAGGCGACACATCGGCCGCCTTTTCATATTCTCAACGAATTTCTTCGCTAATGCTTACATTACTTAGAGATGTGAGCGATTAGGTCTAGAACTTTGTTTGAGTAACCGATTTCGTTGTCGTACCAAGATACAACTTTAACGAATTTGTCAGTTAGAGCGATACCAGCTTTAGCATCGAATACTGAAGTGCATTTTTCGCCGATGAAGTCTTGAGATACTACTGCGTCTTCAGTGTAACCAAGAACGCCAGCCATTTCGCCTTCAGAAGCTTCTTTCATCGCTTTACAGATTTCTTCGTAAGAAGCAGCGTTTTTCAGGTTAACAGTCAAGTCAACAACAGAAACGTTAGCAGTTGGTACGCGGAAAGCCATACCAGTTAGAAGACCTTTAACTGCTGGAAGTACAACGCCTACTGCTTTAGCAGCACCAGTTGAAGATGGGATGATGTTTTGAGAAGCACCACGACCACCGCGCCAGTCTTTAGCAGAAGGACCGTCTACAGTTTTTTGAGTTGCTGTAGTAGCGTGAACTGTAGTCATAAGACCAGATTCGATACCGAACTTGTCGTTAAGAACTTTAGCGATAGGCGCTAGACAGTTAGTAGTACAAGAAGCGTTAGAAACGATGTCTTGACCTGCGTAAGTGTCGAAGTTTACGCCGTTAACGAACATTGGAGTTGCGTCTTTAGAAGGGCCAGTCATAACAACTTTCTTCGCACCAGCAGTGATGTGCTTACGTGCAGTAGCGTCGTCAAGGAATAGACCAGTTGCTTCAGCAACAACGTCAACACCGATTGCATCCCATTTTAGATCTTCTGGGTTGCGTTCTGCAGTAACACGTACAGTCTTACCGTTTACGATTAGGTTACCACCTTCAACTTCAACAGTGCCGTTGAAACGACCGTGAGTTGAGTCATACTTAAGCATGTAAGCCATGTAATCTACGTCGATTAGGTCGTTGATACCAACAACTTCGATGTCATTACGTTCTTGTGCTGCACGGAATACGAAACGGCCAATACGGCCAAAACCGTTAATACCTACTTTGATAGTCATTATAGTTGCTCCACAACTTAATTTCTGATTAAAGATAACTGGTAGTAAAATTACAAAATCCAGTAAACATCTGCAACAGATAATCCGACTTAACTTGTTTAAAGTCAAAAAAAACTGTCGCTTTTTTTCACAATCACTTACAACTGATTAGTTTTTAGACGTGCTACTGCTTTTCATCCCTACCAATTGACGTAAAATAATCAAGATACGAGGTTATTGATGCTCAAATAACCCGCAATACTACGGTGAAAAAGTATGTGCTACAAAATCATAGGTACGCAAGTTTTTAGCGAAAAAAGTCAAAAATAATTATTACAAAAAAGGAGAAGTCAAAGCGTGGTTGATAAAGCCCAAAATCTTGAGAAGCCTGACGAATACTGGAAAGACCAGTTATCGGAAGAGGAATATTACGTTTGTCGCCAGAGAGGAACTGAAGCGCCTTTCTCTGGCAAGCTACTGCATAACAAACTAACTGGCGATTACCATTGTACTTGCTGCAATGCGCTTTTGTTTAGTTCTGAAAACAAATACGACTCTGGTTGTGGGTGGCCAAGTTTTGATGCGCCTATTAATGATCAGGCCATCCGTTATTTAGAAGATCTAAGTCACGGAATGATAAGAACTGAGATTCGTTGTGCTGCTTGTGACAGCCATTTAGGTCATGTATTTCCTGATGGTCCACAGACTACAGGTGAACGATTTTGTGTTAACTCGGTGTCGTTAATTTTCAACAAAAAGTGAAAAAGTTGGTGGTAGAACACCAACTTTTGTTTGATAGCAACATTATTTCAAAGAGTTAGGGACGATGCTTTTTCGGTATTGTCCCTCTTTGATCGACTTAACAACCGTTTCTGCAATATCGTCAAGCTTCTCAAATTTCTCTTCATCAAAGCCATACATCAATGCAAGTTCAGACTCGCTGGCTATAGGTACATCATATTCCTTGCCGACCATAGCCCAAACATAGGCATGTTCTTTATCACCAGAAGCATGATAGTTGCTCGCCAGTGATTTAAGGATCTCGGTGTTGATATTGTCTGGCTTGCTTAACTCTAAAGCGTGATTAAGTAAGATGATGGTTTTTTCACGGTCTCGCGAGGTATAGAAGGTGGCTAATGCGTACTGTAACTCCGCGGTTTCTAGCTCAGGCTTGCCTTCCAACTGTAAAAACTCACGGCGAGCTTTATGGTCACCCTCTTGGCTCCATAAAAAATAAAGAGACTCTGGTGTGCGTTGGTTACGAAGTTCGGTCGCGATACGCTTTAAATCTTCACCTGCATTCACCAGTGCATTGACTCGTCTTTGCTTGAGATCTGCTTGGTCAATCGCCTGAATTTGAGACGCGAGCTCTAAACATTTTCGGTAAGCACTGGTTAGATTGTACTCTTCAATTTTGTTTACTGGAGTCGGGTCTTTAAGTACTTCGAAGCGATGCCAGATCAGGTCAGTTCTGGGGATACGGCATTGTCCGTCATTAACATTTAGTCTTTCACACTGCAGTGCTGGGTTGTCTGCACAAAGTTTATCGGTGTTCTTTTTATTTTCTAAACACCCTGATAGAGCCAAAGGCAGTGATAAAACGAGAATGGCTTTTATTGTGTTCATATTTTGGCCTGTTGACCTTATTTATAGAGATTCTTTTTTTTAACGGATTGAACTGAATAAATGCAGGAGCTATGCCACATCATGTTAGAAAAATGTTTAGCTTGTGATCCGATACACTTATTTATTTAGCTTGTCTTGACTCAATATGCCAGCAAGTTATTTTGGCGCAAATCGTTAAATTAGGAATGCACCATGGACGCAAATCAACTTGTTGCTGCTATCACACCGGAAGCTTATGAGCGCTTATTGTTTGCTGTTGAAACGGGTAAGTGGCCTGAAGGTACTTCACTTTCTCCAGAGCAGCGAGATTCTTGTATGCAAGCTGTGATGTTGTACCAATCAAAGCACAATAACAACGCTGACCATATGAGCATTGGCGTTGGTGGCGAGATGATCTTTAAATCAAAAGCAGAATTAAAAAAACGTTTTCAAGATAATCAAGAAGATATCGTACGTATTAATCCTAATCACGAGTAGTGGTTTGGGTCGGAAAAAGAAAACCCCGTATGTGAATACGGGGTTTTCTTACTTTATGAGGGTGTTCTTTTAAGCTTAAGCCGCTGTAATTTACAGAGACATTTCGCCACGCAGCACTTGCTGCATCTTTTGCTTCACTTCTTCGTAAGAGAGATTTTGGCTCAATAAGTAGTGAAGTTTTGCCAACGCCGCCTCAGGCGTCATATCGTAACCACTGATAACACCTGCATCAGCAAGTGCACAGCCCGTTGCGTAGCCGCCCATGTTGACTTTGCCTGCTAAACATTGGGTTAGGTTTACGACAATAACGCCACGTTCTGAGGCATCTTTTAGCTGTGCCAGTAGTTCTGGGTTTTGAGGTGCGTTACCAACTCCAAAAGTGAGCAGAATCATCGCATTCACGGGTTGCAACAAGGTGTTGCGAATGACCTCGTGAGAGATGCCCGGGTACATGGTGATTACACCGATAGGTTGCGGTGTAATGTGATGTACGCGGAACTTGCCTTCAGGCACCTGACCAATTTGCACGCCGTTGCTGACATGAATATTGATACCCGCTTCAAGCAGTGGCGGAATGTTTGGTGAAGTAAACGCGTTGAAACCATCTGCATGAGATTTAGTGCTGCGGTTACCGCGCATCAAGTGATTGTTGAAGAACAGAGTGACTTCATTAATCGGGTAGTTTGCTGCGATGTGCAATGCATTCAGCAAGTTAGCCTGACCATCCGAGCGTAGTTCTGCCAATGGGATTTGTGAGCCTGTCACAATGACCGGTTTACCTAAGTTCTCCAGCATGAACGACAATGCGGAGGCGGTATAAGCCATAGTGTCAGTGCCATGCAGAATAACGAAACCATCGTATTTGTCGTAGTTGTCTGCGATATCATCAGCGATTTTTTGCCAGTCTTCTGGCGTCATATCTGAAGAGTCAATCAGTGGTTCGTACTCATGAACCGTAAACTCGGGCATTTCGTCACGATGGAACTCTGGCATATTTGCCAATTGCTTTTCCATAAATCCAGCAACAGGAACGTATCCGTGTGAGGATTTCTTCATGCCGATAGTGCCGCCAGTGTAGGCGATATAGATATGTTTTCTTGCCATGATTACAACTACTAAAGGTGGTGGTAAATAGTGTGGCGATTATAACGAAAACGATTGTAATAAAAAGGGGCGCTGTGTATTTAGCGCCCCCTAAACGGAAATTTCGTGCTGCTAGTCTGACTATTGTACTTGGCAGGGCAGACAGAATGCGTATTGTCCTTTTGGATCGTTAAAACCGCTTAGCAGGTTCGCATCGTTAATTAACTGACTTGCTGCCGGTTGAAACGCTGCTGGAACCATACTGGAAACATCCAAACCGAGACTTGCTTTGATCTGTCCAAAGAGATCTTGCAGGATTTGCTGCGCCGGACTTAGCGGATCGGACACCCAGAACAGGTTGTAGTCTTCAACTTTGGCCAGTTCAGCCGCGAGCTTAACGGCGTCATCAAAGTCACCCAATTTATCGATCAAACCTAATTTCTGCGCATCTTGGGCTGTCCAGACTCGACCTTGAGCTACCTGATCAACCTGTTCAACTGACATACCTCTGCTTTCACCCACTAGCGAAATGAAACGGTGGTAACCATGTTCAATGCCCATTTGCAGCGCTTTTTGCGCCCCTTCGTTAAGGCCAGTAGTGATACCAATACCTGAGAATGGTGAAGTACCAACACCATCGGTAGAAATGCCAAGCTTGTTAAGACCTTTTTCAAAAGTCGTAATGACGCTAAAGATACCGATTGAACCGGTGAGGGTTGTTGGCTGAGCAACGATTTTATCTGCACTCATTGAAATCCAGTAACCGCCGGAAGCCGCTAGGCTCGACATTGAAACAACCACAGGTTTACCTGCTGCTTTTAACGCATCAATTTCGTTACGAATCACTTCGGAAGCAAATGCGCTGCCCCCTGGGCTGTCTACTCGTAAAACCACCGCTTTGACGTTGTTATCATTGCGTGCTTGGCGAAGAAGAGCCGCTGTGCTGTCACCGCCGATGCTACCGCGAGGTTGAGAACCATCCATAATTGTGCCGCTGGCAACCACAATAGCGATATCATCGTTGGTTGCACTCATTTGAGGCGTTACCGTTTGTGCATAGTCGTAATAACTCACAGCGTTGTAGCTGTCTTTACCATCACTGCCAAAGGTTTTAGCAAGCTCAAGGCGAATTTGCTGACGAGTTGCCAATTCATCAACGAGGCCAATGTTCAGTGATAACTGAGCTAAGTCTCCCGATGTTTGTTCAAGAAGAGCAAGAAACTCATCCATGTTTGGCGTTAATGCGTCAGCATCAATGCCTCTGTTGGTGGCAACGTCATCGATGTAAGCTCCCCATAACTGAGTTAACCAACGGGAAGCCGATTCACGTGCCGCATCTGACATGTCGTCACGGATGAAGGGTTCAATGGCAGACTTATAGGTTCCGACTCTGAATACGTGAGTGTTGACGTCGAGCTTCTCTAGAAGGGTTTTGTAATACATGTTGTAAGCACTGTAGCCATGTAACAGAACCGCGCCATCAGGAGCCATAAACACTTTATCGGCGTAACTTGCCAAGTAATATTGGCTTTGGTTGTACATGTCGCTCAGAGCAAAAACTGGCTTGCCAGAAGCTTTGAATTCATTAATGGCTTTCGCGATATAGCGCAATTTGGTTAGGTTGGTTTCTGGCATATTACGCAGTGCCAAAACCAAACCCGTAATCTTGTCGTCGTCTTTAGCGTGACGAAGTGTTTCGACAATATCGAAGAGCACGTTTTCTTTTGGCAGATCTTTGCCTAACACTGAGCCCGTTACTGAATCCATCGGGCTTAAATAACTGCTTTGCTCAACGATGGGGCCAGATAGGTTGAGCACTAAGGCAGATTTTTTCTCAACCACAGGTGCTGGGGTCTCATAAGCGTAAAGGAAATACACTAACGCGATACTGAGTAGGAAAATGAGGTTGGTAAGAGCGATACGAATGAAAGTGATTAGTTTCCAAATCCCTTTAAAAAGCAGCCCAATAAATCGGAATATTGTTTTCATTGTGTCTCCAGCAATGCCATCGAAATGCTTGTTAATATCACCAAAACAACACCTTGGAATATTAATTAAGTTGCATCGTACGTGATCTAGTATACGCAAACAACCGCAAGATTGATCGGTGTTACAAAAATGTAAACACTTGTTTGATTTTTGTGTGAGTGAGGAATAGTGTGGTCGGAAAACAATAACGATAAAGGTTAACTCTCCATGTACCCAAATCTGCTACAGCCATTGGATTTAGGATTTACTCAGTTAAAAAACCGAGTTTTGATGGGTTCAATGCACACTGGTTTAGAAGACGAAAAAGAAGGTTTACATAAGCTTGCCGCATTTTATGAAGAACGAGCAAAAGGTGGTGTAGGCCTGATTGTTACGGGTGGATACTCGCCAAATCTTCGCGGACGCTTACATCCTTTTGGTGCCGAGTTTAGTAGTGTGAAACATGCTAAAGCGCATAAAGTGGTGACTGAGGCGGTACATCAACATGGTAGTAAAATTGCGCTGCAACTTCTTCATGCTGGCCGTTATGCCATGCATCCTTTCTCACAGAGCGCATCTGCGATTAAATCTCCAATCAGTAAGTTTGTTCCTAGCGAAATGACTCCGCGTCAGATCCGAAAAACCATTCAAGCCTTTGCCAATAGTGCTGAGTTGGCTCAACTCGCAGGGTACGACGGCGTTGAAGTGATGGGGTCTGAAGGCTACTTGCTAAACCAGTTTATTTGTAAACGCACGAATATGCGTTATGACGACTGGGGTGGTAGTTATCTCAATCGAATCCGTTTCCCGCTTGAAGTGGTGAGAGCCATTCGTGAAGCGGTGGGTGAAGAGTTCATCATCATCTTCCGCTTGTCGATGCTGGATTTGGTTGAGCAAGGCAGTACATTTGAAGAAGTGTTGATGCTGGCTAAAGAGCTCGAAAAGGCAGGCGTGACAATCATCAATACGGGGATTGGCTGGCATGAAGCTCGGATCCCAACCATAGTGACGCAAGTTCCTCGCGCAGCATTCAGTTGGGTAACGGAGAAGATCAAACCTCATTTGTCGATTCCAGTGATTACCTGTAACCGTATCAATACTCCGGAAGAAGCGGAGAGCATTATCTCTTCAGGCAAAGCGGATATGGTTTCGATGGCTCGTCCATTCTTGGCAGACCCAGAATTTGTCAATAAGGCAGAGCAAGGTCGAGCAGCGTTTATCAATACTTGTATTGGCTGCAACCAAGCCTGTCTGGATAACGTGTTTAAAGGTAAACGTGCATCGTGCATGGTTAACCCGCGCGCCTGTTACGAAACAGAGATTGTGGTTCAACCTGCAAGCGTTAAGAAGACTGTGGCGGTGATTGGTGCAGGTCCAGCGGGGCTGGCTTGTGCAACGACGTTGGCTGAGCGTGGGCATGATGTTGACCTGTTTGAAAGAAACGATCGCATTGGCGGTCAGTTCAGATTAGCGATGCAGATCCCGGGCAAAGAAGAGTTTCGTGAGACGATTCGTTACTTCGCCAACCGTATTGATGAAACAGGCGTGCGTTTGCATTTAAGAACCGAAGCTGATTTCTCTATGCTGTCGGAGTATGACGAAGTGGTAATGGCATCGGGTGTTGAACCGCGTAAAGTCGACATTGCTGGCTTGGAAAACAGCGAAAAAGTGGTGGATTACCAAACGCTGATTCGCGAAAAGACACCGGTAGGCAATAAAGTCGCTATCGTCGGCGCTGGTGGTATTGGTGTCGATGTTGCAAGCATGATTACTGAGCCGTCTGACCATGATTTGGATGACTGGTTACATGAATGGGGCATAGACAAAGAGATTGCTTACCCTGGAGGTTTGTATCCTTATCCAGATTCACGCAGCGAAACTGAGGTGTGGTTACTGCAACGCCGCAAAGGCAGCGTCGGTAAAGGGCCGGGCAAAACAACAGGCTGGGTTCATAAACGGACCTTAGAGAAGCGCGGTGTACATATGATTGGTGGCGTTCAATATCAAGGTATTGATAGCCAAGGTTTTCATATCGGTGTCGATGGTGAATCAAAGATTCTGGATGTAGATAAAGTGATTATTTGTGCAGGGCAGGTTTCTGTTCGACCATTTGAAGATAAATGGCCTGAATTGTCCGGTAAGCTCCATGTCATTGGTGGTGCTGAACTTGCGGGAGAACTGGACGCGGTACGTGCGATTCGCCAAGGAGTGAAACTGGCGGTGTCTATTTAATCGCTGGTTATCACTAAAGAAAATGGCGCTGATTCAGCGCCATTTTTTATTCTCATAAACTTAAAGAATCACAGTCTTGTTGCCGTAGACGAACACGTGGTCATTGATCACTTTGTTCAGAGCTTTGCTTAGAACGTTCTTCTCTACATCACGTCCTGCCTGAGCCATATCTTGCGCACTGAAAGTATGATCCACAGGAATGACATCTTGCTTGATGATTGGACCTTCATCCAAATCGTTGGTCACAAAGTGAGCCGTTGCACCAATGATCTTCACACCACGCTCATAAGCTTGCTGGTAAGGTTTCGCACCAATAAACGCAGGTAAGAAACTGTGGTGAATGTTAATGATTTTATGGTGAAATTTCTCAACAAATCCCGGAGTTAGAACACGCATGTATTTAGCAAGAACAATATAGTCCGGTTGATATTGTTCGATCACTTCCAACATCTCCTTTTCATGCTCTTGACGGTTAAGACCTTCGTGAGACACACAGTGATAAGGGATGTCGAATCTCTCTGTTAAGGTTTGCAGTTTGTCGTAATTACCCACCACAGCTGCGATATCTACATCTAAGCTGCCATCGTAGTTTTTCATCAAAATATCACCCAAGCAATGCGCTTCTTTGGTGACCAGTATCACAATACGCTTACGTGATGAACCGACCAATTTGCGCTTTGCACCTTGAGGTAAAGCTTGGTCTAAGTCTGCCAATAGAGTGTGGTCATTGAAGTAGCCTTCAAGCTCGGTACGCATGAAGAAGTGACCACTGGTATTGTCAACGAACTCATTGTTATGAATGATGTTTAGCTGATGTTTGTAACAGATGTTGGTGATTTTTGAGATAAGTCCTGGTGCATCACTGCAATGCGTTAGGAGAGTTTTCTTTTCCATTAAATACGACTTCCGGGCGTGCAAATTTTTCATTCTTAGAAGAAATAGATTGGCTTGAACGGCAAACCAATTCCGAATTTGGCTTCTATAATTAATCTATTCTCCTAATGGTTTCAACTAATATAACTAGGCTCAGTGAATCCTCGGCTATTGAAAGCGTCTCCTCTGTTGGTACTTGTTTTGCGAAGGTGGTGTTTATGGACAAAGAATTACTTGCACGTAAATTGTACGTTGAACGTGTTATTTCATTGATGGGTGATCACAGTGTTGATGACGACATATTAGAGTTTATGTGGGAGAGCAAAGCGTCACCGGAAGAGGCGGCGAAGGCAATGATGCCTCAAGTTGAGCTAACCTCACTCGAAGTGGGTTCTAAGTGGTTAAATCGCTATTTAAATAGGAAATAGTTCCGCTATGTCAGGTACGGCTTAGTTTCGTACCTGACACAATCTGTTTTGAATGTAAGTGCCTACCAACTCCTTCTCAAAGATCGGGGTTTAACTGCATTCGCTCCCGACCTAAAAACCTGCCATAATCGCGCCAAAGTTATTATTTTTTTGACGTGGATGATCCAAAAAACCTTTTCTCAACAAGGCGCATTAGGCAAAGCCATTCCGGGCTTCCAGCCTCGACAAGCTCAAATCGAGATGGCTCAGGCAGTTGCAAAAGCAATTGTTGGCGAATCGCAGTTGGTCGTGGAAGCTGGAACAGGAACCGGCAAAACCTTCGCTTATCTCGTGCCTGCGCTATTAAGCGGAAAGAAAACCATCATCAGCACGGGTTCTAAAAACCTGCAAGAGCAGCTGTTTCATCGTGATCTTCCCTTAATGGTTGATGCTCTCGGCTTTCACGGCAATGTCGCATTGCTCAAAGGTCGTGCTAACTATTTGTGTCTAGACCGCCTGAGCAGACAAATGATTGAAAGTCACACCAATGACTCTGCTGACCCGCAACTGCTCACACAGCTGGTGAAGGTGAGGTCATGGTCATCAGAGACCAGAAGCGGCGATTTAGGTGAGTGCGATGCACTGCCTGAAGACAGCATGATCATTCCCACCATTACTTCCACCAATGACAACTGTTTGGGTAAAGAATGCCCGAGCTATACCGATTGCTTCGTCAATAAAGCAAGACGCAAAGCGATGGATGCCGATATCGTGGTGGTTAACCATCACCTGTTCTTAGCCGATTTAGCGATTAAAGAAACGGGATTTGGTGAACTGATACCAGAAGCGGAAGTGTTTATCTTCGATGAGGCACATCAGTTGCCTGATATTGCCAGCCAATATTTTGGTCAGTCGGTATCGAGCCGACAAATCCAAGATCTCGCCAAAGACATTGAAATTGCTTATCGCACAGAAGCTAAGGATATGCGCCAACTGCAAAAAGTAGGCGATAAGCTGGTTCAGTCTGCGGCTGATTTACGCATTGTGCTTGGCGATTCTGGGCACAGAGGTAACTGGAGAGAAGCGATGGCTTCGCCTTCTATTGCTCGTGAAATTGAACGTGTTAAAGACAGCCTCAACTTTGCGATAGAAGTACTCAAAATTGCTTTAGGGCGCAGCCAGTTATTGGATGCGGCCTTTGAGCGCGCCAATCTGATTAAAGGCCGAATTGAAAGGGTATGTGATGTTTCCATTACGGGGTACTCGTATTGGTTTGATACCACGCCACGTCATTTTAGTTTGCATATTACGCCGCTTTCCGTTGCCGATAAGTTCCACGAACAGATAGAAATGAAGCAAGGGGCGTGGATTTTTACCTCAGCCACGTTGGCAGTGAATGACGACTTCGGCCACTTTACCCATCGTTTAGGATTGCAGCCCGGTGAACAGTTCTCGTTGCCGAGTCCTTTTGATTATCAAAATCAAGCAAAGTTGTGTGTTCCAAGGTATCTGCCAGAGCCAAACAGTCCGGGGCTTGCTGACAAACTGGTACGCATGCTTTCTCCGGTCATTGAACAAAACCAAGGGCGCTGCTTCTTTTTGTGCACTTCACACAGCATGATGCGCGAACTGGGCGAGAAATTCAGAGAAACGCTGACCTTACCGGTATTAATGCAGGGTGAAACCAGCAAGCAAAAAACACTGGCTGAGTTTATGGAGTTAGGCAACGCCTTGCTGGTGGCAACCGGTGCTTTCTGGGAAGGGATTGATGTTAGAGGTGACACATTAAGCTGTGTTATCATCGACAAACTTCCGTTTACCGCTCCAGATGACCCGCTGTTAAAAGCGCGTATTGAAGATTGCCGTTTGCGAGGCGGAGACCCGTTTGCTCAGGTCCAGTTGCCAGATGCGGTGATTACCTTAAAGCAGGGTGTTGGACGACTTATTCGAGACAAGAAAGACAAAGGAGCACTGATCATTTGTGATAATCGATTAGTGACCCGAGACTATGGCGGAATATTCCTTGCCAGTTTGCCTCCTATCCCGCGTACGCGAGATTTGGATATGGTTAAAAGCTTTCTTGCACAATTATCAGAAACAGAAACAATTTAGAGATATTCATGAGCGCAAAAATTCTTGCCTTAGACACAGCGACAGAGCAGTGTTCAGTCGCCTTAATGGTTGGTGAAAAAGTGTATTCCCGCAGTGAGTTTGCACCTCGCGACCATACAAAAAAAATTCTGCCAATGGTGGATGAGGTTCTAAAAGAAGCGGGCTTAGCGCTGAGTGATTTAGACGCGCTCGCTTTCGGGCGTGGTCCGGGTAGCTTTACAGGCGTTCGAATTGGTATCGGAATTGCACAGGGTTTAGCATTCGGTGCGGATTTACCCATGATTGGCGTATCTACGTTGGCGACAATGGCGCAAGGTGCGTACCGTCAACACGGTGTGACTCACGTTGCGAGCGCGATCGATGCACGAATGAGTGAAGTTTATTGGGGCCGTTTTGAGCGTCAAGAAGATGGCAGTTGGAATGAAATCGACGCGGAATGCGTGATTCCACCGGCTGTGCTTGTTCAACAAATCGAAACTGCTGAGCAAGTCCAGAAAGATGAGAATAGTTGGGCGAAAGTAGGAACCGGTTGGCAAGCATACGCTGATGATTTGGCAGCGCTGCCACTGAATTTGACCGAGAGTGAAATACTTTATCCAGATTCGCAAGACATTGTTTATCTTGCTCAGTTTGAATGGGCAAAAGGCAATACAACAGCAGTAGAAGACTCTAGCCCAGTGTATTTACGTGACACAGTGGCATGGAAAAAGCTACCGGGACGTGAGTAAGCGTAAGGTCGCGGATAAGCTTTGAGTTGAGAACAAGTCACTTGCAAGGGTAAGGATCAGAACCTTACCCCACTTACTGTAGGAGCTTTATGGTTTCAATTAATGGATTGCCCGGCAATGTCTCGAATACCAACCGAACATCCAAGGCAAAGAAAAACAACGGGGTCAAAAAGGGTACTGAAGTTGCGACCAGAGCGACGAAAGTGGCTGAAGCCGTCTCGCACTCTATTCGTCCCGTTGATGAATCTGAAATCCATCGAGCTCAAGTTGAGTACGATTTACCAGAAGGCCGCTCCAGAAAAGCCATGGAAGCTTATATGGATGTGATGAATCGTGCTAAAAGAGAGGAACTAGCCCAGCTGTTAGGGGTCGATATTTATATTTGAACCATTTGCATCTTAAAGCCTAGCCTGAGAGGCCATCATGAAACCATTCACTTTACGCCACTTATTCGCCTTGTCTGCTGTCTTTGTTATTTCCGCCTGTACCTCATTACCAACCGAACTGAACGCTTCCTCAGAAGAAACGGTTATTTCTGATTACAAAACATGGGTGGAATCCGGCACTGCGCAAGGTAGTGAAGTCCGATTAGGCGGTGTTATCGCCCATATTACCAACCTCAAAGACAAGACCCGTATTGAAGTGGTTAATGTGCCAGTTGATAGTGTTGGCAGGCCAAGCGTTAAGGTTGAGCCTCAGGGACGTTTCGTCGGTTACGTGAATGAGTTCTTAGATCCGGTCACTTTCGCAGAAGGTCGATTAGTGACGCTACTCGGCAATACGGCTGAACCTGAAACAGGCAAAGTGGGTGATTTCGAACATCAGTACCCTGTGATGACAGTCAAGGGTTACCACTTGTGGCGAGTCGAAGAGCGCATCATCATGCAAGACAGCGGCCCTTATTTATATCACCACTGCTTAAGTTATTTCTGTCGTGACAGAGATGACATGTATCGTGAAGGCAGAGTAATACAAGAAGTAAAATGATGTTCAAACAGACTCAATACTCAATCCATAGCGGCAGGATAGCCGCAGTGGAATTTGGAGATGCAAAAACGGCCGAAGTATCGGTCGTTTTTATTCATGGCTGGCTAGACAACGCTGCGAGCTTTTTCTCGGTCATGCAAGAGCTGGCTGAGGTTGCGCCTCAGTTACACCTTTGCGCAATCGATTTACCGGGGCATGGCTTGTCTGAGCATAAAAATGGCAGCAATTTTTACCCTTTTCACGACTATATCGATGATTTTTGTCAGTTATCGCTTAATTTCTCAGCAAACAAGCTGGTGATCGTAGGTCATTCTCTTGGTGCTTTGGTTGCAAGTTGCTATAGTGCCGCCTTTCCTGAACACGTGGATGGATTAATTCAGATTGAAGGCTATGCACCTTTGGCTGAATCTGCTTCCGAAAGCGTTGAAAGAATGCGTCAGGGAGTGATGAGCCGTCAGCGTTTACGCAAGAAGCCACAACGTGGCTATGACGATATATCACAAGCGATAGAGCGTCGCTCGATGGCTAACCATATTAATCCTGAGTTGATTGCTCCCATTGTCGAACGGGGTATCAAACAGGTCGATGGTAAATGGCACTGGCGCCATGACGTTAAGTTAAAAAGTGAATCTTTATATCGGATGTCACCGCAACATGCGGCTGAAATTATCAATGCGATTCAATGCCCTCATCGATTAATCCTCGGTGAGCATGGTTTTCAAAGTTTAAAGCAACATCGCAACATTTCGGAGCAAAGTTGCCCTGAGACGTTCACTGTTTCTGGTGGTCATCATTGCCATTTAGAACAACCAGAGCAGGTTGCAGAACTAATTTTTGGCGTAGTTAACAAAATTTAAACAAGTGTTTGAGCCTTTTCGTGCTCAAGCACCGAGGCTGTGCTGTAATAAGCGCCATAAAAATAATGGCACGACATAAAGTCAATCCACCATGAGAAGGTCATTGACGACAAATTGCCAGCCAATAACGAGGAGTATTACTGTGGATAAACCTTGGCTTTCACGTTACCCAAGTGAAGTACCAGAGACCATAAATCCAGATCTATATCCATCATTGGTGGAAATGTTCGAACAATCGGTCAATCGATTTGCTGATCAACCTGCTTTCATTAACATGGGCACGGTTATGACTTATCGCAAATTGGAAGAGCGTAGCCGAGCATTTGCTGCGTATTTGCAAAACGATTTGAAATTGAAGAAAGGCGATCGCGTAGCGCTAATGATGCCAAACCTTTTGCAATATCCGGTTGCGTTGTTCGGTATTTTGCGTGCGGGCCTTATCGCAGTTAATGTGAACCCTCTTTACACTCCTCGCGAACTAGAACATCAGCTAAATGATGCAGACGCACGAGCGATCGTTATTGTTTCTAACTTTGCCAGCACGCTAGAAAAAATCGTTGCGAATACACAAGTTAAACATGTGGTTCTGACCAGTCTTGGTCAGATGCTGCCACGTGCAAAAGGTACTGTGGTTGATTTCGTAGTTAAGTACGTAAAAGGAATGGTACCGAAGTATCATCTTCCTGGTGCAATTTCTATGCGTAAGGCACTGCATAAAGGTCGCCGTCAACAGTATGTGAAACCTTTTATGGCGGGTGATGATATTGCTTTCCTTCAATATACCGGTGGTACTACGGGTGTAGCGAAAGGTGCAGTACTGACGCACAGAAATATGATTGCCAATGTATTGCAGGCAAAAGGTGCCTACGGTGCGGTATTGCGTGAAGGGCGTGAATTAGTGGTGACGGCGCTGCCGCTTTACCACGTATTCGCGTTAACCGTGAACTGCCTGCTGTTTATTGAGATGGGTGGCAACAACTTGCTCATTACCAACCCGAGAGACATTCCGGGGTTCGTGAAAGAGCTACAAAGAACATCTGCGACCGCTATTACCGGGGTAAACACCCTGTTTAATGCGTTGGTGAACAATGAAGATTTCCATGAGTTGGATTTCAGCAATCTGAAATTGTCTGTTGGTGGCGGTATGGCTGTACAGCGCGCTGTCGCTGAAAAGTGGAAAAAGATCACCGGCATCCATTTGCTCGAAGGTTACGGTTTAACAGAATGTGCCCCATTGGTTACTGGCAACCCTCATAACCTCACTGAATACACAGGTGCGATTGGTTTACCTGTACCTTCAACGGAAGTTCGTATTGTTGATGATGAAGGTAACGTATTGCCAAATGATCAAGTGGGTGAGCTGCAAGTACGTGGCCCGCAGGTCATGCAAGGTTACTGGCAACGTCCTGAAGCAACCAAAGAAGTGTTGGATGAAGATGGCTGGTTATCTACAGGTGACATCGTAAGATTTGACGAAAATTACTTACTGCATATTGTTGACCGTAAGAAAGACATGATTCTGGTTTCAGGCTTTAACGTTTATCCGAATGAAATTGAAGATGTGGTTGCTTTGCATGGAAAAGTTCTTGAAGTGGCCGCGATTGGTCAGGCTCATGAAATTTCAGGTGAAGTAGTGAAGATTTTCGTGGTTAAACGTGACCCAAGCTTAACCAAAGAAGATGTCATTGAGCACTGTCGTGAATACTTAACAGGCTACAAAGTACCTAAGTTAGTTGAGTTCAGAGATGAA
Source organism: Vibrio diazotrophicus (assembly GCF_038452265.1). NCBI lineage: Bacteria > Pseudomonadati > Pseudomonadota > Gammaproteobacteria > Vibrionales > Vibrionaceae > Vibrio > Vibrio diazotrophicus. Next base: position 1,017,063 of record NZ_CP151842.1, read on the forward strand.
CTACCAAAAACTAACGTTGGTAAGATTCTGCGTCGAGTATTGCGTGAAGAGAACGACTCAGCTTTAGCTAAAAGTGCGTAACCTTATATTTAATGATGTTACAATGCCGACCTAAACCGTCGGCATTTTTGTTCCCATGGAAATCATGCTGATGCCGAAAAGGGAAACTCATAGTGAGCCATTTGTGAATTATCAGATTATTACCCAGTTTAACGAACTAGAGCGTGTGTGCTTATTAGCACGAGACGCCGATGTCGTTATGCTCGATACCGAATTTGTTCGTACCCGTACCTTTTTCCCGCAGTTAGGGCTTATCCAACTGTTTGACGGAGAAAGTCTATCCTTGATTGATCCGCTTACAATGGACGATATGTCGCCATTTACCGAATTACTCAAAGATACTTCCGTTCTGAAAGTGCTCCATGCCTGTGGTGAAGATTTGGAAGTATTTCAGAATGCCTTCGGTTGTGTACCATTTCCAATGGTCGATACCCAAGTGATGGCCGCTTTTCTCGGTTACGGCCTTTCAACAGGCTTTGCTTCTTTGGTGAAGGATCTGCTGGATGTTGAGCTAGATAAAAGTGAATCTCGCACTGACTGGCTGGCTCGTCCTTTATCACAAAAGCAGCTTAATTACGCCGCAGCGGATGTTTTCTATTTACAGCCAATGTATGAGCAACTGCTAGAGAAAGTGACTCAAGCTGGCTGGTGGGATGCCGCGCAGCAGGAATCTGAATTGCTGGTAGAGAAGCGCATTAAGTCAGTCAATCCTGATAATGTGTATTTAGAGATCAAAGGCGCATGGCAGCTTAGCCCTAAAGAGCTAGCAATCTTAAAACCGCTGGCAACGTGGCGTTATCAGGAAGCGGTGAAACGCGATTTAGCCTTGAATTTTGTGGTGCGTGAAAACGAGTTGCTGACTATTGCTCGTCTGGCACTGCGCAGTTCTAAACGTATGATCGAAGAGGGTGTAGATCCACACGCTGTTCGTCGTCATAGCACTAAGCTGATTCAAATCGTGAAAGATGCAATGCAAACTCCGGAAAATTACTATCCAGAGAAGATCGTCCCTCTGATGGATTATCCAGGTTATAAGCAACTGTTTAAGAAGCTCAAAGATGAAGTGAAGGCGGTGTCTCAATCAACAGGTCTTGCAACGGAATTCTTGGCATCGAAAAAACAGCTGAATCAACTATTAAGTTGGGTCTGGAATAACGAGCGTGATCCAGAGCATCTTCCTGATGTGATGAGTGGATGGCGTCTTCCTATTCTTGGCGAACGTTTAGATAAGCTGGTGAATTAAGCGTGTAGCGCTTTTGCGAATAGAAATGAAACAGCCGACAGTGAAGTGTCGGCTGTTTTTTTATGATAATCGCGAATTATTTTTCGTCGTCTGGAAGCTTAACGTTCAGCTCTAGCACTGAAATATCATCATCTTTATGTTCGAAAGAGAGCTCGACCATTGACGGGTCTATTGCCACGTATTTTGCAATCACTTGAAGAATGTCTTCTTTCAGCTGTGGCAAATAGGTTGGCGCAGGATCATTCTGGCTACGACGTTCTGCCACGATGATCTGTAAACGTTCCTTCGCTAAACTTGCGGATGTTTTTTTCTGTGGTTTGAAAAATTCAAGTAAAGACATAGTCGCTGTTTAGCCCCCAAAAAGTCGTTTAAAGATGCCTTTCTTCGGCTCGGTTAGGAAACGGAATTCGATTTCTTCGCCAAGTAGGCGTGATACGGTGTCATCGTATGCCTGACCAGCATCAGACTGTTCGTCGAAAATAACTGGAACACCTTTGTTTGATGCGTTCAGTACTGCTTGGCTCTCAGGAATAACACCCAATAGAGGCACATGCAAAATTTCTTCAACGTCTTGTACGCTAAGCATTTCGCCTTGATTAACACGTGTTGGGTTGTAACGTGTCAAAAGCAGGTGCTGCTTAATAGGCTCCATACCTTGTTCTGCACGTAGTGACTTAGAATCAAGAATGCCAAGAATACGGTCTGAGTCGCGAACAGAAGAGACTTCTGGATTAGTCGTTACAATCGCTTCATCTGCATAGTAAAGCGCCATCAAAGCACCTTGCTCAATACCTGCTGGAGAGTCACAAATGATGAAGTCAAAGCCCATTTCTTTTAACTCATCGAATACGCGTTGCACACCATCTTTGGTCAACGCATCTTTATCGCGAGTTTGAGAAGCAGGAAGAATGAACAGGTTCTCGTTACGTTTGTCTTTGATCAGGGCTTGGTTCAGCGTCGCTTCACCATTGATAACGTTGACGAAGTCATACACAACGCGACGTTCACAGCCCATAATCAAATCAAGATTACGCAAGCCGATATCAAAATCGATAACCGCTGTCTTTTTACCTTTTAAAGCCAAGCCTGACGCAATCGCTGCGCTAGATGTGGTTTTACCCACACCACCTTTACCCGACGTTACGACAATAATGCGTGCCATTTTTATAATTTCCTTTAAAACTTAAATTGCGAGAGATTCGAACAGGAGTGAGTCATCATTCATACTCAGCATGACTTTCTGCTGCCAAAACTCACTTTCAATCTGATCGCTAAGCCAGTAATTCCCAGCAATGGAGACTAGCTCAGCTTGTAAATCGTGACAAATAATACGAGCTTCTTTTTGACCGCTCGCACCTGCGATAGCGCGTCCACGCAGAGTGCCGTGAATATGAATGGAACCATCGGCAATCACTTCAGCACCCGCGCTGACATGGTTAAGGATCACTAAGTCGCCATCTTTGGCATACACTTGCTGACCGGAGCGAATAGGGGTGCGAACCACTTTGGTTGGTGCCATTTTCGCTGGCGCGTTAGTTGGGCTGTTACTGGCGGTCATCACGGCAAAACCCGCTTCAGACGCGAGCGTTTGGCTGCGTTTATCTTTGCAGCCGGAAATACCAACAGGAATTAAGTTTGCCTCGCTGATACCGTTTTTCAGTTGCACAAAATCGATGTCTCCGTCGACTTTAGCGATATTGATAACAACAGGGGCATTTGCAAAAAATGCAGGCGCTTGCGCGATTTTTTGTTTGAGAAAATCTATAGTGTTGGTGATGTGATTGTCAGAAAGGTGTAAAACTGACAAAGTAAAACTACTACCTTTTAGGTCAGGTGTATTAGACATTGAAACGTTGACCTCATAAACTCTTGGCTAGGCGTTGCCTGAGACTAGGGTTGTCATGTTATATTCAGCGCCCATGCGCAGCAAGTTATCTTGCGGTTAATTAAGTGATTTGGTCGCATTTTTGTCGAATCTTGACCATTTCTAGACAAAACTCGTCATTAGTACGTGTTATTTACAATAAAAGGCTCATCATGCTTTGTTCTATCTACAAAAGTCCTAAGAAAGAAGGCACCTATCTCTATATTCCAAAAAGAGATGATTTCTCGCAGATCCCAGAAGCGCTGATGCAAACATTCGGTAAACCGATATTTGTGATGTTGGTTAATCTGGAATCACGCCAATTAGCTCAGGTAAATGTGGAAAAAGTCAAAGCATCGCTGGATGAACAAGGTTTCTTCTTGCAATTGCCGCCACCACCAGAGAATCTATTAGAACAACATAAAGAAAGAAAAGCTCAGAACAATCCTGAGTGAGAATACTCAAGGAGGCTAGGTTGAGAAAATTATTATCAGTGGTTTTGGGGTTAAGTCTTTCTGCGCCCGTATTGTCGAACGAATTGAGTTTCGAACAGTATGTTGAAGGACTGAAACAACAAGCCCGCGAAGAAGGTATTTCAGAGCAGATTCTTCAGTCTGCTTTTACCAACGTAGAATACAAGCCTCGTGCAGTTGTTGCTGACCGTAATCAGCCAGAGAAAAAGAAAACGCTGGATGAATATATTCCAAGTGCTGTGCCGGATTGGAAAGTAAAACAAGCTCGTGCCTTGTATGAAAAACATTACAAAGAGTTGAGCCGCATTGGCGAACAATACGGTGTTCAGCCTCGTTTCATTGTTGCCTTGTGGGGTGTGGAAAGTAATTTCGGTGCCAATATGGGGCGCTTTAGTGTTATTGATGCTCTATCTACTATGGCCTACGAAGGCCGACGTGAAGAGTTCTTCCGAAAAGAGACCATGGCAGCGTTGCAAATCCTTCAGCAAGGCCACATTAAACCTGATGCTATGAAAGGCTCTTGGGCTGGCGCGATGGGGCAATGTCAGTTTATGCCAAGTTCATTCTTAGCCTTTGCTGCCGATGGTAACAGTGATGGTAAGAAAGATATTTGGGGCAGTAAGTCGGATGTGTTTGCTTCAACGGCGAATTATCTGAGCCAGTCTGGTTGGGATGATAAATACACTTGGGGTCGCCAAGTCAAAGTGCCTCATGGTTTAGATAAAAACCTCGAAGGCCGTCAGCCAGAGAAAGGCAAATACTTACGCGAGTGGAACGAGCTGGGTATTACTCGTTATGATGGCAAGCCACTTCCAGCGCTCAGCGATGATATTAAAGCGTGGCTGATTATGCCTGATGACGAAGACGGTCGTACGTATTTGGTTTACAACAACTACAACGTGCTGATGAAATGGAACCGTTCATACTACTTTGCGTTAGCGGTCAGCCATTTGGCGGATAGAATCGTCTATTAGTCTTAATCGACATGCATTGAAAATAGAAAAGGGCTCTTAGAGCCCTTTTTAGTATCTACTTGATCACTTATTTCTTGGTGTGGAATTGTTCACACGCAATCATAGTATTCTCAATCAAACTTGCTACCGTCATTGGGCCTACACCGCCCGGTACTGGTGTAATGAAGCTTGCGCTGCTGCGAGCCACATCGTACTCAACGTCGCCCACCAGTTTGCCACTCTCTAGTCGGTTGATACCGACATCGACCACCACAGCACCTTCTTTGATCCAAGCGCCCGGAATGAAGTTTGGTTTACCCACAGCGACAACTAAGATATCCGCTTGGCGAACATGACCTTCAAGATCCTTAGTGAATCGGTGACAGGTCGTTGTTGTACAACCAGCAAGTAACAGCTCCAGTGTCATTGGTCGGCCAACAATGTTTGATGCGCCAACAACAACGGCGTGTTTGCCGCGCATAGGAATGTTGTAACGATCTAAAAGGGTGATGATACCTTTTGGTGTACATGAACGCAGTTTTGGAATGCGTTGAGCCAGACGTCCAACGTTGTATGGGTGGAAGCCATCCACGTCTTTTTCTGGGTGAATACGCTCTAGTACGTGAGTTGAATCGATGCCAGCTGGTAGAGGAAGCTGAACAAGAATACCATCGATTTCTGGGTCTTGGTTAAGTTGATCAACCAAATCCAATAGTTCTGTTTCTGAAGCCGTTGCTGGTAAGTCGTAAGACTTAGAAACAAAGCCCACTTCCTCACAAGCGCGTCGCTTACTGCCAACATAAACTTGTGATGCAGGGTCTTCACCCACAAGCACTACTGCTAGCCCCGGAGCACGTAATCCAGCTTCTGTTCTAGCTTTTACTCGTGCTGCAACTTCTGAACGCACGGTTTTAGAAATAAGTGTTCCATCAATATTTTGAGCAGTCATGACTTTCCTTCACATTTAGAGCGAAAATTTTTGCGCGCATTGTCGCAGAAATTTTGATGAACATCTATAAGCAAACGTTTGCTTTGGTTTGTTTTTCGGCGTTAGTGGGTTGAGTGGTAAATTTTTAGGCATTTAAATCAGAAACTAAGATAAAGCCGTTGATTTACCATCTTTAACTCGTATAATCCTTTCCCTGTAGCGCGCCCTTAGCTCAGCTGGATAGAGCACCTGCCTTCTAAGCAGGTGGTCACAGGTTCTTATGTATGGTAAAGCTTTGGTGCGTGTAGTTACTATTAGAATAGTCTATATTTAATGTATAGATAGTGGTAGTAGTACATAAAGTAATTAAGCTCCGTTAGCTCAGATGGATAGAGCACCCGCCTTCTAATTTGGCAGAAATGTTTATTTCAAAAATTGGGCTTCACTTAGGAAACTTTGTGAATGTAAGACGTCAAATTCGGGGAAACCTTACTCATTGAGTTGGCAATCCCGAGCCAAGTCCAGCAAGGTCTGGAAAGGTGTAGAGACTAGACGGCGTCTACCTAAAGCATTATTGCTATGGTAAAGGGATAGTCCAGCGCACAAAGCCGAAAGGTGGTAGCGAAAGCTATAGTGTGATGAAGCGGGTGGTCACAGGTTCGAATCCTGTACGGAGTGCCATATTCAAAGAAGAGCATAACTCAGGTTATGCTTTTTTTTTCGCCTATACGACGCACCACTTGCGCACCAATGCGACATAACCTAAGATAAAGTGGTGCGACGAGGACTGGTTGGATATATGGCAAAGTACAGTAGTAAATATGTAGTGAAAAGAATACTCAAGATGGATGATGGGTATAGAACATTCATCTTGAGTATTGTCGGTGGGAGAACGATCACCGAGTATAATTATTTTATCAACCAGCTTAACCGGAGTGATTGCGCATGGAATACTGTGGAAGCTTATGCTCAAGATTTATCTCGTTTTTATGATTACTTATTCTGTGCCGAAGAACTGATTTTCACCGAAAAGTTGTTTAACTCAAGTGAGGGTAAGAACGGATTAGACTGGTCTAATGAACTGGTTCTTCAAACGCCCTTGTCGTTGATTTTCAATACATTTCCTAGCTTCCTTATAGATGGCGCTAATTCACGAAGCTTATTAGCAAGAAAATGTGCTGAAAAGCTTAAGCACAGACCTCTCCGTAATAATACTGCTCAACGAATTATTTCAAGCGTCACCCAATACATCTCTCAGTCTGCGGTTCTCCAGCTTAATTTATTAGCGTATAAAGATATGGATATCATTGATGTGGATATCAGCGCGGATGTATTTGGTAAAGAATTATTAGAGAAACGAGTTCTTACTGAGTTTGAGCAAAGAGCTTTGTTAAAAAATTCATATCTAGCTGGCTGCATACGTTCGGGTTCTAAATATGTAAATTCTAGAACGTTTAAAATACGAGAGAGAACCGAATCAACTATAGATAGAATTGGTAAAGCGTTTCCACTCAAATACGCAGCACATTTTGTTAGATCATTTGATTCATATCGAGATAAAGCGATTTATGCTTTGATTTTTGGTGGTGGGTTAAGACCTCATGAAGCGTATCAAATAAAAATTACAGATATTGATATGCTCAACGAAGAGATATTCTTAAGTGATCCAGGCTCGTTAAGCTTTGCTGAAGGATTTTACAGCCAAGGAAAAAAAGGGGTAGCCCATCCGAAAGTTTATCTTATTGAACCGTTTAAAAGTTTTTTATTCGATGCTATTGATGCTTATTTGCAGTACGAAAGACCGAACTCAGAATCACAATATTTGTTTCTAAAATCGGATAAATTCAATGCCGAACCATATTTTACAGCAACTAGGGCTACAAAGACCCAAGCTTTTAAAGATAATTTAATTAAATGTGGATTAGGGCATTTAGATTTAGGTCCGCATTCTGGGAGACATATGTATGCTTTCTATCTTAGGAACTTCATAGATAATGGAAGTGGAGGCAATGGTTTAACTACGTTACAAGTTCAAGAATATTTAAGACACAAAGATATAGTATCAACAAGAATATATGCAGTAGATGATATAGGTAAATTTGATGCTATCATAAATAACGCAAATAAATTGATTATTGAAAAGGAATTGAGTTTAGACGATATTAGAAACATGGCATATGAACAAATGGCTTATAAATTGCTTGGGGTTGATTTATGATTTTTAAAAATGAATACTCTATTGAAGAGATATCACAGTGCGTAAATGATTTTATTCAACGTTCATTATTAACACTACCCAATCAAATTAAACTAGGTAATTTATTCGATTTTTTGACTGAATTATCTTTATCTGAAGATATAAAGTTGAATCTGTCTAAACTAGAAGAAATATTAATGAATCAGTCATCATATAATACATTTGGTCGACAAGAATTCATTAATATATACGTTCATTCAACAACTGATATCAAGGAAATTGATAAAAGAGCTACTTTTGCTAGACTGGTTTTAGTCCATCTTGCTAGAAATAAAATGTGTACCTTATCTCCTATATTTAAATTGTCAATAAACGATCAGACGAGCTGGAAGACGGTTACTAGTTATAAAGAGTTTTATCCTAATTCAGTTGTTTCATTGCTATCTATGTCTACTGAGAAGAGAGCATTAGACAACAGGGATTTAATAGACCCTAAAATTTTAGATGCTGCATTATCAAATTCAACAAAGTCTGGAGACCTCTATAAATCTATCAATTCAAATTGTAATACTCTAGCTAGATGTTGTTTAGTTGAAGGGGTTGAGAGTATCGAAGATATTACAATTGATGATTTTATAAAATATAGAAACGGTCTTGCTGATGCTGGCGATACTAATGGAATATCTTGTAATTATCTATTTGAACTTATAGATATTGCATATAACAAAAATTTGCTAAATGAGTATAAAAAATCCGACGATATTAAGTCAATGCCTAGAAAGGACGTCGAATCTGGTAGTGAGAGAAATGTTTTATTTGGCAAAAATGTCCAAGTTAAAAAAATCATAGGCGAATTATTCAACTCTAGAAATAATAAAAAGATAATCGTACACCCTGAATTTATTAGACTCCCATATAAAAGAGAAGCGAAAATAGTTGACTATGGATATTGGAGTTCCCAAGGTGGCAGTAATTCAGACTACACTCCTAGCAGTTGTGATCAAGATAATCCTTGGATCATTGCTCAAAATCAATACATTAGATCTATTGCTGGAGAACTATCAACAGAAATTTCTATTTCTCGTCGGTTATCGTTTTTGAATTTATACCTATTTAGTTATTTGCCTGAATACTATTCGAACAATAAAAATGATATATTTCCATATCCAGATGTTCCTTATAAATTTATCGGAAATGTATTTGTTACTCGAAACTTAATATTTGAAAGTGAAGCTTGTATACCGAAGGATTTTAAGTACCCCGTATCTCTAGAAAAGTTTGTTATTGATTTAACTTTGGCTGGGCAAAAAGAAAATACTTTCGCAAATAACGTTGGTAGAGATACAATTGCTGAGTTAAGGAGATTCTTTAGTTATTTAGGGACAATGTCCAGTTTTGAGAAGTATTATGTGAAATCTAATCCATTTGATACTGTTTCTAATGGTTCAAAAATTGGTTTTAAACCAATTAAAAGTTCGAAAAATTTATTTAATATTCGTTATTGGTGTTTGTTGAGACTTTTTCTTAAAAAAGTAACGGAATCTATTCTTCGTGAAAACAAGACTGCATTAAAAAATGGGGAAAGTATAAGTACTAATAGTGTTAAAGTGGATAAGACTATAACGTTTGAAGATGATATTGTATACATTGGTGACGTTGACCTATCTAGTTTCCCTAAATGTAACTTTAAGCGTAATGGCAAGTCATTAAAATTATTCAGGTATCAGCCATGGTCACACTCTGTTTTTATGTCTTACTCTGGACAACGAAATTCTAACGCTTCTTGGGTTGATGCTGATAATGTATTCAGTGGCGTGTCTGATAAGGCTCTTGAACAATGTGAAAAATATATAAATGGTGAGGATGTTGGAGAAGAGAAAATAATCGACTCTTTGCACCCAATAGCTATTAATACAGATAAAGCAAAAAATCACCATTTTGCGACGCATGTACCAACAGAAGTTTTATGTATTCTGTATTTAACTAAGCATATCCGCAGTTTCAATGAATCAGCCTCTTTCAATGAAGCACAGTTTTACCAAGGGAATGAGAATTCTAAATGGGGAAAAATAAAGCCTCTATTTCAATTTGCTAATGTACATTTGAGGGATTTTGAAACCTATTTTGATGAGATAATTGTTGAGTTTGAAAAAACGTTAGTTCGTAACAATATCCGTTTTGAGTCAGTTTTGTCCTACGTCCCATTATACGCGTACTCTAAGGACGAGTTTTTCTATTTAATCAGCAATAATGCATTCGATGAAAAATTCTGTACCGTTGATATTCAATATGAAAATGGTTGCGTTCCATTTATTCCTTTGAAGGCAAAAGCTCGGCAATCACCACATTCATTGCGTGTAGAGGTTGATAGCGTGTTTGTACCAATTGTCGGAGAAAAAGTAGTTTCAGAACTTCTTACCGGTCAAACGGAAGGAACAGTTAGTTTTTACACAAAACCTTTTACTGATGATGCCTCTGCTGATCTGTTGAACAATGTAATATCTTTACTACTTCATAGTAAAGTGGTCAGTGCTAATGAATTTCAATTAGATCCTAGTAAATTTAGAGAAGATGTTCGCAATGGGACAGCTATCGAAAAATACGGTTGTAAAGCTTTTAATTTTGGTAGCGTATCAGATGAATCATTCGGTTTAGGACAGCTTCAACTAGGTGTTTTAAGTGAATTTGCGTTCAATCGAACGCATATTTGCCCGTTTAATAATCGATGCCCAAGAAGTATCATTTCAGAATATGGTGAAAGGAACTGTGCACAGTGCCATTATACAATTACAACTAATAATCATTTACTTGCTATCGGTGCTCATGTTCGAAAGTTGTGTGAAGAAATTGTTGATATTCGTGAGGTTATGAATAGGGGGCAATTGGATGAACATGAGTTTAATGAGCTAGATAGTTCTAAAGCAAGGAAACTAACTGAGGCATCGTTCTGGGTAATTCGTTATGTAATATCTACTGAAAGTGATGATCTTTTCCTTATTACTGCTGAAGGTAGAACTCAACTGATTAAGGACAAACCCGACGATAAGTTTCTAGGAAATAAAGAACTTTATTTCCTGAAACGTTTATGTGAATCGCAGGGAGCTGAGGCGTTGCAAAGCGAGCAATTGAAGAAGAAAGCTTTTCGTTTAGCTCGTCGATTGGAGCTGTTTATTAGCAAATCAGAATGGCAAGCGTTACCAGAGATGACTGAGGTAGATGAAGCGTTAGCTCTATTCAAACACGTTTCTACTATGTACGGACTGTCTTTTGAGCAGCAAATAAGTTTACTCAGTGACAGCAATAAACTCTCTCCACAACTATTGAGTTTAGCTAAATGAAAGCTCTATCGTTAATCGAAGAACAGAAGGCAAATGTTCAAAAACGAAAAGACGCAATTAGTTTAATTCTTGTTGAGTTAGAAGAAAACTCGATAGAACTAAAAAGCATGCGTCAATTGTCTGATTATATAGCGATTCGACTTACCCAAAGTGGTGATTTGTGTTCGGGAACCACATTCAGGCGAAAATCATCGCCTTATAAACATATGTTAGAAGAGCATTTAGGAATTAGAGCATTGCCAGTGTCTGGTGGGAATGCGCTAGACATATTGAAAAAAGACGGTGAAATTAGGCGGTTGAAGAAGCAGGTTGAGGATCAATACAAGGAAATTATTGAGTTACACCAAGAATTACAGAATCGTGAAGTGTTAAAAATCGAGCAACATGCCGCACCCGAGGCAACGATATATTCCAAATCTCAACTTAGCAAAGTAGAGGATGAGTTAGATAGAGCATATGTTGTAGTTGTTGACCTACTACGGTTATTGACGGGTTGCGAGATAAAGCCTAGCGACGGTAAGGTTTATGAAACATTGAACAATACGGTTTTGATGGATAGAGACAACTTTCCAAGATTTTTTGAAATTTATACCGAACACATGGAGTTTTAGTAAGGCGTACAGACGATGTAACGACAGCTATCCCATCAGAAATTTGGCAAGCGACAAGCTTGCCATTTTATTTTCTAAGCCTAAACCACCTTTACTACGATGGTAATTGTCCTTTTGTGCTTGCCAGAAGAGCAACAGATAAGGCTTAAACGTTATGATTACTAAGAAAGATTCTGGATGACAAGATAAGAGGATACTAAGGGCTATTTAGGCTCATCTAGTTTAATCATGTTCGCAATTCGTTTAGGATTTTCTTTCGGTAGCAAATCTAGCACTGAGCAATCTAATGCAGCGGCAATGATGTATACCTTTTCTAAAGTTACTCGACTCTGTGCTCTTTCTAGGCACCCGATATAATTTTTATCAAATCCACAAAGAAGACTTAGCTTCTGCTGAGCGATTCCTTTTTCAACTCTTTGATTTTTTATATTTTTAGCAAATTCTTTTGCGATTATGTTCATTATTATTATTTCGATAAATTGTGAGCCACAAGTTAGATGTGACAGAAATGCCTTTATCGAACATTTGCACTCTCGCAATCAACCTAATATATTAGGTATTTTAAGTGCGGGGATTTTTCATGGTTGGACTTAGAGAGCCTTTCTACAGTGCTATGAAGAGTTTTGAAAATGACTATTTCTTCTTGAATGAGTTTATTACAGAGATAAAGCGGATTTGTATCGCAAGAGATGAGGAAATTTTGGTCAATGACAAACAATTACGACACTTGACTCATAACCAATTGACTCGGCTGTTGAATAAAAATGCATTGTTCCACGATTCAGAGAAGTGGGCGAGAAATGCTCTCTACCAGAAAGCATCTGACTTTGATAACAAGGTTAAGTTGATTCCTGGTAATAATATATCGCGAGTCAAAACTAAAGAGTTGATAGAGTCTTCAAAAGATAAGTTAGCTAGGGCGTTGTTGGAAGTTAAAGAAAATGCTGACTACTTAGAAAAACGAAAATTGCAGTTATATGGTCAGTCTGAAGGATATCAGTTTGCAGGCAATCTGCTGCCGAGCATAAAGGATGTATTAGAACCAAAATTAGAGTCCGTGAAATCAGAGACAGAAAAAATCAGCGGTGTTTTACTAGCGCTGAATGATGTCATTGAAACTTTACAGAAGCAGAAATTAGCACCTTGAGGTGCTACTTCTATGTAGTGAATCAACTAGCTTGAGATGCATTTCGTTTAATATGACTACTACAAAAAAGTTAACTCTTTCACACAAGCATGCTTTTCGTTTGCAGCATTTATTGAGCAATAGAGAAATTCGTGGCTGGAAACGTGATAGCGACGTTTATATAGATGATGGAATGTTCTACGTCGATATCTCCATAGAAGCCTATGTAACGATTTATACGAGCATAACTGGGGTGCTATTCCCTTGGTCAAGTGGAGAGCCTCCTAAGGCATCTCCTGCGAATCTAAAGAACGATTTATCACACATAAATTTCTTACCAAATGCGGTACAAAATCTAGTTGAGTTACTCGAAAGTACGAACGCAAAATTGAAAGTTCATTCTCTATGGCGGTACTCATTCTATGGTGAAAAAAATAAGCTATCTGAATTATTCCTTCGCAATGGATTTAAAGAGAATCATCTTCATCCGGAGTTCTTTGTGGGATTTAAAGGCAAAGATGGCAGCAAAGTTTACGATTTAGAGTTTTCTATTAGTGACAGTTCATCTTCGAACATTGTCATAGATACCAAGCAAATGTGTCTTAGCGATAACTTCAAGCAGCATCTCGTAGATCCGACTGTTGGTTTTAGTTCTAGCGATGTATATGAGATTAGAAAGTTGATTGAGTGACTATTTTCTGAACAAAGTTCACAAGTAACTCTTATCTCTAAGATATTCATCCTTTAAGCAAATTCTTTCGTAGGGTGTAATTGAGAATAGGGTGTTAATTTAAAACGCAACGCATAGTAAATAAAATGCCATACGTTGCGGCTCAATTTAAAGCAGTTAAAAAACTGGTTTATTTCTTAGGTTCTGGTGCCTCGTCTTTTAAGTACCTAGTTCCTGGGGCGTTGGTGCTTTTGGTGGCGGCGGTGCAGGTTTCTTTTCAGACATTTTGAATCCTTACATTTTTCTTTCAGGTCGACCGTTTTCTATTATGCGTCTTGATAGTGGCAGAGCAGACGGTAGTGGAGGTGGAGGTGTTTTGTTCGTCATGAGCACTTCTGCTGGTCGATTAGGCTGTTCTAAGGAAGCCGCTATACGAAAGATTTATGTACGTGCTCGGAGCGTCTGTCATTTACTTTTGTATTGTGGTGTAAACCTCCCCCCATACTTTTCTTCTCGACTTAATTGGCAGATTCTAAGTAACTAACTGATTTATAATAAATATAAAACTAAATGTTACTCGCAAAGCCGCAGTCAGGTAAAGGCCGTAAAATTTAATTTGGGTAAAGTATCTGCAAATTAAAATGGCGAGATACTCCATGAGATTATTGCGTTCATACTTTTCATTAATGACTGTGCTCGGTTCAGTTTTACTAAGCGCTCATTCAGCAGCAGTACAACCACTTACAGTAGCTACCTACAATTCAAAGTTTCTTTCAGCATGTATGCCCAAAGAGCGACAACAACACTTTCATGAAGTTGTCAGTAACCTTAGCGGCGTAGATATAGTGGCTCTTCAAGAAGTAAGGGATAGATTTGCGGCCGAATATTATTTTCGACCAGATTCTTGGACTGTCGTTATTGATGACGAAAGTACCGATGATATGAACCTAGCCTATGCCATAAGAAAAGGTCTGCTATACAAATTAGAATCTGGACAATCGACTAACGCAGATAGTCAGAGTGATTTCGTATTTTCTAGGGAAAACAGTAATTTCATCGATGATAGGAGAGTACTTAAGATCGATATATCAACAGACTTTGGATACGTAACTGTTCTTAATCACCATGCAAAATCACGCTACAACGGTCGTGCTATCACAGAACAACAGCGTCTCAATTCTGCTTTAGATATAATTGACTACCTTGACCATTCTCTCAATAACAGGGTGATTCTATTAGGGGATTTCAATGACACCCCAGATGATGCTTCGGCTAATACCTTAGAATTAGGTCGACTTTCTGATCGCGAACTAGAAAACGCAAAGGACTCTTATCTAATCAATTTAACTGAACCTCTTGCAGCACAAGATAGAGTCAGCTATGGCTTAAAAAGTAATGCCGTAACAGGGGCGTATTTTCAAAAAGTTAATCCTATTGTTCTAGGTAGCAGACAAGCAAATTTAGACAACTTTTACTCCGATTCAGTCAACTCTCATGGATTATACGACCAGATTTTTATTTCTCCTGAACTAGCTGAATTATATGGTAATAAATCATTTACTCGCGTTTTTGAGCACACTTCCGCAATAGCGGGAAATCAAGACACAAGAGCCTCAGACCACATACCTGTACTGACGACTCTGGGGCTATCCAATCATGCAAAGCCAGAGTTAGCAATAAAAGCACTACTTCCTAATCCAATTGGAAGTGACTCACAAAACGAAACAATTACACTTCGAAACAATGGTTTTGGCTATAGAGGCGGTCTCATCCTTCGCGATGCGAGTAATCATTCAAGTTTACTTGAGGTAGATCTACCTTCGCTCAGTGAAATCACCGTCACCTTACGCTCTGGAGTAACGCTCAATAACTCAGGCGACACTATTTCTCTATTTGATGAACATGAACAGCATTTAGATTCTGTTACCTATTCATCTTGTAAAGAAGGCGTTGAAATTACATTTAAGGATGAAAAATGAAAAACCAGTTAATCGCATTAGCTATAGGGCTGAGTCTATCCGTTGGAACTCAAGCATCAGTGCCGTGGGATAAAGATACCGCTTACAGTGCAGGCGACGTTGTAAAGCACAACGGAGAATCCTTCGTTGCTTCTCATTGGACTCAAGGTGCAACCCCCGAGATTAATGATATTCCATGGGACGGTTGGATACATCTTAACGGCTCGACTGTGACGACGTATGCGCATGAACAAGCCTATGTTGGTGGCTCCGTTGTAAACTACAAAGGAGATGTTTACTTAGCAAAGTGGTGGGTGAAAGGGGAATACCCTAGTCATTCTAGTGCGTGGCGTTTACTAGAAGATTTTAACCTTAAGCTTTCATCATCAATTGAAGAACCCGATTCAAATATAAATCTCAAATCTCCAGAAGCTGTACACGGTCAAGATATTGATAAGGATGGTATTTTCCACTCATTACTATTTATAAATCAAAGTTACATGGTCATCGATACATAAGCTTTGATGCATAGCTCATTTAGGGGTAGGACGTGTTCTAAAGCCGCAGCCAGCACCATGATGGACATTTTCGTGTTAGGACTTTTGCACTAATGGATTCATTTTAGATTACCAAAAGTAAGGAAAAGCTCTAAACCTGTGGTCAGTTTTACTTGACCACTACACCTTTATATAAAGGCTACGCAAAAGTTAGTTGGTGAGTTTTTAGGTAATTTCGACACGATAAGCACCTTTAGTTTCTTTACTTTGGTACTAAGATATCGCTTAGTAAAACGAGTTAACGTGTATCAATATTTTTATTTATTGACCTTCAGACACGCATACTATCTGTCAATGAATTTGACAATACCTAGTCGCGAACCTCAGTGCTCTTTGAGTTTTAGAATTACTCTTGATATCAAAAAATACAGTTGACCGCCATTTTCACTAAGCTAATGCAGACAAACAGATATAAAATTCAAGAACAAGCCCTTCTACAAGTGACAAAGCAAGAAATATCAATATTGAAAATTATTAATATAGTTTTCCAAATCAATTTTGGATAACGGTTTAGAAAAATAATAACCTTGGAAAAGGTTACAACCTAAATTTAAATCTCGGAGCAGTTCAAACTGCCCTTTTGACTCAATACCCTCAGCAAGAACTTGCAAATTGTATATAGAACCTAAGGAAATTATGTTTCTAATCATTTTAACCGATGATTCGTCACATATTATGTTGTCAACAAAACTTTTATCTATTTTTAATTCATCTATAGGTAAATGTCTGAGCATACTCAAAGATGAATAGCAAGTACCAAAATCATCTAAAGATATATTAAAACCATCAGCGCGTAATTTGGAGAGGACATAACTTGCTTTGTCTATATCATCAATAACGGCCGTTTCTGTTACTTCTAACGTTAAGGAAGTATTATCGTAATTAAATGCAAGTACTGTGTCTGATAGTTTTTCTGTGAAACTTCCATCTAATAACTGGACGGTTGAAATATTTATAGAAAGATTAAAATCCTTTCCTGTGTGTTTTTTTACATCACTAATTTCGGTTAAGGATTGTCTAATAATAAACTCTCCTAACTCATTCATGAGACCGGTTTGCTCAGCCACTAAAATAAATTCATTTGGAGGAACGTTACCTAAACTAGGATTGTTCCACCTAACTAGTGCTTCAACACCATAAAAGTCACCAATTCCACTAATTTGTGGTTGATAATTTAGAAATATCTCTCCACGTTTAATTGCCCCCCGAAGGTGATGTCCCAAGTCCGATTTATATCTGTAGTTAGCTTCCAAATCTGGCTCATAGATGAAATATCTGTTTCTTGTTTTTTTTGCTTCATACATGGCTATATCTGAAGCTCTCAATAAATCCATTAGCGATGAACCATTTTCTGGATATCTAGATATACCAATACTGGCTCCTTGAGGATAAATATTACCACTAGCTTCTATACTCTCAAGAATTCTATAAATATCATCAATCACTTTAGACTCACATGAATCATCCTCAGTACTGATGACTAATATAAATTCATCACCACCATTTCTTATAAATAAGCAATCATCAGGAATACTACTAGTTATCTTCTTTGATATGCTTATAATTATCTCATCACCTATAGTATGTCCTAATCTGTCATTTATTTCTTTGAAATTATCCATATCTAGGAATAATAAGCTAAACTTTTCTTTTTTTGACTTCCAATTATCATATACGCTTTCAAGATAGTTTCTATTAGGAAGCTTTGTTAGATGGTCATAATAAGCTTGGTTCTTCAGTTGCTCTTTTTCCCTCGTCTGCGTTCTATCAATATTTTTAAATAGTATAAGTATAAAGATTTGGAAAATAGAAAAAATAAAAAAATAGCTTAAAAACACCATTAGGAACTCCCGATTTAAGAAAGATTCTTCAATTTCAGAAGTCAACCAAAACTCGTAACGAGGATGATAAAAAGCAATCCCCCTAACCATTCCTCTACCATCATCAGAGAATCGGATAAATTTAATACCATCTTGTTGATTGTTAGAATCTATTTTCTTAACATCGAGTTCTTCAAGAAAGCTAGAGTATTCCGCTCGCGAGATAGGGAATTTATAAAAATCTTCGTTTGCCGAAATGTCACTTATATATTGAAAGTATCTATCTCTTTGTCGAATAATAGCGATTCTATTAAAATCACCTAAAGTGATGCCTTTATGGAAGATTCCATTTTTACTATCTAGCCTAAGAGCACCAGTCATAACACCCAGTAATTTTCCATCAGCCGAGTATATCGATTTTCTTGCTGGTATGACAAAGCGGGGAGCGTAATAAGTTCTTCCTATGACCATCTTTTTGGTGCTTAAAGCGTACTGAAATGAATCTTTCGTTTGCTCAAGCCTCATTAGATTAGGATATCGCTCACTAACTAGATTTGATGATACTTCTAAAACTTCACCTTGAGTTGATATCAAAGCAAATCCAGAAAACAAGTCTGGATTTATTGACATTATCCTATCTAACTCATCCTTAGTGTCAGTGCCTTCAGACCATTTATTCGTTATGAGCTTGGAACCCATTAACTCTAGTATACTCTCTTGCTGTTCTAGCATAGAAGAATAACTTGCGAACCAGTGCTGTGCTTGAGACTTTTGCGTAAGAGAATAGTGATTTATGAGTTCTTGCCATCGTACAACAGAAAGAACGATCAGAAGAATAAAAGTTATAGAAGATACAAAGTAAAATATGATCCATATATTATTCCTTAGTTTCGCCACCCTTTGTACTCCTGAAAATAGACAATTTACTTACTAGTTATAGTTTAGTGAAAAGTAAAGTAGCCAAATGAGGTACACCTCAGAACTTTTAAATGACGAGTCTTATTGTATCCGCGGTATCTAACGTACCGCGGCTATCAATTTTGAAGGGTTATTTAAAGTCTGAATCTCTCAACAGTCGCCTTCAATTCATTAGCCATGGCTGACAGCTCATCACTTGAATCTGATATATGTCTAACCGCTTGCTCAGTCTCTATTGTACCTTGGTTGATATAGTCTACATTGTGTACGATTTCTTCTACAGTAGAAGACTGTTGTTCGGTTGCGGCTGCAATTTGAACGATCATATCAAATATCTTATTGATTTCTGTGACTATTTCTGCATTTAATTCATTAGCTTCCTTAGCAAGAAGCCTTACATTGACAGATTGTTCAGCATTTTGAGACATAACATCAACAGCATTCTTGATACCATTGACTATGGTCTGAATTATCGTCTCTATTTCAAACGTTGAGTTTTGTGTCGATTTAGCTAACTGGCGTACTTCATCAGCTACAACGGCAAAACCTCTTCCAGCCTCGCCCGCTCTTGCTGCTTCAATTGCTGCATTAAGAGCCAAAAGGTTAGTTTGATCGGCAATAGATTTTATAACTTCTAAAACAGAAACAATTTTTTCAGAATCAGACTGCAAAATTAGCATATTGTTAGAGATATCTTTTGAAGACTCAGAGAGAGTATTTAAGTTTGTATAAGTTATGCCTATTTTGTTAGAGCCGTCTT
Organism: Vibrio diazotrophicus; assembly: GCF_038452265.1. Lineage (NCBI taxonomy): Bacteria > Pseudomonadati > Pseudomonadota > Gammaproteobacteria > Vibrionales > Vibrionaceae > Vibrio > Vibrio diazotrophicus. Next base: position 1,036,539 of record NZ_CP151842.1, read on the forward strand.
TAGCTCGGTCTTGTATTGCTCCACACACATCAGATACCTTTGATGTATGCGATGCAATTTCTCTTATTGTTGCCCCCATTTCATGTGTAGCTGTTGCAACTTGCGATGATTGCAACTGTTGCTCTGATACGGCTGCATTTGTCTGACTTGTTACGGCAGACAATTCAGTAGCAGTCGTACCTTGCTGTATTGTCATCGATGAAAGATTATGCATAATATCTCTAAGGTTATTCACCATAATCTTGATGGAGTTCTGAAGCTTACCAACTTCATCTTTTTGAGTAACTTCTATATTAGAAGTCAAATCCCCCATTGACACTTTTTCAGCGACAGATGAAATATGAATAATGGGTGAAGCAATCTTACTAGAAAAATAAACTCCTATGACTGTAATAATTACTGACATAGAAATTATACTAATGATAGAAAACAATCTCATTTCATTAACTGAACTTAAAGCTTCATCAACATCAAGCTCACTTAGAATAGCCCATTTATAACTACCAAAATCTATAACATCAAAAGAAGATAAAACGTCGTTTCCATTGTAGTCTCTAGATATACTGGTACCTGTATTTCCTTTAAATACATTTTCTACTGATTCAGTTTTTACGCCATTTTTATCAACACTTCCGGCAAAACTAGATTTGATATTCCTATTCGTAGGATCTAAAAATGACTCTGATCTCATTCTAAAATCTTCTCCGACTAAATAGCTTTCCCCAGAACTACCCATACCAATCCTTTGCTGCATAATGTCATTAACTTCTTTGCTAGACATTTGTGCAACGACTAGGCTTTCACTTCCATATATTTTCGTTGCAATAAAAGAAACTGGTTCATAGTTGCTTGGTTCATAAGGTCGGTAATCCGTTATCAACTTATTATTCTTAATTTTTCTAACTAGATCTGATAAATGTGAATCAGAATACCTACCACTTAAGATGTTAGTTTGGAAATCCTTTTCTTTCTTCAATGAATAATATACAAACCCAGTTTTATCTATTAGGAGGATATCATGAAAATGATTTTCTTGAGAAAACTGGTTGAAGTAATTATCATAATTTTCATTTGGTATATATGGAATCACCCTAGATAAATCTTCTAAAACACTAAGTTTTGAAGAAAATACGTTTTTTATTTGGTTTTTTTTTAATGAATTTATAGATTGCAAAGCGTTAAAAGCCTGCTCCTTTACACTTTCTCCGGATTTGTTAAAGCTAATAACTCCAATAGTAAGTGCAGGAAAGATGCCAATAATTACCATAAGGATTGTTAACTTCTTTTTTAAAGTCCAGAAATAGTCATATTTTTCACTCATTTTTTTATCCATTATAAATTAGTTTTATTATATTTCTCTTGGAATTATCTTTATATTAGAACTGCCGAATTCCCTTTCATCCCATACTGGCTAAAATTCTTTACGCTTTCACACGGATGCTCTCGAAACCTTATGAGTATCAAATCATACAAAAATAGGTTTATTGATACATACAGCACTTAGCCTATCACCTTGTACTTCCAATAAAGAAAACACAGTAATCACCTACATAACCACTTGCATTTTCACGACAAATCCTTCTGAAACGCCAAGATAGAGCATTTGCACTAATAATACGGATTTAAGCTTACAAGCGTAAGCTTAAACCTCTCAAATAAAGAAAATATATTGATAGACTTCTAATTTAATGTGAAACTTTTGAGCAAACATATAATTATAAGCACTTTAAATTCATAATTAATTACAAAATTAAAACACCTCGTTAACAGTCAGAGTGCGTATTCCGGTGATTCCGGACACCGGCTCCGGTTTAACCGGACGCCTCATATCCCTAACTTTTCTCTAACCCTATTTTTACTCTACCTGTCCGGATTGCGCCAGTTTTCTCATTGATTCTCCTCCGAGTTCTATTCGGTGACTGTTGTGGATTAACCTATCCAATAAGGCGTCAGCAACCGTGGCATTGCCTATCATGTTGTACCATTCTTTAACCGGAAGCTGGCTTATCATAATGGTGCTGCTGGTTTGATAACGATCCTCCAGAAGCTCCAGCAAGTGACCCGCATGATCCGGACTCAACTTTTCCATTCCCCAGTCATCCAAGATCAGAAGTTGTTTTCTCGACAGAGCCAGAAGTTGCTTTTGGTAAGTCCCGTCAAGGCGACCTGAACTCAGGTCATCAAGTAAACGGCTGAGCCTGTGATAACGGACACTGTAGAGCTGGTCGCAAGCTTGAGCTGCAAGCGCACAGGCAACGTAGGTTTTTCCTGCTCCCGTCGGTCCGGTGATCAGAACGTTTTGTTTTTTGTGCAAGTAGCTCCCGGTTAATAGCTCACTCATTTGAGTACGCTTAAGTCCTCGTCCTTCTTTGTAGATAATCTGACTTGGCAGAGCATCGACCCGGAGTTTAGCTTGCCACTTCAGGCGTTGGATTTTGGCCTGATTTCGTCCCAACACTTCGCTTTCAAGCAGCAGGCTTAACCGCTCTTCGAAGCTCAGCTCTGCATAGGTCGATAACTGCTCTTGTTGTTGCTCCAGAGCCGAGGCGGCATGGCTCAGACGCAGTGATTTGAGTTGTTCGCTTATTGTGTTCATCATTCTCTCCTAGTGATAACTGTTGGGTCCGCGCACATTGCTGTGTTGGATGTCAGGGGTGGATTCCGGAGTCGAAGACAACAGGCCTTCCCGGTGATTTTCAAGCAAGTTTCTGATGAACCTGAGATAGGGTTTGTTCACCATCAGAGCATCTTTACATGCCTGCTCTAAGCGAGCGTCACCGTATTTTTTCGTCAGGTTGAGAAGCCCAAGGCAACTGCGATTGGCTTGCGCAGGATGCGCTTTCGACATGAGTAATCGGTTGACCACTTCTTGTGTCGCTGCGCCGATCCGGCCTCCCCAGTTAAGTAACCGCTCTGGTGACCATTTTTGATATTGATGATTGCTGGGCATATGCTCCGGATAAGTACTGATCCCATGCTCTTTTTTACTGGCTGGGTGCTGAGAGATCAGATTACCCTGATGGTATATCTGTATCAGCCTGGAAGTGGCTTCAAGCTCAACGTATTGGCCCACTAACTGATGGGGAACAGAGTAATAATGCCTTTTGTATTCGATGTGATAATCCGGCCCCACTTTGGCGCGTTTGATTTCTGTGTAGAGATAACGTTGTACGGGGAGAGGTTTTAGTGCCGGCTTATCCAGAGTATCGAACAGCTCCTTTCGGCTGGCTCCCAGTTGTTTCATCTGTCTTTGGTTCAGTGAGTCCATTAACTCCCGGATAGAGAGGTTTAGCTCTTTGAAGGTATGGAAGGTTCGGTGACGAAGCCGCATCATGATCCAACGCTCAACGATAAGGACGGCATTCTCAGCCTTGGCTTTATCTTTGGGTTTATAAGGGCGTGCTGGCATAACGGCCGTGCGGTAATGGTACGCCAACTTGCGGTAACTATCGTTGAGCTTGGGTTCGTAGCGGTCCGTTTTGGTCACCGCGGATTTTAGGTTATCAGGTACAAGCAACGCCGGAACGCCGCCGAAGTGTTCAAAGGCATTGGCATGAGCTTCCAGCCAGTGCTCAAGTCGCTGGCTTTCACAGGCTTCAACATAGGTGTAGTTGGACGCACCTAACGTCGCCACGAAGATCTGAGCGTTGCGGATTTCTCCGGTTTCAGGGTTTACCACCGGGATGGTTGGTCCACAGTAGTCGATGAACAGTTTGTCACCGGCCAGGTGGCTCTGACGCATACTGCGTTTCTGCTTCTTTAACCAACGAGTGTAATGCTCGCAGAACTGGCTGTAACGATAAGCTCTCTCCTGATATTCAGCCAGATACTCTTCCCACAGCAGATGTTTGCTCATGCCCTTACGTTTCAGTTCGACAAAGCACTGGGCGAAGTCCGGCATCACCTTTGTGTCGCTGATTGTTTTGTCACGATAGAGAGTCTGAGCCAGTTCAGTATCAGAGCAGCTTTCAGGGAGAGGCCAACTCATTGCGCTTTGCTCAAAACGGGTCAGTATTTCTGAGATGGTTGAACGACTTACTTTCGTGCAGGAAGCGATCTTTCTGGTCGACAGATGGCACTCATATTTAAGGCGTAATACCTCTTTGATGTTTGTCATAGATGTTCTCTTTTTCGGCATTATCACTTCCTTGCTACGTTAATATGCATAACAAGAATAGTGAGTGATTGATTTAAAAGAGAAAAGAGGGATATTCCGGAGTAACCGGACAGGGTTTCCGCTTAACCGGACAGTGATTCCGGAGTTAGTGGAAAAATGGCTGGTTTATGCCGGAAATAGTGTCCGGATTAAAACGGAATGGGTGTCCGGGGAATCCCGGAAACGGTGGCTGGATTGCTCCGGAATACGCAGTCAGAGTTTGGGAGTTGTCCAGATTTCACCATTTTTAGATTAGAAAATGAACTCAACGCACTGATAAACAAGACCCGGGATATGTGTTAGTTTGAGGCAGTTTATACTTGGACTGGATACATAATACCTGCTGCCATCTACGTGATATGTAATAACAAAGGTTTGAAAGCTAACAGTGATGTAAGAGTGATGTAAGAATAGATAAATTTTACTTGGGGGAAATTCCATCAACAGAACGTAAAAGAGTAAAATTCTAACGCATAAAGGGGCAAAAGTGATTAACCGAAATGAAGTTCTCTATGACAATTAGGACACAAAGCCTGAGCATTCTCGACACTATCATCCCCTCCATCTGCGAGTCTTTTAATATGATGAACTTCAAGATAAGGAGTACCATCTCGGCTTCTTGAAAATGGTGCTTGTTGTTTACAACGTTCACATATCCCATCAGATCTTAATAAAACTTCAACAATAACATCTGGGTTTCTTCTAAATGTATAAGTTGTTGTGTGGATTCTTTCAGGACGCTTGCTTGAACTAAAAAGACGCATTTTACGGTTATCTGGTGTGTCGTTAAATGAACGTTCTATCGCTTCTTCCAATTCGAGTTGTATTTGCTCTGAAGTTGGTGCATCAACCTGCTCATCGTTTGATATCAATATTTCTTCTGAGCGAGAACTAAATATCTCGAAAACATCTTTAGCTTGTGCAAAATGAAAGTAATAAACAGTTCTAGTCTGGTCCTGTCCTATGCGCTGTGACATCATTTCTAGTTGTGCTCTAAAACGCCTAAATTCTCCCGTTGGTACAACTGTGAATTGGTTACTGCTGACCTTTGGGGCAACCCATGCGGTAGATTCATGATTAAAATTTTTACTTCTAATTCCCCAACGTCGGTTATCTTTCTTTGGTTGATGGTGAATATAGGCTCCATCAATATTCTTAGCTAGTGACAATAAATCACTATCCATACGACTTCTTTTCATAAACAGCCCTAACTGAATAGACAATTAATCTCATACTAGATGTATGAGATTAATTAAGTCAAAAGTATCTGTCAGGACTGATAAGTTTGCCTGTTCTAGCACGGGGCACTTCTGAGGTAAAAGCGTCAGGCATACAAGTTCGGGACTTATGTGCGTTTGTTAGATAAATTTACCTTTGATGATTCCCGTCGCTTTACCATGATGCTGTTGCATGCTTTCCTTCGCCTTTCGGTAGGTCTTTTCGGGCAATCAATTTACCCTCAAAAGTAAAGTCTTCGGAAATTTTTACAATTAAAAGCTTGTTAAAGTTACCAGCACGTTTCACTTTGACTTGTTCTTTACTTTTCTCAGGAGAGATAGTTTTTATCTCGATAAAGTCATTGCCAAGCTTTCCGTCAGAGCCTTGAGTATGTGGTTTATGCCGCTTTATTCCGTATTCTATTTCGGCAAATAGCTCACCCAATTCACCCCAAATCTGTAAGTAGCGATTTGTCAATTTATAGAAAGATTCCGCACTAGTAACCAAACTCTCAAAAATAACTTCTAGTTCAGGATTGGCCACAATATGTTCAGCATTTAGATAATTGTTATCAATCGCTTCCCATTCGTCAGGAGAAAAACCGAAATCTGACAGATCAACTTCATACGGGTTATATCCACAAGCAGCTGCATCAGCAATTTGATCCGCACTATAACCCTCATTATGCATATCATGTAGAAAATCCCAATCTCCCATATTGACTCCATATAGTTAGACAAAACACAAACGCTGAACAGCTAGGTAGACACTTCATTTCATACTAGTGGTATTAGATTAATTAAGCCAAAATATGACTTGTGCGTTTATTGGAAGTGATAGCTCTAGCAAAGAATGGGGCACAAATGAGTCAGCTCAGATCAAGCTGACTCGAAGATGGACATTTCTGAGCTACTCAAGATAACTAGCTCGATAATCACAATATTCCACACTTAGTCAAATTGTCACTAACTCAAAAGATAACTACACTAACTCTTTGACTATTTTAAGGTACTGTAAAAACTCAGGAGCTTTCACCAATCCTTTGTTCCAGAACTGCCGAGATTTTGACATTTTTCCAGCAAGCTCAGAAGTTAGGTATTTATAATTTTCTACTAGCCTATCGCTGCCAATAGGAGAGCTTTTCTCTGATGCTAGTTTCTTTGCATATGCTTGAATGTGCTGACGCATCTCAAATTTAGCAGTTTCTGGAGTTTCTTCTTCAATGCTACAAAAATCCAAAAATTCATTTATTTCGGTTTCAGTCTCATTACAAAGCGCTAGTATTCCTTCGAGATCAGCAACACAGCAAAAGTGGACGTTTTTCAGAGGTATCTTACCAGCAACCGCTTCATCTATCCTTTGTCTATATTCATCCCCTAAATAAGAGGCGAGTTTAACACCGTTACCAAGGTAAAAGTCTTGGTGAGTCACTATGAGAGCATATCTGTTATCATAATCAGCAAGATCCTCAAAACCAACGCCACTTAACTTATCTGCACATTCACCCGCTTGTTTAATACCTTTCAGGTGAGTATCTCTTAACTTGTCCTTAATAATGTTGCTCTGGTCAGTCACAAGAATTTTTTGGTTGGGTTCTACGCCTTTTGCATCAATAAAAATCGAAGTTCCGTTTCGTTGATGTAAGAAGTCGACAACCTTACCCTGAATTTTGTTATCTCTGTAAACTTCCTTCAGTTGCTCTTCTCTTGTCGTCTCAAAATTATATGCATCAAAAACATATGCTAAATAATCTTCAAACTCTTTAGTAAATTTGTCTCGAAAGCCATTCGAATCAGCGGTTTTAAGTGTTCTGAGAACAAACTCGCTCAACCCGATACTTGCAATGTATGGATGAGCGGTTGATATACCTTCAGGTAGGATGAGTATTGGTTTCTCAAGCAATAGTGGTTCAGAAAAATACTCTTCTGCTCTTACGTCTCCATCGCCTCTAGTTTCTCCCCTTCGGCGTTTCATCAATTGTTGCAACTGTTCAAAGTTTGCTCCAACCAAACTGAGGTATTGTTTAATCACGGCTACTGGATATGCAGGTGAGAGTTTGGGTAAGAACTCTTCGTACTTAATGACAGGCTTTTTAGACGAGTAAAATATAGAAAAGAAAAACACCGACAAAACAAAAAAGTCTTCCAAATCAATATCCGTCTGAGCTTGAAAGCTATCTCTAAACGACCGACTTGCACCTTCATTGCACATAATTGAGAACAACCTTACCAAGAAATAGTTGTGTACTATCTGGTTCGTTTGAAATCTAAGTTGTGTTAGTAGGAACGCTCTTAGAGACAACCAAACATTATCTTCATCGGCAAATTTTGTAGCTTTTCCTTGTAGCTCCCAAATTTTGTTCAATATATTCCATACATCTTTTTCATTCGCAGGAATAGCGCCGTGAATGGGTTCTAGTTCTAATGTCCACTCGAGCATTAGGCAGACAATCCAAGGTCGACCTAGTGCTTTAGGTTCATCAGGATATACGGTATGTAGCCGAGTCAGTAAATGTTGTACGACAGATTCTTTTGTGTAGCGTGTTATCGAGTTTCTTATCTTATGAGCATCTTTACTAAATGACATCAAATAACTCCCATGATACGGATAAACCCTAGCTTCATCTTTTAAGAAGCTTGAATCGCCACCTATAGAGTAGACACTTTGTTGCATTACTAAAGTTTGGTCAACTAGCTAGTGTCACACAGAACTTGTTAGGTAATGAGTAACAAAGAAAGGGGCACAAATGAGTCAGCTCAGATCAAGCTGAATCGAAGATGGACAATTATCAGTCAGCGATTTTACTAAATTATAAAACCATCAATAACTACAGGTGTTGCAAAAAATATTGGTTTAGGTGCGCACCATCTCGCCTCATGGTAAATAAAATTATCTAGATTTCAGGCGTTAATGGTAATTCTCTAGTGTAACATTCATATGATTTCACCTTTTAATATGATGAAATCATATTAAATGCAACAAGATGCACAAAAATCTATTTTTCAGGGAAGTGATATGCGGTTTAACCGTCGAAGAGACAGAAAAACTGTGTTTTAAAACTGTGAGGCAGGTCAAGTTGTGGGACGGTGGAAAAACGGATATTCCACCGGAATGCAAGAGCCTGATGCGAATGCGAATGATTAAGGGCAGGGAACTGCACAAAAAAACCGACATGGAAGGATTTCAAATGCGAGGAGATTATTTGATCCTTCCCAATAGTCAACAAGTCACATCACAACGACTTCTTACTGCTATCAGTGTTCTAGGAATCGAGTCAGAAATAGAAATCAAAACAACATCCAAACTTATTAAATATTCACGCATGCTATCTAAGTTTTTGTGAACAAATCACTTACATTGGGGCGAATGATTAGTAGCCCCAAAAAACAGTTTGTACGTTAGCTGCTTATACTCAACTCAGTTCTATTTCTACCATTATCTTTTGCTTTATACAGGGCATCGTCGGCTTCCTTGAGAACAGCGCTAATAGGTTTACCTTCAGCAGCCCAATGAGCGACACCTATAGAAACTGTCACATGTCCTACAGTTTCAAAATCTTGAGATTCAATCGATTTGCGAATACGTTCCGCCGCATACTTAGCATGATATATATCTGTTTTTGGTAAGAACAATAAAAACTCTTCTCCGCCAGAACGGAATACTAAATCTAATTCTCTTGCTTGTAGCTTTAGATGCTCTGCTACATTCTTTAATACTATATCGCCCACATCATGACCAAATACATCATTAACTTTTTTGAAGTGGTCTATATCCACAGCTAAAACAGAAAATGGTATTTTTTGTATACGGAGATTATCTTGAGATTTATCTAGCCCTCTACGGTTTAATAATCCCGTCAACGAATCTGTTAAAGAATCACTATGTAGTTGATTAATAGTATTAGAAACTATGTTTAATGTATTAAGAAAAGAACGCTTTAAATATGACGCCTCAAAATACCACGACTTTACTTTAATTAAATCATATCCAGTAGATGTATGACTTTCATAGTTTTTTAATATACTAGCCAATTGCCATAAAGGTTTAGATATAAATACAGATGCAACCCAGATAATTAAAACCGTTATTACTCCAATTGGAAGTGATTTAATGAATACCTTCCACATTTGCTCATTAAGCGTTGCTACGGTAAGTGCCTCCGCCCTTTGAGCAACGATTCCCCATCCAGAAAGAGCAACTGGCGCATAACCTGCTAACATATCAACTCCGCGAGAGTTAACGATAGGTTTACCGCCTTTTTCGCCTTTTGTTACAGCGTTAATTGCCTCATTTGTATCTATTACCTCTCCAACTCTTTTGGCGTCAGGATGGTAAATTATCGTGCGGTTTCTATCAACAACATAAAGATATGAACCATCTTTATAACTATGCTTACCGAGAATCGTATTCAAAATATTTTTTTGTTCAAGGTAAATAGTTCCTGCTATATAACCTAAATACTCTTTATTTTCAGAGAAAATTGGATATGAAATACTGGTTAAATAATTGCCAGAAGGTGGTATGAATGGGTCTGTAATAAGAGGAACTTTAGCATTTAATGATTGCAGCGAGCGATCACCTTTTAGCTGTACGCCTTTCAATTGTATGTTTTCAGGTGATATAGAGACTATAACCCCTTTAGAGTTAACGATAACTACAGAGTTAAAAAAACTTGTTTGAGTCCTTAATCTATCGACCTCTTGCTGTTGTACTTTTGTGTCAGACATACCTTGACTGAGTAAAGCAGCGCTATACTCCAACTGGGAAAACGCTGACTCAATAAACAAGTCTGTTGTTTCAGCCATTTTTTCTGCGTAAACGCGGTTGGATTCAATAGTGTTAGTAATAATCAGTTGTTGCTGAACTCTGTACATTGAGTAAAAGGAGTTGATAAGCGTCATCAACACACTGAAGACACTCAGAATCAGGATTAATTGCCTTAAATTCAATTTATCATTTAACAAATTAGGTTCGCCTACATCATCCATTAGTTAAGTTTTCCACTTGTTAGAGTTCATTTACAATAAGAATACACAATACGGGTATAGATTAATCAAATCGCTAAGGTAATGATAGCATTGAAAAAAGAAGATGCCCTACAAACCTTATAGTTATGTAGAAAGTACCCCCGTAGTACATACTCGGGGGGTTGCTCCGTCCCTCCGCCTCCTCAGTCCTCGTGCGTCCCTTCACCAAAACCCCAAAATCGATTGATAAGATGGTGGGCATGGGATAAACCTGAAAATGAAATACAAAAAACGGCGGCTCTTTTTTGGGAAGAATTTTATGCGGCTAAACGTCATTCTTTCCAATTACCCTTACCTTTAGATCGTCGGTTTAAAAAAAATTCTGCCAACAAGTGATGCAAGAATCTTTTTTGGTGCCGCCTCTTACCACCATTGCACATTCCATAGGTGCAAGTACCAAAACTGTCACAAGGCTATTCAAAGCAGAAACAGGAATGTCCTATCAGGACTGTAGACAGCTAAAGGCGATTGAGTTGTTGTCTAGAGAAGAGCAAGTTAGAGATGTTGCCCATTTGCTGGAATTTTCTTTCGACAGTGCTTTCATAGTCTTTTTCAAGAAACAAACAGGACAGATACCACTAAGTTTTATGAAGAATCATATAACTCCACTTAAATAAGCCAATTCCATATACTACCCGTTATGCGCACTGAGCAAGGTTGGAACTGGCAACTTTCCTTTATGGCAAACCAGTACGAAATTAGCTCTAGTATGGCAAATCCAGATAAACAGAATGTGTATGATTTTTTACTCTAAATGATTTTGGGGCGTGCGACGTGAAGTCGTATGAAGCGCTGTTCACCGCTCAACGAGTGAACCATCTGTATCACCAGATGAACCTAGGAGCCTGAATAAAGTAGCGGCTCTGACAATGTAACGAAGGTTGGTATTTTCCAATCGGGATTGAAATCGTGAGAGGACGATCCTCCTGATAACCACAAAATCGGGTAAGTGCTAGGTAGTCAGCATGATGAACATAAGTGAATCCGCGTAAGGTGCGTTAATCGATGAACAGCGGAAGTGGTTAATACGCTGTAGCCAAAAGGCACGAGAGTCGGAAAGAGATTGCCCCATGCTCTTTCGTGATCGCTGAACTCTCCGCACCATAGCGGGCATCTACACTGACATTGCGCGACATATGGAACACGGTAAGCCTGTATCACTCCCTCTGGGAAAGCCTTTGTGGCCGATAGTGATGCAGGTAGAGGATGTTGGAAAAAGCGAAGGCTGCATTGTAACGATGCAGATACAGATTCATATCTGATCACGAAAGTGAGCTGACTTCCGACTGGTCTTTCGTTGCAAGATAATTTGAAGAACTTTATTCAGGGAGAAATGCAAAGGATGATTTCAAAAGAGATTAGTGCCTCTCCTGACAGTGCTCAATGGCAATCCATAAACTGGAAAGCCGTTGAATCCCATGTTTTAAAGCTTCAGATGCGTATTGCAAAGGCAACACGAGAAGGTAAACACGGCAAAGCGAAAGCGTTGCAGTGGATACTGACTCACTCACGCTCAGCAAAACTTCTTGCTGTTAAGCGGGTATCACAAAATAAAGGCAGTAAAACGCCTGGAATTGACGGCGTTATCTGGAATACAGATACGCGCCGCATGAAAGCAGTCAACCAATTGAGCAGAAAAGCTTATCAAGCCAAACCGCTCAAGCGTATCTACATCCCCAAGAAAAACGGCAAGCTCAGACCACTGGGTATCCCCTGCATGGTCGATAGAGCGCAGCAAGCGCTTCATCTTCTTGCTCTGGAGCCAATATCAGAAACACTTGCCGACCCTAACAGTTATGGATTTAGACCAAACCGTAGCACTGCCGATGCGGTCGCACAGTGCTTCAAGTGTCTGGCATTAAAGAAATCAGCTCAATGGGTTCTTGAGGGAGACATCAAAGCCTGTTTCGACAAGATCGGGCATCAATGGCTGATGAATAACATTGCCGTAGATAAACGCATGTTGGAACAATGGTTAAAGTCTGGTTTTATGGACAAAGGGCTGTTCTACCATACTGACGAGGGCACACCACAAGGTGGGGTCATATCTCCGACCTTGATGCTAATGACTCTTGCAGGACTTGAGCAACGCATAAAGTCTACCGCACTCAAAAAGGGTGCCAGAGCCAACTTTATCGGATACGCCGACGATTTCGTCGTCACCTGTGCTTCAAAGGAAGTGCTGGAGAACGATATCAAGCCGTTGATTGCTGATTTCTTGGCAGAAAGAGGCTTAACACTCTCCGAAGAGAAAACGCACATTACTCATATCAGCCGTGGTTTTGACTTCCTAGGTTTTAATCATAGGAAGTACAAAGGGAAATTGCTCATTAAACCGAGCAAATCCAACACACTATTGTTCTTGAGCAACTTGCGCGAACTCATCAAGAAGCACGCAACCATCCCTGTTAACGATTTAATCAAGTTGATAAATCCGAAACTCAGGGGCTGGTCGAATTACTATCGGCACTGCGTGGCTAAACAGGTATTCGGATATGTAGGTCACAAGCTATTCCATACGTTATGGCATTGGGCTAAAAGGCGTCATCCAACAAAATCCAGAACTTGGATCGCGCTTAAATACTTCATCAACCGTCAGGGTCAATGGCAATTTCACGGTTGGCAGAAGATCATGGATATGGATTGTCAGTTCAATCTGTTTCAAATAGCTAAGGTGCCAATAGAGAGACATGTGAAAATCAGGAGTGCCGCTACGCCCTTTGATCCTCAATACCAAGAATACTTGGCTAAGAGAAAATCAAAGAAGCAATGCCGTAACTCTTGGCATGAGCCTGCTCTCACTGCTTTATAAGTTGCTGGGTGCCAATCGGTGCCTTTGTGAAGGCTTGAGCCTAGTGCGGTGAAAGTTGCACGCTGGGTTCTTAGAGGGACGACACTTGGTAACAGGTGTCGTCTACTCGACAAAAGTTTGCTAGTATTTTATCCAATGTAGAAAACCATGAACTACTTCAAGCATGGGAGCCTTGTTATTAATAAGCTAATGATATTAATTAATTTTTATTCTATTGTTACCTAGGCTGCATTCTCATCTTTTGGTAATGGTTGCGCTTGACCGAGTACATTCTCTGATCAGCTAAGTCGAGAAGGTGGTCTACTTCCACTCCATCTTGAGGTGTTAGTGAAAACCCAATACTGGCTTTCAAATTAATCGTATTAGTTTCATACACGACTGTTTTTGTTACTTCAGCTTCCAATCGTTGCACCAAATCTTTAGCATCTTCGCTACTCTTGAGGGGAGATATGATTCCAAACTCATCTCCGCCAATCCTCGCAACGGTATCTAACTCTCGGGTAGCTCTACGCAGACAATTAGCAAACTCTTTTATTGCCACATCACCGATTCTGTGACCCAAATTATCGTTAATCACTTTCAGACCATCCAAGTCACAAATAACGATTGCATACGGATGGCTAGATTCCATTTTTGTTAGTAGGGTGCTTCTAAGTCTATCCATAAAAAACGCTTTGTTTGCTAAACCGGTTAAACTATCTCTTGTTGCTTTTATGAACAAAGCATTGCGGTCATATCGTTCTGACAAAAACATGAGTGAAGCTATAGTTTCTGCTAATAGACTCAGTATAAAGACTTCTTCATCTCCAAACTTATTAACGGAAGACGACATCACCTTCAATACGCCTACTGTTTTGCCAAGATGATTCAATGGCTGTACGAGCATTGAACGCAACCCGATTTTCCTGCATGCCTCTATATCTACACGTGAGTCCGCTTCCGAATCAGAACATACTAAAGCCCTGCTAGAATCTATACAGAGACCAGATAAACTTGATGCAGCTTCTAACCTTAAACCTAAGTAGTTAGAGGCAATACCGGAAGCAGCTCGATAAACCATCTGACCATCATCGGCTAGTTCGATAACAGCACCATCTGCTCTTACAAGCGGCAATGCTCTATCAACTACTCGCTGCATTACAGCACCTAAATCCAAACCTAACTTAGTCAGTTCGGTCTGCATTTTTATGACCTCTAGTAGCTTTTCATTCGTAGGCATACAAAATTTCCATGTCTTTAAAAAGAACGCTGTTTACCACTAACTATAGCTTCTCAATTAATAACCCGTTATTTTTGTCGAGCTGTAAAAATATGAATGAGATGAGATTTATCCTAACTTGATGTATGGAATCCACTCTTCCCCTGCCAATCTAAACTTAGCAGGAGGAGATAAATACCCGAGGGTTCCAACATGCTGACCAACAATGTTATTGCTATCGACTTAGCTAAAAACGTCCTTCAAATCTGCCATATCAGCGTTCATGGCGAGTTACTTTTTAATCGAGCTTTAAGCCGACAAAAAGCAAAAGAGTTTCTTACTACAACGAAACCATCTATCGTTGCGATGGAAGGTTGTTGTGGCTGCCATTATTGGGGACAGTTAGCTGAGAAATGTGGTCATGAGGTCAGAATTATTAATCCCAAGAAAGTAAAAGGCTACTTAGAAGGCCATAAAACCGACCACAATGATGCTCTTGCCATTGCTAATGCAGCTATACAAATTGGTATAAAATACAGCCGACCTAAAACATTAGAACAACAAGCTATGCACTCTTTGGAAAGCAGTCGACGCTTTTTATCTCGTAGTGTCGTATCACTTGGGCAGCATATCAGAGGAACGATCTTGGGCTACGGGATAGCAAACCCAAGAGGCGAAAAAGGATTAAAAGCCTCCATTCAATCCGTGTTAGATGGTGAAACTCCAATACCAGCTAATGTGGTTTCTGTTCTTGCCATGTTGTGGGAACAATACAAACTACTCAAGTCTAAATTAATTGAATTTGAAAAAGAGAAAAATGCCTTAACTCGCCAGATTGAACCATGCCAAAGATTAATGGAAATCGAAGGGGTTGGCGAGACAACAGCAGCGATGCTTTACACCACTCTTGGCGATGGCAAGCAGTTCAAAAATGGAAGACAAGCTTCAGCATTCGTTGGACTGACACCTAAGCAACATAGCTCGGGCGGAAAAGTGTTTATGATAGGAATTGATAAATGCGGAGGGGTTAAAGAATTACGTTCTTTACTTTATCTTGGGGCGATGTCCTACGTTGGCCGACTGCCAGAAACACCTAAAACTCAAAAAGACGCTTGGCTAGCTAAAATCATCAAACGCATTGGGTACAAGAAAGCCTGTATTGCACTCGCCAATAAAATAGTCCGAACAGCATGGGCAATACTTCGTTACGAAACTAAATATAAGCCAATATTGCTAACCAATTAATTAAACCAAATTTTACGAAATGATGATGCATAAAAGGTAAGACCAACCTACTGAAAACCTGACCATTCTGTCATGCTTAACAAGCTGTAAACTCGATGAGGACAGTAGGTGCGCAAACATCAAAGGTTAGAAGGTCGCTCCTTCACAAGAAACCGAATATACGTACGCATCTTAACTCTTTATTTGCCAAATCACTTTGTAAATACGTGGATTCCATATACGGAAAGGGGCAAAGGCGTGTTGGCCTAGATCACAAGTTTGCGGAGACCAGCTTCAGCACGTCCTAGGATAAAAGCTACTTCGAGGTTCAGTTCTTCTATTTGCCTTCGGATAATGTCTAGCTATACAACTGGCTAGAGATCCTCATCGTTCAAATCTAACTAAGTGACAAAGCCCAGCGTATCACTTCAAATCAAATCAAAGAAGAAGTTGAAGAATTGAAGAACTATCACTATCATTTTTGCCATTCTTTATAATATTTTCAATTAGTTAGAAGGCGATTAGAGAATGAGAAACGTTGTTAGTGACGATAAAATCAGTGATTTTCGAGACTTAGTTAACTCAAACTCTAGCTTTGTGTATCAAATATACAAAGATAACGGTGGTAAGAATCTTTTTAACCTCGTTTGCTCTGCTATGGATTGGATCTCTGTCTCTGTTCGCCACTTAGAAAATGCGCCTGAGTTTGACAAGAACATAGATAGTAGATGTATGCAAGTCTACTCTCTGATCTCTTCAATAGACCTTATTTTCGAGTCAATAAAACAACTCCATCGAGTGTTTATAACTGATAAGAAAGATCCGTTTTATGGTGAAAAGAAATGTTTCAAAGATCGCCTCTTCGCTAATGAAGATGATAATAATTATTTTAAAACTATCAGGGCGTGTTTCGGTGCTCACCCCGTAAACCTGAACCAAGAAAACTCAAAGCGTTTCGCAAGTTGGCCATTTCAAAGTCATTTCAACACTGGCGATTTGAGTGTTCATTTGTACAGTCGAGATGTGGGTAAAGAAGACCTAACGTTAAACCTCAATATCAATGAGCTGCTGGAATTTCTCAGAATTCGATATGAGTATCTTGATGTTATTGCTGATAGGATTGAAACGCTGTTTGTTGAATATCAACACAAACTTTCAAAAGAAAAAATTGAGACTAAATCAGATCCTTTAGAACAACTCTATGTTCTTCGTACTGAGTCAGAAAAACGATTAGATAACGATTACTATAACGGGGAGATTGACGACCTGATTATGATTTTTGAAGCGGAAGTAACTGACGCTGACCTTGTACCATTGGCTGATAAGTATAAAGAATCCCTCCTACCTCTGATTGAAGAGATTAAGACGAATCTTCAAGATATGAACATCGTTGACCTAGCAAACGATAGTGAGCTGAGAATAAGATCTGAACTTGATAAAGAGTTACGTTATGAACTTGGTAAGTTCTACACTTGGGTTCACGGTGGCAGGTACGATCCGCTACTTGAATACTATTTTGAAAGGTTTAACGCTTCTACTGACGGTAAGTTTAAGTTCACCAAAACTGATGACATCAAACTTACGTTTCTTAAAGCAAAGCTCATGCTAACTGAATAGTGTGAACAAATTGGCTCAGCTTTTTTCTTTTGCTGTTCATTACTTTTTGTATATCAAAGTTGCCTCAACATCACTGTTTGAACTTTGGATTGTAACTCATAAAGGGACACTTCTGAGCCAGAAGAGCCAACCGTGAAGGTTCTGAACAAGAGCGTGCTACAGTTTTTCGCGACGAAATTCCTTTGTTCACGCCTTTTCAGTATCTTTATTAAATTAGAAAACACCACATTGCAGCTATTATAGGAAGTTCAATATACTTTCCTCGATGCTTTTTCATCTAACATTAGAGCCATCCACGTCAAAATACGCGTTAGATAAGCAACAGCGATTACGATTGAAAAGAAGCCTAAATAGAATCTCAGTTTTGATTCATCAAAATCAAAAAATGAGTAATTTACCTGCATCAATAGATAAGTATGAATTTGTCGTTCGATAACCTCATTGAACCCATAAAGTGAAACTAGAATAAAAACAAAGGGAATTAAGCGGTTTGCTAAAAATGCAGAGGGATAAATATGCCAAATTTTACTAAAAAAGCCTGCCAGCATTTTCCAATGCATCCCAAGATGTACAGCAATTAAAACTTGCATCCAGTGAACGCTTGTCATGTGTATCTTTCGAATCAAGTCCGCCGAGTTATGAAAAAAAGCATCAGGAGCAACATATTGAGATAGCATTAGCCCACTGATAGCAGCAAGAACGAATGAAACCATCAAAATCCCCGTAGATAACAATCTCAAACGGCGAAATAGATCGTATTCACCTTTGGCGATTCTCTTGAACCAGTGCACATTCAAGACGCAATGCAGAGCAATGAGGAGAAGCAAAGCCACTCCTAACCATTCATGTAGCGCTTCTCCCCAAAGGTGAAAACCAAACAAAGCTCCAACTAGCATTAGTAAAAATGCATCTTGAACAACTTGAAATATGTACTTTCTCTTCATTTAGGTATTCTGTTATTGCTTAGTGAAAGTATTTAGCCATTGAGATACTTGAGACGGGATCTGCTCGCTATCAATTCTATTTCTTGATATCGCAAGCCCAGTAGTAACAACATCAGCGTTAGGTTGCAGATTTTGGATGACTTTTATCGAGCCAGAGAATCGGCTTCCGCCATGAACAGTAAATGGAATGATGGTTTTTCCCGAAAAATTATTCTGTTCAAAGAATGTGTACATGATCATAGGCATCTGATACCACCAGATCGGATAACCGACATAAACAGTATCGTACTGCTCTAAATCTGGTAGCGGTGTTTTGATAGCAGGCCGAGTATTGGTTCGTTTTTCTTTCTGGGCAAATTCAAGTAATGGATCATGCGTATCAGGATATTCAAACGGTGCTTCAATACGATAGATATCACCACCAGTTTGTTGTTGAATGAGCTGTGCTACATATTGATTAGATCCAACAACATTGCCATTTTTTAGCAAAACGCTTGCGCCAGTCGCTGCATCGACGCCATTTAACGCAACGTTTTCTGGTACAGAAAAGTAAGCGATCAGCACTTTCTTTTCTGCGCTTTGTGCCGTTGAAACAAAAACTGTCATCAATAATATAGTTATTCTAGCTAAGTTATTTTTTAGATGAAATTTTAGTTTATTCAAAATAAGCCTCATTAATATTATCTATAATGGCTTACCTATATTATGTAAGCCATTTATATTAAAAATTACAATTTTTTATTATTGTTTACGACTATTAATCTGTATTGATGTTTTATTCTGGTTTTAGTTCATTAAATACTTCTCTTGCAACAGGTACTGCTGTAACAGAAGTCGGCCAACCAGAATAAAAAGCAAGATGAGTAATAGCTTCCATTATCTGTTCTTGAGTTAAACCATTCTTCAAACCGATTCGAATATGAGAACGCAATTGGTCTGGTCTATTCATCGCCACAAGCGCACTAATTGTTACAAGACTTCTATCTCTTGGCGACAGCTCTTTGCGTTCCCATATATCAGCATACAAAACATCGTCAGTAAGCTGCGCTAACTTAGGCGCAATATCACCCATTAGAAACTGGGCACGTGTAGGCTGCTCATTAGCAAAACTCATATTGGTTGCTGCACCAACGAACATAACACTAGACAACAATACTGGTTTAAAAAATTTTAATGTCATAATTATTTCCTCCATTTAAGATGGTAAATATCCATTAATAAGACGAAATAATTTTAACTTTACAATAAGGTCAGCAAGATGACGCCAACCTTACACGCATGTCAGTTAATATATTTAATTTGAAAATAATAATTGTTTATTAATTACAAAGATTAGCCATTATTATAATTTAGATTCATGTTATTTAATGTTTCTATATTTTCTGAACATTTTTCTAATCTATTACTTAATGTAAACCCAAACGTATTGGTGCCTTGCTCACTGGTGGCAAAAACTGTGCCGCCATGCATCAGTGCTACAGCCTTTACTATCGATAATCCTAAACCATGATGAGCGTGACTATTCTTTCGAGCGGAATCCATTCGATAAAAACGTTCAAAGAGACGCGATAGATGTGTAGGCTCAATTGTGTCACCAACATTAGATACAGAAACATGAACCTCATCGTGAACTTGTTGAAACTTAACTTTCACACATGAGTGTGGTTTGGCATATCGGGCGCTATTGCTAAGTAAATTTGCTAAAGCTCGATTAAAAAGCCGATAGTCGATACATGCACTCACATCACCATCAATTGCGACTTCAATATCATTCTCGAAAAACAGCGGTGAAACATATTCTATCGTTTTATCTGCTTCCTCTCGTAAAGACACCTTTTTAACATTAGTGGCATTCTCTCCAGCATAAGCTCTGGAGAGAAAAAGCATATCATTCACAATAGATGTCATTCGCTCCAACTCTTCTAGATTAGAACCTAAGATATCTTGCATACTTTCTGTTGATTGGCGGCTTGATAGCGCAAGCTGTGTTTGACCAATCAAATTCGTAAGCGGAGTTTTCAGCTCATGAGCAACATCCGAGTTGAAACTGTCTAGCTGTTGCCACGCGACTTCCTGTCTGTCTAAAACACCGTTAAACGAAACGGCTAGCTCTTTTAGTTCAACGGGCAACGAATCAGAATCTAAACGCATGCCATGCTCATCTGGCGCTAAATGTTGTGCTTGCTCACTAAGAGAATGTACGGGTTTCATTCCAATACGCACGAGGACAAAACTAAGTAACGCAATAAGTCCCAGACCGAAAACAGTGATAATCACAAGGTTTCGTGTGAACTCATCATATGTCCCCATATAAGCGCTTGATTCAAGACCTATTGCATAACGCAAGCCTTTGGTCGGTAAATCAACAATATATAGATAGGTCGAACAAGCCTCTGGGGTTGGAGACGGTATTCTCACGTAACCAGAGTTTAAGTCTGAAATGTTTACACCAGGAAGAAACGTATTACTTAACATCGACTGATTATTCGAATCAAATATCCAATAAGTAACACGACCTCCTTCAGTTAAAGTTAAGTCAGAAAGCTTAGCGACCAATACCTCCCAACTATTTAGATCAGTTCGAGAAGTTATCCAAGGCTCAATCAAATTAGCTCTAAATGACAGTTCATTGTGCATTTGATTTGCCAAAGAATCATGCAATGAAATACGAAGTAATAAGCCATAAATTGAGACAATTACGACAAAGGCAATGACAAACATTACTGCTAGACGAAAAGTGACTGAACGACGAAACATAAGTGCATTCATACTTCACATTTACTCATTTCGGACTTCGAGTACATAACCCATACCTCTCACAGTATGAATAAGCTTATCGGTAAAAGGCGAGTCTACTTTTGCTCTTACTCGCTTGATTGCAACTTCAACAACATTGGCATCACTATCAAAATTCATGTCCCAAATTTGTTCAGCGATCATCATCTTAGATAAAATTTCACCTTGATGGCGAGCCAGCAAACTCAATAAAGCAAACTCCTTCGCGGTCAGTTCGAGTCTTTTCCCTGCGCGAGTCACTCTTCGGGCAAGTAAGTCGAGGCTTAAATCGTGAATTTGTAAACGTGTGATATCTGCGCCATCACTAGGACGACGCCTTAACAAAGCTTGAACACGTGCGACCAACTCTGTTAGCGAGAATGGCTTAGGCAAAAAATCATCTGCGCCATGCTGTAAGCCTTTAACTCTGTCGTCAACACAGCCACGGGCTGAGAGCATAATCACTGGCGTTTGTTTATTTTTTCGCAACTGTTCTAGAACACCGTAGCCATCCAAATTTGGTAGCATGAGGTCCAAAATAATCACATCGTAGTCATACTCAAGAGCGAGATGCAATCCATCAATCCCGTTTTCAGCCAAGTCGACAGTAAAACCTAACTCAGTTAACGCTCGATTAATGTAGGAAGATGTTTTCTCTTCATCTTCCACCAGTAGTAATCGCATCCCATCTCCTCAAACATTCTAAGCTTTGCATTCATTTCACGGTTTCTATTATAACGGTTCATAAATAACATATTGCTGACATTTTACTGTCAGTTTTGTCAGAAATGTTCAAATATTCCCTTAAATATCAAACAACGAAAAATCTGACAAAATTGTTATTTCATCGTCACTCTCTCGTCAGCGACTTCTCCCTATCATTTCCCTACTTTAAAAGCCGAAGTAATCGGTAATTAAACAATTAATGGTTATTTAAAATATAGAAATCAGGGGACAAAATCATGAATCGGAATATTCTCAAAGTAACACTTCTTGCTGCAACTCTTGGTCTTGTTTCAGGGGCGGCTTTTGCAGAGGATTATAGGCAGAACCCTTTTACACTGACTTACAAGAATGCAATCACAGAGAACGTTGTGGGTAAAGTTAATATCCATGCAGTTAACTATGCATTGAATGGAGTAAACATTGTAGCTAACGTATATACCCCTGCAAACTATGACCCAAGTAAACAATACCCAGCTATAGTTGTTGCTCATCCTAATGGAGGAGTGAAAGAACAAGTCGCAGGTTTATATGCTCAAAGACTTGCAGAAATGGGGTACATCACGATTGCAGCGGATGCGGCCTACCAAGGTGGCAGTGGCGGCGAACCGAGAAATATAGACAAACCATCTCATCGTATTGAAGACATACACGGTATGGCAGATTTCATCAGCCAATATCCTGGTGTTGATGCAACAGAATTAGGTTTACTCGGCATTTGTGGCGGCGGCGGTTACTCGTTAAAAGCGGCTCAAACAGATAAACGATTTAAATCAGTGGCAACATTAAGTATGTTTAATTCGGGACTTGTAAGACGTAATGGCTATGTAAACTCCCAGACGGATACTATACAAGAGCGCCTCAAACAAGCTTCTGAAGCAAGAGCACTGGAAGCAAGTAGTGGCGAAATTCGATATACAGGTGATGCTCAGTTAACAGATGAGCAAATTGCAAAACTTCCATTCGAGTTGTACCGAGAAGGCTTCATCTACTACGGCAAGACACACGCACATCCAAATTCAACATTTCGTTATACCGTTAGCAGCTTGCTAGAGTTAATGAGTTTTGATGCAACTAACAACATCGACCTTATTAACCAACCTCTGCTCATGATTGCAGGAAGTAAAGCGGATTCGTTATACATGACGCAAGACGCCTTTATAAAAGCATCAGGAGCAGACTCTAAAGAGCTATTTTTGATTGATGGCGCAACACATATTCAGACATATTGGAATCCAGAATATGTCGATAAAGCGGTATCAAAGCTAACCGAGTTTTACGGAAAAAACTTATAGTTTAGAGATATGGGTGCGTTTCAATCAGGCGGATTTAACCGCCTGATTGACTAAAAACAAGTATCGAATTAATTAATCTGTATGACGGGCAGAAAACTTTATGAAAATATGTCTTTCACCTAGATTTACCGTCTTAATGAAATGCGTAATCTCTGTATCTGTTCTCTTGTGTTTACAAAATGCTGCTGCTTTTCAACAAAAGTCTGATAGTTGGAGTGAAAGGTTTGGTGACATGGTTTTTATCAGTTCGGTTATGAATAATGCCACAGAGTTCAATACTGACGCTCCATTCCCGCCATTTAAAGAATCTACCAGTCGTGGAAATCAAGTAACACAGCCAACGAACATTGACAGTAAAAACCTTTCTTACACCATACTTGCGTCCGACGATGAGTATTCAAAGATTCTATATGAACAAGAACATCTATTTTTAGCCTAGTGGCAAGAAATCGTAGGGGCAGACATCATCACGCTTTAAGTTTTTGATTCCGTAACAAAGCTGACAAAAATGTTATGTCAGCGTCATGATGTCGTCAGTCTATCTCTCATAACATGAATTCATACAATGATATTTGCTTACGATAGAATTTATGATGAATAGACGGATAAAAACACCAATAGTATTAATCTCGTTATTTTGTGGAACTGGACTAATTAGCCCTATAGCTCTTGGGCAAAACCAAACCATAACTAAATTTGAACAACACCAAATCCATCAAGCTCCTGACACAACTTTTTCAGGAAAAGCTCACTTTTCCCGTTATCCAATTCTTCCTACTTCCAACGATGTTGCGCCTGCGATTGTGCATTTCGAAGCCAACACTGTGACCAATTGGCACATACATAAGCACGGTCAATATTTGATTGTTACTGACGGTGAAGGCCGCACTCAGGAATGGGGACAACCAATTCAACACTTATCCGTTGGCGACATCGTTTGGTGCCCACCTGGGACTAAGCATTGGCACGGTGCAAGCGTAGATAAGTCAATGACTCATATCGCGATTAGCCCTGTATCAACGGATGGTCCTAGCGTCACGTGGCTTGAAAAAGTGGAATTTAACTAAACCAGAAAAACCTAACTGACGTTCTCAGATATGAGGATTTCCTTTACTTACTAAAAGGACAAATTATGAAAAAAAATGAATTACCTATCGAGGAAAGTCGTCGTTCTTTTTTGACAAAAGGGGCAACATTAGCTGCGGCGACGATGCTTCCTAGCATCGCTTCAGCCACTCAGACAACAGCC
Organism: Vibrio diazotrophicus; assembly: GCF_038452265.1. Lineage (NCBI taxonomy): Bacteria > Pseudomonadati > Pseudomonadota > Gammaproteobacteria > Vibrionales > Vibrionaceae > Vibrio > Vibrio diazotrophicus. The sequence continues at coordinate 1,060,777 of NZ_CP151842.1, forward strand.
TCGAATTCCACACTACGAAAGACTTCTCAAACTCAGCTTCCAATTAGAAAATTGGGTAATCTCGAAGTCTCCAGTGTTGGAATAGGCGTCCAAAATATGAGTCGAAAGTACGATACGAGTGTACCGTATCGACCAGAGATGATTAGAGTTATACGTTCAGCCTACGAAAATGGAGTTACCTTTTTTGATGCGGCTGAAGCTTACGGTCCACTGGAAGTTGAACGAATCTTGGGTGAAGGTGTTGTGCCGTTTAGAGATAAAATCGTTATCGCTACTAAATTTGGTTGGAACATCGATCAGGAAACAGGAGCGCGTTTACCTGGATTAAATAGCCGACCGGAGCATATTAAGATTGTTGTAGAAGGGATGTTAAAACGTCTTAAAACAGACCGTATAGACCTCCTGTATCAACATCGAGTTGACCCTAATGTTCCAATTGAAGATGTCGCTGGCGCAGTAAAAGATCTTATGGCTGAAGGCAAGGTACTCAATTGGGGACTAAGTGAGATGGGGTTAAATACCCTTAGACGAGCACATAAGGAACTCCCTGTCGCTGCTGTTCAAAGCGAATATTCAATGCTTTGGAGAGGTCCAGAGAAGTCCGTACTTCCTACTTGTGAAGAGTTAGGTATTGGATTTGTTCCATGGAGTCCACTTGGCGTTCAGTTCCTGACGGGTTGGATCGATGAAAGAACCCGCTTCGCACAAGGCGACTTTAGAAGTACTGAATCACGATTCTTCCCTGAAAATTTGGCTCATAACATGAAATTGGTGGAGCTAATTACGCAATGGGCTGTACGAAAAAATGCAGCGCCAGCCCAAATAGCTTTAGCTTGGTTAATGGCACAGAAACCATGGATCGTGCCGATACCAGGAACGACGAGCAAAGATCATATGCTGCAAAACACTCAAGCGGTAAATGTTACGTTTACAGCTCAAGAGTTATCGGAACTGAATGATTCATTATCGAAAATAGAGATCAAAGGAAATAGATTGCCAGATGCTGTACAAGTTTATTCTGACGTCGAAGCTCCTTTAAAATCGTAACTATTGTGTTATTTCTTAAACGTTCAGCCACCTATCATAAAAGATAAGTGGCTTAATTTTTTACTTTTTCTTTAACGATTCCAACCAGTTAACAACTCCAGCATCAACTTCTTTAGCTCTGTCATTTTTTATTTCTAGAAATCTACCGTCTCTCTCCGAGCCTCCAACAAAAGAGATACCCTGTTTAACTTTGCAACCGATACATAATTGCGTGATTTGTTCAAAGCTACTGCCAATGCCATTGCCACCATTCGTATTGAAGGGGATGACGACTTTTCCACTCAAATTATTGTTAGACAGAAATGATTTCGTCGGCGGCGGTAAGCGCATCCCCCAAGTAGGAAAACCAATAAATATTGAATCGTAGTCTTTTAAATCTGAAATTGAAGTTTTTAACTCAGGGAGAAAACCAGTTTCATTTTCTCTTCTGACTTGCTCAACGATTGCTTTGTAGTCTGTCGGATAAGGTTGCTTTAGCTCTAATGCGATCAATCTGCCGCCAGTGTGTCGTTGGATTATTTCAGCAACCGCTTTAGTGTTCTCCGTGCGGCTCAAATAAACGATAAGAACATTTCCCATGCTCACATCATTGTACAGTGCTTTTGAATCAGCCTGAACGGCTAATGGAAACAACATAGCATTAGCTGATAAAAACAGTACTAATATTGCTCTTAACATCTTCTCACCAATAAAAAGAGAGGCTGTAAACAGCCTCTCAAAGTCTAAATTATCGATTAAACATTGAGTTTTCGGTCTGATAACCACTTAACCATTGCAGGATCGCGATGAGAGAAGAATGCGCTAGTCGCAGTATCAAGAGAAGCAATAAGAGCCATGTCTTGAGCATCGAGTTCGAAATCAAAGATGTTTAAGTTTTCAGCCATACGTTCTTTACGTACGGTTTTAGCTAAAGCCACAATATTGCGCTGAACAACCCATCTCAACACCACCTGACCAATAGATTTGCCATATTTCTCTGCAATTTGTGTTAATACAGGATGAGAGAATAAATTCTGGCGACCTTCGGCAAAAGGTGCCCATGCTTCAGGTTGAATACCATTCGCCAGCATATAAGGTACAGGATGTAGCTGTTGCTGAAACGGGTTGACCTCCACTTGGTTGACCGCTGGTACAATATTATTAAATGCAACCAAATCAGCTAATCTATCAGGCATAAAATTGCTAACACCAATCGCTTTAATTTTGCCTTCTTTATACAATTCTTCCAACGCTCTCCATGCACCATGAACATCACCAAACGGTTGGTGAATAAGGTAAAGGTCAACGTAGTCCATTTGTAAGCGATTTAGAGAACGCTCAAATTGTGCTTTAGCGCCTTCGTAGCTAGCCCCTTCAAGCCATAATTTTGTGGTAACGAACAGTTCATCACGTTCAATACCACTTGTTTTAATCGCATTACCGACTTCGACTTCATTCATATACGAGGCTGCGGTATCAATTAGGCGATAGCCGACGTCAATCGCATCAATGACAGCTTGCTCACACTCTTTTGGATCATTCATTTGAAAAACGCCAAAACCAGCAATTGGCATTTCAATGCCATTATTTAAAGTTACAGTTTGCATTTGTTAGTATTCCTAGAGTTGTCATCAAGTGACTAATTAATAACGATTTCCAACCACATTTATGTTAGCCATTGCACTGGCAATATCTGATAAATCGTTAAGAGTTAAATTGAGATCTGTCGAAGCATTGTTTTCACGTAAACGTGCTAAGTTTCGAGAACCAGGTATAGGCACAATCCAAGGCTTTTGAGCAAGTAACCAAGCAAGAGCTACTTGAGCAGGTGTCGCTTGATATTGCTGCCCAATACGAATAAGAAGATCAACGACGGCTTGATTGGCATCTATTGCTTCAGCCGTAAATCTAGGGTTGTGACTACGTATGTCGCCTTTGTCATAGGTAGTTGATTTGGTAATTGCACCAGTCAAGAAGCCACGACCTAAAGGGCTATAAGGCACGAGACCTATGCCAAGTTCTTCACAGGTTGGCAGGATTTCAGCTTCAATGTCACGCCACCATATAGAGTACTCACTTTGCAATGCAGTAACGGGCTGAACCGCATGCGCTCTACGAATAATATCCGCGCTCGCTTCTGACAAACCAAAGTGCTTAACTTTGCCTTCTTTAATTAAATCTTGAACAGCGCCTGCTACATCTTCGATAGGAACATTTGGATCAACACGGTGTTGATAGAATAAATCTAAACAATCGACTTTTAGGCGTTTTAGTGATTCTTCAGCCACTCGTTTAATTTGTGCAGGGCGGCTATCAAAGCCTTCATTCGGAGTAGGTCCAGTGCCTTGTGCACTGTGTTTAAACCCAAACTTTGTAGCAATGATAAGTTTATCTTTATTAACTGAACTCAGGGCTTCGCCAAGCAACGATTCATTCGTGAAAGGTCCATAAACTTCTGCGGTATCAAAAAATGTCACGCCTTCATCCACAGACTGACGTAGAAAGTTAATCATTTCTTTCTTGTCAGTAGGTTTGTCTCCAAAGCTCATGCGCATACAGCCCAGACCTAACGCAGACACTTCTAAATCACTGGCTCCCAGAACTCTCGTTTTCATGGTTATCTCCAATCCTCAGCAAATGAAATGTCATTATAGGAGTGGCAATAACCAATGATAATGGCGGAATAATTAATGGACTTATCGATTTAATTCATGAATACCGTTGATAACGAAGTGCATCAACGAGCAGTTTGAATGCGGGGGAGCTTAATTGACGGTTTGCATAGTAAAGGTAATAGCCATCAAAGGGAGGGCACCAGTCTTCAAGGACTCGTTCTAGATGACCATTTTTTAAATGATCTTGTACTATATCCTCTGGTACATAGGTGATCCCAAGGCCATCTAATGACGCATTAAGACGGCTTTGTGTACTGGTCATGACCACTTGCCCTTTAACGTTGACGTTAATGACTTTGTCGTCTTTTTCAAACTCCCACGCATACACGCCGCCGTAGGTGGGAAATCGAATGTTAATACAGTTGTGTTCAACTAATTCGTGAGGCGTTGAAGGCTTACCTTTCTTTCTCCAATATTCAGGGGTTGCCACAACAGCCATTCGCATTGGAGGGGAAATAGGTACAGCGATCATATTTTGATCTAGGCTTTCACCTAGACGAATCCCTGCATCAAATCGTTCAGATACGATATCGACAAAACCATAATTGACGCTGATTTCAACGTTAATATCTGGATATTCCAATAGGAGATCTCGAACTTTCGGCCAAAGTATTGTATTCACAGCATGCTCTGCGGCTGTGATCCGGATTGTTCCTGCGGGTCTTAATTTGAACTCATTGATCAGCTCAAGTTCATGGTCAATTTCGGTTAACTTGGGAGCGATAGAATTCATTAATCTCTCACCAGCTTCTGTTGGCGAGACACTACGAGTCGTCCGGTTAAGCAAACGAACATCCAAACGTTTTTCTAAACCGCCAACGGCATGGCTCAACGCTGATTGAGAAACACCAAGCAAACCAGCAGCTTTAGTAAAACTGCCTTCTCTTGCCACTGTGACAAATGCCAGTAAATCGTTGTAATTTTTGTTCATGTCTGTCGTCTATTATTTACTTAGTGGAAAATCATGCGTCATATGTATGAGGTTATTTTTACATAACGGATGACTTACCATTACTATAGTTAATCAATAGCTGACATGAAATAAATTCATTAATTAAAAACTATTATTATGAAACCATGATTATTTTTTAAGACTGTTGAACTGACTTCACCAACATTCGATATTTACGCCACCAAGCGGGAATAAAGTTCAATACCAAAATGAAGGCTATTGCACCAACAATCATCCATACACTTCCCTTATATGCCGCAGAGATTTGATGCGCAAGTAGCAGATTACCTGATAATTCTGGTGTCATAGCTGATGAAAATACGACGACGAGGATACTAAGACCTAGACTACCGCCTAATTGATGCGCCACATTGACAAGTCCTGATGCCGCGCCTGTATCTTCTCTCGCGACACCAGCGACTCCCGCAATAGTAAGTGGTCCTAATGCAGCACCGTTACCAAAGCCAATGATGAACATTGGAATGGCGACACCAACAATATAATTACTTTCTACCGTCACAAGGCTCAGACGCCAAAGTCCTGCGAATAAGAATACGAAAGCAATCAACATAACAGCTTGGTTGCCTAACCGTTTTGTCATGGCTGGAACCATGCGAGAAGCGAAAAACGTAGGAATAGTGAAAGGCAAAAAGCCAATACCAGCTTGCACAGGTGTAAACTGCAATACTCCTTGCATAAACTGAGTTGAGAAAAAGAAAAAACTCACCATAGCCCCAAGAAACAGCATACGAGCTAAATATGCTCCAACGCGCTCTCTACTGTTAAAGAGTCGTAATGGTAAAATTGGCTGTGCCGCTTTTGACTCATGGAAGAAAAATACAGCTAATAAGACAATGGAAGCAATCAAAGATGATTGAGTAACCATGCTGCCCCAGCCTAATGAAGCAGATTCAACAATACTAAACACTAATAAAGTCATGCCAATCGTTGACGTAAGTGCACCAAGAATATCGAAGTTACCCTTCTGAGTTTCGGATTCCTCTAATACTTTCCGTCCAGCGTACAAAAGTACAATCCCTACAGGAACATTGACTAAAAATCCAATTCGCCATGTTAACCAACCAGCAAACACACCGCCAGCAACGAGTCCCAAGCTTGCCCCTATGCCTGCTGTAGCAGCGTAATAAGAAAGTGCTTTAGTCCGTTCTTCACCTTCAGAAAAGTAAATAGAAAGTAGAGATAGAGTAGAAGGCGCAAGGATCGCTGCACCGAGTCCTTGTACAGCCCTGGCGACAAACATTGTTGATGCGTTCGGTGCTAGACCGATAACTAAAGATGTAACGGTGAATAACGTTAAGCCAATCATAAACATTCGCTTACGACCAACGAGATCTCCTGCACGAGCACCGAGCATCATGAATCCACCAAAGCTTAGTGTGTATGCATTTTGAACCCAAGAAAGCTCAGTCGTCGTTAAATCAAAAGCAAGGCGAATTTCTGGCAAGCCCGTAATGACAATAGAAGTATCAAGCAAAATAACAAAGTAGCTTGCTAATACGATGGCTAAGACGTGCATTTTATTCACATCGCGCTCTTCTTTTAAAATTTGAGGTTTCATTATGCTTTTCCACCAATTGCAAAATCATTGATGCCGCGAATAGTAACAATCTGTTACTACGTGATAACCCCACTAAACATGAAAGCACTTATGAATAAAACTTATTAATTATGAAATAATAAGTATTAATCAGTATGTTAGGTTTATTTTTTGTATAGCGTTAGAGGCGTTTTCAAATAAAGACAAATTAATAATTATTCCTCATTAATGAAATTATCTAATGAGTGCTATCAGCAGGTGCGCATAATCAAAATCAATGCTTTCAGTATACTGCTGTAAAACCACTCAATCTGAGGAAACACGATGAATCTTCGCTTAAACAAACGAGTGTCAGTATTGTGCTTAGCAATGTTGCCACTTATTTCAAATAGTTATGCTGATGACGTTGTTCAACCAATCACCATCGCTAAACAAGGTAGCTTTACTGTTGGCGGTACAGTGATCACCGCTCCAGGTGAATTTAACCCTAAAAAACCTTTTACACCTGAAGGGCAAACGTTACATGGTGATCATCTATATGCGTCTTACCAAATTCCACTAGAGCCGAAGAAATACCCGATTGTTATGTGGCATGGTTTCGGTCAGTTTTCTAAGACCTGGGGAGAGACTCCTGATGGTCGTGAAGGGTTTAAAACTCTTTTCCTAAGAGATAACTACTCTGTTTATTTGATTGACCAGCCTCGTCGCGGTGCTGCTGCGAAAGGTACTGAGGGTACAACCATTGCTCCAAAACCTGATGAACAATTCTGGTTCGGTCAATTCCGTGTCGGGATTTACCCAGATTACTTTGATGGTGTTCAGTTCCCTAAAGACGAAGCTTCTCTTAATCAATACTTCCGCCAAATGGTGCCAGATACCGGTCCATTTAACGTAGAGCTGATGTCAGATTCTGTTTCGGAACTCTTCAATAAAATTGGCGACGGCATCTTGTTTACGCATTCCCATAGTGGTGGTTTAGGTTGGTCTGCTGTAATGAAAAACCCTCACATTAAGAGTGTCGTTTCATTTGAACCAGGCAGTAACTTTGTATTCCCAGAAGGAGAAGTGCCAGAGCCAATGCCTAGCTCTTTCGATACGTTGAAAGGTGTTCCAGTGCCTTTAGACGACTTTATGGCTCTAACTCGTATTCCTATTGTCATTTACTACGGTGATAACATTCCTGCACAGCCAACTGATGTTCCGACTCAAGACGCATGGCGTGTTAGATTAGCGATGGCAAAAGTTTGGCAGGAAACAGTGAATCGTCACGGTGGCGATGTGACTCTTGTTCACCTTCCTGAAATTGGTGTGAAAGGTAATACTCATTTCCCATTCTCCGATTTAAACAACAAAGAGATCCTAAAACTGGTTGAAGATTTCTTAACAAGTAAGAAGCTCAACTAATGTGACATCGGGGCATGCAACAACTCAAACAAAATGCTTGCCCCATCTTCCCTTCAAAAGATTGCTCACTTATTCGGAATATACACGGAGGCAATGATGCCTATAAAAACTATGCCTATAAACAAGCTATTGAAGCAAACTGTCGTCGTTGCTTTGACGCTGTTTCCTTTGGTCTCAACAGCAGAGGAAAATCGAGTAAAACTCCCCAATATTGATGATTTGGTTCATTACACGACTGTGACGAGAGGAGAGGTCACAGAACACATTATGACGCAACAAACCACAATCGATGCACTACAACAAGGCGAACCTGCGCCAAACGGTAGTCAGTTCGTATTAGTCGATTACAGAGACAGTCGAATATATCGATATTTTGTGATGGAAAAAGGCGAAAACTGGGGAGCAGATTATCCAGCCTATCGTCGCACGGATGACTGGCAATTTCAGTGGTTTTGGGGAGATGGCAGTATCAATATGGATGAGAATACTGAACGATGTCAGTCTTGTCACCGCTCACAAGAATCAAGCGAATACACATATACATACTACGACTTAATGAACTTCAAATGAGGCTAGTATTATGTCTATTTTTCGTTTTACTCCCAAGATACCGACACGTCTGCTGTTAGACTGCGTCTCTCTTCTGATGTTGATTATTTGCCTTGCTTATTATTGGCTTGGAAACCTCACACACGAATGGCTAGGCTTGGCATTAATTGCATTCATGATAATACATAACTTTTTCAATCGGTTATGGTACAGGCATATCAACAAACATGTAAAAAAAACCAGACCGCGATTTATATTGATGCTGAATATTTTACTACTAGCGGTAGTTTTGACTCTTGTCACCACAAGTTTGTTTGTATCAAGAGAGTTGTTGCCTAATATTTCTGAACGACCAAGTAATATCATTCGCCGATTACATTTCGCTTCAGGTTATTGGATGTTTATCATCGTCGCGATCCACGTAGGGTTCAATAGTATTAAAGTTCTGAATTGGTTACACAATTACTCTTGGTCACGAAACGCAACCTTCCAGACATTTCTACGATTGAGTCTCTACTCAATCGGCATCATCGGATTATTTAGCATTGACGAGATGGTTTTCATCGATAAGCTGTTAATGAATCCCGTTCTATTTATGTGGGACTTTTCAAACCCTTACGGTTTTATTTTTCACCACTTTGCCATTTTCGTTGCTGTGTCTCTCATCAGCTACTTGGTTTTACATCGAATTCGTTGGTTCAAGCATACTCCCCGATAAAAAATCTCTTATTAATATTAAGGTAACTAAGGTTTATACGTGAAAACACTGTTTATTATTCTGGCAATTTTACTTGTCGGTGGCTTTGCTTACATGAAGCAACCCGCACTTGTTGACCCTATTGTCGATCAGCAAAACGAAAGCGATCATTATGCAGATGGTTACTTTAAAAACACCATTGATAGACCATTGATCACTAGCACAGAAAGTCGAGTATCTCGCCTATACAGATTTGTGTTTGATAAGAATGTGGATGCAATACCTTCTCAGCCTATACCATCTAATAAAACTAACCTGAAACAACTTAATCCTTCAACGAATATCATAGTATGGATGGGGCACTCCTCTTATTTCATGCAATTAGATGGTAAAACCTTCCTTGTCGATCCTGTATTCAGTGAAAATGCGTCCCCTGTACCGATGACGAACGTCGCCTTCAAAGGTTCAAATGTATATACCGCAGATGATATTCCTGCTATCGACTACTTATTGATTACTCACGATCATTGGGATCACTTAGATTACCCAACGCTAAACGCATTAAGAGAAAAAATTGACAACGTTATCACACCGTTAGGCGTAGGTTCTTACATTGAACAATGGGGCTTTGATGCTAACAAAATAAGCCAAGGAGATTGGTTCAGCAGTATTGAACAACCGGATGATTTAGTCATCCATATTTTGCCAGCTCAACACTTTTCAGGACGATTGCTTGAACGTAATCGAACGCTTTGGGGATCATTTGCTATCGTTACGCCAAAGCACAAAATCTATTTTGGTGGCGACAGTGGTTATGGTCCTCATTTCAAACAGATTGCTGACAAATTAGGTAATTTTGATATCGCAGTATTGGAAGATGGGCAATATAACGAAGCGTGGTCGTATATTCACATGACGCCTGAAGAGGTAGTTCAAGCTGCTAAAGACTTGGGAACAAAAGCGATGCTGCCTTCACACAACAGTAAGTTTAAGCTCTCGAAACACACCTGGTACGATCCACTTGAGCGTACATACCAAGCAAGTCTAAAACAGCCATTCCGGTTAATGACACCAATGATTGGAGAGACGATAGAAATAGATAATGAACAGCAGTCGTTCAAGTTATGGTGGAAAGACCTGTTGAACCACTGACACCTTAGCTTTCTAAGGGCGTTTTACGCAGACGTTATTGATAATAAAAAAGCCTATATCTTAAAAAGTATAGGCTTTTAGCTATCTGAAAGATCGAGTTAACTCGGCGTGATTACCACTTGTAATCAGGGGCTAGAATTTTCATCAATCCTTTATCGTGACCGAACACTAGCGAACTTTCCAAATCAAGAATCATGGTTGCGCCATTATCACGAGTGTAAGCTTCCCAATCTGGTATTGAATTAGCGGCTGGTTTATCTGTTTTGGCAAACGAGATCCAAGCGCTACTCATGGTATCTGCCATTACATTTGCTGAGTGTTGTTCCGTTTCTGTTCTGCTGTTACTGATGGCAATCGGTGGTTGAGCTTGTGCATTGTTAAATACAAATGGGATTTCAGCAGTATGAATCGCTAGAGGTGAGTTATAGGTATAGACATACCCATAAACAGGTGCTCCTTGCTGATCTGCTTTATGGCTCATAATTTTCAACATTGGTAAGCGAATAAAAGTGTCGAAATACAAGGCGTCTTGTTTGGCTTTTGCTGGAAAAGCTTTCAGAAATTCACGAACAACATCATCCTTTTTATCGCCATAGACTTTCTGCAAACGACTTTCTATTTCAGCATCAGAGAACTGTTTACCTTTGTCAGGTCCCATAACAAGATTCATTGATGTCCATTCGTTGAGATTAGAGCCAATAAGTAACGGAATATCTTTTCCTGCTTGTGCAAACGAATCTTGAGTCACAGGGTTCGTCGGTAAGAAGTCGCCATCAACAACGGGTTCCCAGTCCATAGAAACTTTGCCCGATAATGCGCCAAACAAGCCAAACTCGCCAGCGGTTTCAACTTGAGCTTTCATCGCCTCTTCAACCAATTTGTCATAAGGAACCGATTGAATCGCGTCGACGTTATCCTGAGAAATGCCGAGATTTTTCAGCGTTAACTCCCCAACTCGTTGGCTTGCAGCTAACGTTGTAAAGTTCACACCCATTGATTCAGTAGCACCACTTTGAACTATACCTTTACTGAATAGTCCTTTTGCATAAGGCGTCGACATTAAGGTCAATACTTTTGCACCGCCACCTGATTCACCAAAGACTGTAACGTTATCTGGATCTCCACCAAAACTAGCGATATTTTCTCTAATCCACTTCAGTGAATCGACGATGTCTAAGACTCCAACATTCGCGGAATATTTGTATTTCTCTCCATATGCAGAGAGGTCAAGATGTCCCATAACATTTAATCGGTGGTTCACAGATACAACGACTACATCGCCTTTGTGGCTTAAGTTTTCACCGTTGTATGCGGGTACTTCCTGAGCTGAACCCGAAGAAAAGCCACCGCCATGTAACCAGACCATTACTGCACGTTTTTTGCTATCGATACCTGGTGTCCAGATATTTAAGTTTTGAGCGTTGTTATCTTGTTTTCCTTCAGGTATGGGGAAGCCTGTCAAAGAAGACTGTAATGATATAGAGCCATACTTTGTCGCATTACGGATACCACTCCAAGGCGTCACTTTATCTGCTGGCACAAAACGCTCGTGAGCTTCTGCATAAGGGACGCCAAAATAGGTGTAGATACCGTTGTTAGTACTACCTTGCAGTAAGCCCGATTCAATTTGTACTATTCCATTTTCATTACTGGAATCGGCAGTGGTACAGCCAACTAAAGTAAGGGCTGCCGATAAACCTAATATTAACGGCAATCTTTTCATCGTTTATCTCCATAGTTCAGTAGTTACTATCATGATGAGCTAACGATTTGAAAATCATCATGTAATATGTGTAATCCACGGTGCAAATACTATGTATTAGTTCAACCAATGAATTACAGCTTAATTCTATATAATGATGAATTGTTGATAATTATTGAAATGCAAATGCTCATATGAATTTATTTCATAAATAATGTTAATCTGATCTTCTATTTATAGTTAATGTTCGCTTGTCTATTAATGAATAATATTCATTAAGGTTAGAATTTTTTTCGATTTTATTAATAGTAATCCATAGGTAAAATATAGTGATCTATTATTGATTGGTTACTACATGAGAAAACAACGAGTTAATGCTGTAAATGCACGTGTGCTGATTGCAACTGTTGGATGTTTCGTTCCATATACTTCTTTCTCTAGTGAATTGGAGCATCCTTCAACCAATATGGAACAGCAAACAGTGCAAATAATTACAGATAAAACAAAAATTTCAGACATCATTAGTAACCCAATGTTTGATGGTTTCGGTCAGTTCATTTTTCCTATGGAACTACCGATGGAAATCAGTGGTTCAATTTCTGATTTGACTTTAAATAATATAGACGCATTGCTTCCTTACCATTCTCATATTCATACCCAGTCCACAATTGATGTCATTAGTTACTTCCAAAGCCAGAAACAGCAAGGCAATAGAGTTTTCTACAATATTTACACGAAAGATGAAAAAGCGAGAGTACCTCAAAAGAGAAATACGGGTCTCTTCTTCTTTAAAGGTAAACCTAATGCACCGTTTGCAATAATTTGTGCAGGTGGTGGTTTCTCTTACGTTGGATCTATTCATGAAAGCATGCCCTTAGCGCTAGAGCTTAGTAACAAGGGATACAATGTATTTGCTATTCAATATCGAACAGGAGGCTTGAAAGTTGCCGCCGAAGATTTAGCGGCAGGGATAAACTTTGTGTTTACACATGCAGATGCACTCCAGATCAGCACAGATAATTACTCCCTGTGGGGCGGTTCTGCGGGTGCTCGTATGGCAGCTTATTTAGGTTCTTACGGTACTAGCGTATTTGGGTATCCCTCATCCCCCAGACCAGTTTCGATCATCATGCAATATACAAGTTACAACGACTATACTGCCAATGACCCAGCTACATTTGCAGTCGTTGGTGATGATGACTGGATAGCCAACTGGAAAACGATGCAAAACAGAATCAACAATTTAAATAGACAGGGCACTACCACCGAATTTCATCATTATCCTAATCTTGGGCATGGTTTTGGTTTAGGACTCGGCACATCTGCTGAAGGGTGGTTAGACTTAGCCACAGCATTTTGGGAACGTCACATTAAATAATTGGGTTGCATAATTATATATTGAAATAACTTAACCAGTTGCGCCAGAGGGTTAAGTGAAGTAGAACATTAACTCAATGATGAAGTGAATAACCGGATGGTTATTATAAACTGCTGATTTGTAGTTAATTCATTAAGCATAACCTAAAACTGAGCGAGGATTGTCTTGAATACAGGTAAAGAAAGCGTTTTAGCTGATAGGCATATAACGCCCGAAAACTTTGTGAAGTTTGCGTGGGACTTGAACTTTAGAGTTTCTATTGCCGATGCTGAAGTTCTACATCCTGATTTCATTGAACAAACCACAAAGTTAGCCACACAAAATGGCATAGGTGTTCACTTTTTAGACTTTTCAAACTACGACACTGCTTCATCAGCTTTGTCTGCACAAGAGAATGAGGAATTCCTTGCAGCCATCGAAGACGGAAGCAAGAAGTCGTTGCTGTGGTTTGTAAATTGCGAGTCACTCGCTCCTTTATATATCGATGTCACATACTCTCTTAGTACAATTCTGACAACACGACAAACAAGCAATACGCAATCAGTATTTATTGCAAGTCATACAGCTCTCTTAAATATGTTTGCGAATCGCGAAGCTCCGTTTTATCAGAGCCATTTCAGGTTGACGGGATATAGTTTTAACTAATTACTATGACTTTTTTACACCATATTGAACATGAGAATGCTGCACCATATATTTATTAATGAGGGATGTCCTCACATACATATAAGGATAGCTATTATGGCAATTAAACCAGGTCCAAAACCAATTGCTAAGTCAACAGGGAAGCCAGATCAACGCAGACGTGACAATAAAAACACCCCAGGAAATACTCCAGGGCTAAAGCCGAGTAAATCGTCTCAAAAGTAAAGTTCAACATTGTAAAAGCTACCTATGCGGTAGCTTCTTTAAACTAATCTCTCCTACGATCTAGATTTGATCAGCTCGGCTATCTCAGCCGCAATATCATTCACTGTATGAGTTGCAGTGTTTCTCGCTACTTTGTCTGCTAACGATGGGCTAAAATCAATTACTTGCTGTTTAGTGATATTATGCCAAATCGGTAGTAATACCTGCTCTCCAGAGACTGTTCGTGTAACAATGCCGTCTAATTCGTAGTTGGTCCATCCTTTTGCGATAAATGAAGGAGATAAAACGACTAGACCGACACGGCTATTCGCTAATCCTTTATCTATCTTTTGCCTTAGGCTATCCCCAATTCGGAGTGTCATTTCATCAAACCAAACATTTAGACCTTCGTTTATTAGAGCATTTGCAAGAGGTCTAACGAAATCATCTTTGTCTTCAGATGCATGTGAAATGAATACATCGTGTGTCTCTCCGGTTTCTGTGGGTGGAGGAATATTATCACGTAGCAAGCTTGGTACTTCTGCAAGTGGACGGTCTTGGATTGTTGGTAGAGCACCAGGTAAAACACGCACTGAAGCATTCGTGCTTCCTCTTAAACCCTGCATATCGATAGCTACGTACCAATGACCTGAAATAGGGACGGGTATATGCGCAGGAGACTTTTTTGCTAATCCCCCGTAAAACCTATGCTTACGTCCATTCCTATAATTATTAAAATTGGAACTATCCATAAGGCGCACATTGGCACCACTAGTTAGTGTCACTTCAACAATTTCGCCTCTCTGAAGGTTTCCGAGGTCGTATTTTAAAAAATTCAATGTGACTCCTTTCAACGAAATAAAGAATTTTATCGTTTGACGTTCATTAAACATACAAAGTAGAATTTACTACACATATTGCGAGTGAAACGTGTAGGATATCGAATAGTCGGGTTTATGATATTCGAAATATATCCATGAACAGCACCGATATAATTCTTCTCTGAATTAAGCATTCCGTTACCGTACCTTAAAGACGATTTAAAATCTTCGTATGTGCACATATGTCGGAAGTTCCAATTTGCACATATGATATTAACTTGGGAATAGTATGAACGAACTAATAAAAACTTTATTAAACCTACGCAGCTTGAGAGCATATTCTCGTGAACTAACGTTAGAACAACTGAATGAAGCTCATAGTAAGTTGCTTTTAGTTGTTGAGGAACGACGTGAAGAAGAGGCTAAGCTGAGAGAACAAGAACAAGCCAAAGAAGCCAAGCTAGCGGCTATTGCAAGACAGATTAAAGACCAAGGAATTGATATCAATGAAGTGATTTCAGCCCTTTCATCGACATCTAGCTCCAGTAAGCAGAAGTCAAAGAGAGCGCCACGTCCAGCTAAATACAAATATACTGATGCGTCAGGTTCAGAACAATTTTGGACAGGTCAAGGACGTACTCCAAGCGTAATCCAAAATGCATTAGATCAGGGTAACTCTTTAGACGACTTCTTGATCTAATTTTGATCTAGCTAGATGGAGCTTTGGTTTAGCAGGATGTAAAAAGCTCATCACGAATGTGATGAGCTTTTTTAATGGCTAGTTCTATCTATATTATTCTGCCTTTTACGACGATAGATGTCAGTATGAAGGACAGTACAAAAACACCTACGATATCAAAGATAGCTTGAATGAAGTTTTGTAATCCGCCTGTTATATAAGCAAAGAGCTACGTAAATGATAATTTTCGTAACTCTTTGTTGTTACGTAACAAACCAGAAGTGTGGTTTTATTTACGACTTGCTATAGTTAAGATATTGTTCAGTATTTTTATATGTATAATGACGAAAGAAATATTTGTCCATTATGGAGTGAGGCTTTGTTTCTAACAACGTATTAATATCGTACGAGAACAGTCTATGTCTGTATGTATGTCGCATAGATTGTGGTGTCACGTGAAAATTCAAAATGTTCCCCACTTTTTTTAATGCATACGACAATTGTGAACGTTTTAATGGAGTATGATTTATCTTATCTAATTCAAAAAGGAAAACTAAGTTAGGGTTTGAATCTACTAATTGTTTTATGATGTTCAGATCCTTGTCAAGTAATAGTATTTGTTGGTAGGAATCTTTTTGATTGTAGAGTGTGTAATCTTGCTTATATAGAGTAAGGATTGTTCGGTTTTGGTCGTCTTTGTGTATGTGATTTATTTTTATATTTAGTAATTCTGAGGTTCTTAGACCATGTCGAATACCAATATCCCATAAAGCAGCTATGACTATCCCAAAATTCTCATATAACAACTTAAATATTTTAATTTGTAGTTCTTCACTGACGTACTTAATCGAAAGTGTAGACTTTTTATAGCGATAAGGACGTGAGACTTTACCTTCCTTTTCTCTAAGTTCATTTTCTACCATTTTGTTTACCGCTTTCGTTATAACTTTTGTATCAATATTTGCGAGTTCGGAGCAGATGACAGAGGAGATCTGCTTATTTATATGCTCGTCTGAAAATAGGTATA
The DNA here is from genome assembly GCF_038452265.1 of Vibrio diazotrophicus. Classification (NCBI taxonomy): domain Bacteria; kingdom Pseudomonadati; phylum Pseudomonadota; class Gammaproteobacteria; order Vibrionales; family Vibrionaceae; genus Vibrio; species Vibrio diazotrophicus. The sequence goes on from NZ_CP151842.1 coordinate 1,077,246, forward strand.
GCGGGACGTTTTTGTCAGCTAATTTTCTTGATTTTGTCGATTGAACTAAATCACTATGCCCCTTATATCCAAGTGCTTTTGATAATAGGTCATTTTTTTGGAAGTTTGACAACCGAATGCAACCAGACATGTCTTGTATATATGATGCAAGTTGTTTAGCTTTGGTTTTAAAGAGTTGCAGTTGTAATGGATAGATTGGAAATTTTTGTGGGGACATAAATCAAACCTCTTATATCGGCTATAATTTTGCTATGTGACTCTCACGCAATAAGCCCAGTTAGTTTGACTGATTTCACGTATTTTACGTCTTAACCAATGAGTCAGGTCTAGGTGACGAAAACCTTATATTACCTTAGCAAAGAAATTTGATTATGTATAGTTAAGGTTTAGGAAATAGCAAAAAATTCATTGAGTTCGTTTGCCCTAATAATTGTTTGTTGAGGTTAAGGCTCATGATTCCATCAAATAATAGCGTTCACTCAGATTCTGGGTTCTACTCTAGACCAAATATCGCTATTCCTGGGTGCGAATGTTTGTGATAAACATAGCTCTGGTAAGATTATTTCGTGAGTGCTACTGCCTACAACAATATGTAGTTTTCTTCAGACTCAGCGTTAACCATCAGTGTAGTGCTGAGGCTAATTCGTTGAAACGGCGACGTCTACTAAGCTTGCATTACTTCCAGTGGGTTGTTTTGTAACGAGGTCTGGTATGAGTCTAATCGTTCAGGTCGTAAGTTTCTGATTAAATTTAATTGAACTCCGCAACAAAGTCCTATTACTTTGCTAATTCTGAGCTAACATCGCATATCTCGATAGACATTGGATAAATGGTATAAGTAGTATTACCAAAATTATTCTTTATTTAATTGCTTAATGGTAAATGATTGGGGTGAAGATGAGCTAACTTTAATGACTAGCCCATCCTATATCGCCATTTAAAATAATGTTATTAAGTTTCAATGGATTCCAACATATTTATGGACACTAAGCATTTTAGAGGAAAATTTTTTCTAACATCTTCTAGTGGTTCAATTGTATCAATAAAATTTTGTTTTTCCAGTATATCTATAATACCTGTGGCTACTTCGATGAACTCGTTTTCACTTAACTTATAAAAGACAGTAAGTGGGTTGCCTTTTTCGAAATAATTAACGATAAATTGGTGTTCGCCTTCTGCTAGGTCAACTAAATATCTTTCACCTTCTTCTCCAAATTTTAGATAAAGATGATTACTTGTAAGAGTTAATACATCACCTTGAAATTCATATTCGAATAGAATATTCTGCATCTGTACCTCCGTGTTATTGAAAACAAGCTTGATTTATACATTATAATGTAATGTAGTTGACTTTTAAAATAAGAAATCAAACTGCATAATTATTCTTTTTTATGTCTTTATTCAGGTTGCATTTTGTTCTCTTACGAGGCAAGGACATTGGGCAGTTCTTGATAGGATTGAGTCTTAATCTTCTTAATTGCCAAATTTTGTCTCTAGACAGAAATTTGATACGTTCAACACTCAAAGTTGTTACCTATAACTACATTAGGGTAGTGGTGCGCATGTGGTGCGCAAAAGTTTTTTGCTTTTATTAGATAAATTACTTGACTTAATCTTCTAATAAACATATAGTTATTGAAAGTTAGCTCTTATTTGATTTGGTTGGTTATTGAAGTGTAACCATACATAAAGGTTCGAATCCTGTAGGGCGTGCCATTATTTTAGACCTCGGCATGTTAACTCTGCCGGGGTTTTTTTATTTGTCTATATCTCATCTCTCTTTTCCTTCAGTGTCAATGGACTATCGCTAGTTACGGATTTTTTAAATCTGTCTTATTCTCAGTGACCATATTTATAGTGCTACCTTTTCCTCTATAACTGAAACCGAACTCCTTTGTTTTAAATGCGTGAGAGATTTGACGTATAAATTTAGGGAGGGATGTTTTCAATTGTGATAACGACTAAACCAAGTGAGCTGTTCTTTAGTGTTTTTCACTGCTTGTGGGTGCTGAAACGTGTTCAATCGAAAGTGTTGGTCGTAACTTCTTAAATATCAATGAATAGTATCAATTGTATTTCGTTGTTCATGGAGAGAGTCGAATCTATGGGTGTTTGTAAAGAGTCACAAGCCTAAATGTTATAAGAAGTCAGACCTGTTGTTTATTAAACGTCATCGATTCCGTGACGGTTTTTATTGAGTCATCTTACCTTGTCGTCAGTCTCAGTGCTTGAATTTAACTCTTTGAAATTTATTGGTAAATTATTTTTACGATTAGAGTGTTTAGTTAGGATTAGTAGTTTTCTGAAATCAAGTCCTCGTTAAGTAATCATTCATTCTAAAAATGACGTTGAGTTTGGCTATTTATACCTATTTACCTCACTTCTCTTTTGTTGTGTAATCCGGCCTTTGATTTTTTTATTTTCACTAGCACTTTTAAGAAACAAGGAATGAGATGAATACGCAAGTACAATCGCAACCCAAAGGGTTTTGGTCTGGTCTAGCACTGTGGAAAAAAATATTGATAGGTATGGTTGCAGGTCTCGTGGTCGGTACCATTATGGGACCTAGCGCTGCCATATTGAAACCTATTGGGACACTTTTTATCAACGCGATTAAAATGTTGATTGTCCCTCTGGTCTTTTGCTCACTTATTGTTGGCATCACCTCAATGAAAGACACTCGTAAGATGGGACGCATTGGTGTAAAAGCTATCGTTCTTTATATGGGTACAACGGCAGTGGCTATTGCAATCGGTATGGGGCTTTCTTCAATATTGGAACCAGGTGCTGGTCTAAATATGGTTGCGAAGAACCTAGAAGACAGTGGCAAAGCGGCTCCAGAACTTGTTCAGACGCTATTGGCGATGATCCCGCAAAACCCTGTGAACGCAATGGCGGCAGGTAATATTTTGCAAATTATTGTATTCGCTGTTGGTCTGGGTGTTTCTTTAGTTTTAGTTGGGGAAAAAGGCGAGCCCGCAGTTAAAATTTTTGAAAGCCTAGCTGAAGCGATGTATAAGCTCACTGAAATTGTGATGACACTGGCTCCTTACGGTATTTTTGGCCTGATGGCTTGGGTTGCTGGCACATATGGCTTAGATGTACTTCTGCCTTTGATTAAAGTGATCGCGGCGGTATACATTGGCGCGTTAATTCACATTCTCGTTTTTTACTCTGGTTTACTGAGTATTTTAGGCCGCTTAAATCCTATCAACTACTTGCGCAGTATTACTAATCCAGCAGCCGTTGCGTTTACCACTTCTAGTAGTTCAGGTACTTTACCAGCCACTATCAAAGCATCTCGTGAAGAATTGGGTGTTTCTGAAGGCGTATCAAGCTTCGTGCTTCCTCTGGGTGCAACTATCAATATGGATGGTACTGCTTTGTACCAAGGCGTTTGTGCTCTATTTATTGCACAAGCGTTTGGTATTGATCTTGAAACATCAGACTACTTGACCATTATCCTGACGGCGACTTTAGCTTCTATTGGTACCGCTGGTGTTCCAGGTGCTGGCCTCATTATGCTGTCTCTAGTGTTGAGCACTGTTGGCCTGCCAATTGAAGGTTTAGCGATTGTTGCAGGTATTGACCGTATTCTTGATATGGCGCGTACGACAATCAATATCTGCGGTGACATGATGGTTGCAGTACTGGTGGCGAAGAGTGAAGGTGAACTAAGCGAAGAGACTTATCACGCTTCTTAAGTTCATTATTGTTGTGTAATAAAGAGCCAGCGGAGTGATTCGCTGGCTCTTTTTCTAGCTAAGAATAACTCCAAGGAAAATCAATATTATTCCCCAAAGATGATAAATCTGAACAAACTCTCCGAGAAATAGGGCAGAGAGCATAGCGCCAAAAACCGGAATCAAGTGAACGGAAAGGCTGGCTTTCGCTGGACCAAGCAGTTTCACGCATTGCATATAAAGCAAGAAGGCACCTATAGAAGGGAAAATGCCGATATAGAGCAAGCTCATAATGGAGTGTGCGTTCCAAACCGGATATTGACCTGAATACACTTCCCATAAATAAAACGGCAGTAGAGCCAGTATCGCCAATATCATTTGCACTGACATCAAACCGAGTCGATTGATGGTCGGGGGCAATTGTTTAAGACCGATGGTGTATATCGCCCAACAAACCATGGCTAAGAAAATAATAAAGTCACCATAATTGATGTTGAGTGCGAGAAGGTTGTTCCAGTCACCAGCACTGACGATCGTCAGTATGCCGCATAGGGAAAGAGTAATTCCCAGACACAGCCGCCAAGTGATAGCGAGGCCAAAAAACAGAGCACCAAAGATGCTGATCAGAATAGGAATAAAGGCGTTCAGTAAAGTGCCGTTGGTTGCGGGTGTGGATTGCAAACCAAGATAGATAAATGAGTTAAACGCGGCAAAGCCTGTAATCGAAGTGACCAGCGTTAAACGCCACTGCTCGATGTAGAGCTTCCATTCTTTAAGAATGAATTTATAAGAAAAAGGCAGTAACAGAATGCTTGCCAGAACCCAACGGCTGAATGAAAGGGTCACTGGCGGAATTTCATCGCGAACCGCACGACCGACAATAAAATTGCCCGCCCAGAAAAGCGGTGGCAGCAGGAAGAAAAACACGATCACCGCTCGCGATTCAGAAAGTTTTCTGACGCCCGTATTTAAACGACCTAACTCAAAAATAGCCATATACCGACACCCATCATCAACGTTCCCGAAATACGGTTCATAAGTTTCACGTTTTGAGTTTTTCCAAGTGCGCGTTTCAGGCCTTTACCGCCAGTTGCGTAAAGCGTCATACACACAAACTCGGACACAAGAATAATGGATACCAGAAAAATAAGTTGTGGTGTCAGGCTAATGGATTGGTCGATGAATGGTGGTAACAAAGAAATCATAAAAGCCCACCCCTTAGGGTTAGCAATAGCGGTAATAAAACCTTGAGCTGTCAACTCCCAGTTGCTGCCTTTATATGATTCTTCACTATCAACATTTAATGCAAGTTTGCCTCTTGAAAGCCACATTTGCACGCCGAGGTAAAAAAGATAGCAAGCACCGATAGATTTGAAGACGGTGAATAGCCAAGGGTAGGTAAGCATGACCGCTGCAATACCCACAACCGCTGAAACCGCGACAACAGCTACCCCTACCAATTCTCCTGCCATCATCCAAAGCGTACGCTTGTAACCGATGGTCATACCCAAAGTGAGTGCAAGTGTCATACACATACCCGGGGTGATAGAAACGAAGAAAAAAGTAGGAATAAACATTCCTAACAACGCGGTATTCATAGAGATATCCATATCTTGAAAGTAGGAGAACAACAATAAGCTTAGAGCGTATGACGATCAATATTTGTTTGATGTGGTTCGCAGAAAAATTAGGCTTAAATTGAGATTCAAACAAAAACGCACAGCAAAAAAACGCACAGTAGTTACTGTGCGCTTCGAAGTTCTAGTGAGCAGTATTCACTGACTAGGACTTGGGTTGTGTGAATCCGCCGTAGAGATCCATTCTGCGATGGCGAAGATTAGTTACCGAACCTTCGGTATTCAGCTGCTTAAGCTTATCTAAATCGACATCAGCAAAGATGATCATCTCGGTATTGGGGCTGGCTTCCGTGATTGTCGCATCGTGAGGGAAATAGACGTCAGATGGAGAAAATACTGCAGATTGTGCGTATTGAATATCGACGTTATCCACGCGTGGTAAGTTACCGACACTTCCTCCAATGGCCACGTAGCACTCATTCTCTATTGCCCTAGCTTGTGAGCACAGACGAACTCGTTGATAGCCGTTTTTGGTATCTGTCCAGAAGGGAACAAAGATAATTTGCACATCTTGTTCTGCCATCATTCTGCCCAGTTCTGGAAACTCGCTGTCGTAACAAATCAGAATGCCAACACGTCCTGCGTCGGTTTCAAACACCTGCACTTTGTCACCACCGTCGATAACCCAATCTCGCTTTTCATGCGGAGTGATGTGGATTTTACTCTGTTCATCAATGGTACCGTCGCGATGAAGCAAATAAGCCACGTTGTAGAGAATGCCATCTTCCAACACAGGCATACTGCCCGCAATGATGTTGATGTTGTAAGTAACGGCCAACTCAGAAAAACGCAGTTTAATTTCTTCACTGAATGACGCAAGAAAACGAATCGCCTCTACCGTATTTTGATCGTTTTTAAGTCCCATTAATGGGGCGTTGAAAAATTCAGGGAAGAGGGCGAAATCAGCTTTGTAATTGGAGAGTGAATCGACAAAGAATTCAGCCTGATCCATCAAGTCTTCCGCGCTGGTCACGGCCCGCATCTGCCATTGTACGATACCGATTCTGACCAACGTTTTTTCAATGTCGTGAATGGAGATAATATCGTCTTCATAAAAAAAGTTATCCCATTCCAACAAGGTGGCGTAACCACGCGAACTGTCATCTTCTGGCAAGTAATGACGCATGATACGTTTTACGTCAAAGTCGTTGGAAAGTTGGAAGGAGAGTATCGGGTCGTGGATTTCGCGGCGTTTGATTTTTTCAATGTACTCGGTCACGGGCATAGTATTGGCGTAAGCGCCGTATCCGGGAATTCTTCCGCCAGCGAGGATCGCTTTCAAATTGGTGCTACGACAGAGCTCTTTACGAGCCGCATATAAGCGTCGTCCTAAGCGTAAACCACGATAATCGGGGTGCACAAACACATCTAACCCATACAATGCGTCACCGTTAGCTTTATGCTGAATAACGTTGTTTTCATTGATGATATCGGTGTAAACATGGGGAAGAGAGAAGCGGTTGTAATCGACTTTGATAGTGAGAGCGGCGCCAATGATTTTGCCGTCGTCTTCGATACAAATTTGTCCATCAGGAAACTGGTGAATCAAATCCATAATTGTCATGCGTGGCCAAGCTCCGCCCACGTCATGAAAAACTAAATCCATTAGCTCTGCTAATTCTGGATAGTCGCTTTTTTCAATCACGCGCAATGTTAGGCGCGGTGTTGGATTTCTCATTCATCCTTATCCTTCTATTGCTGTCCTTTTTTCATACTGGACAATTTGAAGCTTCAATACAAGGGCTAATACGGTAAAGGCTTTGTCGATAGGTAAGGTTTCTCTGTCTATGTTGCTAGGTTTAGGTCGCTACATTTAGAAACGCATTTCAGTGTGTTACTTACGTTGTAACAAAAATTTAATCTGTCTAGTTATTGCTCATTCGCGAAATTTTCATCATATTGTCATTACATTGTCATATTTATCGAGGAGAGCATTATGCATGTGGAAATGATTCAACCAACTCTTTTAGGCGTTATTGGTCGCACGCTAGTGTTTTCCTTAGTTGCGGTAGTAAGCGTATTCGCTCTGATTTAACCGTTAATCAGCAAGTGACACTAAGAGCCCCAAATCAAGTTGGGGCTCTTTTATCTCTGTTCTATATAACCTAGTATTTAACTCAGGTATTTGCTAACGTTCGAACAAATAAATCAGCGCAATCGATCCTTGTGAGAAATGTTATGTCGTTCTGGGATACCGTCACATTGACGACTCGTTTTAGCGAGTTACCTAAAGCTTTTTACACACCTATTGACCCTCAGCCTTTGAGTAATACCCGATGGGTGACTTGGAATAGCGATCTAGCCAAGCACTATGGTTTTCCTGACAAACCGAATGACGAACTCTTACAGGCTTTTTCAGGGCAGGAAGTGCCAGAGCAGTTTGCCCCGTTGGCGATGAAGTATGCTGGTCATCAGTTTGGCGTTTACAACCCTGATTTGGGGGATGGACGTGGATTGTTATTGGCAGAAGTGGCGTCGAAAAGTGGTCAAGTGGCTGATATTCATGTTAAAGGAGCGGGTTTAACACCCTATTCGCGAATGGGCGATGGGCGTGCTGTTTTACGTTCATCGGTACGCGAATATCTGTGCAGTGAAGCGATGGCTGGGCTGGGAATTGCAACTACCAGAGCATTAGGTCTAATGACCAGTGACACACCGGTTTATCGTGAAAAACAAGAGTACGGTGCATTGTTGATTCGTATGGCTGACACTCATATTCGTTTCGGCCATTTCGAACATTTTTTTTATACCAATCAGTTAGATCAGCAAAAACTCCTCGCTGACAAAGTGATTGAGTGGTATTTCCCTGAATGTGCCGGACAGGAAAATCCGTACGCCATGATGTTCAATCAAATCGTGGATAAAACAGCACTGATGATTGCGCAGTGGCAAGCAGTGGGTTTTGCGCATGGGGTAATGAATACCGACAATATGTCTATTCTTGGGCAGACTTTTGATTACGGTCCTTTTGGCTTTTTAGATGATTATCAGCCTGAATTTATCTGTAACCATTCTGACTATCAGGGGCGTTATGCCTTCGATCAGCAACCTAGAATTGCGTTATGGAATTTGTCGGCACTAGCACATTCTTTATCGGCGTTAATTGAGAGAGAAGATCTTGAACAGGCGTTGAATCAATACGAAGTTCAGCTCAATGGTTACTTTAGCGAAATGATGCGTAGAAAACTTGGCCTGTTAACGCGTTTACCTGAAGATGGCACCATTTTCGATACCATGTTTGATATTTTGGCTGCCAATAAGGTCGACTACACCCGATTCTTCCGCCAGATCTCTATGTTGGATAAAGCGAAGCCACAAGAGGTGATTGACCTGTTTCTCGATCGCGAGCAAGCCACTCAATGGCTGGACTCGTATCTCGCTCGCTGTGAGCACGAGTTAAATAGTGAAGGTGAACCTGTGAGCACGGCCCAACGCTGTGAGAAAATGCGTCAGGTAAATCCCAAATACATTTTAAGGAACTATTTGGCGCAGATCGCGATAGATAGAGCTGAAGAAGGCGATTTTTCAGAGTTAGAGCGCCTAGCCGAACTATTGAAAACGCCATTTGATGAACAACCACACAACGAACATTACGCTAAGTTACCGCCAGAATGGGGCAAAACTTTGGAGATCAGCTGCTCTTCATGAGAACGTTTACAATAATTTGACTGAATAATGTGATCTTTATCCATGATGAATTCAAGTTTTAGTGAAATAAGCGTAATCAAGAAAGCGCTACGGTTATAAAATCTATTCACTATTTGTTACATACGGAATATGGAAGAAACATGCTGGAAGATACTCGCATCCTCGTCGTTGATGATGATAAAGAAATATGTGAGCTGCTGGATGAGTATCTCAGTAAGTCCGGATTCAATGTCGCCGCTGTCGGTGATGGTGTAGAACTTCAGGCTTACTTAGATGACAAAGGGTATCCTGACCTTATCTTGCTGGACGTGATGTTGCCGGGGGATGATGGTTTCGATATATGCCAACATATTCGCCGTGATTCTAATGTCCCTATCATTATGTTGACTGCGGTATCGGATGAAACCGATCAAATCATCGGTCTGGAAATCGGTGCGGACGATTATATCGCTAAGCCGTTTAGTCCAAGACAGTTGGTGGCTCGTATCAAAGCGGTACTGAGACGTTTCAATGCCAACGAAGAGAAAGGCGAAGAAGTTTTGCCGAAACACGTGGTGTTTGGTGATTGGCGTTTAGATACCACTTCTCATCGTATTGTGCATGCTAATACTGGGGAAGAGCATGACCTGTCCGGTAGTGACTTCGCATTGTTGATGCTGTTTTTGACCAATCCGAACGAAGTGATCGACAGGGACACCATTTCTATTGCAACCCGTGGGCGCGAAGCCTTGCCTTACGAGCGCGGTATCGATGTTCAATTGAGTCGTTTAAGACAGCGTCTGGGTAGCAGTGAGCAGTTTCCTAACTACATCAAAACCATGCGTGGCAATGGTTATAAGTTAGCCATTCCTGTTCAATATGAGCATTAATCTCTATGTTAGCTCCACGTTTTTGGAAAAGATTTAAGCCCAACTCGTTAGTGGCTCGTACCTTGATGTTGACGCTGCTGGCAGTGGTTATCGCTCAGGGTATTGCCACTTCAGTCTGGTATAGCCAATCAAAGGCCAAAGAACTGGAAGGTATTCATTCGGCATCAGCCAGTATGGCGGGTATGTTCGCCTCGACCGTGACGTTTTTCCAGTCTCTTCCTGTTCGCTATCGTCATATTATTTTGGATCAAATCCGAAATATGGGCGGTACACGCTTCTTTGTTTCCTTGAACAAGGAAAGCTTAATCGTTGAACCGATAGAAGAAACAAGCCTGAAAAAGGCATCGGTAAAGGCGGTGAAAGAGGTTCTGAATGACAAACTGAACAATGTCGGTCAGGTGCTGGTGGATTTCTCTCGTCCTGAAAGACTGCGTTTACTCAAGAACAGCATTTTCATGAATGACTTACCCAAGTCATGGGTTCATCACACGCTCACTTTGGAACCGCTGAACCCTCCGGTGATGGTGGTGCAGATTGAACTGGATGAAAAAGAGTGGATATACATAGCAGCCTTACTGCCTTCACCATACATCACCTTGGATGACACCATCATAGGCAAAGAGCAGATTATCTATTTGTTCTTTTCGACTTCCATTTTGCTAGTGCTTACTTACCTGTTAATGCGCAGGCAAGTTAGACCTTTAAAAAACTTAGCCCGTGCTGCCAACGATATGAGTATGGGTATCGAACAGCGACCTTTGAATGAAGAAGGTGCCAGTGAGTTAATTACCGCTACCCGCGCATTTAACCTCATGCAACAGCGCATTCGTCGCTATGTATCGGACAGGGAAAATCTCTTTTCCGCTATTTCACACGATTTGAAAACACCAATTACCCGTTTGAGACTGCGAGCTGAACTGCTTGAAGATGACGTTAAGCGCGAAAAATTTAACCGTGATTTAGATGAACTTGAAATGATGGTTAAAGGCGCATTGCAGTGTGTTCGTGACACCGACTTGCACGAAAACAACGACTTTATCGATCTCAACGAGCTGATTCTGTCGATTGCAGAAGGGCACAATCTAACGACTCAAACTGTCCACTTTAAGCCAATTGCCATTGAACCTATTGTCGCAAAACCGTTAGCGATGAAGCGGGCACTTACCAATCTGATTAACAACGGCGTTAAGTACGGTTATGAAGTTTGGGTGAGCATTGAAGAGACAGAAGACTGGATCACCATCTGCATTGAAGACCGGGGGCCGGGTATCCCTAAAGATAAACTGGAAACCGTTTTTGAACCTTACTTCCGCATTGCCAACGATGATGAAGGGCATGGGCTTGGTTTAGGGATCAGTCGCAGCATTCTTCGTGGACATGGTGGCGATATGGTAATAGAGAATCTGTTGAGTGGTGGTTTGCGCGTTAAACTGTTTATCCCGCCAACACTCGAAGTGTAAATTCCTTACTCTCAAGGAAAACCAATGAAAATAAGCAAAACTCTTCTTGCCGCTTCACTGCTTTCTGCTGCTACACCGACATTTGCCGGTGAGGTAGAAGTGCTTCACTGGTGGACTGCCGGTGGTGAAGCAAATGCTATTTCTGTATTGAAAACCATGTTGGAGCAACAAGGATATTCATGGATTGATTTCGGTGTGGAAGGCGGTGGTGGCGAAAGCGCGATGAGAGTTCTCAAGACTCGAGCTGTCTCGGGTAATCCACCTTCAGCGGCGAATATCAAAGGACTCGATATTCAGGAGTGGGCTCGACTCGGTTTTTTAACCAACTTGAACGAAGTGTCGGGAAAAGAGCACTGGGATAGTGTTATCCCTAACATCATCAGTAATGTGATGAAATATGACGGCCAGTATGTCGCAGTACCCGTGAATGTTCACCGAATCAACTGGCTTTGGGCGAATGCTGAGGTTCTGAAGAAAGCTGGTGCGAGTGTGCCGACCACGTTAGACGAGTTCTTTGTGGCCGCAGATAAAATTAAAGCGATAGGACTGGTTCCTTTGGCTCACGGCGGTCAGCCTTGGCAGAATGCAACGCTGTTTGAAGTCATTGCCTTGGACGTACTCGGGTCAGGTGACTACATAAGAGCGTTTGTCGACCTGGATATGGACATTCTAGGCAGTGACAAAATGGTCGAGGCTTTTACTCAGTTTAAACGAGTCCTCAGCTATGTTGATGATGATGCGCCCGGTAGGAACTGGCTTGAAGCGACCTCAATGGTGATTAAGGGCGAGGCGGGAATGCAGATCATGGGTGACTGGGCAAAAGGTGAATTTTCTGCGGCTGGTAAGATACCTGGAAAAGATTATATCTGTGCACCTGCTCTGGGGACGGCCGGAAAATTCACTTATAACGTCGACAGTTTTGCGTTCTTTGAACTTCACGATGAAGAGAACTTTGAAGCGCAAAAGGCATTAGCGTCCACGATACTTAACCCTAAGTTTCAGGAAGTATTCAACCTGAACAAAGGTTCGATACCTGTGCGTGTCGATATGGATATGTCTCACTTCGACCAGTGTGCACTCGATTCAATGCAAGAGTTTAAATCATCGGCGAAAACAGGCGATTTGGTGCCAAGTATGGCTCATGGGATGTCGACCACCAGCTATGTTCAAAGTGCAATGTTTGATGTGATCACCAACTTCTTTAACGATCCAGATGAAACACCAGAACAGGCGGTGCAACGCCTTGTGAAGGTGGTGAAATCCTCAATGTAGTTTAAACCTCAATACAGTGAGAAATAGCGTTGAACTCAGATACGCTGCTTTTCTTTCTATAGGCGGGAAATGACACAAACGTTAATTTTTAATGTGTCATTTTCCACCCATTTCTACATTCTTCATTACCCGTCTTATCAAGATGACATTTAGAAACTAAATGTAACTAATTGTTTTTAAATGAATGTTAATTAATTGTTTCAACTTGGCTTGCTCCTTGCTCTACAGAGTTCATGCAGCGCTCATTGATGAGTTAGCTGATGATATAAACCAAGGAGAATAATAATGTTAAAGCCTCTTACCCTACTGACTGCCTCTATCCTAGCTGTTACAAGCTTCAATGCTGCTGCGAACTGTGACCCAGGTGAAATGGTGATTAAATTCAGCCATGTAACTAACACAGATAAACACCCTAAAGGCATTGCTGCATCATTACTTGAAAAGCGCGTTAACGAAGAGATGAATGGCAAAGCTTGTATGCAAGTTTTCCCTAACTCAACGCTTTACGATGATGACAAAGTGTTAGAAGCATTGTTGAACGGCGACGTTCAGTTAGCCGCTCCGTCTCTGTCTAAATTTGAAAAATTTACCAAAAAGTTCCGCCTTTTCGACTTACCTTTCCTTTTTGAAGACGTAGACGCAGTAGACCGCTTCCAGAACTCAGAATCTGGTGAACAGCTAAAGAATGCAATGACTCGCCGTGGTGTGAAAGGTCTTGAATTCTGGCACAACGGTATGAAGCAAATTTCTGCAAACAAACCAATTATTGTTCCAGAAGATGCTAAAGGTCTTAAGTTCCGTGTTCAGGCTTCAGACGTGCTAGTTGCTCAGTTTGAACAGTTGGGCGCTAACCCTCAAAAAATGTCATTTGCTGAAGTGTACGGTGGCCTACAAACCAAAGTTATCGATGGTCAGGAAAACACTTGGTCAAACACTTATGGTCAGAAATTCTTCGAAGTTCAAGATGGTATTACTGAAACCAACCACGGCATCCTTGATTACCTAGTGGTGACTTCTTCGAAATGGTGGGACGGTCTACCAGCAGACATCCGTGATCAGCTAGCGACCATTCTTAATGAAGTAACGGTTGCTCGTAACTCGGAATCGAACAAAGTAGAAGAACAGAACAAGCAATACATCATTGAAGCGGGCGGTGTTGTTCGTCAGCTATCACCAGAACAACGCCAACAATGGGTTGATGCTTTGAAACCTGTTTGGAAGAAGTTTGAAAAAGATATCGGTAGCGATCTGATTGATGCTGCTTTGGCTTCTAACCAGAAGTAATGAAGTTTGCCCCTGCTCTTTACGGGTAGGGGCTTTTACAAAATAACGATTACAACAAGAGCTTAGTATCTTATGGAACAGTCATTTTTTGCCAAAGTCGGTCGTTTTACTGACAAAGCGGAAGAGACATTGATCGCCTTCTTCTTAGGTGCAATGACGCTACTCACTTTTGCCAACGTAGTGATGCGCTATCTGTTTAACGGCAACATTCTCTGGGCGTTAGAACTCACCGTATTTATGTTTGCATGGATGGTGCTCGTCGGAGCTTCCTATGGAGTGAAAAAGCACTTTCACATTGGTGTTGATGTGTTGATCAATTTGGCACCGCCTGCAGGCCGAAAAATTTACGCTTTGATCGCTATTAGCTGTTGTCTCGCTTTCTCAATTTTACTGCTGATCGGTTCGTGGAATTACTGGTACCCATTTGCGACTGAACGCGCATGGTACGAAACCGACGATATTCCGATGCCGGAAATGCTGCAATTTCTAGCGGATTGGCTGAACGAAGGTGAGCGTTACGAGAAATTGCCTCGATTTATTCCTTACATGGCATTACCAGTAGGTATGGCTATGCTCACTTTCCGTTTTTTACAAATCGCGTATCAAATTCTAACTGGCAAGTTAGACCGAATGATTGCGGGTCATGAAGCCGAAGAAGACCTTGATGCATTAAAAGCGGAATTGGCTGACGTGGAAGATGTTATGGGCGTCAAAAACAAGACTAAGGAGCAGTAAGCCATGGCTATTTTGTTGTTATTCATACTTGTAATTGGCTTCATGCTGATTGGCGTTCCAATTGCTGTATCGCTTGGTCTGTCGAGTATTCTGTTCTTAATGTGGCACTCGGAGGCTTCACTTGCTTCGGTTGCACAAACCCTATTCAATGCGTTTGAAGGCCACTACACCCTTTTAGCTATCCCATTCTTTATTTTGGCTTCCAGCTTTATGTCTACTGGCGGTGTAGCGAAACGTATTATTCGTTTTGCTATCGCAATGGTAGGTTGGTTCCGCGGTGGTTTAGCGGTGGCTTCGGTTGTCGCTTGTATGATGTTTGCGGCGCTTTCTGGATCATCACCAGCTACGGTTGTTGCTATCGGTAGTATTGTTATTGCCGGTATGGTGAAAAATGGTTACAGCAAAGAGTTTGCAGCGGGTGTGATTTGTAACGCGGGCACCTTGGGTATTCTTATCCCGCCTTCAATCGTAATGGTTGTGTATTCAGCGGCGACTAACGTTTCGGTTGGACGCATGTTCCTTGGTGGTGTAATTCCGGGACTATTGGCTGGTCTTATGTTGATCATTGCGATTTACATTACTGCCCGTATCAAAAACTTACCAAAACAGCCTTTTGTTGGTTGGAAAGAAGCGATGGCAGCAGCAAAAGATGCGAGCTGGGGTCTGTTGCTGGTGGTGATTATCCTTGGTGGTATCTACGGTGGTATCTTTACACCAACAGAAGCCGCAGCAGTTGCAGCTGTCTACTCGTTCTTTATCGCAAACTTTATTTATCGCGATATGGGGCCGTTCGCTGACAAAAATAATACCAAGAACTTCGTCGTCAAAGTGTTCGAGTCTTTTGTTCATAAAGATACGCAAAATACTCTTTATGACGCGGGTAAACTGACGATCATGTTGCTATTTATCATCGCTAACGCGCTGATCTTGAAACATGTTCTGACGGAAGAACGCGTACCACAGATGATTACAGAATCCATGCTTTCTGCTGGATTAGGACCAATCACCTTCCTAATCGTAGTGAACGTATTGTTGTTGATCGGTGGGCAATTTATGGAACCATCAGGTCTGCTAATCATCGTCGCTCCGCTGGTTTTCCCAATTGCAATTGAGTTAGGAATTGACCCTATTCACTTAGGTATCATGATGGTGGTGAACATGGAGATAGGCATGATAACACCGCCTGTCGGGCTCAACCTCTTCGTAACCGCAGGGGTCGCCAAGATGTCCATGATGCATGTGGTGAAAGCCGCTATGCCTTGGGTAGCGATCATGTTCCTGTTCCTAATCATCGTTACTTATGTGCCAATCGTATCGACATGGCTACCAACCTTACTCATGGGACCTGAAATCATTACCCGATAGGGAAGGCGGTATTCTAGCTAACATAACAAAACGCCCAGCATTGCTGGGCGTTTCTTTTGTGTCTCTAAACCACTTTTATAAAAGTCGTTTTATTCTTTGTAAGTGTCTTTATTTATCTGATATTTCTGCATTTTATCGTAAAGTGTTTTTCTTGGGATTTTTAGCAGTTCCATGGTGTCTTTAATACTGCCGGAGCACTCTATCAGTGTTTGTTCGATAAGAGACTTTTCATACTCTGCAACCTGATCGGAGAGACTGGTCAGCACTTTTGCATTTTTGCTCTGTTCACCAAGTTCTGAAAGTTTGCCCAGCAATACGTAACGTTCCGCAGCGTTGCGCAGTTCCCTGACGTTACCCGGCCAGTCGTGACTGAGCAGCGCTTGCAATGCACTCTGAGGCAGAGCGGTCGCTGCTTTACCATAACGTGCTGCTGCCACAAGCAGGAAGTGGTGAAATAGGGCAGGGATGTCTTCACGACGCTCACGAAGCGGCGGAATATCCAGCGTGACAATGTTGAGTCGGTAATAAAGATCCTGACGGAAAGTCCCTTCTTGAGCCGCTTTTTTCAGATCCACTTTGGTAGCAGCAATCACTCGGATATCCAATGGAATCAGTTCATTGGAACCTACTCTTTCAATCACACGTTCTTGCAGTACACGTAGCAATCGAATTTGAGCCTGCATCGGCATCGATTCAATTTCATCAAGAAACAGCGTACCACCTTGGGCATGTTCAAACTTACCAATGCGTTTTGCATCTGCACCGGTAAATGCGCCTTTTTCGTGTCCGTAGAGTTCACTTTCGATAAGGTTTTCCGGTACCGCTCCGCAGTTAACGGCAACAAAGTTTTTCTCACGTCTTGAGCTTTGTTCGTGAAGAGAGCGGGCGACAAGTTCTTTACCTGTGCCTGTTTCACCAAATAGCAGAATGTCAGCGTTGGTGTCGGCAACGTGAGTAATGGTTTCTCTTAATGCGATGATACTGTTGGTTTCACCGATAATCCGAGGACCAAGTGTCTGGCTGGCTTTTAGGCTCCGTTTTAACTGTTGGTTTTCCAGCGTTAGTTTTCTGCGTTCAATCGCGCGATTCACAGTCTCTATCAATCTTTCTGGAGCAAAAGGTTTTTCAATAAAATCGTACGCTCCGTCATGCATCGCCTGTACCGCCATAGAGATATCACCATGGCCTGTAATGAGAATGACAGGAACATCGCTATCCTGATGGTGAATCGATGACAGCAGATTTTGTCCGCTTAAGCCGGGCAAGCAGATATCCGTGACGACCACCATAGGCAGTTTGTCCTGCTTAATGGCTAATAATGCGTCTTCAGCACTTGAGAAAAACCGTGCATTGATGTCTGCCAGTTCAAAGCTTTGCTCAATGGCGATTCGAATGTCGTTTTCGTCATCAATAAAAAATACATCGCACATACAACTTCCTTAATTTACTGCTCTGAACTTTGTTGGGGTTTGTTTAACGTAATAGTGAATCTCGCGCCTCCTAGCGGTGATGAGTGGGCTGTAAGATCGCCACCCATGCCATGCATAATTTGTTGCGAGATAGATAGTCCTAACCCTAAACCATTTTTCTTGGTGGTAAAGAAGGGCTCAAACAAGTTTTTCATTTGATTCAAATGGAGCCCAGTACCCGAGTCGTCAACATGAATGCAAATGCTGTTTTGATGTTCTTCTAACGTCAGCACAACTTTCTTTATTTCCTGCTCATCTACGGCCTGCATAGCATTAGTCAGCAAGTTAATGATTACTTGTTCTAGCTGGATTGGGTTAATACTGCATCGAATCGGTGACTCTGGCGCGTGAATGTCAAACTCTACGTAATGGGATTTAAACTGAGGCTGCATAAGTTCCTTTGCGTTGATGATCAGAGGAAGCAGTTGCGCTTCTACCTGATCGCCAGTATCTGTTTTTCTCGCAAAAGATTTGAGCTGTTCACTTATCTTTGCCATACGCACCGTTAATGCGGATATACGTTCTAGGTTTTCGTCGGTCCGTTCTGGTTTTCCGTTGGCAAGAAATCGTCTGCCGTTATCGGCAAAGCTGCGAATAGCAGCGAGTGGATTGTTCAGCTCATGACTGATGCTGGCAGACATCTGTCCGAGTACCGCCAACTTAGCGGCTTGTATCAACTCTTCCTGAGTCTGTCTTAATGCCTGTTCGGCTCTTATCCGTTCGTCAATCTCGACATGAAGTTTTGAGGTTCGTTCCATCACCAAAAACTCAAGCTTTTGTTTGGCTTCTGCTTGTAGTCGTTCTATCTGGCGTTGGCGGACTTGTCTGTGATGCAAAAGCAAAAAGGCGAGATAGATGATGGCGAAAATCATAGTAAGAATGATTAGGAAGCCAAAGGTATCCCAGAACACGTTTACTTTGGGAGATAAGACGTGAATGTTGAGCGCGAGATTATCGAGCTTGTTGGTTGAAACAATATAGTCGTCTTTAATCCAACCTTGCTTAGGCTTTATCCACTCGGTTTCTGCAAGATTGACATCACCATAAAAACCCAAGGAGGGAATCGCACTGTCTAGGTACTGGCGGGTCTCCTGTATTTTTTGTCGCGACTCTTCGCTCAGTTCTGAGACACTGTGAAACAGCCAGTCTGGTCTGCTGGACATGAAAACAATATTGTTATCGTCTGTTGCAACGAAGTAGCTGTTCTTGCTTTGCCAGTTGTCCTCAATGGATGAAAGATCCATTTTTACCACCACGACGCCAATCACTTCTGCGGCATAAATGACGGGATAGGCATAGTAGTAACCGCGCTGACCGGAGGTAGAGCCGAGAGCGAAGTACTGACTTTTTTGACCGGAAATAGCGTCGTAGAAGTAGGGGCGCCACGCAAAGTTGCGGCCTATAAAGGAGCGGTCTAGATTCCAGTTGCTGGATGCGATGGTATTGCCGATGCCATCCAGCAAATAAGTGTCAGCCGCTTGAATGACCTCGTTGACTTGCTCCAAATAGCGATTGGTTAAGTCAATTTGCGCACTGTTTTCTGGGTGGCTCAGTGCGTCAACCAGCTCTTTATCTTTAGAAAGCAGGCGAGGTATGTGCGCGTATTTGTCGAGTTTGGCTGAGATGTGGCTTGAGAAGCGTTCAAGTTCTGACTGTTGTTCTATCAACAGAGATTGATAGCTATAGCGCCAAACGAGATGAGCTGTCATGGCAGCGATGACACCATAAATTATCAAAAATAATACTGAGAGTTGGCGCACAGACAGCATCCTTGTCATACCTTTCTTTCCTCGTTTACTTCGCCACTAATGATAATGGGAACTTCAAATTATCGGTTTAAAAACATCTCGAATATGGGAGACAAAACAAGAGCCAGATCTCTTTTTGATTATTTGAGGAAAAAAATCCCTCGATTCTCTTGAAAAAGCCTATATTGTCCCCATTTCAGTGCCATCGAGTGAACCATTAATTGATGGATTTTTTAGCACTCAAAGAGTTTTTTAGGACATTGGCTTTTTCTTGCTGGGTATTCGCTCGACAGCTAAAGCTGAGATCGGTAGTATATCGCGTCTAATTTTTTAGTCCTGAGGCTAATCAGAGATACCTTTATTCGGCGCAAATCGACAAAAGATGTCACTCATTAGTTCGATATTTATGTGAAGTTCACTGAGAGTATCGATGCTCAATATTTACAGTTAAGTGTTCTACCGAGCACAAAATAAGGATGAAGCCAAACAGAGATGTTGGCTCATGATGCTCAGGAATACTGAGCCAGTTTTGAGGTTTATATACAATGCAAGTTACTGTTGAAACGCTAGAAGGCCTAGAGCGCCGTTTGAATATTACTGTTCCTGCTGCAAACATCGAAGATGCAGTGGCAGCTGAGCTACGCAACATCGCGAAAAATCGTCGTTTCGACGGTTTCCGTAAAGGTAAAGTACCGATGAAGATGGTTGCTCAAATGTACGGCAAAGCAGTACGTCAAGACATTCTTGGTGAAGTGATGCAACGCCACTTCATCGAAGCAATCGTAAAAGAGAAAATCAACCCAGCTGGCGCTCCAACTTTCGCACCAGTAGAAGTTAAAGAAGGTGCAGACTTAGTATTTACTGCAACTTTCGAAGTGTACCCAGAAGTTGAACTGAAAGGTCTAGAAAACATCACTGTAGAAAAACCTGCAGCAGAAGTTCAAGATTCTGACGTTGAAGAGATGCTAGAAACACTACGTAAGCAACAAGCGACTTGGGCTGAAGTAGAAGAAGCTGCTGAAAACGGTAAGCGTGTTTCTATCGATTTCGTTGGTTCTATCGACGGCGTTGAGTTCGAAGGCGGTAAAGCTGAAAACTTCCCACTAGAAATGGGTGCAGGTCGTATGATTCCAGGTTTTGAAGACGGTATCGTTGGCAAAACTAAAGGTATGGAATTCGAAATCGACGTGAACTTCCCAGAAGATTACCACGCTGAAAACCTAAAAGGTAAAGCAGCTAAGTTCGCGATCAAAGTGAACAAAGTTGAAGCTCGTGAACTACCAGAACTGAACGATGAGTTCGTAGCTAAGTTCGGCGTAACTGAAGGCGGTGTTGACGCACTTAAAGCTGAAGTTCGTAAGAACATGGAACGTGAACTTAAGCAAGCAATCAAAGCGCGTATCAAAGATCAAGCGATTGAAGGCCTAGTGAAAGAAAACGCAATTGACGTTCCAGCGGCTCTAGTAGATCAAGAAATCGACGTACTACGTCAACAAGCTGCACAACGTTTCGGTGGCAACATCGAAGCTGCAAACCAACTTCCACGTGAAATGTTTGAAGAGCAAGCAAAACGTCGCGTAGTTGTAGGTCTACTTCTAGGTGAAGTAATCAAGACTGAAGAGCTAAAAGCAGACGACGAGAAAGTAAAAGCGCTTATCGAAGATATGGCGACTGCTTACGAAGATCCATCTGAAGTTATCTCTTACTACGAGCAAAACGAGCAAATGATGAACAACATGCGCAACGTAGCTCTAGAAGAACAAGCGATTGACGCGATCATTGCTAAAGCAACAGTTACTGAGAAAGCAATTAGCTTTAACGAGCTAATGAACCCTCAAGTTGCTGCTTAATAAGCAATCTATAGCGTAGAAGGTTGACGAGACATCAACTATTCTGCTAACAATGGTCCGCATGATATACATCATCCGGGCCATTTATTTTTAGGGATATTAAGACTATGAGCTACCAAGAAAAAAACGCAATGTCGCCGATTATTGATGCGCTAGTACCAATGGTGGTTGAACAAACTTCCCGTGGCGAACGTTCATACGATATCTATTCACGTCTTTTAAAAGAGCGAGTTATTTTCTTAACGGGTCAGGTAGAAGACCACATGGCAAACCTTGTCGTGGCTCAGCTGCTTTTCTTAGAGTCGGAAAACCCGGACAAAGATATTTTCCTATACATCAACTCACCAGGTGGTAGCGTGACTGCGGGTATGTCTATTTACGACACTATGCAGTTTATTAAACCAAACGTGAGCACAGTATGTATGGGACAAGCTTGTTCTATGGGCGCATTTCTACTAGCTGGTGGCGCACCTGGTAAACGTTATGTTCTACCAAACTCGCGCGTAATGATTCACCAACCGCTAGGTGGTTTCCAAGGCCAAGCTTCGGACATTCAAATTCATGCGCAAGAAATTCTATCGATTAAGAACAAGTTGAATCACTTGTTGGCAGAGCATACCGGTCAACCGCTTGAAATTATTGAGCGAGATACTGACCGCGACAACTTTATGTCTGCAGAACAAGCAGTAGAATACGGTTTGGTGGATTCAGTACTGACCCACCGTGGTGAGTAACAGTTCTGGTAATTGTTTAACGCAATTTAATTGAAATTGTTATACACTCAAACCATAAAGAGTAAAGGCTAAGAGGTTAGCGAATGACAGATAAAAGCAAAGAGGGTGGTAGTAGTAAACTGCTGTACTGCTCTTTCTGTGGCAAAAGCCAGCACGAAGTTCGCAAGCTGATTGCAGGTCCTTCTGTGTATATCTGTGACGAATGTGTTGATCTATGTAACGACATTATTCGCGAAGAGATTAAAGATGTGTTACCTAAGAAAGAGTCGTCAGCATTGCCTGCGCCTCGTGAAATTCGTGCACATCTTGACGACTATGTAATTGGCCAAGAACACGCTAAAAAAGTGCTCGCTGTTGCGGTATATAACCACTATAAGCGTTTACGTAATGGTGATACGACAAGTGATGGTGTCGAGCTTGGTAAAAGTAATATTTTGCTGATCGGCCCTACAGGTAGCGGTAAAACTCTCCTTGCTGAGACACTGGCTCGCTTCCTAGATGTACCATTTACGATGGCAGATGCTACTACGCTAACTGAAGCGGGTTATGTTGGTGAAGATGTTGAAAACATCATTCAGAAACTGCTTCAGAAGTGTGATTACGATGTAGCAAAAGCGGAACGCGGTATCGTCTATATCGATGAAATTGATAAGATTTCTCGTAAGGCTGAAAACCCGTCAATCACACGAGATGTTTCTGGTGAAGGTGTTCAGCAAGCACTATTGAAACTGGTTGAAGGTACGGTTGCATCGGTTCCACCGCAAGGCGGCCGTAAACATCCTCAACAAGAGTTCTTGCAAGTAGACACTTCTAAGATCTTATTTATCTGTGGCGGCGCATTTGCTGGTCTAGATAAAGTGATCGAACAACGTGTTGCAACGGGTACTGGTATCGGTTTCGGTGCGGAAGTTCGTTCTAAAGATCAAAACAGAACAGTAGGTGAGTTGTTTACTCAGGTAGAGCCTGAAGATCTAGTGAAATATGGTCTGATTCCAGAATTCATTGGTCGTCTACCTGTGACTGCAACACTGACTGAGCTGGATGAAGAAGCACTGATTCAGATTCTGTGTGAACCTAAGAACGCTTTGACGAAACAGTACGCAGCACTTTTCGAACTTGAAGATGTTGATCTTGAGTTCCGTGAAGATGCACTTCGTGCAATCGCAGCAAAAGCGATGGCTCGTAAGACTGGTGCTCGTGGCCTACGCTCAATTCTTGAGAGCGTATTGCTTGAAACCATGTACGAGTTGCCTTCAATGTCTGACGTTGAGAAAGTTGTGATTGATGAGTCAGTGATTAACGGCGAATCAGAACCACTAATGATTTTCTCAGGCAACGAGAGCCAAGCTGCTGGCGCTGAGTAAATTTGCCAAGTCTCTTGGGTTTAAAAGCCATTAAGAGTCAATAAATAATCAAAGGAGGTAATCATTACCTCCTTTTTTTTATTCTGTTATTGAATCCAGTTAGTTAGCCCCCATATACTCCGATATATATCAAAGCGGAAGAGAGAATAATATGAACTTGGAGCGTTCCGAGCGTATAGAGATCCCCGTATTACCTTTACGTGATGTGGTTGTGTATCCACATATGGTGATCCCTTTGTTTGTTGGTCGTGAGAAATCGATTCAGTGCCTAGAAGCGGCAATGGACAACAACAAACAAGTTCTTCTGGTTGCACAGAAGCAGGCCGAAACAGATGAACCTACTATTTCGGACTTATTCGAAGTGGGTACGGTTGCTACCATTCTGCAATTGCTGAAGTTACCCGACGGCACAGTGAAAGTGTTGGTCGAAGGTCAACAGCGCGCCAAAATTAATGAGTTTCATGAAGGTGAGTTCTTCTCTGCAAGTGCTGAATTCCTGATCACTCCAGAGTTAGATGATAAAGAACAGGAAGTGATAGTACGCAGTGCTATCAACCAGTTCGATAGCTTCATTAAATTGAATAAGAAGATTCCACCTGAAGTTTTGACTTCATTGAATGGCATCGAGGAAGCTGCACGCCTAGCGGATACTATTGCAGCACACATGCCTCTTAAGTTAGTGGACAAGCAAAAAGTTCTTGAAATTTTAGATGTGACTGAACGTCTAGAGTTTTTAATGGGACAGATGGAATCTGAAATCGATTTGCTACAAGTTGAAAAGCGCATCCGCACTCGCGTTAAGAAGCAAATGGAGAAATCTCAGCGTGAGTACTACCTGAATGAGCAAATGAAAGCGATTCAGAAAGAGCTGGGTGAAACAGAAGATGGTGTTGATGAGTTCGAAGTTCTAAAACAGAAAATCGAAGAGTCAAAAATGCCAGCGGAAGCTCGCGAAAAAACAGAACAAGAGTTGCAGAAGCTGAAAATGATGTCTCCGATGTCAGCAGAAGCAACGGTAGTTCGCAGCTATATCGATTGGATGATCAACGTTCCTTGGACCAAGCGTTCTAAAGTGAAACGTGATTTGGCAAAAGCGGAAGAGATTCTTAATGCTGACCATTATGGTCTTGAGCGCGTGAAAGAACGCATCCTTGAATACTTGGCAGTTCAAAGTCGTATTAGCAAGTTAAAAGGTCCGATCTTGTGTTTAGTTGGTCCTCCGGGTGTTGGTAAGACATCACTAGGTCGTTCAATTGCAGCAGCAACGGGGCGTAAGTACACGCGTATGGCGCTCGGTGGCGTTCGCGATGAAGCTGAGATTCGTGGTCACCGTCGTACTTACATCGGTTCTCTGCCGGGTAAACTGATCCAAAAAATGTCGAAAGTTGGTGTGAAAAACCCGCTATTCCTACTTGATGAAATCGATAAGATGGCATCGGATATGCGCGGTGACCCAGCTTCAGCACTATTGGAAGTGTTAGATCCAGAGCAAAACAACTCATTCAATGACCACTATCTCGAAGTGGATTATGACTTGTCTGACGTAATGTTTGTTGCGACATCTAACTCGATGAATATTCCGGGCCCACTGTTGGACCGTATGGAAGTTATTCGTCTATCAGGCTACACCGAAGATGAAAAACTGAACATTGCTAAGCGCCACTTGGTTGAAAAACAAATAGAGCGTAATGGTCTGAAACCTTCTGAAATTACCATTGAAGATTCAGCGATTATGGGTGTGATTCGTTACTACACACGTGAAGCGGGTGTTCGTAGCCTAGAACGCGAGATCTCTAAAATCTGTCGTAAAGCAGTGAAAAACATCTTATTAAACAAAGATGTGAAACATGTCACTGTGAACCAAGATAATCTTAAAGAATACCTTGGTGTACAACGTTTTGACTTTGGTAAAGCAGACGAACACAACC
The DNA here is from genome assembly GCF_038452265.1 of Vibrio diazotrophicus. Taxonomy (NCBI): domain Bacteria; kingdom Pseudomonadati; phylum Pseudomonadota; class Gammaproteobacteria; order Vibrionales; family Vibrionaceae; genus Vibrio; species Vibrio diazotrophicus. The sequence goes on from NZ_CP151842.1 coordinate 1,102,292, forward strand.
GTATTGGTCAAGTAACAGGTCTTGCTTGGACAGAAGTTGGCGGTGATCTGTTAACGATTGAAGCTCAATCTATGCCTGGTAAAGGTAAGCTTACTCAGACAGGCTCATTGGGCGAAGTGATGCAAGAGTCTATTCAGGCGGCAATGACAGTTGTACGTTCTCGCGCAGAAAAACTGGGTATTAACCCAGATTTCTACGAAAAACGCGATATTCACGTGCACGTACCTGAAGGTGCGACACCGAAAGATGGACCAAGTGCTGGTACGGCAATGTGTACAGCATTAGTGTCTTGCTTAACAGGTAACCCTGTGAAAGCTGATGTTGCAATGACGGGTGAAATTACCCTTCGTGGTGAAGTTTTGCCAATCGGTGGTTTGAAAGAAAAACTACTGGCTGCTCATCGTGGTGGTATCAAAACGGCGCTAATTCCAAAGGACAATGAACGTGATTTGGAAGAGATTCCTGACAACGTAATCGCTGATCTTAAAGTAATTCCTGTACGTTGGATTGACGAAGTTTTGAAGGTTGCACTGGAAAATGACCCTACTGGTGTGGCATTTGAAGCCGAAAAAGAGTGATGTGCAGCAAAAATAAGTAAAAGATTACGCTGATAGGCTCAAAAAGGGCTTGTCAGCGTTTTTTTTGGAGGCTACCGTTATTCACTATAGCTTTCAGCCCAGTTGTAACAAGGCTTTAGGTTATCTTTAAACATCAATGGAACGAATAGGCGCCGAACAAAATAATAAATTGGCGACCAAAGGGGAATCACAGTGAATAAAACACAATTAGTAGAAAAAATCGCAGCTAACGCTGATCTATCAAAAGCTTCAGCAGGTCGTGCTCTAGACGCATTTATCGAAGCAGTAAGCGATACTCTTCAGTCTGGCGACCAAGTAGCTCTAGTTGGCTTTGGTACTTTCCAAGTTCGTACTCGTGCAGCACGCACTGGTCGTAACCCAAAAACTGGTGAAGAAATCCAAATCGCAGAAGCTAAAGTTCCTGCATTCAAAGCTGGTAAAGCACTGAAAGACGCTTGCAACTAATTTCTTAGAATGACTTTTTGCTGCTTGCAGCAAAATTTATTCGAACCTTTTTTAATTATGCGCATCCTACTGATGCGCATTTCTTTTTCTGATATTATCGCGCTATTCATTTTTGGCTGAAGTCTAAACTTCAAATCCGGAGAGCAGTAAAACTATGATGGATCGATTACGCGAGGGTGTTAACAGCATCGCGGTAAAAATTATCCTAGGACTAATCATCCTTTCTTTTATCTTCGCAGGGGTAGGTAGCTACCTAGTCAGTGGCGGTAATAACGCGGCGGCTAAAGTTGGCAGCATTGAGATTGACCGTGGTCAGTTTGAGCAAGCTTATCAAAACGAAAGAAACCGTATGCAATCTCAAATGGGTGACTATTTTGCTAACTTACTAGCAGATCCAGCGTACGTTGCTTCTTTCCGTAAATCTGTTTTAGATCGCATGATCAACGATGTCCTCATTGAGCAGCATGCGAATTCATTAGGTCTAAGAATCAGCGACGAGCAAGTTCGTAAACTGATTTTGGACATGCCTCAGTTCCAATCTGAAGATAAGTTCGACCAAGAAATCTACCAAGCAGCACTGCGTCGTGCAGGCTTTAACGCTGAGTCTTTTGCTGAGTATCTGCGTCGTGATCTACTGCGTAGTCAGCTAACGTCAGCGCTACAAGGTAGTGAGTTTACTTTACAGGGTGAAATTGACGCTCAAAGCGCGTTGATTGCACAAACCCGAGATATTCGTACTGTTACATTGTCTTTGAAAGATTTTGCCAGCAATGTGGCAGTAAGCGACGAAGACGTACAGAAGTTCTATTCTGAGAATCCAGAGCGTTACACTCGCCCAGAACAAGTAAAAGTCTCTTATATTGAGCTATCAGCCGAGAAGTTGGCTGAGCAAGTGACTATCAGCGATGAGCAAGTGAAAGAGTACTATCAAGAGCATCTAGACAAGTATTCTACCGCTGAGCAACGCGAAGTTAGCCATATCTTAGTACAAGGCGATGACGAAGCTAAAGCTCAAGCGATTCTTGATGAGCTAAAAGCAGGTGCAGATTTTGCAAAACTTGCTGAAGAAAAATCTGAAGATATTGGTAGCTCAGAAAATGGCGGTTCTTTAGGTTGGATTGAACGAGATACAATGGATCCTGCATTTGAAGCGGCAGCGTTTGGCTTGGCTTCAGTTGGCGAAGTGTCTGGTCTTGTTAAGTCCGATTTCGGTTACCACATTATCAAATTGGATGGTGTCAAAGCTTCAACTGCTAAACCGTTGGAAGAAGTGGCAGCAGAAATTAAGACTGAACTGTCTTCTCAAAAAGCGGTAGACACTTTCTATGAGCTACAAACTGAGCTAGAGAAAGTAGCGTTTGAATATCCAGATTCGCTCGATGAAGCAGCTAAAGCGACTTCGGCACAAGTGGTTAAGACAGACTTTATTTCTCAATCAGATATGCCAACAGCTCTGCAAAATGCATCAGTTCAGCAAGCGATTCAGTCTCCTGAAGTTAAAGAAGATGGCTTGAACTCTTCTGTTATTGAAGTGGCACCAGAACATGTGGTTGTTGTACGTGTTGATGAAACGCGTCCTGAAATGGTTCTACCTCTAGAAGAAGTCAAAGATCAGGTTGTTGCACAACTGTCTAAAGTAAAAGGTGAGCAACAAGCACTAGAGCTTGCGGATAAGTTGATTGCTGGTCTTGAGCAAGGTGATAAGACTCTGCTTGAAGAGAACAAACTGGCATTCGGTGAGTTAGAAACGGTAGACCGTGGCTCTCAACTTGCTCAAACGGTTTACTCTATGCCTAAACCGCAAGCAGACCAGGTCGTGTACGCTCAAGCGAAAGATCTGGACGGTAATATCGTTCTAATTGAACTAAGCAAGGTTGAAGCGAAGATTGAACCTCAATATCAAAATCAAATTGGTGCGCAGCTTTCTCGTATTGCAGTGCAACAAGATATTGCGGGCGTTCTGTCTGTGCTAAGAGCGAATACGGATATCGAATATTTTGCTGTGAGCCAATAAGCTCAAAAAATGTAATTGATATGTTTAACGAAAGGGGCTGCTATTGCAGCTCCTTTTATTTTGTTCAAACCTAAATCTGTCTCTCGTTGCAGCTTGTTTAAGATGGCTTCGTTTAATTAACAGAGAGAGCAGCAAATATGGTGAAAAAAATCGGTTTGATAAATCAATGGCTACTAGCATGTCTATTAGCATTAGCGCTACCTATGACGAGTGTGTCCGCAGCAGATAACAGTACTAATCAGACAGTGAAAACAGATGATATTGTGATAACGGTGAATGTGAATACCGCATCAGCCGAAGAAATATCCACTTTACTAAAAGGTGTTGGACTTAAAAAAGCGCAAGCGATTGTTGAATATCGTGACCAGCATGGGCCATTCGCATCTAAAGATGATCTTACTAAGGTAAAAGGTATTGGTGCCTCAACAGTAAAGAAAAACGAAGACCGGATTCTTCTGTGATGTTGTAGGGCTCAATCTTTAACCATTTCGGTTTAAACACAGGCTCAAGCAATTACTTGAGCCTGTAAATTGGTTGCATAACCAGCTATCAACTGCGCGTTTGCTCATTAAAACGCGATATATGGAAATCCTTCCTAGCACCTTTGCTCTATTCCCACTATAATTTTTCGCCGATGAAACGTGGATACTCTTTATCTGCGGAAATAAAAGTTATCTTCGAATAACAATAAGTGGAGTAAAACATGCCCTCACACACTCCGGTGATCACTGTCGACGGCCCAAGTGGCGCAGGCAAAGGCACCCTTTGTATGCTATTGGCAAACAAACTCGGTTTTCATCTTTTAGACTCAGGTGCGATTTATCGCGTATTAGCACTTGCAGCTATCCATCATGGTGTGGATCTTGAGTCCGAAGACGCGTTAGTGCCTCTGGCTATGCATTTAGATGTTCAGTTCATCGCTGAAGGTGACTTAGTTAAAGTTATCCTTGAGGGCGAAGATGTTTCCAAAGAACTGCGCAAAGAAGAGACTGGCATGGCGGCTTCTAAAGTCGCGGCTCAACCTCGCGTGCGTGAGGCTTTGCTGCGCAGACAACGCGCATTTGCTGAAGGCAATGGCTTAGTAGCTGACGGTCGTGATATGGGAACGGTGGTATTCCCTAATGCTGAAGCTAAAATTTTCTTAGATGCTAGCGCTGAAGAAAGAGCTCGTAGACGATTCAAGCAGTTGCAACTGAAGGGGCTTGATGTTAAATTTGACGCCCTTTTAAGCGAAATCCAAGAGCGTGACGATCGAGATCGTAACCGCCCAGTGGCTCCATTACGCCCTGCAGAGGATGCGCTTGTGCTTGATTCAACCGAAATGTCTATCGACGAAGTTGTCGAAAAAGCACTACAATATATCGAATCGAAGTTGGCGGAATAAACCACGTTAGCTAAGAGCGTTGGTCGCAAGGATGATGACTGGCGAATTTAATAACCCCCATGCGGTAGGATGCCCGTGGACGTTTAATTATTGAAGATTAAATAAATGACTGAATCTTTTGCTCAACTCTTTGAAGAGTTCCTAAATGAAACTGAGTTCCAACAAGGTAGTATCGTTAAAGGTACTGTAGTAGCTATCGAGAACGGTTACGTTCTTGTAGATGCTGGCCTTAAGTCTGAGTCTGCTATCCCTGCTGAACAGTTCAAGAACGCTGCTGGCGAACTTGAAGTTGAAGTTGGTTCTGAAGTAGATGTTGCTCTAGACGCTGTTGAAGACGGTTTCGGTGAAACTCAACTTTCTCGTGAGAAAGCTAAGCGTCACGAATCATGGATCGTTCTTGAGAAAGCATACGAAGAAGCTGAAACTGTTGTTGGTATCATCAACGGTAAAGTTAAAGGCGGTTTCACTGTTGAACTAAACGGTATCCGTGCATTCCTTCCAGGCTCTCTAGTAGACGTACGTCCAATCCGTGACACTGCTCACCTAGAAAACAAAGAGCTAGAGTTCAAAGTTATCAAGCTAGACCAGAAACGTAACAACGTAGTTGTTTCTCGTCGTGCTGTTATCGAATCAGAAAGCAGCGTTGAGCGTGACGAACTTCTTGAAACTCTACAAGAAGGTACTGAAGTTAAAGGTATCGTTAAGAACCTTACTGACTACGGTGCATTCGTTGACCTTGGTGGTGTTGACGGTCTTCTACATATCACTGATATGGCATGGAAACGCGTTAAGCACCCATCAGAAATCGTTAACGTTGGTGACGAAATCCTAGTTAAAGTTCTTAAGTTCGACCGTGACCGTACTCGCGTATCACTAGGTCTTAAGCAACTAGGCGAAGATCCATGGGTAGCAATCGCTAAGCGTTACCCAGAAGGTCACAAACTATCTGGTCGCGTAACTAACCTAACTGACTACGGCTGCTTCGTTGAAATCGAAGAAGGCGTTGAAGGTCTAGTTCACGTTTCAGAAATGGATTGGACTAACAAGAACATCCACCCATCTAAAGTTGTTAATGTTGGCGACGAAGTTGAGGTTATGGTTCTTGATATCGACGAAGAGCGTCGTCGTATCTCTCTAGGTCTGAAACAGTGTAAAGCTAACCCATGGCAGTCATTCGCTGAAGCGCAAGCTAAAGGCGACAAAGTTACTGGTAAGATCAAGTCAATCACTGACTTCGGTATCTTCATCGGTCTTGACGGCGGCATCGACGGTCTAGTTCACCTATCTGACATCTCTTGGAACGTTCCTGGAGAAGAAGCTGTACGTGAGTACAAGAAAGGCGACGAGATCTCTGCAGTTGTTCTAGCAGTAGACGCAGAGCGTGAGCGTATCTCTCTAGGCGTTAAGCAAATGGAAAACGACCCATTCAATGCTTATGTAGCTGACAACAAGAAAGGTGCTCTAGTTAACGGTACTGTTACTGCAGTTGACGCTAAAGGTGCAACTATCGAGCTAGAAGAAGGCGTAGAAGGTTACATCCGCGCTTCTGAAGTTGCTCGTGACCGCATTGAAGATGCAACTCTAATCCTAAGCGTTGGTGACAGCGTTGAAGCGAAATTTACTGGTGTAGACCGTAAGAACCGCGTAATCAACCTATCTATCAAAGCTAAAGATGAAGCTGAAGAGCAAGAAGCAATGGCTTCTATCAACCAAGAAGATGGTGCTTCTTTCGGTAACGCAATGGCAGACGCTTTCAAAGCAGCTAAAGGCGAATAATAGCTATAGCTATCGCTAAATAAGAAGGAGCCGAAAGGCTCCTTTTTTTTGCCTTAAAGCTTTCTAAGTTTAAAATTCTAGAATGTTTAACCCGCTGAACCTTATGCAATTAGTGGTCTTTTTCTTTAAAATAGAGTGTTTGCGCGGCATCTCTAACCTAGATGAGCTAATGTTTTAGTAAATAAACAGAAATTCTTTATAAAACTATTAGGTGTTTTGCTGGATCATTTTCTACAATACAAAGTAAGTGTTTGTTGGAATTGATATTACTCACTATAATGAGTAATAAAAAATCTGTGAGGGAAGTTATGACTAAGTCTGAATTGATCGAAAGGCTCTGTGCTGAGCAAACACATCTGTCGGCAAAAGAAATCGAAGATGCGGTAAAAGATATTCTTGAGCATATGGCCAACACTCTAGAGAGTGGAGATCGCATCGAAATTCGTGGTTTCGGTAGTTTCTCTCTTCACTATCGCGAGCCACGCGTTGGCCGTAACCCTAAGACAGGTGAAAAAGTGGAACTTGAAGGCAAATATGTGCCTCATTTCAAACCTGGTAAGGAATTACGCGAGAGAGTGAACGGTTAAATTCTCTAGCTTGATGAAATTGGCGGCATACTGATGAGGTGTGCCGCTTTTTTATGATATATAGACATGGTTTGTCAGGGCTTTTTCCTGCATAATCAGTAAAGCCGATTTATTGATAGGTGATGGACTATGAAAATTATAAAAATCGTTGTGGTACTCGCTCTCTTCTTGATTGCACTGGCTTTGGGTTCCCAAAACCAAGAAGTCGTGACTTTCAATTATCTACTCGCACAAGGTGAGTTTCATCTATCCACTCTCCTCGGTTCTGTATTTGTCACTGGCTTTGTCCTTGCTTGGATTATTTTTGGCAGCTTACATCTTAAATCTCAATTGAAAGTACGTAAGTTAAACAAACAACTTAAAAAAGCGACGCCAGCAGTTAAAGACTCATCTGAAAACAGAGTTAATATTGGATAAGGCTGTTTTTAGATGTTAGAAATTCTCTTCTTGTTACTACCAATCGCTGCCGCTTATGGTTGGTATATGGGTAATCGTAGTGCCCAGCATGACAAGCAGAAGCATTCTCACCAAATCTCACGTCAATATGTTACGGGTTTAAACCTGCTATTGTCTGATCAGTCAGACAAGGCAGTTGATCACTTTATTGAACTTCTTCAAGTAGATAACGAGACCATAGACACTCACCTTGCTTTAGGTAATTTGTTTCGTTCCCGAGGGGAAGTTGATCGTGCTATTCGCATCCACCAAAACCTAATCTCCCGGTCAGGGCTGACCATAGAACAGAAAAATCTGGCTCTTCAGCAGCTAGCGAAAGATTACATGGTCTCCGGTTTCTTGGATCGCGCGGAGAAAATTTTTGAACAACTTATCGATGAGCCTGAGCATCGCGAGTCCGCTTTACAGCAGTTGACATCCATTTATCAGCAAACACGTGAATGGCACAAAGCCATTGAATGTGCATCAGCGTTGGTAAAAATGGGACGAAAACGCATGAAGAGCAGCATTGCTCATTTCTTGTGTGAGTTGGCAATGCAGGAAAAAGCAAATGGTAGCGACAGCAAAAGTATTCAGCTTTTTAAACGAGCACTAGCAGAAGATCCTAAATGTGTGAGAGCAAGTATTGCTCTAGGCAAGTCTTACTTAGAAAGTGAAGATTATAAGCAGACTATCCATTACATGAAGATGGTTCTGGATCAAGATATCGACTTCATCGGTGAAGTATTACCTACACTGGCTGAGTGTTACTACCATCTTGGTCAAGAGCACGAACTGGTCGAGTTTCTGCGTAAGTGTATTGAAAACAAAGCGGGTGTATCTGCCGAGTTAATGCTGGCTCAGTTGGTTGCTCAGCATGAGGGTGTTGCAACTGCGCAAGAACTGTTAACTCGTCAGTTAGTGAAGAACCCAACGATGAAAGGTTTCTATCGTCTGATCGATTATCATATTGCTGAGGCAGAAGAAGGGCGAGCGAAAGCCAGTTTGTCTACGCTTAAGAAGCTTGTCGGTGAACAGTTAAAAGTTAAGCCGCATTATCGATGTCGGAAATGTGGATTTTCAACCCATTCTTTATATTGGCACTGTCCTTCTTGTAAAGGGTGGGGATCCGTCAAACCGATTCGGGGTTTGGATGGAGAATAGTAATAGGTCAAAAGGCCACCATTATTGGTTTGTCATCAGCCAATAAGACTTGCAGCTCTAATGGCTGCATTTTTTTAAGCTCAATCAATACTTAGGAGTAGAAATGAACGACCAGAAAGTGATCGTTGCACTGGATTATGATAATCAAGCGGATGCGCTTGCATTTGTCAGTAGAATCGACCCAACAAGCTGTCGCTTAAAAGTGGGCAAAGAGATGTTTACGCTTTTTGGCCCAGATTTCGTTCGTGAACTACATAAACGTGGCTTCTCTGTATTCTTAGATCTTAAGTTTCATGACATCCCAAATACCTGTTCTAAAGCAGTAAAAGCTGCCGCTGAACTTGGAGTTTGGATGGTCAACGTCCATGCTAGTGGTGGTGAGCGCATGATGGCTGCTTCTCGAGAAATCTTAGAACCGTATGGTAAAGACCGTCCATTGTTAATTGGTGTAACGGTATTGACGAGCATGGAGCAAAGTGATCTTGCTGGTATTGGCTTGGATATTAAACCTCAGGATCAAGTAATGCGTTTAGCGACCCTGACAAAAAATGCTGGCTTAGATGGCGTGGTGTGTTCTGCACAAGAATCTCAAATGCTCAAACAAAGCTTAGGTAAGGAGTTTAAATTGGTGACTCCTGGTATTCGTCCGGCTGGCGCTGATGTTGGTGATCAACGCCGTATTATGACGCCATATGAAGCCGTTAAAGCAGGCTCAGATTACCTAGTAATTGGCCGACCAATCACTCAAGCTGCAGACCCAGCCGTAGTACTTGCAGAAATTAACGCATCATTAGCGTAAGTAATTGAACTACAAAAAAGCCAGCGATACTCGCTGGCTTTTTCTATACCGGGGAACCGGAATGGAATCGAAACTCAGTGTCGTTGGAAGAGATAAGCTTGGCTTCTACTTCGCCAAAATACTTAACTCTGTCTGTAATATCTTGTGTAGATATTTTCTCAGCAAGTGCTAAGTAATCCTGATAGTGACGTGCTTCAGAGCGCAAGAGAGAAATATAGAACTTCTGAATAGATTCTTCTAAATAAGGAGCGAGCTTAGCAAAGCGTTCGCATGAGCGGGCTTCGATATATGCACCGATAATTAGCTTATCTATAAGAGCTTCTGGTTCATAAGTTCGGACGTGTTTTATCATGCCTTTCGCGTAACGACTCGCTGTAATAGGGCGATATTCTAAGCCTTGTTGTTCAATGATTTCCAAAACCTGATAAAAGTGATGCAGCTCTTCTTTAATAAGGAGGACCATTTTGTCAATCATGTCTTGTCCATAAGCGCAGCCTTCTTTGGCGCTAATTGATTTTGATAGCTGGCTTTTCCCGCACAACGTATCTAGGCTTCCTATGCCTTTGTAAGCAAATAGCTCATATGGCTCCACAAGCTGGGTTATCTGCTTTTTACCTTCTTCAGTAAGCGCATATCGCTTTAGTAAAAAAACAGCGCTCTGAGCCGCTTTCAGCTCACATAAGAGATGGTCGCGTAGGATTCTAGATAAGTTCGCAGGTCTTCTGGCTTCTTCAATCCAAGCATCAGGTGTCGGGCATTGTAGAAACTGATGGATTGGGACGAGCAGAGTATTGAAGGTTTGGTCTTGGTTCATAATTCTTATAATAAAAAAGGTTGCCGAGGCAACCTTTCATCAAACTGAGTGTTACGTTGGTAACAAGTATATTACCACTTTTTCTTTTCACCAAAGAGCGCTTCCATATCACTGTTACGTTCTTTTTCTTCAATCTCTTGAAGTTCAGTTGCGCTTTTTGATTGGCGTCTATGCTCGAGATCATCATACATTTGCTGTAGCTTATCTCGTGCTTGGTTTGAGTAGTTATCGTTCTTTGTGCTCAGAACATCTAAGCCTTTACGTAACAACTGAATCGCGGTACCCGGTTGGCCTCGAATGATCGAATCATTTGCTCGTTTAATAACGTTTTCAATGTTGATACGGACTTGAATATTTTCGAGACGAGCATTTTCAGTCACATAAGCTTGGGTTTCAAAGCGACCTTTATTATGTTCACTCTTGATCGTATCGCGTAAACGCTTGACCAGTTTAAGCATCACAATCGCTTGCTTATCACTGCTAGGAACTTTAAAGGTTGTACTGTCACCACCCGGATGATGTTCTTTCAAATGTTTAATTTGCGCATTCATATGTTCAATACGTTGTGCCAACTGTTTATTTTTTGGCTCAAGTTCAAGCATGTTTTGCAAGCAATCCAAAATTCGAATATTTAGGCAAAGCAATAATTCTTTACTAAAAGGCAGGTGATGAGCATTACCGATTAAATCTTCGGTAGCATCAATGATTGCCAAGTATTTTGAGGATTCTTGCTTTCTTGCCGCTTCAACTTTGACTTTATACTGCAACATAATGTTGTAGCCCAAAACCAAAACTAACAGTACTGCAACCAGCGCAATGATTAAACCTATATTCATAAATTCCGTGTCTTCATTTTTCAATGACTAGTGAATAGGATACAACAACATAACTTATCACTACACCTAGAAATTTACTAATTTCATTATGTTTTTTTTGAAGCAAAAAAACGCTCCTATCTATTTTGTTTGAAGGTTCGCACAAAGTTTTGTCGCTAATACTTAAGAATAGAGTTAATTTTTCATCTTAAGCAGTATTTTCTTAAATTTATCTGTTTGCTGAGCTGTGAGACCTTGCAAATTCTATTAGTATGGATATATAACTAATAATTATAAAGCATACTCATTTAGGCAAGGAATTAGGGCAGTTATGAAGTTGCAGCAATTAAAGTATATCGTTGAGGTGGTCAACCATAATTTGAACGTTTCTGCCACAGCCGAGAGTTTGTATACATCTCAGCCAGGGATCAGTAAACAAGTTCGTTTATTGGAAGACGAGCTGGGCATTCAAATATTTGAACGAAGTGGTAAGCACCTTACTCAAGTAACGCAAGCTGGCGAAGATATTGTACGTATCTCGACAGAAATACTTTCTCGTGTCGAAAGTATCAAAGCCGTTGCGGGTGAACATACTCATCCAGAAATGGGTACGCTTAATATTTCAACTACTCATACGCAAGCACGCTATGCTCTGCCTGAAGTTATTAAAGGATTTACTGCTCGTTATCCAAAGGTATCTCTTCATATGCACCAAGGGACGCCGAGTCAAATGTCTGAAGCAATTGCCAAGGGTGTAGCGAATTTTGCTATTGCAACTGAGGCATTGCATCTATACCAAGATGCAGTAATGCTACCTTGTTATCACTGGAACCGTTCAATTGTTGTCCCTAAAGATCATCCATTAACAAAAAAAGACCGCATCTCAATTGAAGATTTGGCTGCTTTTCCTTTAGTGACTTACGTGTTTGGTTTTACAGGGCGTTCTGAACTGGACACGGCTTTTAATCGGGTAGGGTTAACACCTAAGGTTGTCTTTACTGCTACAGATGCAGACGTTATCAAAACCTATGTTCGTATGGGGATTGGTGTTGGTGTGATTGCCAGCATGGCAATTGATAAAGAGCAAGACAAAGACCTTGTCGCGATTGATGCGAGCCATATCTTCGGCGCGAGCACAACCAGTATTGGTTTCCGCAGAGGTACTTTCTTACGCTCTTATATGTTTGATTTTATGGAGCGATTTGCGCCTCATTTGACCCGTCCGGTTGTTGAACAAGCTATCTCTCTGAAATCCAATATGGAGATTGAAGAGATGTTTAAAGATATTGAACTTCCGGTACGTTAAGGCTTTTACTTCATTTATCTCTCCCTCTAAACTACAGCCTGTTTAGGGGGAGCTATGCAGTCCAAATTTCAAACTATCGATACTTATTTAGTCACGCACCAGTCTCTTTGGCGTTTTGAAGCATTTCTGCAATGTTTAGACGGCACTTCATTGTGGCAACAGCAATACCCTCAGTTGCATCACTGGCTCGAGAGTCTGAGCATAGAAGAGATCGAGCGTATGAAGAATGACACTGATGAGTTGATTAATCAGTTGTCTAACTTGATTCCTGAACTTGGTCTTATTTCTCAACTAACACGTTTGCCCTTTACTCAGCATTCTGTATTGGAACGAAACCTTGTACTTGAGGCGGGAATTCCCGGAAGAAAGCTTTCTCAGATTAAAGCGTTAGGACAAAGTGTACTGAATCAGCATCATGGCCATGAGTGGTTAGAATGGTGTGCTGGAAAGGGGTATCTTGGTCGAATTCTTGCTTTTAATTCAAAGCAACCTGTTGTGAGTTTTGAGTATCAGCAAGCGCTTTGTGAATCTGGACAAAGTGATGCTGAACATCTCAATTTGCCGATGACTTTCGTTCAAGGCGACGCATTTGAATCAAAAAGTGCGCAAGTTTTTCACTCTGAGCAACATGCGGTTGCGCTGCATGCGTGTGGCGATTTGCATGTTCGATTGATGCATTACGCCACAGCTGCCAAGACAAAAGCGGTTAGCTTTTCGCCATGCTGCTACCATTTGACTCACCATGATACTTATCAAGCTCAATCTTCTATGGGACAGAACTCCGAACTCCGATTAACCAAGCAAGAACTGCGAATCCCACTTCAGGAAACCGTAACTGGTGGAGAGCGAGTTAAACGTCACAGGCAGCAAGAAATGAGCTTCAGGCTGGGATTAGATGCTCTACTGAGAGAAGAATTAGGGTTTAGCGAATATATGCCCGTTCCTAGCATCAAGAAATCCATGTTGAGTGAAGGCTTTGAAGCGTTCTGTTTATGGGCAGCCGAGCAAAAAGGCATCCTTCTTCCAAAAGTGAATTTCTCACATTATGAAAAAGTGGGTACACAATATTTTTGGCAAATGGAACGGCTTAGTTTAGTTCAGCAAAGTTTTCGCCGCTTATTGGAGATTTGGCTAGTCTTAGATAAAGCGATGTTTTTGCAAGAGACAGGCTATCACGTCGAGTTGAGCGAGTTTTGCAACAGAAAGGACACACCGAGAAATATCCTTATTCATGCAGTAAGAAATGAGAATTCATAGCGTCTAGGACACCGAGCTTAAACTCGGCGTCCTTTTGCTTGGGGTCAATTAAACATTTCTATCGCTTGTCTAGGATCTACGTAGTCAAGCTGGAAGGCATCGGCGACTGCTTTACAGGTCACTTTACCGTGAATAACATTTAACCCATTAAGTAACCCTGAATCCTCAAGTAATGCTCTTTGATACCCTTTGTTCGCGAGTTTAAGGATATAAGGTAGCGTCGCATTGTTTAGCGCGTAGGTAGAGGTTCTCGCGACCGCTCCCGGCATGTTTGCTACGCAATAGTGGACCACATCATCGATAATGTATGTTGGTTCTGCGTGCGTAGTGGCATGAGACGTTTCGAAGCAACCACCTTGGTCAATGGCAACATCGACTACGGCAGAGCCTGCTTTCATCTGGCTAATGTGCTGCTTTGTCACTAGCTTTGGAGCCGCAGCTCCGGGAATTAAAACCGCGCCTATCACTAGGTCGGCATTTAGAACATTTTGTTCTACCGTATCTTTGGTTGAGAATAAGACTTTAGCGCTGCCCTGAAATTCTTCATCAAGCTTGCGTAATGTATCGATATTTTTGTCGATGATGGTAACGTCAGCCCTTAAGCCAACCGCCATTCTCGCAGCATTTGCGCCGACTACACCGCCACCTAGAACGACGACTTTCGCTGGTGCAACGCCCGGTACACCACTGAGCAATAAACCACATCCACCACGTGATTTTTCCAACGCCTGTGCACCCGCTTGAATAGACATTCTGCCTGCGACCTCAGACATTGGTGCTAATAGTGGTAAGCGACCCATATTATCTGTTACAGTCTCATATGCTATACAGACAGCTTTGCTCTTGATTAGCTCTTCAGTTTGTGGAAAATCTGGAGCTAGGTGTAAATAAGTAAATAATATTTGCCCTTCTTTGAGCAATGCTCGTTCTACAGCTTGAGGTTCTTTAACCTTTACAATCATCTCTGCTTTCGCAAATATGTCGGCAGCGGTAGGAAGAATGGATGCGCCCGACGCGATGTAATCGTTGTCGGAAATACCAATGCCATGTCCGGCATTTGTTTCTATCAATACTTGGTGGCCGTGAGAGACCAGCTCTCTCACACTTGATGGGATCATACCAACACGGTATTCGTGGTTTTTGATTTCTTTAGGTACACCAATGATCATCCTGACTCCTTAGTCTTACTTGGTTGTATTGACTGTGTCTTGAGTTTTATGGCGAGTTTATTGCTAGTATATGCGCTATTGTTTAAGATTTGAAACTGCATATTAAAAAGTTGTAGTATATTTTTTGCAAGGAAGTAATTAAGGTGGAATATAAAAATGGCAGACAACTATAAAAGGCCGTCCAAGGATCTTGATCGTATCGACCGCAACATCTTGAATGAGTTGCAGAAAGACGGTCGTATTTCGAACGTTGAATTATCTAAGCGAGTAGGTCTATCTCCAACGCCGTGCTTGGAGCGTGTACGTCGCTTAGAACGTCAGGGATACATTACTGGATATACAGCGTTATTAAACCCTCAGTACCTTGATGCATCACTATTGGTTTTTGTAGAAATTACTCTAAACCGTGGTGCGCCAGACGTGTTTGAACAGTTTAATACTGCAGTACAAAAACTGGATGATATTCAAGAATGTCAT
This sequence comes from Vibrio diazotrophicus, assembly GCF_038452265.1. Lineage (NCBI taxonomy): Bacteria > Pseudomonadati > Pseudomonadota > Gammaproteobacteria > Vibrionales > Vibrionaceae > Vibrio > Vibrio diazotrophicus. Next base: position 1,117,332 of record NZ_CP151842.1, read on the forward strand.
TTGGTTTCAGGTGATTTCGACTACTTGTTGAAAACTCGTGTATCAGACATGGGTGCTTACCGTAAGTTACTTGGGGATACCTTGTTGCGTTTACCTGGTGTAAACGACACTCGAACCTACGTAGTAATGGAAGAAGTTAAACAAACCAATCAGTTAGTCATTAAAACTCGTTAATCGTGCTGAAGCTCAGAATAGTGGTATTTCTTTCCGCATTCTGACTTTAGTTAATTGGGTTTTTGACCTTGATATGGTTAAATCTTCGAACAAACCGAGCGGCTTTTGCCGCTCGGACTGTTTTCACCTATCCAATATGAGTATAGTGTTACTCACGTTGGCCATAATAATCATATTCAAGTTGGTTTATGTTCAAAGAGAACAAAAATAAAGTCGAAACAATTATCAAAACGAGTGAAGAGTTTGACTCTGGACGTTTGGATGGTATTCAAAGACTTAAAGAGTGCGGGCTGATACTGGCTGTTCTGGCTTCTATTTTATTAGCAGTAGCACTGTTCACATTTAGTCCTGCCGATCCCTCATGGTCTCAAACTGCATGGGGTTCTGATATTCAAAACGGTGGCGGAATTGTCGGCGCTTGGGTCGCTGACACGTTATTTTTTGTCTTCGGTTCACTTGCTTATCCTTTACCCATTATTTTAACCGCTGGTGCGTGGGTGGTATTTCGTAAACGCCGTGAAGATGAAAGCATTGATTTAATGCTTTGGGGAACGCGCTTGCTTGGGCTAGTGGTCCTTTTGTTAACCAGCTGTGGGTTGGCGGACATTAATTTTGACGACATCTGGTACTTTTCGTCTGGTGGTGTTGTCGGTGACGTTCTTACTAGCTTAGCTTTGCCTACGCTAAACGTTCTGGGAGCTACGTTGGCCTTGCTTTTCTTTTGGGGCGCAGGTTTTACACTATTAACAGGCATTTCATGGCTGAGTATCGTAGAAAGACTAGGCGACTCTAGTATCGCAGGTCTTCATTGGGTACTTAATCGCATGCGTGGTGAAAAAGACGAAATCATTGAACCTCAACTAACGCCGCCATCGCTTATAGAACCTATTCAGACCCAAGCGTTAGAACCAGCAGATGAAACTCTCGATTCTGTTGAAAGCATTTCTGCTGTTCCTCAGGAGACAGAATACGAGTCTCAGCCAACAGAACGTCGCTTCAATATTCATATGCCGAAAGAAGAGCCAGTGAGCCGTTTTATAGCTGAGGAGGAAGAATCCTTATCAACGCCACTCTCTCCAGCTCCTAATTATAATTATGACGAGGATGAGGAAATTCCTCCTCGTAGTAAGCAACTGTCAGCAACAATTGAAGAGCTCGATATGGTTGCCCGTGAATCGGATGACTTTGCTCAAGATGATGTTCCCTCTAGCTCTGAGCCTGAACACGATCGATTCATTGACCAGATAGATATTGCTGACGAACCACCAGTAGATGCACGCCAACTTGAAAATGTAGTGAATGCCGTAGAGTTGGAAGATGACATTCACATTGAACCCACAATTTCTAACTTTGATGTTCTCGATGATGACGAGGACGAATGGCAACCTCAGTCTGCGCAGTCTGAATATGACATTGATGATTATGAAGATGAAGACAGCGATGAGTCAGAACAAGATAAAGATCTCACGGCTTTCCAGAGTTTAGTGTCAGAAGCTCAGGCAAATATGGCAGGGCAACAAAACCCATTCCTGATGCAAAAAGACGTGAATTTGCCAAAACCTGCAGAGCCAATGCCCACACTGGAACTGCTGTATCATCCAGAGAAACGTGAAAACTTCATTGATAGAGCAGCTTTGGAAGAGATCGCTCGCTTGGTCGAAGCCAAGTTGGCGGATTATAAGATACAAGCGGAAGTGGTCGATATCTTCCCTGGGCCAGTTATCACGCGTTTTGAACTAGATTTGGCTCCGGGTGTTAAGGTTAGCCGCATTTCGAGCTTGTCGATGGATTTAGCTCGTTCTCTGTCTGCCATGGCAGTACGTGTGGTTGAAGTTATACCGGGTAAACCATACGTCGGTCTGGAATTACCGAATATGAGCCGCCAAACCGTGTATTTGTCTGACGTTATAAGCAGCCCTCAGTTTAAAGAGTCTAAATCTCCGACCACAATCGTACTAGGGCAGGATATTGCAGGTGAAGCTGTGGTCGCCGATCTTTCCAAAATGCCTCATGTGCTTGTTGCGGGTACAACAGGCTCAGGTAAATCGGTGGGCGTGAACGTCATGATTCTAAGTATGTTGTATAAGTCGACACCGGAAGATGTTCGTTTCATCATGATTGACCCGAAAATGTTGGAGCTTTCTATTTATGAAGGTATCCCGCATTTGCTGTCTGAAGTAGTGACAGACATGAAAGACGCATCGAATGCATTGCGTTGGTGTGTTGGCGAAATGGAACGTCGATACAAGCTTATGTCTGTATTAGGTGTGCGAAACATTAAAGGTTTCAATGACAAACTGAAAATGGCCGCTGAAGCTGGTCACCCGATTCACGACCCATTGTGGAAAGAAGGTGACAGTATGGATGCGGAAGCGCCACTGCTTGAGAAGTTACCTTACATTGTTGTGGTCGTGGATGAGTTCGCAGACTTAATGATGGTGGTGGGCAAGAAAGTTGAAGAGCTGATCGCTCGCCTTGCTCAGAAAGCTCGTGCCGCGGGTATTCACCTGATATTGGCAACACAACGCCCTTCTGTTGATGTTATTACAGGCCTAATCAAAGCGAATATTCCAACTCGCGTAGCGTTTACGGTATCGACTAAGACTGACTCTCGAACCATTCTAGATCAAGGTGGCGCGGAATCGCTGCTTGGTATGGGTGATATGCTTTATCTGCCTCCGGGTTCCAGTCATACAATACGTGTGCATGGTGCATTCGCATCCGATGATGATGTACATGCTGTGGTGAACAACTGGAAAGCGCGCGGTAAACCAAACTACATCAGTGACATTATCAGTGGCGATCAAAGCCCAGAGATGATGCTACCGGGTGAAAGAATGGAAAGTGATGAAGAGGTTGACCCTCTGTTTGATCAGGTAGTAGAACACGTTGTAGAAACGCGTCGAGGTTCTGTTTCTGGCGTACAGCGTCGCTTTAAAATTGGTTACAACCGAGCAGCGCGTATTGTCGAACAGCTGGAAGCTCAGGGAATAGTGAGTGCTCCGGGTCACAATGGTAACCGTGAAGTTCTTTCTCCAGCACCAATCAGAGATTAACAATCAACAAGTTGTGAGTATCGAAAAGGCGCCAATTGGCGCCTTTTTTAATGACATTCAGTGAATTATCGTTAGCTGAAGAATCGTCTTTTCTCTTTAAAAAACTGGGAGATAACAATGACCGCAAGTACAAACAGGTTAGCGGCAAAGATAACGACTAGCCATTGAGGCATTGATAAATCGAAGAACTGCCAAACGATCTCACTACAGTCGCCATAGGCTTCGAACATCCAAGGGAACCATTGGTTTAGTGGTGCCCAGCTCGGGAATTGAACAAACACATCGCAGGTGGCAAAAGGAGACGGGTGAAACTGATATTGAACGTGCTGGAGCGAAAGCTTTAAACCTTGGTGGGCGCTGTAACCCCACCCCGCAAAGCCTAACCAACGAAACAGTGGATTCTTAGGTGCAATTAATCCCACAATTGCAGCGCCACCGATTCCCAACATCGCAACGCGTTCATAAATACACATCACGCATGGTGCTAACACCAACACATGCTGGAAGAAAAGCGCACACGCTTCAAAAAACAGCACAAATCCCAACAACAACATCCATGAGATTCGGCTTTTAGAAAATGTGTGCAATTTAGAAAAGAAATTCACAGTTGATCCTTACCGTTTAAATAAAAAAGCTCTGAGTTATCAGAGCTTTTTATCTTGAAATAGTTTCCTATTCAATACAAATTTTAATGTCCTTCTGGAGCAAGGCTACCAACGGCACTAATAGGATGATGAGAAAGCCAGCCTAAATCGTAGAACATATGCGTCATTGGCTCGGCTAGGAAGATTATGCCAGCTAGGCCTACCAATGTAAGTACTATGGTATATGGCAGCGCCATCACTACCATTCGACCGTAAGATAGACGAATTAACGGAGCCAATGCTGAAGTTAGCAAGAACAGGAATGCGGCTTGACCGTTTGGTGTCGCAACAGATGGTAGGTTAGTACCAGTGTTAATAGCAACGGCGAGCAAATCGAATTGATCGCGGGTAATAATTCCCTGAACCATAGCTTCTTTGACTTCGTTGATGTACACAGTACCAACAAACACATTGTCCGAAACCATGGATAACAAGCCATTTGCTACATAGAACAAGGCTAGCTGTGTGCCACTGTCTTCAATGTGAAGCACTGCATCGATGATTGGCTTGAACAAGTGTTGGTCAATGATTACCGCAACAATCGAGAAGAACACGGCCAGTAGGGCGGTAAATGGCAATGCTTCTTCAAACGCTTTACCCATTGAGTGTTCTTCGATAACACCAGTAAATGCAGTTGCTAGAATAATAACGGAAAGTCCAATAAGACCAACGGCTGCTAAGTGAAGAGCTAAACCTACAATTAGCCAAACTGCGATGATGCCTTGTACCCAAAGTTTAGCGACATCTTGATTAGTACGCGTTTTACGCTCTTCAGTGTCAAAATCGATAAGAATTTGTCGAACGTTGGCTGGTAGCTCACTGCCGTAGCCGAACACTTTAAATTTCTCGACTAATACGCAGGTAATAATGCCGCAGAAAAATACTGGGACAGTGACAGGAGCCATGCGGATTAAGAACTCACCGAAGAACCAGCCAGCCTGATCTGCAATGATAAGGTTCTGAGGCTCACCAACCATAGTCATTACGCCACCTAAAGCGGTACCCACACCTGCATGCATTAATAGTGAACGCAAAAAGCCACGGTAGTTCTCTAAATCATCACGAGTCAGTTCTGAAATGTGTTCATCATGAGTGTGGTCATGTGATGAGTTGAATGTCTTCCCTGAAGCAACTTTATGATAAATAGAGTAGAAACCAACAGCGACACTAATAATCACAGCAATAACGGTTAGAGCATCTAAGAAAGCGGACAAAAATGCCGCAGTAATGCAAAACGCAACGGAAAGGGCAACTTTTGAACGGATACCAAGCAGTATTTTAGTGAATATAAACAGCAGCAGGTTCTTCATGAAGTAGATACCTGCAACCATAAATACCAGTAGAAGCAGTACTTCAATATTGGCAACTAATTCGTGTTTTACTTGACCTGGGCTAGTCATCCCAATCGCAATTGCTTCTATTGCCAATAAACCGCCAGGTTGAAGCGGATAGCACTTAAGTGCCATTGCCAAAGTGAAAATAAATTCAATGACAAGTAGCCAGCCGGCAATAAACGGATTGATAAAAAAGAAAACGATTGGATTAATTATAAGAAAGGCAATTATGGCAACTTTGTACCAATCAGGTGCTTTTCCTAGGAAATTCTTGATAAAAGCGTTTCCAAGGGACATCGGCATGGTAATTACTCTCACTGTTATAAAAAAATTAACAAGGATATGTGCAAGCTTTGATTTGAACCTCAATAGGTTTGGAATCAAAGTCTTTCAACAGTGACTTAGAGAGGCAATAATGAATTTTGCCTATTTAGAACCTTGCCAAGTCACTCCCTGATCAAAACAAGCACTCTAGACTTCGACCGCAACTCTACCTGCATAAGTTATTTAGTCAACAATCTGCTTGAAAGTGTTGAAGCTAGGATTATTTATTTTTTAGCTCGATATTGTGGCTTCATTTATAACCTGAAGCTAATTAAAAAATTATTTTCAAGCCTATAGGATTAATAAATGTGCGTAAATACTACAAAGCTCACGTAAATTACTCTATTTAGGTAAGTTTATTTTGCTATTTGTTCAATTATTATTGTGATTAAACTCTCTTTTTTTATGTGGTTTTTGTGCATTAAAAGTTACCAATTGAAATATTTTGAAACATATTTTAAGCGCTTAAATAAGGTGAGAGATTGGTTCGTCGGAGAATTCTTTTTTCATGCGTTAGCTTTGTGACAAGTTTAGGGCTGCTTTGTTTCCGCTTGGTGATAACTAGTGGTATGATGAGTCACATTTGAATCTAATAAATAGAAAACTGGATAAGTACTTAATGGTTATTAAGGCAAAAAGCCCAGCAGGTTTCGCAGAAAAATACATCATCGAAAGCATTTGGAACGGTCGTTTCCCACCTGGCTCCATTCTTCCTGCAGAGCGTGAACTCTCTGAACTTATAGGTGTTACTCGAACAACGTTACGTGAAGTTCTTCAGCGTTTGGCTCGAGATGGTTGGTTGACTATTCAACATGGTAAACCAACGAAAGTGAACCAGTTCATGGAAACATCTGGTTTACATATTTTAGATACGTTAATGACGTTAGATGCAGACAATGCAACCAGTATTGTTGAAGACCTACTAGCGGCTCGTACAAATATCAGCCCTATCTTTATGCGTTATGCATTTAAGGTAAATAAAGAGAATTCAGAACGTACAATTACTAATGTGATTGAGTCGTGTGAAGCGCTTCTGGCTGCTGAGTCATGGGATGCATTTATGGCATCTTGGCCATTTGCAGAGAAGTTACAGCAGCATGTTAAAGATGACGGTGAGAAAGACGAAGAAAAGCGTCAGTCAGTGTTGATTGCTAAGACTTTTAACTATTACGACTACATGTTGTTTCAGCGTTTAGCATTCCATTCTGGTAACCAAATCTACGGTTTGATTTTTAACGGTGTGAGAAAACTTTACGACCGTGTGGGAAGTTATTATTTCTCGAATCCAGAAGCTCGAGAACGCTCTCTGGCGTTTTATCGAGAACTATTGGCGATTTGCTGCTCGGGCGATCGAGAGCAGCTACCGGGTGTGATTCGTCACTATGGCATTGATAGTGCTCAGATCTGGAACAAGATGAAAGATACTCTGCCATCGAACTTCACTGAAGACGATTCCTAATAGAAAAGCCCGCTGGAAAGCGGGCTTTTTTAATCGTATATATTTCTATATGTTTTCTCTGCCACCGGCTTGCTTAAACCAAGCTGTAAGGTGTGTTTTGAGATCTTTTAGCTCTTCAGGGCCGATTAATGCGAGCCCAAGATCTTCCGCTCGAGTAATATCGTTATGGCGTAGAGGTCTGAAGCTTACTAACATCGCTCGTGCCTGTAATCCTCCGAGCAAGTCTCTTAGAGATTCCAGTTTATACAAGGTGTCATCACCATCATCACGCATACCTTTGGTTTTGCACTCAATGATATACAGCTTGTTGTTAACAACGGTTGCGATGTCCAGCTCGTTACGAACTTCTTTCTCACCCAACTGACGGTAAACCTGAACGTTTAAAGAACGATCCTGAATGGTCGGTAAGTCATCTTGAATCTGCTTAACAGTGCTGTGTACAAGAGTTTCTAACCATTCGCCGTTCGAAAATCGACGTGCGTCTTCGTTTGCAAACGTGAGAACACCATTTTCATAGGTGGCAATCTCTGTTTCAACCAAGTCATTCAATAACATGTTTAGTTCACGATAGCCTTGCTGTTTTTCAGAAAGCTCTACATCTAACCGCTGCTCTTTACGACATGTTGTTGCTAGATAGTTCAGTGTTGCTAAGCCAGGACCAAGTTCTAAAGCATTACCCGCCCAACGTTCACCCAAGTTATACAGTTTTTCATCCAACTGAGGTGGGATGTTATGTTCACTGAACTCACCACGAGCACCGAATATGGTCAGGTAATCAGAGATGGTGATGTGGTCTTGCACTTGAGTATCTGTATTACCATCCGGATAGAGCCAGCACAAACAGTCGCTGTTAGGTTCTACGACGAAAATGGGCCAGTGGTAGGTACGGAATACTTCGTAAACACAAAGAAGTCTGTGTCTGAGACCGCAACTTGCATTCAGTTTGATCGGCAGGTTGCGTTGCTTTAAGTCATCAGCAAGAACATTTACCGCTTTCTTGATCTCGGCAACGTTAGACCCTGCCGGAATTTCGAAAAACTCTGAAGTGATATCTCGCTGGTTCAGTACTTTGTTCAGGCGAAGATACATTGCTTCTTGCGAGCTATCCCCAACAAAAACAATATGACGACTTGCAGTTCTGTTATCTAAAAGTGGGGTAACCAGACGGACGGGGTCTTGGTCAATAATGCCAACATGAACAGCCATAGTTTTTCCTCATGTTTGGCTTGCAAAAAGAGTTAAGTATGAAAGGTTTGCCGCAAGCCATAGCTATCATATAACGGTGCGAGACGTAAAAAACAAGGGTGACCTTATAGAAAAGGTCACCCTTATGGTAGTTTTTACTCAATGATTACAATCTTGAGCTTAAAGTGCACAGTAAAATTACAATTTAAATCTGTGTACTAACGAACTTTGCTGTGCTGCTAGTTGGGTTAAGTTCGTGCTGTTATCTGCAATTTCAGCCATTGCACGATAGCTCTCATCAGAGATCAAGTTGATGTCCTCAATACTGCGGGCAATACTTGTTGTTGTCTCGTTTTGTTCTGCTGCTGCTTGTGAAATATGCGTACTCATCTGACTGATTTCTATGATGAGTGCTTGTATCTCTTCCATTGCGCTGTTGGCATTTGACGCTTGCTCAACAGATTGCTCCATATCTTTCATACAGCTTTCGATCACTTTACTTGCTGAAGTAGAGCTTGATTGAAGGTTACTGATCATATTCTCGATTTCAGCGGTTGATTCGGTCGTGCGTTGTGCAAGAACACGTACTTCATCAGCAACCACAGCAAAACCTCGACCTTGCTCACCCGCACGCGCTGCTTCAATCGCGGCGTTTAGTGCAAGTAGGTTGGTTTGCTCTGCGATGTTGCGAATTACATCGAGAATGCTGCCAATTTGGCTGCTCATTCGGCGTAGATCGTTAGTAGCCTCCACTGATTCATTCAATCGAGCTTCCAACTGGTTAATGGTCGAAATGTTTTGGCTCATGATTACTCGACCCGATTCAGAGGCGGTTTCAACTTGCTGAACCATCTGCAGAGAGCTTTGAGCACTATTTGCTACTTCACCCACTGAATGCGCCATCTCTGTCATTGCTGTTGCAACGCTCGCCGTTTGTTCACGTTGATTGTTTAGCTGAGACTGTGCGCCTTGTGATGTTGCTTGGTTGTTGTTTGCTGTAGACGTTAGGGCATCTGATGCTTGGTTGAGCTTTTTCAGAATGTCATGCAGGCTATCTGCGAGGGTATTGATATGACCACTCACACGACTGAATTCGTTGTTGTAACGAATATCGATACGTTGCGTCATATCACCATCAGTTAAGCTTTCTAGTGTGGTAAGAATGCGTTTCAGAGGTTCACGTACACTTTGAGCTAAGTGGTAGCCAATAGCGATGGCAACAACAAGTACAGCAATACCAATACCAACTGCTTTGTAGAGACCTTGTTGATAAACATCACCCGCTTCAACCAATGAGCCGTTTAGATCGTTGGTCGCGGCTTCGTTAAATGAATCCAAAATGGTCATTGCGTTATCGATTTCTGCCGCAAGGTTACCAATGTTTTCATAGAGTGCAGCACGAGCTTTAAGATATTCGTTGTGTTGGTCAAGTACGCCGCCTTTCTTGCCGATGTCTTGAGTAAATTGCTCAACTTTCTTTTCAAATACACTTTTAAGACCTGGAAGTTGAGTTACCAGACCGCGATATGCGTAGTTCAGATGAGTCACCGCTTTTTTGTTCAGTGCTACAGCTTTTTCAACAAAAGCGACATCACTACTTGCCAACGCATCTGAAGTGATTACCTCGGCATCGCGAAGTTTAATGAAGTAACTTTTCGCCATCACTTTGACTGAAATATTGTTTTCACCGTCAACGGCTTCTTTCATGCCAGCGCTCAGCTCTGCCTGTAAGCGTTGGAACTCTCGAGTTGATTTTTGTACCTTAGCTTGCGCATCAAACATTGCCTGATAATTATTCATCGCTTTATCGGCTTCGGTGAAATAACGGTCTTCTAATTGTTTAAGCGTTTCGACGCGCTCAATCAGATCGGAGTGTGAAACACTGGCTTCCTGTAGCTGATTTAATGTTTCGCTGAACTTGTCCTTGGCAGAAACAAACGAACTGCGAATTTCGTCCATTCGTTCAAGGTTCTGAGTGGTCAGAAAGTCCTTAAATGATTTGTCTGCAGACAATAACTGAACGCTAGTTTGATTGGATAAAGAAACAAGCGGAAGAGCTGTTTTCGATACACTTTCAAAATTAGAATGAATTTGGTTCATTCCGCTCATCATGATGGCAACTGTTACAGCGAACATGACGATAATTAATGCAAAACCAGCATACATCCGTCTTATTACGGAACCTTGCATACTTCTACCCCCAATAAATACATTCTCAAAAAATAAAAAAAACTAAAAGTTGCTCTATGGCAAATGGCTCAACGACTAGACAAGCAAGTGATATTCTATGAATGATTAATCGACAGTTTTTAGAGGAAAGTTACAAAATTGTAATTTAGCTGGCGTGAAAATTGAATTCTGTTAACTGGATAATGTTTTGTATTGAGGTTTGAAGCACCTTGACGCATACTCAAATGCACAATGATTTATACAAAATGCCTACTACGGAGCACTTTATGGCTGAGGAAACCATTTTCAGTAAAATTATTCGCAAAGAGATCTCAGCAGATATCCTCTATCAGGATGATTTAGTTACTGCATTTCGAGATATCAATCCTCGCGCTCCAAGCCACATTTTAATCATTCCTAATAAGTTGATTCCTACCGTGAATGATGTGGAAGAGAGTGACGAGCTTGCTTTGGGTCGTATGTTTACTGTGGCTAAGAAATTGGCGAAAGAAGAGGGCATTGCAGAAGACGGCTATCGTCTACTAGTAAACTGCAACTCACACGGCGGTCAAGAAGTTTACCACATCCACATGCATCTTGTCGGTGGTCGCCCTCTAGGTCCACTATTGATGAGTTAAGTATGAATAATGCCCTGTTAACCAACGGGGCATTATTGTTTCCATCCTAATTTTTGCGGAGTGTGTGGTGAAGGCCAAAAAGCGACACATTACGGTTCCCATAGCCTGTTTGCTGTTAAGTGCATGTGCCAATATGACGGCAGGTAACCTGTTCAGTCATTACAGCGCCCAGAACCAAGATTTATATCAAACGGTCAAGCAGGGGCAATACTCTGAAGCTACCGATTTATTCGAAGATTATGTTGCGGGCGATATTCTTGACAATCTGGAAAAAGGTCGCGTCTATTTTTTAAATCAGCAGTATACCGAAAGTAAAGCAACACTAGAGCTTTCAGATCAAGCGATAAAACAGCAGCAGAGCAAGGCGATTATTTCAGTTTCAGACACTGCGACCAGCGTAGGTTCGCTCGCGGTCAACGACAACTTAAATGATTATCAGCCTGCGGATTATGAGTTAGGTTTCCTTCATCTCTACCTTGGGCTTAATTACGTTCAAGCTAATGATCTCGATGGTGCTTTAGTTGAGATGCGCCGAGCGAATCAGGTTCAGGAACAGGCTCGCGCGAATCGTGAAGCTGAACTTGAACGTGCTCAAAGTGAGCTGCGTGAAAATGGGGTTAGTGCCAATCTGGGCAGTGTTCTTTCTCGATATCCAGATGCAGGCAAAACATTGCAAGCCGTGCAAAATGGTTATCTACTCTATCTTTCTGCACTCCTTTATGAAGCTTCAAACGATCTTAACAGTGCTTATGTCGATTACAGACGAGCATTAGCGGTTGCCCCTGAAAATAAAGCCGTTATCGACGGAACTTTACGGGTCGCTAAACGTCTTGGTATGAAAGAAGACTTAACTTTGTTGGAAAAACAGTACGGTTCGGCACAAACTCTGCAAGAAGGCCAAGGGCGAGTTATTATTTTAGATGAACAAGGAGTTGTAAAGGCGATGGAAAGCTGGCGATTATCTTTACCTCTTTATGACAGCAGAGGTAATAGTGCGCTGTATTCTTTAGCTTTACCGTACTATAACAACAGCGTAGTGCAGCAGAAATTTCATATGCAGTTGAATGGTAAAGAGTTAGCCTCTTCTGCATTAACTAACGTAGATTTAATGGCACAGCGGAATTTGTCTGAAAAGATGCCGGCAATCGTTATTCGCCAAGCTTTACGGGTGGTGGCAAAAGAACAGTTGCGTAAAGAAACCACCAACGGCAATGATGTCGGCAACTTAGTGTTAAATGTGTGGAACACATTGACAGAACAACCAGATACACGCAGTTGGATTACGTTACCAGCGTCGGTTCACGGTATGACTGAAGTCGTGCCATCAGGTGAACAGACCTTGAATGCGGCTGGTAAGTCATACAGCTTCAATGTTCCTGACCAAGGAACCACTCTTGTTTGGGTCTCCCAACAAGGGTCGAACGCAACTATGTGGCACAAGCAACTAGGGAAATTGTGATGAAAAAATGGCTTGTAGCTTTACTGTCGACGCTGGCGATAGTGGGCTGTAGTAAAAACACAGCAGGATTAAGTGTTGAAGGTGAATCGCAAAGAGTATTATTTGCTGACAACGTACTAGGTAATCGACTTGTTATTGATGATATATCAACGATAGACGTTGATGGACACGCCCGAGGCGTGGTTCGTTTAGTCAGTAACCACAAAGGCGACCAACATATTCAGTACCGATTTTACTGGTATGACGATAACGGTTTGGAAGTGAATACTCGTCTTGCGCCTTGGAAGCAAGCGATCGTTCGCGGCATGGAGAGTATCTCTATCTCAGAAGTGTCGGTAAATCCAAATGGAAAACAATTTCGTGTTCAGATCCGCGAATCTGACGACTAGGCAATTTTAGAGGAAGCCAAATGAAAAAGAGTGTTATTGCGTTGCTTGGATTAGCTGTGATTCTTGGTGGATGTTCAAACAAAGTCAGTTACGGTGATGCGCAAGCCGTAGAAACGGTTAACGTTGATTTTGGTTCAACGGATCTGCAAAAGATCGCTGGTGAGATGGTAGACAGCATGATGATGTCCGGTTCTGTGGCGGCGATTACTCGTGACTCGCGTCCAATCGTTTTTGTTGAACGCATCAAGAATAAAACCAGTGAGCATATTGATACTGAATCGATCACTGACACCATCAGCACCAAAATGCTGAATTCAGGCAAGTTCCGATTTGTTGACATGGACCGTGTAGAGTCAGTTCGTGAACAGCTTAATTTCCAGAACAACGATGAGCTAGTAAACCAAAGCACCGCAATTCAGTTCGGTAAAATGGTGGGTGCCCAGTACATGCTCTATGGAAACCTAGCCAGCATCTTGAAGAATGCGGGTAGCGATAAAGATGTTTACTACAAGATGACAATGCGCTTAATGGATCTGCAAACTGGCTTGATTGAATGGGCAGATGAAACTGAAATCCGTAAGCAAGAGTCTAAAAGTTTACTTGGTCTTTAATCCCATCTAGTGTGGAAAATTGAATGAGGTGAGCAATGGCTAGAATGTCTTGGCATGAAGCGTGTCAGTTAGACCCCACGTTGCAGTCTGTTGCTCACTTTTTTTCTTTTCCGCCCGAATACGCACAAACCCTAACGGGTGGATTAACCAATCGCTGTTGGAAAGTGGTTTGCCAGAAAGGCAAAGCCTACGTCTGGCGACCTAATACCCCTATCACCAAAGCCTTTTCTATTTCTCGATTTCAGGAATACCAGATTCTTAAGGCGATAGAATCGACACATATTGGCCCAGCGCCAATATTCATTAGTGATCAAGGGCTGTTAGTTGAATGGGTGGAAGGGGAATCACTGCACAACGGGGTGAATTTCGACTCGTTACTCAAAATACAATCTAGAATCCACGCTATTGATACAACCAAAATTCCAGTTGTTCCTTTCTCATTCTTAGCTCGAGTTGACCATTACTGGTTTCAAATTAAAGAGAGCTTAAAAACTCCCGAATTTGAGAAACTTTACCGAGACTGGCGAAATCCACCAAGTTTGCCCAATGTTGGCTATTCGTTGTGCCATTTTGATTTGGCCGGATATAACATGGTGAAAACTGAACATGGCCTCAAGGTTATCGATTGGGAATACGCTTCTATTGCTGATCCAAGATTGGATCTCGCTTTGAGTATTGATGTAGCAGGCGAGAACCCTGTGGAAGCTATTGCTCGCTACTGTCAGCTGAGAGAAATAGAAGATATTGATATTTGGATTGAAGGGGCAAAAGCATGGCTACCGAGAACAGCCATGATGGCAATGCTCTGGTATTTGCTTGCTTTCCAGCTTTGGGGAGATGAGCACTATTACCATCAGGCGCTTCAAATAAAAGAAACATTTTGCAGTTAGGATCACTGTTTGTTGTTTATGTCTCATTAGTTTTTGTACGATTTACTTTAAAACCTTAGCGTTCGTGGTAGATTAAAACCTCAAGGAGCGGGGGAGTATTATGATTATTTATTTGCACGGTTTCGACTCAACCAGTCCAGGGAACCACGAAAAAGTTCTGCAACTGCAATTCATTGACGACGATGTTCGTTTTATCAGCTACAGCACGCGACACCCTAAACACGACATGCAGCACTTACTGAAAGAAGTCCATAAAGTGATTGAGCATTCTAATGATCCAAACCCAATCATTTGTGGCGTGGGGTTAGGGGGATACTGGTCTGAACGTATCGGCTTTTTGTGCGGTATCAAACAAGTGATCTTTAACCCGAATCTCAACCCAGAAAGTAACATGACTGGCAAAATTGACCGTCCTGAAGAGTATGAGGACATCGCGACCAAGTGTGTTGAACAGTATAGAGTGAAGAACAAAGGTCGCTGCTTGGTGATACTGTCACGTAACGATGAGATGCTTGATAATCAACTCACGGCGAAAGCATTAGAAGATTATTACGACATCATATGGGATGATACCCAGTCGCATAAGTTCAAGAAAATCTCTCAACATCTTCAAGCGATAAAAGCCTTTAAGATGGCTTGATTTGATTGGTTCTGAATATGAATAACGGCCGAACAGTGGGCCGTTTTTTATTATGTAACATACGGTTTATTTCCCTACATTTTGAGTGAATATAAGGTTGCGTGAAGGATTTAGCTCTATATAATGTGAGCCTCGAAATAAATTTGATGTATATCAAAAAAACGATAAAGAGCAAGAGATAAAACTTGCCTAGAATTTAGATTGAAATCCATTTCTGTCCCAAACACTTAAACATTAATAATTAGCCTCAAATCGTTGAGCTTAGTACGAATTTAAGAATTTCTTCAGTGTGAATTTGTCATGCTGAACTTTGATTTTTCATTATTTTTGAGGAATGTTGTTGTGACACGCATTATTGTAGTTGGTGGTGGCGCTGGTGGTCTTGAGCTTGCAACTAAGCTTGGACGTACCTTGGGCCGTAAAAACCGAGCTGATATCACTCTGGTAGACAGAAAATCCAGTCACCTGTGGAAGCCGCTATTACATGAAGTTGCTACAGGCTCACTGGATGAAGGTGTTGATGCACTGAGTTACCGTGCGCACGCAAAGAACCACAGCTTTGATTTCCAGCTAGGAAGTCTTGAATCTATTGATCGTGACAGTAAGAAAATCGTACTAAGCGAATTATGTGACGATCATGGTGAGTTGTTGATGCCGAAACGTGAACTGGCGTATGACATTCTGGTCATGGCGATCGGTTCAACCTCAAACGACTTCAATACCCCTGGTGTTCGTGAGAACTGTATTTTCCTTGATAGCCCAGAACAAGCTCATCGTTTCCGTACTGAAATGAACAACGAGTTTTTGAAGCTGCATGCGAAAAATGGTCACGGTTCGGTAGATAT
The DNA here is from genome assembly GCF_038452265.1 of Vibrio diazotrophicus. Lineage (NCBI taxonomy): Bacteria > Pseudomonadati > Pseudomonadota > Gammaproteobacteria > Vibrionales > Vibrionaceae > Vibrio > Vibrio diazotrophicus. The sequence goes on from NZ_CP151842.1 coordinate 1,133,149, forward strand.
CGCGATTGTTGGCGCAGGTGCGACCGGTGTTGAGCTGTCAGCAGAACTGCACAATGCGGTGAAAGAACTTCGTACTTACGGATTCGGCGATCTCGACTCAAGCAAACTGAATGTAAACCTGATTGAAGCGGGTGAGCGCATTCTTCCAGCATTGCCTCCTCGTATCTCGTCTGCGGCGCACAGTGAGCTGACTAAACTTGGCGTTAACGTACGCACTGCAACCATGGTTACGCAGGCAGAAAAAGACGGTTTAACTACCAAAGATGGCGAAAAAATTACTGCGCAGATTATGGTTTGGGCCGCGGGTATTAAAGCTCCAGATTTCATGAAAGATATCGCTGGCCTTGAGACTAACCGTATTAATCAGCTAGTGGTGAAAAACACGCTGCAAACGACTCGTGACGACAATATCTTCGTTATTGGTGACCTTGCACAATGCACACAGGCTGACGGTTCATTTGTACCACCTCGTGCTCAAGCCGCTCACCAAATGGCTTCACAAGCGTTTAAGAACATTGTGGCAATGATTAATGGTCGTGAGCTAAAACCCTATGTGTACAAAGACCATGGCTCTTTAGTTTCGCTAAGCCGTTTTTCTACCGTGGGGAGCTTAATGGGCAACTTAACCAAAGGCTCTATGATGGTTGAAGGTCGTATAGCACGTGTTGTGTACATTTCGCTGTACCGTATGCATCAGATGGCGCTACACGGCATTTTCAAAACCGGTCTGATGATGTTGGTTGGGCGTATTAACCGAGTGCTGCGTCCTAACTTAAAACTGCACTAATCGGCTTTGATTCCAATTTAAAAATCCCACTATCTAGTGGGATTTTTTATATCTGGTAATTTGGCTACTGGTTCTATCGGTTTTGTCCGTTTGCTTAACCAGTATTCAGTCAGGAATTAAAGAGAACACTATCCCGTCTTTGGGTTGATCATTAAACATGAATCGGTTGCGGGCAATGTGCTCTTGCAACGCGCCACACGCTAATGCCAACTTTTGGCTCGGTAAGTTTTCAGGATCACACACAATCTCTATTCTGGTGAGCTTTAGTTGGCTAAAACAGAATTCAATTAATGCATCGACGGCTTCTTTTCCATAACCTTTGTGCTGATGATTATCGGCAATCCAATAACCTAAACTCGCCATATTAAATACGCGATAGAATTCGTTGATCGCGACCATTCCGACTAATCTTTGCGTCTGTTTTTCAAACACTCCAAAGCCGTAAGCATCTGCCTTAACCCAATTTAAACGGTTCGCTAAGATGAACTGTTCGGCATCTTTCTCGGAAAATTGATCGTGACACCAGTCAACCCACTGATGAAGAGATGGGGAGTGACGGATGCAGCCGGATAAGGCTTCGGCTTCCTCTAGCTTAAGCAACCTTAGCTGTAGTCGCTGAGTCACAATCTGAAAGTCTGGCAGCATGGTCTAATCTCAATTGTTGTTCTGGTTTTATGAATACAAAAAAGCGCCCATAGGGCGCTTCAATATATTTACTGCTCTGCTACTTTTCGCACCTGGATAATCATGCCCATCAAAGGGTGGTCCAAATAGTGTGTCTCGCTACTGCGCATACGTCTTTTCTGGTCGATGCGATAGCTTTTCAAGAAGCTTTCTACTTTTCTTGTTGGAGAAACAGGCGCTAAGTTACCCGCCTGAACCGTGCCGTCGGCTTGTTCGTCAGTAGGTGTCAGCTCTAGCGGCGTGTCCTGTATCAACACTTCACGAACACTCGGCTCTTTTAAGTCCATCATCACTTCAGCGTAGAGATAATGCTGAACGTAAATCTGTAAGGTACCGTCTAGCTCATAAAATGGTTTAGCAATACTTTGTTCTGTCACACCATCAATCGATGTTTGTGTGGTTGCGCTATTAATGGCGCTGCCATCAGGACGATATTGACGCGAGTAATCTTTACCTGCCTGAATATGGAATACAGGTGCAGAACTTCTTCCTTCATCACCCTGACGCCATGCAGTGTGTAGCAAGACGTCAAAGCCAGCGTGCTTTTTCAACTCTTGAACTTGGTCATTAAGTTGATAATCTGAATAGGCAAGCATCTTAACGCCTTTTGATTGACGATAAGCAGAATCAGAAAAGCTGCCAGCTCGAGCCATGTTAATTTCAGGCAGGTTATCTGGCCAAGATTCGCTGATTTTTTCTGCATCTACTGCTCTTTTGAAGATGATGACTTCAATATCAAACTGTCTCTGAGCCAAGCTAGGCATTGAAACCAGTAAAAGCAGTAATGGGATCAGTTTTTTCATTATGACTCCGTCATTCGGTGCTTAGCACCTTACATCTTTTTTTAAGGCTTCACTTTTTCAGAGAGGCCTTTACGCTGTTGGAAGTAGATTTTGCTGGAATTCGCCCAGCATGTCTGTAACAAACTGAATTCGTTCTCTTCTGTCGACTAATGGTAACGCATACTTAAATTTGGTTGGACCATCCATCGCAAATTTTTTCGGTTGAGACTGCAACAGTTTAACCAAAAACATAGGGTTAATGTCAGCATTTGGATAGAACTCGATATAGCCGCCTTTCTCATGGGCTTCAATTTTACGAATTTTAAGTTGTGCTGCATCAAGCTTAAGTTGCGCAAGAGCCAGCAGATTCAGAGCCGCATCTGGCAATTTGCCGAAGCGGTCAATCAATTCTACTTTCAGTTCAGCAAGCTCGCTTTCATCATGGACGCTGGCAATTTGTTTATACATAGACAAACGCGTATTGATATCAGGAATATAGTCTTCTGGTAACAGCGCTGGTAAACGCATTTCCACTTCGGTTTGTTCGCGTAGTAAGTCATCCAAGGATGGCTCTTTACCTGATTTCAATGCTTCAACAGCTTGCTCCAGCATTTCCATGTAAAGCGTGAAGCCGATGGATTGGATCTGACCACTTTGCTCATCGCCCAACAGTTCACCAGCTCCTCGAATTTCCAAGTCGTGTGTGGCTAACGTAAAGCCTGCACCTAGGTCTTCCAACGAAGCGATAGCTTCAAGACGTTTGACCGCATCCTTAGTGATTGCTTTTGGTGGCGGCGTTAACAAGTACGCATAAGCTTGGTGGTGCGAACGGCCTACACGACCACGCAATTGGTGTAACTGTGCCAAACCTAATGAATCCGCGCGATTCATAATAATGGTGTTGGCGGTCGGAACGTCGATACCTGTTTCAATAATGGTAGTACACACCAACAGGTTGAAGCGCTGGTGGTAGAAATCATTCATCACGCGTTCCAATTCACGTTCGCGCATTTGCCCGTGAGCAGTGGTAATTCGAGCTTCAGGAACCAGCTTGGTTAAGTCTTCCGCCACTTTTTCGATGGTTTCGACTTGGTTGTGCAGGAAGTACACCTGACCACCACGCATAATTTCACGCAGAACAGCTTCACGAACAACACTGTCTTCACTTTGGCGGACAAAGGTTTTGATCGCTAAACGACGAGCAGGTGGGGTTGCGATTATCGACAGGTCACGCATTCCACTCATTGCCATATTCAATGTGCGCGGTATTGGCGTTGCTGTGAGAGTCAGGATATCCACATCCGCACGCATCGCTTTCACTTTTTCTTTCTGACGAACACCAAAACGGTGTTCTTCATCAACAATCAGCAAGCCTAAATCGGCAAACTTAATATCGTTAGAAAGCAGCTTGTGCGTCCCGACTAAGATGTCGACTTTACCTTCAGCCACATCTTGTAGAATTTGTTTTTGCTCTTTGGCTGACTTGAAGCGAGAGAGCACTTCGACACGAATTGGCAGGTTGGCAAATCGGTCACGGAAGTTCTCAAAGTGTTGCTGCGCTAGCAGGGTAGTCGGAACCAAGACCGCAACTTGTTTGTTGTTATCCGTACACAAGAACGCCGCACGCATCGCCACTTCAGTTTTACCAAAGCCCACATCACCACACACCAGTCGATCCATCGCTTTGGCTTGGCACATATCAGACAGTACCGCATTAATTGCCATTGCCTGATCGTCGGTTTCCTCAAATGGGAATCCCGCTTTGAATGTCGCGTACTGGTCTCTGTCTAGGGTGAACTTAAAGCCCGGTTTGAGCTCGCGTTTGGCATAAACATCCAACAATTCAGCCGCGACGTCACGAACCTTTTCAGCGGCTTTGCGACGAGCTTTTGTCCATGATTCACTGCCCAGTTTGTGTAACGGCGCACTCTCTTCCGCGCCGCCTGAGTATCGGCTAATCAGATTCAGCGATGAAACCGGAACATAGAGCTTGGCTTCATTCAAATACTCCAGTGTCACGTATTCTGTGGTTAAACCACCGGCTTCTAAGGTCTGCAGACCGACGTAACGGCCGATACCGTGGTCAATATGAACCACAGGTTGACCCGGTTTGAGTTCAGCAAGGTTGCGAATTACGGCATCGCTATTGGTGGTTTTACGATCTTTTTTGCGGCGTTGAATGACGCGGTCACCCAACAAATCGCTTTCACAGACCAGTGCTACCTTGTCGGTGCCAAAAATAAAACCATGCTCTGAGGAGCCAAGAATCAGCGCAAATTTATCGCTGCTTTGTAGCGCTTCACTAAATGAGCTTTTACTGTGTGGGCGAAGCTTGATCTGTTGTAACAGTTCAAGCAAAGCTTCACGCCGACCTTCCGATTCTACGGAGAAGATGATCTTGCCAGTAAATTGTTCGCTGAACTGACGCAGTGCCGACATCGGTTCTTTGTTTTGGTGCTGAACAGCAAGCGTAGGAAGAGCGCTGATATCGGGATTAGTGCGACCGGCTTTTTCCGCCACAGGGTCGATACTCATCACGGTATGAGGCAAGTCCTTGAACTGTGTAAACAGTTCGTCTTTCTTAAGCCACAGTTCTTCTGGTGGAAGCAGAGGACGCAGTGGGTCTACTTTGCGCTGATCGTATCGGTAGTCGACGTCTGTTAAGAATTGGTCGATGGATTTTTCTAAATCCCCAACGGAAATAAGCTGACTGTCCACTGGCAAATAATCAAACAGAGTCTCGGTTTGTTCGAAAAACAGTGGTTGCCAGTATTCAATACCAGCAGGCCAAGTGCCTTTTGAAACCTGCATGTAAACCGACTCAGGCTCGCGACGCGCTTCAAAGCGTTGACGCCAGCGAGTTCGAAAATCTTCAATCGCACTTTCTGTTGTTGGAAATTCGTGCGCTGGTAGCAGGCAAATCTCCTGAATTTCTTCAATTGAGCGTTGGTTCTCTGGATCGAACGTGCGGATGGTATCAATTTCATCGTCGAAGAAATCAATACGATACGGGTCTGAGCTGCCCATAGGGAATAGGTCGAGAATCGAGCCTCTGCTCGCGTACTCACCCGGGCCAAACACTTGGTCTACATGGCGATAACCAGATTTTTCCAGCTGTATTCTCAGTTTTTCTAACGAGAAAAGATCGCCGCGTTTTACCATCAAGGTGTGCTGAAGCAAAAAGTCCTGCGGCGTTTGGCGTTGAAGCAGTGTGCTTACCGGTACAATAGTAACGCCTGACTTTAGCGTAGGCAGCTTATACAGTCGGGATATGCGGTCAGAGATAATTTCCTGATGAGGCGAGAAGTTGTCGTACGGTAAGGTTTCCCAGTCAGGGAAAAGAGCGACTTCGTGCTCGCTGAACTGTTCAATTTCATGAAGCAGTTTCAGTGCTGTTTGTGGGTCAGGCACCGCTAACAATGTGTGTCCTGAATGACCATTCGCTATTTCAGCGATGGCTAATGCTAAACTAGCACCTTTTAAGTTGCCTATGTGCTTTTTGTCTCCGGCATTGGATGCCGAATTCAAAGAGAGTAGTGTATTTTTAGTCATGGAAACGCTTATGTTTTATCTCTATCCAAAGAGCGCTGACGCAGAAGTTTTTGCTGTTGATAGAGGGCTGCTTTGATCAGCAAGTCTTGGTCAGTGTCGCGTAGTAAATCGTATTTTACGGTGACGACTTTATCAGCATTGTGTTCTTCAATGCTATGGACAGTGGCGTAGCAGTAAATTGCCGCTGCAGGATGTTCTATAAATAGCTTGATGCGCAGCTTAGTGCCCACCACTGGTGCTTTATCGGTTAAGTAGGATAACTGGCTTGCCCCAAAAGAAGTGGTTTGGTGGCGTAGCTCTGGTTCATCTTGTTGGGACAACATGAAGGTTAACAACAGATTCAGCTTTGAGTTCTGAGTATCCAGCAACTGGACAACATGTTTAAAGTCACTGTTTTTGAGCTCCAGTTTCGCAGCATCATTGAGTTGGTCCAACTGACTAAACTCGCTGGCAACAACAAATGGCGCGGGGATCTCAGCAACGAAATGCTCATAAGAAGGAAAAACGAAATCGTCCGACATTGGCTCGACATTGATAGTGAGTGCATGATGTACAGTGAAAAATTCTTGATCTGTCATATAAGTTCCTTCTTTTCTTTGTTGATTATCGCCATACCGACCAAGTAATCAAGTTATGCCTGTCCATCGGGCGCAAATAATGGTTTTTCTCGTAAATGTTGGCTTTTCTTAGCAGAGAGGAGTTCGCGGATTGAATGTTTGTCTTCCTCATCAATAATTTGCGCTCTTACATAGATTTGGCAAAGAAAAGCTACAACCTTGGCGGGTTTATAGTTACAGTATCGGCATCTTATTTTATTGGTTTTTATTATGTTTCATCCGATATCGACCTTTATCGGCCTGCGTTATCTCAGAGGACGCTCCGGTGACAGGTTCAGTCGATTCGTGTCTTATATGTCTACTGCTGGTATTACGATTGGCGTGATGTCTCTGGTTACCGTTCTTTCCGTCATGAATGGTTTTGAAGCTCAGCTTAAAAGTCGCATTCTTGGCGTCTTGCCACAAGCGGTTGTTTCTCAAGCTCAAGATAAAACGACGCTAACAGAACAAGCTCCTGAATTTATTACTCAGCTATCCAGTCAGCGTAGCCCAGAACCCATTGTCCGTAGCGAAGCTGTTATACAGAGCCCGTCTCAATTAGCAGCTGGGCTCATGGTCGGGATTGAGCCTAGTGACAAAGATCCAATCATGGATTATCTGATTGCTGGAAGTCTTTCGGCGCTTAAAGCGGGAGAGTACCAAGTGTTTTTGGGCCATACACTGGCTCGCAATCTCAACGTATCACTGCACGATAAAGTCAGATTAATGGTTACCAGCGCCAGTCAGTTCACACCTCTGGGGCGTATTCCAAGCCAGCGCAATTTTACTGTTGCGGGAATTTTTAACACGGGTTCCGATGTTGACGGGCAATTAATGATTACCCATATCAGTGACGCAGGAAAACTGCTGAGATTTAACCAAGACACGGTATCGGGATGGCGTTTGTTTTTTGAAGACCCGTTTGTCGTCGGTGAGCTTGCGAACACCAAGTTACCAGAAGGCTGGCATTGGACAGATTGGCGTGAGCAGCGTGGTGAACTTTTCCAAGCCGTAGGGATGGAAAAGAACATGATGGGCTTAATGCTTGGACTGATTGTCGGTGTTGCGGCTTTTAATATTATTTCTGCCCTGATTATGGTGGTGATGGAGAAACAGGCCGAAGTTGCGATTTTGAAAACACAGGGCATGACAGACCGCCAAGTGTTGGCAATTTTCATGGTTCAAGGAGCCAGCAGTGGTGTGATTGGTGCCATCGTAGGTGGAACCTTAGGCGTGTTGCTTGCAAGCAACCTGAATACCATTCTGGATAGCTTAGGTGTAGCTCTGTTCTCGCTGGGTGGCGAACTGCCAGTGGTGATCAATCCAACCCAAATTTTTATTGTGGTGGTATTGGCGATATGCCTGAGTCTTCTAGCGACTTTATTTCCGTCTTACCGTGCATCATCTGTTAAACCCGCTGAGGCTTTACGTTATGAATAACCTTTTACGTTGTCACCAAGTTTGCAAAACTTACCAAGAAGGCGAACTACAAACTCAGGTATTAAAAGGCGTCAGCTTCGATATTCAGCGTGGGGAACTGGTCTCAATTATCGGTTCTTCCGGCTCGGGTAAAAGTACCCTGTTACACATTCTCGGTGCGCTTGATGATGCATCCAAAGGAAGTGTTGAGTTTCTTGGGCAAGATCTGACAAGTTTACATTCCAACAAGCAGGCGAAAATTCGCAACAAGCACCTGGGTTTTGTGTATCAGTTCCATCATTTATTGGCAGACTTTTCTGCTTTGGAAAACGTGGCGATGCCACTTCTCATTGGTGGAATGAAAGTTTCTGAAGCGAAAGCGGCGGCGCAAGCCTTGCTGGAACGAGTAGGGCTGAGTCACCGTTTAGAGCATCGTCCTTCGGAATTGTCTGGTGGCGAACGTCAACGTGTTGCGATTGCTCGAGCATTGGTCAACAAACCTGATCTAGTGTTGGCTGATGAACCGACGGGTAACTTGGACCACACAACGGCATTGTCTATTTATGATCTGATGCGTGAACTGAACAGAGAATCAGGAACCGCTTTCCTAGTCGTCACCCACGACGGAGAACTGGCGGCGAAAATGGATCGCCAGATGCACATGAAAGATGGCTTATTGCTTGATGTGGAGGAGGCGTAGTGTTCTCTTCACTATCAATGTTCATTGGTGGCCGTTTTAGTCGCGCAAAACAGCGTAATAAAATGGTTTCCTTTATTTCTCTTTCTTCAACCATTGGTATTGCGGTGGGTGTTGCGGTGATTATTATCGGTCTTTCTGCCATGAACGGCTTTGAGCGCGAATTGCAAAACAGAGTGCTGTCTGTAATCCCACACGGCGAGTTTGAAGGTGTCCGCCAGCCGATTAATAACTGGCAGGACATCGTTAAAAAAGCCAATGAAAATTCCGAAGTAGAGGCTGCTGCGCCTTATGTGAAGATGACTGCGTTGGCAGAAAAAGGCGCTCAGCTCAAAGCCATCGAAGTTCGAGGTATTGATCCTCAGATGGAGCGAGCGGTATCCAGCCTTTCTCAATATGTGACGGATAATGCATGGCAAGATTTTACACCTGGTCAGCAACAAGTGATTTTGGGCAAAGGTGTAGCCGATAAATTGGATGCTAAGGTTGGCGATTTCATCACCTTGATGATCCCTAGCTCTAACAGCGAAAACAGAGTTCAAGCACCAAAGCGGGTACGAGTAAAAATTGCAGGGCTTTTGGCCTTAAATGGACAAATTGATCACAGTCTGGCACTCCTGCCGATTGAAGACGCGCAGCAATATTCAAACTTGGGCGATGCGGTTACCGGTGTTTCTATCAAAGTGCGTAATGTGCTGGCAGCAACGAATGTGGTGCGAGAAGTAGGGACGACGCTAAATGAATACGTCTACCTTCGAAGCTGGCAACAGAAGTTCGGTTTCCTTTATCGCGATATACAAATGGTACGTAGCATCATGTATCTGGTGATGGTGCTAGTTATTGGTGTTGCCAGTTTCAACATCGTTTCGACACTGATGATGGCAGTAAAAGACAGAGCCGCAGAAATCGCGATTCTTCGCACCATGGGCGCGAGCGATGGTTTGGTTAAACGTATTTTTGTATGGCAAGGCGTGTTTTCTGGTGTGCTTGGCGGTGTTGTCGGCAGTGTGTTAGGCGTGCTGGTGGCTTTAAATCTCACACCTATGGTGAAAGCTCTAGAGTCATTGATTGGTCATCAATTTTTATCTGGAGATATCTACTTTGTGGACTTCTTACCGTCGCAAGTGATTGCCGGAGATGTTTTCTTAGTGTCAGGGACTGCAATTGCCTTAAGTTTGTTGGCAACTTGGTATCCAGCCTCCAGAGCGAGTAAGCTCAATCCGGCCTCTGTTCTGAGCAGCAAATAAAACGCCAGCGTTAGCGATTTTAGCTAGACGATGGAAAAGCAAAAAAGGACCGTAAGGTCCTTTTTTCATGTTCGCGCTACATTCATTTCATTGCTGAGCAATAAGTTCATCTCAAGTTAGAACGTCCGTTATTTTCTCTTTAGGTTTTCAGGTTATTTTCGTACGTCGTCTCTGCCAGCTTCTTACTACAGAGTAACGCCATAAACCACGAATACCGAAATAGCCAACCACTGATGCCACAACTGCGCAAACCGCGCACCCTAACAGGAACGGTGGAGCAATAGTGCCCATTTGGTGTGCCAGAAAATCCCAAGAAAGTTCAAAATGAAAATTCTGTGGCGGGATATTGAGTAACCAAGCACCAAGCTTATAGGCGATATAGAAAATAAACGGCATGGTAATTGGGTTTGTAATCCATACCAAAGCAACAGATAACGGTAGATTAACACCCAAAGCGATGGCTATACCGGCGGACATGATCATCTGACTTGGTAGTGGAACAAACGCCATGAAGAGACCAACAGCAAACGCACCCGCTGCTGAGCGTCGATTAAGACACCACAAGTTAGGGTTATATAGAACATTGCCAAAAATTTTTAATGCCTTTTGACGCTTAATAACGTCATGGTTAGGCATAAATTTTTTGATGAATTTTCTTGGCATAGGGAACCATGACTCTCTTATCGAAAAATTGGACGCTTGCTTCGTTTTCGCTCACTGTTTTGTCATCGCCCTATTGGCCTTATATGCCAGATTTGGGTTTTGCGCTATTTTGCCCACTTTTTATCATTCTTAGTGTCCGATTCACTAAGCTTAGAAGATGGGGCGGGATCGTACTCGCTTTGCTAGTGATAATAACACATGGCAACGTAGTAAAAACTCAATCCAGTAGCATTTTTCAAGCAGGGCTGGATATTACCATAAAAGGAAAAGTTGACAGCTTTTTTAAACAAATAAGTTATGGATACGAAGGTTCTGTTGCCGTACATCAAATAAATGACCATGTTGTCACTACATGGCTCTCTCCTCGTATTCGCTTAATATCACCTTTGCCGTTGCAAATTGGCGATCACTTTGAATTTGCAGTTAAAGTGAAACCTGTTGTTGGCAGATTGAATGAAGTTGGATTTGATGCCGAATCCTACTCTTTAAGCCAAGGTTGGGTAGCTAGGGCATCGGTCGTTAATAATTCCCGCTTTCAGATTAGCTCCGGATTAAGTCTGCGAAACTGGATTTACGACTCGGTTCAAAAACAAATATCAGACAGCCCATTTAAGGGAATAATAACCGCCCTAATGTTCGGCGAACGCTCTGGGTTGAGCCAAGCAGATTGGATGCAACTGAGAAACAGCGGTTTGATTCATCTGGTGGCAATTTCAGGTCTGCATATAGGTATTGCATTCGGGATAGGGTATGTACTTGGCCTAGGAGTATCAAGACTCCATCCTATGTTCGTTTGGCTTCCTTTTATTTTGGGCGCATCCTTCGCGGTGAGCTATGCGTGGCTTGCTGGTTTTACGTTGCCGACGCAGCGAGCATTGATTATGTGCCTGCTCAATGTGCTGCTTATTGCCTTACGGATTCATGTATCTGTATCTCGGCGAATTTTACTTACGCTAGCGGCAGTCTTGATGATTGACCCGTTTGCTTCATTAGCGAGCAGTTTCTGGCTTTCGTTTACTGCAGTTTGTATCGTGATTTATCTCTGTTCAATCACCGCACAATGGAAACAGTGGTGGACGCGATTTATCGCAGGGCAGGTGATGTTGGTGCTGATGATGGCACCTGTAAGTGCTTACTTCTTTGGTGGGGTAAGCTGGGTATCAATCCTGTTCAATATGGCTTTTATCCCTTGGTTCTCTTTCCTTATCATTCCTGTACTTTTTGTGGCGGTAATTGTTACTTGCCTTGATTTCCCTTACAGCGACGGTTTGTGGCAACTCGTCGACTTTTCGTTTCAACCACTGGCGCATGCGCTTCCTTACGCGACTTCAGGTTGGATTAACATCAGTGAATGGCTTCTTCAGTTGATGCTAGTTTTGACCCTAGTTTGGCTACTACGGATGGTTGTAAGCCGTTTTAGCCAGATCTTGCTAGCGATAGTTCTGATCTCAACCTTGTTGTTTAGATCTCCGTCTTATGACTGGCGGATGGATGTGCTCGATGTTGGTCACGGTCTGGCTGTTTTGATCGAAAAAGGAGGTAAAACCTTGCTTTACGATACAGGAAGCAGCTGGGAGAACGGCAGCTATGTTCGTTCTGTGATTGCACCGCTGCTTGCAAAAAGGGGAACAGACACGATTGATGCAGTGATATACAGTCATTTCGATGATGATCATGCCGGTGGCAGAAAGGATGTAGACCAGCTACTTCTACCTCGTAATGTCTATTCCAGTCAGTTTATCGAAGACGCTTTGGCATGCGTGCGCGGTGAAGAGTGGCAGTGGCAAGGTCTGCATTTTTCTGTGCTATGGCCGCCAAAGCGAGTCGAGAGAGCCTTCAATCAGCATTCATGTGTAGTCCGCATTTCAGATATGAAACATGCTCACAGCGTGTTGCTTTCTGGGGATGTTACTGCTGTTGGTGAATGGTTATTGGCTCGAGATAATGCAATGTTGCAAAGTGATGTTATGATCGTTCCTCATCATGGCAGCAAAACGTCTTCTACAAAGGCATTTATTGAGCGTGTTTCACCCCAAATAGCGATTGCATCGTTAGATAAAACGAATCGATGGAACCTTCCTCACCCTGAGATCGTCGATAGGTACACCAGTTTCGGCTCTGAATGGTACGACACAGGAGAGAGCGGCCAGATAACCTTGAAATATAGAGCAGAAAGTCGTCACTTATCCACTCTTCGGCAGGATGGGATTCTCCCTTGGTATAGGCAGATGCTGCGTAAAGAGGTAGAATGACGACCAATATTGAAATAAGAATAAGCACTTATATGTCACTGAATACCGACGAAACAACATGGCAAACATTTAAACGCTTGTGGACTTACATCCGCCTTTACAAAACAGGGCTATATGCTGCTGTCATTGCTTTAATTGTGAATGCCGTTTCTGATACCTACATGATTTCTCTACTGAAACCTCTTCTTGACGAAGGTTTTGGTGACGTTGAATCTAATTTCTTACAAGTAATCCCGTTTATTATTCTTGGTGTTATGGCTGTTCGAGGCCTGAGTGGATTTGTTTCTTCCTACTGCCTAAGCTGGGTTTCCGGTAATGTGGTCATGCAAATGCGCCGCGCTATTTTCCACCATTTCATGCACATGCCAGTCACTTTCTTTGATAAAGAACCAACCGGTAGCTTATTGTCACGTATTACTTACGACTCTGAACAAGTTTCTGGTGCAACTAGCCGAGCTTTAGTGAGTATCGTGCGTGAAGGTGCAAGCATTATCGGTTTGCTCACTCTGATGTTCTGGAACAGCTGGCAACTTTCGTTAGTACTGATCGTTGTTGCCCCGATAGTTGCTATGGGTATCCGTTTCGTTTCTAAGCGTTTCCGCAAGATTTCTAAAAATATGCAAACCACGATGGGTGATGTTACATCGTCGGCTGAGCAGATGCTGAAAGGCCATAAAGTTGTATTGAGCTACGGTGGTCAGGCTGTAGAGCGCGAACGTTTTGATGAGGTGAGTAATCGCATGCGCCAGCAAACCATGAAGATGGTTGCTGCACAATCGATCGCTGATCCTGTGATTCAAATGATTGCGTCGTTAGCGTTAGTGACAGTGTTACTGCTTGCCAGTAATGACAGCATTCGTGCTGAACTGACTCCGGGTACTTTTAGTGTTGTTTTCTCAGCGATGTTTGGTTTGATGCGCCCTTTAAAAGCGTTAACCAACGTGACATCAGAGTTCCAACGCGGTATGGCAGCAAGTGCAACACTATTCAACCTTATGGATCTTGAAACCGAACGCGACAACGGTACTTTCGAAACGGACAAGGTTCGTGGCGAGATTGCAGTGAAAGACGTAACTTTCACTTATTCTGGTAAAGAAAAACCAGCGCTATCACACGTCAGTTTTGATATCCCGCAGGGTAAAACGGTCGCTCTGGTGGGGCGCTCTGGTTCGGGTAAATCGACTATAGCTAACCTGTTTACACGTTTTTACGATGTGGACTCCGGTGTGATTGAGTTAGATGGCCATGATGTTCGTGATTTCAAACTAACGAACCTGCGTAAACACTTCGCTTTAGTGTCGCAGAACGTGCATTTGTTCAACGATACCATTGCAAACAACATCGCTTATGCTGCAGAGGGTGAATACACTCGAGAGCAAATTGAAGAAGCCGCTCGTTTAGCTCATGCGATGGAATTTATTAATGGTATGCAGCATGGCCTAGATACCATTATTGGTGAGAACGGAACGAGCTTATCCGGTGGTCAGCGTCAGCGTATTGCTATTGCGCGAGCACTGCTGCGTGATGCCCCTGTGTTGATTTTGGATGAGGCAACATCAGCGTTGGATACCGAATCTGAGCGTGCTATTCAAGCTGCGTTGGATGAGCTGCAAAAGAACAAAACCGTACTGGTTATTGCACACAGACTTTCTACCATCGAACAAGCAGATGAAATCTTGGTTGTTGATGAAGGTGAAATCATTGAACGCGGTAAACACGCTGAATTGATTGAAAAAGATGGTGCTTATGCACAGCTGCACCGAATTCAATTTGGTGAGTAGGTTCGAACTGTGATTGAAAAAATCTGGTTTCAACATCATCCGATTCGTTTGCTCTTATGGCCACTTTTGTGGCCATTAAGCCTTGTGTTTAAAGCGATAAGCCGCTCTCGCAGAAAGGCATTTCAATCCGGAAAGAAACAGAGCTACAAGGCACCAGTGCCTGTTGTTATCGTCGGCAATATTACTGCTGGTGGTAATGGTAAAACGCCCGTGGTTATCTGGTTGGTCGAAACGCTTCAACGGCTAGGTTATAAACCCGGCGTGGTTTCCCGAGGCTATGGAGCGAAAGCGCCTTCTTATCCGCTTATGGTCTCAGATAACACGTCGACAGCCCACTGTGGTGATGAACCCAAGCTTATTTATCAACGCACCAAAGCGCCTGTTGCGGTTGACCCCATTCGCTCCAGTGCTGTGAAAGCTCTGCTGAAGGAAAACATCGATATTATTATTACCGATGATGGCTTGCAGCATTACGCACTGGATCGTGATATTGAATTTGCCGTTGTTGATGGCGTGAGACGATTTGGCAATGAGCAGTTACTGCCTTTGGGCCCACTGCGTGAGCCTGTGTCACGTTTGAAAGAAGTGGATTTTACGATTACTAACGGCGGAACGCCTCTCGCGGGTGAAGTGGCTATGACACTGCAACCTGACTTGGCGGTAAATATGGTCACGGGAGAAAGAGTGCCTGTGAACACATTGTCAAACATCGTTGCTTGGGCGGGTATTGGGCATCCTCCACGCTTTTTTAACACCTTAAAAGAGCTAGGTGCTAAACCTGTAGTAGAACACGGATTTGCTGACCACCAAGACTTTGATTCCTCACAGCTGTTTGCATTAGCAACACGTGGGGATCATGTGGTTATGACAGAAAAAGACGCTGTAAAATGTGCTGCGTTTGCCAAAGAGAACTGGTGGTATCTGCCAGTCTCAGCGCAGATCTCTCATCATGATGAGCAGCATATTGTGGAAACTATTAAAGAGGTTATGGAACAGTATGGATCACCGTCTGCTTGAAATCGTTGCTTGTCCTATATGTAAAGGCAAGTTGACTTACGATAAAGATAAACAAGAACTCATTTGTAAATTTGACCGTCTTGCTTATCCAATCAAAGAGGGCATTCCTGTTCTCCTTGAACCGGAAGCTCGTACTATGTCAATGGACGAGGGACGATAATGTCATTTACCGTTGTTATTCCTGCTCGTTATCAGTCGACGCGTTTACCGGGTAAACCGCTCGCGGATATTGGTGGTAAACCTATGATCCAATGGGTTTATGAGCAGTCTCTTTTGGCGGGTGCTGAAAGAGTGATTATCGCAACTGACGATGCTCGCGTTGAACAGGCGGTTAAAGCGTTTGGCGGTACGGTGTGTATGACTTCTCCAGACCATCAGTCAGGCACTGAGCGTTTGGCTGAAGTGGTTGCATTAATGGGCATTGAAGATGACCACATCATAGTCAATGTGCAAGGTGATGAACCCTTGATTCCACCCGCTATTGTTCGTCAGGTTGCGGATAATTTGGCGGCGAGCAACGCTCCTATGGCAACACTGGCGGTTGAAATTGATCACGAAAGTGAAGTGTTCAACCCCAATGCAGTGAAAGTGGTGACAGATAAAGACGGTTACGCACTCTACTTCAGCCGTGCAACGATTCCATGGGATCGTGATAACTTTGCTTCTGAAGACAAAACCATAGTGCAACCTTTAATGCGTCACATTGGTATCTACGCGTATCGTGCTGGTTTCATTAATACCTATATCAACTGGCAGCCTAGCCAGCTTGAGAAAATTGAATGTTTAGAGCAGCTACGCGTACTTTGGTATGGCGAGAAAATTCATGTTGCAGTCGCGCTGGAAGCGCCTCCTGCTGGTGTCGATACTCCGGAAGATTTGGAGTTAGTACGCAGTATTGTGGCGAAGCAGTTGTAAGCAATCAGAATAAGAAAAGCCCCAGAGGAGAGTCTGGGGCTTTGTTCGTTATATAGAACTATTTACTTTTACAACTACTTACTTTTTACAACTAATTGTTAGGTTAGATGTTTTAGTTGTCGCAACGATAATCACTATTCGTGATCACCTTTTTTAGGACAGGTTGCGAGGATTTCTCTTCTTCCAGTGTCTTTTACCTCCTCTAATTTGACTTCAAAACCCCATAGGCGATGCATGTGTTTTAGTACCTCCTCGTAGCTTGGGTCTAAAGGAATTCGGTCGTGGGGGACATACTGCAGTGTGATGGAACGGTCCCCACGAACGTCGACGCTGAATACTTGGATGTTCGGTTCCAAGTTACTCAGATTGTATTGAGCAGCGAGCTTCTCTCGTATCTGTTGATAGCCGCTGTCATTGTGGATGGCGGTGACTTCAATGAAGTTCTTCCTGTCGTCGTCTGCAATGGCGAACAACTTGAAATCACGGATAAGTTTCGGTGATAAATATTGGCTGATAAAGCTTTCATCTTTGAAGTTGTGCATAGCGAAATGCACCGCTTCTAACCAGTCTGTCCCTGCCAGTTCAGGGAACCATTCGTAGTCTTCGTCGGTTGGGTTTTCACAAATTCTTTTAATATCGGTAAACATTGCAAACCCTAACGCATAAGGGTTTATACCACTGAAGTAACGACTGTTGTATGGCGGTTGAGCCACAACACTGGTGTGGCTGTGCAGAAACTCTAGGATAAACTTGTCTGACACTAGTCCTTCGTCATACAGGTGATTCAAAATGGTGTAGTGCCAGAAGGTAGCCCAACCTTCATTCATTACCTGTGTTTGTTTTTGCGGATAGAAATACTGGCTAATTTTACGCACGATACGGACGATTTCACGCTGCCATGATTCAAGCAGTGGCGCGTGTTTTTCGATGAAATAGAGAATGTTCTCTTGTGGCTCACTCGGGAAACGCGGTTGGTCGTCTTCCGCTCTCGCTTTCTGTGGGACGGTGCGCCAAAGGGCATTCACCTGAGACTGCAAATACTCTTCACGTTCTTCTTGGCGCGCTTTTTCTTCGGCGATGGAAATTTTCTCTGGGCGTTTGTATCTGTCGACTCCGTAATTCATTAGTGCATGGCACGAGTCTAATAAGCGTTCTACCTGATCAACACCATATTTCTCTTCACATCCGGCAATGTAATTTTTAGCAAACAGCAGGTAGTCAATAATTGAACTTGCGTCGGTCCATGTTTGGAATAGGTAGTTTCCTTTGAAGAAAGAGTTATGTCCGTAACAGGCGTGAGCCATGACCAACGCTTGCATGGTTACGGTGTTTTCTTCCATCAGATAAGCTATACAAGGGTCGGAGTTGATGACGATCTCGTACGCCAGTCCCATTTGTCCATGCTTATAGTTTTGTTCGGTATGGATAAACTTCTTACCAAATGACCAATGGTTGTAATTGATAGGCATACCAATACTGGAATAGGCATCCATCATTTGTTCAGAAGTAATGACTTCAATTTGGTTCTCATAGGTATCCAGTTTATAAAACTCAGCGACACGTTTTATCTCTGTGTGGTACTGCTCTAGGATGTCAAAGGTCCAATCCGGCCCATCAGGCAGAACTTTCGATTTGGTTGCGCGTTTCTTCGGCGCAGCATTTGACTTATTTTTTGTAGCATTGGTTGTCATACGCGCTCCCCCCTATGCGGTTTCCTTCTGGAATAGTTCCCTAAAGACAGGGAAAATATCCTCCACACTGCGAATGTTCTTCATAGCAAAATTACCAAAGGCTGGCTGCAGTTTTTCATATTCGTGCCATAAGGTTTGATGCGACCGACGGGTAATCTCGATATAGGCATAGTACTGACAGTAAGGTAGCAGTTGTTTGGTGAGCAACTCTTTACAGCGTGGCGAATCATCCGCCCAGTTATCACCATCGGAAGCTTGTGCACCGTAGATATTCCATTCACCAAGCGGATATCGTTCTTCAATGATCTCGTGCATCAGCTTAAGTGCACTGGAAACAATGGTGCCGCCAGTTTCTTGGGAATAGAAGAATTCTTGTTCATCCACCTCTTTCGCTTGAGTATGGTGACGAATGAACACTACTTCGACGTTTTTGTATGTTCGAGTCAGGAACAGATAGAGCAATACGTAAAAGCGTTTTGCAATGTCTTTGGTGGCTTGGTCCATAGAGCCAGAGACATCCATCAAACAGAACATAACCGCTTGGCTAGATGGAATAGGGCGTTTTTCGTAATTTTTGAAACGCAAATCGAAAGTATCAATAAAAGGCACGCTTTCAATTTTGGCGCGCAGTTCTTCAATCTCTTTTTTGATCCGTTTTTCTTCTAGAAGCAGAGCAGGTTCCGCGACTTTAATTCGTTCTAACTCTTCTTCCAATTCTTTCATTAAACGACGTTTATTGGCGGTCATCGCAGTGCGGCGTGCCAATGATTGTTGTAGCGAACGAACAATAGCAATGTTGGAAGCTGAACCCGCAGTCTGGTATCCAGCTCGATGGGTTTTCCACTCCGTTATCTTATTGATTTGGTTTTTTTCGAGATTCGGCAGTTCGAGGTCTTCGAACAGAATATCCAAATATTCGTCTTTGGAAATCTGGAATACAAATTCGTCCTCGCCTTCACCGTCTTGGCTGGCTTCTCCTTCACCTGACCCGCCGCCTTGACCACCTCCGCGAGGGCGTTCTATCTTGTCACCGCGTATGAATTGATCATTGCCTGGGTGTACACGCTCACGCATGCCTCCCTGACCTTGATGAAAGACAGGCTCTTTGATGTCTTTATTTGGTATAGACACATCTTCGCCAGTTTCTGTGTTCGTGATTGAACGGCGGTTTACCGCATCGGAAACCGACTCTTTAATCTGTTCTTTATAACGGCGTAAAAAGCGTTGTCGGTTCACCGCGCTTTTGTTCTTACCGTTTAATCGTCTATCGATGAATTGCGGCATGAGTCTTCCCCCGTATAACGTCACCTGAATAGCTCCCCCAACGAGGCATCCTGTCCTTGGATGCCTGCTTAGTTGGATTTCAGATATACCCTTTACAACAAGTTCTTTGGGTACAGACAGTGTTTAAGAAGATTTACGTACGCGTAAATACCACTCAGACAATAGTCTCACTTGTTTTTCGGTATAACCTTTCTCCATCATGCGAGCGACAAAGTTGTCGTGTTTTTTCTGATCTTCAGAAGAGGTTTTCGCATTAAAGGAGATAACAGGTAGTAGTTCCTCAGTATTCGAGAACATTTTTTTCTCGATAACGGTGCGCAATTTTTCGTAGCTGGTCCAAGCTGGGTTGTTACCATTATTATTCGCACGTGCACGTAATACGAAGTTGACGATTTCATTTCGGAAATCCTTCGGATTACTGATCCCAGCGGTTTTTTCGATTTTCTCCAATTCGCCGTTGAGTGAAGCTCGGTCAAACAGTTGCCCAGTTTCCGGATCGCGGTATTCCTGATCCTGAATCCAGAAATCCGCATAAGTGACGTAGCGGTCGAAAATGTTTTGACCGTACTCAGAGTAGGACTCTAAATATGCGGTTTGAATTTCTTTACCGATGAACTCGACATAACGCGGTACGAGGTAGCCCTTCACAAACTCTAAGTAACGGTCAGCCGTTTCTTGTGGGAACTGCTCACGTTCTACTTGTTGTTCAATTACATAGAAGAGATGTACAGGGTTTGCCGATACTTCACTGTGGTCGAAGTTGAATACGCGAGAGAGAATCTTGAACGCAAAACGAGTGGAAAGACCCGACATGCCTTCATCGACGCCTGCGTAGTCACGATACTCTTGGTAGCTTTTCGCTTTTGGATCGGTGTCTTTGAGTGTTTCACCATCGTAAACCCGCATTTTCGAAAATAGCGATGAGTTTTCAGGAATTTTCAAACGCGAAAGTACGCTGAATTGAGCAAGCAGATCAAGTGTACTTGGTGCGCATGGCGCTTTGGAAAGCTCACTGTGCTCAAGCAGTTTTTGGTAAATTTTAACTTCTTCGGAAACACGCAGACAGTAAGGAACCTTGACGATATAAACACGGTCTAGGAATGCCTCATTGTTTTTGTTGTTACGGAAAGCCTGCCATTCAGATTCGTTAGAGTGGGCGAGTATCATTCCGTCAAACGGTAAGGCTGAAAGACCTTCTGTACCGTTATAGTTCCCTTCTTGTGTCGCGGTGAGTAGAGGGTGAAGCACTTTGATTGGCGCTTTAAACATCTCTACGAATTCCATTAAACCTTGGTTCGCGCGGCACAATGCGCCTGAATAGCTATAAGCATCAGGATCGTCTTGAGAGAAGTGCTCTAACTGACGAATATCGACTTTACCTACCAGTGAGGAAATATCTTGGTTGTTTTCGTCACCCGGTTCGGTTTTCGCTATTGCGATTTGATCCAAGATTGAAGGGCGAACTTTAACCACTTTAAACTTGGTGATATCACCACCAAACTCATGTAAGCGTTTTGCTGCCCACGGTGACATGATGGATTTAACATAGCGTTTTTCGATACCGTATTCTTGCTTTAGAAGTTCTCCATCTTCGTTGACATCAAATAAGCAGAACGGGTGATCGTTCACAGGGCTGCGTTTGCCATTTGCCGAAAGGACATAAATAGGCATTTGCTGCATGAGTGCTTTGAGTTTTTCAGCAAGAGAAGACTTACCACCACCCACAGGGCCGAGTAAGTAAAGAATTTGTTTACGTTCTTCTAAGCCTTGAGCGGCGTGTTTTAAGTAAGAAACGATTTGTTCTATGGCATCTTCCATACCGTAGAAGTCTTGGAAAGTTTTGTATCTGGAGATAACTCGGTTTGAAAAAATACGGCTTAATCGAGGGTGTTTTGAAGTATCTACCATCTCGGGTTCACCGATGGCGAGCAACAGGCGTTCGGCCGCATTTGCGTATGCGCTTTTGTCTTCTTTACATAGATTTAAGAACTCTTGAATTGTTAGCTCTTCATCCTTGGCTGCTTCATAGCGTGCCTGAAAGTGGTCAAAAATACTCATAGTAAGTCCCCTCTAAAAATGTCACACAGACATACAACCGCTTTAAAACATAAATCCCTAACAATTTAAGACTAGTTTGCTATTCGCGATTTTGCTTAGAGATTATGCATTTATTTCAAATTAGTGATGATAAAAAGAAATTTCGAATTTGATATTTGCAGAAGAAATGTTTTGTGCTTGTCGCGTCCAATGTGGTTCATGAATGAGACGTTCAAACGGTTTTAAAGGTTAAAAATCACAATAGTTCTCATCTTTATTGTCAATGGGTGCATAGGTTCGTATGATGTCACTCAATGGATTGCATACCAATGGACATAACTATCACTATGAATAAGTTCTACTTTTCTGCGTTTGTTGCTCTCTCTTTGACAATGGCACTTCCTGCTCAAGCGCAACCTGATCAATGGTCGTTAGGCGTCGCGGCGGCGTATTCACCAGCGGTTTATAAAGAAACGCCATCGAATCAAACGGTAATTCCTGTTATCGGTTATGAAGGTGAGCACCTGTTTCTGCGTGGCTTCAGTGCGGGCTACCGAGTTCTGCCGATGAGTTCTCCGCAAAACTTCGTTTTCAAACTGATGTATGATCCGAGAACTCTCAAACCGGGAGACTCAGACAATGCGCAAATTCAAATGTTGGATAAACGTTCCTCAACGATTTTAGGCGGTGTCAGTTATCAATTGAGAACTCCGGTTGGTTTACTCGAAACCTCTGCTGCTACAGACATCGGTGATACACATAATGGTTTATATGCAGAAGTAGCGTTGCGTTTCCCACTACGTTTTAGTAACTGGGGAGTGACTCCGGGTATTGGTTACTCATACAACTCAGATAAGCTGAATAACCATCTCTATGGTGTTTCTAGTGAAGAAGCGGCACGTAGCGGATTGCCTGAGTTTGAAGCGAAGTGGGACGGCCTGTACTTTATTGGCGCGTCAGCCTACTGGAACATCATTGATACAGTGAGAGTGAACGGCAACGTTCGCTATACGAATCTGGAAGGGGATATAGAAAAAAGTCCGATCATAGAAAGTGGTATTAGTACTACCGTTTCTTTTGGTATTGCTTATCTTTTCTAAGCCCGGAATTTTGATATAAGTAAGGCGGACAAAGTCCGCCTTACTGCATTTTAAATTAGTATTTTTAACCGATGGTTAGCTCTTAACTATGCGTTAAAGATCTGACGCAGTTCATTTGCAGACAAATGGTACTGACGTGGGCAATGACGCCATGTCGCCAGCATGCGATGATATTTGTCAGCCATTGGCATCTGACTGTTGAAATGGTGGTCGCCTTTGTCAAATTGAGGATAAAGACCTTCAGAATCGACTAAGAAGCGAACGTAGTTAACCAACTGGCCTTCTGTTGCAATGTCGTAGCCTAAGAAATTCAAACGACGTACATCAACGTCTTTTCTCGCTTCTTCACTGAGCATTTTGTGTGATTCTTGCATTGCGTGATACATCTCCATGATGTCGATAACTTCACGACATTGGGCATCACTTAAACAGCCAAACTCTTTATTTAATTCACACATTTGGAGTTCGTAACCGCGCTCAACAATGGTTTGCATACGCTTGTATTTTGCTGAGTTTGAAGGGTCAAGCTGAGACATTAAGAAGTATTGGTTTGAAAGAATAAGACGTTGAGCGTTAGTCATTTCCATAGCTGGCCTCACTAAAAATTGATTATTTTTTTGCTGAGGTTAGGTTAACAGTAATGCATTAATCTGAAACATGATCTCAACACTGTTTTAATAGAGATAGTACATAAAATACGCAGAGGTGTGACTATTTTTTGTGATGATGATTGTAGATATAGTCCCGATCAGAGAACACTCTCAGCCACTCAGGCTTAAACACCGAAAGTATTGCCAGAGCCATACCGTTAAGCAGCCCTTCAGGGAAGGCAAGTAGAGGTACAAAGATAAGATAGTTGTCTAATATGGTTTTCCAGTCGTGGTTACCCAGATTGAGTTGATAACCCGCATTGATGGCGAGGTGTAAACTTCCGGTCAAACCGCCGTTGAAAAATCCTGCGACAAAAATGAATACAAAAATGTTACGTGGCAGATAGTGATAGCTTAACGAGAATACGGCATAGGAGATCAAAATCGGAACCAAGCTGGAGAGCAATAAAAATTCCGGTAGAGCAAACAGCGCCAGTTTCCCTACGATGACCAGAGCAAAACTGACCGGAATGGTCAGCATGAAAGCGCTTCTCCAACCGAACATCATGGTCAGTGTTGTGAGTGCTAAGAAATGGATTTGGAGACCATCTTTGACACTGGCCTGCGCTGACCAGAGTAACACAAGGGCAAACATCACGGCATAGGTCAGATGCTGAAAGGATTTTTCAGTTTTAAACTTCGGCAAAAAAGCGTGCTGTACATCTTTGAGTGAGATGGCGAAGAAGATAACAACGATAGCCAGCGCGACAAGTTCTTGTAACTGCAAAATAATCCCTAAGAGTAGAATTTATCCTTTAATGCATTTCATCGTGTGAGACAGATATTAAAATGCCAACCGGTTATGGTTGGCATTTTTAACGAATCGTCACCGAGTTTGAATCAGTATTTTACGTTTGAGTGATATTGCTCAAGGATAGATACAATTCTATCCATGGTTTCCTTACTTGGAGGCTCTACACCTTCAAGTGGGTACTCTTCTCCCATCGCTTCCCACTTGTGAGCACCAAGTTTGTGATATGGAAGCAGCTCAATCTTCTCAATGTTGTCCATATCCTTAATGAACTCACCCAGTTTATGGGCTGATTCATCATCGTCGGTATAGCCGGGAACAATCACGTAGCGCAACCAGGTTGGTTGATTAATCTTGTGCAGGTATTGAGCAAAATCGAGAGTACGTTTGTTGGATACACCCACTAAATCTTGGTGGATGTCGTCATTGATCTGTTTGATATCGAGCATCACAAGATCAGAGACTTCAAGAACTTCATCGATCACAGGCGTAAATTTACGGATATAACCGTTGGTGTCTAGGCATGTGTGTATGCCCTCTGCTTTCGCCGCTCGGAAGAAGTCTCTGACAAACTCAGGTTGAAGCATGGCTTCGCCACCAGAACACGTAACACCACCGCCAGAAGCATTCATAAAATGACGGTAAGACTTCGCCTCGTTGATGATCTCTTCAACAGTAACCACTTTGCCTTCGTGTGTGTCCCAAGTGTCACGGTTGTGACAATACTTACAACGGAATAAGCAACCCTGAAGAAAAACGATGAAACGAATTCCTGGGCCATCAACCGTACCGCAAGATTCGAATGAGTGAATTCGACCAGAAGTAGACATGTGTTGCTCTCGATTGTGTAATTTAGTCGTCATTTTATTACAAATAGTGTGGATTAAATAGGTTTTCCTTATTCCATTCAGAGTTGTAATAAATAGTTTAAAAAAAAATCGAAATTGCTGAAGATGGGTGTTATAAAAAAGATATAAGTGACAAAAATGTAAACGAAACATTACGACACTTTAGCCCGTAGTATCTTGAAGTCTAAAGTCACAGGATGGTGACAAGGAAGATTAGCATGGATGTACTGAAATTATCTCAGAAGCAAAAAATCACACTTTTTATTATTGTTCTATGTATCGGCTTTGTTAGCCTTGGTCTTTATACCTCAATGAGCTTGTCCGGTATGGGCTCACAATATAAGCAGAGTTCGGACATTACGTCTGGAGCATTGGCTATGCACTCAACCCAAGCCGATCTTCTTGCTTTGGCCTCCGAAAAAGAAAGTCTCACCGCAGATCAGGTTTCTCAAGCTAAGGAAAAGTTAAAAGGCTTGATGGAGCATGTTCAGACAGATATCACTTTTCTTCAGCAATTAAACTTCAATGAAGAGTCTCAGCAACTGCTACAAGTCACCTCACAATTTGAACAGTCACTCTTACCTTGGATGGAGCTCAAATCTGAATTGGGTTTCAACGTCGAAGAGGGCAAACTGGGTGAGCTAAAACAACTGGCGACCACCATAGAAGCGAAAATCGCTGAAACAGGGATGGTGACCATCAATTCTGATTTCCAAGCTGTTGTCAAAGCGCAACAAAACTATCTTCTTCAGCCAAGTGAACAAAACCTAAAGCTATTTAATCGTGCTATGGCCGGCTTTATAAATATGTCGAAAAGCTACTCAATGCTTTCTCTCTATGAAAAAGAAGTGGCGAATTTCAAAGAAACTTTTTTACGTGTTAGTGAACTTTCACAATTGGTTAATGAGCAGCAAGAGCAATTGTTTACCAGTGAGTCTCAAGCGAAAAGTATTATAGAAAACTTATCAAAGCAAATTGGTGACATTAGTGAGACATATCAGCGTCAAGCCGAGCACGCAGGAGTTCAAACTCAGTGGTCTGTGCTGGTGGCTTGTGCCGTCTTAGCGGTGATAACTATTTCGATTTTTGTCATGCTAAGTATCTCTTTGACTCGTTCACTATCGCAAACCAAAGCGGTGATGGAACGCCTGTCGCAAGGTGATTTGTCACAGCGAATGCCTATATCGAATAATCCTAATGATGAGTTTAACCAATTGGCGGTAGCGATTAACCAGAGTTGCGAACACTTAGGGGAGTTGGTCAAAGCTGTTCAGCAGCGAAGTGAAGCGTTATCAGGAGATGCGGCACAACTAAACACTGGCATTGACGACCTTGTGAACGGGCAGTCTGATGTGTTAGGGCAAACTCAGTTATTGGCTTCTGCCACTGAAGAAGTCAGTGTTACTACTCATGAAGTGTCTAATTCTCTGGCGTTTGTTTCTGATGTGAGTAAGTCATCGACAGAGGCGGCGGAAAATGGTGCGAAAGTCATCGCAGCCGCCATTGGTTCACTAGAGGACGTTGGCAAAATTCTAAGCTCTGCGACGACCAATATTCAGCAACTGGAAGAAGCTTCGACCAAAGTTGACTCAGTCATGGATATCATCAATAGCATTGCTGAGCAAACTAACTTGTTAGCGTTAAATGCGGCTATTGAAGCTGCGCGAGCAGGGGAGCAAGGACGCGGTTTTGCGGTTGTGGCAGATGAAGTTCGAAACTTGGCTGTACGTACCGTGAATGCGGTTGCGGAAATCTCAGGGACTATCGAGACGATGAAGAAAGAGAGTGCTGAGGTTATTCAGAAATTTGGCCAATCTGGACAAACCATGCAGGTTGGTCAAGAGCGAGGCCATGAAGCAATGGAGGCTTTGGCTCAGATCACCAATAAAGCAGGAGAGGCAGCGCACCAGACGGAAATCATCGTCAGTTCCATTAAAGAATTGGCGACTACCAGTCAATCCATGGCTGACAATATGACGCAAATTTCTGTGGCAATGAAAGAACTCGAAGATAACAACGAGCAGCTGCGTTCAATCAGCCGCGTCGTAGACCAACGTTCTTCAGAGCTAAACTCTGATTGCCAACGCTTTAGTATTTAAGCGATAGGTACCCAACAATCGCGTCTAGAAAAACGCGTAGAAAGAAACGCCGCCAGTACCATGTAGAGATTTCTTATCTTGCTTGTATTCAGAAGTATTGGCGGTTGTTGTAAAGGTAAAACCGAAGTGGCGGCTGTACCATGCAGCGCCTGCTACAGCCGTAGCTTGCCAAGGTTCTAAAGTCACTTCGTAATAACTTGCCGGATGCTCTAGGCCTTCTAGTGGTCTGTTTCCTTCAATTGTGATGTCGTTAAAACGATATCGCCCTTCAATACCACCAAAAAGAAACCAACCATAGTCAGACGCGCCAATCATGCCTGCCTTAAATGGGTTTTCCACAGAAATTTGCGCGCTACCAAAGTTACCCGCCAAATCTTGTCCCCAACGAACCATAAATCCTGTTGCGGCATCGCTACGGTAGTTACCGATATTTACTTCTGAAATATTGGAGATTTCAAAGTCCGTGCTCATGGTGAAGCGTTGGCGAATTAAGTTGAAATGAGAAAGATAGCCGACACTGCCCACCACTTTGTCTTCAACCTGATAAGCCCAACCGTTTGGATCGTCAGATTTTGTAATGGAATGAACGATGCGTTGAGCTTCTTCAGAAAGAGAACTCTCGCCTGTGGTTCCAATCAGCAGATTAAAGCGTTGCGCCTGTTGCGGGTGCAAGCTGATGTAGCTGAATTCACCGTGTAGTAAGCCTGCATAGGGGCGTTCATTCGGTTGTGGTGTATCAAGCGTGATATCTGAAGGTGTCCACATTTTATGACCCAAGCTGACCTCCCACTTATCTAAACTGGTAGCTCCCCAAGCGGAAAGACTAAGTGGCCTTGACCACCAATTTGGACGAACGGCACCAGAGGTGTACGAAAGGAAAAGACCGCTAGTGTAGTCTTGGTCTATCCCGTAAATACCATCGTTATCAACGTTGAGAGTTACAGTCGGCGTTTGAGCAGCAAGAGCAGAAAAACTGCATGTTAATAAAAGGAAAATGCGGGATACGGACATTTGATTACAGCTCGAATACAACAGAGCCGTGAGTTTAACTGATTGAAAAGGCTAAGACGAGTAATGATAAATGTTGGATTTAAATATTTGAGTCTCATTAAGCATTATTAACGCTTTGATAAATTTACTGAATAAATAAAAAGCCCCCGCAAAAGCGAGGGCTTGTAGCTCATTATTTAAGCGAAGTCTTACATAGACTCAGTAAATGTACGAGCGATAACGTCAGCTTGTTGTTCAGCAGTCAGAGAGTTGAAACGAACAGCGTAACCAGATACACGGATAGTTAGCTGAGGGTATTTCTCTGGGTGTTTAACAGCGTCTAGTAGAGTGTCGCGGTTAAGCACGTTAACGTTTAGGTGTTGACCACCTTCTAGTTTGCCAGCTTCGTGGTGGAAGTAACCATCCATTAGGCCTGCAAGGTTAGCACGTTGGCTTGCTTCTTCTTTACCTAATGCGTTAGGAACGATAGAGAAGGTGTAAGAGATACCATCTTGAGCGTCAGCAAACGGTAGTTTCGCTACTGAAGTCAATGATGCTACCGCACCTTTCTCGTCACGACCGTGCATTGGGTTTGCACCAGGTGCAAATGGAGTACCAGCACGACGACCGTCAGGAGTGTTACCAGTTTTCTTACCGTATACCACGTTTGAAGTGATAGTAAGGATAGACTGAGTAGGAATCGCATTACGGTAAGTCTTAAGCTCACGGATCTTGTTCATGAATACAGATACAAGTTCACAAGCGATATCATCTACGCGAGAATCGTTGTTACCGAATTTAGGGTAATCGCCTTCGATTTCGAAGTCGATTGCTAGACCATCTTCGTCACGAATTGGTTTAACTTTCGCGTATTTGATTGCAGATAGTGAGTCAGCTGCAACAGATAGACCTGCGATACCACATGCCATAGTACGGATAACGTCACGGTCATGTAGAGCCATTAGAGACGCTTCGTAGCTGTACTTGTCGTGCATGAAGTGGATAGCGTTTAGTGCAGTCACATACTGCTTAGCTAGCCAATCCATGAAGTGGTCCATTTTTTCCCAAAGTTCGTTGTAATCTAGGTATTCACCAGAGATCTTGTCCATTTTTGGACCAACTTGGATTTTCAGTTTCTCATCGATACCGCCGTTGATGGTGTAAAGCATCGTTTTAGCAAGGTTCGCACGAGCACCAAAGAACTGCATTTGTTTACCAACAACCATTGGAGATACACAACATGCAATTGCGTAATCGTCAGAGTTCATGTCTGGACGCATTAGGTCATCGTTTTCGTACTGGATAGAAGAAGTATCAATAGATACTTTTGCACAGAAACGTTTGAAACCGTCTGGTAGCGCTTCAGACCAAAGAACAGTGATGTTTGGCTCTGGAGAAGGACCCATAGTGTATAGGCTGTTTAGGAAACGGAAGTTAGAACGCGTTACTAGCGTACGACCGTCAAGACCCATACCACCCATTGATTCTGTTGCCCAAATTGGGTCGCCAGAGAATAGCTCATCGTACTCAGGAGTACGTAGGAAACGAACCATACGCAGTTTCATTACGAAGTGGTCGATCATTTCTTGAGCTTGAGCTTCTGTGAGTTTACCTGCAGCGATATCACGCTCGATGTACACGTCTAGGAACGTAGAAGTACGGCCTAGAGACATTGCAGCACCGTTTTGAGACTTAACAGCAGCTAGGTAGCCGAAGTAAGTCCATTGGATAGCTTCTTGAGCAGTTTCAGCTGGACGAGAAATATCGCAGCCGTATTTCGCAGCCATTTTTTTGATTTGACCAAGAGCGCGGTGTTGCTCAGCAATTTCTTCACGAAGTTGCATAGTCATGTGAAGGTCTTCACCGTTCTCAAAACGCTCTTGTAGAGACGTGAATTGAGCTAGTTTGTCCTTCATTAGGAAGTCGATACCGTATAGTGCAACACGACGGTAGTCACCGATGATACGACCACGGCCGTATGCGTCAGGAAGACCCGTTAGTACACCAGATTTACGACATGCAAGGATGTCTGGAGTGTAGATGTCGAAAACACCAGCGTTGTGAGTTTTACGGTATTCTGTGTAGATTTTAGAAACCATAGGATCAAGTTCACGATCATATGCTTTGCATGAACCTTCAACCATACGGATACCACCGTTAGGGATGATTGCACGCTTAAGTGGAGCGTCAGTTTGAAGACCAACGATAGTTTCTAGATCTTTTTCAATGTAGCCTGCATCGTGAGCAGTGATGGTAGAGATAACTGAAGTGTCAAAATCCACAGGAGCGTGAGTAGAGTTCTCCTGTTTGATGCCTTCCATTACCTTAGCCCAAAGCGTTTTAGTCGCTTCAGTTCCTTCAGAAACTAGGAAAGATTCGTCACCCTCGTATGGAGTGTAGTTCTTTTGAATGAAATCACGAACGTTTACTTCATTTTGCCACTCACCTGCAGCAAAACCTTCCCAAGCTTTAGCAAATTGCTCTGCCATGACATACCTACCTTTTTAGTAGAAAAAACACGTACTGTTTCGCCGTTGAGCCAGCTATCTCTTTAGTTAAAGAGAGGCAGTACACTCTATTTAATAACAATATGTATAGTTCATAATCTCAGACTAATACTATAGATATTGTTACTTGTTCTTACAGTGAAATGTCCGTTTGATGAAATCACATTACACTAAAAAAAAATTGCAAAACTTAAACTAAATCAATAAAAGTTGAAAAAGCCAATAATAAAAGAGGGTAGCGTTTTGCGCTACCCATCTAAATTTTAACCTTTTAGCTTATAACCAAGCTTTAAGACCATATTGAGCTTCTAGCATACCAACTGCAAGCATAGCAACAAGACAGATAATAAACACGGTTACAGGGATAACAATTTTATCCATGAATGACAAACGTGAAGCACGTTCTTTGTCACCGATTAGACCGTTGTTGTCTAGGAACATGGTTAGAGCCCAAGCCAATACTGGGTTCGCAACAATAGAAGCGAAGATACAGATACCAGCCGCTTGTGAGTCTTTAGTATCGCGAACCATTTGCATACCTGCTTCTAGTAGAGGTAGAGATACACCTACTAGTAGCGCAACACGCATTACAGGTGGCCATACTGCAACGTCCATAGGGAAACCAAGTACCGCAACAGTCATTACGATCAGACCAAGCAGAATTGCACCCGCAGGAATTGGACGTTTAGCGATAGCCGCAGGGATCATGTAAGTACCCCAAGATGAAGTGATGTTACCACCACCAACCGCTGTACCAACCATTTGACGGAATGAACACATAGTCATAGTGTCATCTACGTCCATTAGTACTTTTTCAGTACCTCTAGGGTAGTTCATCTCTTGGAAAATACGGTGACCAAGGAAGTCTGGTGACCACATTGCCACTGCAAGAATTGCGAATGGTAGAGATGCGATGAAGTGTTCCATGTTAGGAAGACCTAACATCCAACCTTCTTCAGTGCTGCCCCACCAGTAAACTGGGTTAAGGTTTGGAAGGCCCATTTGTGTTTCGAATTTGATGTCAAAACCTGCGCCGAATAGCAATGCGATAGCTAGACCAGTAAACGCACACACAGGGATTGCAAGCCAACGCTTGTTGATTTTCGCTAGGTAAGCGTAGATAGCAACGGTCACACCAAGTACAACTAAACCGACATAACCCATGCTTCCCGCGGCTACGTCTGCGGATTGTAAACTCACAGCCCAAGCTTGGATGGAGTTAATCTGACTGATTGTACCCGTTAAACCTAAGAAGATAAGTAAACCGCCAGCAGTGCCTTCAGAAGTGAGGTTAACAAGCTTAGAACCACCTTTGAAAAAGCTAAGTAGCAGACCAAAGACACCGATAAGCAATGCTAATGCAAGAGGGTGAGCACCGGCTAGAGCGATAGTACCGATAAGTGGAATCATCGGACCGTGGTTACCTGCTAAGTTTGCTTTAGGGTTGAATACACCAGAAGCAAGCACACAGAATAAGAGTGCAGGAATCAACATTTCCACACGAGCGACTTCGATGGCGAACTCTTTCGTTAGATGAACGTGATCCCAAGCTTGAGTTAAACCTTCCGCCCAAGACATCATAACTGCTGAGTACATCGCGATGATGCCGATAGTACCAGCAAGAGCAGGAACGAAATCTTCTAGTTCGAAACGGAAATCGCGACCCGGCAAGTTTAAACCAAAGCGGCGAGGCTTCATGATTTGTAGTTCATGATCTAAGTAATCTGAACGGCTGTCGAACTCAGACGCTGGACGATGAAGCTCACTGTAGCTCTTAGTCTCGATATCTGAATCAGAATGCGCTTTATTCACTGCTTCTGACATAGATTCCTCATTATATAAAGTTATTAATTCTGAATTGAATTCTGCTTAAGTGTCCGCAATAGCGAAAGTTTCGGCTGAATATGTAACACGTTTCTATTGTGCTTTATAGCATAGCCAACGAAATAATAATGGGCATTAGAATAGCCTTATAAGTGGTGGCGAGTTTAACGTGCTAACCCTTTATAGTGATTGATCTTGATCACTTTAGTTTGGGAAATGAAAGAAAACTACATCGTCATAATAAAATCAGGCAGATAGTGGTTTTTATGGTTGAAATTAATTTTCAAAGTGTGATGTTTATTACCCCTTTTGAACTTGCCAAAACGTGAAAACCTATGCGTGGTGGTTATGATTCAAAGTTTGCTATAAGTCTTGCTTTTAGCATTTTTGTTAAATTGGCTTGGTTGTGTTTAATAGGGGGAGAGTGTTTTAATATGCGTGCTTTGAAGAAGAAATAGCCATTTTATGAATTAATACTCACATAAAATAACTAAATATTTCATTTTTGTAGGTTAATAATTTGTTGCATGTTATAGCGTCGAGTGATACTTTGTAGCGAAATTGAGCTGGAATGCTCTGCAGTGTCATAAAATACAGGGAGTTAAAGCGCATGAATGAAGTACCAGCGCTCGATATAAAACAACTGCACAAAACATTTGGCCAGAATGAAGTTCTGAAAGGCATTTCACTTCAAGCACATAAAGGGGATGTTATCTCTATTATAGGCTCATCCGGTTCTGGCAAAAGTACCTTTCTACGTTGCATCAATTTACTCGAAACACCGACAGATGGCGAAATCTGGGTTAATGGTGAATTGATTCAAATGAAAAAGAACCGTCAAGGTGTCTCTCTTCCTGCCAATGAAAAACAAGTGCAGCGTATCCGTTCGCGCTTAGCTATGGTTTTTCAAGGATTCAACCTCTGGTCACACATGACAGTGCTGGAAAACGTGATTGAAGCACCTGTTCACGTTTTAGGTGTTCCTAAAGCTCAAGCAATAGAAAATGCTGAACTACTATTGAAGAAAGTAGGTCTTTACGAGCGAAAAGATTACTACCCTGGGCACCTCTCTGGAGGTCAGCAACAACGCGCTGCAATTGCAAGAGCGCTCGCTGTTGAACCTGAAGTATTACTGTTTGACGAGCCAACATCAGCTCTTGACCCCGAGTTAGTAGGTGAAGTGCTGGGAGTTATGCGCTCGTTAGCTGAAGAAGGGCGAACCATGTTAGTGGTTACTCATGAAATGGCTTTTGCTCGTGACGTTTCTAATCATGTATTGTTTTTGCATCAAGGAGTGGTGGAAGAACAGGGCGATCCTAAAAAGCTGTTTAGTAATCCCGATTCAGAGCGTCTTAAGCAGTTTATCTCTTCAATCTATTAATATCTTTCGGCCCTTCGGTTTCTTAAAGATGGGCGGAGAAAACTAAAGTAAAAATAAAACACAACAATCACAGGAGTATGGAAATGAAAAAGTGGTTATTAGTTGCGGCAATAGCTGCTACAGCTGCGACCGGTGTTGCCCAAGCGAAAGAGTGGAAAACTGTACGCTTCGGTATTGAAGGCGCTTACCCTCCGTTTAGCTGGACAGAATCAGATGGTTCTCTGAAAGGCTTTGACGTTGATATGGCAAACGCGCTTTGTGAAGAGATGGCAGTAAAATGCCAAATCGTTGCTCAAGACTGGGATGGTATTATTCCTTCTCTACTTGCTCGTAAATACGACGCAATCATCGCAGCGATGTCTATCACTGAAGAGCGCAAGAAGAAAGTCGATTTCACTAGTAAATATGCACTGATTCCTAACAAATTTATCGCTAAGAAAGGCGCGGGTTTAGATTTCTCTAAAGAAGGTCTTAAAGGCGTTAAAATTGGTGTGCAACGTGCAACCACTCACGACAAGTACCTGACTGACAACTACGGTGATTCTGTAGAAATCGTTCGTTACGGTTCGTTCGATGAAGCTTACCTTGATCTTGCAAATGGTCGTATTGCTTCTGTTCTAGGTGATGCGTCTGCACTAGAAGATGGCGTACTAAACAAACCAGGTGGCGAAGGCTATGAATTCGTTGGTCCTTCGTTGACTGATCCTAAATGGTTCGGTGACGGTTTTGGTATTGCAGTTCGTAAACAAGATAAAGACCTGACTGAAAAGCTAAATGGCGCTATCGCTTCACTTCGTGAAAAAGGCGTTTATCAACAAATCGCTGCCAAATACTTCAAATACGACGTATACGGCGATTAATAAGCCTCAAATGTCTCTGTCGTGCTGAACGACAGAGACGTAACAATAATAAAGGCATTCTTGGTTGTTGGTTCCTAGTTCGTAGCAGTACCCAGCAGCCAAGCTTTAAGGACTAGGAAGTTTTTATGCTGGATCTACAGGGATATGAAGCCTCTATCGCAAAGGGGGCTGTACTCACCATTGAAGTTGCAATACTTTCACTATTGTTAGCCGTTGTGCTTGGCATGTTAGGAGCTCTAGCGAAGTTATCTCCTTACGCTTGGGCTAAGGGTATCGCGACTCTTTACACCACCATTATTCGTGGCATCCCAGACCTTGTTCTGATGATGCTGATTTTCTTCGGTGGTCAAATCTTATTAAATAACAGTCTTTACTCAATCAACGAATCTCTAAATAACTGGCTTGGTACTGCCGATGAATGGGTTCAGTATGTGCCTGATTACATCGATGTGAGCCCTTTTATTGCTGGTGTATTAACGATAGGGTTTATCTTTGGTGCATACATGGCAGAAACCTTTCGCGGCGCAATCATGGCGGTGGATAAAGGCGAAATGGAGGCGGCTAAAGCTTATGGTATGAGCGCTGTATTGTCGTTCAGACGCATACTTCTACCGCAAATGATTCGTCACGCGCTACCGGGGTTTGGTAACAACTGGCTGGTACTGCTGAAAACGACTGCGCTGGTTTCTATTATCGGTTTAGAAGATATGGTTCGCATGAGTTCATTGGCTGCTGGTTCGACGAAAATGCCATTTACCTTCTACATGACGGTTGCAGTCATATTCCTTGTTTTTACCAGCATTTCGACCGGCCTGCTTAAGCTAGTTGAGCGTAAATTTAGTATTCATACGAGGTAGATATGGACTTTTCACTGATTATTGAAAGCCTTCCAATTTACTTTCAAGGCTTATGGACAACAGTATGGTTAGTGTCTCTCTCTCTGATCATTGGTATATGTATTGCAATTCCTTTAGCTATCGCACGTAACAGTAAAAACTATGCGCTGAATTTGCCTTCTTGGGGCTACATCTATTTCTTCCGAGGTACGCCATTACTGGTGCAGCTATATCTGATTTACTACGGTATGGATCAGTTTTTCCCTGTAAAAGGAACCCTTTGGGAAAATGCGTGGTTCTGTGCTTTGGTGGCGTTTATTCTCAACACTTCTGCCTACACCGCAGAGATTGTGCGTGGTGCAATTAATGGTCTGCCAAAAGGTGAAGTTGAAGCCGCTAAAGCTTATGGTATGAGTGTATTCCAAACTTATCGCCGTATTATTCTGCCAAGTGCACTTCGTCGTGCATTGCCGGCTTACAGTAACGAAGTGATTTTTATGATTCACGGCAGTGCAGTGGCAGGTATCGTTACCATTATGGATTTAACGGGTGCTGCACGTTTGGTGAATTCACGTTATTACGCACCATTTGAATCATTCTTAACAGCTGGTCTGTTCTATATGAGCTTAACCTTCATTGTACTTTGGTGCTTTAAAGGTGCTGAAAAACGTTTCTTGCGCTATTTGCGTCCACTTAGCTAACGTTTCTGAACAACCACATCTGCGATTTAGGTATGAAATAAACAAAGCCCCTGAGTAGGGGCTTTGTCATATTAGGAGCGAAATATCACTGGGATGACTAGTTGAATACCGACCAGATAGGTGCGTGGTCAGAAGGTTTGTCGATGCCGCGAAGTTCATAGTCGATATCCGCCTCAACACATTTTTGAGCCAGCGATGGCGTAGCCAAAATGACATCAATCCGCAGACCTCGGTTGTCATCAAAGCCACGAGAACGGTAATCAAACCACGAGAACTTATCATCAACGCTTGGGTGAAGTTTACGGAATGTGTCTTCGAAGCCCCAATCCGTGAGTGTTTTTAGCCACTCGCGTTCCTCTGGTTGGAATGAACATTTACCGGTTTGTAGCCAACGCTTGCGGTTGGCCTCGCCAATGCCGATATCTGAATCGATTGGGCTGATGTTAATGTCACCCATAACAATAAGCTGTTCATCACTGCTATGGTGCTCAGTTAAATACGTCATTAAATCTTTATAAAACTGGCGCTTGTATGGGTATTTAATTTCATG
This sequence comes from Vibrio diazotrophicus, assembly GCF_038452265.1. Lineage (NCBI taxonomy): Bacteria > Pseudomonadati > Pseudomonadota > Gammaproteobacteria > Vibrionales > Vibrionaceae > Vibrio > Vibrio diazotrophicus. The sequence continues at coordinate 1,169,650 of NZ_CP151842.1, forward strand.
TCCGATATTGTCGCCTTGCGGGAAGTAGCCGTTAAGAACAGTCACTTTTTCGCCGTTGTCATCCAAGAATGTCGCCATGATCATACGCTTTTGATGATCTTCGTTGTCGGTAGGAAAACCTTTCTTAACTTCAATAGGTTCTTTCTTGCAGAGCATAGCCACACCGTAATGTGCCTTTTGCCCGTGAAAATAGACGTGATAACCCATGGCTTCGACATCTTCGATAGGGAAGGCTTCATCGTGAACTTTGATTTCTTGTAAGCCGATAACATCAGGCTGATGTTTATCAATCAGTGCTTTGAGTTGGTGAAGCCTTGCTCGTAACCCATTGATGTTAAAGCTGATAACTTTCATTGGTTAGTCCTTAATTTGATGTTTATTAAGTCGTTACTAATTGAATTGATTACATAAAAAGGTAACAACGAACGAGATTGATGTTACCACTTAGCTTGAACAGAACAAACCGAAGAACTCGCTCAAACTGATTGTGTCCGAAAATGGTGAGTTTTGTGTCAGATTTGTATTGATATATCGATAGATTATGGTCTAATTTCTAGCTATCTCATTCGATTATATGAGTTTAAACGCTAGCATAAGGATGTTGTATGCGAACACTATCAGTTCAGTGGAAAATTACACTGCTGGCAGGTTTTTGCCTGCTCGTAACCTCGTTATCTCTTATCGGGTTTTCGGTTTACAATGCTGTTACTAATCAGCAGGTCATTAAAAATCAGAGCGCTGAATCCGTTATCAATAAGTCTCAACAATTACTGAAAACCCGCGCACAGTTGAATTCCACTGAAATATCAGAATATCTCAGTGAAGCGATTTATCGTGCAGAAATGCTCTCTTCAACGTCTTTATTCCTAAAGAAAAACTCGGAAGACAACTTCGGTGAAAGTGAAGCGCTACGTACAGCGCTTAACGAAATGGTTCGCAAATCCGTACTAGATTTCCCAACCATCGAAGGCGCTTACCTAGTATTCAAACCTAACGCTCTCGATTCTGAAGACAGTAACTATGTGAATGCCGATTATGTTGGTTCCAACGATATCGGACGTTTTGCTCCATATTGGCGATCTGCCGATGATGGCCAGAATGCAATAAATGAAGTTTTAACTGAGAAACAGCTGTCTGATAACGAAAATAGCGAGCGTTTTGCCTGCCCGATTAATGACGGAAACGCTTGTGTAACTTCGCCACGATTAATTAGCCAAGGAACAGAGCAGTTTTTGGCAACTTCTATTTCAGTTCCAATCGTTGTTGATGAGGAAGTGATTGGCTTTTACGGAATCGATTTAAAGTTAGATCCTTTGTTGGTTGTCGCGAAAGACTCTGATAGCAGCTTATTTAATGGTGAAGGCAAAATTTTCATTATTAGTTTGGATGGAACACTTATCGCCAGTGATGATCAAGCTCTGACTATTGGACAACCATTTGGCGGCTCAAGCGTTTCTAAAGACAAGGTTTCAAGGCTTTTGTCTGGTAAAAAAGTCGAATCATTGTGGAGTGAAGATGGGCAATGGATGACGGTGTTTGCACCGATTACCGTTGCTAATCAGACTTGGGGCGTGATATTCGAGATGCCCCGTAGCAGTGTTCTTAAAGATGCAGACGAACTCGATAGCGTAATTACTGCGCAAGTAGAAAGTGGCGTAAAAGTAGAATTGCTTGCTGGGTTATTATTTGCTGTTTTGGGGTTAACGGTGATTGCTTACACAGCGTCACGCATAGTAAAGCCAATTCGTGAAGTCGTCGTGCGTTTGAATGACATTGCTGATGGTGAAGGCGACTTAACTCAGCGTTTAGATGTTCAATCGCAAGATGAAATCGGTCAGTTGGCTCACGGGTTCAATAAGTTTCTAGACAAACTGCAATCCACAATAAGGCAAGTGATTGAAACCACTCATTCAGTTGCGGACACCACTGAGCAGGCAAAGATCACTGCTGGTGAGACAAGACGTAGCAGTGAAGCGCAGTTTAGAGAAGTCGACCTTGTTGCTACCGCCTCTGAAGAGATGACGCAGACAGCGAGCTTAGTTGTCCAGAATGCAGAAAATGCGGTACATGCAGCAGAGCAAGCAAATGAGTCTGCTCGTATCGGTCAGGAAGTGATTAAAACTTCGGAAGCTGAGATGCTCAACTTGGTCAATACCATGAACCGCGCCGTGCCTATTGTTGAAGATCTAGCGCGTAACAACGTCAATATCACTGATATTCTTGAGGTGATTGAAGGCATTTCAGAACAGACGAACTTACTCGCACTCAATGCTGCTATTGAAGCGGCTCGGGCAGGAGAGCAAGGAAGAGGCTTTGCAGTGGTTGCAGATGAAGTTCGCAACCTTGCTAGTCGGACACAGGCGTCGGTTGGTGAAATCCGAACAGTGATCGAGAAAGTTGAAAAAGGCACCCGTGATGTGGTGAACGCTATCCAAGAAGGCAACAGTTTGGCGAATGGGACGGCGTCGCATGTACAGCAAGCCGTGTCTGAGCTGAACAAGATTTTCGATGCCATCTCAGCGATTAACGATATGAACTCTCAGATTGTGAAAGCCGCAGAAGAACAGCAAACGGTTTCCGCTGAAGTGAATCAAAACGTGGCGAATATTCGGGATCTGAGTGCTCAGATACTAGAGCAGGCTGGGGAATCTGAAGCTGTAGGTGCAGAAATTAGCTCACTCTCAAAACAGCAGCAAGCACTGGTGAATCAGTTTAAAGTGAGTTAATAGCTTCTAAGTAGTTTATTTTAATAAAGAAGAGCGCGAATTAAGCGCTCTTTTCCTTTTCTAACTTAGCTTGAAAATCGGACTTTACGATTTCTAACGCTGCGAGAGCAACTTTGGTGTCGACGTTATTGGATTCCAGAAGACAAATAAGATCAACGGCAAGCTTGATTTCATCGGGTGCATTTTCTAAAGAAGAGCTGGTGTCGTTCATTTATTGATTCTTCTCTCTAAAGGTAATCTGTTTTTCAATTTTTGTTTTCGCTTCCTGACAGCGTTTAAGTCTCTGTTCCGCTGCGAGCAACGCTTGCTGAGCACTTGTTTTCTCAGCTCCAAACGTGCCCTCGACTGCCATTTGCTTATCTTGAACAAGGAGCATCAGTCTTCGTTCCCAGTCTTGGTGCTGTGCAAGATCCTGATACAAATCGCTGATTGGCTTCCTTGTGTCTCTGTAATGTTTTGGTTCTTTCTTGCGAATAGCTTGGGTTGACATTTCGCGCTGAATTGCGCCAATCTGAGCAAGAAGACGTTCTGTAAGATACTCCGCCCGAGGTTGAGTCAGTTTTCCCGCCTTTTGCTCTCGGAGAATGGCATTCAATGTACTTTCTGTTTCTATAACACACGGAGTCAAAAGCTTACCGTGGCAGTGAAACAAGGTGTCATCAAACAAAGGGCGATAGTGTTCACCTCGAGTTCGGTCAATCAGTGCAGCAGTTGATTTAAGTTCTTCAATGATCGAATTTAATCTAGACAAGTCTTTCATAGCGTCACAAACCAAGCGTCATAAGCAAGTTTTACCGCAAGTATACTGACTACGGTGACAAATACAGGGCGAATAAATTTAGCGCCAAAACGAATCGCGGAATGCGCTCCGACAAAAGCGCCAGCCATTAAACAAACACCCATGGTTAAACCGAGTACCCAGTCAATATGGCCTAAAATCGCGAAGGTGATCAACGACGTCAGGTTGCTGGTGAAATTCATTGCTTTGGCTAAACCAGATGCCAACAGGATGTTTAAGCGATAAAGCGCCATGGAACTCACTGTCCAGAATGCCCCTGTTCCTGGGCCAGCTAGGCCATCGTAAAACCCTAAGCCAAAACCTTGTAGATATTGCTTAGTATTGAATTTCTTACATCCGGCAGGCATTTCATTTTGTACCGTTGTAGGGGCTTTGTGCCAAACTGTATAAATTGCAGCAGCAAGAATGATTAACGGGAGCACTTTTTGTAACCAGTCGGTGCTGATAGCATCAACGACAAGGGTACCCACAGTTGCACCGATTAGAGTCATCACGAACGCTCGCAGCCAGTACTTCGGCTTAAAGAGCTTCTTTCGGTAATAAGTAAATGCAGCAGTGGAGGATGCAAAAGTCGCAGCAAGTTTATTTGTACCCAGAGCAATATGTGGAGGCAGCCCTAAAGAAAGCAATGTAGGGACAGTTAGCATGCCACCACCGCCGGCGACAGCGTCTATAAATCCAGCAATAAAAGCTACTAAAGCCAACACGACCAACATGGTTGGTTCGACAAATTCAATCAAAAATACGTTCCTGATTTCTATTTTTTTAAGTGATAAGTAGGGGAGGATCAACCCAAACTATTGGGGCTGCAGTCAAGCAGCAAGCGAATGAGACCTCATGAACATAGTTTACTTTTTCTTTAATGATAGTGATTGGCGCAAATGAACAGCATCAACTCCCTTGCAGTAGCAAACAGCAAGGGAACTAGCACGTTTATTAATATTCGATGGTTCGCTTAAACGGAGGAAGGGAGTCTAACAACGCCTTTCCGTATCGTTTTGATACCACTCTGCGATCAAGTATCACGACTCTACCAGAATCCTGCTCTTTACGCAGCAAACGTCCTACAGATTGAATCAGCTTTTTACTTGCTTCTGGTACCGATATTTGTAAAAACGGATTACCGCCACGATGTTCAATATACTCAGCGTGTGCCTGCTCTACAGGTGAGGTTGGAACAGCAAACGGTATCTTGGTAATAATCAGGTTTTCTAATAAGTCACCCGGTAAGTCTAATCCTTCCGAAAAACTTCCCGTACCAAATAACACGCTTGTTTTTCCGCACTGCACGAGCATTTTATGTTTTTTTAGAATTTCTCCGCGAGATTTTTCACCTTGAATCTGAAGTGTCCAACCCTTTTGAGTGATGGTTGAGGACAACTTTTCCGCGACTTCTTTCATCTGCCAATAAGAAGCAAACAAGACAAGGTTGGCTTTGTCAGCAACTAGATACTCTTTTACTTTATCAGCGAGATAAGGAGTAAAATCTTTCGCAGGTGGTTCAAGTTTCATTACAGGAACCAACAGTTCTCCCTGCTCTATGTAGTTAAACGGTGATGCCAGTGAGAGAAATTGAACACCATCTTCAGGTTTTTCACTGATACCTGCTTGGCGACAGAAAAAACTGAACGAGTTGAGAGCCCGTAATGTTGCTGATACCAGAATAGCACCGATACAACGACTCCAAATTTGTTGATCAAGCTGCCAACCGATTTCTAAAGGAGAAACGTGAACTGTAAAGTCGCCTTCACGTTCAGTATGGGTTTGTAGCCAACGAGCCAGCGGTGCGCCTTTTTCTCGTTTAGGTTCAGCCATTAGGTTCCATACTTGGTATAAATTGTCTAAACGTTGAATGTAGAAACCCAGTTCCGTCAGCGCAGGCTCAGCTAAGCGAGAAGCCAGTTCTCCTTCCTTTACTTTTTCCGCTATCAAATCTGCAATTTTCGCAACACTTTGATTAGCCTTCTGGCTCTGGCGTTTTAGATGCTTTGATTCTTCTTCCAGCCACTGAGGCAAATCGCCGTGCTCAAAGCGATAAATGTTGTCTTCAAAAGAAGCGGGATCAAAGCGCTGGGTCAGCTGGCTTAATCCAGGAATTAACTCTTGGATTGCGGTTTGTGCTTCATCTAAAAAGCGAGATGCCCGTTTTGCATCAGCGAGATTGCTCAATTTAGGTAAAGAGCGGTTGAGACTTTCAAGCCAAGAGGCTGCCCCTTTTAACGAAGTTGCGGCTGAAGCGTGATCCCTAGCAACATGAGGAAGGTGGTGTGCTTCGTCGAAGATATAAATTGTGTTTTCAGGCTCAGGTAAGATAACACCGCCACCCAATTCGGCATCTGCCATCACTAAACTGTGGTTTGCAATAATCACATCCGCTTTATCGAGTTCTGAACGTGCTTTTTGGAATGGACAGTGTCTGTGTGCCGGAAAGCTGCCGTTACAGCTGTGTTTGTCGCTGACAATAGAGCTCCAGATTTCATCACTGATCGTTTTAGGCCAGGAATCTCTGTCTCCGTCCCAGTTTCCTCTATTAAAGGCGTCAAACATGGTCTCTAACATGTTGATGTCAGCAGCCTTGGGCTTGGTTTCAAACATTGCGAGTTGAGCACCATCTGCGCCTGAAGCTGCGGCCAACTTTTCAGCGCAGCAATAGCGTTGGCGACCTTTAGCAATAATAAACGTAAAAGTTTGGTCAGTGATTCGTCTATATAGAGGTAAATCTTTATGAATCAGCTGTTCTTGCAATGCAACTGTGGCGGTGGATACCACAACTTTACGATTATTGGAGACCGCGACAGGAATCACTCCCATTAGATAGGCGAGTGATTTACCAATTCCGGTGCCAGCTTCAGCCACCATCATCCGAGTTGACTTGTGATAGCTGCCACACAATGTCTTTGCAATTTCTGCAACAAGAAAGTTTTGCGCTCGGCGAGGAACGAAATTATCGAGCTGATTTTGCAGGTTTTGGTAACTACTGCGGATCGATTGTTGGATTTTTTTTGTAAGCATAACGAGCCCTGCGTGACGGGAATCGCATGTTAGCACAGTTTACAAATCCTACGTAGCTCACGAATTTGCATCATTTTAAAAGGAATATAGATCTCCTTCACAAAAAAAAACTGAACCTTCAGGAACTTAAATTTAATTTACAAAATAAAAAATATAAAACTTTACAATATTGATAACGAGTTTATTTAATTCTAATTAATGCGTATTTGAATGTATTTTTCAGAATTAAATACCAATCTAGTTGTTTGTGAAACGTTTACATTTTTATGAATATTTCAATACATCCTGTTTGATAAATGTTCATTTTTTAGATTAAGTTAATGATTTAAAATGATTTTATTTATTTTTATGCGACCAATTTAGAGTATTTGACACGCAGGATATTCTTTTGCAATCTAAACCTCGAAATTTAGTGGCGGTAGGAACTAACCGAAGAGTTGGTCACTACCATCAAAAATAAAAGGGAACCGGACAAGGATTTCCCAAATTTAAGAAAAGGCAGTGGATTATTATGAAAAAGACTCTATTAGCACTAGCTGTTCTTGCAGCAGCAGGTTCAGCACAAGCTGGTATCGAACTTTACAACCAAGACGGTGTAACTGTTAACCTTAAAGGTGACATCGAAATCACTTACCAAAACTCTACTTCTTCAGCTTCTATGAGCCAACAAATCGAAGATGCAGATTTTGGTTTTGATGTACGTTACGCAATCAATGACCAAGTTTCTTTTGGTGCAATGTGGGAGTTTAACGGTTCAGACACTAACAACGAAGAGTGGACTAAGAACGGCGATAACTACGTTGCTCTTTACACTGCGGACTTTGGTTCTATTAAGTTAGGTCGTCTATGTACTGCAATCGATGATATTGGTATTGGTAACGACTACCAATTCGGTATTGATGCATTCTTCTCTTCTGACACATTTGAATGTCAAGACGAAGCGGTTCGTTATGACTACGACAATGGCATGTTCTACGCAACTCTTGGTTATGTTCAAAACAAGATTGACGGTAAAGTTGGCAAAAACAATGCTAATGACAATGCTCAAAACCAAGGCTCTGAAGGCGATTACATTGATGGTTATGTAGGTGTTCGTGTTGCTGGTTTCGACCTTAAAGCAATCGTGGCAGATTACGATGATGATCAAGCAAACGGCACTTCAAATACTCTATTTGGTGCTGAAGTTGCGTACGGCGCTATTGAGAATTTAAATCTGTCAGTAGGTTACTACACAGTAGATCGTACTGAAGCTAACGCTAATCAAGACAATGACACTTGGGCTCTAGCTGCTGATTACACTATGGGTAAATGGAACTTTGGTACTGGTTACTCTGATTCTAGCTCAGATGTTGCTAACACTGATTCTTCTCGTTGGTTTGTAAACGCTGGTTATGCTTTGGCTCCTTCTACTACTGCATATGTTGAATTTGCAGGCGTAGATAGCGATGAGACTCTTAACAACGACAACCTAGCAGCTGTTGGTGTTAAAGCTTCTTTCTAATTTCTTAAGAAATTGAAATTTTATGTAAAAGCCACCTTATGGTGGCTTTTTTACTTAATATACTTTTGGTAAAAGTTATTAATACAATATGAATAATTAAGGGTGAGTGGATGACTAACAAATTATGGGCTGTTTTGGTAGCTGCGTTCTCTTTTAGTGGCATTTCTGTTGCTGCAAGTATTATTCCTAGTTCGGGTGTTTCAATACTTTACGTTAATGGTCAACCTGCAGAAGAAAAGTTGGCAGAGAATCAGCTCAAAGACGGCTTTAATCAGGTTGTAGTGCGTATGGATAAAAATATGGCACCTGCTGGAGCGAGTAGTTCTGATGTCTTTACTTCAAAACCATATGTTTTAAATATTGAAAATGTGCATAGTGATTTAAAAATTGCTCATCCTCAAGCTCGTAGCAAAATGGAAGCAGATAAGGCTTTTAAATCTGACCAACCAAATTGGTTACTTGAGCAGGATGGAAAAGTAATTAGCTACAAGCAAGAAGTTCTAAAAGGTAAGTCTGGCTTATTTCCTTATCTAGGTATGGAGAAGTTGATTGCGGAACATAACCAATCTCGTGGTATTTACTTTGAGAATGGTCAGGTTGTTGATCAGCCAGTAGCAGTCCAAGTTGCTAAGGTTACTGCAAACTCAGCAACAAGCGATAAAGCACCTAAACCCCAAGTCATTACGAACAATGTTGAACAGTTAAAAGCTTGGTATTTGCAGTCATCAACCGAAGAGCGTAAGGCCTTCCGCCGTTGGATGATTGACCAAGAGTAATTTAAAGCGCCAGTCTAGAGACTGGCGTTTGCTTTTATAGCGGTTTGGTATTTATTTTCGAATAAAACGAAGCGGGTAGATTTAGCCGCAGCACTTTTTATACTTCTTACCACTGCCACATAGACACGGGTCATTGCGGCCGATTTTCTTAGCTTCATAAGACTTTGGAAACTCACCGTCTATGTAAAACCATAGGCTATCTTCACGGATAAAGCGCGAACGCTCTTCTAAACACAGTTCTTTGCCTTGGTCTTTCAAATATGCTTTGAAATGGACAAAGCCTTCGTTGGCAGTTGCCCCATTTTCGCTGTTGATCACTTCTAATCTGCACCAATCACTATTGATAGAATCTGCAATCGCTGCTCGGTCGTTTTCAGCATTGCAAGAAGGGTGATAGGTATTCACAACGAAATCGACTAAGCCTAGTACATGGGCACTATAACGAGCTCGCATTAGTTGCTCAGGAGTGTGAGCAAGAACATGGTCGTTGTGGATAGGTTGGCAGCATTCCGAATAGGATTGTGTATTTCCGCAGTAGCAACTAGTCATTAGGTATTGGATATAAAATGGCTTCAAAAAGTGAAGCCAAGTTTAGGGATGTGCAGAGGGAAAGTCTATATATCGACTTGCAGTAGATCTGCGCTCCATTGAAGAGCTTCATCATAACACTGACTTAATACTTCATCGCTCAGTTCTAAACTGATGCCCAATTCAGAAACTCTCTCCCAGTCGGCATGCTCATAGGCTTTTGACAGTGATAAAATCTTGCCTAAAGCTCCTTCACCTTTGGTTAATGCAAGCTTCACCGCTTCATCGATGGGAATGAGTTCAACGATACTTTCTAGAGGTTGATCTAACAGGCAGTCGAGCAACGAAAACATTCCGGTAAGGAACGCAAGATCTGCGTCACTACGTTGTCCGCTTTTGCACCACGCCAATTGACAAAAACGAGCGCGTTGAATGGAAAGGCCATAGAGATAGTTAGGCTTAGAGCTGTCAGTTGATGCAATGGCCACTAGAGAAATAAACTGACGCAGGCGTTGTTCACCTAAATACACCAGTGCTTGCTTAAATGACTGAATCTTTGAGCTAACGATAGCTGAAGCATTAACAAAAGTGAGCAGCTTATAGGATAGCGACAGATCTCGAGCTATCAAGGATTCTAATTCCTTGTAGTCTATCTCTTCTTTCGCTATCTCTTTACACAGCTGAACTATGGTTAAAAACGTTGGCTGCAAAGCTTTGCGTTGGATGATCTCAGGCTTACTAAAGAAATAACCTTGAAAATAGTCAAACCCAGCTTTTTTCGCTTGCTCAAATTCATCATAGGTTTCAACTTTCTCGGCTAAAAACTTAATTTTTGAACCTCGCAGTTTACTGATGAATAGACCCGCTTTTGCGATGGGGACGATGCGAATATCAAATTTGATGAAAGAGACATAAGGTAAAAAAGGCTGCCATTCTTTACTTGGTACAAAGTCATCTAGCGCAATTCTATAACCTTGTTTAGCCATCTTTTTAATCGCGTCTAAAAGCTCTGATGTAGGCTCACAATCTTCTAGAACTTCAACCACTAAACTGTCTGACGGGAAGAGCGTAGGGACAAGGTTCACTAAGCTCTGATAAGGGAAGTTTACAAAGCCTACGTGATTACCCAATGTCTGATAGTGGGTCGAAAGGAAATGATCCGAAAGCAGTCTGCTGGTTGCTTTATCGGGATCTATTTCAGGAAAAGTGTTCTTCGGCCCGTCTCTGAATAGTAGTTCATAACCGAAAGTTTTTCGGTCACTATCTAATATAGGCTGTCTAGCGATATACGAGTACTTCAAGGCTTTACCCTAACTCCATTTTTGGTGTGCCAATTATATCAATATAAAATCGATTTATTGTGCACATACTCAAATCCCTCTGCGACATCGATCACCAATTTTATGATGCAAATTTTTTGTTTTGCAGTTCATATCCATGGTCTGAATAAACAAGTATAGAGCCTTGTGTGTACCAATCACCTAAAACGATGCGAGTCTTTTCTTCACCTGATGCTGAAATCTTATGGATGTTTGGGCGATGAGTATGTCCGTGAATCATGGTATTTACCTGATGCTTTTCCATCACAGCCAAAACTTCGCTGGGGGTCACATCCATAATAGACATTGATTTGTTGCTTTTATCGCTGCTGGTATCAGATTGGATCTTTCTTACAATTCGAGTTTTGATGAAGAAAGGTAGGCGATTGAAAACCCACTGTAACCACGGTTTATGCACTTTCTCTCTAAATGCTAAATAGCGAACGTCTTCTGTGCATAATGTATCACCATGAAGTACCACGACTTTTTCACCGTAAAGATCAACAACCTGTTCTTCTTCGAGCAGAGTGATGCCGGTTTGTTTTGCAAATTTCTTTCCAACAAGAAAATCACGGTTGCCGTGTGAGAAGAATACTGGGACGCCTTTGCTAACTAGTGTTTTAAATTCGCTTTTAATCTGCTCGGCAAAGTTGGTCGGATCATCATCACCAATCCAAAAATCGAAAAGATCGCCTAGTACATAGAGTGCGTCTGCCTTAATGGCGTCTTCACGCATAAAAGAGATAAAACAATCGGTAATATCTGGGCGCTTAGGAGTGAGATGGAGATCTGAAATAAATAATGTATGCATAGGAAGAGTATTTTATGTTGAGTGATAGGCAGTGGAGCGCATTTCGCGCTCCACTTTAAAGATTACTCTTCGATAGTTGTGCCAGTAATGACAACATCTTCTAGTGGTACGTCTTGGTGCATACCGTAAGAGCCAGTGCTTACACCTTTAATTTTGTTTACTACATCCATGCCTTCTACAACTTCAGCAAAAACACAGTAACCCCAACCATCTAAGCTTTCTGAACGGAAGTCTAGGAATGTGTTGTTGTTTACGTTGATGAAGAATTGAGAACTTGCAGAGTGTGGTTCCATAGTACGAGCCATTGCAAGCGTGCCTACTTTGTTGCTTAGGCCGTTGTTTGCTTCGTTACGGATAGGTGCGCGAGTCTCTTTTTCACGTAGACCAGAAGTCATACCGCCACCTTGGATCATGAAGCCGTCGATAACACGGTGGAAAAGAGTGTTGTCGTAGAAACCATCACGGCAGTACTGTAAAAAGTTTGCGCTAGTTTCTGGCGCTTGCTCTGTATTCAGCTGAACTTTAATGTCACCAAAGTTTGTATGAAGGGTGATCATGTGCATTACCTTTGCTTGTTTTGTATGAGTATTGGATTTTAGCTTAACTTTTTGCTCATTCAAAACATCAAATGGATGACCTAGCGATAACAGAGTTGTTATACTGCACAACTATTTTGGTTTTAACGGTAATTAGATAGAGATCATGCTGAAAATATATAACTCACTAACAAAACAGAAAGAGGAATTTAAACCCATTACTGCTGGTAAAGTCGGCATGTATGTCTGTGGAGTGACCATATATGATCTTTGTCATATCGGACATGGCCGTACATTCGTTTCATTTGATGTTGTTGCGCGTTACCTTCGTTACTTGGGTTACGATTTAACATTCGTTCGTAATATCACTGACATCGACGACAAAATCATTAAGCGCGCCTCTGAGAATAAAGAGTCATGTGATTCACTGACTGAACGCCTGATTCAAGAAATGTACACAGACTTTGATGCGCTAAACATCAAACGCCCTGATATTGAACCTCGTGCAACGGCTTATATCCAAGAAATCATTGAACTGGTTGAACGTTTAATTGAGCGTGGCTTTGCTTATGTTGCGGACAACGGCGACGTAATGTTTGAAGTAAGCAAATATGATGAATACGGTAAGTTGTCTCGCCAAGACCTAGACCAACTGCAAGCTGGCGCTCGCGTTGATATCGAAACAGCAAAACGTAGCCCATTAGACTTTGTACTTTGGAAAATGTCTAAACCGGGAGAACCGACTTGGGAATCGCCATGGGGACCGGGTCGCCCAGGTTGGCATATTGAGTGTTCAGCGATGAACTCTTCGATCTTAGGTAATCATTTCGATATTCACGGTGGTGGCTCAGATCTAATGTTCCCACACCATGAAAATGAAATTGCACAGTCTTGTTGTGCGCACGGTACTCAATATGTAAATACGTGGATGCACAGTGGCATGGTGATGGTAGACAGAGAGAAAATGTCGAAATCACTAGGCAACTTCTTTACTATTCGTGATGTATTGAACCACTACGACCAAGAAACGGTACGCTACTTCTTGATGTCGGGTCATTACCGTAGCCAGCTGAACTACAGCGAAGAGAACCTGAACCAATCGCGTGCTTCTCTTGAGCGTTTATATACTGCACTTCGTGGTTTAGATATGAACGCAGCCGCAGCGGGTGGTGAAGAGTATGTTAGCCGCTTTACAGCTGCGATGAATGACGACTTCAATACACCTGAAGCTTATTCTGTGCTGTTTGATATGGCTCGCGAAGTGAACCGTCTTAAGAACGAAGATATGGCTCATGCAAGTGCTCTTGGCGCATTAATGCGTGAACTTGCTGATGTGATTGGTATTTTGTATCAAGACCCAGAAGTTTTCCTAAAAGGCGGTCAAGGTGACGATGATGAAGCGGCAGAAATTGAAGCTTTGATTAAGTTACGTAATGACTCTCGCGCTGCGAAAGATTGGGCAAATGCGGATTTAGCTCGCGACAAGCTTAACGAGATGGGTATCGTTCTAGAAGACGGTCCAGCAGGAACAACTTGGCGTCGTAAATAATTCGTTTTAGGTTTTAGATCGTGGGCGTAAGCCCACTTTCTTTATCTAGAATATTTTCGTTTTCTAGATTCTTTTTGTGTTCTTCAAACTTAAATGGCACTGAATGTCGATTATTTTAGGGATTGACCCCGGCTCCCGCATAACGGGCTATGGCGTAATCAAACAACAAGGCAGACACCTCTATTATTTAGGTAGTGGCTGCATTCGCACCTCAGAGAAAGATCTTCCCACGCGCCTAAAGCAAATCTATGCAGGTGTCACCGAAATCATTACTCAGTTTCAACCGGATGTATTTGCTATCGAGCAAGTCTTTATGGCGAAGAACGCTGACTCTGCACTCAAGCTAGGGCAGGCGAGAGGCAGCGCTATTGTTGCAGCTGTAAACGCAGACCTGCCGGTTTACGAGTATGCAGCACGTCTAATCAAACAAGCAGTTGTTGGCACTGGTGGTGCCGATAAATCCCAAGTTCAGCATATGGTTCAACAAATGTTGAAGTTACCTGCAAAGCCACAAGCGGACGCAGCCGATGCGTTGGGTGTTGCTATTTGTCATGCCAATACCAACAAAACATTGATAGCTCTGGCTGGTAAAGCGACAGGTGCCAGAAAAGGGCGCTACCGATAGGTTTGAATTCGATCTGGCACAGAAGAAAGTGTGAGAAATTCCTTACCTATCTTTTACTGGCTATATATCCAGTTATTTATTATCATCTTTTCCATTACAAATTTCCCAACCAAAGGAATCTCAAGTGATTGGACGTCTTCGTGGCACTCTAATAGAAAAGCAACCACCAGAACTATTAATTGAAGTTGGCGGCATTGGTTATGAAGTGCAAATGCCTATGAGTTGTTTCTATGAACTACCAAACATCGGTGAAGAAGCCATCATTTATACTCACTTTGTTGTCAGAGAAGATGCACAGCTTCTTTACGGTTTTAATACTGTTAGTGAACGAGCATTGTTCCGTGAAGTGATTAAAGCAAATGGGGTGGGTCCTAAAATGGGCTTGGGTATTCTGTCTGGTATGACGGCATCTCAATTTGTTTCTTGTGTTGAGAGAGAAGACATTTCAACTTTGGTTAAATTGCCAGGTGTCGGTAAGAAGACGGCCGAGCGCTTAGTGGTTGAAATGAAAGACCGTTTGAAAGGCTGGGGGGCAGGTGACCTGTTTACGCCAGCTACTGACGCTGCTCCAATTGATTCTCGACCGAATGTACAAGAGCAAGGTGCAGAAGATGAAGCGGTAAGCGCTCTGCTCTCACTAGGCTACAAAGCACCACAAGCGGCTAAAGTCGTGTCTCAAGTTGCTAAACCAGGAATGACCAGTGAGCAACTTATCCGTGAAGCATTGAAATCCATGGTTTAGAATGTTTGGTTTATTGCGGACGTGTTTTATCTTAGAAGTGTTGATACATAAGAAAGACGAAGAGCAGACGTTAGGAAACTATATATGATTGAAGCTGATCGCCTCATTGCTCCAATGAACCCTTCATTTAAAGATGAAGAGGTGATTGATCGTGCGATTCGTCCTAAGAAATTGGCCGATTATCAAGGTCAGGATCACGTTCGTGATCAAATGGAAATTTTTATCAAAGCTGCGCAAATGCGTAGTGAAGCTCTCGACCATCTGCTGATATTCGGCCCTCCCGGGTTGGGTAAGACCACACTAGCAAATATTGTTGCTAATGAGATGGAAGTGAATATCCGCACCACTTCTGGCCCTGTGCTTGAAAAAGCGGGTGACTTAGCGGCACTGCTCACCAATTTGGAAGAGAACGATGTGCTCTTCATTGATGAAATTCATCGCCTCAGTCCTATGGTTGAAGAGGTTCTGTATCCGGCAATGGAAGACTATCAACTGGATATCATGATCGGTGAAGGGCCTGCGGCTCGTTCTATCAAGATAGATTTGCCTCCATTTACGTTAATCGGGGCAACAACCAGAGCGGGTTCCCTGACCTCTCCGCTAAGAGACCGTTTTGGTATTGTTCAACGTCTGGAATATTACAAAATTGCTGACTTGCAACATATTGTTCAGCGCAGTGCCAACTGCCTAGGTTTGTCTATGGATGGAGAAGGTGCATTAGAAATTGCCCGTCGAGCACGAGGAACACCTCGTATTGCTAACCGTTTATTACGTCGTGTCCGAGATTATGCGGAAGTTAAGGGTAACGGGCACATATGTGATGACACCGCAGACAAAGCATTGAATATGCTGGATGTCGACAATCAGGGCTTTGACTACATGGATAGAAAGCTGCTTCTCGCCATTATGGAGAAGTTTTCTGGTGGCCCTGTTGGTCTTGATAACCTTGCAGCGGCAATAGGTGAAGAGAAAGATACCATCGAAGATGTTATAGAACCGTATCTAATTCAACAAGGTTATTTACAAAGAACACCACGTGGACGTATTGCTACTGACCGCGCCTATCTGCATTTCGGTTTGGATAAATAAAGTTACAATTGTGTTTGATTAATTTGTAGTCATACGCTTTGTGATCGATATCACAATTCAAAAATCTTAAAAGCTTATAAAGGGTTATCAAAGTTTGTGTGCTTGTTAATCCTTTGTTCTTCAAAACTCCCTTCTTCTGATTATTTTTACCTAATGCTAACAATAAAGTTCACTTTCTGTTGATCTGGGACATTTTGTTGTTCTGTTGTCTAAAATTCACGCAGTTAATTTGATTTAAGTCAAAGCGCTTTTCTCTGAGAAATCTTTTGAAACGTAGGTTTTTTCTCAGTAGTATTAGCTCAAGCTATATTAGCTATTACTTAACAATTAACTAACCACAAAAGTACATAAATGCAACAACTAGCTGTTAAATAGCAACATGTTGGCGTTATTCTTAACAGGTGTTGTGTTGTTGTAATATGTCATAAGGTGTCATTCAGCCGGCACAAAGGAGTTACTATGATTGACGTAGTTGATCTGTCGCGGTTGCAGTTCGCACTGACAGCGATGTATCACTTCTTGTTTGTTCCATTGACCCTCGGTATGGCTTTTTTACTAGCCATCATGGAGTCTCTATATGTAATGACTGACAAGCAGATCTACAAGGACATGACTAAGTTCTGGGGTAAGCTTTTCGGTATCAACTTCGCATTGGGTGTGGCAACAGGCCTGACAATGGAATTCCAGTTTGGTACCAACTGGTCTTATTACTCTCACTACGTAGGCGACATTTTTGGTGCACCTCTTGCTATCGAAGCCTTAGTAGCCTTTTTCCTAGAATCTACCTTTGTTGGCTTGTTCTTCTTTGGATGGGACCGATTAACCAAGCGTCAACACTTGGCGGTTACATGGTTAGTAGCACTAGGTTCAAACTTCTCTGCACTTTGGATCTTGATCGCTAACGGCTGGATGCAAAACCCTGTTGGTGCTGAATTCAACTTCGAAACCATGCGTATGGAAATGGTGAGTTTCGCTGAGGTTGTATTTAACCCTGTAGCTCAGGTTAAGTTTGTTCACACCGTGGCTTCTGGTTACACAACGGGTGCAATGTTCATTCTTGGTATCAGTTCGTACTACCTGTTGAAAGGGCGTGACGTTGCTTTCGCTCGTCGTTCTTTTGCCATTGCTTCTTCTTTCGGTATGGCGGCAATTTTGTCTGTAATCGTACTGGGTGACGAATCTGGTTATGAAGTTGGTGAGGTTCAGAAAGTGAAGCTGGCTGCTATCGAAGCAGAATGGCACACAGAACCTGCTCCTGCAGCGTTCACCATGTTTGGTCTTCCAAACCAAGAAACCATGCATACTGATTACGCAGTTAAGATCCCATATGTAATGGGCATCATCGCGACTCGTTCATTTGATACTGAAGTAAAAGGTCTACGTGACCTTCGTGATGAGCACGTTGATCGTATTCGTAACGGTATGTATGCGTATGAACTTCTAGAAAAACTTCGTGCTGGTGATAAATCATCAGAAAACATGATGGCATTTGATGAAGTGAAAAATGACCTAGGTTATGGCTTGCTGCTTAAACGCTACACTGACAAAGTCACTGACGCGACTGAAGATCAAATTCAGGCAGCGGCAGATGACTCAATTCCAACAGTATGGCCTCTATTCTGGTCATTCCGTGTGATGGTGGGTGTTGGCTTTATCATGCTGTTTGTATTTGGTATGGCATTCGTACAGACATGTCGTCAAAAAATCGAACAGAAACCTTGGGTTCTCAAAGCGGCACTGTTTAGTATCCCGCTACCTTGGATTGCAATTGAAGCTGGTTGGTTTGTGGCTGAATATGGTCGTCAACCATGGGCTGTTGGTGAAATCTTACCAACCAACGTCGCCGCTTCTGCGTTAAGTGCGGGTGAAATCTGGACGTCTCTGTTCGCGATTTTGGCTCTGTACACAATATTCCTGATTGCTGAAGTATATCTAATGGTTAAGTTTGCTCGTAAAGGCCCTAGTAGCCTGAAAACTGGTCGTTACCATTTTGAGCAAGACGCTAACTCTGTAGAAGACAAAGTTAGTCGCCAAGTAGAAGCATAAGCAAGGAGAGAACACATGTTTGATTATGAAATCTTGCGACTAATCTGGTGGGTACTAATTGGTGTATTGCTGGTTGGTTTCGCAATTACAGATGGCTTTGACATGGGCGTTGGTGCTCTTGTCCCTGTTATCGGCAAAAGTGACAATGAACGTCGCGTAATGATTAACTCTATCGCTCCTCACTGGGATGGTAACCAAGTTTGGTTGATCACAGCGGGTGGTGCTTTGTTTGCGGCATGGCCTTTGGTTTACGCAACGTCGTTCTCTGGTTTTTACCTAGCGATGATTGTGACTTTGGCGGCGCTTTGGTTACGTCCGCTTGGTCTTGATTACCGTTCAAAAATTGAAGAACCAAAATGGCGTAATGCATGGGATATCTGTATCTCAATCAGTGGTTTTGTTCCGCCAATCATTTTTGGTGTGGCATTTGGTAACTTGCTACAAGGCGTACCATTCCAACTGAACGAGTTCTTGATGCCAACTTACCATGGTTCATTCTTTGGTCTGCTAAATCCCTTTGCACTTCTATGTGGTCTGGTCAGCTTGTTTATGATCCTTCTACAAGGAGCTTCTTGGCTACAAATGAAGACCACAGATGCAGTTCATTCACGTGCGCGTGGAGTAGCGCAGCTTATGGGTCTGTTAACGACGGTTGCATTTGTTGCGGCGGGCTTCTGGGTTCAAGGTATTGAAGGCTATGTAATTGCTGGTGGCATTGATGGCAATGCAGTGTCTAACCCTCTAAACAAAGAAGTCGTGCGTGAAGTGGGTGCTTGGATGAACAACTTTGAGCAATACCCGTTAATGTGGGCTGCGCCTGCATTAGGTGTGGTAATGCCACTACTTGCCGCTTTAGCTTCTCGTTTTGAGAAAGGTGGCTTTGCATTCTTGGCATCAAGCTTAGGTAACGCGGGTGTTATCTTTACTTCTGGTTTGGCTATGTTCCCGTTTGTAATGCCATCAAGCTTAGATCCGAAGAGCAGCTTAACCATGTGGGATTCTACATCGAGTGAACTGACTCTGAATCTAATGACGGGTGTCGCATTTGTAATGGTGCCAATTATTCTGGCTTACACTTCATGGACTTACTACAAGATGTTTGGTCGTCTTGACAACAAGTTCATTGAAGAAAACAAGAACTCACTTTACTAAGGAGCAAACATTATGTGGTACTTTGCATGGATTTTAGGCGTATTACTCGCTTGTGCATTTGGCATCATCAATGCTCTTTGGCTAGAGCACACTGAAATGATGGATAAAGATAGTGAATAACTTGTCGACTCAGGTTGCCAAGTTCCACTCTCCAATGGATAAAGCCTTATTCAAGGCTTTATCCTTAGTTCTGGGTTTCTACCATCTGTTTTCTATTATGTGGAACCCAGAATCTTACGCTGACAGTATTGGTGGTTTTAATGCCATCGTAGCTCCATTGATCATTTGGGCGATGTGCTCGAGCATGGTGTATGGCGTAGGGTTTAAACCACGTTTTTGGGTTTGGCAGCTATTGTTTAGCCCTTACATTTCACTTCCGATACTGATTATTTTCACTGGGATACGATTTCTCGCTTAAGTGTTTGAATTTTCAGTTGGTGAAGAATTAGACGAATTAGCGCTTTCTCTTTGAGGTAGCGCTAATTTTTTTGACACTCTGTTACGAATTACCTCATTCCCCCTTGTACTATCGACAATGAGTTGCGTTATAGTAAAACCTCATTCGGTAAATCAATTAATCCAAAATTATGAAAACGTTTCATTGGCCAATCACCATTTACTACGAAGATACGGATGCAGGTGGTGTCGTTTATCATTCGAACTACCTCAAATTTTTTGAAAGGGCTCGCACTGAAATGCTGCGTGCAATTGGTGTATCTCAACAAGTTTTGTTGGAACAACGCATAGGATTTGTTGTCAGACATGCCGACATCGATTTTATACAAGGTGCTCGATTGGACGATCAACTCAATGTTGTCACGACTATTTCTGAACTAAAGAAAGCATCGCTAATATTCTGTCAGGAGCTCGTCAATCCTGATAACAAGGTGTTGTGTAAAGCAATAGTTAAGGTAGCATGTATCGACAATGAGAAGATGAGACCTAAGGCCATGCCTCAATTAATTATTTCGGAGTTAACCAACAGTGCAAGCTGATATTTCAATTCTCGACCTTTTCCTTCAGGCCAGTTTGTTAGTCAAAATGGTCATGCTTATCCTTTTGGGAATGTCGATTGTTTCGTGGGCGATGATCATCAAGCGTTATAAAATTTTGTCAAAAGCCACAAAAGACGCTGAGGCGTTTGAAGATAAGTTTTGGTCAGGTACAGATTTAGCTGTTCTTTATCAAGATGTGAAAAAGCGCAAAGACGAAATCATGGGCACAGAAGAAATCTTCTATTCAGGTTTCACTGAATTTGCTCGTCTACGTAAAACGAACTCTGACTCACCTGACTTTGTGATGGAAGGTACTGGTCGAGCAATGCGCGTATCTGTGGCACGTGAAGTAGAAGAGTTAGAAGCAAACTTACCATTTCTAGCAACAGTAGGCTCAATTAGTCCTTATATCGGATTGTTTGGTACGGTTTGGGGTATTATGCATGCGTTCATTGCGTTAGGCGCAGTAAAGCAAGCCACATTAGCAATGGTCGCGCCGGGTATCGCTGAAGCACTAGTTGCGACCGCAATGGGTCTGTTTGCTGCAATTCCTGCGGTAATGGCATACAACCGTTTGAGTAATACGGTTGGCAAGTTAGAGCACTCTTACGCAACGTTTTCTGAAGAATTCCATAGCATTTTACACCGCCAAGCAATGGCGGGTAGGGAATAATCAATGGCCGGTTATCAGCCAAAGAAGCGTAAACTCACTGCTGAAATCAACGTTGTACCTTACATCGACGTTATGTTGGTGTTGCTGATTATCTTCATGGTGACATCACCATTTGTGACTCAAGGCGTTGATGTAGAGCTTCCTAAAACGTCAACAGCTAAATCTGCTTTAGAAATGGCAGGCGATAGCGACGCAAGCTTTATCATCGTTGAAATTGATAAAGAAGGTAACTTAGGCTTGAGCGTCAACAATGAAGAGGTGCAGCGAGGACTGTCGCTACAAGATATTATCGTCAGAGTGAAAGCAGAACTATCACTTAAGCCAAACTCTCCGGTTGCCGTAGGTGGTGATGCTGCCACACCGTATGCAGAAGTGGTACTTGTGTTAGATGAATTAAGTCGAGCCGGTATACCAAAAGTCGGGTTGTTAACGGATATCAAGGAATAGGCTTAACATCGTTCATGAAAGATCATAAGTCGAAAAAGAATTCATATACCAAGCCGATAGCGATTTCTGTCGGCCTTCATGCAGTTTTGATTGCCGCTTTGCTTTGGGGGACGGACTTCACCATGTCTAAACCTGAACCTTCTGGCCAAATGGTGCAAGCGGTAGTGATCGATCCAAATTTGGTCAAGCAGCAAGCGGATAAAATCCGTAGTCAACGCGAAGCCGCATCTAAAAAAGAGCAAGAGCGTTTGGATAAGCTGCGTAGAGAAAGCGAGCAGTTAGAAAAGAATCGCAAAGCGGAAGAAGAACGCATTCGTAAGCTGAAAGAGCAGCAAGCCAAAGAAGCTAAAGCAGCGAGAGATGCAGAGAAGCGTCGTCAAGAGCAAGAAGAGCAGCAAAAGATTGCTGCAGAAAAAGCGCGCGTAGCAAAAGAACAAGCTGCTAAAGCAGAAGCAGAAAGAAAAACCAAAGAAGAAGCGGCTAAGAAAGCGGAGGCTGAACGTGTAGCGAAAGAGGCCGCGGCAGCGAAAGCAGAGCAAGAAAGAGTAGCGAAGGAAAAAGCGGCTCAGGAAGCTCAAGAAAAAGCGCGTCGTGAACGTGAGGCTGCTCAGAAAGCAGAACAAGAAAGAATAGCGAAAGAAAAAGCGGCAAAAGAAGCGGCTGAAAAAGCGAGACTAGAGAAAGAACGAGCAGAAAAAGCAAGGCTAGAGCGTTTGGAACAGGAAAAAGCACTGAACAGTATCTTTTCAGGCTTAGAAAGTGAAGCTCAACAAAACACTTCAGCTCGTTCACAATACGTAATGAGTGAAGCCGAACGTTGGGGCGCAATATATACCCAGATGATTCAGCAAAATTTGTTACTGGAAGATAGTTTTAAAGGAAAAGAATGTAAGGTGAACTTGCGTTTAATTCCAACGGGCGCAGGCGCAATAGTGGGTGACTTATCGGTTATGAACGGTGATTCGCGCCTATGTTCTGCGACAAGACGTGCAGTAGCGCAAGTTGGAACATTTCCATTACCGAAAGACGATTCTGACGTAGTCGAAAAACTGAAAAATATTAATTTAACCGTAGTACCAGAGTAAAAAGGATAAAGCTTGTGTTTAAGCGATTGATTTTAGGATGTGTACTTGTCATCACAAGTAGTCTGCAATTTGCCAATGCAGCGTTGGAGCTGGTTATTACCGATGGTATTAACTCTGCGCGCCCAATTGCCATTGTTCCATTCAAATGGGAAGGTTCCGCTCCGTTACCACAAGACGTTTCGGCTGTTATTTCATCAGACCTACAAAGAAGTGGGAAATTCAGCCCAATTCCTACAAGCAAAATGCCGCAAACTCCGTACACTGAAACACAAGTGAAATTTGATGCTTGGACCAGTATCGGTGTCGATGCGCTGCTTACAGGAAGCATTACGCAAAATGCTGAAGGTAACTATGTTATCAATTATCAACTAGTAGACGTTGTACGTGGGCAACTGACTCAAGGGCAAGGTAAAGCGCTGAGTTCTGATGGCCAGTTGGTTCTTTCTAAAGATCATGTACTGTTCAACAAGGTTGCGACCGTACCTGCGAAGCGACTACGTGAATACGCGCATAGAATTTCAGATCTTGTTTACGAACAACTCACCGGAGAAAAAGGTGCGTTTTTAACTCGTATTGCTTATGTGGTCGTGAACGATAAAGATCCGTACCCATATCAGTTACGTGTTGCAGATTACGACGGTTACAACGAAAGACTGGTTCTTCGTTCTAAGCAGCCTCTTATGTCGCCTTCATGGTCACCGGATGGCAAAACACTGGCTTACGTTAGCTTCCAAAATGGTCAGGCAGAAATTTATCTGATGAACATTTACACCGGAACTCGTGAAAAAGTGACGTCATACCCACGTCATAATGGGGCACCAAAATTTTCTCCTGACGGAAAACAGTTGGCGTTAGTACTGTCTAAAACAGGCAGTCTACAAGTGTATACCTTGGACTTAGCTTCCCGTAAGCTGACGCAAATAACGAGTGGTCGCTCAAATAACACGGAGCCATTTTGGCATCCGAATGGTGAATCGCTCATATTTACATCAGATCGGGGTGGTAAACCACAGATATATCAAGTAAATTTGTCAGACCGTGCAACGACGCGTTTGACTTGGCAGGGCAGCCAAAATTTAGGCGGTCAGATTACTCCGGATGGTCGATTCCTCGTTATGGTGAATCGTTCAAACTCTGGCTTTAACCTGGCAAAACAAGATTTGGAAACGGGATCAGTACAAGTTCTTACAAAAACTTTGCTTGATGAGTCTCCAAGTATTGCGCCGAATGGTGGTATGGTTATATACAGTTCCATCTACAACAAGACCAACGTATTGTCGATGGTCTCAATAGACGGAAGATTTAAAGCTAGATTACCGGCAACCAACGGACGTGTACGCGCTCCTGCCTGGTCTCCGTTCTTATAGCGAAAAATACAAAATAAAGGAAAACAAGATGCAACTTAATAAAGTTCTTAAAGGGCTACTAATTGCGCTACCAGTACTAGCAGTGACAGCTTGTAGTTCAAGCGATGACGCAGCAAGCAACGCTGGTTCAGAAACAACTAACCAATCAACTTCAGGTTCAGCTAACCAAGTTGACACAACTGTTGTTTCTCCAATGGATCAAAACGGTCAGCTTTCTGAGCAAGAGCTTAAAGAGCAAGCTCTACGTGAAACTTCAACAATTTACTTCGCATTCGATAACGCAACTATCGCTGGTGACTACGAAGAAATGCTAGCGGCTCACGCAGCTTACCTAAGCAAAATGCCAAGCCTTAAAGTAACTATCGAAGGTCACGCTGATGAGCGTGGTACTCCAGAGTACAACATCGCACTTGGTGAGCGTCGTGCACAAGCAGTAGCTAAATACCTAGAAGCACTAGGTGTTCAAGCTGACCAAATCTCTATCGTTAGCTACGGTGAAGAGAAGCCTCTTCTTCTTGGCCAATCTGACGAAGTATATGCTAAGAACCGCCGCGCAGTTCTAGTATACTAATTCAGGGATGAACCTCATGTTCAGTAACTTAAAGCGCCTGATCACGCTTACGTTACTGGCAAGTGCAGCGAACAGTTCGTTCGCTGCACCAGCTCCAGTATCTGATCTCAGCAATAATTCATCTAGCCAAACCTCTTCTACTCGAACAGCTTCTTCAGAATCGGAAGTTCAGCGATTAGAGCGTCTGCTTGAAACTCGTGCGCGCCTTCAAGTGCAAATGCAGCAGCAGCTAGACACCATGGCTCTCGAAATCAATGAATTACGTGGGCAGATAGAAAAAAATAACTACGATATGCAGCAGATGTTACAACGCCAAAGGGAGTTGTTTGTCGAGCTTGACCGTGTTCGTGGTGAAATGAAAAAGCCTGCACCTGCGGCGGCTGCATCTAACGATGAAGACGTTCCTCAAGGTACATTCAGCAGTGATGCAGATGAACAAGCGGCTTATCAAAATGCCGTAGACCTAATTCTGAAGAAACGTGACTACGCTGGTGCGATAGCCGCCTTCCAACAATTCCAAAAAGATTATCCAAACTCGAACTTTGCACCAAATGCGCATTATTGGTTGGGGCAACTGTATTTCGCTAAGAAACAAGATAAAGAAGCTGCGACCAGTTTTGCTGCAGTAGTTTCTTACAAAGAATCTAACAAGCGAGCAGATGCTTTAGTGAAGTTAGGCGATATTGCTAAACGAAACAATAATGAAGCCCAAGCTAAAAAGTACTATCAACAAGTAGTTGATGAATACCCAACCAGTGCTTCAGCGAAAGTCGCCAGTGAAAATCTGAAGTAATAAAGCAGATGATAGAAAAGAGGTTGCCAAACGGCAGCCTCTTTTTTCTTTCACTCTTAGCTAAAGCAACGGATATTGCTGTTGAGCAAAAACACTTACTGTCGCTGCGCAAAAGAATCATTTTTGCCTATCTATTCTATGTCGGTGTACAATGCCCGAATTAAAGGAAGTTGCATAGAGCATGAGCAATGAGCCATATATTAGATAAAATCGATACGGTTTACCCATTCCCTCCAAAACCGACTCCATTGTCGGCGGAAGAGAAGCAAACCTACCTTGCGAGTATTAAAGAGCTGCTAAAAGAGAAAGACGCAGTTTTAATCGCGCATTACTACACTGACCCAGAAATCCAAGCCCTTGCAGAAGAAACAGGCGGTTTTGTTGGTGATTCTCTGGAGATGGCAAAGTTTGGTAACCGCCATCCAGCAAGCACATTGATTATCGCTGGCGTACGTTTCATGGGCGAGTCTGCGAAGATTCTTACCCCAGAAAAACGTATTTTAATGCCAACGCTAGAAGCAGAATGCTCGCTTGATCTAGGCTGTCCTGCTGACAAGTTTTCCGAGTTTTGCGATGCGCACCCAGACCATACTGTGGTTGTATACGCGAACACTTCCGCTGCTGTAAAAGCGCGAGCTGATTGGGTAGTGACGTCGAGTATTGCACTTGAGATCGTAGAGCAACTTGAATCAGAAGATAAGAAAATCATCTGGGGACCAGATCGCCATCTTGGCTCTTATATCGCCAACAAAACCGGCGCAGATATGCTGCTTTGGCAAGGCGAGTGTGTGGTACACGATGAGTTTTCAGCAGATGCACTGAAGAAGATGAAAAGCCTTTATCCTGAGGCGGCAATTTTGGTGCACCCAGAATCACCTTCAAGTGTTGTTGAACTGGCGGACGCAGTAGGCTCTACCAGTCAGTTGATCAAAGCTGCCAAAGAACTCCCTCATCAGAAAATGATTGTCGCAACAGACAAAGGCATTTTCTTCAAGATGCAGCAGTTGGTTCCTGAGAAAGAACTGATCGAAGCGCCAACAGCAGGTGCAGGTGCGACTTGCCGCAGTTGTGCGCATTGTCCTTGGATGGCAATGAACGGCTTAAAAGCGATTGAAAAAGCGTTAAAAGATGGTGGCAGCGGACACGAAATTTTTGTTGATGAAGATTTACGTGTTAAGTCTTTGATCCCACTAAATCGTATGTTGGATTTCGCAGAGCAGCTTAATATCAAGGTAAAAGGTAACGCTTAAGCGCGGCTACCAACGAATTGATACGCAAATCAACATGAAAGAAGCCAGCATAATGCTGGCTTCTTTGTTTCTCATAGAAGATGAGTACTACTGTGCTTCAGCGAGAGCAACACCGCGCTGAGTTAAGCCACATAGCATGACCGGAATCGCTGCGTAGATCTCTTCAAACTGATCTAAGCCTTCCATACCTTGTTCATTTAAAGTCGTCAGCGCTGTCTCTGGATCGTAAAGCATGCTGAGAGAAAGAAGAACGCCGCCCAGTAGGGCATTATCTTGGCTCTCTTCTGGCATTAGCACTTCCCAGTCATCGCGGGCAAGCTGCCAACCCTGCAATACACCTTCACAGAAATCACGTACTGAATCGGTAACGATTTCTTCTTCGTCAAGGTCATAACCTTCAGGCCAAACCCAAGTACCTTCTAAAAATGAAGAGCGATATTGGTTCCACATATCAATAATATGTTGGATGTAAGTTTCTAGTTGCTCACCATCACTAAAAGGTGCGACTTCTTCGCCCCCCCAAAGGAAAGGTAACCATTCCTGCGGAGGAAGAATGTTTGGCGCACAGGCCATCGCAGCAACAAAGCCACGTGACTTAGCTTCGTTAAGCAACTTATCTTCAAATTCAGGTTGGGTAAGGATATCGTGTAAGGTCAAAATAGGGTTCCATACTTTACTGCAAAAATTAGCACTATCTTACCCTTAACCGTCTTTTGATGCGAGTTCACAGAAGACCCCGTTTTTTAACAAACAAAATGCGGTTTGGATTAACATTTGCAACCTTCTTATGAGTAAATTCCCATATAATTTCACTATACTGTTGCTAAAGGATTTTTTATCAAAGGCTTATGGAAATACGTTCATCATTAAAGCGCAAGAGCATGTTCGCTCTCATCGTGTATTTGTGCTTTTTCCTGGCCACAATTGGCTCGTTGACCTACTTGGCTGTGGATTCCCCTTTCAGAAAAGAGTTGAAGCAGTATTTAGACTTGCGTGCTGAGCTTCTTTCGTCGCAAGTTTTAGACCCTCTCAATCGCTCGGTGGGCGTTCTTCAAAGTATAGTTAGTATTGCTCAAGCATCAGAAAGCCAAGAAGAGGCTTCGCGCATGCTACGTTCGATATTTTCTACTGTCGATGACGTTGTCATCAGCGGTGGTATTTGGCCTAAGCCGTTCAGTGTTGACCCTTATATTAAGTACAAAGGCTTGTTCTTTAACAGAGCCACAGATGGCAAAGTCGACCAGCTCCATTCTTGGAATAATCCAGAATCAGGCGGATATGACAGCGAAGTTTGGTATGTGGCAGGAATGGAAGAACCAAGCGGTAGCATATTTTGGTCTCCTGTTTATGTGGATTCATTCACTCAGATCCAAATGATCACAGTGACTTCGCCGTATTATGTAAACGGTGAATTTTCTGGGGTAGCCACGGTTGATCTTTCTTTACAAAGTTTGACTGCACTGATTTCACTTCACGCAGAGAGATACCAACTGGGTGTTTCGCTGCGAGACTCATACGGTTCAACCATTACAGAGCATAATTTCCGGTTGCGAGATGGTGCGTATGTCAGTAAATACGCCTTTGGTGACTTTAACTGGAAGCTTGATGTAGTGAACTCGCATCGCTTGGTCGACGATGATGTGTTTGACTTAGTGATGAGTGTCGAGAAGGGGATCTTGCCGCTACTACTTTTCTGTCTGATGTTGGGTTACTACTTAATTAATCGCTACCTGATTAACCCAATTGTGGTGATTGCACAAAAAGTCGATGATTCAAAAGAGGGTGGCATCATTGATGTTCCTTACCACAGTCAGGATGAGATTCGTTATTTGATTGATACCTTCAATCAAAAGACTGTGTATTTGGAAGCGGAGAAAATCAAAGCGCAAGCCTCGACAAAATCTAAAAGTATTTTCCTTGCTACGCTGTCTCATGAGATTCGCACGCCAATGAACGGCGTTCTCGGTATGGCTCAGATACTACTGCGAGGGGACTTAAAACCTCAGCAACGTAAACAGTTGAAAAGCCTGTATGAGTCTGGCGAACACATGATGTCACTGCTTAATGAGATGCTCGATTTCTCTAAATTCGAACAAGGGCACATGGAGCTTGATAACAGCAAGTTTCCACTTGAATTTATTATTGGCAGTGTCACCAGTGTTTACTCCTCCCTTTGCCATGAGAAAGGTTTGCAATTTAAGGTCTACTCAGAAGTACCTGCAAATCGCTGGTACTTTTCCGATAAGGCGAGAATTCGTCAGATTTTGTTTAACTTATTAAACAATGCGGTGAAATTTACCTCGCGTGGTTTCGTGGAAGTGTTTTTCAGCGAAGTGAAGCTCGACGGTCAGCTCTATCTGAGTATCAGAGTCCGTGACACTGGTATTGGCATCGAGAAGGCGGCTCAGGAGAAAATATTCCGACCATTTGAACAGGCCGAATCTTCAACCACCCGACGTTTCGGTGGCACAGGCCTAGGCTTAGCGATTGTTAAGCAGATCGCTGAACTTATGGAAGGAACGGTTTCCGTTAACAGTAAGGTGGATATTGGCACCAGTTTTCAAGTGAATCTGAAGATTGACGTTTGTGAGCCTGAATTGGTCGAGAGTAATCACTCACGTCATTTAAGCTATTCTGGATTGAAGGTATTGATAGTGGAAGACAACCGCACCAACACCATGATCATCGAAACGTTTATGAAAAATAAAGGTTTTGAATGTGAATGTGTCGAAAATGGTGAGCTTGCAATACAAGCAGTTGCGAATGGGCAATTTGACCTCATTCTTATGGATAACCACATGCCCGTCAAAGACGGCGTTGAAGCTATACATTCAATCCGCCAACTGGAAGGCCCTCAATCTCAAGTTCTGATCCTCGGCTGTACTGCAGATGTGTTTAAAGACACAAGAGAAAGCCTGTTGAGTGCCGGAGCAGACTCGATAGTCGCGAAACCTATCAATGCAGGTGAGCTGGATGATGCTCTCTATAAGCACATTAACAAGCTTTACCAGTACCACTCAGAAATGCCTAAGCTGGCTTTTAGTGGCAGCGCTGAGGAGTTGTTAGTCAAACTCTATATCGCCATCGAAAATAAAGCCGTCGGTGAAGCGTTAGACATAGTTGAGTTATTAGAACATTCCTTGGAACTGCCTAGTGACAGCCAATTGGTCAAAGCGCTGACATCTGTAAAATCTCATCTAGAAGAAGGTGAGATACCTCCTAAAGAATCTATCGATTTAGTAACCATATTGCTTTCAGATTATTAGGTCATTAGAAGAGACCCACGTTTTAAAATTTAAACCTTTAAGCATAGTTGAATCATTTGTTATAACTGTGTGAAATAAGAGAGAGATGCTACTTTGCATTTCATTTATGGTTGTTTATTTAGTAACTGAATAAAAATACGAGATCAAAAACTATATAAGTTGTGCTCTAATGGCGCCATTAACTGCCTGATCTTTTTATGGTGGTGATATGTGTTATGAGAGCGCTAATTTTGCAGTTTATTATCTTGTGAGGACATAAATGAAAGCTCGTGGCCCTTTTTGTATACGTCATGCTGCTGCGGACACTTTTGCAATGGTTGTTTTCTGCTTTGTATCGGGGATGATTATTGAAATATTTATCTCTCAGATGACATTTGAGCAGTCACTAGCGTCGCGAACTCTTTCTATTCCCGTAAATATCGCCATCGCTTGGCCATACGGCGTATTTAGAGATTTTATGCTGAGACAAGGCCGACGTATTTCAGAAACCAGTTTGATGAAAAACGTGTCAGATCTCGTGGCTTATGTGCTTTTCCAATCACCGGTATATGCTGCCATCCTATACACAGTTGGTGCTTCAACAGACCAAATCATGACAGCCGTTGCGAGTAACGCTGTAGTTTCTTGTGGAATGGGCGTGATTTATGGCTACTTCCTCGATATGTGTCGTCGTTGGTTTAAAGTGCCTGGCTATTACCGTGCGATGTGATACAGCTAAAGAAATAAAACACAGTTGTAGGGAAAATATTCAATTTAGCCAATTAGTAAGCAAATAACTTAGTTAGAACGCTTTTTTTGGGATTTTTCCTTGACGATCATTAGCTGAATCATTAAATTAGCGCCTCGTTAGCCGTTATGGTTAACCTCCGGTGAGTTGTCCGAGTGGCTTAAGGAGCACGCCTGGAAAGTGTGTATACGGCAACGTATCGAGAGTTCGAATCTCTTGCTCACCGCCACCTTAAAAACCCTAGCAGAAATGCTGGGGTTTTCTCGTTTTAGGTCAGTAAGTTAAGGTAATATAAGGGCTTAACGTTAACTGGCTTCATCTTTTTTGTATGCGCCTCAATCGGCTAGGGTGTACAAAAGAGGTGTACAAAATGGGGTTCTTAATGGCTTCACCAATCAAAAATAAAAATGGCGTTTGGACTACTCGCTTGGTTGTTCCTAAAGAACTTCGTCCCATCATCGGTAAAAGTGAACTGAAACGCTCCCTCGGTACGAAAGAAGAGCGTGAGGCTCGTTTAAGTCATCCGACTGTTTTAGCTGAGTTTCAAGCGGAAATTGAACGCGCCCGAAGAAAGTTAGAGAGTGATTCTCGACTTACTGATGGTGTTATTGATGCAATTATTTTTGAGTGGAAACAGGCAACGGCCAAACATTTCTATGGCATCCACGGTGCGATTAACCCTTTCATTATGAAGAGCGGAGAATTTATCGAAGAAAATAATCTTCCGGTGCTTGATGCTCTCGATGATATCGAAAATTTTAAGCTTAGGCAGCGGTATAACGAAATTAACGGCATCAGTGTTGATCCTGAACGTAAAGCCAAACGACTTCGCGAAATTTATAGTCAGTTAGAACGACTGATTGGTGAGTATTTTACCTCATCACTTGCAGGCTATAATGTAGAACCTGATTTAGACAGTCAGCAATACCGAAAGTTATTAGCTAAGTTTGCACTAGCATATGTCGATATGACGCGCAGTGCAGTTAAAAAGCAAGTCTCAGATATTGATTTAGCATCACACGGGGTACATCTTGAGAGTATTGATAAACTACAACCAGTAGATATGGCGGGTACATCTTTCGAAGAAGTTTGGGAAGAGTATAAACAGTCAACTTTACGTAGAGAATCAACTAAAGGTGAGACCCGGATTCGAGATTATTCTTCGGCTATCGAACGATTTTTGAAAATGTATCCCAATAAAATGATATCAAGTTTCTCTAAGCGCGATTTGGCGACATTTAGAAATATGCTTGAATCACTTCCAACTCAAGTCAAAAAAGATATCAAAGCGTTAAGTCTTGAAGAGCAGGTCGCCAAAGCTCAAGAACTTGGACTCAAGCTGATATCACAAGCCGGTGTTCGTAAACAGATGAATGCTATTTCAGCTGTATTTACCTATGCAGTACGGCAGGACTATATACAGAATAATCCCGTTCATGGCGTTGTTTCAGATATTAAGAAAACTGGCGGAGACCCTACCGGGAAAGATTATACACCAGAAGAAATACGTTCGATATTTAGCTCAAAGCTCTTTCATGATGATTATCGTCCCTCTAAAGCTGACTATGGCGAAGCACCTTATTGGTTACCCATTATGCTGTATTACACCGGAGCAAGGGCAGAGGAGCTCGCACAGCTCTATATTGATGATATTTCGTTGGGTTCCGACATCCCGTTTATCCAGATATCAGAAGATAGGGAAGACCAATCCGTCAAAACGGGTGAGCGACGCCAAGTGCCAATTCATCAACACTTGCTTGAATTGGGTTTTGCTGAATATGTTAACTCGTTGCCTCAAGACGGCAGGTTGTTCCCTAAACTGAACAAATCGAAAAATACTAAGTACCACTCGAAGGTTAGCCTTTGGTTTGGGAAATATATTGCAGATGAGCTGGGCATTAACCGAGCGAACCTTAAGCCATTCCATGCTTTCCGCCATACGTTCATTACAATCTGTCGCGTGAAGAATGTGCGCATTGATGTGCAAAAATCGGTAACGGGCCATTCTCAAGGCGATGTGGCTAGCCAGTATGGTTCTTATGGGCTGAATTTGAAGAACGAGGTTGTGCAGCAGATTCCGAGGTGTTTTGACAGTTAGGACAGCCTTTGTTTCCATAAAATGGCAAGTGCTGACAATCTCTCTCAAACATTATGTCTTTAATGGAAGGGACATAAAGCAAGTCTCAGTATTACTGCAACTGAATTGCTACGTGAAGCTTAGTGCTTCTGTAGTGGCTAATGTTTTTGGGGGCAGAGTAACTACTAACGACAATAAGGAAGTGGTTTCATCTTCCTTATTGTTTTCGTTTTACGCATTCTTATTGGAGCCAAGTAAACTTGAGGTTAATAGTGATTAACAGAGTAACATTACAAGCTGTCTAACTTTAAATAAATCATGTTGTTGGGTCGTTATTAAATGCGTTCGCAATTATAGATGAATAGGCTATGACGCTCTCTATGGAGTAGTTTTTCTTTTTTGCAAGTAGCTTTATATGTTGCCCAATTAATGTTTCATCAAAGTTACTCTCAATAGCTTCTCTAGCTAAAGCCTTCATATCGTACACCATGGGAGTTAGGGCTACAGTTTTACTTTGAGTACTCGCAGTGGCAGATATTTGAGCCGTATCATAAGAATCCGAGTTATGAATAGATGGATTGTCAACACTCGAAATTGTGTTAGGAGCGCACTGAGGTTCTTCTTCGAGCAGTTCTTTAAAGACTCGTCTCTTTAAGAGAATAGAAAAACCGTGTTTCGTTAAATACCATTTAAATAAATATTCATTTTTCCTGTCTTCATAAGATACCGAAATCGGGGTCAGTTCTCCAAATAGATCAATATGGACTTTATTATTGGTCGCCACCATAGAATTATCTAGTGATGAACGATTTGGAATCCAATTCAAAGCGTCAGGGTATTCAAACGTCTCAGTATCCTCGCCTACACTTAGACGATACATTCGGTTTGCTTCAGAAACTATATAGTCATAATCCTGAATGTGGCCAGGCGGCAATGCATTAGCTTGAGCTCCATACAGAGCACCAAACATTGTTCCAATTGTATCGGTATCTGATTTCAATTCATTCACTACATCAACTAAAAGTTTATGTGCATTGGTTGAGGTATAGCTTTTTAATAATAGCAGAGAGGCTGCGAGTGCTGTTTTTGTTCCAGAACCACGTTGCTCGGGATTTGTTAAGCCCATTATGTTTGTGAGTTGA
Source organism: Vibrio diazotrophicus (assembly GCF_038452265.1). Taxonomy (NCBI): domain Bacteria; kingdom Pseudomonadati; phylum Pseudomonadota; class Gammaproteobacteria; order Vibrionales; family Vibrionaceae; genus Vibrio; species Vibrio diazotrophicus. The sequence goes on from NZ_CP151842.1 coordinate 1,203,254, forward strand.
GTATAATTGGTGTCAGTAGACTCTACCCACGTGGATACACTTTCAATATCTGTAAGTAATTCTTCTGCTCCATTAGCAAACGCATCATCTAAGCTTAGTTTAGTCTCCGCTTCCCATTGGTGAACCCAAAAAGTTTCCAACATATCGTCTTGCTTTATAAAAACAGATGCACGACTACAGATGAAAGCATCTTCCTTAAGTGATTCTAACGACAGTTTCTCATTTCGTAGTACTCTAGCTAACGATAGTGAATGAAAAATAGCACCCAATATGCCTCTAGGATGTCCGTGAGTTACTATTGAGTTTTTAATGACATCGACTATGTAGCTTTCGATGTCATGTAAATTAGTGGCCGCCCAAACATGAGGTTGAATTCTCATTGCCGCGCCATTTCCGCCACCTTGAATATATTTTGAATCCTTTTGAGAATAAAAATTTGAATACCAGTTAATAGATTTTTTTATTAAATTGTTCGTGGCGATTTTCGTACCGCGACCGGCACCTAATGCGTAGCTTAGCCAGACAGGCAATTCGCATTTGGCAAATGCTTCTACATCGAAATATCCTCTACCATTTATAGCTCTCGATGTACTAAGTCTTAGTTGGGTATCATCAGAGTATGTTCCTTTGGGTAATTCAACTTGTGTCCCATAGATACCTTCAAGTTTCCTTTTCCATGGGATAGTTTCCAATATGGTCTCTTGGCCGCTACGAGACTTCACGGTAGCTTTAGAATTCGCTAATTCTGTTATAAATCCCAAGGCATCCGCGTAAGCAGCCCAAAGAGCAGAATTAATTGTTGCCTGTCTACGAAAATTGCTCATTTATAATCCCATGAATTTTTCGGTATTAACTTCTATTTCAATATGTTGAAGTTTGTCGTCAAATGATAATGCAGCACTAGCGAGCGCGAAAGTAGCTTCATCTGGAACATACAATTTTTTTAAGTATTCTAAACTAATATCATTAGGATAGAGCACTTCAGCTTCTTCACATGTAGTCCAATTCAATGGCAAAGTTGGATCTCTGGGCTTTAATCGCCCACGCTTTGATACAACTTGGTCATGGAACAGCATATTTAACCCAATCTGCCCAATATCTCTTTTACACTCATTCCTATAGATATTGTTGGTTGTTGTAAAGACTACTCCATCATGGGCTAGAATTTGTGCATCGAAAGCAAAAATAACCCAAAAATCATATTCTTCCCTGTGCCACGTTTGGCTATATCCAAAGAAGCTAGTATTAATTCTCGAGATCGATAAGTTAACATAAGATGTCCATTGTGAGTCTGAACGAAATTTAGAGTTGTACTTGATTATATGTTCCAGTGCTTTTTCTTTGGGTAACTGATCACGAGATACCAATTTGTTTAAAGAGCAGATTCCAACCAAGCCGTGGTTAGTTGTGAAATGTAGAACTTCTTCTATGCCTCTTTCTTCGATGATTTCTTCTATAGTCATCACAACTCCACTAGTTCATAAGTTTTGCTATCTAAGAGGTTTAAAATGCTTGGTTTATCTTGTTCTTTGTAGCCTAGAATAACGGACTTTCTCGCTCGTGTAATTGAAACTGTTAATAAACGACAAATGTTTAGATAAGAGTCGGATTCTGAATCTTCTTCGTATTTTAGAAACTCGTTACTGAGACCTAGTAGGATAACATGATCAAATTCTAAGCCTTTAGCTGAATGCATCGTCGATAGAACCACATTGGTGTCAATATCAGGCCACTCACTAGTTCTAGTTAGGTTAGCAAAGGGGATTTTTGCTCTCGATAACTCTGATTTCAGATATCTTTGCGTTCCTTGCGATTTAGAAATGAAGCAAACAGTTTCATTCTCGAGGTCCACGGTATTTAGATAATCAATAGCGTAGCTTACTTGCTGATTGTATAGTCCTGAAATTAATTTTGGTAGTTCCCCAGAAACTCGGCAACTATCATACTTAGGTATGGTGCCATCAGCATCAATTCCTACTCGATTTAATAGTTGGTAAGCCAACCAGGCTATTTCATACGTGTTTCTATAATTCTTTTCTAATCTAAATGAATTTTGAGGTCTTATTTCCAGTCCAACCTCTCGCCAAGTAAAGCCTCGGTTGTATATCTTCTGAACGGTATCGATTACAAAGGTACCATGAGACTGATCGTGAAGCATTGATACTATTGTTCTAAGTTCGTTTGCGGAAAAATCTTGAGTTTCATCAGCAATTATGATGTCAAACTGTTCATTTATGTTACTTATGGGATATTGGTTGATATCGTTCCAATCAACAATTCCGTTGTTTTTTTTGTATTCGAGATAGGGATGGATTATCTCTTGGAGAATCTTTTCTCTTAAAGCGCGGTCGATTCTGGGCTTCGTTCCTCGGCCTACACGCACGGCGTCCAAGTATTCTTCTAGATCGGTTTCCAAAAAACGACCTAATACGTAATCTACTTCAGAAGACAAATAACTTGAGTCCAAGCCTAAGGTATTAGATATAGAGAAACCAGATTCCTCTATATTGTTTACAATCTGTAGTTCGTTAATATTTGGATATTTATTTCTACAATATTTGGCTAGTGTTAGCACTTCTATTTCTATGCCCTTGCCAATTTCTTGAGCTAACTGGCGAATATAAGAGCTTAATGTGGTGTTAAACGTAAATACTATCGCTCGTATAGGCTTTTGTTCCTGCATGTTTCGCCTACGATTATTTCTATGGAATGTGATTGCTAATTTTAGCATGAGCAATGCTATCGTTGTTTTTCCACTACCTGCAGCACCTCTTATAACTCGATTCATTGGATGGGGAGTTGTAAACAGTTGCCTTTGCTCGTCTGTTGGCTCTATATTTTTTAGTGGCTTCACGTAAAGATTCCAATATCAACATTAGTTAACTGAATCTATTTGAATATCATGGGTGTGATTTTCCTTCAAGTTTCAACTACTTGTTCTGGTCGGCTTTCTGCTCAAAGTGTGAACAGGGTAGTCGATAACCCTGTTGTTGTTAACTTTTACTACGAACCACTACCAATGCTTGAGCAACTAGCCACGATAGGCTTGCCATGATGCTAGCAATGCTCGCGATGGTTTCAGCAACTCGACTGACCTTCGGGGCTAAGCTCGTCAGCAACCCCTCAAGCCATTTCACCAGTTTTAGTTCATGCTGCATTGTAGATTGGCTCATCACTATCCGAAGTCGTGCTAAATAGCCCAGCAGTCCAACGCCAAGCTCGAGCGGCTTTGTTTATGGCAAAGTTCTTCACGGCTACTACCTGATTCCAGACGACATTACCGAATAGCTGGATGAAGCTGCCAGCTAAGTAGACGTTTTGCAGCGTCAAGTCTTTAGCTATGTTAAGCAATCCACCACATTTAGACAGCATAGCCATAGCCGCAGGGCTGCGAGTAACAATGAATGCCACGACTGCACCAATAGCACTGATGATGGCAACCTTCTGTGATTTACCTGAAAAGAACTGAACGGTTTTCTGCCAAGCTGATTTAATAACAATCATTAGGCGCATGGTGATTTTCGGTTTGTTCATAGTAGGATTCTCTTTCTTAATTAATTTGAATTCGCGAATGAATCGCATTGCACATTTGGGTGTTGAACCAGAGACTTCGATGGCTTCGTTAAGTAGGTAGATAAAGCGCTCTGGGTTCTGTTGAAGAATGACTTTAAGTTCTTCAGCGTTATGTATCGGATGGTGTTGCTGGATAAACTGGATAACGCGTTTAACGTGGATGGGTTTCAATCTGCTTTTGCTCCTTGAGTTCGTTAGAGACAGCTGCAATGGTCATCCTGCTTGCACCGGTGATGGCTTGGATTTGGCTGTAGGTGTGTGAAGTTTCCAGAAGTCGCTTAATGGATGCCCAAAGGACACGGTTCCGTTTACGACCTTGATACTTGGATGGGTCAGATTGCTTGGCCTTTGCAATACCTTCCATCGTTCTTTTACGTCTGAGGTCGTAATCCTTCCGGGCAGTTGCTGCCAGTATATCGAGCAGCATTCCATTCACCGCTTTGAGTACCGCATGAATGAAGTCATCCCCAGCTTCGGTCTGCTTCATTGCGACGTGACTTGTTGGCAAATCTAAGGCAACGACGGATACGCCTTTCGACTCAATAAGATGTTTAAGTTTCAGCCAGTCTCCATTCGTTAAACGACTGATACGGTCAACCGATTCAATCAGAATGACATCACCGTCTTGAGCGTCCTCAAGTAAGCGGTTCAGTTCTGGCCGATTCAGTGATGTTCCGGTAAAGCGTTCGAAGTAGAACGCAGCAATCTTCTGGTTATGGCTGGTGGCGAACTCTTCGATTTCAGTTTTAGCGCGCATGACGTCTTGACCGACGGTACTAACACGCAGGTAGGCTCGGATAAATCCCATAGGCTCATCCTTCGGTAAAGTTAGGGTTGCGAGACCTTACTGGTAAGGTTTGGGTGGTGTTCTCAGGGTATTCTGTACCAGTGCTAGCGGTATGGTAGAGGTATGCCCTTACTGTACTTATACCGTGATGAAGAGTGATTGTTGAATCGATGGTAATCGGGTAATTCGGTAATTAAACCTTGAATATCCATTAATATCAGCCAGTTACACATTACCTTAAGGGCTTGGGTGTTGGTTCACTGTTGGTAATTACCACATCAGTAGCTGGTGTTAACCAAATGAAATTCTCAGTAACCAACTGATTAATATATAGTTAATAGTGAAATTGCCAGAATTACCACATTACCCATTATTGACGTCTTATTAGAAGGTATAGATTTTAGTTACTGTTATTTGACCCATTTAGAAAAAGGTAACGTTCGATAGTCTCACCCCTTTTAATGTGAACGTTACCTTTTCAGTGGCCTAGCATACATTGATGGTAAAAATCAAGTTTGGGCAGGTTAACCACTTAAACTCAACAGGATTTGCGTCTCTAGTTAGTCTAGGTATTACAGCAAGAACGGGTCTTGCTTAACACTAACGAAAGAGGATTATTCATCATGAATACTGCAACTGAGCTAAACCAACCGGAAGTATCCCTAAAGAGTATGTTGAGCCATCTATCGGAAGCGGCTCAACATCCGCATCTTATCAAGTATGACATCAAGAGTAATGGCGCTTTGATTGGAGCGAACAACGATCTGTACATTCCATTAGTCAACAGTGATGGGAAGTTAGTTACTGCACAAAGAATCGCTCCAGATGGTACTACCGAGTTAATGGAGGGCAAGCCGACGACGGGAGGTTTCCACTCGATACTAGGTGAAGATACCGTCGTGTTGCTTGCAAAATCGCATCAGGCAGCCTCAGTCCTGTTTGAGGCGACGGGCTACACCACCATCATGTATGTAAGTCATGACAACCTAAGAGTCATCATAGATGACCTGAAGGAGCACTACAGCACAACACCAATAATGATGTGCTGTGACCAAGAGGATGAGCTGGATAAAGAAGTGGCTATTTCACACGGGGTTACAGTTGTTCAACCTGAAGTCAAAGATGGTGGGAGAATCATCAACTTCCAGCAGAGTAATGGCCGCCCTAAATTGAAGGCGCTTGTTGATAGTATGATTGAACAGGCTAACCTTCGTATCCCTGAAGGCTACGAGCTTACACCTCACGGTTTGTTCTTTTTTAAACCGGGTAAAGACGGAGTATCACGTAGGCAGAAGGTTTGTGAAAACCTTAAAGTAACCTCGCTTCTTAGGGACAAGGAAGCCGACAACTGGGGGTTAGTTGTTGAGGTTAAAGACCCAGATGATAATTTTCACGAGGTCATTCTGAAGCGGACGCATCTGACTGGGGCTCATTCGAAGTATCTGGATATGCTCGTGCCGAAAGGGCTTCTGGCAGAAGTGAAAATGTATCCTGAGCTAAGAAACTACTTACAGAAGGTGAAGCCAATATCACGAGCAACCAGTGTTACAGAGCCGGGGTGGTTTGGTGATCAGTACGTGTTCCCTAATGTTGTAATTGGTGATGGACCAGACCGTCTCATTTTTCAATCGGAAGATGAGCCTATGTGCGACACAACTGAGATAGGCAGCTTAATGGAGTGGAGACGCAATGTTGCTAAGCCATGTCAAGGCAACAGTCGGCTGTTGCTGGCTTTGTCGGCTGCATTCTCGCCTATTATTAAGAATTTTACGGGCAGTGAGAATACGGGTCTTCACTTTAACGGCTCAAGTAGCTGCGGTAAGACAACATTACTTGAACTTGCGAAGTCGGTGTGGGGAAATCCACATCACTTACCTCGCTGGAAAGCGACCGATAATGGTTTGGAAGTTCTTGCCAGCCATCACAATGATTCGCTGCTAGTTCTTGATGAAATAGCCCAGCTATCACCGAAAGATGTTGGTGATGCGGTATATATGCTCGGTAATGGTAAGGGAAAGCAGCGCATGACGGGTAGAAAAAGGCCAGCTAGCTGGAGAACGACGTTGCTGTCCACCGGAGAAGTGTCGCTTGAACAGCATATGACAAAAGCGAAAGCTAACGTAACTGCTGGGCAGGAAGTTCGATTTATTAATGTATACGCGCCAGTTTCAGAGGAAATGGGGGTATTTGATACCACCCATGACTATGCTGATGGGCGAGAGTTCTCTGATGCATTGAAAGTAAGTGCAAAGCGCTACCATGGTGTGGCTGCGAAAAGAGCGATTAAATTAGTCACCGAGCACCGCGATATGGCTGACAAGTTCATAAAAGAGGTGAAACGTGATTTCATGAAGCAAGCAAACCTTGAGGGTGCCGTGGGTCAGGTTTACCGTGTAGCGGGTCACCTTGCTGAAATTGCAGCCGCGGGTGAACTTGCAACGCAAATGCGAATTACTGGCTGGGATAAAGGTGAAGCATTTGATGCAACTTTACGTATTTTTAATGAATGGCTAGATAATCGAGGGACTTCAGGCTCTCTGGAAGACCAGAAAATGTTGGATGCGATTCGTGAACGATTGAGCTCTCGTGGGGATATGTGGTTCCATACGGAAGATAAAAATGCTGCTCGTAATGGAAAATGTTATGGCATTAAAGACGACGAGATGTTTTATGTGGAAATTAGTGCATTTCAGACGATCTTTTGTCAAGACTTTGACTATAAAGTTGCAGCTAATATGCTGCTCCGTAAAGGTTTTCTGGTTCCACAAAATGATGGCAAGCTTACTAAGAACAAGTCTGTGAATAAACAATCTAAGCGTTTCTATCATATCCGTTCGACGATATTGGCTGACCAAGAGTAGGTAATCTGAGCGGCAGGCTGTTTTGCAGCTTGCCACTTTTTGTAGACGACCATTTCACTTTATGTAAATCTTGATGAAATAAAGTCATACAAGTCAGGCGGATACATGGAAACGGAGAGTGAAAAAGTTTACAGGTTGATTTTGGAACATCTAGATGCTTTCAAAAATATCCGACTCCTACCACCAACTGAAGGTATCGAGTCTTCGTACATAATCAAACTGCGTCGTGGTCTGGAAGATGAATGCAGTGATGTACTTTATGGGCTGTTCCATAATGCCAGAGTAGCGAGAGATAAAGGGTATCCAATCCCAGTAGAGTTCACTCACTTTATGATTGACTATTTCACAATGCGTTTTGATGAAGATGAGGATAATAACTCGAAAGTGGCAATCGACGCTTTTCGACGAGCATACCGTTTTAACCCTGAGAAGAGGGAGTGGCCAATCAGGGACAGGGTTCATTACAACATGACGTATGATGACATTATTATTGGTTATGTTGACGGATGCCAAGAAACGGCTTCCGACGAGGAGCGAAAGAACGCGTCAAATCAAATTTACCGATATTCTTTTAAGCATTTTGAAATGGGGCAGTATGTAAACCTCAAATCTTTGCTTGAATCGGCACCGATGAATCCTAAAGAATATGGCCGACTACTGGGCCTTAGAAGGGAAAAACTTAAAATTCAGGATGTCTCAGCATTTTTTAACGTAAGTTTAATGGCGAAGGAATATCAAACGAACCCGGAGTTTAAACGGATGTGGGACAGTGGTGAAGATTGCAGTAAAAAAACATATGTTCATAATGCACTTAAGACATACGGTGTAAGTGAGCGACTTAAAGAATTCATTGCCCCATTAAACCGTAAATAACCCCTCTTGAGAGGGGCTGAACTTTAAACTGTGTATCCATCGAGCTCAATGGTCGGCATTCTTACTGGTTCAGGTGGTGTTTGCTGCTCTTTATTGCGGTCGAACCATTCCTCGTATAGAGCTTTGACTTGTCGAACTTTCATTGAGACCAGTTCTTTCAGGCCATTTTCTAACGTTTCTGCATACTCATTAAGGTCAGGCAAATCTTTGCGCCATTTGCTTAACTTAGTGCGCTCAGCGCCTGTCAGTGCTTCATTACCAGACTGGCGGCGACCAGAGGGCTTAGATTCAAAATAAGCTTTCAGAGCGTCACTATCAAGGTAACTCACTTTCTCTTCGATGAGTTGCCTTTCATCAGTCCCCCAGAGCCCTTCAACTCTATCTAAGAAGTATTCAATCGAGCTCTTATCAGGAAACACTAACGTATTTGACCCTGTGCCATTAGCGATACGAAGGTCACACCGGAAAACGTTCTGCATGTGGACGTTGTGTTCATACCAGCGAGTTAACTCTTCACGGCTAATTCTAAGTTGCGACATGAGTGCTGAATAGACGGGTGATGGCTTTAAGCTGTACATCATGATTAGCGTGTCATAGTGCGTTAAGTCATTGCGTCCGTGCGTCATCGGGTTTAAGTCATCAACATTGTAACCCAGCACTTTTAGCTTGTTTATTGCATCACTGTTTTCCCGGCTTTCATTATTCAGGAGCCAGAGAGAGGCAAATAGGTTGCAATGTGAGGTTAACTCTTCAGCAATCGCATTTGAGAGCTCTGGTCGAGTATCCATTTTGTGCTTACTGAATACTTGGTCGGTAATTCCGATAATTTGGGTAATTCGGTGAGCAATTCCGCGTTCATGCCGCGTTGGAAGCCGTTCGATGTTCATTTCGACACCCTGAATGCGTTCCAGTAGCAGAGCAAAGATACTGTTCTCACAATCATCCGATAGCATGCGAACGTCCGCGAATTTGTCAAATACCTCAGCATTAAACAGTTCACATTTCGTAATAGTGACTCTGGGGGCAATGCTCAATGTCGAGCTGATATATGGGCTTTCACCTTCCACCAGTGTTTCTATATCGACATCTAGATATTGCGCAACCTCTGCATAGGCCCCGGTGCCTTTCTCTATAATAAGAAAATTCGTGTGATTGGCGTTACGCAATGTCTGGTCTATAAACGACCAGTAGCTCTTAACAGCTAGGTCGTATTTGTTCGACTTGTTATAGTAAAATCTGCGACCGGTTTCATTCAAATCATTAAGGTTGACGATGTAATAATCGCCGACCTCTTTAGATTCTGCATTGAAGTGGCCCAATAATATGCCTAAGTTGTCAGCTTGCATCTTTTCACTGTGAGTTTGAAATGCGTCGGGCACTTCATCGATGACTAGACGCGCATCAAGCCCATCCAACTCAAAGTTAAGCATGCTCAAAGCTCTGTGGGTAATGAAAATAACCCAATTCTTATCCTCATCGTCACATGACCGGTACTCTTCAACCGCTTTTTCAAACTGAAGCTTAATGGTTTCTGCAGCATCTTCGCTCTTAACTGTTCGAATTTCAGGTAGAGGTGCAGACTCATAGCGAGCCAATTCTCGGAGCATGGTTACTCGACTGTCATTGTGCTGATTCATCGCTTGCTTGTTGTGCACAGCATAAACGGTGAGCCCAGTATTACGTAAGATGCGCAAGCTCTCATGGTGAGACTTACCAGAGCCGGGAGGTGCTGAGACGAGCGTCATAGAGCGCTGTGAGTCGCACAGTAACGGCGCTCTATCTTGTTCTATCCGCTCAATTTCGGCCTCTAGAAAGGCTTTGGCAGCATCGATACCGATATCCTGTCGCATCTCATCAATATCTTTGTGGCTAATCGGGAAAAGTGCGTCAAGGCCGGATTGCTCAGCACTTTTGCGTCCGGCGTCATCATTGTCACCGATAAGAATAAGCTCCGGTCGGTTAACGGCAATGTTTTTAATGTTTTGCGCATTTAATCCAATGGCAACAGGTCGGTCTAAGCACATATTTGCCGAGATGGCATCTGCAAATCCCTCAACGATAAACTCGGGCTCTCCATTACCGACTGTTGCAAAGGCTCCCTTCAGAGCTCCCGATTCTCTAATGATATTGAACTTATCTTGACGTTTACCGTTCAGTGTCAGCTTATCTGGTGTGATGACCTGATAGGCATCATCACTAAGTTTATAAATGAGCAGTTCTAACGGTTTGTCTGTTTGGAATAGAAGAGCATGAACAACTCGGTATTCAATTTGAACAGACTCTGGTTCGATACCTTTACGCTCTAGATAAGGATGAGCAGCATTTGGTGTGCCCGTTTGATAAGCCTTTTCAATCCTAAGGAAGCGCTCTAGGCTTTGTTCTTTCTTGCGTTGTTGCTTGACTTGGCGCTCTGTACGAATGCGCTCTCGGCGTTCCTGAGCAGCTTCGTAGTCATACTCACCATCAACGGCTGAAAACCCAGATTCATAGTCAGAAAAGCTAAAGTAAGTCTTAAGGTCATCACAGTCCATGTCGTATGCTACCGAATTTAGCTTGAAGCCATCAGTGGTGCGATACACTCGAACAACTGGTCTGTCATCGGTATCGTGAAGCTGTTCGAATTCTTCAGGGTCTAACGTTAATACGATATCAAGGATTTCATCGGCTTGCTCAAGAATCCATGCGTCATCCACGGTTTGCTGTAAGTCATTCAGTAATTCTTCGTTTTGTAGCAGTTGTGTCATTAATCAGTTCCTTTGATTTGGTAGTAGCCAACTCATCCAGTGTGGCCAGTAGGTGTTTAGAGTAAGAAAGGCCGAGTTCGTCGGCTTCTTTCTGTAGTGCGTCGGTGATAGAGCGAGGCAGCTTTAGTGTCATTTCATGCATGTCTGCCGTACTCCGTTAGTAGGCTCATGGCTATCCTTGCCATTGAGCAGTTAGAGTGACGGGCAAGCCTTTCTAAGTGCTTGCGCGTCCGTTTGTTCGGTCGTATCAATATGCGCATGGAAATACATCCCTCGTGATGAATTTCATAGTACGAATAGACAACGGCTTCGCTTCCATAAAACGCTGAATATCTTCAAGTTCCCAGTACTCAAAGAGCTTGCGAATCATACGGTCTCTACGCTTACGCGATTCGCTCTTTAGGATTTTATTCAGTGTGCGAGTAGACAAAGATTTCAGTCCCATGAAATGCTGAATTTGGTCTAACTCCCAATAGTCATACAATGTACGAATCATTCGGTTGCGGCGTAGTTTGGTTAATCTGCGTAGTGGTTGTGTCATTGTTGCTTCTCCTTTAAACGAGTGAAATGAGCCGTTTGGGTGGCTCTAATCTTATTTTAAGGTGATGGCAAAGATGACGATGGTTTTAGGAAGAAAGCTGCTGTTTATCCCTTATGTAGTAAGGGATTGAAGATGAAAAATAATGGAAATATTTACGCAAAGTTTAGGTAAAGAGAGGAAGTGACTTTAGATTAGAAGGTATGGATTTTAGTTACCACTATAGGGTCAGCTAGAGAAAGGTAACGTTTGGTTTCCCATTCCCTTTTAATGTGAACGTTACCTTTTTTGAGGTAGATGAGCTTTGAGGGGAAGAGTTGGTAATTTGGTAATTAAGCTGTTGCGAATAACTATATGAATCTGTTGGTTATTACATGGATTACCGAAATTACCAAGAATAATGGTGCGGATAACATTCAGGTGCGGATAACATTCTGAAACTCAGAAGTGGACAGAAGCATGTTAGTGCTAATAATCTAGTTCAGTTCCGTCAGATTAGGAAAAGTATCTTGAAGCCTTAAATGAGAAAGATGGTTGTGATCTTAAATTCGATGTTCAGAGACGGTGTAATGTGGGATAACAATAGCGCCAGAAATTAACTATTGACGCCATAGTCTCTTGTTAGAAGAACACTTGCGACAGTAATAATTTATCTATGATGCTAAGTGGAAAAATATCATGATTTCTCGTCATAATATCGTTTGTATGCTCATCAAGACTAGCACTAAAATGGTGAGAAAAAACAAAGTGTTCTTTGTGGTTAAGCATCATTTCACTTAACAACCATAGCTCATGATTCCCTTTTGGCTCAAGATCAGAAGACAAAGTTCTACTTATATCATTTTTTATATGTGCAAGAACAAACTTGGACATTTGGTCATGTTCTAGTTTTATAATAAATAAAACTGCGAATTCTTCGTCTGAATCTAGAGTAAAGTCGAACATTTTGCTAAAGCAATATCCTGCCTTTTTCACGTCGAATTCATGAAACTCTAAGTAAGACTTTTGGTTTTCGATAGAGTCAAAAAGCTCATTATAAATAGCAAGAGCACGTTCTTTTCTCTTTAAGTTAAGCTCTTTTTTCTGTTCAATTTGATTTATGAATAGCTTAGTTTCGTCGTTCTCAACCCCACAAACATTGCTAATCAACTCATTGCACATTTTAATTTTTCTGTCTAGTTCAAACAAGTCACGTCGAATCAACCTGAGACAATATTTAGCATAAAAATGTTCTGTAAAGCCCGGAAAAGGCGCTTCAATATCTTCAAAAATGCTTCTATCATGTTCTCGACAATATCCAGGGAAATTAGTCGCGTTTCCTTTATGAACTGGCTTAAACCACGACTTTAGTGCATTTTTTTTAAAATCAGGTGTCAGTTCAAGGACCATGCCTTGATTATCAGCCAATTGCGTCAAGAAAACACTTTCTGTCATTTCATGGGAAAATATAGACTTATCTGTGCAACCTTGATGACCACATACGTATAGCGATTTATTCTTTGTTTTAAACATTTCGTTCAGAGCATTTCGAACCTCATTATTAACTTGATTAGAAGGAAAATTAAACATATGCTCAGTCAGAAAGCCTCTGCCTAAATCATCATCTTCGGTCTTTTCGAGAATATCCAATAAAGTATCAACAAACTCCATGCTACCTCCGTTTTTCTAACAGTATCTTTAACTAGGTACATTCCTTATAAATGCAGAGAGAAACGCCGAATGCAATCACTTATCTTATTGTTTTATTGAATTAACAATAAATCCAAAATGAAGACGGTGTCGGTATAACCCCTCATACAGAAGTGACTACATAGTTAGTTATTAGAAAAAATAGGTCAAATCATGATAAAGGAAGTGTGTCCTAAATCTTAGGTTTACACACAATGGGGCAAAAGTGTTTTTGCTAAAGTTAAAAACTTTAGGCTGGTTATTGGTAATCAGGTAATTTCACACCCGATTACCAAATTACCAAATTACCCAATTACCATTCATCAAGCAGACTTTCTTTCTCGCCTAACTAGATTCAGTGGCACTCTCAATCGCTGACTTATTACTTCCTCCGACACACCAGAGCTAACAGCTTGGCTAATTAAAGCATGTTGTTCATTACTCAGTTTGCATCTTGGATTATTAGGCCCAGAAAAGTCGTACTGAACCGTTCCCACCTCTCGGCTTAAACTATTCATCTCACGCAACCGCATACTATGAACGTACAGAGGCCTGTCACCACCTAAGATATCGAGCAAGTTCAGTATCTGAAGCATGGCGACTTTCACTTTATTGCCGGAGAGGTCTTCACCCATGAGATTCAAGCGAGATACAGCACTGGCACCACCATCAAGGAACGTCTGGTGGATATAAGCGAGAGTGAGTGAGCCACTGCCCATGCAGATATCAGCGAAGTCTTCTAAGCGAGAGCTTCCGCCCATCATCTTTGCCATTAACAAGCTAACCGATGGCGGGGTTCGGAAGAATGACAAGTGGCCTGAACCACCAGACTCTTCAATGACATGCCCAAGGAAATCCTCTCCGGGAGCAGCTTCCCAAGCTGCTCTTATTGTGTGTGAAAGGTTACTTGCAATAGTCTCAACCTCTTCTCTGAGTGGTCTGGAGGGCTCATGTAACCCTGTTTGACGGTACGCCCAGTCATCAATGAAGTCGGCAAAGAAGCGCCCATGTCCGTAGTACCGATCGCCATCTTGAATCAGTGATACGGCTTTCTTTAAGTAATCCATTTTCTTTTCTCCGGATATGAAAAAGGCTCCCGAAGGAGCCTTGTAGGTAGGTGGGTTAGTGTTAAAGTAGGTCGGCTAATGCTGAGTACTGGTGATAGCAGAACTCGATACAATCCGCCTTGTTGAGCCAGAGCACATGACGGCCCTCAATGAAATCTTTGTCATAATCCATTGAGTCATCGATAAACTCTTCGACAGCGTCTTGGCAAATCCAAACGAAGTGCTCGGCAAATTTGGCAAGTTGAAGTAGGTCGTATCGTCCTCTCTGGTCAATCCGAAAGTTTTCAGCAAAGCCGTCAAGTTCGATATATCGATGTCGAGCTACTTTGGATGGCGGTTGTTCAAACCATCGTGAACGTCGTTTGGTTTCTATCGGTTGTGGTTGGTAAGTTGCAGGAATTGGTGAAGATGAAGAGGTCGCTCCGGCTGGAACGACTTCTTCGATAATCTCAAACAGAGACCAGAGTTCTTTGGCCCATCGAATGAGCGTGTTGAGTAGTTTTCGAAACATGGTGCACCTTTTTGTTGTAGTGGATACCCATGTCTCTTATGCCAGATTTATAGCGGGTTATTGATTAGCTAAACCATTCTTTGAGCTTGTTTTTAGCTTTTTCTTTTACTTCTTCATCAATACACATAGAAACCGCGGCGAGAGCAGCCGCAACAACGCCCATATCGTCGGTGTAGCCTAGTACGGGAGTTAAGTCGGGAATGGCATCAATAGGAGACACCAAGTACGCTAAGGCACCATAGATAATTGTTTTATGTTTAGCAGAGCATTTATCCGATTCAAGTGCGTAATAAAGCTGAAGTACTTTCTCAACCAACTCTTCGCCAATGGTTTTTGCGTATTTCTTCAGTTTTCCCCAAAAGCCACTTTCTGAGTAGCCTTCAATATGTATCTGTTCTGACATGCTATTTATCCATGAAGCTAAAAAGAAGCAAGCAAGTGCTTCTTTGGTGTAAGTAGTATTGAGTAAGCGCTAATATGTGCCTAATTGGTAATGTTCATATTGCATCTCGCAAAATTTTAACGCGTCAGAGCCATTTGTGATTTTTGAATTGAGTTCGGTTTGTATTGCCTCCCCCATATCAATAGCTTGCATACGGGACGTATAAGGCATTGCTTCTACTTTATCCAAAAGCATATCTCGCCCCCATTTAAATCCTTCAGCGTAATTATGCCAACCGTTGAGTTTTACATAACAAACGTCGAATGTAGCTAATGTCACGCCCACTTGCTCAGCATTGGTTAGAGCTTTTGCTGGTGAGGCAGCAAAAGCTATCGAAAGCACTAACAAAAGTTTTTTCATATGAAATGCCATACTTAGGGATGTGAAATATCATTTATACAAGATTGAGATCTATCCACATTTGAGTTATCCCACTCGTTAGATAATTCTTCTGCGGATTGAATAAGGGCTGCTCGTCTATATTGAACTGGGTATTCCTTAATTACTTCCTCAATAACTTGCTTTCCTTTAGTCGATAGAGTTTCTTTTTGTTCTTCACTAAGATTACTTTTAATAACGCAATAATGATAGAACGCCAGTTTTTCTATGTACTTTTCTCTTTTTGCTTCTGCTAATGCTTCCGCTTTAGCTTCTCGCTCATCTTTATCTTGTTCGCAAAAGTATTTCTTTAGCAGATATCCATGAACCTTTATCTCATTGTCGACTTCTCGATAAAATGCATTGTGATATGAAGTGTTGCAATCTTCAAAATTCATACTGGTAGTTGCCCAGTAATAACCATATGAAAATGCGTAGATACAATACAAAGTGGCAGCACTAATAAATATCAGGATAGTTTTTTTCCTGCTCGGTAGCTTTGGTTTGTTAAATTCTATTGTGAATTTCATTCTGAATCCTTACTTCGGCACGCGGAATTTACTTTCGTTCATACATTCGAACGTGTAGTAGCGCTCGGATTCATGAAATCGCTTAAACCCCGTCTGTTCGCAATAGCTTGCGTTAAGCTCTTGGCTGATATCGACACGTTGGTACACGACGTTAGTGTCAGGATTTGGCATGGAATCGGCATATTCAGGCTCTGATGAACAACCTGCGAGTAGGGCTACTGGTAGTAGCATGACAACCATTTTATTCATTGTAATTTCCCTTAGAACTGAGTTGTAGTTTTAAAGCCATCACGGCAAGTGAATGTTGCTTGCTTTGTGTTGGTGAGTTTGGCGGTAAGAGACGCAAAGCCAGAGTAATCGCAGTGCAAAGCGTTTAAATCAGCTACGTCATCGGGCGTAATGCCTTTTGGGATGCTGTATTTGGCATCACCGCAGGTGAACTTGTAAGTTATGTTTCGTGGAGACTTTCGTGTGATATTAATTAGCTTGAAAGGCTCATCCTCACAGTAGTCTTCTAGGCCTAGACTGGTTTCCACCTGCTTTTCTATATCATCAAAGAAGCTGGTTTCAACCATAAAGCGCCCCGACACCTTGCAGGCCACGTTGTATTGAAGTCCTTGCTTGTTGCGGGTAATGATTAATGTACTTACCGAGTCTTCCGCGCCTGGACAGCTGCTCTCTTCAATCAGTAAAAGCTCATCGTAGTATTTGCTAATGTACTCTTCATCGGATTGGAAGATGGTTTGACTTGGAAGGTTAACGGATAGTCCGTTCTTACAACTAAACCAAGTGGGTTGGCCCGCTCTGGTAGCAGGGTTGAAGCGATTCAAGCCACTACCGTCGCAGAAAGTCATATCAATGGCCGTTCTCATGTCGACTTGACTGTCAATGCCATTGCTCTGGCAACCAGCCAACAGGCTCATTAATGCAATAGTGCAATACTTCTTCATTTGCAGTCCTTGTTTGCCCTGAGTATCCGATAAACACTCGTTCGGCTGATGTTCAGCATTTCTGCTATTTCCTGTTTGGAGTGACCTTCCGCGTCAAGTGATGCAATCTCTTCCGATTTTTCCTGAGCTGTTGCTTTGCGTCCTGTGTAGCGTCCTTTGGCTTTTGCCAGAGCAATCCCTTCAGCCTGCCGTTCAAGTAGCAATGAACGTTCAAAAGCAGCGACAGCACCGATAAGCGTTAGCATTAGACGACCTGTTGAAGTCTTAGTGTCAATGCCAAGATTCAGTATCTTTAGGCTCACTTCTTGTTCGTCAAAATACTCGACAATCTCTAGTAAGTGCCGCGTGTTCCTTGCCAAGCGACAGAGTTTGGTAACAACTACGACATCGCCGGGATGAAGGCTTTCAAGTAAGTTGTCCAGTTCAGGTCTGGATTTAGAAGCTCCGGAGACTTTCTCTCGGAAGATATGGTCACAGTCAGAAAGCGCTTTGAGCTGAACGTCTAGGTTTTGCCCGGTCGTACTGACGCGCGCATATCCATAAACGGCCATAAGACCTCCGCTAATTGTGATGTGCCAAAAGGTGTAATTGGTGGCACAGTTGGTAAAATCGTTAAAACAACGGGATTATGAAGTGATTTGAAGTGAACTTGCGTGTGCCAATAGGGTACAAGCTATTGATACGCAATAAGTATGATGTGTGACTAGGCTGATATTCGGTAGTTAGGTAGTCCTGTGATTAATGGTCTTACCTAACTTATAACCGGTGTGAACTTAGATGTTGGAAGTTCGACTTACCAAGTCGGCTCCCTAGTTGACATGCGGATTGAACTTATTCATATTAATGGCTCTTCTGCGTGTACAAAAAAGGTGTACAAATCAAGCATAAAGAGGTTGTTTAACTAATTGATTTTGCTTGGTTTTGTGGTGGTTCTCCTTGAATCGAGAGTTCGAATCTCTTGCTCACCGCCACATTCATGTCAAGAGACGCCCAAGGGCGTCTTTTTTCTTTTCTAACTTTTAAGAAAATCAGACAGTTAGTATCAACACTTGTCCACTCGTATCAATTTCTAACCATTTCCTTATGTAATGCTAAAAGTAATGCTTTTAAAATAGATCAAAATTCAGCATTACTTTTGGGAAAGAAATCGGCATTACTTGTAATCGAAGGAGAAGGATTGAAGTCGGCTCCTGAATCTTGTAACTGATTGATATCTATCAGTCCTGTGAAAAAGCATTACTCGAAAAACGAGGAGCAGGATTGGCCCAAAAAAAGCATTACTTTTGGGATCAGAATGGCCAAGCTAACCGCTAAAGAAGTTTCTAACGCAAAACCTAAAGATAAACCTTACCGCCTTGGTGATGGTGGGGGACTATTTTTGTACGTTCGTAAGAGTGGTGCAAAGTCTTGGGAGTGCCGTTACCTTAAACCAGCTACGGGTAAACCGACATATACAGGTATAGGTTCATTTCCTGATGTATCGTTAGCTGAAGCTCGGTTAAAAGCAACTGAAGTAAGAAAGCTGGTGGCAGATGGAATTGATCCACAGTTAGTGAAAGCAGAACAAAAAGCAAAAACCACCAGCGAACAAAACAACACATTTAGAGCTGTCGCTACGCTTTGGATGGACACAAAGCGAAATAGAATCAAAGAAAAGACAATCGAAGGGAACTGGCGCAAGCTGGAGCTATATGCTTTTCCTGAAATTGGCTCGATTCCCGTAACAATGCTTACAGCACCTATGGCGATTGCAGCTCTAAAACCAGTAGAGAAAAAAGGGCAGCTCGAAACCGTAAGGCGCACAGCACAACTTATCAATGAAGTAATGACCTATGCGGTCAACGCTGGTCTTATCCACTCAAATCCGTTAAGCGGTATCAAAGAAGTATTCCGTAAGCCGAAAGTACAGCATATGTTGGCGTTAGCCCCTCAGGAGCTTCCAGAGCTAGTACAAACTGTCGCGCGTGCAAGTAACAACCAAATGCCTAATTGAATGGCAGCTCAATACAATGACTCGTCCTAATGAAGCGGCAGGTACTCGCTGGTCTGAAATTGATATTGAAAACGCAGTCTGGACGATTCCAGCTGATCGAATGAAGATGAACCGAGAGCATCAAATACCGCTTACCGAGCAAACTCTAGCGATTCTCGAAGCTGTGAAACCTGTCAGCGGACATAGAGAGTTTGTTTTCCCATCTATACGCGATCCGAAGAAACCTACCGATGCAGAGAGTATCAACAAAGCATTAAGCAGAATTGGCTTTAAAGGACGCACAACCGCTCATGGGTTACGTTCTCTTGCCTCACAACGCTAAATGAGCAGGGCTTCAATGCTGACGTGATAGAGGCGGCACTTGCTCATACGGATAAGAACGCCATTCGCAAAGCATATAACCGCACAAGCTATTTTGAGCAACGCCGACCGTTGATGAAATGGTGGAGCGATCATATCGAACAGGCTAGCTATGGTTCTTTGTCTGTTACTGGCTTTCGTCAGTTAAAGGTGGTGAATAATGAATAAAAGACAATTAATACTTAACGGGGAACATTTTTCTATTGAGCAATCAGCTGAGGCTTTGGGATGTTCAATCGAGGATATAGAACATTATTTGGAAATAAGAACGATAGGAGCTTACGTTAGCTTACTTGGTTACGAAGCCCGAAGTGACATTGCGATTACAAGCTTAGATAAAGTGCAGATAGAAGGGGCATCTGTACCTGAAGAATTAATTCAAAAAATTATTAATTCGGATTTATCGGTTGTAAATGGTATTAAATTGCTCGAAAACGATAGTGAAATAATGTTAACCGTTCAGGCAAACTTGGAAGGATTGTGGGCTTTAGACCACAGGTCTACGGTCTTACTTTTACGGGAAATACCGTTATGTCAACCCAGATTACATTCAGCGAAAAGAACACCTAATCCAATAAACTACCTTGGGGGGACATTACCCTTTGTATACGGCTTTAGTGCCCCTAAAGGCATAACAAAGCACGATATTAGGATTTTAAAAAAGGACCTGTTTAACCTCTATGAATCGCTTCATACTAAGAAGAAACCGTTACCTAATATCTATAGCATCCAATCAGATACAGAATTTACTTCCCAGAATCTAAAATCGCGGATAGAAGCGGGCCAAACAGATATGATTTCTGCACTCATCCATTGCTTACCCGATTTAAAAGCTCTGTTGGACAAAACGCCATCTAATGCGCCCGATATCATAGATGATTATCTCCAAGCTAGGGGACTACCTCCAGTTAGGGTTGGTAGGAATACTTACGAAAACTGGATGAAGAAAGAAAAATACTCAAAAAAATTAAATGCAAAAAAACAAAGTTAGCTCAACAAATACAAAGTTAGCGTAATTTTGTAGCGCTTTATTATCCGGTTTCTTAAATTTCCCCTTGTCCAACGGAACAAATACACGACAAGGGGCAACCATGACTCAAATCGAAACCAATCAAGCTTTAAATATTGATCCTGTTTTGCGCTTTCCTGAAGTTCTTGCGCTAACAGGAGCACGCTCACGTCAAACTATCTACAACTGGGTAGAACGAGGCACATTTCCTAAACCGATTAAAATCGGTCCCAGTGCTATCGGGTGGCTAAAGTCTGAATGTGATTTATGGAAACAGCAGTTACTTGGCGCAAGAGAGGTTCGGACATGAAAAATAATGTTACGACCTTGCGAAAGGGTCAACCTCATAAACAAAACGCTCCTAGAAATTTTAAAGCTGAGCAATGGGCTTATTATGACAAAGCAAAAATATTTCTTACGAAGGGGCGTCAGAATAATTTCTTACGGGCGCTCATTACTTTTGCCAATAGGGATAACTGTTGCTGGAAGTCAATAGCAACGTTTGCGAGGGAGATGGGGGTAAGTGAAAAAACGGTAAGTCGCGCAATTAGGGAGTTAGAAGAACTTGATCTAATAGTGGTTTTCCGTAACCGAAAAACAAGCAGCAGGTCTCATCCTAATACGTACTATCTTAATTTTGGGTGTGAACTTTTTGATACGGTTAATAACATTGATGCGTGTGGACAAGCTAGGAAAAATTACGGTGACACCTCATTAGATGCGGTCAATTTGTCATCTGAGATACGGTCAGATTGTCCTCAAGATACGGTCAATATGACCCCCGAATATAAAGGGATTATTCATACAAATACAAAAACAGGGGAAGAACCTGATTTAATGAAGATGTGGTCACATTTGAAAGGTTTCGTAAAATGGAAAAATGACCGATCTTTGCCAAGTTTACCTAGTGAAGATGATCTTAACGCTATGCTATGGACTATTGATAATTTTTCTGTGAATCCTAAAAGCCAAAAGGATTGTTTAGCGATATTTGAATTTGTCATAAATGAATTAGGAGAGTCACAGGCAGTGTTGAATCCATTAGTTAGGCTAAAAAAGGCTAATAAAGAAAACTCGCAAGGAAAAAATCCATTTATTGGTCGTTTTAAAGAATGGCGAAAAAACCGATTTTAACGCGAGTTTTTCAAAATATCAGAAATTTGTCTTTTTAGGTTGTATGTCAGGTACAACCAAAGCGAAATTTTTATCTATTACAATTCATTGAGTTAAACGGTTTTAGGGTTTTTAGTTGTATCTATTACTGAAAAATGAAACAGAAATGGCAAATTTTGGCTTTTTTACGAGGTTTTTCGGTTGATTTTTAAGCCAGCAATTAAGTAGAAATTTGCTAGCGTTCATATTTTCTATAATCGATGGTTTAGGGTTTGGATTAATTTGTTCAGTTCAATTAATATGAAATAATGTGTTTATTAAGCTGGTGGAATATTTTTGTTCACGTTCCAGACCTGTTTTAGGTTAATTGCATTGAGAGATATTTTTTGATTGAGAGTCTGAGAATAAGGGTGGTTTCTAAGCTACAGTTTTGGAAGTTTCGCTCAAGGTGGGGAAGGGTTCGCTTTGTTCTCGAACGTAACGCTTATAAAAGAAATTCTATAGTTGCTAAATTGTATTAGTTCCGACTAGATCTGACACTTCAATTTGAAAAGAAGAGAGTTACCCACTTTGATTAAAGGTGCTTAATCACTAATCAAAGACAAAAAGAGGTAACTCTCATGCTTCATACTAGCAATCCAATTATCAAACACAAAGCGGGCCTTCTCAATCTTGCAGAAGAACTCGGTAATGTATCTAGAGCCTGTAAGGTTATGGGGGTATCAAGAGATACTTTCTACCGTTATCAAGAGTTGGTTGAGACGGGGGGTATTGATGCTCTGATTAACCGTAGCCGAAGAGCACCGAATTTGAAGAACCGTGTTGATAGTGAAACTGAGCAAGCCGTTATCAAATACGCCATCGACTTCCCAGCTCATGGACAAGTTAGAACGAGTAATGAATTACGTAAATTGGGAGTGTTTATCTCTCCAAGTGGCGTACGCTCAATCTGGCTTCGCAATGACCTAGAGAACTTCAAGAAACGTCTTATCGCACTGGAGAAACAGGTCGCAGAGAACGGTATTATCCTAACAGACGAGCAAGTTGCGGCTCTTGAGCGTAAGAAGCACGATGATGAGGCTTGTGGTGAGATAGAAACAGCGCATCCAGGTTATCTCGGCTCTCAAGACACATTCTATGTTGGCAACTTGAAAGGTGTTGGTCGCATCTATCAACAAACCTTCGTTGATACCTACAGTAAAGTCGCCTTTGCCAAGCTCTACACAACGAAAACACCAATCACCGCAGCGGATATATTGAATGATAAGGTTCTACCGTTCTTTGAGGCGCATGAACTGCCAATGCTGCGAATCTTGACTGACCGAGGCACTGAATACTGTGGTCGTGTTGAGCAGCACGATTACCAGCTCTACCTAGCCATTAATGATATCGACCACA
The DNA here is from genome assembly GCF_038452265.1 of Vibrio diazotrophicus. Classification (NCBI taxonomy): domain Bacteria; kingdom Pseudomonadati; phylum Pseudomonadota; class Gammaproteobacteria; order Vibrionales; family Vibrionaceae; genus Vibrio; species Vibrio diazotrophicus. Next base: position 1,226,049 of record NZ_CP151842.1, read on the forward strand.
CGAAAACTAAAGCGATGTCACCACAAACAAATGGTATCTGCGAGCGCTTCCACAAGACCATATTGAATGAGTTCTACCAAGTGACATTCAGAAAGAAACTGTATGGTTCTATCGAAGAGTTGCAGAAAGATCTGGACGAATGGATGGACTACTACAACAATCACCGTACTCATCAAGGAAAAATGTGCTGTGGCAGAACGCCGATAGAAACATTAGAGGATGGGAAATCAATCTGGGCTGAAAAGAATCTAGCCCAGATATAATCTGACAGGCACCAAGTCGAAAAGTGGGTAACTGTCAGATCAGGTCTGAATTAGTACAGCTAAATCGAAGGACAGTATTCACATTTTAAGCTCTTTCACTTGGATAGGTGTAAAAAGCTTAATATGGGTCTTGTTATTGATAGCGACTCTGATTTTTGTCGAAACTTATGTTCGTACTAACTTATCTTGGCTGCCAGCACTGAAGACAAACGAGAAAACTTTTAACATTGAACAGCTCAGGTTGTACGCTCAGATACTAACCACAGTATTCTCCATCTATTTTGCAACAATTGGTATCATACTGAGTGCAGGTTATACAAAACTTCGTCGTGATATAATTCAGATGCTTACCAACGAACAGGTCGGGAGCGTTTATTCACGAGTTTTGGTGTTCGCCGCAATGTTTTGTTTGACAGCAACTGCATTACCATTATTTGGATATGACCCCGGTTTGTTTGTATATGCCGCTGGATCAATTCTAACTTTATTAAGTGCCTTTACCCTGTTTCCATTAGGTCAGAGATTATTTAATTTTTTTGATCTTAACTTACTCGTTAGCAGTGAGATTCTTCCTATTATTGCGCGCCATATAGATGGTGCTGCAAACCATAAGAATTCAGTATCATTATCCAATCATCATTCAAAGATTGCACGACTATCTTTAGAACAGCTTTTTTATATAGATGACCGAATAAAAGAAAATAAAGTAGATTTGGAAGATAATTTACCTGCGTTAACTCGTCAATATACAGGCTTGCTTCTTCACTACATGCAGAGTAAGCTGCGTATTCCGGAGCAATCCAGCCACCGTTTCCGGGATTCCCCGGACACCCATTCCGTTTTAATCCGGACACTATTTCCGGCATAAACCAGCCATTTTTCCACTAACTCCGGAATCACTGTCCGGTTAAGCGGAAACCCTGTCCGGTTACTCCGGAATATCCCTCTTTTCTCTTTTAAATCAATCACTCACTATTCTTGTTATGCATATTAACGTAGCAAGGAAGTGATAATGCCGAAAAAGAGAACATCTATGACAAACATCAAAGAGGTATTACGCCTTAAATATGAGTGCCATCTGTCGACCAGAAAGATCGCTTCCTGCACGAAAGTAAGTCGTTCAACCATCTCAGAAATACTGACCCGTTTTGAGCAAAGCGCAATGAGTTGGCCTCTCCCTGAAAGCTGCTCTGATACTGAACTGGCTCAGACTCTCTATCGTGACAAAACAATCAGCGACACAAAGGTGATGCCGGACTTCGCCCAGTGCTTTGTCGAACTGAAACGTAAGGGCATGAGCAAACATCTGCTGTGGGAAGAGTATCTGGCTGAATATCAGGAGAGAGCTTATCGTTACAGCCAGTTCTGCGAGCATTACACTCGTTGGTTAAAGAAGCAGAAACGCAGTATGCGTCAGAGCCACCTGGCCGGTGACAAACTGTTCATCGACTACTGTGGACCAACCATCCCGGTGGTAAACCCTGAAACCGGAGAAATCCGCAACGCTCAGATCTTCGTGGCGACGTTAGGTGCGTCCAACTACACCTATGTTGAAGCCTGTGAAAGCCAGCGACTTGAGCACTGGCTGGAAGCTCATGCCAATGCCTTTGAACACTTCGGCGGCGTTCCGGCGTTGCTTGTACCTGATAACCTAAAATCCGCGGTGACCAAAACGGACCGCTACGAACCCAAGCTCAACGATAGTTACCGCAAGTTGGCGTACCATTACCGCACGGCCGTTATGCCAGCACGCCCTTATAAACCCAAAGATAAAGCCAAGGCTGAGAATGCCGTCCTTATCGTTGAGCGTTGGATCATGATGCGGCTTCGTCACCGAACCTTCCATACCTTCAAAGAGCTAAACCTCTCTATCCGGGAGTTAATGGACTCACTGAACCAAAGACAGATGAAACAACTGGGAGCCAGCCGAAAGGAGCTGTTCGATACTCTGGATAAGCCGGCACTAAAACCTCTCCCCGTACAACGTTATCTCTACACAGAAATCAAACGCGCCAAAGTGGGGCCGGATTATCACATCGAATACAAAAGGCATTATTACTCTGTTCCCCATCAGTTAGTGGGCCAATACGTTGAGCTTGAAGCCACTTCCAGGCTGATACAGATATACCATCAGGGTAATCTGATCTCTCAGCACCCAGCCAGTAAAAAAGAGCATGGGATCAGTACTTATCCGGAGCATATGCCCAGCAATCATCAATATCAAAAATGGTCACCAGAGCGGTTACTTAACTGGGGAGGCCGGATCGGCGCAGCGACACAAGAAGTGGTCAACCGATTACTCATGTCGAAAGCGCATCCTGCGCAAGCCAATCGCAGTTGCCTTGGGCTTCTCAACCTGACGAAAAAATACGGTGACGCTCGCTTAGAGCAGGCATGTAAAGATGCTCTGATGGTGAACAAACCCTATCTCAGGTTCATCAGAAACTTGCTTGAAAATCACCGGGAAGGCCTGTTGTCTTCGACTCCGGAATCCACCCCTGACATCCAACACAGCAATGTGCGCGGACCCAACAGTTATCACTAGGAGAGAATGATGAACACAATAAGCGAACAACTCAAATCACTGCGTCTGAGCCATGCCGCCTCGGCTCTGGAGCAACAACAAGAGCAGTTATCGACCTATGCAGAGCTGAGCTTCGAAGAGCGGTTAAGCCTGCTGCTTGAAAGCGAAGTGTTGGGACGAAATCAGGCCAAAATCCAACGCCTGAAGTGGCAAGCTAAACTCCGGGTCGATGCTCTGCCAAGTCAGATTATCTACAAAGAAGGACGAGGACTTAAGCGTACTCAAATGAGTGAGCTATTAACCGGGAGCTACTTGCACAAAAAACAAAACGTTCTGATCACCGGACCGACGGGAGCAGGAAAAACCTACGTTGCCTGTGCGCTTGCAGCTCAAGCTTGCGACCAGCTCTACAGTGTCCGTTATCACAGGCTCAGCCGTTTACTTGATGACCTGAGTTCAGGTCGCCTTGACGGGACTTACCAAAAGCAACTTCTGGCTCTGTCGAGAAAACAACTTCTGATCTTGGATGACTGGGGAATGGAAAAGTTGAGTCCGGATCATGCGGGTCACTTGCTGGAGCTTCTGGAGGATCGTTATCAAACCAGCAGCACCATTATGATAAGCCAGCTTCCGGTTAAAGAATGGTACAACATGATAGGCAATGCCACGGTTGCTGACGCCTTATTGGATAGGTTAATCCACAACAGTCACCGAATAGAACTCGGAGGAGAATCAATGAGAAAACTGGCGCAATCCGGACAGGTAGAGTAAAAATAGGGTTAGAGAAAAGTTAGGGATATGAGGCGTCCGGTTAAACCGGAGCCGGTGTCCGGAATCACCGGAATACGCAGTAAGCCAAGAATACGGCAAGATAGCTACTGGTTCCCTAGAAGAAACTCTCATAAACAGTGGTTTTTGGCTGGTGACACAAAAACGTCTTCTGCTTTGGACATGAGTAGCCAACAATTATTAGTTGAAGAAAAGATAGACCACCAATGGTTTGAAAATGAATTAGCTGATAGGTTGGCTGCCCACTTTGAGCTAGCATTCCAAGAGAAAGACCTTAAGCTCGTACTCAAATTGCTTAGTAATTTATCTAGCCGTATTTCCATTTACGCAGAGCAGTTTCAGTCTGAAGCCGGTATAAAAGAGCTCAAAAGGTTTAAAGAGATTATTGAGAATTCTTTAACTTCTTCGAAGGCGGATGACCGCGAAACGCTGAAGCTGATGGTTGGAATTGCAGATGCTTGGGCTGCGATGGCAAGCAACCTTTGTCTAGAGTCTTTACGTCGAACAATGACTTTTGAAGCAGAACTGAAGGATTTCTTTAACAGTGACAAGTGGGACAAGAAATCAATAAGTAAGCTACCTCCTTTTTTGCAAGTCGATTTAGATTTTATTGTTGAGCGGATTGAGTTTGAAAAGGAAATTGAGGGGCGACGCCTATCTAAGCCCAAATACGTTCAGCAGTTAGCCGTTTTAAAATTGTTGCAACACTACGCTAAATTATTACCTTTGATTTGCGAAACTCAGAAAGATTTAATTCCTGCTTTTGTTGATTCATTGACAGAATATAAGATGTCGGAGGCTGCTACTCAGGTTGTTCTTGCTAGTTTGCATAGTCATTGGAAGTTACCAAGATGGTGTGATGAATTTGGCGATCTTATTCAGCGGTATAATAAGTATGAGCATTACACTGAAAAGCAATACAAATTTCCTGATATAGATGTTGATGGCATGGGAGAGCTAATTGGTTCTGTAAGAGATGACGCAATTTCTTGGCTTGGTAATAGAGAAAAAGTAACACATATTTTTGAGGCCAAACACAATGATGAACTTCCTGACCATTTTGGCCAGATATACTTCGAGCTGGCTGAAGCATGCATTAGCGCTTTAGAAAAAAATGACGAAAATAAGCTGAATAAGGTTCTTCCATTATTTATGCATTTGACTTTTTTAGCTGCAGATTTGAAATTTATCGATCCAACACTTGATGTTAATCATGAGTATAGATTGCACCTTATTTCAAGTGTAATTAATGACTTAGCTTCTGTTTTAGGTTTTGCCATCTTGTATGGGGAGTACTTTGATAATAAAAATTTGTCGGAGAAACCATTAGCACTTTTCAATAGATGGATTGACCTAATGCCTGACAAGCAGCAGTATTTTAAGCGAATGATTGTACTGTCGAATCCATACAGTTTTAGTATGAGTTCATCACCACGTGGAATGATCCGTATTAAGTGGAAAATGTCTTTTGAGCATAGGGCTAGACAAGATGGTTATGGTGATCAAATGGGACTCGAAAGGCGGAGGACCACACACCCAAATAAAATTGTTCGTGAGTTCCTTAGGTCAATTAGCGATGCGTCGCATTTGTTCTTTGCGCAAGTTATCATGCCGCAACTTACTTCTAATGATTTTGATATCGACCATCATATAGAGAGCCTCTCTCGTAGGTTGAATAACGGCGATGAGAGGTAATAGCATGATAATTTTTGGTGGTGAACCTCTATTTAGACACTATAACCAAGATGTAAACCTAAAGTTGATTGACCGACTTATACTGAAAACCGAAGGAGGATTTGATTTTAACCTTCAGATGTTTAATGAGGACTTCACACTATTGTTTCGCTCAGTCGATCGCCGAGGAGGGAACCTTTTTGACATCGAATCTAATGATAATGCTTTGTTACAGGTATTGCTTGGAAATGTGAGGGCTCTCTATAGTGAGCATACGATTGACTCAACAATATGTGAATTAGTAAAGGATATAGCCAAGTCTCTAATCTGGTCTGGAAGAGCGTATTACTTCGTAAAAAAGGATATAGATAATGGTAAGGTCTATGTTGTCCCGCTAAGCTCCGTGGGTGTATTTCAGCTATTAGGAAAGTACATCCAATGGATACCAGAGCGCTTGGAAAGGCATTGGAATAAGGATGATGAGGAATTACCGCGCGAAATCCGCATATTGGAAACAACTCAAATAATGCGCTTTGATTTGCCCAAATCGATGAAACGTTTATTATCAGCACAAAACAAAATCTTGTCTGTTATTGACCAATATAGGCATGCAGGAATCAATTTCTTACCTCATGCTACTTATGAGAACCCATCCCCAACAAACTTTTTCGATTTTGGAGCTTGGAATAATATTCAAGAGCACATTTTCTATCGGGCCACACAGGAAACTGGGTGGAATGGCAGACAATATGATTCATCAAAGCGGTCTGACTTTTTTGATTGTTTTAGGTTAATTCGATTTCGTCGAAACCAACTTAAGTTACGAGATCACATTCTGCATCAGGTTAGTAGTGAGTTAACTAAGATAGGTAAAATTTATAAACCTGATTTTTTTGTTGAGATATCGGGATCAGATGATTTACTTAGCATAGCTGAATTGAATGAGCTAGAGTCGAGACTTGAAAATGAGGAAGTCGGATTTAGCGAAATCATAGACTACTGCTACAAACGTTAAGTTACGTACTAATGATAGTGGTTTTAGGTTTTTTGGATTGAATATACTCTTGATTTAAAGTAATGCTTTTTGTAATGCTTTTGATACTCTACTTGGTAAGTTTTTATAAATTTCATTATGTTATAAATTAAGGTCGGATTCCTTGCTCCGCCATATTAATGTTAAAAGACGCCTGATGGCGTCTTTTTTCTTATCTGAAAAAGAAAGGTACGCATTGCGTACCTTTCTTTGTATCTAGCCTTTAGGTCTGCTTAACCTAAAAACGATATGTAGCCCTGCAGTATGATCAGGTTAACAATGTCGATGAAGAATGCGCCGACAATCGGAACCACCATGAACGCCTGGGGTGATGGTCCAAAACGGTTAACGATAGAACCCATATTCATCACCGCTGTAGGCGTTGCTCCTAAACCGAAACCGCAGTGTCCCCCCGAAATAACCGCCGCGTCATAGTTGCTGCCCATGACTTTAAACGTCACATAATAGGTAAATACCGCAAGCATGGCTGACTGAACCGCCAAAATGACTAAGAATGGAATAGCAAGGTCGAAAATGTTCCACAGTTTAAGGCTCATTAGCGCCATGGCTAGGAACAAGGCTAAAGATACTGTACCCAACATATCGATGGTTTCAGCGTCTAATTTTCGGATTTTAGTGACTTCTAAGAAGTTGGTAATGATGACACCAATAAACAAAGCGTAGACAAAGTCGGGAATCATCAGCCATGAGATTTCATAAGAGCTGACCCAAAGTTCCAAATACTTTGCTCCAGTCACGCAGATAAGTAGAAAGAACAGCTTCTCAATGACTTTCTTTGCTGTCACTTTATCTTCTTCATACTCATTGTAGGTAACCAATTCTGGGAATTTCTCGTGTGTTTTAGAACCTCTGCCGTACTCAGACTCAATGTTATTCTTTTCCACCAGACGTTGTGCAACAGGGCTGCCGATAATGCCGCCGATGATCAGACCAAAAGTAGCCGATGCCATTGCGATTTCGAGAACGTTATTCATGCCATAGACGTCTTGGAAAGTCTGAGACCAAGCCGCTCCTGTGCCGTGGCCGCCAGACAACGTAATTGAACCTGCTATTAAGCCCATTAGTGGCTCTAAACCCAAGGCCGTTGCCAGTGACACCCCCACGGCGTTTTGGATGATGATATAGACGGATGCGATAGCTAAGAAAATAAACACTTTTGCTCCGCCTTTCATCAGCTGTGTATAGTTGGCCGCAAGACCCACCGTGGCGAAGAACATCAACATGAATGTGTTTTGTAGTGGTAAATCAAACTCTAAATCAACGCCATAAAAATGCAGTACTGTAATAGCGCAGGCGATAATCAAGCCGCCAACAATTGGCTCTGGAATGTTAAATTTGTTGAGAATTGGCAACTTGGCATTAATGAAATGCCCTAGGAAAAGTACACTGATTGCAACTAAAAATGACTCAAGTGCACTTACTGATATCAAATGATTCATATTGCCCCTTATTCGTGGTTATATTCATCGTTCTTGAGGTGAGAGTGTTATGCGTCTTGTAGGGTAATAGCAAGCCCTTACCAGCATTTTCCGAAAAAATTGATGGCAAATGTAAGACTTTCATCGGTTTTATCATCAGATGAGAAGAAAGGAATCAATAAATGACCAGAGAAGAGCTTTTAAATGAACTCACGAACGCTGAATGCCTAGACTTGGTAAAGCTCTATCAAGCTAACCCTTCCCAACATTTTTACACTCTGGTCGAACAGCTATATACATTACGTGATGAATACGATTTAACTACTCGAATTTCGAGATTTAAAACAGACGTTGAGAAGCTAACCCAATCACTTGAAGATTTCAATATTGCTCCAGAGCAGTTTAAGCAGATTGCTCAGTCGCTCGATCTTAATCAACGTACTCAAAAGGTGATCCGATTTATGCAAACCCAAGATAACCACATAGCTTTTGCTAAACCTGTCGAACTGGTGATGTATGGTGATTCCATAACAGAATGGGGGCCTTGGCACGATGGTATTCAAGGCGTGACGTTAGCAAACCGTGGTTTGAGTGGCGATACAACGGATGGAATGAAGTATCGAATCGAAAGCACCACCGCCTGTCAGCCAAAACTCATCTGCATGATGGCTGGAATTAACGATTTGTCTCAAGGCTATCGAGTTGACGAAATTATGGAGAACTATAGCCAGATGCTGAACTACTGGCATGAGAGAGATATCGAGGTATGGGTACAATCGACGTTATTTGTTGGTGAGCGATTAAACGAGTTAAATCCTCTGGTGGCACAGTTAAACCAAGAACTCATCAAACTGTGTAACAACACTGGAGCAAAGTACATCGATTTGAATGCAGTAATATGCCCGCAAGGTGTCTTGCCATTAACATGCAGTGCAGACGACCTTCACCTTAATTCGTATGCGTATGGAAAGTGGCTATCACTATTAACGCCAATGTTGGACAAGTATTTCAAGCATGTTTAGCAATGAATTCAGAATGAAGTTATCTCTGTGTTGAAAGTGGATAGAAGGTATTAGCTAATTGAAAATTTGCAGCAGTCTCTAACTTCGGTGACTCGGCTTTATCACAATTGAGTAATCAAAGATTTCATCGATTTTTCGGTTAATGCTCTGTGTAATTATCCGGCTTTTCTATTAGTGAACAGGGATAAACAATGAAAAAAACGCTAGTGGCTGCTGCAATGATTCTTGCTTCAATGAGCCAAGTTCAAGCTTCTGATTGGGGATATCACGGGGAGCATGCGCCTGAGCATTGGGGTAAGGTTTCAGCGATATGTGCTCAAGGGCAAAACCAAAGTCCTATCGACATCAGCGCTGTAACAAAAGCAGAACTGAAAAACCTTAAGTTTGATTATTCGGGGCAGGCAGTGTCTATCACTAACAATGGTCACACTCTGCAAGCATCTGTTTCTGAGCAGAATACATTGTGGGTTGATAATAAGGCTTTTGAGCTAAAGCAGTTCCATTTTCATACCCCTTCAGAAAACCACATCGATGGGCAGTCTTATCCGTTAGAAGCGCATTATGTTCATGCAGATAAAGACGGTCACTTAGCGGTTGTTTCTCTGTTTTTTAAACTGGGTGAGCAGAATGCTGAGTTGGCAAAATTACTGGCTGTAGCGCCGAAAGAAGAAGCAAAAGCGGATCTGTCGAAACCGTTTGACGTGACGTCTCTGTTACCAAAAGAAAAGCAGTACTACCGTTTTAATGGCTCATTAACTACGCCGCCGTGTTCTGAAGGTGTGCGTTGGTTGGTATTAAAGCAGCCATTAACCATTTCAGCCGATCAGGTCGAGAAGTTTGAACAGTTGATGGGACATAACAACCGTCCGATTCAAGCAATTAATGCTCGTGTAGTCATGGGGCAATAATTATCTAGAAGCCTACTTTGATCGGTTTGGTATCGAGTAGGCTTCTTCATTTCACACATTAATCACTCTTTGTGAGACTTCTTTTCATTGTTGAGTTGAACCCACTTTAACTGCCCGTTAGTTTCAAAGTTGTTTGCTGCTTGGCAAATCATGTATAGCTCTCCGACCTGCAATAGTGCGCCTTCTGAATATGCTTGGTCTTGATAGTAGCAAACGCGTTTACCTACATTGCCATCGACAACCACAGGGACGGGAGTTGCCGGAGTTGAGATCGTTTTAGCCATCGAGATAGGGCTAACAAGTACCAACAATAGGGCAAAATATTTAGGCATAAAGCTGTTCCTTATAGGTCAAATAGACGTTGGTAACGAGGAAGCATGCTCTCATTACCTAACAGACCACCCTGATGAATATAGATGAGTGCAGGGCGTTTTTCAGTTTGTATATCAGCGTTTGCAAATGACTCTTTTTGCAGCCAAGAGATTAAGCAGCGCCACATTAGAGGGTCATAGAGCAAATCAAACTCTACATGAGTTTGTTCATGAAGCTGTTGCCAGATATCAAAATCTTCACGATAGAGATGGCCAAAGTAGTGTTTGCTATCAAGTTGCAGTATCTCTGGATGGCTTGTTTCACCCAGCTCGTGGAACTGTTCTGTAAGGTATTCGGCACCACCGACACAAGGGCAGGTGACAACCTGGACCCCATGAGGTTGAAGTGCTTTGTGCAAAAAGAGCGCCGTAGTGCCTGTTCCCGAAGGCAGTGCGACACACCACTCTTGTTTAGGTTGCATGCGAATCCATTCCAGTATCTCTGATGCCAGTTGTTTAACACCGGCTTCGGCTAATTTTGAACGTCCACCTTCAGGCACAGACAAACAGCTTTCATCTGGCTGTCGAATCTGTTCAATATACTCTCTTGGATGCAGACCAAATGGACGGGTCTCTATGATGTTAGCGTTAAGTTCCAGAGCGCCACGGTAGTTGCCAATTGGGCGCTGTTTTAGCCATGCAGGAATATGGTCAACATAAAACTCTAGCTGCCAGCCACGAATGCGAGCTAAAGCTGCCATAGAGTACAACGAGTTAGCCTGCGCAGAGCCATAGCCAATCAGTGTTGTTACTAGAGGCAAATCAGCGTCCAGTAGAGACATGAATTTTCTGGCTTTATTACCACTAAACTGTGAGTGCAACTGGTCATCACGTTTGAGATAAAAATGATGACCGTTGAAATGGTGCTCAGTAATAGGGCTGTTTGCGAGTTTCATAACTCTTCCTGTTGCAATGAAATAGCCAAGGGAAGCGCATTATAACCTTAACAACTTCGCTCAGACGTAAGTTTATTGCCCAAAACTGATTAAGGCTTCGCAGCCTGTAGTAGGACGATTCTTAATCGAAAAATGCCAGTGATATCGGCGACATAAGTCTTCTACTATCAGCAAACCTAAGCCATGCCCGTCTTGATTTTTTGCCTGATTAAGACCGGGGCCATTGTCTCTGACGCACAAAGAGTCAGCAGAGACTTCCAGCGTGATCTCTCCTTGATGTGTGGCGGCTATGGCGTTTCGCAGCAGGTTTCCTACCACCATATTTAAAACAGCGGGTGCCGCTTTGAGCTGAGGCATTTGGTGGAAAACCAAAGCAATGTCGATATCTTTGTCTTTAGCCTGAGCACTGTTGAGTTCAATAATGGTTTCAAATTCAGTTTTACTCACTTCTCTGACAACGGCTTCCTCTTCACTGCGTTCATAGCGCACAAGGCCAAGCAAAGCGTCAACCATGGTACTCATCTGAGCGGTGGCTTCATTGATACGCACGATTTGACGTTTCTGGAAATCATCAGAGGCATTGCGTTCCAACAATTTGCTAGCACCTTTTACTATGGTTAACGGTGTTCTTAGCTCGTGGCTGGCATAACGGGCAAACGCTTGTTCACGCTTAATTAGACTGTGAATTTCATGGCGATATTGATTGAGCTCGTCGGCTAGAATTTTAAATTCACTCGCACCGCCGCTAGGTATTTCAAATACGTGAGCAGCGTTGCCACTGTGTTCTGTCAGTTGCTGTGTGAGGTTATTAATTGGTTCAATCAAACGTTGCGAGAGTCGTAACAATAGGCCGCCAAAGATAAGCAGAAGTCCCGCGACACTGGTAACAACAATAAGACCTGAGAATAAGGTTTCATTTTTCCCAAACTCTATCTGGTTGATATCCGACAGCAAGATGACGGGTTTTCTTGAACCATCTTTATAGTAGTAGCTGAAAAACACCATACGTGAATCTGGGTCGCTGCCGACTTCACCAACAAAGCTATCTCTGCCTTCAAAATATTTATGGTATTCGGCTGGAACTAGGCTGATATCGTTATAGGCAGTGGTAAGGACATCAATGGTGATTTTGCCTTCTTCACCATTCATAAAGCGAGCGATGGCTTCGTTCTTATCTATTTCGATACGTCTTTCACCCACTTTGTCTTCTGACCAGTGCAGGGCGGTATAAAAAATAATGTAACTGGCTAAGCCCATAACCAAAGCGACACCAGTAAAAAATAGGGCTAATTGACCAGTAAGAGTACGGGTATTGGCAAAACTTATGGTGTTCATTATACCTTCTCCAAACGGAAGCCAATTTTAGGCACGGTGACCAGCATAGGAGACTCGAAAGGTTTATCTAACTGGTTACGGAGTTGGTAAATATGGCTACGCAGTACATCGTTGTTTGGCTCGTTATCCTGCCAAAGCATATCCGTAATTTCTTCGCGAGTGACCACATCGGGAGCACGTTGGCAAAGCAGTTCCAAAATGGAATAGGTGGTTGGATTTAATGAAAGCTTGATGCCGTCTCGATACGCTTGATGTGTCTTTTGATCGATGCGTAGGCTAGCGAATTCGAAAGACGTTTCAGTTACTGTCCTTCTATAACGCTTAATTAACGCGTGCAGGCGAGCTTCAAGAATTTCGAGATCAAAAGGTTTGGTCAGGTAGTCATCGGCGCCGTATTTAAATCCGCTCAGCATATCTTCACGGCTATCCAGAGCAGTCAGCATTAGCACTGGTGTGGTATTACCGGCCTCTCTGAGTTTCTCACAGACGGTTAATCCATCCATACGCGGTAGCATCAGATCTAAAATGATGGCGTCAAACGGGGTTTCTAAAGCCAGCTTGAGGCCTAGCTCGCCATTGTCGGCATAGTCGAGCTCCATCCCTTCACTTTCAAAGTAATCAAACAATATTCCCGCCACTTCTCGATTATCTTCAACCAGCAATATTTTTTTCATTTCAACGCTCGTTCATTTGCATCGCTTACCGCCTAAAGCAACAAGCCTAGACCTATTTGGTTCTATCTTGCATCTATTCATCGTCGAAGAAAAGTCATATCCCTTAGTGCATTTAACCCGTGGGTGTTTGAAATGAATAAAAAAAAAGCCCAGAACATAAGCGATCTGGGCGGATACAAAAATGGAGTTAAATATGAAAAGCAGTGGTGTTCGTGTTGTTAGAAGAAAAACAGTTTGACGGCCTGTGAAACTCTTAATGCGCTAACAACGGACACTAATTAGGACTATGCATTTTGGGTTTAGTTCCTTGGGGAATGAAAAAAAGATTAAGTTTTTTGTTTTTCTCTATCGATGACAAGGGGATGCAAGGAAATGGCAAAGTAAGATCAAGAAGTGTGATGTTAATCTGTTGTTAATTTTGTGTATCAGAAGTATATTTCAAACAGGTGTTTGATTTAAGTGTTTCCTGTGAGTGATGAATGGCGTCGAGAAGTAGTACCAAAGAAAAAATACTGGATGTAGCTGAAGGACTTTTCGCTGAACAAGGTTTTAATGATACCTCGTTAAGAACGATTACCGGCAAAGCCGGAGTCAATTTGGCTTCAGTGAATTATCACTTCGGTGATAAGAAAACTTTGGTTCGCGCAGTGCTGAACCGTTACTTAGAGGCGTTTATGCCCGAAGTACATAAAGCTCTTATTGCGTTGAATCAACGTGAGTCTTACTCAATGGAGGAAGTGTTTGAATCGTTGCGTGAACCTTTGAAGAACCTCAACAAGGTCAGTACACACGGTACCAGCCGCTTTATGCTGTTGATCGGAAGAGGTTATACCGATGTGCAGGGGCATCTGCGCTGGTTTATCACCACTCGTTACCAAGATGTATTGAAATTGTTTACAGACTCGGTAATGAAAGCGAACCCTGAATTAACACGCGAAACTCTGTTTTGGCGTCTGCACTTTACCTTAGGCACATGTGTTTTCACTATGGCTTCAAGTAAGGCGCTGGCAGAAATCGCAGAAAATGATTTTGGAAGTAAGGTCGATGCAAAAGTCGTTGTTGACCAGATCATTCCATATCTTGCTGCTGGCGTTGCAGCGAAAATATAAGCTAAAAATAATAATAAAGTCCCGTGAACAAAAGGATCTGAACAATGAGCTCTCTACGACAAAAATGGATAAGTGACCCTGCCTTTAAGTTGTTTAAGAAGGTATTGCCACCGCTGTCTAGTACTGAAAAAGAAGCAATGGAAGCGGGCAGTGTTTGGTGGGATGGTGAGCTGTTTTCTGGTCAGCCAGATTTTCAAAAGCTTCACCATTACCCAAAACCGTCGTTTACTGCTGAAGAACAGTCATTTATGGATAACGAGCTGGAAACCCTGCTTGAAATGCTTGATGACCATAAAATAGTAAAAGAAGACCGCGACTTGCCAGAGGATGTCTGGACATTCATGCGCAAAGAGCGTTTCTTCTCTCTAAACATCTCTGCTGAATATGGCGGTCGTGAGTTCTCTGCTTTAGCAAATTCAACCATCGTTTCACGCATTGCGACACGTTCAATCAGTGCAGCAGTAACCGTCATGGTTCCCAACTCTTTAGGTCCAGGTGAGTTACTTTCTCACTACGGCACTCAAGAGCAAAAAGACTACTGGTTGCCGCGCCTTGCTGACGGTACAGACATTCCATGTTTCGCACTAACAGGACCAGAAGCTGGTTCTGATGCGGGTGGTATTCCTGACCAAGGCGTAGTGTGTTACGGCAAACACGAAGGTAAAGAAGTTCTGGGTATTCGTTTAAGCTGGAACAAACGCTATATCACGCTTGCACCCGTGGCAACAGTGGTTGGCTTGGCATTCAAACTGAGCGACCCTGAAAAGTTACTCGGTGACAAAGAAGATATCGGTATTACCTGTGCGTTGATTCCTGCGAGTCACGAAGGGGTAGAGATTGGTGAACGTCATGATCCGCTCGGACTTGCGTTTATGAATGGACCAACACGCGGTAACGATGTGTTTATCCCTATGGATTGGCTGATTGGCGGCTCAGATTACGCAGGTAAAGGTTGGCGTATGCTGGTGGAATGCCTGTCAGCAGGTCGCGGTATCTCGCTTCCTGCATTAGGTACAGCGATTGGTCATCTAACAGCTCGTACTACAGGTGCTTATGCCTACGTTCGTAAGCAGTTTGGTATGCCGATTGGTAAATTTGAAGGTGTTGCTGAATCTCTAGGCCGAATTGGTGGTTTAACTTATCTGCTAGAGGCGACTCGAACACTGACGACCACTTCTCTGGATCTGAAAGAGAAACCGGGTATTGTTACTGCAATTGCAAAGTACCACATGACCGAAATCGCTCGTACTATTCTGAATGACTCTATGGACATTCATTCTGGTCGCGCAATTCAAGACGGCCCGATGAACTATCTGGCGAGCCATTACTTAGGTATTCCGGTCGCAATTACCGTAGAAGGTGCAAACATTCTTACTCGTAACCTGATGATTTTCGGTCAAGGTGCGACGCGCTGTCACCCATATGTATTGAAAGAGATGGAAGCGGCGGCGAACTCTGATGAAAAAGAAGGGGCGAAAGAGTTTGATAAGTTGCTGTTCAAGCATATCGGTCATGCAACGAAAAACTCAATTGGTGCACTTACTGCGGCGTTAACAGGTTCTGCATTTGTTAAAGTGCATATGAGTGGCCCAACAAAAACCTACTACAAACAACTTACTCGCCTAAGCCGCGTTTTGGCAGTGAGTGCTGATATGGCGATGTTAACGCTTGGCGGTGAACTGAAACGTAAAGAGATGATCTCTGCCCGCTTGGGTGACGGCTTGAGCTACTTATACATGGCGTCAGCGGTACTGAAGAAATACGAAGATGACGGTCGTCAGCAGTCTGACCTAAACTATGTTCATTACGCAATGCAACACTGTTTGTACCATGCTGCGAAGTCTATGAACGAAGTGTACCGAAACTACCCGACTAAAGCGGTAGGTAAGCTGCTGAAAGGTCTACTGTTCCCGCTGGGTAATCATTATCAAGCGCCTAGCAACGATTTAACGCTTGCTGTGGCTGAAAGCTTAATGATTCCAGGCGCTCATCGTGATCGTCTGACACATCTTTGCTATATCGGAAAGAGTGAGGATGACAGTGTTGGCTTGATGGAAAAAGCATTCCTGTCGCTTTACGCTATTCAAGGCCTTGAGAAGAAACTCTATCGCGGCGTGAAAGAGGGTAAAGTGGCTCGTAAAGGTTTACTCGCAGACCGTTTAATTCAAGCCAAAGAAGCGGGTGTGCTCACTGCTGATGAAATTGATGCCATTTTGGCGGCTGAAAAACTGCGTTATAAGGCGATTCAAGTGGATCACTTTAGCCATGATTTTTCAAAAGTTTTGACCAATCAGACAGTGAAACCTAAGCTAAACAACGTAGCTTAAGGATAAGAGTGATCACTATATAAAGGCTTCCATAGTGAAGCCTTTTTTATGTCGCTTGGAAAATGTTGATGGAAAGTGATCCAACCACTTGCTAAATCGGACTATTTTTACAGAAATAGGGTGCGAATTGTGGTTGAACCTTTTATCCTAGCGAAGATTTTTGAAGGAAGTTGAATATGATCATCAAACCTAAAATTCGCGGATTTATCTGTACAACAACGCACCCAGTGGGTTGTGAAGCTAATGTAAAAGAACAAATTGCTTACACTAAAGCACAAGGTCCAATCAAGAATGCGCCTAAGCGCGTGCTTGTTGTCGGTTCTTCTAGTGGCTACGGTATGTCTTCTCGTATTGCTGCTGCGTTTGGCGGCGGTGCTGCAACTATCGGTGTTTTCTTTGAAAAACCGGGTTCAGAGAAGAAGACTGGTACTGCAGGTTTCTACAATGCAGCTGCATTTGACAAACTTGCTCACGAAGAAGGTCTATATGCGAAAAGCCTGAACGGCGATGCATTCTCAAACGAAGCTAAACAAAAAGCTGTAGAGCTTATTAAGCAAGACCTAGGTCAAATTGACTTAGTTGTTTACTCTCTTGCGTCTCCAGTTCGTAAAATGCCTGAAACAGGCGAAGTGGTTCGTTCTTCACTAAAACCAATTGGTGAGACTTACACCTCAACAGCGGTTGACACCAATAAAGATGTCATCATTGAAGCAAGCGTTGAGCCTGCAACTGAAGAAGAAATCCAAGACACGATTACTGTAATGGGTGGTCAGGATTGGGAACTTTGGATGCAAGCGCTTGAAGAAGGTGGTGTTCTAGCTGAAGGCTGTAAAACAGTTGCCTATAGCTACATCGGTACTGAACTAACTTGGCCAATCTATTGGGATGGTGCGTTAGGTCGTGCGAAGATGGACTTAGATCGTGCAGCAGCAGCTCTGAACGAGAAGCTATCTGCAACAGGCGGTACTGCAAACGTAGCGGTTCTTAAATCTGTTGTGACTCAAGCAAGTTCTGCAATTCCGGTAATGCCTCTGTACATTGCGATGGTATTCAAGAAAATGCGTGAAGAAGGCATCCATGAAGGCTGTATGGAGCAAATCTACCGCATGTTCAGCCAGCGTCTATATAAAGAAGACGGCACAGCGCCAGAAACAGACGAGAAAAACCGTCTGCGTCTAGATGACTGGGAACTTCGTGAAGATATCCAAAAACACTGTAGCGACCTATGGCCTCAAATTACTACTGAGAACCTAAAAGAGCTGACAGACTACGAACTCTACAAAGAAGAGTTCCTAAAACTGTTTGGTTTCGGTGTTGAAGGTGTGGATTACGATGCAGACGTTAACCCAGAAGTGGCATTTGACGTTATCGATATATAATCCCTCGGATTCGAAATAAACAAAAGGCGCTTATTAAAAGCGCCTTTTTTCTTTTCATCGATTTTTGCATTGATTGTTCAGGTCATCGCTTTAAACCGCTACCTAAGCAGCGGTATTTGAAAGCTAGAACAAGAGAATAACGATGGTACCTGTCAGCGTCATCAGAACGTTGGCAATCGCATAAGTGCCAGCATAGCCCAGTGCTGGAATGGTCGACTTAGCGTAGTCGTTCACGATATCCATCGCAGGGGCACAAGTACGTGCGCCGATGATGGCACCGAAAAGAAGTGCTCGGTTCATCTTAAGCAAGTAAGCACCAACGAGATAAGCAAACACAACGGGTACAAAGCTAACCAAGAACGCAAGGCCAAGCACTTGCACACCTACTTCAGATAAATGCTGGAACATGTTTCCACCGGCGCTTAAACCTATGCCAGCCATAAAAAACATCAAGCCTAAGTCTTTCACCATGTTCAGTGCACCCTGCGGAACATACCCGAAGGTAGGGTGGTTTGCTCGTAAGAAGCCTAGCGTAATACCTGATAGTAAAAGACCGACAGCATTACCTAAACCAAATGAGACCTGACCGAAAGTCATGGTAACTAAACCGAACAGTATGCCCAAGATGAAGAAGCTACAGAATGCCAGCAAATCTGCCATTTGGCTGTGAATCGAAATGAAACCGATTTTGTCAGCTAAACCTAACACTTTGCTTTTTTCGCCACTCACCTGAAGGATGTCACCTTTGGCAAGCACGATATCTAAATCCATCGGCATTTCTACCTGCGCACGGACAACTCGGTTTAGGAAACAGCCGTATTCAGATAAATTCAAATCGGATAAACGCTTCTGAGCATATTTGTCGTTCTTAACCACGATTTCCTCTTCAGAAATACGCAAATCCAGCAAGTTACGGTCGAAGACTTCTTTACCTTCGCGGAAACTGGAATCAAGACGAGCGTGGCTATCAGGGTAACCAACCAGTGCGATTTCATCGCCTTCTTGCAAAATAGCTTCACCGTCTGGATGCGCTAGTATGCCGTTACGGCGGATTCGTTCGATGTAACAGCCTGTTTGACCATAGATACCTAGTTCGCGAAGGTTACGACCATCGACCCATTTAATCAGTTCAGGACCAACGCGATATGCACGAATAATTGGTAGATAGACTTTGCGTTGGCTGTTACCGCCAATGCCTCGTTCTTGAGCAATCTGTTGTGCGGAGTCGGATAAGTTCTGTTTTTGCAGTCTAGGCAATAGCTTGGCAAACAGAATCATACTGATTAAACCAATCAGATATGCCATCGCATAACCGACAGACATATTTTCCAGAATGGTTGATAGTTCCATGTTCCGTGGTGCGGTAGCTAACCCAGAGTTCAATGCATCTTGAGCACCGACTAGAACGGGTGTAGAGGTGAGGGCGCCTGCCATCATTCCGGCAGCGAGTCCAAAATCGAGGTTGAGATAATAACCGCCGAAATAGGTGATCCATGTTGCTGTCGTCAGTACGACGATACTGAGAATGAGATAATCTTTACCGTCACGGAAGAAGATACCGAAAAAGTTCGGTCCAGCTTCAATACCGACACAGTAGATAAAGAGCATAAAACCGATAGTTAACGTTTCAGGGTTAATGTAAAACCCTAAATGTCCCATCAACAAAGAAGTGATGAGTACACCGATTGAGTTGCCTAACTGCAGGCTGCCAAAACGAATTTTGCCGATAGTTAAGCCAAGTGCTAATACGACAAAAATTAGCAATATCGGATTTTGTTCAAGTAAAAGGACGACGTCGATGTTCACAAATTATCTCAATTATTACATGTGCAACAGTAGAACTATAAAGTGTGACGATTCTAACGTAATAACAAAAAAAAATAAGTAAATTCTTGAGCAAACCTGTCGATTATCAATAAAAAAAGCCCGCTTAATATTGCGGGCTATTTAGTCATTGTTTTTATGCAGCAATTTGCATTGTTACTCGTCGAAAAGACCTAGGTGTTCTTTCGCGTAAGCTTCAAATTCTGTACAGCCACCAATGTGTTCTTGGTCAAGGAAGATCTGAGGAACTGTTTCTACTGGCTTACCTACAGTCTTTTCCAAATCTGCTTTTGAGATACCTTCCGCATGAATATCAACATAACGGTAGTTAAAATCGTCACGTTTTGCTTTTAGCGTTTCAGCGTGCTCTTTAGCACGAACACAATAAGGGCAGGCTGGGCGACCAAAAATAACTGCGAACATATCTTTCTCCTATAATTCATTTGAGACTACTATGCCCGATCCCACATAGAAAATAAAGCTGCATTTATCACTTGTTTTAATAGTTAAAACCTATCGAAAGAAGTGCGTTTTGAACGTGTTACTGATGAACTAAAAAAATGCCTAAAAAGACGACTTTTTACGATTAATTATTATTCTGTTAATGCAGAGCTGAAAGTAGCATTCACCATTGAGTCTTGGCATACGTGATTTGGAGCATATTCTCAGGTAAAAAAAGTGGTTATTGCTTATGAATTGCCCTGCGTCAAAAAAAACCGTTTTGGATAGGGGCAATCTAGTTGCAACTTATTGTAGCGGAATGGAGTTCCACTATGTTTCAGTTCATGACGTCCAGCCGAATTATCTTTGGGGAAGGGGCTCTCGAAAATTCCCTCTCATTGATCAAACAATTTGGTTACAGCGTTCTCTTAGTCTCTGGTAAGCAGAGTGAACGTACTCGACCAGTTGTCGACTATCTCAATCAACAAAAGCTCCGTTATCAGCATGTATCTATTTCGGGTGAGCCGAATATCACCATGGTAGAAGAAACGGCCATCATCGGCCGTCGTTTTTCTCCGAATCTCGTCGTAGCAATAGGTGGTGGTAGTGTTCTTGATATGGGAAAAGCGTTAGCGGCAATTATTCCCAATCAAGGCAACGTTTATGATTATGTTGAAGTGCTGGGTCGTTGTGTTCCCCTAAAAACTAAACCTCTACCTATGATTGCGATCCCCACTACCGCCAGCACAGGTTCGGAAGTCACGCGTAAAGCCGTTTTAAAATCTGGTCAGGATAAGGTGAAAGTGAGCCTGCGCAGTCCTGATATGATTCCTGATGTTGCGATAGTTGATCCGACGTTAACCTACGGTACAGAGCCACTTATCTCTGGACGAGGAGCTATGGAAACCTTTACGCATCTTATGGAATCGTATGTTTGCGGAGACCCAAATCCACTCACGGATATGGTCTGTGAGGAGGGGATGCGCAAGCTTTCTCGGGCAGTGCTACCTGCATGCCTGCAAGATGATAGAACTGCTCGTGCTGATCTGTCTTTTGCGGCCATGTTGGGCGGGATGGCATCAACCAATGCTAAGTTGGGTGCTGCTCACGGGTTAGCGTCGGCACTGTGTGGCAAGTTGGAAGCTCCGCACAGCGTAATTACTGCTCGTCTTTCGCCGTATGTCATGCTTGAAAACATCAATGCTGCGCGACTAGCTGGCCGAGATGACATTCTTCATCGATACACGCACTTAGCGGAACTGCTTACAGGCAACAGTCAGGCAAAAATAGAAGACGGAGTTGCTTGGGTTGAAGCTATGCTCGACACGTTAGGATTGCCGTTACTAAGTAGCTTTGGTGTATGCAATACCTCTTTTGAAAAAGTGGCTCAAGATGCATTGAAATCCAATTCGATAAAGGGAAACCCGATCCCACTGACCAAAGAGCGTTTGGTGTATATTTTGAATCAAGTTTGTGAGTGCAGTGGTGTTTGCCAAGAGCCAGCTGAGGTTCAGATGAGTGGCAAGGTTGAACTGCTCTACAATTCTATGAGAGAAGAAGGTTCAAAAACGGAATAGTTAATGCAATCAAGGGAAAGAAAAACGGAGCCTAAGCTCCGTTTTTTTTAGAATTGTGAAGACTTGTCATAACGAGAGTCTTTCAGTACTTCTTTTACTCTCTTCAAGTTTTCGCGGAAACCTGAGCCTCTGCGTAATGTAAAGCCTGTAGCCAAAACATCGATGATCGTCATCTGAACAACGCGACTCGCCATTGGCATATACACATCAGTATCTTCTGGAATATCCAGACAGATAGATAAAGACGCCGCTTTATCAAGAGGTGAATCTTTTGCTGTAATCGCAATAACAGTTGCGCCATTTTCACGAGCGAGATTAGCGATCTCAACTTGGCTCTTTGTTCTGCCAGTATGCGAGATAAGAACGATAACGTCATTATCAGTACAGTTAATGCAGCTCATACGTTGCATTACAATGTCTTCAAAGCAGCTGATCGGAATATTAAAACGAATGAACTTGTTTTGCGCATCACGAGCGACTGCTGACGAAGCCCCTAATCCGAAAAACGAAATACGCTTCGCCTGTGTCAGAAGGTCAACGGCACGATTAATTTGCATTGGCTCTAAGCTGTTTTTCGCTACATCTAAACACGCCATAGTTGATTCGAAAATCTTATGGGTATAAGCATCCGGACCATCGTCTTCTTCAACATTACGATTGACGTAAGGTGTTCCGTTAGCAAGGCTTTGCGCTAAATGTAGTTTGAAATCAGGAAAACCTTTTGTGTCTAGGCGACGACAAAAACGGTTTACAGTCGGTTCACTCACATCAGCCATTTTCGCTAATGTTGCAATGCTAGAGTGAATGGCAGTCTGTGGTGAAGCCATAATAACTTCAGCGACTTTGCGCTCTGACTTGCTAAAATTTTCCAGATTTTTTTGAATTTTTTCTAATGTATTCATAGTGTTCACGCAGGCATAGAGAACAACTTGTTGGTTTCATGGATAAACCATTTAAAAATAAGGAAATAATAAATTTCCTAATACCAACGCCATGATGTCAGTATAAACCTAAGCTGTAGGAATCCCGAAACGAAAAATCCACGGGATGATGAGAATATGACAAGCCTCAAACTAAAAATTAAAAAAAACTACAGTTTTTAGCTGCGATTTGTCGATATAAGAGAATATTAGCGAGTGAATGATGAAAAAGTTACAGCAAATCGAAAGTAATTTTCAATTTCACTGTAACTTTTAAAGCTTTTACGCGCTTAGGATACTTTGCGCCATCTGTTCAATTTGGCGCATTAAGTTAGGCGCCTGTTGAACAATCTTACGTTGCTCATCTAGCACCGAATGCAGAATATCGTGCGTCGTTAACGGGTTTGCCAACACCACACGGAAAACGATCGTATTAAGTTGATCCCAACATTTTGGATTTAACTGAGTACGTGATACGAATGATTTACCCGTTTCACGTTGAGTTTTTTGCACAAACTTGGTCAACTCATTGAGCAATTCATTAAGAGCGAGCTTCTGCTTAGCATCCGCTTTTTCTAATGCCTGTTTAATATGTGCTGGCAAATAACGATATGTCAGAAGGCATAGCTCTGGTTCTGATACCAACTCAAAATCAGGTTGAGCTTTAATTAAATCAGCAAAATAGCGTGCTTTAGCGATACTTTGGTCGATCAGAAGTTCATAACCAGCTCGGCTAATAATGTGCATGCTTGCATAAACCAGCATTGCCATACCCGAGCGAGAACCTTCTAATGTATGACTACCGAGATCTTTTGAGCCTTTACGCAAGATATATTGAGCGTGGTGTTCAATCGACTTCATCGCGTCAGGGTCTTTAAACAACACCATACCCGCACCCATAGGGATGTAGAGCTGTTTATGGGCGTCAATCGTTACTGAATCCGCCAGTTCGATACCGTCGAGTAGGTGACGGTGGTTATTCGACATTAATGTCGCGCCGCCCCAAGCTGCATCGATGTGGAAGTGGCAGCCTTCGTCTTGGCAAACTTTCGCAATTTCTCTTAACGGGTCGATATTACCTGTTTCGGTCGTACCAGCGACACCAATAACCGCAAACGGTTTGATGTTTTGTTGTTTAAGCTGGGCGATTTTATCTTGTAGGTCTTTAGGGCAGATGCGGTTGTTATCCGCAGTTTTTACGGACACTAAGCCTTCTTGCCCGATACCAAGAACATCTGCTGCCTTCTTGAGAGAGTAGTGACCACGTTCGGAAACGAGAACAGCCAAGCCTTCATAACCATAATGCTTCATGGCTTTGAACAGACCTTCTTTTTCTACGCCTTTAAAGCTGCCTTGCGCTTTTAATGCTTTGTTGCGTGCGACCCAAAGTGCAGTGATGTTGGCGATGGTTCCGCCAGAGCAGAAAGCACCTAAAGAATGTTCTGCACTGTGCATCCAAGAGGAGTAGAAGCCGTCATCACGGTTGTAAATCAAGCGATGTAACATACCTAAAACCTGACGCTCTAAAGGCGTGAAAGCTTTCGATGTTTCAATTTTTACCAAGTTTTGGTTTAAGGCAATCATGATTTTTGACAGCGGCATTAAGAAGTAAGGCAAAGCCGACGTCATATGACCAATAAAACTTGGTGAAGCGGTATGAACAGAGTGAGACACAAGGGTGTCTAGCAGATGCTGCGTATGGTCAGACACAAATTCCGGCTGCTCCGGAATGTGAGCATCGGAGAAATCTTTTTCGATATCCTTGAGAGATTTCTCTTCGGCAACGATATGCTCTCGCAAAAACTTGTTTAGATTGCGTGAGAGTTCTTCTTCTATTCTGGTCAGCGTTGAGTCTGGCCCTTCTGGTACGGTGAAGATTCGAAGCAGAGATTCGAAATTCGCATCAGCGGTTCTTTGTTCTGATACCATGTCGCGTCTATATATAGTTGTAGTTTTAGGGTTGCAGCGGGACAATCTAAACGAAAACGGGACTAATGTCCCGTCTTAATTCGGAAAGCCTAAATTACGAAAATTATGAGCTAAAAAATGTACTTTTACTTACATTCAATTTTTTCTAGTTTCGCAATCGCATTATTGTAACGGTTAAGCGCAGTGTCGATTTGTTTCGGGTGGCTTAAAAGCTCTGCAAATGCGGAACGTAACTCATAATTTTTTTCGTGCGGTTTTGATTGGCGATCATCGAAGGTGGTTTTGGCGATTTTTCCTAGCTCATCACTGCGTGATGCCAGTACTTTAATGTCGTGTTGTTCAAGCTTTAGCCAAGCTTCAACAGGTTGGCTTGTTGCTACTTTTGATGCATCGTTATCCAGATAGTAGTGTACTGCTGCACGGTTAAGTTCGAAGTGGTTTTTACGACCTTCTAGAAACCATTGGCTAACATCCGCCAGCTCTGGGTAACTATCTGTAGTGAGTTGTGCAAGATCCTCATACCACCCTAAAGAAGCATCAATGTATGCGTCATACTTACCAGCGAAGCACTGATTATCTGCGGCAGCCGCACTTAGAGAAGTGGCGGAAAGAAGTAGTGTGGATAGAAGGCGTTTCATAACTGTTCCTTTGTTAACTATTGTTATTATGCTCTCGCGGACCTTGTTTTGACGCGCTGGCATTTCTTTTTTATGTTGGGCTGACAAATTCGTCTTTTATAAGCGTTGCATAATGTACATAAATTCTCATGCAATTAGTGCGAGAGAGATACAAAAAATAGCATCAAAACTGGAACGAGCAAGCTTAGTATAAATCCGCTGACGATAGCGACAGGAACACAACGAACTCCCCCGGTAGTTTGAATCACCGGAAGCGTAAAGTCCATCGCCGTTGCGCCAGCATATCCAATCGATGTGCAAGGCATACGGCCAATAAACATAGGGATAAGAACTAAAGATATCAGTTCACGCAGCAATTCAATCAGGAAAGAAGCACCACCAAAAACAGGGCCGAATGCATCGCCCATCAGAATGCCTGCTAAAGAATACCAGCCAAAACCTGATGCCATCGCAAGCCCTTGGTAGAGAGAAATATCCAAAATGAATGAAGCGATTACGCCGCCAACAAGGCTAGTGACTACGATGACACTGGCGATAACCATGCCATGTTTATTCAGCAAAATTTGACCAAGCGATAAGCCACTATTTCTTAACTGAATGCCAATAAAGAACAGCAGAACAAATAGAATCCACTCACTTGCGGTGTCTACCCAACTCAGATCAAAGCCAAGTACGATACCTATGACTAATCCTCCTCCGACAACTAAAATCAGCTTTGCAGATTCCAGAGCCATTCGGGATAGAGGTAATTTGGTGTGGCTAACATCGGTTTCTAATGGCAGAAGTTTATCGACAAATGGCAAAACAGCTAGGTTGCAGCTACCAATCACGAGGAAGAACACCGCTGTATATTTAATGATGAGCTGTAAGTTGTCACCCAGATTGTCTAGAGATGCAAGACTTAATCCCATAAGGAATAAGATGACATAAACAAGCGATGCAGTCGCACTGTTAAGTTTTGCTAGCCAATTTTTATTGTCAATAGAGAACAGATACCCCACCACAAGTGGGGCAAAGATAAACAACATCCCTGAAAGCATACATTCCTCGAAATAAGGTCTAGAAACCGCTGGCGTTTATAACCGCTCTAAGTTTTGAATTAAATTCCATATCGCTAAGATTGCTCAGGTTAAAGAGAACTTCCGCACCAGTCGTATTGATTTCTACTTCGTGATCATCAATAGCATCGTCTTGTTTTCTAAACATAAGCAAGTGGTTTGATATTCGTGCTACATCAAGGTAACTGACTTCGAAAGAATGTTCCACACTTTGTTTGTTGCAACATACGTCTAAAAAGTCAGCATCGAAGCCCCAATGCTTTAATACCAAATGACTGGTGTCTGAACAGCGGGAGTGAAAAATCTGTAGAGCAATGTCTTGATTAAGGTAGTTACCGTTTTCCAGATACTGATGGTACTCGTTGACCAAGCAAAACAATCCAATGTCAGCCAGTAAACCAACAAGCAGGGATTTTTCCTGCTCCAGATGATGATAGTGTTCCGGGTCGAGTTCTTTAAAGGCCTGTGTTACCAACACCATGGTCGCACCCAACTCCCGAGAAACGGTAGCACTGTGCATCAATATGTTGTTGCACTCTTTACTCAAGTTTGTGGCGTGTTTTAACTGCTCAATAGCTTGAGCTGTCACGATATCTCTAACGCGCAAAATACCTAGCCGTGAAACGGCAGTGGTCAAGTCATTGCAGGTAATATTACGGCGGTTAAAAATCACGGAGTTCGCAATGCGAATCACAACGGCGGCAAGGCTAGGATCATCGGCAAGGCAATTTGCTACATCAGAAACTGTGGTCGATTCTTGTGACGACATTTTTTGTATTTGCAATACCACATCTGGTATCGGTGGGAGGGTAATTCTCCCTGTATTGATCGAGGTTTCTACAAGTTTCGCAAACTCGCTCTCGACTCCCTTGATCAGAAGTTGTTTGTTGTCTGGAAGCCAGTAAAAAGATAAGTGATTCATAAAAATTATTAGTAGGCAGAAGTCGGCATATTTTAACTTTCGCTAATGTGTATAAGCAACCGATTCCCTCTCAGTGCCGCTAATTTCTTCTATTGCAAGTCGAAAATCGGAATGTGGAAGGAATTTTTAAATCTTAAATACTTAAAAACGTACCAATGCGAGTCGATTCTCATTTTTGATAAATAAAAAGTGGTCGAGTGTGAGATATGCCCTGACTTAATTCGCTTCGTTAACTATCATAGTCGAATAACAAAGTAGGTATCCTCATAGCTATGAGGTGCTAATAATTAAATCATTAATTTTATTCGCTAAATTGTACTGCTATCTGGTGATCTTTCTTAATCGGGGAATTTGATTAAAGGGTCAATGACTATGGTAGAGCGAACATTTTTCGACTATGTAAATAAGTTTGGTGAAAGCCAACAGCGTTCAATGTTTGGTGGTATAGGTTTATTCCAAGAAGATGCTATGTATGCGTTGTTAACTAACGATTGCATATATATCCGCGGTGGAGAGGAGTTAGACGATCAGTTAACCGCGTTAGGTTGTGAAAAGTACCGTCATGTGAAGAAACAAACTGTAGCGACAGTTAACTACTATGACATCACAGACCTTTACTCGAGTAATTATCAAGAATTAGATGCCATTGTTGGTACGTCAATTAAAAACGCAGTTTCTCAACGTGTTGTGCAAAAGTCGTCGCTGAACCGTCGTCTGCGCGATTTGCCTAACATGCAGCTTACATTGGAGAGAATGGTTAAAAAATCCGGTGTCGATGATGTAGATACATTTATAAAGCTAGGTGCTCCAACGGTGTTTAATAAAGTTTGTCAGACCTATGGTAATGACGTTGATATTAAACTGTTGTGGAAATTTGCTGGGGCGATTGAAGGGATTCATTGGAAACTACTGCAAGAGCCTCGTAAACGTCAGTTATTAGAGAGTTGCCAGCGTTAATCCAATTAAAAAGCCGAAGTGTTAAACTTCGGCTTTTCTTTTTCATGTGGCTACTAGATTCAAATTAAAGCTTGAAGCGAGTAGTAAACATAATTTGGTCACCATAAGAGTCGTTGAAACGAGCTTCAGCACCAATTGAGAATAACTCTGTTGAGTGGAATCGTGCGTAGAAAGAAGCAATCCAGTCATCGTTGTCTTCAATTGAAACGTAACCGCCTTTGCCACCCACTTCAAGTTGTGGACCTAACCATTGGCGAATACCCAAATTTAGCTCCATACCAGTATCTGCACTTGCGCCGTCTTTTTTATCTTCAATGCGGAAAAGCATTTCACCAGTGAAATCAGCCCAGTTATTTACTGGTGCGTGGAAGCCAAAACCGGCAGCGGCAGCGTAATCGCTCTCAAGTTCAGAATCGATTCGGCCAATTACGTGAGCGTTTGGGTGAATTGATTTGCTGATACCAGCACCAAAAGTCATTGGGCTCGCACCAATTCGAGCTTCTGCATAGTCATAACTAAAGTTGCTCATAATTGATGGGCTGTTACGGTCAACTTCGGCTAAGCTTTGTCCCGAAGCAATTAGTAGTGCTGCTGCAATGATTGTTTTACGCATAGTTACGGTAAACCTGTTTTTATCGTTAATTCCATGGTTTTAAAGAAGGATTCGTATTTTCTCCTGAATCCAGCTTCAACTCTTTTGACATCATAAAGCATTGATGTATAGAGAAACCATCAAAAAATGTCATAGTTTTGTCGTTTGTAGAATTCTAGCAATTTAAATGCCAGCTTATTAGAGAAGGTTACTCTCCAAAATCCATACGCTTCTCTGCGATAGCGTTGAGTATTTTCTCGGTATCCAGAACTCTCACCCAAGGCATAAGATCTTTCTCATTTTCAATTACATAGTGGGTAAGCTGTTCTTTAACTACTTGTCTCAGTTGTTCGCCCATCCATGGCTTAGCAATAAAAAAGTCTAGACTTGCATGGTTAACCGCTTCTACGGTGTCGTTGAGTCCGGCTTGCCCTGTTAACAAAACCTTACGAGTTTTTGCTGTATCTGGTTCATCATTCAGTTCAATTAAAAAACTAATTCCGGTCTGTTCTGGCATGATGTGGTCACATAGGATCAATGCTAATGCGACTTCTTGCTCGCGGTAGTCTTCAATAACTGACTTGGCTTCGCTAACAGACTGTGCGGCTTCAACAATGAAGTGTTCTTCAAAGCAATCAATATCCTGCATGACGCTATCAAGTACTTCTCGTTCATCATCGACACATAAAATCATGAATTTGTTCATGTTATTTTCCTTATTAATCAGTGCTGGCGAGGAGTAAAGGAAGCCATACTCGCATGTTTGTGTATTCGCCGAGCTTAGACTCAACGTCAATCCAGCCGTTATGTTGATGCATAATTTGCTGGCAAATAGAAAGCCCAATACCTAAGCCAAAATTACCTTCACGTTTCGTTGTGTAATTAAGTTCGAAAATCTTCTCTCTGGTTTCTTCTGAAATACCGTGCCCGTTATCTTTGAAGCTAACAACGGCATAGGTTTGCCCGTCTTTCTCTCCCAAATAAGAGTGTATTTCTAACACGCCTCTGTCAGGGAAAGCGTCTATCGCGTTAGAAATTAAGTTCGTCCACACTTGTTGAAGTGCAATTGGTAGGCAGCGCACGGGCGGGATAGATGAATACTCTTTAACTAATTTATGAAGTTTCAATCGGTTTTCAAAAATGACCAGCGTATCCTCGATACCTTCATGGATATCAACCACATGGAAGGTTTCATCATCCGCTCGTGCATAGCCTTTTAGGCTCTTAACCATATCGGTAATTCTTTGCGCACACACCTTGATGGAACGAAGAGTGCTACCGGTCAGATGGTAGCGCTCTAATGATTCCAAGTTCTTCAACATGGCATCTGGATTTGATTTGGCCTGTTTGATGGACTCTTCGTTATTATTAAGGCCAAGTTTAACCATTTTCTTAGCGAGAAGACGGTTGTGTATTTGGTTTTCCAGCAGTTTAGCGAGCTCACGTTCTTCTGAAGTCGACATAGGTTTTGCCACCAGAGCCGCTTTGAGCATTTGTGAGCCTTGATGATTGGTTACTGAATCAGCGTATGACTCGACAATATTTTCAATATTATTGGAGAGAGTGTCGGTACCGCGCAAAATTGCTGACACTGGGTTATTGAGTTCATGGGCAACACCGGCGACTAACTGCCCAAGCATCGCCATTTTTTCACCTTCAATTAATTGTTGATGCGCAGATTCCAGTGATTCGAGGGTTTCTTGTAACTGTATTTTCGTGTTGATGCTTCTTTGTAAGCGTCGATTGAAGTGACGCAATAACAGGTTGGTAAAAAGCGGCAATAAGCTGGTGTTGGTGTGCATGACTTTGGCAAATACATCTCTGTCTAGTTTAATCACCTCAGTTTTAGTCAACGTGATTGCGGTAGAGAAGGAGTTTTCGCCAGTCACAAATGACATCCCTCCAACGATATTCCCTTTTTGGTGCCTAACGACCTCGCGCTGTTGACCATGTTTATCTTTTTTATAAAGAGCAACTTCTCCTTCAGTGATAAACCATAAAAAGCGGTTTTCCTGACCTTCGACAGTGAGCAAGTGCTCGGCGGAATATGTCCGACAAGCCTTAGTGTCATCGTGCTTATCAAAAAACTGATATAACGCGCCAATGACCTGATCAGCCAGTTCAGCGTCGGTTAACTGATGGTACTCAGAGATAAAACCTTGCCGGTAAGAGTGCATTTTGTTGTCGATATGTGAACGCAAAAGCCTTTGCTGATCAAGAACACTGCTGTAGTGAAGAGCGTTATCTTTGTCATTTTCTAACACATAGGTGGTGAGTTCTTGGACGACAGTTTTATAAAGCACGTTGTCTTGCAGGGGCTTAGTTAAGCAGTAATCCAGTCGACCTTCATTGACAGCACTGACGATCGCCTGAATATCTTGACCGCAACTGATCAGAACTTTACGAGCTGTCTTGGTGTTGTCCATTCTGTCCAGATGAATCAAAAAGTCCGCACCGTTTAAATTCTCGTTATGGCTGGCGATGACTAACGCTACCGTTTGATTCTGAGATTCCAGATACTCCAGCGCCTGCTGAGCTTCTTCAAAAGAATCGGCGGTATGAAGGTCAAACTTAGTGGCGAACGAGCGCAGTTCATGTCGCCATTGTTCGATACTAATAGGGTTGTTATCTAAGCAGAGTAGGGCGTATTGATTCACGTTGCTCTCATCATATTGAAATCTGACAGCATTACTCTATCAAGTGAGCGCAAAACGAACTGAGAGCGAGGTTTTAGAATGCTAAATCAGCGGCAACTATCGACTCATATTCTGGAAGGACAAACACTTTTACAATCAATTCACTAAGTGCCGCCTTGAGCTCGTTGAACCTTGTCGGTAGACTGCATGAAACAGGATAGGAACCTACTTATATGAAAAAACTAAAATTAATTGGTGCAGTTGGTGGCGCAGTCTCGCTGGCGTTATGTTGGCCTTTAGCTGTGGGACAAATTGGTCAGAATGTGATTAGCGATGGCTTAAAACACGTCAGCAATAACGATATCTCTGCAGAACTGTTCAGTTATGACCGTGGTTACCTGTCTTCGCATGCGCAAACACGTTTTACTGTTACCAACCCGGTTCTTAAGTTGCAAATGCAGAACGAAGGTTTACCAACCGAAGTTATCGTGGACAGCGATATTCGCCATGGGTTGGCGAGTATTTCTTCTGTGTCGACGTTCCCTGATTATCCAGAGTCTCCGCTGGTGGTTAACAGTACCACGCAACTGAATGGAAACACCCGTTTCTCTTCCACACTAGATAACTGGCATTATCAAAGTGAAGGCCCAGATTCTGTAGCGATTTCTATTCTATCTTCTCAAGTAACGGGCACTGTTACAGCTTTGGGACAAATGGATTTCAACGTTACTATCCCGTCTATTGCTTTGAATTTTGAAACTGGCGAGAACATGTTGATTTCTGATTTCTCAGGACAGGGTAATGGTAAACAAGATTCAGGATTTTGGATTGGAAAGCAAAACATCACACTCGGAAGTTTAACTGTTGACGATGGTCAGGGTTCGACTCTGTTTTCTGCCGAGAGTACTTCATATCAGTTTGAGTCTGAGTTCAACACTGAAAAATCGCGTTTTACCAGCAATCATAAGATGAATGTTGGCAAGGTTATGGTTGATGACGGTGAAGTGAACAATGTTCAACTCGATTTCACTTTGGGTGACGCAGACCGTGAGGCTTTCCTTGCACTGTCAAACATCTATCAAAGTAATCCCTATTTAGAAGCGGAAGACCTTGAAAAAGCGATGCCACACGTTGATTCGCTATTTTCTCAAGGGTTCTTTGTCAGCATCAAACCTTTTGCTCTTAATCTTGGCGAGGGAGAGTTTTCGTCAAAGATTACTCTTAACATTCCTGAAGGCACCAATGACGTACAGAAAGATCCGAGTGTGATTATGTCTGCGTTAACGGGTGATCTTGAAGCGTTTGTATCGAATCAACTGGTTGATGATTACCCAACCATTCAACAGGGCGTGGATGAGCTACTTATGATGGAAATGATGACGCAAGACGACAAAGGCTATCAATTAAAAGCAGATATAAAGGAAGGGAATATTGTTTTCTCCAATGGTCATAAGGTTCCTCTTTTTGCTCTGTTTATGTATGGAATGATGGCGCGTTAATTCGCTAAGGCAATCTAAACTCTTTGAAATTTAGATTAGTTGAAGAAAAGAGGTCGAAAGACCTCTTTTCTTGCTTTTTATCCGATGAAAAAAGTGGTATTAATCACACTCATCATCGATAGCAGGAGCAAGGAACACATGGAGCCGAAAACGGACACTGTTTATAACTTTAGTGCTGGTCCAGCAGCGTTACCAAAAGCCGTGATGGAAAAAGCACAGGCTGAGTTTGTTAATTGGAACGGCATGGGCGTTTCGGTTATGGAAATTAGCCACCGCAGCAAACCTTTCATTAAGGTGGCAGAAGAAGCAGAGCAGGATTTGCGCGATCTTCTAAATATCCCAGATAACTATAAAGTACTATTTTGCCAAGGTGGCGCACGTGCACAATTTGCAGCTGTGCCTCTGAACCTGATGGGTAACGCGAAGAAAGCAACCTATATTGATGGTGGATACTGGGCAGAAAGCGCAGTTAAAGAAGCAAAAAAATATTGCGAAACAGATGTTTTTGACGCGAAAGTAGAAAAAGACGGCAAAATTGCTATTTTGCCAGCAAGCGAGTGGAAGATTGATCCAGAAGCGGCATATGTTCACTTCTGTCCAAACGAAACCATCGACGGTATTGAGATTAATGATTTACCAGTAACGGATAAACCAATCGTTGCTGACATGTCTTCAACGATTCTTTCTCGTGAAATTGATGTTTCGAAATACGGTGTTATCTACGCGGGTGCGCAGAAAAACATTGGCCCTGCGGGCATTTGTATCGCGATTGTACGTGATGATTTGCTAGAGCTAGCAAGTGACCTTGTTCCTGGCATCCTGAACTACAAGCTGTTGGCAGAACAAGGTTCAATGTTCAACACACCACCTACTTACGCTTGGTATTTGTCAGGCTTGGTATTCAAGTGGTTAAAAGAGCAGGGTGGCGTGAAAGCGATTGAGAAAATCAACCGTGAAAAAGCGGCACTGCTTTATGACTATGTTGATTCATCTGATTTCTACCGTAATGGTGTTCACCCAGACAACCGTTCGCTAATGAACGTGCCATTCCAGTTAGCGAAGCCTGAACTAGACGGTACTTTCCTTGAGTTAGCTGAAGCTCGTGGTTTAACTTCACTGAAAGGTCACCGTGTTGTTGGTGGTATGCGTGCATCAATCTATAACGCAATGACGCTTGAAGGTGTTCAAGCACTTGTTTCGTTTATGAAAGAGTTTGAAGAGCAGTACGCGTAATTCGCGTTAGTTTCTGCTTATAAAAACCAACAGATAATTGACTAAAAAGCGCAGCCTGAGAGCTGCGCTTTTTTATGCTTTGCGATTAACTAAGCTTTATTGTGTGCGTTGAGAAGGTCGGTTTTGCCCTTTGCCTTTGTTCGCATTTGGTCGAGCACTGCTTTGCGGGCGGCCGTTACCTTGACCTTGTGGACGACTGCTGCCTTGTGAACTGCCGTAGGAACCTTTTGCACCTGATTTGTTGTTGCCCGATGCTTTGTTTCCACGTGGATTATCGCCACGATTGTTCTCTTTACGGCCATTTTCACCACGACCGCTATCACCACGACTATTGTCACCGCGAAGTGCATCAAATCCCGGTTGTGACTTGGTATGCTTGGTAGCAAATCGGTTTGAACCGTGACGACCTGACTTACGACGCTGCGCTGGCGTGAGTTTGTCACCATCTTCAGCAGGAACTAAACAGTTTGGTTTATCACCAATCAAATGTTTCTTGCCCATGTTGATTAGAGCTTCGCGGATCAGCGGCCAGTTTAGTGGGTCGTGATAGCGAAGAAGGGCTTTGTGCAAACGTCTTTGACGGTCACCTTTCGGTACAGTGACATCTTCACGTTTTTTGTATTTCACACGTTTTAAAGGGTTCACTTCAGAGTGATACATCGCCGTTGCGTTACACATTGGTGATGGATAGAAGTTCTGTACTTGGTCACACTCGTAGTTGTGGCTTTTCAGCCATAGCGCCAAGTTCACCATATCTTCATCTTCTGTACCTGGGTGAGCAGAGATGAAATAAGGAATTAAGTATTGCTTCTTGCCCGCTTCCGCACTGTATTTATCAAACATTTCTTTGAAACGGTCGAATGTACCCATACCCGGTTTCATCATCAGATCAAGCGGGCTCTTTTCTGTATGCTCTGGAGCAATTTTCAGATAGCCACCTACGTGGTGAGTCACAAGCTCTTTGACATATTCAGGTGACTCAATGGCGAGGTCGTAGCGAACACCAGACGCGATCATCACTTTCTTAATGCCTTCCACTTTACGCGCTTCACGATATAAATCGATGGTGTGCTTGTGGTCGGTATTGAGTTTATGACAGATGCCCGGGAACACACAGGAAGGTCGACGACAGTTGGCTTCCGCTTTAGGATCTGAACAACCTAAACGGTACATGTTTGCTGTTGGGCCACCTAAATCCGAGATAGTGCCAGTAAAGCCCGGTACTTTATCGCGGATCTCTTTGAGTTCGTTGATGATCGATTCTTTCGAACGGTTCTGAATGATTCGCCCTTCGTGTTCGGTAATAGAACAGAAAGAACAGCCACCAAAACATCCACGCATAATGTTGACTGACGTTTTAATCATGTCATACGCAGGGATCTTATCTTTACCGTATTTAGGATGCGGTACACGTGCATACGGTAGGTCAAACACATAATCCATCTCTTCAGTAGACAATGGGATTGGTGCCTGGTTAACCCAAAGCTCACGGTTACCGTGGCTTTGAATCAGAGCACGGCCGGAATACGGGTTGGTTTCTAAATGCAGTACACGGCTTGCATGAGCATAAAGAATACGGTCATTAATCAGTTTCTCGTAAGAAGGCAAACGCACAGCTGTGGTTTTTGAATCATGACGGGAAGGGCGAACGGTAATCGGTTTCGCTTCTTCTTCCTCTTTCTTAGTTTCACACTGTGTTTCAACTTCGTACGGGTTGGTCGGTACAAATGGCGTACTTGGTTTATCAATTCTTGATGAATCAATAACCTTGAAACCTTCAGGTACTGCCGCTAGGTTCACTGCTGTGCCGCGTACGTTAGTCAGATCGCTGATTGATTCCCCGTCAGCTAAGCGGTGTGCCACTTCTACCAGAGCGCGTTCTGCGTTACCAAATAACAGAATGTCGGCTTTCGCATCAAATAGCACTGAACGGCGAACTTTGTCTGACCAATAGTCATAGTGCGCAACACGACGCAGGCTTGCTTCAATACCACCCAGTACAATTGGCACATCTTTATAAGCTTCACGACAACGCTGAGAGTAAACCAGTGTTGCACGATCAGGACGCTTACCGCCTTCATTGTTCGGAGTGTAGGCATCATCATGACGCAATTTTCTGTCTGACGTGTAACGGTTGATCATCGAGTCCATGTTGCCTGCTGTAACGCCGAAGAATAAGTTCGGTTTACCCAGCGCCATAAACGCGTCTTTATTTTGCCATTCTGGTTGCGCAATGATGCCGACGCGGAAACCTTGTGCTTCCAACAGACGACCAATGATAGCCATACCAAAACTTGGGTGATCAACATAAGCGTCACCGGTCACAATGATAATGTCGCAGCTATCCCATCCAAGCGCATCCATCTCTTTACGGCTGGTAGGTAAAAAGCGTGCGGTACCGAAGCATTCTGCCCAGTACTTTTTGTGTTGATGGATAGGAGTGATATCGCTGTACATATTTTGACCTTGTATTTGAGAGGTGCGCATTATAGCGGCTTGAAGATGGAGTATCTAGCGGAACATCACCTCATCTTTGTTGGGGATTTTGTTAAGTCTACAGAGATAGGAAAGAGAACTGCGCTTTGCTATTATCGCCCTCTATTAAAACTTGGCTCACTTATTTGAAATTATGGTTTATTCACTACTTTCTGTTTTCGCTCCTATGCTTTTGGGCGCTCAAATTATTCTGACGATGATTTTGGTCAAAGGTGATATTTGTCCGGGTCAACGTGGGCGCATACATAAGATATTGCCTTCAATAGGTGTGCTTTGGTTGGCCGTCGCTTCGATTAAGATTGAAGCATTTTTGGTGGTATTTGCCATTTTTTACTTCTATTCCCGAGTGCAGACGACCAAAACTCGTGATGAAGGACCTATATGGGTTCTTTATCTGGCCAACGGTTTATCACTGGCATATGTCGGTGTATTGATTAGTGAAGCGGCAAGCTGGAGTGCTTCTTTATCACTGTTCATGATGATATTTCTGCTTGGCTCGGTATTCGCGAACATGCTTTTGTCCATTGCTCGTAGCAGGCTAGATGCGTTTCATCGTATTCTGCCTGTGGTAGGAATTTTGTCTGCAATGGCTACAACGTTGTGCATTGTTCCATTTGCTTACTCACTTGAAAGCGAACAGTTAGCCGAGTTAACCATGCCATTGATCATCAGTTTCAGTTTACTGATTGTCGGTATCGTTTTTTGGAGCTGGCATATTATTACGGCCAAGAAGCCGGAGAAAGGTCAGTTAGCGGTAGCATTCTTGCTGGTGTTGCTGGCGAGCACAGGTTTTCACAGTCTCTATCTGATTCAATAATCAGAATTTAGCTCCCTAGAGCAAAATCACTTTTTTTGTGTGAAATCCCGACTAGGCTTAATAGGTGGGTTTTGTTCAAAGGAGTGCCGATATGGATCTGAGCAATGTTAATAAGCTGGATAGTATTATTCTTTTAGGCATAGTGAATGAGAAGCTACGCTTGGAGTGTGACAGCTTAGATGAGCTGGTTTCCACTTATGAAATGGATGTTGAAAGCGTGGTTGGTAAATTGAGTCATCTTGGCTTTCGCTATGATCCATTAACCAACCAGTTCAAATCATCAGGTCGTTAAGTTTAATCGCATTTTTAAGCCATCTTGATTCCGTCAAGGTGGCTTTTACATTGCTGTTTTGCCGTTGCAAAGAATGTTTGTAAGTAGCGTTTGTCTTTATCGCTATTACGCACCGCCGCAAACAGTCGACGCCATAAGCCATTGCCCAATGGTTTACTGGTGATCAATCCCTGACGCGAAAACTCGCTGATGGCCCAATTAGGTAGAGCAGCAACGCCTAAGCCTGCCGACACCATCTGTACCAACATCAATGTATTATCTGCTTGTTTCCATTTTGCTGGCTCTACACCTGCGGGGTGTAAGAAGTGTTTCACTACATCTAAACGCTGCTTCTGCACTGGGTAGCTCAACAGTGTTTGTTCTGCCAAATCTTCTGGTGCAATAGACTCTTTGATG
Organism: Vibrio diazotrophicus; assembly: GCF_038452265.1. NCBI lineage: Bacteria > Pseudomonadati > Pseudomonadota > Gammaproteobacteria > Vibrionales > Vibrionaceae > Vibrio > Vibrio diazotrophicus. The sequence continues at coordinate 1,264,019 of NZ_CP151842.1, forward strand.
GCGAGAGGATGGTTAGTGGCAGTGATTAAGCGCATTTCAAAATCAAACAGAGGTTCGTAGTGCACTTCTGAGCGCGGAAGAATGTCGGAAGTAATCACTAAGTCCAGTTCGCCAGCAAGCAGTGCCGGCAGAGGTTCAAAACCGAAGCCAGATGAAAAGTCTAATGCGACGCTTGGCCAAGCCACTTGATACTCTCTTAACGCGGGCATAAGCCATTGGAAACAGGAATGGCACTCAATCGCCATATGCAGCCTGCCGTTCACGTCTTCTTTTAAGCTCGCCAGTTCATTTTCTCCTTTGGCGATTCTCGGCAAAATGTCATCGGCAAGCTTAAGCAGTATTTCACCCTCGGAAGTAAACTTTACCGGTCTTGTTTTTCGTAAGAAAAGTTGGCTACCAAGTCTCGCTTCAAGGTCTTTAATCTGATGAGAAAGGGCTGATTGAGTCAAATGGAGTGAAGTCGCTGTTGACGTCAATGATCCTGTGTCTCTCAGCGAAGCAATCGTTCTTAAATGTTTTAGCTCTATCATGAGATTTCCTCATCATTCCGTAAGCATCATGAATTTAAAAACTAACTTACGCCCTTTTTTTGGAGCTGTAAACATCTAGACGTCTATTTCTTGGTTTGGTTTGAAGTATTGTTCATTAAGCAGGTTTGGTGTGTATGAATATTTTTAATAAACAAGTTGAATATTAGTTGATTGTTTCATTGAGCGGTTAGCGAGATAGTTTGGCCATCCAGACATCTTTAGTGTCTAACCTCAGCTTAATAGAAGGAACGATCATATGGCGACAATTACACATATTTTGGGCTATCCACGTATTGGTGAAAAACGCGAACTTAAATTTGCACTAGAGAAATACTGGCGTGGTGATATTACTCAGCAAGAGCTAAAAGCGGTAGGTAGCGAAATCCGCCACAACAACTGGGCTTTACAAAAAGAAGCGAGTTTAAGCTTTACGACAGCAGGCGATTTTGCATGGTATGACCATGTTCTTACAACTACTTTGCTGCTTGGACATGTTCCTGCTCGTCATCATCTATCTCATAACAAAGATAGCTTTCCAGATCTCGATACGCTTTTCCGCGTTGGGCGTGGTCAGTCGCAAAACTCGTGCGGTTGTAGCGGCAGTGCGGCGTCCGACATGACCAAATGGTTCAATACTAACTATCACTACATCGTTCCTGAATTCAGTTCTGATGATAAGTTCGAAGTGAGCTGGCCGCAGCTATTTGAAGAAGTCAACGAAGCGGTGAAAACAGGTGCAAACGTAAAACCTGTGCTTTTGGGGCCTGTGAGTTATCTCTACTTGGGTAAAGAAGTGGAAGATAATTTTGACCGTTTAACTTTGCTTCCACGTTTGCTGACGGCTTATCAAAACATTTTGTCTAAGTTGGCTAAACAAGGGGTAGAGTGGGTTCAAATCGACGAGCCAGTACTGTCACTTGAGTTAGAAAGCCAATGGCAAGATGCATTTAAGCTGGCGTATCAGGTACTGCAAGGCGATGTAAAAGTGCTTCTAACAACGTACTTTGATTCGGTGATTGATACATTGGACAAAATCGTTGCACTGCCTGTAAACGGTCTTCACATCGACATTTCAGCCGCGCCACAGCAGTTAGAAAGTGTACTAGAGAAATTGCCACAACAGTGGGTGTTGTCAGTGGGTGCTATCAACGGCAGGAACGTTTGGCGTGCAGATTTAGGTAACCTGCGTAACAGATTGCAGCCAGTAAAAGATAAGCTGGGTGATCGCCTTTGGATTGCGAGTTCATGCTCACTGCTGCACAGCCCGGTGAATTTAGAACTCGAACAAAACCTCTCAGCAGAAGTACGTAGCTGGTTTGCGTTTGCCAAGCAAAAAGTCACCGAAGTCGCGCTACTTGGACGAGCATTAGATGGCGACCAAGAAGCGATTCTGGCTTGTGATACTTACAGCTTGCCTATCGTTGATAGAAAAACCGCAACGCATGTGAATAAGCCTCAAGTGCAATCGCGAGTGAACGCTATCACTGCATCATTAGCGCAGCGTAGTGAGCCGTACGAACAGCGTGCAGTGACACAAGCGAAGCAACTGGGTTTACCATTGTTCCCAACCACGACCATAGGTTCATTCCCGCAAACCAACGAAATTCGCACTCAACGCAGTGCATTCCGAACAGGGGTATTACCAGAAGCCGAGTATATTTCAGCATTGAAAGGACACATTGCAGATGCAGTGAAGCGTCAGGAGGTGTTGGGGCTGGATGTCTTAGTACATGGCGAAGCGGAACGTAACGACATGGTTGAATATTTTGCTGAAAATCTATCAGGCTTCCAAACCACTCAGTTTGGTTGGGTGCAAAGTTACGGCTCTCGCTGTGTTAAGCCAGCGATTGTGGTTGCCGATATTGAACGTGAAAAACCAATCACTGTTGAATGGTCAAGCTATGCTCAATCACTAACCAATAAGAAGATGAAAGGGATGTTAACGGGGCCTGTCACAATCTTGTGCTGGACTTTCCCTCGTGAAGATATCAGCCGCAAAGAAATCACACAGCAACTGGCACTGGCATTACGTGACGAAGTCTCTGACTTACAAGATGCAGGGATTAATATCATTCAGATTGATGAACCGGCGATTCGCGAAGGATTGCCTCTGAAGAAGCGTGACCACAAGGCATACTTAGATTGGGCAGTGGAAGCATTCAAGATCTCTGCGGCAAGCGCCACACCGCAAACACAGATTCATACACATATGTGCTACAGCGAATTCAATGAAATCATTGACTCAGTGGCAGCGCTGGATGCAGATGTGATTACTATTGAAACCTCACGCTCGAACATGGAACTTCTGAAAGCCTTTGAAGATTTCAATTATCCGAACGAAATTGGTCCGGGTGTCTACGATATTCACTCGCCAAACATTCCAACACAGGAATGGATTGAAGGCCTATTGCGTAAAGCTTCTGCCAAGATCCCAGCAGAACGACTATGGGTAAACCCTGATTGTGGTCTGAAAACTCGTAACTGGAAAGAAGTGGAAGCATCCTTGATCAACATGGTGTTAGCGGCAAAAACCTTGCGCGAAGAAGCACAAAGTAATGCAGCTTAATTGCAAGTTGGAATAACAAACAAGGGGCTCATGTGAGCCCCTTGTTTGTAGAACAAAGTATTTATAGAGAAACACTATTGTGAAGCGCAAGTTTGCTGCGTGATGGTTTCATCCACCATCAGTTGTCCGCGAGTGTTACGCATTTTAATACGGTAACTTAAACCCACTTCGAGGTTTGCTTTGATATTTTTGTCTGAGCAAAAGGTTTTGATGCTACTTTGCATAACCTGAGTTACAGGTTTGGCATTTTTATCATCAGCGTTATAAACCATCATCATTTCAATGGTGGTGCCTTTGGCAGTCGCACGCATGATATTGAGAGGACCGTACTCTAAAGGCAGTTCAGCGCTCAGTAGGCTGGCTCTATTATCCGCGAGTAGTTCAAGGTTTCTCTGGTTGTCTGAATTAGAGCTACAACCTGAGAGCAGAACTAAGCCGAAAGCGATAATTCCAGCGGTACTTTTTTTCATACTAAAATACTTTTTTGAACGGTTTGATGATGACATTAGCATAAACACCTGCTGCCACATAGGGATCTGCGTCTGCCCATGCTTTTGCTTCTTCTAATGAGTCGAAATCAGCAATAACGGTTGAACCAGTGAAACCTGCTTCACCTGGGCTTTCAGAATCGATGGCAGGCAGTGGACCCGCTGTCAGCAAACGGCCTTCATCTTGAAGAACTTGTAAGCGTTCTAAGTGCGCAGCACGAACACTCATGCGTTTTTCCAGAGAGTCCTCAACGTCTTGAGAAAAAATGACATACAACATAATCCATATCCTTATTAATGACTGAAACTGCAAGTTACCGGCAACTAATGTACTGAAACTTGGCAATATTTAAACCTTGATGGTGATATTTCTGTGATCAGTTCCCTGCGTTAATCGGGCGAGGGCGTCCGTCGGAATCAATCGCGACATAATTAAATGTGGCTTCACACACTTGGAAACGGTCTCCGATGCCGTCAACTTTAACGGGTTTCACCCAAACTTCTAAGTTAATCGACATAGAGGTGCGGCCAATTTTAGTACACTCACCGTAACAGCAGACCACGTCACCCACTTTCACTGGCTTTTTAAACGCGATACTGGAAACAGAGACGGTAACGATACGACCAGAAGAAATCTCTTTCGCTAATATACCGCCAGCCAAGTCCAACTGAGACATAATCCAACCACCAAAGATATCACCATTTGCATTGGTATCTGCTGGCATAGCAACGGTTCTAAGTAATAGTTGGCCTTTAGGGGAACTGACTTCCTGACTCATTTCAAATTCCGTAGTAAACAAAACAGCGACTGTGTTACCAAGTCGCTGTCAGAAAAGAGGGCATTATAGCAGTAAATTCTGCTGCTTATTAACCCCTAAGAGTCATGTAGAACCATCTATTGGTTAGAATTTTTCTGCTCTTTAGGAAGATGTTTGTAAATATAAACGCCAGTCAGCAGGGTGTAGACAAATGTTGCGATAAGAAGACCGAACACCTTGAAATTAACCCAGACATCCAAAGGCAATTGATAAGCTATGTAGATATTAACGACTGCACAGATAGTGAAGAAGGCAACCCATGCCCAGTTTACTTTCGCCCATACACTGTCAGGCAAAGTGATTTCCTTTCCTAACATACCTTTGATTGCTGATTTACCCATCAAATGACTGATAGTCAGGCCGAGCGCAAACACTGTGTAAACAATGGTCACTTTCCATTTAATGAAGTTGTCATCGTGAAGGAAAATCGTCATACCACCAAAGATGGCGACAACAGCAAAGGTAATAAGCTGCATTTTTTCCACTTTCTTGTACACGAAGTACGAAATAGCGACTTGAATGGCTGTTGCAGCGATCAACGCAGCAGTCGCGACATAAATATCGTATAGCTTAAAAAGCGCGAAGAAGATAATTAGAGGAATAAACTCAATCAGTTGTTTCATTATGTAGGTACATCCAAACTTTTCGTTGCCGACAGTCTACTCAATTTGCTCTGTCATCTGAATAGCCATTAGCGATTTAGTTACAAATTTGGCTATCTTGTTGCTGAAAGCAAAAAACCGCTCATCAGAGCGGTTTTTACTAGAGATTCAGCCGTTAAGCTTGCTGATCTTGATAAACTTTTTCAGCATCAGAATCTTCAATCATAGAATCAACGATCACTGCACAAGCTGCATCACCAGTGATGTTTAGTGCAGTACGGATCATATCGAAGACACGGTCTAGAGCGAATAGTAGTGGTAGGCCTTCAATTGGAATGCCAGCAGCAAGAAGAACCGCTACAACCAAGAATGAAGGACCAGGTACACCAGCTTGACCTACAGCACCTAGTGTTGCAGTCACGATGATTGCAATGTAAGCACCCATTGATAGGTCAATGTGGAACAGTTGAGCAAAGAAAACTGCAACTAAACCGTAGTAGATTGCGTTACCAGACATGTTGATCGTTGCGCCTAGAGGCAAAACGAATGACGCTGTCGAGTTACGTACACCTAGGTCTTTCTCAACGGTATCCATAGTAACAGGAAGAGTTGCCATAGAAGATGCTGTTGAAAGCGCAACCGCTTGTGGCTTCTTCATTGCGCTGATGAATTTCTTAGCTGACGTTTTGCTGAAGAAATGAATCATTGCTGGGTAAACGATGAAACCAAAAATCAGGATAGCGGCTGTGTAAACAACAAACAGTTTGAATACCACCATTAGAGCGCCAAAACCGAATGTACCCACAGCTTCGGCCATCAGACCGAATACGCCGATTGGAGCGATAACCATCACTTTGTTGATCATCCACACCATTGAATCAACGATAGTGTTTACACCGTTGATTACTGGATCGCGTTTCTCTGGGCTTTGTTTTGAAATGGCAATACCTAAGAACAAGCAGAAAACGAGGATTTGCAGAATGTTTGCGTCGTTCAAAGATTGGAACACGTTAGTCGGAATCATACCGATAACTGTTGCCCAAAATGTAGGTAGTTCACCTTTTGATGCGTATTCTGCTGAGAACATGCCTTCAACACCAGAAACATCAATACCCATACCTGGTTGGAATACTTCACCCATAACCAGTGCAAGAACAACCGCTAGAGCAGAAGTCACTGCAAAGTAACCTAGAGTAACGAAACCAACTTTACCTGCTGAGTGGCTATTGCCTAGGCCAGCTGCACCTGAAATCAGAGCAACAGCGACCAAAGGAATAACTAACATCTTGATTAAGTTAATAAAGATGGCACCCAATGGAGAAAACATTGTCGCATCGTGACCCATGACAGCACCGATGAGGGTACCGAGTACCATGGCAATCACAACTTGAACACCAATGTTCTGTAGTAAATTCTTTTGTTTTAACACTTCCTTAACCCCTGTGCTAATAATGTGTAAATTTCTAGACATAACCACTAACCAATCCTCGATTAATGGAAAATTATGTTGCTCGGTTTTTTACACTTATATTTCACAATTGGCAATATGCATCTGCGTCGGATTTGACGTAATCACCCATTTTTGCTGATGAAGTGGTCATTTATTCGTCATGGAAAACGTTTGCTTTAGGTTTTGGAACAGAAATGGGTAATGGCGGAGTGAGGGATATTTTGAACGAAATAGTCGGTTAAATGTTAAAAAAATGATCAATTCCTAAACTGGCTAGCCTTGAATAGCTATAAAATTGCCAGTTTAAAATTGATCATTAGAAGTAGGTGGTAGGGTCACCAAACCCTACCTATTGTAACTATTTTATGGTCGCTTGTTTCATTGGTGTTATAAAACCAGCTAATGATTTCAGCAGCGCTTCAGGGTCGTTTTGGTTTGTTTCGATAATCTTCACTACAGCAGAACCGGAGATCGCGCCAGCCGCGCCAGCTGCAATCGCTTGTTTAACCTGTTCCGGTTGGGAAATACCAAAACCAAGAAGTGCAGGTGGTGCATCAAACTGATTTAAACGCTCTAACAGCTCATGCACTGGCATATTGGCTTTTGTTTCCGCACCAGTCACACCCGCACGAGAAAGCAGATAAGTATAGCCTTTGCTCAATGACGCGACAGATTTCAGCGTTTCATCATTGGCCGTTGGTGGTGCAATGAAAATAGGCTTGATGCCGAACTTTTCCGCAGCCGCAACGAATTCAGCGCTTTCTGTGGTTGGTACATCGGCGACTAGCACTGAATCAACACCCGCTTCCTGACAACGTTGATAGAAGTTTTCAATACCGCGAGAGAACACCAAGTTCGCGTACATTAACAAACCGATTGGCGTGTCTGGATTCTTAACACGGATTTGCTTGATAAGGTCAAAACAGATATCCGGAGTAGTACCCGCCTGAAGGGCACGATTGTTTGCTCCTTGAATCGTTGGACCATCTGCCAACGGATCTGAGAACGGAAATCCTAGCTCAAGAGCATCTGCGCCAGCATCAATTAATGTCTGCATAATTTGCAGAGAAAGCTCAGGAGAAGGGTCACCAATCGTTACAAACGGAACAAATGCGCCTTGGTTTTCCTCAGCTAAGCGCTGAAAAAGAGATTGATAACGATCCATTACAGCACTCCTTTATCTTGTAAAATTTTGTCCACGGTGAAGATATCTTTGTCTCCACGGCCAGACAGGTTAACCACTAATAACTGCTCTTTTTCTGGCTCAGCAAACGCCATTTTCAATGCGTGCGCTAATGCATGTGAAGATTCCAGCGCAGGAATGATGCCTTCTTTACGAGCAAGCAGTTGGAAAGCGTCCAGTGCTTCATCGTCAGTAATGCTGTCGTATTCTGCACGGCCGATTGAGTTCAGATACGCATGTTGTGGACCCACAGAAGGGAAGTCCAGACCAGCAGAAATTGAGTAAGACTCTTCAACTTGACCGTATTCATCTTGCATCAATGGAGCTTTCATTCCTAAGTAGATGCCTGTCTTACCATGTTTTAGAGGTGCGCCGTGTTGGTCGGTATCAATACCTTTACCCGCAGGCTCTACACCGATGAGACGAACTGATTCTTCTTCGATGAAATCAGCGAACATGCCGATTGCATTAGAACCGCCGCCGACACAAGCAATCACCGCATCTGGTAAACGACCTTCACGGGCTAAAATCTGATTCTTAGTCTCTTCACCAATGATGTGCTGGAATTCACGAACAATGGTAGGGAATGGGTGAGGACCCGCTGCAGTGCCTAATAAGTAGTGGGTGTTTTCATAACTTGCAGACCAGTCACGCATTGCTTCATTACAAGCATCTTTTAAGGTCGCTGAACCAGAGTGTACAGGGATTACTTCTGCACCCATTAAGCGCATGCGGAAAACGTTCGGGCTTTGGCGCTCAACATCTTTTGCACCCATGTATACGCGGCATTTCAAATCTAACAGTGCACAAGCCAGAGCCGTTGCTACACCATGTTGACCAGCGCCGGTTTCAGCGATGATTTCGGTTTTGCCCATACGTTTTGCTAGTAGTGCCTGACCAAGAACTTGGTTGGTTTTATGCGCGCCGCCGTGAAGCAAATCTTCACGTTTCAGATACAGTTTAGTTTTCGTGCCTTTGGTGATGTTGCGCGTTAGAGTTAGTGCCGTAGGGCGTCCCGCGTATTCCTGCAAAAGAGTCATGAACTCCGAACGAAACTCTGGGTCTTCTTGAGCATCAATAAAAGCTTGTTCTAGCTGATCTAGAGCGGGTACTAAAATCTGAGGTACGTACTGACCACCGTACTCTCCAAAATAGGCGTTAAGTTTTGCCATGTTCATTATCCCTTAATTGCGATCCCCGTTGGTGTGTTCGGGGATACGATAATAGTCGTCGATGTGTTCGTATTTTCTAAAATTTAGTAATTTCTAATCGCACTGAAGGCTTGCTTCAATTTTGCTGCGTCTTTTTTGCCGGGTTCGGATTCAACACCTGAGTTGAGGTCTAATCCCATACATCCTAGTGTTGTCGCATGTTGTGCATTCTCTGGAGAAAGTCCGCCAGCCAGCATGACATTGGGAACCGAAGCTTTTGCCAGTAATGACCAATCAAATGAAGTTCCGGTGCCACCGCTTTGTGTGCCAACTTTGGCATCCAGTAAATGGCGGTCTACATGGTTTTCAATAAATGCAGGTAATTGATCGGTGACCCCGTAGGCTTTCCAGATTTCTACCTGTTCAGGCAGAGCACTTTTCAGCTCATCGATAAATGCTTGCGATTCATCACCGTGCAATTGCACTGCGAATAATCCGAGCTGAGCGGCGGTGTCCGCCACTTCTTTCACGGAGTGATTCTGAAATACACCCACATATTGCAAAGGTGCACCAGCCATGGTTAAACGTGCTGCTTCTGTATCAACATAGCGTTTTGATTTAGGAACAAAAATCAGACCACCAAATACCGCGCCTGCTTGGTAGGCTTTCACTGCATCATCAGGGTGAGTCAGTCCGCATACTTTGTTTTCGCCCAGAACCACTTTACGTACCGCCAATTCGAGGTTTTCCTGCGCCATTAACGCGCTGCCAATCAAAAAGCCGCTTGCGTATGGCACCAAGTCACGCACCTGCTGGTGGGTGTAAATACCAGACTCCGAGATAACCGTTGTACCTTCTGGCAGCAGCGGTGCGAGTTCTTTCGTGCGGTTAAGGTCGGTTGATAGGTCGCGTAAGTTGCGGTTGTTAATTCCGATCACTTTTGCTTCTAGCGCAACGGCTCTGTGAATTTCTTCTTCGTTGCTGGTCTCGGTCAGAATGCCCATACCGAGTTCATGAGCCACAGCAGCCAGTTCTTTATATTGCTCATCATTGAGAACAGAAAGCATCAGCAGAATTGCGTCTGCGCCGTAATGACGAGCCAGATAAACCTGATAAGGGCTGATCATAAAGTCTTTGCACAGTATAGGCTGTGTTACCTGAGAACGAATGCGTGGCAGAAACTCAAAGTTACCCTGAAAGTATTTTTCGTCTGTCAGAACAGAAATTGCGTTCGCGTACTGGTTGTACACCGATGCGATGTAATCCAAATCAAAATGCTGACGAATCAAACCTTTTGATGGCGATGCTTTTTTGCATTCCAGAATGAAAGCGGTTTTGCCGTTGTCCGAATTTTGATGCCCTAAAGCTTGGTAGAAATCACGATCAGATGTGGTCAGAAGATTTTTAAAGCTCTCAAGCGGCTGCTCTTTCTGGCGATCTTCAACCCATACAGCTTTGTCTTTGACGATTTTGGCTAACACTTCCGCCATTTTCGTATTTTCAACGGAAATATGTTCAGAGAGTTGTTGTGGTTGTCCGCTCTCAGCTTTCTCGTTAGCAAGAAGTTCGTTACTGACGTTGGTTTCGTTAGACATGTCGACGTTAACCTCGATTCGCTAATTGTTGAACTAATTCGTAAGCTTTACCTGAGTTCATAACGTCAATGGCTTGCGCCGCGTTCGCTTTGAGGTCTTCTTTCCCAAATAGTCGTAAAAGAAGAGCAACGTTGACAGCAACAGCAGCGAGTTGTGCAGGCGTTCCCTTGCCATTGAGGATATCAGTGATGATGGCGCGGTTTTCTTCAGGCTCCCCACCTTTGATTGCGTCTAGCGGGTAAGTCTCTAATCCAAAATCTTGCGGTGTCAGAGTGTATTCAACAATCTTACCGTCTTTGATCTCTGCAACATGGGTTTCACCATGTACAGCCACTTCATCTAATCCTGAGCCATGAACTACAGCGGCTCTTTTGAGACCCATTTGTAACATGGTTTCCGCAATAGGACGAACCAAATCTAAGCTATAAACACCCATTAATTCGATATTGGGTCTCGCAGGGTTAATCAGCGGACCTAAAATGTTGAATATGGTGCGAGTTTTCATGGTTTGACGCACAGGCATCGCATGGCGAACACCACCGTGATACTGAGGTGCAAACAAGAAAGCGACACCCAAATCGTCCAGTGCTTGACGAGTGTCTTCAGCACTCATTGCTAGGTTGATACCGAATGAATCGAGAAGATCAGAAGAACCGGATTTGCTAGAAACGCCACGGTTACCGTGTTTTGCGACTTTTACGCCACACGCGGCTGCAACAAATGCTGAAGTGGTTGAGATATTGATGGTATTGGAACCATCGCCACCAGTACCAACAATGTCAGCGAAGTCATAATCCGGGCGCGGGAAAGGATTGGCGTTCGCCAGCAAAGCTTTAGCTGCACCCGCAATTTCATCCGGCGTTTCGCCTTTAATTTTCAAAGCTGTCAGTACCGCAGACATCAGAATCGGGTCCATTTCGCCACGAATTATGTGGTCGAAAAGCTCTTGGCTTTCGCTTTGGCTTAGTGACTGTTGCTCGTAAAGTTTGTTGATGATGTTTTGCATGTTTCTATTCCTTATCCTTTTCGCCACTGTCTTGTTGGGCTCTAATCTTTTTCGTTGAATGCGCTTGTGATAGTTAACTGAGCGCCCAATCAATCGCGTTTTCTAACAGTGTTGCTCCCTGCGTAGTCATGATGGATTCTGGGTGAAACTGGAATCCACACACCTTATCTTGTTCATGCACAACCGACATGACTAATCCATCAACCTCTGCTGTTACGGTTAACTCTTCACTCACATGAGTCGCGACCAGTGAGTGATAACGAGCAATTGCCAGTGGCGACGGTAGCCCTTGGTAAAGCGCGTGGTTTTGATGTTCCATCATGGATACTTTGCCGTGAACGATTTCACCAGCGCCGGCAACCGTACCGCCATAAGCTTCAACAATCGCCTGATGACCAAGGCAGATACCAATCATTGGCACTTTACCTTTCAGACGTTTTAGAATTTCTGGCATGATGCCGGCTTCAGAAGGCGCGCCCGGACCTGGCGATAAAACGATAACTGGCTGCTCTAAGGCTTCCACTGCATTTTGAATGGTGTCTGCCGCAATATGGTTACGGTAAATCGTGACCTGATGACCCAATGAACGGAACTGATCAACCAAGTTGTAGGTGAATGAATCAAAGTTGTCGATGAATACGATATTCGCCATGAGTTATTCCTCCTACTTACGCTTTATTTAAAGAAGATTGCGCTTGGTGAGCGTGTTGAATCGCTGAAATGACGGCTTGAGCTTTACCGCGTGTTTCATCTGCTTCTGCTTGTGGATCGGAGTCGAAGACCACGCCAGCACCGGCTTGAACTTGAGCTATACCGTTTTCCACATAAGCAGAGCGAATCACGATACAAGTATCCAAATCGCCTTCACCTGTCAGGTAACCCACCGCGCCACCGTAGCTACCGCGACGTTCTTTCTCAACGTTGCGAATCAGCTGCATAGCGCGGATTTTTGGTGCGCCAGTCAGCGTGCCCATGTTCATACATGCTTGGTAAGCGTGCAGAGCATCTAAGTCCTGACGAAGCTGACCAACCACGCGAGAAACCAAGTGCATCACATGGCTGTAACGGTCTACTTTAAGTAAGTCGGCCACATGACGAGTACCCGCTTGCGAGATACGAGCCACATCGTTACGTGCTAAATCGACCAACATCATGTGTTCCGCGTTTTCTTTCTTATCCAGACGCAGTTCCAGTTCGATACGGCTATCCAAATCAAAATCAATACTGCCATCGGCACGTTTGCCACGACGACGAGTTCCCGCAATAGGGTAGATTTCAATTTGGTTGGTCTCTTTTTCGTACTTAAGAGCACTTTCTGGCGAAGCGCCGAACAGAGTGAAATGTTCGTCCTGCATGTAGAACATGTAAGGGCTAGGGTTACTCTTTTTGAGCTGCTCATACGCTGCAAGTGGAGAAGGGCACGGAAGCGTAAAGCGGCGAGACGGTACCACCTGGAAGATGTCGCCTTTCACGACGTAGTCTTTCAAGTCTCGAACTATGGAGCAAAACTCTTCATCGCTGATGTTAGTGTTAACCGACACGTCTGCAATTTTTTGAGCTTGTGGCTGCAATTGAGGAATCGCAGCTTGCTCAGTAATGACAGCAAGACGACTGATGAGAGCTGTATGTGTTTCTGTGGTGCGTGAGAATGCGGTTGCTTGAAGTTGACAAGTCTCAGTCTGGTGGTCGACAACCATTAATGTCTCTGCCACATAAAAAACATAATCAGGGCATTGGTTACTTTGAGTCGCATCACCGAGCGGTTCAAAGTTGGCAACTAGGTCGTAAGCAAATAAACCACCAATGAAAATGGCGTGTTTGTCTTGTTTGCTGAGATCAAAACTATGCTGAACAAGGCGTAATGCATCGAATGAAGACGCTTCTTTTAAACGCGAATCTTCATCTAACGTATCGCACGGCGCTTCAAAGTTCAGAGTAAGAAGCGAGCCTTCCAGTGTAGCTGGAATGGCATCAACAAAGTTCTGCTTTAAAATTTCAACCAACTGCATGCCATTGTCGGTTAAAGCTTGGAAAGTCACTTTATGACCTAAACAAGTGATTCGCACGGCGGCGTCAATCAGCAGCAAGCTTTTGAGGTTCTGTTTTGAATCAATTTCAGCAGACTCAAGCAATAAACAGTCTGTTTTGCCTTCGCACAGTGCGTGAAATAGTGCTGTAGGATCTTGCGTATAAGGGATAGAGGTCTTGATGACTTCTAACTGTGCAAGTTTTTTGATTTCAATGGCCTTGTTCACAAGACCTCCTTATTAAATCGTCTGAATTTGTTCTCTAACCAGTTGAAAGTAGAGGATGTGATATGTCAACTGATAAAATAAAAGCCCGCTAATTGCGGGCTTTATGAATGCGTTTCTCTGAATTAGAAGTGCACGTTTGCCCGCCATGAATCTGACCACATACGCCACCAATTAATATTAAGCTCAGCAGAAGCTGTGCTTAAATTAGAATATGGGTTTGTGTTGATTTCTTGTAACATAGCAAGCCTTAATTTGTGCTCTCGTATTTGTGTACTAGTAAACTAGTGCGAGAGGTGAAAGTCAAGCCTTAAAAACAGGCAAAATTAAAAAATATGAAAATAGACTTACATAGTCACACGACAGCGTCTGATGGCCGCATGTCTCACGAAGAACTGATTGAACGCGCTATCGGGTTTAATGTTGATGTTCTTGCGATTACAGATCACGACACCATTGAGGCGTTAGCGCCAGCACGCGCTTATATTGAAGAGAAACAGCATCCGATTACGCTTATCAATGGTATTGAAATCTCGACGGTTTGGCAGAATAAAGACATTCATATTGTTGGTTTAAATATCGACCCATTGAATCCACATCTGCAAGGTTTAATTGAGCAACAGAAAGCACACCGAGTCGGACGTGCGGAGCTGATTGCTCATCGATTAGAGAAATCAACCCGAGAAGGCGTACTTGAGGAAGTTAAAGCGATTGCAGGCGATGCACCGATCACGCGTGCCCATTTTGCTAAATGGCTGGTGGATGCGGGTTATGCGAAAAATCTTCAGCAGGTCTTTAAGAAATTTTTAACGCGCGATAATCCGGGCTATGTACCACCGAACTGGTGTTCAATGGCGGATGCGGTTAACGCGATTCATGCCGCCGGAGGGCTGGCGGTGCTTGCTCATCCGGCTCGATATAACTTGACGGCTAAGTGGCTTAAGCGCTTAATTGCTGCGTTTGTAGAAGCCGGTGGTGACGCAATGGAAGTTGCTCAACCTCAACAAGCGCCACAAGAAAGGCGCACTTTGGCTGATTATGCTATACAATACAACCTATTAGCTTCTCAAGGCAGTGACTTTCATTACCCGTCTCCGTGGATGGAGTTAGGGCGAAATTTATGGCTGCCTTCTGGCGTGGAACCAGTCTGGAAAGACTGGGAAATACTCTCTAAAGACACAGCTGAGAGACTAGGGCAAGAGACCCTAGGTAAAGAGGAATAATAATGAGCCAGTTTTTTTATGTTCATCCAGAAAATCCACAAGCGCGTTTAATCAATCAAGCGGTTGCTATTATTCGTAATGGTGGTGTGATTGTTTACCCAACTGATTCCGGTTATGCATTAGGCTGCCAGTTAGAAAATAAACAGGCATTAGAGCGTATTTGTCAGATTCGTCGTTTAGACGACAAGCACAATTTCACATTGCTGTGCCGCGATTTGTCTGAGATTTCACTTTATGCACGGGTGGATAATACGGCTTTCCGTTTGTTGAAGAACAATACGCCTGGGCCTTACACCTTTATTTTTAAAGGTACGAAAGAAGTACCGCGTCGTTTAATGAACCCTAAGCGTAAAACCATTGGTATCCGTATTCCGGACAACAAAATCGCGTTGGATCTGCTTGAAGCATTGGGCGAGCCTTTGATGTCGACTTCACTTATTTTACCGGGCAATGAGACGACGGAATCGGATCCTGAAGAAATTCGTGATCGTCTTGAACACGCGGTGGATGTGATTCTCAATGGCGGATTTTTGGGTGAACAGCCGACAACAGTGATTGATTTCAGCGATGATGAGCCACAAGTTGTTCGTGTTGGTTCGGGTGATCCAATACCGTTCGAATAAGCGGTGAAACGAGACAAGTTTCTTTTTTGTTCACGCTCGCGTCCACTCAGGTTTGCCTTGTGAAATCTCTACTTAGTTTGGGGATAAACTGGGTGCTTTTGTCGGTGTAATCTGTAATAATACGCGACCGCGATTTTTGCCAGAAAAACTGGTACTGAAGTCAGATCGCATACTAATATTTCGACGTCTGAGAAGACGACACAAAGGTAGATAAATGAGCGAAAAGTTACAAAAGGTTTTAGCACGCGCCGGTCATGGTTCTCGTCGTGAGTTAGAAGCTCTGATTAGAGCTGGTCGTGTTAGTGTTAATGGCAAGGTAGCTGCGTTGGGTGAGCGCTTAGAAGATGAAAGCGCTGTTGTACGTATTGACGGGCATACCGTATCTGCAAAAGCACAAGAAGAAGTTGTATGTCGCGTACTTGCGTATTACAAACCAGAAGGTGAGTTATGTACTCGTCATGACCCTGATGGTCGCCGTACGGTTTTTGATCGTCTACCGAAAATTCGCGGTTCGCGCTGGATTTCAGTAGGTCGTCTGGATGCAAACACTTCAGGTCTGCTTCTGTTCACTACTGATGGTGAGTTGGCCAACCGTTTGATGCACCCAAGCCGTCAAGTGGAACGTGAATACTTAGTGCGTGTTTTCGGTGAAGTAACTGAAGATAAAGTACGCAACCTTGTTCGTGGCGTTCAACTTGATGACGGTTTAGCACGTTTCGAAGACGTGGTATACGCTGGTGGTGAAGGTATGAACCACACCTTCTACGTTGTTATCAACGAAGGCCGTAACCGCGAAGTTCGTCGTCTTTGGGAATCTCAAGAGACCACAGTTAGCCGTCTTAAACGTGTACGTTATGGTGATATCTTCCTAGATAAGAAATTGCCTCGTGGTGGTTGGATGGAACTAGACCTTAAGCAAGTAAACTACTTGCGTGAACTGGTTGATCTACGTCCAGAAGACGAAACGATGCTTGATGTGTCTAAAGACAACACTTCTCGCAAGCGTGAGCGTTCTCGTAGTCAGAAAATTCGTCGTGCAGTACGCCGCCATGAAGAGCGCGTAACAGCACCGGCACCGAAGGGGCGCCGTAAGCCAACAGCTGCGACAAACAAGCCATCATCTGGTGAGCACGGCTCTCGCGCAAAAGCGGGTACAGCTGGTAAAACTCAAGCAGGTGGCAAAGGCAGAACGGGCGGAAGACCAGCGCAAAAGAATACGCCTCGTACGCGTAAGTAACCTGAATTTATCAGACTCTCTAATTTGAAAAATCCCGAGCTTAGCTTGGGATTTTTTGTTTTCTACCCCTAAACCACCTTCTATGAAGGTGGTGATCGTTCCTTTGGGCTATGCCCGAAGAACGCTCATGTTCAATATATCCAGTGTTTGTAACCAGCAAATCAAGGAGATAAAGAACATGAGCAGATATGATTCAAGCTCACACGTTTACTATAGATGTCAGTATCACATAGTTTGGACGCCCAAATTCAGGCTGAAAATCATTTCTGGCAGCGAGGTTACTTTGTTGATTCGGTAGGAATGAACGAGGAAATTATTCGAAGATATGTCAGGTACCAAGATCGTGTGGGAAAGGAAGAAGAAGCGCGCCAAATGCTTTTAGGGTCAGAGAACTAACAGTGAGCCCCCTTATAGGGGGCCATTCAAAGCCACCTGCTATGCAGGTGGATTTTTACATCTGAAGCCGGCATATTTTCGCTGGCTGGAGAAGAGAATGAAAAGCCCTTTAGGAAACTAAAGGGCTTTGTCTTTTATAGCGTTTGGTTAAGCTGATAGTAGCGACCTTGCTGCGCTAGTAACTCTTCATGGTTACCATGTTCGACAACTTCACCCTGTTCAATCAGGCATATCGTATCCATTTGATCCAAATTAATCAGACGGTGCGTAATGAATATGACCGTTTTACCCGAGAAATGAGACTTAAACAGATCCATGATTTGCTGTTCTGTTTGTTTATCCAAACCTTCGGTAGGCTCATCCAACAATAGGATAGGGGCGTTATGCAAAATAGCGCGTGAGATACCAATACGGCGTTTCTCACCGCCTGAAAGCTGACGTCCACCGTCACCCAACCAAGCATCTAACCCCGGAGCTTCAAGTAGCTTTTGTAATCCCACGCTCTCTAGAATTGCGCACAATTCTTCGTCCGTAGCTTGCGGTTTCGCCATTAGCAGGTTGTCGCGTAAGGTGCCATTCAAAATATCGACACGTTGACTCACCACACTGATGGATGCACGCAGGTCACTTTCACTCCAGTTTTTCAGAGGCGTTCCGGCGATTTTAATCTCACCTTGGTTAGCATCCCAGTAACGGCAGAGCAATTGGATCAGTGTTGATTTACCAGAACCGGTTTGACCAACAATAGCAAGTTTGTGGCCGGCTGGAACCGAAACTTGGACATTGTTCAGCACTTGCTGTTCGCTGTCTGGGTATTGGAACGATACGCCGTCGAACTCAACTGAAAACTCACCTGAATGCGGTGCATTTTGTTTAGGGAATACAACGTCTGGCTCACTAAGAATGACTTCATTCAAACGACGGGCAGAAGTCAGTGTTTGGCCTAAATGTTGGAATGCTCCTGCAATCGGCATAAGTAGC
Organism: Vibrio diazotrophicus; assembly: GCF_038452265.1. Taxonomy (NCBI): domain Bacteria; kingdom Pseudomonadati; phylum Pseudomonadota; class Gammaproteobacteria; order Vibrionales; family Vibrionaceae; genus Vibrio; species Vibrio diazotrophicus. The sequence goes on from NZ_CP151842.1 coordinate 1,282,120, forward strand.
TCAAAGCTTGCCATGGTTGCGAAGATCATCAGAGCGATCATAGGGTCAGGTGCCTGACCATTCACACCGTCAGCAGCTAGCCACAGCATCAGAACGAGTGTCCAGCCGTTTGCCAATAACAGAAGGGCTTGGGCTAAACCAGTAAAGCTCGCATTGATTTTCTGATTGGTCAGCAGTTTTTCTTGCGCGGTGTAAATGGCTTCGCGGTAACGAGATTCCGCACCAAAGATAGTAAGTTCGCTATAGCCTTGCAGCCAGTCCATGGTTGCAATACGCATGTCTGCTTTATTTTGGGTAAGTTCAGCACCGTTACGTTTGCCAAGCTTGTAGAACATAACTGGCCAAAGCAGTAAAAGTATAAATAACACGGAACCCAGAACTAAGCCTAAGCTTGAGTCAAACCAGCAGAGTAGGGCCGTGATTGCCGCAATACCGAGTACACCAACGGTCACTGGGCTGATAAGGCGTAAGTAAACATGGTCCATTGCATCAATGTCGGCAACAAGACGGTTTAAAAGGTCTGCATCACGCAGGTTTGAGATTCGGCCTGGAATCATAGGTGCGAGTTTTTCAAAAAAGAAAATTCGCAAGTCAGTCAGCAGTTTGAACGTGGCGTTATGGCTTACGACTCGCTCGCCCCAGCGTCCCGCCGTGCGTCCCATGGCGAAACCGCGAACGAATGCGCCCGGCAACATATAGTTGAAGGTTTCACGGGCAATCGTCAAGCCAGCTACCGCTGCGGCAGAGAGGAACCAGCCTGAAAGCGTAAGCAAACCAATGGATGCTAATAGGGTTAGAAACGCCAGCAACATCCCGAGAGACAAACCAAACCAGTGCTTTTTATACAGTTTTAAGTATGGCAGTAAATCACGCATCGAGATTCCCCTTATCAGCTTCTTGAACGGCTTGATTGGACGCTAACATTGAGGCAAAAAGACCTTGTTGTTGGCTGAGCGTATTGAAATCTCCGGATTGCTCAAGCAAACCATCGCGCATGACGAGGATTTGATTGACGGATTTCAACGGGAGTAGTTGGTGAGTGACAAGCAGCGCTGTTTTGTCTGCAATTTGAGTATTAAGACCTTGCATGACCAACTGTTCGCTGCGTGCATCTAAACTCGCAGTTGGTTCATCCAGTAACCAGAAACGGCCTTTTTGTAGCATCGCACGGGCTAAGGCTAAGCGTTGTGCCTGACCTACAGACAAGCCTCCAGAGCGGTCACTGATCATATAATCCAGACCTTGCTTATTAACAAACTCTGAGGCATAAGCATTATCGAGCACTTCTTGAACGGCTTGGTCAGTAATATCGTTCTTACCTAGAGTGACGTTGTCACGAATTGTGCCGTGTACCAGTAACGGGTTTTGGCCAACCCAGCTAATCGCTTTGCGCCAACTTGTATGATCGAGTTGGCTGAGCTCGATGCCATTAATCGTCAAACTGCCTTGATATGGCATAAACCCTAAAATTGCATTTATCAGGCTGGTTTTACCTGCGCCGCTTGGGCCAACTAACGCTGTGGTTTCATGGCTGTTCAAAGTGAAAGAAACAGGACCAACTAAGCGTTTACCTTCAGGGCTAAGCACTTCCAAATCACGAGCAACGATCTCAACAGAATCATTGGTCGATTGATGATTCGTCGGAAGAGGTGTTGACCCCGAAGCCACTTTGCTCACGTCGGTTTGTAAAAACTCAACAATACTTTCAGCCGCACCCACCGCTTGCTGTTTTGCATGATAATAAGTGCCTAGCTCACGCAGTGGCTGATAAAACTCAGGAGCGAGAATAAGAATAAACAAACCGGAGAACAAGGTGACGCCTGCACCGTAGTAACCAAATTCTAATTCGCCAATAAAGCTGAAACCGAAGTAAACCGCAGTAATCGCAATTGAAATCGATGTAAAGAACTCAAGTACGGCGGAAGACAAGAATGCTATGCGTAAAACATCCATAGTTCGTTTACGGAATACTTCAGATGCACCGCGCATATGCTCTGTTTCTGCTGCTGTACGGTCAAACAGACGAATTGTCGTCATTGACTGTAAGCGGTCATAGAAGTGACCAGAAAGACGTTGCAGTGCTTTAAAGTTTTTTCTGCCTGCGTCAGCGGCTTTAATACCAACCAGCGCCATAAATAGCGGAACAAGGGGAGCAGTGATCAGGAAAATCAAACCCGCAGCCCAGTTGACTGGAAAGACGACAATGAGAATAACAAACGGGATCAATACAGAAAGCGACATCTGCGGTAAGTAACGAGCAAAGAAGTCGTGCATGTTTTCAACTTGCTCAAGTGTCAGCGTCGCCCATGCGCCAGCAGGCTTGCCTTTGATATAAGCAGGGCCTAACTCACGCAGTTTATCGAAGATTAACTGGCGGATATAAATTCGGATTTCTTTACCGGCTTTAAAGCCTGCGATCTCTCGTCCCCAAGTACATCCAGCGCGTGCAGCAACAGTTACCACTAAGCCCAAAAAGTAAGGGATTAGCGAGTATTTATCTGCATGCTCGATAATCAGCTGATGCAAAATTGTCGCGAGCAGAGCCGCTTGGGCAAGTAGAAATAGGCTCGAAAGTACCCCAAGCCCAACAGCAATAATAAGCCAGCGTTTGGCTAATTTACTTTGCTGCTTGAGCCATGCGTTCAAGCTACGTTGTTTTTTCTTATCCATTATGTAAAGGCTTAATAATGTTTCTTCTTATATGTTGAGGGCAGGTAGTATACAAAAGAAAACCCAGAGGATATACCGCTGGGTTTTATGAGTTAGATATTAATATTGTAAATTCTTATGCTTATTTATCATTAAGACTATCTAGGTAACGCTCTGCGTCTAACGCAGCCATACAACCAGTACCCGCAGAAGTAATCGCCTGACGGTAGTTGTGGTCCATAACGTCACCTGCTGCAAAGATACCTTCGATGCTGGTTTGAGTGGCATTACCTTCCAGACCTGATTTCACGATAATATAGCCGTCTTTCATTTCAAGCTTGCCTTCAAAAATCGCTGTATTCGGCTGGTGACCAATCGCGATGAATGCACCCATGACTTCAAGGTCTTCAGTTTTGTCTGACTGCGTATCTTTCAGGCGAACACCTGTTACACCCATCTCATCACCCAATACTTCATCAAGAGTACGATCGGTGTGCAGAACGATATTGCCGTTCTCTACTTTGTCCATCAGACGGTTGATTAAAATCTTTTCTGCACGGAAGCTATCGCGACGGTGAATCAGATGAACTTCAGATGCGATGTTTGATAGGTACAGCGCTTCTTCAACCGCAGTATTACCACCGCCGACAACCGCAACTTTCTGGTTACGATAGAAGAAACCGTCACACGTCGCGCAAGCCGATACGCCACGACCTTTAAAGGCTTCTTCAGAATCTAGACCGAGATATTTCGCTGATGCACCAGTTGAAATAATTAACGCATCACAGGTGTATTCGCCTGAATCACCTTTTAGACGGAAAGGACGCTGGCTGAAATCCACTTCGTTGATGTGGTCGAACACGATCTCTGTTTCAAATCGCTCTGCGTGTTCTTTCATTCTTTCCATTAGTGCTGGGCCTGTTAGACCTTCAGCGTCACCCGGCCAGTTTTCGACTTCAGTTGTCGTAGTCAACTGACCGCCTTGTTGCATGCCAGTTACTAACACAGGGTTTAAATTCGCGCGCGCTGCATATACCGCTGCGGTATAGCCAGCAGGGCCCGAACCTAAGATAAGAAGTTTGCAATGTTTAACGTCGCTCATTATTGCTCCAATCGTTAAATGATCGAAAAGTTAACTCGATTGTAGGGATAAATTACTAGGAATAAAAGGAGAAACAGCCGAATAAATGGTTATAGTTTAGAATTATAAATAGGGTTGAATTCCTTGTTTTTAAAAGGGATTTGAGCCATTAACTGGAGAATGGAGTAAAAATGGCGGGAATAACAGACTTACAACAACTACTTAGTTCAATGCAGCCACATTTAGTTGAAGAGGAATTTGTGTTTTGCACACTAACTGGCAAGGTAGATGAGTACCTGCACTGGCGACCCGTTGCGACTTTCTGTGAACAAGAAGGCTTAAGTTTGGTGATACGTAAACAGACAGCTTTGGAGAATCACATCAAGTTTGAAAACACATACCGACAAATCACTTTAACGGTGCATTCCAGTCTCGATTCTGTTGGGTTGACGGCTGCTGTGTCTACCAAATTAGCTTCTCATGGTATTAGCGCGAATGTGATTGCCGCTTTTTATCACGATCATATTTTTGTTCAATCCTGTCATGCCGAGACGGCATTAACGCTTCTATCAAATTGGTAGCTTGAAGTGAAATGACCGGAATTTTTTCGGTCTTCTTCGCTTATCTCGCCTGACATTAAATGACTTCATATTGACTTGAATCTAGGGCTTTTACACTAGGCTTTCCTCTCTTCGTTTGACCTGTGGCATAGCGAAAAATTCTTCACCCTTTAAATCAGCGATGTTAAGCGAATTCGCCTTAGGAAATGAAAAATAATAGTTTTAAATGAGTATGTTAGGTGAGTTTAAGGGAAAGCGTTCAAATTTAGCCTACCTAAAGGTTGCGGGTTGAAGTAATAGACCGCTATTTTGATAATTATTAGTGTATTGTTCTTTTTTGTTTGAATGTGTGGGTTTTATTGCCGTAAAAACTGGAATTCACCAAATTAATGCGTACTATAAATGTAAAATAATTGTTAAATATAATAATAACAAAAGTGTCTTCATTAAGGAGTCGATGATGTTGCACTCACACTTAAATACCCTACATATAACTCAATTGAGTCAAAACGCTTTATCTCAGCTTGCGCCATCCTTTGTTAACTTGCCACGTACTGATCATGCTGACGGGCAGTATCGACTACGTCGCTACTCTGTGGTTCGGTTTATCGAAGGTAAAGTGGTTCCGACGGACAAACACGACTTTATGCAATCCGACGACATTAACCATTTCCAAGGCAATGTCGTTCGTCATTTCGAACCGATCTTATCCTCGACTTTGAAAAGCGAAGGTATGAGAGAAATGTGCGAGCTGTTTGTATCGAGCAATGAGCTGCCAGACGGTCAAGAAATCGAAATTCACCAGATGCGTATAGCGGCTATTTACGATGAAACCCAAGTCGCACCTGAAGGTGTTCATCAAGATGGCTTTGACCATATCGCCATTATTGGTATCGACCGACACAACATTGTGGGCGGGGAAATCATGCTTTACCAAGACTGCCATGACGCGCCGTTTTTCCGCAAAGTGCTAGATAACGGTGAAGTTGCGATGCTGGCAGACAACATACTTTGGCACAACGCTCGTCCGATTCGTTCAGTCGAACATGGTGAAGAAGGGCATATGGACGTATTCGTATTAACCGCGAAAGGAGCAAAGAATGCCCTCCAATCTTAATGCATTCAGTTTAGAAGCCGTGAGAGGGCAGTTTTCTGCTCTCTCTCAAATGCATAACGACAAACCTGTCATTTTCTTTGATGGGCCGGGTGGTTCTCAGGTACCGCAATCTGTAATTAAACAGATGTCGCACTACCTTGGTCACTACAATTCCAATTTGGGTGGACACTATTTTTCCAGCCGAATTACTACCGATTTGATGCAACAGGCTCGCGAACATGCACAGGCACTTTTAAATGCAGAGTCTTCAGGCAACATTGTGTTTGGCGCAAACATGACGTCACTGACTTTTCATCTTAGCCGAGCCATCAGTCGAGAGTGGAATGAAGGTGATGAAATCATAGTGACGTCACTTGACCATTACTCGAATGTTTCAAGCTGGCAACAAGCCGCACAGGGCAAAGGGGTTGTTGTTCATCAGGCACAAGTGGATATCACAGACTGCACTTTGGATACCGAACACTTGCTGTCTTTAATCAACTCTAAAACTAAGCTGGTGGCGGTGACTTATGCTTCGAATACCACTGGCTCAATTGTTGATGTGAAACGAATTGTCGATGAAGCGCATCGCTTTGGCGCTATCGTCTATGTTGATGCGGTTCACTATGCGCCGCATCACCTGATTGATGTTCAGCAGTTGGGTTGTGATTTTCTTGCGTGTTCTGCCTATAAGTTCTTCGGCCCACATGTGGGCATTGCTTATGTGGCGCCTCACTGGTTGCATGCATTGAAGCCTTATAAGGTTGAACCGGCAACCAATATTGGTCCGGGGCGCTATGAAACGGGTACGCAAAGCTTTGAAGGTTTAGCAGGTGTAATTGCGGCGATTGAATATCTCGCCCAATGGGGAAACCCCGGGGACAGTTTGCGCCAACGGTTGGTCACGAGCTTTGAGCAGTATAATCACCATGAACAACAATTAAGTGCTTACTTTCTGGAAAAATTAAGCCAGCTTAATGGCGTGACACTTTATGGTTTACCGTGTTCGGATAGTGACAAACGTACCCCAACGTTTGCCATTAGAATGAATCACTTCCCTCCGGAATTTGTCGCAAAAACCTTAGGTGAGCACAACATCTGTGTCTGGAACGGCCACTTTTATGCTCTGGGATTGGTTCGTCAGCTAGGGTTGGAACAAAATGGTGGTGTGATTCGTATAGGCTTTATGCACTACAACACCAAAAGCGAAATTGACGAGCTGTTTAAAGTGCTCTCAAGCTTGTAGGTTCTGAAATAACAAAGTCTTAAAACGAAGGGCTCGGTACTTACACCGAGCCCTTCTTCTTTATAAATAGAGCTTATTCTGCACTTACTTCGACTTCGTAAGAGGTGAATTTACGAATGTTAATAACACCCGTATCCAAAATGAGGTATTGACCTTTTATACCTTGCAGTACGCCGCTAACAACCGGTTCTTTATCAAAATTATGCGAGGTGATCTTGCTTGGAAACACTTCTACAGGGTATTGAATCTCGGTGATTTGAGCGTTGACTTCTTCGACGGCATCGTGACCGAATCGTTGTTTAATCTCTGCGATCTTTTCTTCAACCAGCGGACGCAGCTTAGCAAACTGTTCTTCTAAAGGTAGCGGGTCACCATTGCCTTTTAACAGCGTACGCCAGTTTGTTTTGTCGGCGATGTGCTTCGCCAATTCAACTTCAACCAAGCCAGAGATATGACGAGTTTTCACCTTATAGATAGGCAGACCTTGAGTGGCTCCTTGATCTATCCAGCGGGTTGGAATTTGCGTATGACGCGTGATGCCCACTTTTAAACTTGAAGTGTTTGATAGGTAAACATAATGCTCAACCATGCAGTGATCTTGTGCCCAATCAGGTTCACGGCAGGTGCCTTGATCATAATGACAAGTTTCCGGCTTCATAATACACATGTCGCAGCTCGCCAGTTTAGTCATGCACACATAGCAATGGCCTTGCGAATAACTTTTCTTGGTTTTCTTGCCGCATGAACAACAGAAAATATTGCCCGTGTGCTTTAGCGTGATGGGTTTATTGATGAACGGATTCAGGTCGACAGAACCTTCGCCGACAGGCAATTGGTAGTGGACATTTTCGCCCAGTTGAGCGCGCATTTTGTTTAGTACGCCCGATGCGATGACTGACATGACATTACTCGTGTTTTATTAGTTTGCGCCAACTGTAACAAAAAAAAGTGTCAACAATAAATAATGGCGGTAAAAAACCAAGAATTGGCAGCTAAAAGCTATTGCGAGTCGTTGTGTGTCGGTTGCTCTGCCTGTTCTTCAACCATTTGATCTTGTGGTGTTGAGTCTGTGGTCAGTTCTGAATCAGTTGTGGCTTCTAGCTCAGTGGTTGGTTCTGACTCAATAATGATCGGCTCTTTAGGACCTAAAAACTTAGGCTGTGTGTTGAAAATGTAGAGATCGAAAAATGCTTTGGTGCGCGCAAAAACTTCCCGAGTACGAGTCTTAATTCCAGAATGATTAACAGGATCTGACACCGCTAGGCAGGTGGCATTGATGTCGTGATACTTAGCAATAAACAGCGCACGCTCACAATGGAAGCGTTGCGTGATGATCAAGAAGTTATCGGTATCAAAAATGCGTTTTGCGCGAACAATCGAATCTAGAGTTCTGAATCCAGCGTAATCCAAGAAAATACTGCCATCAGGTATACCCGCTTTGAGCAAATCCCGTTTCATTGTCCAAGGTTCATTGTAGGAACGGTGCGCATTGTCGCCACTGAGTAAGAAGCGATTTACTTTACCCAAGTCATAAAGTGAGATAGCTGCATTGATGCGGTGTGCATAGTATTCGTTAAGCGTTTTGCCCAGATACTTACTGGTGCCCAAAACCACAGCTACCTGAAATTCAGGAACCTGTGTGATATCGCTGATGATATGGTCTTCACTTCTCAAGCTTACCCAGCGATCGATTCCATAGATGGAGAGTGCGCTTAAGATAATCAAGACAGAGAGAAGTCGTAGACCACGCTTAAGTAACGACATGCCTTTAAACTTACCGTTTTTACATTTACGCATGCGCATACTGAGCGAATTTGATTTTAGATGTGACGATGTTTTTGAGCCCATAATCCAATTACAACGAAACTGCCTGTGACTAAACAAAACATCATGCCCTGTTCTAAGTTTGCGAGTGTCCGAGTTAAGTAAGGGCTTGCTTTGATGATGATTAATCCGTAACCAAACGCATTGACTAAGATAAAGGCGACCGTTCTAAAAATAAAGTGCTGATTACGCATTACACGGCGTAATAAAGCATTAATCTCACCACCGAGCATCACCAGTAAGCAGGCGATTAACGCAACGGAAATGTCACTCAGATACGGGGCAATATAATGTCCGGCAGGTGCGAAGAAACTTAACATAGGTATTTACCAAACAGAAGATTATTTATTGGGTGAATGGTTGTGTTATACAAAAAGCCCCCGCATTTGGGTTTGTGGGGGCTTAGGTCTGTCGAATTAGAACGCAGTGCGCTTGTAGCGGCGGTATGTAGGTTGCCAGAAATGGTTTTCGATAGCCAGTTCTAGAGCTTCATCCGTAATTTCTAGTGCTACACCTTGCTCAATGGCTTTTTTCGCCACTGCAAAGGCAATTTTCTTCGATACAGAATGGATAGCTTCCAAAGGTGGTAACAATGGGCCGTGACCATTAATCGCTAATGGTGAACACGTTGCTAACGCACGGCTTGATTCCATCAGCATGGCATCTGTTACACGTTTTGCACCCACTGCAAGAACACCAAGGCCAATACCCGGGAAGATGTAGCTGTTGTTACATTGTGCAATTGGGTAAGTTTTACCTTCATGAACCACAGGATCAAATGGGCTGCCTGTTGCTACTAGGGCTTCACCATTTGTCCAACGAATAATGTCGTTTGGTGTCGCTTCTACGCGGCTTGTTGGATTCGAAAGCGGGAACACAATCGGACGAGGGCAGTGAAGGTGCATTTCTTTAATCACTTCTTCACTGAACAAGCCTGGTGCGCCAGAAACACCAACAAGAACAGTTGGTTTAGCATTGCGAACCACTTCAAGTAATGAATAGCCGTTGTTTTCTGAAACCCAGTCTTTAGTGTTTGATTTTTTCTGAACAAGTCGTTGTTGGAAGTCCAGCAGATTAGGCATACCTTCTTCCAGTAGGCCCCAACGGTCAACCATGTAAACTTGTGAACGAGCTTGCTGATCGGAAATACCTTCAGAAACCATTTGAGCAATGATGGCTTCCGCGATACCACAACCGGCAGAACCTGCGCCAAGGAAAGTGATACGTTGTTCACATAGTTGTGTCCCTGCCGCTTTACAAGCCGCTAGCAGAGAACCAACAGTAATGGCCGCAGTACCTTGAATATCATCATTGAAGCAACAGATACGATTTTTATAACGCTCAAGCAGAGGCATCGCGTTTTTCTGTGCAAAATCTTCAAACTGGATAAGTGCATCTGGCCAACGGTGTTGAACCGCTTGAATGAATTCGTCGACAAACTGATCGTATTCCGCACCCGTAATACGAGGATGACGCCAGCCCATGTACATAGGGTCTGCTAAACGTTGTGGATTGTTTGTACCCACATCAAGCACGATCGGCAAAGTGTAAGCCGGACTGATACCGCCACATGCTGTGTACAGAGATAGTTTACCGATTGGAATACCCATACCGCCGATGCCTTGGTCGCCCAAACCTAGGATACGTTCACCATCGGTAACAACGATGACTTTCACGTTGTGGTTTGCAGCGTTGTTAAGCAGGTCATCAATACGATCACGGTTAGAGTAAGAAATGAATAGGCCACGACCACGACGATAGATATTAGAGAAATTTTCACATGCAGCGCCAACGGTCGGCGTGTAGATGATTGGCATCATCTCTGAAATGTGGTTTTGCACTAAGCGGTAAAAGAGCGTTTCGTTTGTGTCTTGAATGTTGCGCAGATAGATGTGCTTATCCATATCGTTGTCAAAGCTACAATATTGCTGGTAGGCACGAACCACTTGTTCCTGTATTGTTTCGGTTGTTTCAGGCAGTAGCCCTTCTAGATTGAACTGTGCACGTTCTTCCGCTGAGAAACCGCTACCTTTATTTAGTAGAGGTGTGCTCAATAGAGCAGGCCCAGCATATGAAATATACAGAGGGCGTTTGTCGTTATTCATTTTTGGCCTATGGATTTATGTGAAAAGGTTGACACAAAAATGATAACGGCTTGGTGACTGTCTTGTAAATAGACAACCGCTAGACTTCAGAACATTATGCTGCTTTATTCGAGGACGGGATGAAGCGAATCGTTATTGGTGCGTTGATGTTAAGCTGCGATTAGAATATATATTCATCTAAATACATTCATCCATTATTTCTTTTTTCTTGTTATTTATTATGCCATTACTTCCCATTCAGCCTTTAAAATCCGCCTTTTTAAGCACGCTTAGCCAATCACCTGTCATTGTTGAAGCAGAAACGGGTTCAGGAAAGTCAACGTGTTTGCCTCTTTGGGCTGCAGAACAAGGCAGAGTACTCGTTATCGAGCCACGCAGAATTGCGTGTACCTCTCTGGCGGAATATTTGGCGTTACAGCGTCAAGAGCGAATCGGGGAAAGCATTGGTTATTCCATAAAGCTGGAAAATCGCTTTAGCGAAGAATCTCAGGTGGTTTTTGTTACCCCCGGTGTGGCATTACGTTGGTTTGCTGAAGATAAGCTGGCGAGTTTTGATATTGTCATGGTGGATGAATTTCATGAAAGACGCTGGGACACAGATTTACTTGTCGCCTTACTTAAACAGCAACAAAAGATCCGCTTGATTGTTACCTCGGCAACCTTAGAAGGGGAGCGTTTAGCGGACTATTTAGGAGCGGTGAGGCTAAAAGCCGAAGGGCGAGTTTATGATGTTGCGGTCGAGTACAGAGCCGCTGATTCAAGGCAGTTACCTGACGCTCGTTACCTTGCTGATCGCGTAAAGCAAGAAGTGACCGAGGTACTGACAAGAACCAGCGCAGATATTTTGGTTTTTCTTCCCGGACGTAAAGAAATTCAGCAATGCCAGCAAATGCTCAGCAATATTGAAAATATTCTGGTCGCTCCGCTGCATGCTTCTGTTTCTGATAAAGAGCGCAACCTCGCTCTCACCCCGCAAAGCCAGCAGAAAGTGGTGCTGGCGACCAACGTCGCTGAAACGTCGCTGACTATCCCCAATATTGGAGCCGTAATTGATAGCGGATTAGAACGCAGAAATGTGCAGCGTAACGGGCGAACCACACTCACGCTAAAACAGATTTCACAAGCAAGCGCCAAACAGAGAAGCGGTCGTGCAGGACGAGTGATGAATGGTATCGCTATTCGTCTCTATGGGCAGCATGCGGCGCTGGAGGCAGCAACACCTCCCTCTATGCAGCGAGAAGAGCTGGTGGAACCTATGCTGGCCGCAGCGAGCTGTGGTCATCGTCTATCGGATTTACATTTTCTAGAGCCGTTACCAGAAAAAACGCGAGTACAAGCAACGGATATTCTCACAGGCATGAAAGCGATCGATGAGCATGGCAACATTACGGAGCATGGTGTACAGATAGCGCCGCTTCCGGTCGATGCCCTTTATGCCGATCTGGTTGCGCGTATAGAACCCAAGCCTTTAAAAGAGGCGATGATCGACCTCGCTGCCGCGCTTTCCGTTCCGGCTTCGGTTTATAAACTCTCATCGAACGAAGAGGCTTTAGAAAAGCTCAATCAAGAAGAACCTCAGTGCTGTGATGGTCAATTGTTGATTCAACTGGTTCGAGGAAAAGAGTATTCGGCGGTTAACCTTGATCTTGAAGCATTAAAAGAGGCTCAAGGATTGTCTGAGCAAATGAGAGAGATCTACGGACTACCGCAACTGGAAGTGGCTTCTCGATATCAACATCATGCGTTGGCTCATGCGATTGCCGCGCTTCACCCTGAGTTGGTGTTTGTGCGCAGAGAGCGACGCAAAGAAGCACTGGCTAATGGACAGATGGAAGTGCTGATTGGGCGAAACAGTCGATTTTCCACTAAAGCAGAAGCGGCATTGGTGCTTGATCAGCACAGCTTGCCAGGACGGGGAGTGAAGCAGACATTGACACTAGCGACAGTGATGATGCCTGTCTCTTTTGATTTGATAGAGGAACTGCAACTCGGGCATTGGACGCAGGTGGAAGCTAGCCTTGATAATGGTGTGCTGATGTCTGAGCAACATCTTATTTATGCCGGTCGCGTAATCAAATCTAAAAACGTAGAAGCCAGTGGCGAGTTTGCCATTCAATCAATCGTAAACGCCGTTATGGCTGAAGAGTGTTTTGCTGGATTTGCTAAACAGCGTACAGCCGAGATTGAATTATGGAAAATCTACGTTGAATTGGGTTTGGATGAAAAGACAAAAAAACATAATGGCCTGACTTTCGAAACATGGTTTGAACAACAATTGACGGCTCTAGGTATTCGCTCACTTGAAGAGTTGGAGATGTTCAGCGGCGACGATTTCCCGTTTGAAGGTATACCATATTGGGAAAAAGAAGAGTTCGCCGAGTTATACCCGCTCGAAATAACCCTCAGTGATATCCAACTTAAGGTTGAGTATTTTGTGCAACGAAAACTGGTGTGCGTCATTTATCAAGGTGGCTTACGCAAAGGTGACCCAAAACGCTGGGAGTTACCTCGTTGGTCTGGTTATCGGGTTCAATACCGCAAAGCCAGCAGAGTGGTCGATATCCGATAAATATGTTTTAAACCTAAAATATTAATCATTAACACATAGGTTGTTGAACTCTATAGCTACTTTTTGTTACCAGTTTGGTTTTTATATATCAGTGCCTCTGAAAATAAGGGTATAAAAGAACGTTTTTTTATATCGTATTGCTATAAAGTTAGGGATGTCTAATATTGATAACACTGTGTTGCCAATTATGTCGGGGGACAGAATGGATAAACCACAACGAATTTGCGCAGTGTTTGATTATACCTCTTTTTTAGGAACCTCAAGTTCTAAGAAATGGACCTTTTCTGAAGCGCTGAAATCGTTTGCTCCGGTTTTTGGTACTGTCTGGAATGAATCTGTAAAAGAAAGAATGAGCCCCGAAGACAGGCTTTGGGAAATAGCTCTTAATCGTTTATCGAGTAACCACAGCGATGAGTCCAATCTCATTGAGCTGGTGAAGTTAGCGAAACGCGAAGGAATTGAAGAAATTAAACTTGTTATGCCATATGCATTAGATGAACAACAGATTGAGTCTATCCAATCTCATTGTGAAGCTCATATTAAAGCGGGCAAGCAAGACGAGTTTATTATCACTCTGTGATAAATTATTCAGAAATAAAAAGGGCGCTTAACTAATTAGTTTCTTTTGGAAACTGGTAGTTAAGCGCCCTTTTTGCTGATCAGAGGATTAATCAATCAGACCATATTGCTCGTCAAGAATCTTGATGATCTCTTGCTTTGGATTGTCACTTAGCTCAATTTTGTGGCCGACAACTTTCTCAGCAATACCCAAGTAAGTGCGTGAAATATCCATTAGCGCTTCTAGTGGTAAAGCATTGTCACGTGCCAGTGCTTCACGCTCGGGCATACGATCTTTGTTGAGAAGGATATCTGGGTCAGGGAAGTAGTTTAGCAGGAACTGGCGGAAGCCTTCTTTCGAGTTTTCAACGATGTTGCCTTGCAAGTACTGCGCTTCATCCCAGATGCGTGATGAGTCTGGTGTACCCACTTCATCCATGTAGATCAGTTTTTCTGCGCCGTTAGCATCAGTGACATAACCAAATTCAAATTTGGTGTCTACGAAAATCTGGCCGATTTCTTTGAGTGCTTGGCTAATCACCCCGAAGCCTTCTTTAAGAAGTTTTTCGTACAGTGCAATGTCTTCCGCTTTGCTGAAATTGAACGCCGCGAAGTTGTCTTCGATATTTTTACGAGTGATGTTCACGTCGTCGGCTTCAGGAACTCCCGGAATGCCTTTAAGGATGCCTTTGGTTGAAGGTGTCATTAGCAGTTCAGGAAGTGCTTTGTCTTTTTCTAAACCTTCAGGAAGCTCAATACCGCAGAACTCACGTTCGCCTTTTGCGTACGCACGCCACATGGAACCTGTGATGTATTGACGACAAATGGCTTCAATCTTAATTGGCTTAGCTTTTTGAACAATCCAAACAAATGGGTGTGGGATATCCAGAATATGGCTATCTGCTAGACCGTTGTCTTTGAAAAGTTTGAACCAGTGGTTAGAGATCGCATTCAGTGCCGCGCCTTTACCCGGAACGCCTGCAATACCGCCTTCAGCATGCCAGATACAATCGAACGCCGAGATACGGTCGCTGATCACCATGATGGCAAGTGGTGCATCTTCAGCGACATCATAGCCTTTCTCTTTGATAAGGCGACGGCTGTCTTCTTCAGTTAGCCAGTACACAGAGCGAACTTTACCGCTATGAACAGGCTGATGGGTACGAATTGGGAGATCGTCATTGACGGCAAGAACTTGGTCAGCAAGGCTCATGGAGACATTCCTATCTTATTTCAAACGTCATATACCCATCCTACTTATAGACTGGCGCAATGGCAGAGCTAAGAGATTCGGGTATAGAAAGAAGATATCTAAGCACGGTGAGATATCAATTACTGCGCGCATCATACCAGAACTATTTTATGTCGCCATATAAAAAGCAAACGTTTGCTTAAATATCTTTTTGTTCGTAGATATGGTGTAAAAATAGAGTCATACAAACATGCGCAAAATGAAATGCTAGAGAGTGGGGATGTAAAACATTCAGTGAAAAAGCAGAAAAAGCCCTCTCATCGAGAGGGCAAAAGGCAGTGATAGAGATTAGTGAAATTGTGGTGCTGCAGGTTCTAGGAAAAACACTTCACAACGGTATTCTGTTGCCATTTGTTTGAGTAGTTTCTGGCTAACGATATCGATGTTACCAGAGGCAACCACGGCACTCGCGTTACCCGATTGGATAGCTTTCATCACAATGGTGATTTCTGATTGCGATTGCGATGGCTTCATATGAATGATTCTACTGCAATGTATTTGGTGAGCTGCTAGCTCGTGATACTGAGGACGCGGACATTCACCAGTAAACAGGATCCATTGTTTGTGCTCGGATAGACTTGAAAGGCGAACAAACATATCTGCAGCTTGCGTAGCTGAAAATGAATGATGTTTACTCGTTGGATTTCCAAAGCGAGTTACGTTTGATTCAACACCGAATGATTTGTTAACTAGCAATTCACTATTTAGCATAACACTGTCCTTTTATACATGCTGTATGTGTATACAGTAGTATTAAACCAAATACTGATCAAGAAGAAATTTGTGTTTTTGTGGGAAATTTGAGCAAAAAGTTATGATTGATTTTGTAACTTATTGATAAGTAAATGTGGTTTAAGTGAGTAGAGTTTGGCGACTGGTCAATCGTACATTCAAATTCTGCGGAAGTTAGTGACAGCGGTTAGTCTTACGAATTCTGTACAGGATTAATCGCTGGATCGCTATTTTTATCAAGAAGTTGGAGTTGCGACTATTCAGCGGTTTTATATGCTGTACAGTTATATTTCCCTGAGTCATCAAGATTTAAAGAATTTTCCTACGAGAGCCTCTATAGGCTGGCCTGCCTTGTTTCATTAAACTTGCTGTTGTAATCATTGAGTCGAAGCAGCGAATGAAAGTTGTCCAGCGTTTTTATCATCTCATCTTATTTTTATGTTTGTTGGCCAAGCTAACAGGCAATGCTGTTGCGGCTGACAAATCCACTTATAGTATCGCTATCAGTACTGAAGATATTATTGCTGAAACTCTTTTAGAAAGAGTTGCTCAGGAACTGTCTGTAAATTTCGAGCTGGTCCGTTTTGCTGAATATGCACCAAGATTAGATGCCGTTATTTCTGGTGAGGTTGATTTTGCTTCCAGCGTTACCTATACCGATGAGCGAGCAAAGAACCTGATATTTTCAGCACCAACCAACCTTGAATACACTTATCTTTTTAGTTCAACAAAAACCAATATTAAGGATATTTCAACGCTCGCTGTGCCCAGTGGAACAGTGTTTGCCGAGTTAATGCGAACGCAAAACCCAAATCTTCAGGTTGTTGAGTTCAACACGATCGCTGAAGCCAAAGATTTACTCTTCAGTGGTAAAGTGGAAGGTGTTGTCGATTCTGCGGTTCAATTGAAAGTTATGGCATTAGCGGGTATGAATGCCCAACTGCTCAACTATCAATTTCCGTTAAAGCCAGTTTCTCTAGTGACTGCGAAACCTGAGAACATCGAACTGCTAAAAAAAATGGAGCAGTATTTACACCAGCCAGAACGGCAACGCCTAATCAGGACTACTGCTGAGAACTATCAGTTTGAGGTTCAACGCCAAGCGTTACGAAAACGAGTGCTATTTAGTGGTGTTGATTTAAGCCGCCCATTTAAAGTTATTGTCGAGGATTACCGCCGTTATGGCGTACAAAATGACAACGGGAAGGTCATTGGGATTGCTGCTGATGTAATCTTTGAAGCATGTCAGCTTATGCGTCTTGAGTGTGATGTTCAAACCGCTACAGAAGGCGATTGGCAATCCATGTATGAAAGCTTGCGAAGTGGAGAGATAGATATTCTATCGCCGATAGCAATAGTTCCGGGACGGGAAGAACTGGTTCATATCAGTGACCGTTTTTATAAAACAGAAAGCATTGTTGTTAAGCGTAATGGCTATAAAGACGGTGTCTATCGTACTGTTTCTGAACTCATCTCTGAAAGAATAGGGGTGATTAAAGGCGGAATGACGGCAAAGGTTCTTCACCGAAGGCTTCCACACAAGTCATTCCGCACTTATACAACCGCCAAGGAGCAACTGAAAGCGCTGTTGGCCAATGAAGTGGATTATATTGCCATGCCTCGTTTGACTTACAACGAATTGGTTCGCGACACTCGAACAATTCTCCCTATTGTAGAAGATCATACGATAGGCACTGTCTTCAGTTATGGAATTGGCATTGCTTTCAGAAAGAATGATGAAGGTAAAAAACTTTCTGAACTGTTCAATGAAGCTATTCGACTCATTGATATGAATAACGTCATAAAAAAATACGATTACCAACCAGATTGGCAACAGACTCTGTTCAGTCAAAAAAAGTTCACTAAGCAGAGTCAGCAACTCTTTCTAGTAATAACGCTGACATTAGTTGTCCTTTCGTACATATGGCATAAACAGTCGATCACAGACAGTTTAACCAAGCTGAAGAATCGTTTGGCTTTATATAAAAAATACAAACATGGTTTGTACCCTGGTCAGATTTTGGTTTATTTCGATGTAAACAAATTTAAAACGGTAAATGATACCTACGGTCATGCCGTAGGAGACGAGGTGCTCAAGAAAATCTCTGAAAATATACGTCATTATTGGAACTGTGACAGCTATCGTATCGGTGGTGATGAATTTATTTTAATCGGCAGAATTCGCGAACAAGATATTGAACGAATGTTGTTAAATATTGGTTGCTTTGAGTTTACTGACCATAGTTGCCGAAAATTTAATGTGACAATTTCTTACGGTTATTATTTGTCTAGCAATGATGGTTTATTACTTGATGACTGTATTCATATCGCCGATACTCAAATGTATAAAGCCAAGATGGCTTGAATCTATAAAAATAAGGCAGTCGATGTTTAAGTTTCAATATATTTTATTGCTTGTTATTTTCTTGTGTTCATTCGGAGTGTTAGCAAATAATGAAAGCAGATATTTAGTTGCAACGGAAACCGATGATATTATGACAAAGATATTGTTTGATTCGGTATCTAAGAAAAATAATATACATTTTGAATATATAGAATTTGAAAATTTCGCTGATGCATTAGAAGCTGTTGAGCTAGGTTATGTCGATTTTCTTTCGAATGTTACTTATATACCAGAAAGAGCTAGAGCCTTAGATTTTTCTCTGCCGATCGGTATTGAATATATTTATCTCTTTACTTTAGGTAGCGTTGAACTTGATAAAATATCCATACTGGCTGTACCTGAAGGTACCACAATTAAGAGCACCATTGCGGAAGATTTTCCTAATTTAAAGTTTGTTGAATTTCATAGCATTGACGAAGCAATTGCTATGTTGCAGTCTCGACAGGTTGATGGGGTCGTTGATGCGATAAACCAGTTAGAAAAGATGATGTTGTCTGGTGTGGATGAACGATTATTCAATGACCATCTCTCTCTACATCCAGTATCAGTTGTTACCCCAAAAGGAAAACATCAGCAATTGCTGCGCCTTATTGAAGCTCATGCGCACACTACAGATTTTCAAAAACTGTTGCGAGAGTCCATTGACAACTATCAGTTGTCTGTACGCAAGCAAGCTCTGCGTAAGCAAGTAATCCAAAGTGGTGTCAATGTATTAGAGCCGCTTAAAATAAAGCTAGAAAACATGCCATTATTTGCTAACTATCATACTGACGGCAACGCTGATGGTATTGCTGCTGACATATTGTTCGAAGCCTGTGATGTACTACAGATTGACTGTCAGCTTGTCAGTCAGGCTGATGAATCTTGGGCAAGTATGTACGGCAGTTTAAAAGATCAGACTATTGATGTTTTGTCACCGCTTGCAATTACAGATAAACGTAAGGAACTGTTCTATTTCAGCGAAGGGTATTACAGTCCAGAAGCGATTCTAGTTAAACGTAAATATTATAATGACGGAGTGTATCGTTCTATTTCCGAAATGTTCATTGAAAGAATCGGTGTGGTAGAAGGCAACTTTCTGGCTTCAACTCTTAATCAAATGTTGCCGGAGAAAAAGTTTATATACTATAAAACGCAAGATGACTTATTAAACGGTTTACTGAAAAATGAAGTAGACTATATTGCAATAATTAGAGCAACACTTAATGATAAGTTGCGTCGTTCGAAAAATGTTCTTTCTATTATCGAAGATAAAGATGTGGGTGTTTTCTATTCCTACAACTTGGGGTTTGGGTTCCAGAAAAATGAGAAAGGTAAAAAATTAGCCGAGCTGTTCTCAAAAGCAATAAATTTGATCGATGTTAAAGGTACGATTGAAAAATATGATTATCCGCCAGATTGGTATACAACGATACAAACACAAAAGAAAATAAGAAGAAATAGTGTTGTTCGGTTTATGTTTATTATTTCTGTTTTAATCAGTGTGGTTTTTATTTTCCATCGACGTTCGATTACTGATGAATTAACACGATTAAGGAACAGACTGGCTCTCTACAAGAAATATGGAAACGTGTTTCCTAAGAATAAAGTTCTTGTCTACTTGGACATCAACAAGTTTAAACTCATTAACGATACTTATGGTCATAGTGTTGGCGATAAAGTACTTAAGCAGCTTGGTAGCAACATTAAACGCTTATGGAAAGGGGATGCATACCGAATCGGTGGGGATGAGTTTGTGTTGATCACCCGCGTTGATGTGCAACAGGCCGAACAAATGCTCGAGAACATTAAGCAGTTTACACTTTCTAACTGCGGTACTGGTGTTGAGTTATTAGTGAGTGTTTCAACGGGGATGGCTTTTGAATTTGAGAAAAACCTTCCCCTCGATGATGTGTTAAATATTGCAGACCAGTCTATGTATCATTCTAAGCACAGATTTCGTCATGCCAATAGAAGCTAATCATTTATAAACTCACAGGGAGTGGGGCTGTTGTCGCTCCCTCATTGCTTGTTCTGCGATGTTGAATTGTCTTACATCCATACGTGCAAAGTCATTGCAACGCTCACATGAATGATGGGCTTTGCCATCTACATATTCGTGTTTTGTCAGTAGTAAACTTGGTCTTTTGCACCAGTCACACACGCCTTCAATAGTAAACATTTCTTCTCCTTACTGGTAATTAAAAGACTCGTCACTCAACTTCTCACTAAGCATGAGAGTGATAGGACAAGGCTCTTAGCTGTTAGGCGCTAATTTCGCGCGGATTATGCCACAGTAAATTGAATAAGGTTAATGAAATGTTGTGATATTGAGAGTGTTATCGATTGCAAAATCTAAGTATTTAAAAGGGCTGGAGATATTTCTCGATTCTAGTTGTAACTAATTGTTAACTTTATTTAGGATGGTTTTGAGAGCGCCATTTAAACGCTTCATCTCTTCGTCGCTACCTTTCATATCTGGATGGTAGATCTTGGATAACTGCTTATAGCGAACCTTAATAGCTTTCTCATCAGGTACTTGACTCGGGTGATAGCCAAACACTGCGCAGGCGAGTTGAAACTTCTGATCTTGATTTGTGTTCGCTTGGTTTTTTTGTGACCGCTTTAATTCCTGATAAAGAACTTCAAGTTGCCTTTTTTGCTTCTTAATCACGGCGATATTGTCGGCTAGCTTTTGCTCTAGCTTTTGCTCTAGCTGTTGTTGCTCTGTTAACTGGTCTGACGCATCTGCCTCATGCTTTTGTCTTTTTTGGCGCTGATTGAGTGAGGTAACAAGCATTAGTAGAGCAATCGACGCCAGTATCACGACATAAACCCAATTCAGTTTATCTAAGTCTAAACGGGAAGGCGTAGGAAGTGTTTCTTGCTGAGAATTTGCTTCGTTGTCGAGCTGATCAATCGCAGATACCTGTTTTGCTCTTTGCTGGTTGAACTTATCTTCCAATATTTGACTGTATGCTTGCTCGGCTTCAGGAAGTGATTCGGCGGCTGTACGAAACCAAATCTCTGCCATCTGTTGTGACGTCGGGGAGTTCTTTATAGCCTGATACTGCTTGCCTAACTCAAATTGCGCCTTAGCGTTCCCTTGCGTAGCCAGTTTGGTTAGCCAGTAGATGCCTTCAGCAGTATTGATTTCAGTGCCTTGCCCTCGTATATACATTTTAGCCAGTTGATGCATTGCTTGAGGCTGATTTCTTTCAGAGGATTGTTGAAACCAGTAAAAGGCTTCGCTTAGATTTTGAGGAATTCCGTCACCAGATTGGTAGCGAAGGGCTAACTGATATTGTGCCACCGCATCGTTATTGCTGGCTTTACTCAATAACTCAGCTATTTGAGGATCCGAGGATGTATCTGCATACGAGGAGAAAGCCCAGCAGAGAGAAACAAGCCCTATTAGCAATCGATTCAAGATGACCTTCCGTGTTCTACTTCAGAGAATATACTCTTCCTACTTGAAGCTGCAGCTGTGTTGCCTACGTTCGTTCACCCCAATCACATAATTTATCTATGCTCATGGGGATTCACTCACTTGTCGCCTACCTGCAACTCCAAGTAGTTTGAGTAAAATCCCAGCCTTAAAGCTGGGATTTAAACTAAGTCTATCTTAACGCTAGTCGTTGACGAGTTAAACGGAGTTATCTTTTAAAGCCAATCAAACTCCGTTTTCTGCTACTTCAGCGTCTTTCTCGATGGCTTATTTCAACGGTAGAATTTGGATCTCTACACGGCGGTTACATGAACGACCTTGCGTAGTGCTGTTTGAACAAAGCGGGTAGCGTTCGCCATTTCCGCGAGCAATTGCACGACCTGTCGCAACACCTTGTGAGATTAGGAATGAGCGAACAGATTCAGCACGACGCTCAGACAGAACTTGGTTGGTGTTGTCACTGCCAGTGCTATCTGTGTGACCATCAATGACAAGGCTTGTATCAGGGTATTCAACAAGAATACGGGCAACACCGCGTAGTGTGTTGTGAATGCTTGAGTCTAGTTGGTAGGAGTTGCTAGAGAAACCAATACCGTTTTCCAGACGAAGAAGCAGTTGGTTTTCGCCCACACGCTCCACTTGTACGCCTGAATTTAAAAGTTCTTTACGAAGCACGGCTTCTTGCTGGTCAAAGTAGTAACCAACGCCACCACCGACAGCAGCGCCGCCTGCTGCACCAATCAGTGCGTATTTACGACGCTCTTTTGCGTCATCACCTGTCGCTAAACCTGCAGCTGCACCAGCTAGAGCACCGAGCAAAGCACCTTTGGTTGCAGAGTTTGTTTCTGTTTCACCGGTTGTCGCGTTTTGGCGTTGAGTTGCCTGACAGCCAGATAATGCAATTGCCACTGCTAGGGCCAATGTGATTTTTTTCAAGGTATCTACTCCATGTCTTGTTTTTTTGCCGCATGCATCAGACGAAATTCGAAGGAGAAGATCAACTAGGAAAAGTCTGATTTGACGTAGGACTGACGAAAAACTTTCAACGAAAGGTCTACTTCAATAGTTTAGGTGCTTGTGCGCCATTTATCGGGCGATTGACAGAAACTCTGCGACCTTTTTTTAAACCTACTTCATAATCCGCAGTCAGGTTTTTCATTGCCTCACGCAGCTGTTGCTTGAACGTTTCGCGGTCAACGTTCTTAAATTCTTTATCAATGTAGTCGTTGATTTTGTTTGCAGAGTCTTCATCCGGCGATATGACAGGAAGTTTTTCCAGCGCACCTTCAATCCATCCAGACACAAAAGAACCGACACGTCTATTTACTTCAAGTGTCGATGTCCCGCTGCCGGCAAAGCTGTTGCGGAATTGTCCTGTATGTTCGTTCATTTCTCTGTAAACAATATCAAAAGCAAATGCGGCGAAGATGGCTCTATCGGCTTCACCAATGAACTCTACGCGTTTTAAACCTTTGTGATTGATAAGCACAGCTTCTACACCAAACTTAGTATTGATACCACGAATGATGCGTAATATACCTGAGCTGATAGAGGCGGGCAGTAAGTGGCTAGACTGTGTTTTACCCAGTTTAATGAATTCAATATCATCTTTATCAAGACCATATTTCAGCATTAAACGGTGCGCCATTTTTATCGCATTGGCGGCTTCGTTTACGTTTGCTGAGTTTCCAAGCTCTAAACACTTGGCAATTTTTTTCAGGGCTTTCTTTTTATCAATCGACATTCAAAAACTTTAGGGTCTGTTGACCTATTACCGAGATTAGAAAAGTCCGATATTTTAACGTTTTTGCAGCATTAGGGGAAGGGAAGAAGCCACCTTTGTGGGTGGCAACTAATACTATAAGCCTAGTTCGTCCAACAGGTCTGACGCAATGTCATCCTCTTGCTTATCTTCTTTCTTTGCCGTTAAACCTTTCTGAGTACTTTCAAGAATAGAATCTGGACTTTCGTCTTCGGCCATTTCGAAGTCTTCAAGTTGGATAAACTCTGTTTTATCCATGGCGAGTTCTAAGTAGAAAATGTTGTTTTTCTCAGTAGAGAAAGTCACTCGTCTCACTTGAGGTCTGTCGAGGTTGGTATCGACAGATAGAATAACCTGCTTATTCAAAGACAACATTTTTGGTTGGTTCTGGGTGATGTTGGTTTGTAGCTCTTTACGGATCTTGTTGGTGAAGTCTCCAACCAACTGGTTCATCAGTTCGCCCAGTACGTCACCCACTTCGTCAGAAGTGTGCAGAATAGCCAGTTCTTCTTCAGGCATACCCATGCTACGCATGTAGTTTGTGTAAACCTCAAGGGCAGCTTTTGCGGTAAAGTTGATAACGACTAGTCCCGAAAAGCCACCATCAAATAGCACAAAACAACCAAAATCTGGTTTAAGAGAGGTTTTGTTGATTTTCTGCACCATCGCCGAATAGTTGATGTTGGAGTTGGTTGCGGAAGTAAGAACTGAAGAGACGGATTGACACAGCTTTAGCAAGATATCTTCCGTGGTTACGATTTTGTTTTTTCTCATGGTGTATCCGTAAAGGCCAATCGGCCTTGGTAATGCATAACAACTTTTTAGCCCAGCTTTTTGGCAAACGTTTGCACAGCTGTAACTTTATGTTTTCAAGCGAATCGAATTTGAACAGTTAGAAAAATGTATTTGATTCGCTCTGTCAACGAGATTCTGATTTGATCACCTTTTCAAATGTTGTAAAGTGACCGAATTCATATAATTAACCTATAAACCCATAGCTGATTGGATCAGCGACTTACGGGCAGGAAGCAAATGTTACCAAGACTTCACTTTCAATCTGATGTCGATCCGGTTGTATTAACGTTTTTACATGAACTAGAAGCTGCTGGTTTTACTGGCGATATCGAAACTCAATATTCTAGCCGTCTGGCAGTAGCCACTGATAACAGTGTATACCAACAACTCCCCCAAGCTGTGATTTTGCCTAAATCCACGGAAGATGTTGCCCTAATCGGTAAGATGAGTGCTAAACCTGAATTTGAAAGAGTGACTTTTTCCCCACGCGGTGGTGGTACCGGTACTAACGGTCAGGCTCTGACTAAAGGTATCGTGGTCGATCTTTCTCGTTACATGAATCAGATTCTTGAAATTAATGCTGAAGAAGGCTGGGTTCGTGTTCAAAGCGGTGTGATTAAAGATCAGCTCAATGACGCTGTTCGTCCATACGGCTTTTTCTTCTCTCCTGATCTTTCTACCAGTAACCGTGCAACGATAGGCGGTATGGTGAACACTGACGCCTCTGGTCAGGGTTCATTGAAATACGGTAAAACTTCTGATCACGTATTGTCTCTGCAAGCCGTATTCGCGGATGGTTCGATTCTTGAAACCGACATGTCACGCGGCACGCCAGAAGAAGGTAATTACGCTTATCAAGCGATGCAGGTGACCGAAGCAGTATGTCGTGACAAGCGTCAGCAGATTGTCGATAAGTTTCCTCCTCTTAATCGATTCCTCACCGGTTATGACCTGAAAAATGCCATCAACGAAGAAACGGGAGAGTTTAATATCACTCGCGTTCTTTGTGGTGCCGAAGGTTCATTGGCATTTATTACCGAAGCCAAACTTAACCTGACTCGTATTCCTAAAGCACGTACCTTAGTGAACGTGAAATACGACAGCTTTGATTCCGCCTTACGTAATGCACCGCTTATGGTCGAAGCGGAAGCGTTATCTGTTGAAACGGTCGATTCTAAAGTTCTTAACCTTGCCAAAGAAGATATCGTCTGGCATAGCGTCAGTGACCTTATCACGGACGTTCCGGGCAAAGAGATGCAAGGCATCAATATCGTTGAGTTCGCCGATCAGGATGAAGCAACGGTAGAGTCTTTAGTGGCAAAGCTAACGGCAAGTCTTGATGAAGCTTTGGCTAATCAGCGAGGTGGCATTATCGGCTACCAAGTGTGCACGGATTTAGCCAGCATCAACCGTATCTACAACATGCGTAAAAAAGCGGTAGGTTTGTTGGGCGCAGCGAAAGGGCGAGCTAAACCTGTACCGTTTACCGAAGATACTTGTGTTCCGCCAGAAAACTTAGCGGACTTTATTGCTGAATTCCGTGAACTATTAGATTCGAAACAACTTGCTTATGGCATGTTTGGTCACGTCGATGCGGGTGTATTGCACGTTCGCCCAGCGTTGGATCTTTGCGATCCGAAGCAAGAGCTGATGATGCACGAAATCTCTGATGAAGTGGTCAAGCTGGTGGCGAAATATGGTGGTTTGATGTGGGGTGAACACGGCAAAGGTTACCGCTCGGAGTACGGCCCTGCATTCTTTGGTGAAGAGCTGTTTACCGAACTGCGCCGCGTGAAAGAAGCCTTCGACCCGCACAATAAGATGAACCCAGGCAAAATCTGTACGCCGCTCAACACTAATTTTGAACTGGTTAAAGTGTCAGACAGAAAACGTGGTTATTACGATCGACAAATCGATGTTCAAGTGCGTGACAGCTTTAAACAAGCGATGGAATGTAATGGTAACGGCTTGTGTTTCAACTACGAAACCAGCTCACCTATGTGTCCGTCAATGAAAGTCACGGCGGATCGTCGTCACTCGCCGAAAGGTCGTGCGGGTCTGGTGCGTGAATGGCTGCGTCAGCTTACAGAGCAGGGTATTGATATTCTGGATCTGGAAAATCAAACACTGACCAAGACGGCCAGCATCAAAACCATGATTGACCGAATTCGCAATCGCATCAACCAACGTCACGAATATGACTTCTCACATGAAGTGTATGAAGCGATGAATGGCTGTTTGGCGTGTAAAGCGTGTGCAAGCCAGTGTCCCATCAAAGTTGATGTTCCTAGTTTCCGTTCGCGTTTCTTAAATATCTATCACTCACGCTATCAGCGTCCGGTGAAAGACTATTTGGTGGCAAATATCGAAACTATGTTACCGCTGATGGGCAAAGCACCGAAACTGGTCAATGGTGTGTTGGAACAAAAATGGGTTCAAAGCCTAACCGCAAAAACGGTTGGCTATGTGGATGCGCCATTGCTGACAGTTCCTACGCTTGCACAGCGTACTCGTCGTCACCCAGTTGCTACTTTTGATATGCAGTATTTGGCTGGCATCTCTAAAGATGAGCGTGAGCAACATGTCATCATCGTTCAAGACCCATTCACCAGTTATTACGATGCTGAAGTGGTGGAAGACTTCATCGCATTAGCCATTAAACTGGGTAAGAAGCCGGTGTTGTTACCGTTCAAGCCAAACGGCAAAGCACAGCACATCAAAGGTTTCCTGAAGCAGTTTAAAGCAACGGCAGAAAGTACAGCGGCTTTCCTAGAGAAGGTGGCGGATCTTGAAATTCCTATGGTTGGCGTTGATCCGGCGTTGGTACTTTGCTATCGCGATGAATACGCAGAAGTGCTTGGTGACAAGCGTGGAGATTTCTCTGTGTTAACGGTTCATGAATGGATGAAACCGCGTTTGTCTGAGTTTGCAACCACAGACAGCACCAACGGCGAAGCGTGGTATTTACTCGCGCACTGTACTGAAAAAACCAAGTTACCGAACGCTGAAAAAGAGTGGGGAGAAATTTTTGCTCACTTTGGCGGACTGTTAAAAACAGTACCTGTTGGTTGTTGTGGTATGGCGGGTACGTTTGGTCATGAGCTTGATAAGCTGCAAATCTCGAAAGATATTTACGGGCTAAGCTGGAAACCAAGTTTAGAAAAACTGCCAAAAGAACGCTGCTTGATCACGGGCTACTCTTGCCGAAGTCAGGTGAAACGTTTTGAGCACATTAAGCCTAAACATCCGTTACAGGCGTTATTAGAGTTAATCTAGTTCTGAATATGAATAATTAAGCCCGACATTGTCGGGCTTAATTTTATCTATCATTATTAGACAATTAAGTTTATCAATTGAATGTGTGCTAACGGAGAAAACCAATGCATCGACTGGAACTCAAAATTCCGCCAGTAGCCGTGTTTTTGATTGCTATGGTACTGATTAATCGCTTTGCTCATATCTTTACGTTTGCTCATGTACCATTGCCCTATGTCGGCGTAGTCTGGAGCATCTGTTTTGTGCTTTCGGGTTTTATTGGTATTGCTGGTATTTATGAGTTTCGTAAAGCGAAAACAACGGTAAACCCGACAAAACCCCATCAAGCCACGAGCATAGTAGAAAGCGGCATCTTTCACTATTCACGTAATCCCATGTATTTAGGGTTGCTGCTGTTATTAATTGGTTTTGCTTACTGGCAACAGAATGGTTTGAGTTTTCTTACCTGTGTTGGTTTCGTTTGGTATATGAACCGTTTTCAGATAGAGCCAGAAGAGCGCACCTTAACGCAGATTTTTGGTCAGCCTTATGTTGACTATAAAACCCGTGTCCGGCGCTGGATTTAAAGCAAATCTGCTTGTGAGGTAAATAAAAAGCCCCACTCAATGGAGTAGGGCTAGGTTATTCTTTAGGACGATTTAAGCTGCAAGCTGAGCTAAAAAGGTCTCTTTGCGTTCGTTAAAGCGATTCACTAGATCGTCAATTTCACTTTGTTCGTAAGGTTTCAGACCACTTGCAACCATGCGTTTCACGCCGTGACCGACAACCACGCCTTCTTCTTTAAATGCGAAAGTCATTGTAACTACGCCGCGCTTACCATCCACATCGAAAGTTGCGCCAGTGTATTCCACTTCTGGGTGTGTCAGGTCTAGACGATCAAATTCCACTTCCATGCTTTCATAGATAACCAACGGACGCTGAGGGTTAATCATCATCTGTTGTTCTTCCATCAAAGGCACCATGATATGGGGGAAGTTCATACCAGAGAACTGAACGTAATTAGTAACAACGTGTTCAATGAATGCTGGATTGTGGCTAACTTCACCTTCTCGGCTCATGTGCAGATATTCTTTACCTGCTTCATCAACCACGGCGCTCTCTTTTTCGCACTTGTTTTCAATGTGCAGAGCAATACCGTCGTTCACCATGCCAGAAAACTTAAAGCGCATCTTTTTGCTGATGCCTTCTTTTTGTAGCAACACTGCGAATAGGAGATCACCCGGTACACAGAAGCGCTTGCTGTCTTCATCGTGAATAGGGTTGTAGTCACCCGCCACTTTTTTCGCGAAATGGCTAGCTTGTTCGCGAGTGAATTGGAATTGTTTATCTTGGCTTGAGAAGTATGGTGTTAGAAACATAATTTACGCTATTTCACAAAAACTGCGTGGATTATAACTGCTAAAGTTTTTTTAATGGTCCAATCAGTCAAATTAGGTGCAGAACAGTTAAAAAAGAGCCCCGAAGGGCTCTAGTTACCGGTTTAGATTATTGAAGACTTGGTAAAATATTTGCTGGCATCAGGTGGTTGTGAACCGCCAGTTCAAGCAACGTATTCGCTTGTTCAATATCTGGTGAGAAGTAACGGTCTTTATCATAGAACGGTACTTTATCACGCAGGATTTGCTTCGCTTCTTCAACGCGAGCTGAAGATTTATTCGGTGCGCGGAAATCCAAACCTTGAGCCGACGATAAGTATTCAACCGCCAAGATACCGCGAGTGTTCTCACTCATATCGCGTAGGCGGCGACCAGCAAAGGTAGCCATAGAGACGTGGTCTTCTTGGTTTGCTGAGGTTGGCAAACTGTCTACAGATGCAGGGTGAGCCAGTGTTTTGTTCTCACTTGCAAGTGCTGCGGCAGTAACCTGCGCAATCATAAAGCCTGAGTTTACACCGCCGTTATCGACTAGGAACGGAGGCAGTTTGCTCAGTGCGCTGTCGATAAGCAGAGCCATACGGCGCTCTGACAAGCTACCAATTTCAGCGATAGCAAGCGCTAGGTTATCTGCTGCCATTGCCACAGGTTCAGCGTGGAAGTTACCACCAGAGATGATGTCGCCATCTTCTGCAAATACCAATGGGTTGTCTGAAACAGAGTTTGCTTCCGTTTGCAGAATATCTGCCGCGTTACGGATTTGAGTTAAGCATGCACCCATCACCTGAGGCTGGCAACGCAGTGAATATGGGTCCTGAACCTTTTCACATGAAGTATGTGACTGACCAATTTCACTGGTTTCATCCAGCAAGTGACGGTATGCCGCTGCTGCGTCAATTTGACCTTGGTGACCGCGTACTTCGTGGATACGGTGATCAAAAGGACGACGGCTGCCGAGTGCGGCTTCAACTGACATCGCACCACATACGGTTGCGGAGGCAAACAAGTCTTCTGCCATAAATAGGCCTTCAAGCGCAAACGCTGTTGATGCTTGAGTACCATTGAGCAGAGCAAGACCTTCTTTTGGAGCAAGAGTGATTGGAGACAAACCAGCAAGCTTCAGTGCTTCTAAGCCCGAGATAATTTCACCATTATGACGCGCTTGACCTTCGCCAAGAAGAACTGTGCTCATATGAGCCAGAGGTGCTAGGTCACCGGATGCACCGACAGAACCTTTTTTAGGAACACATGGGTAAACTTGGTTGTTAACCAGCGTCATCAGTGCTTCTAGAACTTCTAAACGAATACCAGAAAAACCACGCGCTAAGCTGTTGATTTTCAGAACCATCATCAGGCGAACGGTTTCGTCTGACATGAATTTCCCAATACCTGCCGCGTGAGACAGAACAATACTTCTTTGTAGCGTTTCTAAATCTTCAGGGGCAATTTTGGTGTTTGCTAGCAAACCAAAACCTGTGTTGATGCCGTAAACAGTGCGACCTTCAGCAATCACTTGTTCAACTACTTTAGTGCTGCGCTCGATAGCTGGAATGGCTTCTGGATCAAGAGAAAGAATCACAGGAGAACGGCTAACGTTACGCAGTTGGTTTAGCGTTAGAGTGCCCGGTTTAATGACTAAATTTAACATTTATGATGTCCTTACTTCAGTTTAGCCAGCTCTTCATTGAGCATTGGTAGGTCAAGTTTTTGCTCTTTTGCACAGCGTTTTGCGATATCGTAACCGGCATCTGCGTGACGCATAACACCCGTTGCTGGGTCGTTGTGAAGAACGCGAGCGATACGCTCAGAAGCGTCTTGAGTACCGTCACAACAAATCACCATACCAGAATGTTGAGAGAAACCCATGCCTACGCCACCACCGTGGTGCAGAGAAACCCAAGTTGCGCCGCCTGCCGTGTTAAGCAGTGCGTTCAGTAGTGGCCAGTCAGAAACCGCATCTGAACCATCCATCATACCTTCGGTTTCACGGTTAGGGCTTGCTACTGAACCTGAGTCTAGATGGTCACGACCAATGACGATAGGGGCTTTAAGTTCGCCATTCTTCACCATTTCGTTAAATGCCTGACCTAGACGCTCACGATCTTTCAGACCAACCCAACAGATACGAGCTGGTAGGCCTTGGAAGCTGATGCGCTCACGAGCCATATCCAGCCAGTTGTGTAGGTGAGGGTTATCTGGGATCAGTTCTTTAACTTTTTGGTCTGTTTTGTAGATATCTTCTGGGTCACCAGACAGCGCAGCCCAACGGAATGGACCAATACCTTCACAGAATAGTGGGCGGATATAAGCTGGAACGAAACCTGGGAAGTCGAATGCGTTTTCTACGCCTTCTTCCAACGCCATTTGACGGATGTTGTTGCCGTAGTCCAGAGTCGCAGCGCCGCGAGCTTGTAGCTCAAGCATTGCACGTACTTGTACCGCCATTGATGCTTTTGCTGCTTTCACTACTTTTGCTTCGTCGCTGTTACGCATTTCAGCAGCGTATTCCATGCTCCAACCTTGTGGTAGGTAGCCATTTAGCGGGTCGTGTGCAGACGTTTGGTCTGTTACTACGTCTGGTGTGATGTTGCGATCAACCAACTTTTGGAAAATATCCGCAGCGTTACCTAGTAGACCGACAGATACTGGCTCATCAGATTCGTTGATGATCGCTAATGCTTCATCTAGGCTTGTTGCTTTCTTATCAACGTAACGTGTACGTAGTCGGTAATCGATACGTGATTCATCACATTCAACAGCGATCATAGAGAAACCAGCCATGGTCGCCGCTAGAGGCTGAGCACCACCCATACCGCCAAGACCGCCAGTCAGAACCCAACGACCTTTTGCTTCGCCGTTGAAGTGCTTTTTAGCAACCGCAACGAAAGTCTCGTAAGTACCTTGGACGATGCCTTGTGAACCGATGTAGATCCAAGAACCTGCGGTCATTTGTCCGTACATCATCAAGCCTTCTTTATCCAGCTTGTTGAAGTGCTCCCAGTTTGCCCAGTGAGGAACAAGGTTTGAGTTTGCAATCAGTACGCGTGGGGCATTTTTGTGTGTAGGGAACACACCCACAGGTTTACCTGATTGAACAACCAAAGTTTGGTCTTCTTCTAGGCGCTCTAGAACTTCAACGATTTTGTCGTAACATTCCCAGTTACGCGCAGCGCGGCCGATACCACCATAAACCACAAGTGCATGTGGGTGTTCGGCTACATCTGGGTCTAAGTTGTTCATCAACATACGAAGCGGCGCTTCAGTTAACCAAGATTTTGCACGAAGTGTGGTTCCGTGTGGTGCACGAATAGTGCGGCTAGTATCAAGACGTGAACCTTGGTTTTGGTGCTGCGTCATGTGAGACTCCTTTTCATCATTAATCGATTTGGCCTTTTGAGTGCCAAACATCATTTGGTTTAAGCTCGGTTTCCGTGGAGCTTGAGTAAATCGTTTCTCTGCGTAAGCTGAGATTTAACTGCGTAGCGGTGAGGGTTTAGCCACTACGCGCAAAAAATTTGTTTAGAGTTAGTCGTTGCAGATGGCGCCATCCACGATGCGAGCGTACAAGCGTGGTACGCCCACTTGGTAACTGAGATCTGCAGGGTGATCGATGTTCCAGATGGATAGGTCAGCGTCGAAACCAACAGAAACCTGACCGCGAGAATCGCCATAACCCAGAGCTTTTGCTGCATGGCAAGTCACACCACGCAAACTCTCTTCAGGTGTTAATCCAAACAGAGTGCAGCCCATATTCATCATCAGCGTTAAGTCTGCAAAGGGAGAGGTGCCTGGGTTGATATCCGTAGCCAAAGCCATAGGAACCTTATGTTGGCGAAGCAGTTCAATCGGTGGCTTTTGCGTTTCGCGTAGGAAATAGAATGCGCCAGGAAGCAGCATTGCAACCGTGCCCGACTGTGCCAGTGCTTCAACACCCTGTTCATCAAGATATTCAATATGGTCTGCGGATAAGCCGTTATAGCGAGCGGTTAAAGCTGTTCCGCCGAGGTTAGAAAGCTGCTCTGTGTGACCTTTCACCTTTAAGCCATGCTCGATAGCGCTGCGGAATACTTTTTCGGTCTGCTCTAGATTAAAGCCAATCGACTCACAGAACACATCCACGCTGGTGGCGAGCTCTTGCTCTGCAACCAGAGGGATTATCTTTTGGCAGATATGCTCGATGTAATCGTCTGGGCGGTCTTTATATTCAGGAGGGAGTGCGTGAGCCGCCAGTAAC
This sequence comes from Vibrio diazotrophicus, assembly GCF_038452265.1. NCBI lineage: Bacteria > Pseudomonadati > Pseudomonadota > Gammaproteobacteria > Vibrionales > Vibrionaceae > Vibrio > Vibrio diazotrophicus. The sequence goes on from NZ_CP151842.1 coordinate 1,315,063, forward strand.
GTTGTTGTGATTTTTATTCGACGATGCTGCTCAAGCTCTTTCGCGGCTTTCAGCATCTTAATTTCATCTTCCAGTGTCAGGCCATAACCAGATTTCACTTCAACAGAAGTGACACCACTTTGCAGCAGTCCGTCTAATCTTGGCAGAGCCGTTTCCACTAACTGGCAAATTGAAGCTTTACGTGTGGCGTTAACGGTAGAAAGAATACCGCCACCTTGCGCTGCGATGGTCTGATAAGGCACACCTTGCAGACGCATTTCGAATTCATTGGCGCGATTACCTTCAAAGATAAGGTGGGTATGAGCATCAATAAGACCCGGAGTAACCAGCTTACCTGTGCAATCAACCACAAAGCTATGTATCGTATCGACGCTTTGATTGGTAATGGCTTCAATACGTCCATTCTTGATGACGATCGTTTTCGGCTGACTTGGTTGGTAGCCTTCGGTTCCAGCTTCCATGCTGGCGATGCGAGCGTTAGTTAAAACGAGTTCCATAACATTCCTACTTCTTTAGACGATCGTTATCGAGTGGGTCGTAACGTATTGCAGTTTTATTTGTATGTTTAAATGTATATACAATTAATAGTGCAATTGAATGTTTTTATCAAGAAGAATGTTGTGAAAATGTGAGAATTTTATTTCTCGTTTAATAAAACCTTTGACGTGAGTTTATATTTTGAACCCGGATGGTAGAGAAGTGCAGAGCTAACCAACTTGTCTTCACTCCAAGTGCGACGGTTAAGAAGTAAACACGGCTCATTGCTGCTCAGTTCCAGAGAGGCTTTGATGTGGCTATCAGGAACGATAGCTTCAACGGTGTGCTCGATAGCGCTTAACGGACAGTTCGCTGACAGGTATTGGTTAGGGGTGATTTGCGAAAAATCCTGTTCGAGATAATTCGGCGCATAACGACTGTTTACCCAACGGATTTCAAGTTGCAATGGTGTGTCATTGGCGTAATGCAGAATTTCACTGTAAAACACATTGCTGCCGACCATAATGCCTAACTTTATCGCGACATTTTCATCAGCAACGATAGCACGTTGTTGTAAAACCTTACTGTGGTATTGCTTACCACGGCTTAATACTTCGTCAGCAATATTGCGGATATCTAACAGGGGTGATTCAGCTTTCTCTTCAGGTACACACACAAAAGTACCTAGGCGAGGGCGGCGTTGCAGTTTACCTTCAGACACCAAATCTCGGATCGCTTTATTCACCGTCATACGGCTGACATTAAATTGCTCGGTCAGTTCAAGTTCAGTACTGATGCGGTGACCAACAGGCCAATGACCAGAATTAATCTTGTCGAGAATATAGTGTTTGATCTGTGTATAAAGTGGTGATGAAGACATGCTGTGCTCAAAGTTTAATTGAATATACAAATACTTTACGACTTAAAAGAAAAATGCAATGGCAGATTTTCTCTTTATGCAATTGAAGTAAATAAATTTTTATTTATGTGATAGGGCACAAAGTATCATCTAATTGTATACTCCTTCAATTGTTTGTTTTTGTTCCCGTCCAGCTTAGCTTTGTTCTATCAAGCTGGATGAGTCACTCCTTTTGCGCTAGAGATAAGTTATGCAATTTCCTACCACAATGACATTTTTCGCCCGTTTTGAAGCCGATATTCTCTCAGGCAAAAAAGTAATTACTATTCGTGATGAAAGTGAAAAAGACTATCAACCCGGTTCAGTGGTTGATGTAAGCACATTGGAAGAGGGGCGTTGGTTCTGCCGTTTAAAGATTAAGTCAGTTGACCCCGTACTGTTTTCTGATCTCAATGAATTTCACGCTGAGCAGGAGAACATGACTTTGCCTCAGTTAAAGCAAGTGATTAATGATATTTATCCGGGAATTGAATCGTTGTACGTGATCCAATACGAGCTAGTGGAATAATGCGCTCACTGTTACAGAGATAAAGTTACAGAGATAAAAAAACGCCAACCCTAGGGCTGGCGTTTGACACTTGATGATACGGAGATTGCGATTAATCGCGTTTCCACATCATATGACAAGCTTTATGGTCTGGATCGAGGCTGATGAGCATTCGTGCGAATACGTCATCCAGTTCATCATTGTCTTCATTGACGAGGCCAATACGGACTTCCGCGTAAGTTTCTTTATCAAATTCAAAACCTACTTGTTCTACCCAGTCGTCGCCAATTTCTACGACTTCTGCTGCACCGCGATCATCAAATTGAGCGGTGAACAGAATCACATCAACGGGTTCCAGATTGTCAGGAGCCATTTCTAAGAAAATGTCGTATGCAGCTTCGATTGCGTCGTCTAATGAGATCAATTCAGACATATTATGCTCGGCTCATGAACTTACGTTCAGTCGTGTTGATAACAACGCGCTCGCCACTAGCGATGTATTCTGGAACTTGAACAGTTAAACCAGTAGCAAAACGTGCTGGTTTAGAACGAGCTGAAGCTGAAGCACCTTTGATTGAAGGGTCAGTTTCTTCGATAACCATTTCAACAGAAGAAGGCAGTTCGATAGCAACAGGTTTGCCATCAACAAGCACAACTTGCATACCTTGAATTTCTTCAGTGATGAACAAGCACTCTTCTTCGATGTCTGCTTTCTTGAAGTTGAATTGAGAGTAATCTTCATTGTCCATGAAGATGTACTCGTCGCCATCAACGTAAGAAAAAGAGATGTTACGTTTGTTCATGTCAACGGTATCTAGGAAGTCGTCTGACTTGTAACGCTCATCAACACGAGCGCCAGTGTTTAGATCTGTACAACGTAGTTTGTAGATCTTAGAACCACCACGGCCACCCGGTGTTGTTACTTCGATATCTTTGATTAGTAATGTTTTGCCGTTTGATACGATCGCAAAACCTTTTTTAAGTTCACTTGCCTTTGGCATGGAGTCTTATCCTTCGTTTTTCGTTTCGGCGCATTATACATATAGCCAAGCTAGAAAAGGAATATCTGACTGCAACTTGAGATGAGAATAATGCATTAAATTTGTATTTCACGCTTCACAAAGCGTCTAAGCTATTGATTCACGCCCGTGCTTAAGGGAACATAAACGGCCTCTTCACTCTATGGAGCTAACACTCGTTCATGACGCTTATGGTTATTGACCCTAAACAGCCTTTTCAACCTGAGTTCCAACCCGCTGTTGACGACTTAGTTCGTTTCTTACGCGCGGGAGTGGGGGACGCATTGCACAGTATCTATCTGTACGGCAGTGTTGCGAGGAAAACAGCAGTAGCGGGTCAGTCAAATATGGACGTGGTGATTGTTACCAAACGACCTTTTGAAGATCGTAAAGTGACTTTGCTTAATACGATTCGCTGGCGATTCCAAAAGAGCTTCCCGTTTATAACCGATGTCAATATCAAGACGGCTCTGGTCGACGAGATAGCTACCTTAGACAGCATTTTTACTTGGGGTTTTATGCTCAGACACTGTTGTGTCTGTGTTTACGGCGACAACTTGGCGGAATGTTTTGGCGATTTTGAACCGAGCTGGGAAATCGCCAAGCACTGGAATATGGATATCTCGGATTGGGTACCAGCACTTCGCGCTAAAATAGTGAAAGCCAATACACCTCAAGAGCAGCTAAAAGCACAAAAGCAGATGGCGAAAAAACTGCTGAGAGCAAGTTACTCTCTTGTTATGTACAAAGATAAGAAGTGGTTTGATGATCCTGTCGAGTGTGGTCAGAACTTCCTCCGCTACCATCCCGAAATGAAGCTAGAAGTTGACCGCTTAGGTCTGCTATTGAAAGACCGAGTTATCCCCAAGCGCTCTGTGATTGGCTTGCTGGATAGCTTTGGACCTTGGTTGGTTCAGCAGTATCAAAAAACGGAATTTCGCATCGGTTAATGATTCGATTAGAAATAAATTTCTCAATATAACGAACTAATTCGATAGTTAATTTTTTGCTGTGCTAACTTTAGAGAGTAGGGGTTGGTGGAGCAGTTGTATGCCAGTTAGTCTCAAAGAAAAGCCAAGTTATCTGTTCGGTCGTGTACTGAAATATGGGCATTCCTCTATGCATGCCATTCGACAGGGTATGATTTGGCTAATTCCCTGTTTGATGCTCTCTTCGCTCGCTCTTTTTGTCGCTTGTATCGCTGAGTTCTACATCGGAAGTCGCCCGACATGGGTACAAGCTTTCTATGACATGAACAGCGCGGTCGGTGATGTCTTTCCCTATCTGATGACGGCAACGATATCTTACTTGCTTGCAATGCAGTGGCGAATTCCCAGACCACCGATGGCTTTGTTGAGCATTCTTTATCTGGTGATTAGCGCTTCGTTGATCAAAACCGATAGCACGCTTGAAATGCTCTATATTGTTATGGCAATCGTGACGCCGCTATACGCTATCCCTTTGATTGCCTATCTGTTTTCTCTCAAAGCTTTGCATGTTACTTCATCAGAAAGCGCTGGTGCCATGGTGAAGGAATCGCTAAACCTTGTGCTGCCTGCAATCATTACCTTGGCGATGGTGATACTGGTGAACTTTGTCATTCTCAAAGGACTGTCGCTTTTTTCTTTCGATAATCTGCTGACCTTCGATTATGCCAATAATCCTTATATCTTTGGCTCCGTGTTTGCAGTGTTAAATTCAACCTTGTGGTTTTTGGGTATTCATGGCTATTACGCCTTACTGCCCATGGTTGAGTTATTACAACAAGCCAGCGACTTAACTTATTCCACGGTAGCGGCAGGAGGCACTGCGCCTTATGTTATGAACCTGTCGTTTATGGGCACATTTGTATTTATTGGCGGAAGTGGCTCGACCTTGTCTTTGGTGATTGCTCTACTGTTGTTTTCCAGACAAAAAACACTGCGTCTTATAGCGATAGCGAGCATCCCCATCGGTTTAATCAACGTGAATGAGATTTTGCTATTTGGTTTACCCATCATCTTTAACCCTCGTCTGTTTTTACCATTTTTATTGGCTCCACTGGCGAATGTCATCATCGGTTTAACCGCGGTTAATCTTGGTTGGGTGCCAATTCCTTCCGTCTCTGTGCCTTTTAACGCTCCAGTGTTGGTCAATGCACTGATCGCCACTCACGGTGATTGGCACTCTGTGGCTTTACAGGCTCTTAATCTTGCGGTGGGAATTTTGATTTATCTGCCTGCGGTAAAAGCGACCAATAAGGTGTTGGGTGAACGAGAGATTCGTATTGCCTCACTCGACACTACCTATATGCGCCGTCAGGAAGAAGCCAAAACGTTAACGGATGATCCAATTATCCTTGCACAGCAAAAAGAGCATCATCAAGCGCGTGTTGAAAAACAAATCCAGAACATGAGCCAAAAAGAGTTTTGTTTGGAGTATCAACCTCAGGTTGCAAAACATAGCGGTGCGGTAGTCGGTTGTGAGGCGCTGGTAAGAGCGATGGATGACCAAGGAAATCTGTTACCACCGAGCAGTTTTCTGCCTTGGTTAGAAAGCGCCGGATTGATGAAAGATATGGATTTGTGGGTATTCAAACGAGTGGCAAAAGACATAGTGTATTGGAACCAATTGGGCATTTATGTGCCTGTGAGCGTTAATATCACTCCCCACACATTGGTTGATGATGAGTATCTGGAGAAAATTATCTCTGCGATTGGTGAGGTCAGTGATCAGATCCACGTTGAAATTACCGAAGAGACATTGCTGGTGGAAGAACAAGCGCTGCAACGTGCATTAGAACGTCTGCACGCTATGAAAGTGAAAATCTACATTGATGATTTTGGTACGGGTTACTCGTCGCTTAGCTATCTCAATCGCTTTGATATTGATGCGATCAAAATTGACCGCTCGTTTGTGCTGGCTTTGGATACGCAAAGAGGGAGAAAGGTCTTTGCCAGTTTGCAATCTGTCGCTACAGAGCTTGATTTAGCGGTTGTGGTTGAAGGGGTAGAAACCCAGCAGCAGTTAGATGCTATTACCGATCACCCGAACTTATCCATTCAAGGCTGGTTGTTCAGCCGTTCTTTGAAGCCTGAGGATTTTATCAACTACGTACAAACCTCTCCTCCCAAAACACAAGCCTAGAAAGTCAGTTAGAAGAGCCCTAACTGCGGCAGACTAATGGCTTCGAACTGCAAACCGACAAAGGGCAAAATTGCATCCGCGACAGGCTTTAGCTGCTTATCAATGTAGTGCTGATAATCAATGCGGCTTTTTAGGTACTCTTTTGGCTCTGGGCCGTTGAGAGTCATCATATATTCTATTCTTCCACGGTTTTGATACTGTAACGGTCTGCCTAACTGAGCGTTGATCTCATCAGCCATGCGGGCTGCACGTACTTGTGGTGGCACGTTTTTCTGATACTCATGAAGTTTTCTGCGCAAACGTTTCTGATAGACCAGTTCATCATCAAATTTACCCGCAAGGGTATCTTCAACGACTTGACGAACATAGCTATCAGGGCTTTCGCCGTGGAAAATCATTGAGTATAAGGTGTGTTGAAAGCGCTGTGCGAGTGGTGTCCAATCGGTTCTGGCACTTTCAAGTCCTTTGAATACCATTCGCTCTTGGTCACCCTCACCAATCAGGCCTGCATAGCGTTTTTTAGAGCCAGTTTCTGAGCCGCGGATCGTCGGCATCAAAAATTTGCGATAGTGAGTTTCGTATTCGATTTCCAATTTAGAGGTAAGCGCATAGTTCTGCTTTAAATGCGATGTCCACCACTGGTTAATATGAGCGACCAGCTTTTTACCGATTTCGTCCGCATCAGCTTGGCTGTGCTCATGCCCAAGTGAGACAAAGGTTGAGTCCGTATCGCCATAAATCACTTGGTAACCTTGCTCCTCAACCAGAACTTTGGTCTGTTTCATGATTTCATGACCGCGCATGGTAATGCTGGAAGCAAGGCGAGTATCGAAGAAACGGCAACCTGAAGAACCCAATACACCATAGAAAGAGTTCATGATGATTTTAATCGCTTGAGAGAAGGCTTTGTCGTTGTTCTTCTTGGCAATATCTCTGGCAGCCCACAGGTTTTCAATCATCTGTGGTAGAAAATGTTTGCTGCGGTGGAATTGACCACCACGAAAACCCGGTACAGCTTGGTCATCGCCATTACCTATTTCCAATTTTAGACCTTCGATTAAACCTAATGGGTCTATTAGGAATGAGCGAATAATCGATGGATATAGACTTTTAAAATCCAGCACCAGCACAGAGTCATATAACCCTGGCAGGGAATCCATAACATAGCCGCCCGGACTTGCTAACCAGTTTTCTGAATGTAAGTTTGGTGCGGCGTAGCCAGCACGATGTAGCTGTGGAAGATATAAGTTGGTAAATGCGGCAACAGAACCACCGATGCGATCCAATTCAACGCCAGTCAGTTTTGAGCGCTCAATAGCGAAATCGAGTAGGTGAGTGTGCTGGAAAATCTTATTTACCAGCACGCAGTCTTGTAAGTTGTATTTTGCTAGTGAAGGCTTGTCGTGCCGATACATACGGTTAATTTCATCCATACGATCGTGAACATTGTGAATGTCTTTGCCTTCGCCAAGCAGCTCCTGAGAAACCGATTCTAGCGACCAAGAACGAAACTGATACGTGGCGGTTTTCAGCGTATCTATACCATCCAAGACCACACGTCCAGGTATGGTAATAAACCCTTGTTGAGTTTGGCTCGCGCTGCGGAAAAAGCTCGGCTGATTGCCTCTGCCGAGCATCAGCTTCATGTTGTGCCACTCCGCTCGCTTGTGCAGCAGTCGAAAGTCAAAATCGATAACACTCCAGCCGACAATAACGTCTGGATCATATTGTTCAAACCAAGCACACAATGCTTGCAGCAATTCATATTCGCTTGATACCCACTGAATATTGGTCTCTGCATCTTGCGGTTCGCCGATCATGATAACGCGGCTATCCATCGGGCTATCTAGACCAATAGAATAGAGAATGCCTTTCTCAGAACACTCTAAATCCAACGAAACTACTTTCAGCTTTGGCGTGTAATCTCCCGCTTTACACTTGGCGTTGAAGACTCTCTGATAGTTCGGGTAGCGTGTGAAATCACCGGTAAAGGTAATACCGCCTTGGATGAATCGTTCCATAAGAAAACGATCAGCCAGTTTGATATCCGACTCAAGAATCAGGATGTCTGCTTGTTCAAACAGTGTCTTTAAGGCATTGGCTTGTTGAATTGTGTCGCAATAGCAGGCCGCCAACGGTTGTTGTTCAAACGACAACATTTCAAGGTTACGAATGTTTGCGGAGAGTTTGTTTGCTGCAAGAAGTTGATTTGCCTGCTCTACAGACGTTTGCTCAAGAAAAAACACCGGCTTTTCATCTTTGATGATTAATTGAGTCGGCCCTGAGTCCGTAGCAAGCCAAAGCTCGATGTGAGTTTTACCTTGTATGTCTCGTGATTGCCTTGTAAGCAGAAAGCCTTGCTGAATAGTCAAATGGTTGTTCCGAGCGAGAGAGTGAGCCTGCGGTTTATCTTGGTGGGCATAATAGCAAAAAGTTAACTAAATAGCAGAATCGATACGTCTTGCTTAAAACGTATGCGATAAGGTAACGATCTCTTGAACAGAACAAGAGCTCGCTCAAACTTCCTATAAAAGTCACTTTTAATGTAAGAATACCCTGATATGTTTGTCTGGTTGTTCAAAGAGTTGATATTTTTATAAATTCTCAATTTGTGGCAATGCCTATAAATAAGTGCTTGCTAAAGTTTGGGTTTGAGCACATATTCAGTGTGAGAAAAAATCCAATTTTAAGTTAGACTAGGCAGCCAAGCTGTTATCCACTACCTCGGTGGGTGCAGAGCCAAATAGATAAGTGTGGAGATACAAGAGTGATTAGTGTTTTCCTTGTAGATGATCACGAGCTGGTTCGCACAGGGATACGACGTATTATTGAAGACGTCCGTGGAATGAACATAGCAGGGGAAGCTGATAGCGGTGAAGAAGCGGTAAAATGGTGTCGTAACAACCATGCTGATGTCGTGTTAATGGATATGAACATGCCGGGCATTGGTGGGTTAGAGGCTACCAAGAAAATTTTACGCGTGAATCCAGACGTAAAAATCATCGTATTAACAGTACATACTGAAAACCCGTTCCCAACAAAAGTCATGCAGGCTGGGGCAGCGGGCTATTTAACAAAAGGTGCCGCTCCAGACGAAATGGTTAACGCTATTCGTGTTGTGAACAGTGGCCAACGTTATATCTCTCCAGAAATAGCGCAGCAAATGGCTTTAAGTCAATTTTCACCTGCTTCTGAAAACCCATTTGCCGATTTGTCTGAACGTGAACTTCAGATCATGATGATGATCACCAAAGGACAAAAAGTTACCGATATTTCTGAGCAGTTGAATCTGAGTCCAAAAACGGTCAACAGTTACCGCTATCGCTTGTTTGCCAAGCTGGATATCGGTGGTGATGTAGAGTTGACTCACTTAGCTATTCGACATGGAATGCTAGACACAGAGAAACTCTAGTGTCAGAAGTGTTCGACTCGGTCTCTTTTCTAAAGACAGTAACTGATCAGCCCGGCGTTTATCGTATGTATAACGCCGATGCTGATGTTATTTATGTCGGTAAAGCCAAAGACCTTAAAAAACGCCTTTCCAGTTATTTCCGTAAAAAAATCGACAGTGAAAAAACGCGTGCTCTGGTCAGTAACATTGCCAAGATTGACGTAACGGTTACTCATACCGAAACGGAAGCGTTGATCCTCGAACATAACTACATCAAGCAGTATTTGCCGAAATACAACGTATTACTGCGTGATGATAAGTCATACCCTTATATTTTTATCAGCGGACACAAACACCCGCGTTTGTCACTGCATCGTGGTGCTAAAAAGCGCAAAGGTGAATACTTCGGTCCTTATCCTGATGCTGGAGCAGTGCGCGAAACATTGCACTTGATTCAGAAAATATTTCCAGTACGCCAATGTGAAGATACGGTTTATAGCAACCGAACCCGTCCATGCTTGATGTATCAGATTGGCCGCTGTGCTGGCCCGTGCGTAAAAAGCATTATTTCCGATCAAGAGTATGCTGAGCTAGTGGATTATGTCCGTTACTTTCTGCAAGGGAAGGATAAACAGGTTCTCGAAATTCTTATCGAGAAGATGGAAAACGCCAGCCAACAGTTACGGTTTGAGCAGGCGGCAAAATATCGCGATCAGATTCAGGCTATCCGCCGTGTTCAAGAACAGCAGTTTGTTTCTGAAGACAGCATGGATGATATGGATGTGCTGGGTTTTGCGCAGGAAAATGGCATCGCCTGTATTCATATCTTAATGATTCGTCAGGGGAAAATTCTCGGTAGTCGCAGCCACTTCCCCAAAATTCCAAACAATACTTCTCAAGAGGAAGTGTTTGAGAGTTTTCTCAGTCAGTACTACTTGAATCACAATGAAGCGCGGACGATACCAACTCGAATCATCCTCAATGAAGGTCTGTTAGAAGATTCTGTTCCTTTGCGCGAGGCATTACAGCAAGTTGCAGGCAGAAAGATCACTTTCCATGTGAATCCTACTGGAACACGAGCCCGTTATTTGAAATTGTCGAATACCAATGCGTTAACGGCGATTACGACCAAGATTAACCACAAGATGACGATCAACCAGCGCTTTAAAGCGCTGCAAGAAGAACTCGACATGGATAACATCAGCCGTATGGAGTGTTTTGATATTTCCCATACCATGGGTGAGAGTACCATTGCGTCTTGCGTTGTGTTTAACCATGAAGGGCCTCTGAAACAGGAATATCGTCGTTACAACATCACGGGTATTACCGGTGGTGATGACTATGCCGCGATGGGGCAGGTGTTAGAACGTCGATATTCAAAACAGCTAGATGTTGAAAAAATTCCCGACATTATATTTATTGATGGTGGCAAAGGTCAGCTTAACCGTGCCCATGAAGTAATTGCTAAGTGTTGGGAAGATTGGCCCAAACGCCCAAGGCTGATTGGTATTGCCAAAGGTGTTACCCGTAAACCGGGGCTTGAGACGCTGATTACCGTTGATGGCGATGAATTCAATATGCCGAGTGATGCGCCTGCGCTGCATTTAATTCAGCATATTCGCGACGAAAGCCATAACCATGCTATCGCCGGACACAGAGCGAAACGAGGCAAAACTCGCCGCACCAGTGCGTTAGAAGGTATTGAAGGGGTAGGTCCAAAACGTCGCCAAGCTTTGCTCAAATATATGGGTGGGCTTCAAGAGTTGAAACGAGCAACTGTCGAAGAAATTGCCAAAGTGCCAGGAATCAGTAATTCTTTGGCAGAAAATATTTATCAGGCATTGAAACAATAACGAAAATACAGCACCATTAAGCGGCAGCCGACAAGAGCCTTATAATATGCGTTTTAATATTCCCAACATTCTGTCTTTACTACGACTTTTTCTGATCCCAGTATTTGTTGTCGTGTTCTATCTTCCGTATCAATGGGCTCCTTTTGCTGCTGCAATGGTGTTCTGGGTAGCTGGTTTTACTGACTGGCTTGATGGGATGTTGGCACGTAAACTAGGTCAAACTTCGCGTTTCGGCGCATTTATTGACCCAGTGGCCGATAAAGTACTTGTAGCAACAGCTTTAATTTTAATTACTGAGTACTACCACAATATCTGGATTACCATTCCGGCAGTGACCATGATCGCCCGTGAAATCATTATTTCCGCGTTGCGTGAATGGATGGCAGAAATAGGCAAGCGCGCAAGTGTCGCTGTTTCTTGGATTGGTAAAGTAAAGACCTTAACGCAAATGTTTGCCCTCTGGGTACTTATCTGGCGCTACGATGACTGGATGGTTTGGTTAGGTTACGGTGCACTGTATATTGCAACTTTCTTAACTTACTGGTCGATGGCGCAATATTTGATGGCTGCCAAAGACGATCTTCTCGACGAAGAAAACCACTAGACAGATAGAAACGGGCGTAAGCCCGTTTTTTTATTCTCGGCGTTTTAGCTTTCGTTGTATCAGGGGATGCAAGCGCTAGTTTCGTGGTTGTCTATTTCAGTTATCTCGTGGAAAACATAAGCTTTTTTGCTAACAAATTGACCAATTTGGTGCTTTTTGAACGCAAAATAGACAAACGATTTAAAATCAAAAAAATTGTGTTGACTCATTCCATCGAATCCGTAGAATGCATCCCGTACTCAAGAGGAACGCTAGATTAAAGCGAGCTTCTTGAAGTCGAAGGCGCGTTAGCAGAGTGGTTATGCACCGGATTGCAAATCCGTGTACATCGGTTCGATTCCGGTACGCGCCTCCATTGCGACACTAGCTCAGTTGGTAGAGCGCAACCTTGCCAAGGTTGAGGTCACGAGTTCGAACCTCGTGTGTCGCTCCAAATTAAATTGATATGGCATAACGCGGTATCAAGATGGCAAAAGTCATCAAAAAGAATTGTGTGCCCTGGTGGTGAAATTGGTAGACACAAGGGATTTAAAATCCCTCGACTTTCGAGTCGTGCCGGTTCAAGTCCGGCCCGGGGCACCATACAAATTGCGACACTAGCTCAGTTGGTAGAGCGCAACCTTGCCAAGGTTGAGGTCACGAGTTCGAACCTCGTGTGTCGCTCCAGAATAAGAAAGCCTCGATTGTTTCGAGGTTTTTTTATGCCTAAAATTCAGAGTCGACAATCTCATTTGGTAGAGCGCAAACCTTGCCAAGGTTGAGGTCACGCCTATTAGTTCAAAAGAATGGGAACCTCGTGCGTTGCTCCAGAATAAAAAAGCCTCGATTGTTTCGAGGTTTTTTTATGCCTAAAATTCAGAGTCGACAATCTCATTTAGTAGAGCGCAAACCTTGCCAAGGTTGAGGTCACGCCTATTAGTTCAAAAGAACGGGAACCTCGTGTGTCGCTACAGAATAAAAAAGCCTCGATTATTTCGAGGTTTTTTTATGTCTGTAATTTATCATTCATTTTAACTGTCAGGCATTAGGCGATATATGTTGCCGCTGTCGGTAGTGAAATAGATCCAGCCGTCAGGGGAGAGTTTGATATCTCTGATTCGCTCTTGCAGATCTTCCAGTAATCTCTCTTCTTTAATCGCTGATTGGTTCTCATCCATGGTAATTACATTGATGTGTGTGAGTTTCAAAGCTCCGGTTAAGAGTTTGCCGTTGAGTTTAGGGTAGCGATCGCCTCGGTAGAGTAATAAACCACTTGGAGCGATGGAAGGAATATAAACCTTGGCGGGGGATTCAATACCTTCCGCTTCTTTGCTTTCGCCCACATCTAATGGTCCCCAATACTCCTTACCATAAGAGGTTTTTGCCCAGCCGTAGTTAGCGCCTTTCTTGATGAGGTTTATTTCATCACCACCGCGAGGGCCGTGTTCAATTTCCCATAAGTGTTGAGTTTGTGGATCAAAGAACAAGCCTTGAGGATTTCGGTGTCCATAACTCCAGATCTCTGGGCGTGCATTTCTGACTCCGACAAACGGGTTATCCTGAGGAACCGTACCATCTAAATTGAGACGAAGAATACTTCCTGCATGGGTAGAAAGATCCTGACCATTGGGCCTTTTACCTCTATCTCCCACGGTGAAAAACAGATGCTTATCAATAAAACTGATCCGGCTGCCAAAGTGGCGGGAAGTGTCAGAGTTTGACGTGGTGACCAACAAATTATTCCACTGGGTCACTTTATCGCCATTGAATTTTGCTACGGCTAATGTGGTATCTGCGCCAGTATTCGTTCGTTTACTGTAAGTGAAGTAAAACGTTTGGGGATCATAGGGAGAGAGGGCAATGTCAAGCAGGCCGCCTTGTCCTTGTGCTGCAACATCTTCAATTTGAAGTAATTCCGTCTTTGTCCCTTTGCTCAAATCAACGAGCAAAATTTTCCCATTGCGTTCGGTCACAAAGGCTTGGCTTTCATTTAAGAAACTTATACTCCACGGTACCAATAAACTTTCCATCACCTTTTCTGCTCGATATTGTGCCTGAGCTGTAATGGAAATTACGCAGAGTAATAGAAGCCCAAATCTTTTTTTCATCAAACGTGCTCTTATCTTTGGTTAATACCTGAAAAAGCATAGCTAGGAATGGAAAGAGATGCTTGGTGTGGCGACTTCGAATTTGTGTGTAAGTATTTCAAATCTGTCGTATCAAGCAGATAGGAGTGAGCCAATCTGTGCTTCAAATACAAAATTTTAAACATTGCTTAACGTATAGTGCTTAACTATAAGACGTTAACATTACATATTTTATGGATATATGAGTGTGAATATTTCGCACTGGTGAAAGGAACAGAAACACAGATGAAGTCGTTTGAGTGGGATAAGCATTTTGAAACGGGTCTCAGCGAAGTTGACGAACAGCACTTGTATTTGGTCGGGTTCGTTAACCAATACGGAGGACTGCTGTCAGAGAATAACGTGTCAACAGATGATGTGCGTAAGGCACTGTTTGAATTAGCACGCTATGCCGAGTTTCATTTCAAAGAAGAAGAACAATTGATGCGTAATGCTGGCATCGCTGAAGAGCATCTCAGTGAACATATTCAGGTTCATCGCTCTTTTATGCTTGAGATTAATAGCATGCAGGCTTTTATTGCCGACGACGATCACCGACCAGCAGTTCTGCTACTCGAATTCCTTATTCATTGGTTGGCCTATCATATTTTGGGTATCGATCAGAGTATGGCTCGACAGGTGAAGGCGATTGAAGCAGGAGAAGATCCTTTCGAAGCCTATAAGCGAGAACAACGCGAAAGAGATGCGGCTATTGAACCACTTCTTAATGCGTTGAATGGTTTGTTTCAGCAAGTCTCTGCTCGCAACAAAGAGCTGGTACGTTTGAACCAGTCACTTGAAGATAAAGTTGAAGAGCGCACTCGTCAGTTGCATCGCGCCAACAAACAGCTGGAAAAGCTTTCTTTAACTGACAGCCTGACTTCTTTGCCCAATCGCCGACAAGCGATGCAGCAGCTCCAAGAGTTTTGGTTACGCTCGGTAGAGGAGGGTACCAACCTTACCTGTATGATGATCGACGCGGATCATTTCAAACACGTCAATGACACGTGGGGACATGATGCAGGAGACTCTGTGTTGATAGCGGTTTCCCGCTGTCTAAAACAGAGATTTCGCAACGATGATATTGTTTGCCGCTTAGGCGGTGATGAGTTCTTTGTTATCTGTCCTAATACCGATCTAGAGGGTGGGTTATATATCGCACAGCAAGTATTGGAGGAGATTAATCAACTTAAAGTGTCAGTTGGAGAAGACAGTTGGCAAGGCAGTATCAGCGTTGGTGTGGCTCAGTGTGATTCAGACATGAAGGAATACACAGCGCTAATGAGCCTTGCAGATAAAGCTTTGTACAAAGCCAAACAGCATGGACGAAATCAAGTCTGTTTCGCAAAATTTGAAAGCATTTAAATTGGGGTCAACAGACCCTAATTTTATGGCTTAAATAGGCCTGACATTTCATGATTCGAATATTCCTCTTTTTTGTCTAACTTCTATCAAATTTTCTTGTTTAATATTTAAACGAAAGTGCAGCTGAAGCGTATTTCAATTTGGCTTTGACGCCAGCTTTCGATACTATGTACAGCTATTTGAGATATCCCAAGAAACCCATTCGGTAACTCTTTGTGGCTCCCTTTTTTGGAGTCGAAGGAACCCTTTTGGGCTCCTTATGGAAACTGCTAATCAGCAGACGAGGAAACGATGCAACATCTACAAGAGATTATTGCTAATGCGACAACAGCGATTGAAGCTGCGTCGTCGTTAGTTGCACTTGATGAAGTGCGTGTTCAGTATCTGGGTAAGAAAGGTGAACTAACGGTTCAACTTCAAAGCCTAGGTAAGCTACCACCAGAAGAACGTCGTACAGCTGGCCAAGAAATCAACGTGGCTAAAGCTGAAGTTCAAAAAGCGATCGCATTGCGTAAAGACGCTCTGCAAAGCGCAGAACTTGAAGCTAAGCTAGCGGCAGAAACTATCGATGTGACACTACCTGGTCGTCGTATCGAAAATGGTGGTCTTCACCCAGTGACTCGCACTGTCGAGCGTATCGAGAAGTTCTTCGGCGAACTAGGCTTTAGCACTGAATCTGGCCCTGAAATCGAAGATGCATTCCATAACTTTGATGCGCTTAACATTGCAGAAGATCACCCAGCTCGTACTGACCACGATACATTCTTCTTCAACCCAGATTTGATGTTGCGTACTCACACTTCAGGTGTACAAATCCGTACGATGGAAAATGGTAAGCCACCATTCCGTTTCATCGCTCCGGGCCGTGTATACCGTAATGACTACGACCAAACACATACGCCAATGTTCCACCAAGTGGAAGGTATGTTGGTTGATGAGAACGTAAACTTCGCTCAGCTAAAAGGCATCTTGAACGATTTCCTATGCAATTTCTTCGAAGAAGAAGTTGAAGTCCGTTTCCGTCCTTCATACTTCCCATTCACTGAACCTTCAGCAGAAGTTGACGTGAAAGGCAAAAACGGCAAATGGCTAGAAGTACTAGGTTGTGGCATGGTTCACCCTAACGTACTGCGCAGTGTTGGTATCGACCCTGAAAAATACTCTGGTTTCGCCTTCGGTATGGGCGTAGAGCGTTTAACTATGCTTCGTTACGGCGTTAACGACCTACGAGCGTTCTTCGAAAACGATCTTCGTTTCCTTAAACAGTTCAAGTAATTCAAGGGTAAATACACAATGAAATTCAGCGAATCATGGCTTCGTGAGTGGGTAAACCCAGCGGTTACTACTGACGAACTAACGCACCAAATCACTATGGCTGGTCTAGAAGTCGATGACGTACTTCCAGTGGCTGGCGAATTCACTGGCGTAAAAGTCGGTTACGTTGTTGAGTGTGGTCAGCATCCAGATGCAGACAAACTGCGCGTGACTAAAGTTGACGTGGGTGAAGAAGAACTTTTAGACATCGTTTGTGGCGCACCAAACTGCCGTCAAGGCCTTAAAGTTGCTGTAGCAACTGTAGGTGCTGTACTTCCGGGCGATTTCAAAATCAAAAAAGCAAAACTACGTGGTCAACCTTCGCACGGCATGCTTTGTTCATTCTCTGAACTAGGTATCGACGTTGAGTCTGAAGGCATCATGGAGTTGGCAGAAGACGCAGTTATCGGCACTGATTTCCGTCAGTTCCTAAGCCTAGATGACGTAACGGTTGATGTTGACCTGACTGCAAACCGCGCTGACTGTTTCAGCATTCGTGGTATGGCTCGTGAAGTCGGTGTTCTAAACCGCGCAGACGTCACTGAACCTTCAGTAGCGCCAGTTGCACCTTCAATCGACGATGTTGTATCAATCGAAGTGAAAGCACCAGCGGCATGTCCACGTTACCTTGGTCGTGTAATCAAGAACGTAAACGTTCAAGCTGAAACACCACTTTGGATGCAAGAAAAGCTACGTCGTTGTGGTATTCGTTCAATCGATCCAGTTGTAGACATCACAAACTACATTCTTCTAGAGCAAGGTCAGCCAATGCACGCATTCGACCTAGCGAAAATTGAAGGTGGTATTGTTGTTCGTCTTGCTGAGCAAGGTGAAAAGCTAACTCTGCTAGATGGCACAGAAGCAGAACTTAATGCGAATACCCTAGTTGTTGCTGACCACAAACAAGCACTAGCTATTGCTGGTATCTTCGGTGGTGAAGGTTCTGGTGTAAATGCTGAGACTAAAGACGTTCTATTAGAATGTGCATTCTTTGCTCCAGACCATATCCGTGGTCGCGCTCGTGGCTACGGTCTGCACACGGATTCTTCAATGCGTTTTGAACGTGGTGTGGATTTCGCACTACAAGTAAACGCAATGGAACGTGCAACTCAGCTTCTTGTTGACATCTGTGGTGGTGAAGTAGCACCTGTTGTTGCTGTTGAGTCTGAAGCAGACCTACCTAAGCCAAATACAGTAACACTGCGTCGCACTAAACTGGATAGCCTGTTAGGTCACCACATTGTGGATGCAGAAGTGGTTGAGATCCTTGAACGCCTAGGTATGTCTGTTGAAGCAACAGAAGCAGGTTGGACTGCAACAGCGCCAACATGGCGTTTTGATATTGCGATTGAGCAAGATTTGATTGAAGAAGTTGGCCGTATCTACGGTTACAACAAGATTCCAAACCAAGCGCCGATTGCAGCACTAAACATGAACGCTCAAAATGAAGCGAACCTTCCGCTTAAGCGTGTTCGTGATCTTCTTGTTGACCGTGGTTACCACGAAGCAATCACATACAGCTTCGTTGAACCTGAGCAGCAAAAACTGATCGTTAACGATGTTGAACCTCTAATTCTGCCATTCCCAATTTCTGCGGACATGTCAGCAATGCGTTTAGGCCTTATCCAAGGTCTGCTAAACACTGTGGTTCACAACCAAAAACGTCAACAACCACGTGTTCGTCTGTTCGAATATGGTCTGCGTTTCATCCCATGTGAGACCGCAGAAAACGGCATGCGCCAAGAGCCGATGCTTGCAGGTGTTATAGCGGGTACTCGCGGTGAAGAACACTGGGGTATGGAAACAGCAACGGTTGATTTCTTCGATCTGAAAGGCGATCTAGAAGCGATTCTTGAGCTCTCTTCGAATGAAAAAGCGTACAGCTTTGTTGCGACTCGTCATCCTGCTCTACACCCAGGTCAATCTGCTGCGATTATCGTAGATGGCAAACAAGTAGGTGTGATTGGTACTGTTCACCCTGAGCTTGAACGCAAGTTTGGTCTGAATGGCCGCACAGTTGTGTTCGAAATCGAGTGGAATGCAATTAACTCACGTGTGATTCCTGAAGCAGCTTCAGTATCGAAGTTCCCTTCAAACCGTCGTGACATTGCAGTCGTTGTTGACGAAAACATTGCTTCTGGCGATATCGTAGCGGCATGTTTTGCCTCTGGTGGTGAACTTCTTAAAGATGCAAAACTGTTCGACGTATACGTAGGTAAAGGTGTTGAAGAAGGTAAGAAGAGCCTTGCTATCGCACTGACGCTGCAATCCGTTGAACGTACGCTAGAAGAAGCGGATATTGCTGCAGCAGTAGAAGCTATCGTTAAAGCGGTATCTGAGCAGTTTGGCGCGAGTCTACGCGACTAATAAGTACTAAAGCAGTTCACGCATTAAAAGCAGGTTATATAACCTGCTTTTTTTCGCCGCTATGATGAGAAACTGACGTGAAATTGTCTCCAGTTTAGGAAAAATGTAATTTATTGATAAATAGCTAAATTGTTCTGGTCTGGACGCAAAATTTTTTAAAATCACACAATAAGATGAAAATTCTTTAAATTTAAATTATTTAAGGATTTTAATGTTGTTTTTGTTTTTCATTATCGGTTTTATAGTTTTAAATTATGCTTATATGGGTATTATATGTGTGTGATTTAATGCTGTTGGAAGTTAAGCTTAAATAAAAAAGTTGGCGAAAATCATAAGCTTGGCATACACTTTTCTCGTAAAGCCGATATGTCGTTGATTGGCTAAGCAAAATTGCTCTGGCGCTGTCGTTAGACAGCAAGGTTTAACATAGCTTTGAGGGAAGTTTTATGGCGCTCACAAAGGCCGAATTGGCTGAAAACCTGTTCGAAAAACTCGGGTTTAGCAAACGGGATGCCAAGGAAACGGTTGAAGTGTTTTTTGAAGAAATTCGTAAAGCACTAGAAAGTGGCGAACAGGTAAAACTCTCCGGTTTTGGTAATTTTGATTTACGAGACAAGAATGAACGTCCTGGTCGAAATCCAAAAACGGGTGAAGACATTCCGATTACCGCTCGACGAGTTGTTACGTTCCGTCCGGGGCAAAAATTAAAAGCCCGCGTAGAGAACATAAAAGTCGCGAAATAGTCGCCAGTATTAGACCACGCCATATCGCGTGGTCTTTTGTTTATATGAAGTGTTATATTAAGTTTCAACCACCCCTGACGGTGGTTGATGTTTTTATGCTGCTTGAATATGTGTGGTGATATAAGGCTGCCAAGCCTGTTGGTAAAGGTTTTTCGATTCACTACGCATACGTTTTATCTTGGCTGTTTCGAGTGAGGTTAGTGGACGTTGTTCGCGTTTTGCCACACGCTCAATGTGCTGGATTTGTTCATAAAGCTTATGTTCTGCACCATTTTTCACATTTGCAATCGCTTTTAAGTGAAACTGCACTTCCGCAATAATACCCGTCTTAGGTAACTCGATCAGAATATTCAAATCACGATAGCCAGAAGGGGCCGGTGATTTAAAACGATTCTTCACTTTGACAATGGTTGCTTCTTTACTCAGTGACTCATAAGCATCCATAAGGCTGGATACATCGTTCGCTACAATGGTTGCTCGCGCTAAATCAGTGATTCGGGCAGCGTTACCATCAAGTTCGGTAATCACTTTTTCTTTGGCTCTGTGGGCGGATTTCACTCCTGCAAAGTAGGCTTCGGTGGATGTTAATAGCGCGGTACTTTTACATAAGGTTTCGAGTTCTGCCTGCGCATAGTGTGACTTGCTGTAGAGGATATCGAAGTCGTTATAGGGTTGATATATGGCTTCTTTCGAAGTGGCAATAGAATACAAGCCGCTTAAGCTGTGTTTAAAGCGCTTAGAGGTGAGTTGATTTTCAAATTCACCGCCTTGTGCCTCTGCTGGCATGGTAGGGGGCACAGCCGCGAATGCCGGTGCTCGGCTCAATACTAGAAGCATTAGGGCCGCAGTACGTAGGAACTGGCTCATTCACTCTCCTTGGTTTGTGCTGAAAAATCAAAAGTGGCATTTAAGGGCGCGTTTTTCAGATAGCAAATTTCAAGAAGCTGTAATAATCAAATGGGGCTGTAAGCTTTGAATTCAATGCAGTTTGCCGACTCAATATGGTTATTGTCTATCAGTTCACATTTTTAGCGTGTGTAGGTAAGAGCATTGATGAGCACTTATAGTTCCTTACCCGGTTGTAAATGAATGTTTCTGATTATGCGAAATGAGATTTGACTATCTCTGTGAATGAGAAATGGTTACCCTTATGGGCCGAATAAAACCAAACACATTTAGAGAGCGTTGATGAAAGATCCAGAATTCTGGCATAGCAAATGGGCGTCCAATCAAATTGGTTTCCACCTTGATGACGTGAATCCGTTATTGATAGAACACTGGCACAGAACAGAGCCCAAAAGAGAAGATAAAATCTTTGTTCCTTTATGTGGTAAAAGTGAAGACTTAGTGTGGCTGGCGACAAAGCATAATCAAGTGCATGGCGTAGAACTAAGCTCTATTGCTGTTCGTTCTTTTTTTGCTGAGCATTTCTATACTCCGTTAGTGATTCAACTGAATGCGCACCATGAGTTATATCAGTTTGATGAGCTATCAATTTATACCGGCGACTATTTCACAGCACCTGTAGAGACATATGATATTGTTTACGATAGAGCTGCGCTTGTTGCTCTGCCAGAAGATATGCGTAAAGAGTATGTAGAACGACTCAAGTCGTTGTTAAATCCGGGTGGACGCATTCTGCTCGTCACATTGGATTACGAACAACACGAAATGGCTGGGCCTCCTTTCAGTGTTCCTCAAGAGGAAATAGAGCAATTGTTTGCAGAGTTCTCTGTCGAAAGGTTGCATCAGGACAGTGCCAATCCACAGCATCCTAAAAGAGCCAAAAAAGGTTTATCTCGATTTGCAGAAGAGGTTTGGTTGATCAAAAGCTGAACCCTGAAACAAAAATAACCCAGCAATGCTGGGTTATTTTTTAGCGCTTAGCCTTCACCGAGAGTGGTGTTGATGGCTTCAGGCGTTTGGATTAGTAAACAATCTTCACGGCTTTCGCGCATTCTAATGCTTTGTCTACCGCTTCGGTTGTATCTTTACCACGCGCAAGTGCAACACCTAAGCGACGACGACCATCAATGTCTGGTTTGCCAAACAGGCGAATTTGGGATTGAGGTACTGACAGCGCTTCACCAATGCCTTCGAAGCGAATGTTGGTTGACGTACCTTGACCAAGAATCGCAACTGAAGCCGATGGACCATATTGGGTAATTTGACCGATAGGCATACCTGTGAATGCACGAACGTGCAGAGCAAACTCAGACACATCTTGAGACATCAAGGTCACTAAACCGGTATCGTGCGGGCGAGGAGAGACTTCGTTAAAGATAACGTGGTCACCTTTGACAAACAGTTCAACACCGAAGATACCGTATCCGCCGAGTGCATTAACAATTTGCTCTGCCACATATTCTGCCGCTTTAAGAGCGTTTTCAGACATCGCTTGTGGCTGCCATGATTCACGATAGTCACCATCTTCCTGACGGTGGCCTATTGGCGCACAGAAATGAACGCCATCTATAGCGCGTACGGTTAATAGAGTAATTTCATAATCGAAGTCGATGAAGCCTTCAACGATAACGCGACCAGCGCCAGTGCGACCACCTTCTTGCGCATATTTCCACGCAGTCTCAATGTCTGCTTCCGTTTTAATGACGCTCTGGCCTTTGCCTGAAGAGCTCATTACCGGTTTACAGACACATGGAATACCCACATGTTGAACCGCTGCGACGAAATCCTCATAGTTATCAGCAAACTTAAACGGAGAGGTCGGCAAAGAAAGCTCTTCAGCGGCAAGACGACGAATACCTTCACGGTTCATGGTAAGGCGTGCTGCTCTCGCTGTCGGAACTACATTCAAGCCTTGTGCTTCAAGTTCAACCAACTTTTGAGTTGCGATAGCTTCAATTTCAGGAACTACGTAGTCAGGCTTTTCTAGTTCGATGATCTTTTGAAGTGCTTCACCATCAAGCATGTTAAGAACATGGCTGCGATGAGCGACTTGCATTGCCGGGGCATCAGCATAGCGGTCGCATGCAATCACTTCCAGACCTAAGCGTTGACATTCAATTGCCACTTCTTTGCCAAGTTCACCAGAGCCAAGTAAAAGTACACGGGTTGCATTGTCACGTGTAGCAGTCCCAAACATAGTTATTCCTTTTTAATTCTGTAGTAGTCACTAAAAACTGCCGTCATCATACTGGAATATCTCGCAAAAGCAAACGTTTGCGCGGTTTTCCTCTACTAGCGATATCATCGCATTACAAACCGTTCTGAATGATAGTTTTGTTTATTAAGCCCTAAGCCTAAAAGCCTATTTTTCAGTGTGTTACCAAAGTTAATCGGCCCACAAAAACTGACGCTGGCTTGAGACAAATCAACGTGCTGAGCGACTCGGTCTGCACATAGGAACTCATTATGGCTGGCGGTATAGATATGCAGCTTCACACAAGACGACTTGCTGACTAATTTTTCCAGCAAGTGAACAAAGTATGTCTGGTCATCATTGTCACGACAGTAGAACAAATCGATGTGTCTGCTGGTTGAATGAGGCAGGTGAGTCAAGTAGTGTAGCCACGCTATAAAAGGTACGATACCGATACCAGCACCAATCCAAACTTGGTTTGATGATTTTGGTATTTGGAAGCGACCATAGCCACCTTCAACAGCAACTGCTCTGCCCACCGACAAAGAGTCATAGAGCGCATGAGTGTAGTCACCGAGATCTTTTATTGCGAACTCTATTTCTTGGTTGTGGGAATCGTAGTTAAGCACCGAAAACGGGTGTGGAGCTTCGCCATCATTGAAGTTGAGATAAGCAAACTGTCCTGCACGATACTTAATCATTTCGTTGAGCTTTATTTTTACATGCAACACCCGAGATTGGCTTGCTTGATCATGAATGCGTTGAATAGCAGTCACTTGACCATTGACTATGCGAGCACGCCCAATTGAACCTGTTAACGAAACAAACGCACAGATAGAACCTACAATTGCGGCTAGCCAAATTACTGAGTTAAGGCCAGCTGAACTCCATTGATAATCAAGCAAAAACACACTGTGAAACGATCCTGCGAGGAAAATAGCGCCACCTAGTTTATGTGTAAAACGGAATTTCCGATAACTGATCGCTTGGATAAGACTAATGGCGACAAACGCAAGAAAGACATAAAAAGTGTATTCGCCAACCACTTTTGCCCAGTGGGTCCAATTAATACCTTCAACAAGTTGTCCCAGACGTTGCCTTTTCTGTTGACCTTCAATGAGTTCTAGGCTGACCAACCATTTCGCTGATTTAACTAATACCCAATGCATAACCATGGTGACTAGAGCACCAATACCCATCTGTTTATGAATGGCATAGCCTTTATCTAGCCCGTTTACATATTCTTCGACTCTTGGAATACGCATCGCCAGCAGCATTGCCACTGCCATATAAGCAAAGCCAAGTGCGCCTGTAAACATGGTGAGTTGATGACGCCAGAAGAAGTAATTGGCATCGGGTTGCCATGTAAGCCATACGGATGGAAGCCATAACAGTATGATGAGTAGCGTGATTTTTTTCATGACAATTATTCCACGTGTTTCTTATGGTTTAATTGTAGTTCTGCGGCTTCGGCTAGGACATCGACTTTATCTAGTTTTACTTTGGTTGACCTAAGTTTACATATCGCATTCTCTATAGTGAGAAGGCAAAAATGAGTAACAGAGGCAGGGTGAAAATACTGAGGAAATTACCAAACAACACCATTGAGGCGACGTTGGTTGCTTCAATCTTGTATCGCTCCGCAAACAGATAGTTCATGACTGCTGGTGGAAGCATAGTGAATAACACCATCATTTTTAACTGCATGGGCGGTAAAGGAATGAAGTAGTAAATACAGCTAAATGCGATAGCACCAGTAAACAGTGATTGAGCGGTAGAGATCAGTCCCACTTTGAAGCCAGCCATTTTCATATTGGTCATCTGTGCGCCTAATGACAGCAACATCACAGGCACTGCAGCCTGACCAAGTAGCTTTGTTGCTTCATATAACGGTTCCCAGACATGAGTTCCTGACAAGTTAAGGCACATGGCAACAGTAGCAGCGATAAACACAGGAGCCGTAAAGATCTGCTTAAATGAACCTCCTTTACTTAATACCGCAAGCCCGATACTGATGTGTAAACAGGCAGAAACAACAAATAGCAGCACCGCAGAAGAAAGAGCTTGCTGGCCGAATGCGTAGGTGAAGAGTGGGATGGCTAAGTTACCGCTGTTTCTGAACATATGCAGTGGAGCCCATGCTTTAAAGTTCCAACCACCAAGTTTGCATATCGGAATCATAATCAAGCCGGGAATGAGCACAGATATTAAAGAGGCATAAATCAGGGGAAGCTCTGAGCGGCTAAGTGGCATGGTGGACAATGAAGAGAATACCAATGCTGGAACAAAGGCATCCATATTGATTCTGTTAATCGGGCGGAAATCAGGTTTGAGCCAACGACCAATGAGATAGCCAATAATGACCAGTGCCATTACAGGGAAAAGTATCCGAACGACTTGTTCAAACATAGGTATCCTTACGAGTGTTTGACACGAAGAAAGTCCAAATTATCAGGCTATTAACCAATCGTCATTGGCGTAGACGTCAATCTGTGCGCTTCGTATATAAATGCTGAAAAGTACGGCGCTACAGAGTTGAACAAGCTAAATGACCGGCAGATGAGTATGTAAACGATGGTTTACACAGCAAATTAATACTCAAAAAGAGGTATTGGTTCCAAATATTGATGAGATTTATAATTTATTTCATTTTGTAATTAGACATATATCATTAAATTCTTATGTGATATGTGTTATTTGTATCGCAAATAATAACTTGAGAGTTGATGCGCTCCTTGAATAAATCATCCCGCTTACGCTTTGTTACGCTACACACGAAAACTGCATTTTTATTTGCAGTTGGACTGGCTAGCATCATTTTCAGCAGTCTTTTTCTTACCCGTTATTTCTTTTTATACAGTCTGAATGAACTAGAAAATATTGAGATCCACAGGGCGAGCTCACAAGCCTATGCTGTTATTGATTCGTTAAGTGTTAGGCAGGAAGAAGCTTCCCATGACTGGGCTTACTGGACTGAGACTTACGATCTTCTCACTCAATCTGATACCGGTTTTGAAGAACGCAACTTGTATATGGAAAGCCTTGATTCGCTTGGGCTAGATTTCATGTCCTTTATTAATAGTCAGCATGAGTATGTGGCTGGCCTTGGGCGGGACATTGAAGACCCCAACGCATTCACACAAACACTGCTAAAAGATAAGGGCGTTGCTCAACATCTGAACAAAATGAAACGGGTTCTGGATAGCGGGAAAAGCGGTACTTATGGATTAATTCGTGAGGGTGACGATATTTGGGTGGTTAGTGTTACACCAGTGCGTAACGGAACCAGTGAAGCAGAGTTTGCAGGATGGATGTTGTGGGGACAGCATTTAACTGACCGTTTCCCATCAGACTTTGCTGGCATCTTAACGGCTCAAAACTCCATCATTACTGATCTCGATGAGACGAAGCATCTTGATGAACATATTCATGAAGAGGGTATAGATGAGCACGATGACATCGATGTTTTCCATACAGATTCAGAGCTTTACCACTATACATCGTTAACCAATATTTATGGTGAAGAGATTGCGGTTTTAAAATCACGTGAACCGCGTACCTATTATCAAAAAGGTGAATCGGTCTTTTACTATCTCATCATTGCTATTGGTGTGGTCACCACTCTTGTTTCTATCGTTATTTTCATTTTGTTCCGTAACAACGTGGGTAAAAGATTCAGCTACTTTGAACAAGACATAAAAGCACTGATATCGAGTGATGAAGTGAATCTTGAAGGTCATCGAGATGAGTTTGAACGCATCACGACTTTAGTACAGTTTTTGGCTAATAACTCCTCAAAAACTGAAGGCAAGCTAAAAGATACGCTGCAAAAATTCGAAGCGCTATACCACAGTCAAACACTGGGTATGGTACTTGTCGTCGATCAAATGATCGCTGACGTGAACCAAGCATTATTAGATTTGCTTGGCTATCAGCGTAGTGATTTGGTTGGTCAGCATGTAGAAACGCTGTGTGCTCACAGTAGTGATTCTATTTGCAGCGCTGAACAATTATTTATCAATTTGAGTCAGGGCTTACGTCAGTTTGAAGCGGGGCTTAACAACTGTTATGGCGAAACCGTGCACTGTGTGATTGAAGCGACCCAATTTGAACAAGACGACAAGATGGCTGTTATGTTGTCGATAAAAGATATCAGTGAGCAGAAACAGCAAGCGGTATTAATAGACTCCCTCACTCACCGAGATTCGGCAACAGGACTATTGAATCGACCAACAGTGATCAATCTTATTAAGGGATTTTTCCAAGGTTCAGATCAAGAACAGAACTACTCAATCGTCTATTTCAACGCTTCTAGGCTCAAAGAAATCGATGAAGTCTACGGACATCTGGTTCATGACAGTGTTTTAAAACACCTTGCTGACAACTTGCTGATAACTTGCTGATTCGATTTGGTGACGAGTTCACAGGGCGTATCAGTGAAAATGAATTCTTAGTTTGGTGCGTAGAAAAGGATTATCGACAGCTGGAAAGAATGGCAAACCGGTTGCTAGAAAGTTATTCATCGAAGATCAGTGTTTCTGGTTTTGAGTTCGATATTGGCTTAAAAGCAGTGTTTGTTCGTTCTTCTTCAAGTTTTGCTAACTTTGAGGATTTCAGCTATGTCGGCCTTTATGCTCTGACAGAAATAAAATCGACGGGTAAAAGAGGGCTTGTGACGGTTGATGAGAGTCTGATTAAAAGATCACAAGAGTCACTTGCTCTAAATCGCGACATAATGAAAGCACTTAAAAGTGGTGAAATCGTTGCTCATTATCAACCTATTGTTCACGCGAGTACTGGACAGGTCGTAGGTTTCGAAGCGCTCGCAAGGTGGCGCCATCCAACATTAGGAATGGTCTCTCCGGGACTGTTTGTCCCGCTGGCGGAACAACGTCGATTGATTGTTGAGTTAGGCGAAGTGATTCTTGAGCAGGCGTGCGAGTTTATCAGTGATATACAGCAAAAGAGCGACAGTTCTTCGCAAAATAGAATGAGTATTCATGTGAATCTGTCGACACCTCATTTCCATCATAAGAGCTTGGTGGAGACTTTGGTCAACCTGATAGAGAAATACCAATTGTTACCGGGGCAACTGGTACTGGAGTTAACAGAAAGTATTCTTTTAGGTGCTGAAGATGAGATCGTTGAACGTATGGAGGCGATTAAATCTTTGGGTGTTCAATTGGCACTCGATGACTTTGGTACGGGATACTCTTCATTTAGCTCACTATGTAACTTCCCGCTTGATATTATCAAGCTTGATAAATCATATATTGATAATTTGGATGTCAACGACAAAGCAAAAACCTTAGTCAGGAACATCATTCACATGTCGCAGGAGCTCGGTATGACAACGGTGGCTGAAGGGGTTGAAACGGCTTCACAGCTTCGTAAGCTCAATGTCTGGAACGTGGATGAAATTCAAGGATATTACTTCTTCAAACCTATGGATAAACACCAAGCTTTAGAAAAGTTTGCCAAGTAGGTTCAAAGAGGCCGTTGCTGAGAACAAAAAAGCCAGACAAAAGTCTGGCTTTTACATGACTGAGGTACTGTTAAAGTGCGATGTAGCTTAGTTGCAAAGAAGAACTCAGTGATGCAAGCGTAGCTTGAGTATCGACAAAGTGACTCACACTGCCTTTCTCGAGTTCAGCCAGTGTCGCAGCTTCGATGTTGTCAAAAGATTCGCCAGCCATTCTCATCTGAATTAAAGCGACTTGAAGTGGCGGTAAGCTTGGGTTAAACGCCGCGTTTTCAGCATATGCACCCAAATAAGTTTTACCGGACGATGATTTCAATGCCACACCACTTAAATTTTCAGAGTATGGGGCATAGCTGCCGTTGAGTGCCGCTACGGCCGATTGCATCAGCGGGTCTAATTCCTCGCACTTGTAACCGTGGTCGCTTTTGTTCATCAGCACTTGAGTGATACCTAGGTCAGCAGGGCCAAAAGATTCTGGCAAGTAGTATTGCAGAGAGTTGGCATCACGTTTTGGTAACTGAATCATCAAGCTTTTAGAGGTGGTAAGTTCGTTCATGAATTGACGACAGTGACCGCAAGGACTGTAGTTCACAGTGATATCACTGATACCTTCCTCACCCTTCATCCAAGCATGGCTGATAGCTGCTTGTTCTGCGTGAATGGTTTGCCCCATCTGAACTTTTGAGAATTCCATGTTGCCGCCGAAATAGATGCGGCCAGACAATCCACGAGCTAGAGCTCCAACATAAAATTTCGAAATAGGTACGTAAGCATATGCTGCCGCAAGAGGCAGTAATTCAATACGAAGGTCTGCGTCACTCATTCCTGTAACGGAAAGTAGTTGCTTAAATTGGTCAGGAGATAGAGTAGCGTCAAAATCATCAGCTAATACGATTGGCGATAAAAACTCCGCCATCGGTCGTTGCATGTCTGCTAATGCCTGTTCAATACGGCCTTTCATAGATATTCCTAATTAATACATTGAGCTTTAGTTTAGGGGAATACACTAGATTTACTGCGATCAAAATCTCATTATTAGATGCAACGTGTTACATGTTTACATAATTAGAGTGATGTCACACATGAGAGGCGAGGTAAGGAAGAATTTGGCTCAGACTCTATGGGAAATGCAGTCTGAGCCTAAATTAGATAGAGATGACAATGAGTTAGTGAACAAACCAAAGTACAAAAGCAAATAAGCTAGGCGCTAGAACTGAGGTTATGACACCACAGACAACCAGAGCGAGTGAACTAAAAGCCGCGTCTTTCTGATCTTTTTCCGCACAAGTCGCTGTGCCGAGGGCGTGGGAGACATTACCCATGGTTAATCCTCGAGCAATAGGATGCGTGATATTCAGTAAGTTATAAATTGGGTACGCCACAATGGCGCCAAATACACCGACCAGCAGAACCATGATGGCTGCAATAGCTGGTTCTCCACCTAAATTGTTTGCGACTTCCATCGCTATCGGTGTGGTGACAGATTTACCCATTAGTGCTGCAATTAAAGCGATATCAACATTCATTAACGCGGCAATGATCCCTGTTGTCAGCATAGAAAGCACGCTTCCGACACCACAGGCAAGCATGATGATTTTCCAGTTTGCACGAATCTGAGGAAGTTGTTCATACAAAGGGTAAGCTAAAGCAACGACGGCAGGCTGAAGCATATAGTTCACCCATAGGTTGTCTAGCTCGTAAGTCTCGTAGGGGACTTTTAGCAACATGAGCACAGGTATAATAATGCCAATGCTTATCAACAGTGGATTGGCAAACGGTGAATTCAGTTTACGAGCGATCCATCTAGAAAGAAAGAACACCGCTATAGTGACTAGCAACCACATCATTTGCCTCCTTTTTTCAAAATGCGATCAAGAGAGAAGGCTAGGATCACAAGTACTAACGTAGTGCCACCGATGGCGCTAGCTAAGATAGACCAGATGTTGTTTACCAATATGTCGAAGTGCACCATTAGACCGACACTGGTCGGGATGAAAAGCAGAACCATATAGCGAATGAATAAACTCGCACTTGGTTTCACCCAAGATGACGGTAAGAGTCCGCTCGACATGAGGCCAAACAGGATCAGCATGCCAATAATACTGCCAGGAATAGAAATACCTAACCAAGATTGAAGATTATTACCTGCCAGCAAACAGAGAAATATCATTCCCATTGATACCAGGTATTTAAGTGCGGTTTGAGCCATGAAACGTTGTTGCCATTTATATGTATAGAAAAACCTAGGGGGTTAGCCTCTAGGAAACGAGTTTTGAGACGTATTGATAGACGGATTTTAAAATAGCAATTTTCTTTTCGTCACTCTCATGCTCATGAACTAAGTTTTCTAAATTGAGCATGTAACCTTCAATTCGCGACTCATAAAAATCACGGCAGTGATTCGCCCAGCGACGCTGTTCATTTTCATCCAGTGTCCATGGGAAGTGACGGGCACGATAACGGAATAATAAAGGTTCAATTCTCTTGTCCGCAAAAGTGATATCCAGTGCTGCCAAATTTTCTGGTGGTGTACCGCGGATAATTTCCATCGACGCTTTATCCGCCGGAGAGAAGAAACCGTCGTACAACTGCGTATCGACATCGGAGCTCTGTTCATATTCACGCTCAATCGAAAACAGAGAAACTAGCTTTTCTCTGATCTCTGGATGCTGGCGAATCAGTGCTAAGTTCGCTAAACACTGTTCGCGATTGATGCCTATTTTGTCTGCATTTTCGGCGGTAAGCGTTTTTGCAGGTGCAAGAATAGGGCACTTGTTGAGATGAACCAATTTGACAGGGACAGGCAGTTCGTCTGGAGCGAGTTCATCGCGTTTTGTATAAAGACGCGTATGCAATTCTTCACTGGAAAGTTCTAGTAATGGCTGAGGATCTTTGGCTAAGTCAGCCACAATCACAGCATTTTGATTGGTTGGATGCCAAGCAATAGGAACAATCCAACTGGTGTATTGGCATTCTCTGCCTAACATTCCGGAGACATGCATTAGTGGTGTCATATTGACGATATCCACCAACTCATTGAGTTTGCGCTTATGGCGCATAGTAAAGAAATAATCAAATAGCTTTGGTTGTGCGGCTTTGACTTTCTTAGCCAGTTCGATAGTGGCGATCACGTCAGCCATCGCATCATGCGCATTTTCGTGTTCAATACCATTGGCTTTTGACAGATGTTCAAGTTTGAAACTGGTAAAACCCTCTTCGTTTTCAGGCCAAACAATGCCTTCTGGACGAAGGGCATGGCAAGCACGCATCACATCGAGTAAGTCCCAACGTGAGTTACTGTTCTGCCAGCTCCAAGAATACGGATCAAAAAAGTTGCGATAGCAAGTATAACGCGTGACTTCGTCATCGAACCGAATGCTGTTGTAACCAAGGCTGGTGGTATTTGGCTGAGAAAGTTCGTGATGAATACGAGCAATGAACTCTGGCTCTGGTAGACCTTGAGCCATCGCCTTTTGTGGCGTGATACCTGTAATCAGTGCCGCTTCAGGTGCAGGTAAATAATCGCTAGGTAGTTGGCAGTAGATAACTAATGGTTCACCGATAATATTAAAATCCATATCGGTACGTACGCCAGCAAACTGACTAGGACGATCTTTCGCTGGGTTAGTGCCCCAAGTCTCATAATCGAAGAAGAAGTAAGTTGGCGAGTTTTCCTGCTGCATGTGTGATTACCAAATCGCTGAAAGATTTACAGGTATTAGAACATCCCCCATACGACTAAGCAATCACCATGGCGTGTCGCAACCGTTTGTTCAGTAACTTATCTCATCGTCTGGCTAACTATTGGGCAAGTTACGGTCTGATGTTAACGGTACTTTTCCAGCATAAGTCGCATGGCGATGCTATCGAGTACGGTCACATGCTTTGAATCTGTATCGAACAAGCTGTAAAGCATGCTTCTGGCCACTGCCTCTGCGCTTATTGGGATGAGATTTCTTAGTTTTCCAAACATTAGGTATTTGCCGACTTTCATAAAGTTTTGCAGTAGAACTTCATCTGGGCGAGTGATGGTTCTGCTGCCTACTAAAGGACCTGGCCTGACGAACGTGACCTGCGAAAAGCCGATTTGACGAATGGTTTCTTCCATTCGACCTTTGCAGCGTAAATAGTGGGAGCCAGATCTTGGATGCGCGCCGTAACTAGAAACAACCGCTAACCTTTCAACTCCGAGCAATTTCATTTGCTGAGCGACATGACAAACGAGTTCGAAATCGATTTTTTCCAATCCTTGCTTTGAACCAGCCAGTTTTAACGTCGTGCCCAGTGCGATGATCCCCAATGTTGGGCGACTGTTTGAGTTTTCCCAATGTTTTATGTTCAGTTCTGCATCTATAAGCTGGGTTAACTTACCATTTGCTGTTGAGAGAGACTCTGGCGCAAGTGGCTTTCTGCTCAAGGTAAAAATATGTTCAAGTGCGTGCTCATTTAAAGCAATGTCTAGACAAGATGAACCGACTAAACCTGATGCTCCCGCGATAATGAGAACGGGTTTGTTTGTTGCTGTAAAAGGGGCGTCTTTCATCGTTGCTTCCCAGTTGTTTAATGTCATGCTGTGAAATTAAGCTAATTACTCGACAATATACAAGTATTTCATTTATTGGCGCTTTGTAGGTTTGGCGTCGGATGGATTTTGTGAGTAGACTGCGTCATCTCTTTTGAAATTTAAGCATTGTTCAAGGAATCAATAATGTTAGATCTATCGTTTAACGATGCAATTTGGCACCGTATTAATCAAAAAACCAAACCACTAGGTGCTTTAGGGCAATTAGAGCAAGTTGCTCATCAACTGGCGTTAATTCAAAGTCAGGGGCAGCAACAAGCGGTTGAACATATTGCGATTCAACAGCCAACGGTATTGGTATTTGCCGGTGACCATGGCATTGCGGATGAAGGGGTCAGTATTGCTCCTAGCGCTGTAACACAACAGATGGTACTGAACTTTTTGGCGGGTGGTGCTGCTATCAATTGTTTCTGCCGAGCGAATAATGTGGCAATGAAAGTCATTGATACAGGGATATTGTTGCCAGTAGATGCGCAGCATCCTGATTTTATTGTTCAACGTTTAGGTGTTCGCACCGAGAATTTTGCTAACCAGCCAGCTATGTCGTTAGAGCAAGTTGAGCAAGGATTAGATCACGGTCAGTCACTGGTTGAAAGTGTGATTGATGCTGGCAGCAACTTAGTGATGTTCGGTGAGATGGGCATTGCTAATACTTCAAGTGCTGCCGCTCTGTTAGCCAGCTTGTCTGATTTGCCTGTTGAAGAGTGTGTTGGTAAAGGCACGGGTATTTCTGATCAGCAGCTTGAGAAAAAGTATCAACTGGTCGCGAAAGGCGTAGAACGCTCTAAAGGCAAGGGCGTGAAAGAGGTGCTTGCCGAGGTTGGTGGATACGAGATCGTTCAAATGGTAGGCGCATTTTTGGGTGCTTATCGTAAGCGTACACCTGTGCTCGTTGATGGGTTTATTGTCACGGTCGCCGCTTATGTTGCCACGCTTATTGAACCAGAGTGCAGAGACTATATGATATTTGCACACTGTTCTGACGAATCGGGGCACAAAAAAGTGCTGAACTTATTAGAAGCAACGCCTCTGTTGAACCTACATTTGAGACTCGGTGAAGGTACAGGCGCGGTTCTCGCAGTTCCACTCATTAAGGCGGCAGCCGAGTTTTACAACAACATGGCGAGTTTTGCTGAGGCAGGAGTGACAGTGTAATGCTGCCCAGACTCAAATATCAGTTTGAACTGTTTCTTTTGGCGCTCAGTTTCTTTTCTCGAATTCCTGTGCCCGCCAATTTGCCGTATAGCAGTGAAAGGATGAATCAGTCTGGCCGATATTTTGCGTTGGTTGGAATACTTCTTGGGGCAATTTGCGCTGGCTTCTATGCTTTAGCTGATCTGCTTTTGACACCTGAAATCAGCATTTTTTTGACCATGGTGCTGAGCTTGATGCTGACCGGAGCCTTCCATGAAGATGGACTTGCCGATATGGCGGATGGTGTTGGTGGAGGAATGACGGTAGAGCGTCGTTTAAGCATCATGAAAGATAGCCGGATCGGCACTTATGGTTCGGCCGCGTTAATAATGGCTCTGTTGGGTAAATATGTGTTGCTGGTTGCGGCCAGCGACATTATTTCCCTTATCCCCATTTGGTTGGTGGGCTACACGTTAAGTCGCGCTGTCGCGTCATCCTTCATCTTCAATACGCCCTATGTGTCCGACAGTGATACTAGCAAAAGTAAACCGTTAGCCCACAAACAGAGCTACAACGAATTGGCTGTGGTTGTCATCACTGGTTTAGTGCCTTGCGTGTTGTTAGATGGTTATTTGACTCTGGCCCTTATTGCTTTAGCGGTTGTTTTTCGTCAGCTATTCAGACGTTGGTTGATCCGCCGACTTGGAGGGTTTACCGGTGACTGTCTGGGGGCTGCACAACAGCTCATGGAATTGATGATCTATCTTGTGGTTGTCGTTTTTGCGCAAAATGGTTTACCCGTTTTAGGAGCTGAGTGGTGACAGTACGCTTGATACTTGGTGGGGCAAGAAGCGGAAAATCCAGTTTTGCTGAGCAATTAGCAAAGAGCAAAGTGCGTTTTGATAGTACAAAAGCGTTGCACTACGTAGCGACAGCGATCG
This sequence comes from Vibrio diazotrophicus, assembly GCF_038452265.1. Lineage (NCBI taxonomy): Bacteria > Pseudomonadati > Pseudomonadota > Gammaproteobacteria > Vibrionales > Vibrionaceae > Vibrio > Vibrio diazotrophicus. The sequence continues at coordinate 1,350,072 of NZ_CP151842.1, forward strand.
CATTTGATGAGGAGATGGAGACCCGAATACAACATCACCAAAATCAGCGCGGAAATGGCTGGATTGAACATGAATGCCCTTACGAATTGGCGCAAACTCTTGAGCAGTTATCTAGTGATGATGTAGTGCTGGTGGACTGCCTGACACTTTGGTTGAATAACGTGATTTACAATCACGGTCAAATGCGCGATTCGAAACAAATAGAGTTGGTAATCCGGCATCTTATCGATGTGTTAAAACAGAGTCGGGCAGATATTACGTTGGTATCCAATGAAGTCGGCATGGGGCTAACACCTGAAGGTGAAGTATCGCGTCTATTTATTGAATATGCAGGTTTGATGAATCAATGGATTGGAGAGCTCTCTTCTGAGGTAATTTTCGTCGCCGCTGGTTTAGCAAAAGTACTAAAGGGACCAAACTCAGAGTTGTAAACTGCGGTGTGTGATAAAAGAAAATCCAAAATTGAGATTTAAGACAAGCGTTTCAACGAATTGGAACTGATAGGGTATAGAGTCTCAATAACAGTTAGGATAGAATTCGCCTTCAATGTCATTCAGTTAATAGTCGAACAGGTTATCAAAGTACAGCAGGCATATTTCATTTTATATTGAAGTTCAGCTCAATAAGTGAGATCGCTTCAACATAAATTGTTTGCTCAATTCTTTAACATACCGCTGTGCAATAAAGGAGTAGCGCATGACGAAGTCTCTATTTCGCCAATCTTTTCTCTTCGACAGTCTAGATCTTGAACAATCCGTAAAGTGTACAGCGGTGACTACACCGGCAGGCGTCACTCTCAAATTGCTTCAACGCGGTATTTTAGAAGTTGTGCCAGCTAAACACGACGACGATACCAAAAACATCGTTATTTCTTGTGGTATTCATGGCGACGAAACGGCTCCAATGGAGCTTATCGATAAACTCGTGAATGATATTTTGAGTGGCTTCCAGACGGTAAACGAAAGATGTTTATTCATCATCGCGAATCCTGAAGCAACCAAGCTGCATAAACGTTCATTAGATGAAGATTTGAATCATCTGTTTGACGAAAAAGCCCACGAAGAAAGCAAAGAACTAGCCATAGCAGATAACCTTAAACTGGTGATTAAGGATTTCTATGCTGAGAGCGATGTAAAGTCTCGCTGGCATTTAGATCTGCATTGCGCTTATCGTGATTCAAAACATTATTCATTTGCGGTCAGCCCTAAATCGCGTCATCCAGTGCGCAGTAAAGAGCTATTGGATTTTGTCGAGAATGGTCACATTGATGCAGTGATGTTCTCTAATGCGCCAGCAAGTACTTTTAGTTGGTACAGTGCGGAAACCTACGCTGCACAAGCCATGATGATTGAACTCGGTCGTGTCGCTGAAATCGGCTCTAACGATTTACAGTGCCTAACGGCATTTGATTTGTCGCTACGTGATTTGGTTTCCAGAAGCCAATCTGAGCATTTACCTAGAAAGGCTACGATGTACCGCGTGAGCCGAACGATTGTTCGTATTCATGACGACTTTGATTTCTTGTTTGACGATAATATCTCCAACTTTACGAGCTTTATGCATGGCGAAGTTTTTGGTCATGATGGCGATAAACCACTGATGGCGAAAAATGAAGAGGAAGCGATCGTGTTTCCCAATCGTCATGCAGCGGTGGGCGAACGTGCTGCATTAATGGTGTGTAAAGTAAAAATTCGTTATGAAGACGGTCAAGCGGTATACGATTAAAAGGTTTATCACTCGTCTTTTATATTGAAGCTTTATATTTGAATGGCTTAACGGTAAGGTTAAGCCATTCTTTTTTGAACCGTTATTTTTTACATGAACGTCTATGGATTTTAGTCAACTCATGCTGCTTAAGCAGCAGCGCTGGATACGAGCAGGCTATCTTTTGCTCGCATTGTTAGCATTAGCCAGCGTGGTCTATCTGATGGTTGGTGAAATCTTTATCTCGCCTTTCAGTTCCTTTGATACACTCGAAACTCGTTTGGTGTTTGATTTACGTTTGCCAAGGCTTTTTGCTGCCATGATGATTGGCGCTGCATTAGCGGTTTCCGGTGCAACTCTTCAAGTGTTACTTGGTAACGTGCTGGCAGAGCCGGGGATTATAGGTATCTCTGGCGGTGCAAGCGTTGCGATGGTGATCCTGCTGTTCTTCTTCCCGGCTATCGCTAGCCCTGAAGCTTTTATGATTTCTGCAATTATAGGGGCTCTGATCTTTACTTTATTGCTGGTGTTTATCGCCAACGCAATGAGGCTTACAACAACCCGACTGCTTTTGGTGGGGGTTGCGCTGGGTATCTTGTCTGGTTCTGTCGTCACATGGGCATTTTATTTCAGTGATGAACTGAGCTTACGTCAACTTATGTACTGGCTTATGGGGAGTATTGGCGGTGCTAGTTGGTATCAACACACTCTTACTCTTATCGCATTGCCTGTTATGGGATGGTTGCTTTATCAGGGATCCGTATTGGACAAACTGATGCTTGGAGAAACCCATGCTAAACAGCTAGGTGTAGATGTTGCCAGCATTCGCTGGAAACTGATCATCGCCGTATCCGTTTTAGTAGGTGCTGCGGTTGCTCTAGGAGGCGTGATAGGCTTTGTTGGCTTGGTGGTGCCCCATTTATTGCGCTTAGCTCTAGGCTCTGAAAACCGCATGCTATTGCCACTGAGTGCTGTCAGCGGCGCTCTTCTGATGGTATTAGCTGATATTGTTGCGCGCTTGGCTCTGGATTCTGCAGAGCTGCCATTAGGCGTTGTCACTACCACTATTGGCGCACCCATTTTTATTTGGATGCTGGTAAGAAATCATGATTCGCGTTAATAGCCTGCACGTTAAAGAACGTTTACTACCTTTGTCATTCCAATGCCAAGCAGGGGAAATACTTCATGTTGTTGGTCCTAATGGCAGTGGTAAAAGCACGCTTCTCTCTGCATTGGCTGGGGTGATTGACTGTGCAGGAGATGTTTTCCTCGGCGATTTTGATATCAAGAAAAACTCTTTGAGTGAGTTGGCTTTGCGCAGAGCTTACCTATCTCAGAGTGAGAAGCCCGCTTTTAATCTCGATGTCTTCCAATACCTCGCGTTATCTCTCCCCATTAATAGTTCACTGCATGACTCTAAAGTTAAAGAAGCGGTGAAGCTGTTTACTCATTTATTGAAGATTGACGATAAGCTTCACCGCTCTATTCATCAGTTATCTGGTGGAGAATGGCAACGCGTGCGACTCGCAGGTAGCTGTCTGCAAGTTTGGCCTGCTATTAATCCTTATGCTCAACTCCTTATTCTTGATGAACCAGGTGCACCATTAGATATCGCCCAAGAAGGGATGCTTTATCAATTGATTGCGAAAATGGCGCAAGAGGGATTGGCTGTTGTTATGGCGAACCACGATTTGAACCGAAGCTTGCAGAACGCAAACAAAGTGTTGCTGCTTGAGCAAGGTGTCGTACAGAGTATCGGTGAGCCGAAAGAAGTCTTAAGTGAAGATAATTTACGTAATGTGTTTAACACTTCTGTGAGATGTGTCTCTCTTGATGGTAAACCATACTTGGTTTTCGATTAGTTTTGGTGCACTGAGCACAAATCTGGGTCAGTTTCAAAAGGTCTTGTGTACTAACTTATTGTTTATATTAAGGGTGAAAGATTAATTTCTTTAAATATCAATTAGTTATTATTTATTTAAAAGTTGGCACACTATTAGCATTAATAAGAGTGATACATTCTCGTTCTTGTTAGGCTTTTTATAGTCTCATTAGCCACCTTGCTCCCAAGGTGGCCTTTTTTTATCTGCAATTCCGCTAGCCTAAAGGCTGCCGACATTCAAAAAGCAGTTAAAAACTATTGAGTTAGAGCTTCTAGGTTTGCTGGACGGTAATAAACGGACTTCAGGACTTTACCTTGACGAATGGTTTTGCTTTCAGACACGAAGTCTTCTGCACATTTCGCGATGAGATAATCGCCTTTTTGTACAGCCATTAGTTTAATACCTTGCTCAGCGTAGAACGCTTCTGTATCGCCATATTCTTTTTCGTTGCGACAAACTTTGCTCATGTTGGAGCTATGAACCTCATCCCAACAAGGAAGGAAATCAATACCACGATTGACCGCAACATTCAGTAGTAGGTCGATCAAGTAGCTGATGGCGATGTTGTCATTGATATTGCGATGACCAAGGTGCACGAGGCGACCCATAAGTACATATACGCTGTCCACAATCGCATCCGCTTGTTCAGTTTTGCTGTCTGCTTCAGCCAGTTCGGTCAGTTCTTCGATGGCTAATGAGGTATGAAGGGTATCTGCTTTTGCATCTAAGCTTGCTGGGTCCGCTACTGGTAAGTCAAAAGTGCTACGGAATTCGTTGATGTCGCGGTATAGGTGATCGTAAATTTCTTGTGTCAGCTTAGATAAATGCATGGGTTCAATCCAGTTGAAAATAAACAGGTCGTCATAGTACCAAAGCTCGTACTACAAATACAAAACAAGACGCTAATCGCGTCTTGTTTAAGTGGTCATGAAAGGGCTATGCCAATTCACTTAAAGATACATTTTTGCCAGTTCTGAAGGCTCAAGTTCTTTTCCGTCTAAAGTTTGGTTCCAGTTAGTGCCAACAAGAACGCCGTCTTCATCAAGAGTGATCAGCCAATCTTCAACGAAAATATCCAGTGGGATCTCTAGAACTTCGAAGTCTGCCCATTCTTCAACATTGTGCAGCTCAGCGTCTTCTTTTGAAGACCAGAAAGGCATTACTTCGCTTTCTTCAAATTCTGTTGATTCACAAGATAACCAACCTTCTTCATTACGCAAACCCCAAACCAGTTGGTTTTCTTGGGTTTCTTTGATGAAAAGTTCTAGGTTAGCTTGAACATCTGCTGTTAATTTGCTCATTTTATTTTCTCATTAAGAATGATGCACGAAGGGTAGCACTTTGAGGCATTTTTTCCCATTAAGATTTGGATAACTCACAATAAAAAGGCGGCTAATCGGCCGCCTTTACTGATATGTAGGTTTATTTAGGCAGTGCCGTAAATATGCTCCACTCTTTGACGATTGCACCTTTGTAGCCAACCACCGTCGCTGTCACTCGACGATTTAGTGCATGAGCGACTTGTGTATCACCATGAGAAGCAAGTTCAGTGTCGCCGAAACCAACAATTCTCACTCTGTTGCGCTCAACACCGTAGCGTAGTAATTGAGCTTCTACTGCTTCAGAACGTCGTTTAGATAGGTTGAGGTTATATTCTTCGCTACCGACTTTACTTGCATAGCCTTTGATTTCAATAGAAGCAGAAGGGTAGGTGTTTAAAAATTCTGCCATTTGACGAATCTGACTAACAAACACCGGAGGAATATCACTAGAATCATTAGCAAATAGGATGTGTAAGCTTTGTAGCTTCGACGTTTTAACAAAGGTACCACACCCGTCATTATCGATTTCCGATAGTGAAGGAGTATCTGGGCAAAGATCCCGAGCGTTGATTACACCATCGTTATCATCATCTTCAAGATCTGCGACTTGATTGATCTGCGGTAGAGCAATGTAATCATATTCATCGCTAGCTACATTTTCTTCAGCATAAGCGAACATCGCAGCACTTAACGTCGCTGTAAGAATAACAAATGTGCCTTTCATCTTAGTATTTCACCTTCTCTGTCCATTCCGGAGCGACATCAACTCGCAATGCATCTAGTAAATTACCTGTAGCGTTCATAACGCGATACTTTGCATATTGCTCAGCGTATTTCGCATCCAAATAGTCTTTACGGGCTTCAAACAGTTCATTTTCTGTATTGAGTAAGTCAAGAAGCGTACGTTGACCAATCAAATACTGTTTGCGATATGAAGCAACGGTTTGGGAAGTTGAATCCACATGGTCAGCTAAAAATTCTTTTTGCTGCAGCGTCAGATCGAGAGCGCTCCATGACAAACGTAAGCCTTCCTCTACGGCACGGAATGTATTTTCACGTAAATCTTTTGCTTTATTGAGTTGATAAGCGGCGCTTTCGGATTGATCACTATCGCTACCACCATTGAAAATGTTATAGCGTAATCTCACCATTGCACTGAGTTCATCACCACTGCCTTCCTTACCTCCCGCATCGTCATACCAACGTTGAGATGCTTCCAACGAAATAGTTGGATAGTAGGGCGCTTTTGACTGTTTATATTGAAAACGAGCTGCGTCTACATCTGTTTGCGCCACTTTAATGACTGGATGTTCATCGAATGCTTTTTTCAGAGCGTCATCAATAGTGTAAGAAATTGCAGTACTGTCCGCTCGAGGAAAGGTTAAACCTAAAGGCTCTTGACCGACTAAACGGCGAAATTGAGTATGCGTATCGTACAAATTGTTTTGTGCCGCAAGTAAGTTACCCATTGCTTTAGCGATGCGAGCTTCAACTTGAGTTACATCGGCGATAGACCCTACACCAGAATCAGCACGTTTTTTTATATCACGATAGATTTCTTTATGCGTTGCCAGGTTTTTTTCTGAAAGTACGAGAATTTCGTAAGCTTTGGTCGCTTCAAGATAAACATCAGTGACTTCTAGTGCTTTATTAGAAGCATCAGCAAGAAGTTGGTAGCGGTCTGATTCTGCTTCAGCAGCTGTACGATCCATATCATTTAATGTTGATGAGCCATCCCAAATAAGTTGATTAAGAGTGAGGGCTGCATCTTTACGAGTCATATCTGTATCAGGATTACCAGTAGACGAGGCGGGATTTATACCTTCGTATCCAATACCAGCATCGAGGTCGATTTTAGGTAAATATGCCCCAGAAGAAGCATTTGAATCAGATAAGCGACTTTTATATTGGTTAAACGCACTTTTCAATTCAGGGTTTGCAGCAAGAGTCAATGACACAGCTTGTTCAAGTGTCTGTGCAGACACGGATCCTGCGAGCACTAAAGAGCAGAAAAGTGTTTTAGTTGGTAACCCTTTCAAGATGAACTCCATCAAAAATGACATGTACAACGGACATCGAGTCTAAGGCAAAAGGAGTCTCATTGATAAGACGAGTACTTAGATGTGTCAAAAATGTGACTAAAAATGTGATGAATATAGGTTTTTTGCATAGTTTTAGGTTGATGTATAACAAATGCTTTATGTAACACATTAATGAATAAGTATTTTCTGTATGTAATGCGGTAAGAAAAACCTTACACAAATGCTATCATGAAATGTGATGTTAATTCATGGAATTATTTGTCGTAAAAATAAGAAGTGTCAATAAAATGTTATTTTGATGCAATTTTCACCTTTGTTAGACGGTTTAACGATGATATCGTAAGTCAGATTTTTCCCACAAAATATTCGGGGTTATATCGAATATTAGACGGTTAAATATATAACTGTTTGTAACGTGTATTTTGAGGCTTATATGGCAAAAGGTTCTTTATTTTCAATCGCAAGTCTTGCTGTAAATCAAATGATAGTGATTGACAAAAATGGCGATATAAAAATAGCGACGATTGGCGAAAAATTGCCAGAAGGAGCCGTGATCATCCAAAGAGGAGATGAAGCTGGTTTCAATAACGAAGCTACTACTCAACTCGTTGATCAAAATAATGAGCTTCAAGATGTTACAGATGATGTTGCGCAGTTACTTGCAGCCTTAGAAGAAGGTCAAGACCCTACTCAACTTGATGAAGAATTAGCTCCTGCTGCGGGTGGGAGTAATGGTTCCGCACCTACTGATAGTGCAAGCATTGACCGTGTGGGTTCAGAAATTATTGCTAGTACAAATTTCAGTACAACTGGATTTGAATCATTAGGTTTTTCTCAAACTCAAAGCCTCGCCTTAATCAATCTTAATCGTTCAAACTCGAATGTTATTACAGAAGCCGCAGACAGAAACTCAGATCCAAAAGCCCAAAATGACACTATCTCAGTAGATGAAGACACTTCAGTAACCATTGATGTATTAAGCAATGACTCAGACAAAGATGGCGATACGTTAACCATCGTTTCTGCAACAGTTCCTCTAGAACAAGGATCTGTTGAAATCGTTGGCGGGAAACTCGTATTCACTCCAGCGGAAAACTACAACGGCCAAACGAACATCGAATACACCATTAGTGACGGTCAAGGTGGTTTGGATACCGCGAAGGTGACCGTGACGGTCAATCCGGTGAACGATGCACCAGTGGCGTACGCAGACAGTCAGACAACGAACGAAGACACGGTACTGAATGAACAAGTACCGGAAGCGACGGACGTGGATGGCACCATCAACGTCAACGGCTACGCACTGGTCACGGGCGTTGGTGAAGGCAACGGTCATTTGGTGTTCAATCCGGATGGCAGTTACAGCTTCACGCCGGGCAGCGATTTTGACAGTTTGTCGGTGGGTGACAGTCGTGAGGTGAGCTTCACGTACACGGCGAGCGATAACGACAATGGCGTGAGTGAGCCGAAGACCATCACGATCACTGTGACGGGTACCAACGACATTCCGGTGGCGTACGCAGACAGTCAGACAACGAACGAAGACACGGTACTGAATGAGCAAGTACCGGAAGCGACGGACGTGGATGGCACCATTAACGTCAACGGCTACGCACTGGTAGAGGGCGTTGGTGAAGGCAACGGTCATTTGGTGTTCAATCCGGATGGCAGTTACAGCTTCACGCCGGGCAGCGATTTTGACAGTTTGTCGGTGGGTGACAGTCGTGAGGTGAGCTTCACGTACACGGCGAGCGATAACGACAATGGCGTGAGTGAGCCGAAGACCATCACGATCACTGTGACGGGCACCAACGACATTCCGGTGGCGTACGCAGACAGTCAGACAACGAACGAAGACACGGTACTGAATGAGCAAGTACCGGAAGCGACGGACGTGGATGGCACCATTAACGTCAACGGCTACGCACTGGTAGAGGGCGTTGGAGAAGGCAACGGTCATTTGGTGTTCAATCCGGATGGCAGTTACAGCTTCACGCCGGGCAGCGATTTTGACAGTTTGTCGGTGGGTGACAGCCGTGAGGTGAGCTTCACGTACACGGCGAGCGATAACGACAATGGCGTGAGTGAGCCGAAGACCATCACGATCACTGTGACGGGCACCAACGACATTCCGGTGGCGTACGCAGACAGTCAGACAACGAACGAAGACACGGTACTGAATGAGCAAGTACCGGAAGCGACGGACGTGGATGGCACCATTAACGTCAACGGCTACGCACTGGTAGAGGGCGTTGGTGAAGGCAACGGTCATTTGGTGTTCAATCCGGATGGCAGTTACAGCTTCACGCCGGGCAGCGATTTTGACAGTTTGTCGGTGGGTGACAGTCGTGAGGTGAGCTTCACGTACACGGCGAGCGATAACGACAATGGCGTGAGTGAGCCGAAGACCATCACGATCACTGTGACGGGCACCAACGACATTCCGGTGGCGTACGCAGACAGTCAGACAACGAACGAAGACACGGTACTGAATGAGCAAGTACCGGAAGCGACGGACGTGGATGGCACCATTAACGTCAACGGCTACGCACTGGTAGAGGGCGTTGGTGAAGGCAACGGTCATTTGGTGTTCAATCCGGATGGCAGTTACAGCTTCACGCCGGGCAGCGATTTTGACAGTTTGTCGGTGGGTGACAGTCGTGAGGTGAGCTTCACGTACACGGCGAGCGATAACGACAATGGCGTGAGTGAGCCGAAGACCATCACGATCACTGTGACGGGCACCAACGACATTCCGGTGGCGTACGCAGACAGTCAGACAACGAACGAAGACACGGTACTGAATGAGCAAGTACCGGAAGCGACGGACGTGGATGGCACCATTAACGTCAACGGCTACGCACTGGTAGAGGGCGTTGGAGAAGGCAACGGTCATTTGGTGTTCAATCCGGATGGCAGTTACAGCTTCACGCCGGGCAGCGATTTTGACAGTTTGTCGGTGGGTGACAGCCGTGAGGTGAGCTTCACGTACACGGCGAGCGATAACGACAATGGCGTGAGTGAGCCGAAGACCATCACGATCACTGTGACGGGCACCAACGACATTCCGGTGGCGTACGCAGACAGTCAGACAACGAACGAAGACACGGTACTGAATGAGCAAGTACCGGAAGCGACGGACGTGGATGGCACCATTAACGTCAACGGCTACGCACTGGTAGAGGGCGTTGGTGAAGGCAACGGTCATTTGGTGTTCAATCCGGATGGCAGTTACAGCTTCACGCCGGGCAGCGATTTTGACAGTTTGTCGGTGGGTGACAGTCGTGAGGTGAGCTTCACGTACACGGCGAGCGATAACGACAATGGCGTGAGTGAGCCGAAGACCATCACGATCACTGTGACGGGCACCAACGACATTCCGGTGGCGTACGCAGACAGTCAGACAACGAACGAAGACACGGTACTGAATGAGCAAGTACCGGAAGCGACGGACGTGGATGGCACCATTAACGTCAACGGCTACGCACTGGTAGAGGGCGTTGGAGAAGGCAACGGTCATTTGGTGTTCAATCCGGATGGCAGTTACAGCTTCACGCCGGGCAGCGATTTTGACAGTTTGTCGGTGGGTGACAGTCGTGAGGTGAGCTTCACGTACACGGCGAGCGATAACGACAATGGCGTGAGTGAGCCGAAGACCATCACGATCACTGTGACGGGCACCAACGACATTCCGGTGGCGTACGCAGACAGTCAGACAACGAACGAAGACACGGTACTGAATGAGCAAGTACCGGAAGCGACGGACGTGGATGGCACCATTAACGTCAACGGCTACGCACTGGTAGAGGGCGTTGGAGAAGGCAACGGTCATTTGGTGTTCAATCCGGATGGCAGTTACAGCTTCACGCCGGGCAGCGATTTTGACAGTTTGTCGGTGGGTGACAGTCGTGAGGTGAGCTTCACGTACACGGCGAGCGATAACGACAATGGCGTGAGTGAGCCGAAGACCATCACGATCACTGTGACGGGCACCAACGACATTCCGGTGGCGTACGCAGACAGTCAGACAACGAACGAAGACACGGTACTGAATGAGCAAGTACCGGAAGCGACGGACGTGGATGGCACCATTAACGTCAACGGCTACGCACTGGTAGAGGGCGTTGGAGAAGGCAACGGTCATTTGGTGTTCAATCCGGATGGCAGTTACAGCTTCACGCCGGGCAGCGATTTTGACAGTTTGTCGGTGGGTGACAGTCGTGAGGTGAGCTTCACGTACACGGCGAGCGATAACGACAATGGCGTGAGTGAGCCGAAGACCATCACGATCACTGTGACGGGCACCAACGACATTCCGGTGGCGTACGCAGACAGTCAGACAACGAACGAAGACACGGTACTGAATGAGCAAGTACCGGAAGCGACGGACGTGGATGGCACCATTAACGTCAACGGCTACGCACTGGTAGAGGGCGTTGGAGAAGGCAACGGTCATTTGGTGTTCAATCCGGATGGCAGTTACAGCTTCACGCCGGGCAGCGATTTTGACAGTTTGTCGGTGGGTGACAGCCGTGAGGTGAGCTTCACGTACACGGCGAGCGATAACGACAATGGCGTGAGTGAGCCAAAAACCATCACGATCACTGTGACGGGCACCAACGACGTGCCTATAGCAGTAGACGACATCTACTCATCTTCTCAAGAGACAGTACTGTTTACTGAATCTTTTGAGGAAATGGTTTCGTTATCATCCGGTCGTTGGACAATTCTGTCTAACGAGGAATTAGAAGCAACCAGTGCATGGCAGTCAAGCCGTGGTTTAGAAATTCAAACTGATGGTGTGGTAACTAATGCTAGTGATGGCAACTATTATGCAGAGCTGGATGCTAATGTTAATACTTCAATAAAGACAACAATTGATACCACTGGACAAGACAGTGTTCGAGTAGAGTTTGACTACAACCCTCGTCATGATGGTAATTCGTCTTCAAATATGACATTTGCTGTTGGAACAGTTTTAGTATTTGTTTCTGCTGACGGTACTGTTAGTGCATCTCATGATGGAGTTTCTGTTGCAATCCAGGGACCAGATAATAATGGTTGGTACCATATCAGCGGAACTTTTCCAATATCGGAAGATGGTAGTACAGATTTGATTCTATCCGGTTCAGGTAAAAGTGATAGCTATGGTGCACTGGTAGATAATATTGTTGTAACTGGTGTTATAGATGCTGATCTAGTGACAACTGAGGACACAGCTTTAACGATTGATGTCGCTGAATTGTTAGCAAATGACTCTGACCCAGATGGTGATGCGATCTCAATTACATCGGTTTCAGCGACTTCTCAACATAACGGTACGGTCACTTTAGTGAACGGCACTATTGTTTATCAGCCAAACAGTAATTTTAGTGGTGTAGATAGCTTTACCTACACAATAAGTGACGGTAAGGGCGGTGTTGATACAGCTACTGTTACAGTGAAAGTGACTCCTGAAAATGATTCACCTGTCACTGAATCTGATGTTTCATTGGTTAATGAAGGCTCAACAATATCAGTTGAACAAAGCGTATTGCTAAATGATTCGGATGCAGACAAAGATTCATTAACTGTTGTTGGAGTAGCAAAAGATTCAAGCGGAAATGGCGAAGTAACTGCGGATCCTGATGATGGCAGTTTTACAATCGTGACTAGTTTAGGTGGTATTGTTGTTATGCAATCTAACGGTACATATACCTATACCGCTCCAGTTTTAGACCACAGTAATTCAGAGACGATTCAAGACAGTTTTACTTATTTAGCAAGTGATGGTGTAGATACTTCAGCTTGGACAACGGTTACGGTTGACGTTGTTGATACAGGAATAACAGCTATAGATGACTATGCCGAGATTGCTGAAGATACTAATTCTGTTGTTGGCAATGTTCTTACTAATGATCTTCAACCTGATACAGATCCTGATGCTGTAGTAACATCCGTCACCTATAACGGCGAAAAACACAGCATGCCTGAATCTGGTGTTCTTACGATAGATGCAGAAACGGGAACATTAGTTATTAATAGTAATGGTAGTTATACCTTTGTTGCTGCTGAAAGTAAGCCTTCCACGATAAGTATTGCTCCCAAAGACCTATCCGATAGTTCAGTAGTTTTAGTTTATGGCACCAAGTCTTCACAAAGTTTGATTGATAGCGATGGGAAAATAGTCCAATACAGTGAAAGCTTAAAAAACAACGTTACATCTACTTCTGGTCTAGGGGTTTCTAGCAAATCGAATAATCATGGCGATAGTCAAATCGACGTTGGTGAGTCTTTAATTGTTAAATTTAACTCATCAGTTAGCGCCGCTATTTTTGATTTGATAAATGTTCAGCAGGGCAACTCCAAAGGTACAGATGGTTCAATATTGATCACTGTTTACGACAGCTCAGGTAAAGTTGATTCGAGTGCAACCATTAGTTTCACAGATAACGACACAGTTGTTGTTACTGGTGATGATATTGGTTACGTTGTATTTGGTGCCTCTGATTCTGATACTAAGTATCGCTTAGGTGACAATATTGAAGTCACTTACGAGAATAACAACACAGCCGAAGAAGTGTTCACTTATACCGTAAAAGATGGTGATGGGGATTCATCAAGTGCTCAACTTACGATTAACGGTATTGATACTGTTAACGAAACTCCAGAAATTACCTTCTCTTCAGGGACAGATAACGTGGTTGTTTCAGAAGAAGGCTTGTCTGCTCTGAATGCTAACCCAGATTCTGAAGGTACTCCTGACACAACTAACGATTCTATTGCTCAAGGTACATTTTCTGTAAGTGATGTTGACACAGATAGTAGCGATCTGTCGGTCTCTCTGACTGCTCCAGATGTGGCTTTATACTCCAACAATGTCGCCATTGAATGGTCAACTGAAAATGGAAATCTAGTCGGTAAAGCTGGTAATGAAACCATACTGGTAATCAGCCTATCTCAGGATTCTTCGAATCCTAGTTCATACAGCTACACTGTCACTTTGTTGGGTTCATTAGATCACGCAGATAAAACAGCAGAAGATACGTTGTCTTTTGATGTTGGTGTAGAAGTTTCTGATGGTACAAATACTGTCAAAGATTCTATTACAGTGACAGTAGAAGACGATTCTCCAGATGTGCCAGTAAATATCGTCGTCAATGCTGTTGAACATAATGAAACCACGACGGTTTCGTTGGGTGAATTCAACTTTACTCAACGACCAAATGATTCAGGTTGTCACAATAATAATGCGTACACATTTGCTGATACAAATTCAGGAAACTCAGTCTTTGTATATGCAGTTGGCTTGCCTGGAACTTATCATCATGAAGAGTTAACCTTCTCCAATAACAGTGGTATGGGCGTCAAATCGTCATCAGTCTCTGGAATGATTAACGACAGAACTGATAGTGAAATCGATTATCAGTATGGTAATTCAGAAAAGATAGTCATGAAGTTGGGTGATAAAGTCGCCTATGGAATGCAAGTGAGTTTGGCTGAGTTCTACTCCAATGAGGGTGAGAAAGGTAAGATCATCTTCTTATTAGAGGGCAAAGTTGTACAGGAAGAAGACCTGATTGCCACTCATAGTAATGGCAGTTATTCGGCTAGCTTTAATGTTGCATCTGGTTTCGATGAAGTACGATTTGAAGCGGTAACAAACGGTAATGGTTGGTGTTCAGACAACAGTGATTACTCAATTAAATCTGTATCGTTTGAAAGTTTAATTGTCGATCCTGTAATTGCGACCGATGAAGGAACTATTACCGCTGATTTTGGTGCGGATGGCGCTGGTGTAATTACGTTAACAGGTGTAGCCGATACAAATATTAAAACGGCGGATGGTTTACCTGTAACCTTAGGGTCTACTGATGTTGTGGATGGGGTGAAAACTCAAGTCTGGGTAGATAGCCATGGCGATAAGGTTTTTGAAATAGAACTTAATTCGAGCACAGGTGAGTGGTCTTATAGACAGTTCGCTGAACTGGCAGAGGGTGATTCCGTTGAGATAACCTATGATGTCGTTGATGCAGATGGAGATATCGTATCGTCTACTTCACCAAATACCGGAACAGACAACGATTTCACATCTGGATTAAAAGGTGAGTTCTATAACGTAGGTTATCAACTTGGCACTATTGCTCAAGCTGTCTACGTAACCGAACATCAGAACGCTAATGCTACGTTTACTTCTTCTGAAATCAGTTACATTGGGCAGGACTGGGATGATCTTGGCGATTACGATTGGAGAAACGAGTCCACGAATCTCGAATCATGGCTGGGTGATGATGCTCAATCAGTAGAGTTTAAGAATAAGACAGATTCAAATGATGCTGTGGTTCGCCTTACTGGTGGTGTTGCGCTAGATGCGGGAACATATTCAATAAAAGTAAATGCAGATGACGGCTATAGAATCATTATTGATGGGCATACTGTTGCCTCATTTGATTCGAACACGCCTGTGAGGTCGGAAGAATTTACTTTTAGTGTCGATGAAAATGGTATTCACCAAATTGAAGTTATTTATTGGGACCAGGGCGGCGCGTATGTCCTGGAGGTTTCCCTAAATGATGGTTCTGGTTATGAACTACTTGGTAGTGAAGCGTATCCAACTTATTCAGGCTACAACGTAGAAATTACCGATTACGTTAACTCAGTAGGTACAAGCAACAACGATCATTTAGTGGGTACCGCAGCCAATGATCATATTCAAGGTTTAGGTGCTCAAGACCATTTGTCTGGTGATGCTGGTGATGACTGGCTGGAAGGTGGAGAGGGTGATGATCACTTGATCGGAGGCAGTGGCAAGGACATCTTAGATGGCGGCTCGGGTCAGGATTCACTGGCAGGTGGCTCTGGTGATGACAAGCTTTATGGCCAGCAAGGTGATGATTTATTGTCGGGAGAATCTGGTAGTGATTATCTAGAAGGTGGGCAAGGTCAAGATTACCTCTATGGTGGTTTGGGCAATGATATTCTTGTCGGTGGTGATGGCGATGACGTTCTCATTGGCGGCAACGGACATGACCAACTAACAGGTGGATCTGGTAGCGATGTATTTGTTATAGAAGGTTCAAATAGCTCAGATACGATTATGGACTTTAACATCCAAGAAGATATTGTTGATATTTCAGAACTTCTTAATATTGATAGCTCTAGTGATCATGATGCAATTCAAGCCTATCTAGACTCAGAGAGTTCTTCATTATCCATTACCGCTAATGGGGATGGTTCCGCGACCATCAGTGTTGCTGATCAGAACCATGCAATCCACTCAGCAGGCAGCTTCGGTGCGGATTCACACATTGTGTCGGGTGATATTGTATCTGTTCTGTTTAACAATCAAGAGTACACTCTAAAAGTGGATTAGCCCTTTAGCTAAACAAAAAGACCGGAGTTATCTCCGGTCTTTTCACATTTAACTACTCCAAAAATCAAAACAAGTAAGGAAACAGCTTCTTTCTTTCTTCGGGGCTGAGGTTACTTACTCGCTCAATATTGATATCCGGAATATCTTCTGGATTTGGGTAGTGCTTGAGAACCTTTTCCATGCTCTCTTCACGAATAAGGTGAAAGATTGGGTATGGCGAACGGTTAGTTAGGTTCTCAGTGTCTTCAGGATCGGTTCCTGCGAAATAGTAATCTGGATGGAAAGTCGCAACCTGGAAAATACCTTCCCAATCTTGCTGCTTGATCAGTGCTTCAACCCAATCAATGAAAAAGTTGTAGTCAACAAAGTCACTTAGCATATTCGGAACCACTACGAGAGTGGTTTCAAGCTCACTGGGTTCTTTGGTATCTAATTCTAGTAACTGGTCTAGGATATCTTGCAGCAAGCTCTCTTCGCTAGCCGCTTCACTAACGAAGATTTTAATTTGCTTGTTGCGTTGTGGTTTGGCGGCAAAAGGGCAGAGGTTTAGCCCTATTACCACGTCATTCAACCATTGATTAACTTGTTGAGTGATAGTTTGATTATCAGTTGCTGAGCTCATATTTCTGTGTCGGTGCTATTATTTGCCGCAAGCATAACACAGTTTAGTGAGTTGAATTGAGCACCACTGATTGCCCTGTTATTGGGGTACGTGCGGTCTGGCTTAGTTTCCAACATAAGGCAAACATCAAGGCATAGATAACCAAACCCGCTGCTGCAACCATAGTCCATCCACCGTGTTGCCAAAAATAGAGTAAGTAGAATCCACCCAAACTACCACCGATATAATAATGAGAAAGATATAAAGCCGTTGCAGTCGCTTTTGCTTCGGTTGCTTTTTGACTTACCCAAGCATAAGCCAGAGTATGAGTGAAGAACGCCCCAAAGCTAATCAACATCAAGCCAATAAGCATCATAGGAATGGAATCGATAATCGCTAAGATCATGCCGCTAAGACTGATAAAACCGCCAGTGACCATACCTGAAACCGGAGAAAAGCGTTTGCTCCAGTTGGAGGTTAATTTCGAGCTCAAGGTGCCGGCCAAGTAACAAACGAAGATCAGTGACGCTAAACCGATAGGCAGGTTATAAGGTTCACTCACCAGTCTGAAACCCATAACCGAATAAAGATTGACGAACAAAGCGAAGTTAGCGCCACCAATCAGCATCGCAAACCAAAGTGTTTTGTTTGATAGGTGTTTTACCAAAGCGCGATTGTGGTGGAAGAAAAGACCGCGCTGTGGTTTGAAATTCTTCTGAACAGGTAAAAGAATTAAAACCAAAACCGCACCCAGCAAAGTGAAGATAGCCGCAATAATAAGGGCTTGTTGCCAACCCAAAGCGTCGGTCAGCAAACCACCGAATATACGTCCGCTGATCCCACCTAATGAATTCGCCGCAATATATCCACCAATGGCTTTGCTAAATGCCTGAGGTGAAAGTTCTTCCACCATATAGGCAACGGCGACAGAAGCGAAGGCTGCTAGTGCGACGCCAAGTAGTGCTCTTGCAGCAACCATTACCCAAAATTCGCCGCTGATTAACATCACTAGGCTGATAAAAGGCATGGCGAATAAACCTAGTAACATGACTCTTCGACGTCCTATCGCTTCTGAGGTAATAGCCCAAGGTACTAAACAGACTGAAAGTGCGAACGTGGAAGCAGCAAACAGCCAGTTGATCTGCGTTTCAGATACCGCAAAGTGCTTAGCCATATAGGGAAGCATGGGTTGAAACAGATAGAGATTGCAGAATACGAGGAATGAGCCAAATGCGAGAGCAAAAGTAACTTTCTTGTACTGCGGACTTTGTAATTCGATCATAGTGCTCTCAACAAACCATCAGGTGAGTAAAACTGGAAGACGATCACAAATTATCAGTGAAAAAGAAATTAATAAAATATATTAAAACTATAATTGCGATATAAATAATTTATAGTTAACTGCTCGCTGATATTATGGAAACTCGTCACCTTAAATATTTTGTCGAAGTCGCACAGCATCAAAGCTTCACCCATGCTGCAAGTGCTTTGCATATTGCTCAACCCGCTTTAAGTATTGCGATTAAGAAGTTTGAACAACAATTGGGTGTTACTTTATTTAGGCGTGATGAAAGAAAGGTCAGTCTTACTCATGAAGGTGAAGTGCTGCTTGAACACGCATTAAGGATATTACGGCAACTGGAAGACGCGCAACTGGCGGTAGACGAGCTAAAAGGGTTAGTGAAGGGAGAAGTGCGGCTTGGTACACCCAGTATGATGGGCTCGTACTTCTTTCCCGAAATCATCATGGCGTTTAAAAGTTATTTTCCCAACTTAAAGATGAC
Source organism: Vibrio diazotrophicus (assembly GCF_038452265.1). NCBI lineage: Bacteria > Pseudomonadati > Pseudomonadota > Gammaproteobacteria > Vibrionales > Vibrionaceae > Vibrio > Vibrio diazotrophicus. The sequence continues at coordinate 1,368,760 of NZ_CP151842.1, forward strand.
CATGGTAGAGGCGGGTACTCAGTCGATTCGCAAAATGCTGCTCAATGGTGAACTCGACATTGGCGTTATCCTCAATCATGATCTTCCGTCAGATCTTGAAGTTGACCCTCTTTTGTCTTCCCAAATGGTTGCTGTGGTGGGTAAAGAACACGAGCTTGCCGAAAAGAAAGAAATTGAATTTAAAGATTTTTTTGACCATGAATTGGTGATGTTTAAGCCGGGCTATTTCCATCGCGACTTCATCGACAACACGTGTAAAGAACACAAGTTAACAGCCAATATATCGTTTGAAACCAACTTATTGCCCATGATTCTTAGCATTGTGAAACATGAGTACGCGATTACCGCATTACTAGAGTTGGTGACTGACCACGAATCAGAAATTCGGGCGATACCGTTTAATCCGCCCGTCTATTTAGATTTGGCACTGGCTTGGAGAAAAGAAGGTTACTTGTCGAATGCGGACAGAACCTTTATAGAGTTCGTGAAAAAATACGTTTAGGTCTTTAAGGCACAGTAAGCGTTAGCCTTTTCCATACATACGGTCGAAATTGTTCGGGTTCCAGCCAATCATTACACGATCGCCAATTTTCAGCACCGGCACACTACGAGCACCCATAGCGTCGAGTTCTTTACGCCCACGTTCCATTTTTGCGTTACATAAGCGGTATTTTATCCCTTTAGAATCAAGGTATCGTTGTGCGTCTTTGCAATGTGGGCATTTGTCTTTGACGTATAAAACAACTCGTTTCATGGTATTCGCTCTGCTCGTAAAGTGGCTTAGTTAAGGTGGCGTAGAAAAGCGGCAAAGTTTACCGATACACAGATAATGATGCAAACCTATCTCTGCATTGACGATAGTCTAATGCGCGAATCTTCACCAAATTTCCGCAACTGTGGAGGCTTTATTTTAAAGCTTCCAACTCACTTAAATCAGAAAGAAGAAGTAAAGGAAATAGATGAACGACAGCAGCGTCGCTGTGATAGTCGGATAAATGATATAGGTTTCGTATTTGGTGGTTTGCATGAAGCAAAGGCCAGTCAATATGACATTGTATAAAACAAGTAGAAGACTTATCGAAGTGCCACTATTGATAGTTAAATGGGTTAGCTGGAAAAGAAAGGTAGCCAGTAAAAAATAATCAACAACAATGAGCCATAAAAGCGTTTTTTTAAGATTGGCTTTTTCACAGCTCTCGTTGTTGTGTCGATCCATGGTGTACTCAGTAAAGTTATAAGACGCTTAAAAAGATCACCCTCTGGTGTGTAATTAGGGCCCAGAGGGTAATGATATGTTTAAGATTTTTGGAGATTTCTGTTTGTGCTATCAACTTCTACAGGGTAGTTAATTGCTTCCTGACGTAAGACAGGTTGATTAAAGTCGGCTTTGTCCTTCGCCTTTTCAAGCTCATTGTCTTCGCTTTTAAACAGTGTTTCCAATACTAGTGATGCGGTCGTAGTGAGGATGAACAGCTCAATTCGGCGGTTTTCACTGCCATTAGGATTTTCTGGATTAAGTAGCGCTCGATTTGACATCCCGGTCACTTGTAACACGCGTTCTTCCGGCATGCCTCCAGCAACTAAAGTTTGACGAGCGATATTGGCTCGATTCGCTGATAATTCCCAGTTGGTGTTATGACTAAATGCGCGCTTAAAAGCAACAGAGTCAGTGTGTCCACTGATAATCAAAGAGTTTTTCACGCGTTGAAATATCGGAGCCAGAGCCAACAGTAAATCTTCAAAGTACGGTGTTAATTCTGTACCGCCACGATCAAACATATGTTGTCGGAAGTCATCTTGTAGAACGATGCGTAAACCTTGTGGTGTGACGGAAACGAACACATTACCTTCGGCATTTATCTGTTTGATCATGTTTTCGATCACTTTAGCGAGTAATGCCAACTCTTCTTGCGTATCGAAGGTTCCATCAATCAGTGAATCAGATTCAGGTCCTTCACCGTCGCCACTATAAAACGAAGTAACAGTATGATTGGAATCTGCTTTGCTTGGCACTGTCGATGAATTGGTTTCCAAATCAATAGGAGACAAACTTTGTGACGTGTCAAAAGGGTTTCCTGCGCTTTCAAAAATGCTGGCTTTCGCGATTTGAGCGACGATAGCTTGTCTTTCTTTCTCGTTGGAAACCTGCATGATCCACAGTACGAGGAATAGCGCCATTAAGGCGATCATGAAATCTGCGAACGCAACTTTCCAGGCTCCTCCGTGGTATTCATCGTGTTCATGCGCCTTAGCGCGTTTGAACACTATATGCTCCTTTTGCATTATACCTCCTGCTCAGTTAGCCATTTTTCCATTTCATTAAACGTTGGCTTGATGTCTAACTGAATGTGTTTACGGCCAGCATCAATCGAAAGTAGCGTAGGTTTTTTTGCAACGTATGCCACAAGGCTTGCCCGAATACATTCGAAAGCAGACATATTGCGTTTAACTCTTTGAGCCATAGCATTACTTAGTGGGTCTAAGCAGCAGTAACAACCAAAAATACCAATAAAGGTGCCAACAAGTGCAGCTGCAACATGATGTCCGATAAGGGCGATAGAACCGTCAATTGATTGCATTGTAATGATAATGCCGCCTACAGCCGCCAAAATACCAAATCCCGGTAAAGCTTCGGCTGTACGTTGAATCGATCTTGATGGCACCATTAAATCCGCCTGAACAGCGTCTATTTCCTGTTCGAGTAATCCCTCAAGCTCATGAGGTGACATCTGTCCCATTGCCATAAGACGAAGGTTGTCTGCAATGAAGGCGACGACTCTATAGTCTTGAGCAATACGGGGATAGCGAGAAAATATGGCACTGCTCTGCGGGTTTTCAATATGTTGGTCCAGAGATTTAAATCCGCTGGTACGTACAGTCTCCAGAAGAATCTGTAGTAAAGCCATCAGCTCCATGTAGTATTTCTGTTCGTCTTTGGGTTGACGCAAAATCATACGTAACTGAAGACGTATTTCCTTAATCACATGAGGCGGATTACCAATGATAATTGAACCTAAAGCTGCACCAATAATGATAAGGAATTCAGCCGGTTGCCAAATAGCGATTAGGCTGCCGCCAGCCCACATATAGCCGCCAAATACACATAATAAAATAATGACGGCGCCAAGAAACTTTTGCATAAGTGACTCCTAAGAAGACAAATGATGATTGAGTTGGTTGAGCGCCTGTTTGTGTAACTGACAAACACGGGCCGGTGTTAAATCGAGTACGAGCGCAATTTCGTTAAGGTTAAGTTCATGTTGATAAAACAGCGTTAGCAGTAGTTGGTCGCGTTTATTAAGCTGTTCTACTGATCGTTCCAAGCTTCGACGAGTATGTTCATGTGAAATGCTGTCGTAGCCGTCTTCGGAAAAATGCTCAACGCCGTTTTCAATCAGTTGATCGAGGCTTTGCATTTCACCTGCAACTAACGCATTTAGACGATAATGATAGTCTTCCCCGTTGGTTCCCAAGGCCTGAATAATCTCACTTTCAGACGGTTGTCTTCCGAGTTTTCTCGTTAAGTCACGAGTAATATCATTAAGTTGGTGTGCATCTTGTCGTGTCTTTCTTGATCGCCAGTCTAGCCGACGCAGTTCATCTAGAATCGCTCCTCGGATACGGCATACGGCGAACGCCGGAAAGTTGGGGTCATCAATGTCACCATAGCGGCGTCCTGCTTCGAGCAAGCCGATTAACCCGATTTGTTGCATATCTTCGACACTGCAATGGGTATTGGCATGAACGCGTAATTGGTTAGAAACCCTTTTCACTAGATGTTGATATTGATTGAGTAGGTAATTTTCATCAATGGCAACAGCAGGAGTGTTTATGTCTTCTGAGTGACTGTAAGCGTCTTGATACTGCATGTCCAACATACGTTCCGACCTTACTGCACGACAAATTTAGTAAGAAGTACATCATCGATGTTATGAAGAATATCTGTTTTATCAAACGCTGAAAGAACGGACTGTTTCACTTCGTTCTGCAATTTGTCGATGATGCCGTCTTGCTGAATGTCCTCATAGGTTTTATCACTAAACAGTTTGATCATTGAGTTGTGAACAACAGGCATATAATCATTTATGTTTTCAATGGCTTCCGGGTATCTGGTTTCCACGGCAATTTCAAGCATAAGGAAATGATTTTGTTTTTCCCCTTTAATACTGAGTACTACTTTCTCTAGCGAACGAAAGCTTGGAGCTTGAGCACCTTCTGGCGAGTTGTAGGTTAGAAAAGACAATGGGGATTGAGCAAACCAGTTATTTGATTCGCCATTGTTCGGGGATTTTAGATACATAATACCGCCAAAAACGATACCACTTGTAACGAGCATGTTAGTGACAAGTAGCATGATAAACATTGTGATAATTTGTTTTTTGGACATAACTATTTCCTAGGATATTCGCTTTAGGCTTGTGCACTGAGCCAATGTTCAGACGTTGGTGTATAGTCTTGGTCTGAAGAGGTTTCTTTCGCTTTATAAATTCTGCCGTTTTGCTCTTCAAAGGTTTGACTTTGTTGTTGATTGCGTTGATCTGAGCCCACGTTGACATCAACATTGACGAAATTTTGTTCCTGAAGTTCAGCACGTAAACGGTCCGAAACCTGCATCAGGGCTTCTCGTGTCGCTGCATTATTTGCATTGATTTGTACACTTAGACGATCTCCTTCTATTCGAACGACCAAATCCAGTTTTCCAAGATCCGGTGGGTCGAGACGAATCTTTGCTTCCTGAAGGTTTTGCTGCGCTTGTAGCGTGACACGATCATGCAGTACCTGAAGCATTTGCTCGCCCCATTTACCCGCTTGAGTATCAATGCGTAAGGTAGCCCATTCTGGTCGGTTTTCACCTGCTGTTACGTTTGTAGTAGATGAAGAGTGTAGGGGGGCTGATTGTGCAGTTGGAGGTAGCGGCGAGGCTCCTATGTTACTGAGCTCACTGTTGATTGCACTGACAAGTTTGATGTCTGCAATAGGCGTATTTGATGTCCTACCGTTAACTTCTGGGTTTGTTAACGGAGTTTGCAATACATTCGTGCTTGTAACTTGATCCGCGTTTGTAGCTTGGGGAACTGATATCTGGTTGTTTAATGTGCCAGCTTCAGCCCCTGTTATATTTCTGCCTTGAGTATATTGTCCATTGGCAAAATTAAACCCAGATACAATTACACCTTGTGCTTGTGCGTTGCTTCTGGATTCAGGTTTGTTCATCTCTTGCACAATATTAACTGTAGGCGGAACCAACATGTTTAACTCTTGCTGAGTATCATCACTGACTTGTTGCTCGTTTGACGCTATGGCGTGTGGATTATCATCCACAGCAAGCTTATGTTCCGTTTTGGACAATGCGGAATTAAATGGAATTTGAACAAGAGTAAAGACTTCAGAGTTCGCTTGCCCATCGCTATTAAAACTACGCGCCTGGTGCACTGATTTAGTAAAAGAGGCATTCTCTTTTACAGGTGATGTTGCTTGTTGAGTTGTGGTTAGTCCCTGCAAAAACTAGTCCTCCATTGACATCGCTAACTGATAGGCCAAAGTGCCTTCCTGTTGCTCGTTAACCTTGGACATTTGAGCTTCCAATTTTGAACTCGCTTCTTTTAGAGCGTGATAAGCCGCTTTATGTGCAGCTTTTACATCAGCAACATGCGGGGCAATACGTGGATCTGTTAGAGAGTCTCTGCCCGCACTTAAAAGTTCACTAAGCTCAGAATCGTAGCGGGCAATAGCACGCCAATCCTGCATCTTTGTTGCTATGGTTATCCGTTGAGTCAGAAAGCGGAAACGCTCCGCTGAAACCTTACGCATGTTGCCCAAAATTAACCCATCCTTCTCTAATGTTGCCCATCACAGTTTCAACATTAGTTAAGCGTTGCACGTCTTTCTGTACGCTTGCTTGATACAGCTCAATTTGGCAGAAGTCGTATAACTGATGTAGGTTTTCAGCGAGCTCGCCGCCGTTCTCCATGTCGAGAGCACTGTCTAAACCAATTAAAATGTTCATACATTTACTTATGCCTGCGCCTTTGGCCGCTAAACGACCCTCAGCTAGGTGGCCACGGATGCGTTCTACTTCATCGAGTAGACCGTCGATAAGCATAACGACTAACTGGTGTGGAGTTGCTGCTGCGGCTTGAGCGTTTAAGTCCACTTGTTGGTATGAGTCATAACCAGAATCCATTAACATAAAGTCTCTCCTAGATCAGACTTAGCCGAACATCGACATTGTCTGATTCATTTGGGTAATAATTTGGTTCATTTGGGTATATTGTTTTAGGTAGCGGTTATAAGACATCTCATATTTTCGTTCTAAGGCTTCTTGTCTATCGCTGATACGATCGAGAGTTTGGCGTAACGCGTCTTTACGTGATGAAAACATACCTGTTGAAAACTGGAGATAGGGCTCCATCATTTCATCGATAGAATCTAAAAGATTACCGTCACCATTGAAGAAGGTGTTCAAAGCCTGACTATTGGTCGTCTGAGCTTCTTTGAACTTGTCGCTATCAATACTCATACTTCCATCACGACTGATTTCAATGCCAAGATCAGCGAGGCGTATTCCAGAAAATTGCTCACGTACAATCGTTTTGAGCTGAGTTTCTATGGAACGAACGGTTGAATCTCCTGCGAGTACACCACGGGCAGTGTCTTCTCCACCGATTGTGGTGTATTTGTCTATGGTCGACATTAAGCTGTTATAAGCTTTGATAATCGAATTCATCTGTTCAGTAGTGCCTTCCTGATCCGGCGCAACTGTCATCGATATTGGCGTCTCACCCGATGTTTGTGCTTTAGATACCGTGATATCGACACCATCAACAACGTTTTCGAAAGTATTACTACTACTGGTTAACTGAAGACCGGATCCTTGGGCACCGGCCCAAATGATCGCATCTTGTGGTGCGGTAATTTCTGTCAGATTAGCGAAAGCATTTTCAAACCATGCTTGGCCTGTACCTGAAGCACTAACATTAATCGCGTTGCTAACGCCGGTTTCTTCACTGGAAAGCATAAAGTAGGTTTGGCCGTTCGAGCGTACCAATGTGGCGTGAACGCCGGGGTTGCTACTATCACTGTTAATCGCAGTGACGAGTTCCGCCATGGTTGATACACCGTCACTATTACTATCAATAGTGGATAGGTCTAAAGACATAGTTTCGCCATTGATACTAAAATTGAGCGTTCCTGTTGAAGGCACTACGGTGCTAGCATCTAAGTTAACTGGCATATCGGCGGACACTTGGTGAGCCGTTGCAATTTGTTCAACAAAAAACTGGTAACTACCTGAAAGTGCGGTAGCGTCAGCTGTCGCAGAAAGATAACCATCAGAAGAGGCGGTCGCACTATTTTTTACGATGCTGCTAGTCGAACTGTTTATTTCATTAATAGCGGTGCGAAAATCTCTGAGAGCCGTTTCAATCTTGCCCAGTGCTGTCAGTTGAGATTGATACTTAGTGTTCTGTGTATCATAACGAGTTTGAAATGCCTGCACGTCGTAGGTCGCAAGCTGTGTTGCCATAGTTATTGGATCTATCGAACTCATTTGTTTTCTCCCTGATATCAGTCTGAGTGCTACTTATATCTGGCTATACATATCTGATTTGAATAAACGTATATTTCAAGATGCGTGCCAGTTAAATTATTTATATAAAACAAATAGATAGGTGTGATAATTAATAAAGGCGGAAGCTCTGTTTCCATAGGATGAGTTCCGCTTTTCCACTTAAAATCACATGCTATTCAATAACGTTAGGCGACATAGTCTTGAATAAAATTAAATGCAACGTGGTGAAACGTAAGTCGGCGAGTGAAAAAAAAACCTCCCATAAAGGGAGGTTCTATTAAGGTATATGGTTGAGCAATTAGCGTAGTAGAGAAACAGCCATGCCTGGAATTTGGTTAGTTTGAGACAGTACCGTTGTACCAGCTTGCATCAACATTTGGTTCTTAGTCATGTTTGAAGATTCTGCAGCGAAGTCTGCATCCATGATACGACCTTTAGCTGCTGTTGTATTTTCAGAAACGTTCGCTAAGTTGTTAACTGTATGTTCTAAACGGTTGATGTTTGCACCCAATGTACCGCGTAGGTTACTGATTGTGTCGAACATGCCTTCCATAACAGTAATTTCGCCATTCGCACCAGCTTGAGTAGTTAAAGCACCTAAACCAGTGATTGCTGTTTCGATTGCTGTAATACCAGTAGACGCATCAACTTGTAGTGTTTCTGCTGCAGACGCACCGATTTGGAATTGAAGAGTTGCATTGCTACCCATAATGCCGTCAGTGGTGTTAAGCAGGTGTGTACCTGAACCGTAAGTTGTTTGATCGATGATACGTGTCATTTCGGTAGCAAGTTGTTGGTATTCTGCATCCAGTGCAGTTTGTTCTGTACCACCATCGGCATAAGTACCGTTAGCTGCTTGAGTTGCTAGATCTTTCATACGGTAAGCGATGTTAGATAATTCATCTAAAGCACCGTCAGCAGTTTCGAGCATAGAGATTGCGTCTTGAGAGTTACGCATTGCAACCGACATACCACGAGTCTGAGCTTCTAGTTTAGTTGCAATAGCCAAGCCTGCTGCGTCATCAGCTGCAGAGTTGATGCGATAACCTGTGCTTAAACGTTCTAGCGCAGTATTAAGTAGGTTGTTCGTACCGCTGATCGTGTTTTGCGCAACGAGTGAAGCATAGTTAGTTTGCATTGATAAAGCCATGTTCGATTCCTCAAGTGGTTTCAATATGTTATTGGGTTCGGGATACTTCCCTGTTCACTAATTAGAGGCGGATGATCGAGTGAGAAAATTAATTAAAAATTAAGAGAAATTAAGAAATTTTTTAAAAGTGATTAAAATTCAATAGCTTATGTGTTTTCTTTGTGAGGGTTATTATTTAGATTATTTTGATTCCCCCTTTACTAACAACTGATGTGTCAGTGATGCGGAAAGTGTAGGGGGAATAGAGGCAGACTGTAACTTTGCTAATTAAATGTCACGTCGTTAATTAATAGGTATCATTATCCGCATCGCTAAAGTTTCTAAATGACATAGACATTGGGATATCGCTGAAGTAACCAAAATAGTAACTAGCGCCAAGCAACTTATATTGGTTTAGTTCTATTTTGCTGGAAACTCTACCTGCAACCCATTTGTAACGTGATTGTCGAAGGAAACGTGCGATTGGCAAAAAAGCTTGCCTGTCTTCTTTATTTTCCAATGACACGGCAAGTTTGATCATGTCTGGTTTGAACAGCGCTACTTGTTCGAATTGGTCACATGGAGCATAGAGCTCAAACCAAACCGCATACGCAGTCTTTTGAACTTGTTTTACTAATTCCTGAAGTTCATCAGGAGAGGTTAATGGAAAGTCTACCTGTATTGATGGCACTATGTGCGCAAATGTCTGCTGATGATGCTCAAGAGCTTGTTCGATAAATAGTTTACCTTCTGGCCACAGTATTGTTTCACCTTTAATAGGGACGACGACATTACTGATGAGATCCGGGTGAAAAGTTTCTAATTGGAATTTAGTTTGACGAAGTGCTAGGTATAGGCTGTATAAGTCTAGGCAGTACGCCATTTTCTCTGATAATTGAAACTGATAAACACTCTGTTCGCCATGGCTACCAAATCGCAAAGTTAGGTGTTGAAACTCAACTTCACCAGTATTCGCTTCACGGATTGCCTGACAGGCGTGACGAATATCGTTGTGTTTGAATGCTTCAAATACCAAAGCGTCGTCATTGGTAGTGACGTTGTTTTCGATAAGATCGCTGAGATATTGGAACAGCGTCTGAAAAGAAAATAGCTTAACCAAGGTTACCTACCACACTTATCTGTTTGTTTTCTGGAATCTCATTGTATGACAGCACAGCTAGCCCATGCGCGAACGTTCTTGCGTATCTTGCAACTAACGGTCTTAATTGCGGCATAACCAGCAGAATAGAAGGAATACCTTGCTGTTTCATTTGTTGCCTAATGAGAGGTAAATTCTGTTGGAATTGTCCCAGAATGTTAGGTTCAACAGGAAAACTATCTAGCATCACGGTGCCACGAGCTTGAGCCTGTTGCAAAGAAGTCATGAGCATTTGCTCAAGTTCGTCAGATAATGCATAGACTTTAATTTCCTGTTTTTGACCCGCTAAAAGGTTAATCAAAGTCCGGCGTAATGCACAGCGAATATCGGCGGCCAATAAGATTGGGTCTTTTGTATTTTCACAAGACTCAAGCATGGTGTTCGCAATGGTTCGAATATCTTTCAGGGGAACCTGATCTAACAAAAGCTGACGATAAACTTTGAGTTGTTGCGCAGGGCGCAAGGCCGCAGCAAGTGCTTCAGCGAGTTTCGGTGCTTGAACGGTTAAACGTTGATTCATCGCGTCTACATCATCATGATTAAACAGTTCAGCAAGGTTGGTTTTCATAACTTTACTAATATGCGTAGCAACGACTGTCGCATCATCGACAACCTGATAACCCATATTAAGTGCCCGAGCTTTTTGCTTATGTTCTATCCATACCGCTGGTAATTGATATGCAGGATCGCTACCGATGATACCGTCGATCTCACCGTAGGTTTCTCCTACCGCAATTGCCATCAAGCGTTCTGGTTCTATAAAACCTTCTTCTATCGTTTCCCCGTTTAGGGAAATAGTGTACTGATTCGGTTTAAGATTGAGGTTATCTCTAATGCCCACTTCTGGAAGCAGGAACCCGACTTGCTCTGATAAATTGCGGCGTACGCCTCTGATTCGTTGCGTTAGGGGCGCGCCTTGTTGTTTATTGATTAGATGAACGAGTCGATAACCGAGGGAAAGCCCTAAAGTCTGCACGTGAGGTATATCTTCCCAGCTTAGCGGTGTGTCTTCTTCCTGTCGCATTGCTTTTGCAAGGGCAGTCACTTCTTCAAGCTGCGAGTCTTCAACCGGCAGTTTGCTCTGACGCCATCCGGCAAAAGCGACAACAACAGCAAAAGTGAAGAAAGCTAAGTGTGGCATACCTGGAACAATACCGATAACAAACATAATGCACGCTACGGTATAAAGCGTCGAAGGTGTCGCGAGCAACTGCTTGTGCATTGTTTGCGACATATCGTTATCGCTATCGTTAATGCGCGTAACAATAATCGCTGCTGACGTTGCTAATAGAAGAGATGGGATCTGAGCAACTAAACCGTCACCTATGGTAAGTAGAGCATAAGTTTTAAAGGCTTCGGCTGCAGCCATACCGTGTTCAAATACACCAATAGCGACACCGCCAATAATGTTTATGAACAAGATCATCAATCCTGCGATAGCATCACCACGGACAAACTTAGATGCACCGTCCATTGAGCCGTGGAAATCTGCTTCATTCGCTACTTCTCGGCGGCGTTGACGAGCGGACTCTTGATCGATCACCCCGGCATTCATATCAGCATCTATTGCCATCTGTTTGCCAGGTAAAGCATCTAGAGTGAATCGAGCAGAAACTTCAGAAATTCGTTCTCCACCTTTGGTAATGACGACAAAGTTAATGATCATTAGGATGATAAAGACCACCATACCAACGACATAATTTCCGCCGATTACCACTTCACCAAATGCTTGAATGACTTTACCTGCAGACTCGGCACCATTATGTCCTTCAAGCAGTACAATCCGCGTAGATGCTACGTTTAGAGTCAAACGTAGTAGGGTTGCGACAAGCAATATGGTTGGAAATATGGAAAAGTCCAACGGACGTTTTGCCGTTGTACTCACTAATAAAACCAGAATCGCAAGCACGATATTGAAAGTGAACAAAGAGTCCAACAGCAAAGGCGGTAAGGGCAGGATAACCATTGCCAAGATCATCAGTAAAACGATTGGAATACCAATATAAGATTTACTTGTACTTTGTAGTTGTTTTAACCGGTTTAACATCGGTACAGTCCTTATTACTGATTAATGCTGCAAGTTCTTAGGAATGGAAAAATGAGGGAGTGGCATCGGTTCTTCCCCTTTACCATTGCGAAAAGATTTCAACTGCAACACGTACGTCAAAATGTGTGCTACCGCGATATAAAGCTGGCTTGGAACAGCCTGTTCAATGGCGGTTGTATAGTAAATTGAACGAGTTAACGGAGGAGAGTTAATGATTTCTACGTTATTTTCTCTAGCAATACGCTGAATATGCATTGCGGTCTCATCAATACCTTTAGCGACCACGAAAGGGGCATCGGATAAAGAGAGATCGTATTTTAGTGCAACGGCATAGTGTGTTGGGTTGACGATTACTACATCAGCCTTTGGTACCATTTTATCGGCACGGCGTCGGGCAAATTGTTGTTGGATTTGGCGAATACGTTGTTTAACTTCTGGACGACCTTCATTGCTTTTATATTCTTCCTTCAATTCCTGCTTGGTCATCTTGAGTTCTTTCATATGCTCCCATCTTTGGTAGGGAATATCGACCAGTCCAAAAAGCAATAACACGCCCCCCATTAAAAGAAGACCGTCAAACAGGATACTCATTATTAATTTCACACCCTGATTGAGAGGGAGTTGCTGCATTCCCAATAGAGACTGTAGATTTGAGTCCATATACCAATACAATGCGAAAGAGATAACCACGACTTTCAGCGTGGATTTGAGAAGCTCGACCAATGAGCGGGTAGAGAACATCCGCTTAATTCCAGTTAAAGGATTAAGCTTACTCAGTTTGGGTAACATGTTCGCAGGACGAAACAGCCATCCTCCGAGAACCATGTTAGAGCCTGCGGCTGTAACAACAATGACTACAAACATAGGAATTAACAGTTCGACTAAAATACCTAAGCTGTGCATCAACTTTTCAATCATCGTGATTGGGTTTTCAAGATCTTGATGAGTGAGAGACATGTTGTAGCGAAACACACCCGTAATGGTGTGCCAAATCGTAGGGAGTTGTGCTGAGAAATAGAAAGCCACAGCGAGAAAAATAAGCGCGGTGGTAAATTCTTTGGCTCGAGGTATTTGGCCTTGTTCTCTGGCTTTTTTGACCTTTTGGGGTGACGCTTTTTCGGTTTTATCCTGAGAAGACGATTCGCTCATGCTCTTCCCACCATAAATTGATTTAGAAAACGTAATGTGTCATGAACTAATCCTGTGTAGCTGCCGGGTATACCGCTAACGGATAGCAATACGGTGAATAGCCCCAATAGCATTGTCATTGGAAAACCGAGAGCGTAAACATTGAGGCTTGGCGCTGCTCGGTTCATTACACCAAAGCTAATGTTCGCCAGAAGCATAGCGACGATTGCCGGCAGGGCGAGAGCGAGAGCTGCCGAAAACATCCAGCCAAATACGAAGATAAGTGTTTTTACCGATAAGATTGTAATGCCCGAACCAACGGGCCAAACCTCAAAACTTTGAATTAAGATATCGATAACTAAAAGGTGCCCTTCGAGAGCTAAGAATAATAGAGTGGAAAAAATGAGAAAAATTCGGCTAAGAATCGGTACCGACATTCCATTCACAGGGTCATTCATAACAGCCATACCAAGTCCCATTTGTAGAGAGACAATTTGACCAAGCATGGTAAAAACCGTGAACAGCATATGAATGATTAATCCAAACAATAAGCCCCAAACGGCTTGCTCAAATGCAAGAAAAAGTGACGTCATCGAAAAAAGTTCCACTTCTGGCATTGTTGGCATAAGAGGAGCTGTTATCACAGTAATGGAAAGTGCAAGTAGTGTTCTTATCCACACAGGAATAAGCAAATCACCAAAAATTGGCATTGAAATAAACGCTGCGCCAATCCGGAAAAACGGCCACCAAAGTTGACCTAACCAACTGGATATTTCGCTGAAACTCAACTCCATTAGCCAAGCATTCCGGGTATATTGAGGAACAGGTAATCAAACAACTCCATAATTTGGCGTATCATCCAATGGCCAGCAAATATGACCATTAACATAGTCACGATGAGTCGGGGAAGAAAACTGAGTGTCTGTTCGTTAATCTGAGTTGCGGCCTGAAAAACAGCAACACCTAGTCCCACAATTAAACCAGGAACAACCAATACAGCGACAATTAGGATGATCAACCAAACGGCTTGAGAAATGAGGGTTACGACATACTCAGGAGTCATTTAATAATCCTCAATTTATGGAGCGAAACTGGCGGAAAGAGTACCGACGGTCATTGCCCATCCATCCACGAGAACGAAAATAATTAGCTTAAATGGTAATGAAACAATAAGCGGGGATAGCATCATCATACCCATTGCCATCAATACACTGGCAATCACCAGATCAATGACCAAGAAAGGAATAAACAGCATAAATCCTATCTGAAAAGCAGTTTTCAACTCACTGATAACAAAAGCGGGCAGTACAACAGCAAAAGAAATGTCTTCTACGTTCTGATCTAACGGTTCATTAGCGATACGAAGCATTTGCTCGAGAGAGCTTTGATGTGTTTGAGCAAGCATAAAATGTCGTACAGGTTTTTCGGCAACAGAGAATGCTTGCATCAAGGTTATCTCACCTTGGTCGTAAGGCTTAAATGCGTGTTCATATACGTCAGTCCAGACGGGGCGCATTATGAGGATAGTAAGCGCGAGTGCTATACCAACTAATACACGATTGGGAGGGCTTTGTTGCAGACCAAGAGCCTGACGCAAAATAGCAAGCACAACAATAATACGCGTAAAGCTGGTAGCCATCATAATAAAGGCCGGTATAAAACTTAGCGCTGTCATCAACAACAGAATCTGCAGTTTTACACTGTATTCCTGTTGAGTATTGCCGTCAGTGACACTGAACATAGTAAGACCGTTTTCTGCTGCAAGCGTTGGCATCGATAACAATGACAGCAACAACACCATTATGCTTAAGCGGTATAAAGAAAGCGGCTTATTCATTTTTATAACCTGAGATTAACCAACGGATGTTAAAGCTGAATCAATCACGTCAATGAGACGCAGACCATACTTCTCATTTACGATAACGACTTCCGCATGGCCCAGTAATGAACCGTTCACTTTTACGTCTAAAGGCTCGCCATTTAGCTTATCCAATTCAATGACAGAGCCTTCACCCGCTTTCATTAAATCGCCTAAAGAAAGTTCTTTACTGGCAACCTCTAACGTTACGGTTACGGGAATATTTTTGAAAAAACTTAAATCCCTTTCGCTTTTGGGTGCTTCTTCATTTACAGCACTTTCTTCAGATTCATCGAGGTGAAATTGACCAAAATTCAGGTCATCGTCATCGAAGTTCAAAGCGTCCAAAGAGTCACTCATTTGTTAGGAATCCTTATCTTGGTTCAAAATTAAAACTAATTGCCCGTCTTGTTCTGCAACTCGACCAGTAAAGAGATTGGCATTGCCGATACTGACAGGAGGGGATGACAACAGATCGATGGGAAGTATGTCTTGCGGCGATAAACTTAATACTTCGCTTAGAGTCATGGTTTTCTTGCTCAAAAGAACATTGAGTCTCACTGGCGTAGTTTTTAGCGATTCATAAAACTGAGGCTTTAAGTTTTCGTTTGACTGCAAATCAAGCTGGTTGATCAGCGTTTGAACCAGGCGATTATCAAAGAATACAGCCAGCTCACCGTTATGTTCACCACTAGTCACACTCAAATCAGCCTTAATGCCTGTACCGAAAGCCACATCTTCTCCGCTGGTTCGCCACATTTCTTTTGGGGCTACCCATTGACTGATTAACTTGCCTATACGGTCTTGAAGACGTTTGTCACTACTAGTAATTACGGTTTGTTTACGTTCAATATCTGTGCCATAAAAACGGTCAGAAAATCTAATTAATGATTTGTCATCTAGATTGATAAATAAAGAGCCACCGCTTTCATGACTGTACTGAGAAACCGTTTTCATATTGAAGGATAAATTGCTTAATTCGAATATTTCAACCGACTTGATATTAATATCTATATATGGGCCACTCAGCCAAGATTGAAGTTCTGTAATTAGGCCATTGGTTGAGTCATTTATGATTTTTGCTAACTTTTCTCGGACGATATGAATTGGTTTGCCTAGTAATTCTACATTTAAAGGTTTTACATCGGTATTTAAATTTTCAATTAGTTCTGACATTTATATTTTACCGTTTCATGACAATTCATTTTTAGTCGTATTGAGCAGCATTCTAATCAATAAAACTAATATTTTTTTACCTATAAAAATCATATTTGTGATATTTATTCCAAAATGAATCTTGTGATGTTTTTCACTTATTTTTGGTGGTTAATTATTGATTTGATTGTGCAAATTCTGGGCGATTAATAATCTTTGGTTATCAATTTTTAGTGGGTTTTTGAATTAAGTTGTTGTAAATAAATGGATTGATGGCGGGGATTTAGATGGTTCCTAGTACAAGAACATACATAACAACGGCTTATGTTACGGTTGTTAAGGTTTCTAGGCGTTATGTATGGTTCGTTGTCTCTCCTAGGTTTTGCATGTCTAATAAAATAAAATTACGAGTATTTTATGAGAGGTAAAATGTGCATTTGTTCCAGTTTTCAATTTAAGTTTGAGTTAAATATATAAAGCTTTTGAAATATAGAAATCTTTATGTAAATTGTTTTTTTCTAATGAAATGTGTGTCAGAGTAGTGTCAGTTAAAGTTTTGAACGGCTATTTTTGGATGTTTGTAAAATGTTTCGCTCAGTTGTTTTCTTTTTAATTGTAGTTTTATCGTTCGAATCTTATGCGAATGAAAAAATTGAAGTGCCAATGGATATGTCTTCTTGGATCTATAAAGAGGAACCAACGGCTTGCAATTTAATTCATGCGGAAGTTCCGCAGGGGAAGTTTTATTTCCGCTCTGAGACAAATAATCAGGTCACATTTGAATATGAATTGGCGAATACATTGAATGTTTGGAAAACAGCGGAACTTTCTTTGTTGGAGCCGCCTTGGTCAGAACTGCATAAAGTCATTGAAATGAGTCAGGGATATAAGCGGGCAGCGTCTCACTTTTTATTTCGAGATCATATAAGCGAAACACTAAAGTCCGCAGAACAAGGAAAGTGGTTGCAGCTTTCACTTCATGACAGCTCTCGTTCAAAACGACTCGATATCATTGTTCCGACCATTCGGGCTCAATCTCCTATTGCTGAGTTTATCGAATGTAAGAATCGTCTGCCTTCAATGACGTATTCCGATGCGAAAGATACATTTATTTATTATCGAAGTGGCCAAAAAACACTGAGTCAAAACCAGCGTGCGCAGCTAAGCGCGTTGGCAGAATACATCCACTGGGACGCTTTGGTTACCAAGGTATTGATCGACGGCTATACAGACAGTGTCGGATCAAGGTTGGGTAACATTCAAATTTCAAAAGAACGTGCAGAAGAAGTGGCACAGTATTTGGATAAATTAGGTATAGGTAAAGAAAACATGCAGATACGAGCACATGGTTCCCGGTATCCGATGATGACTAACAACACAGAAAAGGGGCGTTCCAAAAACCGCCGCGTAATGATTCGCATCGTTAGAAATAACGAGACTGTTGTTAAAACACTCACCCAACACCAAGTAACCAGTGAAGGTCAGTAATGTCTACGTTAGATATATTATTAGTCGAGCCGAATGAGCTTTTGGCTCAATCTGTTATAGAAGTGTTGACTGACGCTGGTTATAACGTACGTCATGAACGCACAGGCCGAAACGCTCTACTACAGAGTCCGGCTTCAATTACAATCGTTAGCTCCAATTTATGTGATATTTCAGTACACGATTGGGTTGCATGCCATCAGAAGCAAAGTCGCTCTGGGGTTGCCATCGCGATTGTAGAACAAGATCAAGGTGTTTTGGCTGCCGAAACCATGAAGGCTGGCGCGACAGACTATTTGTTACGTCCGTTTGAATCCAATCAGCTTCTTAACCTAATTCATAGAGTTGAAGCTCTCAAAAAACCAATGGCTAACATTGTTGCAGAATCTTGGCGTAGTAAACAGGTTCTGCAGCTAGCTCACAGAGCAGCTTGTACAAACGCGAGTGTATTGATTACTGGTGAATCTGGTACAGGTAAAGAGGTTCTCGCTCGCTATGTTCATGAGCAATCATCAAGATCAAACGGGGCATTTGTTGGCGTTAACTGTGCTGCAATACCCGAATCAATGCTAGAAGCGGTTCTATTTGGTCACGTAAAAGGTGCGTTCACAGGTGCGTTGGCGTCGCAAAGTGGTAAATTCGAAGAGGCTAACGGAGGAACCATACTGCTGGACGAAATTGGAGAAATGTCCCCAGCAGTTCAGGCTAAACTTCTACGTGTACTTCAGGAGCGTGAAGTAGAAAGAGTGGGCAGTCACAAGGCTATTAAACTTGATATCCGTGTGATAGCTGCAACCAATAAAGATCTTCGAGAAGCCGTACAAAAGGGGCAGTTTCGCGAGGACTTATACTACCGCTTAGACGTATTACCTTTACATTGGCCTCCGCTACGTGAACGTAAAGAGGACATACTTCCAATTAGTCAGTTCTTTATCAAAAAATATCAGGAAGCAAGTTCTTGCTTTCTTTCTCAAGACGCCAAAATAGCGCTCAGTCAATACGACTGGCCAGGCAATATACGCGAACTTGAAAATGTAATTCAACGTGCTTTAGTCATGCGTCACGGAGACTATATTACTGCGCAGGACCTCATGCTTCCCGTTGAAGTCAGTTCAATAAACCATAGTTCTACATCAGATCAAACGTTTGGTCACGTTGAAGCAAAAAAACAGGCTGAGTATCAATACATATTAGAAAAGTTACGTCAGTTCGGTGGCAACCGAACCAAGACAGCTAGCGCGTTAGGTGTTTCAACCCGAGCATTACGATACAAATTGGCGGCAATGAGAGATCAAGGTATTGATCTTCAGTCAATACTTGGCTCAGCGGCATAAAAAGGAGAATAGAAATGGCAGATTTACCTTTTGGGAATGTAATGTCAGCCGAGCAATTGATGCTCACGAAAATGGATGCAATGCGAATACAAGCCTCTCCAGAGTTTGTCGTGACTGCTAACCCTGTTGATATTCATACCGTAAATGAACCTATGTCGTTTTCAACTGCAATGACGGATGTACTTAACAAAGTTAATGATCATCAGTCGCTCGCAAGTAGCAAGATGACGGCGGTAGAAACCGGGGAAAGTGATGATCTGGTGGGCGCAATGATTGCGAGCCAGAAAGCGAGTCTGTCATTCAATGCATTATTGCAGGTACGCAATAAAGTGGTTGGTTCATTTGAAGATATTATGAAAATGCCGGTGTAAAACATGTCTGAACTTCAAACTCAAACGGCTGGTGCGCTTAGCCTCAGTTCTAATCAGCCAAGAGCCTCTTCAGCGAAAGGAATGGACGACTTTGGTAATAAGCTAAAGCAGCTATGGTCAAGCAGTCAGCGAAATTTAGTACTGTCTGCGGTGCTGGCTGCCATTGTTGCGGCTTTAATTGTTGTTGCGTTGTGGAGTTCATCACAAGGCTTTCGCCCTTTATACGGGCACAACGAGCAATTCGATGTAGGCGAAGTTGTATCGGTACTGGAAGCTGAAGGTATCGATTACCGTTTGCAGGACCAAAACGGACAAGTTTTGGTCTCTGAAGATGAAGTAGCACGAGCGCGTATGCTATTAGCTGCTAAAGGTATTAAAGCTAAACTTCCTACTGGCCTTGATTCACTTAAAGAGGACAGCTCATTAGGAACGAGCCAGTTTATGGAAACGGCTCGATATCGTCACGGATTAGAAGGTGAATTGGTTAGGACAATTATTGCATTAAATGCCGTTTCTAATGCTCGTGTTCATTTAGCGATTCCTCGCCAAACATTGTTTGTGCGTCAACAAGGTGAAGCACCATCAGCCTCTGTCATGGTTGAGTTAAAACCTGGGTCAGATTTAAAACCAGAGCAGGTTGAAGCCATTGTGAATCTGGTCGTTGGTAGCGTCATCGGTATGAAACCAGAATCGGTATCTGTTATTGATCAATATGGTCGCTTACTAAGTGCTGACGTCGGCTCGACTGAATCTGGCAAAGTAAATGCCAAATATCTTGAGTACCAGAGAAATGTTGAACAGCAGATTATCAAACGTGCTGCTGACATGTTGACGCCTATATTGGGTTCAAGCAACTTTCGTGTTCAGGTCGCTGCGGATATGGATTTTAGCCGAGTAGAGGAAACCCAAGAAATCCTAGATAACAATCCAGTCGTCAGTAACGAACATACAGTTCATGATAATTCGATTGATCAGATTGCTCTTGGTGTGCCAGGGTCGTTAAGTAACCAACCTCCGGTTACGGGTGAGCAACCCACTCAGGACAGTCAAAACACAAATGCACGCGCAGAAATTAAACGTCAGTATGCTGTGGGTTCAAGTGTAAGAAGAACACAGTTTCAACAGGGACAGATTAAGAAACTCAATGTATCTGTATTGTTGAATTCTGTGGTAGCTCCAGATGGGAGTGCTTGGACTAATCAAGAGAAATCAGAGCTTTCTGAAATGATTATGGAAGCGGTCGGCATCAATGCTGAGCGCGGTGATAGCTTCAGTTTAAGTAGCTTTAACTTTACACCAATAGAGATCGAAGCTCCGCCAGAAATACCTTGGTGGCAGGACCCAACCATTCAACAACCGCTACGTTACGTTATAGGTGGAATGTTAGGTTTGGCCATGATTATGTTTGTTCTACGACCATTGGTTATGCACCTAACCGGAGCAGACCGACGTAATCTGGAACTTGAAGTACCTTCATTGCTAGATGAACCGTCTTACGAAGATGTACAAACTAAGTCTGATCGTGAATATGAAGAAAATCTCAATCGACGATTAGCAGAAAAAGGCATTAGTACATCCAATGGATTAGATGTGAGTAGTGAACTATTACCACCTCCAGGTTCTCCATTAGAAATCCAATTGAAGCATCTGCAGCTTATCGCGAATGAAGAGCCGCAGCGTGTCGCCGAGATATTGAAACAGTGGGTAAATGTGAATGAGCACAGCACAGTCAATGCAGAACCAAGAGCTTGAATACGTAGAGCAAACAGCGTTAGTGCTGTTGGGGATGGGTGAAGACGCCGCAGCCAAAGTGCTACGTCATTTCTCTCGAGACGAAACACAACGTGTCACTCGCGCTATGGCGAAGTTGAGTGGTATTAAAAGCGAAAAAGCGAAAAATGTCATACAGAAGTTTTTCGA
The DNA here is from genome assembly GCF_038452265.1 of Vibrio diazotrophicus. NCBI lineage: Bacteria > Pseudomonadati > Pseudomonadota > Gammaproteobacteria > Vibrionales > Vibrionaceae > Vibrio > Vibrio diazotrophicus. Next base: position 1,389,916 of record NZ_CP151842.1, read on the forward strand.
AGATTTTCGCCAGCACAGTGGTATACGTGGTGCATCGAAAGATTACTTGTCTAATACCCTTCGTAAAGCGTTGGGTAACGATTTAGCCAAGGGATTATTAAATGATCTTTATGGTGATGAGATTCGCAATAATATGCAGCGTCTGCAATGGGTAGATTCCGAGATACTTGCCCGTTTTATTGCAAACGAGCACCCACAAATGCAAGCCATATTCCTTGCCTATTTGCCACCAGAGAGTTCTTCTGCGGTTTTAAAAAGTTTACCTCAGGATTACCACGATGAATTATTGTTCCGAATTGCACGCATTCAAGATATCGACCATCAGGTGGCTGGTGATTTGAACGAACTGATTGAGCGTTGTATTGAGCAAATCTCAGTGACGCAAAGTGCACCTTTGTCAGGCGTTAAGCAAGTCGCTGACATCATTAACCGTTTTGATGGTGATAGAGCGTCATTGATGGAGATGCTTCGTTTACACGACGAAGATGTGGTTAATGAAATTGAACAAAATATGTTTGATTTCATGGTGTTGGGGCGTCAAAGCGAAGACACCATGGATCGTCTGGTTCAACAAATACCGATGGAACTTTGGGCGGCCGCACTTAAAGGCGCCGAAATTACGTTGCAGCAAGCGATTAAGCGTTCCATGCCTCAACGTATGATTAAGACTCTCGAAGATGAGATGCAAGTGCGTGGAGCGATTCCTCGCAGTCGTGTAGAAAGTGCTCGTCAGGAAATTATGCAGACTGTTCGTGAACTCAATGAAATGAATGAGATTGATCTGCAGCTCTATCAGGAACCGACGGTGGAGTAAGTCATGAATAAAAAAAAGGTCATGCGCCTTCCTTCCGATAGCTATCGGGTTCATCGTTTTCCACCGCTGGCACAGCCAATACAGGGAAATGATGAATTCGTTTCTGAGAAAGAAACTCAAGGTTTGAAAGCAGATGTACAACAACAGCTAGAAGTAGGCTTTCAGCAGGGTCTGCAGCAAGGCTTTGATGAAGGCTTACGACAAGGAATTGAACAGGGAAAACAGCAGGGTGCAGTTGAAGGTCAGAAAGAGGGCTTTCAGAAAGGATTTCTTAACGGTGAGCAGTCAGGAAAAAAACTGTTTGCAGAAGCAGCTAAGCCAGTTAATGAGATATTGAAATCATTATCGCAGTGGCAGATTGAGCAGGAGCAGCAACAGCGCCACATTATTTGCGAACTGGTACAAAAAGTCGCCCAGCAAGTTATTCGTGCAGAACTCACGTTAATGCCGCAACAAATTCTGTCATTGGTTGATGAAACGCTACAAGCGATGCCAGGTAAACCTCAAAGGGTCGTTATACATTTAAATCCTCAAGATTTGGAGCGCATCAAGCAGGTGAGTACTGAACTACCAGACGATTGGAAGCTGATTGCCAATAAAGACTTACCCGTTGGAGGTTGTCATTTGGTGACTGATGACGCCGAAGCAGATGTCAGTTGCGACTCGAGGTTAGAGTCATGCATGGACAACGTGAAACAGCACTTACTTGAAGAATCGTCTGAATCTGAGAACCAATATGAGCAATAATGTTCGAACTCATAGTTTTTTATCAGAACGTCTTAATGATGCAATTGCTTCCCTAGATGCCATACCTGTGGCACGGGTTACTGGTAGATTGGTCAAAGTTAATGGATTAATGCTCCAAGCGGTCGGTTGTCGTTTTAAATTGGAGCAACGTTGTATGGTTGAGACCGCTGAAGGAAGCATGATTGAGGCTCAGGTTGTGGGTTTTGATCATAACGTGGCTTATTTAATGCCCATAAGACGCCTTGGTGGATTGTTCGCAGGAGCGAAAGTTGTCCCTTTGGAAGGGGACAGCACTGTTCAAATGAGCAATCAATGGCTTGGACGTGTCGTAAATGGCTTGGGTGAAGCGCTTGATGGTGGACCTGAGTTACGTGGTGGTGAACGAATCTCTTTAGAGGCAAATCCGATCAACCCGTTAAAACGTAGGCCTGTTGATACGCCATTAGATGTTGGCGTGAAAACAATTAACGGACTTCTAACCGTCGGTAAAGGACAACGTATTGGTTTGATGGCTGGCAGTGGCGTTGGTAAAAGTGTTTTATTAGGCATGATCTCTCAAAACACTCAGGCTGATGTTATTGTCGTTGGACTTATTGGTGAGAGGGGAAGGGAGGTTCGTGAGTTTATTGAGCGAAATCTTACCGAAGAAGCCCGTCAAAAAGCGATTATTATCGCGGCTCCTGCTGATGAATCGCCACTCATGAGATTACGTGCAACATTACTTTGTCACCGTGCTGCTGAATATTTTAGGGATAAAGGCAAAGATGTACTTCTGATGATGGATTCGTTAACGCGATACGCTATGGCACAAAGGGAAATATCACTCTCTTTAGGTGAACCGCCGGCGTCTCGAGGATATCCACCTTCTGTTTTTAGCGTACTGCCCCAATTGCTAGAGCGCGCTGGTAACAGCGAAAATCAGGAAGGCAGTTTAACAGCTATTTATACCGTCTTGGCAGAAGGAGATGACCAGCAAGATCCTGTGGTCGACTCTGCTAGAGCTATTCTCGATGGGCATGTGGTACTTTCTCGCCAATTGGCGGAACAAGGCCATTACCCTGCAATTGATGTCAATGCGTCAATCAGTCGGTGTATGTCATCCTGTACCCAAGAGGCGCACCAAACCGTAGCAAATCAATTCCGTCAGTTATATTCGAATTATCTGCAAGTTAAAGAACTATTGCCTCTTGGTGGATATCAACCCGGACAAGATCCCGACTTAGATCGTGCTGTTGCTATGTACCCGAGTTTAAGCGCTTATCTGCAGCAGTCAGCTCACGAGTCGGTGAGTTATGAGGAAAGTTTGACACAATTGGCGACTCTGTTTCAGGGGCGCTGATTCTATAAATTTTGAGGTTGTTTAGGTAAGCGGTTATGAAAAATAAAATCCGGGCAGTTGGCAAATTGCAGCAAGTAGAGGAACAAAAGCGTGACCGTATTGGTCAGCGACTGGATTCAATGCGTCAACAGCATCAGCATTTAACACATCAGCTGGAACTCTTAAGCCACTTAAAATCTGCTACATGTCAGTCAACCTTTGGTGCTTTGACACTTAACAGCGCAATATTAATGAACTTAAATCGTGTAGATATCATGCTGCACAAAATGCTATGTCACCATGAAGAAGAGCAAGCGGTGATGGAAGCGGAATGTAATTCTGTACAGGAAGTATTAGAGCATAAACATGCGCGTGTGAAAGGATTAGAACAAGTGTTAGATCGCTGGAAGAAAAAGCAAAGTTATGAAAAAGCGCGCAAAGAGCAAAAACACATAGAAGATATTATAAACTCACGCCTTCGTTACAAAACTCTGTAATGTTAACTTCATTTTGATTGCCAAGTACTGATTGCTCACCATTCAACGAGAATGTGTACAAATCATGATTGATCATTTAATCAGATTACACTCATTACAACTGAATGAGAGGTGGCAGAGGTTGCAGGTTAATAATAGGCTGAGCATTTAGCTGATTATTAGAGCTAAACAACATAAGTGGTTGAAATGAGCTTTGGTTTATCGAAGAAACAGTAACCAGATTTGCGAGCGCATAAAAACGGTGAACATACTGGATGGTTTCTTGTGGCAAACGTAATTTTTGAAACTCGTTACTGCCAGCTTGCTTTATCGCTCTCTCTACACGTCCTTCTCCGGCATTGTATGCGGCTAGTGTCAGCGTTAAGTTCCCGTCAAACTTTTTGTAAAGAAACTTCAGATAACGTAGTGCTGCGCCAGTACTGGCAGAAATATTTAGCCGTTGATCATTCGGGGTTGTGGTGAGGCCGAAACGTTGCGCAGTCGCGGGCATTAATTGCCATAATCCACGCGCACCTGCATGTGATATCGCCTGTGCGTTGTATGAAGATTCAAGCATGGGTAATAAGACCAATTGTTTAGGTAACGAATAATGTTCCAATTGGCCTAGAATAAGTTCGGTAATAGGTTGATGAGCCTGTATGCGTGAACGTATCTGGTTTTTATATGGCAGCAAAAGAAGCTGTTGATTCTCCACTTCTTTGGTAAAGGTTTGTGCCATACACACGCTACTACTGAATAACAGGGCTAATCCAGTCGCTATCAGACGCCTTTTATTTAACGATAACCTACGCTTGTTTATCATAATGCTTCGGTTAGTCGCTCTTCGTATGTAACAGACGTCTGAGTAAGTTCGGTTAAAAGCTCATGGAAAGCTGCAGAACTTTGACCGTTTTCTTGATTGAGCTTGCGACATTGTTCTATCACAGAATTAAGCGATTTCCACTGAGTGGCGAATCGACCTCTTACGCTTTCTGGTAATGCATTTAAAATACGAACCACGGATTGAGAGTTATTGGGTAAGCCTAAACTTCTAAGACATTGAGTTCGTTGTGATGCGTTTTTATTTAATCGATTGAGTAAAGGAACTTGCTGCTTAAGGTTTTTCGCCAGTTCATCTCCTTTAAACTCAAGATACAGTAATCTTTGCTCTATGATGAGCGTATGAAGCAGACCATAAAGTTTTAGATCTTCACTAATCGTTGCCATAAAAGCCTGAATGTGTTGCCCACGGTTACTTGACATGAGGACTCCTTATTACTCGTGTCCTGTGTGAAACTGCATCATAGCCTGAGACAAAGCTTTGCTATCCAGTTCAAGTTTGCCATTCGCGAGTGCTTCACGGACTCGTGCTACTTTTTCGATATCCACATCTGAAAGTGCAGCCATTGCCATTTGTGCTTTTTCCAAGGCAACCGTATTGGCGTTCATTTCAGGTTCACTTGTTTTGGTCTGTGGACTTGATTCAACTGGCTTTTTAGCTTGTTGCAGCGTTGGTTGCTGGACGTGAGCGCCCGAAACTTTATCGATTTTCATGCTTTGACTCTTGGCTTAAATTTCGTTGTTACTATTAGTAGGCGACAACGGTTTTTAATTCATTAAATAAAAAACGAAAATTTTTTAAATTTAGAATTGTGTTTGAACTTGGTTTAATCCAGTGACTACAGCGTGAATTACGGTATGAGATGAACTATTTTGCACTTCTATTTGCTCTCCTAATCCACCATCTTCTAATGCGACACCTTGTGTCGATGCATTAACCCCGTTTTTAGATGCGATGATGATAACTTCATTACCTTTGGTAACGATTGGAGGAGCAGTCACAAGAGTGGGTTCTAAAATTTGTCCGACACGCATACGACGCATCGCTTGTTTGCCAATCGCATCGGATAGTTTGGTAAAGAAATCATCTTGATGCGTCAGAGTTCGCATTTCCATTTTAAGCATTGAAGCATCAATTTTTTGATCTCGGGACAAAGGCGTACTCACCACAACAACGGGGAGTGATAACGAAGCTTTTATGGTGACGTTTATGCTCCAACTAGAGTTATCGTCATAACAATCAACAGACCGTTTTAAATTGCCAACCGGAAGTAATTGGTTGTCTTGACCAGAAATAACCAGAGGGGTTTCACAAACTTTGAGATGTTTAACTGAGCCAGGAATCCACATCTGCCATTGAGGTTGAAAATTCTGCCACTCTCTTTGTTTCGCTAATAGCGCCAATTCTTTATCAAGATGGTTTTCTATGACCTGCTGTAACGCCTGTTCTGTCATGTTGTTTGCTTGGGTGGCGCCACTCACGATGAGCAAGCTTATTAAGATTAGAAACTTATTAAAAATAGAGGAAATATACACTTCCTCCTTCCTGTAATTTGCTTCCGATGGGCGGAAGCTGCTCTTCCTTGCTTTAATGTAAGTCATTGAATTTAATTGATAATTTATGTGGCATGCATCTTGTTATATGTATCTGAAGTGTAAGGCAATCAGCAAGGACAATAGCATGGCTATTTCATTTGAAACCGCGTTAGGCGTACATCCCGATGCGCTTAACTTTCGCGTTCAGCGTACCAAAGTTCTCGCGGGTAACCTAGCGAATGTTGACACTCCGGGATATTTGGCAAAGGACTTGAGTTTTACAACCGTCATGAATTCTGTCAGTAAGTTGGGCGTTGATCCTTCGATACCCTCTCTTCGTGTTGAGAGCCAATATTCAATTCCTTATCAGAATAGTAAAAATGGTAATACCGTCGAACTGGGTGTGGAACAAGGCAAGTTTGCTCAGAACAACATGGATTTTCAAACAAGCCTGACGTTTCTCAATATGAAATTTCAGGGCTTAGCTAAAGCAATTGAAGGACGCTAATCATGTCATTTACTGATATTTATTCGATAGCGGGTTCGGCAATGAATGCACAGACTGTTCGCTTGAATACAGTTGCCAGTAACTTGGCGAATGCGGACGCAGTATCTGCAAACCCGAATGATGCCTATAAAGCTTTGAAGCCAGTTTTTGCGACTGTCTATAACAAGACTCAACTCACCGCCAGCCACAATGATTACCCGAGTGCAGAAGTTCGCATTGTTGATGTCGTTCAAGCGCAGGGACAAGCAGAAAAACGTTTTGAGCCTAATAGTCCATTGGCTGATATAGACGGTTATGTCTACTACCCAGACATCGATGTTGTGGCAGAAATGGCTGACATGATGTCAGCAACACGCAGTTTTGAAACCAATGTTGAAGTACTCACCAACGTAAAAAGTATGCAGCAAGGGCTGTTGAAACTAGGGCAGGGTAGCTAATGACAATTGCAAGCTATACAGCACTTTCTGGTGACACTACAGGTAGTGCAACAATGACAAATACAAGCGTGAGTAGTAACTCTCTGGACGCAAATAGCGCTACGTCACTTGAAAATGAGTTTATCAGTTTGATGGTTGCTCAGATCCAAAATCAGGATCCGCTAAACCCAATGGATGGTACTGAATATGTTGGTCAGTTAGCCCAGTTTTCTCAAGTTCAAAGTATGGAAAACATGTCCAGCGTACTGCAGAACAACACAGTATTGCTGGATAACATGCAGGTGCTATCGACCGCAGGGTTAGTAGGTCAGACCGTTTATATTTCAGGTAATGAGTTTGAGCTTGATGAAAATCCACAGAAAGGAAAAGTCGAGCTCAATTACGCTTCTAGCCAAGTTAACTTAATCGTTACAGACCAGTATGGAGAAACAGTGAAAGTGCCACTGGGTGCTCATCCTGCTGGTGAAGTTGAATTTTCAATAGACCCTGAAGCGTTAGGACTAACCGCCGGTAAATATAACGTTACCGTGCAAGTACAAGATGGCCTGCCAACACCGAATGTGTTGCTGGCTGGTGAAGTGGAACAAATTCGTATCCCCGCTTCAGGCGGCTCTGCAATGGTCAATGTCGCTGGTGTAGGTAGCGTACCTTTTTATCAAATTACTCAATTTGGCGCTTAACGCCTTATAAGGAAACTGAGGTTATTTATGAGTTTTAATATTGCTCTTAGTGGCTTGGATGCAACCAATACTGAACTAAACACAATCAGCCATAACATTGCCAATGCGTCAACGTATGGATTTAAGGGTGCGAGGACTGAATTTGCAGCTGTTTATAATGGTCTACAGCCAGGTGGCGTAGAGGTTGCAGCCACTTCACAGGATTTTGATACAAATGGGTCTGTAACAAACACTGGCCGAGCAATGGATTTGGCGATTAACGGCGGTGGTTTCTTTGTGACACAAGATTCTGCGGGTCAGATTCAATACACGCGTTCTGGTGTCTTCGGAACCGATAAGAACAACAATGTTGTTAGCAATACGGGTGCTGCGCTACAGGGTTACAGCGTAGATGCCAATAACACACTTATGAGCGGATCTGTTGGTGATATAAAAATTCGCACATCTTCATTGGCGGCGAAGGCGACTGATTCACTTGAATTTGTTTCCAATTTCAACGCCAGTGCAGGCGTAATTGATCAAGCGGTATATCCGTTTGATGTTACCGATCCTAATTCATTTAATTCTTCATACACCTCCAAAGTTTATGATTCTCTCGGCAACAGCCATACGGTTACACAGTACTTTACCAAAACTGCAGATAATACCTGGGAAGTGAATGTTCAAGTGGATGGCAGCGCTACACCAGTAACAACACAAGCAGTGACTTTTAATACTGACGGAACATTGTTATCACCTACTGGCACATATAACGTTGCTTTCCCTGCCGCGGGTGCTAACGCGATGAGTATTGACATCAGTATGACGGGTAGTACGCAGTTTGGTGCGGAGTTCAGTGTTAGTACCAATAACCCTAACGGCTATACCTCAGGTGAACTCAGTGGTGTGCGTATTGAAGACAACGGCATGGTGTATGCCACATACACAAATGGCGAATCTCAATTACAGGGACAAGTTGTGTTAGCCAACTTTGCTAACCCGCAAGGCTTAGCAAAAGTGAGTGGTACCGCTTGGACGCAAAGTTTCAGTTCAGGTGCTCCGATTATTGGCGTACCGGGTACGGGTACTTTAGGTGATTTATCTGCAGGTGCTCTGGAAGGCTCAAATGTCGATTTGACTGGAGAGTTGGTCAGTCTGATGACGGCTCAGCGTAACTATCAGGCAAACGCAAAGACCATCTCAACAGAAGATAAGCTTACTCAGGCGTTATTCAACGCAATCTAGTTAATGAATTTCAACAGGATCATAAATGGATAGTTTGCTATACACCGCGACTTCTGGAGCCAGCCGAGTACTTAAAGCTCAGCACGTACGTTCAAATAACTTATCAAACGCAGATACTTCGGGTTTTCGTGCGGATATGGAACGCGTCAGCAGTGTGCCGCTAAAAGGTTCAGGGTATGACGGACGAACCATGGTTGTAACCAACTCTGCTTCTACGCGTTTTGACAGTGGTGACATCGTTAGAACTGGACGGTCACTTGATGTTGCCATCATGGGAGATGGTTATTTAACCGTTGAATCTCCAGATGGCGGCGAAGCTTATACACGAGCGGGCAATATGGCTGTCGATACCAATGGTGCCCTGAGCATTAACGGGTTTGCAGTATTAGATGATGGTGGCGCGCCAATTGTCCTGCCTGAATATGAAAAAGTGGAAGTTAGTGAGCGCGGAGTTATTTCTGTCACACCTCCTGGAGGCGGTGCTGAAATCAACGTTGGGACACTCAAACTGGTGAACCCGGCGGATGGCCAACTGCAAAAGGAAAGTGACAGTTTATTGCATACCACTGATGGCACAGTGTTAGCGGTAGATGCAACGATACAACTTAATCCTGAACATATTGAAGGAAGTAATGTTTCGGCAATTGACGAGTTACTGAGTGTTATGTCTTTAACTCGTAATTTTGAAATGCAAGTGCGCATGATGAAAACCGCAGAAACATTGGCTCAAGCCGGAAATAAATTAGTAAGCGCGCGATAAATGTCGGCGTTGTAAGGAGAATCTTTAATGCATTCAGCACTATGGGTCAGTAAAACTGGCATGGCGGCTCAAGATACTAAGATGACCGCTATTTCAAACAATCTCGCGAACGTGAACACGGTTGGTTTTAAACGTGATCGTGTTGTTTTTGAAGACTTGTTTTACAGCATTCAACGTCAGCCCGGCGCTCAGGTTGATCAGGTAAACCAGCTTCCAACGGGTGTTCAGTTAGGTAGCGGCGTACGCGTAGTGGGTACGCAAAAAGTCTTCACTCAGGGTAATACTCAGAACACAGGTCAGGAAATGGACCTCGCTGTCATGGGGCAGGGTTTTTTCCAGATCGAAAATTCTGACGGCCAAATCATGTACAGCAGAAATGGTCAGTTCCATGTGAACTCTGAAGGTTTGATAGTGAACAGTCAGGGTTTGCCTTTGCAACCACAAATACAGATCCCAGAGGATGCGACATCTTTGTCGATTGGTGTTGACGGCACAGTCACTACAACAAGTGCAACGGATTCTACACCACAGACGTTAGGGCAAATTACGCTGGCAAGGTTTATTAACCCGGCAGGCTTAGAAGCATTAGGTGGAAACCTCTTCCGTGAAACGGATGCTAGTGGTCAGGCTGAGGAACTTGTTGCTGGTGAAGATGGTGTAGGCAGCATTAAACAAGGTGTGCTCGAAGGTTCTAACGTTCAGGTTGTAGAAGAAATGGTAGACATGATCACCACACAACGAGCGTACGAGATGAATGCCAAAGTCGTATCTGCGGCTGATGACATGCTGAAGTATGTGTCACAGTCTGTGTAAGGAAGCATAGTTAATGAAACATAGAGTAATGACAAAGCTAAACACGGTCGGGTTATTGAGCGTTTTAATATTATCGGGTTGCGCTGGGCGGGATGAGTTTATTCCGCCATCACCCGATGATGAAAAATATGGGCCACCGGCTTTGGATTACTCTTTACCTACACCTCACTCAGGCAGTCTTTATCGCCACAACTACTCAATGACTCTATTTCAAGACCGCCGTGCTTATCGTGTCGGCGATGTTTTGACCGTACTTTTGTCGGAAGAAACAGAATCCAGTAAAAGTGCAGATACTAAATATGGAAAAACGTCGAGTGTTGGACTCGGTGTCCCCACAATAGGGAACAGCACATACGATCAATTTAGTGCATCTGTAGATGGTGAGCGAAAATTTGATGGCACAGCTTCTAGTTCTCAAGGTAATAAACTTGAAGGAGCAATAACGGTCACCGTCGGTGAGGTTCTTCCTAATGGAGTATTAAGAATCCGCGGAGAAAAATGGCTTCGATTGAATCAGGGGGATGAGTTTATTCGTCTGACCGGAATCGTCCGTGTCGAAGATATTACACGTAGTAATCAAGTCTCTTCTCAACGCATTGGTGATGCAAGAATTACCTATTCAGGCCGTGGCGCACTGGCTGACAGTAACGCGTCCGGTTGGTTGACGCAGTTCTTTAATAGTCCATGGATGCCGTTTTAATGAAACAACACAATATATTTTTCACAACAGTATTACTGGTACTGTTTTTGGGTTCGTTCCCTACCGCGCGAGCTGAAACTCAAATTGCATTAATGGACTTGGTAGATGTTCAGGGAATACGTGAAAACCAATTAGTTGGTTACGGAATGGTTGTTGGCTTAGATGGCAATGGTGACCGTAACCAAGTGAAGTTTACCGCTCAGTCCATTACAAACATGTTGCGTCAGTTTGGTGTACAACTCGATGAATCGACCAACCCCAAGTTGCGTAACGTGGCTTCAGTGAGTGTGACGGCGACAGTCAATCCAATGGCTGGACCGGGTCAGAAACTGGATATTGTTGTTGCATCCATCGGCGATGCCAAAAGCCTCAGAGGCGGGACGTTATTAATGACACCATTGCGCGGTGTTGACGGCGAAGTGTATGCCGTAGCGCAAGGTAATGTTGTGGTTGGCGGTGTGTCTGCCGAAGGTAGAAGTGGTTCAAAAATTACCATCAATACAGCAACCACTGGCAGAGTACCTAACGGTGCAACACTCGAACGAGAAATACCCACAGACTTTAATGAACAAGACAAAATCACTCTAAATCTACGTGAGCCTAGCTTTACGACCGCAAAAAATATTGTTCGTGAAATTAATAATACGTTTGGACCTAAGGTTGCGACGGCAATCAATAAGGGCAAAGTCGAAATGCGTGCCCCTAAGGATACCCAACAACGAGTGACTATGATGTCTATGTTAGAAGAGCTCAGTGTTACCGAAGGTCGTAAACCTGCACGAATCGTCTTTAACTCTCGCACTGGAACAGTCGTAATAGGTAAGAATGTGAAGGTGGGAGAGGCTGCTGTCAGTCACGGCAACTTAACGGTCAGTATTAACGAATCTCAACTGGTGAGTCAGCCAAATGCGTTTGCAGATTCAGGGCAAACGGAAGTTGTCCAGCAGTCGGATATTAATATTGATGAAATGAGAGCGAATATGATGATCTGGCCTGTGGGCACCGAACTCAACACCATAGTGAGTGCGGTAAACAGCCTCGGAGCGACACCCACTGATCTAATGTCGATATTGCAAGCCTTACATGAGGCTGGGGCATTAAACGCCGAGTTAGTCGTTATATAGGGAAAGCACAATGAAAATAGATCTTTCTAACGATAGAACACAGATGGGTTCAGTTCTTTATCACGACAACACAACACTGACGAACATTAAACATGCTTCCGACGAAAAAGGCGCATTAGAAACTGTCGCTAAACAATTTGAGGCAATGTTCCTGCAATTAGTATTACGTCAAATGCGTAGCAGCAGTGATGTTATGGCTGATGAAGACAGCCCGTTTTCTAGCAAGCAACAGGGTGTTTTTCGCGATATGTATGATGGCCAGATGGCTATTGAAATGGCGAAAAAACAGAGCTCGGGAATTGCAGATATGTTAGTTGAACAATTGGGTTCGAATGAGAGCTCGGCTTCAAACATTGTGGACTTTTCTTTAGCTTCTCAACGTGTAGAACACGATGAGTCAAAATTGGCAAAAAATGTCATCACACCAGTTAATCATTCTTCACAAACGGTCGCATCTAACTTCCAAGAAAGAAATGAATTAACAGCGACTAATGCATTTAGTCAGTCTTTGATTCGTAAATTGGAGCGTTAACGAATATGAACCTGGTTAATATCGCATTAAGCGGACTCAATGCAAACCGCGTAGCACTAGATGTTACAGCTCAGAACGTCGCGAACGTAAATACTCCTGGTTATAGTCGCCAACAAGCACTAATGGCAACCGTTGGCGGTTCTCAGTATGACAGACTTAGTGCAGGGACGGGCGTAGAGGTGACGAGTATTCGCCGAGTAACAGATCAGTTTATTGTTAAGCAGACGTGGACGACCAGCAGTGCAGAATCTTATGCATCACGGTATACAGAGAGTTTAAGCTACCTAGAAAACACATTAGATTCTGAAGGATTTAGTTTGTCAGCGGGTTTGGATAACTTATTTGCTGCACTTCATGATGCGACTTCGAAACCGGAATCTATGCCATTACGTCAGCAAATTATTAATGAAGCTGAAGCGCTATCCCGCCGTTTTAACACTCTGAATGAGTCCCTTTATACCCAACATAAAAACTTAAGCGATCAGCGCACTGCTGCAGTTGCAGAAGCGAATAGTCTTATGAGTAATATTGCTGATATAAATAAGCAGATAGTTGAGAGTAAAGGCGTTGGCGCAAATGCAGCGCAACTACTAGACACACGTGATACGTTGGTTGGGGAGCTATCAAAATTGGTGGAAGTAAAAACCACTGATCAGGCTAACGGGAGCATTCAAGTAACACTGACGTCTGGTCAACCTCTGATCATGGGCAGTGAGGCGGGTGTTCTTAAAGCAATACCTGATGTAAATGATGCTTATATAGCAACGTTACAAGTCGATTTTGATAAACAAAGCTTTTCAATACCCGGTGATGTCGGCAGTAACCTTGGCGCAATATCAAACTACCAAACTAACATTCTCAAACCGTACATGACGGCGCTTGATGAGATGGCTGTTTCCATGGCTGATGCGTTCAACACGGAACTGGCAATGGGCTTAGATCTTAACGGAATCGCGGGAAAAGCGTTATTTAGTTATGACGCAGCGAACGCTGCTGCAAGTCTAACTATTACGGACATTACTCCGAATGAACTGGGTTTATCTGGTGATGGAAATCCAGGGAACAGCGACAACTTGATTTCCATAATAGAGATAAGTAACCAGACATTTTCGATTAATGGCTTTGGGAATGTCTCACTGAATGATGCATTTACAGGAATGGTGGGTAATGTCGCAATAAAAGCACGACAGGCCGAATCGGACTATCAGGCTAAAAGCAGCATGAACAGCCAGGCAATTACCGCCAGAGATAATATTAGTGCAGTCAACAGTGACGAAGAAGCAGCAAACCTAATGAATTTTGCTAATGCGCACAATGCCAATATGAAAGTTATCAGTACCGCCAACCAGCTGTTTGATTCAGTGCTGCAGTTATTTTAGAGGGACATCATGAGAATCAGTGACACACAGTTTAGCCAGATGATGCTGCAAAGCTTGCAGACAAACAATGCAGGGTTAGGAAAGGTCATGCAGCAAATGTCGACAGGTGAAAGGATGACGAAGTTGTCCGACGATCCTATGGCATCAATCAAGTTATTGAACCTCGAGCGTGAAGACAGCGCTATTACCCAATACCAAAACAATATTGCCAATGTAAAAACGATACTTTCCAGCCAGGAAGTGTATTTAGATTCCGTGACGGATAGCTTGCAGAACATGCGTGACCGAATTCTCTGGGGAGCGAATGGCACGATGACAACAGACGACCGTGCCGGGATTATTACCGAGTTAAACAATCTACGAGATTCGATTACTTCGGCATTTAACGCTCAAGATGAAGAAGGGGTTCATTTATTCTCGGGAACGGCAACAGATACCCCGTCTTTAGATGCGAATTACAATATTTTGGGTAACAGTGATAAACGAGTCGTGACTGTCGCAAAAGGCGTTACGATGGAAACGAACATTACAGCGCTAGATGTTTTGGATCTGGGCGGTGGCAATAATATTTTAAAATCCATAGACGGATTAATCGCCGAGTTTCAGGCTCCTACTGCAAATTTCCAAAATGAAGTCAGCAACACAATTAATGATCTTGATATAACCGCAAATAACGTTCTCTCGGCAATCACAGAAATGGGCGGACGTCATAACAATTTGGATTTAATGAACAGTTCGCATACCGATAATAAACTCTTTGTCGAAAAAGTGAACGATGAGTTATCTGCTTTAGATTACAGTGAAGCCTCTGTGCGTTTAAACAGTTTTATGGCTGCTTTACAGGCTACACAAGCCAGCTATGTCAAAATAGACGGCTTATCACTATTTGACCGTATTTAGGTAGTATTTAGATGGCTTTAAGCACAAGTGAAGTTCGTGCGCATGGTATTCGACTAACTGGGCAGGAAAGAACAACAGTTACACCGTCTCTAAATGCTGGCGATGTAAAACGTATTGCGTCTAACCCCGCTAGTTATTCGAACAGAGGTAATACCTCGACTTATTCTGTGTCTGGAATATTGCTTACTCAGGGGCAACAACAAGCGACTGCTGTACAAATAGCGGCTAAGTCTTTGCAGCTAGTTGGGAAAGAGTTAGGTAGCATTAAGCGTCAATTAACTCAGGCAATGAATCAGGGCGTAGATAACGTTCCAAATATTAAAGAGAACTTAACGCGTTCAAAAATTCAAATTGATACCGTGTTACAGGAGTCTCGTTTCGATGGTCATCGTGTTATTGATAATGAGTTGAACTTAAAACTCAATGGAACAGATGTCCGCCGATTTTCAATTCCTGGTCTCAATGTGAATCGCTTACAAGGTAAAGCTGAACAAATACGTTTGGATTTTCCTCATGGTAGCTCGGTAATGATCCAGTTTGATTCAGCGAAAGATGGAGTTAGAACCGTTAAAATGTTGGATAGAAGTCTTATACCTTTGGGGATGAGAGCCAGCATTAGTGAAGACGGTACCGTACTATTTGAAGCGAGTGAGCAAGCTTACAAACAAATGGACCATAAAGTCGCAGTTACAGGCCAAGGCCATCGTTTTCCGGCTGGTCAGGCTAACATGCTCAATTTAAAATCAGAACCAGATGGCGTTGCTGAGCTTCGTTTCGATTTAAGCTCGCGTGACGGTATTAAGCAGAGCATCATTAAAGTTAATAAACATCTTCAGCAAACACACGCTAGCTTAGAACAAGCTAACCAATATCAAGTCGATATCGATACACAAATGCAGACAATGAAGAGTCAACTGAATGTGCCTAGCAGTCAGCAGATTTCACAAAAGCTCACACATTTTAATAGAGCTTCGGAAGATTTTTCTTCGGCGTTTGAAGCATTAAATGCACAAGCGAATGTGCGTCGCCATACTGTGGTTGCGTTGCTCAGTTAGACCTAGCTCATACCTTTTTAAAACAATGGAAAATCGTCTGGTGTCTAGATTTTCCATGTTCCAGTTTCATTCAGACTTGATACAAACCTACCTCTGCATTTGCCAAAGCCTAATACGTGAATCATTATCGACTTTCCGCTACACTGTGCGGCTTCATTTTAAGGCTTTCAAAAATACGTATGAATTCAGTACTCAGATACATTCAAGGCTATCCTGCTCACATTGTCGAGTCAGTCCAAAAGTTGGTTGATAACGATAAGCTCATTCCTTGGTTCGAGCAGCGTTACCCTGAACGTCATTCAATTCAAAGTGAGAAAGCACTGTTTGAATATACGATGGCGATTAAGAACCAGTATATGAAGAAAACTGCGCCGCTGAGCAAGGTGGTTTACGACAGCAAAATACACCTAATCAACAATGCTCTGGGCCTTCACACTTATGTATCAAAAGTCCATGGTAATAAGATCAAATCTAAAAATGAAATACGTATTGCCAGTATGTTTAAAAACGCGCCTGAGCCTTTATTAAGAATGCTGGTTGTTCACGAGCTTGCGCATCTGAGAGAAAAAGATCACAACAAATCCTTCTATCAACTTTGTTGTCATATGGAACCGAATTATCACCAGTATGAACTGGATGCACGCATTTACATGATGGTCTTAGAGTTAAGCCGAGGTAACGGATGAACAGTCAAGCTCCTACTGAGAAGACCCGAGGGAAAACACGCAGTAAAAATACAGTGAAAGAAAAAGCTGCTAATGAAAAAAAGGTGAGCAGTAAGAAATCGTATTCTGCATCTAAGGCTTCAAAGTCTAAACCACTAGCACAACCGAAATCTAGCGGAGCGGCAAAACCAACCGTTAGATCAAACCCAGTGACTAAGGGCAAAGAGGGGTTACACAGTAGAAATCGCCACAAAGGCAATTATGACTTTATGGCGTTGTGCAAAGTGTTACCGGAATTAAAACCCCACCTGATTAAAAACCCTAAAGGTGATTGGAGTATTTCTTTCTCAGACCCGACAGCCGTTAAGCTACTGAACAAAGCGTTACTTGCACTGCATTATGGTGTGTCGTTCTGGGATATTCCGCAGGGCTACTTGTGTCCGCCGATTCCGGGACGTGCAGACTACATCCACCGCGTGGCTGATTTGCTGCAATCAGAGAACTCGTCGCTCAAACAAGACGGTATTCGCGCACTTGATATAGGAGTCGGTGCAAACTGCATTTATCCGATCATTGGTGTCACGGAATACGCTTGGAACTATGTAGGTAGCGATGTTGACCCCGTGTCTGTGAAGCAAGCTAATAACATTGCTCAGCACAATGACAATCTGAGAGGCCGAATAGAGTGCCGTTTACAGACTGACAGCAAATCGATATTTGCTGGCATTATTCAGCCAAATGAAAAATACCATGTGACGACCTGCAATCCGCCGTTTCATGCTTCTCTTGCCGAAGCAGAACAGGGGACTCAGCGAAAGCTGAAAAACCTTCAAGCGAACAAAAAGAAGAAAGGTTTAACAAGTCAGCCGATGCTTTCAAAGCAAGAGGAAAAGCCGACTCTCAATTTTGGTGGACAAAAAGCTGAGCTTTGGTGTCCCGGCGGTGAAGCGGCATTTATTAAGAACATGGCGTTTGAAAGTCAGCGGTTTGGTCAGCAGGTTTTGTGGTTCACAACGCTGATATCAAAAAGTGATAATGTTCGTTGGATGAAAAAACAACTTCAGAAAGTTGGCGCCGAGTCGATAAAAGTAGTAGAGATGCAGCAAGGACAAAAGATAAGTCGTTTTATTGCATGGACTTTTCAAAATGCTGAACAGCGCAAGCTGTGGATTAAAGACAGTTGCTAATATAACAGTAGTGGAATAACTCTATAGAGAAGGAGGTAAGTATGGACTTTGTGTTCTTTCAACCTTGCCAACCGGATTGGTTATGCAAACCATTCTTGAGTGTATTTTCACTATTGTTGCTTGTCGGACTGGTTTTGTTTATCCGTATCGTTTATCGCGAATACCAGAAAATACAACGGGCGAAACAAGTACGACGCCTACGCCGAGTGCATTATCGCGATAGAAAAGGCGGCAATAATGGCCGCCCGAAAAACGCTAAATGACAATGAGCCTACAGTTGTTTGAGTAGCGATAAATATTTCTGTTCCAACCTTTTGTTTCCGGCTCGCCTTTCTAAATTTGCCAACAAGTGCAGTGATGCTTTTTGATAACCATGGTTTTGATGAAACTGCAAAAGCCTCACTCGCGCCTGAGAAAACTCTCCTGAATCTATTTCTAGCTTCGACAATTGTAAGATTGAGCGAAATCGCTGTGGATCATGATCTATGGCGCGGCTAAAGTACTTTTTTGCTTTGCTCAAGTTGCCATACTTCGCTGCACACAAACCGGCATTTTCGTAGCTTTCCGCCACTAAGTAATAATTGGGTTGTTCTACGGCTTGATTGAAATATTTATCGGCTTGTCGGTAGTCGCCTATCTTGCACAGGAAAGCACCATAATTGTTGAGCACTTGGCCATTGTCGTCATGTTCACTCAATGCGTCTTCGTAAGCTTCAAGTGCTTTATCTTTTTCGCCGACGACATCGTAATAATGAGCGATCGCAAGCATGGCTCTGTAGTATTCCGGCGCGTGTTCTAACGCTTTCTCAAGGTTTTCTCGTGCTTTGGGCATGTTGCCATTTTCTAAATAGCCCAAGCCTAATGTGATTCTCGATTCCGCTTTTTCAATCGGGTCGCTGTTTTGTTGGAGACTGTCTTGTTGTTCAACCATCATGCAGCCCAAGAGGAGAGATGATAGCAAAATACTGAGTATTGATTTCATTGACTTACTCCTTGAATTTTGAAGGTATGATAATGAAATCAATTAATTATCGAAGTTATGGTGAAAATTTATGCGACAGGTTCTGCATATTCAATGGAGTGAATAAAAAAGCCCGCTAGTGATAGCGGGCTTAGAAGTGTGTGCTGAAATACAGCTTTGATCTTCGACTAGTCGTCTTTTGTGAACTTGTCTTCGCTAAAGTGTTCCAGATCAAACGGTGTTTGTTGGTATACACAATAGTTAAGCCAATTCGCGAACAACAGGTGCCCATGACTTCGCCAACTTGCTCTCGGTTGATTATCCGGATTGTCATTCGGGTAGTAGTTCACAGGAATCATTGGTTCCATACCTTCACCCAGATCGCGAACATACTCATTGTGCAGTGTATTAGCATCGTACTCCGGGTGACCGGTAACGAACACGTTACGCTTGTCTTTCGTTGATGCTAAGTACACGCCCGCAACGTCAGAAGTCGCGAGTATATCTAAGTCGGTATGTTGATCTAAAAAGTCGGCTTCAAAATCTGCATAACGAGAATGAGGAGCCAAAAAGGTATCATCAAAACCACGCAAGATTGGGTGGAATGGCTGATGGATGTCGTGATGGTAAACTCCGGAGAGTTTTTCCTTACGTGTTCTCTTTGGCAAGTTATACAGCAGCTTCAAGCCAGCTTGAGCAGCCCAGCACACATAAAGTGTTGAAGTAACATGGCTTTTTGCCCAAGTCATAATGGTCTGTAAATGATCCCAGTAAGCCACGTCTTCAAACTGAACTAAGCCCAGTGGAGCTCCGGTGATGATCAGACCATCAAAGTTACGATCCTTAATTTTGTCAAACTGACGATAGAAAGCATTAAGGTGTTCTTCCGGTGTGTTTTTGCTTGGGCGATCATCAATGCGTAACAGTTCGATATCCAATTGCAGAGGTGAATTGGAGAGTAGGCGTAAAAATTGAGTCTCGGTCTCAATTTTTTTCGGCATCAGATTCAAGATCAAAATTTTAAGTGGGCGTATTTCCTGCGTTGACGCACGAGATTCTGGCATTACGAAGATGTTCTCTTTACGTAATACATCACTTGCAGGCAGTTGATCGGGGATCCTAATTGGCACAGCTTTCTCCCTTAGCTAACATTTTGGACGTCTAAACATCTAGACTTATAGCCTAACTATTTACAGATGTCGATAGCAAAATGCAGACAACCTTAAATTAAGTTAATATTCACGCCCAACGCGGTTATTTCATAATTTTATATCTTATTAA
This sequence comes from Vibrio diazotrophicus, assembly GCF_038452265.1. Classification (NCBI taxonomy): domain Bacteria; kingdom Pseudomonadati; phylum Pseudomonadota; class Gammaproteobacteria; order Vibrionales; family Vibrionaceae; genus Vibrio; species Vibrio diazotrophicus. The sequence continues at coordinate 1,409,853 of NZ_CP151842.1, forward strand.
CGGGTTCAACATGCTGACTCTCACTCTTATCCGAGGTTTACCGGGTTCAGGTAAATCAACGCTGGCAAAAACATTACCAGCCGTTCATTTAGAAGCGGATATGTACTTTGTGGATGAGCAGGGAGAGTATCAATACCGTGCTGAGGAAATTGGGGATGCACACCAATGGTGCCAGCAACAGACGGATTACTGGCTTCAAGAGGGCAAGAGCGTGGTGGTATCAAACACCTTTGTTAAGCAGTGGGAGATGACCGTCTATAAGAAGTTAGCCAGAAAACATAAAGCTAAGCTGAATATCATTGTGTGTCGAGAGCTTTACGGGAATATCCACGGTGTCGATGATGAAGTCATCAAGCGGATGCGAAAAGACTGGCAAGAATAACTTGTTTGCCAGCCGTTTCTTCTACTTTTCTATTCTGGTGCAGTTGCGTTGCGCTTTGCTAAGCTGCCACCAAGCCAGCATGAACCAAACTATCACTTGTCCCCACAGCAAAGTCCATTGAGATGCTATTTGACGCCATTCAGCACTCATTTGATTGAGAGCTAAGAAGCCTTGTATTGCCGGAGTACTTGGAAACAGTTTCGATGCCCATACAATTGGCTGTGGAATCGCCTCGACAGGCCATATAAAGCCTGCTGAAAAAATCAAAGGCATTGAGCTAAGCAAAACCACCAAAGTTACCAGCTCCCGTCTTGGAGTAATAGAACCAAGCCAGATGCCGATAAAACATGAAGAAAGTAAAAATGGCAGTAACAGCGTCAGCAGTTCGGATGCGTGTGCCAGTGTGTTGACACCATGCAGGCTAAAACTTGCGCCGAAATAATACATACTCAGCAGGTAGTAAATCGGGATGAGCACAACACTTCTTAAAGCGATGAGTTTGAAACTGGATATGTGGCTCCAATAACCAATACCGTGTTTCTGCGTGCCAACCATCATGCCTGAAGCAATCAGCATCGTTTGCTGCAAAATAAGAACAAACACGGCTGGTACTACATAGTCTACATATCCCATACGTGCATTAAACGTGGGTTTCAGGTTTTGTCCGGTCGGCGAGTAGTGTTTAGCGGCAAGTGAAAGTGGCTCTCCGTCTACGACAAGACGAGCGACTTTGGTTTTGGCTGCTAATGTTCCGCCTGCCTGAGCCAGACCTTCAACTAATGTGCCGTAAACCAAAAAGTAGGAAGCATCACCCGCATAAGCAAGAGTGGTGCTTTTCCCTAGCATTAAGTCTTTGTAGAAATGTTCCGGAATAACCAAAATTCCGCTCACTTGCTTATCTAGAAAGGCCTGCTTTGCTTCTTCAATGGTCGCATTTCGTTGAACGACTTTGACCTGTGGCGTTGCATCAACCATGCGTTCGAGTTGATAGCTGGCTTGACTCTTATCCAAATTTACTACGGTAAGCGTTTGTTCTCTTGGCGTTTGCTGACTGTAGGGAAGCGGGTAAAGAAAAGAATAGAAAAATACGCCACCAAACACGGTCAATACCACCACAGGGTTGGTAAACAGTGCTTTAATTTCCGCTTTCAGTAAGTTAAACCAGCTCATGGTCACTCCTCACTTTTTTTTCAGCTCGCAGGTGTTTTTTAATCAACAGGAGGGTTAATCCAAGTGGTAGAAGATAGCCAAGCATCGGCCACAAAGATGCAAGAGCAGAATAAGCATCGAGTCCATAGCTGACTTGGCTTACCTGCACATCAATATAATGACTGACAGGTAGCAAGCTGCGCCATATCTGAGCCAAAGTACCCATATCCGTTGTCGGGAATGTTATTCCCATAAAAGCGAAGCTTGGTGCGGTATATGCAGCGGCGAAGCTCATCGCTCGTGCTGGGTCTAATGTAATAAAGAAAAAGAACGAGCCCATAATCATACAGGCCACAATCGTAAAGCACTGAGCAATGACCATGGTCGACATAGAACCGTGCATAGGCCAATCCAGCCCGTGATAAAACCAGCTAAGAAAGCCGGCACCTTGCAAGACGAAGACAAGTGAATAGGGGGCAAGTGTTGCTATCAAACGAGAGAAAGTATTGGGTTGCGCCCAAATGCTTAAACCGTGAGTTCGGTGATTGGCGGCCAGTATCATAATGGTGGTCACCACTATGGCAATTTGCCAAATGGCAGGAACAACCGCCGAAACCAAAAATTGCGCGTAGTTTGTGTTTTTATTAAATAGCGGTGTGATTTGAGTACGTATCGGTAACACGTGGCTCATTGCACCCAGCGTGGTTTGTTGGCCCTTGGCGAGCGTTTTTACCACTTCAACCTGTGCATTAAATGTAGATTGCGCTTGCACGACGGCAGAATTGATTAGCCTTCCAACCAGAATCATTTGGCTGTTGTAGAAGGTGGTAACCTGTGGTTGTTCTCCACGATAAATGGTCTTATCGAATTGGTTCGGAATAACCACATAAGCATAAATGCCAGTGCTCTTTAGATCCTCTGTCGCTTCTGCCACATTGGCGTAACTGCGAAGTACCGAAAGGGTGGAGGTTGCATCCAGTTCGCGGCTAAGCTGACGTGAAAGGCGACTATTGGATAGATCTACAACGCCAATAGGTAAATCGCGGACAATGGCTTGGGAGAATATCCACCAGATAGTGACAACCAATACGATCGGAACCCATGTCAGACAGGAGAGTAACCAGCGATCTCTCCTTAATATCTGCCATTGTGTCTCTAAAGAAGGTGAAGCCACAGCGTGATCCATTTACAGTTCAACCACCACGCTCATACCCATGCGTAAACCTTCAACAGGTTCAACGGGACGAGCCTCAACTTCAAAAGTGCGCAAGTCAAAACCTTGTGTTGCATCGGTAGAGCGCCATGTTGCGAAGTCGCCCATTACCGCAATATGAGTGACTTTAAACGCCAGCGTTTTATTCAGTGCTGGAACAAAAGCATTGAACTGAGAATCCTTAGCAAAATGGCTGAGCAGGTCTTCTCGAACATTGAGAACCGCCCAAGAATCTTGTGTATCGACTACCGTCACAACAGGGAAACCTTGTGGGGCGAGTTCTCCACTTTGCATTAATACTTGTGCAACTTCTCCATCAAACCAGCTCGAAATTTCAGTGTCTGCGGCGTATGCTTCCACTTCAGCAACCGCACCTTCAGCCATACGAACTTTTTCTGCTGCGGCTTGTTTGGTTTCTTCACGAGCGCCTTCTTGAGCCATGTTGTACATCTGCTGTGCTGAGCTTTCAGTGTATTTCGCTGCTTGCCATTGCGTTAAAGCTTCATCTCTTTTCTGCTCAGCAACGACGCCATCTTTATATAGGTTATTGACGCGTAAATAAGTCTTCTCAGCTAACTGAGAAGCGGCGCGCGCTTTTAACCATTGATCTTTTGCTGCTTGAATCTGTTGTTCACGAGCACCGTTTTCCGCTTCCTGAGCCAAGGCTCCAGCGGCTTTTTTTCCAGCAATCGCTTGATCAAGTTTGGCTTCAATTTCTGGGCTGTGAATAGTGAATATCAGCTGTCCTTTTTCGACCATATCACCTTTGCGAACATACACTTGGTCTATACGCCCCGGTACTTTTGAGGAAATGCTGTATTGCTGTGATTCTATCTGACCCTGCAAATGAATAGGCTTTGGCTGATAAGCTTGATAAAAGCCATAACCGATCCATGAAACCAAAGCTAGGGTGGATACAGCAACTAGTGTCGTTTTTACAGCCTTCATGATGGATCCTTTTCATTCACAAGAGTTTGAGTTTCAGCGCTTGTCAGAGGAATTGCTGAATTTTTGTAGTTATCAAATGTGTCCATTTCACTGGTCAGTGCGAGCAATTTATTGAGTGAAATAAGGTAATTAAAGCTGGCAACGTATTGCTGAGTTTTAACGCTCGCTAAATACAGTTCGGCATCTACCACATCAAGAGAGGTAGATAAGCCTTGGGTGAATGCTTTCTGACGCAGTTTAAGGTTTTCTTGAGCAAGATTGAGGCTGGAGTTTAGCCCTGTCACTTCTTCAAGTGCTTGCTCTGCTTCGAGATAGGTTTTCTTCACTAATACTTGCAGATCTTGTCTTGCTTGTGCCTTCAAGTATTTGACTTGTGAGACTGCACTATGCGCTGCCTTAATCTGATCACTACGCCCTGTATTTTCAAGCAAAGGGACGCTGACACCAATACCAACTAACCAATCTGGCTTCATCTGACTTGCTAATGAATCGTCTTCATAGAGACTGTAGTCGCCGTATAGGTAAACCTCTGGGTAATATTTGCCTTTCTCCGCATTGATTAAGCTGCTGGCTTGTTTTTCTTTGGCGTCGAGCAAATCAAGGCCCGGATAAGTATTGAGTGTCTGTTCGACAAAGGCACTCATTGAAGGAAGACTTTGGTTTACAAACAACTCACCATCGGGTTCTACGAGGGTGGTTTGTCCTAGAATTTCCGTTAAAGCATTTTGAGCAATATCGAGGTCTTTTTGTGCTTTCTTACGTTCAACCGCCGCTTTATCTAATGAAGCTTCAGCCTGAAGTCGCTCAACGTGGGCTATTTGCCCTTGTTGCTCTAGTTTTAAAGCGTTATCTCTGTGTTTGGTTAATCCCGCTTCAACGGAAGAGCGAGTTTCTAAAACTTGCTGAGCCAAAACTACGCTGTAATAGTATTTCGCTAAGTCTTCGTAGCGAGCTTGAGTTTCCATAGCAAGCTGACTTTGAGCTTCCTCTTTCTTTCCAATCGCGGCATCTTGGGCTGCTGAAATTCTGCCACCGGTAAAAATAGGCCAGACAGCTCGAATAGAAGAGCTGAAGATATCTCTTTCAGTAACCGTTGAAGTTATTGAACCAATGGAACTTAGTAGTGCAGCAGGGAGAGGGAGGGTTTGACCTGTACTCTCCATAATTTGCTGGCCGGAGAGCGTCACGTCGTTATCTAAGCGAGTGAAGTTCGCTCCCACGCTAATGGAAGGTAAGTTGAGGTTACCTTTAGAATTTTTAAGATGTTCGTAACGCTCTACATTGGCACGTTCTGCTGCGAGGGAATTGTTGTTCTGTTTCAGCAGTTCCCAAGCTTGTTGAAACGAAATTGGCGCAGAATAAGCAGTTTGACTACCAAGCAGAGAGCATACAAAAAGAGCGATAGTTTTTGTCTTCATGTTCAGCTCAGCAATAAAAAATAATTAGAGCATATGCTCTAATTATTTATGTGTTAAGTCAACGGGTTTTAGAAAGCATACTCTTTTAAAAAGAATAGTCTTGTAAAAAGCACGGTGTTGTAAACGTATCGTTGCTTATCAGCAAATCGCTGTCTGTGACAAAACAAACCGTATTTGTTAGAAGTGATGATCCGCAGGGCAAAAATAATCTGCTCTCCAAACCAACTTTTTGCTGCTTTGCATTGTGCTCAGCAATTCTCTTCCTGACATCTGAGGAAAAGAGAGAAGCACTAACATTTCATCTGAGCAGGTATCTTTCGGATCATACGCTCTTACGTGGGTGAACGTAGAACACAGTTGTCTCGATAACATGTCTTTGGAAAGACAAATCCCTAAGTCGTCCCGTTTCATAAAAATGCCCCATCAAATTGTTGAGTTTTACTTCCTAAAAAACTCATTTTCCGATAAACGATTCACATAGAATTTCACTAGCCAGAATGCTCCTGATTGCTTATTAATTATACAGCTCAAGTTTTGACTCTGTCGAAGTAAAGCACCCCCGCACTCTGTGATTCCTGCCAAATTTAGGCGATGTAATAAAACTTTGTTACTAGCTCTTTAGAAGTAGTTATCATTCGAATTTTCAGGGGCAAAATTTTGGTTATTTTCGAGGGTATTTTATTGCGATAAGTTGTTCACACTATTCGATACCTATTTAGCGCTGATGTTAATTAAGTGTTACTTTCAGCCCGGAGGTAACACATGACTTGGAACAGCATCAGCTTTCGTAAACGCCTGCTCATTATTATGACCCTATCAGGCCTGATAGAGCTGTTACTTTTAGTGGCAGCGGGCTTCGCTTATGTGAAACATAGCCAAGAGGAAGAAGTCGGGCTGAAAGCGCTCGGGGTCGCCTCATTTTTAGCCCAGTCACCAAGCGTTATTAATATGCTGCAGAGCGGTCAGGCTACGGCTGAACAACAAGAGCAGTTTCGAGATCTGACCCAATTGATTGGAGCCGCGTTTATCTCTATTGGCGATAATCAGGGTATCCGACTGGTTCACCCGCTGGATGAGCGTATTGGTAAACCGATGGTTGGTGGCGACAACTATAGAGCGCTGATTTCCGGTGAATCTTACGTTTCCTATGCCAAAGGCTCTCTTGGTAAATCGGTTCGAGGAAAGTCTGCAATACGCGATGCGAATGACCAAATTATCGGTGTGGTCTCTGTCGGCTATCTGATTGAGCGTTTACAAAATCGAATTGAACCGTTTCTTATCTATCTTACTGGCATGGCACTGCTTGTCGTTGTAGCGAACGTAGTCGTTTCCAGTTATGCCTCTCGTCGATTTCAAAGAGCAATTCTGGGCTTTGAGCCAGAAGAAATCGGACGTCTTTACGTCGAACTTGATGTGACCATGAGTACCATAAAAGAAGGTATTTTAAGCATCGATTCAAAAGGATATTTAAGGTCAATCAATAAAAGTGCCTGCGAAATTTTAGGCTTAGACAAAGAGAAAGCGCTTAATCGATTGTTAACCGATTCTCTGCCGGACAGTGACCTGTATACCGTACTGGAAACCGGCGAAACAGATAAAGATATAGAGCTGTTTTTGAATAACCAAAGGCTGATTGCAAACCGCAGCGCAATCATCGTCGACGGCGAAGTTGTCGGCGCGGTATCGAGCTTTCGTTTAAGGGATGAAATTAACGATCTTACTGAGCAGTTATCACAAACCAAAGAGTACGCAGAGATGCTCAGGTCCCAAACCCATGAACACCGAAATAAACTGAACACGATAAGCGGATTGGTTCAGATGGGTGAACTTGAAGCGGTACAACAGCTGATAGGTCAGGAAACGGCGCTGTATCAAAACTTGATAGAGTTTCTTCGCGAGACTGTGAAAGACCCATTGATCGCTGGATTGCTATTAGGCAAAACCGAAAGAGCCCGCGAGCTTGGACTTGAACTGTTTGTTGAACAAGGTTCGAAGCTAGAAAACTTGCCAGAGAAAATCAAAGCAGAAGACATTGTCACCATTCTGGGCAATTTGATTGATAACGCTTTTGATGCCTGTCTTTCATCTATCCGAACAGGGACATACATCTCGCCAGAGCGTCGTACTATTCAAGTGTCCATTAGTGACTATGGGCATGAAGTGATTTTAGAAGTGGAAGATCAAGGCTGTGGTCTACCAAAAGGGCTAAGCCAAGATCAATTGTTACAGAAAGGTGTTTCAAGCAAAGCTAAGCATAACAGGGGTGTTGGATTGTATTTAGTTAAGCAGCTTACCGATCGTTATCTTGGACATTTGGAAATGGTGGCGAATACCCCATTCGGGACACGTACAACGGTTTATCTACCAAAGGAACAACAATGAATACTCGGGTTTTGATCGTGGAAGACGATGTAGCCATTGCTCAGCTTCATAATAAGTACTTAGATAAAATCGAAGGCTTTGAAGTGGTGGGAATCGCCACTAGCCAATCGGAAGCAGAGATGCAGCTTGATGTTCTTAAGCCTAATCTGGTTCTTTTGGATGTATACCTACCTGATGGTACGGGATTAGATCTCATCCAGCGAATGAGAGGGAAGAACGACAGTTGCGACGTTATATTGATCACTGCGGCGAGAGAAGTCGAAACGTTGCAACAAGCGATGAGAGGTGGCGTGGTTGATTATCTGTTAAAGCCAGTGATATTCCCACGTTTAGAAGCCGCTTTGAATAAATACCGTTTAAGGCAGGCAGAGCTAGGGCGCATGGCCGATTTAGATCAGAACCTTGTCGATAAAATGATGACGGCGAATCTTGGTGATGAACCTAAACTCTACCGGCTTCCTAAAGGCATTGATTCTGTCACTTTGGATAAGATTCGTTTTCTATTTCAAACACCAATCAGCTTAACGGCAGATGAAGCCGGAGAAAAAATTGGCGCAAGCCGAACTACCGCCCGAAGATATCTTGAGTACTTGATTAGCACAGGTGAATTGCTAGCAGATCTTAAATACGGAACGGTCGGAAGACCAGAACGCAGCTATAAAAAGCTCGTGCGATAATGCGCAAATGCACTGCATTCTCGTCATAACCATCTAAAGTATAAGAAACCAATAGGTGAATATTGCTTCGGGGGAGAGTCAAATGTTTCGAAACTTTTTGATATCTTTGTGTTTGCTTCTGTCTGCAAATGTCGCAATAGTCGAAGCTCATCCTCTTGAGTCTTTGGTTTATTACACTGAAGACTATCCCCCTTTCAACTTTCGGGAAAACGGGGTAATTAAAGGCATTTCTGTCGACTTACTACACGAAATGACCTCAGCTTCTGGCGTAGAGATTCCCAAAAACAACATCATTTTACTGCCATGGTCACGTTCATATCGATCTGCTCTGATTCAAAAGAATAGCGGGCTGTTTTCCACGACGAAAACATCACACAGAGAAGACCTATTTCAATGGATCGGGCCAATTGATATCGCCAAGGTAGCTGTCATGGCGCGTAAAGGAAGCAACATAGTTATTAACTCGCCAATAGATATGGCGAAGTATCGCATAGGAGTCATGAGGGACGATGTAGGTGAACAGATGCTGTTTTCTTTAGGTGTCCCGAGAGAATCCATGCAAGAAGCAACACATATTAGCCGCTTAATTGAACTGCTTTATAAAAATCGAATAGATTTGTTGGTGTACGATGAACGCTCGGCAGGCTGGTTAATCGAAAGAGCCGGTTATGGAACGGGCAGCTTCGAGAGCGTATACACACTTGAGCAAAGTGAAATCTATTATGCTTTCAACAAAAGCGTAGATAAAACAGTGATTAAAGAGCTACAAAAAAATCTCGACAACATTAAAAATACAACAGATTCTCTGGGAAAAACTCGTTATCAGTCCATCGTCGAAAAATATCAGTAGCCATCGTTTTTAAAGTTCAAACGCTAGGCGATGAACGGCTGGTTCGGCATTGCTGTATCAACATCTCTCAAAAGTAACCATCAGTACTGGTTTTTCTACATAACTTCGGTTATGAATTAACGTGTTAGCGTCGTTTAGCTTAGGAGTCGGCTTTTTATCATGACCAACATTTTTATTGTTGTTGCCATTTTGGTTTTGTTTTTCTATATCATTCAGAAAACAGTTACTCGTCGTGACGAAACAAAAGACTTTGCATACAAGTCAAAGGGGGCAGCCCTGAATATGACAGAAAGTGCTTTTTATAACGCTCTGAAGACGGCAGTAGGTGATCATGGTGTAGTGCTAGCAAAAGTGAGTATGGCGAATCTCGTTGCCCCTACAAAAACTATTAATAAGAAAGAGTGGTTTATCGCCTACAACCGAATCGCGAAAAGTTATTTTGACTTTGTTGTTTGTGATGCTCGTACATTAGAGCCAAGAGTGATCATTGAACTTGATGACGGGAAGGAACTGAAAAAAGGCAAAGTTGAACGTGAAAAATTGCTTATTCACGTATGCAAATCCGCCAACATCCCACTGATTGGCACCAATGTGAAACTGAGTTACCAGGTAAGTAAACTGAGACGTTTGCTCGCTGCACATATTGACCTTATTGAATCAGATAAAGAAGTGCGTTTTTGTAAACGCTGTGGTAGCCCTATGGTGATAAAAACGGCTAGCCAAGGTGATTTTAAAGGGCGTCGATTCTTTACTTGCAGCCGTCAGCCACACTGCACATACACAGAAAACTACAACGTGGTGTTTGAGCAGGACAACTTTGATGACGACCCAAATATAGAGCGCCTAAACTAAGTTGATTTAATGGTTAACAGGTGCTGGTATCTTCTGTGAGATCTTTTGAAGCGCGACTCAAACGGACTTGATTACGTCCGTTTTCTTTTGCTTTATAGAGCTGAAGATCTGCGAGCTTCAAGAGATCACTGAGTTTGTCTCCGTCACTATATTCGCAGATGCCGACACTGAGTGTAATGTGAATTCTTTTATCACCAAAAGCGAACAAGTGCTGGCTCATCATTGAGCGGACTCGCTCTCCAACTTGCTCTGCTAGTTCAATCGGATGATCAAAAAGAGTAACGCAGAATTCCTCGCCGCCAATCCGATAAAGATTATCGTCACCGACCACTTGGCAAAGCAGGCGGGTGGTTTCCATCAATACTTTGTCACCAGCATCATGGCCATATTGGTCATTCACTTTCTTGAAATAGTCCAAATCAATAAAAAGCAGACAAAGTGTTGTTTCATCGTCTTTATGAGTTTCAAAATGCTTAAAAGTCGAAGTCAGGGACAAGCGGTTGTGTGCACCGGTTAATGAGTCTCGAGATGCTAGATAAGTAAGTGAATTTTCAATGTTTCTTCGGTTGAACTCGTAGATGTGAGCAATGATCCATATGCACACGTAACAAGCAATAAGGTTGGTAAAAGTCGGAAGTGCTTGCAACACTTGGTTCGAGTCTACTTTGTGGTAAATGCTGGTTAGGTGAATAAGAAGCACAGCAAAACAGAAAGCGCGGCCTTGTTTTATCCCCAATAGAGAATAAAAGAAAATAGGGAACAGCATTGTCCATACATAAGTACCATGTTCAATCGGCTGTGTATAAATAGAGGTCGATGCCACGAAGGTAAATAAGTAGACGAAGATTTGAATGTGATGTTTTTTATGCTTGTTTTTCTTAGCTAATTGATAAGCATAAAAAGAGTATCCCCCTAAAATGAGATCTAGCCCTGAGTGAAAATATTTACCAGTCACATGGAAGTGAAAAACCGCAAAACAAAGTGCAATAACAGACATGAAAAGACTGACTCCCGTTAAGACGGAAGCTCGTAGAGTGTGTGAGTTATCGAAAATATGAACGTCCATTCACTACTTTGATATCGGTTGTTATTGGTTATTTTTGGGTAAATTCAATATTACGTTTTTAGAGTAATCAATCAATCAGTATTTTGGGTCGGTGTCACAAAATTAAAGAGAAGTGGTTTACGAGCGTCTTATTAATAAGAAGCTATTTAGCGCGTATTAAGCGTGACTTTATAAGCACGGATAAAAAAACACCAAACTGTCTATAGAAGAGCCAATTAGTTCAAAAACATAGAAATTGCACTTGCATGCCTCAGGTTCAGTCGCTAATATCGCTTTCGTTCTAAAGCAGTGCGTCCGTAGCTCAGTTGGTTAGAGTATCGCCTTGACATGGCGGGGGTCGGTGGTTCGAGTCCACTCGGACGCACCATTCTTAAATCATTAAGAACAATAGAACACAGAATTTGGGTCTATAGCTCAGTTGGTTAGAGTACTACCTTGACATGGTAGGGGTCGGCAGTTCGAGTCTGCCTAGACCCACCAAATTTTATGCAGAGCCCGCTTTTTAGCGGGCTTTGTTATTTCTAGGTTTTACTTAGCTTCCATCAAGTCTTCTTATTTGAATTTTGCATATATATGCATTCAATATTCACTGAACTATACCTGATTGGGCACAGATGGTCACAATTGTGACCATCTGGTGACCATGCGATGTGCGATTCTATATATTTTCTAGTTATATTTAGCGCCATCTATTTAGCCAATAGATTTTCTTTTTAAAATCAGGTCGGTTATTAAACCATCCTCTGTCTTAAATTATTTATGAAATAAGTTGTATTTGTAAATGATTTAGGAAGTGGAGGAATTGTCCTGCTGACCATAATCTAGTCCAGTCTACACATTAGTAATGTTCATCCAACCAAGGAGATTATGAACATGAAAAAGCAATTCAATGAACAACAAATCATTACTATTTTAAAGGTAGCGGATGCGGGTATTCCCGCCCGAGAGCTTTGCCGTAAATATGGGTTCTCAGATACAACGTTCTACACATGGCGCAAAAAAATACGTAGGGGTGGATGTCTCTGAAGTCCGTCGGCTAAAAGCGCTGGAAGACGAAAATGCTCGATTCAAAACGTTGTTGGCTGAAACGCTACTGGATGCATCAGCCCAGAAAATTGCTCTCAGCCAAAGCTACTGACCGTCTAGGACAAGCGCAAGGCTATTAAAGTGATTCAGGAAGGCACACAGTTTTCAGAACGCAGAGCCTGTTTACTCGTTGATATTCAACGCGCATCAATTCGATATCAACCTCTGATTAACCGTGAAGATAATAAGCTTCAGCCTCGGATAAAGGAGTTGGCACTGGAGCGGCGTCGATTTTGTTATCGTCGTATTCATCGTCTTTTGAGACGAGAAGGATTTGATGTTAACCATAAGCGCATTTATCGCTTGTACTGTGAGTTGGGCTTAATGGTCAGCAAGCAGAGACGCAGAAAATCACGGTGGGCGGAGCGCGAGCCTCTCTTGCTTGCTTCCTTTCGTACCGAATCACAAGTGGTCTATGGACTTTGTGATAGATGCTCTGAATAACGACCGACGGATTAAATGCCTGACGATTGTGGATGATTACACAAAAGAGTGCCTGGATATTACTGTTGTTACGGGGAGCTCGGGTGATGAAGTCGTGATCTCGCTAGAGTCTATCGCTGCGTTTCGAGGTTATCCTTCTGCGATACGAACGGATCAACGGCCAGAATTTACAGGAAAAACCCTAGACCAATGGGTTTATCAGCATGGTGTGATTTAAAATTAATCCAAGCAGGGAGACCGAAGCCGAATGTTTGTATCGACATTTTTAACGGAAAATTCCGCGATGAATGCTTAAACGAACATTGGTTTAGCGAGCTAAATCATGCCTGTGACTTATCAGTGGCTGGCGAATGGATTGCAATGAAAACCGCTCCCACTCAGCATTGGATTAGTTACTGGGAGCAAGTCAAGTGAGTCATTTGCGACGTAATGCAAATGCGTCCGGATGGTAGGGCAAAAATGGATTAACTAAGCTAATGATTTTTTCATTACATTTCATATTGGTATAAAACATATGTTTATACCTACATAACTCATCGTTATTCTTTAGGTTTTCACATTCTTTTTTAAACGTTGTGTAAATGTCGTATCTTTTAGGGTTTATATAGTATACGACTGGTAGGTCGTAATAAATTGCTGTTGATTCTACTATATGAAAATTATTGATTTTAAGTTCATTTTCAGATATCAACTCAGAAATCTCAACTTTTCCTAGAGGTATATAATCTATTTCTCTTGTTTTAAGCAAGGTAACACAATGCTCAATGCTTTCACATTCTTTAACGTTATATCCATTAAATTTAAAAATTTCTTTATCCAACCAACATGAGGGTAAGCCAGCTCTAAGCTGTTGTAGTTTCTTTTTCTCAATAAAATGGAACGCTGAAGAATCATTTTCATTTATCAGAAAATTTCTAAATCCTAGATAATCACCGCATAGCGATATAGGTATTTCTAAGAAAGAGTTTGGTGTGAACTTAGTATTTCCAGAAATTGTGGTTGTTATATCAAATCCAAATTTGAAAATTTGTCCTTCAGAACTTTTAGTAGAGTAATTACTTTTGTTCTCAATGAGTTCATTGCCCGGAAATGCTTTTTCTATGATCTTTTCGGTGATAAATAGCTCATGCTTTTGCCTAATAAGTGATTTATTTCCGTTCCAGTACTTTATCATTACCAACTCTCCTTTTGATTCATCCCCAGTTAATGAATGTTAGCCAATTCATATTTGTAAAGAAAGCGATTTCTCAGTGAGCGAGGCTGAAAAATTACTTCTAATAGCAGACTCTAGTTTATAAAACATTAAGTCATGACTTTAAATTATTGATATATATGGCTAAAATTGTTGTTTTATCATTTTTGTGTGATCGTTGGTTTGTTTTGGGGATAAATTGATTGAAGTATCTTATCAAGATGACAAAATTACAGAAAGAAAGCGCTTTCTTGTTTTGAAGTGACAATAATTCAAGGACAATATATGAAACAGAAGATGACAATGCTAACGGCTTTACTAGCTTCTTCTCTACTAGCTGCGGGCTCTGCTAATGCCAACGAAATAAAGCATGGAGGAACACTTACAGTACCTATTATAAACACAGGTTTTGTAGAGAACTTCAATCCTTACACCACCAAAGATCTTTTGCACGGAGTGATGTATGAACCTCTTTTAGTATTTAACAATATGACTGGTAAAACCGATTTCCGTTTGGCTCAATCGTTCTCTTATTCTGATGATTTAAAGACTCTAACTCTAAAGCTGCGAGATGGTCTGAAGTGGTCAGATGGCACTTCTCTTACTGCAGATGACGTAGTCTACAGTTTTATGTTAACCAAAGACTTCCCTGCGTTCGACCAGAAAGGAATTTGGACCGGAAACAACTTACAAACCATTTCTGCGAAAGACAATACAACGGTTGTGTTTACGCTGAATGATGCAGACTCCACTTTTGTGTGGAACTTGGAGCGCTACCACATAGTGCCTAAGCATGTTTGGTCAACAGTGAAAGATTTGACTACTTTTACAAACCCAAACCCTGTCGGCAGCGGCCCGATGACTGTTGTTAAATACCTAAAACCACAACAAATGGAACTATGTCGTAACCCTAACTATTACCTAGAAGGGCGCCCATATCTGGATTGTATCAATTTCCGTTCCTACAACGATAACTCGCAAATTCAACCTGCGTTGATTAAGGGGGAAATTGACTGGGGTTCAAACTTCATTGCTGATGTTGAATCAACGTTCGTTGAGCAAGATAAAGCCAATAACCATTTCTGGTACCCGGCGAACGATGCAATTCACCTTTATGTAAATACTAAGAAGGCGCCGTTTGACGATCTGCGTGTACGCCAAGCTCTTTCTATGGCGCTTGATCGCCAAGAGATTGTTGACATTGGTGCTTATGGTTATCCAACACCTAATTACAACGTGGGCGGTATTGGTGAGTTGTACAAAACATATATTGATCCAAAAATTGAGCAAAAATATAGTTATGTAACACAATACAACGTCGAAAAAGCAAAACAGCTGCTTGAAAAGGCAGGTATCGTCGACCGCAATGGTGATGGTTTCCGCGATAATCAAGATGGTTCAGCCCTAGAATTTGACATCGAAGTGGTCAATGGCTGGACAGATTGGATTCAAGTGGTACAGATGGTCACTGAATACTTTGAAGATGTTGGCATCAAAGCCAACGTAAAAACAGTTGACTGGGCCGTGTATGACGCCAACTTGAAAGAAAGCAAGTACACAATGTCGATTAACTGGTCGATGGTAGCTACGAACCCAATTCTAGCTTACCAAGAATATTTCTTAACATCACGTATCGGCAAGACCTGGCATGCGGGACACGGTATTCACTCTCCGGAGATCGACAAACTGATTGAAAGCTTCGGTAAGACTGGTGATGCGCAGGAACAACAAGCGATTATTTCGAAGTTGCAGGAGTACACTGCAGAAAACCTACCATTTATCCCACTGTTTTCCAACCCAACCTGGTTCCAATACAGCACCAAAAAAATTGTTGGTTGGCCGAACTCAGAAAACCCATATGTTCAGCCAGTGTGGTACGACGGTGGTAAACGTGTGATTATTATCAACAATTTACACCTGAAATAAATAGTTTGTTTTTTTGTTGTCAGGAGCTATCACTACGTTGATAGCTCCTAAGTTAAAGGTGTGTTATGTCGTTTTTAGTTCGCCGTTTTGGCTTTTATTTTACTGCTTTCCTGATTGCGATTTCATTCAACTTTATGTTGCCACGTTTAATGCCAGGGGATCCGGTGGATGCTTTGTTTGCTGCAGCACAAGGTCGTATGGATCCGGCTCAGATGGATGCCGTTCGTGAGATGTATGGCTTTGTCGATGGAAACCTGTTTGAACAGTATCTGGCTTACATGAAGAGTGTGTTTACACTGGAGTTAGGCCCGTCGGTGCTTATGTTTCCTGTTAGTGTATTGGATGTGATTGCTATGGCTTTGCCTTGGACCATGTTCCTCGCTCTGGGATCTTTAATTGTAGCGCTGATCATCGGGGTGAGTATTGGGACTTACTCATCGTATTATCGTCAGGGTTTGTTTGGTCAAGTGGTACCACCAGTGTTGGCTTTCATCAGTAACTTTCCTTATGTCGTTACTGCACTGTTGCTGTTCTACTTCTTTGGTTTGAAGCTGGAGCTGCTGCCACTGGCGTACACCTACGATCCCTCGCTAGAGCCAGGTTTCAACCTAGAGTTTATTGGTAGTGTTGCCAAGCACGCCATATTGCCAGTGGGTTCAATGGTTGTCGTCGGAATTTCGACGTGGGTGTTTAACATGCGAAACGCGATGATAAACGTGTTGGGTGAAGATTACGTCACCATGGCAGAAGCGAAAGGACTCAGCAGTTTCCGTGTGATGTATCGCTATGCAGGCCGCAACGCCATTCTTCCTGTGGCTACCGCAATAGCGATGGCGATTGGTTTCTCATTCGCAGGCTCGATCATGACGGAAGTGGTTTTCAACTATCAAGGTTTGGGCAACATCTTACTTAAAGGCATTGTTGCACGTGATTACCCGTTAATCCAAGCCATCCTGTTGATTCTCGTCACAGCAGTACTGACGGCGAACTTCATTGCTGATTTGCTCTACGTCTGGCTTGACCCCCGCATTTCAAACTAAGGTGTACCATGGACAAGACAATCAATACTAATAATGCGTCCGAACCCAGTGAAATGATCGCTCGTGAGCCTCGTTTCTCTTGGAAAAAGACCAAAAAAACACTGGGTAAAATTTACGCATTTTTCTATGGCAACCCGCCAGCCATTATCGGTGGCTTGTTGCTGAGCATCATTCTCTGCGGTGCGTTGTTTGCGCCAGTATTGGCGACGCACAACCCAGAAAAGCGCGTTGCTCGCCCGCACGTTGCGCCAAATGCAGAATACGTACTTGGTACCACGCGCAGTGGCCGTGATGTTTACAGCCAAGTGCTGCATGGTGCGCGCAAATCACTGACAGTGGCCATTGCCGCAGGTGTGATTGCCATGAGCCTCGCCGTGATCATCGGTGTTTCGTCCGGCTACTTTGGCGGCAAAATCGATGAGCGCCTTAACTTTCTGACTAACGTTTTTCTGGTATTCCCACAACTGCCCTTGCTGATTGTTCTCGCGGCTTTTCTCGGCCAGGTCGGATCCTTAGTCATTACGGTTCTGCTCGGCATTACCTCCTGGCCTTGGGGGGCGCGCGTAATACGTTCGCAAACCATGGCGATTCGAAACAAAGAATTCATCATCTCGGCAGAAGTGATGGGCGAGTCAAAAATTCGCATCATCTTGGTCGAAATTCTGCCGAACCTCGTTTCAATCGTATTCGGTGGCTTCTTAGGCACCGTGATTTACGCCATGGGCGCGGAAGCAGGCCTAGGCATTCTTGGTTTAGGTGATGCAACCGAAGTGAGCTGGGGCTCCATGCTTTACTGGGCGCAAACTTCCTCGTCGCTCTACACGGGGGCATGGTGGGAGATGCTGGTTCCGGCGTCGGCACTGGCGATTACTGGCGGCGCGTTGGCACTGATCAACATGTCGATTGACCAAGTTAGTAACCCGAAACTGCGCACCGGTCCACACATCAAACTGTGGCATCAATTGGAAAAGCAAGCCGATAAACGTCGAGGTCTACTATGAGTCATTTACTTGAAATCAATAACTTGTGTGTAGATTACGTCTCACCAAACGGCGTTGCGCGTGCAGTGAACAACGTTAGCCTAACCATTTCACCGGGTGAAACCGTGGGTTTAGCGGGCGAGTCGGGTTGCGGCAAAAGTACCTTGGCTTTCGCGATTTCGCGTCTGCATAAAGCGCCAGCGCTGATCTCGGAGGGTGAGATCCTCTACAAAGGGCAAGATGTGCTGAAGATGAACGATCGCCAATTACGCGATTTCCGCTGGAACGATGTTTCGGTGGTGTTCCAAAGTGCGATGAACTCACTCAACCCAGTCATTACAATTGGTGAGCAACTGACGGATGTGATTTTGGCGCACCGTAAAGTGCCGTACAAACAAGCCCATGAGCGAGCGATTGAGTTACTGAAAATTGTCGGGATTCATGGCGATCGTATGAGCAGCTTTCCGCATCAACTCAGTGGCGGCATGAGGCAGCGTGTGGTGATTGCGGTTGCATTGGCGCTTGAGCCAAAACTGATCATCATGGACGAACCAACCACGGCGCTCGATGTGGTGGTTGAGCGAGAGATTCTCAACGAGCTGTATGAACTCAAGAACAAGTTTGGTTTTTCAATCTTGTTCATCAGCCACGATTTGAGCTTGATGGGTGAAATCGCCGACCGCATCGGCGTGATGTACGCCGGCAACCTGATTGAGTTGGGCGAAGCGAAGCAAGTGTTTGGCAATCCGCAACATCCTTATACCAAAGGGCTTATCTCATCGTTCCCGACCATTCACGGGCCGAAAGAGCGCCTTTACGGTATTCAGGGCAACCCAGTGAACCTGCTCAATATCCCAACAGGGTGTAATTTCCAAGAGCGTTGCGGTGTTTGCACATCGGTTTGTAAGCAGCAAGACCCCCATTTAATGCGTGCCGATAACGGCAGCCTTGTCTCGTGTCATTTGGTGTAGGGAGCGGAAACATGCAACAAGTAAACACACCTGAAGTGATTCTTTCGATTAAGAATTTGGTGAAAGATTTCCCGCTTGGCCAGTCGGTCAAAAGCAATCTCATGCGCGCGGTGAACGACGTATCGTTTGATCTGTGCAAAGGCGAAGCGCTGGCGATTGTGGGCGAATCCGGCTCGGGCAAAAGCACGGGGGCGCGTATTTTAACCCGCATCTACGATAAAACCGCTGGGGAAGTGACCTTTAAAGGCCAGCCGCTGGCTGATTACATTAAAGAAAATGGCGAGTTGGAATACGCGCGTCAGGTGCAGATGATTTTCCAAGATCCTTTTGGCTCACTCAACCCGGTTCACACCATTTACCACCACATTGCGCGCCCATTGCAGATTCATAAGCGCGCCGATAACGCCGCGATTCCTAAGTTGGTGTACGAGCTGTTGGAACTGGTGGGTTTGTCGCCAGCGAAAGAGACGGCGGAAAAATACCCGCACGAACTCAGTGGTGGCCAGCGTCAGCGCGTTGCGATTGCCCGTGCTATCGCCGTTGACCCTGAAGTGATTTTGGCCGATGAGCCTATCTCTATGCTGGATGTGTCTGTACGCCTAGGTATTTTGAACTTGATGGCGGATCTAAAAGATAAGCACGGCATCTCATTTATGTACATCACTCACGACATTGCAACGGCACGTTACTTCGCTGAAAAAACCGCAGTGATGTATGTTGGCCACATGGTGGAGTGGGGTGACAGCGACAGCGTGACGCAAAACCCGCAGCACCCGTATTCGCAACTGCTGCTCTCTGCCGTGCCAGAAGTAGGCAACTCTGGTAAACGCGAACTGCAGGCGAAAAAAGGTGAAATCCCACTGTGGAAGCCAAGCAGTGTGGGTTGCCCCTTTGCCGCCCGTTGCCTTAAAGCCACCGAGTTGTGTACGCGTTCTCTGCCTGAGCCGACACAAATTGCGGAAAACCACTTTGCGCGCTGCCATCACCTTGCTGGGTGATGGCCAGTTAACTTTTTAAAAAAGCGATAAAGAAAGCGATTTCTTTTTGTTGGAATGAAATTATGAAGCTAGAACATCAAAAAAATCAGAACGTTGAAGGCTCATTTGTCGATTTGCTCGGTGAGCGTTACTACAAAATTGCCAATGTTGACAAAATGGCCCCATTTTTCATTAGCGTGGTGTCCTCCAGCGACCATTGGCTGTTTATCTCATCAACAGGCAGTTTATCGGCGGGCCGCATTCGCCCTGAAAATGCTCTTTTCCCGTACAAGTCGGTGGATCATATTCATGAAAGCGCGGAAAACACCGGCTCGAAAACCATTGTTCGTGTGCAGCAAGATGGCCGCTGGGTACTGTGGGAACCGTTCAACCGTTTCCACGATGGCTTGTACCAAGTAGAGCGCAATCTCTACAAAAACAGCATAGGTGACAAAATCGTTTTTGAAGAGATTAACCACACGTTAAAACTGAAGTTCCAATACGCTTGGGCCAGCAGCGACGATTTTGGCTTTGTTCGCCGTGCGCAAATCAGTGATCTCTCTGACCAAGACCGTGAGCTGGATATTCTCGACGGATTGCAAAACCTGTTGCCATCGGGCGCGCCATTGGCAGCGTTACAAACGCGCAGTGCCTTAGTGGATGCATATAAGTGGAATGAACAAGTGGAAGGCACGTCACTGGCGCTCTACACCATGTACGCTAAGTTGAGTGATCGCGCAGAGCCTGCCGAATCACTGTTGGCGACCACGGTGTTTAGCATTGACAATGACAACGGTCAAATTCTTCTCAGCAGTGAACAGCTAGGTGCGTTCCGCTGTGGTGAGCCGATTGCCAACGAGCCACTGACACGTGGTGTGCGCGGTAGTTACTTGATCAACAAAACAATCAAGCTCCCTGCGGGGCAGAGTAAGCACTGGTTGATCGTTGCCGATATCGACAAAAACCATTGTGATGTGCGTGCCTTAGAGCAGCAGTTGGCGACGCCGGTCAAAGTGGAACAGCAGATCGAGGCGAGTATCGCGCGAAATCAGCAAGAGCTGATTGCTCTGATGTCGGGCGGGGATGCTTGGCAAGTGACCGCAGAGGAAACCACGTTTGTGCACCACTACGCTAATGTGCTGTTCAACAGCATGCGTGGCGGCGTGATTGAAAACAACTACCAACTCGAAAGGCAAGACGTACTGAAAACCATGCGCAAAACCAACCAACAAGTGGTGGCACGTCAGCAAACCTTCTTTGCCGATCTTCCGGCGAGCTTTACCCATGCTGAACTGGTTCGCCTGGCGAAGCTCACGGGTGACGCGCAGTTGGTACGTTTAAGCTATGAGTACTTGCCACTAACGTTTGGTCGTCGTCATGGCGATCCAAGCCGCCCTTGGAACCACTATGAAATCAAACTGAAAGATGAAAAAGGTGATCGTTTACTCTCTTACCAAGGTAACTGGCGCGATATTTTCCAAAACTGGGAAGCGCTGGCGTTGAGCTATCCGGGTTTCATCTCTTCATTCATGGCGAAGTTTGTTAACGCCTCGACCATGGATGGTTACAACCCATATCGTATCACCAAAGAGGGCATCGATTGGGAACTGCTGGAAGCGGATGATCCATGGAGCAACATCGGTTACTGGGGCGATCACCAGATCATCTACTTGTTGAAGTTCCTTGAGTTGGCGAAGAAATATCAACGTGAAGAGTTTAGCGAGTTGCTCACCAGTGATCTATATAGCTACGCCAATGTGCCTTACGAGCTGTGTGGCGTGGACAAGTTGTTCGCCAATCCAAAAGACACGGTGTCGTTTAACCACGAACTGCAAAAGCGTATCGAAGAAAGAGTGGCGAAGCTGGGCAGTGATGGCCGTTTGATCCTCGAAGGCGAAGACAGCGTTTACATGGTGAACTTGTGCGAAAAAGTGCTGGTGCCTTTGTTGTCGAAACTGAGCAATTTGGTGCTGGATGGCGGTATTTGGCTCAACACTCAACGTCCGGAATGGAACGATGCCAACAACGCGATTGTCGGTAATGGTCTCTCTATGGTTACTTTGTACTACATGCGTCGTTATGTGGCCTTCTTGCAGGGATTGATGAGCGAACTGCCATCATCTGTCTCGATGTCGAAAGAAGTGTTTGATTGGATGCTCTCCATCACCCGCATTCTGCAAGACGCGACCAAAGAGATCCGCCAAGGCACGGTGAATCGTCAAACACGCAAAGCGATGTTGACGCTGCTTGAAAAATCCGCCGACGAGTTCAGACAACGTGTTTACCGCATGAACGGTTTCTCTGGTAAAACCAAAGTGGAGAAAAGTGCGCTCGAGAAACTACTGGAAGCCAGCCTTGTGGTGCTCGATTCCAGCATCGAAAATAACTTGCGTGAAGATGGTTTGTACAACGCCTACAACATCCTGACTTACTCGGGTGAAAGCTTAAATATCGAAAATCTCTACCCAATGCTAGAAGGGCAAGTGGCGGTATTGAGCGCGGGTGTGCTCACACCAAAACAAGCTGTTAAGTTGTTGGATAAGCTGTTTAACAGCGATATGTACCGTGACGATCAGCAAAGCTTCATGCTCTACCCAGATCGCGAATTGCCAGCATTTGTTGCGCGCAACCGCATTGCGCCTGCACAAGTGGAAACCAACCGTGTGATCAGTGAAATGCTGGCCAAGGGCGATCAACGCATTGTGCAACGCGACATTCAAGGCGACTGCCATTTCCACGCGACGTTTGAAAACGTCGATGGACTGCGTAAAGCGGTCGCGCAAGTGAAAATGGACTACCCAGAGCTTAGCAAAGAACAATGGGACGAGCTCGATGCTCTTTATGAGCAGGTGTTTAACCACCGTGCGTTTACTGGCCGTTCTGGCACCATGTTTGGTTACGAAGGTTTGGGTTGTATCTACTGGCACATGGTCTCCAAACTGCTGCTGGCAGTACAAGAAAACTACCAGTTTGCGTTGGAACAAGATGCAAACAGCGAAGAAACCAAGCAGTTGGCACACTACTACTACCGCGTTCGTCAGGGCATTGGCTTTAACAAGACGCCGCAAAATTACGGTGCGTTTCCAACCGACCCGTACTCGCATACGCCAAAACACGCTGGCGCGCAGCAGCCAGGCATGACAGGCCAAGTCAAAGAAGAAGTGCTGACGCGTTTTGCCGAGCTGGGTATCAAAGTGAACGCGCAGCGCATTCGTATTGAGCCAACGCTATTGAGAAAGCAAGAGTTCCTCACTCAAGCAACCACCTTTAGCTGCTTAGATGTGTCTGGTGAGAAATGCATCTACGTAGTGGATGCCGGTGAGTTAGCTTTCACTTACTGTCAAGTTCCGTTTATCTATGAGCTCAGCGAGCAAGCACAAGGCCACATTGAAGTGATGATGCGTGACGACAGCGTGCAGTTGTTTGAGCAACTTGAGCTCGATGAACGCATCAGCCAAGCGATTTTCGCTCGCACAGGCGAGGTGGAGAAAGTGGTGGTGAGCTTGCCGGAATCGATGCTGTATAGCGGTTAATCACTAAGTACTAATGGCTAATCGTTAAGCTTTAAGCGCTTAACCAACTAGCCACTCAAACAGAAACATGGCCTCGTGGTTGAGGCCATGTGAGAGAAATAAAGAACCCCACCTTTTGGTGGGGTTCTTTATTTCCGTGTGTTAGCCACGAAAGTCAGCGCAAAAAACAGCGAGCAGAGTCAAGGCTTGGGGAGCTCACTACGGACTTCGCTGACAGAAAGGAAGGCGAGCTTGCTCTACTTGGCCTTCGACTGGTGTGGTTTTACCGAATCTCGCACAACCAGCTCTGGCGTTAGCTTGTGCTTTAATGGGTAACACTGCTTGTTGACCAAGGCCAATACCCCTTTGGCAGCTTCGCAGCCCATTTCCATCACAGGGAAGTTCACCGTGGTTAAGCGTGGGCGAATGTGCTGGCTGTGAGTATCATTATCAAAACCGACCACAGAAAGATCGTCGCCAATCGCCAATCCGCGTTCTGCGGCCACATCGTAAACCGCCAGAGCAATGTTGTCGTTTTGGCAGAAAATAGCGCTGATTTGTGGATCGCGATCGAGCAGACGACGCGCCGCCTCGTGGTTGCCTTGATGGTCAAAACGTCCTTCGACGATCAAACTCGCGTCATACGCAATACCAAATTCAGCCAAAGCGTTGCGATAACCTTGTAAGCGATCGCGGCTATCGACTTTGCTCAGTTGACCGGTGATGCACGCCACTTTCTTGTGGCCATGTTCCAACAGGTGCTTGGTGGCTAGATACCCACCAAGTTCGTTATCGATAAAAATGCAGTGATCGGCAATTTCTGGAATGTAGCGGTTCAACACAATCGTGGCATTTTGACGCTTAACCACGTCAATCAGTTCATCGTCAGAAAGGGTATCGGAATGGACAATCAAACCGTCCACCAGCTTTGAGCGCAGGAAGTTGATCGAATCTTGCTCTTTGGTGTGAGATTCCTGACCACTGGTGACGATCAAGTGAATGTTGTTTTGTCTTACCGTGTTTTCGGCATGGTGCATCAGTGGGCCATAAAACGGGCCGTCTAGCGAGCCTACCAACATGCCAATGCTGTTAGAACGACTGGATGCCAGCGCCTGTGCAAAGGCGTTCGGTTTATAGCCTAACTTTTCAATCGCCTCTAAGACTTTTTTTCGATTGGCTTCTTTCACCGTTGGGTGGCCGTTCAGGGCACGTGATACGGTGGATTGAGAGACATTCGCCAACTCGGATACTTCTTTAATGGTGATCAATGGAACTCTCCTTATATTGCCTTTTGAGTTCAATAGGACAGTGTACCTGTGTTCTGTTCCCTCACCTAGAACTCTGATGACGAAGATAACAAAACTCTGAACTACATAACGTCCTGTGAAAAGGGATGTTCACACTTTGAGCAATTTAACTGTGTTGGAGGGGATTATAATGTGAACTACGCACAAAGAAAGCGCTTGCTTGTTGGTGGTGCTCACGTTTTTCATCCTTATTTGTTTCTAAAATGGTTTTATCGACTGAGAACATTGCAAGCTATGGGGTTGTCAACTTTCTTGCCGTCTTTTAGCGAGAGCGCTCTGTCTTCTTGACCCGTTTTCTCGCTCTTTTTTTAAAACAAAAGAAAGCGCTATCTTTTACTTTTGTTCTAAGGACACTAAGAATGAATCTGATCAAAACATCATCAAGTACGCGTTACTGCTCGGTTTCTCTGGCTTGTTGGTCGCGTGTGGAAGTAACAGCAAAACAGAAGCATCCAGTGATAATGGAACGCCAAATGAGGTGATGCTTGCGCCTCAGCCAGTGCCTGAGAGCAACTACCCAACCGAACACTATGCTGATTATTGGGTAACGCCAATTGTCTAGCCATTTCTTATGGCGCATTCGACGGCATCTCTCGTGCTTGCTTAAACATCGTGAAAAGCCACGGAGGTGTGGAACAAAACGTATTGGACAACTCGCTCGCACCCAATGCCAAACCATTGGTTGATCAACAGTTTGACGCCTATCAATTAATTATGCTCGACAGTGCCTTTTTTCTTGGTGGCGAAGCGATTGCATGGGAAGGCACGGCCTGCCTTGCTGAAAAGTCGTGTGTGCTGACGCTTACTACGCCACAAACGGTGGGTACCGAGAAAGATAGGGCTGGGTTGCAGGCGTTGTGCTGGTAGGTCAAGCAGGTGTGAAGCTAAAAGGCTTTGAAAACGGTAGCCTATCGTTTGAGCTCAAAGGCACGACAGATCCGGCTCTTAACATCAGTTTTCAAACGGGTTTATGGGGGAACAACGATTGCCCTCAAACCATTAACTTTGTACCGTTTGGTCCAACATGCAGCGCCATTAGCACCGAATGGACGGCTTACACCATCCCAATGAGCGAGATGATCAAGTGTAACCCCGATTTTAGCGACGTTACCTCACTGTGCTACTTCAGTGGCACTGCCGACATTGATGGCGGTGTTGTGGAAATGCGCAATGTGGCCTTCAACAAATAATCGTTAATCCGCGACAAAAATGGCATAGCTTGTTTATCGTTCAGCGGATTTCACACTGACAACGCAGTCACGGGGTACCCCGTGCGGAGGAATCATGACATCGAACAACCGTAATAGTATTAACCAGCTTGCTTTGGCCGTTTCTCTTGGCTTATTAGCGGGTTGTAGCCAAACGGGTGACAGCTCATCCGGAACCGACTTAGTTCAAACCAAAAAGCCAGTGATGCTGCTAGATCAACCTACACCACCGAGTGCACAGTGGCAATTGGTGTGGGCCGATGAGTTTGATGGTGACAAAATCAACAAACGTAACTGGAGCCTAGAAGAAAACTGTTGGGGCGGTGGCAATAACGAGCAGCAGTGCTACACCAAACGTGCGCGTAATGCCTATGTAAAAGATGGCTATTTGCACATTGTGGCGCACAAAGAGAGCTACAGTGGGCCAGATAATCCAGAAGGCAAAGTTGGCGCCGGGGCTAATAAAACCCTGCCATTTACTTCGGCACGTCTGCGCTCTAAAGACAAGCGTGACCACAAATATGGCCGCTTTGAAATCCGCGCCAAATTGCCATCTGGGCAGGGAACGTGGCCAGCAATTTGGATGCTACCGACCGATAACAAATATGGCACTTGGGCGGCCTCTGGTGAAATCGACATCATGGAAGCGGTCAACCTGAAAGCGCAATCTGATGCGCCAGGAGCACAAGCGGGCGATGGTGAAAACCGCATATACGGCAGTCTGCACTATGGCAAAGCATGGCCAGATAACGTCTACAGTGGTCAAGGTGCTTCGCTGCCCAACAACATCAACCCAGCGGATGACTTCCACACCTATGCGATTGAGTGGGAAGAAGGGGAAATTCGTTGGTATGTCGACAACATTCACTACGCGATACAAACGCAAGATGAGTGGTACAACCAATATAAAGTCGATGACGCTTTGGTTAACGCCAAAGGCGCAGCACCGTTTGACGAACGTTTCCACCTGCTGCTCAACCTTGCTGTGGGCGGCTCTTGGTCGGCCAATGCCAACCAAAAAGGAATTGATAAATCGGACTTTCCAAAAACCATGCTGGTGGATTACGTGAGAGTGTATCGCTGCTCAGCAGATCGCTGGAAAGGCAAAGGCTGTGCGACTATCGGTGAGCAAGCGGTGAAGGTCAAAGGGCATCAAGCGCCTGCGATTTTGGCGCAAGATGACCGTTACGCCGATGGGACAAACTTAGATATTTTCTCTGAAAGTCTCAACAGTAACTTGGCGTATGGCAGTTACGATCCAATGGACATCGTTTCGCACCAAGAAGTGGCCGATGGTGATCACGGCCAAGTGCTGAAAATCACCAAGAAAAACGGCGCGGGTAACCTTTATTTCCGTTCACCCACGACTGACGTGAGCCATTGGTTAGAGAGTGGAGAGCTGATCTTTGATATCAAAGTGGAGTCGATGACTGACGGCAGTGAACTGATGGTGAAAATCGACAGTGGTTGGCCAAAAACCAGTGACATGACGGTGGCGTTGCCAGCGATGGGGCAATGGGGCGAAGTGCGCATCAAGCTGGCGGATTTACTCGCTCAGTCAAACCGCTTTGTTGCTGGCAATCAAGCGGATCCAACCATGATCAACAACTTATTGGTGTTTGAACCTACGGCTGCGATGACATTCAGTTTGGATAACATTCGTTTCGAAAAACGCTGATCAGTACGCACTCGATCGAGCTCGTGGTGAACATCACGGGCTTTTTCGTTTTTAAGGTAAAAAACGGCTTGAAAGTGTTTCTTCCATTCATTGATCAGTGAAATATCAAATTGTGATGAGTATCCGAGAAAGCGCTTTCTTTAATGAGGGTGATCACGGTTTTATCTTAGAAGATCCTTTTATACTTCTCTTGCACTGAACAAGGCGGTTGAAGCTGATATTTTATTAGCTTCATTGCATAGTTGAACGTGAATTATTGGTTTGCGTTCGCCATTGATGTTCAGTTTTTTATAAATAACAAAGAAAGCGCTTTCTCTTAAGGGCTAATGATGGAACATGGAGTTAATATGAAACTTTCTAAGCTTACCCTCGCTTGTCTAGTTGCGACTGCGGGTTTATCCGCAACGCCAGTTGTTCATGCTGAAAAATCTGATGGTTTTGAGTTCCACGGTTACTTCCGTGCGGGGGCTCTCTACAGCAAAAACGACGATTTCAAACGTTCAAAATTCCCAGCATCTAAAGAGCGCCTAGGTCGCTTGGGTATTGAATCGGACAACCATTTTGAGCTTGCGCTGCAAAAAAACTTTGAGAATGATGACGGTCAAAAAATCCGTATCAAGACGCGTGCCGGAGCAGACAACGCACAGTCTGAAGGTAAAAACCAGCTCAGTACGAGCGCAGATGCAGCAAACGGTAGTATTGGTATGGTGGAAACCTTTGTTGAGTTTGATGGTGTTAGCGATACGGGTACTATTTGGGGAGGGAAACGTTTTTACGGTAAAGACAACTATATCTTTATGACAGACTTCTTCTATACCGATATGTCCGGCACTGGTGTGGGTATTGAAGGTATTGAACTTGGCGGAAACAAATGGGATTTTGCGTATATCGCCAGTGATAACGCAGAAGATTCATTCTGGGCAACCAACTCGAACAACCCAATGCACTCGGTGCACGTAGGCGTTGATTTTGATGGTGTTGAACTGCACGCCATGGGTAAATATCTGCCAGACAACTTCGTCGATGGTACAGAATACGCTAGCAACGGTGTTGAGATGACCGCGATTGTTCATTCAGACAAAGTGTTTGGTCTATCTGACAAAGGCTTTACCAAGTACATCGCTCAGGCAGGTAAAGGCCTTGGCTCAGGTCAGCTACTTGGCGGCACGCTGACTACTTACAACGCATGGAAACCTGGCAATGGTTCGTTGGAAGGCCCTGCAAAAATGAAAAAAGTCGAAAGCGGTGATGTCTCTGCGCGTGCGTTGGTATGGGGGGGGTACTTCTTTGAAAATGGCGTGAGCATCTTCCACTCTATCCAAGGTCAATACAACGATCTCGATAACGGTGGCAAAGACAGCTGGGCATCGGCGATGATCCGTCCATCTTTCCCAGTAACACAAAACTTCGTTATCGCGACAGAAGCGGGCTTCCAGTACAACAAATGGGAAGATTCAAACGGTGTGGGTGACGATGCAACCAACTACAAACTGACGGTTGCGCCAACCATTATAGTCCCAACTGGTTTTGGCCCAGCACCTGAAATTCGTTTTCTAGCGACTTACCTAGATGGATCAATGCGTGACAAAGCAGACGTCCTTGTGGGTATCCAAGCAGACATGTGGTGGTAATCCACCTGTAGGGAGTGGTTCTTTAGGGGGATCGCCACTCCTGATTTTGCAACTGGCAAGTCGGGCTACACGGGAGAACTTGTTTTTGTTGCATGAATGCACACCACTGCCATTCATTATGCCGCTGACAACAGCGGCTTTTTTTTTGAGTCATGTATTGGCGTGGGCTTTGGCCAAATTTCTGCTTAAAGCACTTTGAAAAATAGTTGCTGTCATTGAATCCGCACCGTTCCGCTATTTGCTGAATCGAAACACTAGGGTCATTACTTAATAGATCACGTCCATAGTTGAGCTGCATTTCACGCAAGTAAAGATTGGGTGAGGTGTTGAGAAACTGCTTAAACAGCCGCTCGAGTTGTCGCTGGCTGACAAACGCCGCTTGGGCAATTTCTCCGCTGTGAAGGCAGGCATCGGTAAAGTGCTGTTCAATAAAAATTAACGCTCGGCTAAGTGCCAGTGTGGTTTTCGGCAGATCGTGCGTTTGTTGCTGGTACATGCGTGCAAGGATAATGACCAATTGCTGCATCAAACTGGTGAGCATGGTTTCAAAGCCGTTTTCCCCTTGTTGGTATTCAATCCGAATCGCGTCAATCAACCGCACTATTTGCGGCAGTTGCCTGCTATCAAGCGTGAGTTTAGCCCGATATTCACCGGTTTGGCGGGCAATCGGTTCGACCTTAAACATCGCCTGATAGCCCGACAACATCCTCAATGAGGGCGTTTCGAAAAAGGGCGTGCCTGCTTCAAACATCAAGTTAATGATTTCCAACTGCTCAACATCTTGAAAGGCGTGCTCAATGTCACCGTTAATCACAAACACATCCCCCGTTCTGAGGGGATAAACGTGCGATGCCACGACATGATTGCCTTTGCCACTGACGACCAAAAACAGCTCAGAAAAGTCGTGTTTGTGCAGGCCAAAATCACTGTGATGGTGGCCATCAACGCAAGCAAATTTTACATGCGGATATCGCAGATGCTCCTGCAGTTGATAAATGACGTTCATGTCGTTATTTTCCTTTTATTGGTCGGTATGTTGGTAGAAATACGCACTTGGCAAGCTTACACTGAAGCTCATTCAATGAGAATGCCAAAAGCAAAATAAAGCGATAGAGCGATGAGAAATCCAGCGATAGACAAAGCGCAGCAAGAACTGGTGTCGGTGAGCCGTAAAGCGGCGACAGAAGGCATCGTCTTGCTAAAAAATGACGACCAAGCCCTTCCTATTCAGCCATCAGAGGTGGTTTCTCTGTTTGGCCGCTGTCAAGTGGATACCTACCGCAGTGGCACAGGGTCTGGCGGGGCGGTCAATGTGCCGTATGCCGTTAATGCACTGCAAGGGCTGCAATCCAATGCATCGTTTACGCTGAATCAGGCGCTGATCGCGACCTATCAAGCTTGGCTGTCGCATCATCCATTTGATGACGGCGGCGGTGGTTGGGCGGCTGAGCCGTGGTTTCAACATGAAATGCCATTGACCGATGAGGTGGTGGCACAGGCTGCGTTGCAGTCTGACAAAGCGATCGTGTTTATTGGTCGCACTGCCGGTGAAGATAAAGATTACGCCGATGAAGCAGGCAGCTACCGCTTAACCGAGCTGGAATCGGACATGCTAACCAAAGTGTGCCGTCACTTTACGGCGGTGATCGTGGTGATGAACGTGACCAATATTATCGATATGTCGTGGTTAACTGACCTTGAAAACCATCAATCGATCAAAGCAGTTCTCTACAGCTGGGCGGCGGGGATGGAAGGGGGCCACGCGCTGGCCGATGTGCTCTCTGGCGCTGTTTCTCCCAGTGGTCGTTTGACCGACACCATTGCCTATCGTTTGCAAGATTACCCTTCATCTGCCCATTTTGGCCGCAAAGACTTCAACCCCTATGCTGAAGATATATACGTCGGCTATCGATACTTTGAAACCTTTGCCCCAGAGGAGGTGCAGTTTGAGTTTGGTGCTGGGTTATCTTACACCCAATTTGAACGCCGTTTGGTTCAGTGCTCTGTTGACGTAGCCGATGCTGGCGGCGATCTCAGCAATGCCAACGCGCTGACGTTTGATATTGAGGTTCGTAATGTAGGCCAACAATTTAGCAGCAAAGAAGTAGTGCAGGTCTATGTGGAAGCGCCGCAAGGAAAACTCGGTAAACCCGCACGTGTGCTGTGTGGTTTTGATAAAAGCGGTGAAATTGCACCGAATGGCCGTGAAAGAGTGAAAATTACCGTGCCTTTATGGGCCTTGGCTTCCTTTGACGACAGCGGTGTGACAGGGTACAAAAACAGTTATGTGTTGGAAGCGGGTGAATACCGTTTCTACCTTGGGGGGAGCGTACGCCAAGCCGAGCTGGTTGATGCCGTGTGGCAACTCGACCAACTGCGGGTGCTAGAAACCCTTTCAGAAGCCTGTGCCCCAACGCGTGAGTTTGAACGCCTAGTGCCAGCCGAGCGCCAAGCCAATGGCGTCTATAAAACTAGGTATCAGCCTGTGCCACTGCGTACGGTGGAGCTGGCGCAACGAATTGAAGCCAACTTGCCGCCAACCTATGCTTTTACGGGCGATCAAGGGATTAAGTTGGTCGATGTTGCAAAAGGACACGCTGATTTAGAAGCCTTCATTGCCCAACTGACGCCAGCGCAATTGGCGACTCTTGTTCGTGGAGAAGGCATGTGCAGCCCGAAAGTGACACCGGGCACTGCGGCTGCATTTGGCGGGGTGTGTGATTCGCTATTTGGACTGGGCATTCCGGCGGCCGCGGCGGCCGATGGTCCGTCGGGGATTCGCATGGACAGCGGTCATCAAGCGACGCAAGTACCGATTGGAACGCTGCTTGCCTGCACGTGGAACTCGGCGCTCAATCAGCTACTGTATTATCTGGTTGGCCAAGAATTGCAAGCTTACCAAATCGATACGTTACTTGGCCCAGGCATCAATATTCATCGCCATCCACTCAATGGCCGTAATTTCGAATATTTCTCCGAAGATCCGTTATTAACGGGTTGGATCGCGGCTGCGCAAACCACAGGTTTAAAACAAGCGGGCGTTTCTGGCACCATCAAACACTTCGCAGCGAACGATCAAGAAACCGCACGAATGGATGTAGATAGCGTGATGTCACAGCGCGCGCTGCGTGAAATCCACATCAAACCGTTTGAAATGACGGTGAAGTATGGTCAGGCGTCTACCATCATGACCGCTTACAATCCGATCAACGGTCATTGGGCGGCTTCCAACTATGATCTGAATACCACCATCTTGCGTGGTGAATGGGGTTACACTGGCATTGTGATGACCGACTGGTGGGCCAAAATGAATCACCCCGTTGACGGAGGTGAAGAGAGTAAGCGCTTCACTGGCTACATGCTACGAGCGCAAAATGATCTCTACATGGTAGTGGAAAACGAAGCAGCCGAGCGTAACCCGATGGAAGATGACTCCTTGCAGGCGCTCGCGCAAGGTGAGTTAACGTTGGGCGAATTGCAGCGCAGTGCGATGAACATCTGCCGTTTTATTTTGAATGCACCAGTTATGCAAAGACCGTTGCAGGCGTATCATGCGGTGAAAGCTTTTGCGCCACTTTCGGCTCAGGCGCGCCACGCAGTGCCTGAAACGGCACCAATCTGCTTTGCGGATCAAACCATTGAACTCAACAGCCAAGAATCCATCCAATGTTTGTTGCAGGTAGAAAACAGCGGTACTTACCTTTGTTT
Organism: Vibrio diazotrophicus; assembly: GCF_038452265.1. Lineage (NCBI taxonomy): Bacteria > Pseudomonadati > Pseudomonadota > Gammaproteobacteria > Vibrionales > Vibrionaceae > Vibrio > Vibrio diazotrophicus. The sequence continues at coordinate 1,442,450 of NZ_CP151842.1, forward strand.
TGCTCAGATGGCCTATGATCGAGAAGCTCTGGCGCAATCTTCTTGCAGTTTGAGCATCAATGGTGAATTTGCTATGTCACTGCCCATCAACGGTAACAACGGCAAGACTACCATGGTTCAAGGGCGAGCTATCTATCTGCCATCTGGTGTTTATTGGTTAGAATGTCAGTTCGTTAAAAAAGGCGCAGAGTTACAAACCTTATGTTTTGAGAAACAAGTGGAATAGGTGCGAACAATTTTCGTCAAATTTAGCTGTGAATTTTGTGTGTCCTTTTTGGGGTATGAGTATGTATGGAGCATTAGTAGTATGTACCCTTAGTGAATTTGGTTAAGTATTAGTTCATTTAAAATTAATAATTAAAGACTCGCGTCACGTTAAAAGAAAGCGCTTTCTTGTATGGTTTTGAGTAATAAATTCTGAGGAAAACGATATGAAGTTGTTAACTATTATATTACTTGCAGTTCTGAGTGTAGCTTGTTCGAATTCAACATTGGTTGAAAATAAGCTGTATAAGGAAATCCCTGACAGGCTAGCACTAAAAGAGCATCATTATGTGGCTCTAAATGAAATTCGATATAAACAGCTGCCTGAGGTCGGTGATATAGAACTTAATGTATCTAGTTCCAATGACATTATTAGACTCGACTCTAATTATTCTTATGTAGAAGGTATTAAACTTCCTGTAAGCTCAAGTGATATTGGAGTTAGTGTTTATTCACCAATTGATGACAACGGTGTATTTTTGCCTTCTATCTTGGTACTAGATGAAAACTTCAAGCTTTTAGATTTTCTTGGAACTAGTAATAATTTTTATACACCAAAGAGTTTATTTAAAGCAGAAGGATATTATAGCGAATATAGACTTCATCAAGTTTATCCTAATGGCAAAAATCCTAGCTACTTAGTATTTTTTACGGATGTGGAAAAACTGAATTTAGATTCTCCTAAACCGTTAAGAGTGATCAATGATATGGCGATCCGTGCTGGTGATATTGAAGCAAATATACTGGATGCTTCAAATAGTAATATCCAATATAGAAAAATTGGTAGGATATACCTAGAAATAGAATTAGAACACTTTAGTAATCCTTATGAGAGAGTAAAAGAGCAGAAGGTTATTAGTAATATTCCTTCATCTTTTAAGTGGAGTGAATCCAAAGATGATGAATCTAAGTACTACTATGAGATGATTAAAAATTTCGTTCGTAAAGGGTATTTTTCAAAAGCTGCTACGTATATGGAAGAAGCAGAGAACAAAGGAGTTGAAGGTGTTAGAGAGTTATTTGTTCTTGAGGTAAATAATTACTGATAAGCCAACTGCGTTAGCAGTTGGCTTTTTCATGCACCTCATTCGGAGTTCTCATCCCAAGGCTAAGGTGCGGTCTCATATTGTTATAGATGTTGATTGATTCCTTTACCAACTGCTTAAGCTCAACGATATCCTTACACTCATGAAGTAAAAACTCTTGTTTCAGGATGCCGTTTACTCTTTCTGCTAACGCATTCTGATAGCAGTCATAACCATCCGTCATTGATGGCTTGATTGTGCCTTTTTTCAATCTATCTTGGTAAACTCCTGAGCAATATTGAAGCCCGCGATCTGAATGATGGATACACGAGCAACCGTACCGACGTGTTCTTATCGCCATATCTAAAGCCTTTACAACATCCGTCGCTTTCATTTCATTGCTAAGTTCATAACCCATAATTTTACGACTAAAGGCATCAGTCACTAACGAGAGATAATGCACGCCTTCATCAGATTGGACATAGGTTATGTCGCTCACCAACACATCTTCGGGATGACGAGGCTTGTAGTCCTTCAGCAAGTTAGGATGTTTTTTCATCCAATGTCGACTATTTGTCGTCTTCGTAAAACTGCGCTTAGGTTGAACGAGAAGGCGTTCATCACGTAAGTAATCGAAAAGTGCATCTCTACCTAGTTTGATCCCTTGTTCTTGAAGCTTGGGTTTAAGTAAGGAATACAATTTTCTAGTCCCTATTCGAGGCATATAACGCCGAAGTTCTAGAACCCTCTGTTTGATAGGGATGAGCTCTACCTGACGGTGAGCGGCTCGCTTTTCTCTTTGATAAACGCTTTGCCTCGATATACCGCACAACTTACAGACTCGGGCTAGGCTCAGTCCTACCTGTTTTTGAAGGCTTCTTGCTCCTTGGCGATATACTTTTTTCTGAGACTAGTCCCGTGCTCAGCGTCAAGAATATCAACGACTTCATTTAAAAAGAGATTTTTTATTCGTTCATCTTCCAACTCTTTTTCAAGTCGCTTAATTTTTTGAGCTGGGGATTCATTGGGTTTCGTTGTTTTATGCATGGCGTTCTTCCTTGGATTTTGCGTCCAGTCCATTTTTCCGAACTTTCTTAGCCAGGTTAAAACCGTTGAACGACCTTGAATGCCATAGATAGCTTGGGCTTGTTTATAAGTCATGTCGCCTTTTTCAACAGCATCAACAACCTGTAATTTAAAGCCTAGTGTGTAATCACGCTGGGTGCGTTTAACGTAGAGATTATGTGAAGTAGTCATAATTCGTCCTCAATGTGTAAACATATTTCAGGACGAGACAAAATACTAAAAAAAGCCACGGCTCTCTTGATGTCGGACTCACTGAACAATTCTTGACAATCAAGAAACTCAAGCAGAGCCACAGCGTAAAAATATTATGCGAAGTCTTCAATGTTCATCGAAGTAGTTATAACTATTGGCATAAACGCCCAACGGTAATCAATGCTGAAGTAGTAAAGCTTCGCAGCTTGGTGAGCGAGGCTCACGCCGCAAGCAATGGCTCTGCGGGAGCGAGAACCATTGCAGATATAGTCACAAATCAGGGCGTAAAGCTGAGCCGATACCGAGCAACAAAGCTTATGAAAGCTCTTGGTTTAGTGAGTTGCCAAGAACCAAAGCATCGTTACAGAAAGGCTTCACAAGAGCATATTGAAATTCCAAATCACTTAGGTCGTCAGTTTGCGGTTACTGCGCCAAATGAAGTCTGGGCTGGCGATGTTACGTATATTTGGACAGGTAATCGGTGGATGTATTTAGCGGTTGTTATCGATCTTTTTGCCCGCAAAGTGATTGGTTGGTCAATGTCGTTATCACCTGATTCTAGGCTAACAGGCAAAGCTCTTTCGATGGCTTATGAGTCTCGTGGTAAGCCTAAAGGTGTCATGTTCCACAGCGATCAAGGTAGTCACTATACCAGTCGTAAATACCGCCAATTACTGTGGCGTTTTCAAATAAAGCAGAGTTTATCTCGCCGAGGAAATTGTTGGGATAATGCGCCGATGGAGCGCTTCTTTAGAAGTCTGAAGACGGAATGGGTGCCAACTGTGGGTTATCGTAGCTTCGCTGAGGCTCAACAAGAGATCACCCGCTACATTATCGGATATTACTGCCAACTCAGGCCACATAAGTATAACGGTGGTCTAACTCCCAATGAATCAGAACGATTATATTGGGAAAACTCTAAAACCGTGACCAATTTTAGTTGACCACTACACCATAATGCTAGGGCTTCGATTAAAGATTCGGCTACAACTGAACGCAGCATTCTCGCGATAGTGTGCCGACGAGGGATGCCATGAGTGAATGGTCGATATTTTCTCAGCCATTCAAGTTTATGTTCGTCATATGTTTCGATATCTTGCCAACCCTCGCTATCAGCGGTTATGGCACTAATAACTAGGGAAATAATATCAATTAAATCATGCTGTTGGTTTATGTCTGAACGAGTATCTTCGACAACGGTAAGGCGTTCTAAAAGGCTCAAAATTGGTTTCGTTTTATTGGTTTGCGCCTATTAGATTATATCTATTAACAAAGTGCGATCCCGCCCTGACTTTGGTGCAACCAAGCTAGCAAAGGGGTTAGAATCGCATTGAAGCCTAATATGATAAGTCGATCAAGTATTGATGGATTACCAATTCAATTTACGACCATACTGAAAAAAACACCCGTTAATTCTATCCTTAGTCTCTAACAAATTAAGTATTTCTAATGCTGCATCTCTTGGTAAGTCAGGAGCATCAGGTCCACCCATTTCAGTCTTTACCCACCCTGGACAGACAGAACATATTTCAACTTCACCGAATGTCTCTTTGGAAAGTGAAACAGTTAAAGCATTTAAAGCAGCTTTACTAATGGAATATAAAGGTGGACCTTGTAGTCCTTTATCAAACGCCCCCCACTCTGAACTGATGTTGATAATTCGGCCTTTCCCATTCTTAAGCATTTCTTTTACAAACATACTGCTGATTATGTAAGGGGCAGTGGTGTTGACATCCAATGACTGTTTGAAGTCATGAAAGTTAAAATCAAGCAATTTGCTATCTTTCATAATAGCTGCGTTATTTATTACAAAGTCTACTGTGTGACCAGAGTGGACAATAATTTTAAAAATTAATTTTTCAAGCTCATTACTGTTACTTAAATCAATTGAATATATTGCTAAGTTTTTATGATTTATACTGTCAGTATAATTTCCTCTAATAAGACCTAATACTCTATACCCTTTCTCTAACAATAGCTTAGTGATCTCTGAACCAATTCCTCTATTTATACCTGTAACTAGTACTGTTTTCATAAATACTCCGTATATATTCAGTGTTATAAGGGTTATTTACTAATTTTAATAGGAATATACGCCATTGTTATTAATTTCTGGTAAATTGTGATTTTACTTTATTTGTTAGTTTTAGTTTTAGTTTTAGTTTTAGTTTTAGTTTTAGTTTTAGTTTTAGTTTTAGTTAACTTATATTTTTAATACATTGACTGGCTTTGTTGCTTAAATCGATGGAACTAAATCAAGAAGCGACGATCTGATCGGCTACACCCATCAATCATCGTAGCCTCATGCCTAAACCTCGTTATAAAACAACTAACTGGAAGCAAAACAAACAAGGCAAGCGTGGTAGGCCTCACCGATTCAGCGACTTAACCATTACTACCGCACTGATGGTGAAGCGCGTTTTCTCTATGCCATTGAGAGCGCTGCAAGGTTTTCTAGACTCAGTATTTAAGCTAGCTAACATCCCGCTTGTTTGCCCACACTACACCTGTATAAGCCGCCGAGCTAAGGAAGTTGAGGTTTCATTTAAAACAAAAAAAAGAGGAGCAATACAACATCTAGCCATTAATGCTACTGGTCTTAAGTTTTATGGCGAAGGTGAATGGAAGGTCAAGAGGCATGGTACTGATGGGAAGCGCAGAGTATGGCGTAAGCTGCACATCGCAGTAGATACGCACACCCACGAAATCGTCGCAGCAGAGCTGAGTTTGTCTAACGTAACCGATGCAGAAGTGCTCCCTAACTTACTAAAACAAACACGTCGTAAAATCATTGAGATATCCGGTGATGGTGCTTATGACACAAAGGGTTGCTATGATGCTATACGAATCAAACGAGTGGTTCCGCTTATCCCGCCACGAGAAGGGGCAGCCTTCTGGGGACGGAGGCATCCTCGCAGTTTAGCGGTAGGTAGTCAGAAGCTTTACGGCTCGAACAAGATGTGGAAAAAGCGGTACGGCTATCACAAGCGCCCGCTATCAGAGACAGCAATGTATCGAGTGAAGCAGTTGTTAGGTGGGAAATTAAGCCTGAGAAACTACAACGCTCAAGTTGGCGAGACTTACGCTATGATCAAGGCGATGAATAAGCTTACAGGGTTAGGTATGCCTGAAACTCAGTATATCGTTTAAGAATTAAGCACTACGGGACAGGCATGTCTTCTCTCTGAATTAAGCAACAAAGCCACAGCTAATTTGAATAAATCAACTAGCAATAATGATTTAACCCCTCTTTAAAATCTATCTTAAGCCTAAGTGGTTTGAAGATTTTAAACACATATTCATCGAGCAATGACACATCTGTAGTTGACTAGGTTGTAGTGGCTGCAAGAAGCGATACCTAGTGATGCAAAAAAACGGCTTGTGGGGTTGATACCTACAAGCCGTTATTATTTTCTTTTTTCTTAAGATTAAATCGAAGAAAGTTAGCAAATATAAGCTAGTAATCAGTAGTACTGTTACGCTATAACAGATGTCTTATTTAGCCGATTCATTTATTCATCGTAGTCTTTGTAGAAATTCTCTGTCTACACAGACATCCAGAATAGTTGCAAAACCTACGATTAAACTGCTGAATATTTTTACACATAAATCTAGTTTTCCAAGCTTATATGGTTAAATGATCAAATGTTGTTGCGCAAGCTTATACTTTTTCTGGTATGTTTCGAATAGGTTCTGCCGAGACTTACCAGTGTTTCCGTAAAAAAGACAGTTGTTTGAATTCAAGAATTCGTAGTGATTGACTATAGAGTCTAAAACATGATCAATTCTTGCTAAGGTTTTTTTTGTACAACTTTTTCCATGCAAGTCGTCTTCAATATCTAGCACATGAGACCTGAACGATTCAGCTCTATATAGGTTCTTCAATGCGTTACTGCTTTTCAAAGCTTCAGACCATTTATTGACAATATTTTGAAAGTGTTGAATAACCTCAGATGACGCATTATTTGCTTTCAACCATGATATTTTTTTGTTAAAGACACCTATTGCTACAGATTTTAGGTCGGCAAACAAAGCTATTTTGTCATCTTCACTTAGATTATCTCTATCTAAGAGCCATCCAAAGAAAAATCGGGTTTCGAATCGTTCAACGCTATTAAAAATAGAGTCAGACATACCGTTGCTATTTATATCTACGAGAGGGTTGAAAGGGTACATATAACCAAAGTCGAATAGAAAAACTTTACCGTCTTCATTAATTAAAATGTTACCTTCGCAGAGGTCCCATTCCATTAGCCCATATTGCTCACATAGTGACGTGGTTTCTAGTATTTGCTTGAAAATATCTTTGTTTAAAGTTTCTAGCTGCTCACCTTCGATCCACGGGGATAATATTATACCTAATCGATAGTTAGCGTAAATCGTATCTACAATGTTGGGTAAGAGTTCATGATCATCGTGGTTGGATTTTAATTTGTAAAAATCAGCTCTACGTTGAACTTCATTCAAAAATGAGAATTTACCATCCACGTTAGAAACAAGTGCCGAAGCTCTCTTTTTCTTGAGAGTATATTTTTCACTATTAACAGTAAGTTGATAAACTTCAGCGGTCAGGCCGGAATCTATTGATTTTGTTACATAATCTGAAGCTTCGGTAATGCTTGCTAAGACTGAAGGATCTAGAGGACAGTTTTCAGGAGAACCTACTTCGATGTTGTCCCCACTTGCTTCAAACTCCGTTTGTTGCTTTTGCCTAGTGTTCATATAAATTTCCCTTTTCCAAAACGGGGATGAAAAATCATCCCCCAAAGTTTTATGCAATTGTAAGAACTTCTTCAGTGGGTCTTCTGGTCTTTTTTTGCCAGTTACCGTCTGCAGCTTTGCCTACGGTAATTAAAATTGTTGGGATTAGTGAATCGCTTAGATTGAATGAGCGCTTAACCATTTCAGGATCGAAGCCACCTACACTACCCGTATTGTATCCCTTAGCTTCCGCTGCATAAATCAAACTCATTGCTAAGAGGGATGCAGAACGGATCGCTTCGTCTCTACGTAGTATTTCACTGTTTTCGTGGCTTTGTGAAGCCATGCCAACCCATGCGTCTTTGATAGAATCAGGTATGATTTTCTCATTGACATCGCTTTGCAGAATTCTTTCTAAATTTTTATATCCTTCGCTATCGCCACAAACGACATATGTTACTGCAGCATCTTTAGTCTGTGGCTGCCCATATGCTGCTTCACATAATTTCTCTTTAGCGGATTGAGAGTGCGCGGCAAGGATATGCCAATTTTGCAAGTTGAAAGCTGATGGGCTTTGAAATGCATAGTTGGCAATTTCTTTGACGTCTGAGTCCGATATCACAACATCTGGATCATATATTCCTGTTGTCTTACGCTCAACAATCAGTTCTAGTGCGTTTTTCATTTTCTTTACCTGTAAGTTAGTTGATTTATTCAGCTTCTAAATCATAACAAATAGATTGTTCACTGTTAGTTAACTGTCAATTCATAAATAAATACAAATTTCTGTTATATAGTGTTTTAGTTTTAATTTGAGAGGTAATATAAATGAAAATTGAATTCTTCCATGATGTAGTGTGTGGGTGGTGTTATATACAGTCTCCAATTCTAAGAGAGTTGAACCTAAAATATAATATAGAAGTCACTCATAGGAATTTTATTTTGCAAAAAAATGATCAAGAAATGATCGCAAGGTGGGGTTCGTTAGAGGCTGCAAAAGAACTAGTACTACAACATTGGGAATCTTGCATGGCATTTGAAGGAAAGCCAGAAAGGTTTAATATTGATGGTATGCGTGAATCAAATTTCAATTATCCTAATGGTATGTTGGCTGCGAAAGCCACTAAGACCGCCGAAATATTAGGTGGACAAAGTGCTCATTGGGATATGTTTGATATCTTACAAAAATTTCACCTTCAAGATTCTAAGAACGTAAGTGATATTAATGTTATAAAAGAAGCTATTAATAGTCAAAACTATGATGAGCGAAGTTTCATTGAATTGATGGACTCTGAGCAAGTAAATAACGAACTAAGTAAAGATGCTTTAATGGCATTTAATTACGGTGTGAAGTCTATCCCGACATTAGTTGTAAATAATAAACATGTCATCCGGTCGACCACTAAATTACCTGTATTAACAAAAATATTATCTGACTTGGGGGTGCTATGAACTTCTATAATTATATGGAGATTATGGATCGTAAAGGTTTAGTTAATGACTACAATGAAACTGTTAAGGAAAATAAATATCTTAATATAACTAAAGATACCGGATCCTTTCTCGATATGATGGTTTGTATTATCAAACCAAGTAAAGTTTTAGAAGTTGGTACATCTGACGGGTATCTACAGTGTGGTTGGTAAAAAATTACCTGAGGAAGGTAAATTAATAACGACCGAAAAGCAGTCTAACAAGGCCAAAGAGTCAATGTCTAATGTAAATAACGTTGGGTTTGAGGATAAAGTAACTGTTGTTGTCTGTACTGCTCAAAACTATCTAAAGTCCAATAATTAAATGTTCGACATGATATTTCTGGACGCTAATAGACTGGAGTATCCAGATTACTACGATCGTTTGATAGCGAGTTTGAGGTGTGGTGGGTTATTGGTGTGTGATAATGCTATATCTCATGAGGAGGAGTTCAAGCTATTCACTTGCATGGGTGGAAGAAGATACAAGGCTACTTTCTTTCACTATAAATGTAGGTAAAGGAGAGCTCTTGGTATATAAGTATTAGATGGCTTAGGAGGGGGTATGGATAAAGTTAGAGCTCTTACTGTTTTTAGGCGCATAGTTGAACTTGGTAGCTTTCAAGCAGCTGCTAGCGACTTAAAGCTTTCGAAAGCAGCAGTGACGAAAAATATGAATGAGTTAGAGGTATTTCTAGATACTCCACTGATAAATCGTACGACTAGAAAACTGTTTGTTACGGAGGCTGGCTTAGAGTACTACAAAGAAGTCTGCTTGGCTTTGGACACGATCTCAAATGCTGAACAGTCGCTTTTTTTTAATCGAGATCACATTGTAGGAAAGTTAAAAATCGGCGCTCCTTTATCTTTAAGTCTAGTTCTGTTGAATGAACTTATATGTGAGTTCTCTGAGCTTTATCCATCGGTCGCGATCGAGGTTATCATGGATGATCAACAGCAAGACCTAATCGCTCAAGGAGCAGACGTTGCAATAAGAGGTAGTGGTACACTAACTGACTCCACACTTAGGTCGAGAAAGCTATTTAAGTTGAAACGTGTTTTATGTGCCTCCCCCAAATATATTCAAAGTCATGCTCCGATATTGAGCCCATTGGATGTCAAGAGCCACCAATGCTTAATATATAGCTTGGCTACGGTTAACAAATGGAAATTTAGTCGGGGCTATGAAACGGAAGAAGTTGAGCTGGAAAATTCACACTATATGGTTAACAACAGTTTAGCATTAGTAAAAGCTTGCCAGCTCGGTAAAGGTATTATACTAACTCCAGATATCTATGTTAAATCAATGCTAAAAGATGGTCGATTAATAGAGATACTTCCAGATTGGTCCCCGGAGGAACATTATTTGTATGCTGTTTATCCGAGTAGTAGAGCTAAATCAAAATTAGTTAGAAGTTTTATTGATTTTCTGGTTGAACGTTTATCTTGATTTCTTTTTACCTGATAATACCAGTCCATAAAGCGATACTAATACTAATAGCATACCAAAGCCTTGAACTAAACTCATAGACTGGTCTAACGCCAACCAACCGAGAGTAATTGCCGTAATTGGACTCAAAAAACCTAATGGAGTGACAATTCCTAAAGGTAGGTTTTTAATTCCATTAAACCATAGTGAATAAGAGATAATTGCCCCAAATACTACTAAATATCCATATCCATATATATTTTTTAATTCAACGGTGTCTGGGTATATATCAAAGAAAGGGGAAATAAAGAGTAAAACAATACCTCCAAATGTCAATTGATAGCCTGTAAATGCAAAAATGTTAATTTTAGTAGACCACTCTCTTGAGAAAAATGTACCAAATGACATAGATAATGCACCTATAAAGGCTGCTAAAACTCCGATAGTATTTAGTTGTGTTTGAGGTGTTAAAAAAATACAACACATTCCTATAAACGCAGTTACAAGCATAAACTTTTTTCTGCTCTCGAGAGTTTCGCCTTTAAATATAAATGCAAGAAATATTATTATTGCCGGCTGTAGAGAGGTAATTAGGGATGCGACACCGCCAGGTAGAGTATAAGCTGAGATAAAAAGCATACTCTGGAACAAGGTAATATTCAAGATTGAAAGTATAAATAACCTTTTCTTCGTTACGGTATCGACTTTTTCTCGAAAGAAAAAGAGTAGTACTAACCCTGCAGGTAAGCACCTAATAGCCGATGCTAAAAAGGGTTGGTTTGGTGGGAGGAACTCTGTGGTTAAATAGTATGTAGTGCCCCAAATAATTGGCGCTAAAGCGGTTGTAAATATTTGTGTAAGCATAGTTAGTCTCTAAAAGTAAAAATTCACTAAATTATTATTAATTTAATTTTTCTCTAGCTTCAATATAAAGGTAGTGAATTGATAGTTTACTAAAGTGTCATTATATTTTTGGAGGTGATGAATTAATATATAAGTGTAAATTAAATTGGAGGCTGATTATGTTATTTAGAAAGATCCTTATTTCATTGTCGTTAGTTATTTTCTCAACTCATTCTTTAGCAAGCTCGCCGGAAACAAAAGGTATGCTGGAACTATCTTTTAGTGATGGAAGACCGTCTGTTCAAGGAGTAAAAAATGTAAATAGTTTCTTAGAGCGCGTTGGTGTCAAAGTTACACAATTGAGTATCCCCAAAAAAGTACAACCTATTATCGAAAAGTCTAAGGCAACAGCACTCAATGCAGATGAAAAAAAACTTCTAATTCAAGTGTTTTCACTGAATCGAGCTCAATTACTTGAACAAATTGAATTGGCTGGTAGGAAACCCGCTGTTCATAGAGGCGGTTATTTGTCTACGTCAGAACCAGATGTAGCCCCTTACCCAAAAGTTTACGACATGATGTCAATGTCAGAAGACATTAAATATTATCTCCAGCATAAATTTGGGAAGCTTCATGTAAATAGTTCAGAGAAAGGTGAGGGTATTGATGAAGTTATGACAATTATTTCAGGGGGACATTGGACTTGGTTTTTTGTTCTTGATGATGGTGTTGTTGGTAAGTTAACCCTCGGCTACGTTGATATGGATAGCAAAGCTTGGCGAATTTCTTACCCTGGGCTTGTATCACACGGTGGCTTTTTCGATGCCGATTATGGTCTTGTAGTCGCTCATGCGCATGGTCCAGAACAGTTTATCATGCGATATGAAGAGCCGAGTATAAGTTGGCCAGGAACGTTAAATGGAAACCCTTGGATCGACTTTACAAATGAAGCTCCTGTACTGCTCAATCAAACTGTAAAATTTTAGATTTCTCCTTTGAATCAAAAAGTATATTGGGAGTAAACATGTTTACTGTGTTGTATGAATTCGTAATCAACGAAGGTACGGATAAAAAATTCAGAGAAGCTTGGATAGAGCATACGGAATACGTATACCAAATGAGAGGAAGCTTTGGTTCAAGGTTGCATACAACTGGAGTCGCGAATACATACGTAGCTTACGCCCAATGGCCAGATAGAGAGCGCTGGGCTGAGACTGATGAGTTATTTCGTGACTTACAGCCAAGTACATTGGTTGAAATGAAAAAATACCTAACAAGTTCATCAGTGTTAAGAGAGCTAACAGTATGTGATGATATATTAAAATAGATAATATGAATTTTTTACTGTTAGATTCGTTTAAATATAGAGAGTTAAATGTTTAGGGACTCTCTATATATTGACACCCCAAGGGGCGAATAATTGAACCTCATGTTTAAATTTATCTTAAGTTCTCGTAGCTGCTTATTCTCGTCATCAGCAAGAAATCTATAGATAAGTGGATTCAAAACAGTTTTTTGGCGCGTTAACACGACTGTATCTCCTTTCTATTAGTTAGTAAGCAGTGCTGATCTTGGTTGACTTGAATTGTAGAGAATATTACTTAGAGGCGTGAAGGAATACAGTTTGCAATATAGGGAATGATATGAATAAGCAGGCTTTACCAAAGGTATTGCTCAGCCTTTTTGATACTGCAGGTGAAGGGTTTTGGTTTATGAGTGATGACAATGTGGTTCAGTTTTACAACCACTCATTCTACCAACAGTTCCCTCTATCAATGGAAGATTCAACTTTAGATGATTGGTTAAGGTTGGTTCACCCTGAAGATAGAGAAAAATTATTGCAAGAAGTAGACAGTCATCGACAAGCACTGTTGTTTGCACGAGTGACCACGCGGTATCGAGTAAAAAATGTATCTGGACGTTACCTCTGGATTGAAGCGACTGGTGTGAGAGTAGAGTACCAAGGTGGACTCGCCATAGTGGGGGTACATAAAAACGTATCTGAAGAGGTACTGCTGAATCAGTACCTTACTCATATGGCTACTCATGACAGCGAAACTGGTTTGTTTAACCGACACAAGTTTCTGGAAAAATTTCCAAGTCTTAGTGAGAAAACTTGGATTCTGGTATGTTGTCTGGCGCAACTGCAACAGCTGCAACGACAAGTTGGATATGAAGCAATTGGGTATCTTTCTTCGGCTCTAGTATCAACATTGGATGATGTTTTGCAAATGAAGTACGGTTTGTATCGAATTAGCGCGGATGTGTTTGTTGTCACGATGGAGCAAGCTATTAATTCAGAGGAGTCCCTTTCGCTGTTGTACAAAATTGAATCCGTATTTCACCAAGTCGGCGAAAATGACTCAATACTTTCAAGTAGACTAGGTCTTGGTGCGATTCCAGTTTGTGCTTTAAGCGTCACTGCTCCTTTACAGCAAATATTTGACTTATCTGAGTACTCCCGGGCTATCACTTCGCCTATTACCTACATGGGGGAGTCACAGCGCAGTATAGATAGGTACTTTGTAATTCATGATGCTTTAGAATCAGCTGTTAATAAGCACCAAATTACGATAGCGCTGCAACCTATTGTAGAAGCCGCGACAGGAGAGCTGATAAGTTTTGAAGCGCTAGCTCGGTGGGAACACCCTGAATTGGGTTCGATTCCGCCCTCAGAGTTTATTCCGATTGCAGAGCGATTGGGGCACATACACGCATTGGGTATGTTGATTTTTGAGCAAGCTTGTCAATATTTGGTGATGTTCGATGCGAAACACCATGCGAGACCTTTAGTCAATGTGAATGTGTCAGCGCATCAATTGCTTAGGGCGAGCTTTGTCGATGATGTTTGTAAGGTTGTCGCGCACTTTGGTATTGATTCAACCCGTATAGTGCTCGAGGTGACCGAGTCTTATCTGCTTGATGAAAATCCGACGATCACAAAAGCGCTCGATGTACTTCACACTCATGGTTTTAAGCTATCACTCGATGATTTTGGCTCAGGGATGAGTGCGATTACTAGTTTATTCAGACTTCCGTTGTATCAAGTCAAACTAGATAAGGTATTGATTAACGAAGCGATGAGGCGTGAAGCCTGTTTAAAACTCATTGCCCATTTGTACGAATTTGGGAATACATACAACATAACACTTGTCGCGGAGGGGGTAGAGACGTCGGAAATGTTTAAAAGGCTAACAGAGGTTGGCATATCGTATCTTCAGGGGTACTACTTGTATCGGCCCTGCTCACCGCAAGTATGGCTAGAAAAGAGTGTCTTCGAATGAGGAGAATTGACGGACATGAGATATATAGGTTCATGTTCAAAGTGACGTCCACCAAACAAATATGCTGGGAGTAGATCACGGTTGTATATAGAGTTTAATGTTGTAGCTGGTTCTATCATTAGTATTGATAGTGCTATTGCGTACAATAACGATTATCTTACCATCTTAAATAAGGTTACCTAGTAGTATTTGTAGCCCTTTCCATTAGTCGATGAATACTACAAATGGCAAAAGTAAAAACAGTCTTAATAACGAGGAAAATGTTCAAAATAGTCTATTAAACATTGCTGGTCTCGTAGCGAAAATAAAAGCAGCAAGTAGTAAAACAGCTCTGGCTAGTCAAAGGCAAGAGATTCTAGCATTTGATATTGAAGAGCAGGTCAATGGTATTGAGAATATGTTGATGAAAGTTAAAAAGTCAAGCTCGGAATTAACTAATGAAACTTGTAAATTGACAGAGATGAATGGAGAGCTAAAACGCATGATATCTAAGTTTGGAAATGGAAGTTAAGTTAGTTGTGAGTGTGTAAATTATGATCGTATATTCATGACTTTCGTAAGGTAATTCTAAGGGACTGACTGTTATGGAAATGCCTCTTATTGCTACGTGTAGTCACGAGTATTATTTTATTAGTTCGGTTTTTAAAGCCGTTATTAGTCACTATTACTAAGGTTTGGCAATGGTAATCCAGGGTAAACTTTTTTTCTTTTGTGGAAAGATGGGAGCGGGTAAGTCAACTCGATCTGAAGTTGTTGCAAATGAACACAATGCTGTGCTGATTTCAGAAGATGACTGGTTATCTGCTCATTATCCTTCCCAACTTAACAATTTTGACGACTACCTTAAGTACTCAAGTCTAATCAAGCCTTTCGTTAAAAATCATGTTAAAAGTCTCCTTAATGCTGGTGTTGATGTCGTAATGGATTTTCCAGCTAATACCGTGAAGCAAAGATCTTGGTTTATATCAATTTGTCTTGAAGTGAACTGCAAACATGAACTATTTTTTTTGGACTTAACAGATGAACAATGTTTGTCTCAAATAGCTAAGCGCCGAGTTGAAAAGCCAGAAAGAGCTATGTTTGACACAGAGGCTGTATTTCATCATGTGACCCAGTATTTTGAGGCTCCAACAGCGAGTGAAAGTCTCAATCTGGTACGATTGGAAGAATACGCATAACAAGCGTTTAAGACAGATTCCCAACGCACAGCATTTCCCATTCCATCGTTAGGTTCAGTGTTTACGGAGGTATGGTTAGGTTTCGTGGTAGCGTAGCTCACTACTTAATTAACGCGGCGTTAGCAATACAATCATAGTGAGGAGGATTAATGCCACATTTTGTAATGGATTGTTCAGAAGGTATTTTAAAGTCTCATGATGAGGAGTTTATTATCGAGCAAATTTTTTTGGTAGCTCATGCTACAGGGTTGTTTGATGCGAATGATATCAAGGTCAGGATAAACTCTTTTCAAAAGTACTCAGTAGGTAATAAGCGAGAGGAGTTTATTCATGTGTTTGCATCTATCATGCAAGGAAGAACTACAGAACAAAAGTCGATACTATCGCAACAAGTAGTGTCAAAGCTTGTTGCCTTGTTTCCGAATGTTCCCAACATCGCTATGAACATAAGTGACTTTGAAAGGGCTACTTATTGTAACCGTACAATGCTGTAGCGCATTGCTAACAAGAAACTATAGCGTCAATAGCTAATTTTTGACGCTATATTTATCCCACATTACTTTCTAAACTATCAAGGGCAATGGTTATGCCATGGCTGGTTTAAAAAGGCTGGAAAGTATGGCGTGATCATATTGTTTCAAATCGCTCAAGTGCCAATTAAGCTGCATGTGAAAATCATCAGTCAAGCGAACTCGTTCGAACCTTTTGGGGAAGGTTTTCTCAATGAACGTAAGGTGACAAATACAGGTAGTAACTCATGGTTTGAACTTGTTACAACAGCTTTGTGAATTGCTGGGTAACACTAACTCCTTAGTGGAGGCTTGAGCCGTATGCAGTGAAAGTTGCACGTATGGTTCTCAGGAGGGCGGCATCTGGAAACAGGTGTCGCCTATCCGACAAAAATGAGTTTAGAAGGCCGGACTATTGATTTTACAGCTTGTGTATAGAAGCAAAAAAAGAATGGGGAGCAATCAGGCTCCCCATTGTCCTTTCACCGTCTTTGGTGGTATTACTTTTCTGTGATGGCTTCACAGCCTTCAGGGACGGTGATGCTCGCTACGTTGTTACCTTCTATTGCGCTGCTTTCACATCCATTTTGTATCGAGTACATTTGCCCACTCTCACGCTGACGGCTCCCGAATGGTTTATTCAGAGGTTGCGTTTACAGCCAATGATTGTTAGTTTGTTTGGATGAAACGTATCCCGACACCTTCATCATTTTTCTTTTGGTGGCGCTCTAACTAGAGCGGCACAGGATTTTCACATTCTCAAGCTGCTGGAAGGTAGCTAAGACTGTGTTCGATTATCTCCAGTAGCGATCTATTTACTAGGAGATAAACATGACCACTAACCACTACTACTCTGATAATTCAGAAGTCATCTTGACCGGTGACAGAGCTACTGGTCCATTGCATCTTGGCCACTATGTCGGTTCATTGAAGCAGCGTGTTGCTTTGCAGCATGTTCACGATCAGACTATTCTTGTTGCTGACATGCAAGGTTTGACAGATAACGCTCACAATCCATCTAAGGTATCTTCCAACATACTTAATGTCGTCGCCGATTATCTGGCGGTAGGCATTGACCCAAGTAAAACAAAAATTTGTCTCCAGTCGCAGTTGCCCGCATTAGCTGAACTAACGATGTATTATAGCAACCTTGTGACAATAGCGCGGTTAGAGCGAAATCCTACGGTGAAAAGTGAGATTCAAAACAAAGGCTTCGAGCGCTCAATCCCAGTTGGCTTTTTGACATATCCCATTTCTCAGGCCGCCGACATAACGGCTTTCAACGCGACTCTTGTTCCTGTAGGGGATGATCAACTGCCTATGCTTGAACAAACGAATGAAATTGTTAGGAAAATAAATACCCTAGCAGGAAAAATGGTTCTCAAAGAATGCCGTCCGCTACTTAGTAACGCATCACGTTTACCTAGCACAGATGGCAAGAATAAAATGTCAAAATCAATGGGGAACGCGATCAATCTTGGCGCTTCCCAGAAGGAGATCAGTGCTGCCGTAAAATCAATGTATACCGACCCAAATCACTTGAAGATAGAGGATGCTGGTTGTGTTGAAGGAAACGTTGTTTTTACCTATCTTGATGCATTTCACCCAGATTCAAACTACATCACTCACCTGAAGGAACATTACCAACGAGGCGGACTTGGTGATGGAACGACAAAGAAAATCCTTGAAGAATGCTTGCAAGAGCTACTTCGGCCTATTCGAGAGAAAAGAGCCGAATTACTTGATGACAAAGCACAGCTAATCAGAATTTTGGTTGAAGGAAGCCAGCTATCTAAAGAGAAAACTCAGAGAGTACTTTTTGATATTAAAGATATATTTGGACTAAATATCTTCTGAACAGACGTTACTTCGGGAGAGTCAACTCAAGTTAATGAGTAATGATCCCGAAGTGCATGTCATGTTACTGAACGGCTAACGTAATGAACAAAGTGGTGAGCCCAGCGTTTAATCATTGCCCAATCTCTATAATCTCCTTCACTCACGCCTTTGCTTTTCGCGATCCACTTGAGGGGAAAACGATAGTACCAAGGCATTACCTCTAGCTTTAATGTGCCAGGAAAACCTGCAACCATAATCGGTTTAACTTGGGTGTTCACACTAAGAAGTGTGTCATCGTAGACTTGTTTGTCATCTATTGGATTTGATGTCCCTTGCACAAGAGAAAGACAAGTATAGAAATACGCGACAGGAATCTGTGAGAGTATCGTTTGATGGCGAGTCACGTACTGTCTAACGGTGGGTAACCACCTGTCATAACGGATGGGACTTCCCACTATTACCGCTTCGCCATCTAGCGGCGCGCGCGCATTTTCAGCATTTTGGCACTCTACCTGCACACCTAAGCGAGAGAGCTCGGTTGCTATTACTCGCGCAATGTCTTCGGTTGAACCAAATCCTGAGTCGTACGCAATGAGTACTTTGTTAAAGTTCATGATATTGGTCCTTTCGATGAGTCACTGACTATTTGAACTTGGCTTATATTGAGCTAACAAAACACGTTATGTGAACGCTTTCGTCTTTCTAAAGGCCACGACGAGTAAAACCGCAATCGCAATTTCTACAACTAGCGCGGCCAAGATCCCCCCTGACGGTATACCATCGGCAAATATCCCTATCACTCTACCCACAGGAAAAGCGAAAAAAACGATTTTTGCGGCAACGATTGAGGTCTTAGATAAGG
This sequence comes from Vibrio diazotrophicus, assembly GCF_038452265.1. NCBI lineage: Bacteria > Pseudomonadati > Pseudomonadota > Gammaproteobacteria > Vibrionales > Vibrionaceae > Vibrio > Vibrio diazotrophicus. The sequence goes on from NZ_CP151842.1 coordinate 1,461,134, forward strand.
GATGATAAAAAAGGCCGGCTAGCATCAATGCCCCCAATACAGCGAGGTTTGTCCCCGGTCCTCGTAGCTCACTGAGTAGGCTTGGGTCATCCGCGAGCGCAATGCCATAGCTTAAGTAAAAAGTATGTGGCTCTAGTGCAATAAACCCGCCGATAGTAAAGGCGGTAACCCCAGCTATCCCTAAAACAATACGCTCAAACATAGATGCAATCATGGTGTAATCTCCTTCTAGATTTCATGACATCATTGGATTAACTGACTAGAGCCACAAAACTGCGGCAGGCAGTGAACGTTGTTTATTAGACCTAATTGAGCGATGATTTAATTGACAGAAAGTCGCTGAACGTTTGCAGGAAGTACATATTGATGGATGATAAAAGAACACAAGCCATGGCGAAGTTTGAACAAAACAGGCGTCAGGATGAGGAAGTCAGCTCTCCGCTCAGTCAACTTAAAATGAGTAGCGTTTTTTATACTTACTCGATGTTGAAGCAACCTTGGGGGGTGAAGATCCCTTCTATTCCCTCTAGCACTATGTTTCACTTAGTTCTAGAAGGTGAAGCTTTCGTCTCAGTGTATGGTGCCCGTGTAAAGCTGGGACCAGGTGACTTTATTTTGCTACCACGAGGTACCGGTCATGACATCGTTGACGTCAATAACACACCAGCCAATGACCTGTTTGACAATAATATCGAAAAAATCACCGAACACTATGAGCGTTTAACTACGACTGGTGAAGGTGCGTTGACGACGACTCTGTGTGGCACGGTACTGTTTGATAACGAGGTTACGACGTCCATCATTCAATCAATGCCGGATTATATATTGGTGCCGTCACAATCCCCTGCACACCAAACCATCGAAAGTGTGGTCCAATCGATACACAGAGAAACTGAAAACGAGGATTATGGCGCAGGGCTTATTGTTTCGAAGTTGGCGGATGTATTAATCCTTCAATGTATCCGTACTTGGATTAATGAACTCTCTGATGAACATCAGAGTTGGCTACTGGCACATACTGATAAGCGTCTTTCTCGTGCGATGAAAAAAATACATGGAGACCCCTCTGCACATATCGATATTGAGTCTTTAGCTGAGTTATCTGGTATGTCTCGTACGAGCTTCATTGATTATTTTAAGAAAATCGTGGGTCAGACGCCTAAGAAGTACATTACACATTGGCGCTTATCGTTAGCGCGAGAGCGGTTGTTGCATGGCAATGAGCATGTTCTCAATATTGCACTTGATGTTGGCTATCAATCTGAAGCCGCGTTCAGTCGTGCATACAAGAGTAAGTATGGAGTGTCACCATCTTATACTAAGAAATCCGGGTAACACTGTTTACCGTTTTATAGCGGGAATAGCGGGCAACCCGATGCAAGCTCGGGTTGCCCAATGATCATGGTTGAATCAACCGTCCTGAATGCTCTATCCCCAGTAACCCCCTTCAATGGTTTTGGTGACATAGTCTGAGAACCTTGTTGGTTTGGTGCCAGTGGCTTCCTCGACACCATGCGCAAGGTTTGAGTTACGTCCGTCAAAGACAACAGTGAAGAGCTCATTAAGGAGCCATTGGTAATCTTCTGGTACGTTTTGCTCTTTGAGGATGTTTAAATAGTCATCGATACTGACCGAGGTAAATTTAATCTCTTTGTTGAGCTGCTTGGAAATCTCATCAACGCAGTCCTGAAAGGTCAGCAGCTCAGGACCTGTCACTTCATACAGGCGGTTGCGCTTGCTTGGGTCAACCAGAGTGGCCACCGCTACCTCTGCAATGTCATCAGTGTCAATGAAGGGCTCCGGTATGTTTCCAGCAGGTAATATTAAGTGGCCGTTCAAGATGCCTTCTGCCATAAAGCTTTCGCTAAAGTTTTGTGCAAACCAAGAAGCGCGAACCACATTCCATTCAAGGCCACTGCTGATAAGAACTTGCTCTGCTCTTTCTGCTCCATCTTCACCTCGCCCAGAAAGTAAGACAACATGCTCAACGCCTTCGGCTTTCGCCACTTCGACAAACGCACGGATATCACTCTCTGCATTGGGTACGGCAAGATCGGGCTGATAAGTCACGTACGCTGACTTTGCGCCTTTTAAGGCAGCAGGCCAAGTTGTTCGGTTTTCCCAGTCGAAGCAGATCGAGGTGCTGCGGGAGACTGGGCGAGTCTCAAAGCCAAGTTCAATGAGTCGCTTGTTGACGCGAACACCGGTTTTGGCATTTTTACCGATGATGACAATGGGGTTTGATGGATTGTTCATGTTGGCTCTCCTAGTGGGATTATAATGTGTTGGTTACGTCGTGCTCATCATGTCCTGAGAGAGCCTTTAGCGGAATGACATCAAATTCGTATTTGTTTGCATAAAGTTCAAAATTAGAGAGAGGCGACAGAATATGGGTTTAGTTTCATTTCGATTAAGCTTGAGGTTTCAGTTTCTTGACATGAACCTTTGTATATATCGTTTTGATGATTCCCGTCGTTACTTCATGTAAAGGACAACGTCAAAAGACAATACCGCTCTTCCTTTCGAAATTTGAACGAAAGGTTATAAAAAATGGATTTTGAGTCAAGTGGAGATGGAGCGGTTGAGTATTATGTATCAAGGTTGCGCTAGAAATTGATGCGTAATTTATTGATTTATAGCAAACATTCAGCTTCAGACGACCACGTGTGACGGACTTTTGAGGTGCCCAAGAACATTGGATATAGATGAAATGTGATGTTTAGTGGCAAGGCAGAGCAATAGGGAGATAGCTATGGTTCGTTTTCGTAAAGCTAAGCAAGAAGATCTGACGTGTTTAGTGCACTTGCTCGCTGACGATCCGTTAGGTCGTGATAGAGAAGATACTACCCAACCGCTAGATGAACAATATAAGCAAGCGTTTCAAAGCATATTGAGTGATGCGCAAAATCAAATGATTGTCGCGGAACTTGATGATGAGATCGTCGGAATGTGCCAATTGACGTTCATTCCTTATTTGACCCATAAGAGAGGATGGCGATGTTTGATTGAAGGCGTCAGAGTGAAAGCGACAGTAAGAGGGCAGGGAGTTGGAACCACATTGATTAACTATGCGCTCGATCTCGCGAAGGCATCAAACTGCATTATGGTCCAGTTGACCAGTGATAAATCTCGCCCTGACGCTATCGCCTTTTATCAACGTTTAGGGTTTAGAGACAGCCACGAAGGCCTCAAACTACTCATCGGATAGCATGTCGCCTACTCCGGTTTCCTACACCTCATTTTTCTATCGCAAAGATGAAGACGGATAAGTTCCATCTTGTAGGCTTCAACTATCTAGGACATGAAGGAAAACCAAATGAATGCTCGTCACGTAAAGCAACAGTTATTTGAAGAGAGTGGTCAGAATCTTATTGTTGGAAGAGTCATTGACTGTCCCATTGAACCTAAGCATTTAGCACAAACGACAGCTGATTCCCCTTATGTTATCGAGGCTTTTGACAGCGGTTTGACGGCGGAAGTCTATAGAGTTCGTTTTGACAATAAGGACTTTACTCTAAAGAAGAAGCGTCAAAGTGCAAAGGTGCAAAACTTAGATGGTCAATTTTCTTTTCTTAATGAGGTTCAGCGGCGTCAGGACTTTCAGAAGTTAAAAGCAGAGCGTTCTCTTGATGGAATTGTGAATACCGTTTATGCCGACTATCGATTAGGGATCATCTTATCTGAATGGATAGAAGGTGCGCCAATCCAAAACCTAACGACTGAAATACTCCAGCAACTGTTTTCGACTTTGATGATGTGTGAACAAAACGGATTGTTCGAGTGGGACTTATGCTCTGGCAATTTGTTAGTTGACCATCATCAACAACTTAAATTGTTCGATTTTGGTTACATGTATGAGTTTGACCCGAGACAGGCATTTAATAGTAACGGAACGAATGATCCGCTATTTAACTTCTGTGAACGGTTTGAGACGCGTTTCTTATCTGGATGGTTACTCGAGAAGGAGTATACCCAGGATAAGGCCCTCACTTTGTTTAGGGAGGTCAAACAGACCGCACTAAAAGCCATAGAGGATAAATTAACTTGGCTTGATGGGAACGGTGGCGAGTCTCATATCATCGAATACTATCGTGGTATCCAGAGAGAGTTCAGCGAGGCCATTACTAACCAATCAGTACTTGAACGGTGTTTCTTGACAACCATGTTCCGCTCTCATGTGCTTGATATTGAAGACGATCTGGAAGGAAAAAGTTGCACAGCCTTAACACTCAAGCGTATTGATGTCGTTCAAGTGATTCTCAATCATCATTTTCCACTGCTTGAAAGCTACGGTGCCCTATTTTATCAGAATGAAGGAGCCTCGCAGGAAGAGTTGCGCCTTCGATATGAACAGAAGTGGAAGCTAGCGGAAAGCTATCAGTTGTAAAACAGAAGTTGGAGCTATTAAGCGAATATTGGGTATTTATTGCAAGAGTTGCTTAAAGCAACACATCGATTGACTAGGCGCTAATCCTAGCAACATGGAATAGTTGGTTCTTGAATAGGTAAATGAAAATGGACAAACAGACTTTACCGCAATTACTGCTCAGTCTTTTAGATACCGCGAGTGAAGGTTTGTGGTTTATGGGCGATGATAATGTTGTTCATTTCTACAACAGTACTTTCTATCAGCAGTTTAATCTCCCTTCTGAGAGTCCATCATTAGAAGACTGGTTGGAATTGGTTCACCCACAAGATCGAACTCAACTAGTGAAGGAAGTCGAGTTATATCAAAAGTATCATACGACTTCTCGCGTAAAAACGCGTTATCGTGTGAAAAATTTGTCAGGTCGCTACCTTTGGATTGAAGTAACGGGGGTACGTGCAGAGTATAATGGTGGATTCGCCATGGTTGGCTCTCACAAGGATGTCTCTGATGAGGTGTTCCTTAATCAGTATCTGACTCATATGGCCAATCATGATAGTGAAACAGGATTATTCAACCGCCATTACTTCTTGCAAAGCTTTCCTCGCTTTAAAGAAAAAGGATGGCTTTTTGTGTGTTGTCTTACTCAATTACAACAGTTTCAACGTAGGGTTGGCAATGATGCATCTGGAGCACTGTCTTCTACTTTAGTTTCCACATTAGATCATGTCTTTTCGTTGAAATACGGGCTTTATCGTATTAGCGCTGATGTATTTGTTGTTCAAATAGATGAAAAACTGGATGCAGCGTTAGTGCTAGAGCTGATGAATCAAATAGAATCGGAATTCCAAAGCCAAGTCCAAGTTAAAGGATGCAATGTAACTATAACCAGTCGAATTGGGATAGGAGCTTTACCTGTTCCCGTTATCAACCCAGAAAATCCGCTAGAACAAGTTTTTAACCTTTCGGAATATACCCGCCTGGTAAACTCTCCAGTGAGTTATACCGATGATTCTCAGCGTAATATCGACAGGCATTTTGAAATACAAGACGCATTGGAGGAAGCTATTGAATTACATCAGATTACTATTGCCCTTCAACCTATTGTTGAAGCCTTATCGGGAAATATAATCAGTTTTGAGGCGCTAGCTCGTTGGAATCATCCTGTGTTGGGCCATATTTCACCTATAGAGTTTATCCCTATCGCAGAAAAGCAAGGGTATATTCATGCGTTAGGAATATTGGTCTTAACGCGTGCTTGTCAATACCTTGCAACGTTTGATGAGACTTATGTAGCAAGGCCCCTAATCAATGTAAATGTTTCAGCACATCAGCTTCTTAAAGACAGCTTTGTGGATGATGTACTTGATGTTGCAACGCAAGCTGGTGTGTCCCCTAGTCGTATTGTGTTGGAAGTGACAGAGTCATATTTGCTTGATGAAAATCCCACGATAAATAGAACTCTAAATGTGCTCCATACTCATGGTTTTAAGTTGTCGATAGACGATTTTGGATCAGGGATGAGTGCTGTTACTAGCTTATTTCGTCTTCCACTCTATCAAGTCAAACTGGATAGAGCTCTGATTAATGAGGCGATGCGATTGGATGCATGCATGAAGTTAATTACTCATTTGTGTGAGTTTGGTCGGTCACACAATATCAGTCTGGTTGCGGAAGGAGTTGAGACATCGGCGATGTTTAAGACATTAACCGGGGTAGGTGTACCGTACCTTCAAGGGTATTTTCTTTACAAGCCTTGCTCGCCTGAGGTGTGGTTGGAAAAGCGCGCTAGTTTAAGACTTAGGGAGGGTACGAATGTTAAATTACACCTGTAAGTTATGCACTTTTGAATCAACGGTTGATGTACAAGAAACGGTCCCGTTTCAGATTGAGCATGGAGTATGCGAGTTTTGTATGGATGATGTCCATCACACGTTAAAAGCGAGCCATCAGTTCAACAAAGTTGAGCTTCACTTGAGAATCAATTTGCGTAAGCTCAGGTACAATTTACAGCGAGTGACACGCCATGACAAAGAAGTGAGTTCGGTGCTTGATGTCGTTCAATCAGAGGTGAGTGCCATTGAGCATGAGTTGGGGGAGTTGATGTCAGATTATCCTTCGATTGCTGAAGTGTTATCGGAATATCGAAGTTTATTATGCGTGTATAAGTAGCGAACAGGTAGCAACACATGGTCATTGCGGAGTTTAGTGTTATTCGGGCTCGTTGAGCGTGAGCGAGCCAAATTTAATCAGAAGAATACAAGAGCATATCAACTTGGGGAGGTGTCAAGAGCTGTTTTTGATGCTTGTTATACTTTTACTCGGAGAGTCTGCGCGTAGAAGTGTGGGCGGAAAGGCTGACTCTACTTTGATGGAGTTGAAAGAGCTTTATGAACTGGGCAACTGTTTGGTCATGTTAAGCCATGGTGTGAACTTGCGAATTGTATAAAAACGACCCGTAATTGTTGGTCACGAGGAAATACTACACTTCGCGATTAAGCCAATGTTATGAGGTTAGTCAGACACATACATACAGCCTCTGAATTAATGTGCTTTCAAAACGATATAGCACAATTAGGAACAATTATTTAGCGGTTTTTTATTAGGTGCTATTAGGACGAAGGAATTATGGAAAAAGGATTTTTCGGGTTTAAAGGGATATTGCTGGGCGCCATGGCTTGTTTGCTAACAACGGCCCTTATTGTAAGCGCTTGGATTGGCTATAGTGATACTCGCGAAATCGTCGTGGAAAATGTGGAGCGTTATTTTACTGACTATACACGACAACAAGCGATGGCCGCAGAGAGCTATTTTGGACAGAAGACACGCAGTATCAGTAAAGTGGCGAAACATTATAAGGCTCAGCCTTTTCCTGAAAACTATATTGAACAGACTAAGTTACTTGCTAATGCCATGGATATAGACAGTGTCGTGATATCACTTGACAATGGTGATGCGTACTGGAATCAAACAGCCAACACATGGCCAAACCACAAATATAATGGCGATGTTACGAAACGTGAGTGGTACCAACTGGCTCAAAGGAAATCACAGGTCTCTGTAACAGAACCGTATGTTGCTTCTGATGGTGTAATTTGGATTAGTTTTGTTGAAAAGACATACGACGGCACGATTTCTTCTGACTTGACTCTGGATTTTCTAAACCAGATTGTCAATCGAGTGAGTGATATACCCGGCGCGGTTGCTGTTATGATGGATAGTGAGACGACGATACTTGCTTCATCTTCACCCGTCATTAAAAATGGCGAAAAGGCAAGGGACCTTAATGGATTCAGGGATACTGCGCTGAATGCTGTAAGAATGCATTCCGGTGTTCAGTCTTACGAACTGGATGGCCAAGAAAAGCTGTTCTTTTCTCACAGATTCCAAGTAGCGGATAAAACATGGTACCTAGGTGTAGGGGTTGATGAAGCAATCGCATTCCAAGAGTTAGGAGAGTTGGAAACTAACCTTACTCTCAGTGTCGCGATTAGCATCCTGTCTGCACTCATTGTTTTGTCATTGCTCTTCCATCGCTTATACCAACCGGTCCTAGCTCTTAGGGATGTCATAGAGGACCTCGCCAAGGGGAATGGCGATTTAACCAATCGGATCCCAGTAACCTCAAGCGATGACCTTGGACGGATAGCAGTTGGTATCAATGGGTTTATCGCACAGTTGCAGTCAATGTTCCTAGAGGTTAAAACTTTGTCCAAGGAGCTTGAAAGCCGCATTGGCACGCTTGCAACTCAATCCCAACAGAGCGCTCTGCGCCTCACAGAACATGCTTCCGAAACCGAGCAAATTGCCGCTGCAATTGAAGAGATGAACGCCACTGCGGAAGCGGTTGCTCAGAGTGCTGCGACAACCGCACAACTGACACAGAAAGCAGAAGAGTTGGGGCGTGACGCTTCTCAGAGTATTGACCAGTCAAAAACAAACATGAGTTCATTGCGTCGAGAGGTTGATGTGGCCGTCGAGCGTGTAGAAGAGATGAATGGTAAATCACAAGGTATCCACTCTATTTTAACGGTCATCAGTGATATTGCTGAGCAGACTAATCTGCTAGCCTTGAATGCGGCCATCGAAGCCGCTAGGGCGGGTGAGCAAGGACGGGGATTTGCAGTTGTGGCGGATGAAGTTAGAAATCTCGCGGGACGAACAAAATGCAGTACAGAGGAAATTGAGCAAGCGTTAAATGAGCTGTTAAACAGCAGTCGTACGATGGTTGATTCAATGGAAAGTACCAAAGTGTGTTGCCAAGAGGCTGACTCTAGCACTAATGCCTTGGAAAGGAATGTTTCCCATGTTGCAGAGTTGGTAACACACATTAATGACGCGAGCATGCAAATAGCAACATCGGCTGAAGAGCAGAGCAGCGTTACACAGGAAATTGGTCGTAACATCACCCAAATTAACGATATCGTGAATGCACTTAAATCTTCGGGTGTAGAAATTGAAGAGGAAACACTCAGACTAGTAGAAGTGAATCAGCAATTGAGCGCGTTGATGGCGAAGTTTAAAGTTGAGCAGTAGAAGGTGTAAATCTTAGCAATCGAAGAAGCGTCGATTGATTTGAAGTGAGTAGTGCTGACGTTTGGAGACCTAATAAGTTTTGAGGTGTTGGCTTGGTGGGAGCACCCTGAGTTGGGGGCGATTTCACCTGCAGAATTCAATCTCATTGCCGAACGGTTAGGGTATATACATGCATTGGGCTTGCTAGTTCTAGAGTATGCTTGCCAGTACTTGGTTATGTTTGATTCCACACTCAATGCGAGACCTTTAGTCAATGTGAATGTGTCGGCGCATCAATTGCTGAAGGCGAGCTTTGTTGATGATGTGTGTGAGGTTGTCGCTCGTTTGGGGCAAGCATATATATATCGAAGACTTGGTAACTAACACCGAACTTCATTCTCGTTGAGTGGGTAAGTTTCTTCTCGATTGGTTTCAATCATTTGTTGATGTAGCTAAGCAGATTTTAATTATTAAGGTTATAGGAATAAGCTTTTGGAAAACTTAGGTAAAGAGTTGTATGAAGAATATGCGTTGATCAGTAAGCGGTATCTTAAAAAATGGTGGCATAAAGTACCTAGTTTTTTACAGAGAACTTTTGGCAACGGAGATCATTATTCTCAGTTGCTTAAAATGGAACAAGTGATAGTTCATGATACTAAGCTATTTGCTTCATCAAAGCTTAAGGCTGGTAATGGGCTAAACAAAGAGTGTATTAACGAGATTGTAGTGGCTTATAAAAACACTAGAGAGAGGTTGGTTAGTCGCTCAAATTATCTAACTCTATTAGCCGCTAGTTTTGGCTTAATTTCTGCTGTTACTGGAATGTCGCTAAAGTTGGAGGTTGCTTCAGGCATCTTTCCTAGTCTGTTTACTTTATTCTTGTTTATTCCGCTTTTTTTGCTTTTAGTTGAACGGAGTAAATTGAATGAGCATGCAGCATTGGCTCAAGAATTGGTCAATATACTTGAACTAGTTAAAAGTGATCTTGATTCTGAACCACAAAAAGAGGTTGGGTAATTTGAAGAGATGGTTAAGTTAAGTATATCTAAGTCAACAAGTTAAGGCTGATTTGCAACATCTGGGTATTGTCACTAGATCCTAGTTTTATGTTTATAGAGATGATAAGGATAGGTTAGCTGAGAAGCAAAAAAAAAGGGGAGCAATCAGGCTCCCCATTGTCATTTTTTACCGTCGCTGGTGGTAGGTATTACTTTTCTTTGACTGCTTCACAGCCTTTAGGCACGGTGATGGTCGATACATCCTTGCCTTCCTGCTGCGCCGCTTTCACATCCATTTTGTATTGAGTACATTTGCCCACACTGACGTTGACTGCATTCGAATCTACGGATGGGTTACCGCCCAGTGTTCCACCAGCAAAGGCGGAAGAGGCTGAGAAAGCTAACGCTGCTGTGATGAGTAGAGATGACTTGTTCATAGTTGATCCTTACGAGTTGGTTGAGTGTGTTATTTGGGAATTGAAAGTTAGAAGGTGTAGACAAAGGTGCCTGCGCTGGAGGTGACTTCGATTTCTTTCACGCTGTCCACAGTGCAGTTGTTGCTGTATCCGGTGTAGGTTTGGCCGAACTGCAATGAAACGTTTCTTGATAGCTCTGAGGTTGTGCCTGCGGGTAATCGGCAGTTGCCACGGTTAATCACTACATCGCTTATCACGGTGTTATCGGTAATGGCTTGTAGGTCAAAGACCAATGTTCCCCAGTGAGGGTTAGCTGATATCGACACTTCAATATCTGCTGTTGCCGCTTGAGTCTCTTCTTGATCGCCACAAGCGGTGAGTCCAATAAACAGCAAGCTCATAGCGGCGTATCGGAGTAGAGTGTTGATTAATGTCATAACGGTGCTCTCCTTATCGGTGAGTGAAATTCAGGGTGTACTGATTCCATCGTGTTCACGCATGAACCGCTCAAGATTGAAATCAGTCGGATAGGTAAAAGAAAACGTCGATACACTGGCCTCATCAATCAAGGGCAAGGCTAGGGTGCGTATCGTGTGTTGACCGGATAATCGAAAGAGCAGCAAGAGCGCGTCACACTGAACCGAGAGTCCCAGTGGCTCAATGAGCGCCTTCTCTTGCTGCAATACTTGGCTAGATATCTTGAGCATACGGTTGTGCAGTAATGCCGTGTGTACCGCATTCAACACTTGCCGTTGCTCGTCGCTCCACTCACGAATAGTGGGCAAAGCTACATGTACTTTGGCTAACCATGCTTGCTCTTTTGAATGTGCTGAACCCTTGTGTGACAAGGGTTTGTCTCTCTCCGAGGAGGACCCTTGCCCATGATTCAGTGCATCAGGAACCAGCGGCAGTAAGTACTTGTCGGTCAGTTGAGAATAGAGCATTTCCTGCTTGTTGAGCTTCAGTAATTGCTCTGAGGTTTTCCGGTAAACATGGGGCATGCTCATCGAATCACACTCCACGTTAAACACGTCCACAATGATGTCATCGAGGTAGCGTTTAATGCTGCGCGTGGTGCGGTGGATATCGAGTAGGGCTAACTGCTGCTGCAACTCCCTAACGGTGATCCATCGATGTTGAGGAATAAGCATCAGCGTGTGCAGCAAAGCGGATAACCCTTCAATGCTGGTTTTATTGCTCATGCCTACGCTCTCAATACATCAAAGCTCCACACCGGAGTCGGACATTTAATGTCGGGAGAATAGAGGTGGGTCAGACACATAATGTCCAACGGTGAAAACAGCATCAATCGGCATCACTAAAGCGTGAGCCGATTAACATTAACGAGGCTTATGCTTATCACTGAGCTCTGCAATCGCTGCCAATAACCCAATCACCAGCACCACCAGAAACCCTAAAGTGGATAGGGCACCAATGGCACCGAAGAACGGAGAAAGTGAGAACAACGTAATGAGGGCAGTGACAAGTTTGATGGTTTGTAGAAGAAGGGAAGTCATGAGTTATTGCGGGGTGACGGCTATCTCGTTGTAAGCGTCCATATCGACATAGGCAAGAAAGTTATTCTCCCATAGCCGATACAGCTCTTTGGCATCACGGCTACCTTGCATCGGTAGCCAGCCACGATAGGCCACAAAGAACTGCCCAACTCGAAAATCAAAATCCAAGTTTCGCTCTAACTCTGGGTAGTAGTTGCCCATATAAGCAAAGTCGGTGATGTACTCAATGCTCCATTCTCCTGTTGAGGTTTGGCAAATCGCCATCTCAACCGGATGAAAACCGCCTTCATCCGCGCTGTAACTTTTATCGCGAAAATTAAACACCAGATAACGGCTGGTGGTCAGTGCTTCATTACTCAGCAAATGAGCGGTGAACTGTTCACTTAACAGCTTATGTAGTTTCTTGGACACAGGTAGTGATGATGCTGTGAAGGTTAATTTGGACATAGTGAGTCCTCCTTGTTTCAGGATTCAAATAAGAAATGAGAGAGTGAGAATTTAGTGGAACGTACCGACCATCGTCAGTTGCACGTCATCAAAGACGTTTCTGGAAAGGTGACGAGCAAAGGCTTTCATCCATACCGAGAGCAGCTCTTGTACCTCTGGATGGGATAAATCCGTGCTTCCTACATCGGGTTGATAGCACCAGTGATTAGCAAGGTGAAAGTACAACTCAGGCTCAACGGTTGTGCTGTTGTCATCGGGATAAGAGAAGCTGGCAAAGAACACCACCAACCAAGGACTAGAGGCTGACTCACGTTTAAGTTGCACCTCAACGGGATGCAAACCTTGTCGATGTCGGTAGTAACTCAGTTGGCGGCAGTTCAGCACGAGTCGTTCAGCGTTCTCTGGGAGAGTGTATCGATTCAAAAGTGTTTCCAGTGACACATGTAATACATCATCAATAGAAAGCTCACCATAATGTTGACCAATCATAACCACCCCCTTTCAGCAAATGAGGTGCAGGTATCGCCTGTCACGATATGGTCGAGAACGCGGACATCCACCAGCGCTAAAGCGTCCTTGAGTCTTTCGGTTATGCGCCTATCGGCTTGAGACTGTGTTGAGTCACCGGATGGATGGTTGTGCGCAAATATCACCGCTGCTGCATTTATTTCTAATACCGCTTTCACCACTTCTCGTGGGTAGACACTGGCCGCATCCACCGTTCCTTGAAACAGCTCTTTAAACTCAATCAGTCGGTTTTGGTTATCCAGTAGCAATAAGGCAAACACTTCACGCTCATGGCTGCCTAGCTTACAGCGCACATACTCTTTGGTGGCATCAGGGTTGGTGAGGGCGTCACCACGCACGTAGCGTGTCGCCAGTATCTCAGCGGCATGCTCTAGGATTTCATTTTCCTGATAGCGTTGCTGCTTTTGGTAATCGGAAGTTTTGGGATTCATTTCAGGCTCCTGTCGAAATCAATAGTGGTTATTCACATTGATGACATATACCTGAAGATTTTTTGGTTTAGGGTGAAGGGCTATGGTAGGCAAGTAGAAGGAGGTAGCGAGCTCATAATGAGAGCATATGGGTTGTTAGTTTTAAGGAGGAAAACTGATGGCGTTAGAATGAGAAAGGGTAGGACAGAATCGCGTGTGATCACAATTTATTGAGTCGTTACTCTAAATGATTTATGCCCCAAACCTTCTTATCCCCAACGAACTGACCACCTAGCCAGTACAGCAGTAGACCAAATTAATCGGTTCTTCTCCGGTTACATGAGCTTGACAGATGGATAAAAGATTGAGGATGTCTCTGGGACAGAGATTTGTTTAATCTTCAATTTAAAATATTCAGTATCTCTTATCCCTCTGGCTCTTTTCCTCAACATACCAATCGATACATTTCCAGCTTCAATTGCGGCACTGGTTAAATGGTAAGTTGCGTAGTTACAGATCCCTTTTTTATGTCGCTGAAGTGTCCCAACAAAGCTTTGTAAACTCAGTATTCCTGACTGCATTGCCAGGTGGCACCATTGCTCAAGCTTATGTTCCATTTCTAGGTAGTTCGTGCTGTTCCAGATTTGTTGAAGCTGTTCCTTCATCATGTAGATAAAACAAAGGTGTTTGTTGGATTCTAGCAACTCATCGAGCTTATCTGATTGTGAAGAAGACAGTTTTCCTGCGTTCTTTAGTAGTAAAAACAGAGAGCCTTTTATCAGTTTTTTGTCTTTGTGATTTTCGGCTTTTTTAAATTCAAATGAACGCTCTTTCCGTATTATCTTGCTATATAGCTGCATGACATGAAAACGGTCAAAGACGATATCTGCATTGGGTAGATGCTCTGTGACCGCTTTTATGTAGGAATCGCCCATATCCATAGCTACAGCTTTAATTTGTTCAGCGGTTGCTCGAGATAACTGCGTTAAAAAACGACTTAATGTATCGCTTGTCCTTCCATGTTCAACCCATATCAAGCGACCTGTATTCATATCGTAAACCACCGTCATATAATCATGCCCTTTAGCTCTAGCGACTTCATCAACACCGATATGAGTCAATCCAGTAAGCAGCGCCGGGTCACTGGGAGGCAACGTCCGATTCAATAACGCTTTATCGATATTTTTGACGGTTTCCCATCGCAAACCAAAATGTTTTGCTATTACGCTAATCGGCATATGACGGCATAACCCGCTAATCTGGTGACAGAAGCGTTTTGAGTATCGAACACCTTTCTCAACAAATTCACTTTCCTCAATAAGTCGAACGCCGTCAGTATTTCTGGTTTGAGCTAATTCAATATGAACACGACATTGGAGACCACTAATCGGTAAGTCATGAATAATTCGAGTGAGATAGGTATTAACTGTACTCCGCTGTAGGGAGTTTGGCGTTTTGACTGAAAATCGACGGTCTCTACGGCAGAAAACATCAATAGACTGAGAATGAGTATCGAGTTTAACAGAGCGAATAACCTGTCCATCGATACGTGAAAGACCAGAAATAGAATAAGTCAAAATACAGCTCTAACATACCAACTATAAATATATTAATAATCAGTATGATAGAGATTGATGTACATGGGAATCAGACTCATCAAAGCGGAGAAGAGCCAATTAATCTAATCTGTACGTTGGGAACTTATACAGAAGCTTTCCGTAGTTCTACCTCGAAATTCTCTATCGATTCATTGAAAGGCGGCGTTATTGCAAACGCCGCACTTTTCCGGTTGTAGACGCTAGTCAACTTTGATTTTTGCGACTGAAATACTGACTACTCCCATCTCTAAAACGTACTGTTCACCTGTATTTGTAGGTAACTGAAAATCCACATGTGTAGCTAAAGTCTCTGTCTGCAAATATCTTAAGTACTTTTCTATCCAATGTCTTACGTGATCTGATGTGTTCATAGACACCGAAATCTTATCCGTCACACCAAAACCGGAGGACTTTCTCAGTTTCTGAATACGGCTCACAACTTCTCGAATCATCCCTTCTGCAACCAACTCTTCTGTGAGGTTAGGTTCAAACTCCATAGAGATATAACGGTTAGAAACCGCATTTACCCCCTCCTTCGCCTTTCTGTAGATGACAATTTCTTCTTCGGAAAAGCGTTGTCCATCAATTTCCAGAAACCCAACTTGCTGAAGTTGAACAATATCAGTCGGTACAAGGTTAGCAATCAGATTGGCATAGTGTTTCATTTGCTTACCCAGACGTTTGCCCAGTGCTGGAAAGTTTGCCTTCGCGTAAAGGTCGATAAATTTTCCTTCCTCTGTACTAAAACTTAAGGACTTAAAGTTAAGCTCCGCTTTTATGTAATCAGACAAACGTCGAATGTCATCCAGCACTATTTTATCTCGGTGCAGCACCGTTGCCTGGCTCAAAGGTGTTTTTAGCTTTACTTTAATATCATTTCTCATTTGTCGGCCCATGATAATCAAATGTTGAAAACTCTGAACACTTGTCTCGAGATCGGGCACCCTGAGCTCCTCGATTGTGTGAGGATAACGACGCAAATGCACCGACAATGGTCGCTGCGCATTCTCGTCATACTCTTTAAGCTGTTGATAAATGAACTCCGACAAGAAAGGGGCAAACGGTGCCATTAACGTCGTAAACGTGTCTAGACAATAATAAAGGGTGGCGTAAGCGCTCTCTTTGTCCTTATTCATTTTAGGTTGCCAGTAACGCGAACGGTTCAGACGAATATACCAGTTGGTTAAATCTTCCAAAAACTCAAACAAAGGTGGTACCACTTCATACAAATGGTACGCCTGCATTTCAGCGTTCACTTTTTCTTTCAAACTTTCCAAACGAGAAACAATCCACTGATCAAGTACGTTGTTTCTCGGCGCGGAGCCTTCGACTTTCCATCCGTCGATATCAGCATAGGTTTTAAAGAACTTAAATCCGTTATACCAAGGGAGCAGTACCTGTCTCACCATTTCCTGAACGCCTTTATCAGAAAATTTCTGTTCCTCGGCTTTTACCAGACCAGAATTGATTAGGTACAATCGCAACGCATCGGCACCGTACTGTTCCATTAGGATATCGGGAGCTGTGTAGTTTTTTAGCCGTTTAGACATTTTCTTACCGTCTTCCGCCATCACAATGCCGTTAACAATGACATTGGTGAAAGCGGGTTTACCGAACAGACACTCGCTTAACACTTGTAAGGTATAGAACCATCCTCGAGTCTGATCTACCCCTTCAGCGATAAACGATGCAGGAAAACTTGCTTCAAACTCTTGCTTGTTCTCGAATGGATAATGAACCTGCGCATAGGGCATTGAGCCTGACTCAAACCAACAATCAAAGACTTCCGGTATCCTACGATATACACCATCCTCTCCGGCTAAAGTAAAAGTTAAATGGTCGATATGATCCCTATGCAAGTCTTCAATTTGAGCCCCGGTTAAAGACGTCAGCTCTTCGATAGATCCAACACAGTATGGTTTTTCTGTAACATCATTTATCCAGATAGGCAGTGGCGTCCCCCAATATCGATTTCTTGAAACCGCCCAATCAATCGCATTTTCCAGCCATTTGCCCATTCGACCCTGCTGAATATGTTCTGGCACCCATTTGATCTGGTTGTTGTTTTTAACAAGTTTGCCTCTCAGTTGGGTTACACCGATATACCATGAAGGCACTGTTCGATAGATGATTGGTGTATCAGAGCGAGGGCAAAAGGGATAACTGTGCATTAACGTGTCATGCCGATACAACAGACCTCGTTCCTTAATGGTCTGAATTATCGATTTATCAGCATCTTTTACATAAACGTTGGCAAAATCACTCACTTCCCCAGTAAAGCGACCTCGGCTATCCAGCGGACATACACTAGCCTCGACACCGTTTTCACGGCAGACTCGTTGATCTTCCTCACCAAAAGCGGGGGCGATATGGACAATACCAGTACCACTTTCCTGCGATACAAAAGTATCCGCGAGGACTTTAAACGCACCTTTGGCTTTGTTCTGTACAAAGTAAGGAAAGATAGGCGTATAGGATTTACCTGCAAGATCTGAACCCTTAGTGGTAGCGAGCACTTCGACTGAATGTCCTTTAGAAAAACTCTCTAATAACTCTTTAGCAATCCAAAACCTTTTACCTACAGACTGGTCGAACACCTTAACGTAATCAAAGTCAGGATTTACGCAGAGAGCAAGATTTGAAGGTAAGGTCCAAGGTGTTGTCGTCCATGCTGCGAGATAACCATCTTCGTCTTCTAGTTTAAACAGTACCGAAATTGCGGGGTCTTGCACATCTTTGTAGTTCGATGTTGCCTCAAAGTTTGATAACACGGTTTCGAGTTCTGTTGAGTAGGCGACAACCTTTTCTCCCTGATAAACCAAACCTTTATCCCACAGCTGCTTAAACACCCACCATACGGATTCCATATACCAGGGTTCCAGAGTTCGATAGTCATTATCGAAATCTACCCAACGGCCTAGGCGGGTTATTGTTTTTTCCCACTCCTGTGTATACCGTTGAACGATACCACGGCATTCGTCGTTATATTTAGCGATACCAAACTTCTCTACCGCTTCCTTAGCCGACATCCCCAATGATTTGTCTATCTCATGCTCGATAGGAAGACCATGACAATCCCAGCCAAATCGCCTTTCAACGTAATGTCCAAGCATGGTTTGATAGCGAGGGATTATGTCTTTGATAGTGGAAGCAACTAAATGGCCGTGGTGGGGTAACCCTGTAGCAAAGGGAGGACCATCGTAAAATACGAACTTAGGTTTATCTTTTGACTGCTCCAGAGATGCCTGGAATACGCTGTACGTTTCCCAGAATTGCAGCATGTCATGCTCAGCATCCACAAAAGAAAAACTTGTTGATGGAGATGCCTGTTTTTGTTTAGAACTCATATTTACCTCTTAACTTAAGATCCTAAGAGGTAAGTACAAAAAACCCGCCTCTTAGGCGGGTCTTAAAATTTAGTTGCACTAACTATCCCACCATTTCTTAAGAAATGATGATAATAATTCGTTGGAAGTTAGGCGTCATATTCATAAATACAGGTTCGCACTTGCCGCTTTGTTTGTCAATCAGTGTATAAGTGAATTGGTCCACATTCATGTCTGTTTAGCGCATGGTTTGCAATATCAGAAGAGGTGAACCGAACAGTCAGATTGTGTTTTAGTTTGTAACTCGGTTTTGTCCATCTTCGAGCCAGCTAAATCGATCGGTGCTGGCTCATTTATGTCGAGTAGACGACACCTGTTACCAAGTGTCGCCTCTCTAAGAACCCAGCGTGCAACTTTCACCGCACTAGGCTCAAGCCTTCACGAAGGCACCGATTGGCACCCAGCAACTTACAAAGCAGCGAGAGCAGGCTCATACCAAGAGTTACGGTATTGCCTCTTTGACTTTCTCTTTGCCAAGTATTCTTGGTATTGAGGGTCAAAAGGCGTTGCGGCACTCCTGATTTTCACATGTCTTTCTATTGGCACCTTAGCTATTTGAAACAGATTGAACTGGCAATCCATATTCATGATCTTCTGCCAACCGTGAAATTGCCATTGACCTTGACGGTTGATGAAGTATTTAAGGGCGATCCAAGTTCTAGATTTAGTCGGATGACGCCTTTTAACCCAGTGCCATAACGCATGGAATAGCTTGTGACCTACATATCCGAATATCTGTTTAGCAACACAGTGTCGATAGTAATTCGACCAGCCCCTGAGTTTCGGATTTATCAATTTAATTAGATCGTTAACGGGGATGGTTGCGTGCTTCTTGATGAGTTCGCGCAAGTTACTCAAGAGCATCAGAGTGTTGGTTTTGCTCGGTTTAATGAGCAGTTTTCCTTTGTACTTCCTATGATTAAAGCCTAGAAAGTCAAAACCACGGCTGATGTGGGTAATGTGCGTTTTCTCTTCGGAGAGTGTTAAGCCTCTTTCCGCTAAGAACTCAGCAATCAACGGTTTGATATCGTTCTCCAGCACCTCCTTTGAGGCACAGGTGACGACGAAATCATCGGCGTATCCAATAAAGTTGGCTCTCGCACCCTTTTTGAGGGCGGTAGATTTTATGCGCTGTTCTAGACCTGCAAGTGTCATCAACATCAGAGTGGGAGATATAATCCCACCCTGCGGTGTACCCTCGTCGGTATGGTAGAACAGCCCTTTATCTATAAAGCCAGATTTCAGCCATTGTTCCAGCATCCGTTTGTCTGCTGGTATGTTTTCGATAAGCCATTGATGACCAATTTTATCGAAACAGGCTTTAATATCTCCCTCAAGCACCCATTGTGCGGATTTCCTTTGACTTAAACAGATAAAACACTGTGCAATTGCATCAGCAGTGCTTCGATTAGGTCGGAAGCCGTAGCTATTAGGATCGGCGATAGTTTCAGATATTGGTTCTAGTGCAAGAAGGTGGAGCGCTTGTTGCGCTCTGTCGATCATGCAGGGGATACCCAGTGGTCTGAGCTTGCCGTTTTTCTTGGGGATGTAGATACGCTTAAGCGGTTTGGCTTGATAAGCTTTTCTGCTCAATTGATTGACAGCTTTCATGCGGCGCGTATCTGTATTCCAGATAACGCCGTCAATTCCAGGCGTTTTACTGCCTTTATTTTGTGATACCCGCTTAACAGCAAGAAGCTTTGCTGAACGCGAGTGAGTCAGTATCCATTGCAATGCTTTCGCTTTGCCGTGTTTACCTTCTCGTGTTGCCTTTGCAATACGCATCTGGAGCTTTAATACATGGGATTCTACGACTTTCCAATTTATGGATTGCCATTGAGCACTGTCAGGAGTGGCACTAATCTCTTTTGAAATCATCATTTGCTTATCTCCTTGAATAAAGTTCTTCAAATTCTCTTGCAACGGAAGACCAGTCGGAAGTCAGCTCACTTTCGTGCCAGATAGGGATCTGTATCTGCATCGTTACAATACAGCCTTCGCTTTTTCCGACATCCTCTACCTGCATCACTATCGGCCACAGAGGCTTTCCCAGAGGGAGCGATACAGGCTTACCGTGTTCCGTATGTCGCGCAATGTCAGTTTAGATGCCCGCTATGGTGCGGAGAGTTCAACGATCACGAAAGAGCATGGGGCAATCTCTTTCCGATTCTCACGCCTTTTGGCTACAGCGTGTTAACCACTTCCGCTGTTTCATCACATAACGCACCTTGAGCGGATTCACTTATGTTCATCATGTTGACTACCTAGCACTCACCCGATTTGTGGTTATCAGGAGGATCGTCCTCTCACGATTTCAACCCCGATTGGCAAATGCCAATCTTCGTTACATTGTCAGAGCCGCTACTTTATTCAGGCTCCTAGGTTCATCTGGTGATACAGATGGTTCACACATCAAGCGGTGAACAGCGCTTCATACGACTTCACGTCGCACGCCCCATTGTGTATATGGAATCCACGTATTTACAAAGTGATTTGGCAAATAAAGAGTTAAGATGCGTACGTATATTCGGTTTCTTGTGAAGGAGCGACCTTCTAACCTTTGATGTTTGCGCACCTACTGTCCTCATCGAGTTTACAGCTTGTTAAGCATGACAGAATGGTCAGGTTTTCAGTAGGTTGGTCTTACCTTTTATGCATCATCATTTCGTAAAATTTGGTTTAATTAATTGGTTAGCAATATTGGCTTATATTTAGTTTCGTAACGAAGTATTGCCCATGCTGTTCGGACTATTTTATTGGCGAGTGCAATACAGGCTTTCTTGTACCCAATGCGTTTGATGATTTTAGCTAGCCAAGCGTCTTTTTGAGTTTTAGGTGTTTCTGGCAGTCGGCCAACGTAGGACATCGCCCCAAGATAAAGTAAAGAACGTAATTCTTTAACCCCTCCGCATTTATCAATTCCTATCATAAACACTTTTCCGCCCGAGCTATGTTGCTTAGGTGTCAGTCCAACGAATGCTGAAGCTTGTCTTCCATTTTTGAACTGCTTGCCATCGCCAAGAGTGGTGTAAAGCATCGCTGCTGTTGTCTCGCCAACCCCTTCGATTTCCATTAATCTTTGGCATGGTTCAATCTGGCGAGTTAAGGCATTTTTCTCTTTTTCAAATTCAATTAATTTAGACTTGAGTAGTTTGTATTGTTCCCACAACATGGCAAGAACAGAAACCACATTAGCTGGTATTGGAGTTTCACCATCTAACACGGATTGAATGGAGGCTTTTAATCCTTTTTCGCCTCTTGGGTTTGCTATCCCGTAGCCCAAGATCGTTCCTCTGATATGCTGCCCAAGTGATACGACACTACGAGATAAAAAGCGTCGACTGCTTTCCAAAGAGTGCATAGCTTGTTGTTCTAATGTTTTAGGTCGGCTGTATTTTATACCAATTTGTATAGCTGCATTAGCAATGGCAAGAGCATCATTGTGGTCGGTTTTATGGCCTTCTAAGTAGCCTTTTACTTTCTTGGGATTAATAATTCTGACCTCATGACCACATTTCTCAGCTAACTGTCCCCAATAATGGCAGCCACAACAACCTTCCATCGCAACGATAGATGGTTTCGTTGTAGTAAGAAACTCTTTTGCTTTTTGTCGGCTTAAAGCTCGATTAAAAAGTAACTCGCCATGAACGCTGATATGGCAGATTTGAAGGACGTTTTTAGCTAAGTCGATAGCAATAACATTGTTGGTCAGCATGTTGGAACCCTCGGGTATTTATCTCATCCTGCTAAGTTTAGATTGGCAGGGGAAGAGTGGATTCCATACATCAAGTTATGAATGCAAGCTTATACATCGATGATTTGGTCACTTTGATATACAAATAGTAATGAATGGCAAAAGGAAAGACCTGCCCCCGTTAGCGTAGGATGTGAATTTGTGCGCGTTTTGTGGTAAGCCTTACATACCACCTTTATTTTTCTTCAGTAATCTGAAACGGGTCTCTAGTTTAGTTAGTTGTAGTAGCCGAGATGGTAGCTAGTCTGTATTATTATTAAAAACCGTACATAACAAGGTCTTAATGGCGATGGAAACAGTAATTACTTCGAAGCACTTTGAAAGTGTACCACTGGCAAAGTTAGTAGTTGATCACCTGAAAGCTAATAGCGAAGCTTTGGGTTTAGATCAGGCTATTGTTTACTTTGGATTTCCGAAGTTTTATGGATACGAATCTGATGTGATGAAAACATCTGACTTAGTAATACTAAGTCAACAACATGGTGTGTTAGCACTGCGCTTCAGTGAGTTTGACGGTACTGTTTCCTCGGAAAAAATAGATGAAGAGTGGGATGAATACAGAAGTCTAATATTTTCAAATCTATACGAAAGTAAACTTCTTCGTACTAAGAAAAAGAGAACACAAGAACTCAGTATTGGCTTCGACGCCTTTTTTTATACAGAGTCAATAGCAGGCTTAGACTGTGATGAAGACCTTTTTATTACTTCTATTACAGAGCTTACTGATACTCTAGTCATTATGAGAGAGGAGCTTGGTACACCTATCTCGGAAGATAAGTTCAATGAGTGCCGAGCTATATTGGAGGGCACTAAAGCACTGTCTTCGGATCAACAAAGGAATGTTGATGACGGTGACAAAACCACTAAAGCGTTTACTTTGATGAAGCTTGAAGAAGAGATTAAAACCTTCGATATTCGTCAAAGAAATAGTGCGGTCACTATTATTGATGGTCCTCAACGGATTCGTGGGCTAGCTGGTTCAGGGAAAACGGTTGTGTTGGCGATGAAAGCTGCTCATATCCATATGGAATACCCTGAGAAGAAAATTCTTTTTACGTTTTTCACCAAGAGCCTATATGTACATGTAAAAAACCTAATTACACGTTTTTATAGGCATTATAAAAAGGTTGATCCCAATTGGGACAACTTACAAATTAAGCATGCTTGGGGTGGTAGTGGTATAGATGGAGTTTACTACTCAGCATGTAATGATAACGGCATTCCAATAGTGAGTTTTCCTCAGGCTAAAGCGCAGTTACCGAGCAACCCTTTTGAGTATGTTTGTTCAGATGCTATAGCTAGCAATAAGCTTAGAGCTGTGTATGACTATGTACTAATGGATGAGGCTCAGGATATGACGCTGTCATTTTTCCGCCTTGTCTACCAAATCACTAAAGGGGATCGAGATACAAAAAATATTATCTGGGGATACGATGAGTTACAAAATATCTTTAAGGTAAAAACTAGATCACCTAAAGAGCTATTTGGTCAGGACAGAGATGGTGAAGATTACATTGATCTTCAAAGAGCTGGGCGTCATTTACCTGAATATTTAGACAACGATATTGTTCTTACTAAGTGTTACCGCAATCCTCGAGAGGTTCTTATCGCCGCTCACGCATTGGGTT
This sequence comes from Vibrio diazotrophicus, assembly GCF_038452265.1. Lineage (NCBI taxonomy): Bacteria > Pseudomonadati > Pseudomonadota > Gammaproteobacteria > Vibrionales > Vibrionaceae > Vibrio > Vibrio diazotrophicus. The sequence goes on from NZ_CP151842.1 coordinate 1,484,697, forward strand.
TCGGTTTGTATCGAAAAGATGGATGTCCCGTTCAGAACTTAGAAGATAAGGCTCACTGGGAGGATGTCGGTTATGATGTTATTAAAGGAGACTTCGAGATTGGTAGTGAGATAATTCTAGAGCGCCCAAGTAAAAATAGTCCGCTGTCGATATCAGCTTATGAGCCACTAGACGAACTTATTAAATACCAATCTTTTCAGAACCTTAATCAAGAGTCAGACTGGGTTGTCGATAATATTCGCTCTTTACTATCCGATGGATTGAAGGCGGAAGATATAATGATCATCGCATTGGATGACCGCAATGCTCGTAGTTATTTTAAAGCAATTCAAAGTCGATTGTTCACACACGGCATTTCGTCGAATAATGTATTACTAAATCCTTATAGTTCGAAGTCATTTATCGAAAAAGGGCAAGTGACGATGTCGACAATTCATCGTGCTAAGGGAAATGAAGCCCCTGCTGTACTTGTTATAGGCATTGATTCTCTGTACTGGACCGAAGGTAGTCATTACTCGAGAAATAGAATCTTTACAGCCTTTACTAGAGCAAAAGCTTGGCTAAGAGTCAGCGGCATCGGTTCTAGAGCTGAATTGTTTTTTGATGAACTACGGATGTCACTCACGAAGGCGCCTCATTTAGAGTTTGTGCAGCCAGACCCTAAACACATCGAGACGCTTCAACGAGACTTATCTGAAAAAAGCCAAAAATTAAAAGAACTCCAACGAAACTATCGTGAACAGCTTGAACTTTTAGGCGTCAGTGAAGAAGAAAAAGTAGACTTCCTAAAGGGGATCTAAATGAAGCAGAAAAACTTCGATAGTGGGATTGTTCGTGCCATGGCTATATGCACTAAGCTAGGTTTAGAGCCTAAAATGGTCTCTCCCGTAAGTCTAAAGGTTTGCAATGGCTTCAATAAGGTAGCCTTAATGAGTCGTTCGACACACGAAGAGATTTATTTCGCAGGACTAAACGAAGGATATTATAACTTTATTCTAAGTGATTTTTCGTACTTTCAGTTTTCGTTTCGAGAGCTAAAGCCTGACCCGAAGAAGCCTAAGCTATCCTATCCATATGAACTTCGAATGGCTTTTTATCCAAACCCTATGAACTCTAATACATATTCTGATGAGCCAGACTCTCCGACGGACTTGCTACAAACCTACCATCAATATTATCTAGAGGATGAATGGTCATTCGAAGAATATACTCAAGCCCTTTGTGAGCTGAGAGCGAATATTACAACTCCTATATTACGCTACGACCTTAGTGAGCATCAGCATAAAAGGGTCAACCATCCTATTGCTCATATCCATTTAGGCGTTAATAACAGCTCTAGAATTGCAACCAATAAAGTGTTTACTCCAGAACTATTTACTACGTTCGTGTTGAGTAATTTTTATCGAACAAATTGGGAGTTATTGAGTGGTAGCGATTTTAAACTTGATCAAGAGTACAAAAGAGCAAAAACGGACTGCGCAACTATTAAGTCAGATTTCTATTGTGATGTGCAGCGCGGAGCTTTAAATATTATTTGAGGGGGGGGCACTCATGTCACGATATCTTATTGAAGGTGTATAATATCGATCTTGCTTTGGGGTAGGTTTTGCCATATTTAAGTTAATCCATCTTCTGCTAATTTAGCAAAGGTACTGGCACATTTCTGTCCATCTTCGAGCTAGCTGATTTGGCTAGCTCAGATCTGCCCCATTCCTTTTTGCGGTGCTCTTTGCTCTCATTTTATTTAGTAGTTTGATCAAATTAAAGTAATGTTACGAAGTGGCTACTGAATCGGTGGTAAATCTCGCGATTGGAAGCTTAATTCTTTTAGTAACCAAGATTTAAACGCATTAATTCTTAGAATTCGTGAAGAAGAAGGGTCACTAATTACAGAATAGCGAATTCCGGGATTTAGCCCTATATTGAATGGCTTGACTAATAGACCTCGTTCAACAAAGTCTGCCGAAATACTTTCAGTTGCTAGACATGCTCCATGTCCAGCAACTACAGCGTTGATTGCCATATCAAAGGTACTGACTTCCATCCATTGAATACCTTCTCTTTTCGCACTTACGTTTGCATAAACAAACCATTGCTCCCAACTGAAAGATGCAGAGTGGAAATCAATCAACCAGCAGTTGAGGAGTTGCTCAGGACTATCGAACTTCATAGATTCTGCTAGCTGTGGAGAGCAATAAGGATAAATGTTTTCTTCAAATAGTGTCTCTTGATCTAAATCTAGATGCTTTACATTTTCATCTCCTTGCCAGATCAATACATCAGTTTCAGTGTGTCGAATATCGATTTCCTTAACCGTTTGTACGCGAATCGGTACGTGTGGGAATTCCATCGTGAATTTCCACAACCTAGGCATTAACCAACGCGTGGAGAATGAACGAGGAGCACTGACGTTCAGTACTCCTTCGAGTGGTTCATTTTGAATTCGATTTAGTCCAGTGATGATGTTTTTAAAACCGTCATTGACATGACTTTGGAGTATTTTTCCCTTATCTGTCAGATGCATTTCACGTCCGCGACGGATGAATAATTTACATCCCAAACGGTCTTCAAGTTGCCGTAGTTTTTGGCTTATAGCTGCTTGTGTGACATACAATTCTTCGGCAGCTTTACTATAGCTTTTATGTCGAGAAGCAGATTCGAAAAAACGAAGTGCCGAAAGATAACGTAGTCGATTGTCCATAAGCTGTAATTATAGTTCCTGTAATTAATCGTTGTTCGTAACGGAAGTTGTTTCCCTTGATAATAACTGCATCTAATCAGTAATCAAGAATAAGACGATGCTGTTAACTATTCTTAATAAGAAAAACTATATTTTTAAAGCTATGAAATTAAAGCTATTTATTATGATTTTTGATAAGAGATGCAATAAGGTTACTGCTATGAACACTCATCTTAGAAAAGATGTTGGCCTATGTCCTGAAGAGAGGGATAATCGGCATTATTCAAGGTTTTTATAATATGAACTAATTGGTAGTTTAGTGACGGTTCAGATGGCATCGTTAGTCTAATCGTTGACTACGGGCTTGTACTAACCAATACAATTGATAAGTGGAGATATGCTAAATATGGAAGTTATTATTGATGACTGAATAGCCACCGAGTCAGTAGACACTAGTTAGTCTTCTCTCATATTGCTTCTCATACTCTACAGGCGACAATTGATTATTGGAACCGTGCCTGCGTTTTACGTTGTAGAACATCTCAATATATTCAAAGATATCCATGCGAGCATCTTCCCGTGTAGAGTAAATTTTTCGTTTAACTCGCTCTCTTTTTAGTAGCTGGAAAAAACTTTCTGCCACAGCATTATCGTGACAATTACCTCGACAGCTCATACTGGCTTCCAGTCCATGTTGCTTTAAGAACTTGTTCCAGTCATGGCTCGTATACCGACTGCCTTGATCTGAATGTACGAGCACCTTTTGGCTTGGAGAACGGCGCCATATAGCCATTAAAAGCGCATCCAAAACCAACTCTTTAGTTATTCGACTTTTCATCGACCAACCAATCACTCTTCTAGAAAAAAGGTCAACAACAACGGCAAGATACAACCAACCTTCATGTGTTTTTATATAAGTAATATCGGTCACCCACGATTGGTTTGGAGCCGTTGGATTGAACTCTCTGGCTAATTTGTTAGCCGAAATGATATGCTCAGTACCCGCTTTAGCTCTGGGTTTACGATACCCGCGTTGTGACTGTAAGCCTTCTCGTTTCATCAAGCGATGTACTTGGTTGATTCCACAGAATTCCCCTTCATCTCGTAGGTCACTGTATATCTTCCGATAGCCATAAACCCCACCTGATTCCAGCCAAAACTGTTTAATAAGTCCGAGAAGATACTTACGCCGTTTCTCTTGTTTGCTGTCAGGGTGTTTTAGCCAGGCATAAAAACCACTTGGATGAACCCCAAGGATTTTACACATCCGTCGAACAGGCCAAACTGACTGGTTGGCTTTGATAAAGGCGTACCTCAGTCGGACTGGCTTGCGAAGTACACCGCGGCTTTTCTTAATATATCCCGCTCTTCGGTAACTCTTTGCAGTTCTTTCCGAAGCCTACGAATTTCGGCACTTTCATCAGATTGAGCTTGGTGTTGGGAGGAGTCGGGACCGTAGCGCTTTACCCAAGCATAAAGACTATGGGTAGTCGTCCCTAAGCGGTTGGCAACATCAGCCACACTATGACCTTTTTCCGTGACCTGTTTTACCGCTTCAATTTTAAATTCTTCTGGATATCTTTTGCTGCTCATAAGCACCTCTCTGTTAGTCATTTTGTCTAACTAAAAGGTGTCTATCAAGTCGGTGGCTATTCATATAATTATGGCTGTTATAGGCCTCAAGAATTCTAGTGAGCTAGATATGCATATAGGTAGTTTTTTAACGCCATTAAATCATAGTGAATATGAAATTAATGCACCAAAAAAATCAAATATAAATAACCATAGATATTTTTAGCTTCGAAATTTGTAGGGTAAGTGTCAAAGAATGGAGATATAAACAATAAAGCTAGTCCTCCAAGGGCTAGTTGATAACCAGTAAAAGCATAAATATTAATTTTAGTGGACCATTCTCTCGAAAGAAATGTGCCAAGTGACATTGACAAAGAGCCAATTATAGCAGCAGATACTCCAACAGTATTTACTTCCAGAGAATTATTTATAAACGTTAGAGATATGCCAAGTATAGATAAAATAATAAATATTAAATTTCTTCTACTTACTGTATCCCCCTTGAGTACGAATGCGATTAGTAAAATGATGATTGGTTGAAATGAACCTATTAGTGTAGCAAGCCCACCAGGTAAGTGGTATGCGGAAATGAATAACATGCTTTGGAAAAGTGAAATATTTAAAATAGAAAGTACGAGTAGTCTTTTTAAACTATTTCTATCAACTTTACGGCCAAACAACGACAGTAAAACTATGCCTGCAGGTAAGCATCGTATGGCTGCGTTGAGAAATGGCTGATTAGGTGGCAGAAATTCAGTGGTTAGAAAATATGTGGTACCCAAAATAATGGGAGCTATAGCTGTTAATAGTGTGATGCTTAATGTGTTCATAGGTTATGAGTTTTATTTAACATATCGCTCTAAAGCTATTTATCAATACAAATAAGGTTAAAACACTATTTACTAAAATTAAATTATTGTTTTTAAATTATTTGGGTAAAGTTAATTGATCATGCAATAGTTTTAAAGAGGATGCTTTGTGAATAATTTAATAATTTCTATGGTTTTAAGTGTCATTTTTTCCATGTCTGTGTTTGCTAGTGACCAGTTGACCAAAGGTGTTTTGACATTGTCTTTTAGTGATGGTAGGCCTGATGTACATGGTGTAAGTTACGTTAATAAAGAGCTTGAAAAAGTAGGAGTAATTGTAACTAAAGTCGATATTCCTACTGAAGCACATTTGTTTATTGAAGAAGCAAAAATCAGAGCTTTAAGTGCAGGAGAAAAGTCAAAATTATTAGAAATTTTTTCGCTCCGTCGAGTGGAGCTTTTGAATCAAATTAAATTGGCAGGTAGGGCGCCTGCAGTTCCTCTGGGGGGCTTTTTGGCAACTTCGGAGCCTAATGTAGAGCCATATCCGAAGGTTTATGATATGAAATCTATGCCAAATGATATGAAATATTTTTTACAACATAAATTTGGGAAGCTTCATGTTAATAGCTCAAATGAAGGTCAGGGAATTGATGAGGTTATGACCATTATTTCTGGTGGAAAGTGGACATGGTTTTTTGTACTAGAAGATGGTGTTGTTGGAAAATTGACTCTTGGATATGTGGACAAACTTGAATCTGCTTGGCGAATATCATATCCAGGCCTAGTTCCTCATGGAGTTTTTTCTCTCAAAAAATTACTTAAGTTCATTTGTTGAAAACTATAGAAATGAGCTGATTGAACAAAAGAAAAAAGAGTTGATTAGTTACTTGGATATATCTACTTCACCACTCTATAACTACATTTTTGACAAAGATAATGGTAAGGAAAAGGCTAAGGAATACTTAGAGTCAATAATTTATGATAATGGTAATTATTTCTTTGGAGTTGATTCTAATGGGATTAGTGTATTTAATGGTGATAATAAGTCTTTAGTCGGTAGTGACATATCAGGTTTTAAGGATGTTAAAGGTAATAGAGTAGTTAGTGATATAATACTAGCCTCAAAGAATGGTGATGGGTTTAGTTATTTTTATTGGCATAAGCCGGGTTATACTGAAGAAGTACAGAAGATAGCTTATTCTATATATATTAAAGAGTGGGATTGGATTGTAAGCACTGGGGTATATGTTGATGACATTGATGTTGCTGTTAGAGAGTATTCCGAAAGTAGAGTTCAAGAACTAGGTTATAAAACCAAGCTGTCTCTGGCTATAACTTTTCTGTGTTCTAGTCTTGTCGGTTTTATAATTTATCTATCTATGAATAAAACAATGAATCCTCTTGATGAGATTAAAAATGAATTCAAAAAATTAGCATCAGATAATCCAGATCTTACTTACCAAATGAAGATAAGGTCTAATGATGAAATAGGTAATATAGCCGAATACTTTAATGAGTTTTTGAATAAAACAAACAACATGATTTGTAGTTTGGAAGAGTTTTCTATTGATCTTCAAAATAAAATAGATCAATATCAGATTTCTATAAATAATATAGAAAATGTAATTGAGTTATATGTCATTGAAACTGATGAAATGACCAAGTTAATTGAAGAAATAGCAAAGTCTTCTAAAGATGTTTCTTCCCATGTGGTCAACACTACTCATTTAATATCTACTGCAGATAAGCAGGGAGAGCAGGCATCTTCTCTTATTACATTATCTGCAAGTAGTGTTAATGAGCTTATCAAAGAAGTCTCTCAATCTATGGAAATATCAAAGGGGATAAAGCTAGAGTCTGAGAGTATAGTTAGTGTTTTGAGTGTGATAAATGAAATAGCAGACCAAACAAACTTACTAGCATTGAATGCGGCGATCGAAGCCGCTAGAGCTGGTGAAAACGGCCGTGGTTTTTCTGTTGTTGCAGGTGAAGTTCGAAGCCTTGCTAATAGGACTAAGTCTAGTACTGTAGAAATTGAAAAAGCTATGCATTCATTGAACGATGGTAATAGAAAAATGTTTCGCTCGATGGATAATACTTCTATAAGAAGTAAAGATAGCATTGAAAAGACTGAAAGCATTCAAAATAGTCTATCGAACATTGTATCTCTAGTGGGTGAAATCAAATTGGCCAGCAATGAAGTAGGTAGTGCTAACCAAAAGCAAGAATCACTGACATTAGTTGTTGAACGTAAAGTTAATGGTATTATTGATATGCTTTCTAGAGCAAGAGAGTCAAGCGCGAAACTTAGTAAAGAAACATTAGACCTAACTAATATGAAAGACGAACTAAAGGAGATGCTTTCTAAGTTCAGATGAAGAGTAATCAAGGCAATGATCCGCCCCAGCAGTTTTGGACACTGAGTTAAGTGAGTACAATCACTAACGAGGTGAACAATGATAAATACAGGTCTTATCGTACATACAACTCATATTCAAACTTCATACATCATTTATGCGCGTTCCTTTTAGCCTGCCATGCAAGAGATTTTGAAAACAAAAATATTACGAACAAAAAAGGTATCGAGAAGAATCAGTTCATTGATTACCTAATCACGGAGGATGTTTATCGTTTGGTTAATGGGAGAATTGAGCGTATTAAACGTGGCAAAGCTCCAAGTTATGGAAATGACATTTCTCACTATGAAAATCTTCTACCCATACCAGTGTCATTTGCACAAGAATTCAGGGGGTATCGCAACAAGATAGCGGGCCATGCTTCTTAACAACGCACCAAAGGTCTTAATCTAACGGACTTCTATTTAAAGCACCATTATTACATGTACTTACTGTACGCAGATGTTTGTGAGTTTAGGGGGCGAAAGGGAGATGACTTTCCCGAACTTGAAGATGTTACAAATTTCATGAAAGCTATGGCGCGAGACTGAACTTACAAACGACTAAGGTTTCAAGGTGTTTTTTCTAATCTGGTAAAACTTTTTTAGAACGACACACCTAAAACACTTTTGTCCAGAACCGTTACGTTCGGCACGCTCTAACTCAGAAGTGCCTCAATATGTGTTGCAGCCGTACTGTTAATTCAATAAGACTGACTAATGGCTAATTGTGCAGCAGCTTGTTTGAACGAATCAGTCTGAATCAAAAATACCCCGTACATCAATCTTGGCATAGAGCCCTGAGTGCCTTCTTAGCTCAGTTATTGGCCTACTTTTCTTATAACATGATATGTAATCAACTTTGTTTGATATGTTATATCAGACAAAGATTTTCGGGTTTACATGTAATTACTTAAGATACCCCCGCATTGAGCTGATACATGAACGATTCAAGGGGGTGACATTTCAATTGATTACGTGTGTTCAGCTCCCAGATTTACACTTAATTGGAGGCGCTACAGGTAGAACAACTGATGATTTCGAATCATACATTAATTACTGTGAATAATATCTTCGGGCACTTCCAAAGACTAGGTGAAATTTGTCTTGGGAAGCGGACAACAGATTTTAAAATTTGGTCGAATTACAAACTCAATTACTAAGGCGTTATTGTTAAACGAAGAATAACAATGAGTTATGATGTAAAAGTGATATGATAATAGTCGAGCCTAAGATAAAAATGTCTCACTTAAGGCCAAACTGAGATTTTACTTAAGAACAGTATATGATTAGTGGCCTTTATTTTGCGATTTTTAAGTTAATAGTTATATAACTAGCTGTTATATAATGAGATATACTGATTTTCAAGGCAAGGGAACAAATGTCTTTTGTTGTCATTAAAATTAATGGTGTTTGTATTTTAAGTGATTGAATTTAATGAAAAGTATCAATTTCACAACGTGCGTTTCACAACGTGCGTTTCACAACATGCGTATTAAACTCACAACTGCCCCGAAACGTGTTGAGTGAAAGATACTTAAAAACTCATGGTTTCAAATTTGACAAACTCCCCCTAATACCTGAACTTATCCATACGGACGACGATGAGGTACTTATGGATAGGCTCAAAATTCTGCTCATGGCAGTAATATGCTTGATGCTTTTCTTGTTGCTTGCGTATTCCGGTGATTCCGGACACCGGCTCCGGTTTAACCGGACGCCTCATATCCCTAGCTTTTCTCTAACCCTATTTTTACTCTACCTGTCCGGATTGCGCCAGTTTTCTCATTGATTCTCCTCCGAGTTCTATTCGGTGACTGTTGTGGATTAACCTATCCAGTAAGGCGTCAGCAACCGTGGCATTGCCTATCATGTTGTACCATTCTTTAACCGGAAGTTGGCTTATCATAATGGTGCTGCTGGTTTGATAACGATCCTCCAGAAGCTCCAGCAAGTGACCTGCATGATCCGGACTCAACTTTTCCATTCCCCAGTCATCCAAGATCAGAAGTTGTTTTCTCGACAGAGCCAGAAGTTGCTTTTGGTAAGTCCCGTCAAGGCGACCTGAACTCAGGTCATCAAGTAAACGGCTGAGCCTGTGATAACGGACACTGTAGAGCTGGTCGCAAGCTTGAGCTGCAAGTGCACAGGCAACGTAGGTTTTTCCTGCTCCCGTCGGTCCGGTGATCAGAACGTTTTGTTTCTTGTGCAAGTAGCTCCCAGTTAATAGCTCACTCATTTGAGTACGCTTAAGTCCTCGTCCTTCTTTGTAAATAGTCTGACTTGGCAGAGCATCGACCCGGAGTTTAGCTTGCCCTTTCAGGCGCTGGATTTTGGCCTGATTTCGTCCCAACACTTCGCTTTCAAGCAGCAGGCTTAACCGCTCTTCGAAGCTCAGCTCTGCATAGGTCGATAACTGCTCTTGTTGTTGCTCCAGAGCCGAGGCGGCATGGCTCAGACGCAGTGATTTGAGTTGTTCGCTTATTGTGTTCATCATTCTCTCCTAGTGATAACTGTTGGGTCCGCGCACATTGCTGTGTTGGATGTCAGGGGTGGATTCCGGAGTCGAAGACAACAGGCCTTCCCGGTGATTTTCAAGCAAGTTTCTGATGAACCTGAGATAGGGTTTGTTCACCATCAGAGCATCTTTACATGCCTGCTCTAAGCGAGCGTCACCGTATTTTTTCGTCAGGTTGAGAAGCCCAAGGCAACTGCGATTGGCTTGCGCAGGATGCGCTTTCGACATGAGTAATCGGTTGACCACTTCTTGTGTCGCTGCGCCGATCCGGCCTCCCCAGTTAAGTAACCGCTCTGGTGACCATTTTTGATATTGATGATTGCTGGGCATATGCTCCGGATAAGTACTGATCCCATGCTCTTTTTTACTGGCTGGGTGCTGAGAGATCAGATTACCCTGATGGTATATCTGTATCAGCCTGGAAGTGGCTTCAAGCTCAACGTATTGGCCCACTAACTGATGGGGAACAGAGTAATAATGCCTTTTGTATTCGATGTGATAATCCGGCCCCACTTTGGCGCGTTTGATTTCTGTGTAGAGATAACGTTGTACGGGGAGAGGTTTTAGTGCCGGCTTATCCAGAGTATCGAACAGCTCCTTTCGGCTGGCTCCCAGTTGTTTCATCTGTCTTTGGTTCAGTGAGTCCATTAACTCCCGGATAGAGAGGTTTAGCTCTTTGAAGGTATGGAAGGTTCGGTGACGAAGCCGCATCATGATCCAACGCTCAACGATAAGGACGGCATTCTCAGCCTTGGCTTTATCTTTGGGTTTATAAGGGCGTGCTGGCATAACGGCCGTGCGGTAATGGTACGCCAACTTGCGGTAACTATCGTTGAGCTTGGGTTCGTAGCGGTCCGTTTTGGTCACCGCGGATTTTAGGTTATCAGGTACAAGCAACGCCGGAACGCCGCCGAAGTGTTCAAAGGCATTGGCATGAGCTTCCAGCCAGTGCTCAAGTCGCTGGCTTTCACAGGCTTCAACATAGGTGTAGTTGGACGCACCTAACGTCGCCACGAAGATCTGAGCGTTGCGGATTTCTCCGGTTTCAGGGTTCACAACCGGGATGGTTGGCCCACAGTAGTCGATGAACAGTTTGTCACCGGCCAGGTGGCTCTGACGCATACTGCGTTTTTGTTTCTTTAACCAACGAGTGTAATGCTCGCAGAACTGGCTGTAACGATAAGCTCTCTCCTGATATTCAGCCATATACTCTTCCCACAGAAGATGTTTGCTCATGCCTTTGCGTTTCAGTTCGACAAAGCTCTGGGCGAAGTCCGGCATCACCTTTGTGTCACTGGTTGTTTTGTCTCGGTAGAGAGTCTGAGCCAGTTCGGTATCTGAGCAGCTTTCGGGAAGTGGCCAAGTCATTGCGCTTTGCTCGAAGCGGGTCAGTATTTCTGAGATGGTTGAACGACTGACTTTCGTGCAGGAAGCGATCTTTCTGGTCGACAGATGGCACTCATATTTAAGGCGTAATACCTCTTTGATGTTTGTCATAGATGTTCTCTTTTTCGGCATTATCACTTCCTTGCTACGTTAATATGCATAACAAGAATAGTGAGTGATTGATTTAAAAGAGAAAAGAGGGATATTCCGGAGTAACCGGACAGGGTTTCCGCTCAACCGGACAGCGATTCCGGAGTTAGTGGAAAAATGGCTGGTTTATGCCGAAAATAGTGTCCGGATTAAAACGGAATGGGTGTCCGGGGAATCCCGGAAACGGTGGCTGGATTGCTCCGGAATACGCATTGCTAATGGAACGTTCGATTTTGATTGTAAAACAATCAGAGCCAACAACGAGAAGTGACTATTTACTTAAACTCATCTATATCTAGAGCTTATTTGAAAGCTGCTGTAGGCTTTGAAGTTGTTGAGTGTGAATAACTTTTGCCCCGTTCCTTGTTTCAGCGCTGACTTTCATGATCATTACCTACTCATTATGCTATGATTAATCTAATGTCATTTACGAGTCGAGATGTGAGCATTAATCGTACTCAAATAGCGTTGTACGAAATTTTCCAACAAGTACGAGCATTAAGATTTGCTACAATATTATCTAGGCATGGAATCAGAATAGGTTACGTATGAGTACTGAATTTATAATAGCAATGGGGATTCTTTTAGGTGGTTCGTTCGCGGTGGCTACGTTTGCTGTAATATATGATAAGAATCGAAGTAACAAATAGAAAAACATTAGGTTAGCTCTATAGCTTGTGTCTATAGTAACTCTGTTTGCACCGACTACATAGAGTTACTATAGACAGTGTTCAAATTGTAATATCACATAGAACACTTTCATCCGTGAATTCCTTGTTATAATTGAACGATATGGATGTCTAATACTAAATTTATAAATGGAAAGAATTAATCTTCAGCAATAAAGAACGATTCATTTAAAAAGCGGCAGTATCTACTTCAAAAATAACACATGTCTCGCATTTTTAATGCGGTTAAAGTGGTTGTTTATTTTTGTTCAAAGTAACAACTTTGTACTTACCCTCTTTTATTGCCAATTTACAGGCTCGCGTCAACTTATGCATTGATTCAACCTTGCGGTGATTTGTAATTATGGTTTTTCGTGAACCCATGCTTTTACCTATATAAAATAACCATCTTAATATTGAAAATACTAGATGATCACAGGCTGCCTTACCAGATATTTATAGCGCTACAAACTTTAGGTGGTTTGTAAGCTTTGTTTGTCGAACAGTTGGGGAGTATATCCAAAGCAGCCCGTATCCTTGGTTGCTCCCGCCAATCCCTTTACACCTTAAAATAATGGCAGAAGAAGAGCCATTATGTCTGAAGCGGATTAATAAGCCTCTGAAACGCAGTAAGAATCGTATCCCAGAGCACGTAGAACACAAGATTATAGAGCTGACGTTACAGAATGCACACTTTACATTGATGCAACTAATGATGGAGTTAAAACAACACGGCATCAATGTGAGTATCGGCACGATTAAAAATATCTGGAAGGAAGAGAAACTCAATACCAGAGAGCTTAGGATTATGAAATCACAATCGCTGAATATCGATGTGTAAGGAGAGAAGTATTAATCCAGACCAGAATGTAAAGGCATGACAGAATCGGCTGGTACTTATCCCGTCATCTTCCCTCAGTAATGCCAGTACCGTTGATCAGATTTGGTCATCCGATAGGCTGGATTTATAAGCTGAAATTTTCTTCTAGAAGAAGACAGGGAGAACTATTTCGACAATGCAAACACTGACTTCTGGCAAATCAAAACTCAATCACTATCGGGTAAATACTCGATCACATCTTCAATCTTACAGTCAAAGAACTTACACAAGGCTTCAATGGTGGTGACGCTGGTATGGTATCCGGTGTTATTAGCAATTTTTGACATAGCTGAACTTTGAATACCTACTTGCTCAGCCAAATAAGATAAAGTTATACGTCTCCCTTCGCGCTTAGACTTCTCTGCCACTAATTCCCTAATCTTATATCTAATCAAATTCTTATTACCAAATGTTCGAATAAATGTCTTGATAAGACGAAAAATGACTCGTATATTTGTCTTGAGAAGACGAAAATAAGTCAAAAGGAGGTCTCTATGAACCAGACACTATTAACGGTGAAAGAGCTCGCAGTTCGGATCAAATATAGCGCCAACTACATTAATGCAAAACTGCGAGACTCAGTATTTATCGAAGGTAAACACTACATTCGACCTTTCCATGGTAGAAAAATTCTATACATATGGGAAGAGGTAGAAGTGGAATTATACCAGAGTGCGACACGAAATGCGGTTTATATTCCGATGGCGGCAGGGAGAGTATGTTATGGGTAGCGTTAATGTAAGGGGAGGCAAGCTATATATCGATTTTCGTTATTGTAAAGTGCGGTGTAGAGAACAAACGTTACTCAATAATACAGCCGCTAATCAGAGGAAACTCACCAAACTGCTAAATCAGATTGATGCGGATATCAGGTTAGGGTGTTTCGTTTACAGCGAATATTTTCCTGAGTCGAATCTTGCATCTAAGTTCGTCAAGCAAGACATCCTGGCTCGGCGGAAGAAAGAAGAGTTGCTCGGCGCTTATAAAACGGCTTCGCAGGAGCTGCAGGGAATTACCAGCATTCCCTTTGAAGATTTTGCCCACGAATGGTTCGGTGAAAATGAGGTTCGCTGGAAAACCAGTTATGTGAACAGCATGAAAGTGTATTTGTTTGGTTATCTCGTACCTGAGTTTGGCGATGTGAATGTCGATCAAATTCAGCGGCCAGATATCCTCAAATACCGAGCAAAGTTAATGCAGACCAAACCGGATGGAACGAAGCTCTCAACCGATTTTGTCAATCATGTCATGACACCTCTTCGCATGATATTACGTGAAGCGGCTGACCGCTATGGGTTTCGGTGCCAGTTTGAAAACATCAAACCATTGCGGGTAGAAAAGCGCGATGTGAATCCGTTTACTTTGGAAGAAGTGATGGATTTCTTAAATGTGGTGAAAAACGAGTATCGCAATTACTTTCTGGTACGTTTTTTTACCGGCATGCGCACCTCAGAAATCGATGGTCTGAAATGGCGATATGTGGATTTTCGTTTAGGGGTAATTAGTGTCCGTGAAACCTATGTTCAGGGGAAGATGGATACCACGAAAACCTTGGGTTCTGCTCGTGATATTCATATGTCGAGTATAGTGGTGGAAGCGCTCAATGCTCAGAAAGAAGTGACTGGGGCAGGAGAGTATGTCTTTTGTAACGCCGAAGGTAATCCTTTGGATAAAGGTAACATTCGCGACCGGGTTTGGAAGCCAACCTTAAGGAAAATGGGCTTACCTTATCGTCGCCCGTACGAAACTCGTCATACTGCCGCGACACTCTGGTTAGCGGCTGGTGAGGCACCGGAATGGATTGCCCGTCAGATGGGGCATTCCAATACCAAAATGTTGTTCGAAATCTACAGCCGTTATGTTCCCAACCTGACTCGTCAGGATGGCTCAGCATTTGAACGCTTACTGACCCAGGTGAAGGAGAAAAAACAATGAAATACAACGCCATGACCGTTCATTGTGCCAGCTTATGCCTAGACGTATTAAATCAGGGACACTTCTTTCGTTACACCACGCCCGATATTCTGGCGTTTAAGTCGGAAGTGAAAATGCAAATTCGTGTGCGACTAGAGCCGGTATCCAGTGTCATATCGGATGAAGAGGGAATGATTGATGCGTTAGCGTCAGGGGTGATGAATGTACTGCTGCATTGTCACTTCACTGCTGGGCGTGTATCACCGGATTTAATTTTGGGCTTGATACAACATCAATTCGATGATTTTGTCAAAGAGCGGAAAGCTCGACGTGATACTCAGGGTACTTTTGGATAGGTGAACGCATGTTGGACTACTTAGACCGTCCCATTGCTTTCCATCGTGCGTTTGTTCAGTTGGGCATCGGTATTACCGGTGCTTTACTGCTCAGTCAGGCGTTATACTGGTCAAAACGGACTAAAGACGCTGAACGATGGTTTTATAAATCGATTGAAGAGTGGGGTGAAGAAACTGGGATGACCCGCAGAGAGATTGATACGGCTCGTTCAAAGTTAAGAAAACTGGGTATTCTGGTGGAGAAAAAACAAGGGGTGCCGTGCCGGATATACTACCGGATTGATGAGCCAAACTTGATTGGCTGTTTGGGGCAAACTAGTATGGCGGATTGCGCCAATCCAGAGTATACCCGTCTGCCATACTGTAGTGGCGAAATCCGCCGACCTATTACAGAGAATACACAGAGATTACCAAAGACTACAACAGAGACTGCTTCGCCGAAGAGTGAATTTGGTTTACCTTGGAGGTTAAAACGATGAGTCACTTCACGTCGATTCTCAAATATATTCCTGCTCATATCACGCCAAAGACGGTTGAAGAGATGGAGCACATTCGTCGCCATAGTCAGCCGAGTGTTGATATTACAGCCTCATCACGTTCAGTGATCGGTGAGGTAAGAGGGGTTGGTGCCCGTTTTAAACAATGCCGTTTGGAGAACTATAGGAGCCACACTCCAACTCGGGCAGACGCAGTCAGTACCTTACAACGTTGGATTGAATGGGTTAGCCAAGGTATGGATACCAACTTGGTATTGGCTGGTTATCGAGGATCTGGAAAGACGTATCTGGCAACGGCGGTGATGTATTCACTGAGTGATTTGGGACTAAGCAGTGAAATTATTTCTTTCCATGATTTGATACTAGAAATTCGCAGTACTTATCGCTCAAGTACCACCCAATCAGAATGGCAAATACTTCAGCGTTTAACTCAGAGCGATGTGCTGGTGGTGGACGACTTAGATAAATCCCGCCATTCAGCCAGTGAGCAGCAAACGCTTCAGACATTAATCGATAAACGATACCGCAATCAATTGCCTACGGTGTTAATTACTCCGTTACCAGGTCAGGCATTTTGCTCTTTAGTCGGAGAAGTGGTGTTAACTCGATTACGACAAGGTCAGTTAGTGTGGATTGAGTGTGTTTGGGAAAATCACTATTTCCCCTGATAAACGAGATAAATTGTTTTACTCCTGTCCATCTCCTTGCTATCTTTTGACTGTATAAATACACAGGCTTTGTAAATGAACGACGATATTATTGAAACGTATCTTCCTGGTTATACCCAAGCGGATGAAGCCACTCGTCAAATGCTTTGGGATGAAGCTTCAGCGGATACGCTCTACCAACTCAACGCTGAGATTCAACTGCTCCGGGGAAAGGGGGCGGATAAACTGTCGATGTGTGAATGGGGTAGAGAAAAGCAGGAAATTGGGCTATATGGCGACTTGCTCAGCTATGACATTGAGTTTTGGCATCAACAGCAGCGTGCTATAGACAACCAATATACCCCTGATGAACCTGAGCAAAATCCACAAGGGTTATGTCAACTACTCCCCACGATTATCTGAGTTTGTATCGTGGAGATTGGATCCGCTTGTTTTACCAGGGCCAGTTTACTTACGGTAATCTCTATTCCGCCACCAATTTTATTCTCGAAGAAATGGAAGAGCGGATCGAGCAGTGGCTGGAAACGCACTATCCCTACCAGGTTACTATAACGGTAGAGCAGGGCAGTCAGGCACATGATAATCGAGCAACGTTCTCCAATGATAATCCAGTTCACCAGCGACACTACTTGGATGTGAAACGCTATCTTCAGGATCATCATGCCCAATTTCAACACCAATTAACGAGCAAGCTAAACAGAGAACCGGTAGCGACGTACCTTATCGATCGCAAAGATGACGGTGGGCATCCAATTGTGGATTTTATCTGCCATAACGATACCACTTTACGTTTAGTCCGGCCGTGTAGTTTTGTGAAGGATATGATGCGCTATCAGAAAAACGTTGATACGCTGACTCCTTACATCGACGAGCTTGAACGTACGTGTTTGCAATGGATTGATGAGCAGAAATGGTCTTAGCAGCAGAACGACTATGAAAACCGTAGAAAATGGCGCTAAGTTTATTGAGCATCCCGAATCCAGCGGTGATTGAGCGAGCAATTTTATAGCGTTCCCCATGATAACTTGACTTGAATTCATGATCTCATTTGTTTATTTGGAGTGTTAATTAATTATAAGTTCCAGGAAGGATTAATCGTCTGAGATACACCCTCGAATTTTTTCACTGTCATTAACACGTTCAAATATCAATGCCGTATCGGTACTCTCAGCAAGACTCACCCTAAAGATACCTACATATCTCAGCAAATTAAATCCAAGAGCACGCCGTCCTTTTGCAAAGACAATCATCTTTCCGTTAGGGCATTTGCTAACATCTTCTTTTTACTTAATTATTGATAGCTTGGCATCCTCATTATCATTTAAGGCCTGCTCATGAATTCTTAATCCATCCGCACTCAATTCGTTATGCCAAATACCGTTTTCGTAAAGTCTTGGAAACCAAATTTACACACTCCATGTATGCCGTTTGGATAAATGGCCTGAAGAAGTTGTTCGTACATTTGATGCTATGGATGAAGATCCAACGGTTTATCATGCCATGAATGGTCCCAATGAGTTCCACGTTATTGGTTCGATGAAAAATTGGGATGTGATCCCCCGTTTAGGCAAAATTCAGGTACCAACACTACTTATTTCGGTGCACTACGATGAGTCGGCCCCTGAGTGCGTACAACCGCTTTTCAGCCATATTCAAGATTGGAATGGACAGTATTTCCTAAATCGTCTCACATGCCTCATGTTGAAGATTCATGATATAGGCAATGTATTTTATGCAAGCAAACTGCAAATCATTGGCGCCATCATTCGATAGTGATTGAATTGTCCTTAGCCTCTTTGGTTTTTGTATAAATTGCTAACAATCGTAAAAATGTAACAAACGCCCTAGTTCTTTGCGGCGTTTCAATGATGTTACCTTCACTATCAATGCGTTGATTATCAAATTTGCTTTGTAACAGGTGAATACTGACTGTGCCAGGTGGATGATATTTGAGGAATCTACCAGCATCACTGAGAGTGGTTGTAAATTTGGCGGATGTCTTTATATATTGCTTCAGAGCTTTCGGTACTAGGACTTCAACCGTTATATTGGGGAAAATTCGACTTCGGATAGTATCGTCCCAGAATAATAGATGTTTTTTGTACGTATCTATCTCATTCGCATCGAAGTAGGTCTCGCTCGGGAAATACCACTTGAGTTTGACGTGACGTTCTTTTAAGCCAATCAGTTGGATTAGCTTAAGTAGGAGTAAGGCTGCTTTTTGATTATGGGTTCGGATCAACGAATCTTGTGCCCCTACCAGATCGTTTAGTATTTCACTAAGCGTCGTAAAATTGAAATCTTCTGGAATCGCATCGTTTTCAATGGCGTTTTCAAACATCTTGATAAGACTTTCAATCGTTTTTACATTCCCTCGGTTTAGTTTGGCATAGTTAGCCAGTGGTGGAAGTGTATACTTTGATCTGCACAATGATGATAGCACGATAGATTCATCGGATTTGACGATGGCCTCGACCGCTAATGTATCAATACCGGTTAAGTTGGCGATATCAGAAGATTGTTGATCCTCGGCTAATAATTGAATGATTTCCCAAACTGCACTTAAAGAAACGGTTTGTTTCATTTCAATCGACTTAGTTAGCCCGAGTTGTGTGATTGCTTCATCAAGGCTTGAAACCAGCGATGCTGGTTCATACGTGTCTGGAACGGCGGCCATGAGATTGTGTTTTGATGTGGGTACCGACTGGAGCCTACCTTGATCACTAATTCGTATGCCTTGGCCCCAAAATCGACGTAGCAAAGTATCGGATGGTTGGTGGTTGGAAAATTTAGTTCGTTGAATAAATTCACTCAGATGAAAATATGATGAGGTAGTGACTTCTGGTGAAGAATGACCTAGTAAGCCGGATAATGCCCAGAGCTTTTTACGTGAGAACGGAGCGATGGCGAGACGTTGACATAATCGTTGGTGATTGTCTTGGGCGAAAAATTTATGCTGGCTGAATGAAAAATCGGCTAATTGTGAATGATCGGCATAGTTGAGGCGAATCCAGGTCCAGTTGCAGAAGGAATGGCGACAATGATGGTATCGAATTTCAGGTTCACCGGTAACAATTTTCATAATTTCTGTTAGCAGCGAAAATGCTTCATTTAATTGCCTGGTATCTTTAAAAATGAGTGATTTCTCTTGGGTAAATTTGGTTTTGGTCACGTTGAGATAGCCAGTTAACTCAAGTAGAGATTTTTCAGGCCATAGACAATCAAGCGGTAGGTTTCTGGAGCTTTCACTTGATTTGAGTTCTCGATATTTGTTGGGCCGTACGTGAAGATTGGCATACCGAGCGCCCTTAATCGTGAAATCGGCAAACTGCAGTCCGGCGACTTCACCGCGGCGTAATCCGCTATAAAATCCTAGGTAAAAACACAATTTGGCGATTTTGGACGTAGGAGTACCGATTGAATTACAGGCTTCAATGATACGCTCGGCTTCGTAGTGAGTGATTAAATTGGCATTAACACGATGGCCAATTGAGGGAATATCGATATCAGATAAACACAGGTTTGTAACAATGTCACTTTCAATTAAGAACTCAGCGAAATAGAGAACGAAAGATTTTTTGGTTGAGGCTATTTGTTCCGCCACAATATTGAGTTTTTCCGCCCAATCCAGGCTCTCCATTTTTTTTGGTGCACAACCGGAAAACTCTTGAATGAATGGAGCTGCAACATAACTAATATAGGATTTGATAGTAGTTAGACGTAGACGCTTTTTATGTTTTCCACCAAACTTAAGCAGATGATACATCCATGAAAGCACTATCCAGCCCCAGGGGGCACTTGCTGCTATATCATTACTTTCTAACCTCGGTCGAAGTTCATTTTGTAACTTGGTACTGATCCGAATGCTTTCGGTTAACGAAGTTTTAATGAGTTTGCCAGTATAATGTTCGATTACCTCAATTTGCTCAGCAGTAGTGAGTTCTTCTTGTTCTAGAATGGCTTTCTTTCTTAATCTTTCAGCCGATGTTGAACCAGTTGAAAGCCATGCGACCTTTTGCCGAACCGGCATTTTTCGTTGTTCATAGTCCTCTTCATCTTGTTTAACCCGTTGGTCGGTCAGTAGCCTATAGAGTGATGTCTGAGTTAATGAGGTTGTGGGTAGCGCTGCTTGGCAAATGGAGTATTCTGCAGGACTGACAGTAAGGACGAATTCATTTTTAAATGCGGAGCGCAGATCGACAAACCGTAGGTTGTATATTCTAGGCAACAGTCTGTACGCATGAAGTAGAGCATTTATCTCTGACATGACATTGATCCTGACTTTTGAGCTGTCGTTCCAATAAGCGGTTAAGAATAATTCCGCCATTGGGGACAACCAGTAGCGTTGCCCCTTGGTTTCAACTAACCAGTGTTCACCAATTCGATAGAATGTGCTCTTTTTCGTGAGTAACTGCTCTATATCTTTTGATTTTTTGATTCCTTCTTTTATTACTAGCCATAACATAAGAACGGCTTGGTTTTGCTTTGGATGATCCAAATAGCGGGCAGTCAATGATTCATTTTCAACCAGCTCATAGATTCTGGCCTGCAGTCGCGACATTAAAAAATCATCGGGCTTGAGCAGCGGAAAATCTTGCCTGATATGACAAGTCTGGCTAATCGGTGGGGCGGTGATGCCTGTCTGTTTTTCTATGATACAGAGTAAAAGTTCCAACAATTTAAGCTGGAGATTGTGATCTTCGAACCCTTTGCGAAAGGTCTTCTGAATGGTATTTAGTGACTCGGATTGTATTTTCCCGTTTTCGACCAAACCATGTTTCTGGGTCAATGAATAAACATCATTAGTAATGTTTAGTTTGCTGGGCAAATCAAGCTTTTCATTGTTGGTTAACTTGAGATATTCGCCCGTTTCTGATTGAGCCGCCCGTAAATAAGCGCTTTGTATCTCCAAATTGAGTACGTCACTTAATCGGCGCATATCAACCTCTCTTACGTGTTATTAATGACGGAATGGCCTCCCAGCTGAGTTCTTCCAGCATTTCGTCCAAAACCGGTAGGAGCTGTTCTATTGCGACTTTATGGCTTAGAGAGGAACATTTTTCGAGTGGTGTTTCACCGTTTACCCAATGGCCCAATTGGAATTTTACTAATTCCTGATGGACATTCGATAGTTGTAGATAACGGCGCACGTAATGTCGCCCGAAATTTAGTGGCAAATTGATATATTCACTGAGGTAAGATGGTCCTGAATTTTTCGTCCGGAAAAAGGTGGGATCATCTTTATCCTGGATAAATAAAAAGAATAGTCCATCATTTGCGTGTGAATTCTTCGCGGTAAGGAACCATTCGATTCGGTCGTTTTTATGTGGAAGATCTATTAATTGGTGATCGCAGGTTTGCGCATAAAGTTGCGTTGATTGAGCCGGGTATAAATGGCTAATGAGATTTGCCAGTGTTTTCGTATGCCGTTGATAGTGCAGTAACTGCGATTTGAGAACGGTTGGGCACACGACAACTCGGGTATGAGAAAACGTCTTTGATGAATCTTTATCTGAAATACATAGGGCATGATAGCGCAATAGCAGCAAGTCAAAACTGGGAAGCGGATTGTAAACTGCTCTATAACCTGACGCATTCACTAACATGATCAGCGTATAGGCCGTGTATTGATTATGATAGTCGATCAGATTACTTAAATTTTTGACCACATCAAATGCAGAGAATTGTTTCAAGTGGGCTAAATGATGGTTAACCCAATCTTTTATTGCTGCTCTGGTTGGTGTGAATTGAGATCCAATTCCGGTGGTATCTAAATCTAGTTGTAATTCAGGCAATACTGGTATTTGAATGTCAGTATCGTAGCCCCTCATCTGATTAAACATATCCAACCATATTGCTTGGATTCGGCAATTAATTTCAGTTTCAGAATACCAGGCATAATGGCGAGGTGAACGACTATAGTAACTTAGCTCTCCCCTTAACATTTCCAGGATAACCGGATCGTGTTTTTCTGTAGCGATTAAGTTGTTGATGAGATAGTTCTCAATCCGCTTTAGACTGATTTGGCAACGATGGCGCTGATTGAGCTTTTTTAAATAGGACTCTATGGCTATTCTATAGGCATTGACTGATGGCTTTCCTGAGAACTTTGTATGGCCACGTAAGTTGCTTTTGATAAACATATTATAAAAATATTGGGGGAGAGCTATGGCGGCGACGGTTTGGTTTTTTAGTAGGTTGGGGTTATCTGAATGCTTGCCTCTTTTAGCTGTAGGCTTTGGAGCAATTTTTAAAATTAACTCCGATTCAGTAACGATAAGCCCGAGGTTGTCATTACTAGTACTGTGATGTACGTCTAAGTTGCAGACGTCGCTCAGATTTCGCCCTGTAATCAAGATGAGGTGCAGAATGCATTGAATATCGGTTCTGGGGATTTTGTTTATGAGCGTGGTACGTTGAGAACTGCGGTCATGCCATAGGTAAATGAGTTCATTAGGCTGTAGAAGGTTACGCGCAAGCGGCGTAATGTTATGACTCCTACTAACACACTTCGATATCCCACGGTTCTTGTGATTGATTTTGGCCTTGTCTTTAATGACGGATACATCGGGTAATTCGTGTTGCGGCTTAGGTAAAACTGGCTGTTCAGTTTTGATAATGCAAAGTTCTGGATAATCTTCATCAGCGGATACTCCAGCATCAACAAGTGGTTTACTCAAACCACGTTTGAGTAGTGAGGCGGTAAATAAGTTATCCGAACCGATCACTCGTTCTATTTTTTTTCGGCTGTAGGATGAACGGATACTTCTTTGAGATATACGAGAAAAGCTCTTTCGTTTTTTCCAATTGAGCCGGTAAAAATGTTCTAAGTCTCGCAGGTAACCAACACGACTTGATGAGCCTGACTCTTCGTCATTTTCGCGTTCTTGATCCATCAGAATCTCACGAACCTGAAGGATCTGATTGGCCGTATCATCTATTGAATTTGAATTAAAACATCGTCGGTCGATGACCTCATCGGTATAAAGAAGCCTGAAAGAGCGAATCGAAGTTTCGGTGCGGTCTTCCGTGATTATTTTTAATTCATTATTGTAATAATGACTGAGAAAAAATAATAATGCCGAGGCGGCTTGTGGCGTCTGGTGGTCATCAAAAATAAATAGCAATGAATACAGTGGGCGTCGACTCATCCATCCTTTTGCATGAGTTGTATTGCTGTATTTCTGAAAGAAGGCTTCATTCACTTCTGAAAATAATTGGAGTAATTGACGGGCAATATCTTGTTGGATGTCGAACAACTCACAGAATTTCTGAGGATGAGTATCAAAAAGGTATTCAAGCAACGAATGTACTTTTTGTAAGCCCCGGAAATCTTCGGGACAATCGATGGCTTCAAGTAATTTTTCGAGTGGGTTAAGAAGATGACCTGGAGCAAAAGGTAAAAACGCTTGTATATCTTCAATGGTTGGCGTTGACATGAATTTATATCCTTATCGAGCTACAAATCGGCTTTAGAAATGGATAAAAAGTTTGCCACTTTCTCTGCTGAGTTAAGTTCAGGAAATAAAGTTAGCCACTCATCTGATTGGTAAATACTGCGTTTGCCTTCGTCCTTTTTGAACCATGACCGTAGATAAAAGCTAATTTTTTTTGTGTCACTGATAAAGCATTTAGAGAGCAAGTCGTTAGTCAGATCGAATAAGACGATTGCACGTTTTATGCTTGAAGATGGTTTCTTTTTTAGTGCAAATACCAATATAGAAAAGTCATCGGGTAGGTAGTGTTGAGCAATCGCACTGCGGAGTCTGGTGAGGGTAAATGAACCGGTCAGAGCTTTAAATTGTTTACGGTACCGATAACAAATAATCGGCGATTGCAGAGATAGCAAATTGAATAGGAATGCAGATTTATCATTTGCTTCATTTGAGGTTCTTAATCCACTTAAAGGATTCGCTTGGGCAAACAGATCTTGAATTGTATCGTCAGAGATGAGTTCTTTGACCGACACTCGGATGAGCTCTACATTGTCGAGTAGGGTAGCATCAAATCGCATAATCTCGTCTTTCAAAATCGCCTCACATCAAAAATAATCTCCGATATAAGAACTTTAATTTTATGACCGTTTCGTGTCCACAT
This sequence comes from Vibrio diazotrophicus, assembly GCF_038452265.1. NCBI lineage: Bacteria > Pseudomonadati > Pseudomonadota > Gammaproteobacteria > Vibrionales > Vibrionaceae > Vibrio > Vibrio diazotrophicus. Next base: position 1,509,290 of record NZ_CP151842.1, read on the forward strand.
TGCGCCATAAAGTTGAGATCTTCATCAAGGGTAGGAGTCATTTTTCTTGTTAAAATGAGGAAGTGCCGTTAGGGTGTATGGATAAAGTTTATCATTAATGTCTTGACATGGTAGGGGTCGGCAGTTCGAGTCTGCCTAGACCCACCAAATTTTCGATGAAGCCCGCATCTCTGCGGGCTTTGTTGTATCTAGGCCCCTGCGATTTTCCCCAAAGTTAAATTTAACGTGAAAACAAACCTATTTAACTGGGTGGTTCCAAATATCATTTCTTTGACTGCCAGTTTTGGTATTTCTAGCCGAAAGAAAAATGAAAATCTGGATCAACTGTATATTGCGAAAAGTCGTGGATGAAACCGTGTTGAGCTACGTAGCGACAGTTGTTCCATATTTTCTCTTATCAGTTAACGTTTTCTTTTATTTGGATTACACTCTTTGCCCTTGTTCGGATGCTTCCGACAAAAAGAGTAGAACATTCACCTCTACATCCTACACTTTGATCTATATGGTGTAGCGCCTGTTTAAACAAACAACTAAAGTTTATTAAGTGCAGAGTGAAAGCTTGTTGTTTAACTTTAATTGCCCAAATCTAGAGTAACGCCGTGTCAGTCACATCCTTTACCAACCGTCGAAAATCGTCCCGCATTGAACTTAAAGCAATGATTCCCGCCTCTTGTTTGTTTAACCGCTGGTTTAAGCCTGTAATCCAAGTTCAAGTTGTTGATGTTTCTAATCACGGTATGAAGCTTTTTACTAAAGACTATTTAAAGTTATCGAACGCGACTATTCGCATTGATGCATTAAATGAAGGAGTGAAAGGCAAAGTGGTATGGCGACACGAAAGGGATGGTGGCTATATGTGCGGCTTTATGGTGCAAGAAGGAAATGAAATTTCTGAGGAAGACATAGCGTACTTAAGCAATTTATAAAAGAATCAGATTTGGTTCGATATTTAGTTGCGCTGGTTGGAAATATCGCAAAGAGTCTGTCTTAAAAATGATACTCAATGCAAATTTATTCAATTAACGAAAGCGAAATGCTGAACAATTTCAGCTCGCTAGATCCCTTTGACAGAAGGACTTTAGTTCATTTTTTGTCTAATTCCATAGTTTAAATTCAGCAATTTCTGATTATTGACGACGGCGTTTTGGCATTGAAGATGACTTTCTAATGTGAGTATCATTTAACAGTTTTAACGAATGGCCCAATGTGCAACATTAAACTATGAACGTTCTAATCTGTGATGACTCTGCATTAGCTAGAAAATCCTTAAGTCGGACTCTTGTTAATTTTTACGATATTGAGATTTTTTTTGCGGAAAATGGCAGAGAAGCACTAAGTGTACTCGCTCATAACCGAATTGATGTTTTGTTCCTCGATCTGACTATGCCAGTGATGGACGGCTATGACGTATTGGGCATGCTACCTGTTAATTCATATCCGACCAAAGTCGTTATTATCTCTGGTGATGTGCAAAAAGCGGCGAAAGAACGTTGTTTTGCATTGGGCGCGTCTGACTTCATCGAAAAGCCTTTTAAAATAGAGCAGCTAGAGGCCGTATTCAAAGGTTGCCATGTTGGAAATTCCATTCATAAAAGCATAACTTCAGAACCTTATATTGATTCAGATTCGAAATTTAGAGAACTGACCAATATCGCGTTAGGTCGTTGTGTTGCGCTTATTTCAGATAGCGTAGGAGATTTTATCAACATGCCTTTACCTGCGGTTGGCATATTAGAGCCATCAGAGCTGGAGATGGCCGTTCACGATGTCTTATATAGAGACAATGTGAATGCCGTAACACAGCGTTTCACAGGCGCAGGTATTCACGGTGAGTCTCTGGTGACTATCAGAGGCAAAGAATTCGCCAAAGTGGGCGAGCGTCTTGGTTATCCGCTGCAAGATGCAAACAGCAACGAATCATTACTTAACATTTCCAACCTAGCGGTTTCTACCTTTCTGCGAGTATTGGCAGAACTCATCATGGTCAGCTTCACTCTACGTCAGCCAGTTTTAATTAACAGCTACGAAAAAGAGCTGCTTTCACAGCAAAAGATAACCAAGTCTGCTTTTACGGTCGAGTTTTCTTATTCCGCTGAAAATCTCGATTTCCAGTGTGACATCTTGCTGTTGATCGACATGGAATCCGTAAAAGTAATAGATAAATTGATGGAATCTTTTTAATGCCGAAATTGACTGTAAATGTGCGGGATTTCCATTGGGGGATCCAAGCGTTAGACACTATAGACGTTGGGTTAGTGGTTATCGATATCAACTATGAAGTGTGCCTATGGAACAGTTTTATGCAAAACTATTCGGGCATTGTTTCTACCAAAATCATGACCAAAAATCTATTTGAAGTCGTTCCGGATCTTCCTGAAGAGTGGCTCAAAGCCAAAATAGATGCGGCAGTCAAATTAGACACAAGAACCTTCTCCAGATGGGAAGACAGACCTTACGTCTTTCATTTTAAAAACTACTCACCTTACACCAACAAAAGCACAATCATGTATCAGAACATGGTGGTCACTCCGTTGAAATCACTCAATGGCGATGTTTCTCATGTGTGCATTATGATTCAGGATGTCTCGGATATTGCGAAGAATAAGCTGCATTTAGAACAATCAAATCAGCATTTATCAACCATGAGTCGTACTGATGGCCTGACGCAATTACTCAACCGCTCTTATTGGGAATCTCTACTGATGAAAAAGTACGAGAAAATCATTGCGACTGAAGCACCTGCGTCATTAGTTATTTTTGATATCGACCATTTCAAGAAGGTCAATGATACTTTTGGTCATGCTGCCGGTGATGATGTTATTCGCAAAACCGCGGAGGTGTTGCGTAAGACAGCGAGAGCTTCTGATCATTGTGGCCGCTATGGCGGTGAAGAGTTCACAGTGTTATTACCAAACACCACTGTTGACCAAGCGAGGTACTTTGCTGAAAGGTTGCGTAAGCGTATTGAAGCTGAGGTTGTCAGTACCGAACAAGGTGAAATCCGATACACCATTAGTCTCGGAGTTTGCGCATTTGATAAGAGGTTCCGTACACATTCGGAATGGTTAGAGCATGCAGATAAAGCGCTGTACGAGTCAAAAGGGCAAGGACGAAATCAGACAACAGTTGTGGCGTAAAGCCATTCTTCAAAAGCCAAACCGGAACTACAGGAGAAGTAAGATGCGATTTGGCTTTTATTCTTCTCTTTATCTGGACATTAAACTGAGTCGTTTTGATTTCTTCTGGGATAGAAGTAGCCCAATGAATATCAGAGTTAGCGCGGAATAAGTTGACGAGTTTATTGGCTCTCCCAGCAAAATTACACTGATGATCATGCCAAATACAGGCACCAGATAGTTATTGAACGAAGTGAAGGTTGCCCCCACTTGTGCCAGCAAATTGTAAAGTAAGAAGTAAGCAAAACAGGTACAGGCCAGTGCCAATATCAATAGCGCGGAAAGAGAGCGAACGTTAAAAGTGAAGGTGCTGACGTCATCAACCAGTAGCGCAATCGGCAAAGAGAACACCGCAGAGCAAATCAAAATACCTGCCGCATTCGCGAGAGGGTGGTACTGGGTGATTTTACTTCTTCGAGCATAAACAGCCGATAAACCATAGCAGCAAGCCGCAAAGATAACCGCCAGTTGTGCCAATATATGCGCGCCAAAACCTTGCAGAGCATCAACACCGATCAGCACAACCACACCACCTCCGCCTAGTACCACGCCCACTAGTTTGTTCAACGACATCTTCTCGTCATCCGTTAAGTAATGAGCGAAGATTAAGGTCGCGAGAGGAATTAACCCCATCAGCACGGAAGCCAATGCGGCATCTATGTATTGCTCTCCCCAAGTAATCAAAAAGAATGGAACAATATTGCCGATAACCGCCACGACAGCGTAGTGCTTCCAAACCTTTAACTCAGCCGGAATACGCAATTTAAAAGCCCAGATAAATACGGACATAGCGATGGCAGATAGAGTTAAACGTATAGCTACCGTCAATATGGGAGAGTAGCTTTCTAGAGCTATCTTAAGGAAAGGGAACGAACTTCCCCAAATCGCTGCTAGAAATAGAAGCATCAGATAGTGCTTTGCATGAACCTGCATCTTATTAATCCGTAAATTCACTTATAAAGAGCGTACTGCTCGTGAGGCTTGTCACGCCAAAGACTCTGCGTCTTCGTGTTCACAATAACCATATCTAAACAAATTGACAACATGTTAAAAGTCATTACGATTTTGAAGACATACAGCACGTAAAGAACGAATCTGACGAGTTTTTGAGATAGGGAAAATCTGTAATGAAGTTGGAACTGACAAGAGTAAATGACCAATGAAGGTAGAGGTTTGTCGGGTTTCCGAAACAAGTTTAATTATCTACTTTGGGCACTCCATAGATTTGGAATTGATCGAGCGAATTGCTGCGTTTAGTCATATGGTGCAGGAAAGATATCAAGACAAAATCTATGAAGTGATTCCTTCATACACTACGCTGTTGATCGAATACCATCCTCTGAAAATAGATATCAAAGAGTTGATGCAGTGGTGTCAATCGCAAGCTGACCAAATAGTTAACAACAAAACATTGTCATCGAAATCTAAAACAGTGACGTTTCCGGTTTACTATCATCCTGAGGTTGCGCCGGATTTGCAGAATTTAGCTTCAGAAAAGCAATTAAGTGTGGAGCAAGTCATACAACTTCACAGTCAGAGAGAATACACCGTTTGCGCAATAGGTTTCGCGCCGGGCTTTGCTTTTCTGGGAACGGTTGACGCGCAAATCGCAACGCCTCGCCATGCAGAACCGCGTTTGAAAGTAGCTAAAGGCAGTGTAGGAGTTGCTGATCAACAAACGGCCATTTACCCGCAAGAAACACCGGGCGGCTGGAAGATTATTGGCAACTGTCCCTTAGAGTTGTTCAATATCAACAGCGAACCAATGATGCCATTTGAAGTGGGGGATAAAGTGCGTTTTGAACCTATTTCAAGGGAGAAGTTCTTGGATCTCGGAGGTGTTGTATGAGCGGCTTACAAGTTATGTCGTCAGGTATGTTAAGCCTTGTTCAGGATTTAGGTCGATACGGAGTCGCTCATCATGGGTTAAGTACTGGTGGGCCAGCAGATCTTCATGCGCACTGTTGGGCGAATCAATTGCTCGATAACCCAAGCAATGCTTCCGTGTTAGAGATCACCATGGGCAATGTCTCGTTTTTAGCGCTCGATGACATCCTAATGTCGCTAACTGGTGCTGACACCAATCCGCAAATCGATGGAGAGCCTATTGCTACTTGGCGAAGTTTTTTGCTGCGTAAAGGGCAAACACTCAAGCTTGGTTATGCAAAAACGGGTTTCCGTAGTTATTTAGCCGTTGCTGGTGGAATTGATGCGCCGAAGGTTTTTGGCAGTAGTGCCACTGTAGTGCGTAATCAACTGGGCGGCTTAGGAGTGCAATCGGGTAGAGCAGTACAGAAAGGCGACATTTTGCCAGTTTGCAAAACATATACAAATGATGGCAAGCCATTTAACTGGGTACCAAGACTTTTTATTCCCAAATACTCCGATGAAGTGAGTTTGTCCGTGATTGAATCTTATCAGTCACACCTTTTTAGCCGCCGAGCAAAGCAGACGTTTTACGCCAATCGCTATCAGATAAGCGATAAATCGGACCGAATGGGTATTCGGTTACAAGGCGATCCCGTTCAAATGGATTTAAGCGGCGTAATATCAGAAGGTATAACCTATGGCTCTATCCAGTTTCCTTCTAACGGTCAGCCGATCATTTTGCTCAATGATCGTCAGACTCTTGGGGGATACCCAAAGATTGGTTGCGTGTCGAGAATGAGCTTAATGAAACTCGCTCAGGCGCGACCGGGCAGTACGATCCATTTCTATCGCGGTGATATTGAACTTGAAACAAAGGCATATGGCGAGTTTATGAATTTCTTTTCTCTGTAGCCTAAAAGTATTATCTGCATCCTCTTTTCTACATTGGTGGCTTTGACATCAAAGCCATTCAGCCTTGTTATATTTTCCCTTGTTTATCAGCGATATTGCGCTTTTGATAGATTCAATAAATCAATCAAGTGTTAAATAAGTGTTACATCTGGCATATGACTGCTGATACATATTTAGTCGTAATTACTTGCAGCCTTAAAAAATTAGAACTAGACGTTTATAGGTACAGAACTAAGAAACCGCACACCGGTTCATAAACTAAAGGCTTTAAAATCATGTCAGATGGTCGCTTCGTCTTTGCAGACGACTCAAGTAGTTCTTTATCTATAAATGCTATTGAGTACGACATTCAACCTAGTTGGAAAGTACTCACGGTTGATGATGATCATGGTTATCAACAATCACTTATCTATAGTTTGAATGACTTAGAGGTCAACGGACGCCCCGTTGAAGTCCTTTCCGCTAGTTCAGCAACTGAAGCTGCGTATGTCTTAAGCCAACACAATGATATTGCACTTGTGCTACTTGACGTTGTGATGGAACAAGATGACGCAGGGCTTCGTCTCGTCGAGACGATTCGTAATGTTCAGGGCAACTCACTCATACGTATTATTTTGCTCACTGGGCAGCCGGGATTTGCTCCGCGTAAAGATGTTATGTTGCAGTACGACATCAATGAGTACTGGAATAAATCTGAAGTTGACCACGAGACGTTAAAGTCGATTGCAGCTGCCAATTTTCGCTCATGGCAGTCAATGTATGAACTGGATAAGGCGAGAATGGGGCTTCAGCTGGTGGTGGATGCTTCTCGCAATATTGCCAGTAAATACGATACCAATACCTTCATTCAGGTCGTTATCAAAGAGATCGTCGGGCTATTTGGTGATTTTGGTGAGCCCGTTCTTTGTGTATTACGGATGGATAAGGGTAACACTATCGATAATGCACCCATCGTTGCCTCATATGGGGCCCCCGATGTGGAACAAGGCGATACACTGCCAGATAAACTAAGAGTTGAGTTTGAAGAGCTTATCCGAGAGTCTATCGCCCATCAAAATCATAAATTTAGAAGCAATCTATCCGTTCTGTATTTCTCTGGTGACAACCACGGCAGCTATAACTATCTCGTATTAGCTGAAAGCAAAAAGTGCTTAAGTGACTACCACATTCGTTTGCTACAAGTATTCAGTGAAAACATCAGTTCTGGGTTTATGCAAATTGCGCTGGTGAATCAGCTTTCTAAGTTGGCGTATCACGATGCCGATTTAGAGGTAAAGAACCGCAACTGGTTATTGCGCGAACTCGAAATGATGAACCAAGACGATATGGCTCAGCTAGAGATGCTGGTTGTAGAGCTGGATGACTATGACACCCACGCTATCTCGTTTAATCAGCAGGCTATGATGGCGCTCGTGAGCTCTGTTTGCCAGCGCTTGACTGAAGCTTTCCACGATTCAGCTGTCGTTACTCGTGTAGGGTCCGACCGTTTTGCGATTTTATATAACAAAAGTTTTGCTTTGTCAGACGAAGAATTGTTCGCCCTTTCGAGTGTTTCGCACAGCGTAGGGGATTATCAGGTGCGCTGCACACTGACTTTTGCAAGAGTGGAGTTGAGCCAACTGTCTGACTATTCCGCTCAGCAAATCCTTCATATGGCGAGAAGCTTATTGTGCTGTGCAAGGGAGAACAAAGTTAAGATCATGGCTTACGAGCCTTCCTATCGTGAAAGCTTGATGCGCGATTATCAGATTCTCGGGGACTTAAAAGCAGCTATTGAAAACGATGAATTTTATATCGTTCTGCAACCGAAGTGCGATCTAAAAACTGGGCGAGCGGTGGGGTTGGAAGCTCTGCTACGCTGGAAAAAACAAGAAACAACGATTCCTCCGAATATTTTTATTCCTATTGCTGAACGCAGTGGCCTGATCAATAAGTTAGATGCGATTGCGGCGAAACTAACGTTTCAAGCACTTCATCAGCTAGAAGATGCTGGCTTTAATCTGCCGACCTCAATTAATGCGACGGTGAAAGATCTCACCGATCCAGAATATATCGGCTTACTGCTGGATTTAGTGCGTGGAGAAAACCTGAACCCTGACCTAATTGAAGTGGAAATTACAGAGAGTCAGGCCATGGAGTCTTACCTCGAAATTAAGCCTGCTCTAGAACACTTACATCGTGCAGGTATTAAGATCAGTATTGATGATTTTGGTACCGGATATTCGTCTCTTTCACATATTTCTCAGCTTGCGGTAGACACTATAAAAATCGATATTTCATTTGTTCGACGTCTTCATGAAGATATGGCGAGTCAACAAGTGGTTGATTTGGTGATGAGTCTGGCCAGTTTGTTTGATTTTTCTGTGGTAGCCGAGGGCGTAGAGACAGATGTTCAGCGTGATGCATTGATCGAAAGAGGCTGCACGCTTGGCCAAGGGTATTTGTATGCTCGACCTATGGTCGTTGATGAGTTGTTGGATTGGCTTAAACAAAACGAATCTGATTGTAGCGAATGAAAGTAAAAAAATTAGAGCAGTCAGCGCGACGAAATATCTTAGTGTTGTTGTTATTTGGCTTAGTGATTAGTGGGCTGCTAGGTGGCTTACTGTATCGCAATGACATAAACAATCGATTGGATTCAGTCGCTGTCGAACAGCAACGAAAAATTGCACAGGCGGAAGTTCTGTGGGGGCAAAATATAGGTGATATAGGAAACACCATTCGGATTCTATTTCGTTCGCCAGCTTTTACCTATGCTCTCGCCTCGAAAACGCCACCAAACAGTGACCTGATCAAACGTATTTTCACCTCTTTCGTAGAGAGTGTTGACCCACTCATGCAGGTTCGCTGGCTGGATGAAAATGGAATCGAAAAGGTTAGGGTGGATATCAAAAATGGCAAAGTGATTGTCGCTGACGAAAATGCACTGCAGGACAAAAGCAGCCGGTACTATGTCGAGCAAGGAATGAAGGCAGGCGACGGGAAAATATATCTCTCAAATGTTGACCTAAACGTCGAAAACGGAAAGATCGAAGTACCTTTCCGACCTACGATCAGAGCAACCATTAAAACTGGACCAACTCACGGTCTTCACACGGGTCTATTAGTTCTTAATTATGATGTCGGTGGCTTGCTTGAAGTTATCCGTTCCTTTGACTCGGACAGAGTGAACCTGCAACTCATCGATACAGAGGGCTACTGGCTGAAGAACGTTGACCCTGAACTAGAATGGGGGCGTGATCTCAAAGAAACGACTCACAATATTGCAGCCCATAATCCAGAGATTTGGTCTCAAATAAACAAACAGAAGTCCTTCAGTCGTTTCAATCACTCTTTGGGCTTTGCCAGTTACGAATGTAGTAATTTAACGGGTAACCTTTTATCCGAAGACATCGTTCGCAGCCCATCATTATGTTTTGTCGCCACCACATCGGTCCCTGTGTTGAACAAGTTGAAGATTGATGCTCTGATACCCTCGCTTGCACTCTGCGCAACCATTGTATTGTTTGGGATTTTTATTCTCAAACGAGAATGGAAACTCAAAATGGAGCTGATTCGGCTTTATCGAGTGCAGGAAAGAGATAAGAAGCAAATCGAAGAGTCTGCTGCATACAATCGAAACTTACTAAATCAGCAACAGCTATTGCAGAATGACCTTGTTGAGTCTCGCAAACTTTCGGCGTTAGGCATGATGGTTGCTGGCGTTGCACATGAACTCAATACGCCGATTGGTACCGCAATATTAGCGGCATCACGGCTTAGAGCCGAACACAAGCGATTAACACAAGCGGTCGAGGAAGGGTTGAGCAGAAGTGCTTTAGACCAATATTTAATTTCGACGGAAACAGGCTTAGAGCTCGTGGAAAACAGCCAGAAAAAAGCCGCAACACTCATTCGAAGCTTTAAACGTTTGGCGATAGATAGGGTTAGAGAAGATGTGGTGTCATATCGCTTGGATGTGGTAGTTGGCGATCTGCTTGCCACTTTGTCACCGCGCTTCAAAGAGAGCCAAATTGAATATGACATTCAGGTTGATCCGATAGAGATGGTTGGACGACCGGGGAGTGTCTCTCATGTTCTGCAGAACTTACTGGTCAATGCTATGCAGCATGCATTCAAAAAGGAAATTGGCGGAAAAATCTCGGTGAAGGCACAGCTTTGCAGTAATGGTCGTGATGTTGAAATACGCGTGTCGGATAACGGTAAAGGAATCGCTCCTGAGGTGTTGCCAAATCTTTTTGACCCATTTGTTACCACTAATCGAGCGGAAGGAAATACTGGTCTGGGTATGCATTTTGTCCATCAATGGGTAACCAACTCTTTGAACGGCTCAATTAAAGTGGAATCTGAGCTGTTAAAAGGTACGACTTTTATCATCAAAATGCCTAAACAATGCCAACAAGAACGGCAAGCGAGTGACGCGAGTAATTAAAAAAGAGCAGCACCCGCATTCGCCAGTGCTGCTCTTTCGTGTCTTGTTCTGAGGCTGTACTTAGAGGACTGAAGTCGATTATTACGAACTTGGTTTTTTACTCTTTGTCACTAAATAGATACCGCTACACACCAGTATCAGTGCAACCATGTTTTTCCATTCTAAAATCGTTTCGCCCAGAAATATGGAAGACAAACTGCTACCAAAAACAGGGATCAGGAAGTTAAAAATGGTCACCATGCTCACAGGGTTATGTTTTAGCAATACGCTCCACAGCGCAAACGCCGCAGAAGACAAACAAGCAAGGTAGATCAGTAGTGACAGGCTGGCAAAATCAAAGTCGCCAGAGTGGCCGCCGAATAGATACCCCACACACAATAGCGCCAATCCACCGATAGCCAATTGCCATGCAGTCATAACCATAGCATCAATGCCTTGCGATATTTTCTTCCCGTATATAGAAGCAGCAGCAAGAATGAAAGCAGCAAAAATCACGGAACCTTCACCCAGCACACTGAACTGGAAATCGAGCAGTGACTGGTTGAAATTCACTATGAATACACCTAGAAAACCTACCGTACAGCCGATAGCCTTTCTCTGTGTTAAGCGGTCATTGTTATAGATGAAATGTGCCAGAAGAACGCTAAAGAACGTGCCCGTCGCGTTCAAAATGGACGCTTTTACACCGGTTGCAAATGCCACACCCAAATAGAAGAAGATGTACTGCAAGCTGGTCTGAGTCAGACCCAGCACAACAATTTGACGCACTTTGGTTTTGGTGATGGTTCCAGTGTGACGTCTAAACAATACCGACAGAATAATCAGGAAAATACCCGCCAATAGAAAGCGTTGCCCCGCAAACACCATTTGCGATGCAACATCGTGTGCTTCGATGTTGAGCAGAGCATAGCCGGTTTTAATGGCTGGATAAGCGCTACCCCATAACACAGTGCAGAGTATAGCTATGGCATATACGACCATTGGTCGCGAGAAAAAATGGGTTGATTGCGATGGCATATGGCAGATTACCTAAAGGCTAAAAAATCAGAAATTCGTTTTTTGAAACGACAGTTTGTATTTTTTGAATAATGGATTCTATACCATATTGTGTACTTTTTTAATCACTGTTGCATAAAAGATGGTTCTTTTCATTTGTTAGTGGCTAATTGCACATCTATTTGCATATCAATCAATGATTCCTGAATGGGGGAATCATTTGTCTTGCGTACTACTAATCAGATTTCTCCCTTATTTGCCTTCATCTATCTGCGTTTTGTTTGCGTTAGCTCAAAAAATAACAGGAACAGTGTTTCAAAAGTACCTAAAGGATCACAAATCAAATATGAATGAATTTATTCAAATATAAACGAGTGTTAGATTTGCCCCATCTTAAAGGAGGGTGCTATGCACATTAATTACAACAACAATCCAAAAGACGCTAAGTCGTACGATACGGATCGTTTAAGAGAAGAATTCCTAACTGAAGAATTGTTCAAACAAGGTGAAATCACACTTGTATACAGTCACATCGACCGTGTTGTGGCGATGGGCATCAGTCCTAGTAACGCAGCCCTTAAGCTGGAAGACTTTGTTGATAACAAAGCGTTTGGTACTGACTATTTCTTGCAACGCCGCGAATTGGGCATTGTGAACTTAGGTGAGAAAGCGGAAGTTCGTACTCAAAACGGTGTTTACGTGTTAGAACACTTGGATGCGGTTTACCTAGGTAAAGGCGAGCAAGATATCGAATTCCGTGCATTGGAAGGTGATTTCGCAAAACTTTACTGCCTAAGCGCTCCTGCTCATCACACATATCCATCACGCACCATTTTGCGTAGTGAAGCTCGCCTTGTTGAATTGGGTTCACTAGAAACCGCTAACGACCGTGTGATCAATCAATACCTACACCCAGATGTACTCCCTACGTGCCAACTTTGCATGGGCGTAACACATCTGAAACCAGGAAGTGTTTGGAACACTATGCCAGCTCATACTCATGAGCGCCGTATGGAAGCTTACCTCTATTTCAACGTTCAGCCATCTCAAGTGGTATTCCACTTCATGGGTGAGCCAACAGAAACGCGTCACATCGTAGTGAGAAACCATCAACTTGTGCTATCGCCAAGTTGGTCAATTCACTCTGGTTGTGGCACGCAAAACTACAGTTTTGTGTGGGGAATGTTGGGTGAGAACCAAACATTCGACGATATGGATTTCGTAGATATGAACGAAATTCGATAATAAGAACCTATTTGTATTTCATGGAGAAACATGATGCTTAAGAAATCTGCCCTAAAATTAGCTGCTATCGCCACTGTTGTAGGTAGCGCACTGAGCTACTCTTCAATTGTGTCAGCAGCAACTGAGATCAAAGCTGCTTTCAACCAATCTGACAAGCACCCACAATACCTAGCGCTTAAAGAGTTTGGTGAGAAGCTAAACAAAGAAACAGATGGTCGTTACAAACTAAACATTTTCCCTAACGAACTATTGGGCGACCAACGTGCAGCACTTGAGCTTGTGCAAAACGGTGCGATTCAAATGGCTGTTGTGGCTAACCCACTGGTTGAAAACTACGACAAAACATTCGCTGTAATCGGTATGCCTTACGTGTACACAGGTTCAGAACACCAAGAGAAAGTATTTACTTCTGGCGTACTCGATAACCTATTTGCATCGACTCAAAAATTCGGTTTTGAAGTACTAACAGCTTACACTGCTGGTGCACGTAGCATGTACACAAAAGGCAACTCTGTAGCAAACGTTGCAGACATGAAAGGTAAGAAAATCCGTGTAATGCAATCTGACACTATGATCAAGATGCTTTCTTGCATGGGTGGTACTGGTGTGCCAATGAGCCAAGGTGAAGTTTACACGGCAGTACAACAAGGCGTTCTTGATGGTGCAGAAAACAACGAAATCACTTACGCTGACCTTAAGCAATACGAAGTGGCTCCATACTTCTCTGCGACACGTCACCTAATGGTTCCAGACCTAGTAGTAGCAAGCAGCTACTTCCTATCAACTATGTCTAAAGAAGACCAAGCGACGTTCAAAAAGCTAGCGAAAGAGAGCACAGTAAGCGAATTCGCTCTATGGAATGCTCAAATCGAAACCGCTAAGAAAACAGCGATGGATAAAGGTGCAACGTTCGTAGAAGTTGATATCAAACCTTTCCAAGAGTCTTGTAGCGCTCTACAAAAAGACCTAATCAAGACTCCAGAGCAAAAAGATCTATTCGAAAAAGTTGCAGCGCTGCAATAATTTTCATCGGTAATATGGCCGGGTATTTGCCCGGCCTCATTAGCCTTCGGCCTAGCCATATAAAGGTAAGATGTTATGTTAGACCATACGCCAAGTGGCTTATTTAAAGTTTTTTCTGTCGTTAAGCATTGGTTAGACAAGATTGTTTCTTGGTTTTGTATTTCCATAATCACCTTAATGACCATTCTTGTGACTTATCAAGTTATTGTCCGTTACGTATTCAATGATCCAAGCGCGGTGAGTGAAGTACTTTCTCGCTACCTGTTTATCTGGTTAGTGTTGTTCGGTAGTGCGCTTGTTTTCGGCTTGAAAGAACATATGGCTATCTCTTTTATCAAAGAGAAGTTCTCCCAAAAAACACAAATCATTGTTGAAGCGTTTATCGAACTAGCGATTGTCACTTTTGCTCTATCCATCATGATTTTCGGCGGTTACAGCAGTGCAACGCGCCAAATGTGGCAGTTAGATTCTGCACTACAAATTCCTATGGGAACGATTTACGCAGCGATTCCAATCAGTGGAGCGTTAATGGTTTTTTATTTTATTTACAACGAATTGCAGCTAGTCGAACGCTGGAAGCAATTACGTTCTTCGGCAGAGTAGGAGTGAGTCATGGACTTAGCATTAACAGCTGCCTTAATTATGTTCGCCGGTGTGGTCTTCTTCCTAGTGATTGGCGCACCGATTGCTATCGCAGTAGGTATTTCCTCTTTCGGCGCAATGATGGTTATTCTGCCAACTCAGGGGGCAATGGTAACCTCTGCTCAACGTATGTTCGTAGGCTTAGACTCCTTTGCTCTGCTCGCCATTCCGTTCTTTATTCTTGCTGGTAACATCATGAATAACGGCGGTATAGCGATACGGCTGATTAACTTCTCTAAGATTGTCAGTGGTTTCTTTCCGGGTTCTCTTGCTCAAACTAACGTTGTATCGAACATGCTGTTCGGTTCAATCAGTGGTTCTGGCGTAGCCTCTGCGGCGGCTATCGGCGGCATCATGTCACCAATCCAAGAAAAAGAAGGTTACGACAAGCGTTTCAGTACTGCGGTAAACATCGCGTCAGCACCAACTGGTATGTTGATTCCACCAAGTAACACATTGATCGTCTATGCGACAGTAGCGGGTAGTGTTTCTATCTCTGCATTGTTCATGGGTGGTTACATCCCAGGTATTCTTTGGGGTCTAGGTGTCATGCTTGTTGCGGGTGTTATGGCAAAACGCCGTGGGTACATCGCTAAACACCGTATGACGCTAAAAGAGTGCGGTCAAGTAACGGTGGATGCCATCCCAAGTTTGTCTCTGATCATCGTGGTGATTGGCGGTATCTTAGGTGGTGTGTTTACAGCAACAGAAGCTTCGGCCATCGCGGTTGTTTATTCTCTGCTTCTGAGTGCAATGTACCGTTCTTTGGATTTCAGAAGACTGCCAGAAATCTTCTTACAATCAGCAAAAATGACGGCTATTGTTATCTTTATGCTGGCAACATCGTCAATCATGTCTTGGGTAATGGCATTTACACAAATCCCGGGAATGATTGCAGATATGCTATTAGGCTTGACGGATAACCCTATCATCATCCTATTGATCATTAACGTGATCTTGCTATTTGTGGGTACATTTATGGACCCAACGCCAGCAGTACTGATCTTTACACCTATCTTCCTGCCAATTTGTATGGGCTTAGGTATGGACCCAGTGCAGTTCGGTATCCTATTAGTCTTCAACCTTTCACTAGGTACGATTACACCGCCAGTAGGACCGATTCTGTTTACCGGCTGTAAGGTGAGTGGTATCAGCATTGATTCAGTAATCAAAACATTGCTACCGTTTTTCTTCGTGATTTTTGCGGTACTGATGTTGGTGACTTACATTCCAGCCATCTCAATGACGCTTCCAGAAGCGATGGGTTTGATTAAGTAACTAGTATGATTTATCAAAAACAACCTCAGCTTAGCCTGGGGTTGTTTTCTTTTGGCTATAAGCGAGTGCGCTTGTTAACAAAGTGAAATTATACCCATGTCAGTTTCAAAATAGCGGGCATCGGTATGAGACAAACAAACTTCATTTCGAGTATTATCGGCTCGTTTTCACGCACATGTATTGAGTAAAAAGTAATGGAATCAGTTAAGAAAACTGAATATAGAGCGCCTGCGCTTGAAAAAGGCTTAGATATTCTTGAACTGCTTGCTCAGCAAGATGAGCCACTCACAAAAAAGCAGATAGCGGAAAGCTTAGATAGAAGTATCAACGAAATCTTTCGCATGTTGTCTGTGCTGGTGGAAAAGCAGTTCATTGAATATGACAGCTACACGTCAACTTATGCGTTAACGCTGAAAATGTTTGCGCTATCGAACCAGCATCCACCCATCGCTCAGCTTTTAAAGCGTGCTACGCCATTGATGGAAGATATCTGCAACAAAGTAAATCAGTCTTGCCATATGTCGGCATACAGCAATGGTGAAATGACCGTTATCGCACGCCAAGAGAGCCCCTACAAAATGGGTTTCAGCTTAAGACTGGGTTCTGTCATTGATATCTGTTCATCGGGCTCGGGCATCGTTTTCTTGAGCTTCCTGAGTGAAGAGAAACGTCAATCTGTGTTAGACAGATTGGATGCAACGCCAGAAGAAAAAGCGCATGCGCTAAGCCATGTAGAAGCAACGAGAGAGCGTGGCTATTACGTAGGCGAAAGTCCGCAAATTATGGGAGTGACCAACATCAGTCTGCCGATTTTTGGCGTGCTGGGTGATGTGTTAGCAACCATCACAATTCCGTATATGACGCTGAACTCCAACACTGTTCACCATCATATTGAAGATTTAGAAAATACCAAACGCGAATTAATTGAGCTAGCGAGCAAGTTGAATCAGAACTTGTCGTAAATGGTACGTTTTTATTCATTTCAAATATAAGCTTTCCCTTTTACAGCTCTGATATAGAGGGTGGCTTGTTTTTAGCTCACTTTACTGGCTGAGTTTAGGGATTATTAATCAAGGAGATTTAACATATGAAAAAGCTAGCAATGTTGACGTTGTTTTCTTTAGCTTTCTTTTCTACTAACACTTTTGCTAGAGACGATATCGGCTCTTATTCAATTGAAACGGCGTTGAATTCAGAAGTCGCTAAAGCGAAATTGGGTACGGACATTAAGTTTTATTTTGGTGAGCAGAAACATCCTAAAGTCCTTTCAGATTTTGGTGAGTTCAAAACCAACAAAAAAACCAACGCTTTCAACAAAACTGATCAGGAAGCCTGTGACTGGGTCTTTTTGTCAGCCATGATTGCATTGAAGGACAGAGCGGTAAAAGAAGGCGGGAATGCCGTCATTGATATCAAATCGAACTATAAGAGCAACCTAACTTCAAGTGAGAAAACCTTCCAATGTGGCGCTGGTACTATGGTTGCGGGCGTAGCTCTAACAGGTAAAGTTGTGAAGCTAAAGTAAGCACAATTAATGGTTAAGGTCGCTTAGTTTTCTCATTTCTAAGGTTACAAGGCAGACATGTTCGGCTCAGATGCAACTCAGTCTGTTACTCGCTTTACAAGCGTATGAGTATTTTTTATGTGTGCCTTATTTTAGGGAGAGTATATGAACACTAGATTTTGTGAGCAATGCGGTGAGGAAACAACGCACAAAGAGGTAATGAAACAAAAGCCATCTAAGTACGGGAAATCTAAAAAAGAGCAGTTCAAAGCTTTTCTGGAAGGTTTTTTCAGCGGGTCTGCTGCCTCTTTGCCAGCAGGGGCTTCTTTGGAGTTAACAGACAGGTACATAGTGTGTACTAAGTGTGGCAAACAAACTCTGGAGAATCATGGTGAAGAGTTTCAGTAATTTACCTTCTCAATAGCTTATCGTTTGGATAATCGAAACATATGTTAGCCATTCTGAAATTTAAATGTCGTTCGGATAAGTATCTATTCATACCCGAACGACATTGATTTCAAAGAGAGGACTCTTTGAAAGTTTCTATTAGGGAAGGCCGCAGATTACTTCGCAATAACGTTCGCTACGTCTTTAACTAGTGCTGCTAGTTCATCCCATTTTTCGCCATCGATCAGATCGTTTGGCACCATCCAAGTACCACCACAAGCTAAAACGCTTGGGATAGCTAGGTAGTCGTTAACGTTTTTAGGGCTAACGCCGCCAGTTGGCATGAATTTAATTGGGTAAACGGCTGTTAATGCTTTAAGCATGTTAACGCCGCCTGAAGGTTCTGCTGGGAAGAATTTAAGAGTACGTAGACCCATTTCCATTGCTTGTTCTACTAAGCTTGGGCTGTTTACGCCAGGTACGATTGTTGCACCACGTTGTTGGCAGTATTTAACTGTTGTTGGGTTAAAGCCTGGGCTTACGATGAAATCAACGCCAGCGTCGATAGCTTCGTCTACTTGCGCAGTTGTCAGAACGGTACCAGCACCGATCAGCATTTCTGGGAAAGCTTCACGCATGTTTTTGATTGCTTGTGCTGCTGCTTCTGTACGGAAAGTCACTTCTGCACATGGAAGACCATTTTCAATCAGAACTTCCGCAAGCTTCACGGCTTTGTTTGCATCTTTAATTGCAATAACAGGAACGACTTTGATTTCAGCAAGTTGTTGGTTTAAATCTTTCATCTTTTTTCCTTAAAGTGTTGGCATAGCGCTAGAGGGAATGATAGCACCACGGTACTGAATAACGGTTCCAGCCACTAAGTGGCCAGCAGAAGCAGACTGTTGTTCGCTGCCTCCAAGAATTCGTTTCGCTAGATAACCCGCACTGAACGAGTCACCGGCTGCTGTTGTATCAATCACGTTAGAGATCTTGTTCGCTGCCACAGTGTACAGCTCACCATTCGAAATAACGAAACAGGCGTCGGCACCGCGTTTAACAACGATTTCTTCAACGCCGAAGCCTTGAGTACGTTCGATGGCTTGCTTCTCTTCGCTGTCGCCCCAAAGTAGCACTTCGTCATCGAAAGTAAGGAAAGCAATGTCCGTGATTTTTAGGATCTCAGTGTACACTTTCTTCGCATCTTCAATAGAAGACCACAGAGCAGGGCGGAAGTTGTTATCAAAGGCAATCTTGACGCCTTTTGCTCGGCATTTAGTGAGCACTTCGAAAAGTGATTTCAGGCAATCTTCAGGAAGAATCGCAACACTGATACCGCTTAGGTAAATCATTTGATGTTCGCAAAGCTGAGCTTCTAAAGCTTCAAGTTGCACATCACGTAGCCAGTACTTTGCTGCCGCATCATTGCGCCAATAGAAGAAACTTCTTTCGCCATCTTCACGAGTCTGGATGGTATAAATACCCGGTAATTTCTTCTCAGACAGGAAGACCATATCGGTATTCAACCCTTCTTGTTTCCAAGCAGATAGCATTTCAGCACTGAAAGGGTCTTTACCAAGGCCTGTGACGTAAGATGTCGTCACGCCAGCAGACTGAGTAAGACGAGAAAGGTAAACAGCAGTATTTAACGTATCACCACCAAATCCTTGTTCAACTGTACCTTCGTTTTTTCTAAGCTCGACCATGCATTCGCCAATGATCGCCACTCTCTTGATTTGGTTCATAGGAAAACTCCGTATGTATATTACATGCATGATTTTTAAGAGGGCATCGCACGTAATGAAACAAGGCGTAAAAATAAAACAACTATTCATATGGTTATATAAAACAGCCGCTTTATAAAAAATTATAATATTTCGACCATATTTAACTGAAAAAAGCCAACCAGAGCTGGTTGGCTTCAAATCATCTATTCCCGATAAACGATTTGCATTCGATTAAGCAATAAGAGACTTAACGTAAGCTTCAATTTCTGCGTCTTGGCAGTTATTGAAGAAGCACTCTTGGAATCGAGCGCCGCCAACTGCAGTTTTCACTAGCTCTTGGTCGATAGAACGTAAAGCTTCAACAATGCTGTCTTTCGCTACTGCCGCTTTAACTTGGCTCAAGATACCAGCGTTACGTTGTTGTGGCTCTGCACGCTCTTTCGGGTAGCCTTCGCCACGTGGGCCAGTGAACGCTTTTTCGAACATGTAACGAACGTTCAGTTCGCCAGCCCAACCGAAGCCTTTCGCGAATGCTAGAGCAATAGCGTTACCGTTGTTGATTTGGTTGAACAGGAAAGCGTCAGATGGCTCTAAGCAGTAACCACAAACCACACCTGGGTGTAGGTTTAGCGACATCATTGCGCCTTGACCAGTACCACAACCTGCCACAACGAAGTCAACCGCTTTAGAGTTAAGAAGGATGCTCGCCATGATGCCTAGGTGGATGTAAGTCAGGTGGTGATCCGCTTCATCGCTCATACCCACGTTGAAAACATCGTGACCAAGAGGGCCCGCAACCGTGTTCAGTTCATTAAGAACCATTGCGTTTTTACCTGCCTGGCTGTTTTCCATCATCAATGCAATTTTCATCAGAATCTCCTGCAACCGTAGTTGCTTAAATTATATAAACTGTTAGCTCGCTTCAATGAGGCTCACTAACGTTAACGTAATCAATACTGTTAGTTCTAAACACCGAAATACAATGCTCACAACTAACACTCTTAGCCTCTAACTCTATGATGTTGATAGAGTATAGAGACTAAGAAATCAGATGGGTTTATCTGATAAGGTCAGTCCGAATTAACGCGCTAACCAACCACCGTCAACAGCGATAGTGTAGCCGTTGATGTAGTCTGAAGCTTTAGAAGCTAGGAACACACATGGACCCGCTAGGTCTTCTGGCGTACCCCAACGGTCAGCAGGGATGCGCTCAAGGATAGCTTGGTTACGTTCTTCATCAGCACGTAAAGCAGCAGTGTTGTTGGTTGCCATGTAGCCCGGTGCAATCGCGTTCACGTTAATGTTGTGCTTAGCCCATTCGTTCGCCATCAGACGAGTAATACCCATTACGCCGCTCTTAGAAGCCGTGTATGAAGGAACACGGATACCGCCTTGGTAAGAAAGCATAGAAGCGATGTTGATGATCTTGCCGCCGTTGCCTTGAGCCATGAATTGCTTAGCGACTGCTTGAGACATAAAGAATACAGACTTGATGTTGATGTTCATAACGTCGTCCCAGTCTTGCTCTGAGAAGTCGATAGCGTCGTTACGACGGATGATACCTGCGTTGTTTACTAGGATATCAACGTGACCACATTCTTCGACAGCGCGGCTAACGATAGAAGGAATGTCGTCCAGTTTCATTAGGTTGGCGCGAATGTCGATGAACTTTTGGCCAGTTGCTTTGATAAGTTCGATGGTTTCAGTTGGTTCAACAATGTTTACGCCAACGATGTCACAACCTGCTTGTGCAAGACCTAAAGCCATACCTTGACCTAGACCAGTATCACAACCGGTTACGATTGCAACTTTACCCTTCACATCAAATGAATCAAGAATCATTACTTTTTCCTCAACGTACCTAATTAAATATGAACAGGAACGCCCTGAACATCATGACAAGGAATATAACAAGAAAAAAACTCTTCAACAAATAAAAATGAAAGGGTGTTTCAAAAAATATAGCTGATCTCTAATTTTTGCTATGAATTGGCTGTTGTTAAAAAATCAAAAACACATTTTAAATTCAAATTTGATGTGGTTTTGAGGGCTACTGAGCTTATGGCGGAGCCTCTTTGCTAACGGTGAGGTTATTCAAATGGAGAACCCGTTTTAGTCGCAGTTATCTTTTAAAACAAAAAAGCCACCTTCTTGGTTTCAAGAAGGTGGCTTGATGTAAATTTTCAGATGAAGAATAGGGGTATTACTTCGTTAAGCCTAAGGCTTCATTCATTACGTGGAAGATGTAGTTTTGCTCAACTGCACCTTGGAACAAGTAAGCCTGAGGACCGCGAGCAAAGATAGCGACGTCTTCACCTGAGTGAGTTTCTGAATCAAGTTTGATTAGAGACTGTTGACGGTAATCAATGTTCATCACTTCTTCTTCAGTTGGGTTAGGACGATCTGCACCACCTTTCTCAACCGCGCCAGGACCATTACCGTAGCTTAATGTGGTGTAGTGTTTGCCGTAAGCATCGACACTCAATTTACCGTTTGATTTAGACAGACCAAGAATTGGATTGCCGCGCTCTGAGTAACCATTTGAAATCAGCGTGTGCGCATGGTCAGCGGTTACAATGATCAATGTATCTTCTGGGTTTGTTTTATCCAGTGCTGCTTTTACTGCTTCGTCATAAGCAACAGCATCCCAAAGTGCGCGAGCAGCATTACCATCGTGGTGCGCGTGGTCAATACGTCCGGCTTCAACCAACAACAAATAGCCATCTTTGTTATTCGATAATAGGTCGATTGCTTTTGAAGTCATCTCAGCAAGTGAAGGCTCGTCGCCACGGCGATCCGCTTCATACTTCATGTGGCTGCTCTCAAACAGACCAAACACTTTCTTTGCATCTGCTGGAATGCTTTCGAAACCTTTTTGATCGTAAACATATTGACCATCTGGGTGCTGAGTTTGCCATTTTTCAACGAGGTTCTGACCGTCTTTACGTTTGCCTTTTTTACCTTCAGGGTCAACAACATCGACAGGCAGGAATTCGCGGCGTCCACCACCGAATACCACATCCATACCTTTGCCTTCGTTGAAGCTAATCAGCTGCTGAGCGATATCCACACAACCTTGATTCTTGGCGATGTTTGGAAGCGTAGCGTCATTTTCCCAGTTACGATCAGCTGAGTGAGCATAAGCGGTTGCAGGTGTTGCATGAGTGATACGTGCAGTAGACACAACACCAACAGACAGTCCTTTTTCAGCGGCCATTTCCCAAGCCGTTTTCGCTTCGTTGCCTTTTACCGTGTTACAGAAGCCACGTTTAACGTTGTCATCAACACTGATGACACCTTGCTTGGTTTTCACACCCGTTACCATTGCAGAAGCAGTACCTGCTGAATCTGGCGTTTGTGCATCGGTATTGTATGTTTTTGACAAAGCCATGTTAGGCATAGTTTCCATATTTAGGCGGTATTCTTCGCCCATTAAACCGCGACGCTGGCCTTCAAAAATACGTGCTGCAGTAATCGTACCTACGCTCATACCGTCACCAACAAACAAAATCACGTTCTTAGCGGGTTTATCGATAGGCATGTTCGCTTTTGCTTTTGCGATATCTGCCTGAGCTTGTTTGAACCACACGTCATCTTTCTGTGGCGCGTCAACACCAGCGGTTTGGCTCTGTGTAGAACAGCCAGCTAGGGCTGTCAAAATACCACTGACTAATAGAAGTTTTTTACTTTTCACGGGCATAGGCTCCAATTGTTTTCTCGAATTTCCATGTTGCTCAAAGGCTTAACGGGGTCTAATTACCCAACATCTTTATGAATAATGCGTTACTGATGGATGAAGTTTTTATTATTGTCATATTACTGTCTTATGCTGCGGGTACTTTTGTTAGCAACAATGAATAACGTATCTTTTTGATATCAATAGAAATTACAACTTATGAAACTGACTTTGTTAAAACGTTTTGGCCGCATTAGCGCGTTAGGAATATTACTGGCACTTGGTTGTGCTTCTGGTACTTATGCTCAAGAAGACATCAACACCGCAAGTTCTGATGTTGTCACTTTGGATTGGATCGACTTGATTCCAGAAGCTGAGCGCAATGTTGCGCCGTTACCAAATAAAGCACCGCTAAATCACGATAGTGATACTCCACCTCAGAATATGGCTGGAGGATTTCGTGATGACTTAGATGGAAAACAAGTGCGTATTCCGGGCTTTGTTATTCCGTTGGAAGGGGACGATAAAGTGGTAACAGAACTACTTTTGGTTCCTTATTTTGGTGCTTGTATTCATGTTCCGCCTCCGCCACCGAATCAAATCCTTTACGTAAAATTCGATAAGGGCGTGCCTATTCAGGGGCTTTGGGATGTGGTTTACATCGTAGGTAAATTGAATGTGGAAATGGTTGAGTCTGATTTGGGGCAAGCGGGCTATCTGATTAACGGTGTAACTGTTGAAGCTTATAACGACTCAAGCTCGTAGTATTGGAAGCAAGAAAAACAAGCCGCTGAGAATAAGGTGATGCTCAGCGGCGACAGAACCTATATACCAATATTTGATGGTTACTTAGGCGGATGGTGCTCGATCCAATGGCGGGCAATTTGTTCGCGGGTTGCAACCCAAACGCCTTCGTGAGATTGCACATAATCAAGAAACTTCTTCAGCGCCATAAACCTGCTTGGTTTGCCTATGATTCGGCAGTGTAAGCCAATCGACATCATTTTTGGCTTATCTTTGCCTTCTTCATATAAGCAATCAAAGTTCTCTTTAAGATACTGAAAAAACTCTTCACCGTGGCTAAATCCGTAGGGCGAGGAAAAACGCATATCATTGGTATCTAACGTGTATGGGATCACTAGGTGTGGCCGAGTTTCTCCGGGTTTTTGGTTATTGGGTACTTGAGTCCAGAAAGGCAGGTCATCACCGTAGTAGTCTGAGTCATACAAGAGCCCATCCTGTTCTGCGACTAACTCGCGCGTATTAGGTGAATCTCTTCCCGTATACCAGCCAATAGGGCGCTTACCTGTCAGGCGTTCGATGATATCGAGTGCCTGTTTCATGTGTTTGCGTTCTTTCTTAACGGGCATGTTCTGGTAGTGAATCCACTTTAGTCCGTGGCACGCGATTTCATGTCCATCTTCCATGATCGCTTTGGTCACTTCAGGATTACGCTCTAATGCGGTGGCCACACCAAAAATGGTTAAAGGCAGTTCGCGTTTTTTAAATTCATTAAGAATGCGCCATACACCCGCACGAGAGCCATATTCATACAGTGATTCCATGCTCATGTGGCGGGAAGAGTAAGCCTCTGCGCCTGCTATCTCAGACAAGAAAATTTCTGAGTGTGAATCGCCGTGCAACACGCAGTTCTCGCCACCCTCTTCATAATTAAGAACAAACTGAACGGCTATTTTTGCTTTGTTTGGCCAGTTGGCATCTGGGACATTGTCGCGTCCGTAACCGATATAATCGCGAGGATTAAAATCTTTCATTCGAATTCCTTATCTAATCGTCCACGTTTTTATGTTATTTGCTAGGTGAAGAGTTTGCTGAAATCAACATGCGTTTCTTGCTTGCTGGTTAAAGAAATAGAGGCCTTTAGCTGTTCCAGATGATGGCGCATCCAATTTTGGGCTTCGCTGATCAAATTTCTATCGAGCAAATCTATTAAGTTCGAATGGTCACCACAGTCGCAATTCACACTCTCGCGAGTACCATAAGCGGCAATAACCAGAGATGAGCGGTAACACAACTGCTCGACAAACTCAGCCAGAACCAAGTTGTGACCGACACGCGCAAGTTCATAATGGAACTTAGCGGTAAGCTGAATAGCTTGCGCCATATCGCCGTTATGATTGGCTCGCTTTTCCAGTTCTACCATTGATCGAAACTGCTGTGACAGCTTGTCGTTCCAGTTCTCACTGATTGAAGGGATGAGCAGAGGCTCTAGCATGATTCGGCTATCCCAGACTTCAGAAGCTTCTCTGCGACTCGGGCGGTTAACTTGCGCACCTTTGTTTGGCTGAATAACGACAAATCGTTCCAACGCTAATCTTTGTAGAACTTTGCGAATACCAGTACGGCTAACGCCAAAAGCTTCAGACAGCTTGTCTTCTGGCAGACGTTCACCCGGTGGAATTTGGTGTTCAACAATGGCCTTTAGCATTTTTTGATAAATGATTTCGTCGTTAGACATGCGGAACTCTTTAATTACGTTTGTATACAAAGCAGTAGTGCAATATGTATACCAAACAGACTTTTATTGTTTTCCGTAAGCACCAGTGAATCTAACGCTGCAAACCTTCTAAGTTCTTGCACTAAGATGCAGCATTTGTTCGACTCTGGTGCACAAAACTGTGTGTACAATATTCGGTAAGCTAGTGATATGGTAGCTTGTGAGTTTGGCACACTACTTGTATTTATAATTGTATACAATTAATGCGAATAAAAGCTTACATGGGAATGTAGGGAATAATTAAAGAGCAGACACGATATATGAAAGTATTAGAAAAGTTGAAAAAGGAATGGTTTCTTGTTGGCATGGTGGTCGCTATTGCATTAGCAACAGTGAGTTCAGATGTAGGTAAATCTGGAGGATGGATTCACCTAGATCAACTGACGGGCATTGGTGTGGCCATTGTCTTCTTTCTACACGGTTTGGGACTTTCTCCTCAGGCAATCAAAGCAGGCATGACCAACTGGCGTCTTCACCTGTACATTCAAGCGGCGACCTTTGTTGTTTATCCACTATTGTGGGTCATCTTTGGTGAAGCATTCATGGCGTATATGCCAGCGGCTTTGGCTTTCGGTTTTTGCTATCTGCTGGTACTACCAAGCACAATTTCTTCTTCTGTTGCGATGACCAGTGTCGGTAAAGGTAACGTTCCGGGCGCGATTTTCAACGCTTCACTTTCAAGCATTATTGGTGTTTTCATCACGCCGTTTCTTATTCAACTGTTTATGGGCGTGGAAGGGGTGGAGCTTGATTTGATGGCTTCCGTTCTTTCAATCGCTAAATTGTTGCTGGTACCAATGATCGTTGGGCAAATCCTTCGTCCATACCTTATTAGCTGGATCGCTAAACACAAAAGTGCAGTAGGCAAAGTTGATAAGTACGTCATTCTGGCGATCGTCTATAACGCATTCTGTGATTCAGTAGAGAACGGCATCTGGCATGAATTCTCTATTGGTCTGCTGGCAAGTTCTATTGCTATTTGTTTAGTGGTTCTTCTTTTTATGGTTCATCTCATTCAATGGGGCGCGCGCCGTGTGAATATGAATCTGCCGGATGAAGTGGCGGCGGTGTTCTGCGGAACTAAGAAAACGCTGGCAGCGGGTATCCCTATGGCGAAAGTGATATTTGGAACCGATCCTACACTTGGCATGATCTTGTTACCTATCATGCTTTACCACCCAATTCAGATTTTCTACTGTGCAATATTAGCGAATCGCTATGCTCGCCAAACAGAAGGTGCAGCAGTAACAAACTAAAACAATTAAAAAAGTAAGGAAGCGAAATGACTAAGGATAGTCGAGTCTATTGCTCTCAAGGGCCAGAACAGTTACCTGCCAAAGAACGAGGAAGCCTAAGCGGCATACAGTTTGTATTTAAAGACTTGTTTGATGTTAAAGGCTTTAAAACAGGCGCAGGAAATCCACAATGGTTGGCGACGCATCCCTGTGCGCCAACCACATCTTCATTGATATCAAAGTTGCTGAACAATGGTGCTGAATGTGTCGGCCGTGTACAGACCGACGAACTGGCATACAGCCTAAACGGACAGAACATCCATTACGGTACGCCAGTTAATCCTGCCGCTCCCGATTGTATTCCCGGCGGTTCGTCTAGTGGCAGCTCAGTCACAGTTGCAAACGGCGAGTGTGATTTCTCAATCGGAACAGATACCGGAGGATCGGTTCGCGTTCCCGCCAGTTATTGTGGTTTGTTTGGTCTTCGTCCAACACTCGGTTCGCTTGATCTTCACGCTTGTTTTGAGTTGTCGAAAAGTTTCGATACCGCAGGCATTTTCAGTCGCGAATTACCATTACTACGCAAAGTTTGGCGTGTGCTGTCTGGGTCAAAATCAGAAAGTCACAGTGCCACACATCTGTATTTGGACAATCAGTGCGCTCAAGTGCTCAGTGAAGAGCGATTAGCTCGCCTGAAACACTGGTGTAAACAAGCTGATATTGAGTTGATATGTGGCGATCTGTTGCATGAGAACGGCTGGCAACTGAGTGACCTAAGCTTACTGTTCAGAACCATTCAAGGTTTTGAGATTATTCAAAAGCACGGTTTATGGCTTGAGCAACATGGCGAAAGTTTAGACCCAACCATTTTAGAGAGAGTGAAATGGTCACGTACCATTTCCGAGCAAGATTACTTACAAGCCATGGATAAGCAAGCGAAGTTCAAAGAACTCATTACTTATCACCTGACTGAATATGCACTGGTTTGGGCGATCCCGACTACACCATCGGGACCACCGGCACTCACTATGTCTGGTGAGGCATTAGCCACTTACCGGATGCAGTTGATGGGGTTAACCAGTATTGCGGGCTTAAGTGGTTTACCGCAACTGCATTTACCCATGCGAGGATTGCAAGAAGGGCCATGCGGCATTTCCGTTATGGGCTTAACGAATCGTGAAGAAGACCTGATTACGACCGGCGAAGCGCTGATTCAAGGAGAAAAGCTTGTTCAAGGAGATAGTAAATGAAATATCAAACCGCTTTCACAGCTCCGCATTATATGGCCGCTCAAGTAGGTCAGAAGATTCTCGACCAAGGCGGAACAGCGAGCGAAGCTATGGTTGCAGCAGCAGCAATGATCGCTGTGCAGTATCCACATATGAACAGCATCGGTGGTGACAGCTTTTGGTTGATCGCCAAGAAAGGGCAGACTCCCGTCGCCATTGATGGTTGCGGTTCTGCTGCGTTGGAGGTTGATGTTGAACACTACCGCAGTCAAGGTGAACAACTTCCGGAATTTGGTGGTGAAGCGGCGATTACCATGGCAGGCACTGTTGCTGCGTGGCAAAAGGCGCTAGAACTGGACTCAACCGATATCAGTTTGCATACGCTACTAGAACCAGCCATTGAAGCTGCGCAGCAAGGCGTCGAAGTGACTCAAAGCTTAGTCAATGCCAGCGAAAAAACCTTCGGTAGATTAGCTCAGCTCAAAACGTTTGCTGAACATTTCCTGAAAGAAGGAAAAACACTTACAGTAGGTGACATTGTCACTAATCAGGCGTTAGCCGAAACGCTCAGAACTCTAGCAGAAAACGGGCTGGATGATTTTTATCGTGGTGAGATAGCGAAAAGTGCGGCTGAAGAACTTCAGCAGGCAGACAGCCCTATTACTTTAAAAGATTTTCATCACCACCAAGCCAAGGTAATGGCACCACTGAGTGTAAACACCTCGAAAGGTAAACTGTACAACTTTGGAGCACCGACTCAGGGGGTGGCTTCGTTGTTGATTCTGGCGATTTATGATCGTCTCGCTTCACAAGCACAAAGCGAAGTTGATCATATTCACCTGTTAGTGGAAGCAACCAAGCAAGCCTTCATCATTCGCGATAAAGAAGTATGTGATGAAGAGTATCTGACTCAGCCTTTGCAAGAGTGGCTCAATGAATCGGTGATTGATCGCTGCGCTGAGCAAGTGTCTATGGAACAGGCGCTACCTTGGCCACACCAAGCGCAACCGGGAGACACCATCTGGATGGGGGCTACCGATCAGTACGGCACTATGGTGAGCTTTATTCAAAGTATTTACTGGGAGTTCGGCTCAGGTCTTGTGCTGCCAAGTACTGGCATATTATGGAATATCCGTTCGAAAAGCTTCTCTTTGGATGCCAAACATCACAACGTGTTGGCGGGTGGTAAGAAACCATTCCACACATTAAACCCAGCTTACGCAGAGTTAGATGATGACCGCCGTATGGTTTACGGCACTATGGGCGGAGAAGGCCAACCACAAACGCAGGCATGTTTGTTTAGCCGATATCACTATCAGGGCTATGGGTTGGATGAAGCGGTAGCATTACCGAGATGGTTGTTGGGTCGTACATGGGGTGATCCAACCAACAACTTACGTCTAGAAGAGTCTTTGTATCACCAGTACGGAGAACAACTTAAACAAAAAGGTCACGATGTTACTTACGTGGCTGATAACAATGAATTAATGGGACACGCTGGCGCAATCATTATTGATTCGCATGGAAAAGCCTTGGCGACCAGTGATCCTCGTAGCGATGGAACTTATTTACTTGGAGAATAAAATGACAGCCCATAATGAATTGCATTCAACTGGCAATCTGTTTGAAACGCTCAACCCGCCACAACGACTGCTTATGGGGCCGGGCCCAATCAACGCGTATCCGCGTGTACATCAAGCTATCTCTCAGTCATTGATTGGCCAGTATGATCCTGTGATGACAGGTTACATGAACCAAGTTCAGTCGCTGTATCGCGGCGTGTTTTTCACTAATAACCAACAAACCATGTTGGTGGATGGCACTGCGCGCTCTGGGATTGAAGCGGTATTAGTGTCGGTCCTTCAACCGGGTGACAAAGTGTTGGTTCCGGTGATTGGCCGATTTGGTCATCTGCTGTGTGAAATAGCGCAACGCGTCGGGGCTGTGGTTCAAACCATCGATATTGAATGGGGAGAAGTATGTCCAGCGGAGAAAGTCGAGCAAGCAATTAAAGCCTTCAAGCCTAAGCTACTTGCCACCGTTCAGGGCGATACATCCACCACCATGAATCAGCCGTTGCAAGAGATGGGTGAGATTTGTCAACGTCACAGTGTTCTGTTCTACTGTGATGCCACAGCATCGATTGCGGGTAACGATCTCAAAGTCGATGAATGGCATTTGGATGCGGTATCGGCAGGTTTGCAAAAATGTCTCGGTGGTCCTTCTGGCTCGGCACCTATTACCTTAAGTGATCGATGTGCTGAGTTGATTAACCGACGCAAACACGTTGAAGCTGGTATTCGTGCCGATCACCATACCCAAGGTGAAGATGCGATGATTCAGTCGAACTATTTCGACTTAGCAATGATCATGGATTACTGGGGCCCAGAACGTCTTAACCACCATACAGAAGCGACCAGCATGCTTTATGCCGCTCGTGAATGTGCGCGACTCTTCCTTGAAGAAGGCCCAGACAAGGTGATTGCGCGCCACAAACAGGCAGGTGATGCTATGGTGGCAGGTTTGCGTGCGATGGGGCTTGAGCTGTTCGGCAATCAAACATACAAGATGAACAACGTTGTCGGTGTTTATATCCCCGCAAACGTGAATGGTGATGTGGTTCGACTCGAACTGCTAAACCGCTTTGGTATCGAAATTGGTACTTCATTCGGCCCGTTACATGGCAAGATTTGGCGTATTGGCACAATGGGTTATAACGCTCGCCAAGAGTGCGTACTTTCAACTTTGGCTGCGTTAGAAGCGCTGCTGATTAAGCACAAAGCGAAAATCGATCCGGGTCAAGCTGTTGCTGCGGCAATGGCATTTTATCAGTAGTAGGAGTGTTATGACTGTTCTTAATGAGATGGAAGGACAAAGTCGCGCTGCACGACTTATGGAGCAAGCGGATGTACTTGCTTCATTCAGCGAGAGTGAAACGGGCTTAACGCGTGCGTATTTAACACCACAACATCGCGCGGCTCATGATCAAATATCGCTCTGGATGCAACAAGCAGGTTTACAAACATGGCAAGACAGCGTTGGTAATCAGTGGGGAAGAAAAGTATCACCCAACCCGACCAAGCCAACGTTGATTTTAGGATCTCATAGCGACACGGTGGTAAACGCTGGCAAATATGACGGTAACTTAGGTGTCTTACTCGCCATTGAAACACTGGCGGCGCTTCGTGGGGAAACCTTTCCTTTTCATATTGATGTTGTTGCCTTTGCTGATGAAGAAGGTACACGGTTTAACACCACGTTAATTGGCTCAAGTGCGGTCGCTGGTTGCTTTGATTCCAATTGGTTAGAGGTGACTGATGCGAACGGTGTCACCATGGCACAGGCGATGCGAGAGTTTGGTCTTGACCCTGCAAAAGCGGGTAGTGATGCGCGTCAGGCGCAAGAAGTACAAGCCTATCTGGAAGCGCATATTGAGCAAGGACCAGTACTTGAAGCGGAGAATCTCGCTGTAGGTGTGGTGACGGGTATTGCTGGAGCAAAGCGTTTTCAATGTGAAGTGACAGGCATCGCTGGGCATGCGGGCACGGTACCTGTGCATTTACGTCAAGACGCGATGACTGGCGCTGCTGAAATGATTCTGTCCATTGAGAAATTGGCGAAAGATGAGGGCGTTGTGGCAACCGTTGGCAAGTGTGAAATTGTATCCGGCGCGGTAAACGTAATTGCTGGCAAAGTGAGATTTACAATTGATATCCGCAGCGCTTCTCAATCAGCATTAGAGAATGCGACCTATGAGATGCTGGAGCAACTCAAACATATTGCGCGGCAACGTAAACTCTCTTTTGAGTATGAAAACATCTACAAAGCAAAAGCGGTTCAATGTAACAACAAGCTGCAACAGAAGTGGGCCTCTGCGATTGAGAAAGTCACCAATTCATCTGCCCGTTTTCTGCCAAGTGGCGCTGGGCATGATGCAATGGTAATGGCTGACTTGACTGATACAGCTATGCTGTTTATTCGCTGTGAAAAAGGCATCAGCCACAACCCCAAAGAGCAAGTGTTAACCTCTGATGTTGAGATTGGTTTGGCGTGTTTTATTGAGATGATTCGCAGCTTTAACGCTTGATGAGAATTGCTTTTTGAACCCTCGACAGGATAAATAAAGAACCCCACATGAGTGGGGTTCTTTTTATGTTTAACTGATTTCTTTTGCTTCGACCAAACTTGCAGTTTTCTCTTCATAAGCGTGTTCAAACGCTTTAAGACGTTTGTAGATAGACAGCAGTTCTACAATCGTGGTCCACGAGTTGACTAAGTATTGGAAAGAGTTCTCTACTTGGTTGAACGCGTTCATGATTCGTTGCATCACGCCAAGCGTAAATGCACCAGCAACAATTGAAGGTGCAAGAGCAATGAACGGTATAAAAGCACCGAACTGCAAGTAGCCATAGCGAACCACGTTGAAGTACACATAGTGCATGTAAAGCTTGAAATAGTTTTGGCGAACATTGCCGAACAGCTCTTCCAAAGTCAGTGGATGCGCGCGATCTTCATAGTCTTCACCGTAAACCAATTCTTTACGATATGCCGCTTCTACTTTCTGGTTGTTAAATTCAAGACCCGGTAGTTTGATACCCGCAAACGCAAGTAGCACAGTACCAAAAATCGACCAAATAATAGCGACGAAAACCAGCGCTTGAGGTACTTCTCCGACAAACGGAAGCGTGGTGACGTAACCAGACAAGCCCCAAAGAATAGGCAGGAAGGCGATCAGCGTCATTACGGAGTTGAGCAAGCGAACGCCTAAGTTTTCCATAATGCTGGCAAAACGCATGGTGTCTTCCTGAATACGCTGCGCAGCACCTTCAATGTGACGAACATGTTCCCATCTTGCGGTGTAATGCTCGGTCATTGCGGTTCGCCAACGGAAGACAAAATGGCTGACAAAGTAGGCGTTACCAACTGCCACCATGATGGCGATCATCAGCAGCACCATTACCGTTGATAGCTCAGAATAGAACTCTGTGAGGGTAATACTGTTTGGTGCTGTCAGTGCCTTTTGAATCAGGTTGTAAAAGTCACCGTACCATTCGTTAAGCATGACGCTGACTTCCACTTGGAACCAAGTAATGAACACAATTAAGCCTGAACCAAGTACCGACCATTTTGCCCATTTTTGTCCACCAAGCACCATCCATCCGCCAATGAACAATGCATAACACACAGTCATAAACTGATAGAGCCATGCATTGATTGCAGATTGTGTCACTGCTTGAAATTCAGCCGCGGCTGCCTCACTTGCACCTTCAGCTAATGCTGGTGGGTAATCGACACCGAAAATATGAGCCAGACTGAGGTGAGGGCCAAGATCCTCAATAACGGTATACCAGCCAATAACACAAACGAGAGCCCAAAGAACAAAGCTCAGAAAAAACAATTTGGGTTTTGGAAAAAAAGAACTAAACACGGCATCTTCCTTTTGATGACAACTCGCATACCCATCCTTTAAGAGTTTGAGTCAGGGTATCTTTGATTTCAGTATATTACTGACCGCATAAACTACGATTAGTTTTATACACATCCTAATTTAAACCATTTTAGGCATGGCTTGATTTGTAAAAAAACTATTAATTGGTGTTAATGAGTATTTAATCCAACAAACCTCTTTTCTTACGGGTTCAACTTGTTTTAGTATCAGAACACTAAGTATTGGACATGCATCTCACATCGCCAGCCCAGACTTAACGGACTTATCTTTAGTAGTAATTTATTTGTAGGAAAACATATGGCGGCTTTTGGTACTGTATTTATGCCTAAGATGGCATTAGCAACATTCGAAAATAATCAATGGTCAGACGCAGAAATCGTAGCTTCTGACAGCATCTCGCTTCATCCGGGTGCTCACGTCTTGCATTACTCAAGTACGTGTTTTGAAGGTTTAAAAGCATTCCGTCACGAAGACGGTAGCGTGCACGTCTTTCGAATGGACCAAAACGTCGAGCGTTTTGCTCAAAGCAGCCGACTACTTTCTCTACCAGAAGTGAACAAAGAACAACTTTCAAAGATGATTGTTGATGTTGTTGCAGAGTTCGCGTCAGAAGTACCTGCGCCTCCGGGTTCGATGTACATTCGTCCAACTCACATTGGTACTGAAGCGGCGGTAGGTAAAGCGGCAGCGCCATCTCTTTCATCTATGATGTATGTGCTACTTTCTCCTGTTGGCGATTACTTTGCTGGTGGCGCAAGTGCGCTGCGTCTTCTACTTGACGAAACAGGTCAACGTTGTGCGCCGCACATGGGTATGATCAAGAGTGGCGGTAACTACGCAAGTGCGCTTTCTCCGACACTAGAAGCAAAAGCAAAATACAAAGCTGACCAAGTTCTGTTCTGTCCAAACGGCTATATTACAGAAACAGGTGCGGCGAACTTCCTGTTGGTTGATGGTAACGAAATCATCACTAAAGCATTGGATTCAAGCTTCCTACACGGTGTTACTCGTTCGAGTATCCTGACTATTGCTAAAGATCTAGGTATGACAGTAAGCGAACGTGAAGTATCTGTAGAAGAACTTCTAGAGCGTGCAGCGAAACCGGGTGTAGAAGCAATGCTGTCTGGTACAGCTGCAGTTCTGACTTCTGTTGGTACTTTGATTCACAACGGTGAAGATGTGAAAGTAGGTAACGGTGAAGTTGGCCCAATTGCACAGAAACTTCGTCAAGCACTGAACGACATTCAGTGGGGTAAAGCACCAGATACACACAATTGGCTAACTAAGATTGCTTAATTTAATCAAGTAAATAGTTAGAAAGAGAACATAGAAAAGCCAGCGATGATCGCTGGCTTTTATGTTTATCGATGTCAATCTATTGGGGGCTAACTATCCATAAGCCACACTTGGGAACCACAATACCAGTTGTGGCCAAGCGACGAGACAAACCAGAGCTATCAACTGAATCACAATGAAAGGTACTACGCCACGGTAGATATCTTTCAAGGTTACGCCTTCTGGGCAAACACCTTTGAGATAGAACAGCGCAAATCCCACTGGCGGTGTTAGGAAGCTGGTTTGAAGCGCCATAGCCACTAACATTACAAACCAAACCAACGACGGGTCATCAACCACGCCGTGACCATCCAGTTCGATACCTAAACTTCTCACCACAGGCGCAAGTAATGGCAGCGCAATTAAGGTTATTTCTATCCAATCTAGGAAGAACCCAAGGAAGAAAACAATCATCAATATAAACGCAATAATGCCGTATGGACCAAACGGTAATCCACTTAGGAAACTTTCAATCAGTTCGTCGCCACCCAGTTCGCGCAACACTAGCGCAAAACAAGAAGCACCTAAGAAAATCATAAAGATGTAAGCTGTTGTGCCATAGGATGCCAACACCACTTCTTTGACCACTTTCAGGTTGAGCTTCTTGTTGTAAGCCGCAAGTAATGTTGCTCCTAGCGCACCAATACCGGATGCTTCGGTCGGTGTAGCGATACCCGCGAAAATAGAACCTAGTACAACAAAAATCAGTAACACAGTTGGAGTGATATCTTTAAACACTTGCAGAATCAAGTTCCACTCTACTGGCTGAATGTTTTCAGGAACCGGTGCTTTGACAGGGTTCATCTTACCTACAAACAATATGTAGAGGATGTAAAACAGACCTAACAATAGCCCCGGAATTACAGCGCCCATAAACAGGTCGCCAACGGAAAGCCCAAGTTGGTCAGCCATGATAACCAGCATGATTGAAGGTGGAAGGAGGATTCCCAGAGTGCCAGCAGAGGCTACTGTACCAAGTGCGAGAGGTAAGTGGTAACCTTGGCGCATCATGGTTGGCAGTGACATTACCGCTAACAGAACCACTGAAGCTCCGATGATTCCTGTTGACGCTGCGAGAATAATACCTATAGCCATAACAGTTACGGCGAGTCCACCATGCACTTTTCCAAACAGAGCTTGCATGGATGCCATCAGTTTTTCGGCAATACCGGATTTATCGAGCATGTTACCCATAAAGATAAACATCGGAAGTGCCACCAAAATCCAGTTATCCATGATTTTGTAAATGCGATTCACCACTAAGCCGAGGCTAGTGAAGTTCAATCCGGTAAAAGTATCGAGATAAATATCGGCTAGGTATCCAACACCCGCGAAGAATACGCCAATGCCACCTAAAACATAGGCTACAGGAATCCCAGTAAATAGAAGCAGGATAAACGAGCCAAACATCGCGATTACAATCCACTCATTTGGTTCCATGGCTATTTCCTTTGTAAATGATCTCTAAATTGCGCAGCACTTTTGCCAGCATGGAAAGCAGCAACAGTGAGAAGCTGATTGGGATAACACTTTTGATTAACCAGCGATAAGGTAAACCAGAAGGTGAAGCGGAGCTTTCATTGACACGCCAAGACTCATAGGTGAAGTCGTAGGAATGGATGATCACCACAATCACAAAGGGTGCGGCCAAAAATAGCAGACCTAAAAGGTCGATCATCGCTTTTTTGCGCTCGCTAAATTTGTGATAAAAAAGGTCGACCCGCACATGCATATTGCATATTTGCGCGTACGCGGTGCCAAACATGACGGCAGTCGCATACAAATGCCATTGCAACTCTTCTAAGGTAATCTGACCGTTAGAAAACACTTTGCGCAGAATGACTTGAAGAACAATGACACCGATAAGAATGACGTTGGTCCAAGCGATAAATTTGCTTGTGGACTTAACGAATCTTTCGATGTGGTAGTAAACAGGGATAGGTGGGGTTGAGCATAACACCTTACTCATAGCTTTCTCCTTGCCTGATTAGGGCTGGATGACCAAATCCAGCCCATATTTCCGATGTATGTAAGGATCACTCTAGAGTTGCGCGAGGTAGGAAACCGTTCGCTTGCCACAATGCATATCCCTGACGGAATGTGCTTAGGTCAGCCCACACCTTATTGAAGAAAGGATCTGCAGATTTTTTCTCTTCAACTACTTCTAGCCATGTTTTCTTGAACAAATCCAACATCTCTTTGTTCCAGTAGCGAATTTCTACGCCATTCTGCTTCGCTTTTTCCATCGCTGTGAATTGAATTGCTTCACCTTCGGCGATCGAGTAGGTCATCGATGCCATACAGGTCGTTTCGATGGCGTCATGCTGCGTTTCGCTCATTTCGTTCCACGTATCTTTGTTGATCAACAGTTCAAAGATGGTGGATTGTTGGTGCCAGCCAGGGAAATAGTTGTATTTCGCAACTTTGTGGAAACCTAAACGCTCATCGATGGCTGGTTGAGAAAATTCAGATGCATCGATAGCCCCTTTTTCTAGCGCGCCAAAGATTTCCCCCCCAGGAAGTTGTACGGTACCCGCACCGAGTTTCTCCATCACGGAAGCACCCAAGCCGAAGAAACGCATATTCAAACCTTTCAAGTCTTCTGGTTTTTCAATCGGCTTTCTAAACCAACCTGAAGATTCAGGTGAAATGATCGCACAAGGCAGAACTTTTACGTTGTAGCCGCCTTGGTCATACATTTCTTGATAGAGCTTCAGACCGTTACCGAAGTATATCCAGGCCATGTATTCACCCGCTTCAGGACCAAATGGAACCGCAGAAAATAGAGCAGAGGCAGGCAGTTTGCCTTGCCAGTAGCCTGCTGTTGAATAACCAGAATTTACTTTACCCGTCGATACTGCATCCAAAATTTCAGCAGGATTCACTAGTTTACCTGGCTCATAGATTTTCATTTTTACCGTGCCGCCAGACATCTGTGTGATGTGGTCTGCATACCACTGGATTGGTGTACCTAGCGCAGGCAAGTGGCTGCCAAAAGCAATCGGAGTTTTCAGCAGAATCTTCTTGTCTTCAGCGTGCGCACTTAGCGAGAGTCCAACTGACGTTAAAGCAATGGCAGTTGCAATGGCAGCTTTTTTCAAATTCATAACGTAATCCTTGTTTGGTTTTTATGTGCGAATAAATGTGAACATTTCGTATTTAACGATGTTAATTTGATGTTACATTTGGGCTGAGTATAAGCAGGGGTAAACAGATGCTCTATTGGTGAAATTGCGCAAATTGTGTCGGTAGTATGTGCAGTTTTTGACAGGACGAATCAGTAAAACTACGTACAAGAATTGGAAGCAAATATGGGCTTTACCAGGAACAGAAAGCTAACGGTTAATATCATCTTACTGTCGATTGTCCCCTTGATTATTGTGGTTGCGATTGTCGCTGCCATCCTATTTAGCCAAGCAAAACAATTAGTTGAAGACCAAGTTCAACTCACCAGAAATAATATTCTGGCGGCCAAAAAACAAGAACTGAAACAGTACGTAGAAATGGCAGTGAAAAGCATCACGCCTTACTACCTAGACGAGTCGTTAAGTGATGAACGCGCGAAGCAAATAGTTGCTGAAAAGTTGAGCCAGTTAACATATGGAGTAGATGGTTACTTCTTTGCCTATAACTGGCAGGGTGATGCGATTGTGTTGCCTTATCAGCCTGAACGTATCGGTCTTAATTGGTGGGAAGTTGAGGATGTAGAAGGTAAAAAACTGCTGCAAGAACTGATTCGCGTAGGCAGGGCTGGCGGCGGTTTTGTCGATTATTTATGGCACAAACCGTCTACCAAAGAACCACTGCCTAAACTCAGTTACGCCATTTCATTGGACAGATGGCAATGGATGGTTGGGACTGGTGTCTATCTCGACGATATAGAACATCAAGTTGCCCACATGCAAAACGGCTACGATCAAAACGTAGGCAGAACCAGCAGCGCGCTGTTTTTTGTCATGCTGATCTCTATCACGGTTATTGCTGCTCTAGGTGCTTCTTTGAACTTAAACATACGACGCTTAGCGAATGAGCAGTTGAGTGTGTTGAATCAGCAGATCATCGATTCTCAGGAAAATGAACGACAGCGTGTATCCCGCGAGTTGCATGATGGTGTTAACCAACTTTTAGTTGCTGCCAAGTACCGTTTGGACAACGTTGGCAAAGAGCTCAATCAGGAAAAACAGGTGAGAGAACTCGATGCGAGCAAGCAAGTGATGGAACAAGCGATTGTCGAATTGAGAAGGATCTCACGAGACTTGAGACCACCGCAATTGGACGACTTAGGGTTGGTGGCAGGTATTGAAGCCTATATCAACGACATGCGCCAACGTACCGAGCTTGAACTGGTGTTTGAGCATGACATTGAAGGTGTGGAGATGCTTCAAGAGGTTGAGACTACCTTGTATCGAGTCATTCAGGAAGCAGTGCACAACGTCGAAAAACATGCTCAGGCGCAAGGCGTGGACATCATTATGCAGCGCGAAGGGCAACTACTGATTTTAACGGTGAGTGATGACGGAATTGGCATTACACCCACCATTGCAAAACCGGGTAAACGCAATAAACCAAATTTGGAACATATGGGGTTACAGAATATGAAGGATCGTATTCATGCCATTGGCGGTACGTTCGCCGTATCAAGTATACAGGGCGAAGGTACTGAGATTCGCGTCAGCTTAAATATGGAGTTTGTATGATTAAGTTGGTACTTGCCGATGATCATCGCCT
Source organism: Vibrio diazotrophicus (assembly GCF_038452265.1). Taxonomy (NCBI): domain Bacteria; kingdom Pseudomonadati; phylum Pseudomonadota; class Gammaproteobacteria; order Vibrionales; family Vibrionaceae; genus Vibrio; species Vibrio diazotrophicus. The sequence goes on from NZ_CP151842.1 coordinate 1,548,648, forward strand.
GATGCAGGACGGTTTAAAATCGCGTCTAGAAAGAGAAGAAAACCTTGAGATTCTGTCTTGCGTCGGCACAGGAGCTGATGCACTCAAAGCGACACTCACTCTCAAACCCGATGTGCTTTTGTTAGATATTAATATGCCCAACATGAATGGCATCGAGATGCTGGAAAAACTTTCCCAATCTAAGTCAGAAACGGCAGTGATTATGCTGTCGATGCACGACAGCAAAGACTATGTGGTTCGCTCGGTAAAAGCGGGAGCGAAGGGCTATGTGTTGAAAGATGTGGGTTCCGAAGAGTTGGTGATGGCGATTAATCAGGTCGCCCAAGGGCGATCGTATTTGTGCCCTCAGGCTTCCGATCGTCTTCTAGAACAAATCAACGACAAGCCAGAGCCAAAAGACAATGAGCTTTCCAAGCGTGAATCTGATGTCCTTAAACTTATTGTCAGTGGCGCATGTAATAAAGATATTGCCGATACTCTGCACATCAGTGTGAGAACTGTTGAAACTCACAGACTGAGAATTAAGAAAAAGCTCGGCGCTACTTCTACAGCAGCACTGGTTAAGCTCGCGTTAGATAAAGGGTTGGTAAGTTGATGACAGGAAAATTGTTGTCCAGTCGCCAACCTATCTTGGATAAGATCGTCTTTTTCTGTGCGGTACTGAGAACAGGTTCATTTCGCGAAGCAGCTCTTCAACAAGGACTTTCTCCTGCAGCAGGAAGCCGCTGGGTGAAAGAGCTTGAAGAAGCCATGTCCGTTGAGCTTATTAAAAGAAGTACCCGACAGCTGGTGGCGACTCAGGCAGGGCAGCTTCTTTATGAACGCTTTTCACCGCTGCTGCCGGATATCAATAACTTGTGCGAAGAGGTACAGAATCTTGCGGCTGAGCAGCAAGGTGAAATCAAGATCTCCTCAACGCCTTTGTTTGCGCGCCAATATCTGACCAAAATTGTGGCGGAATATATGGAGATGCATCCTCAGGTGCATTTTCGCATCTTTATTGAAGCAGGAGACTTTGACCCTCTCACAATCGATTTTGCCTTTAGAGCCACAGCCAATTACGATGGTGATATCTCCCCTGATTCTTTGCTTGTGCGAAAGCGCGTTCTTACTGAGCCACTTTATCTCTGTGCTTCAAAACAGTATTTGCAGGAACATGGTGTGCCTGAAACCCCTGAGTTTTTAACACAGCATCGTTGCCTGTATGCGAGAACCTTATTGGGGGGAACACGCTGGAGCTTTGAACTGAATGGCAAGCAAGAATTCGTCACTATTCAGGACACACTAGAGTGTGACAACAGCGAAATGCTGCTCGATTTCGCAATGGAACACGCGGGAATTGCCTATCTGCCTCATTCACTGGTGCACAAATGCATTGAAAGCGGCGATTTGATTCAGATTTTGCCTGACTATCGCTGTGCCAGCTTTGATATTGACCTTTTGTATCGACCTCGCTCGCCGATGCCCGAACGTTGTGCTCGCTTCAAACAGTACTTGTTAGAGCGAGTGAGTGCTATGCGCAGCGAAGGGATGTTCTAGCTCGGATGATTATTGCAAATTCGAAATTCACAATCTCTATATGTGCAATTATCAAAATGCTCCTTTATGTCTAACCTGAAATTCATCGAATCAAGGAAGGTGAATTGTGGTTACGAAACTTACAGCAGATCAAGCAGCGCAATGGATTGAAAACGGGCAGTCAGTCATGCTCGGAGGCTTCATTGGTAGCGTGGTGCCAGAAGCCATCGAACGAGCGATTGGTGAACGGTTTCAACAGTCAGGTTTGCCGAAAGATCTCACTCTGGTTTTTGCTGCCGGTCAGGGCGATGGTAAATCACGAGCGATTAACCATCTTGCACAGCAAGGTTTGGTGAAAAGAGCCATTGGCGGACACTGGGGGCTTGTACCTAAGCTGCAACAGCTGGTGGTCGATAATCTGATCGAAGGTTACAACCTACCCCAAGGCGTAATTTCTCATTTGTTGCGTGATAGCGCAGCCGGAAAGCCCGGTTTGTTTACCAAAGTTGGATTGGGCACTTTCGTTGACCCGCGTATCGAAGGTGGCAAGCTTAATTCTATTACTTCTCAAGACTGGGTTCGATTGATCGAAATCGACGGTGAAGAATATCTGTTCTATAAAAAGCTTCCTATTGATGTCGCTATTTTACGTGGCACCACCGCTGATGAAAACGGCAATATCACCATGGAAGATGAGTGTCTGATTGTTGAAAGCCTCGCAGCGGCGCAGGCTGCGACCAACAACAATGGCAAAGTGATTGTTCAGGTTAAGCAAATTGTGCCAGCGGGTAAGCTAGACCCACATCTGGTCAAAATTCCGGGCATATTCGTTGATGCGGTTGTGGTGTGTGAAGACGTAAGCGAGCACATGCAGACGTTCGCAACCCAAATGAACCCTGAGTTTATTGGGCGAAGCAACAAACCATCGCACAGCAAAATTCTAGCCTCACATGTTGAGCAGACGGTTGAACCGGTCATTGATGCTAAAACCATTATTGCCCGACGCGCAGCAATGGAACTTAAGGCGAACTCGGTACTTAATCTTGGCATTGGTGCGCCTGAATATATTGCGAAAGTCGCTCAGCAAGCGGGCATTCTGGATACATTCACATTAACAGTGGAACCGGGCGCCGTGGGTGGTTCTCCAGCCAGTGGATTAGATTTTGGTGCTTCCGCATTTCCTGATGCGATTATCGGGCAAGATCAAATGTTCGATTTCTATGATGGTGGTGGTGTTGATCAAGCGTTTTTGGGGCTTGCTCAATGTGATGCCAAAGGTGATATCAATGTTTCCCGATTCGGCACCAAAATCGCTGGTTGTGGCGGGTTTATCAATATCACGCAAAACGCCAAAGAGGTGTATTTCTGCGGCACTTTCACCGCCAAAGGTTTGGATGTTCAGGTGGAAGGCGGGCAACTGCAAATCACTACTGAAGGTAGCCAAAGTAAGTTCATCTCCAAAGTCGAGCAAATCACCTTCAGTGCTCATCAGGCATTAAAAGCGAATAAGCCAGTGCTTTATATCACTGAAAGGGCGGTATTTCGGATGGTAGCGCAAGGTATAGAGCTGATAGAAGTTGCTCCGGGTATTGATGTGGAGCGCGACATTCTCCATCACATGGCCTTTAAGCCTTTGATTAGCGCTGAGTTAACAACGATGGATAGCGCAATTTTCCAACCCATATTTTCATTAAATCTGCACTCAGACTAGATATCAGAAGCGGATTAAACCCCTACATTTCAATAAAAAAGATAAAACAAAAGGTCAGTAAATATGTTTCAAAACAAGATATGCATTGTCACAGGCGCCGCACAAGGAATCGGTAAAGCGATTGTTGAGCGTTTTTATACTCAAGGCGCTGAAATGATCTACGCGTTGGACATGAATGATAAGGCCTTGATGGAAGCGTATTCTCATATTGAGCGAGTGGTGCCTGTCACTATTAATATCTGCGACAGAGTAGCAGTAGCAGAGCTTATCACCAGTATTCAAGCACAGTTTGGAAGAGTGGATGTATTGGTAAATAACGCAGGTGTCACGCGAGATGCACTTATCGAAAAAATGACAGAAGCGGAATGGGATTTAGTCATTGATGTCAATTTGAAGGGGGTGTTTAACGTTACTCAAGCGGTTGCCCCTTTAATGATGGAAAACAATTATGGTTCGATCGTCACTATGTCTTCTGTTGTTGGTACCGATGGCAACATTGGCCAAAGCAATTACGCAGCAACCAAAGGTGGCGTGATTGCAATGAGCAAAAGCTGGGCGAAAGAGTTTGCACGTAAAGGAGCGCAAGTGAGATCAAACTGTGTTGCTCCGGGCTTTATCGAAACACCAATGACGGAGGATCTGCCTGAAAAAGTCCTCAATATGATGAAAGAAAAAACACCATTAGGGCGTATGGGAACCACCGAGGATATCGCCAATGGCGTAGAGTTTTTGGCAAGTGATAAGTCGAGTTTCATTACCGGACAAGTACTAAAAATCGACGGTGGCTTGGTGCTCTGATTGGAGGAATAACGCTATGAATAACAAAGTTTATATTGTTGCAGCGAAACGCACCGCAATCGGCACTTTTATGGGAAGTTTGTCGCCAGTGACAGCGGTAGAACTAGGCAGCGCCACAATTAAAGCGGTGTTGGAACAATCGGGTGTTCAACCTGAGAGCGTGGATGAAGTTATTGCGGCAAATGTGCTTAGTGCTGGGCAAGGACAGGGGGTAGGGCGACAAGCCGCAATGCACGCAGGTATTCCTGCTGAGACACCTGCATACACACTCAATATGATTTGTGGTAGCGGTATGAAGTCCATTTTGAATGCAGTGAACGCTATTCGAGCTGGCGATGCAGAGATTGTCGTCGCTACAGGAATGGAGAGCATGAGTAATGCGCCCTTTGTCATGAATGGCAACCTGCGTTCAGGCAATAAAATGGGCGACTTCTCTGCCACTGATACCATATTAAAAGATGGATTAACGGATGCGTTCAGCGGCATTCATATGGGCATTACAGCCGAAAATATTGCTAAGCAGTTTTCTATTAGTCGCGAAGAGCAGGATAAGTTTGCTTTAGCCAGCCAACATAAAGCGGAAGCTGCAATTAAAGCAGGGCGGTTTAACGGAGAGGTCATCCCGCTTGAAATCAAAACCCGTAAAGGCAACATCACGGTTGAAACCGACGAACACCCTCGCTTTGACGCAACACTTGAAGCGCTTTCTCAGCTTCGCCCCGCGTTTGAAAAAGAGGGGACAGTGACCGCTGGTAATGCTTCAGGTATCAATGATGGCGCGTTTGCTGTTGTCGTTGTTAGTGAGAACGCAGTGAAGCAGCATGGATTGAAACCGTTAGTGGAAGTGGTATCGACGGGACAGGGTGGTGTGGCTCCAGAAGTCATGGGTTTAGGCCCAGTTCCAGCGATTAAACAGGCGTTAACTCGCGCCAAGTTGAACCTTTCTGACATCGACAAGGTGGAACTCAACGAAGCGTTCGCTGCGCAGGCGATTGGCGTGATGAAGTGTCTTTCAGAGCAGCACAATCTGGACCAATCTTGGTTTGATGAACACGTGAATGTGAATGGCGGTGCTATTGCACTGGGTCACCCTATTGGCGCTTCCGGTGGCCGTATCGTCACAAGCTTGATCTATGAAATGCTGCGTTCTCAATCTAAGTTTGGGCTTGCATCTTTGTGTATTGGTGGCGGTATGGGAACCTGCCTGCTCATAAAGCTCCGGTTCGGAGCTTTATGACTTTATATGAATCAGTATTTTCATGTGCAAGACTTCAGTTGTGTATGGGTACGGTGTGTTTGCTCAGTATTTACGTCGAAATATATCAATCTAATCCAATATCTCGTTTCATGTGTTCGCTAAGCTCACATTTACTACGTAGATTGATTCTATTCTTGTTGTGGCGAACTCTTAACTCATCACCAAATAACTTAATAAACACTTTTGTATAAAACTGGGTAGCGTTATATAAAAGGTTTAAAAGTTTGCTTTTATTTTTACTATTTATATCTGTATTCATGGTTTTATTTCTCATGGTTAATGTCCAAAATTAAAAATGGAGGAAAATTTTATTATTTAAACCAATGGAGATTGTTATTTTTATTTGTTCGAGAATATTTTTTTAGAGTGGTTAAATATCCCTTCCATGCTCCGATGAAAGATAGTTATACTAAGTGAGCATTTAAAAGACAACGTGACTCAGAGTTGCAAATAGGTAACAATCATGGAAATGATGAACAATGAATTAATCTGCTTTGCTTCGGTTTGCAAGCATCTTTCCCTGACGGAGGCAGCAAAGGAGCTGGGATTGTCAAAGGCTCAAGTTAGCCGCCAATTAATGACTTTAGAGAAACAGCTTGGCGTCACGCTCGTCCACAGAACGACCAGAAAACTAGTTTTGACCGATCATGGAGAAAGCATTAAAGAACTTGCGATTGAATCTTTAGATAAATTAAAAGAACTCAATTACAGAGCGAAATCACTGAGTGACTGCATTAGTGGTAAATTTAAAATAACTATGCCTAATTCAATTGCTTCTTCTATTTTTGGTGAAATACTGAAAAGCCTTAAAGAGCGTTATCCAGCCGTTAACTTTGAAATATCTTCAAGTAACAATGTTGAGAATTTATTAGAAAGTAAAGTGGACATGGCAATTAGACTTAATAATATTGTTGATGAGACTCTGATTGCACATAAGGTAGGCAGCTATCACGATATTTTAATATCGAAATCGGATAACGCTAAAAACAATACACTACTCATCTATAAGAACCACTCTAATAAAGAGGCTATAAAGACCAATTACAGTGATGTTATTGAGGTTGATAATACGTCTATTTTGATGAACTTTGTTGCCAACGGTATAGGCGTGGGTGTTATTCCTAACTATCTGATGAAAGGAAGTAATGTAAATAATCTTCACGTTACTCAAACGTTTGATACGGAAAGGTCGATGTACATCGCTTATCCGTATCAAAATCCACTTCCCAGAAAGTTGGCCGAGATATCAACTTTTATTAGAGAGGAACTAACCAGTATCTTAAGCAACAAATAAAGGGTTGTTTCTTATCCATTCAACCTGCTTACTCAGAGCTTAAATTTCTATAACTGGTTGTTCCGTTCAATGTACACACTGCTGAGACCGTTGAAATGATGAGTCTGGTATTAATCGCATGTAGCCCTAATGTCTTCGGAAATACGATGCAAGCAACGTTTGGCACTCTCACTTACGCCCGACAACTGATGAAAACCATGAATGACACCTAAGTATCTTTCACAATATGCCTCAACTCCGGAATCCAACAACTGCTTATACAGTTGTTCACCTTCATCCCTCAATGGATCGAATTCTGCGGTGATGATATACGTCGGCGGTAATCCATTTAACTCGGCGCATGCTAAAGGATTGAGATCTGGATTGGTGTTGATTGAACCTTCATCCATTTCACCCGTGTACATAGAGAAACCAGAAAGCAGCATGTTCGCTGTGATGATGTAGTCAGTGCCGTTTTGAACATAGCTCTGTGACTTGCCGAAAGGATCAAGCATCGGGTAAAGCAAAATTTGTTTCTTCGGTAGCCATTTTTGATTTTGCTTTAAGCGTAAAGTCGTGGTTAGTGCTAATTGTCCACCGGCACTATCACCAACAAAGACGATGTTACTGGTATTGCCACCGTATTGAGCTGCTAACTCTTTTATCGCTAATACGGCGTTGTAAACATCATCGTGTGCAGCTGGATAAACGTTTTCAGGCGCTAAACGATATTGAATACAAATTACGATACTGTTTGACAACTTGGCTATCTGTCTTAGTTGTTGTTCGTGTGTTTTGAATCCACCACTGATAAAACAACCACCATGAAAATAGATGGTGATTGGCAATCCTTCAGCGTTGATCGGTTTGTATACTTTCAAAGTGATACCGTTGAGTTGATCGACGAACTCGTCAAACATCTCAGGGCTGCTGCCTGATAGAATCGTACTGGAAAGGTAGCCAGTTCTTCGATTTTCAATGTCATGTGCCGAGGGGCAAGGTTTTCCGTCTGCAATAAAAGCTTCAACAAGTTCTCTTATTCCTTTTTCTAGTTGATTCATCATCTAAGCCACCGACTTGTTTCATATGTTAGGCTTCAATTGTGCATTTTTACTGTGTATTTGTACAGTAAGATATTTTTAAAAACACACACACAACAACTGTTTTTTGGGGAATCAACAAGTATAAATACTACTAAGCCTTTGTAGGGAAGGGGCAATGAAGTGATAGGGAAGATACCTGAGTCATTGCGTATTGAACAATCGCTGTTTTTACTAGAGAAAATACCTATGTAAGTAGCTTATGAGTTTTATATCAATAGGTTATGGTTAAATATCTAACACGTCCTTATGTGGTTTATGTGTGTAAGTAACGGCTTCTGTTCGGCGACCACTTATATAATATTCAGTTATTAGTAGTATAAAAAAGTAACAATCAAAATTAGTGAGTCGTTAGAATAAGATTGTAATAAGAATTAATAGTTGATTATTAAAGTAAAATAATTTAATTCTAAAAGTATTTTAAGTAGTTATTTAAAAAACAATCTGTAACTGCATAATAATAAAAGAAATTTAAATTATTGAATGCATGTGTTTGTTAATTATATATTTATTTTTCATGTTGTAGTGTGTTTATATATTTTTATATCTAACAGTATGTTTATTAATGACTTTATTTGTCATTATACTTATAAGTAATATCGTATACTAATATTTTATTAACTGGTTTACTTTGTTTTACGAGAAATTATATTATAAAACTTGATCTAAATCATAATAATACTAAAGTGTAAGTGTATGACCAGAAATACCTTGGCTTACGTTTACCATAGAAATTATTTATATTGCTTATAAGTTGCTAAATTTCTTGGTAATAGGAAGGTAAAGCAAGTACCAATACTACTTACGATACTTTCATTGGTTAGTTCATTGTAAGGAAATATTATGAAAGCGTTAATCACCTTAGCATGCTATATGCTAGTTGCGTTTACCGCTACAGCAGGGCCCCGTGAAACAATCCATAGAGATGCAACTCTGTATTCCGATTCGTTCGCTTCCAAACAAGAAGCAATCGATGCCGGTTTTAACATGTATGAGGCACTAGAAACGGCAAGCGATAGCGATTTACGATGGAAACTAAATACGACCGGAGATACTGTAATCGGTGGCACTATGGTAGTTGAAAGTGCACAAGTCAAAATTGAGGAGTTCCCTGCAAGCAGAGACACCATGCAATATCGTGCGATTGTAGAAGTTGATTACAACTACAAAGCAATTTCAGATAATTAATTTTTTATCTCAACTCTGTTTAATACAGAGAATATAGTTAACATCTATATCGAAGAGTAAGTTATGGTTAAGCATGAGTTGTTTGATTGCTATGCTGAAATAAAAGGTGATTGTAGTTAATCACCTTTTCAGTATTTATTGTGGGTAATTTTATCGATATACATTAACGATAAACAAAATTCTCTTGTTTGTCGTTTTTTATTGCAGATTTAAACTGGTCAGAAATTCTATCCAGCTCTAATAAAGCATAACTGTGTTCACTGTAGTTAAATACATTTAGTGATAAAGCAAGTTTATATACACATAGTGCTCTTTTAATATCACCATTAGCCATGTAGCTTTTACCTAAATAAAAGTAAGCTTCGGTGAATTTTTGAGCCATTACTGTATTGTTCACGGTGCTGTTGACGATATAGTTTGAGATATCCTCTTCATTTACCTGATTTAATATAACGCCTACCAGCATCCATTCCCATTGGTCAGTTTTATTTTCATAAGTCGATTTTAGTCGGGTAAGAGCGGCGTTTTTATCTGACTCAGATTCAATAATATAGAGCCACAATGCGCTGAAAGGATCACTAGGATTACTTTCGTAGTAAGTTCTCATGTCTTCTAACGCGAGATCTGGTCTTTTACCGTAGTACTGAGCAACAGCTCGGTTAAATACGGCGCTTAAATTTGAAGGGTCAAGTTCGATGGTTGAATCGAAAGCTTGATAGGCCGTATCAAACTTACCGATTTGCGTGTAGTACATACCAAGTAAGTTATAAACATCAGCTTGTCTTGGATTAATTTCTAATGACTTAAAATAATCCATTCTGGCAAGGTCTCGTAGGCCCATACTGTCGTAAGAACGACCACGATCTAGGTATATCTGGGCTTTATCGGCAGCCTTAACTTTGTCTCCAGACAGGAGTTGGGTCAGCTCTGCGATATTGTTTTCTGCCAATGCATTCGGCTGTAAAGGGACTGCCATTGCAGGATAGCTCTCTTGCTGGGCAGTACTTGTTGTATTAACAGGTGTATCGACTGAACTGACCGGATTACACCCAGCAATAGCAACAATACTTACACACAAAAAGCCGAACTGTTTAAACATAAATCTACTCCTTCTTACTTCCGCATACCCGTTGGAAGCAACTTCGGCACCTTTATAGCACAAAAAGTAACCAGATAGTCAACTGTTGAGTGTTTAATCATTAGTGCAATCACAGTTCCTAGGTTTCTGAACTTAAAAGGACACCTAACAATATGAAATTAAAGAAAATATTTTAAGTGACTGATATCGCTAGATATTGTGCAGATTGCTAAAAGTGTAGGGTAGATTCATTGTCGTTAGCACAGTCGTTTAGGTGGCTTATCTGTCCACCTAAACGTTCCTTAACGGTCACTTTTTGCTAAGCAGCGACAGCGACCAGTAATGAGACATTAAAAGACGTGTATATGTGCAGAGTAGTTAATCTGCCAAATTTCGATTGTTTTGCTCGATGGAACTTACTCAAACTCTAAACTTCGACACTTGGTTGTTCAGCTCAATGTATACACTATTGAGATCGTTAAACTGTTGGCGAATCTCTTTGGATGCTCGGTCAACTCCGTCAGTTTGGTCTTTCATTGAGATTAGATTTTGATTGATCTCATTGGAGACGCTGGACTGTTCTTGAGTAGCCAGAGCGGTCTGTTCGGACAAATCTCGTACTGAACTGAGAGAACTGTTCAGCGCATCGAATACCTGAATAACGCTGTCAAAATTGCTCACTGCGCTGTTGGCGTTGTCTTTACTGAGCTTGATTGCGGTAAACGCGTCAGAAACACTGTCGGTCAACTGGCTAATCATTTTCTCAATCTGATTGGTACTTTCACCTGTCTGAGTTGCAAGTTTACGAACTTCATCGGCAACAACCGCAAAGCCTCGACCAAATTCTCCTGCACGTGCAGCTTCAATTGCAGCATTCAAGGCGAGTAGGTTGGTTTGTTCGGCAATCCCACGTATGACTTCGAGAACAGATGAGATGGCCTCTGAGTTTTTCTCTAGCTCTTCGGCTTTGGTCATCGTCACATCAATATTGTCGACAAGTGAATCAATACTGGCGTGGGATGATGTCACTACATCTCGGCCTCGGTCAATGTGCTCGGCTGCGGATGTGGATTCATCAGACGTATTGGCTGCAACATCTGCCATCTGAGCGTTCGCCATCGACATTTCGCTGGCAGCACTAACGATGGAATCGCTCGATTCCACTAACTTTTGCGTGATATTGCTGACTGAGTTAGCCACAGCCTCCAAGCGATGTGTTGAGTCACCCAATGCTGAACTTTTTGATTGGATAGTCTTCATTATCGTTTGCAGATTTCCAACGAAGGTATCGAACTCTTGTGCCAAATCGCCCAACTCATCTTTTGCGCTAGAGTTGATTCGTGCTGTCAAATCACCATCACCTTCCGAGATTTCGCGAATTCGCTGCGAGATGTTGTTTACATTTTGCGTAATGTTTTTCGGTATGTAGTAGCTGATCAAGAACGCTATCAGAAAACCAACTGCCACTATACCAATGGTAATTTGTTGATAACGTTGAATCTCCTGAGCCGTCTCTTGTTCTTTTATCCGACCTTGGTTCTTTACTGCTTCTCCGGCTTTATCGAGTACGTCTCTAATACGCTCAAACTTCTCGTCGGTAGAGGACAACACGTCTTTCTGACTGCCAGCGATTTTTATTTCATCAGAATCCATGAGATCTGAACTCTCTTTAAACCAGCCTGAAAAAAGGCCGTCAAATTGTTCATAGGGAGTAACAAACTCAGGTTCGGCAGACATCAAGGTTCTGTAAGATTGAAAACGGTTGTTTGCTTGTAGAGCGTTTTCTTGGAAATCGTTGAGGTTTTTCTCTGCATCACCAATACCAGTGACAAACTTTTGCTGAGCTAAACGTGCTTGATATAAATCGCGGTCAGCATTAAGCACTTCTGCTAACGCATCCAGATAGCGTTTAAGTATCTGACGGTCAGTATTATCTTCACTCCAGTCTGACGCATGGACACGAAGTTTCGCCTCAGCCTGATCGAGCAAATTACGCATAGTAAAGAAGTCTTTATCGATATCAGTCAAACGATCATTCACGAACTGGCTTGCAACATAGATAGAAGAAACATTTTTGCTGCTTTGGAGCCAATCATCGTAAAGTGCGTCAAAGTTATTAAAAGGTGCTACTAATTTTGGTTCATCAACCAGATACTTGCGGAAACTTTGGAAGCGATCATAGACTTGTTGTGCGTTCTCATCGAAGTCTTTTTGTTGTTGTTGTTTGTCTCCGTAGTCAGAGAGCATTTCTGCCTGGGCTAAACGTGCTTGATAGATATCACGATCCGCATTGAGCACGACTGCTATGGCTTCGAAGTAGGACTTGGTTTGTTTCTCCATCGCCCGATCTTCTATCTTGATGATGACCTGCATAAAGACAAAAATTGAAATCACTAGCACAGTGAGCAAAATAATGGGCAACATCATTTTTAATCGAATCGAATGAAGTCTCATACTAACCTCTTAAAGAAATAAATGTTGACCACACTAAAGTGGCACTTTCCGTTAAGATTTAGTGTAGTTCACCGTTGCATATGCGCAAATTTGATCAGCTTTGTGAAAACAGGAATAGGGTATAGATGCTGTGGTGATTTCTGCATTTTCAGAAGGGATGTAAAACCACCAGCATTGTGCTGGTGGTTTTTCGGTTACTCGCTGGCGTTGAGTATTTTATTCAGCTCTTGGCGTTCATCGTCGGTCATTTCTGTTTTATTGAGGAACGGCATATCGCCACTGACGACAGCGCGGGCAATGATACGGGATTTCCAACGTTCCACATCTTGCCATGTATCAAATATCGCACCACTTGGTGCCACTTTAAACACATCATCTGTAGGTGTTGAACTGTGGCACTGGCCGCAGCGAGCTTCAATAATGCCTAACGCTGAGTGTTGTTGTTCTGTGAGTTGAGGCTCAGCTTCTACAGAAGCGGTTGCCACTGATTCTGTCAATGCAGACTCAGAACCTTGCGCCGCAACCACTTTTGGCGCGTGTAGTTGTGATGTTGCTTGCCAACTAATTGCAACTGCCAGAGCAAACATAGCGCCAGCACCAACATACATCACGCTCGGTTTTGACTGACCAGAGTGCTTGAGGTTGAAGTAATGGCGAATGTAAGCACTAATAAGCATAATTAAAAGCCCAATTAACCAGCTTTGTGCGTGCTGGTAAACCATCGGATAGTGGTTACTGATCATCAAAAAGATGATAGGCAGCGTGAAGTAGTTGTTGTGGATTGAACGACGTTTGCCTTCTAAGCCCGGAGCTGGGTCTACAGGTTCACCGGCTGCCACTTGTTTTACCATCTTCCGTTGACCTGGGATGATCTTATGGAAAACGTTGTTCACCATTATCGAACCGATCAGCGCACCCATGTGAATGAAAGCACCACGGCCACTGAACATATGGGCGAAAGCGTAGAAGAATAGCGCGCCGAATAGCACTATCACTGCAATAAACAGAGGTGTTGAACGGTTCAATGGAGAACGCATTAATCCTTCGTACACAACCACGCCAAGGAAGATAGTCCCTATACCTAAACTCACAGCTTGAAGCGTGCTCAGTTCCATAACACGAGGGTCAATAAGGTAAGCTTGCGCGTTGAAGTAGTACATCCAAATTAACAACGCAGTACCTGTCAGCCAAGTAGAGTAGGCTTCCCATTTAAACCAGTGCAGCTTTTCAGGCATTTGTTCTGGACCAACTTGGTATTTGGCGACTTCATAGAAGCCACCACCGTGGATCGCCCAAAGATCGCCTTTGATTCCTTTGTCCTGTTTCCACTTTGGCGGCGTTTCTAAAGAGTTATCTAACCAAGTGAAATAGAAACTTGCGCCAATCCATGCAACACCGCAGATTACATGGAACCATTTGATAAATAGCGCAATCCATTCGTAGAGTTGTGGCCACATAACATCACATCCTTTTGATAAACTAATTTTCCATGAACATAGGTTTTCTCGATCACTCGCTCGTCACCCAGTGTGACCAAAGCGAAAAGTTGCTCTGACAATTCCTGACAACGCAAAATGCGCTGTTTGAGCATCGGAAATGCTGTGAGATCGAGTTCTACGAAATCGGCTTCTGTGCCGACATTAAAATTGCCGATGAGGTGGTCGAGCCCCATAGCTGCCGCAGCTCCCTGAGTGCAGAGATAGAGAGATTCAAACGCATCTAAGCTCACGCCTTGTAACTGACATACTTTGTAAGCATCACTTTGGTTGCGCAGCAGACTCAAACTGGTGCCAGCACCGACATCACTGGCGATAGCGATTGGAATTCCTGCCTCTTTTGCTTTTTGATAGTCAAACAAACCACTACCTAAAAACAGATTCGATGAAGGGCAGAAGGCAATAGAAGCGCCGTTTGCCGCTAAAGACTTAAACTCACGGTCATTAAGATGCAGAGCATGTCCAAACAGGGCGCGGTCGCGCACAAGGTTGTAGCGCTCATACACAGCTAGGTAATCGTCGTCTTCAGGGAAAAGATCTTTTACCCACGCCATTTCACCGTGGTTTTCACTCAAATGGGTTTGAATGAAAGTGTCCGGATGTTCTTTGGCAAGTTGTCCGGTTTTGGCAAGTTGTTCAGGTGTGCTGGTTGGTGCAAAGCGAGGGGTAATCGCGTATAGTGCACGCCCATTTTTGTGCCAGCGTTCAATCAGCTCTTTGCTGTCACGATAGCCGGATTCCGGCGTATCTTGCAGCTCGTCAGGACAGAAACGATCCATCATGATTTTGCCGCAAATCATCCGCGCATCATGTCGTTGCGCTGCGGTAAAAAACGCGTTAACCGACTGCGGATGAACGGTGGCAAATACGCTGGCTGTGGTTGTGCCATGAGCAAAAAGTTGCTTGATGAAGAACTCTGCCTGAGCATTGCAGTAGTCTTGATTAGCGAACATTAGCTCTGTTGGAAAAGTATATGTGTTTAACCAATCCAACAGTTGTTTACCATAGCTGGCAATCATCTCTATTTGAGGGAAATGCACATGGGCATCAATCATCCCCGGAATAAGCAGTCCGTGATGCTGAGTCACATGTCCTTGAATCAACAACGCTTTATTAGCTGAGATTGAAAAGAATTCTTTGGCATCTCCTACATGGGTAATACGCCCATTTTCCACCACGAGCACACCGTCATTCCAATACTGATAGTTCTCAGACGGTGACGATGTCACTTTTGGGAAGTGGAGTAAGCTTCCTCTATGTACCTTTAACGTCATACTAACTACCTCGATAGCTGGAGTATGAGTAAGGCGAAAGAAGTAGCGGTATGTGGTAGTTTCTATCGTCGCTCACGGTGAAATGCACATCGATCATTGGGAAGAAAGACGCTCCGAATTGTTCTTCACAGTAAGGCTGAACGAGAAAGCGCAAAGTAAAGTTATGTTTATCAAGCGTAATGCCTTCAAAAACGGCACGACCATCTTCGTTTGTGGTTTCCTCAGCAAGGCAATCGAAACTGCCCAAGCGATAAAGTTTTACAACGATATTTGCAGCGGGATGACCGTTAGCGGTGTCCAGTACATGGCAACTGAGTTTGTTCATAAATAAGCTTCCATTCTTATCTGACTGATTTTTTGTTGTTCTATTGCGGCTTGTTGCAACTCTTGTTCTCGAGTGCAGTTAATGCGCGCTTTTAACATGCTGAGCATTTCATCTGCGCTTTTGTTGGTAGCACATACGATGAAGATAAAACCGAATTTCTCTGCGTATTCTTTGTTCAGTGAAAGCAGTTGCTGCAAGGTTTCATCGGAGGCGCCTTTTACGCCACCTTGCTCTTTTTCACTTAACGATTTTCCCTGTGCGTATTTCTTTTGCAGAGTAGAGATATCACCAATCATTGGGTGACCAGCGAACGCCTCCAGCCAATCTTGTTCTTCAAGTTCTGCAAACGCTTCCTCTGCCGCGTTTTTGAGCTCTGAAGGACTTTTAAAAGGCATTTGTGCTTTCACCAACGATACCCATTTCTGACTGGTGCAGATTTTGTTCAGTGCTTGATCGTCGAGTTCCAAGCTCGTTCGTACTGCTGTCATTGCTTTTCTTCCTTTAAAACCTTACGAGCTTCATTTGCCTGCTTCCATTGCACTTCTTCGCTGTTGCTTTCACGGTTAATGGTGTTGGCTTCTTGTTCACTGAATAAGCCAATCAGCTGAGCCGCTACCGAAACAGCGACCTGCATTGGCAATTTGCCTTTCACATCCGGATGACCAATCGGGGAGGTGAGGTTATGAATGAGATCAGCATCGGTGAGTTGCTCTTTCAAACGGTATTCAAAGCGCTGTTTTTTACCTTGTGAGCCGATAAGACCGACAAACGCGAAGCGGTTTTCTTCCAGTGCCAAACGCGTAATTTCAAAGTCGAGCCCATGATCTTGAGTCATCACAATGACATACGCGTTGTTAGGTAGTTGGCCCAACGCTTCAATCGGATTTTCCAGCAGTTCAACCTTGATACCTTTGTCCTGTAGAGGCGCAAGCCATTCGTGGCGGCTATCAACCACTGTCAATTGACAAGGCAACTCATTTAACACTGTGGTTAATGCTTGGCATACGTGACCAGCGCCAAAGATAACTACCTGAGGTGTCTGAGTATGGAAATACTCAAACATCACCTGAACCGCGCCACCGCAACATTGACCGAGATCCGCCGAAAGGGAGAAACGTTCAATGGCGACTTGGCTTTGATGAGACGCTAATCCTTCACGAGCCTGAGCAATAACTTGAAACTCAAGGTTACCACCGCCCAGCGTGTCGAACTGGCACGCTTGAGTAATCACCATTTTTGCACCGCTTGATCTCGGTACCGAGCCAACGTAGGCAACCACAGTTGCGATGCAATAAGCTTCGCCTTGATGTTCAAGCATCTGGCACGCTTTCAACCAGTGCATGCCTGGGTTGTTGAGCAGTCCATTCTTATTGAACTGATCAACATTGAACTGCTCAAAACCTTGAGGATTATGGTGTGACGGCATCTTCGGTCTCCTTCACAACATGGTGTTCAAGCCATTGAAGCTGCTCTTCACACGCTCTCAAAATGGTTTCGCCGGTAGCAGGGGCATGCAACTGCGGCGCATGTTTGTGACCACTGATAGAAGCCACTGCATCATAGGTTGCACACCAAACGCTGATTGCATGCATAAAAGGCGGTTCGCCCACCGCTTTCGAGCGATAAATGCTGTGCTCTGGGTTGGCTTTTTCATACAAATCAATGTGCATCTGTTTTGGATAGTCACCAATGGTCGGGATCTTGTAGTTCATTGGACTGTTACTGAGCAGGCGACCGTCTTCATGCCACACAAGTTCTTCAGTGGTCAGCCATCCCAAACCTTGCACAAACGCGCCTTCAATCTGACCTCGGTCAATGGCTGGGTTTAAGCTGTTGCCCACATCGTGCAGAATATCCACGCGATCAACACGCATCTCTCCGGTTAGTGTGTCGATGGTAACTTCGGAACAGGACGCGCCTAATGAGAAGTAGAAGAAAGGATGTCCAGTCGCGGTTTTTCTGTCGTAACCAATTTTTGGTGTTTGGTAAAAGCCGGTTGCAGAAAGAGATACACGTGCCATATAAGCTTTTTGTACCAACTGAGCCCAAGTGACGGTTTCATTCACACCTATTAGCTCGCCGTTAACGATATCGACGTCTTCAACCTTGTAATGACTTCGAGCGAACTCCAACAGACGCTGTTTAATCTCTAATGCTGCTATATGCGCTGCCATGCCATTCAAGTCGGCACCAGAAGATGCGGCGGTTGGAGAGGTGTTGGGCACTTTGTCGGTACGGGTAGAGGTAACCAGCACCTTGTCTAAGCTCACGCCAAAAGTTTGCGCCACGATTTGTGCAATCTTGGTATGCAGACCTTGACCCATTTCGGTACCACCATGAGAAACCTGCATTGTGCCGTCTGTGTAGACGTGGATAAGCGCACCCGCTTGGTTAAGGTGTGTTGCGGTAAATGAAATACCGAATTTAATCGGTGTTAACGACAAGCCTTTTTTCAATACTGAATGGATTTTGTTCCATTGATTTACCTGTTCACGACGAGCACGATAATCACTGCTTTGCTCAAGCTGCTTCATGATTTCGAGCATGGCGTCGTATTGATCTACCTGCATTCCATAAGGCGTTACATTTTTACCAGCGCGGTAGAGATTTTTAAGGCGAATATCGAGTGGGTCTTGTCTGACAGTTAGCGCCAGCTCTTCCATCGCTTTTTCGATCACTATCATCCCTTGAGGACCACCGAATCCACGATAAGCTGTATGAGAAACCATGTCGGTTTTTAAGCGGTTGCCTTCAATACACGCATTTCCTAGAAAATAAGCGTTATCGGCATGGAACATCGCGCGGTCGACAATCGCATCAGACAAGTCAGGTGAGTGACCACAAATACCGTTCACTTGGATATCGGCCGCGATGATTTCACCTTGTTTGTTCGCCGCGATTTGGTAGCGGTTGTAGAACGGGTGACGTTTGCCTGTCGCCGTCATATCAATACCGCGAGGCAGGCGCATTTTAACGGCTCGTTTTGTGTGATAAGCCCCTAATGAGGCTAAACATGCCCATTGTGCCGCTTGGCTTTCTTTACCTCCAAAGCCACCCCCCATGCGTCGCATATCAACGGTAACTCGGTTGAAATCAACATGCAGAACTTCAGCAATCAGTTTTTGAATTTCAGAAGGGTTTTGAGTTGATGAACGTACAAAAATTCCGCCATCTTCGGTGATTTCTGCAAGGCTCACTTGTCCTTCCAGATAAAAATGCTCTTGACCGCCGACGTGCATATCGCTGTCTATGGCGATATCCGCATTATCAAACACGTTCTGTTCAATGTGTTTGCCCATTTGGTGCGAAGGGAGCAGCTCACTGGCGTTTTCGTGGCTTAGCACAACTTCATCTTGTTGGTATTCAACAGAAGCTAAACGCGCGGCTTTCCACGCTTGGTCGTGAGTGGTTGCCAATACTAGCGCGATAGGCTGACCGAAATAGCGAATTTCATTGTCCAAAGCCAGCAGTGGATCGCCTTTGAAAATAGTACCAATGTCTTTCTCACCGGGAATCGCATCCGCAGTAAAAACCTTAACCACACCTTCGGCATTCTCAACAGAAGAAAGATCCAAGTTAGTAATTTTGCCTTTGGCAATGGATGAGATGACAACCGCAGCATGAAGGCAGTTTCTTGGAGTTACATAATCGTCAACAAACAGGGCTTCGCCACTCACTTGTTTATCCGCACTTTCATGTTTGTGCGGTTTGCCGACAACCTCAGTGACAGGTTGTTGAGCAGGAGTTTGAGTATTAACAGCAGTTTGTTTAAAAACGGAAGTTAATTTACGCATGTTGCACCAACCTTGTTTCAACTTGCTGTGATTCTAGGTAAAAGCGTTGCAGCAGGTTTTGTACCAGTTTTACGCGATACTCCGCAGAGCCGCGAACGTCACTTAACGGATGAATCACCTGAGTAACCTTTTGACGTGCTTTGTTCACGATAGGTTGGGTGAGTGAATGACCGACAAAGACTTCTTCCAGTTCAAATAAACGTACAGATTTAGCGGCCACACCGCCTGCTGAAATAATGCAGCTCTTGACGCGTTTGTCTGAACCGATTGTCATGTTGATAGCCAGAGTCACGGTAGCAATGTCGTCCTCGTAACGCTTACTGACTTTGTAGATGGCATGAAGCTGGTTTGGTGCTAAACGCGGTAGGTGAATCGCACTGATCCACTGGTTCGGTTTGATTAAGGTCTCGCGATAGCCAGTGATGTAATCTTCTGGTGCATAAAGGGTTTTGTTTATGCCATCATCCAGTTCAATTTTGCCCTGAAGGCTCATCAGCAGTGGTGCAATATCACCAATAGGTGAGGCGTGACCAAGGCTTCCTCCCAGTGTTGCTCGGTGGCGAATGGTCAAACTGCCCAAACGTTCAATCACTTCATCCGTGGTTGGGAAGTGTTTCTTCATAAATTCATGAACAATGTTCATTGGAACCGCTGCGCCGACACGCCAGCCTGAAGTGGTTTCGGTAATACCAAGCAGGTCATCAACGTGTGAAATATCAATCAGTTCGGGAATGGATTTCAGTTGTTGCGTGACTTCCAGCGACAAATCAGTACCGCCAGCAATCAGTTTTGCATTCGGATGTTCAGCGCGTGCTTTTGCCAGAGCTTGACGAGTGGTTGGCTTAATATACTGAGCACTTTCTAATGGCTGAACAGATTTCATCCATGCTTTAACGCTTTCGATTTCAGCGCTGAGTGGATCTTCAATCGCAGTGGTTGCAATGGTGTTGGCGGCTTCAATGAGCGGACCGTAACCCGTACAACGGCATAAGTTACCTGCTAAGAAATCGGCAGGGTGTTGTGGTTTTTCGGTTTGTTTGGAAAGTGCGTATAACGACATCACAAAACCCGGTGTGCAGAAGCCACATTGGGTGCCGTGTTTATCTACCACTATTTGTTGAACAGGGTGGAGTTGGTTGCCCTGTTTCAGGTGTTCAACGGTAATGACCTGTTTGCCATGCAGTGAGTGAATTGGCGTGATACAGGCGTTTATTTGGCGATAATTGACGTTATCACCCTCTAAGCTGACTAAAACGACAGTACAAGCTCCGCAGTCGCCGCTTGCGCATCCTTCTTTAGAGCCCGTCATCTGCTTTTGTTCGCGCAGGTAGTTCAGCAGCATGGTATCTGCTTTGGCAGACGCCACTTTGACGACCTCGCTATTAATCATTAGCTCTAACATAACTTCCTCTCTCCCTTTCTAATTGTAGCTTTAGCCTTACTTTCTGCGCTTCCTTGCTTCAATGAGTACGGGTTTTTGTTATTAAACTTGTCCAACTGGTCAACTATTTGGTTAAAAAAAGACTCGTCTGCTGTGAGCTAGCAGACGAGTCGCGACGTGATTAATTAGGAATTTTTGCGTCGATACCTTCAACGTACCAGTTCACTGCTGCTAGCTCTTTGTCTGTTAAAGAGTGACCTGCTGGTATAACTTCCTTGCCTTGGTTGTCTTTCATAGGCCCCGTAAATGGAACGATTTCGCCTGAAATGATCTTCGCTTCTGTGTCAGAAATTGCAGTTTTGATCTCTTCAGGAAGGCTAGGGTTGATAGCAACAATTTGTAGCAACTCATCTTTTAGACCACCCCAGTAGTCTTCTGGTTTCCAATTACCGTCCATAACCGCTTGCACAGTTTTGATGTAGTGTGGTGCCCAATGGTCACGTACAGAGAACATGTGAGCTTTCGGTGCAAAGTGGCTCATATCAGAGGCTTGACCAATAGCCATCATGCCGCGTTTTTCTGCTGCAATAAGTGGTGCTGGGCTGTCAGTGTGTTGAAGAATAATGTCTGCGCCTTGATCCATAAGCGCGTTCGCAGCATCCGATTCTTTACCTGGGTCGTACCAAGTGTTCACCCAAACGATTTTTAGTTTGATATCTGGGTTTATGCTTTTCGCGCCAAGATAAACGGCGTTGATATCACGAATAACTTCAGGGATTGGGAAAGTTGCAATGTAGCCAAGCGTGTTTGATTTTGTAGCCATACCCGCTGCAACGCCAGATACATAACGACCTTCGTAAGTACGAAGTACGTAAGTACCTAGGTTTTTATCCATTTTGTAACCCGTCGCGTGTTCAAACGTTACTTTAGGGAAGCGTTTGGCTGCTTTCGCTGTTGGGTTCATAAAGCCGAATGACGTCGTGAAGATAACTTCATTGCCTGACTTAGCGAGCTGAGTGATAACACGTTCAGCATCCGCGCCTTCCGGTACGTTTTCCACGAATGTAGTTTGCACTTTGCCGTTGAAGTGTTTTTCCATTTCCAGACGGCCTTGGTCGTGCTCATAGCTCCAACCGTGATCGCCAACAGGACCCACGTATACAAAACCGACTTTCATCGGATCTTCCGCAAGGGTAGAAGTTGAAAACACTGCAGACACTGAAAGTGCTGCAACCGTCATCCACTGATTTATTTTCATGAAATTCTCCATTTCAAAGATATCGCTATTTTAAGATAGCTATTTGGTTGTCCATTTTTGCTCGCAAAAGTGTATTGATAGGGAGTTGCTTGCAAAAAATTCGTGATACGAGATTGTTAGCAAAAAGTTGACCAACTGGTCGTGTTTTGAATAATTATTTTCGAATGGGCTTGTAAGCATTGTGCACAAAGGGGTTAGATATATTGTATACAGTCAGTATAGACACTGATGGGAAATTAACTTTAAGTGGATGTTTTACAATGGTGCTTACATGTATACAAAATGCACCATTTTGATGCGCAAGTGTGGACTGAAAAGTTTGGGGAAATACAGCTAAATAGAGAAGCCTTTTCGAATAAATGCAGCGACATAGCAAACAGAAAGCCCGCAAAAGCGGGCTGATTTGTATCTGTTGTTATTGACGTTTAGGGTCGAACGGTTTGCCTAAACTCATTGGCGTTGCCAGTTTCTGACGCAACTCATTCGAGCTCAGTAACACCATGACAACGACCGTTGCTACATAAGGGGTCATCGCGAGCAGGTTAGGAGAGATGTCGATTCCTGCCCCCTGCATCATCAAATGCATGATGGAAGTAAAACCGAATAAGTATGCACCCAACACCAGATAACCAATGCGCCATGAAGCAAACACAACCAGTGCTAACGCGATCCATCCGCGACCCGCGGTCATGTTTTCCATCCACATCGGTGTATACGATAACGACATGTAAGCCCCTGCAAGACCTGCTAATGCTCCGCCAAGTAATGTGACCGCGTAACGAACTTTAATCACTTTGATACCTAATGCGTTCGCTGAGTGCGGGTTTTCACCCACAGCGCGAATAACAAGACCAATACGTGTCTTGTGCAGCGTCCACCAAGCTGTGCCGACAAGAATAAAACTCGCGTACACCAAGATGTCATGGTTAAACAGCAACGGACCAAAGAATGGAATATCACTGAGTAAGGGAATCGCGATTGGCTTAAACCCTTGAATGGTGCTACCGACTAAGCTTCCGCCTAAGAACGCACTAAGTCCTGTGCCAAAGATGGTAAGTGCTAAACCAGTAGCCACCTGATTTGAGCTAAGTGTGAGCGTTAATACGCCAAATAACCAAGCCATCATCATGCCTGCGAACATGGCAACCAAGACGCCAACGAGCAAGCTGCCCGAAACCATAGCGCCAGCAAAACCGGCCATTGCGCCCATCAACATCATGCCTTCCTGACCAAGGTTAAGTACCCCTGTCTTCTCACAAATTAACTCGCCCAAAGCGATGATAAGCAAAGGGGTACCTGTTTTTAGTGCCGCGATAAACAGCGACTGAATTAGAATTGCATCCATTATGCGGCTCCTTTCTCATTAACCAGTGAACTAGCGGTTTTCTTACTTAAAGAACGATTCGGCACGAATCGGTAGTAGATTAAAAAATCACACGCTAATAAGAAGAAGAGCAAAGTGCCTTGGAACAAACCCGTGACGGCTGTTGGCAGGTTAAGTTCAATTTGTGCAAGGTCACTTCCCATGTAAAGAGCGCCCATAAACAGGGCAGCGATAATCACGCCTATTGGATTCAAACGGCCAAGATAAGCGACAATAATCGCAGCATAGCCATAACCGGGAGACACAGAAGGAACAAGCTGACCAATTGGTCCCATCACTTCAGCAGCGCCGGCAAGTCCTGCCATTGCACCCGCGAATAACATTACGCCCCAAACCAATTTATTTTCGGAAAAGCCCGCGTATTTCGCTGCTGCACGCTCTGAACCCATGACACGCAACTTAAACCCGGGCAATGTTTTGAACAGCATTAATCCAGCTGCTATTGCGACGATCACCGCAATCACAATTGACATGGTTGCTCGTCCAGATTCCGTCAGAGGTGACATCATGACCGCATCAACGAACATGGCAGATTCAGGAAAACCAAAGCCAGAAGGATCACGGAGCGGACCATGCACCGCCCAAAGCAGTATATACAAACCAATGTAGTTAAGCATGATAGTGGTAAGAATAATGTTGGTGTGAAAGCGACGGTTTAACCAAGTAGGAATACCTGCCCATAAAGCACCTGCGATAACACCTGCGCCAACGGTCAGCAGGAAAGTACCAAAGCCGGAATCGTCAGTAGCAGTTACCGCTACCGCACTACTGGCTACGGCACCAATTAATAATTGACCTTCAGCACCAATGTTCCACATGTTTGCGCGGTAACACAGTGCCAAACCAATCGCACACAACATCAGTGGTGCGGATTTCACCAACAGTTCGCCCAAGTTGTAGCTGTCTGAAAATGGCATCAGAACAAACACTTGAAAGGCTTTGAGCGGGTCAACATCTAACCAGACAAACATCAGACTGGAGACAACCATAGTGAGTGCTACAGCGATGAATGGAGAAAGCCAAGACATCATCTTAGAGCTTTCTAAACGAGGTTGAACCTTAAGCATTTGCGACCTCCACATGAGAAACGAAACCACCGGCTATCCATTCCCCAATTTGATCGATAGAGGTATTGCTGGTTTTGACTGCATCTGACACTTGGCCTTCATAAATTGCGGCTAGGCGGTCACACAGAATAAACAGTTCGTCGATATCTTCAGAGACAACAAGAACCGCTGTGCCAGCATCGCGCAATGCGATGAGCTGACGGTGAATGGCACTCGCAGCACCGATGTCCACGCCCCATGTTGGATGTGCACAAATAATAACTTTGGGTTGCTGAGCGACTTCACGTCCCATAATAAACTTCTGTAAATTACCGCCTGAAAGGCTCTTCGCTTGAGAGTTTTCATTGCGGCATTTCACTTGGTTGTTGCTGATAAGCTGCTTGGCAAGTTGTTTGAGCTTAGGAAAATTAATGACACCACGAGAGCTTAGTGCACGAGAGTGAGTGAGCAGGGTGTTTTCTTCCAAACTCATTTCGGGAACGGCTCCCTGACCAAGGCGGTTCGCTGGCACGTAGGCAAGGCCAAGCTCGCGTCGTTTACCTGCGTCCCAATCGCCAATATTGATCTGTTGCCATTGAATGCTGTCTGCGTTGCTACGAGTGTCTTCACCACTGAGTACCGCAAGCAAATCTTCCTGACCGTTACCAGCAACACCTGCGAGACCGAAAATTTCGCCAGCGCGAAGTTGCAGATTTACTTTCTCTAGACCACAACCGAAAGGGTGAGAAGGAGAGAGTGTCAGATTGTTTGTTTGCAGAATGACATCGCTGGTTTCAGTTTTTGGGTAGCTTTCCGATAGCTGGGTTTCATCACCCACCATCATTCGTGCAATCGAGTTTGGTGTCTCTTGGCTCGGGTCACATTCACCCGTAACTTTTCCGCCACGCAAAATCACTGCGCGATGGCATAAAGAGGTGACTTCCTTAAGCTTGTGGCTGATGAACAAAATGGCGCAACCTTCGCTCGAAAGTTGGTTAAGCACTTCAAACAAGCCTTCGATTTCTTGAGGCGCAAGCACGGATGTAGGCTCATCGAGGATTAAAAGCTTAACGTCCTGAATCAAACAACGAAGTATTTCAACACGCTGCCTCTCTCCGATACTCAGACTGTGTACATATCTGTCTGGATCTACATGCAGTTTGTATTGTTCACTTTTGGCGATGATGAGTTTGCGTAAATCCGAAACTGAGTCGAGAAACTCCTTGTCCAAACCCAGTTGAATGTTTTCCAGTACGGTGAGCGTTTCAAAAACGGAAAAGTGTTGAAACACCATGCCGATACCCATTGCTCTTGCTTGGTTTGGCGAGCTGATAGTGACTTCGTGGTTATTCCACATAATCGCCCCTTCACTTGGGCTATTAACGCCATATATCATTTTTACTAGCGTTGATTTTCCTGCGCCGTTTTCCCCTAACAGAGCTAGGATCTCTCCTTGATGGAGTTTTAAATTTACTTTGTCATTGGCCACGACGCCGGGGAAGAACTTACTGATGTTCCACAGCTCGAGTAGTGGTGTGTCCATGTTGAGCAGATTCCTTTCCAATTATTTTTATGGCTATTTTGGTTTAATTATTTGTTCTTCTATTGAATTTATAAAAGCCAAATGCAAAAACCTGACCAAGTGTTCAACATCAACAAGCGTAAGGCTTAGCATTGAGAGTTCACCTTTACGTCGCTTTATATTGGTGCAGAGTGTTGAAAATGGTGCAAAAAATAGATACTTGACAACAACAGGCTATCCATTGATTACTTTAAATATAAGCCTAAATCGAAAGGAGTTCTTTTGGATACTGAACTTGCGCATCACAAGCGTTCTATTTCTGGAGAAATACGCAGGCGTAACGAAACGCTAATCCTGCAAGCGGCGGCTGATGAATTTGTAAAACATGGATATAAAGGAACGTCGGTTCAAGCGATAGCGGACAGAATCAACTTACCCAAAGCGAACATTCTGTACTACTTCAAATCGAAAGCAGGGCTTTATAAAGCTCTGCTGAGAGACATTTTAAATTTATGGAATGAAGGTTTTTCTGAAGATGCGGCCAATATGCCGCCAGAGGCGGTTTTACGGAATTATATTGTTGGCAAAATGCGCTATAGCCGTACACATCCGCAGGAATCGAAGATCTTTGCTCAGGAGATCATTCAAGGAGCGCCGAATATTCGAGATGAAATCCAGTTCCCAGTGGTGGAGTGGACCGCGGGTAAATCATCAGTAATTCAGACATGGGTGGATAAAGGATTGATTCGGCCAGTCGAGCCTTTGTATCTGCTGTTTTTGATTTGGAGTTCTACCCAATTCTATGCAGATTTTGATACTGAGATTCAGTTGATCAAAGGATCGTCTATGTCAGAAAGTGAATTTGAAGACGCAGAAAATTTCTTGGTCAACATTATCATCCGCGGTATCGCGCTAACAATATCATAAGGAAGTGAGGGAAAACTTGAGTCAGCCAATGTTTGAAATACCTATCTTTGGTATTGGAATAGCAGGAAATTTTGCAGGACATCTGCAACAAACAGGTGAAGAAAAGGGTTTACATGGAAGCGTTGATACACAAAGCCCACAGGCGCTATTCCCGTTTTATGTTGCCGGTGCAAGCGATGCTTACCTCAACGTTAATCCGTACTCATTTGACGTTCTGATGTTACCTACTAATCCCTCAGCTAAAGTGCAAATGGAACCTGAGATTGCTCTGATTGCCAAGGTAAAATATTTGGGAACGTCAGTGCTTGGTTTTGAAGCTGAAGGGATGACCTTGTTTAATGATGCAACTCACCGCAACGCAGTGGTAGATAAGTTGGCTCAGAAGAAGAACTGGGGTGCAGCGTCTAAAGGTATTGCAAGTAAAGTCATTCCACTTGCAGACTTCAGCAAAAATTCTGACTTGGATAAGTATCGCTTTTGCAGCTTTCTTGGCAGAAATGAACAGTGGAACCTGTGCTGTAATGATGTTTCATTGGGTGATTACAGCTACAGTTACGAGCAGTTAATCGCGTGGCTAGTCAGTCAGAGCAATGGACAGAAAAACGAAGGAGCTTTGCATTCTATCCAAGAATTATTAGGGCAGGCGGGCTATCCCGACCACATTTTGATCTCTCTTGGCTCTTCTCGCTACACACCATTTGGTGAATGTCATCAACTTGGTGCAAAAGACAAAGTTTGCGCTGTGTTGTATGACTCTACACGTATTGATCTTGATGAGATTCAGTCGTTTGTTGATCGCGGAGAAGTGCAGAAGTTGAAAGGTAATCACGTGGTGCTGTGGCAAGAGTGCCAATAAAGTAGTTCACTTGGTCAAAGTGAATATTTAGAACGGCTTATCTGATGCAGGTAAGCCGCTTTTCTATGAGGGTTAAATGCTCGTTTTAGAAAACGCATTAGCGTTTTTGTTGAGATACATAGCGTGGTCAGCTTTAGTGATCAGCGTTTCAATATCGATGTTTTTATCGTTATAAATCGCGTAACCGATACTTAAGCTTGGCTTGATTTCTTTGTTGTTGTGGAAAAATGATTCACTTTCGATTTTGTTTTTAATCGATTGGGTAACGCTGTTGACCTTCTCTGGAAGGTAGATGTTGTTCAAAATAACAAGGAACTCATCACCACCAATTCTTGCTACTGTATCTGTACTGCGAACATTTTCTTGGAACTTTATGCTGATGAATTGCAAGAATCTATCGCCTACATCATGACCATAATTGTCGTTTACTAACTTAAAGTCGTTAACATCAACGCTTAACAGGGTAAAAAAGCTATTGCCCTCTTTTTTGGTGGACATTTTCTTGAGCAATTTCTTAATGTAACGTCGGTTTGGAAGATGAGTTAACTCATCCTGCATCGCAGCTTTATGAATGGTTTTATAGTTCTTATAAATTAAGAAAAATAACGCATAGATAAGACTCACCGAGATAAGGGCCATTGATAGAATTGTTCTTTCAATGAATGTCAGATGAGCACTGTCACTGAGTTTATATTTAGCCGCTAATTGCCAACGTCCATAAGGTAAGTTGATGAAATGCTGAATGTCTGGGTTATCAAAGATTTCGATATCACCATAGAGCACTTTTGGGGTGTTTGTGATGTTTCTAATTGCAACTTCAGCATCAAAAATGTCGTAAATACCGCTGTACGTCATTAACTTGTTGTAATCAATAACCACACTTACGGTGCCCCAATAGGCTTTGTTGTATGGGAAATCTGAATAAATCGGATAGCGAGCAATCAGGCCTTGTCCACCTTGTACTAGATTGACTGGACCATCGATATAAATGTGTTGTTTTTGCTTTGCTAATTGGATGGCTTTGTACTGTTCAGGTATACGTGATAGGTCAACACCTAACGCTGACTCGTTACCTTCGAGTGGATAGATATAGGTAATGATATTGTTCGGTGAAGCGGTCACATTTCGTACGTGTTGAGATTTGCTCAGAAGCTGGCTTGCGACAACATCCCATTTTTTAAATGCGGCATCCGGATCAATGGTGATTAAGGTTGCCAAACTATCAGCAAGAAAAGTATCCATAAAAATGGACGCTTCAAAGTTGGAACGCACAAGAGAGATGTTGTTTGCAACAACCATTTCCACTTTTTTCGACTCCAAACTGACATAATGATTTTTTATCGCTATTGAAATTGGAGTGGCAATCGCAAAAAAAGCAATGGAAATTAGGGCAAAAATGAAATCTGTTTTCTTGTTATATGACACGTAGTTATGTATCCAGAGTATTGAAAAGCTGTGTAACTTATCTTCTAGGCATACGTCTTCGAAACGAAAACTACCAATTAGCAAAATATATTTTTGGCTACAAATATATTTATAGTTCTATTTATATAAATGCATCAATTGATGGCTAAAAAATATTTTTGCTGTGAATGAAATATACAGTTTGAGCAAATATTTGTGAAGTAACTCGTAAAAAAATTGTGGATTACCTTAGCTTCTTATAAGCATCAGGATTCGTAATTTAGATAGAACAACCGAGATTGTTTTTGGCATTTTTATAACGGTTCAAGAACAGAAAATCTGTATTGTTATTGTTTTTAAATGATATCCGACCAGTTCATTCGTGAGATTTGCAACTATAACAGTATCTTCTCATAGACTTTTTTCATTAGGCGTGGTGATATCTAGTGAGTAAAGTATTATTAAATTCGATGTAATTAACGTTACTAGACAAGGAAGTAAAACGTTAAATGATCTCTCCCCAATATTCTTCTACCCGTCGCTTTATTATTTTCATTATTTTGGGAGTGCTTGCGCCTGTCTTTGCTTGGGCAAAAGCGAGCCTTATGACGCCCAACTCACTCTCTGATTACTACGTTGATACTTGGACATCTACAGAAGGTTTACCTCATAACAGCATTAATGCGATTGCTCAAACTCAGGATGGGTATCTTTGGTTTGCTACATGGGAAGGTGTTGCAAGATACAACGGTTTAGAGTTTAGACTTTTCGACCGTGGTCCCATCACACATATGCTAGATTCGGGTACCCGCGCCTTGGTTTCCGACCAAAACAATTCGTTATGGGTGGGAGGTGCGAGAGGAAGCTTAAGTTTAAGATCAGGGTTTACCTGGCATCCTCAGGAAGCTGCGCCAAGCATGGTCAACCATGTGCTGATTGATCACTCTGGCAATCAATGGCTGGCGATAGAAGGACAGGGCGTTGTACGCAGGCAAAAAAATGCGGACGGTTCCTATGTAGAGAGTGTCTGGATATTAGAAAATATTAGTGCTTACAGACTGATCAAAAACAGTGCGAATGAGATATTTGTCGGTACTGAGAGCGGCTTATATCAACTTTCGGAGCACTCCTCTGCGAGAATTGAAACTACCCAATTTGATAAAGTTTACTACCTTTCTCTGTCCCATAATGGCGATCTTCTTTTAGGTACAAACCGTGGAGCATGGCGCTATGATGGAAAAGAGTTATCCCTGATTGACCCGAGAATAAATAACACGGTTGTGACGGTTGTCGAGCAGGATTCGGCTGGAAACATCTGGTTGGGTACCATCAATAAAGGATTAGCGCGTTTAACGGAAAATACTCTTGAGTTTTTGGATGCCAGTAAAGGCTTACCGAATAATCGCGTGCTTTCTTGGTATCAGGATATTGAAAGTAGTATCTGGGTTGGGACTAATGGCGGTTTGATTCGCCTTCGTAATGCGCCTTTTATGTCTATTACTCAAGATAAAGGCTTAGTTGGCAATTATGTCCGCACGGTTTTGTCTATTGACGACGAGACGCTTTTAGTGGGTACAAGTAATGGCTTAAGTATTATCAAACAGAGCTGTCCAGAACCTGCTTTAAATGATGATATTTCCTTATCGATATTGAGCTTGGCCAACGCGTCAGATGGTGGTGCTTGGGTGGGTACTTATCAAAATGGCTTGATGAAATGGAATAACAGGTCGATTGAACCGATTCTAACCGATAAAGAAGGTTTGCCGACTAACGAAGTTCGAGCGATTTTAGAAGACAGTCAACGCAATCTTTGGATAGGAACTCCGTTTGGTGTGGTGAAGAAGCAGCCTGACGGAACAATGCAACACTTTACTCAGCAGAATGGCCTTAGTGACGATTATGTCATGGCACTGGCTGAAGATGAGTTGGGGCATATTTGGGTTGGTACAGGAGTGGGCGTTGGCTATTGGGATAACGACAAGTTCGAAAATTTGGAGTTAGACCAACTAGAACAGGCTCAATATGCTTTTGGATTCTATATTGAACCCGGATATGTGTGGATTGCGACAGACAGGGGTATCGTCCGCTATCGATTGTCTGACCAATCTTCTGCACTTGTCGGGCGTCCTCAGGGATTGCCAATCGATAAGTTTTTCCAGATTCAAAAGGATGATGATGGCTACTTCTGGCTGTCGAGTAACCGTGGTATCTGGAAGATCAATGCAGACAGAGCTCATGATGTCGCCGACGGAAAAGAATCAAGCGTTGTGTTTGAGCACTTTGATGAAACTGACGGTATGGCAAGTAGCCAAGCGAATGGCGGTTCGAACCCTGCTTCTGCAAAACTCAGCAGTGGTTCAATTTATATCGCAACAGCGAAAGGTGTGGCATCTATTCATCCCAATAAACTTCATACTTTAAGCAGTAATCCACTGCCTCTTGTATTGCAGTCTGTTCGTTTTGATTCGAATTACATTAACCCAGAAGCGATGCCTATAGTGCCTGCCGGAACGAGCAGAGTATCCATTAACTATGTTGGATTGGGTTATGTGATGTCTGAACGAATAGAGTATCGTACCAAGTTGGAAGGATTTGATAACACATGGTCCGAACGCAGAAATACTCGCAGCGCAGAGTTCACTAATTTACGTCCCGGTCACTACAAGTTTCTGGTCAGCGCCCGTTATCCTTATGGTAACTGGACTGAAGCCAAAGTGCTTTATGAGTTTGACGTCGAACCTCTATTTTGGCAGAGAAAAGAAGTCATCGTTTTTATCATTCTTTCGTTACTGGCGCTGATTGGTTCCGGCGTTTTCTGGCGCATTCAGAGCTTGAAGCGAAGTGAGCTGCGCTTGAAGCAACAAGTCGCTCTTCAAACGCACGAGCTACGCTCTCAGGCGACCATGTTTGAAAAGTTGTCTCATGAAGATGAATTAACAGGTTTAGCCAACCGAAGAGCATTTGACTCAAAGCTTAAAGAGCTATTCGATAAGGCGAGAGAAAGTGGAGAGGTATTGCAACTGGCGGTACTCGATATCGACCACTTTAAACGTATCAATGACAAATATTCACATTTAGTGGGTGATCACGCCATTGTGGAAGTGGTCGATGTTCTGAAACGTCATATTGAGTCGGATACATTGCTGGCCAGATGGGGCGGAGAAGAGTTTACTCTTTTGTTTGTCAGTGATACTCATCAATCAGACGACTATTTAGAACGTTTACGTTCGGCAATAGAAGCACACAGCTTTGACGATGTAGCTTCGCAGTTAAAAATCACTGTAAGTATTGGTGTTTCAAGTAGTGAATATCTTTCAGATTACGAAGACCTGCTGAAACTCGCAGACCATGCATTACTGAAGGCGAAACGTAATGGCCGAAATAGAGTTGAAAGAATAAGCGTTTAAAGAAATAAAAAACGGTCGCAATTAGCGACCGTTTTACATGGAGTCTTATATGTTTCCCTTTATCAGAAAACCTTACACGCAAACCCTTTAAGATAGAAACCTTCTGGATACGCGGTATCTGTTGGGTGGTCTGCGGCTTGTTCAAAACGCTCTACGAACTTCACGTCACGACCAGCATCCAAAGCGGCATCTGCAATGATCTTCTGGAACAGAGCTTGATCCATTAAACCTGAGCATGAGTAAGTCAGCAGCGTACCGCCTGGTTTTAAAATTTGCATCGCTAGCATGTTGATGTCTTTATAGCCACGGCATGCACCGTTCAGTTGAGCTTTTGACTCCGCAAACTTTGGTGGGTCCATAATAACCACATCAAACTGGGTACCTTGATCGCGATATTCACGAAGTAGTTTGAATACGTCTGCGTTGAGGAATACAGCACGTTTTTTCGAGATATCAAATTCATTGAGCTCTGCGTTGAATTTGGCCGTATCAAGAGCAGGTTGAGAAACGTCAGCGTTGATCACGCGTTTTGCTCCGCCTTTCAGTGCGTATAAGCCAAATCCACCGGTGTAAGAGAAGCAGTTAAGAACTTCTTTATCTTTCACATACTTGATTGACTGGAAACGGCTGTCTCGTTGGTCAAGGTAGAAACCAGTCTTATGGCCGTTAACGATATCAACATTAATTTTGATACCGTTTTCTTCGATCACAACAGACTTAGGTGGCAATTCACCATGAAGAACACCAACACGTTCTTCCAATCCTTCTTTTTTGCGTACAGCAACGTCAGAACGCTCGTAAATATGGCATTCAGGG
Organism: Vibrio diazotrophicus; assembly: GCF_038452265.1. Classification (NCBI taxonomy): domain Bacteria; kingdom Pseudomonadati; phylum Pseudomonadota; class Gammaproteobacteria; order Vibrionales; family Vibrionaceae; genus Vibrio; species Vibrio diazotrophicus. The sequence continues at coordinate 1,581,916 of NZ_CP151842.1, forward strand.
AAACAGGTATTAAGGGCTTTAATTAACGTTTCTTTCTGGTACTCAGCACCAGCACTTAAAAGTTGGCATACAAGGTAGTTATCGTATTTGTCGATAGTAATACCCGGCAGACCATCAGATTCCGCTGCAATCAAACGATAGCCAGTTAAGCCATCACGTTCGATGAAATCGTCACGAAGCATTTGGGCTTGTTGAATTCGTTTGATGAAAAATGCGCTATCAATCTCTTCTTTCTCGAAGCTCCAAACACGAGCACGAATTTGCGAATGCGGAGAGTAGGCGGCTTTTGCTAACCACTGACCGTCGTTTGAATAAACATCGACGGTTTCACCTAAACTTGGTTCACCTTCGATGCGTTGAATACCACGGGAGAAAACCCATGGGTGTTTACGACGTAATGATTTATCGCGGCCTTTGACCAAATAGATTGCAGAAGTCATTGCTCTACTCTGAAGAATGATAGAAAAGGTCGGGTATTGTCGTGGAACTGAGCTTGAAAAGCAACTCGACTTAATGATGTTCGTTCTCGAGTGAGCGGCGTCTAATTTCAAATGAACTTGGTTTCGAAAATAAGATCATTATCCAATAGTGAGTGCTAGGTAAAACAATGAGCTAACTATTGGCTATCCTTAAAGGAAGTCTATAAATAGGGAAGATTTCGAATGGCGACAAAGTGCGACAAATTTATTGTTTCCGGTGTGGTTCAGGGGGTAGGGTTTCGCTATCACACTTCTCATCAGGGATTAAAGCTTGGGTTAACGGGTTACGCCAAAAATCTGAACAATGGGGATGTTGAGGTAATCGCGTGTGGCCCAGTTGAGCAGGTTGATGAATTTTACGAATGGTTAAAAGAGGGGCCAAGAACGGCGTCAGTCGATAAAATCGTACGCACAACCTGTACGATTGAGAAAAGTTACCGCGGATTTGAAATTCTGTAGGCCTATATTTGCCTAGTCTAATAAGCAAGACCTACAGAAAGAGATACTCAATGAAAGATTAAAGGCACTTAGCCGGTTTTGGTAAACCTGCTATTTTTGTCGCCTGTTTTGCCGGACCTTTAGGGAACAGTTTAAATAGATACTTACTGTTGCCTTTTTCAGGGCCGTGTTCTTTTTCCATCGCTTTTACCAGCATGCGAATCGCTGGAGAAGTATTAAACTCCTCGTAGAATTTGCGAACAAAAAGTACCACTTCAATATGTGCATCAGTCAGTTGAATGCCTTCTTGCTCAGCTAAAATGTCCATCATGCCTTCAACCCATTCCGTTGAATTAAGCAGATAGCCCTGAGCGTCAGTTTCGATTGTGTTTCCGTTGTATTCAAACATTGCGTTTAACAGTGAGTTGTTTAACTAATTGCGCATAGGGTAGCGAAGGGAGTGGCTTTGCTCAAGAAGAAAAAAGCCCGAGATAATCTCGGGCTCTTGTATTCAATCAGTTTGAAGACTTATTAGTCGTCGTTCATGATGCCAAGGATGCTTAGCAGGCTGATGAACAAGTTGTAGATAGAAACATATAGCGTGATGGTTGCTGAGATGTAATTTGTTTCACCACCGCGAACAATTTGCTGAGTAGTTAGCAAGATTGCGCCTGTTGAAAACAGAACAAATAGGCCGCTCATCGCCATGTGTAGCATTGGCATTTGTAGGAAGATATTTGCAACCATACCGACTAGTAGTACAACAAAACCAGCCAACAGCATGCCGTTTAGGAATGATAGGTCACGTTTAGTGGTCAGTGCGTATGCAGATGCACCCATGAACGCCAGCGCAGTACCGCCTAATGCAGTTAGGACCACATCACCCATACCAGCGCCAATATACATATTAAGAATTGGACCGATGGTGTAGCCAAGGAAACCTGTAAATAGGAATGTAAATACAAGGCCCATGCTGTTGTTACGGTTCTTCTCTGTTAAGAATAGCAAGCCGTAGAAGCCAACCAGCATGATGATGATACCTGGACGAGGTAGATTCATCGCCATAGAAACACCAGCAACCACAGCCGACCATAGAAGCGTCATAGAAAGCAGCGCATAAGTGTTTCTTAGCACTTTGTTGGTTTGTAGAGCACTGTCATAAGACGATGTGCGAGAATACATTGGAGTGTTCATACTTTTACTCTTCCTCATTGAAAGGTGTTTCTTGTTTATATAGACATTAATGAGGCTAATAGTTCCGTTTTTCAAGCCTCTGCCTTGTACTAACATTAAAAATAATAAACAAAAATCGTCGAAATAAGCGTGACAAGTTGTAACACAATATTTCCGTACATCTAAGTTTATAGCAGGATTAATACTAACACTAAATGATGAACTTTTTTGTAAGTTATTGTTGAAATAAACCATTAGTTACAAAAGAAAAAGAGGCGATGATATCGCCTCTTTAAATATGCATGATTCACACTGATTGTTGGTGAAGCATTAGTGGTGAAGAATCTGCGCTAAGAAGTTTTGTGTGCGATCAGATTGCGGATTTTCAAAGAAATCTTTTGGATTGTTTTCCTCAATGATTTCACCTGCGTCCATAAATATCACTCGGTCAGCAACTTCTTTTGCAAAACCCATTTCGTGAGTTACACAAAGCATCGTCATACCTTCACCAGCAAGTTCAACCATTACGTCTAGTACTTCGCGAACCATTTCTGGGTCAAGTGCTGATGTTGGTTCATCGAACAACATCACTTGTGGGTTCATACATAGAGAACGCGCAATAGCAACACGTTGTTGTTGACCACCAGAAAGCTGACCTGGGTATTTGTCTGCTTGGTCTGGGATCTTAACGCGCTTCAAATACTTCATTGCAATCGCTTCAGCTTCGTCTTTAGGCATTTTCTTTACCCAAATAGGAGCTAGCGTACAGTTCTCTAAAACCGTTAGGTGAGGGAAGAGGTTAAAGTGCTGGAAACACATACCGACTTCACGGCGCACCGCTTCGATGTTTTTTAAGTCTTCAGTAAGTTCTGTGCCTGCCACTAGAATCTGACCTTTTTGGTGTTCTTCTAAGTGGTTGATACAACGAATCATGGTTGATTTGCCAGAACCTGAAGGGCCACAAATAACGATCTTTTCGCCTTTTTTAACATCCAGGTTGATGTTTTTTAGTACGTGAAACTCACCGTACCATTTGTTCATGTCCTTAATTTGAATCATGAAATCTTCTGCAGTTTGTTGCCTCATAATACGTTCCCTGAATTATTGTTTATCGTTTGTGACCGGTATGGAGTTTGTTTTCTAGCCAAATCGAGTATCTCGACATGCTGAAACAGAACACCCAGAACACTAACGCGACAAATACGTAACTTTCTGTAGCAAAACCTAACCATTCAGGGTCGGTGTTTGCTGATTGACCAATACCAAGTACGTCGAACATACCGATAATCAGAACCAGACTGGTATCTTTAAACAGGCCAATAAATGTGTTTACGATAGATGGAATAGTAATTTTCAGTGCTTGCGGAAGAATGATTAAACCCATTTTCTTCCAGTACGACAGACCGAGTGCGTCAGCTGCTTCATACTGACCCTTAGGTATCGCCTGCAAACCACCACGAATAACTTCTGCCATGTAGGCTGAACTGAACATCACCACACCGATAAGAGCACGGATGAGTTTGTCCGTTTCAGAACCTTCAGATAAGAACAGAGGTAGCATAACGGAAGCCATGAACAGAACAGTGATTAGCGGAACACCACGCCAAACTTCAATATATACCGTACATAGGCTGCGGATGATTGGCATATTAGAACGACGTCCCAAAGCCAGAACCACACCGATTGGCAGAGATACAACAATACCTACTAACGCAATGATAAGAGTAACTAACAAGCCACCCCATTTGTGTGTCTCTACGACTTCTAAACCAAACACGCCGCCGTATAACAAACCAGCGATTAGGAATGGATAGATGTTAACGAAAAACAGCCAGATCCAAGTTCTTTTTGGTGTTTTATCGTAAGCAATTGCAGCGACGAACATGGCTAAGGTAATAAAGAATAGGCGAGGGCGCCAAAGTTCAGCTTCAGGGTAGAAGCCGTACATGTATTGTTGCCAACGTACACTAATAAATACCCAACATGCCCCTTCACGGCTACAAGCATCACGAGTGGCACCCACCCAGTCAGCGTTTATAAACGCCCAATCGATAACGTTCCAAAGTCCCATAAAGGCAAAATACGCCAGAATGACAGTGACAATGGAGTTTGCCGGACTGTTAAACAGGTTCTTTCTAAACCAGCCAACGACACCAGTGGTATTTTCTGGCGGCGGGAGACTTGGTTGAAATTGATGTACTTTCATCTTATCTCTCCACCAATGCTACTTTGTGGTTGTAAATGTTCATAAATAGTGATGTGAGCAAGCTAAGTGTTAAGTAAACGCCCATGGTCATTGCAATGATTTCAATTGCTTGACCAGTCTGGTTCAACGTTGTACCAGCAAACACAGAAACTAAGTCTGGATAACCAATCGCCATTGCAAGTGAAGAGTTCTTGGTTAAGTTCAAGAATTGACTGGTTAAAGGCGGAATGATGATTCGCAATGCTTGCGGAATAACCACCAGTTTCAAAGTCTTAGAGCGTGGTAGGCCCAAAGACATCGCCGCTTCAGTTTGGCCATGGCTAACTGCATTGATACCAGAACGAACAATTTCAGCAATAAAGGAAGCTGTATAGATACTGAGAGCTAACAGCAATGCTGCGAGTTCAGGAATAATACTGATACCGCCTTTGAAGTTGAATCCTTTCAATACTGGGTATTCCGCAGAAATCGGCATGCCCATGATGAAATGAACAACCAGTGGTAAACCAACACACAAGCCTAACCCGATACGGAACATAGGTGTTTGTTGACCAGTCAAACGCTGTTTATTTTTGGCCCAGATACCCACACTGATTGTCGCAATGACACCAACAATGAAGCAGGCAACAACAATGCCGCTTCCAGCTTCAAAAACTGGCGCTGGGAAATAAAGACCGCGAACGTTCAGAAATATAGCTTCGCCCAAGCTCATACTTTCTCTGGCAGACGGTAGCGCTTGAAGCACGGCCACATACCAGAAAAATATTTGTAGAAGTAGGGGGATATTTCGAAAGGTCTCAATGTAAACGGCGGCTAAACGACTCACTAGCCAGTTTGAAGAGAGTCGGGCGATACCCAAAACAAAACCAATAACGGTTGCTAAGATAATACCCAAGAATGAAACAAGAGCTGTGTTAAGCAAACCCACCACAAACGTACGACCGTACGAAAAGGTTTCGTTGTACTCAATTAGGCTCAAACCAATCCCAAAACCTGCAGGTTGGCTCAGAAAATCAAAACCAGTTGCAATACCTCGCGCGCTAAGGTTATTCAGTGCATTGTTTATTATCGTATAAAAGAATAAAGCGAGAGCAGCCAGTGCTATGAACTGAAAAACGACAGAGCGAAAAGTGGGATTATAAAGAAGATTTGTGCTTTTAGCCGGAGCTGATTCCGACATTTGCACTGAATTATTTGTAGGCTTCATACAGCGATAACCTCTTTATCCATTTAGACAAAGGGCGGCCTAGACCGCCCATTTCAATTAGATATCTATTAACGGATAGGTGGAGCGTACATAAAGCCACCCGCATTCCATAATGCGTTTACACCACGTGCAATTTGGAGTGGAGAGCCTTTACCTACAGTACGTTCAAAGCTTTCACCGTAGTTACCAACTTGTTTAACAACTTGGTAGCTCCAGTCATCACGAATGCCTAGACCAGAACCTTTTGGACCGTCAACACCAAGAATACGTTTGATTTCTGGGTTGTCAGACTTCAGCATTTCGTCTGCATTTTTAGATGTGATGCCATACTCTTCTGCGTTGATCATCGCATTTAGAGTCCATTTCGCAATGTTGAACCATTTGTCGTCGTCTTGACGAACAACTGGACCTAGAGGCTCTTTAGAGATGATTTCTGGAAGTACTACTGCTGAATCTGGATTTGTTAAGTTCAGACGTAGTGCGTATAGACCTGATTGGTCTGTAGTTAGAACGTCACAACGACCAGAGTCGAAACCTTTAGAGGTTTGTGCCGCTGTATCAAATACCACTGGTTTGTAGCTCATACCGCTTGCACGGAAGTAGTCAGCTAGGTTTAGCTCAGTTGTTGTACCTGATTGTACACATACTGACGCACCGTCAAGTTCTTTAGCGCTTGAAATACCTAGGTCTTTTTTAACCATGAAGCCTTGACCATCGTAGTAGTTCACACCAACGAAGTTCAAACCAAGTGCTGTATCACGTTGTAGCGTCCATGTTGTGTTGCGAGATAAAACATCTATCTCACCAGATTGTAGAGCTGTAAAACGTTCTTTAGCAGTAAGTGGTACGTATTTAACTTTAGTTTTGTCGCCAAGAACCGCTGCAGCAACTGCTTGACAGTATTCTACGTCAATCCCTTCCCATTCGCCTTTAGAGTTAGGGTTAGAAAAGCCAGGTAGACCTGTACTTACACCACAAGACAAAACACCAGCAGCCATAACTTTATCTAAAGTACTTTCTGCTGCTGAAGCTGAAGTCGCTGCAAAGGCAGAAGATGCCGCTACAACTGTGGCAAGAAGTGTGAGTTTATTCGCCATTTGTATCCTTCCTGTATGATCCATGTTTGACCAGGTGACACCTGATACAAGCTTTATATATGTTGTGTTTTATAGTTAGTTTCCTAATGGGTTGCACTTTTAAGGTGCTTCTCATCAGTTATTTAAAAGCGTAGATATAAATTCTGGATTTCTCAAATACATAATTTAAATAGACTTTCGAGGGAAATCACATACCTAAGCTTGGTTTAGAATGGCTAAATGTTGTGCCAATGTAAATAGTGCAACTAGGCTCACCCTTGGTGCAACAGGATGTCTTCGGGATAATTGACTGAATGTTTGATACATTAACATGCTGTTAACGAATGAAACTTATATGATCATCTAATAATGGATTAAAATTTAGTCATTAATTATTTGATGAGTATTGGCTAGTGATTTTATTGCACCTTTTTTGTTAGCATTACCGAATAGTTATTTACATTGTGATGAAATTTAAATGCAATATTTTCCTCTGTTCCTGGATCTCTCAAATAAAGCTGTTTTAGTCGTTGGTGGAGGCGAGGTTGCATGCCGTAAAATTGATGCACTTTTACGCGCAGGTGCTCGTGTTACTATCGTTTCCCCTCAGATCGAACAGTATCTGTATGCGCTTGTAGAACAAGGGAAATGCGAGTGGATACAGAACTTCTACTCACCCAGTGTTTTAAGCAATCGCTTCGTGCAGGTATGGGCGACTACGGATAACCCAGATCTCAACCATCAAGTGCATAAAGATGCAAAAAATATTGGTGTTTTAGTCAATGTGGTGGACGATTTACCCTATTGTGATTTCATTACCCCTTCGATGATAGATAGAGGCCGAATTCAGATAGCGATTTCAAGCGGAGGCGCGTCCCCCGTGCTTGTGCGCAATGTTCGTGAAACTTTAGAGTCGGTATTGCCGCAAAATTTAGGTCTACTCGCAGAGTTTGGTGCTTCTAAACGAACTTCGATTAAAGAGCGCCTGCCAACAGTTGATCTACGTCGCAAGTTTTGGGAAATGTTTTTTGCCATTAGAGAAGTTAAAGAAGCAACTTCGCGAGAACAGTTGGAAGTTCTATACCGCGCAACTCTAGAAAAAGATATCGAAAACCTCGGTGAAGTCACATGGATAGAATACGGTTCCGACGTTGAACTTCTGCCAATGAAAGCCATGCGTTATATGCAACAAGCTGAATTGGTGTTGTTTGAAAAAGGTTGTTCATATGATGTGATTGATCTTTGTCGCCGAGATGCAGAAAGAGAAGAGTTCTTAAGCTCTGCTCAATTGGGCGAGCGTTTAAAACAGGCGAAAAAGGATAGACAACGAATTTGTGTCTTAGTCTCTCAGCTAACTCAAGAGTTTTCTTTGTTACACAGTCAACAAAGAGTGATAAAGCCGGGCAGTGAAAAGAAATAGCCGAGTAGGCATGGATAAGCTGTTTTAATTCAAAGTCATTATCAATGAAAAGGGCTGACTTCATATATTGAAATCAGCCCTTTTTGAGCTTGTGGCGGATGTTACCAGAAATGACTACAGAACAAATTTCTCGATAGCAGCCGCTACGCCATCTTCATCGTTACTGAGCGTGATGTAATCTGCGATGCGTTTGGTTTCTTCCATCGCATTAGCCATCGCAATACCCATTCCTGCGTACTCAATCATATGGTGATCATTCTCAGCATCACCCATACACATCACTTGGCTCGCTGCCACACCAAGGTGGTCTGCAATCGCTTTAACACCCACACCTTTATTACTTTGTGTGTTCAAAAACTCTAGAAAGTGTGGGGCACTTTGCACCACAGTAAATTGTTGATGCAAATGCGCAGGGATTTTCTTGATCGCTTCAGAGAGCAGGCTTGGTTCAGCGACAATCATGGTTTTGATGATAGGGTGATCGTCTTCTAGCTCAGAAAAGTCCATCTCAGTGATCTTTAAGCCGTCGTTGATTTTCGACTCAAGTTCTGTGAATTCGCTGATACGAGGAGTTATAAGCCCGTGAACTTGGCTGAATGCATGCGTATTTACACCTAGCTCATCGGCCAATTTGGCGATGGTTTTCGCGGCTTTGCCGTCAATGATTTGCTTGTAGATAACTTCACCAGTCGCGACGTTTTGCACCATTGAGCCATTGTAGTGAAGGACATAATCTTGATCTGAGGTTAATTCCAGCTCTTCAAGTTTGCTACGCATACCATCAATTGGGCGACCTGAAGCAAGAACTACTCGTACACCTTGCTCTTTTGCCAGAGCAATAGCTTGTTTTGTGCGTGGCGTAATTTGTTTTTGGCTATTAAGAAGAGTGCCATCCATATCAAGGGCGATGATTTTGTACATGTGATACCTAGAATGCTTAAATTAATTCGGAAAAGAATATCTATAATTTATGACAGTTTGCTCGTTTGTGATGCAAAGAGCAAAACAAATTGCATGATTAGTTTGAGCCGGAATGCGGATAATTCATTTAGTTCAATGATGATTTTTGTGATTCAGGCGAGGTTTTAAATTGACCTGAAGCAGACCTTCTATTAAGGTCTGCGGCTGCGATTTTTCGGAAATTTGAATTAGGCAAAATACTTTGTACAAAGTTAACGAAATGTTTGAAACGATACAGGGTGAGGGCGTATTTACAGGCGTTCCTGCCGTTTTCGTTCGTTTACAAGAATGCCCGGTGGGTTGTGCTTGGTGTGATACTAAGCAGACGTGGGAAGCCAATGAGCAAGACCAGCAGTCTTTCGATCAGATTATTGTAAAGACTGGCGACTCGCCAAACTGGTGCTCTGCTTCCGCACAACAGATCATTGCGATGTATCAGTCGCAAGGATACACAGCGAAGCATATTGTTATTACTGGTGGTGAGCCTTGTATCTATGATTTAGTTCCTCTTACTCAGGCGTTTGAAGGGATTGGCTGCCAATGCCAGATCGAAACCAGCGGAACCTTTGAAGTTAGAGCAACTAAAGATACGTGGGTGACAGTGTCACCAAAAGTAGCAATGAAAGGTAAGCTACCGGTTATCGAATCGGCATTGTTGCGTGCGAACGAGATTAAACATCCAGTTGCGACAGACAAAGATATTGAGAACTTGGATCAGTTGCTCCAGTCTGCCAATGTTCCCGAATCAACCGTGATTGCTCTGCAGCCTATTAGTCAGAAGCCGAGAGCAACACAATTGTGTATAGATACTTGCGTGGCGCGTAACTGGCGTCTGTCTATTCAAACACATAAGTACCTCAGTATTGCCTAAAGGATTTACCCATGAAAAAAGCGGTTGTTGTATTTAGTGGTGGTCAGGATTCAACGACATGTTTGGTCCAAGCCCTAAAAGAGTTTGATGAAGTTCATGCCATTACCTTCGATTATGGGCAAAGACACAAACTTGAAATAGAAGTGGCTCAAGCGTTAACCAAGAAGTTAGGCGTAACTGCACACAAAGTGTTGGATGTTGGCTTGCTTAATGAACTCGCCATCAGTTCACTGACTCGCGACGATATTCCTGTTTCTCATGAACTTCAGGAAAACGGCCTTCCAAACTCATTTGTACCTGGTCGAAACATTCTGTTTTTAACGCTAGCGGGTATTTACGCATACCAGATTGGCGCGCAAACGGTCATTACGGGTGTATGTGAAACCGACTTTTCAGGTTATCCCGATTGCCGAAACGATTTCATCAAAGCGATGAACAGTGCCCTTGTAAAAGGGATGGATCGTGAGCTAGAAATCCGCACTCCGCTGATGTGGTTAAATAAAGCTGAAACGTGGGCATTGGCTGATCAATACCAATCGCTTGATCTTGTGCGCAATGATACACTGACGTGTTACAACGGCATTATCGGTGACGGATGTGGTGATTGTCCTGCCTGTCATTTACGTAAGGCAGGGCTGAACGATTACTTGGATAACCGCGCCGCTGTTATTGAGTCTTTAAAGCAAAAGAACAATCAATAGAATCGCTGCAAGCATCGAAAATACAGTTTTGTCCTTTTTGTTTGGTTTTGAATAACGCCTGATCTAAGACGGAATAAAGCTGATTGAAGTCGCTGATTTGTCCTGCCGTTGCCATAAATGCAAAGCTGGTGGACAAATACAGCGGCTTTTTACTACCTGCTTCATTAATGTGATACCAATAAGGCCTAGAGGTTAGTGCCTTATGTAACGATTCAACTCGCTGCTGCACTTCGTACTGATCTACATTGGTTAATACAGTAATAAACTCATCGCCACCCAAACGCCCCCAGAAATCGTCTTTCTTTAAACACTTTTTCATCATATTTGAGATTGTCCTTAGAGCTTTGTTGCCAACTCCGTACCCGTATCTGTCATTAATCAATTTAAGATTGTCGATATCAAAGAGTATCACCACGTTTCTGGTTTCCAATGTTTGAGGCTTTTCGACTGTTTTCAAATGATTAATGAAGACTGTTCGATGAAGGGCATCAGTAAGGCCGTCCATTTTCTGGTTACTTTTTAAATGCACCGATTTGTGAACAAGATATGCGATGGATAGCAGCAGCAATACAATAAGCAACAGCAAGTAACGTCGTTCCTGCTTCATTAACTCGACATGGTTGTTTAGCTGTTCATTCTGCGTTAGCAGTTCTGATCTTAAGTTTTTTTGTTGGAGTGAAGATGTCGATTGATCTAAAGCTTCCAAAGCTTTGAAGTGTTCTTGGTCGCGAATAGTAATCTCATTTTCAACGTATTCGCGGTAATACGACAGCGCCAACTCGTACTTTCCACTCTTGTCTGCAATCTTTGCTAACTGACGCAATGCTTGTGTTAGCGTGCGGGCGTTTTGTGATTCTTCAGCAAGAGTTTTCGCTTTTAACCCGTAATATTCGGCTTGTCTGTAATACTTTTTCTGAACATAGGAGTTAGACAGGGCAAGTACGATGTCGCTTTTTAAACCGATATCTTTGTATTGAATAGCGTAGTCTAGCCCTTTAAGTAGCTCATTGATGCCTTCGTGAAATGCACCTAATTCATTATGTGATTTACCCAAACCGAGATGAACATAAGCCAACCCTCTGAGATCGTTCTTCTTCAGGTGAATCAAACGGGCTTTATTAAAGTGGGCAATACTTTGGTGCAGTTCCCCTTTGTGATGATATACCTCACCCAAGCTGTGTTCTGTTTGTGCAATGCCATCGTCGTTATGGTTTTCTATGTGAAGGGTCAGAGCACGGTAGAGATATTCTAGCGCTTGTTGATATTGTCCCAAAGTACAAAGTAACAGGCCGATATCATTGAATATTTCAGCGGTGTCCGTTCCTTCTGGAATTTCGTCTAACAAACGTTTGTAGTAGTCCAGAGCGCCTTTGTAGTCACCGATAAGTTCGAGATTCTTAGCTATAACAATGAAAGCACGATATCGAGGTAGAACAGGGTTGCTGCTGTGCTCGAGTGAATGCTGAAGCTGGTCGCAGAAGTTTTGGCTGTGTAAATAGTTCCCTTGCAGGTTTAGCAAGCGGCACAGATGGTACTCAAACAAGAAAATGCCATCACTATCTTGTCGTTGTTTCATTCGTGAATACAGCTCTTGGTAAATTTCACCGGCTTCAAAGAATTGCTTGTTTTCCTCTTTATTGAGCGCTTCTATAAATTGTTTCTCTTCTTTGCTGTAAGCAAGCTGAGTGGTGTTGTCACTGCCGAAATAATGCAGTCCATGCCTTGTCATATAATCGTGGATACGGCTAGCTATGTAGAGCTTTTCTGAACTCGGTGGGAGTGAGGTATACCTGTCCTTGAGAAGTTGAAGCACAGAGTTGGGATTGCGACTCAGGGTTTTGTTAACCACCGCTTCCCATTCAGCTCTTTCACTCGCTTGGCTGATAGGGTTGAAGAAAAAGAATGAGAAGAAAAGAATGGCAGTGTAAATATTAAGCATTTCAAGCACTGTAAGCTGAGGAACCTGACAACTATATGCTTGTGGAAAGAGGCTCTCAATTCGTTATTTTTGCCAGATGATAATCTGTGAAATGCGCCGAAGTTCACTCCAAATAAGTTGCATTTTCAGGACAAAATCAGTTTCAAACAGTTAACTTAAACACAAGAAAAAAGGGTGGGTTCGAAATTACTAACACTATTTGAAAACTAAGTAGATAATGCCGCGCACAATATCAGGTCAATAGATCTTAAATGTCTCAATTTTTTGTTTTCGAGAGGAAATACCTTGAACGCAGCTGAAATCATGACTCAGTTTAACTGCTATGAGCGTATGCATATTGAAATACCCGGTTGGGAGGTTTATTCGGACACAACGCTTGTCAGAGTGGTCTCTCCTGATGAAGATGGGAGCTTTATTGCCTATTTCAATTTAGATAGCTCAAAGGCGTCTGAAGTCATTGATCAGCAAATGGAGTATTTCTACCGCTTAGGTAAAAACTTTGAGTGGAAAGTCTATGATTTCGACAAGCCAAGCGATATCGACAGGACGCTTCTCAACAAAGGCTTTTACGAACAAGATCCAGAGTACTTCATGGTTTTGGATCTCCGTGTCTATGATTCAGTCCCGGAACATCAGACTCAGTGCATTGAGGTGTTTGATGAACGTGGAATCCGTGATGCCATTGCAGTCAAGCAATCTCAAACAGGTGAAGATTGCAGTGGTTATTTTTTGCATCTGTTGAACCTCAAACAAACTCGTCCTGAGAACATCCGTATTTATGTTATCTATGATGGTAACCAGCCAGTTTCTTCTGCGTGGGTGATCTTCAACAGTGACACGTCACCATTTGCTGGGATTTGGGGTGGAAGTACGGTTCAAACTCACCGTGGGCGAGGGCATTATCAAGCATTGCTCAAGCAGCGCATCAGAGACTCAATCCTCGCGGGTAAGCAATACCTGTATATTGACGCTTCTGAGATGAGTCGACCTATTGTTGAGCGATACGGTTTTAAAGTTATCGCTAAAACCACACCGTATTTCTATCGACACCCAGATCTTAACTAATCTATTTAAAACAAATGTTTACTACATGAATAATTAAGGATCCTTAAAGATCATGAAGTAAGAACTAAAGCACAATTACTGTGTTAATAACCAGTGTTTTATTGACAATTGTGTAACCTTATCTATACTGTACACATAAACAGTGCTAGAGGAGGTAACTTATGTTGTTAGAAACATTAGAACGCATTAACCGCCTACGCCAAGAGGCGATGTCTAACCCTGAGTTTATAGAAATGGCTAAGGAACACGAAGCCACACTCAAACATGTCGAGCAAGAATTTGAACCGAAACGGTCTCGACGTCATGCCACAAAGCACAAAAACAAATCCCTTGCCGATATCTATCAACAATCTGATTTCGGCTCCAATCCATCTGGCGTTCAACACTGATCAAACAAAAGCTTGAACGTATAATCAGTTAAAAATATTTAAGGCTCATGTGAATTCACATGAGCCTTAAATATTTTTAGGGCTAAGCTTTGTTTACCGATAAACAAGAGCTAAAAATCGGCTTTCTTTACAAAGTATGGATTAGAGTATTTGCGCTCTGGCCCAAACTGAGAGATCACCAGCTTGTTCCATAGATTCTTATCAAACTCTGCTTTAGGGATAGAAGGGTAAAGAGTCTCTACTTCCTCCCAAGCGTGAACCATTAACTCTTTTTTCTTTATCTTATTGTATTTGTTGACGATATCGTTGTACTTACGCATCCATTCTATTTTGTACTGGCGTAAAGCTGGCTCTGCCTGCTCAAGAGGTACACGAGACAAATAAACACGTTTGTACGAAACTTTCTTGTCAATCATGGTGAGCATAGTTGTTTGAATGTATTTGCCATGATGAGTGATAGAAATATCGTCTTCAGAGAAAGGTGTCAGGCACCAGCCTCTGGGTAGAAAATCTGGTTTTTGGAATTGCTTGTTTCGAACAATGAGCGCATCGTGCAAAACAATATCCGAGGTGCCACGAAATGTCGCTTGCCATTTGGCAATACGAACCTGAATAGAACCCGGCAGACGATAAACGTTAGTAAACTTATCTTGATTCATTGGCTTTCACGATCTTTAAGTAATGCTGTAAGAAGTTAATACGAAAGTTATTGCCATTTCGAATATAAGGTATCGAAAACGATTTACACCTTGGGTTGAACTCATTTGAGTGTAAATCAACTTATACTCTTCTCAACTGAATCTGCAATAAGGTTGATGGTATTCACTTAGGCAAATCACATTCGCTAAGTAATTTAATTCAGCAACGTCTCTATGGTTTGCAAATTCAAATCGAGTAGAGAATTTCTCGCCGCTTACAGTGAGTTAGCCACTCGGGCTGCGAGGGCGCACATTCTACAATGGTTCATAGCTCAAATGCGAGTCTAAAAATGCGCATTTTTTCGTCTAATTGAAAGAAAATATATATAGAAATGAACGATGAAAGAGAGTTTAAGTAAGGCTTGTTTAAACAAAGGTGGGATTTTGAGAAAAACTGAAGCCGCTTAACGAGACGTTTAAGACGACTTCAGTTTAGATTTTCTTAGTGAGAAATGAGCGTTAAACCATGGGGTAAGGCATCACCAAAAATACGTTTAGACTCTGTTTCACTCAGTTCACTGACATTTTCGACCAACTGTATCCAAGCTTCAGGCGCTCGGCTTTGCTTGAGTTTCTCAAGAACCAAAGTTCTAAAATCGTCTGAGATATCCAGCGTTCTATCGCCAGTTTTACGGCAAATCATCACTGCTGCAAACGCGATCATTGGTTCTTTCAGCCAGTCTTTCTGTAGCAGTTTTGGTAACCATTGCTGAACTTGTTCACGAGCAACGACATTATGTGCACTGCCATACAGAGGCGTACGAGACAACAGACGACCGACAGCCCACCAATGAGCTTGCTCAAACTGAGTTTGATTAAGGGCTTTATTGATAAACCAAGTTGCCAGTAGAACTTTATCTTCCACATCCAGATGCTCTAACGAAGCAGCTAAGCGAACCATGGCTTCGTAACCTTTATCTTGCGCTTCTTGCTGAGATTTCGGATTTCGTGAAGCACCGGGGTGCAGATACTTAGCAATATCCGCCAGCAGTGTCTCTTGTTGCTCTTGGTTTAACCCGCCCGCGATACGACGCCAGAATACCCACCAGTTGCTCCAGCCTTGGTGGTTTTGGAACTGAATGCCTTGTTGGTATAAGCCCCAAATCTGTTCGATTCGCCAACTGTCTGTGGCATCACCAAAACCTGGGCGCAATGCAAAACCCGCTAATCGTAACCAGTTCTTTTCATGTTGTTCAGAGCGACGACGACGTTTTCTTCCCTGTGCCAAAGTATCAAATAGGGAACGCAAAACGGCAAAGTCCCACTCGTCGCGTTTACCAAGCAACTTCTCCAGATCTTTGTTCAAGGTTTTCACGGCTTTGCTATCAGCGCTGTTTTTATTACCGCTGTATATTTGCGTCACCAGTGTTTTCGCCTGTTCAAGTTTTGGATTCGGCTTTTCTGATTCTTCATTGCTCTGAGCTTGGCTGCTGTTACGTACTTCAAACTCCATCAGCCAGCGTTTGTTCTCATCGCTGGTGGATACACACTCCATTTTCAAAGTGCCGACTTCGGTCAACTGGCAAGCAATAAATACCTCTTCGCGTTGCTTTTGGTTTGCCTGTAATTGAATGTTGTCGTCACCCTGTAACGTAGTGATGTAAAGTGGCAAAGGCTGGAACTTATCTGCATCAATCTCAACGAGTACACCATTTTGTATTCTGGTGTTGTCAGCGATTTGATCGTGCGTTGAGGTAAGCAGGTTAAAACGAACGGGCATACCTAGCGTTAACGAGAAACGACGGCTGCTTAGACGAATTTCTTGACCTTCTTCCGTTCCTTTCGCCAATAGGCATAGCGCTTTGCCCATGTTGTTTTTTTCTTGCAAATGAAGGAAATAAGAACGTGCAGAGCCACCACCGATTTTCAGTTGTGCACCACGGCGTGCTTTGGCAAAAGCCACCGCGCCCAAAGCAACCGACCAGTCTGGATGAGGGTTGTCCAGTTGGGTAATGGCTTCACCACGCCAGTGACCCAGCAGACTCAACATGCGTTCTGTGATTAAGTCACTGTTAAAAACACCACCGTTTAGCAACAGACCAACAGGGATTGAAGGGGAGCTAAGCTCCGTTTCGTTTAGTGCCGCTTTGGACACTTGCTGATGCTGAGTAAGAAACTCTGCTACGTGTTTACTGACAGCAGGGTCGGCGACATAAGGCAGACCAAACTCCATCATCGCGCTACGACGTTTGTTTGGCAGTTCGGAGAAATCAGACACAGGGAAGAAACCATCTAATGCAATCTGGTGAACTTCTTGTTTGGTTAAGCTGACGCTCTTTGTACCGCCAAGCAGTTTTGAGCCGCTGCCCAACATGGTGATTTTCACGGTCTCTGGTGCGTTACTGGAGAGCAAGTTTTCTTTCGCTTGTCGGGTTTGCTGAATAAGCTTTGTTAATCCCGCCGCAGTGAGCTTCTTACTTTGATTAAATCGGCTTTCTGCTAAATGAGCGAGCGCTAGGTCGAGGTTGTCACCGCCAAGCATTAGGTGTTCACCAACGCCAATACGGTTTAAAGCCAGCTCTCCGCTTTCAAACTTCGCTTCAATCAAACTTAAGTCGGTGGTGCCGCCGCCCACATCACAAACCAAAATTAGTGGAATTTCTGACAGCTGTTCATTAGAAGAATCTTTATGGCGTGAATACCAGTCATAGCAGACCGCTTGTGGCTCTTCTAACAGAATTATGTTGTTTAAACCAGCCAGCTTCGCCGCTTCTAAGGTCAGGTTTCGCGCGGTTTCATCAAATGAAGCCGGAACGGTGACGACCACTTCCTGAGCTTCCAGAGGATTACTTGGATGCCGGTAGTTCCACGCTTGGCGGATATGGTTGAGGTAACTGGCGCTTGCTACTACAGGGGAGACTTTTTCGACATCAGCTGCACCAGCCCAAGGAAGAATGGCTTCAGAGCGATCCACACTTGGATGAGACAACCAGCTTTTTGCACTGGAGACTTGTCGACCTTCGACCTTTGCTCCTAAATCTCTTGCCCACTGGCCAATAATAGCGAGTTCGGTGTCGCCTTCTACGGGGTGGTTATCCCAAGGCAAGGTTAAATCGCTTGCCGCAATTTGACCCGGTGCAGGGTGGTATCTAAATGAAGGTAACAGTGGTTTACGAACCCCTTCACCGGGACCTATTAACTGATCAATAGGAAAGAGTTCTACAGCGGCATGTTCGAGATCATCCATCAGTTCACAGAATGCGACCACTGTATTAGTGGTACCTAAATCGATCCCGACAAGAAAACGCGGTGCTGCCATAATAATAGAAACCTCGTTATATATTCAGATATACCCTTCCTACTTTAAGTTGCAGCGCTTTATGTTTTGGTATTGGGGCTACGCTCGTTCACCCCAATCACATAGTTATTTATGCTCATGGGGATTCACTCACTTGCCGCCTACCTGCAACTTCAGGTAGTTTGGGTATAGATAAACGGCATCGCTAGGGATGCCGTTTAAAGATTAATGTTGCTGCTGAGAATCTTCGCCTGATTCTCTTACATCGAATTCAACATGCCACTTTTGGCCGTTGTCCGCTGCAATCGCTTCTAGATAAAGAGTCCCCAACTCAGTCACTCGTGAAGCAAGAGTCACAGGAACCACTTCTCCTTCACGACGTCCTTCTGAAACAGGCAGTGTAACTTGAATTTCAGGCAATTCTTCCAGCTCCTCTGGTGCCCAGTAATCAAGGTGAGTACCTGCAATATCATCTCGGCGAGTGGTTGAACCAAAGAATTGGAAGTGAACCGGTTGACCAATCACAAGACCAAACTGTTGGCTTGGAACTTCAACATGTGAACCTTCTTCCATGCCAAATGGTGCAACGCAAAGAGCTTCCATTGGTGGAGCCATGCCTGGAATAGCAGGCATCGCACTTTCAATACCGACGTAATAAGCGGAAGCAATACCACCACGAATTCGAACACCTTGTCCACGACGCACGTTACCGTAGTATGCTGCGCCGCTTGCAACAGCGAGATCTAGGTCAAGACCAGTAAGACGTTTCGCCTGAGCAGCTTGTGCGCTGCTTAGCCATTGGTTAATGGTAGTGAACAGTCGGTTCGCTAACAGATCAGACTTAAGTACACCACCGTTAAACAAAACTGCGTTTGGCTTGATAAAATTTGCCACCAGTGCAGACATGCCCGGAATCCCCGCCATATTGAATGGCGCAGGCTCACCATAGCTCTGACCGCAGTTCTCACCGTTTGCTTGAGCATCGGCTTGCTTTGACAAGAAAGCGGCGATGTGACGAGTAATACCGGCATCTTGTGCATACGGCAGACCCATATGAGTCAAAGCGCCACGAGGTTTTTGCACAGGGTGATCTGTGACAGCGACTTGCGGGAAGAAACCATCAACCAGTGTTTGCTGTACTTCTTCTTTGGTTAATTCCGTTTTTAACGTCGCGCCCAATAGTTTAGAACCGCGACTTGGCACCACAATCGGTACAGATTGCAGTTCAGAATCTTTCAGAAGCGCTTCTTTAGCATCGCGACAAGCGTGCGTCATTGCCTGTACTTGCCACGGTTGGAGCTCTTTGCCTTCTTGAGCAAGCTTCATTTTCAGACGGTAGGCAAGCGCTAAATCCATGTTGTCGCCACCCAGCAAAATATGTTCGCCAACCGCAATACGGTTCAGTGAAAGATTGCCCTGATCTTCCGTGACTTCCACCAAAGATAAGTCAGTTGTACCGCCACCGATATCAACCACCAGAATAATTTCACCCACTGACACTTCATTGCGCCATGCATCACTGCTGTTGTTAATCCAGCTATAAAGCGCTGCTTGTGGCTCTTCTAACAGGGTTAAATGGGTGAACCCTACATTACGAGCCGCTTCAGCGGTAAGATCACGAGCTGCTGGGTTGAAAGATGCAGGTACAGTAATGGTGACATCTTGTTCTGAAATTGGATGAGTAGGGTGCTCATGATCCCAAGCTTGCTTAATGTGCTCTAAGTAAAGCTCAGTCGCACGCAGTGGCGAAACTTTCGCTACATCTTCAGGGCTACCTTGAGGTAGAAACGCATCGCGACGGTTCACGCCACCATGACACAACCAAGATTTCGCACTGGCAATCAGACGAATCGGCGTTTTCACACCAAGATTACGCGCAATTGCGCCAACCAAGGCTGGTGGTGTATCTGTCCAAGGAAGCTTTCTGGAAGCCTCAGACATTTCATGTTCATGAGGCTGGTATAAAAACGAACCGAGCTGTTCGCGAGTTTCAACAGTACCCGGTGCTGTCATCTGAGCGATGCCCATGACTTTAACCGCTGGGTTTTCCGCTTGCGTATCAACATAAGCGAGAACGCTGTGCGTGGTTCCTAGGTCAATACCAATACTGAATTTTGCGTTTTGTTCCATTACAGCTCAACCTCTGCCGGAGCAATAATTGAAGCATCGTAGTTTTCAGCAAGTTTTGGCAGCGTCATAGAGTCCGCTTTCCAACCTTTATGAATCAGCGTGCCTGTGAACGGCGCAGAGCCAGAAACATTGCCTACCAATCTAACTTGCTGAGCATTGAAGCCTTCTTCCAACGTGATACGACTTTCTTCGTCTTCACTGCGTACAGGAGAAAGAGAAACATACTCTTTCAACACTTTTTGACCACCAGCGTGGATTACACGAGCAGCGGCACCGACTTCTTCGTCAGAAAAACCAGCTACGTCTTCTTTTAGGAAATCAATTAGACGCGCTTCTTGTTGGAACAGAGAAAGCAATTGCATTGCAGAGTCTGTATTGGCTGTTGCCAGTTTTGATTCAACTTCGACAACTTTTTCCACTTCAACGATCTTTTCGACCGGTTTTTCCACTTCCACAATTTTTTCTACTGGTTTCTCAACCACTTTCTCGACCACTTTGGATTTACGAGATACGGCAATAAGTAGAAGCAGAACGCTAGACGCGGCTAAACCAGCATGAAGGATATCGAAAGTGGTTGGAATGGCGTTTAAATCGAAGTTCATGATGAATTCTCTATAGATGGATGAATGCAGAAAATGTTGAGCAAAATTACTGCACGACTAGATAAAAGTTAGCAAAAAAATAGGGGCGAATCTTACCATATTCAAGGATTAAGGCTTACAGAAATGCGGTTTTCTCACTATTAATCTCGTTCAATAGACTATCTTTTAAACACTGTTGAAGAATAAGTAGGCAAATGAGTTCACTGTGCGTGGCTTATTCAGGTTAAATTACGTTTGAGCATCGAGTTTTCACTTTTGTTCAGGTAACATAGCGGCTTTTCAGTTTTAGATTTTCAGCTTTAAAAGAAAGGGACCAGATTTACCAATGAACTATAACCGTGTTGTTTGCTTCGATTTGGAAATGTGCTGTTGGAATGAAAACGGAGTGGGCACGACTGGCGAGATCATTGAAATAGGGCTGGCTGAAATTGATTTATCGGCAGGAGAGATCGTAAAACGCGCTCAGTATTACGTTAAACCTGAACATGACGAAATTTCGCTGTTTTGTACCGAGCTAACGGGTATCACACCGAAAAAAATAGAGAAGCAAGGTCGCCCATTGGCTGAAGTGTTAAAGTCGATGGTGAAGAATTTTGGTGGTCCACATAAGATTTACGCGTCTTGGGGACGAGATGACCAAATCTTGATCAATGAGTGCCAACAAAAGGGGATTGATGTTCCGTTTAAAGAGTTCCTTAATCTCGCCACCCTATACCGCATTCAAAATCGCCTTAAAGATAAACGTATTGGCCATCGAACGGCTCAAGAAGGGAAAGGAATTGAGTGGGAAGGTCGCCAGCATTCAGGATACGTGGATGCTTATAACTTAGCGAAGCTCGCATTAACTATGCTTTAAAAATATGCTTTAAAAATATGCTTTGAAAATTGCTCATCAAAACAGTTGAGCATCAAAACCGCTGGTTATCAAAATAAAGGGCACTGAAGTGCCCTTTGTTGTATCTGTCGCGGTTTATTGCTTATTTGCCGTCATCAGTTTCGCGCGAATAAACTGGTGGTGGTCTACGTAAAGTAGCTCTGATGCTTTACGAATGACGGCATCTTCCAATGGGTCAATTTCGCCGTCAGCGTGGGCAACTTCCCACATCGCTTTTATCAGTTCAAAACGTGTTTCTTGTGAAAGCTCACGTAACTGAGAAGTGAAATCGTACAGTGAGGCAGACTGTTTAATTTGTTCTTCCGCTTTGATAATTAAAGATTCAGCCTCGGCTTCATTTAAACCTAATAAGCGTTGAACCAGATGCAGTTTGGCTTCCTGCTCCTTGCTATCTGTTTGGTAGTCAGCGCCCGCAACTTCACTCAATAAGCATGCGATCGCAAGATTTGGGCTCTGTTTTTGCTGGCTTAGGTCTTGGCCATCGAGCAACTGTTTGAACAAAGAGGTAATTGCGTTGAACATAATGAAATCTCACTCACTTATATATTTCATCTATTAATTTTAAAGACCGATTTTAAGCCAAACAGTTCAATCGGGTTTAGCTATATCAGCGAGAAAGGGATGACTAGTAATCATCATCGGAGACAAAAGGTTCAATCAATTCAATAAATTCTGAGCTGGTACGCTCATGAGCCATCACCAGTAAGGTCAGCAACATTTCTGCTTTGGTTTTAATGCCTTTGTCTTCTTCACGCAAAAGGCTTTCAATTTGGCTGCGAATCATCTCAATTTCATGTTCGACAAATCCTCGGCCTTCTTCTTCGCCTTGATCTTCTTCTGGTGCATTGTCGAATTCCAGAAACAAGAAATCGTCATTAAGATGCGTATTGATCAGGCGTTCTGGCAGCCAATCTTCACCCATCACGATATCTGGGTCGATGTCTTGTGGAAGTGAGTCTAATAACGCTTTAAGTTCTGATGCTTTCAAAATGTGGTCTTATTGGTATTCCAGTCTGCGTATATTAACGGCCAAACGTCATGAAAACTAAGTATTCTTAACCTCATTCTCTTAATAAATGTGGGGCGTGCCACTAAATTTGTCCAATTTAGGCAGTGCCAATAAAAAAGCAGCCCTTGATGGACTGCTTTGAATGCACTGAGTTATGGACTACTGGCTATGTTGTAGCTTTATCCCCTTCCTACTTGAAGCTGCAGCGGTGTTGGCTACGTTCGTTCACCCCAATCACATAGTTATCTATGCTCATGGGGATTCACTCGCTTGCCGCCTACCTGCAACTCCAAGTAGTTTGGGTATACAACGATTGGAGATTACAGTGCGATAGCTTCTAGTTGAGATTGTGCTGATTCAATCCCTTTAGCCGCTGGCTCATCGCCCATGTTTAGGGCTTCTGCGTATACAAACTCAACGTTTGTAATACCAACAAAACCTAGAATCGTTTTTAGGTAAGGCGTCACGTTGTCAGTTGCAGAATCTTTGTGGATACCACCGCGAGTGGTAATAACAACTGCTTTCTTGCCTTCGATTAGACCTTGAACGCCTGTTTCTGTGTACTTGAATGTCACGCCAGCGCGAGCAATCAAGTCAAACCAGTTTTTAAGCTGAGTTGGAATTGTGAAGTTGTACATAGGTGCTGCGATAACAAGTGTATCTGCCGCGTTGATTTCAGCGATTAGCGTGTCTGAAAGTTCAACAACTTCTTTTTGTTCTGCAGTCAGATCATCCGTAGCGCGAAGTGCTGTTGCTACTGATAAATCAAGTACTGGAAGAGGAGAAGCAGCCAGATCACGAACAACGAGTTTATCTTGATCGAATTTGGTTAGGTAAGCATCAATCAGTTTACTTGATTGAGAGTAATCACCAAGGATGCTGGATTTAAGTGCAAGTACTTGAGACATAATTTTTCCTTTACTGGAGGTATCACATTGATGGTTACATCATAATGAGAGCTATGACACATAAGAAGCAGGAATATTTGCATGACTCATTCAAAAAAATTGAATAAGAGGAATTGCTAATCCTGACCGCACTCTGTGATACAATCCGCGAAGTTTTGTTAATTAAAAGAATAGGTAAACGCTTTGACTCAGTCACAGCCAAATACAGAAACGAATAACTCAGCAAAAGCGAACAGTGCAGAATCTCTGAAGAAAGCACTGAAGCAATGTTTGCTGAAAGATCGCTTTCGATTAAGCAAGCGTATTTCGGGCGCAAGTAAAATCAAAAAAGATGCAGCTCGTCATGCCGTGTTTGATGAAATCGCTTTAGATATCGCGCAATCCATGATGGTTGTGCAGCAGCGAATCAACCAGAAAGTCACTATCGAATACCCAGAGCTTTTGCCAGTCAGTCAAAAGCGCGACGACATTGCGAAAGCGATTCAAGAGAACCAAGTGGTGATCGTTGCTGGTGAAACAGGTTCAGGTAAAACTACTCAGCTACCGAAGATCTGTGCTGAGCTTGGTCGAGGTAAATATGGCCTGATTGGCCATACTCAGCCGCGTCGTCTTGCTGCTCGTTCAGTCGCAACCCGTATTGCTGAAGAGATGGAAACCGAACTGGGCAATTTTGTCGGTTATAAAGTTCGATTCAACGACCAAATTTCTGATCAAACACAAATCAAGTTGATGACAGACGGTATTTTACTGGCCGAAATTCAGCATGACCGTTTTCTCAATCAATATGACACCATCATTATCGATGAAGCGCACGAGCGCAGCTTAAATATCGACTTTATCCTCGGTTATTTGAAACAGTTGTTGCCGCGTCGTCCTGATCTGAAAGTCATCATTACTTCGGCAACGATCGACCCTGAACGTTTCTCAAACCACTTTAACAATGCTCCTATCATTGAAGTGTCTGGACGTACCTATCCGGTGGATACTCGTTACCGCCCATTGTCGAGCGACGAAGATAGCGAACGTGATCAGCTTGAAGGCATTTTTGAAGCAGTAGACGAGCTTTGCGATGAAGGCTTAGGCGATATTCTGATCTTTATGAACGGTGAGCGCGAAATTCGCGATACGGCGGATGCGCTGTCGAAACGTAACCTTCGTGATACTGAAATCGTTCCTTTGTATGCTCGCCTTTCAGCCGGTGAACAAAACAAGATTTTCCAACCGCATGCTGGTCGTCGAATTGTATTGGCGACCAACGTGGCGGAAACATCGCTTACCGTACCTGGTATCAAATATGTGATCGACCCAGGTACAGCGCGTATCAGTCGTTACAGCTACCGAACTAAAGTTCAGCGTCTTCCTATTGAACCTATTTCTCAGGCGAGCGCCAACCAGCGTAAAGGCCGATGTGGTCGTGTGGAAGAGGGTATCTGTATCCGCCTTTACTCCGAGGAAGATTTTAACTCGCGTCCGGAGTTCACCGATCCTGAAATTCTACGTACCAACTTAGCGTCGGTTATTCTGCAAATGACGGCACTTGGTCTGGGTGATATTGAAGCCTTCCCATTTGTCGAAGCGCCAGATAAACGCAACATTCAAGACGGTGTGCGTTTGCTTGAAGAGCTCGGAGCGGTTAAAGAAGAATCGAAAAACAGCAATAAACAACTTACCGAAGTGGGGCGTAAACTGGCTCGTTTGCCAATTGACCCTCGTTTAGCTCGTATGGTGTTGGAAGCGCCACGCATGGGTTGTTTAAAAGAAGTGATGATCATTGCTTCTGCGCTCTCTATTCAAGATCCGCGTGAGAGACCAAGTGATAAGCAGCAGTCTTCGGATGAAAAACATCGTCGTTTCCATCATGAAGAGTCTGACTTCCTAACGTTTGTGAACTTATGGGAATACATCAAGCAACAACAGAAAGCGCTCACGGGTAACCAGTTCCGCCGTCAATGTAAGCAAGATTACCTCAACTATTTGCGCATTCGCGAGTGGCAGGATGTTTACTTCCAATTGCATCAGTCAATGCGTGAAATGGATTATAAGCTCAACGACGAACCGGGCAGCTATGAAGGTGTTCATACCGCTATTCTTGTTGGTTTGTTATCGCACATTGGTATCAAAGACCCAGAGAAGAACGAGTATCAAGGTGCTCGCAACGCTCGCTTCAATATTTTCCCAGCCTCTGGCTTGTTTAAAAAGCAACCTAAGTGGGTGATGTCTGCTGAGTTAGTTGAAACATCCAAACTCTGGGCGCGTATCGTGGCGAAAATCCAGCCTGAATGGATTGAACCGCTGGCGAAACACTTAATCAAACGCAGCTACAGTGAACCGCATTGGTCGAAGAAACGTGCGGCGGTAATGGCGTACGAGAAGGTGATGATCTACGGCATCGCGATTGTACCTAAGCGCCTAGTGAACTACGGCAATATTGATCCGGTGTTGAGCCGTGAAATCTTTATTCGTAGCGCGCTTGTAGAAGGTGAATGGGAAACCAAACACAGCTTCTTCAAACTCAATCGCTCGCTACTGCAAGAAGTGGAAGAGCTGGAGCACAAGTCACGTCGTCGCGACATCTTGGTTGATGATGAAGACTTGTTCCAATTCTATGACCAGCGTGTTGGTACAGAAGTTGTTTCTGGTCGTCATTTTGACACTTGGTGGAAAGCAACCAGCAAGACATCTCCAGAGTTGCTTAACTTTGAAAAAGAGATGCTGTTCAAAGGTGATGCCAGCCATATTACCGATTTAGATTACCCGAACTTCTGGTATCAAAATGGCCTCAAGCTAAAACTCAGTTATCAGTTTGAACCGGGGGAGGATAGTGACGGTGTCACTGTTCATATTCCTCTGCCGATCTTAAACCAAGTTGAACCACAAGGTTTCGAATGGCAGATACCGGGTTTACGGCATGAACTTGTCGTCAGCTTGATTAAGTCTCTACCGAAAACCTTGCGTAAGAATTTCGTACCCGCACCTAACTATGCAGATGCATTCTTGGCGCGAGTAAATGCGATGGAACTGCCTCTGCTTGACGCTTTAGAGAAAGAATTGCGTCGCATGACGGGCGTTACAGTATCGCGTGATGACTGGAATTTGTCGCAGGTGGCGGATCACTTGAAAGTCACCTTTAGAGCGGTAGACCACCGAAACCGTAAGCTTAAAGAGAACAAAGATCTCTACGAGCTGAAAGAGAGCTTAAAAGAGAAAGTACAAGAAACCCTTTCACAGGTTGCTGATGACGACATTGAGCAATCAGGTTTACACACTTGGTCGTTTGGTGAACTGCCAAAAGTGTATCAGCAGAAACGTGGTGGTTTTGACGTTAAGGCTTACCCTGCGCTGGTAGACAAAAAAGACAGCGTTGAAATTAAGCTGTTTGAAACTGAGCAAGAGCAAATCAGTGCGATGCGCGAAGGTCAACGTCGTTTGATTTTACTGAACGTGCCTTCACCGATTAAATATCTGCACACCAACTTGCCGAACAAGTCTAAACTTGGATTATATTTCAACCCGTTCGGTAAAGTGATGGACTTAATTGATGACTGCATTGCATGTGGTATCGACAAGTTACTTGAAGAGCGTGGTGGACTAGCGTGGACGCCAGAAGAGTTTGAGTCTCTGAAAGAGTTTGTAAGAGCCGAACTGGGTGACACCGTGGTTGATATTGCGAAGCAAGTTGAAGCGATACTGACAATGGCATTCAATATCAATAAACGATTGAAAGGTAAGGTTGACTTCACGATGGCATTTGCATTATCCGATGTGAAAGCGCAAATCGAAGGCTTGATATTTAAGGGCTTTGCAACGGAATGTGGCTGGAAACGACTACCGGATATCTTGCGATACATGAAGGCAATAGAACGCCGCTTAGAGAAATTGCCGATCGATCCGAATAAAGATCGTCTGCATATGCTTAAGGTGGAATCGATTCGCAATGATTACAAAGAGCTGTTAAACAAAGTTCCGAAGGGAATGGCATTGCCGGAAAATATCAAAGAAGTTCGCTGGATGATTGAGGAACTTCGAGTAAGTTTCTTCGCGCAACAACTCGGCACGCCTTATCCTGTCTCGGATAAGCGAGTTAAGAACGCTATTGATGCATGTTCGGTATAAGATTTGCATAGCTGAATGAAATCACTATAATTTGGCGCCACGTGGCAACGGATCGCCGAATTTGGGACTGTTGCCTCACGTTATAAAAGAAGGTTTATTATGAAAAAGACTCTATTAGCAATTGCTCTTATCGGAGCTTCAACAACAGCGTTCGCTGATTCATGGATTTACGGTGGTGCAACTGTTGGTCAGTCTGACTTTAAAGGCAAAACGGGTACTTCTTACAACGTACACGCTGGCACAGGCATTCTGCCATTTATCGGTGTAGAAGCAGGTTATACAAAGCACGGTGATTTCGATTTCGGTGTTGGCAATGATCAAACAGCGAGCTCAGTTTACTTTGCATTAAAACCAAGCATTGATTTTGGTCCTCTACACGTTTACGCGAAAGGTGGCCTACATTCTTGGGACCTAGACCAAAACGGTACGAAGATCGATGATGGCGTAGATATCATGTACGGCGTAGGTGCTGAATACTTCATCATGGGTCCATTCTCTGTTGGTGCCAGTTACAACAGCTATACTTTAGATAACGAAGATATCAACTCATTCTCACTAAACGCGACTTTCCACTTCCTATAAGTCTTATAGTTTTAAAAAGTCTGATAGTGCAGATGCGCAAAAGCCAGCCTAGTAAGGCTGGCTTTTTTACGTCTGCGGTTAAAAACTTAACCTAAGTAACGTGAAGTCAGGTGTTTCTTAAAGTGTTCCGCATTCAGTGTTTCACCAGTGGCTTGTGTTACCAACTCGTCAGTAGTGAATAAGCTGCCTTTACTCCAGATATTATCTGACAACCAAGTGAAGATTGGTGTTAAGTCACCGCTGCGTATAACGCTGTCTACATCTACGGTTTTCTTCATAGCAGCCATAAATTGAGCAGCATACATTGCGCCCAATGTGTAACTCGGGAAATACCCGAAGCTTCCATCTGTCCAGTGGATATCTTGCATGCAGCCATTTCTGTAGTTGTCTTTGGTGCTTAGACCTATGTAGGCTTGCATTTTTGTATCCCAAAGCTCTGGCACATCAGTGTGTTTGATCTTGCCATTCATTAAATCGCGTTCAATTTCATAACGCAAAATGACATGGCTAGGATAGGTGAGTTCGTCAGCATCAACGCGAATAAAATCTCTTTTCACGCGGGTGTAGAGCTTTTTCATGTTCTCCACTTCAAGAACGTGTTTATCACTATCCTTAAAATGAGTCGCAGCTAAGCCCGCTAGATGGTGAATAAAGTTTTCGTTTCGTCCAACCTGCATTTCAAAAAATAGCGATTGAGATTCATGAATACCCATTGAGCGTGCTTCACCAACAGGGTTTCCCGCTAGTGATTTCGGTAGTCCTTGTTCATATCGCGCGTGTCCGGTTTCGTGCACTATACCCATAAGCGACTGTACAAACTCTTCTTCGCTGTAGCGAGTGGTAATGCGAACGTCACTTGGTACACCACCACAGAAAGGGTGAACACTTTCGTCGAGTCTGCCGTGGTTGAAGTCAAACTGAAGTAACTTCATTACATCTAAACCGAGAGCTTTTTGTGTCTCAGTCGCATAGTGACCATTAGGCATAATGATCTGTTCAGATTTCTGCTTTTCTATCGCGGCATCAATTAAGGCTGGTAGCCAGCTTTTAACATCATTAAATACTACGTCCAAAGATTGTGTGGTTGTGCCCGGCTCATAGATATCCAGCATCGCATCGTATGGCGTTAGGCCTGTAGCGTCTGCTCGGATTGCGGCTTCTTCTTGTGACAACTTAACGACTTCTGCCCAATTCTTTTCAAAACCAACCCAGTCGTTCTCTTTACGTTGAGTCCGCCAAGCGTGTTCACATTTAGAACCCGCAAGGGATTTCGCCTGAACTAAGCTTTCCGGAAGCACATTTGCTTGCTGCCATTGGCGTTTCATCTCTCTTAATGTAGATAGCTGTTGATGATTAAGAGATTCAGAAGCGGCAGACGCAAACCATTCTTCAAGCTGTGGTTTAGTCATAAGACTGTGGATATGAACAGAGAGTTCAGCCATCGCTTCAGAGCGAGCCTGAGCGCCGCCGTTTGGCATCATTGAAGCTTGGTCCCAACCACAGATCGCAGATAGGTGGCTGAAATGAGAAATGGTTTTAAAGTGTTGAACTAAGGTGTTGAATGCACTCATAGAAAGTGTTCCTTTATCCTTAAAGAAATTTGCAGAAAGTGTATCAAGGGAAAAACTAATCACCAAATTAAGTTGTTGTAATCTTGTTGCTCATTGAGCAGAAAGTTACTTATTTTTAGGCAGAATATTGCTTTTTATCTCAATGGTTTAATTTAACTTATTGATTTATTGATGATAATTATTTGGCATTTGACTTGCTCTTTATTCAACGACTTAGCGCATAACGCGATATTTATACCGATAAAGAGGAATGTAAAATGCCAACTCCATGTTATATCTCGATAGAAGGTCAAACACAGGGCTTGATTACGTCTGGAGCATGCACTTCAGATTCAATTGGCGATTCATTTGTTGAAGGCCATGAAGATGAAATGCTGGTGCAGCAATTTGACCACAGTGTGACTGTCCCAACGGATCCACAGTCGGGTCAACCTTCAGGGCAACGTGTTCATAAACCGTTTAAATTCACTGTAGCGTTAAACAAAGCTGTACCTCTGTTGTACAACGCTTTGGCGTCAGGTGAGAAAATGAAGTCTGTTGAGTTGAAATGGTACCGTACGTCAATTGAAGGCAAACAAGAGAACTTCTTCGTCACCAAGCTAGAGAACGCTTCGATCGTTGATATTCATTGTGAAATGCCTCACTGCCAAGATCCGGCAAAATCAGATTTCACTCAAAATCTAACGGTTTCGATGTCTTACCGAAAAATCACTTGGGACCACGTCAATGCAGGTACGTCAGGTTCAGACGATTGGCGAAAACCCGTTGAAGCGTAAGCCTAAAGTTAAACCAACAAAAAAGTCGCCTAGTTTGGCGACTTTCTTATCTGTATACACTCAATCAATGATTAGGCTTTACGCAGAGCAATTCGTTGTCCAAACACGTTGAACAAAGCGCCGACAACAATAAGAGCACCACCGATATAGGTAGACACAGCTGGAATTTCTTCGAAATACACCAGTCCGATAACAATCGAGAATACGATCTGAACGTAAGAGAACGCTGAGGCTTTACCCGCTTCTTGCGTTTTCATCGCTTTGGTTAAGCCATATTGTCCAATCTGTGTAAACACACCAATCATAATCAACATAAAGGTCAAATGAAGATCCGGCCATATAAAATCATTCCATACCAGCAGAATCGAAATGGGAGTAGCAATCATTGGGAAGTATAAAATGATGACTGAACTGTCTTCCGTTTGGCTTAGCTTACGAACAATGACATAAGCGATAGAGCTACCAAAAGCGCCAATGAGGGCAACTATCACGCTGAATGCGGGTAGGTTGACTTCAGTGGAACCATCAAGTTCTGGCAATAGGATGCAGTATAGACCTAGTATGCATAGCACAATACAGATCAAGGTTGCTGGTTGAATTCGTTCTTTCAAAAAGAACACGGCTAGCAACGCGGTGAAAATAGGGTGCGTGTATTGAAGAATCGTTGCTTCTGCTAGCGGTAGTGACGTTACTGAATAGTAGACACAGATAAGTGAAAACGTACCTACAGCGCCTCTAAGTAATAGCAATGGGCGATTGTTACCCCAAACCGAAATGCGTTTACGTTTTACATCAGCGTAACTAATGACAAAAGAGACAAGAGCCCTTGCCGCGACTATTTCAAAGACAGGAATGCCATATTCATGAACCGCTTTTACGCTGGCTGTCATCAAGGAGAAGCCGAGCGCAGAAAGAAACATAAAACGTACGCCGACAGGAATTGCCAGCAAAGGGTTGGTTTGCATAGTAAAAGGTGACTTAGTTTAAAGCAGAATTAGAGCGATACTTTATCGTTACACGTCGTCGTTGTCGCGCATTTTCTGAAGTGTTTTTCATTCTCATTACTATCACAGAACAGTAAACGGTAAGAATGTTCCTAAAAACAAGTTTATTGGTTATTGTGTTTATGCCTAAAAGGAAAATGCTAGTTGGAAAGAAGCAAGGATTCTCTTAGGTTTAAATACATAGGGCCAAGTTCATTGGAAATTCATTAACGATAAAACCGTTGTCCTAGATAAGTGTTGGAACTGCTTACGGCGACAAATAAAGTCCGTTTCCCCTGAAATGGTTGAAACGGCTAAGGATATTTATGAATGCAAACTATCTGGATTAAAAATCCTCTCGCGATTTATACAGGGAATACCAAAGATGCTCGTGGTGGTGTGGTAATTCGCGGAAACAAAATTATCGAACTGGTTGCGTTAAACGCTTCACCTTCAATATCTTATGACTACGCTGTTGATGCTTCGCATCACGTCGTCACTCCCGGGCTCATCAATGCTCACCATCATTTTTATCAAACATTAACTCGCGCTTATCCAACCGCTTTGAATAAAGAGCTTTTTCATTGGCTCAAGAGTCTCTATCCGGTATGGGCGAATCTTGACGATGAAATGCACAGTGTTGCGACCGAGCTGGCGCTGGTGGAATTGATGCGTTCAGGCTGTACAACCGCATCAGACCACCATTATTTGCTGCCATCAGGACTTGAACACGCCATTGATATACAGGTTGAAACGGCACGTAAACTCGGCGTGCGTACTATCTTCACTCGTGGATCAATGAGTTTAGGCGAGGATGAAGGTGGTCTTCCGCCAAGGCAGACCATACAAAAAGAACAAACCATCATTGATGATAGCGAACGATTAATCCGTGATTATCATCAGACTCAAGATGGAGCAATGACGCAAATCGCGTTAGCACCGTGTTCACCGTTCTCGGTCACTACAGACTTAATGAAGGAAACCGCTCGTATTGCAGAGCGCGACGGTGTTATGACTCATACACACTTGTGTGAAACCATCGATGAAGAGAATTTTTGCATTCAACGCTTTGGCATGAGGCCGGTAGATTATTTGGAAGATGTAGGTTGGCTTAATGACAGAACTTGGCTGGCGCACGGCATCCATTTCAATTCAGAAGAAATTATCAGGCTCGGTAAAGCAGGGGTGGGTATTTCACATTGCCCGACCTCGAACATGATGCTGGCTTCAGGAATGTGTAAGAACTTAGAACTGGAATCTGCTGGCGTGAAAGTAGGGCTAGGTGTTGATGGTTCGGCTTCCAATGACGGTTCAAATATGATTGCCGAAGTTCGTATGGCGATGTATTTGCAGCGGCTTCAATACGGTTCCGCTAAAGTGACCCATTTCGATGCATTACGTTGGGCGACGAAAGGTTCGGCAGCAGCAATGGGGCGCAGTGATATTGGCGAGTTAGAGGTTGGTTTAGAAGCCGATATAGCCATGTTCAAGCTTGATGATATTCGTTTCTCAGGAAGTCACGATCCATTAGCTGCGCTTTTATTATGTGGTGCTCAGCAAGCGGATAAAGTGATGGTGGCTGGTCAATGGCGAGTTTTAGATGGTGAAGTGTTGGGTATTGATATGGCTCAACTGCTAGAGCGTCATTCAGCGGCAGCGAAGCGCTTAGCGCAGCTCGCTAAATAATTATTCTTTAACTTAAAAGTCATAGAGACAGTGTGAGATCTTTGTTGTATAACGAAGATCTCATAATTCATCAGGGATTGATAATGTACATTCAAAATTTCGAAGCTTTTCTTATTGCTATTACCATTCTGACTCTCACTCCTGGATTGGATACCGCACTGGTTATTCGCAACACCTCACGAGCGGGATTCGCGGATGGTTGTACTACGAGCTTGGGAATTTGTACGGGACTATTTGTCCACGCTACCTTTTCTGCAATCGGTATTTCAGCGATCTTGGCTCAGTCAGCAGAGCTGTTTCATTTTGTGAAAATGATTGGTGCGGCTTACTTAATTTGGTTGGGTTTATCGAGTCTTCGAGCGCTTATGGCTTCTGGTCAAGGGCTCAATGTAGCAGTGGCTACGCATTCATCTTTGAATTTGAAACGTTCACTGCGTGAAGGTTTCTTATCGAACGTATTAAACCCTAAAACAGCGGTATTTTACTTAGCATTTTTGCCACAGTTTATTAATCCTGAGCATTCACCTTTGCTTCAATCTCTATTGATGGCTGCGATTCATTTCGTGATTGCGATGATTTGGCAATGTGGTCTGGCAGCAGCGTTAAGTTCCGCTAAGAACCTACTTAAAAATGCTTCGTTCATGCGTTGGATGGAAGGCACAACGGGTGTGGTGCTAGTGACTTTAGGCATTAAATTGTTATTTGAAAAAGAAACGGTTTAGTCTGAAACATTATGTTTGCAATAAAAAATAGCGCCAATGCGGCGCTATTTTTTTATCTGTCGGATGATGCTTGGTTAAGCAACAGCTTTTGAATAAGTCACATGCGCTTCAAAGTAACGTTTTGTCTCTTCAACTACCACATGGCGTAGGGCAATCAGACCGATAAGGTTTGGAATCGCCATCAGGCCATTCACGATATCCGCCAAAATCCAGATCATATCCAAATGCAAGAAAGCGCCTGATGCTACGAGAGCAATGAAGATTAGCTTATATGGCAGAACCGCTTTTGTCCCCAATAGGTAAACCACGCAACGCTCACCGTAATAGTTCCAACCTAAGATGGTGGTAAATGCGAAGAACATTAAGCCGATAGAGACAAGCATTGGCCCCAACGTGTTTGCATTTAAGCCAACAGCGAATGCATGAGTTGTCATTGCAGCACCAGCCAAATCTGTTTGCCATGCACCGGTAAGAATCAATGCTAAGCCCGTCATGGTACAGATGATGATGGTATCGAAGAACGTGCCTGTCATGGAGATCAAACCTTGGCGTACACAAGAGTCCGTTTTCGCTGCTGCTGCTGCCATTGGAGCACTACCAAGGCCGGATTCGTTTGAGAATACGCCGCGTGCTATACCAGATTGGATAGCCAGCATAATGCTTGCGCCAAGGAAACCACCTGTTGCAGCGGTTGAAGTGAAAGCAGAAACCAGAACCAACTCAATAGCATTCAACAGTTGATCTGAATTGGTGATAATCACACTCAGACAAGCAACAATGTAGAACACCGCCATTGTTGGTACCACTTTACCCGCTACTTTCGCAATAGACTGAATACCGCCGATAGTGACGAATGCCACTAGCAGAGTCAGCACCACTGCGGTTACTTCACGTGATACACCAAATGAAATCTGTGTTGCATCTAAAATCGCGTTTACTTGAGGGAAAGTACCAATACCAAAACAAGCGACACCCAGAGCAAAAATTGCAAATAACACGGCAAGCGCTTTTGAGCCAACGCCGTATTGTAAGTAGTACATTGGTCCGCCGACCATTTGTCCGTTTGCGTCTGTTTTACGATATTTTACAGCCAGTAGACATTCGGCGTATTTAGTCGCCATGCCAAATACCGCTGCCAGCCACATCCAGAACAGTGCGCCAGGACCACCGACTTTGATAGCGGTTGCTACGCCCACGATGTTACCCGTCCCTATCGTTGCGGATAGGGCAGTACACAAGGCAGCGAAACTGGATACATCACCTTCTTTGTTTGAGTTTTTGTCTTTGGAAAAGACCATTTTTAACGCAGTTGGTAGATGGCGAAACTGAAGTAAGCCTAAACGAAATGTAAAATAGATACCTGTACCAACAAGTAATATTAGAAGTGGTGGACCCCAAATAAAATTGTCGATTGATTGTAGTAATGATTGAAGGTTTGTCATGAATTCCCCTTAAAAAATAACACATAAGGAGAAGAGAGAAAGGGTATTAAAAAATATAAATAGATCCGTGGCATTGGATGCAACGAACACAATAGGGCCTTTCACTCCTCTGTCCTTTTGCCTGAGAGTTTCACCCTGCTAAACGCAGGACTTGCTCCTTCGGCGACCGATTTAACGGTTCTCTCCAGAGGTTCCTCCAACTACAGTCCTCGCTTATTCCAAATACGGAATAAAGCACCTGAAAGATTTACTTCTTCGGCGGGTAACACTAATCTAACAATTTGTTATTAGATTAATAACCTCTCTCCTGCAGTCTTCATCGGAACAATTATCCAAGTGAATGGATAATTTGCGTTGGCGATATTAGCGAAATCAAAATGTGATGTCACGCGCTAGATCAATTTAATGTAACATTGTGGTTCAAGTTACGGATTTATATACTTTCCCATGACTTTATGGGCAATAATACGTGATATAAGCAAGTCAACAAATTGGAGGAATCCATGAACAGGTTAATTGCTATCGCTGTATTGGTGGTGCTGGCTTTTCTGTTAATCCGATATGGTACTAACGCGAAATTTCAGAAGTGGATTGTCACAACTTTGGTTTCTGCGTTTGTCATCTACGTTGTGACAGTTGTTGTAGCTGAATTGATCCGCTGATGTTTGTATACCTAAGTGACTTCAATATGCAGAATTCAGAGCTTCATCAAAGAGTTCAGGTCAAGCTAAATAACGGTAGGAATGGCATTCCCTTTCAATATATTGGGAGTAAAAAATGAATCAAACAGATTTAGATGATGATCATGATGATGTTGTCGTCATCGAGCAGCGTGATAAAAGGGGTGTTGTTTATATAGCAGTGGCTGCTGTATTGGGCTTGGCACTCGGAGGTCTGATTGGTTCTTCAATCACGGCTTCAAAATGGGAAAAAACATACCAAGTGCTTGAGGCTCAGTATCAGAAGAGTTTAGAAACCAAAACCGAAGAAGTGGCGGTTGCAGAGCAGAATAAAACCTCAGCCCAAGAAGAGTTTGATAAGCAACTTGCAGCGGTGATGGATGAGCAAGAACAAAAGCATCAACAAGCTTTGGCAAACATTGAATCGCAACTGACTGAGCTTGAAAAAGTGAATATGTCGTTGGAAGCGCAAGTCGCAGAACAAAAAGCGCAGCTGGAGCATACTGCTCAGCAAAATGCCAAGTTGAATCGTCAGTCAGATATGCAAACCACCATGCTTGAGCGTTCGCGTGAGTTATTCCAGAAAGAGCTGAAAATTAAGCAAGAAGTAGAAACCTTGCAGAAAGAACGTGACGAGTTGGTTCCTAAGTTAAAAACACTGAAAAAAGAGTGTGATGTTTATTTAGAAGGTAAGTCATGGGATGCCACCTCAGACTCTTGTGATAAACAGGATGCTGCGAGTTCGAGAATTAGCCAAATTGATCAAATGCTAAGAATTCATCAGATGGACTTAGAGCAAATCAAAGCACTTTCAGAAGAGCTTGGACTTTGAATATCGAATCGAGATGGACAAAGAAAAAACCAGCCATTTGGCTGGTTTTTTCAACTTATTGTGACAAAACTTCTGATTAGTCGCGGAAGTTGTTGTATTGCAACGGCTGTTCCAAATCTGAACCACGTAGGAACGCTATCACAGCTTGCAAATCATCCCGCTTTTTACCAGTTACGCGTACTTTGTCGCCTTGAATTGAAGCTTGAACTTTTAGCTTCTCATCTTTGATCATCTTAACGACTTTCTTCGCTAAATCGGTTTCAATACCTTGTCTGAAAACCACTTCTTTAGACCAAGTTTTACCTGACGGTACCGATTTTTTCGATTCCATTGAACGTGGGTCAACACCGCGTTTCGCGAGGTTGTTACGCAAGATGTCCATCATCTGAGTGATTTGGAAATCGTCAGGGGCAGTAAGTTTTACCGTTTCATTTTTTAGTTCAAAACTGGCTTCAACGTTGCGGAAGTCAAAACGTGTTGCTAGATCACGTACGGAGTTCTCGACAGAGTTACGTACTTCAACAGTATCGACTTCAGAAACGATATCAAAAGAAGGCATGTTAAGTTTCCTTATTGTTGATTAGAGCGGCGTACTTTTATCGACTCAGCCAGCATCGCTAGCATTGTCTTGGTATCTTCCCAGCCCAAACAAGGGTCAGTGATAGATTGGCCGTACGTCAGATTATCAAGGTCAACCATAGACTGGTTTCCTTCCTCAATAAAACTTTCAGCCATGATACCCGCTATTTTATGACTACCGGACTCGATTTGCTCACAAATGTTTTGAGCAACGTCTAATTGTTTACGATGCTGCTTTTCGCAGTTCGCGTGGCTGAAATCGACCACAAGACGTTCCGGCAAATTAAATTGGGCTAGTTGCTTACACGCTTCATCAATTGATGCTGCGTCAAAGTTTGGTCCAGATTCACCACCACGTAGGATAACGTGACCGAATGGGTTGCCCGCAGTGCGATAAACCGTCATGCGACCATTTTTATCTGGCGAATAAAAGTAGTGTTGGGCATGAGAAGCGCGAATCGCATCAATAGCAATTTTTACATTGCCATTGGTACCGTTCTTGAAACCAACTGGACAAGACAAAGCAGAAGCCATTTCTCGGTGAATTTGAGATTCCGTCGTACGCGCGCCAATTGCTCCCCAGGTAATCAAATCAGAGATATATTGGCCTGTGATCATATCCAAGAACTCAGTCGCAGTTGCAAGACCAAGCTTGTTAATATCGAGCAGAAGTTTACGCGCTTTGTTTAGACCGGTTTCTAATGCATAAGACCCATCTAAGTTTGGATCGGTAATTAAACCTTTCCAACCAATAACTGTGCGCGGTTTTTCAAAGTAAGTTCGCATAACAATAAACAATTCATTGCTATATTGTTCTTGAATTGCACTTAAACGCTGGCCGTAATCCAAAGCTGCTTCTGTATCGTGTACAGAACATGGGCCTACGATGACCAAAAGGCGATCGTCCTCGCCAGTAAGAATCTGTTCGATTTGTCTGCGAGAGTGAGCAATACGTTGTGCAACTTCTTCCGTAATTGGATGTGCTTGGCTAAGTTCTGCCGGAGTTGGCATCGGTCCCAACGCTTGGGTTCTTAATTCATCTGTTTTGGTTGGCATAGGAGAATAGCCTGTCCTTTTATTGCGAAGCGCTAAAGATAGCGAATTTGGCTGTCAGAATAAACAGTTGCGAGCATTTGACGCTCATAAAAAGTGTAAAGTGAAAATATATTCAGTTTTTCATCATAACTATTGAATATATGCTTGTTTTTCTCTCTTTGACTCGGTATTTTCGAACTAACAACAAAACGGTAATTGGAGCAGTAATGAGTTTTGAACAACAAGGAATCATCCATCAAGAATTGGTGTTGGGAAATACCCTGCCAAATGCGGAGCCACAGCAAAGTAGCCATGCCTTATTTATATCGCTGTCTGAATTGATTGCAGAGAGTGTGTTCTACCATCCTGCATTGGCTGCGGGTGGAGTAGAGTTGCTTCCTGAGTTAGAACAAAACTCATTGAAATCTCTGCTCAACGGACTGTCGATCGAAGAACATTTTGTCTCAGTTCTTGTAGAACGCATTACGCAGTCGATCATTGCTGAACATGCCTCAATTCGAATTTGTTTAAGCTCATCAGACAGCTATGCGTTTAAAGCACTGATTGGCGGAAGCATAGAAGAAGATGAAGTTAACCCAGCAATGGGTGTTCGCGGTGTGTCTCGATTTGCTTCTAGCAAGTATTCACCGGCGTTTGCTCTAGAGTGCAAGGTGATCAAAGCACTGCAAGAGAAAGGTCATAACGTAGAGATCGTTGTACCGTTTGTCAGAGCGTTGAGCGATGCTGCAACCATTATTGATCGTCTGGCTGAACAAGGTTTACCACGTGGTTTGAATGGTCTGAAAGTGTTGTATGTTTGTAGTGTGCCTTCGGCTGCGTTGGTTGCAGAGAAACTGCTGCAGTACTTTGATGGTGTTGTCATCGATTGGGACGACCTGACGCAGATGACGTTAGCGGTGGATAAACATAATGATGCGATTAGCTATTTATATAACCCAGAAAGCGAAGCGGTAAGTCAATTAGCGAACCTTGTTGTAACGGCTGCAAACTTGGCTAAAAAGCCTGTAGTGGTTGTTACTCGTGGTTTGGAAAACTATCCGAAACTGCAGGAACATCTTGTAGAAAACATCCAGCCAGAGTCTATTTTTAACTTTTAACTCGCTGTTCTTGATTGAGAATTAAGAGATTGGTGAGAGCATCACTGATCTCTTAATTTTGTTAGCGAAATGTTGACACTTTATCCTGCATCCCTTTAACTGACCGAATAAATATAAAACAACATACCTTAAAAGGTCAGAAACATGCTCTCTACACTTACTAAAGCAAATTGGTATCTCAAGTCATTTGGATTTTTTAAAGTTCCTTTGATTTGGGCATGCCGCCCTCAAATTTTATCTCTCAATGATAAATCGATAGAAATCCGTATTCCTTTAAAACGACGCAACAAAAACCATTTGAACAGCATGTACTTTGGTGTGCTCGCTGTAGGCGCAGACGTAGCTGGTGGCTTTATGGCTATGGACAAAGCAGGGCAACGTGGCGAAAAGGTGTCATTGGCTTTTAAAGCTGTCAAAGGGGAGTTTTTTAAACGTCCGGAAGCGGATGTGCACTTTCACTGTAATGACGGCGAACTGATAGATGCAATGCTGGATGAAACCATAGCAACAGGTGAGCGAATTAATAAAGACGTAAAAATTGTTGCCACTTGCCCATCCTTACATGGAGATGAGCCAATGGCGGAATTTTTGTTAACCTTGTCGCTTAAGCGCATTAACAAGCGCGGATAGCCTGATTTAACTAGCAAAGCCCGATTATTGTTGGATTTCGGTTTTCTCAATATCGACGATCTTGCTTCGGTTGAGTACTACTTTCCAACGATAGTAACGAGGGCTTTGCTGGTGTCCGTCTTCTTTAATGATTAAGTTGATTAAATGACGTTTTTCGACGGATTCTCGGCTTACCTGACCATTGCTCAGCCGATAAATACGGTTGGAACCTTTATCCATCAAGCGGGTTAGAGCACGCAGATCGATCAGCATTACATCTCGAGTTTCTTCATAGCCACTCATGAAACGTGACGTTGTCATTTCAGTTTCGGAGCGGTAATGGAGAATTTGCTCTTCCCTTTGAACCACGCGTTTCTTACGTATTATTTTGATGCGATCGGCTAAAGCAGAAAGCGGCTTATAGTCGAGCCATTCGATTTTTTGACCGACTTGTTTGCCTGTCGTTGGGTCGAAATAGCGTCGACGCCACTTCGGTTTTCCTTTGCGAATCCAGCGCCACATCATGTCTTTCAAATCGTCTTTAAATATCTCGCGCAAAGCGTAGACAAAAGACATAGCGATAATGAATGATGCGGTGATTTCTCCCCAATAATCTCTTGCCAGAATCGCTGTAATAGTCACAAACACCATCACTAACCCCGTCGCTAAGCCTTTGACTGCGCGCCTCATATTTTTACCTAAAGAAGTCACCTTCTCAGTAAGAATAATCGGATGCTCTATCAAACGACGTAGCAAACGCATTTTGTTGCTCAAGCGGGTAATGTCTTGATCAGCTTTGACAGAGTTATAGTTGTTCAGAGTTCGGTGCGCTTGCTCCCTTTCAACCAAGGTAATCAGGCGCTCTTTTATGGTTTTATATTCTTTATCACGAGTCAGCTGAGACACCATGGATAAGAATTTTTGTTCAGTATACCAAGAGAGGTAGTTATCGATATTTGCGTAGTAACGCTTCAAACCTTCTTCGTACGGAATGCTTCGGCGTAGTCGTTTAAGTATGTCTAAAGAGAGTTCTATAACAGTATCAACCTCATCTTCAGTGACGCTGTCACTTGAAAGGTTGAGCTGACTGACGGCTTTATCTAATGCGATAACATATTGATAAGCAAACAAACTTAAACTTACACGGTACTGTGTTGGAGAGAGCCTGCCACGTTGGGCAAGTCGACTGTGTACAAGTGGGAGAAGAATTTTGTCACTGTAGTAGGAGCGTTTTTGATGAATGGAGCTGTAAAAAAATTCAGACTCAGTCATTACGTCAGAGGTAAGTCCTAGTTCGCCCGGAACAAAGATATACATGTCTAAGTCCAGTTTTTTGCTTTCTGACATCTCAGTGGTGATTTTTAACGTAACCGCATCTTGCTTATCTACCGTGATCAACAATAACTCCTAACTATCTTCGAAAAAAATAACGAAATTTTCTCTGATGAACAGGCGAAAGCATAACAGAGATAACGTATAATCTCTGCAAATTTGAGGTGAGACAGTAATTAATGATTAACGTTGGCAAGATTAACAGTCTAGAAGTGGTAAAAATCGCTGAGTTTGGCGTGTTTTTAGATGCGGGCGAATATGGCACAACAATGTTGCCAAAACGCATGGCTCCTGAGGGCGTAGAACTCGGACACTATGTTGACGTATTTTTGTATTTCGATTCAGACAACCAATTGGCTGCTACAACTGAAAAACCTGTGGCTCAAGTGGGTGAATGGGGCTTAATGACGATTGAAAGTGTTAACAGCACTGGCGCGTTTGCAAGCTGGGGTATCAAAAATAAAGATTTGTTGCTTCCATTTAGCGAGCAACGTACGCGCTTTAAGCCGGGTCAAAGCGTACTGGTTTATGTTTATACAGATAAAGCGTCTGGTCGTATCGTTGGTACCACTAAGTTCAATAAATGGTTGGATAAAACACCAGCTAATTACACTAAGAACCAGCAGGTTGATTTAATTATTGCTGAACGGTCAGACTTGGGCTTCAAAGCAATAGTAAATGGCGAGCATTGGGGAATGATTTTCCCTTCAGATGTATTTGGTAAGTTATTTATTGGTAAAAAGCTGAAAGGCTTCATCAAGAATATTCGCCCTGATGGCAAAATTGATCTCTCTTTGCAGAAGATCGGTGTTGAGAAGATGGACGACTTGAGCGAGAAGATTTTAGAGACTCTGGCTAAGAAAGGCGGTTCAATGCCATTAAGTGATAAATCAACGCCTGAAGCTATCTTTGCTGAGTTCCGTACCAGTAAAGGGACGTTTAAGAAATCTATCGGTACTTTGTACAAACAAGGTAAGATTGTTATCGAGCAAGATGGCATCCGCTTGGCTTAAATGCCAAGCTTTATAGCTTTGTTTGTTCCTCCTGAATAACCTTGTTTCCCTAGAATAAAAAAAGGCCCGAAATGCTTTGCATTTTTGGGCCTAGGGGAATGGCTCCGAAGAGCCTGCGCTAATTTCCACTTACAAATAAGTGTAGTACAGGCTCCTCGTTTAGCGAGGGTTAACTAGAATTTCATACTATAGTTTGCTTTTACAAAAGAGAAGTTTGCTTTTTAG
Source organism: Vibrio diazotrophicus (assembly GCF_038452265.1). NCBI lineage: Bacteria > Pseudomonadati > Pseudomonadota > Gammaproteobacteria > Vibrionales > Vibrionaceae > Vibrio > Vibrio diazotrophicus. The sequence continues at coordinate 1,624,618 of NZ_CP151842.1, forward strand.
AATAGGTTTTTGTCTCTAACAAGCTCTCTTGGTAAACCATTTTTCACTCGGTTACCGACCCATTTTCCTAATCCAATCACATCGTTACCAAAGCGGACGATGACTTCACCTTGGCCACTTTGCCCTTGTGGACGAACATCACGCCCCATATACCATTCTCTGGCGTCTTCAATCGAGAGTTCAATACCGCAAGCTTCTTTCCCCGTTGCAAGAGTGGTTGCAACTTGGTGTTGCCAGCGATAGCCTTTTTTGTGCGTTTCAGCAATTTTAATCCCCATGCGAGAGAAACGTAGCTCACCCAGCATTGGCTCTAATGCATCAGGGAATAACCATACATCGTTATCACGAAGCCAGACGGAACTGTTTTCTGGCAGCGAAATACCTAAGCATTTTTTCAGCTCTTGATTCACGTCGTTTGAAATCTTCGCGTTGGCTTTTTCAAACGGGAATTTACCTAAGCGTTTTTTGACTGGTGGCGTTTCGACACTGGCATTCTTGCGGATTCGAGCCACGAAGAAGCCTTCGCAGTCATAAACTTGTGGGAATATATGCAGGAAACCTTCTTCTGTTAATGCTTTATTGGCTTCAGGGAATAGGGAAGCTAACGATTCAAAACTGACTGCATCGCCGAATGTCTGTTTAAGATGCTGGCACACGTCTTGGTTCTCTTCACGGCTTAATGTACAGGTTGAATAAACAAGCACACCACCCACTTTTAGGGCCTGAAAGGCACTTTCGATCAGCTCTTTTTGTGTATCCGCAATACTATGAATGGATTCTTTGCTCCAGTTTTTCAATGAATCTGGATCTTTACGAATGGTTCCTTCGCCTGAACATGGCGCGTCCAACAACACGGCATCAAATTGCTCAGGTAACCAACTGCCAAACACTCGTCCATCAAAGTTGGTCAGCGCAGTGTTGCGAATGCCGCAGCGTTCTATGTTGGCATGTAGGACTTTTACACGGCTGGCTGAGAATTCATTCGCTACCAAAATACCGTTGTTTTGCATTAAGCCTGCAATCTGCGTTGTTTTTGAGCCCGGTGCTGCCGCAGTGTCTAGCACTGACAGATAAGGGCTGTCTTCCGCGGTGAACAGTGCAGATACAGGCATCATTGAGCTGGCTTCTTGGATATAGAACAAGCCTGCCATATGTTCAGCGGTATTCCCCAGAGGTACGTCACTTTCGTCAGCATCAATCCAGAAACCAGTATCACACCAAGGTACAGGTTCTAAAGCCCAGCGTTTATCTTCAGCGCGTTTTTTGAATTCCTCTACAGAGATTTTCAATGTGTTTACGCGAACACTTTTACGTAACGGTCTTTGGCATGCTGCAATGAAATCTTCCATGTTTAACTCAGGAGGAAGAATTTCGGCCATTGAAGATAGGAACAGCTCAGGGAAGGATATATTAGGATGCAAAACGTATTCTCGATTAGCTAAAGGGCAGAGTAGGTAGTAGGCGGCAGATTATAGCGGCATCACAGTTTTATTTGAAGTCGTGGTTTTACTGCTGGATTAAGCGTTGTTAAGCAGATAAATGAAAAAAGCGTGTTTCCACGCTTATTTCTTACTACTTTGAAGTTGCTAGTCCGGTTGCAGACTAGTTTGGTTGAGGAATAGGTGTGCGCCATTGTTTCCAACCTTCTTCAGCGCGCGAGTACAAGTAGAACGACTGTCCCGCTTTGGCAGCAGGCATGAGCTGTTTTTGTTCTGGTGTCGAGAAGGTAATACCACCGCGAACAATACTGTCAAACGTACCTGCCTTGATGTCCGCACCAGATAAGCCAATCGAAACATCAACACCGGAAACATTCCAGAAGACACTGTTTTGGCGAATGAGATAGCTGTACTCAGGTTCAATTTCGATAGTCGAAATCACTCTGTCAGCAAGGTTTCCTAACTGCACTCGAGTTACTCGACCTACATCCATGCCTCTAAACAAAACAGGGGTGCCAACGGAAACCGAGCCTTTATCTTCGCTTTGTAGGGTAAACGAGATACTGGTTTTCTTATATGGCAGTTCTGACAACGGGAATGAATAGGTTGGATCGCCATCTCCCGGCTTAACCTCAATAGACTTGCTTAGCAGGTTCTCGATGTTTTCAATACCATGAGTCAAGCTAACTTTCGCTGATGCAATCCAGAATACTGATCCTTTTGTGGCAATGTTCTTGCTGTATTCAGGTTTAATGCGCGCGGTAATCGAAATCTTATTTGCAGTGAAACTTGGCGTGACGCTGACCACTTCACCTACAGATACGCCTTGGTATTTGATGTTTGTACCGACAGGAACCGCCACATCGCCAGAGGCTGTAAGAGTAATGGTTTTGCCGTATTTTTGAGCTTGTTGATAGCTTGGATAAAGCACCCATTTGTCATTAACTTTGTTATCAACACCACTGATGTTATCAAACGCTATCCCTCCTTGAATCAATGTTTGTAGAGGCGCAGCTTTAACACTTATTCCTGCCAGCGATGCATCAATTTCGACACCTGAACGGTTCCAAAATACAGTTTGACTCGTAATTAGATGTTTGTACTGATTCTCTATTTTTACCTTAATCTCAACCCCTTTAGACGTCAGCGTGTAGCCTGCTACATTCCCCACTCGCAGGTTGCGATAGAGAAGTGGGCTACCCGCACTGACTGGAGGAAGTTCTTCCGCCATTAAGGTAAATGTTTGAGTGCCAGACTGATTGTACTTCGCCAATTCAGCTAACGATTGGCTTTGATAAAGCCGATATTGTGACTGAATTTGCTTACTGCCTTCACTGACAAAGCTAATTGAACCCGTCAGTAGCTGTTTAGCTGGAGGAATAGAAACGTTTAACCCTGATTCTGTCAGTTCGGCGGTTGCAGTACCTGTAACATAAAAGCGGCTATTTGAGCCGATAAATGGAACATACTCTTCATCAATCAGCACATCGAACTCAACGTTATCAGGCTTAAGGGCGACTTTTGTAACGCTACCGACCGCAACGCCGCGATACAAAATGTCGGTGCCAGCACTCAGACCAAATGAGCTGTCGGCGATAAGTTTTAAGGCGACGGATTTCGCCTGAGTACGGTTAAATTCTTGCTTACGCACTGCCACGAAATGACGAGAGCGATCACCTTCACCGGGAACCAGAGTTAGATAGTTACCCTTTATAAGATTGCCTAGGTTCTCAACGCCTGTCAGTGCGATTTTTGCTTCTTCAAGAATGAAGTTGCTGCCACTGTTCAGCATGTCGCTGAAGGCAGGTTGAATAGCGGCAGATGCAATAATTTCTTTGCGTTCTTCATCCAACTGCAGATTGGTGATCTGACCGATTTCCAACCCTCTGTACATAATTGGCGCACCAGAAACACTGATGTTGTTATCGTCTGGCAGAACAATCTTAATGGCGACACCACGTCCAGCAGTTCTGAGGTCCGGATAAAGTTTAAATTCAGAATTTTGTTCAGCGGGTTCTCCTTCGTCAGGAGAGTCAACTGCGATAGCCCCACCTAACAAAGCAGCTACACTTTCCATACGAATATCAACACCACTTAAACCTAAGTTAGCGCCAATACCACTTACGTTCCAAAAACGGCTTTCCGTCGTTATGACATTGCGATATTGCTCTTGAATGGACGCATCGATAATTACAGACTGATTGTCATCGGCCAGTTGATAGTTGTATACCTCACCGATGGGGATCTTTTTGTAGACGATTTGCGAGCCAACAGAAATTCCACCCAAATCTCGAGCTTTCAAAGTAATGGTTAACCCTTGATTGGCGAGCAAGTCTGAAGGTGCAGAGTCGAGAGCGCGATAGCTTTGAGGATGGTCGTCTGCATCATAATCATTGTCTTCAACAATTTCATCTCCCGGGTCAATAGCAATGTAGTTACCCGATACCAAAGCATCAAGACCGGAAATACCAGACAAACTAGCGGTGGGTTTTACTAACCAAAAGCGGGTCTTTTCAGAAAGCAGTCTTTTCGCATCCGGATAAATGTCGGTGTCGACATAAATGCTGTCTAAGTTAGGGGACAACTTGATGTTTCTGACCATACCGACCTCTAAGCCTTGATAACGGACCGGTGTTCTTCCAGCTACCAGACCTTGTGCATTAGAGAAGTAAATTTGAATGCGTTCACCAGCATCATGGATAGATTTCATTATTAACCAACCAGCCAGCACGACCGTGAGGATAGGCAAAATCCACAAAGGAGAGATCCCTTTGTTCTTTTTGACATCTGGCTTGTAGGAGGTTTGCTGAGTAATATTTTTATTCATCAACTGACTCTTGTTTATTGTTATCGTCGCGGTAGTTATCCCAAATGAGTCTTGGATCGAGGCTTTCTGCTGCTAACAGCGTCAACACCACAACCATTCCAAAAGCAATGGCACCGTATCCGGGAGTAAAATCGAGCAACTGCCCACGATCAACGACCGCTAACATTATAGAAATAACAAACAGGTCCATTACGGACCATTTTCCTATCCATTTGATAACAAAGTATATGATCATTCTTTGGCGGAAAAAGACGCTTCGCTTAAATTTTATGGCAAGTAGTAGATAAGTTAAGCCAAGTATTTTGGCGACCGGTACCACAATACTTGCCACAAAAATGATGACTGCAATTCCAATCATGCCGCTGTTAATCAGTGATGCTACACCCGAAAATATGGTGTCTTCGAGTCTTTGTCCGTTGGTTAACAAGATTGAAATTGGCAGAATGTTGGCTGGAATAATCGAAACCGTAGCGGCCAATAAGTACGCCCAAGTCGTTTCAATGGAATTAGGCTTTCTGTGGTAGAGCTTCTGATGGCAACGAATGCAATTTGAACTCTCTGGTTGAGAGAGATGGCAGTTGTGGCAGTGCACATGTTTCACTTCGAGCGGATATTCAGTTTCTGGTCGCCAAGCTTCCCAATAACGTCTTACACTGATACGACTGATTAGCAGAACGGTAAATATCTGTAGCAGAACCAGTCCGTATAGCCCGGGGCCAACGAAAACGTCTGAAATATCAATTAGTTTGAAACACGAAACCGCAATGCTCACCAGAAATACATCGATCATAACCCAAGGTTTAAGCTTAGAGATCAGCAGCAGCGAATAGCGCATTAGAGCGAAGTTATTGTGTCTCAACGCAACGTGTGCACCTACAACGCTGCAGCAAAGTATAAATGGAGCGAGCGAAGCACAGAAAAACACGAGCAGTGCTAAGCCGACATATCCTTCGTTATAGAGTGCTTCTACACCAGAAGGTAGTGTTGCTGGAATCATAACGCCTATTAGGCGAATACGAATAAAATCGAAAAAGTGAGAGGGTATAAACAACAATAGGCAGGTAATAGCCAAAGCTAAGTTGCCTGATAGGGAAGGTTGGCCGCCACGATAAAGTTGCGTACCACACCGAGGGCAATACGCACTTTTACCTTTCTCTACGCTAATGACGTCCACGGGCAACTCACACCCTTGGCAAAGGCGTATTCCAGAAGGAGTGGATAGATGTTTTTCTATCGCTCTCACTTTCATCAGATACCCCTTGAACTTAATGTGTCAATGTAACTAATTGGCGTAGGATTGCACCGAACCGTAGAGAGTTTGATATAGCCCTTCTTGCTCAACCAGTTCTCTATGTGTGCCAGCTTGGCTAACGCGTCCATCTTCCAATACATAAATCAAATCTGCTTGTTTCACCGCTGAAAGTCTGTGAGCGACTATCAAAGTGGTTCGTCCTTTTAAAAACTCGTTTAATGCCTTATGTAAGGCACTTTCTGTCGCGGTATCGAGTGCTGAAGTCGCTTCATCTAAAATGACGAATTTTGGATTACTTAAAACCATTCGTGCAATGGCTAGACGCTGACGCTGACCACCGGACAGGCGAATACCATTGCGGCCAATTTGAGAATCCAATCCATGATCCAGCTTACTAATCACATCCTGCATTTGCGCAATTTCAAGAGCGCGCCACAGTTCAGCTTCATCATGTTCTCCACCAAGGGTCAAATTGTGCCTTAAAGTGTCATTAAAGAGTATAGGTTGTTGTAGAACAACGGCAATTTCCCCACGGATAACATCGAAACTAATGTCGTCGCATGTCTCGCCATTGAAACGAATTTGCCCTGAGTTCGCCCGATAAACACCGATCAGTAGCTGTATTAGAGTCGATTTTCCTCCGCCACTTGCTCCGACCAGTGCAACTTTTTTACCGGATGGGATATTAAGAGACAAATCCTTGAGGACATTGTTTTCACCGTCATATGAAAAATTGACGTTTGAAACCGTCACTTCTACTTCTTTGTCTTCAGTAAATGGATTGATTTTACTGACTGGGCGATGTTCTTCTTCTAAATCAAGTAGAGCGTTGATTCGGCCAAGCGCGGCTTTGGCGCTATACCAAGAAAATTGAATGCTCAACAGTTCCTGAACAGGTGAAAGCATGAACCACAAATAGCCGAACACAGCAAACATCTGCCCAATAGAAAGATCACTGAACACTACCATGAGCATCGCCGCCGCTCTGAACAATTCGAATCCAAGTAAAAACAGCAGGAATGATAAGCGGCCAGCCGCTTCGGATTGCCATGCATATTTGTCCGCACTTAAACGTACTTCATTGGCCTGTTCTTTTAGCTCTGTAAGAAATTCACGTTCTTTGTTGGCCGCTCTAAGTTGATAAATACCATCGAGGGTTTCTACCAGCCTATTTTGAAAGCGCTCAAAGGCTTGGTTTTCTCTTTTCTTCAGGTGTTTGACTTTACTACCAAGCAAACGCGAAAAGTAAACCACGACAGGGTTTACTAATAGGATAAAGAGCCCTAAACGCCACTCAATCCACAATAAAACGATCGCTGTTCCGCTGACGGTCAACAGGCCAATAATAAATTTACTTAACGTAGACCCGATAAATTGGTCTATGGTTTCAATATCTGTAACCAAATGGGCATTTATTCCACCGCTTCCCCGAGTCTCGTATTGTTTTATGCTAATTCGCCCCAACTTATCTATCATCTTGCTGCGCATCTGATAGGTGATGGTTTTAGAGACAAGCGTGAACTGTCGGCTTTGCAGTATATTGAGCATCTGGCTCGCCGCTCGCATGAGAACGACAAGTACTAGAGTGAGGACGATGTAACCTGTTGCTGTTTGCCAAGACGATGGCAAAACACCATTCATCATCTCGATACCGGTTGAAGGCTGGTTTAGCAGCACTTCATCAACCATGAGAGGCATAAGCAGTGGGATGGGCACACTGATTAGCGTTGCAACAATCGCAATTACATTGGCAAACAATAGCTTGGATTGATGCTTTTTCGCTTGTGTTATTAGCCAAGAACGGCTAATAGTGTTTGTGGAATTTACCATCTTTATGAGAATGAATCCTATTTAGTTTTGGCGCATTATATGTAAAACCTTTAGGTAATCAAAACTTAAAGGCATTTAAAACCTAAAGTGAAGTCTTTATTTTTCAATTGGAAGTTTAGTTTATATGAAATTAGAACATTACCACCGCTTAACAAAACAAGCTGTCGCACTACTAGAATCAGAAAAGGACTTGATTGCGAACTTGTCTAACTTAAGCGCACTACTCAACATGGAATTAGAAGACCTTAACTGGGTTGGTTTCTATCTGATGCGAGAAGGTGAGTTGGTATTAGGTCCATTCCAAGGTAAACCTGCTTGTGTGCGTATTCCTGTCGGACGTGGCGTATGCGGCACAGCAGTTTCAACTAATAGTGTACAACGTGTTTATGATGTTCATGAGTTTGAAGGTCATATTGCGTGTGACGCTGCCAGCAATTCGGAGATTGTTATTCCATTTTCAATCAATGGTGAAGTAGTCGGTGTTCTCGATATTGACAGTCCAAGTGTGGGTCGTTTTTCCGAAATTGATGAGGAAGGACTGACATTTTTGATGACAGAAGTTGAAAAGCTGCTCAATTCACAGGCTAACAAGGCATAAATTGTCTTTTGCCTGTGGTTTTTCGTATTCAGGTCACTATAATACCGAACATATTTACTCTTAATGCTCGCGGACAAGCCGCATAAACCAGGAATCCTCATGGAAAACACTGAAAAGTTAAAAAACAGCAAAGAAGTTATTGCGTACATTGCTGAATGTTTCCCTAAATGCTTTACTTTAGAGGGTGAAGCGAAGCCTCTTAAAATTGGTATTTTTCAAGATCTTGCTGAACGCCTTGGCGAAGATCCAAAAGTTAGTAAAACTCAGCTTCGTGCAGCTTTAAGACAGTACACTTCTTCATGGCGTTACCTACACGGCGTAAAACCTGGTGCGGTTCGTGTAGACCTAGACGGAAATGCTTGTGGAGAGCTTGAAGAGCAACATGTAGAACATGCACAAGCAGCGTTGGCAGAAAGTAAAGCTCGTGTTGACGCTCGTCGTAAAGAACAAGGTAAAAAAGCTCGCGAAGAAGCGAAAGCTAAGCCAAAAGCTAAGAAAGCAGCTCAGCCTCGCCGTCCTCAAAACAAAGGGCCAAAACCAGAAAGTAAACCTGTTGAAACAAGAGCTTTGAATGCTGACGAAATCATTGTTGGTAAAGAAGTGAACATCAACATGGGTAAAGGCAACATGGCTGCGACCATTGTTGAAATCAATAAGGAAGACGTGCGTGTTCAACTTGGTAACGGCCTACAAATGGTTGTAAAAGCGGAGCACTTGCGCGCCTAAAGGAGAAACTCCTACGCATGAAATGCCGTTCAAAATGGACTCTGATTGCTGCTAGCGTTTGGCTAGCAGCATCTTCAGCTCAGGCTGTTGAAGCCCAAATTCAAAAGAAAGATTTACCCGTTCTTGCTCCTGAAGCTCAACATGAAACAGCAAGTAAAAGGGTAACTTCTCGTTTTACTCGTTCTCACTACAAGCATTTCAATCTCGACGATCAATTTTCTCAAGAGATTTTTGAACGTTACGTTGAGCTTCTTGACTACAACCGCAGTCTTTTCACTCAAGCTGACATCGATTCTTTCCAGTTTAAAGCTGTTCAATTAGATGATGAACTCAAGGCAGGTAGCAACGCTATTGCGTTTGAAATCTATAACTTGTCGATGATTAAGCGTTTCGAACGTTTTAAATATGCTTTGTCATTACTCGATAAAGAAATCAAATTTAATACTGATGAAACCATCGAAATTGATCGTTCTAAAGCGGCTTGGCCTAAGAATAAAGCTGAAATTGATGAGTTATGGCGCAAGCGCGTAAAATACGATGCTTTGAGCCTAAAATTGACAGGCAAAGAGTGGCCTGAAATCAAAGAGACGCTGTCAAAACGCTACAACAATGCTATCAAACGCCTAACTCAAACTCATAGTGAAGATGTTTTCCAACTTTACATGAATGCGTTTGCTCGCCAGATTGACCCGCATACCAGTTACCTTTCACCTCGTAATGCAGAACAATTCCAGTCTGAGATGAGCTTATCTCTGGAAGGGATTGGTGCTGTTTTACAAATGACGGATGACTACACGGTTATTTCTTCGTTGGTTACTGGTGGCCCAGCTGCAAGCAGCAAGCAATTGTCAGAAGGCGATCGTATTGTTGGCGTTGGTCAGGATGGTGAAGATATCGTCGATGTTATCGGCTGGCGATTGGATGATGTTGTTCAGTTAATCAAAGGTCCGAAGGGCACTAAGGTTAATCTTGAAATTCTACCTGATGGTAAGGATGTAAAACGTCACGTTGTAACAATTGTCCGCGATAAGATTCGTCTAGAAGATAGAGCCGTTAAATCAGAAGTGATTGAAAAGGGTGGTAAAAAGATTGGTGTTCTAGAAGTACCAAGTTTCTACGTTGGCCTTTCTCAAGACACCGATAAACTGATTACTCAGTTAAAAGCTGACAAAGTGGACGGCATCATTGTTGACTTACGAAATAACGGTGGCGGTGCTTTAACAGAAGCGACGGCATTATCCGGTTTGTTTATTACCAGTGGCCCAGTTGTTCAAGTTCGTGATAGTTATGGTCGCGTGAACGTAAACAGCGATACCGACGGAAAGATCAGTTATTCAGGTCCAATGACGGTATTGATCAACAGCTATAGCGCCTCTGCCTCTGAGATTTTTGCTGCGGCAATGCAAGATTATGGTCGCGCTATTATTCTTGGCGAAAACTCATTCGGTAAGGGTACGGTACAGCAGCATCGTTCTTTGAATCATATTTACGATATGTTCGATAAAGAGCTGGGCTATGTGCAATACACGATTCAGAAGTTTTATCGCATTGACGGTGGTAGTACGCAAAACAAAGGTGTAGTACCTGACATTGCGTTCCCTGCTGCAATTGATGCTGCTGAAACGGGTGAGAGTGTCGAGCCAAATGCGCTTCCTTGGGACAGCATTGATCAAGCGAAGTATTCTAAACTCCATGATTTCTCAGCGATTATTGCCTCGTTGACGCAAAAGCATCAGCAACGCATTGCCTCTGATCTTGAGTTTGGTTTTATCCAACAAGATATTACTAAATATAAAGCAGAAAAAGATGACAACGCGCTGTCTTTAAACGAAAAAGCTCGTAAGAAGAAAAGTGATGAAGCCGATGCAGAGCGTTTAGCTCGAATCAACAAACGTCAAGTTGATGCTGGAAAAGCAGAATACAAGAGTTTAGACGACGTGCCGAAAGATTATGAAGTGCCTGATGCGTATTTGAACGAATCGGTAGCCATCATGGTTGATATGCTGAAGTCGGCAAAAAAATAGAAAACTCAATGTAATAAAAAGGCGAGCTGGTTAGCTCGCTTTTTTCATGCCTAAAATCCATATGCAACTAAATGTGATGTGTATCAAATAATTTAGCGAAATCTAACATGCGATCCTAAGCTTAAGAAAAGTGAGGGAGATCGCTATGAAATGGATAACCGTTATTTTTGCCTGTATTGCTTTGACGATAACAGGCCAGTCCTTTGGTTCAATGAATGGGCCGATTAAAGATTTAACGCAGTTTGATCAGCCGTTTCTTCTTGGCGATTGGTATTTGTTGAATCCAGCCCCAGAGGAATCAGAGGAAAACTTCCTCGCCATCAAGCTGAACTTTGAGTCCGACTATACCTTCAGCATTGATATTCAGAAGAAGGATTACAGTGTCGACCACTGGGAAGGTATGTATACAGCAAACAGTGATACGCTCATTCTAGGATTAAATAGCGATGATCCTCAGGTTTATGAATATCAAAGTAACCACAATTTGCTGTTTTTAAATGGTGTAACGTTTACCAAAGCTTTACCCAACGCTTTAGCAGGAATGTGGTCTAGCACTTCACTGTCCGGTCGGGATTTGTATGCCGATAAACTCACGGAAGTGTTACTCATCCTTCAGCCGGATTTTGTGTTTCTGTTTAAAGCCAGTGGTAGTGATGGAAACGAAACGACCCATCAAGGTGTGTATTACATGGAAGGGGATCACCTTGTTTTGCTGTATGAAGACGGCGAACAAGATACTCGCTATACGCTACAGCAGGACCAGTTAACTCTGGATATGGAAGGCGGCTCTATGTATGCGGTTTTAAATCGAATTCGTTGACGGCGACAATCGAATGTTTATTAACCAATTGAATTCTATTTATAAGAGATAGCCAGTGATGGGTATCTCTTTTTTTCTTTTAGGGGTTGTTATTGGCAATAACAAGCCTAAGATCTGTAATTGTCACATATCATTATGTCAAAAGGATTCCGGCAATGGCTCACACTCCTCAAGCCAAATATCGTAAAGATTATACTCAACCATCCCATACCATTTCTCAAATCGAACTGACTTTCGATCTGTATGATACAGAGACGACGGTAACTGCTGTTTCACAAATTAAACAAATGAAGGACAGTACAATCTTAGTTTTGGATGGTGAAGATCTTAAGTTACAAGCGCTGAAAGTAAATGGCGTTGATTGGAACGAATACACTGAACTGGAAGCTGGTTTAGAAATTCGTCAGCTACCGGCGGAGTTTGAGTTAACGGTTGTTACTTTGATCAACCCAGAGGCAAACACTGCATTAGAAGGTTTGTATAAATCCGGTGGTGCGTTCTGCACGCAATGTGAAGCTGAAGGTTTCCGCAGAATTACTTACTATTTAGATCGCCCGGATGTTTTAGCGAAATACACCACAACGGTCATTGCAGATAAAGCTCAATATCCATACCTGCTAAGTAACGGTAACAAAGTTGAACAAGGCGAAGTAGACAATGGTCGCCATTGGGTGAAATGGCAAGATCCGCATCCAAAACCCGCTTACTTATTCGCTTTAGTAGCGGGCGATTTTGATGTTCTGCACGATAAGTTTGTTACTCAGTCTGGCCGCAACGTAGATTTAGAAATATTCGTTGATAAAGGCAACCTAGACAGAGCGCACCACGCGATGGTTTCTTTGATTAACTCAATGAAGTGGGACGAAGAACGTTTTGGTCTTGAGTACGATTTAGATATCTACATGATCGTTGCGGTTGATTTCTTCAACATGGGCGCAATGGAAAACAAAGGGTTGAACATTTTCAACTCGAAGTTTGTATTGGCCAATGATCAAACGGCAACAGACACTGATTATCTTGGTATTGAAGCAGTGATTGGGCACGAATACTTCCATAACTGGACAGGTAACCGTGTTACTTGTCGTGACTGGTTCCAGTTAAGCTTGAAAGAAGGCTTAACGGTATTCCGCGATCAGGAATTCTCTTCAGATTTAGGTTCTCGTGCCGTGAACCGTATCAACAATGTTCGCATTATTCGTGGCCCTCAGTTTGCTGAAGATGCAAGCCCAATGTCGCACCCAATTCGCCCAGACAAAGTGATAGAAATGAATAACTTCTACACGTTGACTGTGTATGAAAAGGGCAGCGAAGTGATTCGAATGATGCATACTTTGCTTGGTGAGGAAGGTTTCCAAAAAGGTATGAAGTTATACTTTGAACGCCATGATGGTACAGCTGCAACGTGTGAAGATTTTGTCGCTGCGATGGAAGATGCATCCGGTGTTGATCTGAAGCAGTTCCGTTTATGGTACAGCCAGTCGGGTACACCAAAGGTATCCGTAAGCAGTGAATACAATGCTGAAGCAAAAACGTATGCGCTAACGGTTTGTCAGTCGACAGAACCAACGCACGATCAAAAAGAGAAGCAACCTCTGCATATTCCTTTTAACATTGAGCTTTATGCAAAAGATGGAAGTGTGATTCCTTTGCAAAGCAAAGGTAATCCTGTTGCGAATGTGCTGAATGTTACTCAAGCGGAGCAAACATTTGTATTTGAGAACGTGACAGAAAAACCAATCCCATCGTTACTGAGAGAGTTTTCTGCTCCGGTGAAGTTGGAATATGACTACTCAGATGAAGAGTTAGTATTCTTAATGTCCAATGCGACTAACGAATTTGCACGTTGGGATGCTGGTCAAATATTAATGGCTAAGTATATTCGTGACAATGTAACTCGCGAACAACAAGGACAAAAGGTTGAATTACCTGCTGTTGTTGTCGATGCATTCCGCGGTGTTTTATTGAGTGATTCTTTAGAACCTGCATTTGTTGCCGAGATGCTTTCACTACCGAGCCATAACGAAGTGTCTGGTTGGTACAAGTGTGTAGATGTTGATGCGATTGCCAATGTGCTTAAAGCATTCAAAGTTATTCTTGCGACTGAACTTGAAGATGAATTAGGTGCAACATATCAAACGCTAAAACAAAATGAATACACCATTAGCCATGAAGCCATTGGTAAACGCGCATTACGTAATATCTGTTTGTCCTACCTAGCGTACACTGAGCAAGGTAATGCTTTAGTGGAGAAACAATACAACCAAGCGAACAATATGACTGACACTATCGCAGCCATGAGTGCGGCGAACAGTACAGGGCTTGCATGTCGTGAAGCCCAAATGGCGGATTACAGCAATAAGTGGAAACATGACGGTTTAGTGATGGACAAGTGGTTTACTCTACAGGGTTGCAACCCGGCGAGTGATGCACTAGAAGTGATTAAGAAAACGATGAATCATGAAGCGTTCAGTTTGAAGAACCCAAACCGTACTCGTAATCTGATTGGTGCTTTCTTAAATAACAACCCGGTTAACTTCCATGCGAAGAGTGGTGAAGGCTATCGTTTTGCGGGCGAAATACTTCGCGAGCTCAACAGTAGTAACCCACAAGTGGCATCTCGTTTAATTGACCCTCTGCTTAAATTCCGTAAATACGATGAAGAGCGACAAGGATTAATTAGAAAAGAGCTTGAAGCGTTAAAAGCGATGGATAATTTAGCGAGAGATCTTTATGAAAAAGTCTCTAAAGCACTAGAAGATTAACAATAGGCAGTGGTGGCATTTCGATGCCACCTTTTTTATTTCTAAACCACAATTCATCGCTGCGGTGATTGGTCTATGAAGCATTACTATTTTTCACTCAACATTTCGTATCAAGCTTATTTGGCACATTATTCGGGAGCGGCAAGTTCCATTTTAGTTGCAACAGAGCAGGGATTGCGTTTGCAGTTGCCAGCATCAAGATTTCGGCCATTTCTTAGCCAAATTGGAGTAAAAGGTCGATTTAGATTGATAACTGACCAAAATAACAAGTTTATAAAGTTAGAAATGCTATGAAGAAAGTTATTACCAGATGTTTAAATAGGAATCTTAGTCACATTCTCAAACATTTGGCTGTGTGGAAATGTTAAAAATATTAACGTTTAGTTCCTAAAACTTTTACAATAAAACATGCATTACCAGCGGTAGGTTATATTCTTACTGCATCCCCTACAAAACATAATTCTAATCTGGAGTCGCCTATGACCGCGCGTGAGACTTTGATGCCGGTTCTACTTGAAAAAGTTTACCAACTGATTCAAGACAAACTTGAGCAAAAACAACAACCTTTGGTTACTCAACTCGCTCAACATTTATTTAGCAATGTATCGCAAGATGATTTAGCTGAACGAAATGAATCGGATTTATACGGTGCAGTTGTCAGCCTTTGGCATCATATCTGTGAGAAGAAGAGCGATGATTACTCTGTTCGAGTTTTCAATCCAACAGTAAGCCGACATGGTTGGGAGTCTACCCATACGATTGTCGAGATTGTTGTTCCTGATGGTCCTTTCCATGTTGACTCTATTAAGATGGCATTAAGCCGACTAGATTTAACTGCCCACCTAATGCTAAATGGTCCTACTCAAATTGATCGTGATGATAAAGGCGCAATCAAGAGCATCAATAACGGAGAAGGGCCTCTTCAGTCTTTATTCCATATTGAAGTCGATCGTTTGAGCAATAAAGCAGAGATGAAAACTCTTCAGGATGAACTGCTAGAAATTCTGCTTGATACCGCTCTGGTCGTTAAAGACTGGAAACCTATGGTAAATAAACTGGATCAAGTTATCAGTCAACTTGAAGCAAATGTTGATCGTCTTCCAGAATCTGATCGTTTTCAGGAGACCATGGCATTCTTACGTTGGTTAGGTGATCATAACTTTACCTTCATGGGCTACAAAGAATACGATCTTGTTGAGATTGAAGGCGACACCACACTAAGACCTACTGATGAAGCGGGGCTTGGTCTTTTCTCACAAAGTGATCGCGTTCGTTCAGTAAAACTATCTGAGTTTTCAGATTCAGCACGTCTAGAAGCGAAAAAAGCCTACTTATTAATTCTAACTAAAGGCAATAAGCAATCTCGTATCCATCGTCCGGCGTATACCGATTACATCGGAATTAAAAAGTTTGATGAAAACGGAAAAGTGGTCGGCGAGCACCGCTTTACAGGTTTGTACACATCAGCGGTATATAACCAAGCCGTACAAAGCATTCCTCTTATTCGCGAAAAAGTGGAACGTATACTCAGTGCTAGTCGCTACCGTGTTGGTTCATACGCTTATAAAGCGCTGCACAACATTCTAGAAAACTACCCACGCGATGAACTGCTTCAAGCGACCGAAGAAGAATTGTTAGAAGTCGGTATGGGTGTTGTACAAATGCAGGACCGAGATCTTCTACGTCTGTTTGTACGCAAAGACCCGTTTGGCCGTTTCTTTAGCTGTATGGTGTATGTAACAAAAGAGCGTTACAACACTGAGTTGCGTCGTCAGACTCAACGCATTTTTAAACAGTATTTTGGTTGTGAACAAGAAGTCGAGTTCACAACGTATTTCTCTGAAAGCCCACTTGCAAGAACTCATTACATCGTTCGTGTTGATAACAACAATATGGACGTGAATGTGAAGAAAATAGAGCAAAACTTAATGGAAGCATCAACAACTTGGGATGATCGTTTGTCTGAAGCGATCGTGGCGAACTGTGGCGAAAGCAAAGGTTTACCGCTTTCAAAACAATATCTTCATGCATTCCCTCGTTCATATAAAGAAGATGTAATGCCAGCTTCTGCGGTTGCAGATATTGAGCGCCTTGAAGCTCTCAATGAAGAAAACAAACTGGGCATGCTGTTCTACCGTCCGCAAGAAGAAACCAAAGATTCTAAAGCGGTACGCCTGAAATTGTATCACCGTGATGAACCTATCCATCTTTCTGATGTGATGCCAATGCTTGAAAACTTGGGCTTGCGCGTGATTGGTGAATCGCCATACGAAGTGATCAAGTCAAACGGTCAGGTTTATTGGATCCTAGATTTCTCAATGCTTCATAAGAGTGAAAACCAAGTTGATCTTCGTGAAGCTCGTGATCGTTTCCAACAAGCATTTGCGGCTATTTGGTATGGTGATCTGGAAAGCGACGGTTTCAACCGTTTAGTTCTAGGCGCTTCTTTAACAGGCAGAGAAGTCTCGATTCTTCGTGCTTACGCTCGTTATATGCGCCAAGTGGGTTTCCCATTCAGCCAACAATACATCGAAGATACATTAAGTCACTATCCTGATGTGGCGAAAGGCTTGGTGGATCTGTTTGTACGTCGTTTTGATCCTAAACATAAAGGCGCTCAAAAAGGTCAAACTGAACTGATTAACAAGATCACAGAACAGTTAGATCATGTAGAAAGTCTTGATGATGACCGTATCATTCGTCGCTACATGGAAATGATCCTAGCGACTTACCGCACCAACTACTACCAATTGGATGAAGATAAGCAACCAAAACCTTGGTTAGCATTAAAGATGAAGCCAAAAGAGATCCCAGAGATTCCGGCACCTGTGCCTGCTTTTGAAATCTTCGTTTACGCGCCAGATATTGAGGGTGTGCATCTACGTGGCGGCAAGGTAGCGCGTGGTGGCTTGCGTTGGTCTGACCGTCAAGAAGATTTCCGTACTGAAATCCTTGGTCTGGTAAAAGCACAACAAGTTAAGAACACAGTAATTGTACCTGTAGGTGCAAAAGGTGGCTTCGTTTGTAAGAAACAGTACCTTTACAACACTCGTGATGAAATTTTCGCTGAAGGTCAGCGTTGTTATAAACGCTTTATTCGTGCGCTATTAGACGTTACAGACAACATTGTAGAAGGCGATCTTGTTGCACCTGTGAGCGTAGTTCGCCACGATGAAGACGATCCATATTTGGTTGTTGCGGCAGATAAAGGTACTGCAACATTCTCTGACCTTGCTAACTCGGTTTCTGCGGAATACAACTTCTGGTTAGGTGATGCTTTCGCCTCTGGTGGTTCGAATGGTTATGACCACAAAGCGATGGGTATTACCGCGAAAGGCGGCTGGGAATCAGTTAAACGTCATTTCCGCGAAATAGGTATTGATTGTCAAACCACAGACTTCACTGCAGTTGGTGTCGGTGATATGGCGGGTGACGTATTTGGTAACGGTATGCTGCTATCAAAACACATCCGTCTACAGTGTGCATTTAACCACTTACATATCTTTATTGATCCAACTCCAGATGCAGCAAGCAGTTGGGAAGAGCGTAATCGCTTGTTCAATCTTCCACGTTCTAGCTGGGAAGACTACAACCCTAAATTGATTTCAAAGGGAGGTGGTATTTTCTCACGGAAGGCAAAATCTATTACCTTAACGCCTGAAATTCAGAAGATGTTAGGGACTAAAAAAGGATCGGTTGCTCCAAATGAGCTGATTAAGATGATCCTTTGCATGGAAGTTGATCTGTTATGGAACGGCGGTATCGGTACTTACGTTAAATCTTCGCGTGAAACGCACACCGATGTGGGTGACCGTGCGAACGATGCATTGCGTATCGATGGCCGTGATCTCAACGCTAAGATTGTCGGTGAAGGCGGCAACTTAGGTATGACTCAGCTTGGACGTGTGGAATACGCACTGAAAGGCGGCCGAGTGAACACCGATTTCGTTGATAACGTTGGCGGTGTGGATTGCTCAGATAACGAAGTGAACATTAAGATCTTCTTGAACGGTCTGGTTGCAAATGGCGACATGACGATCAAGCAACGTAACCAAGTTCTTGAATCAATGGAAGACGAAGTCGGCGCGATCGTAATTGAAGATGCGTATGTTCAGTCAGAATCGATTTCTGTGACCGAGCAACAAGGTGTTGCTGTCGTTAAAGAACAGATTCGCTTTATTCACCAATTGGAGAAAGCAGGGCATTTGGATCGTGCATTGGAATATATTCCTGATGACGAAACACTGCTTGAGCGTGAAAAACTTGGTCAAGGTTTAACGCGCCCAGAGCTTTCTGTACTCGTCGCCTATGGCAAGATGGTGTTGAAAGACGAATTGGCTTGTGAAGAGATTGCGAATGACGAGTTCCATGCTCAGCAGCTAATGCAATACTTCCCAACTGAGTTACGTCGTAACTATTCACAACACATGCAGAACCATCCGCTACGTGCTGAAATTATTGCAACAGCGCTTGCGAATCAAATGGTTAACGAAATGGGTTGTAACTTCGTTACTCGTTTGCAGGAGGAAACAGGTTCAAACGCTGTCGATATTACTAATGCATACGCTGCTGCCCGTGAAATCTACAAGTTAGGTTCAGTGCTTGAAGAAGTCCGTAAGCTGGATAACAAAGCTGATGCATTAACGCAATACGAAGTGATGTTCCATGTTCGCCGTACTCTGCGCCGTCTATCTCGTTGGTTGTTACGTAATCGTCCGGGCAAACAATCAGTTCGTGATTTGATTGAGTTGTACAAAGCAGATGTAGAAGCTATCGCCAACAAACTTGATGATGTTCTTGTGGCTGAAGAAGTAGAAGAGCACAACGTTATGGCTAAGGCTTGGATCGATAAAGGTATCGAACCTAAACTGGCTAACTATGTGGCTCGTTTGTCTAGCTTACACTCAGTACTGGATATATCTACAGTGGCTAAGGAAAAACAGAAAACAGTTGAGCAAACAGCCAAACTGTACTTTAACCTTGGCGACCGCTTGTCTCTGCACTGGTTCTTGAAACAGATTAATAACCAAGCGACAGACAATAACTGGCAAGTATTGGCACGTGCAGCATTCAGAGAAGATCTGGATTGGCAGCAACGTCAACTAACCGCACAAGTGCTTAACTGTGAATGTGCAAGTGGTGAGTTGGACGTCATCAAAGCGCTGGATGAGTGGATGGAAGCAAATTCAGTCTCTTTACACCGTTGGGAAAATATCCTCAATGAGTTCAAAGTCGGTACAGTCCATGAGTTTGCGAAATTCTCTGTTGCATTAAGAGAATTGATGCTGCTCAACTTAAACTGCCAAGCGGTTGAATAAAGTTTGAATTGTTAGCCGAATAAGACAATAATTACGCCCCGTTTAATCGGGGCTTTTTTCTATCGGAGGCACAATGCTCTACCGCTTAGCCAGAACTGGCTTTTTCAAATTGGATGCTGAAAAGGCGCATGATCTTGCCATCCAAAACTTCAAACGTTTTACCGGCACTCCTCTTGATCTCTTCTATCGTCAACATCTCCCTAATCGACCAGTTGAATGTATGGGATTAACATTCAAAAACCCTGTTGGCCTTGCGGCTGGTCTTGATAAAAATGGCGAATGTATTGATGCATTTGGTGCTATGGGTTTCGGATTTGTAGAAGTAGGGACAGTAACTCCTCGTCCTCAATCCGGAAACGACAAACCACGTCTTTTCCGTATAATTCCAGCAGAAGGGATCATCAACCGTATGGGTTTTAATAACCTAGGCGTTGATAACCTAGTTGAGAATGTAAAGAAAGCCAATTACGACGGGATTATCGGTATCAATATCGGTAAAAATAAAGACACACCAATCGAAAAGGGTGCGGATGACTATTTGATCTGTATGGAGAAGGTTTATCAGTATGCTGGTTATATTGCTGTAAACATCTCATCGCCAAATACTCCTGGACTGCGCACTTTACAGTACGGTGAAGCACTCGATGAACTATTAGCAGCGCTGAAGGAAAAACAAGCTGAACTTGCTAGCAAGCATGATAAGTATGTTCCTTTAGCTCTTAAAATTGCACCAGATCTGAGTGATGACGAAATTAAGCAAATTTGTGCATCATTACTTAAGAACCAAATCGATGGTGTCATTGCAACTAACACTACTTTGGATCGTTCTTTGGTTGAAGGTATGAAGCACGGCAATGAAGCGGGTGGGCTAAGTGGTAAACCACTTCAATCTCGCAGCACTGAAGTGATCAAATGTTTATACCGTGAGCTAGGCGATCAAATTCCGATTATTGGTGTTGGTGGTATTGATTCATATGTTGCCGCTAAAGAAAAATTGTTGGCTGGTGCAAAACTTGTTCAAGTTTACAGCGGCTTCATTTACCAAGGACCAGGTTTGGTAGCGGACATAGTAAAAAACATCTAATTTGTCTTGCGGTGTATAGATTTACGCAAAAGTGACAAGGTAATGTAGAGAGGGAATGAGCAAATCATTTCCTCTTTTTTTTTGTTTTTCCTCTCTTAGAATGAACTTCAGTTAGTTGGCAAGGGTAATTAAGCGTTTTACCTAAATAGTCTGATAAAAAATATATAGAGAGTCAGGACAATGCTTAAACCGAGTGACAAATGGAATTGGTACTACTCAGATAGTGAAGGTTATCTGATGCTAGAACTGGGTGAGGATATGGTGTTTCGCACCAACCTTAGCAGCAATCTATTAGTAGATTGCGCTTTTGCATCTAATCAATTTACCGTTGATGACGCTTCCGACTATCAAACATATAAGGAGCGTATTGATTGCTTAAATCTCAGTGAGCCGCGCAAAGTAGAATTAGTTCTATATTGTGTAGCCGCTAAACGCTTCCATAAGCCAGTTCAACCTAAGAGCTGGTTCTTCGACTATCAAAGCAGTGGTTATTCTCCAGAAGAGGGTGAAGTTGTCAGCTTGGTTAACAGTAATGGCCAAGGCTATTTTATCGTCTTAGAAGTGGGCGACAGTGCAAGTCTTTGTGCACTCGTTGACCTTGAAGATTTTGCGTTAAACGGTTCAAAGCAATTGCGCTTTGGACAGGTTATTAAAGTCATGCATGATCGAATGGCTTCAGCAAATCAAATTTTGCTACCGCAGCCTATGGCGATGGTAGGTTAACTTTCCCTAGTATTTTCGTTCCTTTGTTTCATTTCCCATCGGCGTAAAGCCGATTTTTTTTGCCTCAAATTTGTCATCGACAGGTAGGGTAACATCCGTTACTGCTATCTCATTTTTGATTCTGACAAATTAATTACATTTATTTTCCTTCAAATGTGACATCCAAATCGCACAAATCTCACCCCCAACTCAACGAAAAATTCCTGTTTTAGCTAATTTTGTAACTAATTTACAGTGTAAAAATGCATCTGGTATAGTCCAATTCAAGGGTGAATAAATACTCACTATCGCTATGGGCCCTTAAATTATTAGCTTTAGCCTTAGTGATGATTTACCCGGCGGTTTTTTGGGTAATAGAAAGGATGTTTTGTGTTTTTATGGATTTGGGGTGTTTAGATTTGGGCAAGTTGTCCATTGTCAGTTATAATCTGACACCATTTTTATTAGCTAAAGAACAGTATGAATCAGTATCTAGCGGTAACCTCAAACGGTCTTGAGAACCTATTAGTAGAAGAATTAACAAAATTAGGGATTTCAGACGCCAAACCTGTACAAGCAGGGGTGAAATTCAAGGCGTCAAATGAGCAAATTTACCGTTGTTGTTTATGGAGCCGACTTGCTTCACGATTTGTACGTGTTATTACAGAATTCAATTGTCAAAATGATATGGACTTGTACCTTTCGGCAACGTCAGTGAATTGGGTCAATCATTTTCACAGCTCTAAAAAGTTTGTTGTTGACTTCAACGGTACAAACCGAGAGATCCGTAACAGTCAATACGGTGCAATGAAAGTTAAAGACGCCGTAGTTGATTGTTTTGAAAAGAAAAATCTCCCACGCCCTTCGATCAGTAAAGATCATGCAGATCTTCGCATTCATGTTCGTTTACATAATGATAAAGCGCTGCTGGGTATCGATATGGTTGGTGGTGGCTTACATGTCCGAGGTTACAGACCGGAATCTGGACGAGCGCCACTTCGAGAAACTTTGGCTGCAGCAATCATTCTACGTAGTGGTTGGGATGCCTCTAAGCCATTGCTAGACCCTATGTGTGGCTCGGGAACTCTATTGATTGAAGCTGCAATGATGGCTGCAAATATCGCACCTGGACTTAAGCGCGAGAAATGGGGCTTTGAGTCACTTGAAGATTTTGAACCAGAGCTATGGGCAGAGGTGAAATCTGAAGCGAGTGTTCAAGCAAAAAGGGGTGTCAATAAAACTGACACTAAGTTCTTTGGCCTAGATAATGATAGTCGTGTACTGAAAACAGCTAAAGATAACGCTAGACGAGCTGGTGTAGAAAACTTGATTCAATTCGAGCTTGGTGATGCTTCTCTGCTTAAGAAGCCACAAGGCTTTGAGAATGGCGTCATTGTATGTAACCCGCCGTATGGTGAACGTTTGGGAACTCATCCTGGTTTGATTGCGCTTTACACTGCATTTGGTGCTCAGTTGAAATCAGAGTTTGGTGGTTGTCAGGCATCTATCTTCTCTAGTTCAGATGAACTGCTAAGTTGTTTGCGTATGCGTGCTGAGAAACAATACAAGTTGAATAACGGTGCGTTACCTTGTCACCAAAAGAACTACTCAATTTCAGCTCGTGAACGTTCTGAAGATGAGCAGCAGTCACAATCAACACAAATTGCTCCAGATTTCTCAAATCGATTGAAGAAGAACATTGGCAAGATTGGTAAATGGGCGAAACGAGAAGGTTTAGACTGTTACCGTATCTATGATGCCGATCTTCCTGAATACAACGTAGCGATTGACGTTTATCAAGACCAGCTTGTTATCCAAGAGTACGCAGCGCCTAAAAATATTCCAGAAGAGAAGGCGAAACGCCGTCTTACTGACATCATTCGAGCGGCGATTCAGGTGACGGGAACAAACGCAAACAATGTGGTTCTAAAAGTTCGCGAGAAACAAAAAGGCACGTCCCAATATCAGAAGTTTGGTCAGCAGTCTCAAACGATGGAAGTCAGCGAGTATGGTGTAAAACTTATCGTTAACTTACACGACTACTTGGATACAGGTCTTTTCTTAGATCACAAAATCACTCGTCGTAAATTGGGTGAGATGGCTCAAGGTAAAGACTTCTTGAACTTATTTGCCTACACAGGTTCAGGCACCGTTCACGCGGCTTGCGGTGGTGCAAAATCAACTACTACGGTTGATATGTCGAATACCTATCTTGAATGGGCTAAAGACAACATGAAGCTAAATGGTCAAGTAGGGCGTCAACATCAGTTTATCCAAGCGGATTGCCTTCAGTGGCTGGATCAGGCTTCGGGTCAGTATGATCTAATCTTTATCGATCCACCGACGTTCTCCAACTCGAAACGCATGGAACAGTCTTTTGATGTTCAAAGAGATCATATTCAGTTAATGAAGAACCTCAAGCGTATTCTACGCCCAGATGGCACCATCGTTTTCTCGAACAACAAGCGTCATTTTAAGATGGATATGGAAGAACTCAGTAACTTGGGCTTGGAAGCGAAAAATATTTCAGCACAAACGCTTCCGCTCGATTTTGAGCGCAATAAGCATATCCATAACTGTTGGATTGTTACTCATAAGCAACTCTAGGGAATAATTAATAGGGAAGGTTGAGTGATCACTTTATATAGTACAGAGGGCTGTCATCTATGCGAGATGGCCTTCGCTTTACTAAATCAAGCAAATGTCTCTTCTCAAGTTGAAGTGATTGACATTGCATTCGACGATGAACTGTTTTCTCGTTACGGGGTAACTATACCCGTTGTCTCATATCAAGGTTCAGAGCTTAACTGGCCTTTTGATTTTTCAGAATTAACTCAGTGGTTAGAAAATAATGGCATTAATTACCATTCATAACGGTTTACTGGCTCTCGGTGATCACCCTTTACTCGATCACGCAGATTTTGCATTACAAGAAAACGAGCGAGTGTGTTTGGTTGGACGAAACGGCGCTGGTAAGTCGACGTTAATGAAAATCATCGCAGGCGAAATCCTGTTGGATGATGGCAAAATGCAAGTGATGCAAGATGTTGTTGTCTCTCGTTTAGAGCAAGACCCTCCTCGTAATCAGGAAGGAACGGTTTTTGATTATGTTGCTGGTGGACTACAAGAAGTCGGTGAGCAATTAAGGATCTATAACGATCTGCTCGATCTCGTTGCCGTTGACCCATCTGAGTCCAATATTAAAAAGCTTTCTAACGTGCAAGAGCAGTTGGAACACGCAGGCGCTTGGCGTTTCGAAGACAGAATTCAGAACGTTTTGGGCTCTTTGAAGCTTGATGGTCATACAAAACTTACCGATTTATCTGGTGGTTGGCAGCGTAAAGCTGCGTTGGCTCGTGCGTTGGTGTGTGAACCGGATGTATTGCTTCTTGATGAGCCTACCAACCACCTAGACGTTACAACGATTGAATGGTTGGAAGGATTCTTAAAGGACTTCCGTGGCTCAATTATCTTTATTTCTCACGACCGTTCATTCATTAAATCTATGGCGACTCGCATTGTAGACTTAGATCGTGGTCAATTGAACTCTTTCCCAGGCGACTATGAAAATTATCTCAATGAGAAAGAAGAGTTACTGCGAGTAGAAGAGCTGCAAAACGCTGAATTTGACAAGAAATTGGCTCAAGAAGAGGTTTGGATTCGTCAGGGTATTAAGGCTCGTCGTACGCGCAACGAAGGTCGAGTAAGGGCGTTGAAAAAGCTTCGTGAGGAGCGTAGTGAAAGACGTGAAGTGCAGGGTAAAGTTAACCTGCAAATCGATGATGCTGCTCGTTCAGGAAAGATTGTATTTGAAGCAGAAAAATTAAGTTATGCCATTGATGGCAAACGCCTCGTTGATAACTTTAGCTTCAATATTATGCGCGGCGATCGCATTGCACTGATTGGTCCGAATGGTTGTGGTAAGAGTACACTGCTGAAGCTTCTTTTGGGTCAGTTGGAGGCGGACAGTGGCCGTTTGCACTGTGGTACGAAGCTGGAAGTGGCCTATTTTGATCAATATCGTGAAGTTTTAGACCCTGAAAAAACGGTGTTAGACAACCTTGCTGATGGTAAACAAGAAGTGACTGTAGGTGGTCGTCAACGTCACGCATTGAGCTATCTTCAAGATTTCTTATTCGCTCCTAAACGCGCAAGAACACCAGTAAAAGCGCTGTCAGGCGGCGAGAAAAACAGACTTCTGCTCGCTCGTTTGTTCCTAAGATCCAACAATTTATTGGTTCTAGATGAACCAACCAACGATTTAGATATCGAAACTTTGGAACTTTTGGAAGATTTGCTTGCCAATTATCAAGGTACTTTATTGTTAGTCAGCCACGACCGTGAGTTTGTAGACAATACAGTGGCGACGAGTTGGATTTTTGAAGGTAACGGGAAAATAGAAGAGTTTGTCGGTGGCTATCACGATGCTCAGCAACAGCGCTCTCAAGTACTGCAATCACGTAGTGTCGAAAACGCCGTCAAACAAGAAAAATCGGTTGAGCCAGCTCCCAAATCGGAGCCTGCGAAGCCTAAGTCTAAGAAGTTATCTTATAAACTGCAGCGTGAATTAGAAACTCTGCCGCAACAACTCGAAGAATTAGAAGCTGAAATAGAATCAATGCAAGAGCAAGTCAACGATGCAGATTTCTTTAGTCAGTCTGTAGATGTGACACAACCAATTTTAGACAAGTTAACTGCTAAAGAGCAGGAGCTTGAAATTGCATTTGAGCGTTGGGAAGAGCTCGAAGCAATGCAACAGGATAGTTAATGGATTTTATGAATAGAAAATTGTTTAAGCTGAGCCTTGTGAGCTCAGCTATTCTTGCTACCACACAGGTGTCTGCTGCGCTTTATAACGTTGTAGAAATAACGCCAAATACGTCATTTAGCTATAAGAGCTCTTACGGTGTAGCAATTGAACCAGCAGCAACAACAGGCGCAAGTGACAACTGTTTTGAATCAGGTGCGGCTATTTCTGGCTCATGTAGTTCTTTTAAACTCGCTGGAGAGACACGAGTTAACGTTATGAACTCAGGTGAAGCAGTTGATGGTTTGAGTTATCGTGAAGAAGCGCCATTTGGCATGGATAACCAGTTCGCCTACATTCAGTCCTTTAGTGACTTTGAAAACTATTGTGAAGCACAACTTGGTTTTTCTACCTGCAGTGCTTGGGCTAGTCCACGTTGGAATATTTGGTCAAACGAAAACTCAAATAGTGAGCCTAATTCTATTGCTTTTATTGGGGCATCAACAACCGGTATTTCTCTGGATGAAGGCAACAACTTAGTTATAAACAGCATATCTCCAGCAGGAGATGCTGTAGGTATTTCTTCTGGACTAAAGAATGTCTCAGGCTTTAGACGTGGCTCTGTATCTTCATGGATAGAAAACTCTGCCATCGGACCTACTGGTGTACTGCAATCCCGAGCTTGGGCGCGTGATGACACTTATACAGTAGGTAGCGTTGCGGATAGTGAAGCTAATGATAATGGTACATTTTATACATCCAAAGCTGCTATTTGGTTAAATAGCTCGAGCACACCAGTTCAGATCGCATGGGAAGCCGGAGTGAATTCAAGAGTTTCTAACCGCCTAGCTCAAGGTAGTATGAGAGACTTTGTGATTAGTGGTACAACTATATATGGTGTTGGTTTTAATACCTATGACTCTTCAAATAATTATATGAACGCTACTGTATTCGTATCCGATACGACGGATATATCAACTTGGAGTTCTAAAGTTGTCTCGAATGCTAGAGCGGTAGTGAATTCAGAAAAGATTCATAGTAACTCTGTTTTAACATCTATAAACAAAAATTTAGTTGCTATTGGAAACGCCAAGAGAGATGGATCTGCACCATATAAAGGTGCTGCTCCTAACCGCTTATTCATCGTTCCAAATGTATCTCAAACTTCTCTATCCGCTACATTCCCATCAGGAGGTATTTTGTTTGAGGGAGCAGGAGGTAAAGCTGGTGCTATTAATAATTACAATGAAATTGTTGGGCAAATAGATTTTGATAGTACACGAGAGATCGATGGTAAAACTCGTAGAAAAAGAGGTTTTATTTATCCTTACAATGCTGCGGGAAGTGACATCACTCGTATGGCTAGATTTGCAAACAAAGCTTGGTATTTAGATGATTTAACTAATGATGGTTCATTGTCAGGCAATAACCAATATCGCGTTGTGGATGCTACAGATATCAATGATGCAGGCGTGATTTCTGGTACAGCGCTGAAGTGTAGTGGTGGATACAGTACTACTTCTCACAACGCTTCTTGTAGTGGAACTGAAACTGTTGTGGCAGTCAAACTTGTACCGATTGCTGGAGCCACTTCAAGTAACATTAGCCAGCGATCTACAGATACAACAACCTCTGAACGTTCGGGCGGTAGTTTAGGTTTGTGGAGTTTAATCCTACTGGCTTTAGGTTGGTTCCGTAGAAAATAGTCATTTTTTGTCAATAAAGGCACAAGCTCACAAAAATAAGCTTGTGCTTTTTTTTGACTTGAGAAAGGTCAGATTTTGCGCGATTCTTTAGGTGTGGTCATAAAAGATCCACACTAATGTAATAGTTGTAAGTAAGACACAAGTTACTGTATGAGGACTGCACTATGAAGAGACAAAAGCGTGATCGCCTTGAAAGAGCACAATCTCAAGGTTATAAAGCTGGTTTGAATGGACGA
The DNA here is from genome assembly GCF_038452265.1 of Vibrio diazotrophicus. Classification (NCBI taxonomy): domain Bacteria; kingdom Pseudomonadati; phylum Pseudomonadota; class Gammaproteobacteria; order Vibrionales; family Vibrionaceae; genus Vibrio; species Vibrio diazotrophicus. The sequence goes on from NZ_CP151842.1 coordinate 1,652,689, forward strand.
TCTCCTGAGGAGTGTCCATACCAACAAAGTGATGCTCGTTCATATTGGCTAGGCGGTTGGCGTGACGCAAGAGATGATAAAAACTCTGGTCTCTATAAATAACCCCCACATACTAAAGGATCTTAAGCCCCGAAAGGGGCTTTTTAGTACCTAGTATTTATAACGCACTATAACTAAGTGTGTTTGATAAAATTAAAGCAGCTCGATAGCTGCTTTAATTAATAACTGAGAATTAAAACGCAGAAGTGTCTTGGAAGAGACCAACTTTCAAATCTTTAGCTACATAGATTTCTTTACCATCAACAAGCACGCGACCATCAGCAAGACCCATTACAAGCTTGCGATTTACTACACGCTTCATGTTGATTTCATAAGTCACTTTTTTCGCAGTTGGTAGAATCTGTCCAGTAAACTTAACTTCACCAACACCAAGAGCACGGCCTTTACCTTTACCGCCAACCCAGCCTAAGAAGAAACCTACAAGTTGCCACATTGCGTCTAGACCTAGACAGCCAGGCATTACCGGATCGCCAGGGAAGTGGCAATCAAAGAACCATAAATCTGGAGTGATATCTAACTCAGCAATAATAAGACCCTTACCAAATTCGCCTTCAGTTTCAGACATTTTGCTAATACGATCCATCATCAGCATGTTTGGTGCTGGTAACTGAGGGTAACCTGGGCCAAATAGCTCACCACGGCTAGAGGCTAATAGGTCTTCACGATTATATGAGTCACGTTTGTTTTGCATTATCAATTACTCCAATTTCTGATAGGGTGCATGTTAGTGAACACGCGTACGCCAGACAACTCCGATCAGTACTAAACAAACCAGTTTTTTATACGTTCCACAAACCCAACTGGCTGAACATGTTTTTCAAAATTTTCAATACGTTCTGCAATTCTGCTAATGACGCTATCTTCATCTTCACCTCGGAATGGTTTACCCATAACAAGAGGAACGACTTCATCGACATGCGACACTGGCCAAATATGAAACTCTCCATTCTTAATACTTTCGACTACAGATTTATGAAGAGCCAAATGTTTCAAATTACTTTGAGGAAGGATCACTCCTTGCTCGCCTGTAAATCCTTGGTGTTGGCAAACATGGTAGAAGCCTTCAATTTTTTCATTTAAACCACCAACAGCTTGCACTCGGCCAAATTGATCTACGGCTCCAGTAACGGCAATTTGCTGATTAATAGGGTATTCAGAAAGCGCACTAACTAATGAGCATAGTTCAGCTAGCGATGCACTGTCACCATCAACTTCACAATACGACTGCTCGAACACAACAGATGCTGAATAAGGAAGAGGGACGTCTAAGTCGAGTTCGCTGCTAACAAAAGCTTGCATAATCATCATACCTTTTGCGTGCAAGTTTCCGCCTAGTTCAACCTTACGCTCTACGTCAGCTATGTCACCATCACCGAAGTGAATAACACAGGAAATACGTGCAGGTTCACCATAAGACACCGGGTGGCCGGCTATATCTACAACGGTTAATCCATTGACTTGACCAACTTGTTCGCCCTGAGTCTCAATAAACACTTGTCCATCGAGGATATCGTCTAAAGCTCTTTCTGGTAGGTAAGATTCTCTGTAGTGACGTGCATCTATCGCTTTTTCTATATGAATAGCTTCAATTACATCACCATTCGCTTCTATTGCAGCTTCTTCCAAGAGAGCTCTATGCCACATAACGCAAAGAGGAGCATAGTGTTGATCTTCGGTATATCTAGCGCCGGCTGTCATTAAGCTTACAAGTGCTTCAATGTTTAGCAGAGGGAGTGCGTAGTAATCGCATAGCCATTTAACAAATGATAAATATTGAGTTATCGAATCTGAATCAATCTTTACATCTAGTTCTAGTTCACTGTAAATACACAGACCAGAGTGGATATCTGCATCTAGAAAATCAACATCACCAAGTTGACTTCTATCACCAACAACGATGAGTTTTACATCATATTGGCTGTACTGCGTTTCTTCGATGATAGATTTTGGATCACAGTTAAATGGAGGAACGGGTGTACCAAGAATGGCCGATTTCAAAGTAGGCCAGTGACGTGGATTGGCTAAAAGTAAGTTAGCGGAAACGATAAGATAGCCACCATCAGCTTGAGATATCAGGCCCTTAGATTTTGAGACAATATGACCATTTTCAGCTTTTACTTGTCCTAAAATTGCTTCCATATCAAGCGATTCAGTTGAAATAACTGGCTTGCCTTCAACCATGCTCTCTAATTTTTCTTTTAACAAAGAGCGATATATTGAGTTGTCAGGGGCATTAACAATCAAGAAACGGCTAAATCCTCTAATGTTTAGAAATCTGTCGATTGCTTTTGTTAACCTAGATTGAGTATCGATTAGCGAGATCGGCTGTAGGTTAGGGTACTGTTCGAGTTGAATTTGAAATTCATCGTACTGGGGAGTTGCAAGGCGCCAAATATCTTGAGTCATTGAATTACTGAATTGATTGTTAAGAGACAACGAATTATATAGAAAAACCACTAGTTCGAATAGCACACTTGATGAATGATCTTCCTCTAGTTTTTATCAGGATTAATTTGAACATAAAATCGGGTTGGGTTACGCTGTCACCCTGATTTTTAATGGATTGCCTCAAATGAAATATCAACAGCTTGAAAACCTAGAATGTGGTTGGAAATGGCAGTATTTGATTAAGAAGTGGAAAGATGGTGAATCAATTACTTGCCATCTCGATCGTAGTGAAGCGGATGCTGCCATACAGAAATTGAAATCGATTGAACATGAACCTACGTTGGTTCTGGAATGGATTGAAAAGAATATGGCACCTGAGCTTGATAATAAGCTGAAGCAAGCCATTCGGGCAAAACGTAAGCGTCACTTTAACGCAGAGCAAATCCATACACGTAAAAAGTCGATTGATCTTGATTACCAAGTCTGGGAAAAGCTTTCCACTAGAGCTAATGAATTGGGATGTACGTTGTCAGACGCAATTGAATATCTGCTTAGTGAAGCTTCTCGAAGCGAAAAAGCCAGTAAAGCTGTATCAAACTTAAAAGAAGATTTGAGTAAGTTGCTATCTAATTAGGAGTTAACTCATGCTGTACGTAATTTTAATCGCTGCTTTAATCATTTTCTGGCTTGTAGCTGTTGATAGGCCTGTACTTAAAGTTACTTTTAAAGATGGTACTTTAAGTAAAGTAAAAGGTCATTTTCCTCCAACTTTTAAACATAACGTCACTGAGATTGCGGAAGTAACGCCATTCAGCGGTGAAATGAAGGTATATCAGCAACGTACAGGCATGAAATTAGTATTTACAGAGCAAGTTCCTAAAAAAGTTCAACAGCGAATTCGCAACGTTTTTCCGCATCAGGGATTTAAGAGTTCTGGTGATAAAACCAAGAAGAGTCATTAAGTAAATGATTAAAAATCAATTCGATAAGGTGATAACACAGCACCTTATCTCAATAATATCCAAGTGCGCATTATATGTATTATGTTAAATATGGTTTTCTAGGTTCGAATAACATACCTGTATTGCACGGATAACTACTCTGTTCCCTCTGCATTTTACATAACTGGCATTTACCATAAAATACCTAATAACTACATTTATCATCTGTGATTAAAAATGTAGTTATTAGGCTGTAAACCTATCTACAACTGATGAGATTTCATTGATACGCATTGGTTTAAGCATAAAGTCATTCATGCCGGCTTTTAGGCATTCGTCTTTATCGTCATCCATTGTGTGTGCTGTTAGTGCAATGATCGGGACACTAAGACTCTTAGCGCGAATTTGTTTGGTTGCTTCAATTCCATCCATCACTGGCATTGAAATATCCATAAATATTAAATCGAATTGTTCGTCGTTTTTGATGAGCTCTACGGCTTGTTTGCCGTTATCTGCTAATGTCACGTTGTAACCTAGGCGGCTCAGCATCAACTGTATTACTATCTGATTGGTTTTCGTGTCTTCAACTACCAAAATGTTATAAGTTTTCTCTTGGTTCTTCTTAATTGCTGCGTTGGTAATTGTGCCCTTGGATACATCCATGCAACTATCTTTCAGAGGAATCGTTATTTCAAAGCAACTTCCTTTGTGTAATGTGCTGCTAACTGAAATTGTTCCTTTCATCAGTTCCACAAGATGTTTAGTTATGGTTAACCCTAGTCCTGTGCCGCCATAATTTCGAGTATGCGAGCTATCCGCTTGTATAAATGGTGAGAACAGTTGTTCAACTCTGTCGCTTTCTATTCCTATGCCCGTGTCGTTAACCTGTATATTCAATTTTCCACCGAGATCATAAAGTGACACTGTGACCATGCCTTTCTCAGTGAATTTAACGGCGTTACCAACAACATTAAACAGTATTTGAGTTAAACGAACGGGATCGACTAGATACTCAGTTGTAGGACAAAGTTTTACATCAACGCAAAATGTAATGCCTTTGTCTTCTGCAAGCTGACGGTGATATTCCAAGGCATGATTTAGTTTATGGTATAGATTTACTTTGTGACACTGTAGCTTAAAGTGACCAGATTCAATACGGCTCAGATCCAGTACATCGTTGATGATTACTAGCAGCAATTCTGCGGAATGCTCCATCTGTTCCAACAGATCCAGTTGATGAATGTTAGATGTATCTCTTAAAACATCAATTAAACCTAACACAGCATTAAGTGGCGTTCTTAATTCATGACTCATCATGGCTAAAAATTGAGATTTAGACTTGTTCGCCTGCTCTGCAAGTTGCTGTGCTACAACAAGTTCTTTGGTTTTTATATCAACAAGTCTTTGTAATTCTTCTTTATATTCGATATCGCTAATTGCTCGCTCTAGAAGCGGCCTAAATCGAAGTAGCGTTGTTTTCATATCTAGGCTGAATTGACCTTTTTTCTTCCCGAGCAATAACAGTACTGAATCTGATGTTTGAGTTCTAATTCCGGTAATGAGTGCCGACTCAATCTGTTTTTTGAGAAAGCTATTGAGATTTTTAAACTCATCGAGTTTGACGGGGTCAAAAAGTATGATGGATTCGCCATCAAGTACGCGCTGAAATTTGGTTCCGTTTAACCAGTTCTTTCCTGTGAACGCAATATTGGACGTAAGAAATGTGGAGTAGCTTGCGTTGTCCTTGCCTTTGGATATTACGATGAAATCATTGAACTTAATGTATCGACTGAGCACTTTCTTCAATTCATCGAAGATTTGATATTTGTTATCCGCTCGGCTAAGTGCAGACAAAGCCGCTAGGATGACTTGGTTTTCTTCGGTTATTAGGCGTTCCCGCTCTCTGCTACGTTCTAACTCAAGCAACGTTTCGTTGAAATGTTCAATATATTGCTGCTTCATAGATAGTGCTCTGACTCATAAAAGATTGCAGATGAAATCATTAAATTGCCGTGGGCATTTTCTCCGCCGACAAGTTTCCCTTGTTCACCAAAGGTGAAAGGACAGATGAAAGGACAACCATTCATTTGAGAGTTAATTTTCTCATATACTTCCCTCATTTGTTTCCCTAGATGCAACATAGAACCTGCGCAAAAAATGATGATGCCACCAACCATCTCTGTCTCATTGTAGTTCTTTATATTGGCATCTTTTACAAATCTTGACGCTCTTTCTATCAAATGCCCTTTTGAACCAGTCATTAAGGTTATGGTCTCTCCTACTTTGCTTTCCGAAAACATTTCTAGCGCATCTTCTTCAGTGATACGAATCGGATGTGACAATTTAAAATATGGTTGCTTGTCTATATGACCAACAACATTTCCGATAGGAAACTCAGAGATATAATCAAACAAGTATTCATCTAATATCGATAACCCTGAACACTCGCTCAACCACTGTTGATAAACCTGTTTTGCCGGCATTCTATCAATAGCATAAATATAGCGCCCACAAGCGTTAGTGACTCTTCCTGAGTACTCTGTAGGTGAATATCCAACGCTCAAGCCTGTGGCGATGGGTATGGAAAGAAAGCCAACGAGTATAGTTAAAGCTTCAGATGAAACGTTATGTTCATTCGAGACTGACCAGTTTCCGACGATATTGTTGTCGGCGGCTGTTCCTCCAATAATAGGTACTTGAGTTCCGAATTGAGCGTCAATCGCTTCTATAATACGTTCTTCATTACCAGGAGTTGAGTGGAGAACGATAAAGTCTGGAACTTCACCGACTCTGTTAGCTTTTAAAAGAGCTTCATTAATAGCGGAGCCAACTATTTCGTCGTATTGAGTACAATCTTTAAGGCTGGTATAAGCGGTACCGTAGGCACTGCTCTTTGAATCATCGTAAATTGCCATGACACCAATAACGGTGCCACTGTGTATCCCCGCGTCTGTCATTAGACCATTACAGGAAGAGCAACCAATAATCGGAATATCTGGAAAGTAACAAGAAAAAAAGCTGGATAGGTTTTGGTTACTATAAACTTCGGTGTAGTAACAAACTATTGCACTGATGCCAGTCAGGTTGATAGCAGACCGGATCTCTTTGATGGCGTTATTAGCATCTGGATTATTTGAAATAGCCGTTTTAAGTCGCATTTACGAGTTACTTATGTGTACACAGTCCGATTTAATTTATACCCCATAATAATTTAGATATGTACGGCGCTCTCCTCTCTATGTCACATAAGTCTTATAAATTGAACGATGTAAACTAGTTTTCAATTTCAATTTTTACCGAGTTATTAATAATAAAGTAATCAACTGTATTAAGTTTGTTAGCATTCGGAAAAAGCGCAACATTTTGAGCGTTTCTTGTTACCTTGCCTTCGTAAGTGATTTCCCAATCCTGGGGAATTGGATAAACATTCAACACTCCTAACTGCCTATCATCTTTTGTAACAGTTATTTTTTCATTATTTACAAATACAGAACAATTTGGCTGAGGCTTGCAAGTCACCGTGCTTACCTCTGTATATGTGATCGTTCTCCAAAAGAAAGCGATAAGAAGTAAGCTTAAGGTGATGAGAATTTGAGCAAGTCTGTGTTTTGTAAGCTTTTCAGCTGCCATTAGAACGGGTTCCTCGTGTAACAAAGTTCAAAGTTTTGAAATAAAAGGGCAAAACCTGATAAAGGGTAAGGTTACTACACTGTCATTGAATTGTTAATTGCAGTATACTTTTCCGCTTGAAAATGCCACTTTTTCGTAAAGTCAGCAATAGCTATTAACGTTTTGATAAAACTTTAATTTTGTTGTGGATTTGGGTGGCATTGCGACATTTGTCGTGTTGGAAGAAAAGTGTAGTTAATTAGACATTGGAAGCATGCAAAATGAGCCAAGAAAAGCAGCTTGAACAAAACTATAACTATACAGTCGTTCGTCAATTTACCTTAGTGACTATTCTCTGGGGTATTGTCGGAATGGGTGTAGGTGTTTTGATTGCCGCTCAATTAGTTTGGCCACAGCTAAACTTTGATACGCCGTGGCTGACGTATAGTCGTCTCCGTCCGTTGCATACTAATGCGGTGATATTCGCGTTTGGTACAAGTGCCCTGTTCGCAACCTCTTATTATGTTGTACAGCGTACCTGTCAAACTCGTCTATTTGGTGGGCCGCTTGTTGCATTCACCTTTTGGGGATGGCAAGCAATCATTTTATCCGCAGCAATCTCTCTACCATTAGGTTTTACCTCTGGTAAAGAATATGCTGAGTTAGAATGGCCTATCGATATTGCTATCGCAGTAGTATGGGTTTCTTACGCAGTGGTGTTCTTTGGAACACTTGTGAAACGTAAAACGTCTCATATATATGTAGCAAACTGGTTCTTTGGGGCCTTCATCATTACTGTTGCTGTTCTGCATATTGTAAACAGCATGGCAATCCCAGTATCAATGACTAAGTCATATTCGATTTATTCAGGTGCTGTCGATGCTATGGTTCAATGGTGGTATGGTCACAACGCGGTAGGTTTCCTACTAACAGCTGGTTTCCTAGGTATGATGTACTACTTCGTACCTAAGCAAGCAGAACGTCCAGTTTACTCTTACCGTTTATCGATTGTTCACTTCTGGGCATTGATTTCACTTTATATCTGGGCAGGTCCGCACCACTTACACTACACCGCTCTTCCTGACTGGACTCAGTCTTTGGGAATGGTGATGTCTTTGGTTCTATTCGCTCCTTCTTGGGGTGGTATGATCAACGGTATCATGACGTTGTCTGGTGCATGGCATAAGCTACGTTACGACCCTATCCTACGTTTCCTAATCGTATCTCTGTCTTTCTACGGTATGTCTACCTTTGAAGGCCCAATGATGTCGATTAAGACAGTAAACGCACTTTCTCATTACACTGACTGGACGATTGGTCACGTTCACTCTGGTGCATTGGGTTGGGTTGCAATGGTATCGATTGGTTCTGTATATCACTTGATTCCTCGCCTGTTTAACCAAGAACGTATGTATTCAGTTAGCTTGATTAATGCTCACTTCTGGTTAGCAACAATCGGTACTGTACTGTACATCGTGGCGATGTGGATTTCGGGTGTTATGCAAGGTTTGATGTGGCGTGCAGTTAACTCTGACGGTACGTTAACTTACAGCTTTGTAGAGTCTGTACAGGCTTCGTACCCATTCTATACCGTACGTTTCATCGGTGGTTTTATTTTCTTATCTGGTATGTTCCTAATGGCATACAACACATATAAGACGATTTCAGCTCCGAATCACAGCCTAAAAGCTATCCAACAACCAGCGTAAGGAGATTTAAAGAATGAGTTCAGATTCTAATAATCGCCATGGCATTATCGAACGTAACGTCGGTTTGTTGGCAATTATGATTGTATTCGCCATCAGTTGGGGTGCTTTAGTTGAAATCACACCGTTGATTTTCCAAAAGCAAACTACTGAGCCAGTAGAAAACCTGAAACCATACACTGCATTGCAGATGGAAGGTCGTGACATTTACATCCGTGAAGGCTGTAACGTGTGTCATAGCCAAATGGTTCGTCCTTTCCGTTCTGAAACAGAACGTTATGGGCACTACTCTGTAGCAGGTGAAAGTGTTTGGGAACATCCATTCTTATGGGGTTCTAAGCGTACTGGTCCTGACCTTGCTCGTGTTGGTGGTCGTTATTCTGATGAATGGCATCGTGTTCACTTGCTAAACCCTCGTGAACTAGTTCCAGAATCGAATATGCCAGCTTTCCCTTGGTTAGCTGAAAATGTACTTGATGGGAAAAATACTCAGAAGAAACTTGAGGTTTTCCGCAATCAGTTCGGCGTACCATATACGGATGAACAAATAGCGAATGCGGCGAAAGATGTTGAAGGAAAAACAGAGATGGATGCCATCATTGCTTACCTTCAGTCTATTGGTCACGCAATGAAATAAACAGAGGTAATTATGGATATCGGTACTATTCACAGTATTTGGACCATAACGTTGTTTGTCTGCTTCATCGGTGTGGTTTGGTGGGCGTTTGGCAAAAAGCGTAAAGCGCGTTTTGACGAAGCCGCAAACTTGATCTTTGCAGACGAGCAAAAAGAAACACCCTCTAATAAGAACAAGGAGTGACTGAGTAATGACGACATTTTGGAGTCTTTGGATCATCGTAATTACGGTTGGTACCCTACTTGGATGCGCAATTCTTCTCGTTTGGTGTCTTAAAGACAAAATGGGTGTTGAAGAAGGCGCTGACATGGGCCACGAGTACGATGGTATTCGCGAGATAAATAACCCGCTGCCTAAGTGGTGGACTTATCTATTTGTTAGTACGTTCATCTTTGCTGCTGTCTATTTAACGCTTTACCCAGGTTTGGGGAATTTTAAAGGTGTTTTAGGCTGGCAAAGTTCAGACCAAAAAGTACGTACATTGGAAGAATCAAAAGCTTCTATTGCTAATGCTCAAGAAACGAAAACTCTTGTTCAATACGCGAAGGAACTTGATGATGCTGATGCGTACTTCGGTGAAGCTTTCAAGCGCTTAGCGTACAAAGATGGTGGTTCGGAACTGCGTCCTGTTCCTGAAATTGCAGCAGATTCTGATGCATTGAAAGTTGGACAACGTTTGTTCCTACAAAACTGTTCTCAGTGTCACGGCTCTGATGCTCGTGGTCAGAAAGGTTTCCCTAACCTAACTGATAACGCGTGGCTTTACGGTGGTGAGCCTGATGCAATCGTGACAACGATTCGTCATGGTCGTATCGGTCAGATGCCAGCATGGAAAGATGCATTGGGTGAGCAAGGTGTAGCTGAAGTAGTGAGTTACGCACTTAGCCTAAGTGGTCGTTCTGTAAATGCTCGTGAAGCTGAAGCAGGTAAAGCGCGCTTTGTAGTTTGTGCAGCTTGTCACGGTACAGATGGTAAAGGTAACCCTGCTGTTGGTGCGCCTGACCTGACTGACCAAGATTGGTTGTTCGGCGATTCACGTGCTGCTGTAACTGAAACAGTGATGTACGGACGTTCAGGTGTAATGCCTGCATGGATTGACATTCTAGGTGAAGACAAGGTGCAGCTCGTTTCTGCTTATGTCTGGAGCCTAAGCAATTCAGATAAATAGTAAAAATCTAATAACAGCCCCTTTCCTAGGGGCTGCTTTTTTCTTAAATTTAAGCCTTCTAAGTTTAATCCCTTCTTTTTTGTTGTAGAGAACTTTTTTATGGTAAAGCCTTGGTATAAACAATTTTGGCCGTGGTTCCTGATTATTCTTCCACTTACTGTTGTTGTATGGACAATCGTTACGGTTATCGTGTTTTCGAATAACTCAGTTTCATTGGTAACTGAGGATTACTATAAAAAAGGAAAAGGTATTAATGTAGACTTATCTAAGATACACATAGCCAAAGATCTCGGTCTGAACGCTACTGTTAGTTCTCAAGGCAACGACATTATTATCCAGTTTAATAAAGGAAAACTGGATCACTATCCAGCTATTCAGGCGATGTTTGCTCACAGAACTCTTGCCGATAGAGACTTCTCACAGCTGATTACTGCTGATGCAAAAGGCAATTACAAAATTACTCGCGATGATGAGATGCAAGGCCCTTGGTTTATCGAGTTAACGCCACACAATGGTGAATGGCTGGTTCAAGGCCGAGTTACATTCCCTTCTGCTTCACCGACTCAACTGATGAACTAGTGATATGAGCAAAGCGTGTTACCACTGCGGTGAAGATGTACCAGAGAACACCGATTTCAAAGTCACTATTCTCAATGAAGAACGCGACATGTGCTGCCCCGGTTGTAAAACCGTGGCAGAAACCATTGTTGATAATGGACTCGTATCCTATTACCAGTTTCGAACAACAACTGCAGATAAAGTTGAGTTGGTTCCGGAACAGCTAAAAGCATTGATCCATTACGATAACTCTGACGTTCAGGCTGAATTCGTCAGAAATGTGGATTCACACTCGGAAGTGACATTGTCACTAGAAGGGGTATCCTGTGCAGCGTGTGCCTGGTTGATAGAAAAGCAACTGGTTAAAGAACCTGGCGTAATAGGAATTCGTGTTAACACCACAACAAATAGAGCTCTGCTCAGTTGGGATAAGTCTTCTGCAAAACTCAGTAATATACTTTCTCGCATTCATAACCTAGGTTACAAAGCTGCGCCTTTTGAAGCTGATAAGCACGAAGCTCAATATCACCAATCAATGAAGCAATATCTATATCGTCTGGGTATTGCTGGTCTAGCAACAATGCAAGTTATGATGCTTGCGGTTGCTTTGTACTTGGAAGCGTTTGCTGATCTAGATAGTGAATTTAAAAACTACTTCCGCTGGGTGAGCTTGTTGTTTGCTACTCCTGTGCTCCTATATTCCGCATTTCCCTTCTATGTCAACGCATGGCGAAGTATTAAAGGTCGCACTTTGGGAATGGATGTTCCCGTATCTATCGCCTTGATCTTTGCTTATGTCGCAAGCTTGTTTGCAACTGTTACTCAAAAAGGCGAAGTCTTCTTTGAGTCTATTTCCATGTTCACCTTCTTCCTATTGGTGGGGCGTTTTCTGGAAATGCGTGCAAGACGAAAAGCGGCTGCGGCCAGTGGAAACCTATTAAAATTAATTCCAGCAATTGCCACACGTGTTGATGGCTCTCAAACGCCAGTTAAGACTCTGCAAATTGGAGAGAAAATTCGCGTATTACCCGGAGAGCATGTTCCCGCTGACGGCGCGGTTGTTTCAAGCCGTATTCATGTTGATGAATCCATGTTGACTGGCGAATCGCTACCTGTTGTTAAAAACATTGGCGACGCTGTATATGCTGGGACACTGAACGGCGATGAATCATTTGACCTTGAAGTAACGGCAACAAAAGCAGATTCGGTAATTTCAAACATTGTTCGCCTCCAAGACGACGCTCAATCATCGAAGCCGAAAATTGCTGAGATTGCAGATGTTGTGGCGAGATACTTTGTTGCCATCATTTTGGTCATTGCTTTGGGAACATGGTTGTTCTGGCATAGCTCGCGCCCAGACGATGCCTTCTGGATTATGTTATCTGTGCTCGTTGCTACCTGCCCTTGTGCTCTTTCATTGGCAACACCAACTGCGATAACCTGTGCAACCTCTCGCCTTGGTAGCTATGGCATTTTGCTTCGTAAAAACCATGTATTTGAAACACTGTGTAATGTTAATCATCTCGTTTTGGATAAAACGGGCACACTCACTCATGGCAACATCGAAATCAGTGAGGTAAAACTACATTCACAAAAGTGGACCAAAGAACAATGTTTAGCGATTGCTGCAGGGCTTGAACAATACGCTAATCACCCTATTGCACGAGCATTTAAACCTTACCTAAACGCTGACTTTGTTTCGTTAGACGTTAAAAACATTATTGGTTCGGGAATAGAAGGTTCGTTTGAGGGATACAGAGTTTGCATCGGTAATGCGGATTATGTTCTGGAAAGTAAAGACATAATTAACGAGCGAAACGCCGTGTATATGTCTATTGATACTAAACTCGTTGCGACTTTCTTTTATCAAGACCCTATTCGTTCCGAAGCAAAAAGCTTCATTGAAAAGTTTCACCAAGCTGGTATTCGAATCACGCTATTGACGGGCGATTCTCAAGTTAATGCTGAAACTGTTGCGAGTGAACTCGGTGTGGATAATGTAATCGCACAAGCCAAACCTGAAGATAAACTCAATTACTTACGCTCGCTGGATCCGCAAGACATTACATTAATGGTTGGTGATGGTATTAACGATGCCCCAACGCTTGCGGGGGCTCATCTATCTGTTGCCATGGGCGGTGGTACTGATGTTGCCAAAGCTTCTGCTGATATGGTGTTACTCGGAGACAAGTTAGATCGCCTTCTGGACGCTCGAGAACTCGCTCTAAAAACTCGTAGCATTATCAGACAGAATCTTGCTTGGGCTCTGGGGTATAACTTGGTGATTTTGCCCTTGGCTGTCGCAGGGTTTGTTGCCCCTTATGTCGCGGTTGTAGGTATGTCTGCGAGCTCGATTATAGTAGTATCTAATTCTCTTCGATTACTGAAGGAACAGAACAACTAAATGGAAAGCTTGTATATTTTAATTCCCATCGCGATCGTCATTGTAGCCGTAGCAGTTGCCATATTTTTGTGGGCGGTCAAAAGTGATCAGTTCGAAGATCTAGAGCGCCAAGGTCATAACATCTTGTTTGACGAGGACGAGCATTTAACACCAAAGAATCATTCTGATAACGAAAAGAAAGATGAACGCTGATTTCGTTGGAGCCTTTGTTGTCGGTTTATTAGGTACAGGACATTGTGTCGGAATGTGCGGTGGTTTAGGTACCCTGCTAAGCATTGGCCAAGGCACCAATAAATCGACTCTTCCAATCGTATTTTATAATGTTGGGCGTATATTCAGTTACTGTGTTTTTGGCGCACTGATCGGTGGGTTAGCCACAACCTTAACTCAAATATCGACTCTCAATCATTCGCTAATCTGGCTAAGAATTTTGTCCGCGATGATGATGATAATTCTTGGGTTGTATGTCGGTCGTTGGTGGTTTGGGTTACTCAAGCTAGAAAAGCTGGGCACGGGCATATGGAAATACATTTCTCCTCTCGGGCGAAAACTACTTCCACTAAAAAAAAGCTGGCATGCTCTCCCTTTTGGAATTATCTGGGGGTGGCTACCTTGCGGTTTAGTCTACTCTGCGCTAACGTGGGCGGCTGTTTCCGGTAGTACTATTGAGGGCGCCTTGATTATGGGTGCATTCGGGCTTGGAACATTGCCTTCTATGTTGCTCGTTGGATTTGGAGCAACACAAATTAAGCAGTTACAGCAGTCGTCTATTTTTAGGACAATTGCTGCAATTTCAATTATTTGTTACGGCATATATACCGGTTACAACGCAATAAACATGCTAGTTAATCTTAGCTAGATGATTGATTAGCAAAATGATTTTTTTAACTATCCTTTAGTGTGAAGGGATGCTAAAATATTGATGTAAATCAATTAGTGAAAGGTCGTTATGATTTCGGAAAAGCCTGCTGCGAAGCGAATTCAATCTGGTGGATGTGCTATTCACTGCCAAGACTGTAGTATTAGCCAACTATGTATTCCATTCACTCTTAACGAGTCTGAACTGGATCAACTTGACCAAATTATTGAGCGTAAAAAGCCAATTCAAAAAGGTCAGGAATTGTTCAAAGCTGGTGACGAACTGAAGTCTTTGTATGCAATCCGTTCAGGAACAATCAAGAGCTACACCATTACAGAACAAGGTGACGAACAGATTACTGCTTTCCATCTTGCTGGTGATTTAGTTGGCTTTGACGCGATTACGGGCGATGCACACCCTAGTTTTGCTCAAGCACTTGAGACCTCTATGGTTTGTGAAATTCCTTATGAGATCCTAGATGACCTTTCGGGCAAAATGCCTAAGCTTCGCCAACAAATTATGCGCTTAATGAGTAACGAAATTAAGGGCGACCAAGAGATGATTCTTCTGCTATCTAAGAAAAATGCTGAAGAGCGTCTAGCTGCGTTCTTGTTTAACCTTTCTACTCGTTTTTCTCAACGTGGTTTTAGCCCGAGAGAGTTCCGTTTAACCATGACTCGTGGTGACATCGGTAACTACTTAGGTCTAACAGTTGAAACCATTAGTCGCCTACTTGGCCGTTTCCAAAAATCAGAAATCCTGAGTGTAAAAGGCAAATACATCACAATTATCGATCATGATGCTTTGATGGAATTGGCTGGCGTCTCCAAAGAAAGTAAATAAACATCAATGACGTAGCTCAACAATGAGCTGCGTCATACTTCTTCTATAATCCCTCTTTTTTTGCTAAACCTCTCGCAACTTCTAAGCTACTCTTAAGTAAGAAATCTCCGAAACGATAAAGGAGTTTATTATGAGTATTTACAACAAGATCTTGGTTGTAGCTGATATAAATCATGATGAACAACCCGCTTTAGCCCGAGCTATTCAGTTAGCTAAGAAAAGTCGCTCAACAAGTCATATTACGTTCTTCTTATCTATCTATGACTTCTCCTATGACATGACATCCATGTTATCCGGAGAGGAACGTGATGCTATGAGGCGTGGTGTCATTCATCAACGCGAACAGTGGATGAAGAAAGTTGCAGAACCTTACATCAAAGAATCCATTGTTTTTGATGTTAAAGTCGTTTGGCATAATCGTCCTTATGAAGCGATCATCGGTGAGGTATTTGCTGGTGAACACGATATTTTAATCAAAAGCACTCGCAAGCATGACGTGTTGGAATCAGTGATCTTCACTCCTACTGATTGGCATTTGCTTCGTAAGTGCCCTATTCCAGTCTTGTTGGTTAAGAATTCAGATTGGCCTGAAAATGCGAATATTATCGCCTCTGTCCATGTAGGTTCTGAAGTAGAAACTCACTTAGATCTTAATGACAGAATGGTCGAACAGCTTTTAAATCTTTCTGAACGTTTAGGTACAAACTCATATTTGGTTAACGCTTATCCGGTCACACCAGCAAATATCACAATCGAATTGCCTGAGTTTGACCCGACAACCTATACCGATGCGGTACGCGGGCATCATTTAACAGCCATGAAAGCGTTACGTCAGAAACATGGTATCGATGAAGAACATACGCTCGTGCAACAAGGTTTGCCTGAAGATGTCATCCCTCAAGCGGCTGAGAAGCTCAATGCCGCGATGGTTATCTTAGGCACTACTGGTCGAACAGGTCTGTCGGCGGTGTTTATTGGTAATACGGCTGAGCAAGTGATTGATAAAATTAACTGTGATGTAATGGCACTAAAACCTAAAGGCTATGTTAGCCCTCTTGACCCGACCGTTGCTTCTTAACTATCAGTAACATCTCATAAGTCCCTAAACGAAAGTCTAGGGACTTTTTTTTATGCTTGAACGCTTAACTCTGGCATATCGTTCATTTATCCGTATCATACGCACTTCATTTTGTTTCTAAGATTAAAGACTGCAACCTGATGACTGAGCAAACTCAAGAGCTAACCAAAGCTCAACAATACAATTTCAACAAATTGCAAAAGCGTATTCGTCGTAATACAGGCCAAGCAATCGCTGATTTCAACATGATTGAAGATGGCGACCGTATCATGGTCTGTCTATCTGGCGGCAAAGATAGCTTTACTATGCTTGAAATCTTAATGAGCTTACAAAAGAGCGCACCTGTCTCTTTTGAGTTGGTAGCAGTAAACCTTGATCAGAAGCAGCCGGGATTCCCAGAGCACATTCTGCCTGCGTATTTAGAGCAGCTTGGCGTTAAGTATAAAATTGTAGAAGAAGATACCTACTCAATCGTGCAGGATAAGATCCCTGAAGGTAAAACAACCTGTTCGCTTTGCTCTCGTTTACGCCGTGGTATTTTGTACCGTACTGCGAAAGAGTTAGGTGCGACTAAAATTGCACTTGGACACCATAGAGACGACATTCTTGAGACTTTGTTCCTCAACATGTTCTATGGCGGAAAAATGAAAGGTATGCCACCTAAGCTTGTTTCTGACAACGGTGAACATGTGGTAATTCGTCCTCTGGCTTATTGCCGAGAGAAAGACATCATTAAATACGCAAGCATGCGTGACTACCCTATTATTCCTTGTAATCTGTGTGGCTCACAGCCAAACCTACAGCGCCAGAATATTAAGCAGATGCTGAATACTTGGGATAAGCAATTCCCAGGTCGAATCGAGTCTATGTTCCGCGCTATGCAAAATGTAGTACCTAGTCACTTGGCCGACTTCGAACTGTTTGATTTTAAATCTATTAACAGTGAGTCAGGTGTAATTAATGGTGGCGATATTGGTTTTGATAAGGAAGATATTCCGGCAATGCCAATGCAAGACGAAGACAGCGTAATGGAGTTTGATCCAAGCTTGAAATTGGACGTGACCAACGTTTGATTCCCGACAGATGAATCCTTAAGAGAATGGCTGCATTAACTGCAGCCTTTTTTATGTCATTTTTTCGCAGTGGGTAAATATGGAAGAACTCGGGTGGTTTCTTCGGGGAGTTTCATCCAACCATCTTTTCCAATTTGCTCTAAAGAAACCTGAGCTTTACCATTCACTATTTCAACGTCTGATCCATTGCTTAACTGGATGAAGCCACTCAAGTTGTTGGCAAACTCCAATGTCACACCAGTTACTTCAGGTGTAAACCAACTAGAGAACATGCCGCCTAACGATTCAAGAATTTCTTGCATCTGCGGAAGCAATTTCTCGATGTCACCATACGGAACTTGTCCTGATAAAGCGGCTTTTGTCATCACGACAAGTGAAAAGTCGCAACGCGTATCCTGTGGAGTATCAACAAATACTAGTGGATTTGCTTGTTTAAGATTTCCATCAACAGGAAGCAAAAGCTCATGGATTTCGCTGCTCGGAACCAGTTCGTAGTGTTTTTCCTTTTCCATCCAAGCTTTTTCAATAGTACACAGCTTTTTTGTATCGGCATTGACGAAAAACACACCGACCTTCACATCTGGATATTCAGGTTTGTCGTTGTTTTTAATAGACGAATACAGTTTACTGTAGGTGAACATGTATTCTTGAGCCGCAGCATTGATAGAAAAGCCCGCACAAATTAGCCCTAAGGCTAACGCTGTAATTCCTTTCATTAATTTGTCCAAAATTGTTCGTTATGACGCATCATGGCCTGTAAATCCTGAATGTAGTCTTCACCTCGTTCAGAATATTTCAATAAGCCATTACTCATTTCCATTGCACTGTTCATACTCAATAGATCTGCGCCGTCTTCTCTAAGTTGAAAACGGATTTCGCGCAAATCAAAGTAAGCTTGGTTTCTATTTACATTCATAAAGTAACGGTGGATAGATTCTTGAACAGACTTAAATTTTGCCACTTCATGAGTCATCCCTTCGCTACGTTGTAACGGAACCACACCGCAACCTTTGCTATAACACCATTGGCCAAAATAGTTTTTTGCCGTGCGAGCAAATCGCGATGTACCCCAAGCAGATTCATTTGCGGCTTGCGTTAATACCAAAGCTTCTGGAATCACATCGACACGATGCAGCATGTTGTCTATCCAATCAGATGTTACAACATCTCCCTGCAACTCAACTTGATACAGATGAGAGAGCCTTTTCGCATCTTCGATGTCGGAGTCAGACATTAAGCCTGATTCAAGATTTTCTTTGAGACGAACCAGCCTTTCTCTTTCTTTTTCAATTCGTAGGTTTTCTAAAGCAATTCCCGGTTTTAGATATGAGAAGAACGCATGTTTCTTCTCATTCACATCGGTATAAGCAGTGAAATCTGGTGCCTTTGATACAGCTTTACCTTTGCTAACAACAGATTCAGTCGCGCTCTTTTGGCTTTCAAAATTGTAATAGCCATAGCCAGCAACTGCGATGATTCCGCCCAAAGCGGCAACTTGAAAAAACTTATGCATTAAATACCTGAGAGTTATTATCCTGATTGTCATCATTATCTTTATTGGTCGTGATGATCTTTAAACGCACCCCAAACATGTTGCGGTAGACAATTCCTTTTAAATGGAAGAAAAACGGAACAACAAAAATCAAACCTATTCCGTACATAAGAGCCGCTGTAACAAACATAATCATCACGATTAAGTAAAGCGACGCTAGAGGCAAAAGCTTCTTGTTTGCTGCACGCAGTGACAGAAACAGCGATTGCATTGGTGGCACTCTCTTCTCGCAAATGAGTAAGATAGAGTTGCTAAATGCGATGGAAAGATACATAGACAGTAAAGGAAAAATCATTCCTGCAATGCCTTGCAGTACCAAACCCACTAGTGTTGCTAGGATGACTGGGATAGTAAACTGCAAACCTTTACTTATGTGTCGTGTTTTCGTTTTCAGGCCAGCGGCATGGCTCATTGCCATAAGGCTTACACCAGCGAAAATTGGCGCACTGACAACTTCGTAACTGAAATTGGCGATGAAAATTGCCTCAATCATCCCTTCTGGAAAATCAGAACCTTGCTCTATCGCGGTAATTATCGCAGAAGGATCACCAAGTTGAAGCTTTAGTGCAATGAAAAATATTGCAATTTGTATGGCAACCATTACTACGATTGCTGGGGAAAAAGAGACAAAATGCTTTAGTGTTGTATCCCAAGACTCCTTCAGAACCTCACCAACTTTCAGTTGGTATTGGCCTGATAGCGCTTGCTCTACAGTACCACCTACGTTGAAATCTCTCTCTATATCCTTGCTCATAAAATGCCCTAGGTTGGCGAGTCATATTTGGGTTTGGAATATGACAACATAAAATTTTGATTCATTATACTGAAATGCACCCGAGTCTAAAATCGAAACTCGAATCGCATCTTGCTTTCTTATTAATATGGTTGATAATTAACCAATTGAAAGCATTGGTAGTTATCGCACTGTGGATGTTAATGAAAGTTTGCTTTTAACTACAAAACTTTTTGTGTTTCAAGATGAGAAAACGCTTTGAGATCGCCTTTTTCGTGATTATCATGCGCCACTAATTTGTATTTATTTAACAGGTCCAACAAGTAGATAGTTTACAACTTCTAGTTAACTTATCTGCGGATCAGGGTGGAGAAAGACAGACGTTGAACAAACCAAATTCAGTAGGAAAACCAGTTGTAAAACTATCTGGTATCAGTAAAAGTTTTGATGGCAAACAGATCATCGGAAACTTGCAGCTAGATGTTAATCATGGTGAATTCCTAACCATTCTTGGCCCGTCAGGGTGTGGTAAAACTACCGTTTTAAGAATGATAGCAGGTTTTGAATCTGCTGATAGCGGTCAGATTCTACTGGATAGTCAAGACGTTACTCAAGTTCCTGCTGAACAGCGACACGTCAATACCGTATTCCAAAGTTACGCTCTATTCCCTCATATGACGGTTTTTGAAAACGTCGCATTTGGTCTGCGTATGCAAAAAGTGCCGGCGAATGACATCGAACCGCGAGTAATGGAAGCATTGCGTATGGTTCGTCTGGATCAAATGGCGCAACGCAAGCCGCACCAACTTTCAGGTGGTCAACAACAACGTATCGCTATTGCACGTGCTGTTGTTAATAAACCTAAAGTACTTCTGTTGGATGAATCTCTTTCAGCTCTTGATTACAAGTTACGCAAGCAGATGCAAAGTGAGCTTAAGCATCTACAACGTCAACTTGGCATCACCTTTATCTTTGTCACTCACGACCAAGAAGAAGCCTTGTCGATGTCTGACCGCATTATCGTTATGCGCGACGGCAATATTGAACAAGATGGCTCACCACGTGAAATTTACGAAGATCCTAAGAATCTATTTGTTGCTCGTTTCATTGGCGAAATCAACGTGTTTGCGGCTGAAACCATTAAGCGTCTTGATGAGAAACGTATTCTTGTTGATATCGAAGGCGTTGAATCTGTGGTTTATTACGACAAACCGGTCAATGCTGGCGATAAACTTCAAGTTCTTCTTCGCCCAGAAGACTTACGCATTGAAGAGATCAAAGAGTCAGAGACCAAAGGTATCGTTGGTCACGTGACAGATCGCACCTACAAAGGCATGACTTTAGAATCCGTAGTTCAATTGGATTCAGGCATGAGTGTTATGGTTAGTGAATTCTTTAACGAAGATGATCCTGACGTTGACCACTCAATTGGCCAAAAAGTTACTATCACTTGGGTAGAAAGCTGGGAGGTAGTCCTCAATGATGAGCAAGAAGCTTAATCTTCAGACTTCAATCATCAGTTTAATTGTTGGCTGGTTAGTACTGTTTGTTCTAATCCCTAATCTGATGATTATCATTACGAGTTTTCTGACTCGTGACGAAGCGAATCTGATTGAGTTGACGTTTACCTTTGATAACTACTTAAGATTGCTCGACCCGCTGTACGCGAAAGTAATGCTTCATTCTTTCTATATGGCGATAGTAGCAACCATTTTGTGTTTGATTATCGGTTACCCGTTCGCTTACATCGTTGCGAAGATGCCTGAAAAATGGCGTCCGATTATGCTGTTTCTGGTAATTGTTCCATTTTGGACTAACTCGTTAATTCGTACATACGGATTGAAGATTGTTCTTGGTACCCAAGGGATTTTGAACAAAGCATTGTTAGACATTGGCCTTATTGATGCTCCGTTACGTATTATGTATACAGAAACCGCAGTGATGATTGGTTTGGTGTACATCTTATTGCCGTTTATGATTCTTCCGCTTTATTCAGCGATTGAAAAACTGGATGACACTTATATCGAAGCGGCTCGTGACCTTGGCGCAAATAAATTCCAAACGTTAACCAAAGTTATTTTGCCTCTAACTATGCCTGGCATTATTGGTGGTTGTTTGCTTGTTCTTCTTCCTGCTCTTGGAATGTTCTATATTTCAGACTTACTTGGTGGTGCGAAAAACTTGCTGATTGGTAACGTAATTAAGAGCCAAGTGTTGAATGCTCGTGACTGGCCGTTTGGTGCCGCTACAAGTATTGCATTGACCATCGCGATGGCATTCATGCTTTATGCATACTACCGTGCTGGTAAATTGTTGAATAAGAAAGTGGAGCTAGACTAATGGGAAGAGTTGTTAGATTTAGCTTTATGAGCGTGGTGTACCTATTTTTGTACCTACCAATCATTGTGTTAATTGCAAACTCATTCAATGCGAACAAATTCGGCATTAAATGGGGAGGTTTCACCACCAAGTGGTACCACGCATTAATGAACAACGACAGCTTAATGCAAGCGGCATGGCACTCTATTAGCGTTGCTGTTTTTTCAGCGACGGCAGCCACTATCATTGGTAGTTTGACGGCTGTAGCCCTATTCCGTTACCAGTTCCGTGGTAAAAACATGGTTAACGGTATGCTGTTTGTTGTAATGATGTCTCCTGACATCGTTATGGCAATTTCGCTTCTTGCACTATTCTTAGTGTTAGGTGCGAAGCTAGGCTTTATGACGCTACTGATTGCTCATATTACATTCTGTCTGCCGTTTGTTGTTGTGACTGTATTCAGTCGTTTGAATGGCTTCGATGTAAAAATGCTAGAAGCAGCAAAAGATTTGGGTGCGAGCGAATGGGTAATTTTGAAGAAAATCATTTTACCTCTTGCTAAACCTGCTGTTGCAGCCGGTTGGCTACTAAGCTTTACCTTGTCTCTTGATGACGTAATTATCAGTTCGTTCGTAACAGGCCCGACTTACGAAATTCTGCCATTGAAGATCTACTCTATGGTGAAAGTTGGTATCTCGCCTGAAGTGAATGCACTTGCGACCGTTATGTTGGTCGTGTCGCTGGTACTGGTCGTTACTTCACAGTTACTGGCAAAAGAGAAAGTGAAATAATTTTCAGTTAATTGACTAACTGAAATTCGAAACGGAATAGCAGATGTTATTCCGTTGTCCTTTAAAAATGCCCTTGGGGCAACGTTTGGTTTGGAGCTAACGTCAATGAAAAAATGGGCTACTTTATTAGCTGGTAGTGCATGTGCGCTTTCACTGTTATCTGCGCAAGCAGTAGCAGAGGATAAAGAACTGGTATTCATGAACTGGGGACCATACATTAACAGTGGTATCCTAGAGCAGTTTACTGCGGAAACTGGTATCAAAGTAATCTATTCAACTTACGAGTCGAATGAAACTCTATATGCGAAGCTAAAGACTCACAACGAAGGTTATGACCTAGTTGTTCCTTCTACTTACTTCGTGTCTAAGATGCGCGACGAAGGCATGATTCAGAAGATTGATAAATCTAAGCTATCAAACTTCAAGAATTTGGATACTAACTATCTAAACAAGCCTTTCGATCCAAATAACGACTACTCTATTCCACACGTTGTTGCTATCACTGGTCTTGCGGTGAATACAGACATGTATGATCCAAATGACTTCCAAAGCTGGGGTGATTTGTGGAAACCTGAACTTAAAGGCCAACTAATGCTGATGGATGATACTCGTGAAGTATTCCACATCGCATTACGTAAACTTGGATACTCAGGTAACACCACTGACGAAAAACAAATCGACGAAGCATACGCTGAGCTACAAAAACTAATGCCAAACGTATTGGTATTTAACTCAGACAACCCTGCTGACCCTTACCTAGCTGGTGAAGTTGGTCTAGGCATGCTTTGGAACGGTTCTGCAGCTGCTGCACAAAAAGAAGGTCTACCACTTAAACTTGTATTCCCTAAAGAAGGTGGTATCGGTTGGGTTGACAACTTTGCTATCGCTTCAGGTGCAAAGAACATCGATGCAGCACACAAGATGATCGACTTCTTACTACGTCCAGAAATCGCAGAGCAAATCTCTAACGATACTGGTTACCTAACTGCTGTGGCTCAGTCTAACGAGAAATTCAAAGACGTAGCTCCACTATTCCCTTCTCAAGAAGATCTTGACCGTGTGGAATGGCAAGCAGCTGTTGGCGACAAAACAGTGAAGTACGAAGACTACTTCATGAAGCTTAAAGCGGGTCAATAACCCAATAAAAAGAATTAAATAGGCAGCTTTGGCTGCCTATTTTTTTTCGAGCTGTTATACTGTTTTTCCTATTTGATCACGCGTTTGCCTAGGTAGGCTCTTGCACAAAACATGGAAAAGTAATGAAAAGTAAACTGTATGCTGGCGCTCTTTTTGCCGCGACTCTATTCACTACCAATGCAATGGCTAATGACCAAGAACTCTATTTCTATAACTGGTCAGAATATATTCCAAGCGAAGTTCTAGAAGACTTTACCAAGGAAACAGGTATTAAAGTCATCTACTCTACATACGAATCGAACGAGAGTATGTACGCTAAGCTAAAAACACAAGGTACGGGTTACGACTTAGTTGTCCCTTCAACGTATTTCGTTTCGAAAATGCGTAAGGAAGGCATGCTTCTTGAGATTGATAAGTCGAAGCTATCTAATTTTGCAGGTTTGGATTCTAACTATTTAAATAAACCTTTTGATCCAAATAACAGCTACTCAATCCCTTACATTTGGGGCGCGACAGGTATCGGTATCAACACTGATATGCTGGATAAATCAAACATCCATAACTGGGGTGATTTATGGGACGCTAAATGGGAAGGACAACTGATGATGATGGACGACTCTCGAGAAGTCTTCCACATTGCTCTTGTTAAGCTAGGATACTCACCAAATACTACCGACCCGAAAGAAATTGAAGCAGCTTATGAAGAACTGAAAAAACTAATGCCAAATGTGTTGGTATTTAACTCAGACTTCCCTGCTAACCCTTATTTAGCGGGTGAAGTATCGCTAGGCATGCTGTGGAACGGTTCTGCATACATGGCTCGTGAAGAAGGCGCAAACATCGATATTATTTGGCCAGAGAAAGGCGCGATCTTCTGGATGGACAGCTTAGCTATCCCTGCTGGTGCAGCGAACATCGAAGCGGCTCATAAAATGATCGACTTCCTACTTCGCCCAGAGAACGCAGCGAAAATTGCAGTAGAAATTGGTTACCCAACACCAGTTAAAGCAGCGTATAAGTTACTTCCAGAAGAGTTTGCGAACGATCCAAGCATCTTCCCTCCGCAAGCCATTATGGACAGCGGTGAATGGCAAGACGAAGTTGGTGACGTAAGCGTTCTGTACGAAGAATACTTCCAGAAACTTAAAGTCGATAAGTAATCGAACAAAGAATGAATTGAAAAAGCGGCTTGTAGCCGCTTTTTGTTTATCGTAATAATTTGTTTGTACAAGGAAACTTGAGAGTAACCTCGCTAATGATTACCGAATTTGAAATCTGGCTGCTGAAGTTCAAGAATTTCTTCAACTAAGCGCGGAACTTCAATACTCGCCTTTCCGTAACGTTTTTCTGCAAATTCACTCTCCACCGCACTAGGCTCCAAATTTATCTCAATTGTGTGTGCTCCGTGCATTTTGGCATCGTGAACAAAACCGGCTGCTGGATAAACAACGCCAGAGGTGCCAATTGAAATAAACAAATCTGCTTCTTCTAATGCTGAGTAGATGTCTCCCATTCGCAGAGGCATTTCACCAAACCAAACGATATGTGGACGCATCTGCGCAGGTATTTGACAACAGTGGCACAGGTCACCAGTCAACAAGTCACCTGTTTGTTCTATGGTTTGATTAGAGACACTACAACGGGCTTTAAGCAGTTCGCCATGCATATGAATGATGTTTTGGCTTCCGCCACGCTCATGCAAGTTGTCGATGTTCTGAGTAATGATAGTGACTTTTCCATCCAGCTCTTTTTCAAGCTGACCCAAAGCAATATGTGCCGCATTGGGTTTAATGGCATCAGACTGTAATTTGCGGCGACGTTGGTTATAAAAGTCCTGAACTAAATCTGGGTCTTTAGCAAAACCTTCCGGTGTAGCAACATCTTCGATTCGATGATTTTCCCAAAGTCCATCTTGAGCTCGAAAGGTCTGAATACCCGATTCCGCAGAGATTCCAGCGCCTGTTAGCACAACAACATTGCGATACGGAAATTTCATACAACATCCTTATTCTGAATAGCTTTTGGCTAGATTAGCACTGAAGCAAACTCAACTGTAGTTTTCGCCGTTAGACAATAGTCTTAATTTTAGTACTTATTACTTGTTATGTGATTCAGAAAAGCCAAGAGCAGACCATTGGCCTGCTCTCGTTTAACGCTCAAATATTAAAAATAGAGCGAGATATTATTCTTCGTTGACCGAAGAAATTTTGTGTACAGCTAAGTCAGCACCAATAAACTCGTCTTCTTCGGATAGACGTAGCCCTGTTAGAGCGTTAAGCGCTCCATAAACCACGAATGCACCAACAAGAGCAACAACGATACCCAACACAGTCCCCATCACTTGAACCGCAATGCTAACACCACCTAAGCCACCTAGAGCGGTTTGACCGAAGATACCTGCTGCAATCCCACCCCAGGCACCACACACACCATGTAACGGCCAAACACCTAGCACGTCATCAATCTTGGTTTTGTTTTGAAGTTGTGTGAATAGCCATACGAATAGCGCACCAGCAACAACACCTGTTACTAACGCACCTAGCGGGTGCATGATATCAGAACCCGCACACACGGCGACAAGCCCAGCTAAAGGTCCGTTATGAATGAAGCCTGGGTCGTTTTTGCCAACTACAAGCGAAGCTAGGATACCGCCAACCATCGCCATCAACGAGTTCATCGCCACAAGGCCGCTAATGCCCGCTATAGCTTGTGCAGACATGACATTAAAGCCAAACCAGCCAACACACAGAATCCAAGCGCCTAGCGCCAAGAATGGAATGTTTGAAGGTGCAAAGTTGGTATGTTTACCTGCGCGAATACGACCTTTACGCATCCCTAGGAAGTATACGGCTACCAGTGCGATCCAACCGCCAACGCTGTGTACCACAACGGAACCAGCAAAATCGTGGAAACCTGCGCCAAAACGATTTTCGAATGCTTCTTGAATTCCATAATTGCCGTTCCAGATGATCCCTTCAAAGAAAGGATAAACCAGACCAACAGTGAAAAACGTAGCAATTAGAACCGGATAAAAACGCGCACGTTCCGCAATACCACCCGAAACAATTGCTGGGATAGCGGCGGCAAACGTCAGTAGGAAGAAGAACTTAACTAACTCGTAACCATTGCCTTGAGCCAATGTTTCAGCGTCAGCAAAGAAGTTCGCACCATAGGCAATCCAGTAACCAATAAAGAAGTAAGCGATAGTTGATACACCAAAGTCCGCTAGAATTTTTACTAATGCGTTAACTTGGTTTTTCTTACGAACCGTCCCTACTTCCAAAAATGCGAACCCTGAATGCATTAAAAACACCATAATGGCGCCAAGCAGCAAAAATAAAGTATCTGAACTTTGGGTCAGGGCTTGTACAGCTCCATAAACCTGACTTTCGGTTTGAGTCATTCTCGTTACACTCCATGCAGAATAAAAAAGCGCACCAACTAGGTGCCAAATGTTTTGCAATTCACAACATTGGTGAATTTATTATGTTTGTGCCCTGCATGAGCAAGATGTATTCCAGTTTGGAACTACTGGAATAATAAAGACATTAACTAATTGATTATTAATAATATTGGCTTTAAAAGTAGGAATGTTTGAATGATAAAAAATAGGATTTCTGCCAATAAATAGCACCATATTGGTACGTATGAACCAATTTAGTGCGCACTATTGTTGTACAAAAATTACCCGAAACTGGCGCAGGTGGTTCAGTGAGAATTTATAGCTAGCCTCTATTGGCGCTAAACCATCATAAATCTGACGGTACATTCGGGCTTTTACATATGGTATGTGGAACAAATATTACATGGACAATTTATGGCAATAGATGAATTAAAAGAGCTTTCACATCTATAGATTAGATATCGCCTTTTCGTTGCTACGTAACAATGTTTTGGACAGAAGTTTGTTAGCGTCTTTACTAGCTAAGCGTTTGAGGTTTTATTTGAGATATTGCGCCCCCCCTTTCTAACGGGTCAAAATTACTCATCCACCACAGTATTTTTGTTGTTATTTGTCATTAGATTAGAGTGTAAGGTTGCACTATAATTTTTGTTTAAATATTGATAAGTAGAGTGCGATGCTACTACAAGGTTCGAATCTCAATATGCCCCTAGCCGAGCTGATTTCTTCACTGACAGTAGCATTAGACATGACAGAGGGGCAGCCCTATGAACACAGTATGCGTTGCTGCTGGATTGGAATGCATATTGGTGAACGAATGAACCTTTCATCATCAGAGCTTCATGATCTTTATTTTACGTTACTTCTCAAGGACGCTGGCTGCAGTAGCAATGCTGCGCGTATTTGTGAGCTTTACGCCACAGATGATCTCATTTTTAAACAACGTTATAAAACGGTCGGTACTAGCCTGACCAGTGCGATTAATTTCGTCTTAAAAAATGCAGGTTCAGGAGAACATTGGCGCAAGCGTATCTCGACCACGATTGATATTTTGAAAAATGGCACAGATTACGCACAAGAACTGATTCAAACACGTTGTACCAAAGGCGCAGACGTTGCTCGTGAGCTTTTGTTCAGTGAAAATGTAGCACAGGGCATCAAACATTTGGATGAGCACTGGGATGGCTCAGGGCGTCCTGATGGATTGATGTATGATCAAATTCCATTGTTTTCAAGAATTGCTCTTCTTGCTCAAGTGATGGATGTTTTTCAACGTGAACATGACTTGAATAGTGCATTTGCTGAACTAGAAAGTCGTTCTGGAAACTGGCTGGACCCAAACTTAGTGGCCATCTCTAAACAGTTGAAAGGCAGTCCTGATTTTATTAAGGCACTTAATGCACCATCCATAGTCCCTTTTGTGCTTGCCATGTCTCCCGCCCAAGCGATGATTCCACTAGATGATGACTATTTTGATCGAATAGTAACTGCCTTTGGCAAAATCATCGATGCTAAGAGTCCTTTTACCTCCGGACACAGTTCCAGAGTAGCTGTTTTCAGTACGCTCATTGCTGAAGAACTCAATTTAGACCAAGAAGATCGACGCTGGCTAAAACGTGCGGCACTGTTACATGATCTCGGAAAACTTGGGGTAAGTAACACTATCTTAGATAAACCAGGAAAATTGGATGATGACGAGTGGGCACAGATACAAAATCATGCAGTGTTTACCAGAGAGATCATCGATAAGATATCTCCCCTAAAACAATTTGCCAAAATGGCAGCGGCTCATCATGAAAAATTAGATGGTACAGGCTACCCCGACGGACTGCTTGCCGATGAAATTTCTATGATGACACGGATTATTACCACCGCTGATATCTTTGATGCTATTACGGCTGAGCGCCCGTATCGAAGCGCCATTCCGATTCCGAAAACGTTAGAAATCATGGAAGAAAATGTGGGTACAGCCATCGACCCATTGTGCTTTAATGCGCTAAAAGTGGCACTGAACAAACTCCCTGAGAAATATATAAAAGATATTGGTATGAGTGAGGTTCCCGCGTCACCTATGCTCTAGATTGATTTGAAAAATAATAATTGGGTTAAATTTATCTCTCCAATAGAGCGATTGGTTAGCTCATTAATAAGAGCAAGTAAACACGACTACTAACATCAGGCCTTTACTTTTTACAAGGATGACTTCTTATAGATCAAACACCAAATAACAGGATGCGAACTAATGTTTACGCTAACACACAAAGGGGCAAATATGAGTTTGTATTAACCTCTAATGCTCAATGGCCTTATGTGAATTTACACATCCCGTGCCCTAGAGCTTCCGTAGGCCGAATAACATAACCATATCGTTCATAGAAGCTTTCCTTACCAGTAGCAGCCAGCAGTCCAACAGTAGCATTAGAGGGGGCATTTTGTTCCAGATATCGTTCTATCTCCTGCATCAAAATACTACCTAGACCTTTTTGTCTATGGTTTGGTGAGACAACAACGTCTTGGATGTAGAAATACATCACTCCATCACCAACTATTCGAGCCATGGCTATAAGATCCTTTCCAGTGCGTATAGTCACGTGGAACAAGCTATTTTGAATGCTCTGAGTAACATGCACTAGACTAGGGCTTTTCCAGTTCGCGGTTTCTCTAAGCGTTATGAATTCCTCAGCGCTAGGTGCTTCAAGAAGTATTGATATGTCACTGTCCATTTTTTAACTACTGTCCCGTTTATCATGTGATTAGATTACTAACATTAGGAAATGTTTACTCATGGGCAAGATACCATTTAGCCTTCTGTTCCTTGAAGAAGTTTAACTCTTCGTTTGGAGTAAACGGTGTATCAAGTAATCCTAGACTGAACGAAATTTTACCTTCACCAAAACTATCACCAGATTTATGCCACTGAAGAGGAGAGCCACATTTCTTGCAAAACGTTCGTTGAGTATCAGGCGATGAATTAAAAATACCTATGGCTTCTTGTCCAATCCATTGGAAAGCACCCTGAGCCACAACACCAAATGATGCAAACGCTGCTCCATGTGATTTTTTGCACATATCACAATGGCAATGTATTACTTGTTCAATTACACCGTTAATTTCAAAAGAAACGGAACCACACAAACAACTTCCATAATATTTCATTTAACACCTATATCTGCTTGAAGCCTGTCGTGACGCTAATCCATTACTTAAAAATGGTCAAAGAATAGTCAAATAAAATGAAAACGAAGAGCATCGTAAAAAGAAAAGCGGCAAAACCGTGTTTACGGTGATTGGTACTGGCAATGCTTTGTATACATGAAATCAAGAAGGTATTTACCAGACCTTCGTTCACGGTATGAATGGTGCGAAAATGTTCATTCTGATTTGAGTGAGAACAACTATTTTCGCCCATTCTGATTTACCTAATTAACCGTTTGATAATTCACTCATGTCATTCTGACTCTCTGTGAGAATTTCCAATCAGTTTTATAAGTTTGGCCCTTTAGAGGGCGCATGAGGAATATTGTTTCTCAACTGCTGCATCCCTTTAACCATTCGCACAAACCAAAGTGAAATAGCAAACAAAGCGATTAATGCTCCGACATAGGGAATAGCGCCACCAACGGTCGTTAACCATGAATGTGCGTACCAGTAACGATTAACGCCCATGATAAGCCCGTTGGTAGTGGCAACAGTGACAATCAGTACCACAAAGAAAGTTAAAAAGAGGAAGAAGCTGCGGATCAAACCATAGTAATGAGAGTTTGCGACTTCCCCATCCTCGTTTTTATCCAGACGATATCCGGCATAAATAATGCCGATAACGCCGGAGATTAGACAGGTGAACGGAGTTAACAAATTCGCGATATAAACGAACCACACTGACTTGTTATCCGAAGCTTGCATAGTATTAGCGCTTGTCATGCATTGGCTCCCCCATCGGTGGAGATTGAGTCTTGTTAGAAACGGCATCCGCTTCTTCAATTTCTCCTTTGGCTTTCATTTCCTCATACCATAAATCGTGATGCTCTTTAGCCCACGTTTCATCGACTTTGCCCGTCACCATGCCTTCTAATGCGCCTTCCATACCAAACAAGCCGATATAGATATGGAACACGAAACCACAGATTAAAATCAGTGCCGAGAACATGTGGACAAGGTTAGACATCTCCATGTCGCGACGAGTTTGACCAAAGATAGGGAAATCAAGGAACAAACCGCTCACAGCGGCGAAAGCACCAAACACAATCAACAACCAGTAAACCGCTTTTTCACCAGCGTTAGAGAACCCAGCAGATGGATGTGTACCTTTATGCTTACCAACCATTCCACCCAGTTTCATTGCCCATTGAACATCCACTTTAGTGAACAGCGATTTACGCCACCACTTGAGCAGGATAAACACTAGCAGCACAAAGAACAGAGGCCCTACATAGTTGTGATACTGTTTTGCGGCGAAAACGATGTAACCCCATAAGTCAGTTGGGATGTAAGGTTTCAAAAAATGCTTACCGTAAACCAGCATCAAACCACTGAATGCTAACGTCAGGAAAGTAAAGGCCATTGACCAATGCAGCGCCCTATCTAGTCGCGACCAGCGATTTAGTTTTCTCCCCGTTCTTGGTTTGCTCAACATGATTGGGCCAACAATCACATACGCCAGAATAACCAAAGCAATACTGCCGAAAATCGCGACAGCACCCGCAGGAGACATCCATTTCTCTTTCAAAATAAACCACGTTTCGCCCGGTTTACTGATCAGAACACCATGCTCAGGAGACTGAGAGGTAGTATATCCAGACACTCCTTGACGGACTTGTCGCCAGTAATCAGCACCAGCAAGTTGGCTCATCTCACTCTGCGCAACATCTGCCTTGCCATTTACGGCTTTGCCACCCTCTTCTGCGAACGCAGGCGGAAAAGCCAAGCACAGCAGTGCTGCCAATAAAGGCAGCACTCGACCAGCAGCGCGAACAATTAAATTTCGCATAGGCTACTAGCTCCTTGTTGCGTCATAGGAAAGATCTTCACCATTAGTCCAGCCAGCACCTTTTGCGCCACGCTCAACAACACGTTGACGGAAGATATCTGAAACTGTCTCTGCATCACCCGCCATAAGCGCTTTGGTTGAACACAGTGAAGCACACATTGGAAGTTTGCCTTCCGCAATGCGGTTCGCACCGTATTTTTTACGTTCTTCTTCAGAGCCCACTTCCGTTTCAGGGCCACCTGCACAGAAAGTACATTTGTCCATTTTTCCACGCTCACCAAATGCAGTTTGCTTAGGAAATTGAGGTGCACCGAATGGGCAAGCGAAAAGGCAGTAGCCACAACCGATACAAAGATCTTTGTTGTGCAGAACAATACCGTCTTCCGTGTGTACGAAACAGTCTGCTGGGCAAACTGCCATACAAGGCGCATCGGTACAGTGCATACACGCAACAGAGATCGAGTTTTCACCCGGCTCACCATCATTGAGTGTTACAACGCGTCTACGTTGGATACCCCACTCTAATGCGTCGTCGTTTTCGTTTTTACATGCAGTCACACAACCGTTGCATTCGATGCAGCGCTTGGTGTCACATAGGAATTTCATTCTAGCCATCGCGGTGCTCCTTACGCTTTACGGATGTTACATAGTGTGACTTTAGTTTCTTGCATCTGAGTCGTTGGATCGTAACCGTAAGTGGTTGCAATGTTCGCTGACTCGCCAACAACATATGGCTGTGTACCTTCTGGGTACCTGCCTCTTAGGTCTTCACCTTGGAACTTCCCACCGAAGTGGAACGGAATGAATGCCATTCCCGGACGTACACGACGAGTAACCATAGCTTTAACGTGAATGCGCCCTTTCTCCGCGCCTTCAACCCAAACCATATCGCCATCTTTGAAGCCTAAATCGTTGGCATCTTTAGGGTTGACCTCAACAAACATCTCTTGTTGAAGCTCTGCTAGCCATGGGTTTGAACGTGTCTCATCACCGCCACCTTCATACTCAACCAAACGACCAGAAGTCAGAATGATTGGGTATTCTTTCGATTTATCCTGATCCTGAATGGATTTATATAGCGTTGGCAGACGATAGATAGACTCTGCATCATCCCAAGTCGGATAATCCGCAATCAAATCTCTGCGTGGTGTGTATAAAGGTTCACGGTGTAGCGGCACACGGTCTGGGAACTCCCATACAATGGTACGAGCTTTCGCATTACCAAACGGAATACAGCCATGCTTGATCGCCACGCGCTGAATACCGCCAGACAAGTCGGTTTTCCAGTTTTTACCTTCCGCTTCTGCTTTCTCTTCAGGGGTAAGATCATCCCACCAACCAAGATGTTGCAGTAGCTTAGCGCTAAACTCTGGATATCCGTCTTCGATCTCACTTCCTTTTGAGAAGCTATCTTCAGCAAGTAAGTTCTTACCTTCGAACTCGACACCGTAACGAGCACGGAAATTACCGCCACCTTCTGCAACAGTTTTGGACGTGTCATAAAGAATATGAGTGCCTGGGTGTTTCATCTCTGGTGTGCCCCAACATGGCCAAGGCAAGCCGTAGGTTTCACCGTTCACTGGTCCACCCTCGGCTGAAAGCGTTGTTTTATGAAAGGTGTGCCAGTTTTGTTGATGCGCTTTCAAGCGTTCCGGACTTTGTCCTGTATAGCCAACCGTCCACATCCCTTTATTAAATTCACGAGTGATGTCTTCGATGACTGGTTGGTTATTTTCGACTTTAATGTGCTTAAACAGCTGATCTGCGAAACCCAGTTTGCTTGAAAGCAAATACATGATTTCGTGGTCTGGTTTCGAATCAAATAAAGGCTCAATGACTTGGTCACGCCACTGAATAGATCGGTTAGATGCAGTCACACTACCGTGAGTTTCGAACTGAGTTGTTGCTGGAAGAAGATAAACGCCATCTGTACGGTCGTTCATTACAGCCGCGACCGTTGGATATGGGTCGACAATGACCATCATGTCCAATTTCTTCATCGCTTTTCTCATTTCAACGCCACGAGTTTGCGAGTTTACAGCATGCCCCCAGTAGAACATGGCGCGAATGTTGTCGTTCTGCTCGATATTAGATTTGTCTTCGAGCACGCCATCAATCCAACGCGATACAGGAATACCCATATTATTCATTGGCTTGTGACCTCGATACTCTTTCTGGTCGAATCGATTTTTAATCCACTCGAAATCGACATCCCACACGCGAGCCCAATGCTTCCAAGAACCATCAAGTAAGCCGTAGTAACCCGGAAGAGTATGAGAAAGTACGCCTAGGTCGGTTGCACCTTGAACGTTATCGTGACCACGGAAGATATTTGCACCGCCACCAGATTTGCCTAGGTTTCCAAGAGCCAATTCGAGCACACAGTATGCACGAGTGTTGTTGTTACCTGTGGTGTGCTGAGTACCACCCATACACCAGACCACACAACCAGGACGGTTTTCTGATAGCAATTTCGCCGTGTGATAAACGTCTTCTTCGCTCACGCCCGTAACGCGCTCAACCTCTTTAGGGTTCCATTTCGCCACTTCAGAGCGAATTTCATCCATACCGAATACACGCTGACGAATGAATTCTTTATCTTCCCACTGGTTATTAAATATGTGCCATAGCAAACCCCAGATAAATGCCACGTCAGTACCTGGACGCAAAGCGACGAAATGATCCGCTTTTGCCGCAGTACGGGTACGTCTTGGGTCAGCGACAACAATCTTACAGTTGTTCTTTTCTTTGGCGATTAAGATATGTTGCATCGCCACTGGGTGAGCTTCCGCAGGGTTCGAACCAATGAACAGAATCGATTTGCTGTTATGCATATCGTTAAAAGAGTTGGTCATCGCCCCGTAGCCCCAAGTGTTTGCTACACCGGCTACTGTTGTCGAGTGACAAATACGCGCTTGGTGGTCAACGTTATTGGTGCCCCATAGCGAAGCCATTTTTCTGAACAAATACGCTTGTTCGTTGCTGTGTTTCGCGCTGCCAAGCCAGTAAACAGAATCAGGACCTGACTCTTCACGGATTTTCAGAACATTGTCGCCGATTTCGTTAATGGCTTGATCCCATGAGATCTTTTTCCATTTACCGTTTTCGAGTTTCATCGGGTATTTCAGACGACGCTCACCATGACCATGTTCACGAAGAGCTGCACCTTTTGCACAGTGTCCACCGGCGTTAAATGGGTGGTCAAATGCGGGTTCCTGACCTGTCCAAACGCCATTTTGAACTTCAGCGTAGATACCACAACCCACAGAACAGTGAGAACAGATGGTGCGCTTCACTTCAGTTTTGGCATTGCGATCAACTTCTTCCGCTTGCGCCTTTTTGATCATTCCCGGAGCAAACATGCTTGCACCGACAACCGCACCACCAGCAGCTAAAGAGCTGTTTTTCATGAAGGCACGACGGCTAATTCCGAGCTGATTCTTTTCTTTTGTTACGTTATCAGAACGTTTAGTTAGTCTCATCTGCGAGCTCCTATAGCGTGTCGTAGTAATCACGAATGTGTTGTGTCTCGTGATAACCTTCTTTTTTAGTGGTAGGTACATTCAAAGACGGTTCTTGCGCACTGACACTCTGAGAAACTGTTGCGCCTACAGCGCCAGCAACCGCGGCAGTTCCAAGTCCTTTGAGCAGGTCACGTCTGCTTTTATCGATGTCTTGTTGTTGTTTTTTCATCATTGCTTCCTTATCTCGTCCCTATTGTTGCCAACAAGGTAAGTCTGAAAGCGCTTTACGCGCTTATTCAGTCAGGTTCTTTACTTCTATTTTGTGAGTATTACGTTTACTTACCTTTGCCTCGGTAAATGACACATTTTCTAAGGACAAAAATGCACGCATTAAGGTGGCAACTGCATGGTAATAACGGGTGTGTTGCGCTTCGGTAATTTGAACAGCAAGACGTTCATACCAAGGCGCTAAATGACGATTGAAAAATGATTGTTGAACGGATTCCGGCTGTTCGCACAAATACGCCATGGTTTCGCAAAGCGCTGAAATATGATCTTCAGGCTCTTTCACATTTTCACTTCGCTCTAAACCTAGCTGACTTAAATGTGTACGAATTTCCGCCAAAGGCTTTTCCATTAGCGAGCCAGTTAAATGCCAAGATGCAAAAGGTACGACTTCCCCCCGACCAATACCGATAAACAGTTCTTGGTACTCATCTTCAAGTTGCTCAACATTAGCATTCTTAGACGCATGAACGATTTCAGACCAAGCCTGAGCCATAGGCGTACCGTTGTCTTCAAACTCTAACTCAGAGAGAAAATCGAGCAGTTCTTTGCTAGGCGCTTGGCGAAATAGCGTCGCCAATAACAGATAGATATCTGAACGCATTGATTGTGCCTGTTCCATTTCCTTCTCCTAATATCTCAGCTGTTGTTCTGGGTCGTTAGCCATAGACTCAAATACATCAATCACACGGCAGTCTTCACACATAGCAATACGGTTCAAAGCTTCCGCAGTAGCAAAGTGTGAGTGACCTTGTAACTTATTCTGCAACATAGTGATCATAGATTGAGGGGCGAATGGCTTATGGCAGCGCAGACATTTCGCTGGTTCTTCCTGATGGAGC
Organism: Vibrio diazotrophicus; assembly: GCF_038452265.1. Taxonomy (NCBI): domain Bacteria; kingdom Pseudomonadati; phylum Pseudomonadota; class Gammaproteobacteria; order Vibrionales; family Vibrionaceae; genus Vibrio; species Vibrio diazotrophicus. The sequence goes on from NZ_CP151842.1 coordinate 1,689,526, forward strand.
GTGATCGCCGATTGACGAGCTGCTTTATCCCAGTTCATTTGCTTAACACTTGTTAGAGCATTTTCAGGACAAGCTTTGATACACAAGCCACATTGAACGCAGTCTTGTTCAACAAACTTAATCCCCGGAATATCACCTTCATGATGAAGCGCTCTTGTTGGACACACAGCAACGCATCCCATACATAAAGTACAGTCTTTGGTTGAACACTCTATCGCGCCGTAAACTGAAGAGGCTTCTAATGGCTGCGCCACTTTCTCTAAGTTGAATTGTTCAGCAAGTGCATCAAGCGAGGTAAATAGACGGGCACGCTTGTTCCCTTCTAACTCACCTAAACGTAATTGAAGATCGTCGGTGATTAGGTTTGGAGCCCCTTCGCGAAGCGACTCTAAGTAGAGGATGTTTATTGTCTCTTTCGCTAGGCCTAACTGAGAAAGCAATGTTTGAGCGGTTGCGACTTCTTGTTCCAGAATACGTTGAATGGTTTTCGGCATTCGACGACTGGCAGCAAAAAGAACTTGAGTCGCTCCATTGGTTAATGCGGCAAACCAAGTATCAATACCGACAGATGGCAGTTCATCGACCGTCACTGGAATAACGTTTTCTGGTAGTGCCTTTAACGCCATCAGGTTATACGTCTCATGTTCTGAGCTACAAATCAGAACGACAGGTTTTTCACCGCCCGCTTGAAAATAGTTTTTAAGCAAACGTTCGATAAACTTTTGTGTCTCTTTAGGTGTGGGTAATGCGTAATGAATAGCTTCGGTAGGACAAGCGGTGGCACAAGTTCCGACGCCTTGGCATAGATAAGGGTTAATCTCAATTCTATGACCTGTTTTGTCTGAACCTTCGCTTGATAACGCACCCGCAGGACAGGCATCCACACAGCGTTCACAACCTTTTACACCGCGTGAACTGTGCGCGCATAAATCGGTATCAAGTCGGAAATATTTAGGTTTATCAAAAGTGCCGACCAAATTTGGGATTTGCTCAAGTGCGTCAGCCAGTTTTGGATAACCTCGCCCTACAGGGAAATACCCCGGAACAGGAACTTCTTCCGTCATGACGCCATTCAGAGACATATCAAGGATGATATCGAACGAATCTTTTCCTATAGCGACTTTTGAAAGGCTGGTTGTGACACCATGGTTTTGTACCAGCACATCAAAACTGCCGAGGTATCCACTAATTTGAACGCTATCTGCAAAGTAGATATTGGCTTCTTTGCCCTTTTCCCCATCTATGGAGAGCAAAGAAACAGATTGAACTTGAGGTAATTGTTCTGCGATACGTTCAATCAGACTGGTAGGCCCAATAATCAGAGTATCGCCAGAGGACTCATAACTCACCGTGGGAGGAATGAGGTTAGATAATTCGACGGTATTTTCAATGGCAGAGTACCGCGCGATTCCATTTTGCGAAGTCGATTGTTGTAAGTATTGTTTTAGCATTTGCTCGCTTCCAGTGTTTATCCACACACTTTTTATCTGGATATGAACCTACATTAGCAAATAGCGTTCCAAGAAAACTTTTCAATATTTACAACAAGATACAAGGATAACACTAAGCTAATTAAGGGCATTATTATCTTGTGTGACAATTTGTCCCAACTGCTAACTTACCGTTTAGTCAAAATGTACCTATGATTTATATGGTATTTTTTGTCTCACCTTCTAAATCAGAGAGTTCAGTGTGGGTCTCTAATGCTGTTTCTTCCGTTTGCTCACCCTCTTCCACCTCACTATGCTGCGCAAGCAGCTCTGGCTGTTCAGACTCAAACTCTTCCTGTTGCTCAGGGTTTTCGGTCGACTCTTTCAACCATCCTCTCAATGTTTTCGCAACTTCCGGTGAAAGAGGTTTGAGAGCACTGAAGTCCTGAGCGTAGTCGTTCATTCGGCACACTTCACTAAACTCGCCGCCGAAAAATAGCTTACGTAGCGCGGCTTTTTTAATGTCTTTATCGGCTTCCGAAGTCAGTAATGAGGCAAGTGATTTAGGTTCGCTACCCTCTTGTAATGCTTCAACATCTGAAGATAGGTTTTCGTCTGATCTGTCTTCGCTTGTAAGGTCAATGGCAGCATCAGAGTTAATTGAATCAGCTTCCAATCCTGTCTTCGCGTCTTCTACCTGAGCGTCTTTCTCTCCCTCAAGCTTGCGTTTTGACCAGCGCGTTAAGAATGAATCATTGACCACTAGACCTCCCCGCGCCTTTACGCTTCTTACCACGCACTTCTAACAGTTCGCCGTGTCTGCCGATAAAGGCTTCCATCCAAGCTTGCACTGGTAATGGCATGTCGTTCGACAACACCAAATACTCTCCATCCATATACTGACCCGCGACACTTTGCGAGGCGATTAAACGGATGATTTTTGGTGTTTCGCCATCTTCTGGCTGTTCTAAAATCAAAAACAATTTTGGACTTTTGGAGCTGAGGTTAAAGCGATAGTCTGTACGCTCGTCTCGATATAACTCTAGCGTCGCAACATGCTGTGAGTTCTCGTCTACGGTTAGATCAAAGCCAAGTAACTGCCATTGGGTTGTTACCCACATTCCGGCAGTAATCTCATGTTCTTTTAAGCGACAGCTAATCGGCCAACTGTTTTCGGTTTTTGCCATCGTTTGTTTAGCTACAAGAGGTTGAGCTTGTATTTGTTTTTCTGACATAAGAAACCTAATCAATTCTTGTTTTAGTATATGTTGTTAGTGTTATTTAAGGTGACACAAAGCAAATATTGAGCCATTGACTCAAGCCTAGTTGGAAATTTGCGAATGTCATGGGTTAAATGTCGCATAAATTTGCGGTTAAATGATGAAAATGTCCTAATCGACGCAATAAACAAAGCAATGGAATGAAACTTGCTGTTTCGTTGTTCTCCGATCACTCCATCAGGAATCTCACGTGGCACAACCGAAAATCATAAAAACCAGTGAAAACCCATTTCAAACTATCGAAGTTGAAGTTTTTGACGAATATGGTGAGCGCTTAACTAAATCTATCGCCTGTGAGCGCCCGTTAACGGTCATGCTTAACTGGAAAGAGATAGTCACCTTGATGACATTAGGATCCCGCCCTGAAGCACTTGTCTTAGGCTACCTCAAGAACCAAAGTTTTCTTAACGATCCTGAAGCGCTTGAGTCAGTTATTATTGACTGGGAAACCAATACCGCTGCCATTGTCACCAAAGAATCGCTAGAACATTTAGAACCCGCATTAAAGAAAAAGACCGTTACTTCGGGCTGTGGTCAGGGAACTATGTACGGCAACGTCATGAAGCAATTGGAAGGTTACAAAGTTCCTCAAACTGAAATTAAACAGTCTGAAATTTACGACGCGCTCGAAGCACTCACCCATCACAATGATACTTACAAGGCGGCAGGAGCTGTTCATGGCTGTGCTGTTTGCCAAGGTAACTCTGTGCTTTCTTTTGTCGAAGATGTTGGTCGCCATAACGCTGTTGATACTTTGGCGGGTGAAATGTGGCTTCAAGGTGAAAGCGGTGATGACAAAATCTTCTACACCACCGGAAGATTAACCTCAGAGATGGTCATCAAAGTGGCTCAAATGGGCATACCTGTATTGCTATCTCGTTCTGGGGTGACACAAATGGGATTGGAGCTTGCTCATCAGTTTGGCATTACCACTATTGCCCGAGCGAAAGGACGTCGTTTTCAGGTCTACAGTGGCGTTGAGAAAATAGAATTTGATGTTAAAGGTCATTTGGCCGATGAATCCGACTAACGGATTCAATTGCTCAACAAATGACTCATCCAAAAAAGTAAAAACTCTTTATACAACCTTACATACAAGGGCGTATCAGATTTGATACTGCGTTATTTTGATTGCATTTTTTAGTCTGGATATCTGTATCTAAAACCGGATATACGATCTACACTGTTTTATGAAATCAATGGCTTACTTTAACGATAACGCATATGCAAAATTTGTTACGTCTTTTTTTGATGTTTTGGCTAGTGAGTGGACAAGCAGCCCATGCCGAATGGGATGTGAATAATATCAACACCACGCCAACAGCGAACAACAGCGCTTTAGAAATCGAGCAGCAGATTAAAAAACTGCCAGACTCTTTGTTCATGACCCAAAGTGAATATCTTGAGGTCTCTAGACTGTTGCATTCAACACTCTCTCTACAATCGAATAACATTAATGATTTCTCACAGGCTTTAGTTGCCTACCGCAATCAAGATGATGACTTCAATTGGTTTAACTTGGAGCAAAGCTATCTCACTCAGGTGAGTTTAACCCATTCAAAACAACAATTACTTCGTTTGGCGGATGAACACACGAGAGCAGAAGTTACCGGATTTGGCCCTACAGGCGTTCTTCAGTTCAAACAGGAATGGAAAGTGGCTCAACTGAGCGCCGAATACCTGTTTTATTTCCAGATACGCAGTTTTCAGTCCCTTATCGATGATTTGCTAATCTCCCCTGTACCGTTTATCTGGTCAGTGTGTAAGGTGCTGTTTATCTACTTTTTATTGGTGTGGTGGCTGAGACACAGCAAGAGACTCATTGAACTGTTTCGTAACACCTATTTAAAAGACAAATCAGAACCTTCGCTTTGGGCGCGTATTGTCTGGTATGCCAGCAAGGCAAACAAAGCTATAGCGTGGCTGATTGCGATAACTTTCTCACTGCAAGTACTTGCGGAAATTAAGAGTTTGCAGCACCTCGTCTATCTCGAAATTTTCATTTGGTGGATCTGGGGCGGCTCTATCGCCGTCAGCTTGATTCTGGAATTTACCTACAGAACCAGTCATACCTCGAATAAGGCGCTAATGGCGTTAAGGCTCAGCACTATTCGCCGTATTGTTTGGACGGTGATCATTACGGGTGTGATTCTCCAGCTTTCTATGCGCACATTGGGTAAAGGAACCATCTATTACTGGATTCTCAATACCATGTATGCATGGTTCTTTGTCATGATAGTGTCGGTGCTAAACCTGTGGCGTGAACGTATTTTCGCGTATGCGGAAAAGGCTTCAGACAGACCGCTTTGGGTTAACTGGACCATCAGTAAGAAAGATGCGTTCGCCGTCAGAGTGTTCGCCACCACCATTACTCTAGCGTGGCTGTTAATGCATACGTTGCAATACCGACTTATTGCAGCGCTTTCAAACTACACCTTCTTCAGTCAGGCCCTTGCTTATCTGTTCAGAATCGAAGTTGCTAAACAGAATGAAAGTATTTCATCTGACCATAACCACGTCCGTATAAAAGGTGATGAAGCTTTTGAATACATTCTACCGGGTTCTATGGATAGCGAACTGATAGATTATGCCGCTGACGAAATAAAGCAGTTATCCCGCTACTTACTGACCGACAGTCCAGCAATCTGCGTTGTAACGGGTGAACGTGGTATTGGCACCACAACTTTACTTTATACCTTGCTGCACAAGGTAAAGAACGCTGAGCCTTTGTACCTGAACTGCCCGTATTCAGGCTACGCAGAACTGCTTGAACTGCTGGCGTTAAGCTTAGGTTTAGAAGCGGAGTCATCCGAGATTCAAATTCTTTCCCATTTACGTAAGAGTGAACAAACCTATCTGATTGCAATAGATAACGCTCAACGTTTGGTAAAACCTATGGTCGGTGGACTAAACAGTTTAATGAAACTCACCAACCTACTTCGTCGCTCTAAGAAAAATCACCGTGTGATTATGGCCATCGAGAAATCGAACTGGCGCTTCGTCGACAGAGCGCGTGGTGAACGACTGTTGTTTGACTGGGTTACGGTTCTTCCTCGCTGGAATGAGAAACAGATGGTAAACCTGCTTGATAGCCGGATTAACCGAGAGATCGAATCGCCTGTCAGTTTTGAAGGGCTTGTGGTACCCCGTCAATGGGATCAGGACGATTCCAGTGATGACGAACGTGCGAAACAAGGCTTTTACCGTATTCTTTGGCACTATTCCGACGGTAACCCTACGGTTGCGTTGCGATTCTTCCGCCGTTCTTTGAACCGCAATAAAGAAACGGGAGTGGTTAATGTCAATTTGTTCCATGTTCCTGACTCGCAAGATCTGGAACAGATGCCGAAACCTATGTTGGCCGTTCTACGTTCTATCGTGCAGCTTGAGGTCGCTTCTAGTGAAGAGTTGTCCAAGTGTACTCAGCTAAGTATTGCTGAAGTCATTGGTATCGTGCGTTATTTCCAAAGTCGCGGATATTTGGAATGGGCAGAAGATAAAGCGCGTGTTTCTGATCACTGGTATCGCACGATTACCAATGTTCTCGATCGCCAACATTTACTGGTGAAATAAACAATGAAGAAAAGTACTACTCACATGTTTTCACGTTTTATTGTTTTAGTTTTACTCTGCCTCGCATTGCCAAGTTATGCGAGTGAAGAGTCCGTTAACGCGGAGAGCTTTCAACAGATCGCCAGCTTAGTCCGATGGAGCGGCGTACTATTCTCTATTCTGATCATTGCTGCCACTTGGCTGTTACTGAAGTTCATGAGCTCATTAGTTGAGACGATTGGCAGTCAGTTTGCGCAATATCGCATGTTGCTGCAAAAGCTCCAGTCGTTTCTCCAGTTCTTTATTTACATGGGTGCTGGTGTGGTGGTGTTTGTCCTCAGCTTCAGGATCAATGACCATATTTTAGCTTTAATTGGCGGTACGTTAGCGGTGTCTGTGGGCTTTGCTTTAAAAGACTTGGCAGCATCGTTTATCGCTGGAATGACGGTTATGATTGACCGCCCGTTTCAAGTGGGTGACCGTGTCACATTTGAGGGGCATTATGGCGACATCATTACCATTGGCTTACGTTCTGTCCGTATGCGTACTCTCTCAGACGACATTATTACCATCCCAAATAACAAGTTCTTAAACGAAGTGGCTGTCAGTGGTAACTATGGAGCTCTAGATATGCAGGTGGTGATTCCATTTTATATCGGTATGGATGAAGACATCGTTTTAGCGAGAAATCTTATCCAAGAAGCCGCCTCTTCCAGTCGTTACATTCATTTACCCAAACCTGTCACTGTATTGGTTAAGCAGACCATTACGGATAACTATTTGGCGGTTCAGTTAACCTGTAAAGCTTATGTGGTCGATACGGCATATGAGAAGCTGTTTGAGACAGATATTACTTTGCGGGTCATGGATGAATTCAAACAACACGGAATTAAACCACCGAAGATTGCGATTCACGCACAATAGACCTTCGCAACTGTTTGAAACGGTAGTTTTAGACTGATAACAAAATGCCTCGGTATCGAGGCATTTTGCTTTTTTGCGTTATCGAAATTAAGAGACTGATTTAGCGATAATCAGGTCTGTGTCTGCCTTAACTGGCAGGAAAACACTGAATACACTGCCCTTACCGACTTCCGACTGCACTCTGATCTCGCCGCCAGTTTGGCTGAGCATACTTTGAGATACCGATAATCCTAACCCCGTACCATCACGCTTAGTGGTATAAAAAGGATCAAATATACGTTTGAGGTTCTCTGGCTTAATACCGCATCCTTCATCTTCAATCGTAATGATGGCGCCGCAACAGCGATCTTCTTCAAACCAGTCTTTGCTCTGAATTGTCAGTTTGCCTTTAGCATTCATGGCATGGATAGCATTCATCTGTAAGTTAACTAGAATCTGCAACAGCAGATGGCGATTAACTTCGACGGATTTATGAGCGTTAAGATCGACAACAAACTCAATATCTCGCTTTTTAGCGCCGGTTTTCACCAGAGTGATACTTTCTTCAATGATTGGGTTAACGTGCTGCCAGGTAATTTCATCCTGTACACCACCTTGCCGGCTGTATTGAAGCAAACTGCGTGTAATATTTCGGATTCTGTCCACCTGCTCCAAGATCGCCTGAATCTCTTCCTCAATGCGAGCGCCTTCTTCACCTAATTCAAATTGAATAAGCTCCGTGTTACCCAAGATCACTGCGGTTGGGTTATTGATCTCGTGGGCTATCCCCGCTGTCAGTTCACCAAGCGCAGCCAGTTTTTCGTGCACAATCAGTTTATCCCGCGTGGTATGCAGTAATTCGATATGGTGTTCAAGCTGTTCGGTTTTTTCTCTCAGCTTCGTCGTTCTAGAGTGAACCTTTTCTTCCAGTTCGTTAGCCGCGTTCTGAATTTCATCATTTCGTTGTTGGAGCAGATCCAGCATGTTGTCGAACTGCTTCGCCAGTTGTGCTAGCTCGTGCTTTTCATCTAAGCCAAGCGGACCAATGCGCTGGTTCTTACCCAATTGAACAAGCTTTACTACGCGATGTATACGCTCAATCGGTCGGAAGAGATCACGTGACCCGCGATAGACAAACAGACTTGATATCGCCAATAGTACTAACGTTGTCACCGCGATTTCAAAGATGTTGGTAAGGTAAGTTTTGACAAACGGCCACATCAAATAGCCGGTATAGAGCATACCGATTACTTGGTTATTCTGATTTCGAATCGGTTGATAAGCAGTGATATACCAAGCATCGTACACATACGCTCGATCAATCCAGTCTTCACCACGACCAAGAACGACTTGTTTCACTTCGTTCGATACTCGAGTACCGATGGCTCGCCCTTCTCTTTCATCGCTATTGAGCGGCACGTTGGTACTGACGCGTAAATCATCCAAGAACAAAGTGACGGTACCGACTGGCCTTAACTTATCGTGTGTATACGGATAAACAATATCGCGAATTTCGTCGATTAATCCGCTACTGTTATTCAGTAGCTCACCACCATCAAGAAAGCCAATCGCCTTATTGTTGCTGTCATATACCGTCACTACTGTACGGCTGACCAAACCTCTGCTCTCAAACGCTTCGCCGCTCAACTCTTTGACTTTTGCGCGTTGCGCTAAGCTCGGTTCTAGCTTTTGCAGTTCTTCACCACTAAGCACATCAAAAAACGTTTTATTTGGGCTCAGCTCAGTATAGTGAGCATCGTTTTCTGTTGAGTTAATGGGGTGGAAAGTCAGGAAATCGAGTTGATAACGCTGTTTTTGGTTTTTCACCCAAACGTCTACAGAAGTTATGGACTGACCGTTCAAACGCACTCGAAACTCATAAGAATCAGCTAGCGCCTGAATCCGATTCACCTGATTCTGTTGTTGGATTGAAATTGATTTATTGGCAACGCCAAGTCTTTCGGCAACATCAACAAGTGTACTCTGCCATGTGTAATGAAGAGACCAATAGATTGAAATCGCAATCAGCGCGAGTAAGGTAAAGCCTATGGGAACGGACGTCAGGATCAAAAGACGGTAGCGAACCATGGTCTGAAAGCGATGTTTCCATTTACGCCATAGCGGAAAATCATTCCACATTTTCAGTCCCTTCGCTTTCCCACTCTTTGTACTTACGTTCTAACGTTTTTCTTGCGACGCCAAGATCTCTCGCAGCAGCTGATTTATTTCCTTCATGGAAATCAACCAGTTGTTCAATATGCGCTCGCTCTACATCTTTAAGTGTCCAAGCATTAGGATAACCCGTTGCCTTATCTCGCTTTTTGTTTTCAATGTACTCAGGCACGCCTGCTACATGTGACACCGTCACTGATATATTCGCTGGATGTGCTATGCCATTCATCTCACGCCAATAATGGGCAGGCGGTTTACCCAACAAGATGCAGCGTTCTATAAGGTTTTTCAGTTCTCGGATATTGCCCGGCCAATCATAATCGTTCATCGCACTGACATCTTCATGCGCCCACTTCGGAACAGGCACTGCCAGCTCTTTACACAGTTTTTGCGTAAAAAATGGTACCAACTCTCTTAAGTCACTTTTGCGGTCACGTAAAGGCGTGACATCAATTTTGAGCACGTTTAGACGGTAATAGAGATCGCTTCGGAAACGACCATGTTCGACTTCTTTTTGCAGATTGCGGTTTGTCGCAGCAACGATTCGAACATCGACGTTTATCTCTTTCTCAGAACCTACTGGGCGAATGGCTCGTTGCTCTAATACTCGCAACAAAGAAGATTGCATGGTGAGTGGCATTTCACCTATTTCATCGAGAAACAAAGTGCCGCTATTAGCCACTCGGAACAGACCTTCACGGCTTTTCTTCGCGCCAGTAAATGCGCCTGAAGTATGTCCAAACAATTCGCTTTCCAACAACTCAGGAGCAATTGCGCCGCAGTTAACAGGAACAAATGGGCCTTTTCGGCCACTGGCCTCGTGAATACCACGCGCTACCAACTCCTTACCTGTTCCCGATTCACCTTCAATTAACACCGAAGCTCTTGAAGGGGCAAACTGTAAGATTAGCTGCTTGAGTTGTTTGGTTTTTTCAGACTGACCAATAATCTGGCTTGTGGTATGTCGCTCAAAGTCATGCTTCAACGCATATTGCATGCGGGCACTTAAGCATTTATCCATACAGCGTTTAACAGCCTGCATCATCTGTTCTAAGTTAAATGGTTTAAGAATGAAGTCTGACGCACCGAGTTTTAGCGCTCTGATTGCTGTTTCTAAGTCGGCATAACCCGTCATAAAGATCACTTCGGCTTTATGATACTCGTCGGTGAAGGCTTCTTCCCATTCAATGCCAGATCGGCCAGGTAAATTGATATCGAGAATGATTAAATCGTAATGATTGGCCGTACGCAGTGATTCCGCTTCTTCAATAGAGCTCGCACAATCCACTTTAGAAAACCATTTGCTTAAGGCTTTCTTCAAAATGGCCTGCATACCCATTTCGTCATCGACAACAAGAACCGAAAACGCCTGATATAAAGGAGCTTGCTTTGAATCTATTGTATTGCTCATGAGTTTCTCAACGATAATTCATTAGGACAGAACGACTCACATAACCATACTACTGATGTGCCCATGTTGAGACATTTTGTCCCTACAAATGTGCGCTATCGCCTAATTTTGTAAGATTAATCATGATATTGTCTAATTCCCATACAAAAAGCCTAGTTTTAAATGTGGCATCCAGTTTGCTATGTCTGATCTGCTATAAGTCAGATTCACTCATCGTTTAGACGTAAATTGGCGCTCGATCTAGCTCAGCCCACAATGAATAAAATTAAAATGTAAAATTAAAATGGATTTCATAATGAATAATAAGATTTCTCTTGCTCTTGCAGCAACGTCATTGGTTTTAGTCAGCTATTCAGCATCCAGCGCGGATGATACACAACGCATTCGCTTAGCCACCACGACCAGTACCTACCATTCAGGATTGTTAGACTACTTACTGCCAATTTTTGAAAAAGAAGCCGGCTATAAAGTGGATGTCATCGCGACAGGAACCGGTAAAGCACTAAAAATGGGTGAAAACGGTGATGTTGATTTGGTAATGACACACGCACCTAAAGCAGAAGCAGACTTTGTTGATAAAGGATTCGGTGTACTGCCTCGCAAACTGATGTACAACGATTTTGTTTTAGTTGGTCCAAACAGCGATCCCGCTAAAATCGCGCAACAGAAAAATGTCCTTGATGCTTTTAGCCATATTGCCAAAGACGGTGTGACATTCATTTCTCGTGGTGACGATTCCGGCACACACAAGAAAGAATTGGGCATCTGGGCTCAGGCTAAAATTGAACCAAACTTTGGTGGTTATAAGTCTGTAGGACAAGGCATGGGACCAACGCTCAACATGGCTTCTGAGCTGCAAGCCTATACACTGACAGACCGTGGTACGTGGTTGGCCTATCAGAACAAACTGGACCTTAAAATTGTTTTTGAAGGCGATGACAAACTGTTTAACCCATACCAAGTGATTCTTATCAATCCAGAGCGTTACCCTGCTACCAATTATCAAGCAGCAAAAGCATTTAGTGATTGGCTGGTTTCTAATGAAGGACAACAGAAAATCAACAGCTTTACTCTTAACGGACAACAACTTTTTGTTGCGAACGCAGACAAATAACGGTCGTGTATGAGCCTTTGGCAAACTACCCAAGACGCACTGACATTACTGATTAATTTTGACGCTGAACTCTGGGAGATCGTTGCGGTCTCCTTTAGCGTTTCATTATCAGCTATTTGTGTGGTGTTAATTCCAGCGATGCTTTTTTCGTTTTTGCTTGCTTACAGCAACTTTCGCGGCAAATGGCTTTTGCTGTCAGTGATAAACACACTTCAAGCGGTTCCAACCGTCGTGATCGGCCTGCTGTTGTATATGTTGCTTTCACGCTCCGGTCCATTGGGAAACTGGTCATTACTTTTCACCCAAAAGGCAATGATCTTAGGTCAGATGTTGATTTGCTTCCCTATTCTGGTGTCTATGATGCACGGCACTCTTCAATCCAGTGACCGACGTTCTGTTGAAACCGCTATGACTCTTGGCGCTTCGACACCAAGGATTGCAGCGACCATTATCTGGGAAACACGTTTTCCGTTATTAGCAGCCGTGATCGCAAGCTTTTCCAGAATCGTGACCGAGGTGGGCTGCTCTATGATGGTTGGCGGAAATATTATGGGCTTAACGCGAAACATCCCTACTGCCATTGCTATGGAGAGCCATAAAGGCGCTTTTGCTCAAGGAGTTGCATTAGGAATGGTGCTACTATGCTTAGCACTGGCCTTGAACTTTGCACTTTCCGCAATGCGTGGAAAAGGCTTTTTGAGAACGTAAGGATAAGAATGACAATAACACTTAACGCTCAAAAGTTATCAATGCGCTTTAAAGATCGAGTGCTATTCCACATCGATCATCTGTCTATTGGACCAAATGATGCTATTTATCTAAAAGGCGATAATGGTGTCGGAAAAACAACCTTACTTAAAATTTTGGCGGGTTTGCAGAAACCTTCCACAGGAAGTGTTTCAAACTCTTTGCCTTGGTGGCAGCGAGTTGTTCATTCGTCCGCCCGTCATCAAGTTATCTATCTGCATCAAACCCCTTACCTGTTTGATGCTACCGTATATCAAAACGTACTGTACGGAATTAAATTCTCGGCACTGAGTGCAAAAGAAAAACGTTCTACCGTGATAAATGCTTTGCGGATGGTGGGTTTAGAAACGCTGGCAGATGAACATATCTCGGTGTTGTCTGGCGGTGAGAAACAGCGTGTGGCAGTGGCACGCGCTTGGATTCTTAATCCTTCTATTTTGCTCATGGACGAACCGAGTGCGTCACTTGATCAGGAATCTATCGACAGACTGGTTATAATGGCAAAAGATTTGTTGGCCAGAGGTTCAAGTCTTGTCATCACGAGCCATCAAGCCAACGCTTTAACCGCAATATGCAAAAAACAGTGGTGGATTAATGATTGCACGCTTATCGAAACACCATTGCTACACATAGTAAAACCAGAAAAAGAGAGAACCAATGTTACTTCCCTCTCAAACTAGTTGGGTCATTCTTGCCGGTGGGCAAGCGACTCGAATGGGTGGAAATGATAAAGGGCTTATTAAGCTTAATAACAAACCGCTAATTGAACATGTCATTGAACGATTGCAGCCACAGGTTTCGCAAATTCTGATCAATGCCAATCGTAATCTCGATAAATATAGTCACTATGGAACCGTCATTAGCGACAACTTCACTGGTTTCCCCGGACCTTTAGGGGGAATTCACAGTGGTTTAGTTAACGCGCAGACAGATTGGGTCGGTTTTGTCCCTTGTGATAGTCCGTTAATTTCCGATGATCTTGTTGAGCGTTTCTGTCACGCTGTCAACGACGAAAGCGATATCATTGTTGCCCACGATGGAGAGCATTCTCAGCCCGTATTTACGCTCTACCATAAACGTGTTTTGCCAAAACTCACTGCATTCTTAGAGCGTGGCGACAGAAAGATAATCTTGCTTTATAACGACTGCCACACTTACTACGTCGACTTCAGTGATTCGCCACAGTGTTTTGTCAATTTAAATACGCCAGATGAACTGGCGCAATTCGGAGCGTTACAAATATGAGTCCTCAACGCCCTTCACTGCCTTTATTAGGTTTCGCCGCTTACTCAGGAACAGGCAAAACGACATTGCTTGAAGCGCTCATTCCTAAATTAACGAATGCAGGGCTTCGCTTAGGTGTTTTAAAACATGCTCATCATGACTTTGATGTCGATATTCCAGGCAAAGACAGCTATCGATTACGCAAAGCTGGTGCTAGCCAAATGCTCGTCGCATCGCGTAATCGTCATGTAATGATGACGGAAACTCCGGATGCCGAAGCAGAATTCGATTATCTGCTTAGTCGTTTTGACTGCGAAAAACTAGATATTATCTTGGTCGAAGGTTGTAAAAACATAGCCTTCCCTAAAGTTGAGTTACATAGAAACGAACTCAATAAACCGTGGTTGTACCCAAACGATAAAAACATCATCGCGATTGCTGCAGACGAAGTAGTTGAAAGCGAACTCCCGCAGCTTAACATCAACGATTTAGACGCTATCGCGCAGTTTGTTGTCGATTACGCAAAAGGTTTTGGCACAGAAAAACCGACCTCGGGTAGCTGTGATACCTTGTCTCCAGCCTTTTTATCGGTAGAACAAGGACGACAAGCGATACTCGAACGCGTTCAGACGCTGACAGATATTGAGACTACTGAGTTACCAAGCGCATATAACCGAGTATTGGCGAGAGACATTACATCGCCAGTGAATGTGCCGAGCTACAGAAACTCTGCTATGGATGGTTTTGCTATACGCGGCGATGACTTAAATCGAGAACACTATCAAGTGGTCGCAGAGATAATGGCTGGCGACAGTTACGCTAACGTTGTTGAACATGGTCAGGCGGTGAAAATCATGACCGGAGCTGCGGTTCCGCAAGGCGCTGATACTGTCATCATGCGTGAACAAGCAAGCGTAACTGGTGAAACCGTGACTTTTGGCAGTGCAACAATCAAAGCAGGTCAGAATGTCCGCCAAGCGGGCGAAGATTTAGCCATTGGCCAAAATGTTTTCTCCATCGGTCAGCGTTTATCTTCACCTGAAATAGGCATGCTGGCGTCATTGGGAATGAACCTTGCTCCGGTTTATCGCAAATTAAAAGTTGCTATTTTTTCTACAGGCAACGAAGTTCAGGCTCCAGGCACACCTGCCAGTGAGTCACATATCTTTGATTCTAATCGATACACACTCATGGGGCTGTTAGCCCATTTAGGCTTTGAGACTATTGATCTTGGAATCATCGAAGATGATGAGCAATCCATGATGAATGCTTTGAACAACGCTTCTCAATCGGCAGATGTTGTTTTGACCTCTGGTGGCGTATCGGTTGGTGATGCCGATTTCATTAAGTCTGCACTAGAGTCTTTAGGCACAATAGAATTCTGGCGTATCAACATGCGTCCCGGCCGCCCTCTCGCGTTTGGCAAAATTAACAACACACCTATCTTTGGTTTGCCGGGTAATCCAGTTGCCGTTATGGTCTCGTTCATTAATTTTGTTGAGCCAGCACTGCGTAAAATGCAAGGTGAAGTAAACTGGAATCCATTGAAAGTTCCTGCGGTCGCAACAGAAGATCTCCGTTCTCGCCAAGGGCGAACTGAGTTTACTCGTGGCATTTACAGCTTTAATGAACTTGGACAGCTGACAGTGAAATCGACAGGAAAACAAGGTTCAGGGATTTTACGCTCGATGAGCGAAGCTAACTGCTTAATTGAAATATCTCCGGCAGTAGACACAGTTAAAGTCGGCGAAAGCGTGACAATTATCCCACTTCAAGGCAGAATCTAGCGCTTAGAATTTGCTGCAAACGAGAGAAGCTATGGCTCGCACAATTATTTATACCTACAAAGATGAAGAGAAGACGCTGACTTTCTCTTACCAACAGCACAGAAATATCCACGAAGCTGTTGCTGAAGCAGAAGGCATAGACATTACAGACTATCTGAAAATGGAGCTGCAGCTAGAACTTATTTCTGACTCTAAGGCAGTTCGCAACTATCGCGACAACCATTTCAAAAAGTTAGGTTTTGGTGTCATCACCATGAAACCTAAAGAAAACTTAGGTGTAGGTAAAAAGCCAAAACCTCAAGTTAAGTAAGCAATTAGAAGTAAAAAAGAAGGGCTTGATTATTCAAGCCCTTCTTCGTTTTTATTCTCTACTGCATTACTTGATATTCAAGAATGCTGCACCGCGTACGCCGCCTGAATCACCGTGTTTTGCTTTGATGATTTTCGGACATTTAGCAACAGAAAGTAGGTGCTTTGAAATTCGCTTAGGCACTTCTTGGTAAATCAACTCAAAGTTTGACAGACCACCACCAAGAACCACAACATGTGGATCATGTGCAGTGAAGATGTTGCCAAAGCAGATTGCTAACAGTTCCATGAACAGATCAACATGTTTTACTGCTTTCTCTTCACCTTCGTTATAAGCGTTGATGATGTCGATAGCTTTCTTTTTCTCGCCATTGTTGTGAGCATAAATCAGCTCAAAACCGCGTCCTGAAAGATAGTTATCCATACAGCCTTTATTGCCACAGCCACATTCTAGAAGTGGTGCTTTATCACCGCCTAAATGGAACCATGCATCAATAGGAAGACGCATATGACCGATTTCACCCGCAACGTGGTTACGGCCAGAAAATACCTTACCGTTATAGATAAGACCACCACCGAATCCAGTACCTAGGATCAAACCTAGCACTGATGGTTCGTCTTTTAGCTCATCGTCCCATGCTTCAGAAAGAGCGAAACAGTTCGCATCGTTTTCAATTTTTACACTGCGGCCAATCTTAGCTTCTAGATCGGCACGTAGTGGTTTACCTTTTGCAGATGGAACGTTTACTGTCAGTACTGTTGCATCGTCAGCATCTTCCATACCCGGTAAACCTAAACCAATTGTGCCTTCTACACCAAATTCAGCATCATACTTAGCGACAAGACCAGCAATGGTTTCAACAAGCTGTTGGTAATCTTCAGTTGGTGTCGGAACACGTTCAGTTGCAACACGTTCAAGTTTCTCGTTGAACGCACCAAATTCAATCTTAGTGCCACCGACATCAAAGCCGTAATACATGCAAACCTCTCCTACTCTATCCCGGTAATAGGGAAATCATTAAAATCGACTCACTCACCAATTGCACCATCTGTTATCCGATTTCAATTCAAGGTATCTATCTGATATCTGCACAATTAATTCGCGATTAAAAAATATTGGCTTATTATCCATAACCGACCCTATGCAATCCGTGACCAAACACTTATTTATCCGGCTACAAGTGCTGATTGCGCAAATGTGAAGCAGTATTGAGTGCTGAGTCTCAATCTAAATTTTGCTTAAACAGCAAATAATCTCTCAGTGCGGTTTTTTCTTCTTTCGGTTTAATTCTTGTTTTACCTAACAGATAACTTTCTTTGAACGTTTCAAACCATAAACGCAAAGTTTCTGCGCCAAGCCGCTCACCAAACTTGTCCAGTACGAGACTGGCCACTTCAGCGGTGGCAAGATGCTGTTCATTGTCCGACTTTCTCATCACATATTGTGAAAGTACCTGCGGCTCGATGGAGATCAATGGCAAGTCAGCGAGATAAGGAGATTTTCGAACGATTCGTTTTGCTTCGCGCCAACTGCCATCGACAAAGATAAGCAATGGCTTTTTGTCAGAAGCAATACTCTCAACTTGATTCATGACTCTTGAATGTTCTTCTTCTGTTTCAGCAGGAAAAACGAGCACAGGAAAATAAGCAGGATTCTGTAAAAGATCTAACATCTGAGAATCAGGATCCGTGCGACTCCACTGATAGACATAAGTTTCTTTTACTGTATCGGCAATAAGTCTGCCCGTGTTACTTGGCTTAAAGACTTCCTGCTGAGAAACAATAAGTAAAACCGCTACTTGCGTCTCAATGTCAGGTTGGTGTTGACATAAACAATGAGTCAAACCGACATTACAATAAGCGCAACGTTGAATTTTACAGCCGCGAGCAAGAAAAGGTTTTGTTGATCGTTCGAGCCGATATTGGTACAAACGATGG
Source organism: Vibrio diazotrophicus (assembly GCF_038452265.1). Classification (NCBI taxonomy): domain Bacteria; kingdom Pseudomonadati; phylum Pseudomonadota; class Gammaproteobacteria; order Vibrionales; family Vibrionaceae; genus Vibrio; species Vibrio diazotrophicus. The sequence continues at coordinate 1,707,393 of NZ_CP151842.1, forward strand.
AAAGCATGGATTCTCATATTTTGTAGAAGTACTGAAATGTTTGAAGTACTGAATACTTAGAATGACTAAAAGTGGCGCAGAGTTTAACTGCTGTTACTTGAGTTCTCCAGCGCAATTTGAACTGGAGACGATGATTGGATTACATAAGCATTGTAAAACCGTAAATGGGTATCACACGGAGGTGGATATGTCCTACCAACCAGAAACCATCAGACTAGCGTTTTTTGTTCTTGTGTTATTGATTTGTGCATTTTGGGAGTCAAATGCACCTCGTAAACATCTTTCTCAGAGCAAGTCGATCCGCTGGATAAATAACTTAGGTTTAGTCGGTTTAAACAGTGTGTTGATCGCCCTGTTAATGCCGGTCGTCGCGATTTCAGCAGCTAGTTGGGCAGAAGCTCACTCATTTGGTCTTATGAACTGGCTGAATGTTTCTCCAACCTGGGCGCTTATCTTTTCTGTTGTGTTACTTGATGGCGTGATTTATTGGCAGCACATCATGTTCCACAGCATCCCTTTTCTATGGCGACTCCATCGCATGCATCATGCTGATCAGGATATTGACGTGACGACTGGTGCACGATTCCACCCTATCGAAATATTGATTTCCATGTGGATCAAAATCGGAGCCGTCACCTTAATTGGTGCGCCGGTTTGGGCTGTGGTTACGTTTGAAATTGTGCTAAACGCCAGCGCTATGTTCAATCACAGCAACGCGAGACTGCCGTTAAAACTGGATTCATGGCTACGCAAATTGATTGTGACACCGGATATGCATCGAGTTCACCACTCGGTAATTGAGCGCGAAACCCACTCCAATTTTGGCTTTTTCTTATCTATTTGGGATCGCTTGTTTGGTACTTACATCGCCCAGCCTTATTTGGGTCATGATGAAATGAGAATTGGCTTACCGATGTTCAAGCGTTCTAGAGAACAATGGCTGGATAAAATGCTTACCCAACCATTTAGAGAGAAATAGAGAATGACGAGTTGATTAGCTCAGAGCATATTTATCAAGCATCGCTTTTTGTTGCCCAGCGATGTTTGCCACTTGTTGTGAGCTATCAACCATAGACTCTATCTGCTGCTTTGTTTGTGTTGCCTGATCTGAAATCTGTACGATTGAACGGCTAACATCCGCGGTCGCACGCTCTTGTTCTTCAGTCGCAACTGAAATCTGCTCTATTCTCGCTCTGATGTGGTTCACAGCACTTTCGATATCCGCAAAAGTCAGTTTTACTTCTTCGCTAGATTGAAGCGCCGACACCATTTCATTTCTCGAATCTATCACTGCTTGACGCGATTTAGCTGCAGAAGCTTCAAGCTGACTCATCATGTCGCGAATACTACCGGTTTGCTGTGTTGTGTCTTTTGCCAGTTTGCGTACTTCATCTGCAACTACAGCAAAGCCACGACCGTGATCGCCTGCTCGTGCGGCTTCGATCGCTGCGTTTAATGCCAGCAAGTTTGTACTTTCTGCAATACCTGTTATGAGGTCCACCAACTCACTGATGCGCGAAACACTAGTATCTAGTTCAGACATCGCAGTCTCATTGGTATTCAGAGAATCTTCTAACGCTTCCAATCTATAACGATTCTGCTCTACTGCTTTCACACCTTGGGAAGAATGCTCTGCCGCTGTGACAGAATCTGTATAAGAATCATTGGTAACCCCTGCGATTTCTCGAATAGAGGCTTCTAGTTGGTTGATGGTTGTTACCATACTTAACAGAGCTTCGTTCTGGATGGTTAATCCTTGATTCGAATGCTCCGCAGCATCATGGCTAAACTGCGCTGTCTGATAGAGCGATTCACAGTTGGAAGTGACTGTTGTCAGTGACTCGTTAGTAGATAGGATAACTTGATTGAGCTTGCCTGAAATATCATGGAATTCCATAGGCCCCACTAGCTGAGCGGTGTGGCTGAAATCATGCTCTGTCATATACGTAAGATGATTCGTAATGTTACGCATTCCTTTGTTTACCCAAACTCGTAAACCAAGCCAAGAGAGCACAACAATAGCAACCAATACACCACCGCCGACAAGTAACGCCAGTGTTATTTCACTGATGGTATTTTGCACTTCTGTTTCTTTGGTTTGAATAATGCTGGTTGTGATATCTGACAGTTCCGAAAGCTGTGCCGCAATGGTATCTGCCATCAAGGCAGCTTGCGTAAAATCAGCGTTTTGTGTTTGTGCGGTTTCCAAACGAACCATGATTTGATCCAGAATGCCGCCAGTTTTGAACCCTTCAAGAACCATTTGGTAAGGCGCAGTCAGGCTTGCAAACTCACTGATATCAGGATGCCACTCTTTGAAATCATCAAACGCCAGCTCTAAACCAGAAATACGAGTTTTCAGCTCTTTATACTCTTTTTGCGCCAGTTCCATGTCTTCTTGAACCATAAAGAGCAGGAAGGTACTCTCCATCACTCCTGAAGCAGCAACAAAGCGGTTCGCGGCATCCATTGACTCAGGATTATCTATTGCTAAGAAAGACGCGATACGGTTCATTTCAGGCCCAATTGAACTTAATCCATATCGGAAACCTGTTGCCTGCTCGGCGATCTTGGCAGTTTGCTCAAGCTGAGTTTGTTGTGACTGTATAATTGCAGCAGAAAATTTAGAAAACTCGTCAATATTACTTGTTAGTTGCTGATGAACGGTTGGAGCAATAAGCGTACCGAACTCCTGAGTAATTCCTTTCATCTCTTCTAGACGAAGATCCGCATTTTGATCCAGCGTCAATAATTCAGCACGGATATTATTTAATTCATCGACTGTTTTTACTCTGGTGCTGTAACCAATATATTTCGCTTGCTCAAGGATATTTTGAGTTAACGCTGCATTGTTAGTTGATAACGGTAATGCTCGCTCTGATAAGTGGCTAAATTGATAACCTATTTTGTCGATACCACGAACACTCGTGACAGAAAGCACTATGACAAGTATGGTTATGGTGATAAAAATAAAGGAAAGTGTTTGAATAAGTGAAAACGTTATTCGGTGCTTGGCAGAATTATTCATTTCAAAGGCAGTCCAGTACCAGTTCAAATATAACGATGGGTATATTAGGTAATTTTTATGACACATTTATTTCATAAACCAATAATTAGACGCCCTATGTATTGGGTTTTTATGGTTTCTTTAGTCACTGGATGTGCTCAGAATCAGAGTTCGAAATATTCAACAACTCAAGATAAAGAGTTGTTGGGTTCAAATATTGGAATAGAAAAAGTTACCGAGCGAGAAGCGTCTTTTTTTAGCGTCTATAACCAGTGGCAAGGCGTGCCATACCGTTTAGGTGGGAATAATAAAAATGGAATTGATTGCTCTGCATTTGTGCAGATAGCCTATCGTGACGCATGGCAGCTTCCATTGCCTAGAACTACCACATCACAAAGTAAAATTGGCGAAAATATCGGTTATAAGGCAGCCAAATACGGTGACCTTGTTTTCTTTAAAACGTCAAAAACAACGAATCATGTTGGGGTCTATTTGGGGAATCTTAGATTTATGCATGCATCCACTTCGCAAGGGGTCATCATATCTCGTCTTGATAACCCCTATTGGGCATCCAAATTTTGGCAATTCAGAAGAGTGGATAGCTTGACTGATTGATTTAATCGTAAGTCGCTACCGCGGTATCAAATAAATTTTTAACCAGTGCTATGTATTCATCCAGAAAAATGATTTGATCGTTCGTTGCGGGTTTTGCCCATACGCCAGCTAACACCTCTCCTAAATCCTCCACTACAGAATCAGCTTCTTTAAGAAGTTGAAAGCGTACACTTGAATGAAGTTCAGGATTCTGTTCGAAAACAGCCATGATGTTACTCGCTACCATATCAGTAACGACATCTTCTACGCTTTCTTTACCGGTGTCACCGCCACGGGTGAATACATCCATGTTGAACGCAAGATGTTCTATTAGCGCTAAATAACCATCGGTTTCTACAACCACTTTAATTCTCCGCTTTACTGCTTCGTCACCAGTAACTCACTGTACCTTCAATAATACTAAGCCATGTGAGGAAAATTTCACACATTTGATATGTTTGCTTGATGAAATTTCAAACGATTCATTGATAAAAGTCTAACTTAGTGCAAGAAAGCTATAGACTTTATACTCTCAGTTAGCGACTAAATCATTTGTTAAACGCATTGTGACTTTCTATTGAATCAAAAGGCAATATCGTTCGTGAAACGTTTTATGAGTAAGTTCACAAATATGCGGATTAACTGTCTAACAAAACTAAGTTAATGAAATTATTTGCTTTACGGTTCAGTAAAGTCACATCGATTGTTCTAAACTAATATGGACTAAAAGACGGTCGTGGAGTTCAAACTATGTGGCAAGCTATCACCCAGCAACTCTCAGATACTTTAATGTTTCAATTCGATCTTGTAGAGAAAACAAAACTACAAGGCGGTGACATTAGTGAAAGTTATATGATTACCGACGGTAAAGAGCGGTATTTTGTGAAGCTTAATGACCGCAATTTTTTACCCAACTTTGAAGCTGAAGCTGAAAACCTGCGAGTTTTGCGAGAGAGCAGCAGTATTCATGTTCCTGAACATGTCCTTACCGGCAGTACCAAAGATCACTCTTTTATTATCCTAAACTATCTCGTTACCAAACCTCTTGATGACGCGACGAACAGTTTTAAGTTCGGACTTGAATTGGCTAAGTTACACCAATGGGGTGACCAGAAAGAATACGGTTTCGACATTGATAACTACTTGGGCTGTATAGTTCAACCAAACAATTGGACCAAAAAATGGTGTCAGTTTTTTGCGGAACAAAGAATTGGCTGGCAACTTCAACTGATGCATGAAAAAGGCGTGCATTTGGTCAACATAGACGAATTCGTTGACGTGATTAAGCAAAGACTCGCAAACCACACTCCCCGACCAGCTTTGTTGCATGGTAATTTGTGGAACGAGAATGTCGCAAATTCGCCAATTGGTCCTATCTGTTATGACCCTGCAACTTATTGGGGTGACAGAGAGTGCGACATTGCCATGACCGAGCTGTTTAATGGCTTCCAACCAGAGTTCTATCAAGCCTATGAAGAAGTGCTGCCTTTAGACTTTGGCTACGTCGAACGAAAAGACATCTATAATCTCTATCACATACTGAATCACTACAATCATTTTGGTGGTCATTACTTAGATGAAGCGGAGTATCTAGTTAAGAAAATTCTGTCTTTCTAAACTTATTGATTAGACTTCTATGTTGTTAAAAATAAACAAGAAAAGAGCTAATAGACTTTAGCTCTTTTTTCTTTGTGACAAGGTCTAAAATTGCACTTATTTCTCGTTCAGAATCAACTTCTCGTCTTACTATTAAAATGAGAACAAAAGAAAAAGAGCGAGAATCAAAATGAAAAACTTTATACAAAAATCGATTCTATGTCCCCATTGTGGGCACCATGTTCCTGTGACTTTGGATTCTTCAAATGGCAGCCAAGAGTTTTATGATGACTGCCCTGCTTGCTGTAATCCGATTCACATTAATTTGATGGTCAACGAACAGTTAGACACAGTAGAACTTCAAGTCGATGCGGATGACGAACAAATCTTCTAACCGCCTTTGATTTTTGATCTGGCAAATAACCTATTGTTTGGCAGCCAGCACTCGTTCAACGGTATCTACAATCGCTTGAGTTTGTGGATCAAGTTCAACATTCACTTTGTCACCAACCACACGTTGACCAAAGAGCGTTCTCTGTAACGTTTCAGGAATGAGGTGAACATTAAAACGATTCTCTCTGACTTCCCCAATTGTCAGCGAGCAACCATCTAAGCCAATAAATCCTTTCGGCAAAACATACTTCATATATCGAGGTGATAACTCGAACCAAATCGTCTTATTGTTTGGTGTTTCAATCACGTCTTTAATAGTAGCGGTATCCATAATGTGACCAGACATCGTATGGCCGCCAATTTCATCACCAAATTTTGCTGCTCTTTCGATGTTGACCATCGAGCCGATTTCAAGCTCCCCTAAATTGGTTAGCTTAAGCGTTTCTTGCATTAAATCGAATGAAACACGATTTTCATCGATATGAGTGACGGTTAAACAGCATCCGTTGTGAGCGATAGAAGCACCAATCGATATCCCTTGATTTAATAAGGGTTCTAGCTCAATAACATGGGTTTGAAATTTGTCTTTTTTATCAATAGCCACGACTTTCGCCATGCCTTGCACAATCCCAGTAAACATTTAGTATTTCCGATAGTTTTTCGTGGTGATCAGTGTGACATTTCTTTATCATTCCCACCAGTACGACCCGCCGATTAATTAAGCAGTAAATATTCCGTTCGGAGAAGTTTGTGCAACATTATAAAAATGAAATAAAAAAATTAGTAAAGTTATCAACGCCAGTTCTCATTGCTTCCATTGCTCAAACAGGTATGAGTTTCGTCGATACCGTTATGGCTGGTGGCGTAAGCGCTACCGACTTAGCGGCAGTATCGGTTGCTTCGAGCATTTGGATGCCGACCATTCTATTTGGTATTGGCCTTTTGATGGCATTAGTGCCTGTCGTGGCCCAGTTAAATGGGTCTGGAAGACAGCATAAAATCGCATCTGTTATACATCAGGGTGGATTTTTAGCTCTAATCGTTTCGATTCCAACCATCATAGTGCTTCTTCAAGCTGGTGCTATTTTGGAAGTGATGGAAGTTGAAACCTTAATGGCGCAAAAAACCATTGGCTATATCACTGCGATGATCTTTGCCGTGCCTGCATTCTTGCTCTTTCAGGTATTGCGCAGTTTTGCTGAGGGTATGTCTCTGACTAAGCCCGCGATGGTAATTGGTTTCTTTGGCCTATTGATCAACATCCCGCTCAACTGGATCTTCGTATATGGTAAGTTAGGCGCACCGGCTCTTGGCGGCGTTGGTTGTGGCGTAGCGACGCTGATTGTGTATTGGCTGATGTTCCTGATGTTGTTGTTCTATGTAGCGACATCGAACCGTCTTGCGCACATCAAGTTGTTCGAACGCTTCCATAAGCCAGAATTCAAACCACAATGGCGCTTATTCAAACTTGGATTACCTGTTGCAGCATCTATATTTTTTGAGGTCACACTCTTCGCTGTTGTAGCTGTTGCCTTAGCTCCTTTAGGTTCATTGGTTGTTGCTTCACACCAGGTAGCCATTAACTTCTCTTCGTTGATTTTTATGTTACCTATGAGTATTGGTGCGGCGGTATCCATTCGAGTAGGACATACTCTGGGTGAAGAAGATGTTAAAGGTGCCGCTGTCGCGTCGCATGTGGGACTATTTTTCGGTGTAGCAACGGCATTATTGACCGCTGCCCTGACGGTGATTTTCCGCGAACAAATCGCGTATCTTTACACCGATAACAGAGAAGTAATCAACTTGACTATGCAACTGTTGATTTTTGCAGGAATCTACCAATGTACTGATGCTATTCAGGTAATTGCTGCCGGATCTCTGCGTGGTTATAAAGACATGAATGCCATATTTGTCCGAACCTTTATTGCCTATTGGCTGCTTGGTTTACCGACCGGATATGCGCTGGCAATGACAGACTGGATTGTCGAGCCGATGGGAGCTAAAGGTTTCTGGATAGGCTTTATTGTGGGTTTAAGCTCTGCAGCCATAATGCTGAGTTTCAGATTATTGTGGATACAAAAACAGGATGAGCAAATTCAACTGGATTTTGCGTCTAAGTAATTTGCTTTACAACAATAGATTAAAGGTCAGCAATTGCTGACCTTTTTCATATGCGGTTTAGTCGTTTTCACTTTCTAAATAGGTATCTTCTAACCCTGCTATTACGCTCTGATACGTGTCGATTTCACACACAAACACGACGATTTTCTCTATAAAGCTCATAATGTGCTCCTACTCTTTCAAACCGTGAACATGCATACGACCTGCAATCAATCCCATGCTGTATCCATGATCCAACAATGCCTTGTTCATGGTTAGGCGTTTAACTGCAAAATGCTCTGGTGGTGCAATCACCCGTATGTGAGCGTCTTTCGGTGGATTACGAATAAACTCAAGTGAACCATTATATTTTTCAGCGCGCACAGTGACTGATTTTGCCACTTCCGGATAGCGGGCAAAGAGTTTTTTCATCATCCATTTGCTTTTTACTTTCGGCATTTCGTAACTTTCTGGGTGTGAAAGTACGACGGTAATATCTCTGGCTCCTCGACGATAAGCTTCTTTAACTGGAATGGAATCTGAGACACCACCATCGGTATAGCATTGCCCATCAAAACAAGGTGTTTTTTTATATACGAGTGGCAACGCTGAAGTCGCCTCTATTGCCGTAACAAAATTTTCTGGTGTTACTTGATAGTAGTCCGGCTTGCCTGTTTGGATATTTGTCGCGGCAGCATAAAACGGTACTGAAGAAAAAAGCGCTTCTTCATTAATGGGATAACGTTTATTCGCTTCATCAAGCAACCAGCGAACATCGACCAAATCACCACCTTTTAAAAAGCGGCGCGGATTATAGAATTCGCTACTGGTAGCAAGTTGCGTAATCACTTGGTAACTGCGTAACGGTTGATTAGACAAATAGCTGACAAGATTAGAAGCACCAGCAGAAACACCCATTACAAAATTATATGGGCGGTGGTTTAGTTCCATAAACGAATCAAGTACGCCGCTAGCAAATATGCCACGCATCGCCCCACCTTCTACTACTAACGCTTTCTGTCCTGCCATTATTAAACCCTTATTATTGTTCTAACCATATAAAGATAAATCTTAGTGGTTAAGCTCGCAAATGGGTTTGATTTATCAATTGGATAGATATAACCGATTAAGCAGTAACTTCTTTAGCTGTAATCAGATTCGTCAATTTGTTTGCTTCGAGACGTGGGCAGTTTGCGCATAGTGACCGCCCTTCACATTTATAGACCAGACAACAACTGGTTCTGACCAATTTTAATTTATTGGTGGTGCTATCAATTTTGAGGTTACTGATATGCTTTTGTGGCAAATCGAAGGCCTCTAGCCAAAGTTGCGCATGTCTAAGGATGGTGTTGTTTGAGTAGCTTGGTCTGATTTCTTGTAAACGTACTAAACAATTAAGGAGATGATCAGCGAGTAGATGATGCGTGAATCCCGGACGAATTCTTCCCCATTGATTGATCGCATCCCTATAAGTTTCAAACAGGTGAGATAATTGCTGCCCCGCTTTTTTAATCAGTGTTGCTCGACGGGCATGTGTCCATTCATGGTCTCTAAAACTAAACCCTGCGATAAAACAGTTCTGTTTGTTTTGAGAAATGGTTGAAACGTCAGGTAGTGCTCGCTGTGCATAAATCGCGACGAAAGAAACGAAAACAGGCTGCCAGCAAAGCAAATCCCATGTGCGAGTTAACCAATACGGTTGACCAGCTTCTGGATTCCGCTCGGCGATTTCATTGTAAAGCCGTTCAATCGACTCAGGACTTAAAGAAGGAGGCGGCTCATTGAATGTGGTTGTCTCTTCAAGACAGCCATCCAAGTATGGCGTTATCTGTCTGGCATGAAGGAATAATTTTTCGAAATGTAGAGTGGATAAACCCATTGATAATAGCTGTAGCATTAAGAATTTATCAAATAATATCTATTATCATTACCAGTTGCAAACCATTATCATTACAAGAAAATAGCCTATAAATAGGCCATCTCTTAAGAAGTTTGGTTGTCTTTTACTTTGCGTAGCTGCGTTAAATACTTTATCCAGCTTTTTGCTTCTTCTGATGGCTCAAGATTGTTGGCTTTCTTCGCTTCAATCAATGCTGGTTCGAGTTGGTTAAGTTTATACAGAGCCTTGGTTCGGGCTAAAGCAACTTGAGCTTGTTTGCCCTTCTCTTTGACATTATCCAACTCAGATAATGCATCATCATAGCGCGCTTGTTGCATGAGTATCTGAGCAATATTCCAGTGGTATTTCGCATCGAATTTAGAAGCTAATGCCCAAGCATCGATTGCTTTATCCCACTCTTTTGCTTGTTGCCAGTAATAAGCACGCTCAGTGATTAAATCCACATTCGTCTGCGCTTCTTTCAAGAGCTCTAATACAAGTCCTGCACGCTCAGGAATACCGTTATGCGCATAAAGCTGAGCTAATAAACGTAAATCCGCATCACTCAATTCGATTTTTTGCAATTGAGCTAAACCTAAACTGCTCAATGCATCTTTTTTCTTGCCGGTTCGCAGCTCCAAGTTAACTAGTTGCAACCACCAGTTACTACGTTGTGGCTCCAGATTTATCAGCTTCTTAAGGGTTGGAATAGCTTGCTCCCAGCGCTCAAGCTGAAGCTGTGCTCCCAACTTAACTGAAAGTGGGGTCACGCTATCCGGTTGTTTGAACTTGTCATATTCAGAGATTGCAGTAAGTGTTTTTTGCCACTGCTCCATCTGGTAATGAACTTGAGCAATTCGCAACCATAGTTCGCTGGCGTTCTGGGTCGTTGGTATGTTTTTGCTTAATTGATAGTAATGAGGCAATGCTTGCTTATACTGCTGATTCATCAGAAGCAGGTCTGCTAACATACGCTCTGTTAACCAACCTTGGTCATCTTTGAGTTCGCCACTAACAACCGCTTGTTCCAAAGCAGTGATGGCCGGTTTGAGCTGTTCATTCTGCCAATAGAAAACGCCAAGCATTCGAGAAAAGTAAGCCTTGTCATAAGCTCGCGAAACATCGGCTGTTTTCAGCGTTTCAATCGCCTGAGACAATTTGTTCTCTTGCGCCAACTGATTGGCTTTCAGCGCTTTATTGGCTGCATACTGACTCAGTTCCGCCGCAACACTCCAAGATGCGGAACTTATCAGTAATAGACAGATGATCATTCGTTTCATCATTTGGCTAACTTAAACTCCAATTTCACAGATTGTCCGGGTTGAGTAACCGCTTTGCCATCTACTAGTTTAGGCTGATACTTCCAGTTTCTTAGCGCACGTATCGCTTCACGCTCAAACACTCGCTTAGGTTCAGCTTCCAGAACTTCGATATCTGTTGGTTGCCCTGTTTCGTCAATAGTAAAACTCATCACCACGTACCCTTCAATCCCCCTTTGTAAAGCACGAGCTGGGTATGTTGGCTCGACACGATGCAGCGGCATCGCTTGTTGATTCGCACCAATATCACCAAAGGTTGGAGCGTTGATAGCAATACCATTGATCGCTGTATCTAAACCTAGTGATGGAACACTCGAAAGCTGAGAACTGTTTGCTACAGCAGTCTGTTTTTTAGAAACCGGTGATTCAGGCGGTGGCTCTGGTAATTCTGGTTGTTCTGGAACACTTCGTTGTCTGCGTTGCACTTGGTTTTCTTGCTCTAACATCACCATGTTGAAGCTAAGAGGCTGGATCGCTTTAGGTGCACCTTGATTACCGTTATCAACCATCCAAGCCATAAATGCGAACAAGCTGAGAGAGATAAGTGCAGCTATCGGCGTCGCGAACAATAAACGCAGCATCAACGCTTCTCCGCGGCAAGTGCAATACTTTTAACCCCTGCACCTTTGGCTGCATCCATTACTTGCACGACAGTTCCGTTATACGCATGCTCGTCAGCCTGAATCACCAACGAAGCTTCAGGTTGTTCCAGCAACAGGTGCTCTAGTGTCGCCTGCACTCTTTCTACATCCACTTGTCGTTTATCAATAAAAATGTCGTTCGCTGAGGTAATCGCTACGAAAATACCCGCATCTTTTTGACTGACGACATTTGAAGCCGTAGGACGATTAACTTCCACGCCTGATTCACGAACAAATGAACTTGTCACGATGAAGAAAATCAACATGATAAATACGATATCCAACATCGAAGTGAGGTCTATTTGAGCCTCTTCTTGCTGAGATTGACGTCGACCGAGTCTCATCGTTGACTCCTTAAAGATTTTTCTAATTTCATTTCTAACAAACGACAGGTTTTCACTAGACGAGCATGAACAAACATACCTGCTAACGCAGCAACCATACCAGCCATAGTCGGTAATGTGGCCAGTGAAATACCTGACGCCATCAATTTTGGATCGCTGCTGCCCTGAGTTGCCATCACATCAAAGACTGAGATCATCCCCGTCACTGTGCCTAGTAAACCCAGCATTGGGCAGATAGAAACCATCACTTTAATGACGTTGAGATTCTGAGTTAATGCGATGTGTGCTTGCCCAATCCAACCTTGCTTAATGGCGTGAGCATGCCATGAGTGATGCTCACTACGTTGGTGCCATTGCTCAATCCACTGTTTACGCTGCTTAGGAAAAGTAAATGCCAGATATAGAATACGTTCGATAACCAACAACCAATACACCGCAACAACCGCAGCCAACCACCACAATACTGCGCCACCCTGATCCATAAACTCAATCAGTGGTAAAAACAGATCATTGAGTGGCATTAACCAGTCAGCTTGCATTTTCAACCCTTACGCCGCATTGACCATCTTCGCAGAACCGGTTTCGCTGCTTTCACGTTCAGCTTGCTCTGCCACTAAACCAATACCCTGTTTTTCCAAAATATTGCGAATGTTCTCTGCCTGAGTACTTAAAATATTGTGGGCAAGTAACAGCGGCATAGCAGCAACAAGACCTAATACAGTCGTCACTAGTGCCATCGAAATACCACCCGCCATTACTTTAGGGTCGCCATTACCGAACTGAGTGATCACTTGGAAGGTTTCGATCATACCGGTTACGGTACCCAGCAGACCAAGCATAGGCGCAAGTGCTGCTAGCAGTTTGAGCATTGACAAACCTTTTTCTAAACCTGATTGTTCATCAACAACGGCTTCTAAAAGACGCAATTCTAAAGCTTCAACGCTGCGATGCTTTTCTTTATCGTGAACTGAAAGAACTCGACCTAGCGGATTGTTTCCAGGCTGCTGTGGATTTTTAAGCTGCGCGGAAATCTTTTGTCGAGCAATGGCCAGTGAACCACCACGATATAAAGCAATCACTAAACCGATAGCCAATAGTACTAGTATGATCTTTCCGACTACACCACCCGCTTCAAGGCGCTGTTCAAGCGTAGGCGTCAAGGCTAACTGCTCCAGCAGAATACCGTGTGACGGATCCATAACAACAGATGAAACATTTCCGTTTTCTAAAGCTTTTAGCGAGTTGAGCGTCGGTGCATTTTCAGGCTGAACCGAATACGCGACAGCATCTTTGCGACCATTATTCCACTGCAAATAACCTTGCTCTGAAACCAGTCCAAAAGCTCCGAGACGAGTAGCTTGAACCGTTTGTTTGCGACCTTCACCATCAATCAGCGTTACGTTTGTGGTAGACGTTTCTCCACTTGCTGTGATCTGCTCTTGCATCGCTTGCCACAAACCCGACAGCTGTTTCATCGAAGGCAAAGATTTAGCAGCAACGATATCTTCAATCACGCCAGCATTAGTTTGGCGATCAACACCTGTTACAGATTGGGAAAGATCCCCTTGGATTTCTTTCGCGTTTTGACGAACAACACCAAAAATTTCGCCGAGACTGCCCGTCTCCAGACGCAGTTTTTCTTCTAAACGTGCCAGTGAATCTTCATTTTTCGAAAACTCGGCAGAAAGTTTGTCAGCTTGGCTTTGCAGATTGTTTCGCTTCGCCATTAACTGCGCTTTTTTATCCTTCAGTTGTTGTTCAGTAAGCTTAAATTCCGCTTCACGTTTAGCATCGTGATTACGTTGAACGGTATTTTCTGTTTTCGCTTGGCTAACAATATCCGTCGCAGCAACTGCAGATGCATTAGCACCAATCAATAACGCAGCACAGAGTAACGGAGCAAATTTGTTGTTCATATTAGTTTGCCTCCGCATTAACAAGTGACACAGGCAGAGTAATCAGCGTTGGCGCTATTTGTTTCGCCGCTAAACTATAAGCTGTATCAAGGTCTGATTTATAACTGCTTTCAAGCGGTTGCCATTGCTTCTGCGCTTGATTCCAAGTCCAGTATTGGGTTGCATTTGGATTACGGGCAATTAAAGCCACTCTACCAAGATAGAGAATATCGGCATCGACTGACTCATTGTCATTTAAGCTAATTTGGCCTTGATAAGAACCAAGTTTACGGCCGTAATCCATTTCGATTTGGTAGGCTTCGAGAATTCTTCTGAATTTTTCAGCATCGCTGACATCTGCTCTTGGCATAAGAGACTTTAACTGTTCAAGACGATCAGTACGCGCTTGTAAACGGATAGGTTTGTCTTGCTCAAGAATAGTCTGCAAACCATCAATCATCTGGTACATAAGAGGCACTATGCCCTGACGAGTATCTTTGATCTCTTCAATTTGTTTATCCAGACTCACCATTTCTTGTTTCTGGTTATCCACCAGAGCCTGCAAGTGATTTCGATACACTTCTAAGTTTTTTACTTGCTCGCTTAGCTGTTCAATTTCAGCCTGCAATTCGATTGCAGAATCTGAGCTCTTATCAATTTTCTTTTGACTCGCGGCAGAAGCTGCGTTGGTTTTATTTTGAATCGCTTTTGCGTCATCAAGCGTATTGGCGTGAATGGGCAAAGCTATTGATGCAGAAATAAGGATAAAACTGGATTTTAGAAAATTCATCATGTTAATCAGATAGCGCGTTGTTGTATTGGGATGGTAATGATAAAGGCTCTCATTATCAACTGTAATTTCAATTATCAGTTATTTTTTACTTACAACCTTTATGGCTACAGACAATATGTGCTGAATTTGCAGCGATGGAAAGTGTTTAAAGAGAATAGAGATGAGTTATGGGGTTAAGAATGAAAAAAGGTGGCATTAACCACCTTTTTATATCTGCAAATTTTAGTAGCTTAATCCAGTAAGTTTAGCCACATGAATCATTTGATTACGTAAGTTTGCAGCGATTTCGTCCAGACGCTGCTTTTCTTCTTCTGTAAATGGATGGATGAGAATCTTCTCTACCCCATTCTTACCGATGACAGCAGGTAAGCTCAGAACAACATCTTTGTAGCCGTATTCACCACGTAACAGTGTCCCGACTGGCAGTACTGAGTGTTCGTTGATCATGATTGCCTGAATAATGCGGAACACGCTCGCAGCTATACCATGAACGGTATTGTTTTTACGTTTGAAGATTTCAAACCCCGCTTGCTTTACCGATTCCAATAGCTCATCAGCGTCAATTCGAGGAATATTGTTTGAATCACAGTAGTAGTCAGCAGGCTGCCCAGCAATGCTGATCAAACTCTTAGGTGTAAAACACTCACTGCCATGTTCGCCTAGCACGTAACCAAACACGTTTTTAGGGTCTAAGTTGACACGGTGAGCCACAATAGCCATCAAACGAGCTGTATCAATAACACAACCTGCAGAAATGACGCTCGAAGGACTGTAACCCGTGTTAGCCACAATACTATGTGTGACAATGTCACAAGGGTTAGTCACCACAATAAGTATTGCTTTAGGTGCAACACGCTCGATTTTCTTCGCAATATCGACACCAATCTTTGCGTTGATTTCAGCCAAGTCCATACGTGTCTGGCCTTGTTGAATTTGCGCACCTGCGGTAATGACCACGATATCAGCACCAATCAACTCCATGTAATCATCGGTCGGCGTAATACGGGTATTTTTAGAGAAAGTTAGCGCCGCTGTGTGTCTGAAATCGAAAGCTTCGCCTTCTGCTCGTTTCACATCGCGGTCAAGAATAGTCAGCTCACTCACACTACCTAAGGTTAATAAGTAGTTACAGATACCTACTCCAACAGCACCAGCACCAATAACACCAATTTTCATATTCGTTCCTTGAACAACTTAACAAGATCAAATTTAGGATTGTAGATTTTACTAGTATTAGCAACATTCATTCCAATTATATTTTGCAATATAGCTATATTATGGCGTTATTGGCTGCAATATCGCTCTTTTATAGTTCATTAATCAATCATTACGATCCAGATTGGTGCAGCGGTTCTGTCCTTTATTAATGTGATTTAAGTCACCTGATCCATAAATCTTTAACCTTAGTGACATTTTTCGTCCACCTACGTGAAACATTTCTTCGCCACCATAGCATCAAACGAAACACAAACAGTATCGTTCGAAACTTAACAAGGAATAAAGTCAATGAATAAGCTATGGGTAGCAGGGTTGCTTTCGGCAACAGTTTCAGGAACTTCATTTGCAGCGACTGAAATTACGTGGTGGCACGCAATGGGCGGACAACTGGGCGAAACAGTAAACAAAATCGCTTCGGACTTTAACGCTTCGCAAACCGAATACAAAATCACGCCTGTTTTTAAAGGTTCTTACACAGAAACATTAACCGCGGGTATTGCTTCGTTTCGTGCTGGCCAATCGCCAAACATTCTTCAAGTGTTTGATGCCGGCGCTGCAACGATTATGAACGCTCCGGGCGTAGCGAAACCTGTTCAGGACATCATGATTGATGCCGGTTTCCCATTCTCTGCACAAGACTACTTAGCGGGTGTTCGCAATTTCTATGCGGACCAAAACGGCAAAATGGTCGGCATGCCATTTAACAGCTCTACACCTGTTCTTTATTACAACAAAGATATCTTAGCGAAAGTCGGTGCCGAAGCGCCTAAGACTTATGAGCAGCTAGAAGCATTAGCTGAAAAGCTAAAAGCAAAAGGCTATGTTGCATTTTCAGAATCACACACGCCTTGGATCATGTTCGAGAACTTTAAGTCTCGTCATAACCTACCTCTAGCTGATAAAGAAAATGGCTATAAAGATCTGTCTTCAAAAATCATGTTCAATACCAAAGACATGGTGATGCATTTCAGCAAACTTAAAGAGTGGTCGGACAAAGGTTACTTCAAGTATTACGGCAGTGACTGGGATGCAAACCAAACACCATTCGAACGTCAAGAAGTGGCTATGTGGATGGGTTCTTCAGGTTCATTCGGCGGCCTGCGTAGTCGCGTGAAGTTTGAGCTGGGCACAACTTACCTTCCTTACTGGGAAAAACTCAATGACAAAGGCGTTCATACCTTCATTGGTGGCGCTGCGCTATTTGCCATGAGTGGTCACTCTAAAGAACAAGACAAAGGTGTTGCGAACTTCTTTGCTTACCTGACTAAGCCTGAAGTACAAATGTACTGGCACAAAACAACAGGATATGTGCCTGTTACTAATGCTGCTTACGAACTGACTAAGCAATCTGGTTACTACAATGAACAACCAGATGCGGAAGTGGGCGTTAAACAATTGAGCTTAGCCTCAGGTGAATGGAACAAGGGCTATCGTCTAGGTTTCTACCCACAGATTCGTGAAGTAATGCACCGTGAATTCGACAACATTTTCGCAGGTCGTTCAACCGTTCAGGCAAGTCTGGACAAAGTGGAAGACGAAAGTGACAAACTGCTGGATCGTTTTGCACGTACAGTGAAATAACTCTGTATCAGCCCACTGAATGTAATGTTCAGTGGGCATTTCTTTTTATCAATTGGACAAAGCTTGTGGAACGTCGACAACAATTTTTTCACTCTCCAATGCCCTACTTTTTGCTTGCTCCGCAAATCGCAATTATTGCTATTTTTTTCGTTTATCCAGCAGCAAAAGCCGTTTATCTCTCTTTCATGCTTGAAGACCCATGGGGCATGTCTTCAACGTTTGTCTGGTTTGAAAATTACCAAATTCTTTTTCAGTCTTCAGACTATTTAGAATCACTCGGATTCACTCTCATTTTTTCAATCCTAGTATCGTTTTTGTCACTAGCGATTGCGCTCTTACTAGCTGTAAAAGCCGACAACATTATTCACGGACAAAGCGCCTATAAAGTCACTCTCACATGGGTGTATGCGGTTGCACCGGCAATCGCTGGTATCATCGGTGGTTTCTTATTTAACCCACACATTGGCGTTCTTACTGATTTCTTAGAACATCTGGGTTGGAAATTCAGCGTACAAACCGACCCTCTTGATGCCACTATCGCACTCATTTTAGTTTCTGTCTGGAAACAGGTTGCGGTGAACTTTGTTTACTTTCTCGCAGGTCTTCAGTCGATTTCGTACGCCGTAAAAGAGGCAGCAACACTGGATTGCGTCAGTGACAGCAAACGCTTCTGGACCATTACCTTTCCGCTTCTCGCTCCAACCGGATTTTTCCTGCTGGTGATTAACCTCACCTACGCATTCTTCGACACCTTTGGCGTTATTGACACTTTGACAGATGGCGGCCCCGGAGGCTCAACCACTTCGCTGGTTTACAAAGTCTACCGTGACGGCTTTGTTGGCGCAGATTTAGGCGGCAGCTCAGCACAATCTGTGGTGCTGTTACTACTGGTATTGGCATTGACCTTTATACAGTTCCGTTTTGTTGAAAAGCGCGTGCATTACTAAGGGAAACCGATGAAAAGTAATTCTCTCTCCGATCATTTGATATTGATTCTTGGCGCTCTGTTTATGCTGGTGCCGTTATGGTTGATTTTTGCCAGTTCAACCCATGAACCTAACGTGCTGGTAAGCCAAGGCCTGCAATGGGATATCGGCAACAACCTGTCAGCTGTGTATAGCGAAGCGTGGAACAAAAGCCTTGGTTTTACTGGTGATGTCACTGCAAAAACCATGATCTTCAACTCCGTCATCATGGGGCTTGGTTTTGCTATCGGTAAAATCATCATTTCAATGATGGCGGCTTATGCTCTGGTCTATTTCCGCCTGCCTTATGCAAGTGCATGGTTTTGGCTGATATTTGTCACCCTGCTTCTGCCGCTCGAAGTTCGAATCATTCCCTCTTATGAGGTGGTATCGAGCTTAGGCATGCTCAATAGTTATTCAGGATTAATCCTGCCTCTAATTGCTTCAGCCACGGCGACTTTTTTCTTTCGTCAGTTTTTTAAAACCATTCCTGATGAACTGCTGGAGGCGGCGCAATTAGATAACGCAGGCCCAATTCGATTTTTTATCGATATCTTGTTTCCGCTATCGAAAACCATGATGACCGCCATCTTCATCATCATGTTTGTTGTGGGTTGGAACCAGTACTTGTGGCCAATCATGATGACCACAGATGAGCAGTACAACACCATAGTTATGGGCATCAAACAGATTCTTAATAACATCAATGAAACCAATAGCCCAAGATACGACTATGCCTTTGCTATGGTCATTCTCGCTATGCTGCCACCTGTATTGGTTGTGGTGATATTCCAACGTTGGTTCGTTAAAGGATTAATTGAAAGTGAAAAATAATAACTCAATGCATCTCGTACATAGCTCTGCGAGCATTAAGCAGGACAACGTAATGTTAGATATCAAACAATTAGTAAAAACATACGAAAATGGCCATCAAGCAGTGAAAGGCGTAGACCTTTCCATTAACGAAGGCGAGTTCTTGGTACTCGTGGGGCCATCTGGCTGTGGTAAGTCTTCGATCCTACGTTCAATTGCCGGTTTAGAAAGCATTAGCAGCGGTGAAATACATTTGGCTGGGCGTCGCGTGGATACAGAAAAACCAGCAAAACGCGATATTGCAATGGTCTTCCAGAACTACGCGCTTTATCCGCACATGAGTGTATACAACAACTTAGCCTATGGTTTGAAGAATCGCGGCGTTGATAAAAGCACCATAGATGAGAAAATTCAAAAAGTTGCTAAGACACTCAAAATAGAAGAATACCTAGACCGCAAACCAGCCAAATTGTCCGGCGGGCAGCGTCAGCGTGTTGCCATGGGACGCGCGATCGTTCGCGATCCTCAACTATTTTTATTTGATGAACCTTTATCGAACCTTGATGCTGCTCTTCGCGCTCACATGCGACTGGAGATCAAAAAGCTGCAAAGAGAACTGGGTGTAACCAGCGTGTATGTTACCCATGACCAAGTGGAAGCAATGACGCTGGCCGATCGCATCGTAGTTCTCAAACTGGGTGAAATTGAACAAGTTGGTACCCCTGCCGAGGTGTATCACAAACCAGCGAGTACTTTTGTTGCGAGCTTTATTGGTAGCCCAGCAATGAACTTTATGCCCGCTTCCTTAGTTCATGGTCAGTTGCATGTCGCTAGTAAGCAATTCTTCCTGCCTGAATATGAAGGTCTCAGTATGGAAAATCTCACGCTGGGCGTTCGTCCTGAACACGCGGAGATCACTCATTCAAATTCAAGTAGTGATGCAATTACACTGACGCTATCCATTCATGTCGTAGAGCCACTCGGACCAAACCAACTGGTTCATGGCAGCTTAAACAGCATAGACAGCGACGACAATTTTATTGCCGTGACGCCTGAAATGAATCTGGATAACAACGCTCCGCTGAGTATTTCGGTCTCTCGCACCAATCTTCATCTGTTTGATGAGCAAGGCAAACGTCTCTGCCCTGTCTCTCTTGCTAAACGAGCTATTGCGTAAGGATTGATGTGAGTTTATCTACCAGACAAAAACAGATTTTGGAGTACCTGCAACACGCTCACGGCGTGTTGTCCAGCGACCTATTGTCACAGCGCTTTGATGTGTCCGTTCAGACGATTCGTAAAGATATGAATGACTTGAGCGACAAAGGTATGGTTCGACGAGTTCACGGTGGCATTTCGCTACCCAGTCCAAATGACAATCTGTCATTCACCAATCGCGAGTTGATCAACCTCTCTGCTAAGCAAAAAATTGCACAACGAGTAGTAAAAGAGCTGCCCGAAGGCACCAGTATTTTTCTCGGTATTGGAACGACGCCCAAATACGTTGCACAGGCTCTGCTTGATCATCCGGGGCTAACGGTCGTAACCAACAACATCAATGCGGCGTTAACCTTAAGCCGCAATCCAAATATTGCTGTCTATCTCGCCGGCGGCGCTGTTCGCCCTTCCGATGAAGATACCGTGGGTGAAACCACTACCCGCTTTTACCGACAATTCAATATTAAAATTGGAATTTTCGGTGTCGGAGGCTTCAACGATAAAGGACAATTACTGGATTTTACGCCAGAAGAGTCAGGGCTTACGCGTGCAATTATCGAACAAAGTCAGCAATGTTGGTTAGTTGCAGACAAAACGAAATTTGGGCGCTATGCTCCCGTTGTTAGTGGTGAACTATCAGAAATGAAGCGACTGTTTGCCGATGAAGCCACCAATGAATTTATGACGTTATGCCACTCTCACCAAGTCGAACTGGTGGTTGCGTAGAACTGTTCAGCTCTCGTTTTCAATAAAGGAATTTGTATGTCTCTGATCGTTGTCGGTCACAGAGGTGTTGCAGGCACCTATCCGGAAAATACTCGTGTGAGTGTTCAAGCGGCTATCGATATGGGTTTATCCTGGGTCGAAGTTGATATTCAACCCACCAAGGACAACATACTCATCGTTTGTCATGACCACACCATTAATCGTTGCAGTAATGGCAAAGGTCGTGTGG
Source organism: Vibrio diazotrophicus (assembly GCF_038452265.1). Taxonomy (NCBI): domain Bacteria; kingdom Pseudomonadati; phylum Pseudomonadota; class Gammaproteobacteria; order Vibrionales; family Vibrionaceae; genus Vibrio; species Vibrio diazotrophicus. The sequence goes on from NZ_CP151842.1 coordinate 1,728,704, forward strand.
ATGCATATACCCTTGCAGAGCTCAAGAGTTTCGATTTTGGCGCGTGGTTCTCTGAGCAATTTGCAGGTGAAAGCATAATGACGCTGGATGAGTTGCTTGAACTGGCGCAGCAGCATCAGTTAGGTTTGAACCTTGAAGTCAAAGTAGATAAACACGATGTCACCAGTGTGGTTTCTCAACTCAAACAGCAATTGGATCAGCACCCTATCGCTAAAGAGCAGATTGTGTTGTCGAGCTTTAGCCACGATATCATCCGAGAACTACACCAGCACTGCTCTGGCTATAAATTGGGTGTATTGAGTGAGCGTTTATCGACAAAAGACAAAGCGCTGCTTGATGAAGTGAGTGCCTTTAGCTGTAACCTGAACTACAAGTGGATCACTGAAAAACACATTCAGTATTTGAAACAACGCCAATACCAAATTTGGTGCTATACGGTCAATGAAGCAGAACGTTTCCCACATCTCGACAAAGTCGATGCTATATTCTCTGACTGGCCAAGTCGCTTCATTTAACTGAAATCGTTAACTGATTATTAGCTTGCAAAAACGCCCGCGATTGCGGGCGTTCTATTAATTTAAACTTGCTGAATAATTACGAGAACAGAGACTTATCTACTTTGATGATCGCTTTACGCACTGGCATCGGTTTGTTATCCGTTGCTACCAACGGACGATGAGGCTGACCTGGGTAGAAAACAATAAACTCACCAGCAGTAAGTGATGCAAAGTGTTCTTCCTCTAATTGCTCACTGAATGCGAGATCTTTTTCAGCAAGGAAATCTTCATCCAAACCTTTAAATGGCGTTAGGCTGTAGCCAAACGACTCTTTACCTTCAAGCAGAATTTGCACGTCTAAATAACGGCTATGGCATTCAGATTTTCGTTGTTCTAAAAGCTGAGTGTGGTCATCCACCAGCATGAAGAATACATTCGAGCCATCAATTTCGTGACGACCATTTTCAATCGGAGTTTCTAAACGATCTAATACTGATGTAATAATTTTTTTAAGTTCTGGCGCTAGAAAGCCAGCAAACTCAAGGTGTGACGTTTTACCTACAAACACGACAATGATCCTATATAAGTGTTACAACTGCACGCAGTTTACCGCTATTCATCAAGATAAAACGTGATAATTGAAACAATGTTTTAATTTAAATTGAATACCAAAGATTATTTGCCGCTATTCTGATGTAGGTCAATCACAAGGTCAATCACAAGGCATTACACGATATAACTTAGGGGCAAACGCAAAAACGCCAATCAACAAATGATTGGCGTTCAAAAGATTATCGGCAGAGCAAACAAGTATTAATCAAGCCATGCACTTAACATCCAGATCAGCTTTTCTTGCTCGCGGATATAGTCACTCATTAATGCAGCAGTACCTTCATCACCCACTTCTGACGCGTAACTCAATACCTTGCGTTGCTGTCCAATCAGTAGGCTGAAACCTTCCACTAGCCCTTTCATGGTGCTATCGCCATCAGTAGCATTGGTGTGTTCGCTAATTTTTGAACGCTCTAGATACTGACTAAAGCTATGTAGTGGCTGAACTTCAAGAGTCAGGATACGTTCTGCGATTTCATCAATTTTCAGTTGTAGATAAGTATAGATTTCTTCAAATTTTGCATGTAATTCAAAGAACTTTTTACCTTTAATATTCCAGTGATAACCACGAGTGTTCATGTAAAACACCTGATAGTTAGCCAATAAATTATTCAATGCTTCCGCGAGTTCTAGGCTCTGTTCTTTATCGAGACCAATAAGATTCTTTTTCATAACATCACCTCTTATGTTGATATTCTTTGCTTCGTTGAGAGAATAATAAGCGTTGGTGATGTTAAATAGAAATCGTATGAATCCATTAATTCAATAGGAATATCCTATTGAATGAGGCTCTCATTTTCTCACCCGCTATCGATAACAACATTACTTTTCGAACATTTCTTGATTTAACTCAGGGTTAAGCGAAGCGTCGAGAGGCATGGTACATCTCCTGTTTTCCTTAGAGATTTTGTTATGCCTGTTATTAACGATCAGCGTCTTATTGAACACTTTCTAGAAATTATCCAAATCGACAGTGAGTCAGGCAAAGAGAAGGCATTTGCCGATGTTCTTTCAGCTCAGCTTGAAGACCTTGGATTCGAAGTGCACAAACTTCCTGTTCCTGAAAGTGTTTCAAACGGCTACAACATCTATGCTCGTCTAGAAGGTTCGCTTGCTGGCAGCACAGTTTTCTCATGCCATATGGATACGGTAAGTCCGGGAAATGGAATTCAACCTGTCATTGAAGATGGCATTATCCGCTCTGCGGGTAACACTATTTTGGGTGGTGACGATAAATCTGGTATCGCTGCAATTCTTGAAGCGGTTAAAACTCTGAAAGAAGAAAATACCGCGCATCAAACTATTGAAATCGCTTTTACCGTTCACGAAGAAGGCGGCTTAATGGGTTCTAAACACTTTGATATGAACTACATTCAGTCGGACAAAGCGATTGTTCTTGATACTGGTGGCCCAATTGGCACCATTATTACAGCGGCACCCGGTCAACAAAAACTAAAAGTAACTGTTCACGGTAAACCTGCACACGCAGGACTAGCGCCAGAAGAAGGTATCAGTGCGATTTCAGTAGCAGCGGATGCCATTACCAAAATGAACTTATTGCGTATTGATGAAGAAACCACAGCTAACATCGGTATGGTAAACGGCGGTTTGGCGACAAACATCGTAATGCCTGAACTCACCATCGTTGCTGAAGCGCGTTCTCTCAACAATGAAAAACTGGCCGCTCAGGTAAAACATATGGTTGATACCTTTGAGGCTGTTGCTGAAAAGCACGGTGCAACGGTAGAGATCGATTCTCAGCGCTCTTACAACGCCTTTGTTATGGATGATAGTCACCCACACATCGTGGCTATCAAGCAAGTGTTCGAATCTATGGATATTGAACCTAGAACCAAGAGTACGGGCGGCGGTAGTGACGCGAATAACTTCAATGAAAAAGGTTTAACTACGGTTAACCTGTCAACGGGCATGTCAAAAGTGCACACTACCGAAGAGTTCATCGCAGTTGCGGATCTCATCAAGATCAGTGAATTCATCAAAACCTATCTGACGCGTTAATACTAATTGCCGATGATAAGCAAGAGCCCAGTTTAACTGGGCTTTTTAGTCCCTGTCGTAGTCGATGAGGTAAGTTTAATCATCGCAACAAATACGATAATCATGGTCGGATATCGCGAAATTTCGACCACCAGAGACAGAATGCCACTCGAAGAGACCTGAGCTGCGAGGTAAGAGATCACCATATACACAGCGGCCAATATCAGCGTAAACAGTAAACCTTGAAACAAAGTCAGATGCTCTCTTTGATTCTTCAAGGTAGTGGTAATAAGTGCCATTACGATCAATACCACCAACCAAGCGGAGAAAACAGGAAGCTGCCAGTAGTAAGCAAAAATTGCAGCAACCAAACTGATCCCCCACCAAACGCGGCGCGAGCCCATAATGGTGCGCGCTTTCTCGGTTCTCTTGATGTCAAAGCGAATGATATTCCAAGTAATTAACAAACCCAGAAACACACCTACAGCCATGTCCGTTAGAAATGCACTTCCTGAATAGAACTTTGACAGAATCAACCAAACGGCGGAAAGCCAGTAAGCCGCACCAAACCAATGACCACCTAGCCTCTCCTTTTCCGTCATCAGCAAAATACCAATACTGCTCCACACCGCAACGGGTAAGCTTGGAAAACCGTTTCCGTAACTTGATACAAGCTGGAGTGATGGTAGGTAAACATGTGGTCGAGGAAGCGTAAAGCCTTGCTGAGCAAACAGACACATCAAGGAAGTAATGCTGATAGCGAAACTTACCTTGTAACAAACCGATTTGCCGCAACGCCAATAGAGCAACGGAAACAGAATAATACCGCAAATAGGTGAGGCGAATAGATTTCCGCTAAACAGCAGGTTATGGATAAAGTTACCCCATTGTTGCGGCAATTTACTCACCCATAGCTGAAACGCTTGAATCCATTTCAATTCGGTTTGATGGAAACTTGGTGCAGCCTGAATCAGATCGGCAACAATTCTGATTGGCTGATCGGTAGCCCGTTGAAACATCTCTATGGTTGAATCCCACTCTTTGGGATACCGATATTGCTCTGAATTTACGTAGGACGGATCTATCAGCATTGCACTCGACACTTCAACACCATAATCCGGAGCAAACCAGACTGGCAACTCATACCCTCCCATCGGGTTATGGTGTTGATAAGCAATGATTTCGGATGAGCTGACGCAATTAAAGAAAATGGCCTTATCGGTATGGCCTAGCTCTTCCCCAACCGTAACAACAATGCCTGTTTCTTCCCAAGTTTCTCTTTGGGCAGCGAGTTGTGGTAGCTCACCGGGTTTAATGGTGCCACCGGGAATCGACAGTTGTTTGGTGATGATTTCTTTGACCAGAACAATCTTGTCGTCCGCCTTAATCAGACACAAAGCGCCTTTATACGGATTGGCCATATTTGACGCGGCAGTATTTCCCTGCTCTTGAGCGTAAGCAGGTAATAGGTATAAAAGCCAAAAAGCGGCAATAACTTCTAGCAACCGACGTTGAAACACTAAACTCACTCTACGTTATTTATTCGTTATATTAGCGGTGCTTAACCGATTTTCTCAGCCATGCGATATGAGGCTCAAACCCCGAATCCTCATAGAATCGATGAGCATTTTGATTAAATGCCCAAACCTCTACGAATACTTGTTCAACACCATAATCTATCAAGGTTGTTTCAAGCTTCTTATAGAGCAAGGTTGCGACACCCTGCTTGCGAAATTCCGGTAAAACATACAGTTCGTCGATACTGCCCATTGGCACTGGTTTGCTAACTGTAGAAATTAGTTCGCAAAAATGGCCGGTGATAAACCCGATGATCGAATCATTCTGCTTGGCGACATAAACCAGACATTCCGGTGAATCGAGATAGCGAGCAATGCTTTTTTCCTGTTCGATGTCTTCAGCAGTTTTAAAATGCTCAGGACAAGCGGAATGGTGTTCATGATGCAACTCATACATCAAATCATTGAGCACTTCTAAATCATCTGCGCGAGCAGCAACAATCGAAAGGTTGGACATGTTTGTATGCCGTTAAAAAATAAGCTTATTCGGATTTTATAAGATAACGTTCAAAAGAGCACTTCTAACTGCGGTTATTTGAAACTAAAAAAGAAAAACGTCCAACTAAGGACGTTTCTGTTACTAGACGTTATTTACTGGCTCCCGGCCTGCGCAACAAGACCAACAAAGGCAGCATGAAGATGCACACGTACATCATAAAACGAAAATCTTGCAGATAACCAAAGATAGACGCTTGCTTAGTTACCATGTTGTTCAAATTCACCAATCCTGTCGTGGTTGAAAGATCATAAACACCCTTCTGAACCGCATCTTGTAACGCTGGGTTGAAGTGGTTGATGTGTTCGGCGTAAACCGCATGGTTAATTTGCACTCGATGCGACAAGTAGGTTGTCACCAAAGATATACCGATACTACTGCCGATGTTTCGAACCAAGCTATATAACGCAGTACCTTCATTGCGGTAGCGAGGAGCTAAAGTCGAGAAGGTTAATGTCGACAGCGGCACAAACACCAAACCCAAACCCAGCCCCTGAACGGTACCTGTCCAGATAATTTCCCAGCGCGTAACGTCTACCGAGAACTTGGTCATTTGCCACAGCGAAACAATCATCAGTAACAAACCAATGGTCACGAGATATCGCAGATCCACCTTTCCTGATAAGCGCCCGACAATCATCATCCCTGTCATCGTACCGAAACCACGAGGCGTCAGTAATAGACCGACATCCAATACCGGATAACCCATCAAGTTTTGTAAAAACGGCGGTAGCAGAGCCATCGTTGCCAGCAAAATAACCCCAATCATAAAGCCGAACAGCAAGCCAACCACGTAGTTTCGATCTTTGAACATCATAGGGTCAAGGAACGGCGCTCTATGGGTAAACATATGTACGGCAAACATGTAGAAGGTCAGAACAGCCAAAGAAGCCTCGATGATCACTTCAAGACTTGAGAACCAGTTGAGTGATTCTCCTCTGTCCAAGAACATCTGTAAGCTGCCTATCGCAATACCTAAAAGTGCAAAACCAAACAGGTCAAAACGGCGGTCTGGGTCGAGTTTGGTCTCTTTTACGTAAGCTGCGATACCCAACCACGCCATAATGCCAAACGGTACGTTGATGTAGAATACCCAACGCCAGTTGTAATACTCCGTTAACCAACCACCTAATGATGGCCCTAAGATTGGGCCAACCATAACCCCCACACCCCACATCGCCATAGCGGAACCGTGTTGTTCTGTCGGGTAGGTATCAAGCAATACTGACTGTGATAGCGGAACTAAACTAGCGCCGAAAATACCCTGTAACAGACGGAACAAAATGATTTGTTCCAGCGATTGCGCAGCACCACAAAGCACAGAAGCAAAGGTAAAGCCCACCACTGAGAACAAAAACAAGCGCTTACGACCAATACGCGCTGCAACAAAACCGGTTAACGGCATAGCAATGGCTGAAGCGACAATGTAAGAGGTCAGAACCCATGAGATCTGATCCTGCGTTGCACTCATGGTGCCTTTCATATGAGGCAGAGCAACGTTGGCAATCGTGGTATCAAGTGCCTGCATAATGGTCGCAAGCATCACAGAAAGTGTGATAAATGCGCGCTTACTGGCTGGCTCTTCTTCCGGCACTGCTTCGACGTGACTATTCATCGTCTAACTCCACTTACAGTGACAGGTTACGTTGATAATGAGTGTCGACAGTGACTACGGCACTTAAACCAGCGCGCAGTTTCGGCGCACCTTCTTCTTGCTCTAAACGAATGCGGATTGGTAAACGTTGAGCGATCTTCACCCAGTTACCCGTTGCGTTCTGTGCTGGAATAACCGAGAACTCAGCACCTGTTGCAGGGCTTAAGCTTTCTACTTTACCTTTCCAAGTAAAGCCCGGTGCGTAGTCCACTTTCACTTCAACATCTTGACCGGTTTTCACGTGTGTTAATTCAGTTTCGGTAAAGTTTGCTTCAATCCAGATGTCTGAATCCGACACCAACATCATTGCTAAGCTTCCCGGTGAAATGTACTGACCTTTCTCCACAACTTTTGTCACCACACCATCAGCAGGCGCATAAAGGTTTACGTGCGCAAGATCATTTTCCGCTTTATCTAACGCCGCTACCGCTGCACGATATTTAGGGTGAAGTTCGATGGGTGCGTTCACATCACCGCCCAGACTCTCTTCAACCTGCTTTAACCCTTTTTTAAGCGCGTTCACTTCAAGCTCAACCAGCAGCGTATTTTGACGAGCTGAATCATATTGAGATTGAGAGGTGTACTTTTTCTTGAGCAGATCAAGTTGACGCTTTTCTTCTTTCTTCAGGTATTCGTGCTGGCTTTTTGATACTTCAATGTTAGCCAGTTTGCTTTGGTATTCTGCTTTCAAAGTCGTTAGCGTGGTCTTTACATCATTCAAATTGGCGCGAGCTTGTTCGACGGCAATTTTGTATGACGTCGGGTCAATTTGAAGCAGCAAGTCTCCTGCTTTCACTAACTGGTTCTCTTCCACTGGCACATCAACAATACGACCAGATACTTCAGAAGTGATCGATGTTTTGTCCGCTTTAACATAAGCATTTTCTGTTTCAACATATCTACCGCCATGCAGATAAATGGCGACACCGCCAGCTACAGCCAGTAAAGGGACGAGAAAGAGCATAACGGCACGCTTGGTTTTACGACGCGATTTAGGCACTAATGTTGAAACCGGTTTTTCATGCTCTGGTTTGGAATTAGACATACGAGGTGTTCCTGAAAATTAAGACTTTGGTTTGTTTTCTAAAGAAAGATTGCTATGTATATGATTGAGCGTTTTAACAAACTGCTCGATTTCTTGTTCTGAAAGACCGCCCAGCGCTTCTGCCCAGATACCATTGGCGACACTTTTCACTTTTTTAAGTTGCTCATCCGCTGCCGGAAGCAAATAGATGAGATGAGCACGTCTGTCTGTAGGGTCAGGACGTCTTTCAACAAAACCTTCCTCGACCAGTGAGTCGATCACTCTGACTAACGTCATAGGTTTGATGTCTAACACTTCCGCCAAATCGACCTGTTTAACACCTTGGCGACAAGCGATATGCGACAAAGCTTTTGCTTGAGCGAGCGTTAAGCATGTAGAACTCGACGCAGATTCGTAGCGTTTTCGTACGATGCGCGTCACGTCCCAAAGCAAATACCCTATCGATGGAGTTGTCATAACATTACCTATGTTGGATGTTTTTGAGATTTACAGGATGGTATATGTAACAAGTTATTACATATAATAAGTAATGCTTATTATATGTAAAGCCTATAGATTCATAGAATTTATGCGTTAAGCACTAACTCTCTGTTTTTACATATGTTTCAAAGTGTAAATTTTTTAGGGTCGAGCCGGAGAAGAGAAAGGTGGAGAATCAAGGGCAAAAAAAGTGCTCCGATATCGGAGCACAAATGTTCGCCATGAACATAGAAGTAGAAAATATGTACCAACAACAGCAGATTAAACGTGCAGAATTTTCTCTAACTCATTCAAACTGCTTGGGTCATCAATGGTAGAAGGGACAGTGTAACTTTCTCCGTCTGCGATCTGACGGATAATACGGCGCAATATCTTTCCTGAACGTGTTTTCGGTAAACGCTCCACGACCAAGGCATGTTTAAAGCATGCGACGGCACCGATATGGCTACGAACACTATTGACCAGTTCAGATTCCAGCGATTCGAGATCAACTTTCACACCGTCTTTCAACACAACCAAGCCTAATGGAAGCTGGCCTTTGAGTTCGTCATGCACACCGACAACCGCACATTCAGCAACCGCTGGGTGGGCACCAACAATCTCTTCCATCTCGCCAGTCGAGAGTCGATGTCCGGCAACGTTAATCACATCATCGATTCGTCCCATAATGAACAGATATCCGTCTTCATCCAGATAACCCCCATCGCCCGAGACATAGTAATCAGGGAACTGAGCTAAATAACCTGTTTCGAATCGATCATGGTTACGCCAAACTGTGGTCAAACAACTTGGTGGTAACGGTCTTTTTAGTGCCACAAAACCCTGTTGATTGGGAGGAAGAACCTCTCCCACTTCGTTCAAGATTTCAACTTGATAGCCCGGAATTGGCTTAGTCGCAGAGCCAGCTTTCACAGGCATTAATTCAATACCTGTCGGGTTACCCGCAATTGCCCAGCCTGTTTCGGTTTGCCACCAGTGATCGATAACGGGTTTGTTGGTTTTCTCTTGTACCCATTCTAGCGTTGGAGGATCTAATCGCTCACCAGCCATAAAAATGGTTTTCAGATGATTCAGATTGTACTTCTCTAAAAGTTCGCCATTCGGGTCTTCTTTCTTAATGGCACGAAAAGCGGTTGGTGCGGAGAACAAAGCCGTCACCTTGTATTCCTGACAAACACGCCAGAAAGCGCCCGGATCCGGTGTTCTTACTGGTTTACCTTCGTATAAAATCGTCGTGCAACCATGAATAAGCGGCGCATACACAATGTAGGAATGCCCTACCACCCAGCCCACATCTGACGCAGCCCAAAATACGCCGTCTTGCGGCATATCGTAAATACAGCTCATTGAGTACTTCATGGCAACGGCGTGTCCACCATTATCACGAACCACACCTTTAGGCTTGCCCGTGGTACCTGAGGTATAAAGAATGTAGAGAGGATCTGTTGCCAACACTGGTACACAGGCATGAGGCAATGCTTTCTCGTACTGTGCACTCCAATCTAAATCGCGCTCGTTGTCGAGATCGGCTAAGCATTCAGGACGTTGGAATACCACCACTTTTTCGGGTTTCCAGCGGCTATCCATGATCGCTTTATCGACCATAGGCTTGTATGGAATGACCTTATTGATTTCAATACCGCACGAAGCGGTCATGATCACTTTCGGTTCTGCATCTTCAATACGAACAGCAAGCTCATTGGGTGCAAAACCACCGAATACCACAGAGTGAATTGCTCCAAGACGCGCACAAGCTAACATCGCCATGGCTGCTTCCGGGATCATCGGCATATAGATAATCACTCGATCGCCTTTTGTGACCCCTTGGTCAGCCAGCATACCAGCGATACGCGCTACAGTGTCACGTAATGCGAAATAGCTATAACGCTGTTTTTTACCTGTCACAGGCGAATCATAAATGAGTGCGGTTTGGTCGCCTCGACCTTGCTCGCAGTGATAATCCAATGCAAGCCAAGACGTATTAAGCAACCCATCGGGATACCAGCGTTCGATGCCGTTTTCGTCTTTCTTTAAAATAGTTTGCGGAAATTCAAACCAATCGATTTTCTGGGCTTGCGCATGCCAGAACGATTCCGGTTGCTCTTTTGCCCATAGATATTCCTTCAAATACGCAGACATTGTGCTTCTCCTTTTTATACCCCAAGTTTTATCGCCAAAGGCAACTTGGAATAATGTTCTGGCTTAACAAGTTTCGATGGTTTCAGCGGGAACTCTTACCCAGCCTTCCATTAACACTCGTGCGCTGCGACTCATCACGGCTTTTTCTACTTTCCAGCCGTTTTGTTCTGTCGCACTGGCTTTTGCACCTACCTTTAATGTTCCGGACGGGTGACCAAAAGTAACAGATTGTTTTTCTCCACCACCTGCAGCCAAATTGACTAAGGTGCCGGGCACGCAAGCCGCCGCAGCGATGGAGACGGCAGCTGTCCCCATCATTGCGTGGTGCAATTTACCCATAGAGAGCGCTCTAACCAGTACATCAACATCTGACTCTAGAACGGTTTTACCACTCGACGATTGATACGTTTTCGGCTTAGCAACAAACGCTACTTTAGGCGTATGCTGGCGAGTTTTCGCCTCTTCTAAATTTTGGATTAAACCCATTTTTAACGCGCCATAAGCACGAATTTTTTCAAACATAGCCAACGCGTTAACGTCGTTATTGATGTCATCTTGCAGCTCAGTACCCTGATAGCCAATGGCAGCAGCATCGACAAAAATCGTCGGAATTCCAGCGTTGATCATGGTGACATTGAGTGTACCGATATCAGGCACAACTAAATCATCCACCAAGTTACCTGTTGGGAACATCGAACCTTCACCGTCCGCTGGGTCCATAAAATCGACCTGAATTTCAGCGGCTGGGAAAGTCACTCCGTCCAGTTCAAAATCCCCCGTTTCCTGAACCATTCCATTAACGATAGGTACATGAACGACGATAGTTTTGCTGATATTCACCTGCCACACGCGCACTTCGACAATGCCGTTATCAGGAATCCGCGATTCAGGAATGAGACCGGCATGAATCGCGAACGGCCCAATAGCTGCAGACAAGTTGCCGCAATTACCACTCCAATCGACAAACGGACTATCGATAGACACCTGACCGAACAGATAATCAACGTCATGGTCAGCACGTTCGCTTTTCGACACAATTACCGTCTTACTCGTGCTTGAAGTAGCGCCGCCCATGCCATCAATTTGTTTGCCATAAGGATCTGGGCTACCGATAACGCGCATCAGCAGTTTGTCGCGCGCTTCACCCGCGACTTGCGCGGCTTTTGGTAAGTCATCAAGCCTAAAAAATACGCCTTTACTGGTTCCCCCACGCATGTAGGTAGCAGGAACTTTGATTTGAGAAGCCATTCTCTACCTCCTACTGCGCTAGGAAATCTTGTGCAAAACGCTGTAATACGCCACCGGCGTTATACACATTGACTTCGTCGGCGGTGTCTAAGCGACAGGTTACCGCCACATCCAGTTTTTCGCCGTTACTGCGGGTAATGACCAATGCCAAATCCACACCCGGTTTAATCTCACCCACCACATCGTATAGTTCAGTACCATCCAAAGCTAAAGTGTTGCGATTTACACCATCTTTAAACTGCAGCGGTAATACGCCCATGCCGACTAAGTTAGTACGGTGAATGCGCTCAAAGCCCTCTGCGACAATCGCTTCAACGCCCGCAAGACGAACGCCTTTGGCAGCCCAGTCTCGTGATGACCCTTGCCCGTAATCTGCACCAGCGACAATAATCAGCGGTTGTTTGCGTTCCATGTAGGTTTCTATCGCTTCCCACATACGAGTCACTTTGCCTTCTGGTTCAATACGAGCCAGTGAGCCCTGCACCACTTCACCATTTTCCTTCACCATTTCGTTAAACAGTTTCGGGTTAGCAAAGGTTGCACGTTGCGCGGTTAAGTGATCACCACGGTGTGTCGCGTAAGAGTTAAAATCTTCTTCCGGTACATTCATCTTCGTCAGGTATTCCCCTGCCGCACTGGATGCCAAGATCGCATTCGAAGGCGATAAGTGGTCAGTAGTGATGTTGTCACCCAATACCGCTAATGGACGCATACCTTTTAGAGTTCTCTCACCTGCTAACGCGCCTTCCCAATAAGGCGGTCGACGGATATATGTGCTCATCGGACGCCAGTCATACAGAGGGCTGCTGCTCTTTTGTGCGTCATCCAGTTTAAACATCTGAATGTAGACTTGATTAAACTGCTCTGGTTTAACGTGTTGACCAACGACTTGGTCAATCTCTTCATCACTTGGCCAAACGTCATTGAGATAGATTGGATTGCCGTTTGCGTCATGACCTAGCACGTCGCGTTCAATATCAAAACGAATGGTTCCAGCTAAAGCATAAGCAACCACAAGCGGTGGAGACGTTAAAAATGCTTGTTTGGCATAAGGATGGATACGACCATCGAAGTTACGGTTACCAGACAATACCGCAGTAGCGTATAAGTCACGGTCAATGATCTCTTGCTGAATCACTGGATCTAACGCGCCGCTCATACCATTACAAGTCGTACAGGCATAACCAACGATACCAAACCCAAGCTGTTCCAATTCAGGGAGCAAACCCGCTTCTTCTAAGTAAAGCTTTGCTACTTTTGAACCTGGTGCAAACGAAGTTTTCACCCAAGGTTTACGAACAAGTCCAAGTTGATTGGCTTTTTTTGCCAGCAAACCGGCAGCAACCACGTTGCGAGGGTTACTGGTGTTGGTACAGGAAGTTATTGCAGCGATGATCACTGCGCCATCTGGCATCTCACCCTCTTTTTCTTCCCACTTACCAGCAATACCTCGAGCGACCAGTTGAGAAGTAGGTAGACGACGATGTGGGTTGGAAGGACCTGCCAAGTTGCGTTCTACACTGGATAAATCGAACTCCAAAACGCGTTCATATTCTGCATTTTCAAGACTATCAGCCCATAATCCGGTTCCTTTTGCGTATTGCTCAACCAATGCAACTTGCTCGGCATCGCGACCAGTCAGTTTTAGGTAGTTGATGGTCTGCTCATCGATGTAGAACATACCCGCACTCGCACCGTATTCTGGCGTCATGTTAGAGATAGTGGCACGGTCTCCGATGGTAAGATCTTTGGCGCCTTCACCATAGAACTCCAAGTAGCACGAGACCACTTTTTCATTACGCAGAAATTCAGTAATAGCCAGCACGATGTCCGTAGCGGTAATGCCCGATTTACGCTTACCAATCAGTTTCACACCTACGATGTCAGGTAAGCGCATCATGGAAGGACGACCGAGCATCACGGTTTCAGCTTCTAACCCACCAACACCAATGGCAATCACGCCCAATGAATCCACGTGTGGCGTATGACTGTCAGTGCCCACACAGGTATCAGGAAATGCCACGCCATCTTTGACTTGAATCACTGGCGACATTTTTTCTAGGTTAATCTGGTGCATGATGCCATTACCCGCCGGGATAACACTGACATTCTCAAATGCGGTTTTACACCATTCGATAAAGTGGAATCTGTCTTCGTTACGACGCTCTTCTATCGCTCGGTTTTTATCAAAGGCTTCTGGATCGAATCCGGCATGTTCAACAGCAAGAGAGTGATCAACGATCAGTTGAGTTTCAACCACTGGGTTAACTTTGGCTGGGTCACCGCCCTGATCTGCAATCGCATCACGCAGTCCAGCAAGGTCAACTAATGCTGTTTGTCCTAAGATATCGTGGCACACAACGCGTGCTGGATACCAAGGGAAGTCCATATCGCGTTTGCGTTCAATAATCTGCTTCAGTGAGTCGACTAATGTTTCAGGATCGCATCGGCGTACTAAGTTTTCCGCTAGCACGCGCGAAGTATAAGGCAGCTTTTCGTAAGCATTTGGAGATATCTGATTAACGGCTTCACGAGTGTCAAAATAACTAATCTGGCTTCCCGGAAGCGTTTTTTTATAAGTATTGTTCATCGCTTCTTCCTTCTCACTCCGTCCTATCGAATTTTTTAGGAGTGACTTTATGGTGTATGAAACAAGGCGCTGCTCCCTACAAGCACAGCGCCTTTTATGCTGTTAACTGCGTTTTTCGATTGGAACCCAATCTTGATGCTCAGGACCTGTGTAATCAGCACTTGGGCGAATAATTCGGTTGTTCGCACGTTGCTCGTACACATGTGCAGCCCAACCCGTTAAACGACTCATCACAAATATTGGCGTGAATAGCTTGGTTGGAATGCCCATAAAGTGATAAGCCGAGGCGTGGAAGAAATCCGCGTTACAGAACAAGTCTTTTTCACGTTTCATCACGGCTTCAACACGCTCTGAAACGGCGTAAAGTTGTTTATCACCAACGAATTCAGAAAGCTCTTTTGACCAACGTTTGATCAGCGCGTTACGCGGGTCGCTTTCACGATAGATGGCATGACCAAAGCCCATAATTTTGTCTTTGTTGGCCAGCATGCGCAGAATGTTTTGTTCTGCTTCATCCGGTGTCTGCCAGTTCTCAATCATTTCCATCGCTGCTTCGTTTGCACCACCATGCAGTGGTCCACGTAACGTGCCGATTGCAGCTGTCACACACGAATGCAAATCAGATAAAGTAGAAGCGCAAACACGGGCAGCAAAGGTTGAAGCATTAAACTCGTGCTCTGCGTAAACGATAAGCGAGGTATGCATTACCTGTTTGAACAAATCGCTTGGCGCTTTATCAGTCAACATTTTTAAGAAATAACCGCCAATCGAATCTTCGCTGCGGTCTTCGGTATCAATGCGTACGCCGTCATGGCTGAATCTGTACCAATAGCAGATGATGGCTGGGAACAAGGCTAACATACGTTCTGTAGCGGCAACTTGTTGTGAGAAATCTTGTTCAGTTTCTAAGTTACCGAGCATTGAACAACCAGTACGCATTACATCCATTGGATGAGCGTCTGCCGGAATTAATTCAAGTGCATCTTTTAGAGGTTGTGGTAAACCACGTAAGCCAATCAGACGGGTTTTGTATTGGTCTAATTCAGTTTGATTCGGCAGATGCCCGACTAACAGTAAGTGAGCAACTTCTTCAAACTGTGCATTGTTGGCTAAATCTGTGATGTCGTAACCACGGTAAGTTAGACCTGTACCTGTTTTACCAACCGTACATAAAGCGGTGCTTCCAGCACTTTGACCACGTAGGCCAGCTCCGCCTAGCTCTCCTTTAGGGGAATGAGGCATGTTGAACTCCTTTTGTCGCTTTGCTTTGGGCTGTAAAAGCCGACCTCCTTGGGTCCACCTCATGGGTGCTGTAGCTCAGCGGTTTCACGTTATTGGATTATTTTTGAAAACGCAGGCTTCACGTTTTCTATGTTTCTTTGCTTATTTAAAAGCCTTGTCTAAACACTATTTCAGTTTTCTTGGACTTCCCTACTCACTGCAAGACAATTAATAGGGATTAATTTTTAATTACGTCTACTTGCTAAACAGTTGGTCTAGCTTGACTTCGTAACTGTGGTAGTTCAGATATTCATACAGCTCTTTACGGGTCTGCATGCTATCGAGTAAGGCTTCCTGATTACCATTTTCCAGAATGTGGCTATACACCATCTCAGCTGCTTTGTTCATTGCACGGAATGCACTCAGTGGATAAAGCACCATATCGACTTTTGATTTCGCCAACTCTTCGCAGTTGTACAAAGGCGTTTGGCCAAACTCAGTAATGTTGGCAAGAATTGGAACGTGTTTACCTGTTGCTGAATGCAGAGCTGTTGAGAAACGCTCATATTGTTGAAGTTCCGTCATAGCTTCTGGGAAGATCATATCTGCACCAGCTTCCACACAAGCGATGGCACGTTCAATGGCACTATCCATACCTTCAACCGCAAGCGCATCAGTGCGAGCCATGATGACAAATTCAGGGTTATAGCGAGCATCAACCGCTGCTTTTACGCGATCTGCCATCTCTTCCAAACTGACAATGGCTTTATTCGGACGGTGACCACAACGTTTTTGCGCCACTTGGTCTTCCATGTGAACCGCAGCAGCACCTGCTTTTTCCATTGCTTTAATGGTGCGACCAATATTGAAAGCGCCACCAAAGCCTGTATCAATATCCACGAGAAGAGGCAAATCACACGCGTTGGTAATGCGGTCAACATCAACCAACACGTCATTGAGTGTGGTGATGCCAAGATCCGGTAATCCGTATGACGCATTAGCGATACCGCCACCGGAAAGATATATCGCTTGGTGACCCAATTTTTTTGCCATCATGGCGCAATATGGGTTTATAGTGCCGACAATCTGCAATGGGTTACTGGTTTTCACTGCAAGTCGAAACTTTGCTCCTGGGCTTAACATGTGATTCTCCTTAATCTAGATCTTTAGCTTCGCTTAGAATCTGTTGTTCTATTAAACGTCGGCTTCTTGATATGTGGCGACGCATCAGCATTTCTGCCAGCTCTTCATCTCTATTTCGAATCGCTTGCAGGATAAATTTGTGTTCGTCCAACGCTTCAACAGGACGAGACTGTGCACGAGGCGACTGATATCGATACATGCGCAGCAAGTGATAAAGCTCATCACAGAGTAAAGAAACGAGCTGACTATTGCGGCTTGCCTTAATGATGCGATAGTGAAAGTCAAAATCACCTTGCTGGTGGAAGTAAGAAGCACCGTCAACTTGATCAATATGTGCCGAATGTGTCGACAATAGTGTTTCTAAGCCTGCAATTTCGATTTCGGTGATATTGCGTGCAGCAAGTCGAGCTGCCATACCTTCCAATGCTTCACGCACCGCATACAGCTCAACCAGTTTTTCTGATGAGAATTGAATAACGCGCGCTCCAACATGCGGGATGCGCTCGATTAAGCCTAAACCTTCGATGCGCATTAAGGCTTCACGCAAAGGCCCACGGCTTACTTCAAAACGCTTTGCGAGCTCAGGTTCAGAGATTTTGCTACCGGGAGCAATCTGACCTTCTACAATCGCTTCAATCAAATATTCAGTCAGGTTTTCCGACTTGGTATTTTCTTTTTCACCAACAAGCGGCTTTCTCAATTCACTGTTCATCATGTCTTCTTAATCGTACTTGCGAGTTCTTTATAGGAAGCCCGCTAAGGAATGAACACACTATAGATGCACAGATTGTCGACAATCAAGACAATTGTCGACAAATTAGACTAAGGTATAAACCCTACATCGTTTCAATAATTCAATATATTTACTCTATCTATATGTATTTAAATAATAATATTTAAATTAGATTTAACATTGGCAAGTTAGACGACGTGTTGGAAACAATCAACATGTCGACAGTTTAAGTAGAACTAGATTTTGTCCCTTAGGAAAATATGAGAGTGGACACAGAAGTCGTCGTGAAAGCGACTCGCTTTCAATCAACTATTTTTGAGTACATTAAAATATTTTTATACATATAACTATTTGTATTTATTAGTTAATTAAATGAAAAGCCGTTTTACTTCAAAAAAAACAGCTTTTAGACTATTGATCTCGATCATATTTAGGCATAAAGTGTGAACACGATCACAATGAAGGCGTCAAGAATGTTTCGCTTCATTGTCTAGTTCAAAAAAATAGAAATAGATACTAAGTCGAGGTTGCGTAATGAACACTTTAAATATTGAAAACCAAGCTTCAAAACGTCTAGCAACTAAATTTGCTAACTTCATTACTTCATTTTTCACAACTGAAAACAAAATCAAAAGCAAAGCGCCTAAAGCAAGCTATAAAGGTGAGTCGTTCTCATCTGTGATGACAACTGCACAACGTATCGGTTGTGACATGGCACACTTTAACTACATCTCTTAAGCGATTAATAAAGTATCTTTAACATCACTTAAATTGTAGGTAATAGTAATAGACGTGATGACAAGACCTATTGCGTGAAAGCAAAGGCCTTGTAAAGAGCAAAATCAAAGAAGAGTAAAATCGACACTAGGAAGGGATTCGAATCCGGGTTTGGCAAAATAGTACCCTTGCATTAAATCGATACCGGCATCTCTCAAGAAAATCATCTCTTCCTTGGTCTCGATCCCCTCAGCAAGTGGCGTAATATTCAATTCTGCGAACATAGCTAAACAGTGTTTTATGATCACTTGTTTAACAGGGTCTTTATCTATGTTTCGAATTAACTCCATATCCAGTTTAGCGATGTCTGTTTGAAAACCCGCCAGAAGATTTAACCCAGAGTAACCCGATCCAAAATCATCTATCGCCGTTCTGAAACCCAAGTTTTTGTAACACTCAACAATGTGTTTTATGTGTTCATTATCTTTAACTTTCTCTACTTCCGTAAATTCAAACATGATGTTTTCGATTGGGAAGTTATACTCCTTCGCGGCTTCTAACGTAGTACGAATACAAAGTTCAGGTCGATACACAGCATTAGGTAGAAAGTTAATACTTAACACAGAATCAATATTAAGCTTTGACGCTAAAGCAATTGCTTTAACTCGACAAAGTTGATCAAACCGGTATCTGTTTTCATCATTCACCTTCTCAATGACAGAGAAGGCCGATTCATTTTGTGTTCCCCTAACTAGAGCTTCGTAACCAAATATCGTTTTGGTCGAGTATTGAATTAATGGCTGAAACGCCATCGTAAAATCAAAACCAAGATCTTTTCTCTCTAAACATTGTTTGCATGACATCTTATTGTGATCCGCAGGTTTAACTGTTTTATCCATCATATCTTTTAGTTTTAAGACGTTATTTATATTGAAGTTAGCTGCTATAAGACATTTAAGCAAAACCTATTAGATGTTCGTTTAGCAAAGAGCACAATTGGTATTCATTACCTATTGAACAAGGATTAAATACCAAGTCTCTGAATCAAGGGGGATATGTTGCCTTTCGATCACACTTATTAAGAGCAGTTAGAAAGGACTTTATGATGAGACGGAAGTTAGGGAGAGCTAAGCAGGTTAACCCTCCCTTATAACCAACTGATATTAGTAGCGAATAAATTGTTTAGTTAATTTACTGCTCTTAATTTGAAGTTTCTTTTGCCCACTCAGTTTTTATGAACGTAGGTAAGCGGCAAAATGTTTGCTCAATTCGTTGATATGTTCCGGACCTATGCCACAGCAGCCGCCAATCAAACTCGCTCCCTGTTTGTGCCATTTGTCTGCAATTTCTGCGTACACGGTTAGATTGAGATCATCACGGAGTTCATCTAAACCATCATTTGCTGTTGCATCTTTTGTTGTTGGAGGAAATGCGTTGGCATAAACGCCAAGTTGAATCCCTTCTACATCAAGTGATTCCAACGTCGTTCTTGCAACAATCAAAGCGTCTTCCATAATTTCAGGTTGGCTGCAATTGAACAAAATCGCGTTCACATTCAGTGCAGCCATAGCTTCAACCGCTTGCTTAACCGTCTCACCAGAACGAAGCTTTGGTACTTCCGTTTTCTCACTGTCATCTAGAGTAAAAGAAACCCAAAACGGTTTATTTCCAGTGCCCAGCGCCCTTACCTTCTGATAAATCGTAGTGGACTCTGCAATCAGACTCTGAGTTTCCGCTAGCCATACATCAATATGAGCATCGAGCCCTTTGATAAGTGGCGACGCAATCTTTTCTGCATTTTCAGGTTGATAGAGATCTGCACGATAAGAGCCAAACAGTGGAGGAATAGAACCCGCAACTAACGTCTGCTTACCTTCAGCAATGACCGCGTCTCTGGCTACCTTGCCTGCTCTGTCTGCCAACAACTCAGCTTGAGAATCGAAACACTCTTGTCCGATGTGGAAAGGCACAAGTGCATAACTGTTGGTAGTAATAACTTGTGCGCCATTTTGAATGAATGAGCGGTGAACTTCGCCGACAACTTCTGGCGCTTCCATCATCGCCAACGCTGACCATTCTGGTTGACGAAACGGCGCACCACGACGCTTCAACTCTCTGCCCATTCCGCCATCTAATATGGTAACCAACTGCTGACCTGACATACAAACTCCCTTATATTCTTTATTTAGATGTATAGACGTCTGCAGACTAATATGTCTTGTTCGGCGAATCAATCTCTTTTGCAGGTTTAAACGAACACTTGCCAAGCCAATACTTATCGTGGCAACGAAACAATTTGGCGGATTAGAGGAGAATTCATTACTGATATCAAAATTCGTCGATTGATTTCGTTGTTGCAGTGGAAAGAGTTCAAATGGTTATCCCTAGATTAGAATGAAATAAGCAACAGAAAATAGAACCAGAGCTAAGGTCGACGTTAAGTACATTAAACGAATAGATTGAACAATATCCTCAGGCTCTATCTCCCTAATGCTATCTCCAATCCAAGGTTTTTCGACTAACCGTCCAAAGTAGCTGCTTGGGCCACCAAGTTGCACGCCTAGCGCTCCTGCAACAGTTGCTTCAGACCATGCACTGTTTGGACTTTTATGTTGGTACCTGTCACGCCAACCGATTGTGAACGCAGATTTGCCATTGCCCCCTAACAAGCCAGCTGATAAGGAAAACAACAGCCATGAGAGACGAGCGGGAATGAAGTTTGCTAAATCGTCCATTCGAGCCGATACGAAGCCCAACTCTCTGTATCGTTCGTTTTTGTAACCAACCATAGAATCGAGCGTATTGACCGCTTTATAGACCATCGCAAGTGGAACGCCACCGATAAATAGATAAAATAGTGGCGCAATGACTCCATCTACGGTGTTTTCAGCCACGGTCTCAACTGTTGCTCTGGTGATCTGTTTTTCGTCCAGTTGACTGGTATCACGCCCTACTATGTAGGAAAGTTTGAGTCTAGCTTGTGGAAGATCATGAGTACGCAGTGGGGCAAGCACATCTTGAGCTGCATCATTTAAGCAGCCTGTCGCGAGTACTGTGAATGCAAGCCATACCTCTACCCCCGTGCCGAGTAGCCAATGGATGCCATAACAAAAATGAATTATCGCCCAGGTAACCAATCCGGCAGTAACCACAATTGATATCCATAAAATCCCGCCTGCAAAGTAAAGCCACACTTTACTTTTGAATATGTGGCGAAGTCGTTTCTCGACATTGGAAATGGCCATACCAATTAACCGAATAGGATGTGGCCAACTTTGGGGGTCACCGATTAGCAGGTCGATAAAGAACGCGGTGATATAAATGCTCAACGCCATCACAAGCTCCGCGCTCTTGCAAACCACTCAAGTAACATTTCTGGTGACTGTGCAAAGTGAACATGCAAGTACATAGCCAAGGTATTGCCAACTTGATAGCCTCCCCGCCACGTTGCAACCACTTCACCTTCATGAACTTTAGTAAGCGTAAATGCCGGTTCCATATCCGTATAAAAATCAGAATAATGAAACTCGTGACCGCGTAACTCATTGCCAGAAACACATAACAAAGTATCTATGTCTGCTTTAGCATTGCAATATCCGAAGCGACTCAGTTTGTTCGTCATGATGCTTTGACCAGATAAAATCCCAACCATGGGGTAGGTTTTTTCTTCACTGTCAGACAGCGAACTACCCAGATACATCAAACCACCACATTCAGCATAAATTGGCAAATTGGCTTGATGAGCTGCAAAAATCGATTGCAGCATCGAGGTATTTTTCGACAACTCCTCAGCGTATAACTCTGGATAGCCACCGCCGATATATACTAAATCACATTCAGGTAGCTTAGAGTCGGCCAGAGGGCTAAAAAATAGGATTTCAGCTCCACTGCTGGCTAACAAATCGAGGTTAGCTTGGTAATAGAAGTTAAATGCTTTGTCCATCGCCACTGCGACGGTCAGTCCTTTTCCCTTACCTTCAATCGTTTGATAAACCGTGTGAGAAGAACCTTGATGAAGTTCAGAACGAGCAACACTAAGCAATCCATCAACATCGACATACTGCTCAATAGCATCGGCCAGCTCATCCCATTGAGAATCCATATTTTGTGATTCTTGTGCGGTCATCAAACCTAAGTGACGAGAAGGAAGTTCAACATTGGGTAGCTTAGGTAACCGGCCAAACGCAGGAATATGACAATAGGTTTCTACAGCCTGTTTTAGAAGTTGGTAGTGACCATCGGAATTAACGTTGTTGAAGACAACCCCTGCAATGTTGATCTCTTTACCAAACTGTTGGAACCCCATAACAATAGCTGCGGCCGATGTCGACATAGCTTTGCCGTCAACAACCAAAATAACAGGGCAAGATAGAGCTCGAGCTGTACCCGCGCTACTACAATAGTATGGATCTGTACCATAGCCATCGAATAATCCCATGACACCTTCAATCACAGCGATATCCGCATTTTGTGTTTGTTGATGGAATAAAGCGTTTACAGTCTCCTCATCGAGCATGAAGGAATCTAAATTATGCGATGGAACTTTGGCAACTTTGGTGTGCCACGCGGTATCAATGTAATCTGGGCCCACTTTAAAAGGCTGAACCTTAAGATCACGACGACATAAGGCTCTTAATAAACCTAATGTGAATGTTGTTTTACCGCTTCCGCTGTTTGTACCCGCTATAAGTAATGCTTTCATAGTCCACTTTCAATTACGTTTCTGAATGGACGGTAGGCGGTTGAAAAGTCGTAGGATCTTGGTGTCAGGAACCTGCTTCTCTCACTCTCTTCCCACCGAAGGAGTTATTGATTGAGTTCAACTTGATTCGTCTTCTGGCTTAGCGTCAACCTTATTGGTCCCTTCCCGTTTTAAAGGATAAAACAGTGGTGTAACCAAATCGTCAGCATTACAGCAGCGGGGGCTGCGGAGGATTCTCACCTCACTTCCGTAATCCCATGAGGGATATATACCCGTTCTAGGGCATAACCAAATTGAAATGTTTTGTTTCGATAATTAAAACTACTACATATCCTGTTGTTAAATTTCACTATAGGCTTGTTGTAAGTAAAATCAGGCTACCATGACAATGAATGTTTACAAAACTGTCATCTTCAAGGTAATAACTTGTGATGCTAACCTAAACAAGTATTTAAAACAGCATCTTACAGAGTCGATGAAAACATACAAATGGTAATTTATTGCTATTGCGGAATTTTCAAATATGTTAATTTGCGCCAGCATTAATTGAGATTGGCGGCGTTGTACAGAAACATGCAACACTTTTGTTTAAGCCCATGTCGTTAAATTAACGAGCTAACACAAATTCAACTCGATATAGCTTAAAGGCAACTAATATGGCGATAAGTGGACAACACGGCGGTAATGTCCTGCAAATGGCAAATCAATTTGGTCTCGCACCCAGCGATGTCATTGATTTCAGTGCAAACATCAATCCTCTGGGTATGCCCGGAGGATTAAAGCATCTACTTGTAGAAAACTTATCACGCTTAGAGCAATATCCCGATATTGATTACCACCTGCTGCATCGTCAGTTGGCTCGTCACCATCAGTGTTCACAAAGCCATGTGATTGCTGGAAATGGCGCAACTGAGCTGATATTTCTTTGGGCGCAATATGTAAAGCCCCAAAAAGCACTGCTCGTTGAGCCGAGTTTTGGCGAGTATCGCCGTGCACTCACACGCGTTGGCTGCAAAATCACAAACTACTTGCTGCGTGAAGAGGAAGAATTTCGCGTTACTAAACGTATTCTCACCGCTCTTTCACCGGATCTTGATTGCCTTTTCTTATGTACACCTAATAATCCGACAGGGCTGCAACCCGATCCGGATTTGCTGATTGAAATCTTAAATCGCTGTGACGTCATGGGCATCAAGCTCTTTGTCGATGAATCGTTTCTCGACTTTATGCCCGAGACTAAGAGTCTTTGTAGATATCTGCCCTGTCACTCCAATCTTTACATTTTGCGTTCACTGACCAAGTTTTATGCCTTGCCCGGTTTACGTTTGGGATACATGCTCTCTTCCGACGCAAAGCTTTTACAACTGATTCGAGAACAAAGAGAACCGTGGACAATAAATGCTCTTGCTGCATTGGCAGGAGAAGTACTATTTGATTTCATCACCTATCACCAAGCAACCTACGACTGGCTTGCCAAAGAGCAAAGTTATCTATTGGGTGAATTGCAACAGTTTGAGCAAATCAAACCCTACAAACCTTCGGCGAATTACATCTTTTTTAAACACTCAGATAGTCAGTCGACGCTGCAAGCACAGCTAATGAAACACAGCATTTTGATTCGTAGCTGCGCTAACTACATTGGTTTAGATAAGAGCTTCTACCGAGTGGCGATTAAATCCAGACCAGAGAACGAACGATTAGTGTCAGCCCTCAAAAAGGTGTTTAATCATGGCTGAAGCGAGCTGCCCAGCTTCGTGCGGAGAGTTGATTCAAGGATGGATTTCCGGCGGTGAAAAGTTGGTGTCTTGCCCTATTGATTGGTTTAGTACCGTCGAAGTCAGCTCTGGCTTGGCTTCGCTTAGTAATCAAAGACCGATGATGCGCAAAGCTTTGGAGTTAACTCTAAAGCAGCTCAATATCCCAAGCGCTGAATCTCAACAGTTAAAGATCGATTTTCAATCCACAATTCCTGTTGCTAAAGGTATGGCTAGCAGTACCGCCGATACAGCGGCAACGGTGGCAGCGACCTATCGCTACTTTCAGTGTGACTACACAGCAGAACACCTTGCTGCCCTTTGCGCTCAACTCGAACCTACCGACAGCACCATGTTCAACGCCCTAACCTTATTTGATCACAACCAAGGAGTTGTGGCGGCACAATACGGTTCGATGACAAATCTTAATTTGTTGGTATTGGAAAGCCCAATACAGCTAGATACTGCGGCTTACCACAAAGTGGATCACCGTCATTCATTGATGAATTCTTCATTGAAATTAGATACGGCGAATACAGATCTGGCAGATGCCATTAGGTGTCACAATCCAAGTCTACTTGGCAAAGCAGCAACCGCAAGCGCCATCGAAAGCCAGATCATTTTGCCTAAACCTCGCTTTGAACAACTACTTAACATCGTCGAAAAACACGACCTATACGGGTTAAATGTTGCTCATAGTGGCAGTGTGGTTGGACTGCTTTTTGATGCGAAAAAGCACGACATTGAACACGTTATTTTCGATATGGAACATCTGGAAATAAGAGATTCTTACCCACATTTTCATCAATGTAAGATGGTTGATGGTGGTGTTCGCTAAACGAGCTTTATCTAACCCGCATCTGACCTTGTAATACCGTCACCGCCTTTCCTGAAAGCTTTACTGTTTTGGCGTTGATCTGTTCTACGTCAACAAAACCACCTCTATGTGATGCTTGGTAAGCTTTCAGCTTTGTTTTATTGAGAACTTTTGACCAATAAACACTCAATGCACAGTGTGCCGAACCAGTGACGGGATCTTCGTTAACGCCTACCCAAGGAGCAAAGTATCGCGATACGAAATCTAAATCACCTATAGATTTTGCGGTAACAACAACACCTCGACCTTTGAGTTTAACTAAGCCACTAAAATCGGGGTTAAGTTGATGTAAGAGTGCTTCGTCATTAACAACGATTAACTGTTTAGAATCGAAGCTGCCGTAATCAACAATCTGAGACGTTGATATACCTAAACGTTCAATGAGTTGATGGTCAATTTCCACATCCATCTCTAATTCAGGAGCAGGAAATGAGAGATGAATATCTTCAGTTCCCAACTCAGCAGTTAACACACCAGATAGAGTATTAAATTCAATACAGTCACCAATTTGATACAGCCCTTGCTCTTGCAAAACATGCGCAACCGCTAGGGTGCCGTGACCACAAAGCTTCACTTCAACCTCAGGAGTAAACCAACGTAACTGCATTGTGTCTGTCGCCAAAAATGCGGTCTCTGAGACCGCCATTTCAGCCGCAATAGCGAACATTGTCGATTCTTCTAGCACGGTATCGGTAATACACACACCTGCAGGATTTCCCTTGAAAACTTCAGAAGTGAATGAGTCGACTTGATATACGTATAGCTCCACGGATATTTCCTTATTTTCCAATGACTTTGATAATTAATCTAATCTTGAGGATTTCGCTTTGCGTTGATATCCGCATAAGTGTGTAACAGCTCTGTAAGCGCATTGACCCAACCAAATGCATCGACGGGCGCTTTAGCGAGTAGCTGTTCAACCAGTTCGCAATGTGTTTCAAGCGTGATCGCTTGCTCCAAATTGAAAGATATTGCGTAGAAGTGCCAAAGAACTAAGCGAGTCATTCTTTCACTGTTCTGTTTAGCATTTTCTGAATCATCAAACGCTTGCTGAATTTCACTTAGCGCAATGGCTGTCATGCGCAGCATTGCATCTAAACGCGCTGACATCATGCGTTCTTCACTATCAACTTCTTCTTGTTCAAACGTAAAGATTTCATTCATTACGTCTTCAGGAACCATTTTGCTGATCATTCTGACGCTGAATTCTTCTAATTCATGGCGAGGCATAGTTACAAGGCAGTCAAAGGTGTAGTCACGAATCATAGTGGTCTTCTGGCGGATAGTTATTCTGAGCGCGTATTCTAATCGTTAGCGTTAGGTTTACCACCCTTTTTGCAGCTGTAGCCCGTTTAATAACACATCAAATCAAGCTCAGCAGAGAGTGGATAATTCACAGCTTAAAGTCATTTACCGCTTACACATTAAAACTCATGGTGAATTCTTGATGTCCAGTATGAGGATCGGTTTGCTCGCTCACCACTTTGAAACCTTGCGATCGATAAAAGTCATAGCTCGCTTGGTTTTCTTTGTACACATTGAGGTCTATTGTTTGACGTAGAGTTTTAGCGTGATTGATGAGTTGCTTACCAATACCTTTACCTTGCAGTTCTGGTTTGACAAAGATTGCAGCTAGGTTGTTCTCATACAATGCATAAAAACCAACAACTTCAGAGTCAAGTTCATAAACATAGGTTTCTGAAGCAGGAATGTAGATCTCACGCATATTGCCTATTTGCGAGCGCCAAAAATCTTCCGGTACAAAGTTATGAGCTTTAATCGAAGCCGCGAGCCAAATTTCAATAACGGAATCTAGGTCGTTACCACTGTATTTTCTAATCATTTTTAATCTCTATTTCATCGGCATATTAAGACAGCTCTTTGCATAGCATTTCAGTCAAATAGGTTTTATTCCTGCTCAACAAAAATTAGCTTATCTGTATCAAAACCACGCTCTTTCGCCATTTGGACAAAACTAGTCATAACTTCAGGTTCTACGGTTGGCGTTCTCGCCAACAACCAAAGGTAGTCAGTATTAGGGCCAGAGATAAATGCATAGTCGTAATTGTCACGCTCTAAAGCAAAGACCACATAAGATCCGTAAAAAGGACCGAAGAAAGAAACTTTGAGGTAGCCTTCTGATTCGCTATTTACAAAGTAAGCTTTCCCTTCTGCTTCTTTCCATTCATCATCGCTTGCCGAATAGCCTCTGTTTAGCACAGACACTCCGCCATCATCACGAAGAGAATACTCAGCAGTTACTTGACTTAATCCTTCTTCGAAAGAGTGGTCTAAACGTGCTATTTCATACCATTTGCCAAGGTAGTTTTGAAGTTCAAAGTCAGTAACAGGCTTTACTGTTTGCGGCATTCCCAAACAGCCTCCTAAAATTAACGAGCTAATGATGAGCAAAATTTTTTTCACAGAGTCCTCCAAAAAAATCAAATGTTTCTTAACTCGTTTATTTTTCTAACACTTTAGCCTAATGATGTCGTTATACTTGTTCTTCACTCGGTTTTAGGAAGCAAGATTCACGCGGTTATATAGATGATATTTGTTTAAGAATTTCTCTTCCTGTTTCGGTAAACAGCCAAACATAACCGCCGATATTCAAAAAGACGGTCATCCATAAAATCGTTTTAAAAGGCTGTTTCTTTGACTTGTGGCGTAAATGGAATTGAGCCAGTAGTGCCCCAGGCCAACCTCCAGCCAATGAGAGTAAATGAAGTGTTTTCTCTGGGGTGCGCCAAGCCCCTTCCTGAGCAGCTTTCTTATCCCAAGCGTACATCAGATAAGTGACTAGACTTAAACTTATATAAATAGGTATTAGATACCATTCGCCCCCCAAGAGAAAAACGGAAGCAAACACTGCAACTAAGTAGGTAAAACCGAACAATACTGTGACAGGAAAACCGTATGCTCCTTCTATCACTACGTTTGCTGCATTAAAGCGTCCTTTATCATCTTCATCGACTTCAAAAAATACTTTGTCATTTAGCTTCGGGCGTTGATGCGAAGTTTTAACTGATGAAATATGAAAAAAAACTTTGAGCTCACCATTCAATGCGGAGATAAAACCGTAACCTTTGGAATCATTCCATTCTATGATTTGACCTTTCATCATTTCCTATCCCTGTTTCAAATCAGACATTCCGTAATCAACCACTCAGAAGTATTACACATAGTCATCAAAGCTCATAAAGTATCGTTTAGTTTATTCGAAGCTCATGGTATTGATTCACTATCTACTTAATTAAGTTAAGGATCTCTCTAAACTCTGGTGCGCGGCAATCTTCAACTAACTCGTAGAGACACATTTCTAAGCCAGTAATATCGACACCTGAACCAGCTAATTTTTGTATCGCAAGATCTTTGTTCGATTGGTCACGAGAAGAAACACAATCAGAGACTAAACTCACTTCAAAACCCATTTTTTTGAGATGGATAGCCGTTTGATAGACGCATATATGCGCCTCAATTCCACAAATCAACCACGAGGTTTTACCGGATGTTTTAATAGCTTCTACAAAATTGGGCTCTCGACAGGCATCAAAAGTAAATTTAGCTATGGAGTTGTGATCATTCAGTAGAGTTTGCAATTCTTCAACTGTCTGACCCAGTTTGTTTGGGTTTTGTTCTAACCAAACGATCGGCAAACGAAGAGCTTGAGCTCCTTTAATTAATTTTGCGCAGTTTGATACTACAGCATCACTGTTGGACACTAATCTGGACAGTTTACCCTGAACATCTACGATAATAAGCCCAGTATTTTCCTTGTTAAGCATGCACACTCCTTAGCCAAACCAATTACTGTTAGTGCCATACTGATAATCAGACACGCACCATTCAAGAACAATGTTATTCACAAACACCATGGTATTAGCCAAACTCTAAATAAGGAACCCTCGTTTTACCGAAACGTTTATTGGAGCGATTTCATTCACTTTATGGCTGGCTAAACATTCCCGATTAAAAAGAAACTAACCTAGTACAACATTCAATTTATATTGCGCGCTAACTTGGCAACTTTATTCAGCCAATCTTTCCTATGATCGCTCTTAGAATGGATAACGGGTCCAAAGTAAGTTGCAGATATATTTTTAATACCAGAGAAGTCCAAAATAGAGTGCTTTAGCTGTTTATATATTGCATTCCCTTTTACGTACTTATACCAAAGAGGTGGACTATCGAGTGTAATAATGAGTTCTGAAGTACGTCCTTTCAGCAACTTTTCCGGATATGATTTTCCTTCTACATATTTGAATGAGAAACCCGGTAAAAAGGTTCTATCAATTACACCTTTAAATTTTGCAGGGATCGTTCCCCACCATACGGGGCTGATGATAACAACATGTTCTGACCACTGGATCTTCTGCTGAAATTCCAATAGATCGGGTTCCAAGGCAGTAACTCTGTCATATCCCTCGTCTAAACTTATTTCAAAATTCAAATCACCGATATTAATTTGTTCAACGGTGTGGTGTTCTTTCGCAACAGAGATATATCGTTCTGCCAACGATTTGCATAAGCTAGTAGACTTGGGGTTGGCATTGATAACCAATATTTTTTTCATAAACTTGCACATCCGATATAGATAGAAAAATGCAGTTTAAACTCTTACCTATAGGTCAGAGTCAAGCTCTTGAACACACTTATCAATCGAAATTCGATAACTTTTAATACGTTGAATTTGAAGCTCTAACTCTTTTACATTCTGTTCTACCACTTGTTGTTTTTGAATCAGAAAATCACTCACCAATTTCCAGTCAAAATCATCTTGCTTGCCTTTCAATTTAGCCAATTCGGCAAGCGATATGCCAAGACTTTGAGCCTCTTTAATTATCTTTATGAGATTGATATTTTCTTGAGTATAAACCCTATACTTTCCTGATCTTGAAACCCTCAACAACCCGAGAGATTCATATAATCTTATTGCTCTTTGAGTCGCTCCCGTTTGTTTAGATGCCTCATTGATAAACACATGAAATTCCTTATTTTTAGTCAAGTTCAGGCATGACGCTGCTTATGCAAAATGTATTTAATTCAACGCTAAACACCAAGCGTTGAATCCTTGTATAGCGCAAAGTTTTTGAACTAAAGAGCCTAGAATTCTGGATGCTCACAGAACTGTTTCGCATCATCGCCAATTTTTAACCATTTGGGCTTTTCAGACGTAAATTCATGAAACTGATTTTCGATATCCAGTTCACCATCGAAACAGTTCGCTGAAACTGGAAATGACTTACCGTCAGATAGCACTTCACCAAGTGACGTCCCACAAACAGAACAAAAACATCTATTGTATTTATATGGTTCAACAGCCTTGTAGGTCGCGATCTTATCCCTACCATTAGTGATTTTGAAAGAATTAGAATTTACAAAAACTAATGTACTGGCTCCAACTTTACGACATCGGGAACAATGGCAAGTGCCCATCATGCTTGGTTTTTCACTCAGCTCAAACTGAACGGTTCCACAGCAGCAGCTTCCTTTAATCATTATCATATTCTCCTGTTTGCGGTTTAAAGACTTAACGCTACAAACAGTAGAGCATGAAACTGTATAAATCAACAGTACTTAAATATGTAAGCACAACAGAAGTAACGAAGTTGCCCAGCCAAGGAAAAGCCTAAAAATAACAAAACGGAAATTGACCACCGTAAACTCGTAGCAAACGTTGTTATACCATTAAATCTGTACACCTAATGATCTTAAAGCTTGTTCACACTGGGAAACATTTTCAAACTGGATTGCTGCTATACCAACTGATTCTGCTCCTTTCACGTTATAAGGCATATCATCTATGAACACTGTTTGCGACGCTTTTAGTTCATATTGAGAAAGCAGAGTCTGGTAGATTTCTGGCTGAGGTTTCAATAATCCTACATCTGCTGAAACTATTGCACCGTCGAACAAATCCCAGAATGTGTAGGTGTTTTTTAAGTGGGAGACAATTTCGTGAACATTATCGGTTAACGCTAGAACATTTAAGCCCGCAGACTTACAGCGTTTAATTAGGTCAACAGAGCCATGGATGAGTATTTGAGTTTGTTTCACGTAATAAAACAGGCGCTCACACTCTAACTCAGTTAACCCTAGAGCTTCCTTATATTGAGCTTTCGCATCATTTTCTGTTATTTGACCTTTATTCAAACGAAGCCAAGTTTCAGACTGAAATATTGATTTCGCTTTCTCTTCAACAGCGTTGTTGTCTCCAAATGTGAGCCTGATAATCTCCAAAGGAGACCAACGAACGACAACATTGCCGATGTCGAAAACGACGTTTTTAATCTCAACAGAACTCATTTAATACTCCTTTTAAAAAATCACATTAAAGGGTAAAAACTGACTCAGTTTGTCGAACCAAAACTGCGAAAAATGATAAGCAAACTGATTCAAAAGATGTAGCAGTTACAACGTAGCGATGTTCTTTGCCATATTGAAGCCAGTAATAACAAAGCCGATTTCTTTATACAGTTGGAGGGCTCGATCATTTTGATAGGCCACTCTTAGCTTTATTTGATTAACGCCGACTTCTCGTAACTGTTTTTCCAAAACTGAGATAGCTTCAGTTCCATAGCCCAAGCCACGGTATTCAGAGGAAACAAAAAAGTCATATATAAAGGTAGACTGTTCTGTAGCATTAATTGAATGCCACAAATAACCAACAAGATTCAACTGTCCATTAACCTCAGCATCAATACATAACAATGAATGCTCACTACCTTTGAGACCATCAGGAAAGCAACGATGCAGTTCCTTTTCAGCCAACTCTGTTGCTAGAACTATAGAATGACCATAATTCGCAGCTATTTCCTGACTATAATCATCGATAAAATACTGGCAATAAGCCGGAAACTCTTCTTGCTGCATTTGTCTGAGCACAACCATATTTGTTCCTTTTATGCGATAAGTTCAGCGCGCATTTGACGCGAGCCATAACTACAGAACGTTAAGGATCCGAACTAACTATCTAGTTATTCTATAGGAAGACTATTTCACTATTTTCGATATGTAAGGAATATTCCTTAATTTGTTTTGCCAAGGTAAACCATACCCAACAAGTAAATCGTCATTTGTCATTTCATAGGCGTAGTATTGTGTCACTGGTATATCGACACGACCTGGCTTAACAAACAACGTAGCAACTGAAAGTGATCTCACTTCATAGTTGTTTTGGATATAAGAAACTAACCTTTTCATTGTGCCACCAGACTCTATTGCATCGTCTACCATAATGACGTCTTTGCCGAGGAGTGGGATATTCTCATGGAATACAATCGTAGATTGATTATTGCTGTCTCCGGGAGTATGTGGGCAAGAAATATAGTCCATTTTGATATCGAACTTTAATTTACGAACCAAATCAGCAGTAAACAAAATACCACCTGGAACAATTGTAATAACAACCGCTTCAGAGAACTGCCTGTTAAGTTTTTCAGCGACTATTTCAACACCATCTCGAATTTGTTGTTCACTCAAGACTAGTTCACCAATATGCTTAGATTTCACACTCTGCTCCTATTTTTGACTAATAGAATATCGGGCTACGTAGCTACATACGCTACCCCCTTACGCCGTAAATACAACATTCAACCGTAATCTAAAAATTCTAAGTGTTGGAAAGCAGTCTACTTTAAATTAGTTTGCACGGTTCATTCTCTGAAACCTCCTCAGTAACGAGGAAGCAACCCAGCAACAAACTTGTTTAATTAAATCAATGTTTTATAGGGATTTAACTCGCTCATCCAAGCATTCGTCAGAGCCCATTTCGAATTCTCGACATATCCAAGGACGATTTTCATAAATTGAGCACATTAACGTATCTCGGTCTAAAGCAGAACACCAACCGTCATGTAGTCGCATCATTGTCTCCCCCCCATACTGGTCACGTTGGATAAATTCTTCTGGCACGCCAGTATCTGAAATAATCATAACTTCGAGACGACAACAACATGCCTTGCAATTTGAGCAAGATACATCTGAAGAAGAAGGATTTTTTGTTGGTATAATCATGAATCACTACAATTTGGTCAATTGCGCATGATAGCGTAATCCAATACATATGGTAGGAACTTCTTTATCAAATGTAATAGTTCCGTATAATCGCGACCCAATTACGCCACACCAACCTATCAGTGAGTTGCAAATGTCCAAACTATTTTTCAAAGGTCGAATCGATGCTAGACAAAACCACGTTATTTCAGGCTACAACGTAAAGCGTGATGTAAAAGCAGGCACTGAGGAGTCTCCAATCAATGTTGTCGTCCCAACACTAGCTCGTAAAGCAGAGATCGAAACATTGCTGTCTGAGCACTCTATTGTGGCTCATATTGTCGTGGACTCGGAGCAACCGGAGAACACGGTTGAATTAGATACGCTATTGAATAAACCTAAAACGGTTACCTTTGACAAAACACCAAACCGCAATGAACCATGCATTTGCGGAAGCGGCAAAAAGTACAAAAAGTGCTGTGCTTAAGCTCTTTATAATTACGTTCAAAAACCGTCTTCTGACGGTTTTTTTATAATCAGGTGCCTACTATTGCCTTAGTTCGGGGCTCTGCACGTAAGTTAAATTTGTAAAACGCTACATTAAAGAGTAAGTAGCACTGTCCCTCAACAAAACCTTTCAGATCTTTGCATCGTAAACACGAAAACCACACTTAAACTTTGCAGCTAACTATTAGCAGCCAATTTTATAAACCGAATCCAATTTTAGGTAGTTTACGAACTGAGCGAACACCCCATTGTGTTAAGTCTGGTTTAGGTTGTCCCTTGAAATCACCAAGGCAAATATAGCCTCGAGACAAATACCGATAAAGGAAATCTCCCCCTTCAAGCGACGCTCTTTTATCATCCCCAAATGGCAGTTTGATACGCTCGACTCGAAGATCCGAGGCAGCTTTGAAAGCTGGATAAACTGTAGAGTTAACTTGGTACGAACCCAAATCATTTAGAAGAGCTTTGTCTGGCATTTTTGAGATGGTACGACTAAAGAGCATGATGAGACGCTTCTGTTGTTCAGAAGAGACAATGATCATTTCCATTTTTACTTTCCTTTGAAATAAGGAAGTATATAGAACCCCTGCTTCCCTAGATACAGAACTTTACTGAACCCTGATAATAATGAGTTGATAACAACTCTCTAATAACTTGTTTTCACTGCCACCAACACACTTAAACGTTGCGCCGTAATCACTAAAGCTAATCCACCAGCCATTGTGAACCCGAATTAAACTGTTCGTGATGTTGGTGCCTCTACGTTGTACGTTTTAATTTGCTCGCACATACATTAAATGAATACCCGTTTGCGTATTCCGGAGCAATCCAGCCACCGTTTCCGGGATTCCCCGGACACCCATTCCGTTTTAATCCGGACACTATTTCCGGCATAAACCAGCCATTTTTCCACTAACTCCGGAATCACTGTCCGGTTAAGCGGAAACCCTGTCCGGTTACTCCGGAATATCCCTCTTTTCTCTTTTAAATCAATCACTCACTATTCTTGTTATGCATATTAACGTAGCAAGGAAGTGATAATGCCGAAAAAGAGAACATCTATGACAAACATCAAAGAGGTATTACGCCTTAAATATGAGTGCCATCTGTCGACCAGAAAGATCGCTTCCTGCACGAAAGTAAGTCGTTCAACCATCTCAGAAATACTGACCCGTTTTGAGCAAAGCGCAATGAGTTGGCCTCTCCCTGAAAGCTGCTCTGATACTGAACTGGCTCAGACTCTCTATCGTGACAAAACAATCAGCGACACAAAGGTGATGCCGGACTTCGCCCAGTGCTTTGTCGAACTGAAACGTAAGGGCATGAGCAAACATCTGCTGTGGGAAGAGTATCTGGCTGAATATCAGGAGAGAGCTTATCGTTACAGCCAGTTCTGCGAGCATTACACTCGTTGGTTAAAGAAGCAGAAACGCAGTATGCGTCAGAGCCACCTGGCCGGTGACAAACTGTTCATCGACTACTGTGGACCAACCATCCCGGTGGTAAACCCTGAAACCGGAGAAATCCGCAACGCTCAGATCTTCGTGGCGACGTTAGGTGCGTCCAACTACACCTATGTTGAAGCCTGTGAAAGCCAGCGACTTGAGCACTGGCTGGAAGCTCATGCCAATGCCTTTGAACACTTCGGCGGCGTTCCGGCGTTGCTTGTACCTGATAACCTAAAATCCGCGGTGACCAAAACGGACCGCTACGAACCCAAGCTCAACGATAGTTACCGCAAGTTGGCGTACCATTACCGCACGGCCGTTATGCCAGCACGCCCTTATAAACCCAAAGATAAAGCCAAGGCTGAGAATGCCGTCCTTATCGTTGAGCGTTGGATCATGATGCGGCTTCGTCACCGAACCTTCCATACCTTCAAAGAGCTAAACCTCTCTATCCGGGAGTTAATGGACTCACTGAACCAAAGACAGATGAAACAACTGGGAGCCAGCCGAAAGGAGCTGTTCGATACTCTGGATAAGCCGGCACTAAAACCTCTCCCCGTACAACGTTATCTCTACACAGAAATCAAACGCGCCAAAGTGGGGCCGGATTATCACATCGAATACAAAAGGCATTATTACTCTGTTCCCCATCAGTTAGTGGGCCAATACGTTGAGCTTGAAGCCACTTCCAGGCTGATACAGATATACCATCAGGGTAATCTGATCTCTCAGCACCCAGCCAGTAAAAAAGAGCATGGGATCAGTACTTATCCGGAGCATATGCCCAGCAATCATCAATATCAAAAATGGTCACCAGAGCGGTTACTTAACTGGGGAGGCCGGATCGGCGCAGCGACACAAGAAGTGGTCAACCGATTACTCATGTCGAAAGCGCATCCTGCGCAAGCCAATCGCAGTTGCCTTGGGCTTCTCAACCTGACGAAAAAATACGGTGACGCTCGCTTAGAGCAGGCATGTAAAGATGCTCTGATGGTGAACAAACCCTATCTCAGGTTCATCAGAAACTTGCTTGAAAATCACCGGGAAGGCCTGTTGTCTTCGACTCCGGAATCCACCCCTGACATCCAACACAGCAATGTGCGCGGACCCAACAGTTATCACTAGGAGAGAATGATGAACACAATAAGCGAACAACTCAAATCACTGCGTCTGAGCCATGCCGCCTCGGCTCTGGAGCAACAACAAGAGCAGTTATCGACCTATGCAGAGCTGAGCTTCGAAGAGCGGTTAAGCCTGCTGCTTGAAAGCGAAGTGTTGGGACGAAATCAGGCCAAAATCCAACGCCTGAAGTGGCAAGCTAAACTCCGGGTCGATGCTCTGCCAAGTCAGATTATCTACAAAGAAGGACGAGGACTTAAGCGTACTCAAATGAGTGAGCTATTAACCGGGAGCTACTTGCACAAAAAACAAAACGTTCTGATCACCGGACCGACGGGAGCAGGAAAAACCTACGTTGCCTGTGCGCTTGCAGCTCAAGCTTGCGACCAGCTCTACAGTGTCCGTTATCACAGGCTCAGCCGTTTACTTGATGACCTGAGTTCAGGTCGCCTTGACGGGACTTACCAAAAGCAACTTCTGGCTCTGTCGAGAAAACAACTTCTGATCTTGGATGACTGGGGAATGGAAAAGTTGAGTCCGGATCATGCGGGTCACTTGCTGGAGCTTCTGGAGGATCGTTATCAAACCAGCAGCACCATTATGATAAGCCAGCTTCCGGTTAAAGAATGGTACAACATGATAGGCAATGCCACGGTTGCTGACGCCTTATTGGATAGGTTAATCCACAACAGTCACCGAATAGAACTCGGAGGAGAATCAATGAGAAAACTGGCGCAATCCGGACAGGTAGAGTAAAAATAGGGTTAGAGAAAAGTTAGGGATATGAGGCGTCCGGTTAAACCGGAGCCGGTGTCCGGAATCACCGGAATACGCACCCGTTGGCGTTATCTTTGTTAAATCTCTGCTGTAGACATATCCATATCGTTCTAATAAATCGATAGAGTGATACGTCCAACCTGCCGCAAAAGCTATCCCTATCAATGCAAAGTAAAGACAAACCTTGTTAGCTAATTGCATTGCTTTAGGTGAATAAACTTTTCCAATTCCTTTTCCATAATAGAGAGCTTTTGGCGACATCCAAAGTAAGCAAAGCACTGCACCTAGACACCCAAAAGGAACCCAAAGAGTTAAAACAGATACCCTTACCACTACCTCATTGTTCAATAAATCTAAATAATCGCAAAATATCCCGTAGGAAGGATAGACCCAACAGGTTAGCATCAAAGCAATTAGAGCAAATCCCGCTAGGCGAACTTTAATTTGAGATGACATTTTCTAAGGTCTCCACTAAATGATCGGAAATCTTAAGATCGCTCCAAGTCATCTCGATTAGAGTGTAGACGGCAACACATGCTATTGCACCAATAAGAATAGGAGCACTATAGGAAGCCGCGATCCACAACGCAGCCTCTCCAGCCCCAAATTGTACTAACGCTTTAAACATGTCGGAGCCCACATTTCCAAACCAATTAACCAAGTGATAGTCATCCTTAAACACAAGATCCGATGTCGCTAAGCTTGCAGACACCACAAACGTTAATGCGGCTGCACCTTTAAAGTTGGACGCTTTTGATTTGGGACTGAATCCTGCTTGCATAGATTTGAAAGAGTTCAGTGGGTACTTTTTGCCGTTCATATTGATACGAGTACCGTTAATAAAAGCATGTTTCAGGGTTCTGCCGTTTTTATCCGTACCAGCAAATGCCACAAAGGTTTTTCCTTTACTCTCAACTAAATCTGCTTTAATACCCATATCACCAAATTGCTTAGCGATAGAATGGGCATTAAACATCGGTTCTGTATGGTTAAACCATGATTTAGAAGTATTGATGCTTGTGGCAATGGCAACAACATCACGACCAGACTCCAACCATATATTGTGCAAAATTTTGTGAGCATCTTCTAAGTCAGCAATAAGCACATGTTGATGATTCTTCGCCATTTCCTCTTCTAGCGAACATTCTGATCTAAGCGTATCTTGAAGAGAGTCATCAAGCATTTGTGAAGCATTCCGGCGAGCCATAACATCTGCTCTTTGTAAGGCATAACGCTCTTCGTTTGCTTGAACATAAGCCCACGCTTCTTCAGATTGTCGATGATTCTCTTGTAGCTGCTTTAAGTATCTCTCTTTGGGAGAAAGTTTACGTTTAGGAGATTCGGGTAAAGTATCTCCCTCTATCCAACGCATATTATACGAACTCATATCTCGAACCATCTTAGGGATACCTTCACTTGCTATTCGCTGCAACTGCATGATAACGCGAAAAAACGGAGGGCAAAAACATGCTCACGAGCAACAAATTGCCCTCTAAGATATAAAGAATTTTCGATAGAAAACATGACGATTAGTGTATTGGCTCTGAACACAGTAAGGGTAACTTATACGTTCTGCATCATTCACTAAACCTAAGTTAAACCTAAACCGCCAAGCGTTAACACATCTTCACTTCTTGTAATACGAGAGCTAATTAAAACCTCATGAAATCAGTCTAAATTCATACTGAAGCGTATCTTCTGGGCAAATTTTTACCTGTGCACATTTGGAATTAAGATACGAGTATTTTAAAACGTCTGAGAAAAGACATGCCCATATACGAAACTTATGACAAGACAACACCCTACCGCTGCCCTTTTTGGAAAGACCCCATTACTTGCACTTGCTCATCATGCCATATGCGTCGTGAGTGGGAAAATGGCGACTTGGGCAGTTGGAGGTGTCTTACTTCTACTTGGAACAGCGTCAGCCCCTGTAATTGCAGTTGCGTCTATAGGTGCGTTTGTAGCAGAGGGCTCTGCGGGGGGAATATTAGGTTCAACTCTTGGAAAAGAGTTTTCCGATGGAATTTATTCATTATATGAATTGGCGATTGAATAGATGAAACATTCAATATTTGATTTAACAGTGATAATTCCTGCTCTTATAGCTGGTTGTTATCTAATTGCTTGGGCCATCCCTGGAGCAATAATTCTTTCCGTCATATCTTTAGGTAGCTTAAAACATATTATTTTTATCGATAAGCAATTAGCAAAAGATCTAGATAAATATTATGACAATAATGGGAATATGCGATTAAATCATAATATGCCATATTCGATATCAAGTAGATTTACCAGTTACTGTCTATCTTATCCATTTATAAAAGGTCGAGTGAAAACAAACTCTGTTAAGTTTAAAATTTTTATGTGGATCAATTCTTTAGGCTATTGGAGTTTTTGGGGGACTGGCTTTTTCATATTGTTAGCAAAATTGATGGCCATAATTCCATAATTCCATAATTCCATAATTCTAAAGCTTAAGGGGTGAACAACGCCACCACCTAACCTAATCCATTGTGCCGTAAACACAAAAGCGGATTTAAACCAAAACGGCCAAGCGTTGTGAATCCCTCTTAAATGCTTGTATGGATAATAAGTAATCCAATCGGGTAAGGTGAGCCCCAGACTTTAGCTGCAACTAAAGTTCTATATCTGGTAGTTCGATTAAATGTTGGCTCCTCTATCGAGAGACCGGTAACAAGTACGAACGCCAGATAGAACTCCAAGCACCACACTCGAATAGTCTTCTGGGTCTCGAGCCCGCATTTGCAAGCATGAGTTAGCTTATTATGAATACAAACACACTTCAAAACATTAATGTCGGCGTTGATACTGGTAAGTTACAATTAGACATTTACATCCGCCCTCTCGATATTTACTTCAACGTACTGAACACTGACAAGGGGATCAAAGAAGCGATTAAAGTCATTAAGAAACACTGCCCTAAACGCGTTGTTATCGAAGCCACTGGCCGCCTAGAGATGCCATTCATCCTTGCCTGCGATACAGCGAAATTACCTTATGTTATTGCCAATCCACTTCACATTAAACGCTTTGCTGGAGCGATAGGGAAAAGAGCCAAAAACGACAGATTAGATGCTGCTCTTATCGCACATTATGCCAAAGCGATTGAGCCAAAACTTACACAGTTAAAGAGTGAAAACATACGTTTAATGAGTGACTTAGTTACTCGACGTAACCAACTAATCTCTATGCAAACTATGGAAAAGAACCGGTTGCAAGTCTTACCAAAGACTATCGCCTCATCAATAAAACCTATCCTTACTGCTCTCAAAAATCAGATTGAAAGAACTGAAATCAAAATCGCAAAACTCATCGATACGTGCCCCGAATACCGAGATAAAAATACCTTTTTACAAAGTATGCCTGGCGTACGGAAAATCGTTGCAGTTTCGCTCATCAGCAATGTCCCTGAACTTGGTTATATCACCAACAAACAAGCTGCTTCTCTTATAGGCGTTGCTCCCATTACCAAGGAAAGTGGTCGGTACAAAGGCAAACGAATTATCCAAGGAGGTCGAACACAGGTAAGGACAGTTCTCTATATGGCCATGATGTCAGCTATACAATGTAACCCTGTGTTTAAGATGACTTATGAACGATTACTTGCGGTAGGAAAACCCAAAAAAGTGGCGATAGTTGCCGGTATGAGAAAGATGGTTGTGATCTTAAATTCGATGCTCAGAGACGGTGTAATGTGGGATAACAATAGCGCCAGAAATTAACTATTGACGCAATAGTCTCTTGTTAGCTGGCTGCGCTGAAGCTTGATGATTGCACCCAAATGCCTAATTTGAAATACATTATGACTATACGAACACAATGTAAAAGGAACAGCTATAAAACTGAAACCTAGCCCACGAAACATAACCGACCAAGAAAAATTACGATGAAGCCAATCCTAACAAGCGAAGAACTTTATTAGTCACGAAACTCTTTCAACTTCAAAGAAGCCACACCAAAGAACTCGACAAACGCACCACTAAAAGTAAACCGCTTGGGTAAAATAAATCAGTGCATTGAAAGTGCCACTGGCGAGATAGTTGAAATACGCGAAATTTCAGGTGTAAAACTCGAACCACATAACCGGAACAAAACGGTTCTTTTAATTTTCCAGCTAACGCCCCAATCACCCGTGGAACAACCGAGGCGCGTATTTTTACCCCGCAAAAATCGCGCGGCGGTTGTGGAATCGGGTGAATTGGCTTGTTAGTGCTTTTTATACGAGGTAAACCAATTATACAGATCTTCACTTTTATACGCTTCATCCCAGCAATTATGGCCAGTATCGCTATAAAGAGTAAACTTGGCATTACCGCCATTTTTGTTAATGATATTAGCTATTTCCTCTGTGAACTTATACGGCATTACTTCGTCATTTTCACCGTGAAAGGTCCAGACCGGAATTTTTGAGAGTCTAGCAACGTCACCTAACATCGCAAAGCCGCAAATTGGGGCTATTGCAGCAAACAGATCGGGGTACTTAATTGCGGTAGTCCAAGTTCCGTATCCTCCAAGACTATAACCGGTAAGGTATAGCCTAGATTGGTCTACATGGTAGGTGTCTACAATCTCATCAACCAACAATTTAATTCTATCAGGCTCCCAAGCTGAAAATTTTTCACATTGAGGAAAGACCATTACGAAAGGAAACTCAACACCCTCCTCGATCAGCTTTGGCATCCCTTCTTTCTTCAACAATTCTAGATCGGTGCCTCGTTCCCCACTGCCATGCAGCGAAATAATTAGCGGCCATTTCTCATCCCTTTCATTGTATCCTTTTGGCAAATATACAAAGAACTTAGTTGAAAATCGGTTTTCTAACTCTTTACATAACTCTTTTAATTTAGACATGACTCTCCTAGTACATTAGCCTTGGCACTAACGCTAAGCTAAGTGGCTGCAAACCACCTCTCCACTCTAAAAAAACACCGTAAACACACTAGCCAATTGAACCAAAACCACCACAGGTTTGCAGTCCGACTTAAGCGCCTTGTTAGCTGGTTGCGTTGAAGTTGATGCTTGCACCCAAATGCATAATTTAAAATACATTATGATTATACAGTCACAATGTAAAAGGGGCAGCTATAAAACTGAAACCTAGCCCACGAAACATAACTGACCAGAAACAATTACGATGAAGCCAACAATAGCAAGCGAATAACTTTGTTAGTCACGAACCGCTTTCAACGTCAAAGAAGCCACACCAAAGAACTCGACGAACACACTATTAAAAGTAAACGGCTTGGGTTGATTCAACCGATTAAATGAAAGTGCCACTGGCGAGATACTTGAAAAACGTGAACGTTTAAGTGTAAAGCTCGAACAACAAAAACCAGAATAAAACTGCTCTTTTAATTTTCCAGCTAACGCCGAATTAAGGTGCGAACAACGCTAAGCACCTACCCAACCCACAGCACCTTAAACACTAAAACCAACTTTAAACTGAGATCGCCGAGCGTTGTGAGTCACTCTTAAATGCTTTGTTAGCCCAGTTTTTAACCGCCAGCTATACCAGATGAAGACTTGCACAAACTTAAATCTTTTGCGTAAACCCTCCAGCTATTTTTAGAAGAAGTTCGTGACTCATTGATGCACTTTACATAACCAGCTTTATTTACTTGGTAGCCGAGATAACCTCTTGAAACTAGTGCAAGTAAACCTATAGTTAGTGAAATATAAGCAACTTTGAGCCAGACCTTACTATAAGAGGTCACTTCTCTTTGTGGATGACATAACTGATGCGTCATTATACCAATGCTTCCTAGGAGTAAAGGAGGAAGAATTGCTAATGCGATGTAGGATGTATATCCAAGCAACCTGACTCTTAGCTCTAATGGCAGAAAGGGAAGCGCCAATTCTTCTGGCGCTCCAATTGCCAAATAACCGACAAGAAAAAGCGCAAAAAAAACAATCCCTGAGATTTGTATTTTTTTCATTACATACCCTTTTTCAACAAATCAACTAACGAATCAGACACCCCAAATTCATTATCAGCCCAATCTAGAGCAATACCCACTCCGACGGACATACCAGCAAAAATTAACCCACTAACTAACAAGGGAGTGCCAGCAGTTGCGACTATAATTGCGGCTAGAGTTCCTGCCCCCGTAGCAACAACACCTTTAACAATATCAGCACCCGATCTACCCACTAAATTTTCCATTGTCTTTTCATCGTGCACATAAACATCAACGGCATTTATTGCAATAGCGAAGGTGATATCGACAACCAACCCAACTTTCAACATGTTGCGTGCCATATTTTTTGTGCCCAAACCAAGCTGAACAACCTGAGGATTGTTTGCACGCCAACGATTACCTTTAACGAGAGTCTTTAGGTGTTTCTTGTAACCTTTGATTATTACATAGTCTTGACCATTGGCAGGTTTTACATAAGCCACAACCCCCATGCCACCTAATCCTTTCGCGAGTTGATAAGCTCCCTTAGCATTTGCTGCACCATCCCAGATTTTTTTGGAGTTATCTAACGTATCTTTGCCGTTGTATTCCAACCATAAGTTATTGGCAAACTCTTCAGCTTCCTCTAGCGACATAATCGCTAGGTCAACAACCTTTTGGGTATACTCAACATCAAGTTGTTCACTTTTAGTAAAATCATATGGTGGCCAATAACCTGAACCTTGTGAAATTTGAGCGGTTTTCAAAGCAACAGCTTCGCTTACACTCGCTGAAGAATGCGCGTTTTTAGCTTTAGTTTGAATAGCAACTTGAGATTCTGTTGAGAACGATGAAGATGATAACGCGGAGATTTTCGCAGGCTGATATACATCACCGATGTTCACAGTACCACTACCAATCGTAACCCCTCCGCAACTAATTGCGCCACCAGTAATGGCTGCTGGTTTACCATTTATTTTGACAGTTGATGAACCAGACGCAATGGTACGTCCATGGGGTGGATGTTTGGGTTTATCGTGTGGAGCTAACGGATCTCCAACCCGTGCAGCGGGCAGGCCATCAAATTTCACATCAGGAGAGCCTGCCGTAACAGGAGTAGGTGGAAAACCATCATGGTCAGTACCTATATCGCCAACTTTAACGCCTTTAGACATAACGTTCGTCCTATCTTTATTTTGTCCGAAGATTATATCTATATGCACTACCACGAATAATCATCAACTATTCTAGTTTGTGAACTTACTCCAAAGTTTGCGATAGTGGGCTAACGATAAGCTAAGTGGCTGCAAACTCCACTAAACTCAAAATAACCACCGTAAACACACTAGCCAATTTGAACAAAAACCGCCACAGGTTTGCAGTCCGACTTAAGCGCCTTGTTAGCTGTGCTTTACAGACAAAAACACCATTACGGGTATAGATAAAATCATAAGAATTGATGCTAAAAGCCACAAATACAGCAGTAAAGATAT
Source organism: Vibrio diazotrophicus (assembly GCF_038452265.1). Taxonomy (NCBI): domain Bacteria; kingdom Pseudomonadati; phylum Pseudomonadota; class Gammaproteobacteria; order Vibrionales; family Vibrionaceae; genus Vibrio; species Vibrio diazotrophicus. The sequence continues at coordinate 1,773,447 of NZ_CP151842.1, forward strand.
ATAAGTTGAAATAAACCAACGAAAACCTTTTTCCAGCTTTTGACTACAACCATACTGCATAAAATAAGCAAGCTCTGCTTTCGGTATACGATTTAGAGTCCAGTTGAATTTTAATTTGATAATTATGAACCCGATTAGCAATGGAACCGAAGCGCCTAATAGACCTACGGGTACAGAAAGCCACCATTGCTTTATAGCCTCACCTGCAAATATGCTTACAGTTATGAGAACAGCAAATGATGCAAACAAAACTTTGAATGAAACAATAGGTGAATTATTTGTTTTTTGATAAAGCCAGTAAAGAGGCCAATCTAACTTTCTCATATACACTCTGCTAATTTTGTACAGCTAACGCCGCGTTAAGTGGTGAGCAACGCTACCACCAAACCCAAAATAACCACCGTAAACACACTAGTCAATTGAACCAAAACCGCCGAGCGTTGCGAATCCGTCTTGAAGCGTTTGTTAGTTTTTACTAATTCCACCCAGCTCAGCAATGAGTTCATCTGAGGTTGCTACCCTTTTCAATAAATGTGTAATGTCAGGGTCTGCGATAGGTTCAAGCGCATACACTGGTTTACCCAGCCCAAGCGCGTAACCGATGTCCATTGCAACACTTTTACCAACGTATCCGCCGAAATTTAGAATGTATGTAATATCTGCCTCTCGAATTCGTTGCAAGCAGCCGTCGATACCATTTTGTTGTAAAGGCTCTGAAATACTTGTTTTAACCCCCGCTTCGATTAATGTTTCGCGTACAGCCTGCATTTTTTCTAAGTTCTTAAAGCTACCTGCCACATATACTGATTTACTCATTATCTTCCTTTGATATTTTCTCAAATTTTGATGTAAACACTAACGCTAAGCTAAGTGGCTGCAAACACAACCAAACTCAAAATAACCACCATAATCACACGAGCCAACTAGAACCAAAACCGCCACGCGTTTGCAGTCCGACTTAAGCGCATTGTTAGCTGGTTGCGTTGAAGCTTGATATTTGCACCCAAATGCATAATTTGAAATACATTATGACTATACGAACACAATGTAAAAGGGACAGCTATAAAACTAAAACCTAGCCCACGAAACATGACTGACCACGGAAAATTACGATAAAGCCAACCATAACAAGCGAAGAACTTTATTCGTCACGAACCTCTTTCAACTTCAAAGAAGCCACACCAAAGAACTCGACAAACACACCATTAAAAGTAAACGGCTTGGGTTGATTCAACCGATTAAATGAAAGTGCCACTGGCGAGATACTTGAAAAACGTGAACGTATAAGTGTAAAGCTCGAACAACAAAACCAGAATAAAACTGCTCTTTTAATTTTCCAGCTAACGCCCGCTTAAGGGGCAGACAACGCAAGGCACTACACTCAAACATAACAGCCGTAACCACAAATGCACATTTGAACTAAGATGCCGTACGTTGGCTGTCCCACTTAAAGCGTTTGTTATGTGTTAATACTATATGACCGAGCCCAAACCACCCAATATACCTAAGACAGATAGATCTTTGACATCACTTCCGTAGTTCTCTTTATGCAGCTTGAGTGCATCTGAAATTTCATTAGTTTCAATCACATCACCTGTCATTACAAAGCCTTGGGCAAACAGCTGCTTTTCCTCTTCTAAAGAAGTAGCTGAGTTTTGGTCAACATACGTTGTTACTTCTCCGTTTGTGAAAAATTGCACTTTTTTCATTGCGTTCTCCTTTGGTTTAAAAGACCTTGAAAATTGAACCAAAAAGAAGAAATTCAGCTAAGCACTTTACCCCAAGTGATCATCTAGTCGAACCACCATACTTCAGTAAATCTGAGGGCTCTAACACTTGTTGAGTCTTCTGCGACGCGGTATAAAAAATCGGTTACACATAACGCTCTGCTAAGGGGTGAGCAACGCAATACCGATGCCACCGCATACCACCTTAATCACTAAAATCAACGCATGATAAAAATGCCACGCGTTGCGAATCCCTCTTGAGCAGTTTGTTATACGATGTTTGCCCACCACACAAAAATTATTAACGATTAGATTTTGTACCTTGTTTAACTACTTTTTTATAAATACGTTCAATAATTGAGAATACAACTACTAAACCGATTAAATAAAATCCATTTTTACCAGTCAGGTACCAAAATAGCCAAGCAATCAAAGACAAACCGACACTAACCATAATCAACTTGAGTTTATCGCCCATTAGTTAGCCCTTAGTAATTTATCACCATTCGGAGCTTTTATAGCATCATCAGCAGCCCAACTTGGTAAGCCTAGCGATTTAAATGACTCTTTTAATTCGCTGAAATCACATCTTGTTGCACGCTTGGAAGCCATTAGTGCAGAACCAATAATAGCACCAGCATAAAATGCAGCTGATATGCCAGCTAATTGCTTCATGTGATGACCTGATTTCGCGATTGCTTTTAATGGCATATCTGAAGCTTTGCTTGCTAACGCAGATTCAATAGCTGCAATGATACCTGACATTGTGGCAACGGTACCAAATACTGTTTCTGGTAGTGGTAATCCCATAGCTTCAAGATTCGATTCAATATTGTATGAAAAGTTATCTATATTAAACCTACAAATACTCATCTCAATCCACCTGTATAACAAAAGATACTCAACTCTATGAATATATTTAAGCTACAAGTCAGGAAAATGTAAAAAGCACAAAGCTCGGGATGACTATCACAACAATTCTGATAATAAAGAATTAGATGCAACAGCAACGTTGCTCAAACGACATCGTATAACGCTAAGCTAAGTGGCTGCAAACTCCACTAAACTCAAAATTACCACCGTAAACACGCAAGCCAATTTGAACCAAAACCGCCATGGGTTTGCAGTCCGACTTTAGCGCCTTGTTATGTTACGGAGCTATCAGTGATTGCGCAAACTCTCGCATGTGACGCGCATTGTCTGCAGTTTCCGCATTACCACAAGCCTGTCCATAATATTTGATATCCGGTGATGAGTAGACTGGCAACGGCTTCTCTGCATAAGTCATTACCGTACCAGATTCATGACACAACGCCCCAAATGCATAGGGCTTAATTTGCTTGTGATGCTCTTTTAGAAGCTGTCCTTTTAACCAATGTATTGATGTATTGTCGTGCCATGCCCAAGCCAGATGTCCTAACTCATGCTCAAGTACATGAAGTTCTGCATCAGAAGATAGAACTAAAAAACTGCGACTAAAATTTACATGAGCAGTTCCTGCTCTGTCTTTTGCAAAAGGAAAGTCTTTAGGAAGAACTAGAACATAGTAGCTTCCTATTTTTTGCATTGGCTCAAGAATCGAGTTACCAACATTTAGGACTAACTGGCGATGCAACTTACCACTGTCTTGACTTTTAAAACCGGTCAAATCAAGTTTGGTGATTCCTGAAAGAGTCCTTCTAATTGGAATGCAAGAGTTCTCTAGAACAAAGTTTGAATAGTCAATAAACTCTTCAATTCGTGCCTCACTAATGGAGTCATCTGTGAAAAAATGCACTGGTGTATCAATTATAGAGACGGAATCACACACGGGGAGTGATAACTCCTCACCACTTCGTTTACCGACAATAAATAGAGCGATCACACTAAGCAAACAACCGCCAACTAACAACTTTTTATTCATTCAATAACTCGTAAAGCGCAGTAACATAACGCAAAGCTAAGTGGCTGCAAATACCACCAAACTCAAAATAACCACCGTAACCACATTAGCCCATTGAATCAAAACCGCCACAAGTTTGCAGTCCGACTTAAGCGCCTTGTTATGTGAATCTTTCAACGCGATCAATAAACACGACCATTAAACTCTATAACTTGATCGTTAAAAGCATAACCACTATAGGACTTAACCATACCTCCACGATAGACAAACTGATTCCAATGTCTCCTCTGTTCGTCGAAGTAACGAATGGGTAAGACTAGCTCTCTATAGCCTGAGCTTTTATAGATATCTGGCTCATAAGCAAAGAGAAAAGATTTCGCTACTCCAGCAGACTCTAAGTATTGGTCGATCTCTTTCACAACGACTTTAGCTAAACCCAAACCACGTTTGCTTGGGGTAACGGCTATACCACCGATTATACCCGCCTTGAAGTTTGTCTTACCTTGTTTCATAAAACGACTATAAGCGAAACCTGTAGCGATAATCTTGTTTTCTTCTTCAATGAGAATTGCGCAGGCAAACTCATGATTGAAAATAAACCTAGAATCCTGGCCAAAAATTGAATTCAGATGAGCATTAAGTACAGATTCATAAGCCTCAATATCGCCTCTTTCGATAACGGAAATTTTCAAGATTAACTCCATTCACATAACGCTAAGCTAAGTGGCTGCAAACACCACCAAACTCAAAATAACCACCTTAAACACACTAGCCAATTTGAACCAAAACCGCCACAGGTTTGCAGTCCGGCTTAAGCGTCTTGTTAGCTGGTTACACTGAAGCTTAATGTTTGCAACCAAATGCCTAATTTGAAATACATTATGACTATACGAACACAATGTAAAAGGGACAGCTATAAAACTGAAACCTAGCCCACGAAACATAACCGACCAAGAAAAATCACATTGAAGCCAACCATAACAAGCGAGAACTGTATTAGTCACGAACCTCCTTCAACGTCAAAGAAGCCACGCCAAAGAACTCGACAAACGAACCATAAAAAGTAAACGGAATGACTAAATTCAATCACTTAAATTGAAGTGCCACTGGCGAGATAGTTGAAAGACGTGGACTTTCAGGTGTAAAGCTCGAACCACAAAACCGGAATAAAACTGCTCTTTTAATTTTCCAGCTAACGCCCGCTTAAGTGGTGAGCAACGCTGCCACTTCACTCAATTATTACAACGTATACACAAAAACCAAATCAAACCAAAGCTGCCGAGCGTTGCGAATCCGCCTTAAAGCGTTTGTTATACCCTATTCATCATATGGCTTTAACATATCCAATACTTGTGTGAATGTATCTGCAACAGGAAATATTGCGTCTTCCCCTTCAAGCTCATGAAACCAAAACACCACTGTTGGATTAGTAATACTGTCCGAATAGTCTAAGCAAAGATAGTCACCTCCAGCACCAATAGCGATTGGCAAGTAGTTCTTTGATATACCGTGTATTTTGCGCAACTTTGAAAGTGATGAAATAACGTTTGTGCAACTTTCTAGCGGGTCAAGAGTTAATAATTCACCAAAGCCAATACCCCAAGATGAACCATCGACATCAATCGACAAACTTCCGTTTTTCGGTTGTCCACCGTGATAATACTTGACGCACTCAACGTAATCTTGAGGCAAACTGAACTGAATTATTGTTGAAACACTTTCGATCAATTCATCTCTCAAAGGCAAGTGGTCTTCTTCGAAGATCAGCCATTCATTTCCAATACTCAAGTATTAATCCTCCAATGGGGTATAACGCTGCGTTAAGGGGTGAACAACGCCACCACCTAACCTAAATCATTGTGCCGTAAACACTTAAGCCAATTCAAACCAAAACTGCCAAGCGTTGTGAATCCCTCTTAAATGCTTTGTTAGGCGAACTTTACCACTGATGTTTACATTGGCTTGAAAGCAGATTACCTGAAACCCAATAACCTACCAAACACCCACTGACTTTTTGGGATTCAAGAACCACAAAAACCACTATGTTTCAGCCAAATTTTCCACAGCCACGAAATGCGAACTTGCAGCGACAGAGTTGCTTTTTAGCCACCGAGACTCAAGTTGGAAACTATTAGCAAACACGAAAGCCTCAGTAAACTTGCCCTTCCCACACGTTGAGCCAGTGAAACTCACCACCGACCAACACTGAAAACCAATGAGGCAATCCACGAAGTTTGGCATGTTTTACGGGTTGAGTGATTCAAGAATTTAAGTCGACAATGCGGAGTTGCCGACTTAGAAAAATGAGCGGCTAAAGGGGTGAAGAAAATTAGACCAGAAATATTTGCCGCCCGTCGCCTAACGCTAAGCTAAGTGGCTGCAAACACCACTGAACTCAAAATAACCGCCGTAAACACACTATCCAATTGAACCAAAACCGCCATAGGTTTGCAGTCCGGCTTAAGCGCCTTGTTATGTTTATTTCTCTGTTGCTAAAGACATAATGGCTTTTTCGATAGATGGAAACTGTATTTTTGTAAGACACATCTCTGCCTTTGAAAATTCATGTTCTCGAATTAACTGAGTAACTGCACCCAAAGAGAGCACGTTTCCCTCGACATCAAATCGATATCTTCCGTCTAAAAAACTGACTAAATAACATTGTCCGCGGCTATCGATCAGACGGTCTGAACTATCCCAGATTAGAGCATCTAATTCGATGGCCAATTGAGTCTCTGAGGACAAAAACATTAGCTCCGCATCACCATCTAGCTTGAAAACACATGGCCAATTAATCATTGTGCCTCCATAAACATAACGCCAAGCTAAGTGGCTGCAAACACCACCAAACCCCAAATAACCACCTTAAACACACTAGCCGATTTGAATCAAAGCCGCCATAGGTTTGCAGTCCGTCTTAAGCGCCTTGTTATGCCGCTACATTTCGCCCGACTTAATATTGGATTGAGCCTCACTTACCGTTTGTTTCCCCAAACAATAAATCCATCATGGTTATAATTCGTTTCTTGTCGTTCCCCCACTTGTCTGGATTGGTATTGTTTGGTGCCTTGAAATCAACTTCACCAACTTTTTCTCTGTTTTTATATGCTTTAACTTGTGCGGCTGCGATAAACGTCCTGAAGTCCCAACTCCAACGCGCCACATAAGTAAGTGTAAGCTCTGAACTATTAGGTGGAGTGCCATCACTAACAATCGTACATTTATGAGCAGAATCCAAACACCATTCTTGCATCGAATCTAAGAAAATCTCTCGTGTTGCTTCATCTTTAACAATAGTAATTTCTTTGCTCTGATTCTCTTCCGAGATAGCTTCAACTGTATATTTTGGCGCTGCACATGCTGCTAATAACACAGGTAGACTAAGGATAATTATTCTCTTATACATTTTACGTCTCTTCTAATAAATCAATAATTTTAAAGGAATTACAAATAGCGGCATAACGCTAAGCTAAGTGGCTGCAAACCACCACCAAACTCAAAATAACTACCGTAAACGCACTAGCCAATTTGAATCAAAGCCGCCATAGGTTTGCAGTCCGTCTTAAGCGCCTTGTTATGTACGTTTCACCGCGACCACAGAATATGTGTGCCAATGCTTCATTCTACCCAATGAAGTTTTAGCACTTTCATCACGTTCAAAGAAACTGACTATTTCAAAGTCAAAGAACAAACCCTTTACCTCTGATTCCGATAAAGGTGTTGTTGGACTACGGTAGTTATCAGCCCAACTGTCTTTCAACCCCATGAAGTCACCTGCGAATACCCCACCGATCTCAATTGAAGATTTAATATTGCCCCAAGTAGTTTCAAATTGGTTGGGGTCAGCAAAGTACAGACTTGAATTTGCTACAACAACACCAGATTTTGGATAGTCGAAAGATTCAAACGAAGACTCTGAAATGTCCACTAACGATTTTGAACTAAACCTGTCCCTACAAATAGCAATCGAATCAGGATTAATATCGAAGCCATGAACTCGAAAACCCTGTTGTTCTAAATACTGGATGTCACTGCCAGTGCCACAACCACAGTCAGTGGCTACTTTGAGATTTGATTCATTGAGTCGAACAGCAAACTCAGTACGTTTTAAATGTGGGCGAGTTAGTGCCTTTTCGTAGTACTGACGCCAAATTTCAGCATTTTCATCCATAAGTTTCTGATTTTCCGTAAAAGTACATAACGATAAGCTAAGTGGCTGCAAACACCACCAAACTCAAAATAACCACCTTAAACACACTAGCCAATTTGAACCAAAACCGCCACAGGTTTGCAGTCCGGCTTAAGCGCCTTGTTAGCTGGTTACTATGAAGCCTAATATTTGCATCCAAATGCATAATTTGAAATACATTATGCCTATACGAACACAATGTAAAAAGGGACAGTTACAAGACTGAAACCTAGCCCACGAAACATGACTGACCAAGTAGAAATATGATGATGCCAACCATAACAAGCTAGGAACTTTATTAGTCACGAACCACTTTCAACATCAAAGAAGCCACGCCAAAGAACTCGACAAACGCACCATAAAAAGTAAACGGAATGACTAAATTCAATCACTTAAATTGAAGTGCCACTGGCGAGATAGTTGAAAGACGTGGACTTTGAGGTGTAAAGCTCGAACCACAAAACCAGAATAAAACGGCTCTTTTAATTTTCCAGCTAACGCTAAGCTAAGTGGCTGCAACTCCACTAAACTCAAAATAACCACCGTAAACACACTAAGCCATGAACCAAAACAGCCACAGGTTTGCAGTCCGACTTAAGCGCCTTGTTATGTGTATGATGTTGAACTAAGACGCTGGACCTCTTTTCACGATACTTGCAATCGAACCAGTTAGATATGAACCTGAAGGACCACTATGTTTAAAGCACCACATACCATCAACATTAACAAATTCTTCTTTAATTGCTTTGCTGTTGTTTTGGTAATAACCCGCAGACACTTCACTATCTGATATGACGCTTATTACGTAGGCAGGTATATGAGAAGTGCCTACATAAATCCAATGACCAACATCTACTTTATCCATACAAATGTCCTCGAAACATGATTTACACATAACGCCCTGCTAAGGGGTGAGCAACGCAATACCGAAGCCGCCGCAAACCACCTTAATCACCAAAAATCAACGCATAGTAAAAATGCCACGCGTTGCGAATCCCTCTTGAGCAGTTTGTTATGTTTTTATTACCTAACTAAAGACACTAAGGAAACACTTCCCGATTTATACACTTTGGAATGTGCTTTCACATCACCGTACCCTTGCCAATCAAATGTCAATTGTTGAAAGTCATCCACGATAAATTCAGAATCAGAGACCTTTAGTTGAATAGGCTTTGTAAAAGTTAAATACATTTGGTTATCAAACTCCAAAATCAACTTGTTGTCACGTTCTGCAATCCAAGTAAGTCTGTGCTGATTATCATAAGGCCTTCCAAACCACCCGTCAGGAAGCTTAAGACCAAATACGGCATTACTTTTAATCCAAGATTCAATTTCCATAAAACTTCCAAGAAAACATAACGCTAAGCTAAGTGGCTGCAAACCGCCAAGCGTTTGCAGTCCGGCTTAAGCGCCTTGTTAGCTGGTTACGTTGAAGCTTATTATTTGCACCCAAATGCATAATTTGAAATACATTATGACTATACGAGCACAATGTAAAAGGGACAGCTATAAAACTTAAACCTAGCCCACGAAACATAACTGACTAAGAAAAATTACGACGAAGCCAACAATAACAAGCGAAGAGCTTCATTAATCACGAACCGCTTTCAGTTTCAAAGAAATCACACCAAAGAACTCAATAAACACACCACTAAAAGTAAAACGGCCTAGCCGAATTCAACCACTTAAATGAAAGTGCCACTGGCGAGATAGTTGAAAGACGTGAACTTTCAGGTGTAAAGATCGAACCATAAAACCAGAATAAAACTGTTCTTTTAATTTTCCAGCTAACGCCGCGTTAAGTGGTGAACAACGCAAACCACCAAACCTAAACCATTGCACTTTAAACACTTAAGCTAACTTGAGCCAAAACCGCCAAACGTTGTGAATCCGCCTTAAACGCTTTGTTAGGAATTATTCTGAGACGATCGCTGAATAATAACCGACTGTCAGCAATGACAATACAGAAACAACTGCAATGGCATCAGCTGTGACGGCAACAGGGGTAAATACAATTTTCGCTACTTTTGAAATTCCGCCTTCAGGCTCCTCCACTATAATAAGTTGATCCTGATCGAAGGAAGTAACTTGGAGCTCACCTTCGATATGATACAACTTGCCTGACAGTCGAGTTTTATATGCAAGCCCGTTTGATGCTTTTGTAAAACCTAACCCCAAAAGAACTTTTGCTTCTGATGAATCACTGGCAACATCCGTGGTCAACTTGAGCATCCCAGTTACCGTATTATTGTCATTAATTTTAAAGTAATCGTACTTTGGCAGAAAATCGAATTCATGACTTGCTGATAGAATATCTTTAAAGTCTTTAGAAATATTGAAAATATAACTATATCTATCACCATCAATGATCAGTAGATCCTTATCCGGAACAACATAGTAGCCAGTCACCTTTTCTGTAAAGGTAGGAGGCTCCCACAGTGCGGAAGTACATCCTGTTATGGCGAATAATGCCAAAAGAACGATTGTAATGCGCTTCATGAGTACTCCTAATTCCTAACGCTAAGCTAAGTGGCTGCAAACACCACCAAACTCAAAATAACCACCGTAAACACCCTACCCGATTGAACCGAAACCGCCACAGGTTTGCAGTCCGGCTTAAGCGCCTTGTTAGCTGGTTACGTTGGAGCTTGATGTTTGCACCCAAATGCCTAATTTCAAATACATTATGACTATACGAGCGCAATGTAAAAGGGACAGCTTTAAAACTGAAACCTAGCCCACGAAACATAACTGGCCAAAAAAATTACGATGAAGCCAACCATAACAAGCGAAAAACTTTATTAGTCACGAACCGCTTTCAACTTCAAAGAAGCCACGCCAAAGAACTAGACAAACACATCATTAAAAGTAAACGGCTTGGGCAGATTCAACCATTTAATTGGAAGTGCCACTGGCGAGATAGTTGAAATACGGGGGCTTTCAGGTGTAAAGCTTGAACCACAAAACCGGAATAAAACGGCTCTTTTAATTTTCCAGCTAACGCTAAGCTAAGTGGCTGCAAACACCACTAAACCCAAAATAACCACCGTAAACACACTAGCCAATTGAACCAAAACCGCCACGCGTTTGCAGTCCGACTTAAGCGCCTTGTTATGTTCGAACTTAAAGCGCCACAACGGCCTCTATTTCTATTTTTAGATCTGGATGAATTAACTTTGATACTTCAACAAGTGAGCAAGCAGGAAGAAATCCATCGTAGAATTGGAAAAGTTGCTCTCGGATTGAGGCTAACAAACCAATATCTCGCACAAATATTGTGAGCTTTAATAAATCACTCTTTGCCCGCTGTTCACATTCAAGAATTGTAGCTATTTGACCGAGAATTTCTGTACTTTGCGCCACTAAATCCGATGATTGTGCAACTGTCCCGTATGCAGTAAGCCCAGATATATAAAGCGTTTTATTATGCTTAGTCGCATGAACATAAGGACCAGCTATTTGAGGGAGCCCTTCGTAATTTATCCTTTCAACCAATTGATTTCTCCTAAGAACATAACGCTAAGCTAAGTGGCTGCAAACACCGCTAAACTCAAAATAACCACCGTAAACACCCTAGCCAATTTGAACTAAAACCGCCACAGGTTTGCAGTCCGACTTAAGCGCCTTGTTAGCTGGTTACGTTGAAGCTTGATGTTTGCACCCAAATGCCTAATTTGAAATACATTATGACTATACGAGCGCAATGTAAAAGGGACAGCTTTAAAACTGAAACCTGGCCCACGAAACGTGACTGCCCAAGTAAAATTACGATGAAGCCAACCATAACAAGCGAAGAACTTTATTAGTCACGAACTGCTTTCAACTTCAAAGAAGCCACACCAAAGAACTCGACAAACGCACCATAAAAAGTAAACGGAGCGCCAAAATTCAATCAATTAAATTGAAAGTGCCACTGGCGAGATAGTTGAAATAACTGAATTTTCAGGTGTAAAGCTTGAACCACAAAACAGGAACAAAACGGCTCTTTTAATTTTCCAGCTAACGCTAAGCTAAGTGGCTGCAAACCACTACTAAACTCAAAATAACCACCGTAAACACACTAGCCAATTAGAACCAAAACCGCCACGCGTTTGCAGTCCGGCTTAAGCGCCTTGTTAGCTGGTTGCGTTGAAGCCTCATGTTTGCGCCCAAATGCATAATTTGAAACACATTATGGCTATACGAACACAATGTAAAACGGACAGCTATAAAACTGAAACCTAGCCCACGAAACATAACTGACCAGGACAAATTACGATGAAGCCAACCATAACAAGCGAAGAACTTTATTAGTCACGAACCGCTTTCAACTTCAAAGAAGCCACACCAAAGAATTCAACAAACACACCATTAAAAGTAAACGGCTCGGGTAGATTCAATCATTTAATTGAAAGTGCCACTGGCGAGATAGTTGAAATACGCGAAATTTCAGGTGTAAAGCTTGAACCACAAAACCGAAACAAAACGGCTCTTTTCATTTTCCAGCTAACGCCCAATTAAGTGGTGAACAACGCACTGACCAAGCCGCCGCATTGCACCGTAAAACACTTTACTCAACGCATAGTAAAACTGCCACGCGTTGAGAATCCACTTGAATTGCTTGTTATGTGAATTTTACCGTGAATTCAAAGTAAACCACCGTAGAAATGAAGAGATTTGAATAAGTTACGTACAAAAATGATGCTTACCAAAACCTAAATTTCACAGCGATCTTAGCCGAAGAAAGCCACTTACAGAATCAACAACAAAGAAAGCGCCCTTTCAGCCACAACAAAACCTTTTGCTTCACCAGACTTTCAGAGCTGAATTTCAGCAAGTGAATCAGTCAAAAAGACATTTCAATTAAAGCGATTTTAAACTGACAAAATTCAACACAAACCAGACCCAAAACTAAATTGAGGCAACCCAAGAACCTTGAAAACGATCAATCTCAGGTTGTTCAAGAATCCATTTCGACCAAGCCAACCTGCCGAAAACACGGAACAAATTATCAATGAAATCGTAGCTTTGACCTTAAAAACTCATCCAACACATAACAGTTCTTATACGGAACTATTCCTCTAAAACTGTTCTGTATAAGTTGTATCTCATTACTACATAACGTTCCTTAACTTAATAAAAAAATAATGAGTTCTGCATTATTTACTTAAAGTCTCCTCTCAAAATGTGGAGTTACTCCTGTTAATCTACCCACATCATGGTTTCATACCGAAAACTACCGTTTACTTCTAGGGTAAGAGTATGAAGTCTCCATTTCTAAACGACTTAACTGAATTTATGATCGTGAGGCATTATGCAAAAACTACGATTCATACTTACTGTTATTGGATTGTTCAATTCATTCGCTTCAACAATAACCAACATCCAAACCAGTTAGGTCGAAAAGAAGTGGAAGCGTTTTTAACTAATCTGGTCGTGAAGTTACAGGTTTCTGTCGCAACACAATCTCTCGCTTTAAACGCCCTTGTCTTTTTATATCGAGATTTTCTTTCTAAACCTCTTGATTTGGATATGAGATTCCAAAAATCCTCGAAGAACAAAAAGCTACCTGTCGTTCTCACGCCTAAAGAAATAGTGCAGGTTTTTAAGCTCATTCCGGTTCAATCGCGTTTGCCCTTTCAATTGATGTATGGTTCTGGGCTACGTTTGATGGAAACCGTTCGTCTTAGAGTGAAAGATATCGATTCTGACTATGGCGCTGTACGCATACATAACGGCAAAGGCGGGAAAAGTAGAGTCGTTACCTTGGCTGAAGAACTTCATACCCCTTTGTACAACCAAATTGCTAAGGTGCGCCTGATTCATCAACAAGACCTGAGCACACCAGAATATTCAGGAACCACCATACCCTACCGATTAGCAGAGAAATATCCATACGCACCCAAGAGCTTAGAGTGGCAATTCTTATTTCCGTCGTTACACCTCAGTCAATTTGGTACAGATACAGGATGGTATCGACACCATCTTCATGAAAACTCACTACAAAAAATCATCAGAAAAGCGTCAACGAATATGGATACACATAAAAACATCACTTGCCACACGTTTAGGCATTCATTTGCAACTCACTTACTTGAGTCAGGTAGTGATATTCGTACCGTCCAAGAACAACTCGGCCACTCAGACGTTAAAACAACACAGATCTACACGCACGTTATCAATCGTGGAGCTAGCGGAGTGAAGAGCCCTTTGTCCAATTTAGGTATATAAAAAAGGCGGATCGTTTAACCGCATCCGCCTTTACAATGTGATTAAAACTCAACCACTAGAGGTTAGAAATACACAGAGAATCTTTAAACACATGACAATTCTCTCGGTTAAAAGTGAGTTCAATCTCTTCACCACGCTTCACCGCGACATCGCCTGATAGGTGGACTTTATTGTTCTCATATCCACCAATCACACCAAACAGATAGGTACTGTTACCAAGTCGTTCAACAGCGTCCGTTTTGAAATGAAGTGAATAGTCACCTTCTCCGCCGACGGATAGATGCTCAGGGCGCAAGCCGAAGGTCAGCTTATCTCCTACCGCAACTTTTGAAAGGTCGATATGCAAAGTAACGGATTGACCATCCGGCAGTTTGAGTGTTGCGCCATCTTCGCCAATATGGGTCACTTTTGCAGGTAACATATTCATTTTTGGAGAACCAATAAATCCAGCAACGAACTCATTCGCTGGGCGATTATAGAGTTCAAGCGGTGAACCGACTTGTTCAATTCGACCATCTCTCAACACTACAATTTTGTCTGCCAGCGTCATGGCTTCTACCTGATCGTGAGTAACATAAATCATGGTAGTGGCAAGCTCACGATGAAGGCTGGAAATTTGTAAACGCATGTCGACACGCAGTTCAGCATCGAGGTTGGATAGCGGCTCATCAAACAAGAACACTTTCGGGTTACGTACGATCGCCCGGCCAATCGCAACACGTTGACGTTGACCGCCGGACATATCTTTCGGCTTACGATCCATCAAGTGATCAAGTTGTAGCGCTTTTGCTGCAGCATCAACACGTTGTTTGATTTCAGCCTTTGGAAAACCGTTCATTTTCATGCCAAAGCCCATATTCTCTTCCACCGTTAAGTGTGGGTAGAGAGCATAAGACTGGAATACCATCGCAATGCCGCGCTCTGCTGGGTCAACATGGTTTACCACTTCATCATCAATGCACAACACGCCATCTGTGATGTCTTCCAAGCCAGCGATAAGGCGCAATAATGTTGATTTACCACAACCAGATGGGCCAACAAACACAACGAATTCACCGTGTTTAATATCGAGGTCAACACCATGAATCACAGTATGTTCGCCATAGCGCTTAACAACATTGGAAAGATTAATATTTGCCATCTTTACATCCTTAAATTTGCTTCTTTAGAGAGCAATAGTTAGCTCTCTACCGATAATGCGCTGGCAACTGAATTGCCAGCACAGACGGCATCTGGTTAAAACTTCAATTCAACTTGGTAACGGTAACGTTCGCGGTCAAGTTTAAATTCGTCATGCACGCTTGGTGTCCATGAATCATCGCCGCCAACACCCATGTGGAATCCATCTATTCTCACGAACAAGTTGCCACTGTCTTTCAGCTCGTTGGTATGTTTTGCTTGAGCAATGTTGTCTTGAGCAAAACGGCTCACTGAGAAATGGAAGTCACCTTGTACAGTAAGCTCACCAACTTGTGCTTCTTTTACATCGCAACGTAAACCGCTGTCAGATGGGAAGATGTACCCAGTGTGCATCTCGTCTTGGCTAGCTTTGTAGCGACCAATATGCGCTGAATCCAAACGGTCTGGGTAGTTCTCATGTGGACCGCGACCAAACCACTCTACCGATTGCTGTTTCTGCGGTAACGCTAATTCCATACCGACACGAGCCAATGGAGGCGCGCTTTTCGCGACGCGAGCATCAACATCTATTGATACCATTCCGTCTGCGTAAATGTGATATGTCCATACTGTTGCCATTAATACGCCTTGCGAGTTTTTGTGTGCAAACTGAGTCACTACCTCAACTGAATTCGCTTTATCAAAAAGCTGTAACTCAACACATTCAACATCAAGCTGATTAATGCCTGCAGCATCCCAACGAGCAGACCATGCATTTGGGTCAACGCGGTCAACTTCACTCACACCAATATCGTTATCCAACGGTGCGCGGTAGAAGTTGTCTTTTGGTCCAGAAACTAATTTCTCTTCGCCACCCACAATCCAGCTATCAATCACACCGGTTTCTTTGTTGAAGCGTATAGAAAAATCTTCACCGCTTATCATTGAGTTATCCGCAAACATTGATGAAGTCAAAACACCTCTTGGTTTTGATTTCTTTAATGCCAGTGATGATGCAGACGGCAATTCAAATTGATGAGTAGCCGTAGTATGACCAGCCTGTGCCCACGCTGTATCACCAATCAAACTAACCTTAAGGTTCAAATGATACGACTTACCGACTTTAACTTCCGGTAACGCTTTAGTAAGTTGCAACTGAATAGACTGCTCAGCATCCACAACCAGCGGAATTTCACCGCTTTCAATAACTGCGCCATCCTCTGTAATCGTCCAAGAAAGCTGTTCATTATCTGAAGAGGTAAACAAGTTCTCACTGGTCACTTTAATGATTAATGGTTCAGCACCAAGCAATTTAAATTGGTAGAACTGCTGTGCGTATTTCGCTTCCAAAACAGTTGGATGCAAAGTGCGATCTGGGAAAATCAAACCATTGATACAGAACTGACGGTCGTTGATTTCATCGCCGAAATCGCCACCGTATGCCCAGTATTTGGTGCCGTTTTCATCGGTTTTAGTAATGCCTTGGTCAACCCAGTCCCAAATAAAACCGCCTTGCAGACGTGGATAATCACGGAAGGCTTGCCAGTATTTGTTGAAGCTACCCAAGCTGTTACCCATAGCATGCGCGTATTCGCACAAAATCAATGGACGATGTTCACCCGGTAAACCTAGCCATTTTTTCAATGCATATTTCGGTGTCACCGTTGGGTCGATGTGATGTACTTGGTCTTTATCGACACGAGAATACATAGGCACGATGATGTCAGTCGCTGCTGTATTTGAACCGCCACCTTCGTACTGAATCGGGCGTGATGGGTCACGCAGTTTTGTCCATTGGTACATAGCATGATGGTTGCCACCAATACCCGACTCGTTACCGAGTGACCAAATAATCACAGACGGATGGTTTTTATCGCGTTCAACCAAACGAGTAATACGGCGCATGTAGGCATTTAGCCAGGTAGTGTCATCAGAAAGGCGGCACATCGGGAACTGACCGTGTGTTTCAATATTCGCTTCATCAACCAGATACAAACCGTATTCATCACATAGCTCGTACCACAACGGATCATTTGGATAGTGAGCGGTACGAACTGCGTTGAAGTTATGCTGCTTAAGCAGTTTGATGTCTTGCAGCATAGTTTCGCGGCTCATGGTATGACCGGTTTCTGGATGATGCTCATGGCGGTTAGCACCTCGAACCAGAATCGCTTTGCCATTGACCTTAAGCAGACCATCGGTGATTTCTACACTACGGAAACCTACATTGTAGGCTTCGCAATCAAGTCGCTCGTCACCATTAAATAAAGTGACAACGCAACGATATAAGTAAGGCGATTCTGCGCTCCACTTATGCGGGTTCTCAACGTGGATGTTGTGCTCTGCGCGCTCTAGCCAAGGGCCTTTTTCATCAATGATGCGTTGCCCACAGCTTGAAGACTTCACGCCAAACACTGAGTTGCCTTGCGCATCAAATAGCTCAACCTCAACACGGTTCGCTGCATTTTTCTCGCTAATGCTGGTTGTTACATTCAACCAACCATCGCGGTAACACGCATCCAGTGGCGTTAAGATTTGTACATCCTGAATAGAGATTTGTGGTTTAGCTAATAATGTGACATTGCGGAATATGCCGCTTAACCACCACATGTCTTGGTCTTCCAGATAAGAACCGTCAGACCAACGAATCACCATAGCTGAAAGCTGGTTCTCTCCTTCCACTAAGAAGTCCGTCAAATCGAATTCAGCGGCTAGGCGGCTATCTTGTGAGTACCCTACCCATTTGCCATTGCACCAAAAATGAAATGCAGAGTTCACACCATCAAACGTAATGGTTTGACGCTTACCTGCGAAGTGTTTTGGCACGTTAAAGTTTAGGCGATACAAACCCGTTGGGTTTTCCTCTGGTACATAAGGAGGTGTATCCGCAAACGGATACTTCACATTGGTGTAAATCGGTTTGTCGAAACCTTGTAACTGCCAGTTGCTAGGTACTGCAATTGTGCCCCACGCGGAATCATCGAAATCCGATTCAACCGACGCCGCTAATACGCTTTCAGGGCGGGCAAACAGCTTGAATTTCCACTCACCGTTCAGTGATAGCTCATTCTCAGACTCTTGCTTTGTTAATGCGGCTTCTTTATTTGCGTAAGCTTTAAGCGGCGCGTGAGCAGCAAGCACATTGTGATGTGTTACATGCTGATTTTCCCATTCGCGAGCACTGATAATTTGTTCAAATGTTCTCATTTTTATTATTCCAGACTTATTTCACCGAACCTGTCATACCTGCAACGAATTGCTTCTGCATTGCGAAAAACACAGCCAGAGTCGGAAGCGTCGCAATAACAGTTCCCACCATGATGATTCCGAAATCAGGGAAATAGGCAGACGATAAAGATGATAAAACGAGGTTAATTGTTTTTAGTTCGGCAGATTGCAGCACGATCAAAGGCCACAAGAACGCATTCCAAGATGTCATGAACACAATGATAAACGCGGCGGCATAAGTGGTTTTCATCACTGGGATGTAAACAAACAGGTAGATTTTCCAATCTTTCACACCATCCACACGGGCTGCATCAATCAGCTCATGCGGAAATGCTTTGGTGCATTGGCGGAAGTAGAAAACGATAAATACTGATGCGATGGTTGGCAACATGACTGCGGCATGGGTATCTAACAGTTGAGCTTTCGCCATTAAAGTAAATAGCGGAATCATCAACGCGGCAAACGGTATCATCATGGTCAGCAGTAATGCGCCGTATACACGGTCGCGCACTTTACTTTTGTACACTTCGAAACCGTACCCTGCCATTGAAGAAATCAATAGCGTCACCAAGGTACTGATAATAGCGATTTTGCTGGTGTTCCAGAAGATAAGTCCCAGATCCACCTGCTCGCTCAAACGACTGATGTTGGCGAACAACTGGTCACCAAAGCTGAACTTGCCTTTGTTAATATCTGTTGCGGTATTGGTACTTGATACCACCATCCAGTAGAAAGGAAATAGCGATATCAAGGAAAACACGCTTAGGAATAGATACATCAATGCGCGGTTAAGTTTGTTCTTATCCATCTTTATTTATCCTTAGCGATCTTAAATTGCATAATCGCAAGCACTGCAGCAAAGAATACGATGACGTATGACACTGTCGCGGCATAACCGAAGTTTGGCACGAACTTAAACGATAAGTTGTAGATGTACATCGAAAGCGTCATGGTCTCATTCGCTGGACCACCAGCAGTAATGTTGACCACTTCATCAAACAGTTGCAGCGTACCAATCGTCGACATCACTGTAGTAAACAGAATCACGGGCTTAAGTAATGGCACAGTAATAAAGAAGAATTGCTTAGTTGGGCTAACCCCTTCCATACGCGCGGCTTCGTAGATGGACTTATCAATATTTTGCATCGCAGACAGGAAGAAAATCATGTTGTAACCCGTCCAGCGCCAAGTAATCGCAATAATAATCGTCACTTTTGCCCAGAAAGGATCAGACAACCAAGGGATTGGCTCACTGACAATGTGAGTCCACATCAAAAATGAGTTAATGATCCCTTCGTACGAAAACATACTCTTAAACAGAATCGAGTACGCCACTAGTGACGTAACACAAGGTAAGAAAATCGCAAGCCTAAACAAACTACGGAACTTCAGATTCGGAGCATTCAGGCATGAAGAAAGAATCAGTGAAAGCATAATCATCACTGGCACCTGAACCACGAGGAAAATGAAGGTGTTCTTCAGTGATTTAAGGAAAAATGGGTCGTTGAACAGACGCAGTACATTGTCAAAACCAACAAACTGCATCATAACGCCGCGTCCGGAATGCATCGACATCCAGAGTGAGCTCAAAATCGGGTAAATCATAAAGAGGCTGACGAGAACGACAGCAGGAAGAACAAACGACCAACCGTTAATATCGTAAAAGCGGTGAAAGCTTTTTTTGCTCTTTTTCTGTTTTTTACTGATGGCAGTAGAAGTATCCATAAGACAAACCAAGAAAGCATTGAAAACAAGGCACTTAGGCACCTAAAAAGGTGCCTAAGGAAGACAATTAACGTAGTTGGAACTCAAGTTGTTGTTGAACATCGCCCAACACTTTCTCGATAGGAGCACCCTGAACAATCGCAGGTAGCATAGAGCTTAACGCTGCATCAACCTCATAGGTGTAGATGCCGTAGTTCACTTCTGGGATCTGACCTAGCCAATCCGTGAAGTTCGCGTAAATTTTCTGACCACCAAAGAACTCATTGCTGTACTGATAAGCCGCTGACTGTCCAGAAGGCATATATGAACCAACGGCGCCACGCTCTTTAAGAATGGTTTCATAGAAAGGAACATTAGAGCCAAAGGTTGCGTTAAGGAACTTAATCGCTTCTTGCTTCTCTTTCGAAGAGTTTAGTACGTACCAGCTTGAACCACCTAAGTTCGATGCGTTTACCGCGCCAGCTTTTTGCAGACGAGGTGTCGCTGTCACAGCCCACTCACCCGCTTGGTCTTTACCTGCTTCAACCGATGGCGTAATCCAAACACCGGTAACAATAGAAGCCACTTGACCACGGTTTAACGAACCTACCCACTCAGACCAACCAATTGTTGGGCGAGAGACTTCTGGGCTCATCAACTCTTTAAATACATTTAGTGCTTCTTTTAGTGATTCGTTAGTAGTGATATTTAGCGAACCGTCTTTGTTGAAGTACCACTCACCACCAGACTGCATCATCACGCGCACTAGGCCAAGATCATCCGGGTTCATGCCCAGCATGGCAACGCCCGTTTTTGCTTTCACTTGCTTACCAATTTCGATGAAACGTTCCCAAGTAATGTTCTCTAGATCTTTCGCCGTAAAGCCTGCTTTCTCAAGCAAGTCTGTACGGTAGTACATACCAGTAACACCAGTGTCGAATGGTAAGCCGTATACTTCACCGTTCAGCGTCATAAGGTTTACTTTGTATGGTGCGAAGTTTTTGTAATCAACGTCTTTTGTCATCGGTGCAAAAGCACCTGGGTATGACTGAAGGTATTTTTGAGCGTTGTAATCTTCAATAAGAACCACGTCAGGAAGTGATGACGTAACGCCTGATGCAAGCATAGTGTGCAGTTTTTGCTCGAGGTCAGCCTTAGCAAAGTCCACCACATTGAACGTGGTTTCTGGGTGGTCTTTCATATAAACCTTCGCTGCTTCTTCCATAATCGCAACGTTAAAGTTTGGATCCCAAGCCCACACGGTAATTTCGTCGGCAAGTGCTGCATTACTGAAACACGCCAAACCAATCGAGGTTGCAAGCATATTTTTAAGCATTTTCTTATTCATAATCACATTCTCTTTTTTATGAGTAGGGTGCCATATCACTTCAACCAACCACTGATTTGCACGATGAAAACATTCCGTGTTCATCATTCATTAAAGCAATATGGAAACGTTTACAATTCAGGTTAACATTCACCATCATGAATAAGTAAGATCTAACCCTCATTTTCGTGATCGTCTAAGCATTAATTTCTAACACCGCAGCCACTCTGAGGCTTTCAACTTTACATTTCGCGCATTTACAGAAACGACAACCAACACGAGAACACAAGACAAGTGTATGTATTTATTACAAATATAAAACAGAAAGCAGCTAATTATTAGACGTTAATCCTAAAGCCACCTTAATCTAGGTGGCTTCGGCGTTAAGTATCTGAAAGGTTAAAAAACGGAGGGTATAAAATGAACAAATTGAAAATAAAAACACTGTAAACGCATCCAATCTCTCATATGAAAAAGAGAATTTTTATTAAATCAGTGGTATAGCACTATTAAATCAATGGAATACCAATTGCTTTTACAGAGAAAAAGACTTTGCCAGCAAACTTGCTGATTTGAATATGAGTAATGCTCTGATTATCGATAGAGAGAGAGGTGTATAGCAGAGGATTTTGCCAGTCAACCCCAAGCACATGAGCAAGAATGAAGCGAATAGGACCACCGTGAGAGACGATCAGCGTATCTTGCTCGCAATGCTGAACAATCTGTTCCCAAGCTTCGGTGACACGCTCATACCCCACTTGCAATGGCTCCGCGTTAGGTAAAGTGTTTTGCGCAGGATTCGCCCAGAACTGCTCTAGCTTTTTCCACTCATGAGTTAAGTCATCGAAAGGTACGCCATCAAAATCACCAAAGCTCTGCTCTTTTAAACGTGGTTCGATCACCAGCTTAAGTGTCGGATTAAGTCCTGTGACGAGCTCTGCCACTCTTTGACATCGAATCAAAGGCGAAGCATAAACTTTGCTAAACGAATATTGTTCTAAAACACGATGAGCGATAGCGTTCTGAATTGATTCATCAACTACCACATCTTTATGACCATTCAGCGCGGATTTGCCTTTGGTTTTCCCATGCCTCAAGAGGTAAAGGTTAAACTGGTTTTGGCTTAAACTCATTAT
Organism: Vibrio diazotrophicus; assembly: GCF_038452265.1. Classification (NCBI taxonomy): domain Bacteria; kingdom Pseudomonadati; phylum Pseudomonadota; class Gammaproteobacteria; order Vibrionales; family Vibrionaceae; genus Vibrio; species Vibrio diazotrophicus. The sequence goes on from NZ_CP151842.1 coordinate 1,795,969, forward strand.
TCCCCCTTCAGAGTCATTGGCATTCCTGCGACGACAAAATCGACTTTCTCAGCGATTTTTGCCACCGCTTGATTCATCCATCCGCTATGGTCGACATACAATCTGGTTAATGTGCCCATAGGTACAACGCCCAACCCTACTTCCGTTGAAACACAAAGTATAGTGGCTTGAGTTTCGGCCAACGCGTGAGTGAGTTCATTCAATTTCAGCTTTATTTGTTCACTGTTCGCGTTATCCCCTAAATAGTGAATCACATTGTTCAGCCAAACCGTCAGACAATCTACCAGCACCACATCGTGCGCTTCAAACTTGGACAGCAATTGTGCTAACTCTACAGGGCATTCATGATTGTTCCACATTTCATCTCTGCGAGATTGATGTAATGAAATACGCTCTTTCATTTCTTGGTCGAAAGGCTCGGTGGTTGCAACATAGTGGAGTTGTGTTTGAGGGTGGCTGCGTTTGCCTTCTTCTAACAATCTTATTGCTTGCTGCTCTGCATAAGCCGATTTCCCACTGCGAGCGCCCCCTAAATACAACCTTACTGCCATGTTGTGTTCTCCACTATTTCTGATTCGATGAATTAAGCCACATATTTGCTATGAAGCACAGTGAGTTATCGCACTTTATAACGAATTGATTTGCCAGCCCCTTCACACCATCTTCTCACTTATCAACCGTGAACTTTATGAACAAAATCGACACAATAGACAATATTATTTTTATCTCGTCTTTACAGACTTATCGTTAACACACTCATAACATTTCACTACCCGTTAAGCACTTTATGCCCTATATGCGGGAAACATAACTATAAGCGTCATTCTGACTGGATGATGCGGAAACATAAGGAACGTGAAAATGTTAAAACATATCAAACCAACCCTTACTGCGTCGCTTCTTGCGGCTATGTTCTCACTACCTAGCATGGCAGCAGAGCTAGAGAAAATTCACTTTTTAATTCCTGGTGGCGCTGGCGGTGGTTGGGATATGACGGCTCGTGGTACTGGTGACGTATTAATGAAAACTCACCTAATCGAAAGTGTTTCTTACCAAAACCTTTCTGGTGGCGGCGGTGGTAAAGCTATTGCGCACCTTATTGAAACTGCCGATCGTCAAGAAGACACCTTGATGGTGAACTCTACTCCTATCGTTGTTCGCTCCCTTTCTGGTGTATTCCCTCAATCATTTCGTGATTTAACACCCGTTGCAGCAACAGTAGCGGATTACGGCGCACTGGTTGTATCTGGAGATTCCAAATACAACTCTTGGGAAGACGTCGTTGCTGATTTCAAAAACGACCCTAAAAACGTGAAAATCGCTGGCGGCTCAGCACGTGGCAGTATGGACCACTTGGTTGCAGCGGCGGCGTTTAAAGGTCAAGGCCTAGACCCGAAAGCAGTACGTTATGTAGCGTATGATGCTGGCGGTAAAGCTATGGCAGCACTGCTTTCTGGTGAAACTCAACTGCTATCTACTGGTTTAGGTGAAGTGCTGGAGATGTCTCGCAATGGTCAGGTAAAAGTTCTGGCTATTACTGCACCTAAACGCCTTGAGTCGGCGCCTGATATTCCAACTCTGGGTGACTACAATAACCCAACCGTATTTGCTAACTGGCGTGGTTTCTTCGCAGCTCCGGGTGTAAGCCAAGAGAAAGTAGATGAATGGAATGCGGCACTAAGCAAAATGTACACTACGGACGAGTGGAAAGTGGTTCGTGACCGTAACGGGTGGATCGACACTTACAAAGCGGATAAAGAGTTCTTTGCATTCTTGGAAGATCAAGAAAAGCAAATGGGTGACCTAATGCGCGAACTCGGCTTCCTGAAATAATCTCTCCCTTGGGGCAACTCATCCTTGCCCCAAATTTTCCCCGTAATTGAGTGTGCTTATAACTCCTTTGTTTATTGGTTGGAAATTCGACTAGCAGCGAATGACTTACTTTTGGTTAATGATGTTCATTACCTTGCTCAATTACGGTTCTTTTTTCCTAGATTAACTACTACGTAAAACATGGAGTTGGATATGTCGGAGTCGCCAACGAATTTATTCAGCAAAGAGAACTTATTGTGCCGCGATCGAGTAGGCGCGATGGTTTTTCTGGTGCTGTGCCTTTGTTATGGGTATCAAACCTCTCAGATCCCTATGTTTCCCGGCGATGAATATGAACCCTTCAACGCCAGAACCCTACCAACAATCCTGACCTATATCGGTGTTGGATTATCGCTTCTTCTGCTGATAGCGGGCCAACCTGACAAGAAAAGCGGCGCGGTATTGGATTTCAACTGGAAACTTCTGATTGGCTTTCTAGTGCTAATGACGCTTTACGGCGTTGGTTTAACCTATTTAGGCTTTGTGCTGGCAACAGGATTGTTCCTTTTGGCCGGTTTCTACTTACTGGGCGAGCGTCGTAAGTCTGTGCTGTTTGGCGCATCGTTCCCGTTTGTTGTCGCTTTCTATTTGTTATTAACCAAAGGGCTGGATGTTTATCTAGAGCCCGGTCTTATTTTCACGATTTGGTAGGAACGGATTATGTTAGACGGAATTTTACAAGGACTCTCTACCGCCGTAATGCCATTTAATTTATTGATGGTTATCGTCGGGTGTTTTGTCGGTACCTTCATTGGTATGTTGCCGGGTTTAGGACCAATTTCAGCTATAGCGTTGATGATCCCTATTACCTATGGTTTAGACCCTTCTTCAGGCCTGATTTTAATGGCGGGTGTCTACTACGGTGCGATTTTCGGTGGTTCAACATCGTCGATTTTGATCAACGCGCCGGGTTGTTCTGCAACTGTGGTTACCGCTTTTGATGGCTACCCAATGGCGCAAAAAGGACAAGCAGGTAAAGCGCTTGCTCTGGCAGCTTATGCTTCGTTCACTGGCGGTACTTTATCAGCCATCATGTTGCTGGTTGCAGCACCTGCATTGGCAAAAGTCTCGCTCAGCTTCCAGTCTTCTGATTACTTTGCACTAATGATGATGGGGCTTTCTGCCGTGGCTGCGTTTGCCGGCAAAGGGCAAGTCCTTAAAGCGTGGATGATGACCATTCTTGGTTTGATGCTATCAACCGTGGGTATCGATAAAGGTATTGGTGTTGAACGCTTTACTTTTGGTTTAACCGATTTAATGGATGGTTTTAGCTTCCTACTATTGGCAATGGCTACGTTCGCGCTGGGTGAAACCTTAATGGGCATTTTAAAGCCCGAGCTGGATACACGAAATGAAGAGAGCAATAAGCTAAGCAACATCGGCAGTATGAAAGTCACTAAAGAAGAAGTGCGTGAAGCTGCGCCTGTGGCACTGCGTTCATCACTCCTCGGCTTCTTTACTGGTGTTTTACCGGGTGCGGGTGCAACCATTGCAGCCTTCCTTAGCTACGGTATGGAACGTAACCTTGCACCAAAGAACAAACGTGAAGAGTTTGGTAAAGGTTCATTACGCGGGCTGGTTGCTCCAGAATCGGCAAATAACGCGGCTTCAAGCGGTTCGTTTGTTCCGCTACTTACACTGGGTATCCCAGGCTCAGGCACGACAGCGATTATGCTTGGCGCGTTGATCGCTTACGGCATTCAACCGGGTCCAAGACTGTTTGTTGAGCATCCAGATGTGTTCTGGTCAGTGATTATTTCTATGTATGTCGGCAATATTGTTCTACTTGTTTTGAACTTGCCGCTGATCCCTTACATTTCGAAGTTACTGGCAGTACCAAGAACCGTGCTTCTGCCTATGATTTTGTTCTTCTCAATCACAGGGGTTTACTTAGTTTCATTTAACACTATGGACGTGTTCATTATGATTCTAATCGCTATGGGTGCTATTGCTTTACGTCTTGCTAACTTCCCGTTGGCTCCCCTACTACTTGGGTTTATCTTAGGTGGTTTGATGGAAGAGAACTTACGCCGCGCGTTAATGATCTCAGATGGTGAAATCAGCTTCTTGTGGGAACGTCCCATTACACTGGCATTTACTGTTATTTCAGTAATAGTGCTCACTAGCCCAATCGTGGTGGCAATTGCGCAGCGATTCCGTCGACCACAAACAGCCAAAGTCTCATAACCAGTTTTTGTATTTACCTCTTAAAGCCTAGTGATATCACTAGGCTTTTTTGTGTCTGGAAAAATTAACTTAAGGATGAGTTTTCGATTTTTTGTCGACATAAATTTCACGCTTGTACTCGTAGTATCTGCGCTATAGATACAAATACTCTCAGAGGTACAAACCGTGAAGCCAGGTAGAACAGGTATTCAACGCGTAATTTTCGCAACAGGCTATTCATTGAAAGGTCTTCAAGCTGCATGGATCAACGAAGCCGCTTTCCGTCAGGAATTAGTAGCTTCCGCACTGCTCACCATCAGTCTGTTTTTTCTCCCTGTCACTAATCTAGAACGCATCGCTATGGTGGGTTCTTTAACACTGGTTTTACTTGCAGAACTCCTCAACTCAGCGATAGAAGCTGTGGTTGACCGCATTGGTAGTGAAAAACACGAACTCAGCGGGCGCGCCAAGGATATTGGCTCGGCTGCGGTGTTTGTTGCTTTGGCATTTGCTGCTTTTACTTGGCTAATTATTTTGGTGTAACACGATGAAACTGACTAAACCAAACATCTCATTTTCTTATGCTGGTATCACCTTAGTACTTGCCACCTTTTTCGCTCTGGTCATGAATCTACCGGTGTACTCCGCGCTGGTCGGTATTTTCGGTAAGCTAGATAGCGTAAAAATTGGCTTCATCATCTCTTTGCCATTTTTCTTCGCTGCCGCGTTGAACTTTTTGTTCAACCTATTTAGCTGGCCGTATATTACTAAACCTTTCTTCATCACATTAATCATTGTCTCTAGCTTTGTAAGCTACGCGAGCTATAACTACGGTACGCTGTTTGATACAGAGATGATTAACAATATTGTTGAAACCGATACCAGCGAAGCCGGCTCTTACTTAAGTCTTTATTCTCTCGTTTGGGTTGCGCTGCTCGGCTTCCTTCCAGCAACATTGCTAGCATTTACCAAAATCAACAAGCCACACTCATGGATCAACTTCACCTTAAGAAAGCTTGGCTCCATGATGGCCTCTTTGGTGGTCATTGGTGTGATTGCCATTATGTACTATCAAGATTATGCGTCAGTGGGTCGCAACAATAGCTACTTGAAAAAACTGATTATTCCAACTCAGTTCGTTTACAGCACAACTAAGTTTGTTCAACAGAAATACTTCTCTACACCCATCGTATATAAAGAGCTTGGTCTAGATGCCAAACAATCGCCAGAAGCACTGGCCGCTGCGAAGTCCAAACCGACACTGTTTGTCTTCTTGTTGGGTGAAACCGCTCGTTCATACAACTATGAGCTAAATGGTTATGATCGCCCGACTAACCCTTACACTCGTGACTTAAACGTAATTTCGTTTAAGGATGTAAGCTCATGTGGTACTGCCACTGCGGTTTCAGTACCTTGTATGTTCTCAGCGATGGACAAAGGCAGCTTCAGTCGTGATGTTGCCGACAACCAAGACAACGTTCTGGACATTCTTAGCCACGCAGGCGTAGACGTCGCTTGGCAAGAAAACGATGGTGGCGACAAAGAAGTTGCTAAACGCATTAAGAAAACCGAAATTAACCGCAAGCGTGTTGATGATATGTGTAACGGAGAAACCTGTTATGACATGGCGATGCTGGAAAACTTCGACCAAAAAGTGGATGAGTTAAAAGGCAACCGCATGATGGTGATGCATCTTATTGGTAGCCATGGCCCCACTTACTTCCAACGCTATCCAAAAGAGATGGGAGCATTTCAACCGGATTGCCCTCGTAGCGATATCGAAAACTGCAGTGTCGATCAGATCGTCAATACGTACGACAACACCATCGCTTATACCGATTACGTAGTAGCGCAAACCATCGATAAGTTGAAGGCACTGCAAGACAAATACAACACCGCTCTGGTTTATATCTCTGACCATGGTGAGTCCTTGGGTGAAAACGGTATGTTCTTACATGGTATGCCTTACGGCCTAGCACCGAATAACCAAACCCATGTGCCGCTTATTGTTTGGCTGTCTGATGGCTTTAAACAAGAGAAGCATCTAAAAACAGATTGTTTGAAGAAAAACGCAACAAGCCATCAGTACTCACAAGATAACGTGTTCCATTCGTTGCTTGGCATCATGGACGTGAGCACTAGCGCCTACAACCCTGATATGGATTTATTCGCTAGCTGTCGTTCTTGATTGATAAATGATGTTTATCACTGTGTTATCTTTGCGCCCTTCAACGGGCGCTTTTTTGCTTATATTTTTTACTCATAGCCTCGTTTGAACACAATTCGGTAATTCAGTAGAATCGCCACACATTCAAATAACGAGCATAAGCCTGTGGCAAAACATACACCTGTGATAGAAATGACTTCCTATGGTATCTATTCCCATTGGGATGCCAAAGCCAAAGAACTGCCGAAGATTAAAGAGTTCACTCAGGTGATTACCGCAGAGGAAGACATTGAATTTGGTTTTATCGTCAATATTAAAAAAGCCAAAGGTCAACTTCTTCAGTTTTGTATCCATCATCCCGGCATCATCAACAAGAAAGGACAAGTTCTGGCACCATTTGATGGTGAAGTGTATGTTCGAAGTAATGATTGGAACTTCTATCTTGGCGACACGATTCAAGTGCTCAGCCCGATTAACGGACTAGAGAGCAACTTCGGCGAATGGCGCATGACGTTAGAAATGGAAGGTAAAACCATTGCCGAGAAGTCATTTAAAGTTGTTGCCCGCGATGAAGGGCAGTTCTGGAAAAAGCGAGGATTTTAACCTCGCTTTCAGATACACACCATTTGCAAAGTGGTTAAGTGCTGCTATATCAAAACTACGTTTTTGGTAGAACAGTTAGGATAAGTAACCCGTAAATAACGTTATTCCAAAGAAGATCAGCACCAATCCAGCCACTCTTTCTATAATGTGTATCACCGCTTTGAGTTGCATCTGAATGCGTGGACGCCCAATCGCAGATGCGATAAATAGATCCCAGAGTAAAACCGCAAAAAACATCCATACTCCGCAAGAGACTTGCTGAATCAAGGTGACTTCACTTCCCAGAATAACGGTCATTAAGCTCATGTAAAACAGAGCATTCTTTGGGTTGAGCAATGCTGAATTCAAACCAAGGAACAGCTGATTAATAGCCGATGGAGCTTTCTCCTGTTCGTGTTCAGCCTCGACTAATGTCTCTGTTTTTTGACTTCTCAGTAACCGTTGCCCTATCCACAAAAGATAGATAGCCCCCAAAATTTCCACAAAAGAAAAAACGAGCTGATTGTCCCGAATGTTGGTCCAGCCCAGTATGGCTAATGCGATGTAAAGTGCGTTTCCTAGCGCGACGCCAAGGCAGATAAATCGACTACCTTGCAATCTATGACGAATTGAGTGACCAACTATTAAGAAAAAGTCCTGTCCTGGGCTTAAAAGTGCAACAAAGTGAGCCAGTGCCAATGCAGGAAAAGCAACGGGGAAAAGAGTTGAAAGTGACATGAATATTTACCTATAGCCAAAACTGTCGTCAGACTATAGGTTTTCCAAGTTAACAATTATTGTCGAAAATTGACGTTACTTGCTGATATTGACGTGGTGTTGAGGCGGTATAGTTAACGAATGTGCGATGCAACTGACTTTGGTCTGAGAAACCGACTTCTGCCGCAACATCAACAATGTTCATCCCCGACTTAAGTAAGATCTTCGCTTTTTCGATACGACTGTTGTTTAAAAATGACTTGGGCGTAATACCAAGCTGCTTTTTGAATAGCCTAATGAGAGTCTCTTTTGGTCTACCGAATTCCTGAGAAACAACCTCAAGTGATGGCGCGCAAGCTAAGTCCTGCAACAGTCGATTTCGCAACTGTCCTACCAACTCACTTTCATCGTCGTTGTGCGTTTGTGGCACACAGTAACGGCTCACCAAATTCAATAAGCGACTCTCAACTTCAGTCACCACACTCTGAGATGGCTGATCCAACAATTTGAAAATTAAACCGGATAAGTTGTCATCGCCTTCGATTGCAGTGTGCAGTTTTTGCTCACAATAATATCTTGTGACCTCGTACCCGTAGATATTCGACAACACCTCACAACACCAGCCATCATCCAGATATAACATATGGTAGCTGCGAGGCTTATTCCCTACGGGATTACAGGCATGAACAATGTTAGGTTCTATCAGAATAATGTCCCCCTTTTTGAGGACAATATTTCCATTAGGGAGTGACAGTCGGGTCTCTCCCGACTCAATGATGCCAATGGATAGCTCACAATGGCTGTGAACTTTATAGCTCTGTGTACTGTTGCAAGTAGTGCGGAACGTCAAATAAGGAATATCCTTATTCTTCCAAAAACGCTGGTTTACATCACGAACAGTTTCTGCCACAGCACTCCACTCCATACACTCAAGCTTGTTGGATATCGTATTGCACTGAACCGTTAAGCGCAATAATCGAGCTAACAATAGCCAAAGGAATATTTGAGTACTTTCAGCTACTGCCTGATGCTAGTTGTATAAACCACTCCCAAAACGTGCGTTTTTTAACCGTTAAGAATACTTTCCAAATGTAATCTAAGAGAGGAATAAAATTAGAATATCTTATAAAGAATAATGTATTGATTATTCGCGTAAATTCTTCATCATTCATGGGCTTTACCGTCTGACGTTCTCAGACCAAACACAACAATAGAAAAATAAGAAATATTTGGATGTATAAAATGAAGTTAAAACCTTTTAAACGACAAGTTCGAGGTGTATTCGCCTCTTCAGTTGCGCTTTTCACTCTTTTGTCCCCAGTAAATGCAAACGCTGCTGAATCAGCACTGAATGGAATTTTAAGTTCCGGTGAGCTTAAGTTCTGTTTTGAGTCGGGTTATATCCCGTTCGAAATGACGGATAAAAATGGAAATTATGTTGGATTTGATATCGATTTAGCCAAACAGATGGCACGTGCTATCAACGTTAAATTTGTTCCAGTAAATACGGCTTGGGATGGCATTATTCCAGCTCTAAAAACAGGAAAATGCGATTTTATCGGCGGTATGACGATCACGCCGGAGCGTAATTTAAGTGTCAACTTCGCTGATCCATACATTGAAGTTGGCCAGACGATACTAATTTCACCTAAGCTGGCAGACAAAGTTCACTCGTTCCGTGACCTAAATAATGGGCAATACACAGTCGCAACCCAAATGGGAACCACAGGAGCGGAAGCGGCTAAAAAGTACTTATACAACGCAAAAATCGACCTTTACGAAACCTCTGCTGATGCGGCACTGCAAATTGCAAATGGACAGGCTGATGCTTTTGTTTATGACTTTCCATACAACGCTATGTATGAAGCACAACACAAAGATACAGTGATTCACCTAGATGAAAGTTTCACCTTTGAACCTCTAGGCTGGGCGATACGTCAGGGAGACCCGGATTTTCTAAACTTCCTGAACAATTATCTGCGTCAAATTAAAGGTGATGGAACATACCAGCGTATCCATGACAAATGGTTCAAATCAGATAAATGGGTCAACAACGTCCAGTAATCTTAAGCAAACAGCAATCAACTACCGAACTCTTCTCGGTAGTTGATCTGAAGTTCTCAATCGACACACGTTCGACCGAATAGGCTCTAGGATATTTGAGATAGTATTGGCTGACTTTATTTAAGCCAGCTAGAGTATTCAGGATTGGTCTCTTTCATATCAAGGTATAACCAAACCATACGGTCAACAAACCAAGCTTTGAAGACCATTATCCAAAGGTTTCCTGCTAACACAAAGCTTAGATCTAAACGCCACAAGCCGTAGATAAATACAGGTATCCCTAAAGACGTTAACGACTGCAGGATTAAAATTGGTTTGATATGGTGCTGAGGTATCGGCTCAACCTTTCTTTTCAAATAGATACGCTCGCCAAACGTAGCCATTGAAGCCCAGTTATTCGTTTTCTCTGGAGCGCCAAATAGTCTTGGGTTAACCCACACCCATAAGAAAGAAAGTAGAATCGCAATTACTGAATAACCCCCTATCCATTCCCGTGACCAAAATGCGAGAGAGATGATAGGCAAAACCGAAAACCGGCTATAAACACTCCATGGATTTGAATGTCGATGCCAACTCGATTCATCCATTGTCATCATCTTCTCTAATCTTTTGATTACATCCACAACAATTCCTCAGTTGTACTTCTGTTGTTATTGCACAAGGTAACAAAAGCGACAGTATAGACTCTTTGACACACTGATTATGTGACACAACTATGAGCGAGCCTGAATTGAATAACTAGCTGTAGCAAGCTTACTATCTGAAAATGGAGCAACACCACGCTGCTCCAAAGCGTCTATCCCATAATGTGCAAGGCTTACAAACTCACTTGCCGATTCACACCGGACTCAATGGCAAAGTCATAATCATGGCTAACGAGAATAAAACCTCCTCGGTAATTCGATAAAGCCTTGGCTAGCATAATTTTCGAATCGAGATCGAGGTGGTTGTCGGGTTCATCAAGTAACAACAAAGGCTGCTCCTGTTGATGGCTAACAATCAACATAGCCAACTTCATCTTTTCACCACCACTAAGCGTATTCCCTAAACGAAATACACTGTCACGACGGAATCCAATCCCGGCGAGTAAGGTTCGGGCATCATGTTCTTTCATACCGTGACAGTGCTCGGTCAAGTTCTCCAGCATCGACAGATCAGGCTGAATCGTTCCGAAGTGCTGATCAAGATAATATAAGGGCGTATTTAATTGCAGCTCCCCTTGGCTAAGTGAGAACTGACCTAATAGCGTTTTCAAAAAGGTAGATTTACCACAACCATTTCTGCCAGTGAGGTGGATTTTGTTATCAGCGTAGATTTGCAGCGTGATGGGCTGAGAGCAACCAAAAGGCAATACACCTTCAAGCACTGACACTACCTTTCGCAAACGGGTTTGGCTGTCAGCCAGATAAAGCTTTTGCTCTTTCATTAGCTCCTGTCTGGCTTTTAACGTCTGTTCTTTCTCTTGCAGATAAGTTTGACGCTGCTGCTCATTTTTATTGCGATTTGCTGCGCTCGCCGTTGCTTTGTCTTTCTTACCATCAAGTAAAATTTTAGGCTGACTGGCCTCCTTCCGTAGCCTGTTGCCTTGTGCTGCTCTTTGTTCCGCCTTTTCCCGATTTCGCTGTGCTTGTTCTTCTAGTTTCTTTTTCTGCTTATCAATACTCGCGAGTTGTCTCTCTACAGCTTGCAGCTCGATTCGCTTCTGTTCAGAGTAATTATCGTAATTGCCACCGAACACCTGCAAACCTAACCCTGACAGCTCCCAAATTTCTTCCATTTCCCGGAGTAACTCGCGGTCATGGCTGATAAGTAAAATAGCGCCGTCGAAAACGCGCATTGAGTCAATTAACCACTGCTTTGCATAGCTATCAAGGTGGTTGGATGGTTCATCAAAAATTAACAACTCAGCGTCACTTTCCAACAGTTGCCAAAGTTGTAATCGGGCGAACTGCCCGCCACTGAGTTGCGCACAAGGAAATTCTGGCTCTGGTGGTAAACCCAAATCCTTGAGTTGCTGACTGAGGCGCTCTGAGATGTTCCACTGTTCACCGATAATGTCGAACCAGTGCTCAGAGCAATCCCCAGATTGAATCCGCTTAAGAGCTTCCAGTATGTCGTCTTTAGCTAAAAACTGCGCAATCGTTAAGTCACCCGACAATAGATGTGAGGGTTGCTGATGATAAACCGCGTATGATTTAGGTGCTGATACGCTGCCACTAGAGGGCTGTTTCTCTCCGCACAACAGCGATGCGAATATCGATTTTCCAATACCATTGCGTCCGACCAACCCAACACGCTGCTTAGTCATGGAGCATGAGACTTGCTGAAACAACACCTCTCCGTTATCAAATTGAAAGCTTACATTGTTTGCTTGTAAAACTGGCATAAATTGCCTCCTGTATAACAGGGACAAAGGCCGTAGCATAAATATCTAGAGATGAGATCGTTGCAAACACACAGATTCAGGCTAGGTATTTCCCTAAAACATGGTCGCAATAAAATATCGGAAAGTGAGCTACGCCTACTAACCCTGTGAATCCAAAAAATAAAATGAAAAATGGATAACAGGTTTAGTTATTCATATTGGCGTAATCTCCTGAAGAAATGATGGAGGTAGATTAGTGGATTGAAGCAAGATGAGTCAAGAGCGTTACTCATCACCTTAACTCAAGTCTTTTAGTATTGTTGAACTGGGTTACCTTTCTTGAGATAAAAAAAGCGCTGCCGAGGCAGCGCTAAGTACGAATAGAAAATTAATCTTACTTCTTGTTTGCGTACTTCATTGAGTCCAATGCTACCGCGAATACGATGATTGAACCTTTGATGATGTACTGCCAGTAAGGGCTAACACCGATGTAAGTCATACCGTAGTTGATAACGGTGAAGATGAGAACACCCGTCACTACGCCAGCAATACTACCAACACCACCTGCAAATGACACACCACCGACCACACAGGCTGCGATTGCATCAAGTTCGTACAAGAAACCTAAGTTGTTGGTTGCACTACCGATACGACCTGCTTCTAACATACCACCGAAGGCATAGAAGACACCTGAAAGTGCGTACACTTTTAGTAGAGTCATTGGTACGTTTACACCTGATACTTTTGCAGCTTCTGGGTTACCACCAACTGCGAAGATGTTTTTACCAAATACTGTCTTGTTCCATAGTATCCACATGAATATTACAGCGATGATGGCATAGAAGGTTATGTACGAGAATCGGAATCCACCTAACCGAATAAAGCCTTGGGTGAACACTGTAAAGCGTTCGTCAAAGCCCGCGATTGGTGATGCACCTACTGCGTCGTAGTAAAGAGAGTTAATACCATAAACGATGATCATAGTACCCAGTGTTGCGATGAAAGGTGTTACTTTCAAGTAAGCAACGATCACACCGTTCACTAGACCAATGATTGCGCCGATAAAACATACACAAAGGATAACCGCTACGATTGGCACGTCACCAATACTTGGGAACACTTTGTTCACGTTTTCAATCGACTGTAGCAAGGTTGCTGATATAACCGCTGCTAAACCCACCTGGCGACCAGCAGATAAGTCGGTACCTTGTGTAACGATAAGACCCGCAACACCAAGCGCAATAATTACGCGCACGGAAGACTGAGTTAGAATGTTACTTAAATTTCGTAAACTTAAAAATGATGGTTCTTGAATAACGATAACCGCTAATAAAATAAACAGAACCGCGTAAATTGCACCTTCTTTTAAGTGCTTTAATGCAAATGACTTAACAGCATCCATAATAGTTTCCCTAGAGGTAACGAGAGGCTAGCTCTAATATTTCAGTCTGAGTGGTTTCTTTAGTATTCACGATGCCCGCTGCGCGGCCGTTACTCATTACTAAAATTCGATCGGTAGTACCTAATAACTCTGGCATTTCAGAAGAAATCATAATGATTCCTTTATTTTTCTTCGCGAGCTCCAACATTAGTTGGTAAATTTCAAATTTCGCACCCACGTCGATACCACGAGTTGGTTCATCCAACATTAATATTTCCGGCTGAGTTAATAACCAGCGTCCAATAATAACTTTTTGTTGGTTACCACCTGATAGTGAGCCTATATGAGTTTGATGCGTTGGTGTTTTAACACTCATCGAATCAATTACCCACTGAGTATCACTCTTCATCTTTTTATTACTTAATAAACCAGATTTCGTTTTATACTCATCAACGTTTGCAACTAATGAGTTAAAAGTAATATCGAGGTTACCGTAAATACCTGTTGAACGACGTTCTTCAGTTACCAATGCAAAACCATTGCGAATTGCTTCATGTGCATCACGGTTTTTCATTTCACGCCCATGAAGAACAATGTGCCCTTCACTTCTTTCACGAATACCAAAAATCGTTTCAACGATATCTGTACGACGTGAACCAACAAGACCTGCTATACCTAGAATTTCGCCCGCTCTAAGTTCAAACGAGACGTCTTGAATTGAAGGCTGGTTCAACGCTGTCAGGTTATTAACTTCTAAGATGACTTCTTTAGGAACGTTAGTCTTCTCAGGGAAACGGTTTGTGAGTTCTCGGCCTACCATCATCGCGATGATCTTATCCATATCTAGGCCTTTCAATGGGCGAGTATCAACCCATTGACCATCACGTAGAATAGTAATTTCATCACAGATAGAGAATATCTCTTCCATTTTGTGAGAGATATATACCACACCACAGCCTTTATCCTTCAGCTTATTGATAATGGTAAATAAGTGATTAACTTCTTTTTCTGTTAGAGAAGAAGTTGGCTCGTCCATGATCACTATTTTTGCGTCGTAAGAGAATGCTTTCGCAATTTCCAACATCTGCATTTGAGACACAGATAAAGTCGCTACTTTAACTCTAGGATCAATATTAATATCTAACTCTTCGAAAATGGCTTTTGTATCTCGATACATTTTATCGTGATCAACAAATAAACCTTTTCTTGGATAGCGACCAAGCCAGATATTATCCATCACTGAACATTGTTTAACCTGGTTTAATTCTTGGTGAACCATGGACACGCCAGATTCTAATGCTTCTTTAGAAGAGGAGAAGTTAATATGTTTTCCTAAGAAAATAATATCGCCTTCATCTTTTTCGTAAATTCCAAATAGACATTTTAATAGCGTCGATTTACCCGCTCCATTTTCACCCATTAATGCGTGAATTGAGTGCGGTCGAACTTTTAAATTAACTTTATCTAATGCCTTTACACCTGGAAATGATTTACTCACCCCTGTCATCTCTAACAGGAATTCATGTGTTTGATCTACCATGGCATCACTTAATTGTTTTTAATTTGAAACCAATAAATATCAATTAATAATTATCAATGAATAAGTACTAATTAAGATATTAACGGGTAAATATAGGGGGCTGGGCGCCCCCTAATTATAACGTCTGTTACTCAAGAGTTGATTTATCAACACCTACGTAAGGAACGCGAACAATTTTGTCTTGCATTTCCCACTGAGTACCTTCAGTTGCTGATTTACCTTCAGCTAGGTTACGAGCTAGTTCGAATGTTGCTTTCGCTTGAGAAGTTGCATCGTTTAGTACAGTACCAGCCATTTCGCCAGACTTAACTAGAGCTAGAGCTTCAGCTAGAGCGTCAACACCGAATACTGGGATTTTTTGGCCAGCGCCACGTAGTGCTTCGATTGCACCCATTGCCATGCCGTCGTTGTTAGCGATAACAACTTCAATTTTGCTACCGTTAGGGCCAGATAACCATGCATCCATTTTATCTTTAGCCATTGCGGTATCCCACATACCAGTATCCATGTGAAGCTCTTCAGTTTTGATACCGTTCTCGTTGATTTGCTTAACAGAGTAAGTAGTACGAGCTTCTGCATCTGGGTGGCCTGGTTCACCTTTTAGCATTACGTATTGAAGTACGCCATCACCGTTTTTGTCCCAAGATGAGTTTGCTTTCCAGTGTTGTGCAATTAGATCGCCTTGGATAACGCCAGATTCTTTAGAGTCAGTACCTACATAGTAAGCTTTATCGTAGCTTGCTAGTGCTGCTGCACTTGGTTCTTTGTTGTAGAAAACAATTGGTACATCATCAATTTTCGCTTTGCTAATAATAGAAGGTGCCGCAGCTGGGTCTACAAGGTTGATAGCAAGCGCTTGAACGCCACGAGCCAACATAACGTCAACTTGGTCGTTTTGCATTGATTGGCTGTTTTGAGAGTCGTTCATTAGAAGACGAACGTCTTTGTCGCCAGCAGCTTCTTTTTCGATAGCTTGGCGAACTACAGACATGAAGTTGTCATCGTATTTGTAGATTGTGAAACCCAAAGTGGTGTCAGCTAGAGTTTGCGTAGCGAAACCCATACCAGCAGTTAACATAGCAAGTGCAGTTAGCTTTCTCATGTAAGTGTCCTATTTATCTTATTAATATACGTGTAGGGAAACGTTTACCATTCCAATGAAAACGTTTACGCATTGAAGTATATTGATTAACAGGATGAATTGTGTGAGCCAGATAGGATTTTGTTAGCGCCAATTAACAATTGTAACGGTTTGTTTAAATTGTTTGAGGCCACATGCAAAAACAGACCTCGTACGTAACATAGTGTAACAGCGAGACTTATTTCGCGTTTTAGGGGCAATACAGATCACATTTCGATAGCATTTGATTCATATATGAATGCATTTAATCACATATAAATCATCCACATAAGATGAAAGATTTTTGAAGACGATGACGCAGAGATCCTTGTTATACCTGTAAATGAACAAAATTTGAATACTTAAATTGCACTTAAAATAATTGGCATATGCTATTTATGAGTTCACTATCCTCTGTATCCCCTGTTTTACATGTCAAATCATGTGAAGATTTAACAACTCTGTAAAATCTTCATTTAACGGGGAAGGTCATTTACTCGTGAGGACAATTTTATGAAATACGCTATCCCTATCTGTAACGACAAGCTGTTTAATCACTATTCGAAAGCACCTCAGTTCTTGCTTGTAGATGATGTTACAAAGCACGAACAAACCATTGATTTGACGCCTACGATAAAGGCAAAAACCTGTGGTAAGAAGACTCAGATGCTTTCTCTATTCACTGCTCATAATGTTGGCGCTGTGATTATTAAAAACATCGGTGAAGCGATGCTTTCAACTTTATTTGATCAGGGAATAAAAGTATTCCGCCTTAACAGAGGCGCTGATATTCATGCGTTGGATTTTTCTCAGCTAGTACCCGTAGAGGACTTAAGTTATGCAAAACCTTCCGTCAATAAACGCAATAAGGTCCATACTTGTTGTAAGGGTAAGCAAACTGGTTCTTCCTTTAAATGGGAACCTAAAGAAAGCCGCCTTGATGCTAAGACTCTAAGAAATCTGCGCAGCATTCATAAAATTCATCTTTAATAGGAGCTGGCCAACATGATTTACCTAATCACATTCGGTGCGTTTATTCTTTTTGTTTTACTCATGACACTGGGTGTTATGGCAAAACGAAAACCAATACAAGGTAGCTGTGGTGGCCTGTCAAATGTGGGAGTTGATAAGGTGTGCAACTGTGAAACGACATGTGAAGAGCACAAAACTAAGCTTTATACGATTAAAGAGCCAACACCAAAGCGTTAACGGCCTTATTGCACACAAGCTTTTCTAGTCGATACTAAATCTAAGTATTTGCTTCACTTACTGTTCTGAATTAAAAAAAACGCAATATTGTGGGCATATTATTCGCGTAACCAACCTTTTAATGTTATCGGAACACTCATGCTTGCTCTGCCACCTCTAGCGACATTAATGATCGCTATTTTGTTAGAAGTCATCGCGACATCCTATCTGCCTAGAACTCATCAGTTTACCTCCCCCTCTGTTACTGCGGGCGTGCTGATTACCTATGCACTCGCCTTCTACTTTTTATCGGTAACGGTTAATACTATGTCTCTAGGCGTCGCTTACGCTATTTGGTGTGGAATAGGGATTGTTCTGGTTGCCAGTATATCTTGGCTTGTCTATGGGCAAAAACTCGATATTTACGCCATCGTTGGTATAAGTTTTATTCTGATGGGAACAGTCATAATTAATGTGTATTCAACATCGGTAAACCATTAACTATTGTAAAAGTAACAGAAAATAAAAACGGCAGAGAATAAAAGGCAGCGCCGGTAAATCCAGTCACTGCCTTGCTAAAACCTCGATGGAAGTTAACAACAATCGTTGTTTAATAACCCTTTCTCTTTTAGAGATTTTTCAATTCTGTCCGTAGCGACAAGTGCACTGGTATAGTCGCAACTAGAAATGAACGCTGCCAACTGGTTACTGCAATTTGGCACAACTTTGTCGAAGTAAGCTTTTTGCTGTAGGAAGTAATCTTCAGCAGCAAGATTGTTATCATTTAACAGTTGATTCAGACAGTTAAGTTTTTCAATTAGCATTTCTAAATCGACTTCTTCCAATATTTCAGCATCTGACTCTTGAAGCTTAGATTTGTAGTCAAGATTGCTTAGACGCATTGAATTGTTATGTTGCTCAGGATTGATATCAAAACTCGTATCTAAGGTAACTTCGAACCAAAATGTACTCCCTTCTCCTGTCTTACTATCAACGCCGATCTCACCGTCCATCAATTGAGCGATACTTCTAGAGATTGTCAGGCCTAAGCCAGTACCACCGTATTTTCGAGTGGTTGAAGCATCAGCCTGTTGAAAGCTTTCGAAGATTTTTTGTTGTTCTTCGTTCGTTAAACCGATCCCTGTATCTTTTACTTCGATACGGACTTTCTTCTTACCGACTAGAGTCGCAGTAACATAAATGTGGATATTGATGTCACCCTGAGCCGTAAACTTAACGGAGTTGCTGATAAAATTGAGTAAAACTTGCTTGATGCGCAACGGATCGCCGATCAAAGTTGGAATCTTTTCTTCTACATCAAAGTGGAAACCCAGACCTTTGGTGGTGACTTTTGCTTCAAACAGCTCATACACATCTTGTGCAATCGAGTAAATACTGAAAGGGATTTTTTCAATATTTAGGTGCCCAGATTCAATCTTTGATAAATCTAAAACATCATTAATCACTAAGAGTAAATGCTCACCAGATTTTTTAATCCTAGTCAGAGAGTCTTGTTGATCACGATTAACATTGCTCGCCAGTAACATATCTGACAAGGCCAAGATCGAATTCATCGGCGTTCTGATTTCATGACTGATATTAGAAATAAACTGGCTCTTAGCAATATTCGCTTCTTCAGCCTCTATCTTTGCGGTTTTCAGCTCATTCGTTAATTTACCTAATCGACCGCCCATTATTATGGTTGCATTGGCAGTGTCATTTAACTCTTTGAGGTTAAATTGTTCATGAGAAACATCGAAGTTACCCGAACTCATCTTGTTAAACATATTTCTGATTTGAGATAGAGGAGCGGCAATTGATTCGCTCATCCGCTTTGATACCATCCAAGTAAAAGCTAAGAAGAGGATATAGAAACCGATCAAACCCATAATCATGATGTAACCGATACCTTGGTATTTTTCTTTCAACGCCATCGATTCACGATACATTTCATTTTCATCAACAACGAACAGCAATTTCCAGTTTGTTTCCGGAATGGTCACCCAAGAGACCAGCTTGTTTTCATTGTTAAGCACTAGCTTAGTCAGTCCCTGACTCTGGCCATCAAATTGAGGCTGCAATGATTTTGTATCTATTCTTTTAAACAGGTTAAAGTCTTCAGGCTTGAACATCTCATGCGTGACCGCGCTTTCATAGTTATGTTGTTTCAGTTCCTTAATATTAAAGTCCTGTTCTCCTTTTGGAGGCAGCGCCATGATAGTTCCTTCGCTGTTTGCAAGAATGGCATAGCCATTCCAAGGAACAATCAAGTTTTGTATGTTTTTTACAATGGTATCTACAGTAATATCTATACCAATGACGCCTTCCAACTTGTCACCGTTATACACTGGTGCAATCGCTGAAGTCATCCAACCCTGCCCTGCAGGGTCGATATAAACTTCGGTCCAAACCACTTCTCTTTCTGGATTGTATTTATCCATAGCCAAATAATAGAAATTGTATTCTGGGATATTCATATCCGCCGGATATTGATCCAAGGTTTGGAACCAAGGGTAGATATGATTGTAAGAATCCCAACTATTGAAATAAACGGCGGCAATAAATGGATCGCTGTTTTTAATCTCTTTCATTAAAGAGTCTAATTTGGCGAGCTTAAATATTTTATCCAAATCCTTCTCATTATTTTCTGTGAAGGCTGAATAAAAGGAGGCCGAACCACCTTTGTCATCTTTGCTGTGTAAAACACCGTTATCACTGAATGCCAAATTCGACATATCCACGTCATCGGGATGAATTTCTTCAGCGAGAACCCGTTGAGTTTCGTTCCTGTATATTTCAGCAAGTCGAGAAACTGAATTTATACGTTCTCGCACTACATCACTTTCGATAGACGAAGTGATATACAGTTCATTATTAACCTGTGAGCGAATGTAGTTCATGTTGTCTGAACTAATGAAATGATTACTGATCAGATAGATGGTAACTAACAGAAGTTCGACCAGAATCAATGGAATGATTCCGGTTTTGACCATGGAGCGCCATACCCAGGCTTGTACACTTATTTGGTTTTCTTTATTCATAGCAAATCACACGTAACGTATTGCGATTGAATGGATATCCTCTTGAATATCCATAAATGCTTCAACGATGGTTGGATCAAAATGAGCGCCACTTTCACTACTGATCATTTTGATGGCTTCATCATGACTAAAGGCCGGTTTATAAATACGCTTACTGATCAATGCATCATAAACATCAACAATAGCCATAAGTCGTGCCGAAAGTGGTATATCTTCGCCCGACAATCCTTCCGGATAACCGCTACCATCCCATTTTTCATGATGATAATGTGCAATTTCCTTGGCAACACGGAGAAAACTCATCACTTTACCATTGTTCTCTTCAGCCTTATTGATTGCTTCAAACCCAATAGTGGTATGAGTTTTCATGATCTCAAACTCTTCTTCTGTTAACTTTCCTTTCTTCATCAATATATGGTCTGGAATGCCTATTTTTCCTATATCGTGTAAGGGTGCGGATTTAAAGAGTAAGTTGATAGTGTTGTCGTCCAATTGATTGACATAATTAGGGTCTAAACGTAGACGTTCAGCTAGGAGTTTAATATATAATTGTGTGCGGCGAATGTGATTGCCCGTTTCGTTGTCACGAGTCTCAGCAAGCGAGATCATCGCGTTAAACGCGATATCCTGAATGACATGTAAATCTTCAATTTGCTTAATACTTTCTTGAGTTCTCTTTTGAACCTCTTTTTCTAATGACTCATTTTCCCCCTTAAGTAGATCTGAGGCCATTTTTAAAGATAAATGAGTTCTAACCCGTGCCTTGACGATTTCAGGCACGATAGGTTTCGTGATGTAGTCTACAGCCCCTAACTCAAGCCCTCTCCTTTCATCAATACTTTCGTCCTTTGCAGTGATAAATATAACGGGAATATCTTTGGTTAAAGGATTCGCTTTTAAATGCGAACATACTTCAAAGCCATCCATAACAGGCATCATGACATCAAGCAAAATTAAGTCTGGTTTATCGTTAGCGGCGATTGATAAACCTTTGTCGCCACTATTGGCGCCTTTAACTTTGTAATCATCTTTTAACAGCTTATACATTAAGCTGAGATTTTCGGGGATATCGTCTATGACAAGCAATGTCGGAGTGTACGAAAAAGAATGGTACATCTCTAATGTCCTTAAGTTATTGATTATAAGAATATTGCCGTTCGACGAGATGAATTTATTTTTATTTTAATAATCAATATAAACAATAAGCCAACTAAATTTAGAAACTGCTTATACATGACATATAGCGTTTATCATATAGAAAGGCTGTGACAGAAATCTACTTATTTTATTTCCATAAAAACAAATAACTTATTTTAGAGCGATTACTCTTTCGATAATCAAATCAATTATATAGAAACAACTCTTTTATTTAGTTCATTCTTTCGATCAAATAAGTTTTTATGTTTTAAGATCCTAATAATTTTTTTCACCAGATAACAATAAACACTATTTTTTTATAACCCTCTCATCGACACATGATGATCATGCTATGCTTTTCAACTATCCGAAGGATTATCACGTGGAAATAAGAATGGAAGTATTTGAATGTGTGTCATTTATCTTATTGAAAGGTAAACAAGTTTTATTAGAGCATCGCTCAAAATTAAAAGAAACCGATCCCGGTATGATCGCAATACCCGGCGGTCATTTAGAAGCTGGTGAGACCCAACAGCAAGCATTATTACGAGAACTAAAAGAAGAACTCAATGTGACACCAAGAAATGCGAAATATCTCTGTTCACTCTATCATCCAACGATTGAACTACAGCTTTTGCACTATTACGTTATCACCGAATGGGAAGGTGTAATTGTTCCATTAGAAGCGGACGCTGTTGATTGGTTTGAAATTGACAACGCACCTGTAGCAACAGAAGCTGACCAAATCGCACTTGCAGAAATTAGTCGTGTAAATCAGTTATTAGTTGATTGAACTTCAATCGAAATTTCGCATACATTAACAGCATAATACTTATGAGAGATTTGCTCGCAAGCTCATAAACCTGCCACTTATCGGAGTGTTAAATGGTGCATATCACTAATCTCACTCAAAAGGAGATAAACGTTGTTTAAAAGCCAAACTCCGGTTTTGTTCGCTATCAATGGACTGACCGCACTCGCTTTTTCTTTTATTATGCCCATAATGAGTTTGTTCCTTGTTAGTGAACTTCATACGGAACCAGCGCTTATTGGCCTCTATACATCCCTAACTGCATTGATGACGATTATTGTCAGCCAGAAACTAACAGGGTTGATTGATAAAGGCGTACCAAGCAAGTTTCTATTATTGCTATCGCTTGCTGGTATTTTTTCTGCGGCCATAATGTTTTCTCTCGCAACAGAGTTTTGGCATGCTATCGTTATTGGCTGCCTCTTAATGCCAGTGGCTTCAAGCTCAATTCCTCTTATCTTGACCGTAATAAGACGCTATGCAGATTCAACCGGAAAAAACAGCGCCAAGCTCAATTCTCAAATGCGCTCTGCCGTTTCTTTTCTTTGGATATTTGGCCCACCTTTAGCTTTTTTATCAGTCGACCAATTTGGTTTCGATAACAATTTCTATATTTCAGCCGCTATAGCCGGTTTTGTGATTATTTGGATTGCATTCTTGTTCCAAATGCCTGTCATGGAATCAGACAAAGTTAAAAACAAACCTAAAATCAAGCTGCCTTCAGCTGTCTGGTTTCTTGGGGTTGTCATACTTATCGCTAACATTGCTAACAGCACTTACATCAATGCAATGCCTCTCTTTATGACTCATGAACTCGGTTTATCAAAATCTTTCCCTGGCATCTTATTGGGAATAACAGCGGCGGTCGAAATACCTGCGATGCTATTAGCTGTTGGCTGGGCACAGCGCTTTGGGAAAAGCCAAGTGATACGGTTTGGATTTGTGGCCGGTGCCGCTTTTTACCTTGGTATGTATTTCAATACGTCAATAAACATCTTCTTGGCTTTGCAGATTTTGAATGGGCTTTTTTTTGGCATTTTTGTTGGTCTAGGCATTACCATCATGCAAGATTTTGCACCAACTGCCGTAGGTAAAGCTTCGGCGTTTTATACTAATGCAATGCTGGTTGGCACTATGATCGGGACAAGCACCATGGGTATTATTTCACAGTATTTTGGGTTTAAAGCTCCGTTGCTTCTGTGCTTAGGCGCTATCACTTGTTCGTTTGTTGGTTTGATACTGTTTGACGCCTATATTGCAAATCAACAACGCAAGGTGCAGTGTGCCTAACAATAAAATTGGCGTGATGAGCACATGAAAAGGCGGTGACGTTTTTGTGCTCACCTGAACCCAATGACTTGTATTTCTACAAGAGATTTCCGTGGTTTAATTTTGTATGTCTTTGAACTGTTTATACAGATACCAGTATAAAAGTGCATTCCAGATGATATACAACATCGTTTCCAAACCTTCAGTAGAAAAAGTTTTTCCTGACTCTAGATGGGTGGAAAACACCAACGAATTAACAAACGCTATCGGTATCAAAAACACTATAAAACGAACTGTAACGACAAAACCTAAGCTGAAATATTTTCCTAGAAAATCAAAACCGTTATTGCCACCATTAACATGGTACGTTGCGTAAGTTCCAATGAAGAGTATGATTAAATTCGCTATAAAACTCGTCAGATACCACTCATTAAATTCGTATCTGTCAGGAGCGAAGCTCAAGATTTCTATAGTGATGGTCATAAAAAGCAAGTATATGAACAGATAGATAAAGCGATCTGTTTCCGTTAGTTGGTTACGTTTAATATCCTGTTTTAACTGGTTAATATTCCATATATACAAGTTGATTCCTCCATTTCTAATTTCTAAGTAATTTTATTGAGCACAAAACTCACTCAAACTCGTTTCCCATATTTTCAAGTACTTTTTTGCCGCAGATTGTGCAGGTGACATAGCGGTTCATGTTGTAGTAGTGACCGCCGTTGATGAATTCATGTATCAACAACATGCAACGCCCAGCTATAGATTTGTCTCGATCATAACTCGACGGTTTGCGCACTAAACTCTCTTTATGCTCTGTCGGAGCTTTGCAACGCTTGCAGTATCTAATCATCGGTATATCCTCTTAGCGTTAAACACTTAGCGAATATACGCCATTGATAAATACGCACTTAAATGCACATGGATTTATGCGAGTGACTTAAAGAATTGGCGGGATATCAGACGGAGAGAGTGTTCTGACTGGATACATTAGTAGACAAAGGTAATGAATCAATGAGGTATGAGCACTCCTAAACATTAACCATTAAAGTTCAGGAGTACTTAAATAAATTAACGAACGTTTACTGCCCCACTAAGCTACCTCAGCAGCAGTTGGGTCTATAACAGATGTTACTTCGTTAATTTGGTTGGCTGGGAATCCTCCCATTTCAGCATGCTTACGGACGAGTTCTTTATTTTCCGCTATAAAAACGCAATAGATTTTGTTGGGAGTAACATACGTCTCTTGCCACTGTATTTTAGGGCCAAGTTGCTGCAGTACTCCACAAGATGTTTGAGCAATATCCTGAAGTTCTTTCGGTGTAAGATTGCTGGCACCTTCAACTTCTCTCTCGATAACATATTTAGGCATAATTACCTCCTTTCGCTCAGTTCAATTTTAGTCCAAAAGCATTAGAGGTGATCAATAAAATAAGAATTATTCTCAAACTAACCAATAAACAAAATGTTACATAAGGCGCGTATATATACACTTTACCAATTTGAAGTTATGCCCACTTGGTCGTAAAAAAACAACCCTTAACGCAGTCGATTCAAAACAACAGACTGGTCTAAATTACTCTGCCATTCAGTATAATCAAGACCTTTATCAAATATGAACTCAGTGACTAATGTTCTGACACATTCCACTAACTCTCTTGTGCCCCAAGGCTTTTCAAAGTAGCGATTAATACCAGCACTATTAATTGCATTTATAGTGTCAGAATGGGTTGCCTGTCCGGTGAGCAGAACTTTTTTAGTATAGGTAAAACGAGCATCTGCACTAATTTCTGTAAGGAGTTCAACACCTGTTTTTTCTGGCATAACATGGTCTGAGATCACCAAAGCAACATACTCGCCGTTAGCATCGAGTTCATCCATAAGTTCTAACGCTTCAGAGGCTGACTCACAGTCTTCGATATTCAGCCAGAAGCAGAGAGGCTCTAGGTCTTGTAACACTGCGCTTAGCACTTCCCTCTGGTCATCCACGCATATGATATTAAGTTTCTCCATGGTCATCCTCTACTGGTAACTTTATTCTGAAAATGGTTGCGTCTTGATCGCTTTTGACCGCGATACTTCCGCCATAACTTGAAACGATTCGCTTAACGATAGACAACCCCAAACCTAAACCAAACGACAACCCATCTTTCTTAGTAGTGAAGCTTGGTTGAAAGATTTTCCGCCTTGTCGCTTCATCGATTTCAGGCCCGTTATTGGTCAAGGTGACGAGAAGACGATGCTTACTATATTTGGTTTGGATATCTAATCTTGGCTCCGGCGTCACCATCATGGCATCACAAGCGTTCTTAACGATGTTGACCCACACCTGAACCCATTCTGTTTGCGATCCTTTTAACTTAGGTAAATTGCCCGATCTCATTCTTACTGAAACTCTACGCAAGTCACTCTGCAAAAGGGTCAGCGCTCTGTTTATTGTGTCGTTAATGTCTAGCTCTTCATCGAGATTAACTTCACTTCTTGCAAGCTGCTTAACGGACTTCACAATGCCTACAGTGTGGCTCGACGCCACACGTAGATCGTGTAAATCCCTGCCCATTTGCCAGTAACGAATGGCGAGATTCGCGTTACTTATCCAATGAGAAGACAATTCGTCTTCCGGTACGGCGCGTGCAAGTTCTCTCGCAATGTTTTTAGGAAGTTGATACTTACGTTCTAGTATCAATCCTCGCCGTCTAGCTTCACTGGAAGAGACTTTTTGACCATGCATTAATCCATAATCAAAGAACTGGCTGGCCTCGGGATGAACCTCTTCCAACAGTTCCATAAAAAGGCTTTCAAGACGTTCGCTCTTACTGCTAACTACACCTATTGCATTGTTTAGCTCGTGAGAAATGCCCGCAGCTAACTGTGCCAATGTGGTCATCTGTTCTGCGGAGTGCAGT
Organism: Vibrio diazotrophicus; assembly: GCF_038452265.1. Lineage (NCBI taxonomy): Bacteria > Pseudomonadati > Pseudomonadota > Gammaproteobacteria > Vibrionales > Vibrionaceae > Vibrio > Vibrio diazotrophicus. Next base: position 1,822,295 of record NZ_CP151842.1, read on the forward strand.
TTTTCCAACGCTTTCTCTTTTTCTACCGCTTCCTGATGCGCTCGACGCTGGCGACGATTTAACTCCGCAACAATGACCGGCATAAATTGAGTACTGAGTGGGCCGAATTTTTCTACCTCTACGGCTTCACAGTGCCTGTCTATCCAACTGAGTTTTACTTCCGTTTGAGCCACAACCGTTGAAGAAGCCGTCCATGTTCCAGAAAAGAAACTGTGTACGCCAATAAACGCGCCTTTTGATGCAGAAAACACCTTTACATGGCGACCTTCATACTCTTCAAAATCCCCCACCAGTTCACCAGAATGGACATAGTAAAGTCGGTCATTGTAACCGTCTTGCTGAATCACTTTACTGCCCGCTGACAGGGTTATCGTTCTCTCAATGTTTCTGAAGTAACGCTCTACAAGCGTGCGTTCTTGTTCATTCATGCTATTTGCCGACTAACCGATGAATCCGATCACATTCAAAGCCGCAACCATGACAAAACTCAACAACACCCCTACGAGTCCAAGTACAACACCAACTCTTGCCATCTGGTTACTTTGCACGTAGCCAGTAGCATGAGCCAAAGCATTAGGAGGTGTACTGATCGGTAACGACATGCCCAAAGAGGCAGCAAAGGTCACCACTAAAATCAACGTAACTTCACCACCTAGTGCGCTAAGAGATGTCATTGAAGCGCCCAATGCTGCCATTATCGGCATAAGTAAGTTTGCGGTCGCAGTATGAGACATAAAGTTTGCCATTAGCAGACATAACAACGCAGCGCCAAACAACACCACGTAAGGCGAAAAATCACCGAAAGGAATGCTGTGAACAACCAGAGCGGCTAACCCTGTTTTATCTAACGCCAGCCCCAATGCGATACCACCGGATACCAGCCAGAGCACATCCCAAGATATCTTTTTCAAATCTTCTTTGTTGATGATCCCTGTTACTGAGAATACTGCGACGGGAATTAAAGCCACGGTATACGAGTTCATACCGTGTAAATCCCCCACCAACCAGAGCAATATGGTCGCGGCAAAAGTGATATACACAACCAAAGCCTTTGGTGTCTTAAGGAATTTGCCTTTAATCGTCAGCTCAATTCGTTGCTGATCAGCTTTGTATAGTGAGCAAATTAAAAACCACGACAATGCCATCATGACAACCACAAACGGCACACCAAACGCCATCCATTCACCAAAAGTAATCAGATTGTCACCGACGAGATATTTGAGTGCTATAGCGTTAGGCGGCGTTCCGATTGGAGTTCCTATCCCGCCGATATTCGCGGCGACAGGAATACACAGAGCAAACGCTATCCGTCCCGGGTCTTTCGGCCCAAACACAGCAATAACGGGTGCCAATATAGAAAGCATCATCGCCGTTGTTGCAGTATTAGACATAAACATCGAAAAAACGCCCGTGATCAGCATTAAGCCAAGCATGACGTATTTAGGATTCTGACCAAATGGCTTGAGTAATACCCGAGCTAAGTTGACATCCAATCGATACTTAGTTGCCGCCATCGCCAAAAAGAAACCGCCGAGAAACAGCATAATAATTGGGCTTGCGAAGGTTGCCATAATGTCGCTGTATTTAAGCAGTTGCCCAAACTCGGGTTGCGATTCGTTTAAACGAAACAGAATAAGCCCTTTGTTTGAAAGCATCAGCAATTCAAGGACAATGATAACAACCGAAGTGGCGTAGATTGGGATGGGTTCAAACACCCACAACAGGGCAGCAAGCAAGAAGATTGCAATGACACGTTGCTGAATAAGCGTCAAACCGTCGAATGGAAAAGCCGACAACGGCATAAGCAAAATAAGTAAAGGTATTACAATTGGAATAATAAATTTTAAGTAAGGGCGTACCATCGATGCTCTTCCTTGCTGCTGGTTAAACCAATCTGAAAAAATGGAGTTTCAAGACCAATCACTATCTGTTCTTTATTGCCCTAAGCGATTTTCATAGCGCAAATGCTTGAAAGAAAAATGACAGGTTTTGATATGACACCAGAATTCAAACTAACGGATACATTATGGAAGAGCGAAAACAAAAAGTTAGGAGTGAGATCAACGATTCAGTGTTCCTTCGAAACAACATGTCAAAAATGAGGGCTTAGACACAAACTCGGCCCTATAGCATCAAGATAACCGAATGAAGAAAAAGAAAAATCCGGCCTAAGCCGGATTGGGTTTAATCGTGGGTGCCTAATTTCACTTTGCCATTGGTTTTAAACCACAGCGCTTCTTTGCGACGGCGACCAAGCAGAATAGGACCATCATCGTAGAATAAGAAGTTCTTCCAGTGACGTTTAAACACGGACCATTTGGTTTCAATCACATTGTATTTTTCATAACAAAAATAGACAGTAACATCGTCTTGCCAGTCAATGTGTTCTAACACAGCTTGTGGTAGATCTTCATCATCACTCTCCCACTCAGCCATCCAGTCTATTTCGTTCGACCAACTGTCTGCCTTGCTAGGCCAGTCTTGAGAGCTGAAACGCTCTGCATCTGGGCTCTGCGAGCTTAAGTTCTCTTTCCAATACTGAGCAGCGCGAAGTTGAGTCATAGGTTTTATCTGTGCCAAATCCTCTTCTGGAACTGGCATAGATTGATGGGTAAAAATCCATTTTCTTTGGTAATCATCCAAAGGCAAATACGACATGAAATGTCCTTAGGCTTTGAGCCATCCATTTTCGGTGGCTTGTTCAATCATTTGCTGCGCATATTCCCACAGCGTATGTGAACCATCGTCAATACGTCGATTCACGGTTAATGCTTGTTGGCGAGTTACGTTGTTTTCTCTCCAACCAATCCCCTGATTGTTGAAATTCAGCATCATAGGAATCAATCTGTCGAGCGCTTTGGCAAATTTAGCATCCGCGCTCTCGGCGGCTTCGAATTCACGCCATAGAGAAAACAGCTCTTCCGCCTGATCGTCTGGTAATAAACCGAACAACCTTTCAGCAGCAGCCAGCTCTTTTTGCGCTTGCTCTTTTGAAGCTGCTGCATCATATACAAAGGTGTCGCCAGCATCAATTTCAACCATGTCATGCATCAATAACATTTTCAGAACCCGACTAATCTCAACAGGTTCATTTGCATGCTCTTGCATCACCAATGCCATCATAGCGACGTGCCAACTGTGCTCAGCACTGTTTTCTAGTCTATCTTCCGCACATTGAATACGAGTTCGACGCAGCACAGATTTTAGTCTGTCCAATTCCAACACCAGATTGAGTTGTTGTTGCAATCGCTGATTCATATTATTCCTCTTTCCAATGCGCGTTAATCAGTGACATCAGGTTGTGATCTTCCCACTTACCATTAATCAGAATGTAGTCTTTGGCATGCCCTTCGTGCGAGAAACCCACACGTTCAAGAACACTTTCACTGCGTTTATTACGAGGAATGTAAGCCGCCATAATGCGATGCATATTCTGAACAGAAAACATGTAGTTGCATGCCATTTGCAATGCACGAGTCATGGTTCCTTTGCCTTGTGCATCACAGGCAAGTGAATACCCAACATTGCAGGTGTAGATAGGAAAACGATTTAAGTTACTGAATGAAATAGTGCCAAGCATTTTATCGGTCTTGGCATCAATAATCAGCAGATAGTAGCCCAGAGAAAGTTTATGTACTTCGGTGAGTTTAAGTAACCTCTGCTGCCAGCCTTCTGCAGTAAAGAAGGCTTCTTCACGCGCAGGGTCCCATGGCTTTAGGTGTTCTCGGTTCTCTTTGAAGTATTGGGCAATGCGCTCAGCATCACTGAACTGAGCGGTAACCAGTAGTATTTCGCCATCCGTTTCATAGACTGACGTTGGCGTGCTGTTCGATTCAATCAACGTTTCTTAATTCCATAATCTCGAAGCTTGTTGGCAACAGAGGTGTGTGAGACATCTAGGCGCTTAGCCAGTTTGCGGCTTGAAGGGAAAGACTGATACAAACGGTCAAGCACTTGAGCTTCGTAATCTTTCATGATGTCGTCCAGTGAGCCATCAAGATTAATATTGGTGACACCCACATTATTGCTTTCCAACTGTGGCAGATGGAAAAGTTCAGCAGTAAGCACATCATCTTGCAACTCAGTAAGTGCACGTAAAACCATATTATCTAGCTGACGAATATTGCCCGGCCATTGATACAAAGCCAGTTGATCGAGCAAACCTTCGTCCAGTTTCGGCTTAGCCATACCAAGTTTTGCAGTGTGCTTGGAAATAAACAATTCCAACAGAGGCTGAACATCACTAGGACGCTCTCGTAACGGTGGAATAGTCAATGTCAGTACATTGAGACGGTAGAAAAGGTCTTCGCGGAACTTGCCGGATTCTGCCAACTCAGCCAGCTTATAACGTGTAGAAGCAATCACACGCACATTGACATGGATTTCGTGTTCTTCACCAACGCGGCGGAAAGTGCCATCTTGCAAGAAACGTAGCAGCTTAATTTGCAGATGAGGACTCATTTCACCGATTTCATCCAGCAGTACTGTGCCACCATTGGCTTGTTCAAAGATACCTTTATGACCTTGCTCATGGTTGAACGAACCCGGAGCATGACCAAACAACTCAGTCTCAGCCACATCATCAGGCATAGACGCACAGCTTAAAACTAAGAATGGATGATCAGCACGGTCTGAACGATTATGACAAGCCCGGGCAAGCATCTCTTTACCTGTCCCCGTATCCCCTTCAATCAACAATGGTTGATCGAGCATCGCAAGTTTTTTTGCTTGCGTGATAAGTGCCTTATGGCGATTCGAAATACCGACAAAGTGCTCGAAACCAAGGTTGTTATGCAGAGACAGCTGAGTTTCAGTTGCAACACCGGTGACTCGAGGGCGAATGATCATCATAGCGCTGGCAAAGGTAGATTCTTTGGATTCGCCAGTGATGTACACAGGCATCATTTCCATTAAGTAATCCAGACCATCCAACACGATCTCCTCGCGCAGACGAGACTTGCTGCCTTCTATCCAACGCTGGAAATTGAAACTTGGTAACAGCGTTGAGATGTGTACACCATTCATATCGCCATTGTCTTTGTTAAACAGAGACAATGCAGAATGGTTAGCCATATCGACAGAGCCCTTCAGGTCAATCGATAGCACCGCATCAGGCAAATTGTTCAATAAGGAAATCAGTTCCGTATTGTGCCTTTCCATTGGCATAAACTGAATTTTACGTACGTCTTTAACACCGGAAATTCTACGAATTTCAGCCATTAACTCACTGAAAGTTTCAAAATCAATGTCTGGACAGTTTAAGTAAATGATTCCGGAAATATCGATTTCGATACCACGTAAATCGATATTTTTAGAGGCGAGTATGTCGAGGAGTTCTCGAGTCAGACCAAGTCTATCTTCGCAAAATACTTCAAGGCGCACAGAATGATTTCCCAATAAGAAAGTGTCACGAAAAGTTGACAGTAGTTTCTATCAAGGGCTGAAATGCGTCAAGTAATCTGTGTGCCTGTCGCGAGTTTTCTCTTATTTCACGGTCAACGCGGTGACTTTCGTAACGATTTGTTTGCGTATTGCGCTCAATTTTACAGCGCGATCCTTATGCCATGGTAACGGACGTAACAATGTCATTGCTTTTAAACCTAAACGTGCCGTTAAGATACCCACACCGATACCCTGTCCTGCACGCGCCGACACTTTGCCCGCTAAATCCATAGAAAGCAGATCCATACTGGCATCGATCACCAGTTCGCTTGCCCCTGCTGCGGCCATGTTAACCAATACAGATTTAAACAGTTTCAATCGTGACCAATACCCAAGCTCAACACCATACAACTGCGCAAGTTGATCAATCATGGTGAAGTTGCGCCAAGCCACCAGCAACATATCTGCAATCGCTAACGGACTTATCGCCACTAATGCAGCCGCTTCGGTTGAGAACTTAGACACAAGCTGAGTGGCTTTTTTATCTTGTTCGCTCACCACCATAGCATCATACATATCTAATATTTCAGCATCGCTGTAACTGTCACTAACGCTGTTTTTCCAGCGTTCATAAGCAGGCGAAGTAGGCAGCACTCCACCTTGTTTTGCCAATGACTCGCAAAACGCTTCACCCTGCCCAACCACGTCTTTGGTCATTAACGCTTCCGCTTGTTCCTGAGTTGAAAAATGATTTCTCAACTTGCGGAGTTTCCAAAGCTCTCGACCTATCGCTCCCAGCCCTAGCGATGCGAGCGTTGCGATAAATCCTGTCCAGCCAAGGCTTAACCAATCTGACGTTTGAACCGCCTGAATCACTGAGTCTATCGCCTGCCAAGTAACTAGACCACCAAAGCCTAATAATAAGCCGGAAGCCAACCAGCGACGACCTCGCTTAGGTCGGATAATTTGTTCTAGTTGCGTTTCAATATTGCTTTCTTCAATCTCAGCGACTGAAGGGACGAACTTCTCTTGTTCGGAAAACTGCTTTTGCGCAGTAAGTTCGACTTTGTCATTTTCTTTGTCTAACGACTGAGTGAAGACTTGTTTGGCTTTTAAATCGCTCATTGCAGCTTATCTCCAATCAAAGTATCCAACGCTTTGTCTACGCGAATATGCTGACAAGGCTCATCATGATTCATGCTCGCAGGTCGGAACGAAGTGAAATCGAAACGGCTCTTTTGCCAAAAATCAGGATTTGGCAACTTGTTAGGCACTTCTCCCGGATACAAAGTGAGCGACTCTCCCGCTTCAGTCAAACCCTGAATAGCCGGAACTCTGCCTTCACTGGTATCAATATGACCGGATTTAGTTGCGCGAACTGAGGCCATGCTAATGCAGCTCATCTCAATGTTTTCATACGCCGCTGACTGCCAAGCAGGATGAATCATCTGCTGAAGCAGCGACACTAGGTTCCCATATTGATCGGGGGTTATGTGGTCTGCTTTGGTGGCCGCAAACAACACTTTATCGATCTTGGGAGAAAAGATGCGTTTCAATAAGCCATTTCTGCCATAACGGAAGCTATGCATAATTTGTTCAAGCGCGCTGCGCATATCCATAAAGGATTCGTGACCATCATTCAGCGGGGAAAGACAGTCGACCAGCACGATTTGACGATCAAATGTTGAGAAATGGTGTTTGTAGAAGGCTTTAATAACCTTGTTCTGATATTCCTCATAACGCTTTTTAAGCAGAGATAAAACACTGTGTTTACCGGTCTTGGTCACAGCTTCAATATTTCGGCACGGGAAGAATTGCAGTACAGGAGCCCCTTCCAGCTCTCCAGGTAAGACAAATCTTCCTGGCTGAACCCAATGCAACCCAGACTCCTTACATTTGTGAAGATAGTCTGTATAAAGCGAAGCAATGTGCGCGAGTGTTTTTTCATTCGCTTCTTCATTTAAATCGACTTTGTCTAGCTCTTCAAGCCAAGGTTTCGCCAGTTCGGCTCTAACGCCATGCATGGCATTGAATTGCTGTGCAGACCACGTAGTAAAATCCAGCTCAAGCATCGGCAAATCAAGCAGCCACTCACCCGGATAATCGATAATATCCAGATACAGAGTCGATGTACTGCTCAGTAACTTTTTGGTCCGCTTCTTAGTTTTGTACTTGATAGCTAAACGAATTTCACTCACATCGCGAGTTGGAACCGGCCACTCTGGTGGCATAGAGTGCAGTTGCGCCATTGCTTCGTCATAACCAAAACGCGGCACCATTAGGTTGGTTTGTGGGACACGTTTCGCGCCGATAATTCGCTTATCTCGCGCTGCGGCAAGCAGTGGCAAATTATCATGTGTGGACGTATGCAGCAGTTGATTCACCAACGACGTAATAAATGCGGTTTTGCCTGCACGGGATAGCCCCGTCACGGCTAATCTCACATGGGCATCTAAACCACGATTAATTAAGTCATTCACTTCTTGGCGAATTCGCTTCATTGACAGTCTCCCAGAAAATCTTTAGCGCATCATGACGTTGTTAATCTTAATACGAGATGAATAAAAAAGCCCCTGAATAAAATCAGAGGCTTAGTATTCGTTTTTAAACGGTTAATCTTCTTCAATCAGCTTGTAGATAACAAACAGTGCGATTTCCAACATCACGAACAGCACGCAGGTAATCGTTACGTACTTATCATCAAAGATACTGATCCCATGAAGAATAAGGTCGTAGCCTACAAAAGCACCGATAACCACGGCTATGAGGATCTGAAGAATTTTTATAAAGCGAGGCATCATGCTCTCCTGACGTTTCAATAAGTTAACAAGCCAATAATTATTAAAGCATTATATAGACAAAAAGTGCCGCTTTCGCCGCACTTTTTGTGATTTATTGGTCAATATTATCTTTATTAAGAATTACTTGGCAGCTTCAGCGATTTTTACGCGCCAAGTATCCGGACCAGTTTGGTGTGCATTTGTACCTGTAGAATCAACTGCAACAGTTACTGGCATATCTTCCACTTCGAACTCGTAGATCGCTTCCATTCCTAAGTCTTCAAAAGCAACCACACGAGCTTTCTTGATCGCTTTAGCAACAAGGTAAGCTGCGCCACCCACTGCCATCAGATAAACCGCTTTGTGTTTCTTGATTGATTCAACCGTTGCAGCGCCACGCTCTGCTTTACCAATCATGCCCATAATGCCCACTTCTTCCAGCATCATGTCAGTAAATTTATCCATACGCGTTGAGGTTGTTGGGCCAGCAGGACCAACCGCTTCATCACCCACAGCATCAACAGGGCCGACGTAGTAGATAAACTTGTCTTTTAGATCGACACCTTCAGGTAACTTCTCACCATTTTGCAGCATGGTTTGGATACGCTTATGCGCAGCATCACGACCTGTAAGGATCTTGCCTGAAAGCAGTACCGTTTCACCCGTTCTCCAAGACTGAACTTCTTCTGCCGTCACCGTATCTAGGTTAACTCGGCGAGTATTCGAACCTGCTTCCCACGTGATTTGTGGCCAATCTTCTAGCTTCGGTGGCGTTAGCTCCGCTGGGCCTGAACCGTCCAAGGTGAAATGTACGTGACGCGTTGCAGCACAGTTTGGAATCAAACACACTGGTTTAGAAGCTGCGTGTGTCGGCGCTGTTTTGATTTTAACGTCAACAACGGTTGTTAAACCGCCAAGACCTTGAGCACCGATACCTAATTTATTTACACGGTTGAAGATATCAATACGCAGTTCTTCTTCCGCATTTTGAGGGCCACGAGCAATCAGCTCATGAATATCGATATGTTCCATCAAGGATTCTTTTGCCAGTACTGCCGCTTTCTCAGCCGTACCGCCGATACCAATACCTAGCATACCCGGAGGACACCAGCCAGCGCCCATTGTTGGCAATGTTTTCTCTACCCATTCTGCAATATCGTCAGACGGGTTAAGCATTACCATCTTAGTTTTGTTTTCACTACCGCCGCCTTTAGCCGCGATTTGAATTTCAACTTTATTACCCGGAACCATATTGATATGTACAACCGCTGGCGTGTTGTCTTTGGTGTTAATACGTTTACCAGCAGGATCCATCAAAACAGATGCACGTAGTGGGTTGTCCGGATTGGTGTATGCCTGACGAACACCTTCGTCCACCATTTGCTGAACCGTCATATCAGTAGAGTCCCACTGAACAGCCATACCAATGTTAACAAAGCAAGTTACGATACCTGTGTCTTGACAGATAGGACGGTGGCCTTCTGCTGACATGCGAGAGTTAATCAAGATTTGCGCGATAGCATCTTTCGCAGCTTGGCTTTCTTCTTTGTTGTAGGCTTCTTCTAGGGCTTTGACAAAATCTAGCGGGTGATAGTAAGAAATGTATTGTAGAGCATCAGCTACACTACTGATTACGTCTTGTTGTCGAATTACCGTCATTGCTTGCCTCTTTTATTGTTATGCTTCCTTGAGCTTTTAAAGAGCTTACCTTTGAATCAGAAAATTGCATGGAATTGGTGAGCCCATCAAGTGGCTTTATGATACTCTTGCTTTCCTCAACGCGCCATTCGGTGAACGGTCTCTTTGTCACAAATTACTAAAATGACAATTTATTAAAATGAATAACAACGAACAAAAAATCATTCAGTCAAAAGCACTTACCTATCATGCGGATATTGCAACTCAACTGTTTTCAAAGGTAGAAAATCGCCCTTGGGCCATGCTGTTACGCTCGGCTTCTGAGACACATATCGACAGCCGCTATGACATTTTGGTGGCGAACCCAATAGCGACACTCACAACCACTGGCGAAGAAACAATCATCACTGAACCCTCCGGTGTAACTTCATCCTTAGAAGACCCATTTGCACTGCTCGCTACTTTGCAAAATCAGTATCTGCCTAAGCAAAGTTATAGTGAGAGCCTGCCATTTGTTGGCGGTGCAGTCGGCTATTTTTCATATGATTTAGGCCGCAGAGTCGAGAAACTTCCTACTCTTGCCAAGCACGATATCAATATGCCAGATATGGCTGTGGGTATTTATGAGTGGGCAATTGTAGTCGATCACCACAGCAAAACGGCTCAATGGGTTGGCGTAAACTTAGATGATGCGCAGCAGTGGCTGGAAATGCAAGACAGAGACTGCCATGACGAAAAAGCCAAACAAGCTTTCTCTCTTACAACGGCTTGGCAATCGAACATGACACTGGAAAGCTACGCTGAAAAATTTGCTCAGGTTCAGGAATATTTGAAATCCGGAGATTGTTATCAGATCAACCTCGCACAGCGTTTCGAAGCTCAGTATCAAGGCTCTGAATGGCAAGCCTATCTTAAGTTAGAAAACCACAACCAAGCACCCTTTTCTGCCTTTATTCGTACTGAAGAAGGCGCAATTTTAAGTGTTTCACCAGAGCGTTTCTTACAGTTACGTGGAGACGAAATCGAAACCAAACCGATTAAAGGCACCAGACCAAGAAGCCAAGATAAACAATTAGATGACGCTTTTGCATCAGAGCTTGCTCATGCGGAGAAAGATCAAGCAGAAAACCTGATGATTGTTGATTTGCTGCGTAATGACATTGGTCGTGTCGCGGCGCCGGGCTCTGTTCACGTGCCTAAACTGTTTCATATTGAGAGCTTCCCAGCGGTTCACCATCTTGTGAGTACCATTCGTGCCAAGCTAGACAGCCAATATTCGGCTTGTGATCTACTAAAAGCAGGCTTTCCGGGCGGCTCCATTACAGGGGCACCGAAAGTGCGTGCAATGGAAATCATCGAAGAACTCGAACCTCATCGTCGCAGCGCTTACTGTGGTTCGATTGGTTACATCAGCCGACACGGGCAAATGGACACCAGCATTACAATTCGCACCCTAGTTGCCCACAATCACAAAATCTATGCTTGGGCTGGTGGCGGCGTGGTTGCGGACAGCCAATGTGAATCAGAATTTCAGGAAACATTGGACAAACTGAGCAGAATTTTGCCTATATTGGAAAGATAAGATGAACACCAGATAAGTGGCTTCTTCATGAAATTACTTATCTGGCTACCTTTTCTAATGTCATAGAAACAAAACTATTGAGTCAGTATGAAAGCAAGAACACCGCTCACGAAAACGGAACTAATACAGCGATTCCAACTTCATCAACCCGTTGATTATCATGTTGAATCAACGCGTCGCTATGACAAAATCCCAAGAGATTCACTACGCAAAGCATCTGTACTGATTGGATTTGTACAAAGAGAGCATGGGTTGAATATTGTTTTGACCAAACGCGCAGAACATCTCAAACATCACCCCGGTCAAATTAGCTTTCCGGGTGGAAAATACGAAGAAGGCGATCTGACGCTGTACAGAACAGCGATACGAGAGGCAGAAGAAGAAATTGGAATTACCGCTTCTGATATAGAAACCTTCGGTCAGTTGCCCGAAATCGTCACCATAACTAAGTTTTCAGTCACTCCTATCATGGCTTTTATCAATCCTGACTATCAGGCAACGATTGATCCCAACGAAGTTGAAGAGGTATTTGAAGTCCCCGCCGATCATTTGTTAGACAAAAACAAACTCTATTCGGGTATTTTTCAGGTCAAAAGTCAGCCGCATCGAATATTTGCCATCCCCTATCAGCGACATTTCATCTGGGGTATGACGGCGCAAATCATCCAAGCTTTGCAACGTCACATTAATATCTCTCACAAATAAGTCCATATCATTAACATTAGTAATGCTTTTTATTCGAGCACAAAGCGATAACAATTAATTAAACTCAAGATTACTATTAGTTTTTCTAATCAAACATCTCAAAATAACTCATGTGTGGCACGTAAATTTCGTGATCTACTTGTTATTTTGAGTAAACAACTTATCTACAGAACTGTTGATGTGATTTATATCAACTATTTTTGCAACACAAACAAAGAGAATTGCGCCCGAAATTATTTTCCCATAAAAAATTGAGATATAAAAAATGAACACATCGATTGCTATCGAAAAATCAGAACAATCTTCTAATAAATGGACTTATCAAGATTTTGCATGGACTCTCTCACTTTTTGGTACAGCTGTAGGCGCAGGTGTACTTTTCCTTCCAATTAAAGCGGGTGCAGGTGGTTTTTGGCCATTAGTAATTCTGGCATTGATCGCAGCCCCAATGACATGGTTCGCTCACAAGAGCTTAGCTCGTTTTGTACTGTCAGCTAAAAACCCTGAAGCAGACATCACTGACACGGTAGAAGAACATTTCGGTAAAACTGGCGCAAACCTTATTACTTTCGCTTACTTTTTTGCTATTTACCCTATCGTTCTTATTTACGGCGTTGGTATCACTAACACGGTTGATTCATTCCTAGTAAACCAAGTAGGTATGGAATCTATACCTCGCTGGCTGCTATCTGGCTTATTGATCGCAGCAATGACTGCAGGTGTTTTATTTGGTAAAGAACTGATGCTGAAAGCAACTTCAGCAATGGTATACCCACTTGTAGCCATTCTACTGGCTCTGTCTTTCTACCTTATCCCTGAGTGGAACAGCTCTATGGTAGAAGTAGCACCTGATTGGTCTTCAATGCCTTCAATCATTTGGTTAGCAATCCCAATTATTGTGTTCTCTTTCAACCACAGCCCTATCATTTCTCAGTTCTCTAAAGAACAGCGTATGAAATACGGTGAAGAAGCAGTTCAGAAAACTGATTCAATCACTGGCGGCGCTGCTATGATGCTGATGGGTTTTGTTATGTTCTTTGTATTCTCTGTTGTTCTTTCTCTTTCTCCAGAGCAACTAGCAGAAGCAAAAGCACAGAACATTTCTGTATTGTCTTACCTAGCAAACATTCATGAATCACCGCTGATCTCTTACATGGGTCCACTGGTTGCTTTCGCTGCAATTACTTCTAGCTACTTCGGTCACTTCCTTGGTGCTCACGAAGGTCTGGTTGGTCTAATCAAATCTCGTTCACAATCACCAGTAAGCAAGATTGAAAAAACATCTCTATTGTTCATCGTTCTTACTACTTGGATCGTTGCAATTGTTAACCCAAGTATCCTAGGTATGATTGAAACAATGGGTGCACCAATGATTGCTGCTATCCTATTCTTAATGCCTGTGTTCGCAATGCATAAAGTTCCTGCGATGGCTAAGTACAAGACTTCAGCTCCTGTGCAAATTTTCACAGTTATTTGTGGTCTTGCAGCAATTAGTTCTGTAATCTACGGCGCGTTTTAATCCCAAACTTTGTAAAGTCCGATTAAACTAAAAATATAATAGTAATAAGCCTCCTTTTTACAGGAGGCTTAGTTTGAGGTAATCGCTATGATTAGTGTGTTTGATATCTATAAAATTGGCATCGGTCCTTCGAGCTCACATACAGTTGGACCAATGAAAGCCGGTAAACAATTTGTTGATGACTTAAGCGCAATGGATAAGCTACAAGACATCACCAAAATTACCGTGGACGTTTATGGATCATTATCGCTGACAGGGAAAGGTCACCATACAGATATTGCTATCATCATGGGCTTAGCAGGTAACACTCCTGAGCATGTTGATATCGACAGTATTCCAGGTTTTATTGAAAGCGTTCAGCAGACTGAACGTCTTCCTGTTGGTACGCACAATCATACCGTTGCTTTTCCACGTGAAGGTGGCATGGTTTTCCATAAGAGCTTCTTGTCTTTACACGAAAACGGCATGTCAATTCATGCGTGGAACGGTGACGAAGTTGTTTACAGTAAAACCTACTACTCTATCGGCGGTGGTTTTATTGTTGATGAAGAGCATTTCGGTCAAAAAGCAAAAACTGAAGTATCAGTTCCTTACCCGTTTAACTCTGCAGAAGAGCTTGTTAACCAGTGTAAAGAGAGCGGACTTTCTATCAGCACTCTAGTAATGGAGAATGAGAAAGCTCTTCATACTGATGTTGAAGTGAAAGAGTACTTCGCGAACATCTGGAGAACCATGCAAGAGTGTATGGAGCGTGGTATGGGTACTGAAGGTATTCTTCCAGGCCCACTACGTGTGCCTCGTCGTGCAGCAGCTCTACGCCAACAGCTTTTGACTTCGGAAAAAATCACTAACGACCCAATGGCCGTTGTTGACTGGGTAAACATGTACGCTTTCGCAGTGAATGAAGAAAACGCAGCGGGTGGTCGTGTGGTTACAGCACCAACTAACGGTGCATGTGGCATCATCCCAGCAGTACTTGCTTACTACGACAAGTTCATCCAAACAGTAACAGAGAAAGATTATACTCGTTACTTCGCAGCGTCTGGTGCTATCGGTGGTTTGTACAAGCAAAACGCTTCTATCTCTGGCGCTGAAGTAGGTTGCCAAGGCGAAGTTGGTGTGGCTTGTTCAATGGCTGCTGGTGGTCTAGCTGCACTGCTAGGTGGAAGCCCTGAGCAAGTGTGTATGGCCGCTGAAATTGCCATGGAGCACAACTTAGGTCTGACGTGTGACCCAGTAGCAGGACAAGTACAGGTACCATGTATCGAGCGTAACGGTATTGCTGCTGTGAAAGCAATCAACTCTACCCGTATGGCAATGCGCCGTTCTTCAGCACCACGTGTTTCTCTCGATAAAGTGATTGAAACCATGCTGGAAACAGGTAAAGACATGAACGCGAAATACCGTGAGACATCGCAAGGCGGTTTAGCGGTTAAAGTAATCTGCTAATCGTTAGTATCTGATCTCATTTACGAAAGCCTGATGATTTATTATCAGGCTTTTTTCTTTTCTTCAATTCAACTTCTTGACCTACCTTTACTTAGTTTTACTTTTTGAACGCTTGTTTAAAAAAGCGATTCGCTCAAAAATGGTTCTCATTACAGCTTTTCATCATTTGGAATCATTTAACCCACATGGCTATACGTATTACAACTAAAAAAGTCTTCGTCGTGCTTACTCTTATCGCAGGTATGAGTGGCGCTGGTTACTACTTTTATCCAAAAGAAGCACCACCAAGTTTCGTTACAGAAGCCGTACGAAGAGGCAATATTGAAAACACGGTCCTTGCCACTGGTATGTTGCAGGCCTCAAAACTGGTCGCAGTCGGTGCTCAAGTCTCGGGCCAAATCGAAAAATTGGGAGTTAAGCTTGGTGATGAAATCAAACAAGGCGACTTAGTGGCTCAAATAGACAGCCTCACTCAGCAGAACAGCCTCAAAGAAGCCAATGCATCACTAAGCAAATTAAAAGCGCAAATCATTGCGAAGCAAGCACAGATTCGTCAGGCACAATCAGAGTATACACGCCAGAAATCGATGCTTGCGGATAGAGCCAGCTCCCAAGCTGACTATGAATCGGCACAAGCTACCCTAGCAGTTTACAAAGCAGAACTTGAACAGCTAAAAGCTGAGTTGGAGCAAGCGAAGATCAGTGTCGACAGCGCACAAGTTGACCTCGGCTACACCACAATTACCGCACCTATGGATGGCACCGTGGTTTATAGCGCCGTTGAAGAAGGTCAAACGGTTAACGCCAACCAAACTACCCCAACCATTATTGAACTGGCTCAGCTTGAGCGTATGACGGTTAAGGCTCAGATTTCAGAAGCAGACGTTGTGAACGTCAAATCGGGGCTGCCTGTTTATTTCACTATTTTGGGTAAACCCAACCATCAGTATCACGCGACTTTAAGAGCTATTGAACCGGGCCCTACTCTTATGGACGGTGATGACAGCGACCTCTCCGTCAGCAATGATGAAGCGATTTATTACCATGGTCTGTTCGAAGTGGATAACCCAGACAAGACGCTGCGTATCGGTATGACAGCGCAAGTATCCATTGTGTTGAACAAAGCTGATAACGCCTTATTGGTTCCCGCTCAAGTTGTGATTAAACAGCCGGGACAAACACCACATTATCAAGTTCCGGTATTGGTTAACGGTCAGCAAGAAATGCGTGATGTGACTATTGGTATCAATAATAAAGTATTTACAGAAATAACGAGCGGACTAGAAGAAGGTGACCAGATTATCATTGGCACACCAAATTCCGCAGGCACTCGTTCAAGCCGTATAGGCCAATCGAGGATCTTTTAATGTCTCGTCCGCTACTCGAAATATCCCATATCTATCGTAGCTTTGCGGCTGGTGACGAAGAGCTAACGGTACTCAAAGACGTCAACCTCACTATTGAACGTGGTGAGATGGTTGCCATCGTCGGTACATCCGGCTCGGGTAAATCTACCTTGATGAACATTCTTGGTTGCCTTGATCAGCCAAGCCGCGGCGACTACTGGATAAATGGTCGAAACACTTCACAGCTCGATTCCGATCAACTTGCTGAACTGCGTCGCGAACACTTTGGCTTTATCTTCCAACGTTACCACCTGCTGGGTGATTTAACCGCTGTCGGTAACGTTGAGATTCCTGCAATTTATGCTGGAAGCGATAAGAAAGCTCGTCAGGAACGTGCAGAAAAGCTACTCACTCGCCTTGGTCTTGCCGATCGCCTTGATCATAAACCTAGCCAATTGAGTGGTGGTCAACAACAGCGTGTATCTGTTGCCCGAGCACTGGTAAATGGCGGAGATGTGATACTGGCTGACGAACCGACGGGTGCGTTGGATAGTAAAAGCGGCGAAGAGATGATGATGCTGCTGCAAGAGCTACATCAACTTGGTCACACTATCATCATCGTGACACACGATTTGAAAGTCGCCCAGCACGCAGATCGAATCATTGAGATTAAAGACGGTGAAATATTGAGTGACACCGTCACCAAGAAAGAAGTTATTGCAGATAATGTCGACAGCGTAAAACATGCCCCAGCCAAGGACGTCCTTGAGAAAGGTCGTAATCTGTTCGACAACTTGTGGGAGGCGCTCAAAATGGCATTGGTGGCGATGTCCAACCACAGGTTAAGAACATTCCTGACAATGCTCGGTATTATTATCGGTATCGCTTCAGTGGTTTCAGTGGTGGCGTTGGGTAATGGTTCGCAAAAAGCCATTCTAGAGAATATTTCTGCCATGGGGACAAACACCATCGATGTTATGCCAGGCACAGGTTTTGGTGACCGACGTTCAGGCAGGATCAGAACCTTAACTGCAGCCGATGCTGACGCACTGAAAAACATGCAGTTTGTCGATAGCGTTACACCGACACTAAGCACATCTGTCACTCTAAAATATGGCAACCAAGCGGTAACAGCATCGGTTCAGGGTGTGGGTCCGGATTACTTCCGCGTCCGTGGCTATGAGCTGGCTGAAGGTCAGTATTGGGATGATTCCAGTGTCGCCAACATGGCTCAAGAAGCGGTGATTGATAACAATACTCTCAAATCGTTGTTCCCTGATAAAAATCCAATTGGTGAAGTAATTTTTGCCGGTAACCTACCCGTTCGAATCATAGGCATTACTAAAGCAAAAGAAAGTGCGTTCGGTAACAGCGATTCTTTGAACATTTGGGTTCCTTACACCACAGTGAGTGCACGTATGGTTGGGCAGAACTATCTCAACCGAATCTCGGTGCGAGTCGATGACAACACACCAAGTGAAGCGGCAGAACAGGCAATTATCCAGCTGTTGAAGATGCGTCACGGTACAGAAGATTTCTTTACTATTAATACCGATACCATTCAACAGAATATTACTAAGACCACCGCAACCATGACCTTGCTGATTTCAGCTATTGCTGTGATTTCACTGATTGTCGGTGGTATTGGCGTTATGAACATTATGTTGGTTTCAGTAACAGAGCGAACACGTGAAATTGGCGTTCGTATGGCAGTGGGAGCAAGGCAAAGTGACATTCTTCGTCAGTTCTTAATTGAAGCAGTGTTGGTTTGTTTGTGTGGCGGTACCATAGGTATTGGCATGGCATATTTGATTGGCGTAGCGTTCGCCTCCTTTGGCAGTAGTTTTACTATGATTTATTCCACAACATCGATTGTTTCAGCATTTCTATGCTCCACCATGATTGGTGTACTGTTTGGCTATCTTCCCGCGAAGAATGCCGCACAGCTAAACCCAATAGACGCGTTATCTAGGGAGTAAGCCATGTTACGTCGATACAAATACTCCACGCTTGCGCTGTGTGTCGTTCTGGCAACTGGCTGCGTAACTCGTTCAGAGTTTCCTGAGCCTGAAGTTCAAGTTCCTCAATCTTGGCAATCAACAAAGCAAGCATCGAGCGAACAAGTTTCAACAAATGAAAACGCGACACCAGTTATCAATCGCTGGTGGACAAGTTTTTACGATGAACAGCTCAATCAATTGGTTGAGAAAGTACTCGCAACCAACAGCGATTTGGCGATTGCTACGCTGACACTAAAGCAAGCTCGTTTACAAGCCAACTTAGCTGGAAGAGATCTCTACCCTGACCTATCTGGCAATGTTTCTGCTGATGGCTCTCGCTATCTAGACAGTGGTGCTTCATCTGAAAGCTACCAAACAGGCCTTTCAGTCAGCTACGAAGTGGATCTGTGGGGCAAGCTTTCAGCTGCCGCAGATGAAAGTGAATGGACTGCCCTTGCCAGCTTAGAAGAGCGTGAAGCGACAGCTCAGAGTTTAGTGGCAACCACGGCGCAACTCTATTGGCAAATCGGCTACCTGAACCAGCGTATTGAACTGAGCAACAGTGATATTGCTGATGCGACAGATACATTGAAGCAAGCACAGAGTCAGTTCAGTAATGGTTCTGTCACCCGTTTAAATGTATTAGAAGCAGAACGAACCCTTGCGGGTCTGGAAGCCACACATCGCGATTACTTGCAGCAGTTAACTGAAGCGCAGAATGCTTTTGCTATTTTGTTTGACCAAGCTCCACAACAAATGCTGAAAGAGATCAAAGCACTGCCTGAAGGTGATTTGCCTGAAATTGCGTCTGGAGTTCCTGCAGATGTGTTGAGCCGTCGCCCTGATATCAAACAAGCACTCTATGAGCTGAAAGCAACATTTGCTGCTAAAGATTCAGCGGATGCTGCCTATTTCCCTACGCTAACTTTAACCGGTGCTCTGGGCGGTTCTTCAGAACAACTACGTAACTTGTTGAGCGATCCACTGGGTTCTATTGGTGCTGATTTGACCATGCCGTTCCTCAACTGGAACACAATGCAGATCAATCAAGATATCGCGCAAGTGAAATACGAATCTGCGATCATTTCATACCGCAAAGCGCTCTATACCGCGTTTCAGGATGTGGATAATGCCCTATCTGCTCGTGAAAACTATCAGTATCAGGCGGAGAAACTGCAAAAGCAGTATGACAGCGCTGCAGCAGCAGCTCGTATTTATGCCAGTCAATATAAGTATGGTGCAATTAACATCACCACTTTGCTTGATGCTCAAGACAATGAGCGCAGTGCCAAAGCGTCACTGTTGGAAAACCGTTATAACCAGCTAGTCAATCTCACTACGATTTATCGAAGCCTAGGTGGAGATGATGTGATTCCTCAATCAACTGCTGAAACTTCGCAGCAATAACAACGCTTTTGTACATGTAAGTAGGCAATACATAAAAAAAGAGAAACGCATCTAACGGTCGTTTCTCTTTTTCTATCTGACTTCCCAACTGATTTTATGGCGCAGGGCTGTATAGCCTTGGCGAGCCCGAATGAGGCAGATGAATCAAGTTCAGATTGTTTCTTCTCGCCCATTCAACAGTTAATGCGGTTGGGGCAGATAAACACACCAGCGTTGAAAGCTTTGCTCTTACAGCTTTATGAATAAGCTCCAGACTGCAACGACTGGTCACTATTGCAAAGCCGCTTTTGATATTGAGCGACTCTGATGCCATTGCACCAATCAGCTTATCCAGCGCATTGTGACGACCAATGTCCTCGCGACAGAGCACAATCTCTCCTTTTGCATTGGCAAATAAAGCGGCATGCAGCGCGCCTGAAATTTTTGCCGCTTGCTGATGTTGAGCGATTCTCTCTCTCAACCCTTCAAACACTAACGGATTAGGTGGTGAGGATGAATCCAGTGGAGACAAATCAGGTAAAGCTTGTTCAAGAGCTGCCACACCACAGATACCACAACCGGTCGTGCCGGCCATATGACGACGTTGGTTTTTCAGATTCCAAAAAGCGCGGTTACTGATTTCCACTTCTGCGAAGTGAGAGTCGCCCTGCCCGCCAATTTCTATGTCTCGAATTTCGCTAAAGCTACTCACAATGCCAGCACTAAGGCTAAAGCCGCGAACGAAATCTTCAAGATGACCGGGGGTGACCATCATCACCGCTTGGTTGATACCGTTGTAACTGATCGCTAACGCAGACTCACTGGCTAACGGGGCATCTAGTATTTCACTTTCACCGGTTAACTCACGGTAGTAATGCGCACTCGGTGCAGCTGGCGCTTGGTTAAAATCATGCAGCTCACTGTAAGTTTGAGTATCTATCCTGCAGGACATCAAATCACCTCTATCACTTGCATGCGTGATTTAGGCTTAGCAAACAGATGTTTCGCTTCAGCAAAGCACTGATCAACAAGCGCCGATGAGGGTTCTTGTTTACGTTTGAGTAAAACCAGAGGTGAATGCACCACCGCTTTCTCAATCGGAACGATACGCAGTTGTTCGTTGAGTTCTGCTAACCCAGAATTGAGCGGCATAATTGCACAGCAAAGCCCGCTGGTGACCGCTTGGATTAAGTGAAAGCTGGAATTACTTTCAATCACCGTTTGCGGAACAAGTCCTTTACTGCCAAAACTCAAATCGATGGAGTGACGATAATGCATCCCTTTTGATAGCAAGCCTAATGGAATGCTGCTTAAGGATTCCCACATCACAACGTCTTCAGCGAAGTCAAAATAACGATGGTCGTAAAGCACGCCTAAATCTGTTGAGCTCATTTCGACTACGTCAAAATAGCTCGTATTCACCTGATCGATGTAACACATACCCAAATCAAGCTGATTGCGATTGAGCTGGTCTATGATCTGCTCAGACGCCATAGACATAATCTGAAAACGTAACTCTGGATAGAGTTCTGACAGTGGCTTAATGAGCTGCATCGGGTTCTGGCTTGCCAAAGGAACCATACCTAATCTCAATGAACCGACCAACTGTCCTCGACAGTTCGCCGCTTCAGCTTGTAGCCCATCGTGAGCAGCCAATACCGTTTTTGCCCAAGCAAGAATCCGGTCACCCGCCTCGGTAAACCCTTCAAATCGTTGACTTCTTGTGATGAGTTCAAGCTCTAGCTCTTCTTCTAAACGTCTAATCCTCATCGACAATGTTGGCTGCGTGATATGACACAATGCCGCCGCCTGACCAAAATGCTTGGTCTGATCTAAGGCGATTAAATACTTAAGTTGTTTGATATCCATTGTCGATTACAAGACCTAAACCGTATGTGACAAGAGTGTTTTTTCAGCAAATGACGCTCGGAAAAAACACAGCAATAATTGATCTAAATCAAGATTATTCTTATCAAATATCAGGGTCAAATCTAAATTATCTATAGCGTGATAGATAGCAACTATCAGCCAATCTTCGGCTAGATAAGGAATAACGCGAACAATCGCCTTATTTTCAGCCAAATTATTACTTCGTTAATATATGCGGTTTATCAGCAGCTATTCATTCGTTTTTTGCATTCATCATAGATTCTGTTTATCACTCAGTCGGTAATATCAATTGGACGCATATCTTGGGACGCAATAATCTTTGATTTAGATCAAGACATGATGTCAGCCGATCCAATCTGAAATTTAAAAGCAGTAAGCAGGACTCTTCTAAAACCATAATAAGCCGTATTACTACTTCCGCTTTATTCCCATATCGCGCCTGTTTTCACCGGTACTCCTGTTTGCTGTTGTTCCTGTTCGTGAGGAGTAAAGTCGTGAGTCAAAAAGAACACATTAAGCAATACAAAGGCCCTGCAGGTGGTTGGGGGGCATTGAAAGCCGTCACGAAAAGTTTGTGGGGCAGCGAGAACGCCGTTAAGAACATTCGTACCATGCTCAAGACTAACCAAAATGGTGGCTTTGACTGCCCCGGTTGTGCTTGGGGAGAATCGCCGGAAAGCGGTAAAGTTAACTTCTGCGAAAACGGCGCAAAAGCGGTTAACTGGGAAGCCACCAATCGCGTGGTTGATCCAGAGTTTTTCGCCACTCACAGCGTTTCATCACTATTGAAACAAACAGACTATTGGCTTGAGTATCAAGGTCGCATTACGCATCCGATGAAATACGACTCTGCCAACGATCACTACGTTCCGATAAGCTGGGATGAGGCATTTCAGTTAGTTGCTAAACATCTCAATCAACTTGAATCACCGCATCAGGCTGAGTTTTATACCTCTGGTCGTGCAAGCAACGAAGCAGCGTTCTTATACCAACTGTTCGTGCGTGCTTTCGGTACTAACAACTTTCCTGACTGCTCCAACATGTGCCATGAAGCGAGTGCAATTGGTATGAAGGACACCATTGGTGTTGGTAAAGGAACAGTGATTTTTGACGACTTTGCCAAAGCCGATGCGATTTTTGTGATTGGTCAAAATCCGGGAACCAACCACCCGAGAATGCTCGAACCTCTGCGTGAAGCAGTGAAGCGTGGCGCGCAAGTGATCTGTCTTAATCCGCTGAAAGAACGCGGTCTGGAACGATTTCAAAACCCACAAGTAACAATTGAAATGCTCAGCAACGGTTCTAAGCCAACCAACACTGCGTACTTAAGACCTGCTCTCGGTGGCGATATGGCGGTATTTCGTGGTATCGCCAAATACTTGCTGCAATGGGAACACCAAGCTTTGAAAACCGGTGGTAAAGCGGTATTCGACAGAGCATTCATCCGTGAGCACACCATGGGTATTGATCAATATTTAGAAGAAGTCGACGCGACCACATGGGAACATATCACAGAGCAATCTGGTCTTGAATTGAGCGAAATTGAGATGGTTGCCGATATGTATCGCCGTTCAGATCGTGTGATCATGTGCTGGGCTATGGGTTTGACTCAACATCGTCACTCAGTGCCAACCATTAAAGAAGTAGCGAACGTACAAATGTTACGAGGCAACGTAGGTAAACCGGGGGCCGGTCTATCTCCCGTTCGCGGTCACAGTAACGTGCAAGGTGACCGCACTATGGGCATTGATGAAAAACCTTCAAAAGCCTTTCTTGATAACATTGAGCGCCGTTTCAACTTTAGTGTTCCTCGTGAAGTCGGCCACAACACCGTCCAAGCGATCAAAGCGATGGAAGAACAGAAGTCGAAAGTGTTCATTGGTTTAGGTGGAAACTTCGCCCAAGCCACTCCGGATACTGAACGTACACATCTGGCGATGAAAAATTGCGACCTGACGGTTCATATCTCAACCAAGCTCAACCGCTCACATTTGGTGACAGGAAAAGATGCCCTTATCCTGCCATGTTTGGGGCGCACAGAGATTGATGTTCAAGCTCACGGCCCGCAAGGCGTGACCGTTGAAGATACCTTCAGCATGGTTCACATCTCCTACGGTCAGTTGAAACCTCGCTCGGAACATTTACGTTCAGAACCAGCCATTATTGCCGGAATTGCCCATGCGACTCTGGGCGGCCACCCGATTGACTGGAACTGGGCAATTCAGGATTACGCACGTATCCGCGATTTGATTTCTGAGACTATTCCAGGTTTTACCGATTTCAATCAAAAACTGCGTAATCCTGGCGGTTTCCATCTTGTAAACTCTGCAGCAGAACGTAAATGGAATACCCCATCAGGTAAAGCACAGTTTAGTGACAGCCCGTTACCCAAACAGCTGATCAACGAGGCTGTCTTAGAGCAAGGCAACAAACCCGATTTGATATTGCAAACCATGCGTTCACACGACCAATACAACACCACCCTTTATGGTTTGAACGACCGTTATCGCGGTGTATTTGGTATACGTGAAGTGTTGTTTGTCAATGAAGATGATATTGCCAAACTTGGATTTGAAAACGGTGACAAAGTGGATATGGTGTCGCTTTGGGAAGATGGCGTTACTCGTAAAGTACAAGGCTTTACCTTAGTAGCGTACGATATTCCTAGAGGTCAGGCTGCCGCATATTATCCAGAAACCAATCCGCTTGTACCTTTGGATAGCTATGGCGAAAGAACCTTTACTCCAACGTCTAAGTTCATAGCAATCAAGCTTGAAAAAGCCTCTTCAGATGAAATTCAACGTTCTAAAGTCGAATAAAAGAATCTGATTTAGCAAACACAAAAAAACCACCCGACACTTCATGCATTATTTAGCGATATAAAGTTAAACGATATAAAGTTAAACGATGTAGAGTTAAGGTGGTTTTCTTTTTCAGCTTGAAGCGTCGACGAGTCAACCGCTACAGAGCGAGTTAAGCTTGGCCAGTATAGATACAGCCAGCGGTACAGGTTTCTTTGATTTCAACTTTGCTCAGCAAAGGCAAAGAGGGTTTTAGCTGCTGCCAAATCCACTTCGCAAGAACTTCACTGGTTGGGTTTTCTAACCCTTCAATATCATTCAGATAGTAGTGATCCAGCCTGTCATATATAGGTTTGAATGCGGCTTTGATTTCTGCGAAATCCACTAACCACCCTGTATGCGGGTCAACATCGCCAGCTACGTATAGGCGAACCAAAAATGAGTGTCCATGCAAACGGCCACACTTATGCCCTTCTGGTACATGCGGTAAGTGGTGCGCGGCTTCGAACATGAACTCTTTGTAAATTTCAGTCTTCATATTGGTGATCAGTCTATCAATCTGGCTAGTAAAAATGAGGCGCAATAGTAAGTAATCTGACACTAGGAAACAAGCGTAGGATCTCACTTTTCACTGCAATTTCAGTTTTAACAAAACAATAATTCGACGTCGAAATTATGGCAGCAGCGTCAAATTTCTGAGCACAGCATTTCTGTGTCACAAATATAAAATCCATATTTTGTATGTGGTCACAGTAACAAAAACACTCATTTTCCCTTTATTTTCTAACGTCTATATTTAGTTAAATAATATTTAATAACTCTATAACAATAAGACCATTATGAGCTCAACAATTACCTCCAAACTACTTCTAACGCTAGTGACTGTTTTTGCGCTGGTTCTGGCTAGTTCAACCATTTATCAGTCTATTCAACAACGGGATTTGATTAACTCCGTCTTGGGTGAGCAACTGCACGATAAAGCAAGCAACTATTTCGATAGCCTCAACATGATGATGCTTACCGGCACTATGGCGCAGAAAGAAACGCTGCGTCAAAAAGCCTTAGCGCAAGATGGTATCGAACAAGTACGTGTTTTACGCTCTGACTTAGTCAGCAAACTTTATGGTCCGGGTCAGGAAAACCAAACGCCTGTTGACGATATTGATAAACGTGCATTGAAAGGCGAATACATCTTAGAGCCGATAGAAGCGAGTTGGGGTAAAGGCATTGTTGTCGCTCTGCCGATGAAATCCAGCGAAAACTATCGCGGCACAAACTGTGTGGCTTGCCACATGGCGCCTGAGGGCGAAGTGTTGGGGGTTATCCGCCTTGAGTACAACCTAAGTCATATCAACAGCCTGATTAACCACAGAACACTGATTGGTGTCGGAATCATGGCTGCTATCGCTATTGTTGGCTTCTTGATTACACTTACGCTGATTAAGAGATTCATTGTAAGACCATTACAAACAACCACGCTGTTTATGAGTCAGGTCAGTAAAAGTAAAGATCTTTCACCGCGACTTGATAACGGCAAAAAGGACGAGTTGGGACAACTCGCTGCCTCAATTAACTCCCTTATGGACACGGTATCGGACAGCTTGCAACAAGTACAAACAACATCACACTCCCTCGCTTCTTCCGCTAATCAGTTAACGGGCGTCGCTCAGGTGACAGACAGAGCGGCAAATAATCAACAGAGTGAAACTTCTGATGTGCAGTACAACATCGAAGAAATGCAGAATAAGCAGCACGAAGTTGAGTTGTCGACGGCGGACGCGGCTCAATTAGTCAAACACACAACGAATGTTGCCCAAACTAGTGCGAAACAAGCGCACTCTGCCAGCGAAGATATTAAAAACTTGGTTGGTGACATTGAAGATGTGAAAAACAAGATAGCGCAACTGAACAACCAAACTGGCGAAGTCTCTACCATTTTAGGCGTGATTAGAGGTATCGCCGAACAAACCAACCTACTTGCACTGAACGCAGCAATTGAAGCGGCACGAGCTGGAGAACAAGGCCGCGGATTTGCCGTGGTAGCTGACGAAGTTCGTAATCTTGCTTCGCGTACCGCAGAAGCAACGGGGAATATTGAGAAAATTATTGCCCAGTTCCAAAGAGAGAGCGAAGAGTCGATGGTTTCAGTCGATAGCGTTTGTTCAGAGGCTCATACCCGCTCAAATGAAATTGAAGAGCTCTCTTCCGCGATGACGAATGTTGTGGCTGAAATGAAACAGGTTCTCGAGCACACTGAAAGTATTCAGAGCCAGACACAGATGACTACGCAAGTAAGTCAGAATGTTCAGCAAAAAGTAGAAGTGATCGCACGCCACGCGCAAGACACTTCTCACTCTGCAACAGAAACACGCGAAATCAGCTTAAATCTAGAGCGATTGTCACAACAACTGGAGTCTTTGCTCAATCAATTTACTCTTTCGCGTAAGAATTAACCACCAAAGTAAGATTAAAGGTTGAAGCTGACGAATTGACAGGTAATATGTCCCGTTGAATCAATAAGAATTCTATCCAACCCAATGAATCGTCTATTTAATAAACAATAATGACGAAAAAACACATTGGGTTGAATGTTTACCTCAATGGAGACTATATCAAACATGACTTACGCGCCTGTAACTGACGTACTTGGCGGCAAGCTAGCAGTAGACAGTGAAGTCACTGTACGCGGCTGGATCCGTACACGTCGTGATTCCAAAGCTGGAATCTCTTTCCTTGCCATTTATGACGGCTCTTGTTTCGACCCGATTCAGGCCGTGGTCCCAAATAATCTTAATAATTACGAAAACGAAGTATTAAAGCTAACAACTGGCTGCTCTGTTGAAGTAACAGGTAAGATTGTTGAGTCTCCAGCGTCTGGTCAAGATTTCGAACTAGCAGCAACTGAAGTTAAAGTTGTTGGCTGGGTTGAAGATGCTGAAACATACCCAATGGCGAAAACTCGTCACTCTATCGAATACCTTCGTGAAGTGGCACACCTTCGTCCACGCACTAACGTTATTGGTGCGGTTGCTCGTGTACGTAACTCTCTTTCTCAAGCGATCCACCGCTTCTACCATGAGCAAGGCTACTTCTGGATGTCTGCTCCACTGATCACTGCTTCAGATGCAGAAGGTGCTGGTGAGATGTTCCGCGTGTCGACACTTGATATGGCGAACCTACCACTCGATGACAAAGGCAATGTGGACTACAACGAAGATTTCTTCGGCAAAGAAACATTCCTAACTGTATCTGGTCAGCTAAACGCAGAAGCCTACGCTTGTGCATTAAGCAAAGTGTACACTTTCGGCCCTACTTTCCGTGCTGAAAACTCAAACACTAGCCGCCACTTAGCCGAGTTCTGGATGGTTG
Source organism: Vibrio diazotrophicus (assembly GCF_038452265.1). Lineage (NCBI taxonomy): Bacteria > Pseudomonadati > Pseudomonadota > Gammaproteobacteria > Vibrionales > Vibrionaceae > Vibrio > Vibrio diazotrophicus. The sequence goes on from NZ_CP151842.1 coordinate 1,850,142, forward strand.
AGCCAGAAGTTGCATTCGCAGAGTTGGATGACGTAGCAAAACTAGCAGAAGACATGCTGAAGTATGTATTCAAAGCGGTACTGGCTGAGCGTCGTGACGACCTTGAGTTCTTTGCTTCTCGTATCGACAAAGATGCGATTACTCGTCTAGAGCAGTTTGTACAATCTGACTTTGCACAAGTGGATTACACTGATGCAATTCAAATCCTTCTAGATTCTGGTCGTGAGTTCGAGTTCCCAGTTGAATGGGGTATCGACATGTCTTCTGAGCATGAGCGTTACCTAGCTGAAGAACACTTCAAAGCGCCTGTTATCGTTAAGAACTACCCGAAAGACATCAAAGCTTTCTACATGCGTCTGAATGATGACGGTAAGACAGTAGCAGCGATGGACGTTCTTGCACCGGGTATCGGTGAAATCATCGGTGGTTCTCAGCGTGAAGAACGTTTAGACGTTCTTGATGCACGTATGGTTGAAATGGGCATCGATCCTGAGCACATGAGTTGGTACCGCGACCTACGTCGTTACGGTACTGTACCTCACGCTGGTTTCGGTCTAGGTTTCGAGCGTCTAGTATCTTACGTAACGGGTATGGGTAACGTGCGTGACGTGATTCCATTCCCACGTACTCCTCGCTCAGCGAACTTCTAATCACTTTTTAGTGATACGTAATTTAAAAGACCTCCCTAGTGGAGGTCTTTTGTCTTTTCTGACACTCAAACTGGTTAACTTTCTTTTTGATCTGCTTTCAACGCGTACTTTATACCTACAAAACACAGACTAAAGATAACGAATGGAATGATCGCTGCGGTGTACTCAACCCACGCATACTGTGCAAATGATTTGGCCAAGATAAGGTGTGCAAACACAAGCAAGAAAGCACTAAATATCGCCACTATAATCAGTGTTAGTTCATGTTTTACCAACTGCTTTTTCATCATCACTCCTAACTAAAAGGTTGTTATTACGCTGATTAAACCACATTAAGAGAATGGTGAACCGATACAGTTGTTGTGATAAATACCTTAACAGATACTAGTAACTCTCCTATTTTTTGATGTGCCATTAACAGGTATGGAGGTGTTGAGTCGTAAGTAGTCTTGAAACTAGCTGTCACTTGAAAAATTATGTTCCATACTTTCAATGGAATGACGAATTTTTGGAGGAAGTTATGAAAGTTTTTAGAATGGAAGACCTCAACTACAACGGTATAAAAGATAACGTGCACAGTTGGGACCATCCTGAAGCTCCGGATCCCTATTATTGGCGCCCTGATTGGTTACATATTGCGGAAGATGCCTTGGGCTTACACCCGAAACAACCATTGGACGTCAAAGAAGGTCAGACGCCCACAGAAGAAGATGCAAAGAAAGCCATCGTTAAACATCTCAACGAAAATCAGAATTAGCCACTGTTGACGACTATGTGTGTTGATGAAAAGCCTCCTATAGCGGAGGTTTTTCTCTATCTATGTGTTCAATTTTGTGAACTACAGAACCTTTCCTTAAGATTTTTCCGCTTTCTTAAGTTTTCCTTAAGTTACTCCCTGCACTATCCACCTCACAAAGACACTGTTGTCCCCTATCAACTAACTGAATGAGTCGGTGAGCATTATGACAAAACTCGCTTTTGCCTCTATTGCTGGATTACTTTTAATTCACACTTCAGCGTATGCATTCACGAACGATCCGTTGGCAGACAGTAATTCTCCAATGCAGGCTTCCTCAAACGTTGAGTACACGGCCTACACCTCAAACAAAACCAGCGGGTTAGATTTTTCATCAGTCGCAGCGTCAACCTTAGTTGGATATCTAGATGAAAATAGTGGCAGTGATTTTTTACCGAATGCTGTTACAGCAATCGCCATTTCCGCAGGTTTACAGTACACAGTCGACACTCAAGTCAACGCTATTTCAGATGTAAAAATAGCCCCTTATTTTAATGGCAGCGAAACAGGCATTAGTCTTTCATTTTCATTTCAATGAGCACTCTTATTCAGTTCCTGATTAAACAAAACTGTTCACTGCATAATCCGGTACTCTCAAACTACTTTCGCAAACAAATTGGTAACACTTTTCTGCTTCATTTCCTGCAAAATACAATGGTCTTTTCATAAGAAAAGCGACCTTTAAGCATTAATCATCAAGCAAGTTAAATTATTTTGAAATTTTCTAAACACCACTGTTGTCAGCGTTGGTACAGAAAGGTATAAATACGATAAATTTGACTGGTTTTACCCTCCACCTAACTTACATGGATGAGCATTATGTTTGAAAAAGTTGTCGCGGCCCCTGCTGACCCTATTCTTGGTTTGACTGAAGAGTTTAAAAAAGACCCTCGCGCTGAGAAAATTAACCTGGGCGTTGGTATTTACAAAAATGAAGCAGGCCAAACCCCTGTTTTAGCTACCGTTAAAAAAGCAGAAGCAGCTCTACTTGAATCTGAAAAAACAAAATCTTATCTAACTATCGAAGGTACAGCAGAGTACGGTTTGGCAGTACAAAAACTGCTATTCGGTGCAGACTCAGACATCGTTACTAAACAGCTAGCAAAAACAGCTCAGGCGCCGGGCGGTACTGGTGCTCTACGTGTGGCGGGTGAGTTCATCAAACGTCAGCTCGGTAATGTGAAAGTGTGGATCAGTAACCCAACTTGGGCGAACCACAACGGTGTCTTCTCTGCCGCTGGTCTAGAAGTTGCTCAATACTCTTACTACAACGCTGAAGCAAAAGACAAAGATTTCGCTGCTATGGTTGCAGACCTAGAGAAAGCCGCAGCGGGTGACGTTGTACTGCTACACGGATGCTGCCATAACCCTACGGGTATCGATCCAACAGCGGAAGAGTGGGAAACGCTAGCAAAACTCGTGGCTGATAAAGGCCTTCTTCCTATGTTTGACTTTGCATACCAAGGTTTTGCAAAAGGCGTTGAAGAAGATGCTGAAGGTTTACGTATTTTCGCTAAGTACAACAGCGAAATTCTAGTCGCAAGCTCGTTCTCTAAAAACTTTGGTTTGTACAACGAGCGTGTGGGTGCTTTCACTCTAGTTGCACCTTCATCTGAAGTAGCAGAAACAGCTTTCTCTCAAGTTAAAGCTATCATCCGTTCTATCTACTCTAACCCACCAGCACACGGTGCAGCAGTAGTAACGCACATCCTTAACAACGCTGAATTGCGTGCAGAATGGGAAGCGGAAGTAGCGGAAATGCGTGAACGTATTCAAGAAATGCGTGAGCTGTTCGTAGCGACTCTGAAAGAGCAAGGTGTGACAGCCGACTTTAGCTTTATCGAACGTCAAAACGGTATGTTCTCTTTCTCTGGTCTAAACAAAGAGCAAGTAGCTCGTTTGAAAGAAGAGCTAGGCATCTACATCGTAGGCTCTGGCCGTATCAGCGTAGCAGGCATGACGAAGTCAAATATGCTTCCTCTTTGCCAAGGTATTAAAGCAGTACTTTAATCCTTATCAGACAAGTAAAAGCCGACCATAGGGTCGGCTTTTTTGTGCAGATTTTTTGAAACTAATAATTGAACTTGACTAGGATACCCGCTTCTCGAATCGATGAGTTTCGCTCACCATCTCGGTAAGAGACGAAACCACCGAGAGCAAACTTCGGATAGAAATAGTAATCACCGCTAAATGTGTAGATATTTTCGTCCAGCCATTTGTTTCGAAGGGTCTCAGCAAACAGTGACGTTTCTAATTTTTCGGTAACAGCGTACCTTAAACCAAGGTCTACGCTATATACAAAGTCTGTTTCTTTATCGCCAGCATCTATTCTCAATGCACCAATTTTACCGTTGGTAACCAAATCCAGTTTATCAGCCAATAACCAGCGATAACCTAAACCAACTCTGAGTAGATAGTGATCAATAGTGACATTATTAGGGTGAACAAACCGAGAACCATAATCGGCACTCCAAAGCAGGTCACTATTATCAAACTTATGGTTTATTCCGATAACTGCTGCACTCGCATTGTCGCCATCAGTTGAATTAGAACGATATGAACCAGAACTGACACTACCATATGCATAGTCGTACTGAAGCGGAGTCGCTTCAGTTAGCTCATGTGAAAAAACAGATGAAGATAGCAACACCGACGAGATAAGTACTGCCCATTTTTTCATCAACAACTCCTTGAATTTCCTGCCTCACTCAAATTAGCTTAGTCGAATCTGGCAAAAGATTTTGAGATATCGCCATAGAATCTGCGTTCGAAGGAAAAGTCGTGTACAATTTATATTTTCTTGTGTTGACAAACTCTTACGTTCATTACGTCCACATAACGCATCTTTCAAGGAGCCTATATGGAAGCCGAGCTATCAGAAATTAAAAATTTCCTTAGCCAACACCTCCCTTTCTCTGAGTTACCAGAAGAAACTCTAGAACACATCGCTCACCATATAGAAATTGCTTACTACAGACAGGACACACCGATCATCCATCTTGGCGATCATATCCAAGACCTCTATATGATTCGCAGTGGCACGGTTGAAGTCTATCGACGTAAAGGTGAACTCTATAACCGTTTAACCGAAGGCGGACTGTTCGGCCAGATGGGGTTACTCACCAACAATAAAGTTCGTTTTCCTGTCACCGCAATTGAAGACACGCTCGTTTACTGCATACCAGAATCTGTTTTCCAGTCACTCTATGAAGACCACGATTCTTTTGCAGATTATGTAGAAGTAGAAGATAACGCTCGCCTTCGCCAAGCTGTGTCGAACAGTTCAGAACAAAATGACTTAACCACGTCAAAAGTAAAACGTATTTTGACTGGTGAAGCGCCTTACGTATTTAAAGATGCCACCATACAACAAGCAGCAATCAAAATGGCAGAGGAAAATGACTCTTCGCTGTTGGTGATCGACCCTGAAATCCTCGAAGATAACGAAGACGACCAAAGCCCGGTCATCGGCATCGTCACAGAAAAGGATTTGTGCCATCGAGTGTTGGCAACGGGTATTGATCATCAAGCACCTATTACTGATGTTATGACGTCAGAAGTCATGTTCTTAGATCACAACGCTTATGTTTATGAAGCGATGTTAATGATGCTTCGTTACAACGTGCATCACCTACCCGTGGTAAAAGACAAAAAGCCGATTGGCATTCTCAACATCACTGACATCATTCGTTACGAGTCCCAAAACTCGCTGTTACTTGTCAGTAGTATATTCCAACAGAACAGCGTCGAAGACTTAGCGACACTATCTAAACAGGTTAAAGATGCTTTTGTCCGGCTTGTAAATGAGGACGCCAACTCCCATATGGTCGGTACGGCAATGTCGACTATTGGTCGCAGTTTTAAACAACGTATTTTGGAGCTGGCGGAAGAGACTTTTGGCCCTCCCCCTATTCCTTATTGCTTCTTGGCACTTGGCTCGATGGGAAGGGATGAACAACTCGTCGTGACCGATCAGGATAACGCCATCATTCTAGACGATAGCTACAACGAAGAAGCCCACGGCGAGTATTTTGCCAATCTAGCCAAGTTTGTGTGTGATGCTTTGGACCAGTGCGGTTACAGCTATTGCACTGGAGATATCATGGCGACCAATCCAATGTGGAGAATGACTCGTCAAGAATGGGAAGCGTGCTTTGCAGATTGGATTGATAACCCGAATCCGAAAGCATTACTGAATGCATCCATATTCTTCGATTTGGACGGTGTTTATGGTCGTTTAAAATGGGCAGAAATGCTCAATGGCTTCATCGTTCGTCGCGCACGTAGAAACAATCGCTTTTTGGCTTGTCTGGCGCGCAATGCATTAAACCGAACACCACCTCTCGGCTTCTTCAAGAGTTTTGTCATGGAGAAAGATGGCCGTCACAACAACTCTATCAACCTTAAACGTCGTGGTACGGCCCCTCTTGCGGACTTAATACGCGTACACGCATTGGCGGTAGGTTCTCGTGCCAAAAACTCATTTGAACGTCTCGACAACGTTATTGACGCAGGTATTTTGCCTAAAGGCAGAGGTGAAGACTTACGTGATGCACTTGAGTTCATCTCTATGGTCCGTATTCGCCACCAAGCGTTTGATGTAGAGAACGATATCGAAGCGGATAACAATATCGAACCTGAGAATCTTTCTGAATTTGAAAGACGTAACTTAAAAGACGCTTTCCAAATATTAAGTAACGCTCAGAACTTCTTGAAATACCGCTATCAGGCCAGTAACAACTTTAAATAAGGGACACCATGAAACGTCTGTTTCAGGCGCCAAGTATTGACTGGCCCTATAAATATCAAAGTAAAAGGAACGTAGTGACTCACCCATTACTGCAAAGCTTTTACCAATCAGAAATGACCGATGGAAATACGCCGATTGGAGATATTGAATTCATCGCAATGGACTTCGAGACCACAGGGTTGGATTCCGATAAAGACGATATCATCACCATTGGTATTGTGCCTTTTACTCTCAACCGTATTTATCTCAATCGAGCAAAGCACTGGATAGTGCGCCCAAGACAAAAACTGGATGAGAATTCGGTAGTGATACATGGCATCACTCACAGTGACATCATCGATGCTCCAGATCTGTCTGAGATTATGGAAGAAGTACTCGCCGAGTTGTCAGGTAAAATTATGGTGGTTCATTATCGACACATCGAACGTGAATTTCTCGATAAAGCTTTAAAGCTCAGAATCGGAGAAGGCATCGAATTCCCCGTTGTGGATACTATGGAAATTGAATCGCTTATTCAGAAAAGAACCACCAACGGATTATGGAATAAATTAAGAGGTAGGAAACCAGAGTCGGTTCGCCTTGGGCAATCAAGAACTCGCTATGGTCTGCCCGCTTACACGCCTCACCATGCCCTGACAGATGCTGTCGCTACCGCAGAACTGTTCCAAGCCCAGATTGCTTATCATTACAACCCACTCCTAACTATCAGGACACTTTGGCGTTAATATGTGGACTGATGTTTGTTGTTTGCGATAACAAACAAGCACAAAAAAGCCGACTTTTCAGCCGGCTTTTGCTTTAGGTTGTGTCACTTAACGTTTAAAGGCTTCAGTACGTAAACCCATCACTAAGCTGACACACATCAGCAATAGTACAAACGTAAATGGTAATGCAGTTGAAATCGCCCCAGCTTGCAGCGCTTGTACCGCTTCTGTACCACCAATCCAAAGCAATGCAATTGCAATCAGGCCTTCCATCATTGCCCAGAACACGCGTTGAGCGACAGGAGAGTCAAGCTTACCACCAGCGGTAATACTATCAATAACCAGTGAGCCTGAATCTGAAGAGGTAATAAAGAATACCAATACCAGAATAACCGCAATCATCGACAACACAGTACCGTAAGGTAAGCTATCAAACATCTGGAACATAGCCAGAGAAACATCTGTTAAGCCATGCGAACCGAGCTCACCAACTTTGTCGACAACTTGTTCAACAGCCAAACCACCAAATACAGACATCCAAATCAGAGTAACTACAGTTGGAACAATCAGAACCGCAGTAATAAATTCACGAATTGTACGGCCTCGAGATACGCGTGCGATAAACATACCTACAAATGGTGACCATGAAATCCACCAAGCCCAGTAGAACACAGTCCAGCCTTGGAACCACGCTTCGTCTGAACGACCGTGCGGATTACTTAGCGGAAGAATGTTTTCAATGTATGACATTAACGTGGTTGGAATCGAGGCAAATGTAACGGCGTAGCCAATCAGTGCTACTAGTATCAGTAGCAGGAACGCAACAACCATGTTGATGTTAGAAATAACTTTAACACCACCATCAATACCGCGGATAACAGAAATGGTCGCCAACAGTGTTACCACGATAATGACCGTTACCTGTAGCCCAATACCAGCGTCGATACCAAACACATGGTGAATACCACTCGCGGCTTGCTGTGCACCAAGACCTAACGATGTTGCAAGACCAAACAGAGTCGCAATTACCGCCAGAATATCCACAATGTGCCCTGCCCAACCCCATGCTCGATCACCGAGTATTGGGTAAAAGATAGAACGAATAGAAAGCGGCAGCCCCTTGTTATAACAGAAGAACGCTAGAGAAAGAGCCACAACACCGTAGATCGCCCATGGGTGTAGACCCCAGTGGAACATGGTTGCACCCAGTGCCAGTTTCGCCGCTTCTGGTGAATTAGCTGCTACACCAAGTGGTGTCTCGTACCATCCGGTAAAATAAGCAACAGGCTCAGCCACACTCCAGAACATCAAGCCTATACCCATACCCGCTGCAAATAGCATAGAGAGCCATGAGATAAAGGAATGATCTGCCACAGCATCATCACCACCCAAACGAATTTTACCGTATGGAGAGACAATTAGAGCCAAGCAGAAAAGAACAAAAATGTTACCTGCCCAAATAAATAGCCAGTCAAATGATCCAATGATCTGCCACTTCAGACCGTCCAATGCTGATTTAGCTGTATCTGCGTCAACAAATAAAATCGTCAATAAAAAGAGTAATATTAAGCCGGCGCTTATACCAAATACAGAGTTGTGGACATCAAATCCCCACTTCTGAACGTTGTCTTGACCTACCGTATAGTCGGTACTGTCAATACTGTATTTATCAATACCTTTTGTCATTTGTCCTCTCTTTGAATCAATCTAAATTGAACTCAAATAACTATGAGTAAGAAGTAAGTTCTTACTGAAGTCACAAAAATTACTTTGTACTCATAACTATTAACTCAACAATAAGAGGCCTATATTGTACACATGCCCATTTACAAATCTACAAACAGCTTAAAATAAACACAATATTAATATGAAATCACGTTTGAACGACCAATATTTCACCGCAAAACGCACAACTAATCGTTTGTGCACGAAACATTATTGCATTTTAAGCCACTTCTACATTGCCTCTTTGTAGAGATAAAAAGTATGACGTCTATGCTTTTCAATAACGTCTAACTGCGGTATTGTCGCGCTAGAAAATTACACCGCTTTTACTGGGTAGCTAACCGTGGAAAAACATGAAGAAGTTCTAGTGGCAATTCGCCAAATCATCAGAGCCATCGATCTACACTCTAAGAAGCTTAGCAAAGATGCAGGCTTAACGGGGCCACAACTTATTCTCATGCGTGCGATTCAAGAGTTAGGCGAAGTCACAATCCGAGAACTCTCCAAGCACACCAATATGAGTCAAGCCACTGCCACCACCATACTTGATCGTCTTGAGCGAAACGGTTACGTACAGCGTATTCGTAGCGTCGAAGACAAGCGTAAGGTTCATGCTCATCTCACCGAAACCGGAAAAGTATTGTTGGCCCAAGCTCCAGCACCGCTGCAAGAGAGCTTTGTTAAGCGTTTTCAAACCTTGGCAGATTGGGAACAAAGCTTATTACTCTCTTCCGTTCAAAGACTTTCTTCAATGATGAATGCTGAAAACATCGATGTCGCACCACTACTTGAAATCGGTAGTATCACTAAGAATGAAGAATAGATGATTTGATGAAAAAAGGTTGGGATATCCCAACCTTTTTTTATTTTTAATTACAGACAATTAAGTACAGTTATTCCAACAGACCGTGTTGCACCGCGTACTTAGCCAGTTCCGCAGTTGAGTGAATATCCAGCTTATGTTTGATATTTTGTCGATGCGTTTCAACGGTGCGATAACTAATGCTTAGTAGCGACGCAATTTTCTTACTACTACAGCCTTGAGCAACCAGCTTCAAAACGGCTTCTTCCCTACGACTCAGAGGGTTAGGCTTATTCGCAGTAGGAGTAATCTCTCCAGTGAACAGAGTTTGGGTGACCGATTCGCAAAAATAGGTAGAACCTTGATTCACCGTTTTGATCGCCTGAACCATCTTAGAAGCTGAAATTTCTTTGAGCATATAACCCACGGCTCCTGCCTGCATCACTTTCATTATGTATTCGCGATTGTCATGCATAGTCAGCATCAGCACCTTTGCATCGGGTACTTCTTCTTTGATTAAGCGAGTCGCATCAATGCCATTCATTATCGGCATGCTGACGTCCATCAATATAACGTCCGGCTGGTGTTGTTTCACCACATCCAACGCTTCAAGACCGTTACTTGCAGTGGCGACAACTTGAATTTCTGGCTCCAATTCAAGACGCGCCATAAAACCTTCCAGTACCACCTGATGGTCATCGACAATGACAACTCTAATTGGTTTTTCCATACACTAATCCATCCAATCGCAATAACACGGTAATCTCTGTGCCAAAACCAGCCTCACTGATTAACTCAAACTCACCGCCAATAAACTCGACTCGCTCACGCATATTACGTAAACCTATGCCTCGTTTGTTAAGTGCTTCTTTAACGTTAAAACCAATACCATCATCCCTCACCATCAACTGAAGCATATTACCCATTTGATGGAGAATCACCGTTACCTTCTTCGCTTGTGAGTGTTTGCGAATATTATTTAGAGACTCCTGCACAACACGATATAAGGTTGTTGCCGCTTCTGACTTCAATTTCTCTGGTTTGGTATCAAACAAGGTCTCGATTTGAATACTTGAGTGCGCCTGAAAATCTTCCAGTAGTGTCACAAGCGCGGCTTGCAAGCCAATATCGTCCAATGCACTAGGGCGTAAATTGTGCGAAATACGCCGGACTTCATTAATTGCTGTCATCAACGATTGCTGCGCTTTTTCAACATGCAAAACTAAGGCATCCCCTTGCAGTTTATGATCGAGCAGCTCTAAATGACATTTACTCGATACCAGTAACTGGTTGATGCCATCATGAAGTTCACGTGCCAAATGTTTCTTTTCATCTTCCTGAAACATCACTGTTTTGTGTGCCAGTTCTTTTAAGTTCTTATCCGCAAGACGATGTTCATGAAGGTTAATCGCCAGCGTTAGCACAATAATCACGGCCACTGTCACGGCCAGAATCACCATCACTGAGAAGAAGGTTGTCTCAATATTCTTATTTATCGCTGATTGCATCGACGCGACTTCTTGTCTTACGTCTTCAATATAAAGGCCAGTGCCAACCATCCATTGCCACTTATCCAGCCAAGCTACATAGCTAAGTTTAGGTACAATCTCTTTGGTTGAGGGCTTTTGCCATAAATACTGATGAAAACCGCCGCCTGACTGAGCCTGAAAAAGCAGTGCTTCAATCAAGAAGTCTCCTTCTTTATCCTGCAAGCGCAGTAAATCCTGGCCGATTAATTCTGGTTGGATTGGGTGAACTAAATTGACACCTTTACCATCGTAGGCAAAAAAGTATCCGTCAGAGCCATAACGAAGCTTAGTCAAAATGGCCTTCACTTCTTCTTGCGCTTGTTCTGTGGTTAAAGAATCGTTGTTATAGATATGAGCAATCGAATCCAGTGCGAGGTCCACACTGTCTTTAAGCGCTGTTTCACGCGCTTTGATTAAATTGATGCGAAAAATTTCGACTTCACGCTGACCGAGTGTTTTCGCCTGATGAATAGAGATCCAACTAATACTTGCTGTCACAAGCAGCAGGGGCAATAACGTCAGCAGTATCAGTTTGGCTTTTAGAGGCATTCCGTTTCCCAAAGATCTCTATGCAAAAATAAAAACAGCTTACTGGCCGTCGATAGTTCGACAATCAGTAAGCTGCAATACTTTAGCAACTTCTAAGGTGTGTTTGACCAATTCGTTATACAACCAAGAATTGGATCACATTCCGTAGAATTCAGGGAAGACTAAAATCGATACCAACACCAGTATTTGAATCGCGATAAATGGCATTACACCTCGATAAATATCCATAGTGGTGACCGATTTCGGGGCAACCCCTTTTAAATAGAACAGACTAAAACCAAATGGCGGAGTTAAGAACGATGTCTGCAAGTTCATCGCCACTAAGATACCAAACCACGTCATTTCAATACCAAGTGTGCTCGCAACAGGCGCCAAAATCGGCACTATGATGAAACAGATTTCGACGAAATCGATAAAGAAGCCGAGAATCAAAATGACAATCATTGTCGCAATGAGGAAGCCCCACTTGTCACCGGGAATCGCTAACATCCACTCTTCGACTAGAATGTCACCCCCAGTGTAGGTAAACGCCATTGAGAACGCAGTCGCACCAAGCAAAATTGCGAATACCATTGCAGTCACGTTTACGGTCTCTTTAGATGCTTCGTAAACCATCTTCCAGCTAAATTGACCATAAAGCATTGCAAGAATAAGAGCACCAGCACCACCCAATGCGGCAGACTCGGTTGGAGTGGCAACACCCGCAAAAATGGAACCAAGAACCACGATAATCAGTGCTAGTGGCGGTATCACTGCTTTTAAAGCAGTAATCACTTCTTCTCTACGGGAAATCGAATCATCTCGACCAATAGGCATGGCTGCTTCTGGGTTCAATTTTGAGTAAATCAAAATGTAAACGATATAAGCGCCAACCAAGACCAAACCCGGCCACAATGCCGCTTGGAATAAGTCGCCGACAGGTACACCTAATACATCACCGAGCAAGATCAAAACGATCGAAGGTGGAATAATTTGCCCCAGCGTTCCCGACGCACAAATCGTTCCGCACGCAAGGCCTTTGTCATAGTTATATTTGAGCATAACAGGCAATGAGATAAGCCCCATTGCCACCACTGATGCACCAACAACACCGGTTGATGCGGCAAGCAGAGCACCCACCAGCACGGTTGAAATAGCAATACCACCACGCACGCCACCAAACAGACGTCCCATAGATTCCAGCAACTGCTCAGCTAAGCGTGTTTTTTGCAGTACCAAACCCATAAATACAAACAGCGGCACGGCCATCAACACGGTGTTTTGCATGATGGATTGAATTCGATATGGCATAAAAGCAAACATTTCGATGCCTTCCGCCCATACCCCAAATATCAGTGCGATTCCTCCGAAGGTAAAAGCAACGGGGAAACCTAAAAGTAGTGCAAACAGCGCTACAAAGAACATCACGATTCCGATCATTGTTTTTTCCTTTTACTTCGAATCTTTAAAGTTGGTATGCAAAAGCTGTGGGTTCACGATTCGGTTCAGCGAGTGCAGAATCATGCCGATACCACTCATTGCCATGAAGAAGAACGCCACTGAAATTAGGCTTTTAATAATCCATCGATAAGGTAAACCGCCCGGGTCACCTGAGGTTTCCCCAAGTTCATAACTCTCTTTGGCATAATCAATACCGAAGTAAGCCACCAGCAGGCAGAATGGTAATAGCAGGATAAGAGTGCCTAATAGATCGATGACCGCTTGCGCTTTGTTCGACAGTTGCTCGTAGAAGATGTCGACTCGAACATGACCACCCGCTTTTAGCGCATAAGGAATACCAAGCATGAACACGGCAGAGAACAGGTGCCATTCGAGCTCTTGAAAGGCAATAGATACGTCATTAAACGCGTATCGCATGACAACGTCGTAAACCACGTTCGCCACAAGCAGTACGAATAGAATGCTGGATAACCAACCAAGAAAATCGCTAATACGATTAAACAGTCTTTCGATATAGATGAGACTTCTCATTCCCGACTCCATGGAATTTGCAAATATGCTCCGCTTAACCCAGTGAATCCGGAATGAGCTAGCGGAGCTTAGTTATATTTTTCTTGGGCTTCTCAGCAGCTTTAAATTAAAACTACTGTGCTTCGTTGTTTAGATACGCACGCATAGAGATATCCGTCCACTGGCGAACATCTTTCAGATAGTTTGCTTGTGACTCTTGAATCTCTTTCGCTAGTGGATCTTTAGCTGCGTGATCTGCAAGTAGGCGACCATTTGCATCACGAAGTGCTTTGATAACTTCAGGCGGGAAGTCTTTTACTTTTACGTCTGGATATTCAGTTTTAATTGAAACCCAGTTCTTGCCACTTTCATGTACAGATTGTGCATACATGTCATAAGCAGCCGTACGCATCGCAATACGCAAGATTTCACGTAGATCTTCAGGCAATTTTTCCCAAGTACGTTTGTTTACTAGGAACTGCAACTCAGTTGCTGGCTCATGCCAACCTGTGTAGTAGTAAGGAGCGATTTTGTGGAAACCCATGCGTAGGTCAAGAGACGGACCTACCCACTCAAGAGCGTCGATTGTGCGGCGTTCTAGAGATGTGTACAGTTCGCCCGGTGCAATGTTGGTTGGTTTTGCACCCAGCTCAGCTAAAACTTCACCAGCAAAGCCAGGTATACGCATTTTCAGACCTTGCAGATCTTCTAATGAATTGATTTCTTTTTGGAACCAACCACCCATCTGGATATCGGTATTACCGCCAGGGAAAGAAAGCATGTTGTGAGGTTCATACACTTTCTCCATCAGCTCCATACCACCGCCATGATAGAACCAAGCGTACTGTTCAGGTGCAGTCATACCGAAAGGCATAGAAGTGAAATAAAGCGTATTTGGAACTTTGCCCTTCCAGTAATAAGACGCTGAGTGACCCAAGTCATACTGACCTGATTTCACCATATCGAATACACCTAACGGCGCTTTGTGTTTATTCGCAGAGTCGATGCGAATTTGCAGGCGGCCGTTTGACATCTTTTCTGCCATTGCAGCCATATTTTTTGTTGTATCACCGAAAATCGGGAAGTTCGGGCCCCAAGTTTCAGCTAGTTTTAAGCGATACACTTTCTCATCAGCAGAAGCTGATGTTGACAACAAAGCAAAGCACGCTGTAAGCGCAACCATACTCGTTGTCATAACTCGTTTTACAGATTGATGAATCAGACTCATTGTTCACGTCCTTTTGTTATTGGTCAGTGCAGTGGTACTTCAGTAGCACTTCAGTTCACTACATACTTTGGGTGAACTTTCATCAATAAAAAATGAGCATGATTACGCAAAGAAATAACATTAGAAGCGGTATATAAAACCATAGTCTTACGTAGTAATACGTAGGATATATAACACCACCGTTCTATCTAATTCTTTTAAAAGGTATTTACATAAACTGGAATATTCGACCTCTGTGTTTCTACGTAATTACTTTCACAGACATGAAGTTTGCGTTTTGTTTTCGAAACTGTGACAGAGCGCCGTAAGTGCTTTATAGAATTCTATATAGGTCTGAGTAGTGAAAATGAAAAAGCCCCGGTAATACCGAGGCCTTAGATATTGAAGCTGCGAAGTGAACTACACCGCTTTGTAGATGACTTTGTTACCCGCTAACTGCTCTTTCACTACAAGATTTTCTTCAAGTAGTTTTTTAAGTGCGCCTGTTGCCCAAGAAGCCGCTTTTGCGTCTTCCTGACCAGCTTCTAGGCCAATAGACTTAGGATTAATGCCTTCCGCATTTTTAGCAACAATATCAAGAACCTGTTGTTGCTTAGGCGTTAATTCTACGTCAACTTTAATCGCTGCTGAATGAGCAACAACTTTTTCAACCGCTGGTTTAGCTACTTTTTTCTCTACAACTTTCTTTTCAGCTGCAGGTTTCGCAGTTTTCGTTGCTGAAGATAGGTTCGCTACAGTCGCTTTAACACGCTTTTGCAGTTTAGCCTGCACTTTGCGCTTATGAGCAAGTCTCATCGAGTATGTCTCCATTTCACTGCTTTAATCGCAGTGGTGAAAATTTGAAGCGCGTTTTATATCAAAATTCTGCTGTCATTTGTAGCATTGAGGTCAACTTCTCCCGCAAAAATGCATCTATCGCACGTTTATGACTACAATTTATACAAGGGTGTTTTTGATTATCACAGTTGCAATACTGGGAATAAACACAGTTTTATAGAGAGTGTATGTGGTTTCTATGCAGAGTATTCATATCGCCAATCATCACTTTGACTTACGTTCTCCTTATGCGAAATGGGTAGGCATTGCGGCTGCTTTATTGGCTTTGGGGTTTGTTATTTGGTCACCCAGTTGGCGACAAGCCTTAGTCGCGGTGATCGCTATTGGTGTGTTGTTGGTTGTTGGCTACTGGTTGATTAGAAAAAGCCAAGTTGGCTATACCTTTACCGCTACTCATTTTCAGCAGCATCTGTTTCGAGGCGGTTGGGTTTTGCGTTGGAATAACATTAGCAAAATCGGCATTTGTACTTTCGAGCAAGACGGATGGCATCATCCGTTGCCATGGATTGGTATCAAGCTAAGACGCTACTCTCCTTATCTTGACAGTATTTGTCCGCGTATCGCCTCTGAAATACTGCTCAGCCAGCGTGCTCTGCTCTATCTTGGCGCACGACAAAAAAATCAAGAAACGAAGTTTGAGGATATGGTGTTGGATGCTCAGCAGTACAAAGAATCTGCAACTAAAAGCTACTCAGGCTTAATGGCTATGTTGGCAAACAGGATGAAGTATCAGCGCCAATATTACGATTACGACGTTTTTATCTCGGCGAATGATTTAGACAGAAGTGCGGAAGAGTTTGTAGGGCTAGCTCGGCGCTATCTTGCAGCAGCCGAGCCAAAGAATACTGATCAGTAAAGCGGCATTTCATCAGCCACGTAATGATTGTGTAATCGTTCATGACCAAATGTTGATTTAGGTCCATGTCCCGGAATAAACGTTACATCGTTACCTAATGGCCAAAGCTTGGTTTTAATGGAGTTCAGCAAATCACCATGATTACCCTGAGGGAAATCTGTACGACCGATACTGCCGTGGAACAGTACATCACCAACAAAAGCCAGTCTCGCTTCTTCACTGAACAAAACCACATGCCCCGGAGTATGACCCGGTGTGTGAATCACTTGAAGAGTCTGTTTACCGAAGGTCACTGTGTCACCTTCATCCAACCATCTATTAGGCTCAAATGCTTCTGTAAGTGGGAAGCCGAACATTTGGCTTTGACCTTCTAAACCTTGCAGCCAGAAGTTATCCGCTTTATGTGGCCCAACAATATCGACATTGCCAAGCTGTTCGGCTAATGATTCTGTACCACCAACATGATCTAAGTGACCATGAGTAAGCACGATGTGAACCACTTTCACTCCTAGCTCATCAATCATAGCTTTCAATTGTTTGACGTCACCACCCGGATCGACAACAACGCCTTCCATGGTTTCATCACACCAAACGATTGAACAGTTCTGAGCGAAGTGAGTTACAGGGACAATTTGATACTGTAAAGACATAAAACAAACCTTGTTCGATATTCGAAATTGTTCGAACTATGCCACTAGAGCCCTAGTTTGACAAGCTACGAGCCTTGCCAGTTGCGGACTGGACCTGTATCTATGTGTACAAAGCCACTGCGAGGATAATACCCAACGCCACCTGCTTTTAGGCTTAATGCCGCTTCATGAACTTGTTTCAATGGCACACCATCCAAGCGGAAATCGAATGCCTTACCCATCATATGAAAGCTCTTCTGCGCAACACCATTTGAGTTTTGACGGAGCATTTCATTGGTTGCCGGAGAGCGGTAACCAGAAATAATCTGTACCTCAGCCTCACTGCCGATTAAGGTTTGAATACGGGTTAGTTGGTCGAATAGCCCTTTGTCCATAGGATGAACTTCGTTGCGACGAAAATCGCGGCAAATATGGTTGAGTCTTTTCAGTTCTGAACGCACATAACGATGACCATTGAAATAGCAACTTTCTAACGTTTCACCCGTGTGCAGGTTATTCAGTGCCAATACACGAGGTTCATCTGGAAGAGAGGCTTGAACAAGGCTTGGCGAACAAGCCGCTACCACTAAACCACTTCCAGCAAATTTCAAAAAATCACGTCGAGAAACAATCAAACCAACACCTTTACTACTGATTAAATTTCAAACAGAGGGCGAAACTTAACGGACTCGCCAGTGAAGGTCAAATGCATAATTTGTGCACAAAATCGCCTTACACGGCGATTTATAGCATTAGTGTTTGAACATAAAGAAAAACTTTAATATGTAAATTTTGAGTAAACTTTGAAGTAAATAACATAGGCCAGCGCTTAATTGCCAACCTTTGCCTGTCATCCACGAGCTTGTGCATCGAAGCGGTAAACATCATCCCTGTACTGAAGACTTCCACCTTCATACCAAACGGTTTGGTAAATGATATGAACTGGGATTCGCTTCTTCAGCGCAATAGACTTATTGCTTGGGTTCTGTTCATCTTTCAATTTGGACTCATCAATTCCCTGAGTTTCAAAAATCTTAGCCGCAAAAATAGACGCATCCTGCACACGGATGCAGCCAGAGCTGAATGCTCTTGATGGGCTGCTAAACAGATGCTTGCTTGGTGTATCGTGCAAATAAATGGCTCTGGCATTTGGCGTATTAAATTTGTACAACCCCAATGCATTTTGACGCCCTGATTGCTGACGCATTCGGTATGGGAATGTATCTGGGTCTACGCTTGTCCAATCGATCCCTTTCGGATCTAAGATTTTGTCTGAGGTCCAGCTCTTAATGATATCGATATTATGTCGGCTGAAGTAATTAGCATCCCTCTTCGCCAATGGTAGAATGTCTTCCACCATAATTTTTCTCGGAACATTCCAAGTGGGATTTAGGATTACTGAGTCGAGTTTAATTGACATCAAAGGTGTCGGGCGTTTAACACTTCCCACGACCACTTTTGACGAGAATACAGGTTTGCCTGAATACCAATACTTCATGTCAAACCCAGGAATGTTCACCACGATCACAGTGTCTTCTTCCTGTGACCATAAGCGGCTGCGCTCGGCATTCAAAGCCAGAAGAGCCAAGCGGGACTTAACAGAAAGGTTGAGCCATTTTAACGTGTCGGGACCGATGATTCCGTCTGATTTAAGGCCGTGCATTCGTTGAAATCGCTTAACCACTTTCACCAGACTGTTGTCATACCAGGTGACACTGTCACTCACCTGACTCATGTCGATGTTCACTAGTGATAAGCGATGAATTAGCAGCTCTCTATCATCAAGCCTATCCCCCGGCTTTATTAAACCTTTTTGGTTATAGCGAGGAATGATCTCAGACTCTTTCTCAAGTAGAGTATTGTATGCAGTCATCAAAGGCTTGTATGAAGCGTCACTCGGCGTGTATGACTGAACCAGTTCACCAATACCGTTCGTCGCCACAGCAACTTCTAAAGAAACAAAGGCGTTTTCACTAGGGAGTGGTAAGTTGTATGTCAGCTTTTTGCCTTCAAAAAACCACTGTTGCCCAAGTTTTGCAGCCTGCTCAGCGTAACTCAAATACATGATAAGAGTATCAGTCGCTAACAGGTCGTATTCAAACCAAGTATTTTGCTCGCGATATTTTTGCAAATACCCTAAACGTCCATCAAATAGCGGACTAATACCTGCACGATGGATAACTTCAAGCTGCTGCTCAAACTTTTGAATGGTAGCTAAATCGATCCAAATAAGCTGAGCGTTATTTTCCTGATAAATTCGCTCAACTCTCTGCGGATACGCTAACAGTGACAAAACCGGTGAATCAGGTTCAATCCAACCTAATTCAGAAAGCCGTTTTTCTGCTGCTGAAATCGATACACTGAACAGAAGTAGCAACACTGCAAAAAAACGATTTTTCTTCATATAAAGACGCCTAACTCAACAACCTATAGATTGAGTATGGCAAAAAATGAGTCAATTGTTATGACAAAATTAAACAATTGCTGACCAGTGATTATCCCATTGCACATTTGATACACTCGTTGCCGCGCCATGAGGATATTGGTTTCTCACTACCATCCCAGCACCGGAGCTTACCTGAAACTGCTCATCATGCACAACAACACCTGAAGCATCGGGTAAAGGAGCGAGTTCAACTAAGCGATGAGTTTCCTTCGACCAAATACCGTAGCAATTCCCGACGGGAGACGTAGCCAATATCCATTTATCCGTAGCCGCTATGCTTGCAATATAGTGATTAAAACGAGCCCACTCTTCAGGTTCAGCAAGTAAAGGCTGCATTTTTCCGCCACGAGTATGCATGGCAATTAATGATGGTGTGTCTTCCGGTTGTCCACGATATTGTTGTCCACACAACACGGTTTCACTTCCGTCATGAGCAAGGTGACGAATACTCAAATGGTGATCCGGTAATGCAACCTGCTCTAGCACTTTGCCATTCATAGACAGATAAGTAAGACTCGGCTGCATTGTCTCTATATTTAAAGGCTCTCGGCCGTTGGTATGAACGCCGCCCACACCAATCGCTAAGGTATTGTCTGGCATCATGATCACCTCATGTGGACCGATACCAAAGCCTGTCAGTTCATCGGTTTTCTGGTAGCCCTTTTGAACGTCATAAACACCAATGATACCCCTGCTAGTTCCTCTTTCGCCTTCGGTTGCAAACAACCACAAGCCATCATTGGAATAGACGCCATGACCGTAATAGTGTCGCTGAGAGCCAGACGAGTTGAGCGCTATCATCTCGCCACTCTGATAGTCAAAAACCATCATAAACTCACCCGGACGACGGCCAAAAGCAACGGCTTGACTCATATGAGGATGAATAGCGACCCCATGTCCTCTGGCAGGTAAAGGCAACTGACGAATCGCTTGCCCCTGTTTATCGGCAACTACAGCGCTAAACTGGTTGCGGCTTGTCACGGCACAACCAATGAGTGCTGGTTGATTTTTATTCCCGTTGCTTGCACAACCAAACGGAAATATTGGTGTGCAAACACCGAAGAGAGCCGCTTTTAGTAGCGAGCGGCGAGTGTTATCAGTCACCATCGGTTGCATTGAATCCTATCACTACGTCTAGTTCCACAGAGACTTCGTCATGTAACAAATACTTAAGTTGTTCCATTTTGTTGTACTGAGAAAGCACAGTTCGATATCCCTTTTTTGTTTGCAGCAGGTCGAACAAACTTCCCTCTTCAGGCCATGTTGCCAAAAGGTTTGCATATTGGGTTTTCACTCGTTCCGCCAAATCGACTAGTCCACGGTCTCTCAGCATTTTGTCCAAACCATTTCCATCAGATAAATACAGCGATTGCATCGCTTCAATGTTGGCTTTTAGGTTGAACATAGACGTTTTAGAGCGCCATGACTCAGAGAAATATGGGCGAGGTTTACCAATATTCGCTAAAGGGCGCCTTAACTTAGACATGGAAAACTCTAACTGGTTAGATAGCAGCGCTATGTATTCCGAAGTCCACGTTTTCTCATCCAGTTTTGTCCAAGGGTTTGTACGCCACGCTTTTTCAATCGTGTCGGCTCTGTTTGCCAGATTTTCACTGATTGCTGTTGCTGACATACATGCCTTAACCTTCGAAGTGGTCAGCGGCGATTTAGAATCGTAGAGCATCCATTCAATTGCCCCAAGACCTTGTACCGTCACACTGTTTTCTGCAATTTCGGAAGCCGTCCAAACTTTATCCTGCTTTGTTAAGGCGCCCATTTTCAGACCTGTAGTGTTTTTCTTATCCGGCCAAAACTGCACATTCCAACTTTGAGCAAGAGCATCTGCAGGACCTCGCTCCTGACCTTGTAATGCCATCCATGCAAGCATAGTGCTATGCCATTGTTGTTTGATCTCTGAAATATCTACGGAATCTGCCAGACAGAACTCAGAAAACGTTTCGGCTAAAGAATGGGCTTGCATAGAAAAATGATTTGCGGCTTGATACTCCACCAAATAAGTAGCCTGGCTTACGTGTTGAGTTTGCTGCGCGTGCGAAGCTGTTTGACTTGTTTGACAGGCCGTTAAGCTCAGTACCAATATGCTTGGAAAAAAAAGTTTGAAGGTCATATAAACACCTAACAAAGAATGACTTTATAAAGAATTTAGAAATGCGATTAAGGCTTCGCGTTCTTGCTTACTGAACTGAAGTACTTTTTCTTTGGCTGCTTGAGCTTCGCCCCCATGCCAAAGCACCGCTTCCATAAGATTTCGTGCTCGTCCATCATGTAGGAAGTATGTATGGTTATTCACTTCCTCTGTATAGCCGATACCCCACAGCGGTGGCGTTCGCCACTCGTTGCCTGATGCAAGAGCTTCAGGTCGGCCATCACTTAATCCCTCGCCCATATCGTGTAATAACAAATCTGTATATGGATGAATAGTTTGTTCTGACAGTGCAGGTCTAGATTCCACTTTTGCAGTTTTAACCGCTGTTTTGTGGCAGCTATTACATCCTACTTCAGCGAACAGCTTTTTACCGTGTTGAACTTTTGGGTCATCAACGTTTCGGCGCACAGGTACCGCTAAGTGTTGCGAATAGAACTCAACGAAATCGAGTATATTATCGCTCACTTCAGGTTCACCACCGTTAGGCACTTGACTACAAAGTGTTTGGTGCACACTGCAGTTTTCTTTAGGGAATAAACGGCTGGTCAACCCTAAATCACCATTGAACGCTGCGGCATTTTGTTGCATCAACGATGGTTGCCCTGCTTTCCAGCCAAAACGTCCAACGACTTTTTTCTCTTCGCGGATATCCCAAACTCGGTTCACACGACCAGAGATTCCATCACCATTAGCGTCGTTCTCGTCTTGCCAAGAAAGAATCGTCTGTTCTGGAATAGCTTCTAACAGTCCTAAACCAATCATAGGCGGAGCGACACGCGCAGAAAATTGAGTCTTCGGATGTAAGGCGCCATACCCTAAATTTTGAATAGAAAGATTCGGTTTACGTAAAAGTACTGGAGTGCCATCCGCAAACTTAACCACCACTTCGTCATAAGTAATAAGAATCGAACCTTCGGCTTTTTTCCCTGGAAGGGCAAAATCTTGCAACTGATCACCGTAAACCGGTTCAGGTACTACACCCGCTCTGTCATATATGGCTTTTTGTGCAGCTGTTTCTGCTGGAATGCTCAAACGCACAAGCATCGAAACCGCTTGGGTATCATTGGCTTCTGGAGGGTGACCACGTCCATCTTTGATATGACAGTTCTGACAACCATTAGTGTTAAAAAGAGGACCAAGGCCATCGCGAGCATCAGTTGATGAAGGTGCCGGAACCCAAGGATTACGGAAAAAACTGTTACCCACGCTAAAGTCCAAACGTTTTGCCATTGGCAAGTTTGATGCTGGCAGAGAATAAGCATTAGGGCCGGCTTTCGTAGTACTGGTACTGCCACCAGATTTCACGTCTTCAGCCACCGCATGGCAAGAGGCCAAACCCAGTAGTAGTGCTGAAAAATACGACTTCATTACGTCTTTCTCATTGTTTAAAAAGCAAGAAACCCAATCCGTCACACCTCATGTTAAAGGTCTAAAGATTGGGTATAAATGAGCTCTCTTTTTGTGGGGTGAATCTTGTTAAGAGAGCTCAGTCTGCCATCGAGATTAAAATTCGTGGTCAGCGTTATCCGGATTGAGGCTATCGATACCGATAATGCCTGCTGCACGCTCAATAGAAGCCGTTTGAGCCACTAAACCAGCGATAGCTTTATTGACTAATGCGTTGCCCTCAGCGTTGTCTGCAGCAATTAACTGATCAAAGTGTTGATTGTTTTGTTCTGCTGATTTCACTAACTCACCAACTTCTGCACGAGAAACTTCAAATTGAGCCAGAATGTCTTTCGCGGCCGCTGAATCTTTGTCTGCAACCAAATCATTGATGCTTGGACCAGAAATTTTAGATCCGTCTACACGTGAATATGAGCCCGTATAGACGTTGTAAATGCCTTGCTCATTAAAGTAATGAGAGTTGTGCGTATTGTCTGAGAAACAATCGTGCTCGTCTTCGGTTGAATTCGCTTCAAGCGCCACTTTCATACGCTCACCAGCTAACTCACCAAGAGATAACGAACCCATACCAAACAACATTTTACGAATGCCGTTTGTTGCTGATTCTGAAAGTAGTTCCTGACGGTAATTACCTTTTTCCGATGCTGACCACTGCTTTTCCATCCACTCTAGATCTTGTACCAGAAGCTGAACAGAAGCTTTTAAGTATTGGGCACGACGGTCACAGTTGCCGTTAGTACACGCTGCACCTTGAACATAATCTGTATAAGGACGAGCACCAGCGCCAGGGTTAGTGCCGTTTAAATCTTGGCCCCATAACAAAAATTCAATTGCATGGTACCCAGATGCTACGTTCGCTTCCGAACCACCAACTTCGTTGAGGCTAGCGATAAGCTCAGGTGTAATGGTAGATGCATCAATTATCGTTGCACCGATCGTGATCGCTTTATTACCGATAATGTTTGCACTTGCACCTTCATTACCAAGTTCATATTGATAATCTGTCGCAACGTAATCGATCAGACCTTCATCCAAAGGCCAAGCGTTTAGCTGTCCTTCCCAATCATCAACGACGGCGTTACCAAAACGGAAAACTTCAGACTGTTGGTACGGTACGCGCGCTGCTAACCAAGCTTTTTTAACATCTTGCAGTTTTGCTTCTGACGGTGCAGACAGAAAAGCATCCACTGATTTCTCAAGATCTTTAGCTGTTGTCAATGAATCAGCGAATACTGCGTGCGCAATATCGGCATAATTTTCAACAACTTGTTGCTGAGTAACTGCTGCCATACTTGCAGCACTTGCTAAAGCTAAAGAAGCGGCGATAGATTGGACTAAAAACGATTTCACTTTCATTGAAGCATCCTTGTTGAGCAACTTTATATTGTTAGTGCTAATTATTCTCATTTGCACTACTAGTTACGCATCATACAAATTTACAATTTATTTGCAAGCTGTAACAAAAAAAACCTCACCGAAGTGAGGTTTTTTTATGCAAAAGTGATGAGCTATTAAAGTTTTAAGTCGTGCTTTCCGTGTGAGACTTTTGCTTTTAAATAGTTTTCATTGCCTGACTTAATATGAGCTGCTGTATTTACAACTTCAACGATTTCTATGCCATGCTGTTTTAGTTCGTTGACTTTCTTAGGGTTATTAGTCACCAATCGAATCTTATTTATACCCAAAGCTTTCAACATTTGCGCAGCTTCAGTGAAATCACGGAGATCGTCGCCGAAGCCCAAATGATTGTTGGCTTCGTAGGTATTCATCCCTTGGCTTTGTAAACGGTAAGCATCGATTTTGTTATAAAGCCCAATACCCCGCCCCTCTTGACGTAAATAGAGAATAATTCCGCCAAACTCACCCATTTTCTCTATGGTTTCTTCCAACTGCTCACCACAATCGCAACGCGACGAATGGAAAACATCACCAGTTAAACACTCAGAGTGCATGCGAACTAATGGTATCTCTTGAGACTTATCAACGGATTTGAAGATAACAGCAACGTGCTCTTTGTCTGTTTCTAAACCTTTAAAAGAGAGGATTTCAGCATCAATGCTGCTTTTAGCGCCGACCTTAAAGTCAACTCTGGCTCTTACTTCCGCCATATCTGTACTCACTTTACTCAAACATTACTTATGCACAGTCGTTAATAATTTATCTTCTTCTCATACTTAGCGAAGCTAATGCTCTGCCACATTGAGAGTCCATGCATTCGAATCAGTTAATCTTGCCATAACTATGGGGATTGGCCCGCAAGTTTTCAATGAAAAGATCATAATCTGTTTACCAACTTAAGTAACTTATAGAAACGCGCTCTGTAAGATTCATCAAGCTTTGTTGTTATAATATAACAATTTCGAAAAACGGCAATAAAAAACCCAGCTGTAATAAGCTGGGTAACAAGTACTAGATTGACTTAGCTTTTCTGAGTTTTCTTCCACATAGTGAAATCAATCCAGATCTGTTCTAGTTCTTTCAATTCTTCTGCAGTTAATAACGATAACGTTGATTTAGACGGAGTCGAAGAATATGGCTGCAGAGAACTAATTTGTTCATGAAAAGCTTCTTTCAATTTATAAATCATCAGTTGGTCCACTGCCTTAATCCATTAATAAGCATTAATTCTCAAAAATAATACCATTTAAAATTCAATTTTGTGACAAAAAACATATTAATGGAACTACCATCACACTTTACATTTGATTTTTTATAGGTGCTAATTTTGATCCAAAATATTCAGTTAGATCAATTACCTTAGTATTTTGATCACCTAGATTACCTTGCAAAAATTTACGCTTTATTCATATTCACTTCACTCTAACGCCACTTCATATAAACCACTCTCTACTTTTCATACATTAATAAATACTAATATTCCATTTATTAATGATTTGATATTACATAGAGTTTCAAATATACGCAAATATCGCTTTCTAAAGTGGTATCGCTGTTTTTTAGATGAAAAAAAACCGAGTATTTAATACTCGGCTTTTTATATAGTGAAGATTATTTATTCTGAATCGGATTCGCTATCAGTTTCAGAATCATCACTCTCAATTTCAACGCTATCCGCTGACTCTACTGACGAATCTAAAACTTCATCACCCTCTTCCCCTTCAGGAAGTTCAGTTTCTTCAATTTCTTCAATTCGTTGTAGTCCAACAACTTTCTCATCTTCCGCTGTACGGATAAGTGTTACACCTTGAGTGTTACGGCCAACTTGGCTCACTTCACCAACACGAGTACGTACAAGCGTACCTGCGTTAGTAATCATCATGAACTCGTCGCCTTCTTCCACTTGAACCGCACCGATAACGAGACCGTTACGCTCTGAGACTTTGATCGACACAACACCTTGTGTTGCACGGCTCTTCGCTGGGTATTCACTTAGAACAGTACGCTTACCATAACCATTTTCTGTTACTGTCAGTATGTTACCGTCAGTCTTAGGAACGATTAGAGAAACGATTTGATCCTCGCCGTTCAGCTTCATACCACGAACACCAGCAGCAGTACGTCCCATCGCACGAACTTGTTGTTCGTTGAAGCGGACAACTTTACCTGATTGCGAGAACAACATGATGTCGTTGTTGCCGTCTGTAATATCAACGCCGATTAGAGAGTCTTCATCACGTAGGTTAAGAGCAATCAGACCATTTGCGCGCACGTTGGCGAACTGATCCAAAGATGTCTTCTTAACAGTGCCGTCACCGGTTGCCATAAAGATAAATTTATCTTCACTGAACTCAGTTACAGGCAGAATCGCTGTGATACGTTCATTTTCTTCTAGCGGTAGTAAGTTAACAATTGGCTTACCACGAGCAGTACGGCTCGCTAATGGCAATTGATACGTCTTCAGACGGTATGTCTTACCACGCGTAGAGAAACATAGAATGTTGTCATGAGTGTTCGCAACGAGTAGACGTTCGATATAATCTTCGTCTTTCATGCGTGTTGCACTCTTACCACGACCACCACGACGTTGAGATTCATAGTCGCTTAGAAGCTGATACTTCACATAGCCTTCGTGAGATAGAGTCACAACAACATCTTCACGAGCAATCAGCTCTTCCATATCAATGTCATGGCTTGCAGCTGTGATTTCTGTACGACGTGCGTCACCAAAAGCATCACGAACCGTTTCTAGCTCTTCACGGATAACTTCCATCAAGCGCTCAGTGCTGCCAAGAATATGCAGTAGCTCTGCAATTTCTTCTAGAAGCTGTTTGTATTCATCAAGAATCTTCTCGTGTTCTAGACCCGTTAAACGGTGTAAACGAAGTTCTAGAATCGCCTGAGCTTGTTGCTCAGTTAAGAAATATTGACCATCACGAATACCGTATTGAGCTTCAAGCCACTCTGGACGAGCCGCATCTGTACCAGCACGCTCAAGCATTGCCGCTACATTGCCTAGATCCCAGCCTCGTGAAATCAAACCAACTTTAGCTTCTGCTGGTGTTGGAGCCTTACGGATCAACTCGATGATTGCATCGATATTTGCCAGTGCTAGTGCCAAACCTTCGAGGATATGAGCACGCTCACGAGCTTTACGTAATTCAAAAATAGTACGACGAGTCACCACTTCACGGCGGTGGTCTACGAAACACTTAATCATTTCTTTCAGGTTAAACAGTTTTGGTTGGCCATGTTCAAGGGCAACCATGTTAATCCCGAAAGTGGTTTGAAGTTGAGTGTTTGCATATAGGTTGTTCAGAACAACCTCACCAACTGCATCACGTCTACATTCAATAACAATACGCATACCATCTTTATCAGATTCGTCACGTAGTGCGCTGATGCCTTCAACTTTTTTATCTTTTACTAGTTCCGCAATTTTCTCAATCAAGCGAGCTTTGTTCACTTGATACGGAATTTCAGAAACGATGATGGTTTCTTTGCCACTCTTATCTGCTTCAATATCAGCTTTAGAGCGCATGTAAACTTTACCGCGACCAGTCTTATAGGCATCAATGATACCTTTACGACCACTAATCAATGCTGCGGTTGGGAAATCTGGTCCTGGGATGTAATCCATCAACTCATCAATAGTGATGTCTTCATTGTCGATGAATGCCAAACATCCATTCACAACTTCAGTTAAGTTGTGTGGCGGAATATTGGTCGCCATACCTACTGCAATACCTGACGAACCGTTCACAAGCAGGTTAGGAACTTTCGTTGGCAATACAGCAGGAATCTGCTCAGTACCATCGTAGTTGTCTACGTAATCAACCGTTTCTTTATCTAAATCAGCCAACAGTTCATGGGCTATTTTAGCCATACGAACTTCGGTATAACGCATTGCCGCAGCAGAGTCGCCATCGATAGAACCGAAGTTACCTTGACCATCCGCTAGCATATAGCGCAGTGAGAACGGCTGTGCCATACGTACGATAGTATCGTATACAGCACTGTCACCATGTGGGTGATATTTACCGATTACGTCACCTACCACACGGGCAGATTTCTTATATGGTTTATTCCAATCGTTGCCCAATACGTTCATAGCAAATAGAACGCGGCGGTGTACTGGTTTTAGACCATCACGCACATCTGGAAGAGCACGACCAACGATAACTGACATCGCATAGTCTAGGTATGAACCTCGAAGCTCATCTTCAATGTTTACGGGCGTGATCTCTTTAGCTAGATCGCTCATAGAGCCTTTATCCCTCTATAGTTTGATCGGTATATCCAGACAGTGAACTATTACTATAAATAAGCCGAATAGACACTGTTTTCCAATTTCCAGATATTATTGATACTTATAAGGTGAAAAAATATAACACAACTTATAACGGTTCGGCATAACTTTCATTGCCCTTTTATCAGGTTGTGATGTTTGTTGCCTCTAAAATGTGGAGAAATTACACACTTCTCCCATATCCAACTGATAAATGGTTAATTTTTACCCATATATTTACTAAACAATCAATTCTTGTTTAAACAAATAGAGAACAACTGGTTTGATTTACTCATAACGTTATAATGCCAACGTAACCACGGATGAGTATTAAAGGCAAATTCACTATGACGACAACTCAAAATCAAAACGTCGACCCTAACGAAATAAAAAAATTCGAGGACATGGCCTCTCGTTGGTGGGATCTAGAAGGCGAATTCAAACCTCTTCACCAGATTAACCCTCTTCGTCTCAATTATGTTCTCGACAAAGCGGATGGTCTTTTCGGCAAGAAAGTGTTGGACGTGGGCTGCGGTGGTGGCATTTTAGCGGAAAGCATGGCTCGCGAAGGTGCGGAAGTTACGGGCTTAGATATGGGCAAAGAACCGTTGGAAGTCGCTCGTCTCCACGCGTTAGAAACTGGAACTAAGCTCACTTATATCCAGAGTACAATCGAAGACCACGCAAAAGAAAACCCACAAACCTATGATGTGGTGACTTGTATGGAAATGCTGGAACACGTTCCAGACCCGTTTTCCGTAGTTAAGTCTTGTGCTGCATTGGTCAAACCGAACGGTCACGTCTTCTTCTCTACCTTGAACCGCAACATTAAATCGTATCTTTTTGCCATTGTTGGTGCTGAGAAGCTAATGAAGATTGTCCCTGAAGGTACTCACGACCACGAGAAGTTCATTCGTCCTTCTGAGCTGCTTAAAATGGTCGATCAAACACACCTTAAAGAACAAGGTATCACTGGTTTACTTTACAACCCGCTGACTGACACATATCGCTTAGGGAAAAATGTTGATGTGAACTATATCGTTCACACGCGTTTGTTCTGATCACAAAGTTGAGGGTTTTTTAACCCTCAACTACTTCGAGAAACATTTCATTTTTATGCACGATTTTCGTGCATTCTGTTCCATTTTGAATCAACTAAATTTGGCTCGAATTTTTAGTTAAAGATCAAGGAAATTTTTTTTTGATCGGTTACGAATAAACCAATCTTGAAAGCTCGATTTTTTACAATCAACTCTGTTCTTAGATCATCAGTTAGTGGCTACTAACGTTTTTTTTCATTTTCAAAGTTATCCACAAAGTTTCCCCTAAACTGTAACTTGCATTAAAGGGGTTATAGCACTATGTTGTAACTCGAACACTGATGCACCCCTATATGTAGTGTCTAAGCCACTAGATATAGGACGAGCATAATCACAAAACCGTTAATAATTTTACAAGAATTACATATAAAAACGGTTTTAATCAGTTTTGTTAGGGAAATGAAGCAGAATGAACCAACAACTCACTGTCACAAAGCGTGATGGCCGCAAAGAAACTATTGATCTGGATAAGATCCACCGAGTGATCACATGGGCTGCTGAAGGTCTACAAAATGTCTCTGTATCACAAGTGGAACTTCGTGCTCACATCCAGTTCTACGATGGCATTACCACATCAGACATTCATGAAACGATTATTAAATCAGCAGCTGACCTGATCTCTGAAGAGAGCCCAGATTACCAATATTTGGCTGCGCGATTAGCGGTATTCCATCTACGCAAAAAAGCTTATGGTCAATATGAGCCACCAACACTATTAGAACATGTTTCTTCAATGGTTGAGAAAGGCAAATACGACAAGCACTTAATGGAAGATTACACGCGTGAAGATTTCATCAAGCTAGACAGCTTTATCGATCACCGTCGTGACTTAAACTTCTCTTATGCTGCTGTAAAACAGCTTGAAGGTAAGTACTTTGTACAGAACCGAGTGACAGGCCAAATTTATGAGAGTGCTCAGTTCCTTTACATTCTTGTAGCGGCATGTTTGTTTGCGAAGTATCCAAAAGACACTCGTTTGGATTACATCAAGCGTTTCTATGATGCGACGTCAACATTCAAGATTTCCTTACCTACACCAATTATGTCTGGTGTGCGTACGCCTACCCGCCAGTTCAGCTCATGTGTACTGATCGAGTGTGGCGACAGCTTAGATTCTATTAACGCAACAGCGAGCTCAATTGTTCGTTACGTTTCTCAACGCGCAGGTATTGGTATCAACGCTGGTCGTATTCGTGCATTGGGCTCAGAAATCCGTGGTGGTGAAGCTTTCCACACAGGTTGTATTCCATTCTACAAATACTTCCAAACAGCAGTGAAATGTTGTTCTCAAGGCGGTGTTCGTGGTGGCGCAGCAACGGTGTTTTACCCTCTATGGCACGGTGAAGCTCAGTCACTATTAGTTCTTAAGAACAACCGTGGTGTTGAAGAAAACCGTGTTCGTCATATGGACTACGGTGTTCAGCTAAACAAATTGATGTACCAACGATTAGTGGAAGGCGGAAACATTACTCTGTTCTCACCTTCTGACGTACCTGGACTTTACGATGCGTTCTTCCAAGATCAAGACGAATTCGAACGTCTATATGTGAAGTACGAGAACGATGCTTCGATTAAGAAGACAACCGTTAAAGCTCTTGAAATGTTCACGCTACTAATGCAAGAACGTGCTTCTACTGGTCGTATTTACATTCAGAACGTTGACCACTGTAATACTCACAGCCCGTTTGATGCGAGTGTGGCTCCAGTACGTCAATCAAACCTATGTTTGGAAATTGCCCTGCCAACCAAACCTTTAACTAATGTTGAAGATGACAATGGTGAAATTGCACTTTGTACTCTGTCTGCATTCAACCTAGGTTCGATTGAAAATCTAGACGATTTTGAAGAGCTAGCAGACCTAGTGGTTCGTGCGCTTGATGCTTTGTTAGATTATCAAGACTACCCACTACCAGCCGCTTATAAGTCAACGATGAATCGTCGTACGCTAGGCGTGGGTGTGATTAACTACGCATACTACCTAGCGAAAAATGGCGTTAAATACTCAGACGGCAGCGCAAACGCTCTAACGCACCGTACTTTTGAAGCGATGCAATACTACTTGCTAAAAGCTTCTGTACAGCTCGCGAAAGAACACGGTAAGTGTCCTTTATTTGGCGAAACAAATTACGCGAAGGGCTTGCTACCAATTGATACGTACAAACGCGACCTAGATAAAATCTGTGATGAAGAACTTCATTATGATTGGGACGCACTACGTACAGAGATCTTGGAGCACGGTCTACGTAACTCAACTCTAACTGCACTGATGCCTTCTGAGACATCTTCTCAGATTTCGAATGCAACTAACGGTATCGAACCTCCTCGTGGTTACGTATCAGTAAAAGCATCAAAAGACGGCATTTTGAAGCAAGTTGTACCAGAGTTCCTAAAATACAAAGAAAACTACGAGTTGCTTTGGAACATCGGTTCTAACGATGGTTATCTACACCTAGTTGGTATCATGCAGAAGTTCGTTGACCAAGCTATTTCAGCGAACACCAACTACGACCCTAGCAATTTTGAGTCTGGCAAAGTGCCAATGAAGAAACTGCTTCAGGATCTGCTGACTGCATACAAGTTTGGTGTGAAGACGCTGTACTACCATAACACTCGTGATGGTGCGAAAGACGATCAAAAAGACGTGGTGCAGCCACAAGATGATGACTGCGCAGGTGGCGGTTGCAAGATCTAATCTGATTGACTCGAATTTTTAACTGATTTGAATGCCCTTTGACGAAGGCAAAGGGCAAAATGGATGACAGCAAATGGCTTACAGTACTTTTACTCAGAAAAAGAATAACCAACTTAAAGAACCAATGTTTCTTGGTCAGCCAGTTAACGTGGCTCGCTATGACCAACAAAAATACGACATTTTTGAAAAGTTGATCGAAAAGCAACTTTCGTTCTTCTGGCGCCCTGAAGAAGTTGACGTTTCAAGTGACCGTATTGATTACAACAAGTTACCTGATCATGAAAAGCATATTTTCATCTCGAACTTAAAGTATCAGACTCTTCTTGATTCAATCCAAGGACGTAGTCCTAACGTTGCTCTACTTCCATTGGTTTCACTACCAGAATTGGAAACGTGGATTGAAACGTGGTCTTTCTCAGAAACAATTCACTCTCGTTCGTACACGCACATTATCCGTAACATCGTTAATGACCCTGCGGTTGTGTTTGACGATATCGTAGAAAATGAACACATCATTAAACGTGCGAAAGACATCGCGCATTACTACGACAATCTGATCCAGTTAACCAACGATTATCATCGTTACGGCGAAGGTACACACACTGTTAATGGCGAAACAATCAAAGTAAGCCTGTCTGGGCTTAAGAAGCAGCTATACCTGTGCTTGATGTCTGTAAACGCGCTAGAAGCGATTCGTTTCTACGTAAGTTTTGCGTGTTCATTCGCTTTCGCAGAACGTGAGCTGATGGAAGGTAACGCGAAAATCATCAAGCTTATCGCTCGTGACGAAGCGCTGCACCTTACTGGAACTCAGCACATGATCAACCTGCTTCGCAACGGCATGGACGATTTTGAGTTCTTACAAATTGCAGAAGAGTGCAAACAAGAGTGTTTTGACTTATTTAAAGCTGCAGCAGAACAAGAAAAAGAGTGGTCTGAATACCTGTTCAAAGATGGATCTATGATTGGTCTGAACAAAGATATTCTTTCTCAATACGTTGAGTACATCACGAACATCCGTATGCAAGCTGTGGGTCTTGATGCGGCATACCCGAATGCAACCAGCAACCCTATTCCATGGATCAACGCATGGTTATCATCTGATAACGTTCAAGTTGCTCCACAGGAAGCAGAAATCAGCTCATACCTCGTTGGTCAAATCGATAACGAAGTTGGCGCAGACGATTTCGAGGGCTTTGAGCTGTAATGGCAACGGTCAAAATCAACAAAATAATCACTATTGAATCTAACCCGTCAAACACATTGCTAGAAACAATGGAACAGGCTGGGTTAGAGCCGGAATACAACTGCCGTGATGGCCATTGTGGAGCGTGTCGTTGCACGCTTCTCTCCGGCGAAGTCGAATATGTTGGTTTTGCAATGGCGTATACACAAAGCAATGAAATATTGCCTTGCATATGTAAAGCAAAAACGCCAGTTGAACTATCCGATGTGAATTATCAGCCTAAAGCGAAACGAGCATAACAAGACGTTACTCACTCGTCCCAGCAGAGATAAATTAAAGCCAGAGCTAAGCTCTGGCTTTATTCATTCCAAATAGAATTTCATCTGCCGTTCCCATAGAAACGGATTTATGACCGATTTCCCTACCGCCATCATCATACAAAGACAAGCGATAGCCAGGATAGCTTGAATTGTTGTTGTCAACTGGCGCATGACGCCACAGTGAAACAACATCATGATCCTCACCACTACCGGTAAGTGCTTCTCCTAACACTACTTTTTGGCTTGCAATTTCGTACCACACTAAGATTTTTGATTGTGAAAACATATCCAGCCTCCTGCCGAAGTCACAGCGACGAGTTTTCAGTTTACAAACAAAATTGAGAAATTTTGGACTCATTTGTGAGACGAATTTTTACCTCTCTTAAAATCATCGGGTTAGATCTTAGACAAATTACGCATAAGAAAGGAGAGAATGTCGATTTAGGTAATAAGCCAATTATTCATCAGCTTATTACCATCCATCATGCGGAAAACTAAACTAGCAAGGATTAAGGGTGTGAAAATCAACCCAAAACGCTGCTTGGGAGATACATCTCTTTAACCGTCGTCACTGAACTGTACTTAGTGAGAATAGGTTTACCTTCTAAGTAACGACGTAACATATCAGCGACAATAGTACCTATGATTTGCTTCTGTTCACCAGATGCATAAGCGCGGTTGAACTTCACTGTTTGCCCCCACTCCCCTTGTGGAGCCGACAGAGAGACGGTGAAGTGATCATCATTGAGCATACCCGTCACTAGAGAAAGGTCGGTCGCGCACTTCTCTTTTGTTGCCGCAGCCAAGGCAAAAGAAGCAGCTAACGGATCCTGATGCCCTAAACCTTCATCCGTTTTATGGCTGAGAATCCAACTGTGTCCGCTAAGCTTCTCAATTTCAGCGTTACTCAAAAGCCAGTTGGATAACCAACCTTTGGTTGACTGCTCTGCCAAAGCAAGCGACATCCCTTTCTCAGCCATAAGATGGCCAACATGTTCCAGCATCGGCTCATCAACACTCACAACATGCTGCTCTAAATGCGCGTAAATCATTTGTAGCAGCTTTACCCGCATATCTAAGTCATTACGTGGGCCAAACAACTTCACTTCAATAAACGGCAAATAAGAGCGGTAACCGAGTACATAACCTTGAGGAAGGTGAAGTTTATCCAACTTGTCGGATATGCCCGATTCCGTCGTGCCAAATGTATAGAGACGACTGCACTCCAAACCAACTTGCTGAGGATACTGCTTTTTCAGATCTGGCAATATCTGCTCATTGACCATGAGCTTAAATTCTTTTGGTACACCCGGAGTGAAGTAGAACCAGCAGTCATTGATTTGAACCTTAAAGCCGCAAGCGGTGCCTATTGGGTTATCGAGAATGATCGCTTTCTCAGGCAACATGGCTTGTTTAATGTTACTTTCCGGCATTTTGATTTTACGCTGAGCAAAAAAGGTTTCTAGCTTCTCTAGCCATTCAGGAAACAGTTTGAGTTCTTGTTCAGCGGCCAATGCTGCACATTCCGAACTTAGATCATCGGTCGTTGGTCCTAGGCCACCGTTCACTACCACTACATCTGCGTTGAAGCTCAGCATTAATAGCTCTTCGACTAGTGAAGTTTTTGCATCCCCTACCGTTGAGCGTTTGTTTAACGCAAAACCATTTTGGAAAAACTCTCGCGATAACCAAGCTGCATTGGTATCAACGATGTCTCCATGCAACACTTCCTCACCAGTGCTTAACATTGCAACTTTGAGCATATTCTTACCTTTAATATATTTACCTAACCTATACTCGGTTATATGACATTCACTATATCCTCTGGAATGTGTTATTTCTCCAGAAGTTTTCCGTTTATGTGCAATTTGATGTTTCCATGTTCAAGACTTTAATGGATAATTGTGACAGTGATCATTAAAAACAGTGCCTTGGAGCCTTTTGTGCTAAAGAAAACCATCACAGCCCTCACGTTATCAATGTCAGCTTGTGCAAATGCAAGCACGTACTTTGACCAACAACCTCTTGAACTTGAATACTCAGTAAACTGTGCTGATTCTTTATGTGCTTTTAATTCTCCGCTTTCTTATCAAGCACCTTCTCCGTTTTCAATGAGTCTGTCTGAACAGCAAGACTTGCAGATTGATCAGCCACTTCCTCGTTATCTGACGGTATCTAGCGAAAAAGACGCTGAATACCTAAGACAGCAAACCTATACCATTCTAGGATTGAGTGTTGCGACCGTTGCACTTATGACACTTCTTCCTGAATCTGTCACTAAATGGGATGAAGAAGATCGCGACCTTAGCGGCTTAGGCAAAAAATGGAAAGACAATGTCTCATCTGGTCCAGTATGGGACAGAGATGAACACTACCTAAACTACATCATGCACCCCTATTTTGGCGGCGTGTACTACACTGCAGCGCGTCATGCTGGTTACAACGAATTTCAGTCTTTCTTGTATTCGTTCACTATGTCCGCATTCTTCTGGGAATACGGCGTAGAAGCGTTTGCAGAAGTACCGTCCTATCAAGACCTTTTCATCACGCCATTCTTTGGTGCGGTCGTGGGTGAGA
This sequence comes from Vibrio diazotrophicus, assembly GCF_038452265.1. Classification (NCBI taxonomy): domain Bacteria; kingdom Pseudomonadati; phylum Pseudomonadota; class Gammaproteobacteria; order Vibrionales; family Vibrionaceae; genus Vibrio; species Vibrio diazotrophicus. The sequence goes on from NZ_CP151842.1 coordinate 1,886,728, forward strand.
TCATGTTCGAGACAGAGCAAGAAATCGTCGCCAATGGCGGTGAAGTTCTAGGTTCTGAAACCGTGGGTGATATTAGCTTGTTCTTCCTGAACCCTGTTGGTCATATTCACGGCTGGGTGAGCAATGCTTGGGGTGGTTCAGCAGAACTTCAGCTGCAAACGGACCCTTGGTATGGTAATAACGATGCTGCGAACTTTGCGCTAAGTTCAGGCGTACCTTACGACGACCAGTTCTACTCTTTGAACTTCAAAGTGACGTTCTAATTTCAGTTTTTGACATTTAAAAGCGCTGTATCGGCGCTTTTAAATGCTCTCTCCCAATTCAATTCGGTAGCCAAGATCAATGCACTCTTGGTATTCCTTTTCGCCATTGAGTCGATTCATAATCTCTCTTGCCGCAATCAGGCCGATTTTTTCACGAGGTGTCACCACTGTGGCTAACCTTGGTGTCATAGCCTGACTAATATCGTGCCCATGGAAACCTGCGATAGAAATTTGGTTAGGAACAGAGATGTTGCGCCTTACACACTCATAAAACGCACCAATCGCTAAGTCATCGTTGGTACAAAATATGCCGTCAACCTTGGGATGTTTTTCAATTGCATCACCCAATAACTTTGCACCCAAAGTAAACGATGAGGCCGCTTCCGTTTGCAGAGCCAAAGGTTCTAAACCAGCGTCATTCATCGCCTGATTAAAACCAGACATTTTTTGACGGGTACGTTCATCCATTCGTGCGGCTAAATAGACAATCTGTTTGCATCCCTTTGCCAACATTGCTTTTGTCATATCTTTCGCGGCTGCAAAGTTGTCAAAACCCACCGCTTGTTCAATTCTCGGCGAGATAGAATCCATAATTTCTACCACCGGAATAGACGCGGTTTGCAGCATTTTTTTTACCCGTTCTGTGTGAACATTTTCAGAAAGGATAATAGCGTCCACGTTATAGGAGAGTAATGAAGCCACACTCTGCTCTTCCAGCTCAGAGCTATAACCATAGTGCGCAAGCATAGTTTGGTAGCCAGCAGGCCCAGTTACTTGCTCAATACCTCGAATAACTTCCGCAAAAACTTGGTTAGTTAAAGACGGAACAAGAACGCCAATCGCATGGCTTTTCGCATTCGACAAAATATCAGGAGCACGGTTAGGGATATAGCCCAGCTCCTCGACAGCTGCGAGCACTTTCTCTTGTACCGTAGGAGATACAGAATTGGGATCACGTAGACAGCGACTGACTGTCATTTTGGTCACTCCGACTAAATTCGCTACATCCTGAAGCGTCGGGCGTTTTTTCTTACTAACCATAAATAAATATTCTCTTTGTTACTGGTAACATTGTACTCAAGAGCTCAATAGAGAAATAGGTTTAATCGCACTTATTTATTTGACTCTGTTATCAAAAAAGCGCCCAGATAAAAGGCGCTTATTGATTAACGTTTAGTTTCTAGTCGAGTTTCACTTTCCCAAAGCAAATGAAACTTATCCGTAGATGGCTCATCCACCCTCGCATAAGTATGCGCACCAAAGTAATCTCGCTGCGCTTGCAGCAAATTCGCCGGAGATAGTGAGCTCGACAAAGCATCGTAGTAATTCAATGCCGAAATCACTGCTGGCATAGCAACACCGGATAATATTGCCTGAGCACTGCAGGTTCTCCAGCCTAATACACGCTTGGAAAGCTGCTCAATGAAATCTTCGGCAAATAACAGATGATCAAGTTCAGAATTATGCTCATATACAGCGGAAATGTTTTGCAAGAATGCTGCACGAATAATACAGCCAGAACGCCAGATTTTCGCAATGTCTGAGAAATTGAGCTGCCAGCCCTCAAGCTCTGATTTACTCTTGAGTAAGTCAAACCCTTGGGCATAAGTGACTAATTTCGCGCAATACAAACCATCCTCTAGTGCTTTCAGAGCTTGTGTCTTGTCTTCTAAACAAGTTTGCTTCACTGAAGGCAATATGGAAGAGGCTTTTACTCGACGTCCTTTGTTAGCGCTTAATGCTCGGGCAAACACAGCCTGAGCGATCGTTGTCGCAGGGCTTCCCATCTGCAACGCATTGACCGCTGTCCAAAGCCCAGTACCTTTTTGCTCCGCGACATCCAGAATCATATCCACCAACGAATTGCCCGTTCTTGGATCCTGTTGCTTGAGTACGTCTGCACTGATTTCCATCAGATAGCTGTTAAGTGCACCTTGATTCCAAACCGTAAACACTTCACCAATTTCGGTGGCTGACATCTGCAAAACTTGGCGCATGTACTGATACGCTTCACAGATAATTTGCATATCGGCATATTCAATGCCGTTGTGCACCATCTTCACGTAATGCCCTGCCCCAGCCGGACCTAAATATGCAGCACATGCCTCGCCTGACTGATGAGAATCGATGGATAAACCGTTCGCATCTACTTTAGCGGCAATTGCAGTCCACATAGATTCAACGTGCTTCCATGCAATAGGATCGCCACTTGCCATTAAAGATGGGCCATGACGTGCACCTTGTTCCCCGCCTGAAACAGCGGTACTGAAGAATCGCAGACGACCGGCAAACAACTCTTCTCTACGTTCAGAGTCGGTCCACAAACTGTTGCCAGTATCAATAACAATGTCTTGCGCTTCTAAGCCATTTTGCAGCAGTTGCTCGATGACTTGATCAACGATTTCGCCAGCAGGAACCGATAAGGCAATGACTCTTGGTGTAGCCAAGCAAGAGAGCAAGTCCTTTAGGTTCTGCGCTATTTTGAACTGTCCTTTGTTTGGGTTTATGGAAAGCTCTTGAGCTTCCTTATCCGCTCGTAAACAGTGGCTTTGGCTTAAGTCAAAGCCCACCACTGAAAATCCGTGGTCAACCAGATTAAGCGCAAGACTTTTACCCATTACGCCTAATCCAACCATTGCAATATGATAACTCAAGCGCTTTCTCCTTTATTACGAAGCCCTTGAAGCGCCTGCTCTAACACCTCTTCCATAGATGAGGAAACATCAACAAAAATGGCTTCGTCAGTTTCAGGCTCAATCAATGTATCAAACTGACTTTTCAACATCTTCTCACCGTGGAAGTAGTGATTTGCGCGCTGTGATAAACGAGCCCAAATCGTGTCGTAGTCACCTTGCAAATAGACAATAGCTAAGTCCTGATTGTTGTTACGCAGAATGTCTCTGTATTCTGGTTTCAAAGCAGAACAAGCGATCACCGCAGACTCATGCTCTAAAAACAGGCTATTCAAACGTTGCAGCCAACCAATACGGTCTTCATCAGTAAGAGGAATCCCTTGTCTCATCTTTTCTACACTCTGTTCAGAGTGGTAGTCATCACCATCAAAGAATTTCAGGTTCAATGCCTTTGCGATAGCGCTGCCAACTGAGCTCTTACCGCAACCTGAAACGCCCATAACCAATATTTTCTTTGGGTCCATTGAACACACTTCCCTAGACTACTCTCACCGTAGCCGCCTTACTAAATTCAATAAAATGGGTTGCTTTTATTTCCACCACATAGCGAGCTGCGGGAAAGCAATGACCAAACCCAGAACAAAAATTTGCATGAAGATAAATGGAATCAGTGACTGGAATATCTCACCTAAGCTGATTTCTTTTGGCGCTACCGATTTAAGGTAGAATGCCGCCGGACCAAATGGTGGTGATAAGAACGATACCTGCATGTTCAGACAGAACACGACACCAAACCAAATCGGGTCAAATCCTAGATTCGTGATAATAGGTACGAAAATTGGCATGGTTAGCAGTGCAACACCTACCCAGTCCAAGAACATACCTAGTACGAGTAGAATCACCATCATAATGAACAGTGTTGCGAATGCGCTGCCGCCAGAAAGCGTAAGAATGGTTTCTTCAACGAAGTCGATGCCGCCCATCAGGTTGTAAATCCCAACCAACGCACTCGCACCGATACCAATCCAGATGATCATCCCGCAGGTGCGCATTGTCGCCATCGCACTCTCTTGCAGCATCTTCCAGCTCATTTCTTTACGGATTACCGCGCTGATCATGATACCAACAACACCAAGAGCTGAAGCTTCAGTTACAGAAGCAACACCGGTATAAATACTGCCGAGAACCACTGCCACTGATAACAATGGGAAGAAAAGTGCTTTGAAGTAACTTGGCTTATTGTCGTCTTCTAAATCTTCATCACTAAAATCAGGTGCCAGAGAAGGATTGATATAACAACGAATCAATACATAAGCGATATAACAAGCCGCTAGGATGAATGCAGGAATAAATGCCGCTTTAAACAGATCACCAATCGATACACTTGCGGTCATGCCATAGATGATAAGAACGATACTTGGCGGAAGCATAGTACCTAGCGCGCCACCCGCACACGTTGTACCAATAGCAAGCTTACGGTCATAGCCCAAGCGAAGCATTTGTGGCAGTGCCAAAATACCTAACAGAACGGTTTCACCACCGATAACGCCAGACATTGATGCCAGTAAGACCGCTACCAATAGCGTTTGAACTGCAACACCACCGCGAACTTTACGCCCTACAGACTTCATTGCGTCGAACAGATCTTTCGCGATACCCGAGCGATCCAGCATGGCTGCCATTAATACGAACATCGGAATAGCTAAGAAAATGTAGTCCGATGCAAAGCTGTACATGCGGCTGGTGACCAAAGGAATCGCGTCAACACCAAACCAGCCAAGAGTAAATACGATAGCGACGAAACAGGTAACAAACGCAAGCTGCATACCGGTCAGCAATAAGCCGATCATCATGACCAGCATCAGCAAGCTGCCCCATTCAATACCAATAGAAGATAAATCAAACATCGTGTTTATTCCTTAAGGCTTGAATCTCTTGAATCATATGCAGAACAAACTGCACTACCAAAATGATCAAAGTGATAAAAATTACCGCTTTAAGCAGCGCAGGATAAGGCGGGTTGAAAGCTGAACCAGATGTTTCTAAACGCATCTCTCCCCATGGTGCAAACCATGCGCTTTCTACCGTGATATAAGAGGCATAAGCCATCATTAGTGCGAACGCCAAACCGACAATATGGTGAACCATATTGAGATAGTGTTTAGCGCGCTTTGAAACATTGTCGTAGATAAGAACCACTCGAACGTGCTTGTTCGAGGCCATTGCATACACACCACCGAACACAAACAAACACCCGCCGATAAAGGCTGCTGTTTCATGTACCCACGTCGTTGGTGCGTCAAAAACATAGCGCATAACAACTTCGTAGAAAGAAATCGCAACAGTCAAAAGAAACAGCAAGCTAAGGGTGTTTCCGATACGTATGATTGCTCGGTCTAATGCATTCTTTGGCTGATCATCAAGGTGTGATGTAGCCTGTAGCTTATTCTCGCTCATAACGAACTCTTTTAGTGAAATGAGAGAGGGCCAAAACACCCTCTCTAAATAAAGGAAGTACTTCGATTACAGTAGGTCGTTCTTCTCTAGGAACGTAGTTACTGATTCGTAAACTTTTTGTGCGTTTGGTGAACGCTCTGCAAATACTTTCCATTGTTCACGAGCGATAGAACGGAACTTCTTGCGCTCTTCATCAGACCAGTTGTGAATCGTGATGTTTGGATTCGCGTTCGCTTCTTTTACTGCCGCTTGGTCAGCAATTTTTAGCTGTGTCGTAATGTCGTAAGAGAAATCACGTACCGATGTCTTGAGGATTTGTTGCAAATCTTCAGGCATCTTGTCCCATTTCTTTTGACTAATAGAGATATCGATCAGCGGTAGAGAGTGGAAACCAGGTTGAACTGGGTGAGCCGCAACATCGTTCATACCCGCTTTTTGGTTTGTAGAGAATACTGTGTAGTCCGCTGCATCAATAACGCCTTTGCTTAGACCAGTGAATACTTCTGAACCCGGTAGGTTAACTGGAGTTGCACCTGCTGCTGCAAAAACTTGTTGAACCAGACCTTCTGGAGCACGTAGTTTCAGACCTTTTAGATCAGCAACGCTATCAAGCGGCTTTTTAGAAACGAGAGATTCAACACCAGTCGTCGATGCACCAATAAATTTAACACCGTAAGGTTTGTAAAGCTCAGTTAGAAGCTCATTACCACCGCCGTAGTTCATGTATTGAAGAAGTTGCGTCGTGTCAGACCAAGCGCCAACCATGTTACCTAGTAGGCCGAATGCTGGATCTTGACCAGAGAAGAACTCAGTAGCAGTTACGTGGCCATCAAGAATGCCCATTTTGATTGAGCTTAGAGTTTCTGTATGTTTTACCACTGCACCAACAGGTAACAAGTCAATGTCGATACGTCCACCAGACATTTTTTCAACGTTATCAGCCCATACTTGCTGAATCTGGAAGTTGCGGTCACCCGATGGATCTGAAGACTGAATTTTCAGTTTGAAATCAGCCGCCATCGCTGACATGGACACTAGGCCCGTCACAGCAGTAGCGATAAGCGTTCTCGTCATAGCTTTCATTTGTCTATCCTTATTTGCTTCACGTAAATACCGGATTATATTTTTATGTTACCGGTAACCTTGAACCTTAATGTTACCGGTAACTGTTACTAAAAGTCTATGCGGATGATCACAGGATTTAAACATTAATTAACAAACTTCTTATTTTTATAAGGAAGCCATTAACAGGTTCGGCGGGTATTGCCCTGAACAAATGTGCAGAGGGTTAAATAAATGAAATTATTAGAATATCGCGACATCAAAAAATTGACCTTGGTCAAGTCTCGAACACATATAACGCCTAAACTCAAATAGAAAAGTGATTTTGTAATGATGTTCGGAGGCCGTATATGACTTGTACCTTTATTGTAAGTTTCGTAGGAAAAGCAACACCCTCAACAATCAAATCTTTGGCCGCTGCGACAAATGAAAAAAGTGGTAAGTGGCTTATTAGCAAAGTGAATTTTATTGAAGACCAAGTTGCTGCTGTTATCAAAATTGAAATACCAGAAGAAAATGCAGATGTCGTCAAAGAAGCCTTTTATGCCACACCTGATCTGCTGGTAAAAATTGTCGATGTTGCTGAACACGTACAACTCGAAGATAAAATATACCAACTTCGTATTGATTCTAACGACCGCTACGGCGTAGTTAACGAGATCACCCATGTTCTTGATGAACAAGAAGTGCAGATTCTGGATATGGATTGTCAGCGCGTGTTTATCGCTGGCGGCGGTGGCGTAAGCTCTAGCTTATTTACTGCAAACTTAGCTGTGCGTTTACCTGTTGAACGTCAATTGAATGATGTGGTCAGCGAGCTGGAATCTTTAAGCGAAGATACTCGTGTTATCGTTGAGTCATAAACTTATTTGAATCATAAGATTAGCTGACTTATAAAACTGAGCTGCATAAAAAACCACCCTTTCTCTTTTAAGAAATGGGTGGTTTTTTATTGCTCGATAAGTCTTATTTAACAGACCATTGAGAAAGCGAACGTTTGAAGTCTTGGTAGCCAAACTCGTTCAATTTTTGAATGTCGCCATTACTGCGCTCGCAGTAAACAGAAGGCATCTTCAAGCCATTGAACCAGTTAAGTTTCACCATGGTGTAACCCGCACTGTCCAAGATATGAAGCTTCTGACCAATTTGTAGTGGCTGATCAAACTTAGCGATACAGAATTGATCACCAGCCAAACATGAACATGAACCAATCACGTATTCATGCTCGCCAGATTCACTGGCTTCCAGTACTGAAGCAGGCTCATTGTAGATAAGTGTATCTAGACGGTGTGCTTCGGTCGCAGAGTCAACGATCGCCGTCTTCATACCGTTTTCTACGATATCAACAACGGTGACTACAAGATCAGTGGTCTTAGTGATTACCGCTTCGCCTGGCTCTAGGTATAATTGTACGCCATGTTTTTCAGAAAATGCTTTAAGCGCTAGACCCAGTTTTTCTACATCGTAACCCGGCCATGTAAAGAATACGCCGCCGCCCATGCTCACCCAATCCAGTTTGTTTAGGTATTCACCAAAACGCTCTGAAATAGCATCCAGCAGGCCAATGAAAGCATCCACATCTTTGTTTTCACAGTTCATGTGGAACATCACACCATTGATCGTATCGAATACCGAACCATCAATGTGATCAGCCTGAACACCTAGGCGAGAGAACTTACGTGCTGGGTTAGCAAGGTCTTGACCTGCGTAGCTAACACCTGGGTTAAGGCGCAAACCGATTGACGCTTTGCCTTCCACAAGGTGACGGTATGCAGAAAGTTGAGATTGTGAGTTGAAGATCATCTTGTCGCAGATGTCTACCACTTCTTTAACGTCATCTTCGCTGTAACCTACGCTGTATGCGTGAGTTTCACCGCCAAAAGTTTCATAGCCAAGTTTCACTTCAAATGGGCCAGAACTGGTTGTGCCATCTAAGTATGGCTTGATGATGTCAAACACGCCCCAAGTAGAAAAACACTTCAGCGCCAGTACCAGTTTTACACCTGAAATTTCTTTCAGACGTTTTGCAATTTCCAGATTGGCGATCAGTTTTGACTCATCAATCATAAAGTAAGGAGTTTTCAATTCACTCTTTTGCATCTTGTTTATTTCCTGCGTATTGCCTTAGCAACACTTCATCAATCGCAAAATGGAAAAAACAGCCATCACCTGAGTGACGGCTGTCTTCAACTATTAACTATCCATCTACCCTCTCATAAGAGGTGGATTATTTAAGGATATGAATCTCTGGCTGAGCTGGTTGAAGTTCAAGAACTTCCCAGTTCAAACCAATAGATGGCATAGTTTCTAGGAACGGATCCGGATTAAGCTGTTCCATGTTGAACACGCCTGAATCAGCCCATTCACCACGGAAGAATTGCAATGCAGCAGTAATCGCTGGAACACCAGTAGTGTAAGCAATTGCTTGATGCTCTACATCTTTGTAAGCCACTTCGTGGTCTGCATTGTTGTAGATAAATACACTACGTTGCTCACCATTCTTCTTACCTTGAACCCAAGTACCGATACAGGTTAAACCAGTGTAACCCGGAGCCAAAGAGGTTGGGTCTGGTAGCATGGCCTTCAGAACTTGCAGAGGTTGTACAACTGTACCGTCTTGCAGAGTTAATGGTTCAGGGCTTAGCAAACCAATGTCACGCATGCAGTTGAAGTAGTTCAAGTAGCGGTCACCAAAACCCATCCAGAATTCAATGCGCTTTGCAGGAATGAATTCTTTTAAAGAGCGAACTTCATCGTGTGCCATTGAGTACACTTTGAACGGACCACATTTTGGAAAATCAAATTCCAGCATACGAGTATGACAAGGAACGGTTTTCCACTCACCCTCTTCCCAGTAGAAAGAATCACCTTGGATTTCAAGCATGTTCGTTTCTGGGTCGAAGTTGGTTGCGAACTTCTTACCGTGATCACCCGCGTTGATGTCCATAACGTCGATAGTGTCGATTTCATCGAACAGATGCTTCGCCGCGTAAGCAGCAAACACACTAACAACACCCGGATCGAAACCAGCGCCAAGAATGCCTGTAATGCCTGCTTGTTTGAACTTTTCGCGGAAAGCCCATTGCGGATCATAAGCTTCTGGTACTTGCTGACCTTCAGAGCAAAGGTCAACAGCCACCGATGTATCTAAGTAAGATACTTTAGCCTGATAACACGCTTCCATAATTGGAACATTGACCCATGGAGGACCGGCGTTAATCACTAAATCAGGCTTCACTTCTTCAATCAACGCAACTAATGACTCAATGTCATCTGCGTTAACTGCACGAGCTTCTAGCTTCTTAGTAGAATCTTTTAAGTTATTTTTACACTTAATCGATTCAATGATCTTCTCACACTTCCCGATAGAACGAGAAGCAATGGTAATATCACCCAGCACGTCGTTGTTTTGAGCTGCTTTATGCGCGACAACCCAACCAACACCGCCCGCACCAATCTGTAGAATTGACATTTATCCGTTACCTTTATTTCGCTAGCTCTGACGCTAGAGTTTCAATTTTAGCCAGTAGAGATTCGAAGTCCGAAATCTTCAAGCATGGGTTCAAGATTGTGAATTTCAAGGCAGTTTTGCCATCCACAATGGTCTCGCCTAGTACTGCGATACCACGTACCAGCGCTTCCATTCGAACTGCTTTATTAAGCTCATCGAAATCTTTCGCTTGGCTGTCTACTGCGCGGAATAACACGGTAGACAAAGATGGTTCAGCCAAAAGCTCGAAGGCTTTATGCTGACGAACCAAATCAGCCACTTGTAGAGTTTGGTCTAACAAATGGTCGTACATTGCGCCTAGTTGTTTAGGACCGACGTTTTGCATCGTCATAAACACTTTCAAGGCATCAAAGCGTTTTGTCGTAGAGATAGACTTATCAACCAAGTTTGGCAGAGTGTCATGCTCACGGTTCAAGTAATCTGCATGGTGAAGCAGGTACTTGAAGTTGTTTTTATCGTTTAGAAGTAGCGCACCACAGCTGATTGTTTGGAAGAACAATTTGTGGAAGTCTACGCTCACTGACTGTGCACGTTCTACGCCTTTCAAACGATCTTTGTGGCTGCTTAGAATCAACGCACCGCCGTATGCACCGTCTACGTGCATCCATAGGTCGTGTTTCTCTGCAACATCAGCAATCGTCGCTAAATCATCGATAGCGCCGTGGTCAGTCGTACCCGCAGTACCTACAACTGCAAATGGAATCAAACCTTCAGCTTTAGCTTGTTCAACCGCAGCTTCTAGTTTTGCTACATCCATAGTGCCGTTTGGAAGCGCGTCTACAGCAAGAATCGCTTTCTCACCAAGACCCATCCAAGATGCTGATTTTTGTACTGTGAAGTGTGACTTCTTAGAACAAATAATACGTAGTTTGTCTGCGTAATCAGGTAGGCCTAGCTTCTGAATAGAGTGACCGCTTAGTTTGTCCGCAATCCAGTCACGAGCCAACATTAGACCCATCTGGTTACTTTGCGTACCACCGCTCGTTACGATACCGTCCGCTTTAGCGCCTAGCTCGTACTTCTCACACATCCAATCAACCACTTTCTGCTCAACGAATGTCGCTGCAGAAGATTGATCCCATGAATCCATTGATTGGTTTAGAGAACCAATAATCGTTTCTGCCACAACAGATGGCATCAATGGTGGTGTATGTAAGTGAGCAATACAGTCAGGGTGTTGAACCATAATTGAGTTCTTAACCACTAGCTCTGCAGTGTCTGAAATCACTTCTTTTAGTGACGCGTTCTTGTTATCAAGATCAACCGCATAAATGGCTTCTTCCAACGCTTTTGGATTCATACCAGAATATGGCGCGTTCACTTCTTCAAATACCGCTTTCATTGCAGCAGTTGTGTGATTCATTACACGTGCAAATTCTGCGCTGCCCATTGAACCTGTGTGGATGAAGTACTTCTTCCACTCTTGGTTGCTTGGCTCTGGGTCTTTATGACCGCCACCAGCAGCAAGAATTGCTTCTTCTAGCGTACGTAATGCGAAGTCGATTTGCTCGAAAGAGATAATCAATGGCGGAAGGAAACGAATAACCGAACCGTCACGACCACCTTTCTCTACCATCAAACCACGCTCAAGCGCCGCACGTTGAATAGCCAGTGTTAGTTGCGGTGCAGATTTAGGCTCACCGAACTTGTTTAGCTCGCCGCTTGGATCTTGAATTTCAAGACCTAGCATCAAACCTTTACCACGTACTTCTGCAACGCAGTTCACGCGGCTTTGAATTTTCTCTAACCCCATGCGTAGATATTGGCCCGCAATGTTTGCGTGCTCTACGAGGTTATCACGAGTGATGATTTCTAGTGCTTTAGCACCTGACACCATAGCTAGTTGGTTACCACGGAAAGTACCGGTGTGCTCACCTGGTTTCCATGTATCAAACTTTTTGTTGATAACCAGAATCGCCATTGGTAGACCGCCACCAATCGCTTTAGATAGACATAGTACGTCTGGAATAATTCCCGCTTCTTCAAACGCGAAGTTGTAGCCAGATTTACCTACACCACATTGAATCTCATCAAAGATCAATAGAATACCGTGCTCATCACAGATACGACGTAGTTCACGTAGGAAATGTGCAGGAGCTGGGATAACACCGCCTTCACCTTGAACTGGCTCAACGATAATCGCAGCAGGTTTCATGATGCCAGCTTCGTCGTCGTTCAGAAGACGTTCAATGTAACGAATGCTCGCTTTCGCGCCTTCTTCGCCACCTAGGCCAAACGGGCAACGTAGGCTGTATGGGAAAGGCATAAAGTGAACATCTGACATCAAACCAGTACGACGAGCTTTCGTGTTCAGGTTGCCCATCATGCCCATAGTACCGTTAGTCATACCATGGTACGCACCACGGAACGCAAACATGGTATTACGACCAGTTGTCTGTTTAGCAAGCTTAATCGCCGCTTCAACAGCGTCTGCACCAGATGGACCACAGAACTGAATAACACAGTCGTCACCAAGTTCAGAAGGGAGAAAACCTTTTACTGCTTTAATAAAGTCAGTTTTAGATTTTGTTGGAATATCAAGTGTTTGATATGGCAAACCAGAATCAAGCTGTTGCTTAAGCGCTTGGTTAATTTCTGGATGGTTGTAACCTAAAGCCAGAGTACCCGCACCCGCCAAACAATCTAGGAAGATTTGGCCACGTGTATCTTCTACTAAACAGCCATAAGCTTGTTTAATAGCGATAGGTAGACGACGTGGGTAAGAACGAACTTCTGATTCATGCGCAGCTTGGTCAAGCAACACTTCATCCGGAGTCAGATCATACAATCCGTCTAGTACTGGAATTTGGTTAGACATAATGGTTGCGATAGTGTTATCGACTTCAAAGGCTGTACTCATCTTCATCACCTTGAAAAATAATAATTTCCGTTCATTTCCCGCACGTCAGTAAAAGAGAGAAATGACAAATAGCAAAAAATTCCGAATGCATTAAGCAAATACGGAATACGGGTCATCAGATTGATGACGATTAACTAAATCAGAGGTTCAAGGTTCTGTAATGCTGCTGTCTTGATAAACAGGGCATTCTGGAAGTACAAAGCTGATTCGTGGTTGTAGTTTAAATGAAATCAATGTTGGGTATCCCATTCACATGCTGTTCCCACAGCAAGAGTATCCCGTCTATCAGTAAAAGGACTTACTGATACCTACCCTACGTAATGTCACAATCAGCCTGAATGGTCATTACGCGTATCCCCCAGAAACTCTGTCTGAGATTGGGGCGGAAATTAACATAAAACGGTGGCTTTTTGCAATATGAAATCATGTGAAAATAATGCTCTTTATTACAAATCAAACACATAATATTGAGCAAATAATTGGTACTGAATTTGAGATAAAGAAAAGCCCCTGCTTGGCAGGGGCTTTGAACACGCAACAATATGTTTATGCAGACTCACTCACTTTAGCGAGATCAGCCAACAAGTCAGCGGCGGCAAACTCTGTACCAATAGTATATATATCTTCAATTACTATGGTTTGTTGCTCACCTTCTCCATGATTAACCGTTATGACCACGTCATTATCGGCTGTTGTCGCTTGAATAACATTGTTACTTATTAGTAAACCGATATCTTCTTCAGTTGATTGATCAGTGAGTATTGAACCTATCTCAATAGAATCTGTTCCTACTGTGAAATTTTTAACGGTATCAGTACTGTTATCTAAAGCGGAATCAAGCCATGTGAATATGTCTTCTCCCCCCGAACCTTGAAGTGTCTCACCTCCAACTTGAGCATATATGCTACTATCAGACCCAGAACTAATCGTTACAGTATAGGGTTCGCTAGTTAAATCATCTTCGTCAGCCAAATTATCTAACGAATCTACTACTACATACTCGAAACTATCCGATTCGCTAATAACACTCTCTACTCCAGAAAAATTAGTTACAACATAGTTAGAATGACCATCTGTGGTGAAGTCTATTTGGGTTATTGAATTGGAAATAGAGCTATAAGTAACGCTATAAACCCCAGTGTCTTCGTCATAAGTAACATTTTCACTATCTGTAGTATAAACAATTGAAACCGTCCCTCCATTTTCTAGAGTATACGTCACTGTTGCACCTTGCCCAGGGTTCAATCCACCTAAACCAAAAGTAACACTTTGTAATGGATTTTCATTTAGGTCAAAAGTAAGAATTTCATTGTTATTAATACCATTACCATCATCAATTCCTACTCCTACACCTTGATGGTCAACAGGGCTACCCGGATTATCATGCAAAGTAATATACCCTTTATTCGGTCCACCACCTGAATACTCAGTTGCTTTTAATGTAACGGACAAATCGTTGCCCAAATCAAGTAAATAGCTAGATTGACTTCCCCCAGCAGGGATATTTACTTGAGAGAAATCGACACTAAATTCACCCGAATTTTCAGGCATATAGGTTATAGAATTAGGGTCTAAATGTTGTGTTGGAAAAGAGTCCAATGGTTCGCCATTATAATAAAGTGTTCCTGCACTAGGAGCACTTGTGACGACGATAAACAATTGATTGTCTCTGAATAGATCCTGATTTTCATCAAATGCTGCGTACGGCTCACCATTTGACAACTGTTGCTGTGTAAAGAAGTCAACATCTTCATCTGAAATATGGTCACCAAATGTACCAATTCCAGTATCAAAAATAATCTGAACTGACTCAGCACCATTTAACGTAACTGTAAAATCTTCTCCTTTTGGAGCTTCATTAACATTACGCTCAAACAAATCGACAGTCGTATAGACTTTATCGCCATATGTTTCAGAACCCTCCTCTCCAAACACTTCTTGTACAAAGACTGTTATTTGATGGTCATTATCCCCATCTTCATAATTTGAATAATATTGGGCACCGAGCGCGGTTAAGCTAATTTCACCAGTCAAAGAATTGATTTGGTATAAATCAAAGGTATTTTCGCCAACAGTCACCGATACATTACTTTCAATACCGTAGTTTAAGTTGGCAGTATCAACATCATTAGCTTGAACTTGCCCAATAGTTACGCCTTCATCTTTATTTTCGTCGTAATAAAATTTATAAGTTGCTATTGATGGACTTTCGCCATCATTCGTCGCCTCTGTAAAATCATTTCCAGGCAAATAATTATTTGGGTCATCAGATTCGTCTGTTTCATCACTGTAAGACGTATCAACAAAGACTGGAGCCTCATTTACGTTCATTTCATTAAGTGTAACTGGCACCCTCACAGGAGGATTAACTCCATCAGATACTAGAACGTAAACATGATGCTCATTGTCTGGTCCATTTGAGTCTTCAAAGTCATTTGTATAAGCAGCAGCGCCCTCAGCTGTTAAATAGATTTCACCTGTTTCTTCATCGATAGTGAAATAGTTAATATCATTTGGGTGGTCGGGGTCTGCCTCAAGTGAAAATACCAGCGTGCCACCACCATCTGGAAAATCAGGGTCAAAAGCTTTTACTTGCCCCAAAACGGTAGGGTTTTCGCCATCAGCACCAGTGTAAGCAGTGCTGTTTTCAAAATAGCGGATGTTGTACGCATCTACCTTACCATCTTCATTTTCATCAACCGATGTATCGTATGTTTCTTCATCGTCTAAACCGTCATCTACGAAGTAAGGCGATTGGTCAACATCCAGAGCTGCAGCATTTACAACGGGAGCGATAGGTGCAAGAGCTTGGGCTATAACTAGGTCAATTGCCAAACTTTGTGTCTGAGAGAGTCCGGGGGCTTGAAGGCCATTAGTATCAAATGCTGTCTGGGCTAGTACCTCAGCAAGTGTCATATCTATCGTGCCCGTATCGGTAGGGCTGGAACCATTGGCTCCACCAGCGGCGGTTGCTTGGTCTGGATTTAGTGTTGGGTCAACACCCTGTTCCAATTGAGCAAGAATTTGAGCGACTTCATCATCAATATTGAGCGGTGTCTGTTGATCATTTGCTTGAATCAACTGAGCCTGAACTTGCGGATTAGCATCGTCACTAACTGTCATCACTACCTCACCGGGAGCAGGTTGAGCACCAGCGATAAGTTCTCGAATTTGACCTTGCCTATCAATGACCAAAGTTATGTTAGCTAACATAAATTGGCTGAGTGTACGTGCATTCATGAGCCTATTCCCTATGTGCGTATCGATAACACGTATGAGCACCCTCTATACATTTTGCTTGTTCTCAGGTGTTCACACGCCACTGCGTGAGCGGTTTTTCATGCTTTAACATTAGTAAGTGCTAATTGCACATTCAACTCATTTAGTAGAGTGAAGAACCAAACATCAACTAAGGTTTCAATATATAAGGAAAATTATCATTGGTACTTTCTTGAACTAAACTCACAAAATCCTATTTTATAAACTAAGCTTGCTTAAACTAAGGCATGACCTTTGGACGCTCGCCACCTACAAAATGAAGTATCTCAATGGTCGAGTAAGAGATAATTCCATACTTAAGGAGCTTCATAGTGAAACGGAACCTTTCATTCTTAACAGGATGTTTGATACTGGCTTCCGCCTCTGCTCACGCACAAACACTCGAGCAAGCAGTGGCAATCGCTTTTTCAAATAATCCTGATATCAAGGCTAGCTACAATCAATACGTCAGTACAGTGAATGACAGCAAAGCGTCAGGAGGAAAGTACCTCCCAACTATCGACTTAGATGCAGGTATTGGGTACGAAGGTATTCGTCCGGCATCAACAAGTGGACGTGAAGATACCGACCTCACCAGAAAAGAAGCAAGCATCATCCTTAATCAATTGTTATGGGATGGTAATGGTACGCTTAACGATATGGATAGAACGGCCGCTGAAGCTGAATCCACGAGATTACAACTGTTAGATGATGCATCGAACTTGGCGCTACAGGTAACCGACGTTTATCTAAACGCAGTGAAAGCGACAGAAATTCTCGCCCTTTCGGAAAGTAACCTAGCGGTTCACATAGACATTTATCGCGACATTAAAAAGCGAGTCGACTCAGGTGTAGGCTCAACGGCAGATTTAACTCAAGTAGAAGCTCGTATTGCCAAAGCTCAAGGCAACCTGCTTGCGGCTCAAAACAACCTTTTTGATACTCATACCCAGTTTCGCCGCTTAGTAGGACAAGAGCCACTAGGGTTAATTTACCCTCGCGCCGATGAATCTAAGATTCCTTTGTCCCTCTCAGATGCGTTAGTCGAGGCATTTGATAAACACCCTGTGATCAAAATTGCCAAAACAGATGTAGATGCTGCTCGATTCCAATACAAGCAATCTAAAGCTCCTTACTACCCCACCTTTTCCATCGAAGCTCGTCAAACATGGCGAGACGATGCCGGTGGTTATGAAGGTGATGCGGATGAAACCGTGGCGATGCTGCGGATGAGATATAACCTTTATAACGGCGGCAGCGATAGCGACCGTAGTGAAAGTTCAGCTTATCAACTGAATAAAGCAAAAGACTTACGAGATAGCGCTTATCGTCAAATAGAAGAGAGCTTACGGTTGTCTTGGAGTGCGTTGGATTTAACACTCCAGCAGAAAAACTTCCTTGCTGACCATGTAGACTCTGCGGCACAAACGGTTATTGCGTACGAAAAGCAATACGGCATTGGCCAACGAACCTTACTAGACTTATTGAACACCGAAAATGAGCTGTTTGAAGCTCGCAAAGAATACCTCGATGCTCACTATTCTGAACAGTACGCCAAGTATCGTGTGATGAACGCGACTGGCGTATTAATAGACGCGCTTTTGGTTGATGTTCCCGAAGAGTGGACCAAGGAAGTGGAGTATTAATTATGAAGAAGAACATTCTATCACTAGCAATACTCGCTGGTCTTACCCTATCGATGTCAGTTTATAGTGCTGAAGAGTACGAATACATGGCAACACCTACGGCCAACCAAATTGCCGATCTACAAGATGATGACCAAGATGGTGTAGTCAATGGTCGCGACATTTGTCCTGGAACACCTTCGGGTTCTGAAGTGGATAATGATGGTTGTGGGGAAGTAAGACGCGCACAAGACCAACGTCAACTGCGTATTTTGTTTGCTAATGACTCCTATGAGATTAACCCCGTCTTCGCCAGCCAGATTCAAACCATGGCGGATTTTTTGAAGATATACAAATCTGCATCCATTGAAATCCAAGGCTACACCAGCAAAGTGGGTACAGATGAATACAATTTGGAGCTATCGAAAAAACGGGCAGAAGCCGTTGAGCAAAAACTTCTTTCCTATGATATCAGCCCTAACCGAGTCAGAATTGTTGGGTATGGTGAAAGTCGTTTAGAGGATGAAGGCGATGATCCTGCGGCGCATGCAGTAAACCGAAAAGTCACTGCAACTGTGGTCGGTCTAAAGGAAAAAGTTGTCGAAGAATGGACCATATTCTCAACACTCCAAAAGCGCTAGGGTAATCAACATACTGGTCGCTTAATAGTTAGATGTATTCAGATACAAACAGAAAAGCCCCTCAGACTGAGTCGAGGGGCTTTCTATTTTCAGCATAAATCGATAGCTAAACTTCGATTATGCTGATTTTTTCTTTGGCAATGAAACACTCAGCAAGAAGTAACCGACGACCGCTGCCAAGGTTGAACCCATCAAGATACCAAGACGAGCATAGGTATCGAAATTCACGAAGTCAGCGCCAAACGCCAGCGATGAAATAAAGATCGACATAGTAAAACCGATACCACACAGCACAGACACGGCGAAAATATGTCTCATACCCACGCCTTCTGGTAATTTTGCAATACCAAGTTTTACCGCAACCCAGCTGAAGCTAAAGATACCTAACGGTTTACCAATAAACAGACCTAACGCTACACCTAGCGGCAGAGCTTGAGCCAGACCACTCAGTGAAACACCTTCAAGAGAAATACCTGCGTTAGCGAATGCGAACAGAGGTAAAATACCGAAAGCTACGTAGGAATGAAGACCATGTTCTAAGTGCTTAAGCGGTGAATGCTCTTTGTCTTTTCCTTTCAGTGGAATAGAGAAACCAATCACGACACCGGCTAATGTTGCGTGAACACCGGACTTCAATACCGCTACCCAAAGAATGAAACCAACGATCAAGTAAGCGCTGATTTTGGTCACATGCTTAGCATTCATAAAAAACAGTACTGCCGTCATTAGGAAGCCAACGGCCAACGCCATCGTAGATAAGTCACCGCTGTAAAACAGTGCAATAATCACGACAACACCCAAGTCATCAATAATTGCCAAAGCAAGCAAGAACACTTTCAAACTGATTGGAACACGACTACCCAGTAACGCCATGATACCCAAAGCAAATGCGATATCCGTTGCGGCAGGAATAGCCCAGCCTTGAATCGCCGTTTCGTTTGAAATGTTAAACATGACATAAATAAGTGCAGGGGCAAGCATACCACCTACGGCAGCAATTGCCGGGAAAATGGCAGTTTCACGCGATTTCAGAGCCCCCTCAAGCAACTCGCGTTTTACCTCAAGACCGATCAACAGGAAGAAAATAGCCATCAAGCCATCGTTGATCCAGTGTGAAACAGACATCCCCAAAATGTATGTGTGAAGACCCGCTTGGTAGAACTCATTAAGCGGAGAATTGGCAATTACCATAGCTACAGCTGCTGCAATTACCAGGATTATGCCACCAGCAGACTCCATTTTTAAAAAGTCGCGAATGATATCAGTCATTTATCGTCCTTATAATTTCGTTATGTCGATACATGAATCAGAACAGATACACAGGAGTTTAGTACTTTAGAACATTCTTGAACAATCGCTTGTAATGACTCAACACATCGGATTTTCCGAAACAAATGAACATTTCGCACATATATTCCGTATTAATTGCTATTTGGTAAGTATAGGAAAGAATTAATGGTCTAAACAAAGTTAGTTATTGAAATATCTCACCTCCTGATATGGAAAAAGGAGCATTAGCTCCTTTTTAATCTTCATTTTCACACAACAGTTAATAACCAGTTAACTGCATATAGCCATGTGCGATATCAGAACCAGTGGTATTTATTGCCCCTTCCCAGTAAGGAACGATGAAAGGCAACCAAGATTGTTTGTTCACTGGCGCTGTCTTCAGGTCGATATTGTATCTGGGCACCATGATACGCCATTCCAAAGGCATTACTCTACCCCCCTCAATGACAGTTTTGTTGAGGGGCAGAATAACAATATCTTTACTAGCCAAAACGATGGTTTTTTCTTTTGAAGATAAGGTACCAAACATATATGGGAGCTCTTCTTCATGTCGATAACGATTTACTGACAAAGTGGTATCGTCATCCAGTTTCAAGACAAACTTGTCCCAACCCTGTTGCGTATTCGACATCAAACCTGTGCCCCACTCTTTGCTCATGAAAGCAGTGCCTTCAACGGCTATCGGGTCAGTCTCTTTCGTCAACTTCAACTGACCATAAACCTTAAGAAATGGTGCTTGCAGGTTGTAAGTCGCTGTAGGTTCTGTCTCGTGTTTTGTTTGAAAGCCTTGTTCTCCGGGTAGCACGTACGGACCATCCAAATCACTGTATAACGATAAACTAAACGTGTCCGTTTTAACATCAAGATGCCCGGGGAAAGGATTTCTACCCAGCGATCGCCAAGTCCAGTCATCAATCCACATGCGCAGTGGCAAAGCACTCACTCCCGCTTGACCAATACCACCGCGGGCAACACGCTGCTCTCGCCAAATCTTTCTGTCGGTCGATATCACTACCGATGAGAAATAAACTTGTGAGTTTAACCAGCCGAGTTCCTCGACTCGCTCGTCATGAGCAATACGGAAATAGCTCCACTGAACAGAGTAAGGATGACCTTTTTTGTCACGCACATTAGCAAAAAAATGGAACCACTCATGCTGATGCTGCGGATGAAATGAAGAATCGTCCGGTAAAACGACAGGATTGTTAGGTAACACTGGCGCGAAAGCATGCTTCACATCCGCAGACAAAAGCGAGCTTAACTCTCGGTTTGGTTCCACATCGTCTTCAAATTTGTAATCGCGAAAAACAATACTCGCTATTGAAACTATTGCGGCAAGGATTAAGAAACCAATCAAGTATTTGAGGCTGACTCGAACTTTCATTACAAAGCGTCCCTCAATGACTTCATCGGTGACTTACGAAGTAAACGGATAATAGGTAGAGCTCCTGCAACGATCAGCGCTAGCATCGAGAGAATGGCCGTTTTTACATAAGTTATAGGAGAAACTATCAGTTCCATTGTCCAACCAAAAGAGTGACGAATCACCACATCTATAACCAGTTTCGCCAGACCTAAACCTAGTGGCATCGCAATCAGCATCGATATCAAACCAAAAACAAACAATTGTAATGCACCTAAGCCAACCAATTCTTTTCCAGACACCCCTAAACAACGCAGCAATGCAATGTGTTTCTGACGAGAAAGCTCACCTGCCAATGTTGCAAAAAAGATTCCGCATACTGCGATAAGCAAAGTAATGTTGCCTAAGGTATCGGCAATCACAAATGTACGGTCAAAAACGCGCATTGCCTGACGGTGAATCGCGCTGTTATCCATGAGTCGTTCAGCATCAAGGTGGAAAGCCGAATGCAGACGACTATTCAGCTTCTCACCGACTACGCCTTCATTCAAAACAATAGCTAAAGCGACATCACCGGTGCCTGCAAAAGCGTGTAACCAGTTCGCATGTGACATCATGACTTGGTTGTAAGGGTTACCATAATCATAATAAACACCGACAATTTGCCAGCCAGCGCCAAGAGGCTCAGAGAGATCTACCGTATCGCCCGGTTTCAGGTTCAGTTTGATTGCCATAGATTCACTGATCATGATGCCTTTAGAGTGATGCAAGTAGTACCAGTAGTTAGGAACACCCAGTTTCACCGTCAATGAGTTCGCCTCACCTTCGGAATCACCCGTGCTCACGACTTGCAAGGTACCTTTGTTGGAAGGAAATTCTCTTTCCCAACGCCACCATACGTTTTTCACTTCAGCCTGATTACTTAACCAGCCACTGATCATAGAGGCTGAGCTGTTAGTCGGATACAGATACATATCTGCGGCTAATCGCTGATTAAGCCACTTATCAGTCGTATCTCGAAAGCTACCCACCATAGTAACCACACCAATATTGGCTGCCATGGCAATCATAAATGCCATGGTAGCAACACCACGATAGCTCATACTTGCCGCTGCGTCGGCAAAAAACCAGCGAGCTTTTACCCAACGTAAGCTGTAGGAAAAGCTATTAAATAGCTTCCAGATAACGAATGGAGTAAACAGCGCGGCACTCACTAACATTAAAGCAATAATTGTATAGCCCGATGACTGTGTTTTTGGCGCTTGATAAATGGCGATGGCAGCGACAGCTAGAGCGCCACCTATAAAGGCCTGAATACTGAATTCGGAACCGGCAAATCTTGCAAGCGACAAACGAGTACTTAAACGAATAGGCTGAGATTTTAATAAACGCACCAGCGGCCAAGCGCAAGAAGCAAAAGCACCGCACACCGCCATAAGCAAACTGTAACTGCTCCACTCCCAATCCCACTGAATCGAAAGACCTACATTCGCGTTGTACAAATCGGCCAGACTGACAGACACGGAAGGAATTAACTTGTTTGCCAATAAGAGACCTAAGCCATTACCGCAAATCCAGCTTACAAACACTAACGCAAAGAGTTCGAGCATCAGAGCCTGCGCCAGTTGCCAGCCATTCACGCCGGTTTGGCGTAACATACCAACTAAACGCTGGCGCTGTATAAGCGAAAGAGACATCGCTTGGTAGAAAATAAACAACCCGACCAAGAAAGATAGCATGCCCATCGCCGTCAGATTCATGTGGAAAGCTTTAGTAAGAGATTCCAATTCTGAACGTGTACTGCGAACCAATATCATCCCATTTGGCAAACTAGCCGCCAGTTTTTCGAGTTTGTCGTCAGACATGGAACCGCATGCAATAACTGAGAAACCGGAGCTTTTCTTCAGTTGTCGAACCAAAGACATATCAGAAACTAAACGAGTGCCACTCACCATCCCCTGACGATCAATAAGTAACGGACCAAGTTGTTCACCATCATGCAATTGAATCATATCGCCATCTTCCCAGCCTTGGTGAGCAGCAAGCTCTTGCCCAACCATTACTGGATAAGGTGGTTGCATCAGTTTTAATGCGCTGATTTCGCTCAGTGTTTTTTTACCCATCACAGGAACAACAGCTAGCGGATCAATGCCAAGCAATGTCACGTCCGTCCCGAGTTTTGTTGTAAAGCGGTAGCTGTCAAAAGGAACACATTGATGGAAACCATCACGGCGTAACTGAATATAGAAACCTTGGGGAATTTTGTTTGCGACTTGTTTCGTACGAATGCGGTAAGGCAAAGGGTTGGCAAAAAGCTTTTCACCACTTTCATAACTTTGACGAGCATGTTGGTTAATCGCTGTAACACCAACAAGAAGAGAAATACCAAGAGTAAGACCAAACCAGACGAGAATGATCTGCAGAGGATAACGACGATAGTGACCGAGTAGTGCTTTAACTACGGGCCATAACATGAAGGTGTCCTCCTTGAAGACGAATACATCCTTCCATATGCTTTGCGACTTTCTCACTGTGGGTCACAAGAAACAGCGTACATTTAAGCTGTCTTGCCAATGTAGTCAGTAGTCTCATGACCGCTTCTGCGTTACGTTCATCTAAACTACCTGTAGGTTCATCAGCTAGCAGGATTTTCGGTTCCATATACAAAGCACGTGCAATAGCAGCCCTTTGCTGCTGACCGCCCGACGCTTCTTCAGGATATCGACCTAACAGTGGCATTAGATCAAGCGCAGAAATGATCTGACGCCATAATCCGGTATCTTCTGGTAAGCCTTTTAGCTGACGGCAAAAACGGATGTTATCGGCAATATTAAGCGTAGGTAGGAGGTTAAACTGCTGGAAAATATGACCGATGTTGTTACGACGATAAGCCGTTCTTTGGAATTCTGAAGTATTGTGCATCGCGAAATCTGGGAACCAAATTTCACCGGAGTCCACAACGTCTAAGCCAGCAATAAGGTTTAACAGCGTACTTTTACCAGAACCGCTTTCGCCCATTAGAGCCAGTTGATCGCCTTGATGAATCGTCAGTTCAGCGCCCTGCAGCACAGGATGGAATTCACCACCATCTACATATCCTTTGCTCAGGTTTACCAGCTGTAACATCAATCATCACCGTAGACTAAAATTGGACTCAGAATCTACACTAATTCCCTTTCAGTAGGAAGTATTTTGCGGCGTACTTACACCGAGTTGTTGCAAAATGCAGCAACTCGGTAGACAAAATTCAACTTCCGATTAAATTTCGCATCCACTTCTTACTTCTCACGCGATAAAAGCACCCAACCCACTTCACGACCTCTTCACTTAAAAACAACAAGTAGATCCATTCAGGGCTGGCATTAAGGTAAAGCGCGGCGAAAGCAGCAAGCGGAATACCAACAACCCATTGGGCAATTAAATCCTGACCTAGACAGAACTTCACATCACCGCCGGCTCGCAGTACACCGACAATCGCCACCATGGGTATTGAACGAAGTACGATACCCAAACTCAATATCAGCATAAATTCTTCAACAAGAACTCTTGTCTCTTCCGTTAGTGCACTAAACGAATTGAGAATCGGAATTTGCAGCAGATACAACAAGCCAGACATAAAAATCGCGGTGATAAAGTTAGCACCAATTACACCAATAGCTTGATAATAAACCGCTTCATAATTTCGCGCACCAAGCTGGTTACCGATTAATACTGCGGCGGCGTTAGACAACCCTATCAGCAGACTCAGTGAAATAGATTCGACCGGAGTCATAACTGATAGCGCAGCAAGGCCTTGCACACCAGTTTGTCCCATGATCGCGTGATAAACGAATAACCCACCAGACCAAGCAAGGAAGTTGAACGTGGTTGGCAGCGATAGTTTTAAAAATCGAACCACATTGCTCAACTCGACCACTTTGCAAAGGTCTTCATAGCGGAAGGCCAGTAGGTGTTTCTTGCTGTAAAGATAACCATATAGGCACGCGACTTCTATTGCTCCACTTAGCACTGTGGCAATAGCCGCCCCCTTAATACCCAAAGCCGGAACGCCTAATTTGCCGAAGATGAAAACCCAGTTCAGTAATACGTTCGAGGCAATACCAATCGCACTAAAGAAAGTACTGATCCCCGGCTTGTGCATCGCTCGAAGCCCGACAGCCATACTATTTGCGCTGGCAATGGCAAACATGCTTACGGAAGTAATCACCAAGTACTGGCTACCAAGTTCATTGACCATTTCTGAATCTGTGGTCAACGCCATAATGTCGTGCGGAAAGATGACAAACAGGACAACCGTAAACAAAGCAAATATCATCGACATTAGCCACGTCAAAGCTGTACTGCTTCTCAGCCCATCGCGATCACCAGCACCCCAGAATTGCGCGGAAAGCAAAGCGCCACCCGCTGAGATACCAATCAACATAATGGTGGAGACAAATGTAGCTCGCGCAGCGACACCAACGGCAGCAATTTCAGCTTCGCCTAATTGGCCAAGCATTAACACATCGACCAATCCACGGCTCGATAGCAGCAACATTTGTAAGCTGATAGGAAGCGCAATCGCAATTAAGCGACGCAAGAAATCTCCTTTTGTATGGAGCAAAACTTGGGATAACAGAGACAAACGACACCCCTAGAGACAAAGGATTGATAGAAAGAGAAAAAGTAAGCGGCTATTATACTCATTAGTGCATAATCTAACCAACATAAAGCAAGGATAATGAATGAAAAAAGTACTCGTGCTTGGCGCATCTGGCTATGTTGGTTCACAGCTATTAACCTTACTGCTCAACGAAGGTTATGAAGTCACCGCCGCGGCTCGGCACATTGACTACTTACAAGCGCGAGTAGCGCCCCATCCAAAACTGACCATCACCTATCTCGACCTTGCAGATAAAAAGGCAACGATGGACTTGGTTCCACAGTTTGATCTGGTGTTTTTCTTAGTTCATGGCATGGCTCAAGGTCATGACTTTGCAGAGTATGAACTCTCTTTGGCTAACAATTTCAAACAGGCGCTGGATATCAGTCAGGTAAAACACGTAATTTATCTCAGTGCACTTCAGCCACAAACGGGGAACTCGGAGCACTTAAAAGCGCGTCAGCAGACGGGTGAAATACTGAGGAAAAGCCATGTACCTGTTACAGAACTGCGTGCCGGTGTCATTATTGGGCCGGGTTCTGCCGCTTTTGAAATCATGCGCGATTTCGTATACAACCTGCCCGTTCTTATTACACCGAAATGGGTGGATTCAAAAGCCAACCCGATTGCATTGGAAAATTTGAATCACTACCTGCTGCAACTTGCCAAAGAACAACCGACTTCGCATCAGCTTTATCAGGCCGGAGGCCCAGATACTCTCTCCTATCGCGAGCAGTTTCAGGTCATTTGTGACCTCGCAAACAAACCGTTTCGGTTATGGTCAACATCACTGCTTACCCCGCAAATGGCCTCTTACTGGTTAGGGGTTGTTACTTCTGTTCCTTCTAACATTGGCCGTGCTCTGCTTGCAGGTTTAGAACATGACTACATAGCGGAATCAGATCAGCTAACTGCGCTTTATCCACAAACCCTGATTCCCTATCGTGATGCGGTTCGAAGCACTATCGAGCATGAAGGGACATTTGTTCGCAGCAAGGTTTGGGGCTTTGAGCCAAACGCATTAAAGAGATGGCAACCGGGTTTTGGCTATTATCCAAAACAGGCTGGCGCAACAATAGAAACAGATTTAACCAACCGTGAATTATGGAAAATCATTAAAACTATCGGCAGTAGAGATGAAGGTTACTTTTTTGCTAACGCTCTTTGGCGTATCAGAGAATGGCTAGATATATTCTTTGGTGGTGGGCGACCAGTTCGACGCAGCCCCGAAGGTCCAGAGCTCAAAGTTGGAGACTATATTGATTCATGGAAAGTTATACGCTGTGAACCTAATGAATTTCTATCGCTGTTTTTCGGTATGAAAGGCCCCGGTTTAGGGCGATTAGAATTCACCATTAAAGACCATGGTGACAAGCGCGAACTGAACGTTACCGCTTGGTGGCATCCTCAAGGTTTTCTCGGCCTCATGTACTGGTTTGTAATGATGCCTGCACACCTGTTTATCTTTAACGGCATGGTTAAAGCAATAGTCAAGAAAGCCGATAGTCAGAAAAGCAAAAGTTAAACCATAACTAAAGTGTAAAAAAGGCTCTGAGATTTCTCGCAGAGCCTTTTCATAACACGATAGTAAGCCGTTATTCAGCTTTGAATGACAACGGAATTTCAGCCAGTTGTTTGCCCTGATTAGCAGGAAAAACAAGATATTCGCCGTGATATTTCACGTTCGACTTATAGTCAGTTTGCTTATGAACCATAAATCCGGCTGCGCTTGCCATTTCAACAAACTGAGCATGATTACCACGCACAAACCAGTTCATCGGCTTCACCATGAGTTCGCCATCAAAACAAGATTCGCACTGCACTGAACATAAAGCTAACGAGTTTTGACCGTCGGTAAAGATCTGCACTTTGCCAACACCAACAAGAGGCTCAGAAGTAGAAACTTCCCAATCCGCCTGCTCCATTTGGTCTAAGAACGCTTCAATCTTTTTATCTGTGATGACGTTATTTGTTTCACTTTCAAAGAAGCTTTTATAAAAAGCTGAGATACGTTTGAAAGTAAACAGCAGTTCTGACTGATTGCCTTTAGAGCGTCCAGCCTTTAGCCAACGCGTTAAATCATCGACTACGCAACGATCAAAGCGCTGTGCTTTAATCGCTTTAGACACCCAGTGAACAAGAAAATGGTTGTTGGCAACTGGCGCATTAACCAGCTTCCCAGATTCATGCTCAGCGGTTAATTCACCCAGTGCTGAGTTAACGACATTTTGAATTTCTAAGTAATATTCTGACACTATGCTTTTCTTCCTAATGTCCAATAAAAGGTTGCTGAAAGTACTGAACAGGCTGACATCACCAATATCATTGGCCATGCCACACCGCTAGGCATTGCTGCTACAATTGCACCAATCACCGAACCGGTGCCAAATCTTAGCGTTCCCGCTAGTGACGATGCCGTACCCGCCATTCTTGGATAACGGCTTAATAATAGAGCCATAGAGTTACTGCCGATGGTTGAGATCGTACCCACAAACATCACTACAAATGGCACTGTACCCCACAGTCCCCAGCTCATCAGCCAGCTGATGAACAGGCCAAAGCCAGCCATTAACTGAATGAACAGACCAAAACGCAACATGGCATGAGAACCGACTTTCTTGACGAAACGTCCGTTAAGGCTGGTCATAGCAATCATTGCCACAATGTTAAGACCAAACAGATAACCGAACTCACTTGGGCTAACGCCATACAAATCAATATAAACGAATGAGCCTGCGGTCAAGAAAGCAAACATACCGGCAAACGAGAACGCACCAGAGAATATCAGACCCATCGCAAAACCAGCGCGGCACAGCTGTACATAGTTGCGAATGGTACTACGGAAATGCAGAGGTTGACGATTCTCGGCTGAAAGCGTTTCTGGAATTTTCCATAACACCATAGCAATGACAACCAAGGCAAAGCTTGCCAATACCCAGAATATCGAACGCCAACCAAACCACACCGCTAAGTGACCACCAATCATGGGTGCCGCTAACGGTGCCAAAGTGATCACTAAAGTGACGAATGACATCGCACGTGCGAAATCTTCGCGATCATACATATCTCGCACAACCGCCTGAATCACTACCGCAGCCGCAGCACCAGCAAAGCCTTGCGCAGTACGGACGTAAGTTAATGCATCAATACCATTGGTGGTCGCACTGACAATAGAAGCGATAGCAAATAAGGCTATCCCCACTAGCATCACAGGTCGACGACCATAACTGTCAGCCAGTGGACCATGAAGTAACTGACCAATAGCAAAACCAGCAGTGTAAGCAGTCAGTGTAATTTGTACCGCACCCGCGCTCACACCTAAATCTTTGGCTATCGCAGGCATAGCCGGTAGATACATATCAATAGCCAGAGGCGTCAATGCGCCTATCGCTCCTAATACGATAAACATTACAAAGCTGATTTTAGCGGCGTCACTAGCGGGCGACGTAGTATTCGAAGTCATAAATCTCCGTTCGATGTTAGAACCAGTGCATCACGTGAATGACGCACTCAATAATAGCTTAAAGGAAGGACACGAAGTCCAAGCTACGAGAACTGTGAGGAATGTTTTCTTGTAGAGGAAGCAGAGGCTTCCTCATGATTCACTTGTATGACAAGAGCAAACAAGTAAATCCGCAATTACTTCCAGATTGAAGCAACTTCTTCTTCGGTAAGGTAGCGATACTCGCCAGGTTCTAATGACTCATCCAGAACGATGTTACCTACTCGTTCACGGTGAAGCCCCACCACCTTATTACCTAGCGCTGCAAACATTCGTTTCACTTGGTGATACTTGCCTTCATGAATAGTCAGCAGTACCTGCTTCTCATCAATCACTTCCATTTGTGCTGGAAGTGTCAACTCACGTTCATTACGTAGCTCAATGCCTGTTGCGAACTTCTCTTGATAGTCAGGCTGGATAGGGTCATCAAGCCAGACACGGTATAATTTGTCACATTTGTGTTTTGGTGAAGTAATACGGTGCGACCATTGACCATCGTCAGTGATAAGCACTAAGCCCGTCGTATCGACATCCAATCGCCCTGCAAAATGCAAGTCACGCATATTCACTTCATCAAGCAGAACAAAAGCAGTGTGGTTAAAACCGTCTTCGTGCGAGCAAACATAACCTTGTGGCTTATAAAGCATGATATAACGCGGCCCACTGATTCTGATTTCGCGCCCTTGCCACTCAACGTCCGATTGTTCAGTAACCTTAAATGAACCAACCTTCTGAACTTCACCATCAACGGTGACTTCGCCACTTTTAAGAATTTGAGTCGACTCTTTACGCGTTGTTCCTAGCGCGTCACACAAAAATTTATCTAAACGCATGAATACCTCATCTGCTTGAAGTCGGGTATTATACGCAAGTCACTCAAATTAGTTGAGCTATTTCACAGAATTATTCGCCCAATTGCATGTATACACTTCGCCCATACCAAGCAGACTCAGTTAAAGCTGTTATTCACTACTTTCGCAAGCATTCCACGCCAGCAGTCATTGTGCTGCCAACGGGTGCGGGCAAAAGCTTGGTGATTGCAGAACTGTCAAGATTAGCAAAAGGTCGTGTTCTGGTGCTTGCTCACGTAAAAGAGCTGGTTGAGCAAAACCATGCCAAGTATGAAGGCTATGGTTTAACCGGTTCGATTTTCTCGGCGGGCTTGGGGCGAAAAGAAACCGATCAACAAGTGGTGTTTGCGTCCGTACAATCTGTGGTGCGTAATTTGGATTCGTTTAAAAACCAGTTTTCCCTACTGGTTATTGATGAGTGCCACCGCGTTCCTGACGATAAGAACAGCAGCTATCAGAAAGTGATTGCTCATCTTCTAGAGCTAAATCCGGGAATGAAAGTTCTTGGGTTAACGGCGACCCCTTATCGATTAGGTATGGGCTGGATTTATCAGTACCACACTCGCGGACTGGTGCGTAGCGAAGAGCCACGTTTCTTCCGCGACTGCATCTTCGAGTTGCCAATTCAGTATTTATTGGATGAGGGATTTTTAACTCACGCCCGCTTAATTGACGCACCCGTTCTGAGCTATGACTTTTCACAGCTCAAACCCGCTAATACTGGACGATATAAAGAATCTGAACTGGATTTGGTCATCGAACAGTCCAAGCGAGCAACACCGCAGATTGTGGCTCAAATCATTGAGCTTTCCAAAGACAAACAAGGTGTGATGGTTTTTGCTGCCACCGTACGCCATGCGCAAGAGATCATGGGATTATTGCCTGAAGAACATTCAGCATTAGTAATTGGTGACACCCCTTCTCCAGAACGTGACCGTATTATTCAGGCATTTAAACAGCGTGAAATTAAGTATCTGGTCAACGTGTCAGTACTGACAACTGGGTTTGACGCACCACACGTAGACTTGATTGCCATTCTGAGACCGACAGAATCCGTCAGTTTGTATCAACAAATTGTTGGACGTGGGCTTCGTTTATCTGAAGGCAAAAATGAGTGTCTCGTGCTCGACTATGCAGGTAACAACTACGATCTTTATCAACCCGAAGTTGGCGACCCTAAGCCCGACTCCAGCAGCGAAATTATCACTATTCCCTGCCCCGCTTGCGGATTCAACAACAACTTTTGGGGCAAGCTTGACGCAAACGGCTTTCTCATTGAACACTATGGACGAAAATGCCAAGGCTACTTCACCGATGAAGACACTAACGAGCGCGAACATTGTGGATACCGTTTCAGAGCCAAGTATTGCGGTGAGTGTGGTGCAGACAACGATATCGCTGCGCGTATCTGCCACGAGTGTGATGCCACATTAGTCGACCCAGACAAAAAGCTTAAAGAAGCGTTGAACCTCAAAGATGCCTTGGTTTTCGAATGTTTAAACATGGATTTGAGTGTTCACAAAGATGATAAAGGCAAGTCGCAGTTAAGAGTGACTTATATTGGTGACAACAATGCTCAAGTTCATGAATTCTGGGCATTGACCTCACCCAAACAAAAAGCCGTGTTTAAAGAACGCTTTGTCCGCCCTCATTTAGCAGACAGACACCGTCCTTTCGAGGAAGCTTCGCCGTCAAAAGTGGTCGATAATCAACATCGCTTCCGTCCGCCACAGTTTGTGATCGCCCGAAAATCTGGCCGCTTCTGGAAAATGCGCGACAAAATATTCGCAGATGAGCTAGTGTAACTTCCAACTCTTTAAGGACGATTGAATTCACATCCTATTCATATTGCG
Organism: Vibrio diazotrophicus; assembly: GCF_038452265.1. Taxonomy (NCBI): domain Bacteria; kingdom Pseudomonadati; phylum Pseudomonadota; class Gammaproteobacteria; order Vibrionales; family Vibrionaceae; genus Vibrio; species Vibrio diazotrophicus. The sequence goes on from NZ_CP151842.1 coordinate 1,918,539, forward strand.
ATTTTTATACTGCACCAATCATGACGTAACGGACGCTTCACATGCTTAATTCAAAACTCTATACCGCTACTTTGATTGCTCTTCTAACGGGCTTTTGTTCTGCAGGTGTAACCTCACTGGCCTTTGCCGAGCAGCCTGTGCTTAACGACCCCATTCAAGATACCTACAAAGAAGGGACTCAAGTCAAAATAGACGAAGATCAGAATGAAGTGTACGCCGCGGTACAAAAAGGACTGATCAAACCCTTTTCAGAACTGTACGCAGCTATAGACAATGAACTTTATGGTCGCCTTATTAAAGTCGAGCTTGAAGAAGATGACGATGAATGGATCTACGATTTAAAATTAGTTCATGAAGATAAAGTGATACGTGTTGAATACAACGCGACAACTCTTGAGCTAATGTCTATCAAAGGCAGAGACGTGCTTAGCATAATAAAAAACCGAGACGCGCAATGAAGATTCTTGTAGTTGAAGACGACCAAAAACTCAGTGAACAAATTACAACGGCACTAGAAGACGCAGGCTGGGTGCCAGAAGCTTCTTATGACGGTGAAGACGCACTATACAGAGCAACGACCGAAGAATGGGACTGTATCGTTCTTGACTTAGGTTTGCCTAAGCTAGACGGCATCTCAGTACTAAATAACCTGCGCGACCAGCAAATCAATACGCCTGTGATCATTCTCAGCGCCCGTGACACACTCACACAACGCGTCGAAGGTTTAAACGCCGGTGCGGACGATTACCTAACCAAACCCTTTGAACTGGTTGAACTGATTGCGCGAATTCGTTCACAGTTACGCCGAGCTTCCGGTAACGCATCACCGGTTTTACAAGTTGGGAACTTAAGTCTCGACACCAGAAGTTCTGTTGTGATGTGGAAAGATCAGCCGTTAAACCTCACTGCATTGGAATACAAAGTGATCGCTTATTTCATGCATAATCCGGATAAAGTCATCTCACGAACTGAATTGGTTGAACACATCTACAAACAAGATTTCGACCGGGACTCCAACACAATAGAAGTGTTCATTGGCCGAATTCGCAAAAAAGTGGCGCCTGATGTCATCAAAACAGTGAGAGGTTTGGGGTATCAATTGCATGCCCAATAAACACTTTTCGTTAAGACACTCACCGTTAAAACACCTTAGTATTAAAAACCGCTTACTGCTGGCTGCGATCCTTTGGCTGAGCGCCATGATACTTGCTGCCGGTTATCTTATCCCTAGCATGGTAAAAGACTACTTGGTTGAAGATGCCCAAAGTCAGTTGCGTCTTTCAATGGATGAACTCACCGCTAATTTGGAAGCAGATAGTAACGGCAGACTTAGTCTTAGCCGACGTCTTTCCGACCCCAGATTCAACCAACCCTACAGCGGTGTTTATTGGTCTATGACGATTGGTGAGAACAGTGGCGAAAACTCAATTCGCTCCAGATCACTCTGGGACAAAACTCTGGTTAAAGAGCAACACGGGCACAAAACCCTTTATAAGGGAGCAAAAGCCGAAAATTTAGTTGTTCTCACTCAAAGCATCTATTTGCCTGAGTATTCTCGTCCGATACAAATCATCGTTGGTATGGATGAGTCGCCTATTCAAGAGACTCTCAAACAAGTCATTGGTCAACTTTGGATCATTCTTGCCCTGCTCTTTTCCGGCGTACTGATACTGATTAGCGCACAGATTTCTTGGTCATTATGGCCGCTTGGAAAAATGCAAAAAGAACTCGCTTTGCTGCGTAAAGGTGAACAGTCCAGTCTCAATGAAAATTATCCAAAAGAAGTTTACCCGCTGGTAAAAGATCTCAATGCACTGCTGTTCCACTATCAAGAACTACTAGAGCGCGCACGCAACCATGCGGGAAATTTATCTCATGCTTTGAAAACTCCACTTTCCGTGCTTAAAAACGAAGTGGCAAAACTGAGTGATGAACAGAAGCAGGCATTGCAAGAACCTATCGAACAAATCCAGCAACACATTGATTACCATCTGGGTCGCGCGCGCATGGCAGGCGCTGCAAATATACTTGCAGTGAAAACCCTACCCAGCGAACGAGTGGATGCAATCTCAATGGCTTTTGATAAAGTTTATGCAGCGCGAGAAATCACCTTAGTCAACGAGTTGGACTCCAATCTTTGTGTGGCAGTAGAACCAACAGACTTCGATGAAATGATCGGTAACTTGCTCGAAAACAGTTACAAGTGGGCAAACTCACTCATACGGGTTTACAGTGTTGCTGAAGGTAAAGAGCGGATCAATATCTGTATTGAAGATGATGGTGCAGGTATCAGTGAAGAAGATATAGAGCATGCAATAAAGCGCGGGATTCGCTTAGATGAAACCGTACCGGGAACAGGTTTAGGACTCAATATCGTTAGTGAAATGGCACACAGCTACCGAGGAAAATTGGCGCTCTCTAAAGGGCAATTAGGCGGATTAAGAGCAACCTTAACACTACCTGTACCAACCACGTGATGAATCCTTGCACAATAAGGGATTCATCTGGATAAGATTCACCTCAGTAGCGACTTTTTTATTGCTACATCTCTGATTGAATGATAGTATCCGCGCTCGTTTTGATAGACATACTTGATTTATCAAACGTTATTACAACACAAGGTCGCATTGTGTTGTGCATCCAATTTTTACTAATTTTGAGAGTAAATACTATGAAATTTGAAGCAGTAGTACGTACTGAACTAGGTAAAGGTGCGAGCCGCCGCCTACGTCACGCTGGCCTATTCCCTGCTATCGTTTACGGTGGTGAGGCAGCGCCTGTATCAATCACTCTAAACCACGACGAAATCATTAACCAAATGGACAAGCCTGAGTTCTACGAAGGTATCGTTCTAGTGATTGATGGTGCTGAAGTTAAGGTTAAGCCACAAGACGTACAACGTCACGTGTTTAAGCCAAAAGTTGAGCACATGGACTTCATCCGTATCTAATTCCCCACCAAGGAATTAGCTGGATAGAATCCACCTTTTGCATATATAAGATAAATCAGCCTTACCATCTGATAAGTCTAAAAATTCGAAACCCCGATGCTACCAACATCGGGGTTTCACCGTTTTGGAAGTGCCATAAAGCCATTTTAACTATTAATTACACATACTTAGAATACTTGACTAGTTTGTGGGTGTAATTAGGGTGGTATAAAGGTGTCATTATACAGCGGTGAAACATTGTGAACGCTAAGTAATTTTTCATAAAAAATCACTCTCTCTTAGCTCTATAATTGAGCAAAGATCCTAACCATATGTTTGTTACCTCGCCTGTATCCAGGGGGATTGATTAGGAATACATTGTCACTCACGTTTATATCCGTGATGTCACTGATTAAACACAAATCCCATTCATGACCCGGAGTTATGTGCCCACCTTCAGTTTGAAAACATCTCAACGCTATGTTCCCTGTGGTCAGCTCACCGACAGCTGCTGCTTGAGCCACCCGACGCAGTCCGCTATAAGTAAATTCAATTTCCTTCCGATCATTAATTGCAGTTTTTAAAACTTCCAACATAAATTAATCCTTAAACTTAATTAGCCATTGTGACGTTATTGTCAAACTTTAGTTTAGGTAATCATGATGTGATTGTTTGCATATAATTTCTAAATGTCTTTGAAGACACACTTCTAACCTAAGCGGAAAACTCACCTTGATTTAGCTTTAGATAAAAGCACTAATCTCAGCCCATTGGCAAAATACAATGACGGGATTGGTCTCCCGCAATTATCGAGACGCATAGTCGCCAGCTTATTGCTGGTTTTTTATGCGTGCTATTCAGCACCCCCAAATAATGATGGGTTGAGTGAGAGCACTTCGGCGCGCCGCAACCTTGGGAGCGGTAAGAAAAATCTTGCTCAGGTTAATCTCATTGTGTGCTGAAGTACTTGATACATACCCAAGGCTAAACAACTCAAAGTCTCATTTCACGGCTCTAATCTTTTCGTTGTTGATCACAATAGTGATGCATACACGCCTATGAAATCTGTCGTTGAAGGAATGGGAATGGATTGGAGTTACCAATCTAGAAAGCTTAAAAGCGACACAAACAGATGGGGTGTTGCTGTTATAGCAATACCCTCTTTGGATCCTTATAACTCAATAACCTGCATACCACTTCGTAAGCTCTTCGACTGGCTTCAAACACTCCAACCTAACCGCGTTCGTGAAGATATCCGCAACAAAGTCATTCAATACCAAAATGAATGTGATGATGTATTGTGGAAGCACTGGACAAAGCAAAACACACCCAACGAAATCATGCCCGTAATGCCACCAAGCAGCATGCGTATTTTGATGTGCATGGAAAAGGGTCACGTTGTATCAATGGAACCAATTCCCGAAGACTGTGTAGTGTTCCGCACTGAAGACATTCCCAAGCTACTTAAAGAACCGGGTTACTTTACGGTGCAACAACTAAAGAACGTCGCCGATACTGCCCTATCTCAATTAGCTATGTGTGCAGAGCAAGCAATGTTGCTGCGTAGGTAGGATGGAAAGAGAAACCCCAAGCGAAGGCTTGGGTGGGTTGATGCTATTTGGATTTATCTTCAAGTTGTTTTTGCTCAGAACGATGTTGTAGCTGCTTAAGTGCATCATTTACCAACATAACCTGTTCTACAATTTCAACTGCATCACTTTCTGTTCTAAAGTTAATGTCGCCGCCTTTATATATGAAGTTATCTAATTCTTTAATGGAACGTTTTAGGTTTACTTGAACTTCTCCACCTGACTGTTTACTGCCTTGCTGAAGCTTTTCTAGAAGTCTATCCGCCACTTGCTCAGCCATTTCTTCGTTCTTCTTCACAATCTCAGCTTCAATATGGTCAAGGTTTTTCTTATGAAGTTCTGGATTGGACTTCTTCAGGATCTCGATACCTTTTATTGCAGCATAAAGCTCTGCTATGTTAAATGCACTTTCAGCAAGAAGATTAAATGTCTCACTAAATAGCTTCACGGTCTCAAAGTCTAAAAGAAAATCGAATATGATGGAACCTTTGGAAGCGCCAACAACTTCAAAGGTTTCGGGCGCTTGACCTAACGCCATAGAGTAACCACGTGCTATAGTATTCCACTTTGCAGTCCAATCAGTTAGGTTCACTACATTCGATATCAAAGCATCATTTTGGAATCGAACTCTAGTTAGTACTTTGCCATGATTATCCGTTTCTTCGACGTCAACCAAAGGACCGAAAATCATCTCGAATGCGGTTAAAAAGTGTTCAAAATGGGTGTTTGTTGATTGCAACGTTTGTAATGAATCGCTAATGCGCGCTGCAATTTCTTGTACATCACCTTGATCATGAATCTGGGATAAACTGGGGATAGCTGGACTCAATATAATATATTTCAGACCTAGTCGTTCTAGAACCTCAATATCATTAAAACTTAGTGATGCTAAATCAATATTAGAAAGGCTCTCAATATGTTCAGCTAGATATTGGCGTACTTGGTGTCTCTTCTCCGCGAATGCCTTGTTACTAGACAACGTCTGATTAATTTTTGTCTTTGTACCAGCTAAAGAATTATCAATCCTACTAGCAACAATATTATCCCGGTACCACCTTGAAAGTTGGTACATCTCTCTTGTTTCCATTTCCGGTCCTTTTTATGAACGTTACGCGTCACGTTTATACCGAACACTATAAGGAGAACTGTTGTTTAATCAATAAGATTCATACTTGAAAAGCTAGACAAGAATAAAAACCCCAAGTAATAGCTTGGGGTCATTACTTAGTCGCCTAGCCTAAAACTAGACTTAGATATAACCTCATCAACCCAAGCATTGATACCAGAACAACTGCAATAAGTACGCTTAACTCCTCGTTCGGGATACTCAATATTAATCTGATGTAAACGGGCTGCCACTGGTTTATTAGATCGTTTATTCAAATAAGAGTGCAGTAACGTCTCATTGTGGACTTCTACGTTATTCAAAACCAAACTAATCAACGCTTGAATCTGACTCTCTTGATTCAACCTTATGGCTGGCACATGTTCATGGAATATTTCTATAAACAAACCAGAATCATATCTTTCAATTCTAAAGCACTTTTCATCAGCTCTGAGTCGACTACAAATTTTATATCCTGTTTTAAACATTTATGTTCGCTTTTTGCTCAATAGAATCTAGCTTATAAACACTAGACGTAATTACTTATAAATCGAGTCTAACTAAAATTAAACCAATTGAACTGTCAAACCTGAATTAGGTCCATTGGGTAACCCAAGAGCTGTATCTACACCAATATGAGTCCTAAGATCCTTAAGTAGTTCTTCTGGAGAAATGACTTTCCCAATCATTAGTTCTGATTCAGAACGAGCATGCTCAACAGCCTTACCACGATAGACCGATAGCATCTTGCCTTCATGAATCGCTCGAAGGCATAAAGCACGGCAATAAAACCGATTAAACTCACCTTCAGCGAGCGTTTGTGGAGCGGTATAAGGAACTTTAGCGGTTGTATAACCGCCCTTAGGTTTTTTCCTTTGGTAGCTATCAACCAATAACTGATTTAGTTCAATTTGATGTGCAAGCCAGCCGTCATCATGTTCTGTAATAGCTTCAGTTAACAGTTCATCCCACTTGCCTTCGAAGCCCTGCTTCAAAAAACTACTATAGTATATGCTGGCATTTTCTAAGTCAGAGTTGAGTTCATTAAGCATCTGATTTCGTGTGGTAGAATCCAAATTATTAAATTGAATAGACACTGTGCACTCCTTTTTTATTAATAAGCACACAATAATTATTAGCTCATTAATTAAATTTAAGCCGATGATTATCAATATGTTAGATATTGGTCACTACAAAACACGAAATCATGCAGCGTCTTACATTATCTAAAACAAATATGAGTCAATAACAGTCAGGATGCTACCAAGAGTGATCAACATTGGTATCAACCTTCCTAATCGTTCCCCTTTACCTTCTTAAAGAACTTTTGAGAAGCGCACTAACAATTTCAGATATATCAATAGACATACTGCTGGCAAAAATAAAAATGTCACGAAAATGCCTTGTGTAAGAAAAATGACTGAGACCCCAAGATCAACAGCAAAATGATTGTAGGCATGAGTGAGGTTTTTATATCTTCTTCAGTAATGGGGATCTCGTTTTGAAGTACATCATATAAATAAAATGCTACTGCCAAGAATATTGACCAAAAAACTATTCTCTTAGAAAGTTTTTTCAAGTCACCAAGTATTCCTTGAACAATTCGTTTTCTATCTTTGGACCATAAATAAACAGAGACGTAAAAATAGAAAAGTGCCACTGAAAGATTTTTCAATATCACAATATCGGTTTCTGTTAACTTTACAATTGCAACCGAAATGCAAAACAAGATAGCTGAAAAAAACAGAAAGTAATTGGCGATAACTTTAAGCGCCTGTTCATCAGAATACCCTGCAATTACTGACAAAGAAGTCGACGTGGAATTTTTAACTTTATCTAGCCATAAATTTATAGAAGGCGACTGTATAAACTGATATGTCATATGTAATAAAGCTAGAATGATCCATACAACAACAATGAATGATGACATCTCTTACTACTTGCGTATTCCGGAGCAATCCAGCCACCGTTTCCGGGATTCCCCGGACACCCATTCCGTTTTAATCCGGACACTATTTCCGGCATAAACCAGCCATTTTTCCACTAACTCCGGAATCACTGTCCGGTTAAGCGGAAACCCTGTCCGGTTACTCCGGAATATCCCTCTTTTCTCTTTTAAATCAATCACTCACTATTCTTGTTATGCATATTAACGTAGCAAGGAAGTGATAATGCCGAAAAAGAGAACATCTATGACAAACATCAAAGAGGTATTACGCCTTAAATATGAGTGCCATCTGTCGACCAGAAAGATCGCTTCCTGCACGAAAGTAAGTCGTTCAACCATCTCAGAAATACTGACCCGTTTTGAGCAAAGCGCAATGAGTTGGCCTCTCCCTGAAAGCTGCTCTGATACTGAACTGGCTCAGACTCTCTATCGTGACAAAACAATCAGCGACACAAAGGTGATGCCGGACTTCGCCCAGTGCTTTGTCGAACTGAAACGTAAGGGCATGAGCAAACATCTGCTGTGGGAAGAGTATCTGGCTGAATATCAGGAGAGAGCTTATCGTTACAGCCAGTTCTGCGAGCATTACACTCGTTGGTTAAAGAAGCAGAAACGCAGTATGCGTCAGAGCCACCTGGCCGGTGACAAACTGTTCATCGACTACTGTGGACCAACCATCCCGGTGGTAAACCCTGAAACCGGAGAAATCCGCAACGCTCAGATCTTCGTGGCGACGTTAGGTGCGTCCAACTACACCTATGTTGAAGCCTGTGAAAGCCAGCGACTTGAGCACTGGCTGGAAGCTCATGCCAATGCCTTTGAACACTTCGGCGGCGTTCCGGCGTTGCTTGTACCTGATAACCTAAAATCCGCGGTGACCAAAACGGACCGCTACGAACCCAAGCTCAACGATAGTTACCGCAAGTTGGCGTACCATTACCGCACGGCCGTTATGCCAGCACGCCCTTATAAACCCAAAGATAAAGCCAAGGCTGAGAATGCCGTCCTTATCGTTGAGCGTTGGATCATGATGCGGCTTCGTCACCGAACCTTCCATACCTTCAAAGAGCTAAACCTCTCTATCCGGGAGTTAATGGACTCACTGAACCAAAGACAGATGAAACAACTGGGAGCCAGCCGAAAGGAGCTGTTCGATACTCTGGATAAGCCGGCACTAAAACCTCTCCCCGTACAACGTTATCTCTACACAGAAATCAAACGCGCCAAAGTGGGGCCGGATTATCACATCGAATACAAAAGGCATTATTACTCTGTTCCCCATCAGTTAGTGGGCCAATACGTTGAGCTTGAAGCCACTTCCAGGCTGATACAGATATACCATCAGGGTAATCTGATCTCTCAGCACCCAGCCAGTAAAAAAGAGCATGGGATCAGTACTTATCCGGAGCATATGCCCAGCAATCATCAATATCAAAAATGGTCACCAGAGCGGTTACTTAACTGGGGAGGCCGGATCGGCGCAGCGACACAAGAAGTGGTCAACCGATTACTCATGTCGAAAGCGCATCCTGCGCAAGCCAATCGCAGTTGCCTTGGGCTTCTCAACCTGACGAAAAAATACGGTGACGCTCGCTTAGAGCAGGCATGTAAAGATGCTCTGATGGTGAACAAACCCTATCTCAGGTTCATCAGAAACTTGCTTGAAAATCACCGGGAAGGCCTGTTGTCTTCGACTCCGGAATCCACCCCTGACATCCAACACAGCAATGTGCGCGGACCCAACAGTTATCACTAGGAGAGAATGATGAACACAATAAGCGAACAACTCAAATCACTGCGTCTGAGCCATGCCGCCTCGGCTCTGGAGCAACAACAAGAGCAGTTATCGACCTATGCAGAGCTGAGCTTCGAAGAGCGGTTAAGCCTGCTGCTTGAAAGCGAAGTGTTGGGACGAAATCAGGCCAAAATCCAACGCCTGAAGTGGCAAGCTAAACTCCGGGTCGATGCTCTGCCAAGTCAGATTATCTACAAAGAAGGACGAGGACTTAAGCGTACTCAAATGAGTGAGCTATTAACCGGGAGCTACTTGCACAAAAAACAAAACGTTCTGATCACCGGACCGACGGGAGCAGGAAAAACCTACGTTGCCTGTGCGCTTGCAGCTCAAGCTTGCGACCAGCTCTACAGTGTCCGTTATCACAGGCTCAGCCGTTTACTTGATGACCTGAGTTCAGGTCGCCTTGACGGGACTTACCAAAAGCAACTTCTGGCTCTGTCGAGAAAACAACTTCTGATCTTGGATGACTGGGGAATGGAAAAGTTGAGTCCGGATCATGCGGGTCACTTGCTGGAGCTTCTGGAGGATCGTTATCAAACCAGCAGCACCATTATGATAAGCCAGCTTCCGGTTAAAGAATGGTACAACATGATAGGCAATGCCACGGTTGCTGACGCCTTATTGGATAGGTTAATCCACAACAGTCACCGAATAGAACTCGGAGGAGAATCAATGAGAAAACTGGCGCAATCCGGACAGGTAGAGTAAAAATAGGGTTAGAGAAAAGTTAGGGATATGAGGCGTCCGGTTAAACCGGAGCCGGTGTCCGGAATCACCGGAATACGCACTACTTACAGTTTCAAAGGGATTAGGGGATATTACATGCTACTGCGTTATGCATCACGCAAGCCCATCACATTCAGCAAAATTACTAAACACAAAACGCTTGCGGTGGTGACTTAGAGCCCTGAAAAATTTTTATTTCGCGCGAGTTGGCATCGTTTGTCTCTAGAGCAAACCAGAAAGAACCTAATGTATTATTCTCTAGACAACTTCGGAACGGAGTTTACCTTTTGAATTGCGTCGAACTTGGAAAATCGCTATCTGAGGGTTAATTGAGCGAGCCAAATCTATAACAAGTTCTTTGAACTCGACTTCAACTTCAGTGCCAAGATGTAGCTCTGTTAGTTCTTCTGGGTGGAATGGAAGAGTATTCCAAGGTTTCTCTCCCAAAAAAAGAGGAACGGCTAACCGATATTCATGTGTATTAGTTCCGACTAGATCTGACACTTCAATTTGAAAAGAAGAGAGTTACCCACTTTGATTAAAGGTGCTTAATCACTAATCAAAGACAAAAAGAGGTAACTCTCATGCTTCATACTAGCAATCCAATTATCAAACACAAAGCGGGCCTTCTCAATCTTGCAGAAGAACTCGGTAATGTATCTAGAGCCTGTAAGGTTATGGGGGTATCAAGAGATACTTTCTACCGTTATCAAGAGTTGGTTGAGACGGGGGGTATTGATGCTCTGATTAACCGTAGCCGAAGAGCACCGAATTTGAAGAACCGTGTTGATAGTGAAACTGAGCAAGCCGTTATCAAATACGCCATCGACTTCCCAGCTCATGGACAAGTTAGAACGAGTAATGAATTACGTAAATTGGGAGTGTTTATCTCTCCAAGTGGCGTACGCTCAATCTGGCTTCGCAATGACCTAGAGAACTTCAAGAAACGTCTTATCGCACTGGAGAAACAGGTCGCAGAGAACGGTATTATCCTAACAGACGAGCAAGTTGCGGCTCTTGAGCGTAAGAAGCACGATGATGAGGCTTGTGGTGAGATAGAAACAGCGCATCCAGGTTATCTCGGCTCTCAAGACACATTCTATGTTGGCAACTTGAAAGGTGTTGGTCGCATCTATCAACAAACCTTCGTTGATACCTACAGTAAAGTCGCCTTTGCCAAGCTCTACACAACGAAAACACCAATCACCGCAGCGGATATATTGAATGATAAGGTTCTACCGTTCTTTGAGGCGCATGAACTGCCAATGCTGCGAATCTTGACTGACCGAGGCACTGAATACTGTGGTCGTGTTGAGCAGCACGATTACCAGCTCTACCTAGCCATTAATGATATCGACCACACGAAAACTAAAGCGATGTCACCACAAACAAATGGTATCTGCGAGCGCTTCCACAAGACCATATTGAATGAGTTCTACCAAGTGACATTCAGAAAGAAACTGTATGGTTCTATCGAAGAGTTGCAGAAAGATCTGGACGAATGGATGGACTACTACAACAATCACCGTACTCATCAAGGAAAAATGTGCTGTGGCAGAACGCCGATAGAAACATTAGAGGATGGGAAATCAATCTGGGCTGAAAAGAATCTAGCCCAGATATAATCTGACAGGCACCAAGTCGAAAAGTGGGTAACTGTCAGATCAGGTCTGAATTAGTACAATTCATGCTCCCAACGCCAGTCCAAAGTTTTTGTATAAATTATTGCCGTTATCTTTTCATGTGTAGACGCTTGCCTATCTCCAAATAATGCGTTTTCAATAAACACTTGAGCATTCTTGTATAAGGCGGGTCTATATTCTTGATAATTCACTTGTTTAAAGAGCTGAAACTTTGAGTCTTTTTCAATATTAGGTTCAATTCGTAAGGCAATTCCTTTATGCATCTCTGCATATCTAGTCCACATATATTCTGAATTGAGTGTTGTAGTAACACAAAGCACTCTGTAGTCTTGCATTGATTCATTTAGTTCATCTATAAACCCTTTGGTAAACTTTATTGAAGCTTCAACTTCATTTTCGATCGGCTGTAGCCCCTTAATTTCTGCCAAAAGACTTGGGTCTCGCTTCAATATAGACTGCATTTGAGTAACTTGTTCCTTCATCGGTGATGGGCAAGTAACAGGCGTATTCAAGTTATTAATTAAAACTTCAGGCATAACGTGCGTAAGGTTTAGTAACTCATTTTCCAACTTTCCCTCAAAAATACTTCCAACTGTCAAGTCTTCTAAGTCATTAAAATCAGTAGGTTTTGCAAACTTAAAAGTTCGATTACTTAAGGTTAAACGAGCACCCTCCACTCCTAGATACTTATACAACGGGGGAAGTTTGCCTTTGACATCGATATTCTCTTTTAGGAAACGCCTTACTCTTTTCATCTCTATTTTTCTACCAACTCTTCCCATATCCCCCTCCTTAGCATCTCTCTCGGTAGTCACGAACAACACTCATTATGACAACGTATAACCCAACCAACGCTGTGGAATAATTCTACGAAAAATGTTTAATACTATTAGGAGCTCTAATATGCCCCTTCGCCTCAAGGAGTTTTAAAAAATGGCTGTCAAATTGGGAAAGGCTATTCACGACCAAATCTTGATACGCAACCAAATACTCTACATGTGAATCCGATAATGTCTTCATTGTATCGAGCTGAGAAAAAAGCCAAACAAAATTTACTTTCAGCGTTTTATTAGTAAACCAAAAAGGCATTAACCACTCATCTTCGTCTGACGTCAAAATATGTGATAGAAATTCAAAATTGGTAGTTTGTCCGTTTGTGAGATTAAGATGGTTCTCAATTGCCCTAATGGTTTCTTTAGCTTTGTCTTTTGTGTCTCTTATGACGTTTAATCTTACCTGACTGTCATGCATCTCCCGTTGCAATGTCAGCTGCTTATAGAGCAAATAGATAGTTAAGGCAGTCAAAATCGGAGCATAAATACCACCAAAGGCACTCCCCATTTTTGCCCAATCATCGTGACTATCCCAAATACCGAAACCAAATTGGTATAAGTAAACTAGAATTGGGGAAATGAGTAGTAGTCCAGTACCACCCACCAGAATATATTTCATTAACGTTTTCATATTAAGTGTATTTTTGATCTATCCCTAATCGACTAATACTATCAATTACGTTATTAGTTTCATCAAACTTTTTTGTATATTAGCTCATCATCGATCTTAGAATATTTAAACTCTATTCCACCACACAAACGGCCTTTCCCCTCTCTTCCAAGGTAACCTTTGTCAACAAGCCCTTTTAACAGCGTGCTGCTGAAGTTTGGCGATATATCGCACCGCTCAGAAATTTCCACAGCTGTCACTTTCTCCCCTGCTTTGATCGCGTTAAGAACTTTCAGTTGTGTTTTGCTTGGTTTAACTAGTGCCACTTGATGTGGTGCTATGCGCGCAGCAGTTATAAGCGCCTCGTTTATTGGCTCGTTTTGGCATAAAAACGTCATGTCAGGCTTATCCCCTGTTATTCAGAATTAAAAATAGGTTACCGTTTGATCTGATTGATCATTTGGGTTGTGAAAAGTTATTTAAGTAGAGAACTAAAACAGGTTTGCCAGCACTTTTTTAGCCACAAATGGTAGGTATTTAAGGCTTGTGAGTTCTGTAGTTCGATGTGGGTATGAATGTAAGCTTGGTCTAGTTTGCCCATCGCATGGTTGAGTAGTGTTTCTGCAACGAGATAGTCAATACCAAGGTCAGCCCTGACAGTTCTCGCAATCTTCCCTAAACCATGTGCAGACCATTTAAAAGTTATTATTTTGTTAATACCAAATATAGTGATTACTATTAGATGATGAACCGAGAGGCGATAGTCTTATTGCTCTTTAGAGATAGTGGTCAAAGCTGAAGTAAGCCTCATAACAACACTCCGCGCAGTCTAACTTTGTGGCTGCACAAATATCAGTGAAGGGAACATAAGTTATGCTCAAAGGATTACGAAACTTAACCGTGGTTATTACGCTGGCCGCTGCACCTATTGCGGTTGCTCAAACAATCACAATGACCGATTTAAACACCAATAAAAGCGCGGGTACTATTGAACTCTCTGAAAGCAAATACGGTGTCGTATTTACCCCTTATCTTTCAGGCATCACACCTGGGACACATGGATTCCATGTGCATACAAATCCCTCGTGTGACAGTACACAAAAAGATGGAAAAACTGTGCTAGGCGGCGGTGCTGGCGGTCATTACGACCCCAAAGGCACAGGTAAACATGGATATCCGTGGACAGATGATAATCACTTAGGTGACTTACCTGCGTTATACGTTGGAATGGATAATAAAGCCGTCCAGCCTGTAGTCGCTCCACGTATAAAACTTTCCGACTTAAAAGGCAGAGCTCTGATGATTCACGCTGGTGGTGACAATCATTCTGATATGCCTTCTGCGCTAGGAGGTGGCGGCGCTCGTGTCGTTTGTGGTGTTATAGATTAAGGCGTTAACAACACAAAGGCTTTGCAATAATCGTCGAGGTTGCGTTAGCACCCTCGACAAATTTAAATCTTTATTGCTTCTGGCTTTGATGGCTTATATCCAACAAAACTTGGCAGATATCCTCAAATGTTGGTCGATCCATGATTTCAGGAGCCAAACACTGAGAAACCAGTGTGTCTAAATTATTTCTAACATCTTCAGCTAATTCATCACAGCGCGCTATCAACTCTTCCAACAAACATCCGAATGCTCTTGCCTCTAAACGTTGCAACCTCGCCGCCTGATAAGGTTCTTCTGCATCAAAAAAGGAAGCTGCACCATAGTCACTCAGGAGTGCCTCGCCCGATGGCGTTGTCAGTATGTTGTGAGCATACAAATCGCCATGCATTACACCCTGTTGATGAAGATGATTTACAGCATCCGCAATAGCACCTGCAACTTTAAATAACGCTGAAGTGGAAAACTGCTTGTCTGAGGAATAAACATCACGTGTACAAGATTCAAGACTTGGCGGCTGAGCCAAGTTATTAAACTCATTAGGGATAAGTTCCATTACAAGACCATCTGTACCGGAAGGATGATGCTGAATACGTCCAAGAGTCTGCGTTAAAGCATAATGTTGGCCAGCTTTCATAGTTGAGGCCATCTCGCACATTGGCAAACCATCACTGGTCATTGCGCCTTTAAACAGTTTAACGGCAACCGGATGGCTCACCTCTTCACTAGACAAACTAGCTCGATAGATCAAGCCTGATGCGCCTTCACCGAGCAACTCATTCATATCTAGTTGATGCCAATTAATGCCCGTCATCGAGTATTCTAAAGCTTGTGTTTCCAAACGCTCTGTAAAAGGGTTTCCGGCATAAGCTAGCCAAGTTAACTTGGGCAAAGTGAATATCCACTCAGGCAGAGCTTCAAGCTGGTTCGCTGACATGCGGATCAATTCCAAACGATGGCAGAGAGCTAAAGATTCAGGCAAAGAGGAAAGCTGGTTTCCCGCCAACATCAGTTTCTGCAACCTAGAACATTGTCCAATGTTTTCAGGCAGGGATTGAACACGATTATCCGTCAAAATAAGCCAGCGCAGCTGGGCAGGTAAAGAGGCGGCGGGGACATCTGCAATCTGATTGGATTTAAAACCCACCATACTTAGCGAGTTGCATCGTCCTAGTACTTCGGGTAATTGCGTAAATTGATTCTGTGAACAAAAAATAACTTTGAGATTGATGAGTTGTTCCAGATCATCTGGAAGTGACGAGAGTTGATTCCCTGTCAGGTCAAGAATCTCTAACGTATCCGACAACGAGAAAATTTCGCGAGGAAACTCAGTTAAACCACAGGATAGCTTTAGTCGACGAAGACCTTGTAACTCTCCAGAGCGCAATTGTTCAAGTGTGTGCATTATCAACCCGATCAAAAAGAAACACGCGGTAGCGGCGTTCCTAAATTCAAAAAGTGTTGGATTATAACTTAATCGCTTTGGTTACGTAACACGAAGCAAGCCATCGTAGCGAGAATCAGAACTGACTATTTTGGGTAGAGTTATACAGTAAGGACGAGCAATAGACTGATTTTATAACCCCACCCTTTATCAGACAGTGGTTTCACCGTTTTAGGCTATAACTAGTATCTCCCCATCCCATGGAACACTCCACCGAATAGAGCCATTAGTAACGAAATTATTAGGCTCAAAATAATGAAGGCTGGAATTGAGGCAATGGCAAACTTCACCATAAATACAACCATCGACATAAATGGCATTTTGATATCGACAACCGTCACTTCCTGTTTACCGTTTTCTTGGGACATAGCACTTTCCTTGCAATTAAAAATCAGTGATTACGTTAACGTAATCAGTTTAGTAGTTCTTTGATATAACTACGATTTTCATTTCAGTCAAAATTCAAAAAAATAAATATGGAGATGTGTTGCTTAACAATGCTACAAAGCTGGAGACACAGGGGGAAAGTACCTACAAATAAATACTTACTGAGTGTTTTGTTGATCTATAAACCTTCTTCACGCGATAGCCGTCTCAAAGCTTACATTCTACGTTCAGGTTTTATTAGCTACCAAAGCTCTCAGTGTTCATTTATGTATACTGGCTCAACTGTTCTTATATCTCATTCAATGACTGCAACGCACAGAAAACTAATAGAGAGAAGCGAATGTTCAAAATACTACTCAAAATCGGAGTACTTTTTATCGTCGTCAGTGCGGCTGCCTACTTAGCAAAAATGAACTTCAGCTACTTAACCGAAATAGCACTTATCGATTACATCACCTACAGCGGTATCGTCTCATTGGCTATCGCCTTGCTTGCTTTTGATGGCAATCATCCTTCAAATCAACATTTTCTATCCATGATAGTGCACAGAGAGCTAGTGTCTAAAGTGAATGACCAACAAGATTACGTAAACCAAGTTAGTTTCTCTCTGTCTTTAGGGATAGTCGGTGTGATATTCATTTTCATCAGTGGTGTTATGGCATGGTTAAACTGATTAAATATGTAATTCTGATTAATGCTCTGGCGATGCTGACAGTCTTTGTCCTATCCCATTATGTTGAGCAGTTTAAGACTACTCGGTTCGAAGATTTTCTATTCTATGTTGTGGTCGTAATATGGATTTTTGCAAAGCTGCTTTGGACAGGCGGTATGCACAGTAAAAATACTCGAATCGACGATGCAAAAACCGATAGCGTGTATAGTATGGTCAAAGAGCACAATTTCGAACAAGAAGAGAAACAGCATTACAGACAAAATTATCAAGCAGGTTTCGTGCTGTTTATTGCAGGATTACCAGCTTTGATTATCGCTTTAGCAATGCATTTTCTTTAGGCTCAGTGTATAACTCTCTATACATGTAAGAGGTAAGTATTACTGAGAGACCTAAGTCGTGAAAATAACCGAATTAAAACCCGATCCCCTTGTTTGCCCGTTGTGTGGTAAGCCCAACGCCTGTATCAACTTAGGCGCACTAGATATCAAGAAATCCTGTTGGTGTAACGATCCCGCAATTTCCTTTCCCGAGGAATTGCTTTCGCGAATTCCACCAGAGCTAAGAAGAAAAGCATGCGTCTGTAGAACTTGTGTATTGAACTATCATATAGAGCAAAAACTAGGCTAATTCCCTACTCGTTTATAATTTGATAAAACACAAACGCTATTAAAAAACTGTTTTTCAGGTTGTATAACAACATTATCTCTAGCACCTATAGAATGGATCACGTTGTTTTAATTAAATATAACTTCAATTACAAAACCTCATATCCGCACTATTAAAAATAAGAAATAACCTCGTTAAAAACAGGAGTAAAATAGAGTAATAATTCTAAACCACCCTTTGTAGAATGTTTTAATAAAACCACAATTTTTTAGTGTTTAATTTTAGAGAAAAATATCAATGAGAAAAGCTAAAAACGATTGTAACCAAAAGAAACAAAGTAATACACACACAACAAAACCATTTCATCCAATTGATTTGTATAAAGTTATTAGTTAATCAACCTTAAATCAACCAAGTATTTGCTCTAAAATAATTTCTTTTTTACAAACACAAGCACTAATAAAACACTTGAAGAACAATATGCTACACACATTCATATTTCAAACGTAGATATCTCTATTTCATCAGGATTAACATTTTATCGACATGCGCTTGTGTATTGATGCATATAGGGCGAAACGTTGCAGTTATTTTATTTATCACTTAAATTTAAACAAATAATAAGAAAAATAGATCGTCAGTGTTGTATTTGCATTTTTGTCACATGAGGTGATTTATGTTCGGGATAGTAACAAAGAGCATTAGAGCCAAACTTTCTATATCAATGGGGATTGCTGTTTTATCGCTCATTATCTTATTTCTAACCTACGGCACGCTAACCAAAAAACTAAACAAAGGTGTAGATGATTTTGGTCATCAGTTCCTTCCTTCTGTTTCTTTCGTTTTGAATGCTGACCGAGATTTATATCAAGCTTATGTTGCTCAACTCCATTATTTGCTTAGTCCGGGGCAAGACGATTTAAAAGACTTCAAAGATAATGCTAAGCAAGCTTATGACCGCATGATGAAGTTTAAGAATCTGATGGATGACCACCCAGCAATTACGAGCAAAGTGAATGACTTTGAAAACCGTTTTAGAAAATGGGAGCAGTCGTCGAATGAGTTTTTCAAGCTGGTAGATAATGGTAATACCAAAGAAGCCGAAGCGTTACTTGGTTCAACAGTTTCTGATGATTTCCAGAGTTTAAGAGAGCTCTATGATATTGCCAGTCAAGAGCTAGATTCACAGGCCAACGTCGAAGTAAATGAATTCTCAGAAGAGACTTCAAAGATGCAGCTCTACATGTTGATATTCGTAGCCTTCATCATCATTCTTACTGGTGCACTTAGCTATGTCGTTCCTAAAGTGTTGGTTGGCAGTGTCAATGACCTCACTCGACGTATCAAAGAAATCAGCGAAGGAGATGGTGACTTAACACAGCGCATCAACTCTAAACGCACCGACGAACTGGGTAAGCTGGCTTCGGCATTTGATGACTTTGTGGCTAAGCTACAAACCCTAATTTCTGAAATCTCATCAAGCAGCACGTCGTTGGAAAACAATGCAGTTCAACTTACAAATACTCACGAAAATGCTCAACGCGTAAGTAATGAACAAACGAGAAGCATTGAGCAAATTGCTGCAGCAGTGAATGAATTCAGTGTATCCATTCGCGAAGTGGCAGAACGCACGCTAAGCACAGCGAACGAAACGGATCACACTGCCGAGCTTACCACTCAGGGTATGAAAATCATTGATAACTCGGTGGATGAGATTAACCAACTCGCGAACTCCATCAAAAAGGCCAACCAAGTGATCGAGCAGTTGGCGAGTGAATCAAACAATATCGCTACGGTACTCGAAGTGATTCGTAACATTGCAGAACAAACTAACTTGCTCGCTCTTAATGCCGCAATTGAAGCAGCACGAGCTGGTGAACAAGGCAGAGGATTCGCTGTTGTTGCTGACGAAGTTCGGTCTCTGGCAAGCAAAACACAAAAATCCACTGAAGAAATTCAGAACATGATCGACAAGTTACAAAGTGGTGTGAAAGACGCCGTGAGTTCAATCTTAGATGGTTCAAATCGTGTCGAGAAGAACGTTGAACTCTCAGTGAACATTCAGCAAATGTTCGAATCAATTCAGTCTTCTGCGACGATCGTTAGTGACATGGCAACTCAGATAGCCACGGCAACGGAGCAACAAAGTAGTGTGTCAGAAGAGTTAAGCACCAACCTAGAACACTTAAACGAGCAAAACCGAGTGAGTCAAGGTTTGTCTAACGAGATTAACGAAGTAGCGAAACTGGTAGGCAGTTCAGTTAATAAACTGTCTAAAGATGTGGGCCAATTTAAGGTCGGTTAACCCTCATTCCCGAGCATAGACAAAGGAGCACTTATCTGTGCTCCTTTTCACTTTCTCATCAATAATACTGGTAAAAAATAAGGGATTAGGAAGTATATGTACTTAGTTTCATGGTTATAATGACGTTATCTACCATGTACTAAGGCAAAATGATGAAAGCAAACACACTCTCCCGCAGGTTAAACACTTTGGGGCTACTATTCTCAATGTTTGTTAGCGCCTCTGTTTTTGCAACCGAAGCACCGTCAGTAGAAGCAACTAAACCCGCTAAATCACCGGTTCTTGATGTCAAAGTCAACTCAGTCAATGTTGAGTTAACCACCGTCGGTGAAGCCACTAAACAGTTAGCGGAAGCCATGCAAGCCTTGTCTGGCTCACTGGACACCTTAGCGAAAAGTGATGTAGAACTGTCGCCGGAGAACCAACAAAAGCTATCAGAAATGATTGGTAGTGCTACTCAGTTGACCAACTCTGTGAATACCATGCTGGAGACTATTCCTAACACGGCTCGCGAACTGCCTCAGGTTAACGACTCGTTAGCAGGAATTGCGCTTAGCCTTCAATCCATCAACAACGACGTTATCGAAATGCTGGCTCAGTATCCTGATTTTGTCAGCAACACTGAAAAGCTGTTTGATGTATCCAAAGACCATATTCCAAGCATTTCATTGAATGTGTTGGATAACGTAATGTGGAAACTGATAATTACCCTGATTATCGTGGTGTCTATCATTCTGCTTTTGGCGGTTGGCCTGCCAGTTGCTTTCATTTACGGCGTAGTGGCTAAACCCAAAAAAGCGCTGCTGGACAAACTGGAAGCTAAGCAATAGAAGCATTTAATAAATAGGAATACTGAACGCTAAGGCTGCTTCGTTATAGGTTCCATATTGCGAAGTGGCTTTTTCGGCATGAAGTACTCACAAGCTGCTCTCGTTGCAGAGGTAGGCTGCTCCCATGCACCACACAAATCTTTTTGATTGTCGGGCGTGCGGGAAAATTGTCGGCACTGTCCACATTTGTTCATGTAAGTTGTCTCCTTCAACTCAGCGAAAACTGTGTTTACCTTAGCGTCAACCCACCCACTCTACTTTGATCCAAAACAGACGAAACAGGCTTTGTGTTATTGGAAGAATGGCAACAAAGTAATAACGATAAAAAACGGTGGTCATTGACCACCGTTTGTACTTCAACAACATTTATTTGTTGTTCATCACTCTGCTATTTCGTATCTACCACTCGTTCGATTGCTAGAATCGGAATTTGCTCGGTTTCATCCGATCCGAAAGCGACAAAGCCTTCGCTTGCATTCTCAAGCATCAAGCTTAAAACACCTTGCTTACGAGCCATTTCAACAAGTTCTGTCACGTCTAACTCAACCCACTGTTTCTTGTCTTTGTCACTAATGGTTAGTGCCTGATTGGTTGGCAATGCCGTACCATCAACATCATTCCATGTAACGTAACTTTCATGCCAGTCGGTGTTGTCCAGTTTAAGTAAGTTGATGACTTGCTCTGTCGCACCGCTAAAGTCACGGACATGAAGTTTCAACGTCGCTTTCTTAACTGGCGTATCCGTTAATCGTTCTAAGTTGAACTTAAGCAGTGATTTTAAAGTCTTGGTAACGTTAGCATCTTGCGATTCTTTGTCGGCTATTTGACCAACATACAAATCCCAGCGAGAAACGATATCGAAGTTTTCATCTGCATAGCGACCGCCCTGAACTTCCGTATCCGCTTCGGCCAGCAGGTCAAATTTATTTTGACTCGCTAACTCTTTCTGTTGCTGTACTAACATTGAATGACGATGCGTGTCATCAATCTTCTCATCCCAAGCAAACGTCAGTGTTTTTCCAGTTTCCGCCTCACCACCCGGCGTCAGAACTGAATGTGTTACGTTGCCATACTTAGCAGACATCAGCGTCAGCTCAAGCGGAGCAAAACTTTGACCTGGAGTGGACACGCTCAATATCGGCTTGTCACCGCTTTCATCAAGGATAAGCACAGATGGAAGGTTAGCTTTAACAACCGCTCCTCCACCCAGTTCTACTTCCCCTGCTTGATGGAAAACAATGCCCGTCACATTAAGGCCTTTATGTGTGACTGCTTGAAGTTTCTCATTGTTTACCAGAACCGATACCGGAATGTCCGAAGCATAAACCGCGACTTGTTCAACATTTGTTCCCGGAACAACAATGTACTGATAGTTTTGATTTTCGGGCTTGGAGCCATGACTGATCGACAAAGCAAACACTTCTTTACTTACTGATTCCGGCTTATTTGCGGTACGAATCGAGCTCCAATCACCAGTTTGTGTCTGATTGGAAAGCTTACCATGCCAGTGTTCAGGGAGCACATAACCTACGTTGTCGTGGTGAACCCATTTAGTGTCAGTAAGCGCACGTTGCCCATGTTCAATCGTCTTGCCATCAACCGTAACCTGCCCATTGAGCAGAACTTGGTTAACAGAGGTATTGACGTTTTCATGGTTGGTTGAATAGATACCTGCGCCAAGTGCAACCACTTCGTCCGAGAAACTAAACCAAGCTTTCTTGGCTTTTGTTCTTCCTTTCCCTTCACCGTACTTGTAGAAATTTGGCTGAGTTGAATGGGCCGTTTCTGCATGGCGTATGTTGATATCCATATCCATTACGGTAACGCCAAACTTGCCGTTAGACACGCCACCAACAAATGACACATCTGGCTGCATAATGCGTCCCCAATCTGCGGCTTGTCCTACGTATTCAGGAGCAGTAACTCCCGGTACAAGTGTCCAGTCCCAGACAGGAAAGATGTTGTGATACTCGTTACCACGTTGCAACAGGAAGGTACTACCGAATCCCAGCCAGAATCCTTTCAAGTTTTCGCCATTCCCCGCTTCGGCAGGTTCAACACGTTGCGAGTTCATACCGATACTGAACATATGCCCATCGGCAGATTTCACTGAATAGTCACTGCGCCAGAAGTGCTTAAAACCATTCAAGCCTGAACCGACATCTCCAAACTCATGGCGTTTAAAGTTTTCCGCATCCTGAGCGCGTTCTGGAGCCCATTTCGCAATCAAATCCATAGGTGTGTTTTCAGGAAGAGCCTTTGCTGCCTCCGCCATGTATTCAGTGGCTTTGACTCGGCTAATGCCTCGACTCATTGTGTTGTAGTCCCACTGTCCATGACGTTTAGACCAACGCTGTCCATCCATCATGTACGACACGAGAATCTCTGTTTTTTCTGCCGAAAACTGCCATGGTAAGCCATCCACAAAGCTCGCCCATTTGGCTGCGGCACCAAACCATACCGGACCGTAACCCGAGGTATAAAGCTGTGGACCGTGCTGATGGAACGAATAATCGTGTTGAATACCGTCTGCCGTGCTAACCGTTATAGTGTCTTCAATGTCTGAAATAGCTTTGCCGACCATTTCGGCATCTCCGGTGAGTAAACCTCTGTTTAACACTGCCAAAGCAATATCTGTTCTGTTCGCCGCTTTCGGGATCGGGCTGTTAGGGTTATTTGGCGAGTAATTTGGAGTGTCAGGCAAATAGCGAGCAATACGTTCTAATAGAGCGCCATCTAAAGCATCTTTAGCCATCACCGCACTGTAACCTATGCGTTTGGGAATACCGATGTCGTGCCACCACCAGTTCCAGCTTTTCGGATCTGCATCTAACCAATATGTGAGTGCATTACTCACCGCTTTACCCAGTTCCTGTGTCGGATTTTTATTGTACTGTGCCGCTAGGACAACTAATCGATCCAAATGCAAGCTCGGCTGCCAGCCCGGCTTTTCAACTTGTTGATAATTGACATCCACCCATGAGCCTTGCTCGGAAATCGAAGCCAAATATTCATCACTCAACTCTGCCAGATTCTTGCCCTGCTTCTTTGCTGAAGCTTCTGAACTTGCAACGAAATCAGGTATCACCCTTTGCTTCAGTGTTGCAAAATCTTGAGCGTTCGCTTTTCTCTCCTTGCGCTCAGTTGCATTATCTTGAGTCACTTGGGTAGCGTCATTTACATTCTTTTGAGCCTCAGAGGAGGAAGCACTCTCTTTACAACCCATCACCGCCATTAACGAAATAGCTAAAAGTGAATATTTAAAAGTTTTCACGTTTTATCCTTATTTATTAACCAGTTGATAAACTGGAGCGCATCATAAAAAGGAAGCTAAACCGTACGTTACTTACTCTTTGGTTTTCTGAGACAGATTATGAAAATTGGTTAGGTGTTCAATGAATAACTGCGAAGCATATTCAATCAAAATCAGTATTGCCAAGTTAGCCATGCAGTATTAGTTTGATTGCATAAAATGCGGTTTCACAGCTCACACCCTTGATGAATAATGTGTGCAAGAAAGCCCTTAATGAACATAAACTTATACGATTCGGTTAAATCTTGAACTTCTACGGAGCCTGTTATGAAATCACTCGGCGCATTGTTGCTCCTACTTCCTCTGCTCGTTGCTTGTGCTCCTGAAGATAGCTCACAAGCTCTCGGGACTTTAGAACGAGACAGAGTAACGTTCTCTGCCACCAGCAATGAAATCATCAGAGAGCTTCCAGTGAAGGAAGGTAGCCAAGTAAAAATAGGCGACATCTTGGTTAGGTTAGATAGTACCAGCCAAGAAGCGATGCTTGCCCAAGCCATTGCCCAGCAAGCAAAAGCCAATGCTTATCTGACCAAACTGACCAATGGTGAACGACCAGAAGATATCGCGGTAGCGCAAGCTAAAGTCACCTTAGCAACGGCAAAATTGACTGAAGCCAACAAAAACTATCGCCGAAAAGCAGAACTGGTGTCGAAAAATCTCATCAGCGAATCTGAAAAAGATACAGCCCTGTCTGCCAGAGATTCAGCCAGAGCCGAACTAGACTCGGCGAAAGAAGAATTTGCAAAACTCACCGCAGGTGCTCGCGTAGAAGATATTGAGCAGGCGAAAGCTGAACTTGATGCAGCGATTGCTAACTCTGCTGTGCAACAACAGAAACTCGACGAACTGACCATTGTATCTACCCGTGATGGTGTGCTTGATAATCTGCCATACAACTTAGGGGAACGGGTTTCTGTCGGCAGTATCGTTGCTGTTGTGCAAGCCGACAATTCGCCGTTTGCTCGTGTATACGTACCAGAACCTTATCGGGTTAATTTAACACAGGGAACAAAGTTACAAGTGCATGTGGATGGTGTAGAACAAACCTACCAAGGCACTGTGCGCTGGATAGCGAATGAACCTTCATTTACGCCCTACTATGCGCTGACAGAAAATGAACGTGCGCGATTAATGTATCTGGCAGAAATTGATTTATCCGATGATGCGCAAAACTTGCCATCAGGCATTCCCGCTGAAGTAGATTTGCCCTAGGAGCGATGATGACGGAATACGCAATTCACGCAGAGCAAGTCGTTAAAAAATTTGGCGATTTTACGGCAATAGAAGGCATCAATCTAAGCGTTCCTAAAGGCAGTATATATGGTTTTTTGGGCCCAAATGGATGCGGTAAATCAACCACCATCCGAGTGCTTACTGGCTTGCTCAGCCCGACTTCTGGTTCTGTTAATGTTTTGGGCTTAGAGATCCCAAGACAATCAGAACAATTACGTTTGAAAATTGGTTATATGACGCAAAAATTTTCTCTCTACGATGAACTCACCGTTGAGGAAAATTTGCAGTTTATGGGGCAGATTTTTGGTATGAACCGAAAAGCGCTCACACAACGAACCAACGAACAATTGAAAACTTACGGCTTAGACGAACGTAGAAAGCAGCGCGTATCAAGTATGAGTGGCGGACAAAAACAACGTCTCGCTCTCGCAGCAGCCACTATGCATAATCCTGAGTTACTGTTTCTGGATGAACCGACCTCTGCTGTTGACCCTGAAAACCGCCGCGAGTTTTGGGAACAGCTATTTGATCTCTCCTCTCAAGGAACAACCATTCTAGTCACTACCCATTACATGGATGAAGCGGAACGCTGCCATAGGCTTGCGATTATGGAGTCAGGTGAAATTCGCGCTGATGACGAGCCGGAAAAGCTGATGCAGCAAATGGGCGTAAATATTGTTGAAGTAAAAGCGCCGAATCTTCGCAAACTCAAAGAATCGTTAATATCATATCCGCAAGTTCGCTCAGCAGCGCAACTTGGTGTTCGATTGCGTGTGCTTATTCATCGCGAAGTCACCCATCCAATCGAATGGCTCAAATCCGTTGAACCGAGCTTAGCCAACGCCGAACTGACAATTGCCCGCCCTAGCTTGGAAGATGTATTTGTCTCAGTCACAGGAAAAGGCCGCCAATGAATAGTCTGTTTCGAATGAAAGCTGTAATGATCAAGGAACTGCGCCAGTTATCCCGTGACCGTATCACGTTTGGCATGGTGGTCATGATTCCTCTGATTCAGTTGTTGTTATTTGGGTTTGCCATTAATACGGATGTTCGCAACATCCCCGTTGCTGTCGTCGACCAAAGTCAGAGCGCATTTGGACGTTTGCTTACAGAATCAATCAAAGCGACACAAGTGGTCACAGTAACTAAGCAGTACCCAACCGCCAAACATGCAGAGCAAGCCATTGAACAAGGTGAGGTTCGTGCGGCTTTGATCTTGCCAAAAGACTTACTTCAACGTTTGCAGCAAGGCAGAGAATTGGGACAGTGGCTGGTCGATGGTTCGGACACCATTATCGCAGGATCTATCATGGGCCTTAGAGCCATGCCGCTTACTGATTTTGATTTCAAAATCAAACCCGCAAGCACGCCCACATTTGAGGTGACTTTGCTGTATAACCCGAGTCGCCGCTCGGCTGTCAATATTGTCCCCGGTCTTTTAGGCGTCATATTGACCATGACAATGATCCTGTTTACCAGCGCCGCAATTGTACGAGAAAGAGAACGAGGCAATTTGGAACTGCTGATCACAACGCCGATACACCCTATCGAACTGATGGTTGCGAAAATTGTTCCGTATATCTTTGTTGGTCTGATTCAGGTTTTTATCATTCTCGGCTTAGGGCATTACATTTTTGCAGTGCCAATTAACGGTGATATCAGCCAGATTTTATTTGGTACCTTATTGTTTATTTCCGCGAGTTTAACCCTCGGGCTGATGATTTCAACGCTGGCAAGTACTCAACTTCAAGCCATGCAGATGACGGTGTTTATCCTCCTGCCTTCCATTTTGCTTTCGGGTTTTATGTTTCCATATGAGGGCATGCCCGTCGCTGCGCAATGGATATCGGAAGTATTACCGGCAACCCATTTTATGCGCTTGATTCGGGGAATTGTGTTAAGAGGAGCAGATTTGACAGACCTCTGGAAAGACACGCTTTGGCTGGCAGGATTTACTTTATTAGGGCTGATTATCGCGTCTTTGAGATTCAAAAAATCCTTGGATTAGCGCGAAGAATTATGTTGTGAGAATCTGTCGCAACTCATAATTGATTGAAGCTTGCATGGTGTCTCAAACAACTTTGTGAACGATTACGCATTAGAAAAAATATGGGAGGATCTGCGTTGACTAAAAAATAAGCAGATCCTAACTTTTTTAATGGTCACATCGTTTACGGAGGTCAAAATGAAACGCGCGAGTAACAGCTACCGTTTGCAGCTCATCAAAGAAGTTGCTATCAGAACACAAGCATCCAACGCGGATCCTACTGACCCAATGGCTTGCCATATACGAGCAATCATGTCCGAACAACGTAATTCTGAACCTTTTAAAGATGTGAACAGCAAATTTAGCGGAGTGCACTTCGACGCTCACGCTGGTGGCTGGGTCAGTGATCTTTGGTCTTTAAAATAGGCCAAGTCTTTATTACATCGTCCTAAAACAATGATTGTTGCGGGCTCTCGGATTCGGGAGCCCCTTCGTTTAATGCTTTGTTTTGCGCTATTTTTCGGCGATAACGTTGCCTGCACAGTTTGATAACGTGAATTTGCTGCGCTGGCGTCATTTCCAACCAACCAAATCTTTCTTCACGTTTACGCATGCATCCTCGGCAATACCCTTTCTCGTCCATTGAGCAAACACCAATACAAGGACTGGGCACAGTAAAAAATTCAAGCTGCTCCATGAGTATTCCTTCTGTTCGGTGATTGATTCATCAAGCCTTATCTTAAGTCTCAACGAGGTTACTTCTGGCTTGTGTTTACAGTTATAAGTATAGAAAAGAGAAGTTTCAATCAACAAATTCTAACCAATCTGAGTGATCCAGCGATTCCTGCGCAAGTTTGCCCGATTCAGGTGCATTGAAGTGGTAAACAAAGTGATTTTGATCACCTAATTTCCATTCTATCAATAAAATTCGTCGATCATTATCACACAAGATATTTCTCTCACTGTTCAACTTCAATTTAATGGCCTAGATTTCATCGAAACGTTTCGATGAACTGTTTTTTTACCGTTAAAGCGATAAAAACACCTTGTTCCAAAGACAAAACATTTGCGATTACATAGGTAAAACAATGAAAAAAAGCGCCCTACTGAACTCAGAACTCTCTTACTTGACGGCAACACTAGGTCATACCGACGAGATCACTATTTGCGATGCTGGTTTACCGATTCCAGACGAAACACAACGCATCGATTTGGCCTTAACTCATGGTGTACCGAGTTTCTTAGATACTGTTCGCGTCATTCTTTCTGAGTCTCAAATTGAAGGTGTCGTAATGGCCAGTGAGTTTTCTCAGGTTAGCCCAGAGCTTCACGCTGCTTTGCTTCAAGAACTCAAAGACGAAGAGTCACGCTGTGGCAAAGCCATCAATATTGCTTACGTGTCGCACGAAGAATTCAAAGTACGCACTCAAGATAGCCGTGCGGTTATCAGAACGGGCGAATGTACCCCGTACGCAAACGTCATTTTCCAAGCTGGTGTGGTTTTTTAATTCCATCTCCCACTCAACAATTGAGGAAAGAGCATGACTCAACCAATTTTAGCGCTAAGCAACATTGATAAAGCCTTCCCGGGGGTTAAAGCGCTCGACCAAGCAGGTCTGAATGTCTATCCCGGCCGTGTCATGGCGCTTATGGGCGAAAATGGCGCTGGCAAATCAACCTTGATGAAAGTGTTAACAGGCATCTACACCAAAGATGCTGGTGACATTCAATATCAAGGACAACCTGCATCGTTTAAAGGACCACGAGATTCTCAGCAAGCTGGTATCAGTATTATCCACCAAGAACTTAACCTGATCCCAGAACTGACGATTGCTGAAAACATCTTTCTCGGTCGCGAAAAAACCAGCCCTATGGGCCGCATCCTGTGGAATGAAATGTATCAGCAAGCGGACAAGTTACTCGCTCGCCTGAACGTAAAATACAGTTCTAAAACTCAGCTAGGTGCACTGAGTCTTGGCGAACAGCAGATGGTGGAAATCGCCAAAGCGTTATCGTTCGAATCAAAAGTCATCATCATGGATGAACCTACTGATGCGCTTACAGATACTGAAACAGAGTCGTTGTTCAAAGTAATCAACGAACTGCGTGAACAAGGTTGCGGCATTGTCTATATCTCTCACCGTTTGAAAGAGATATTTGAAATTTGTGATGACGTAACGGTGCTGCGTGATGGCAAGTTTATCGGCGAATGCCCTGTTACTGACATCAACGAAGATGGCCTGATTGAAATGATGGTTGGCCGTAAACTTGAAGAGCAATACCCACGTATTGACGTTAAACACGGCGACACTTGCTTAGAAGTAATTGGTTTAACAGGCTCCGGTGTTCACGACGTCAGCTTTACACTCAAAAAAGGCGAAATCCTTGGTGTTTCTGGCTTAATGGGCGCGGGTCGAACTGAATTGATGAAAGTCATTTACGGCGCTCTACCTTCAGAACGTGGCGTAATTAATTTAGATGGACGCACTATAAACCCAGTCACTCCTCAAGACGGTTTGGCTAACGGTATCGCATATATTTCTGAAGACCGTAAAGGTGACGGCCTGGTATTAGGGCTTTCAGTGAAAGAAAACATGTCGCTTTGCGCATTAGATAAGCTCTCTAAAGGTATTCAGCTGCAACACAACGATGAAGCCATTGCAGTGGAAGACTTTATCCAGCTCTTCAATATCAAAACACCATCGAGAAATCAGATCATTGGCAATTTGTCTGGTGGTAACCAACAAAAAGTGGCTATCGCTAAAGGTTTAATGACCCGTCCAAAAGTATTGATTCTTGACGAGCCAACTCGCGGTGTTGATGTAGGCGCAAAGAAAGAAATCTATCAGTTAATCAATAAGTTCAAAGCAGAAGGCATGAGTATCATTTTGGTGTCTTCAGAAATGCCAGAAGTCTTAGGTATGAGTGACCGCATCTTGGTGATGCATGAAGGTCGAATCAGCGGCGAGTTTTCAGCTAAAGACGCCAACCAAGAAAATCTATTAGCGTGTGCCGTCGGTAAAACGGTGAACGAGGAAGCAGCATGAGTACTAACACTATGAATAAAACAAATTCTGTCAGCGAAAAGAAGTTGCTGAGTAAAGAATGGCTGATCGAACAGAAATCACTTATCGCATTGCTGTTTCTGATCGTGGTTGTCTCTTTTTTAAACCCAAACTTTTTTACCATGGATAACCTGATGAATATTCTTCGTCAGACATCGGTAAACGCCATCATCGCCGTAGGTATGACGTTAGTTATTCTGACTGGCGGTATCGACCTGAGTGTCGGTTCTGTACTTGCTCTTTGTGGTGCTTTTGCCGCAAGCCTTATAGCTATTGAAGTTCCGGTATTAATTGCGGTACCAACAGCACTTATCGCTGGTGCTGCACTAGGGGCGATCAGTGGTTTCGTGATTGCCAAAGGTAAGGTTCAGGCGTTTATCGCAACCCTAGTTACCATGACTTTACTACGTGGTGTGACCATGGTTTACACCGACGGTCGACCAATCTCTACTGGCTTTACCGATACTGCGGATGCATTTGCATGGTTTGGTACAGGCTACATGCTAGGTATTCCAGTTCCGGTATGGTTGATGGCAATCGTATTTGCCGCAGCTTGGTACCTTCTAAATCACACTCGTTTTGGCCGCTACGTATATGCGTCAGGCGGTAACGAATCAGCGACACGTCTTTCAGGTATCAACGTAGACAAAGTCAAAATCGGCGTTTACGCAATCTGTGGTCTTCTTGCAGCTCTAGCGGGCATCATCGTGACATCACGTCTATCGTCTGCACAACCTACTGCAGGCATGGGCTATGAGCTTGATGCTATTGCAGCGGTAGTGTTAGGCGGAACAAGCCTACTGGGCGGTCGCGGTAAGATCATGGGCACACTGATTGGTGCTTTGATTATCGGCTTCCTGAACAACGCACTAAACCTACTAGATGTGTCTTCTTACTACCAAATGATTGCAAAAGCAGTGGTTATCCTGCTTGCAGTACTTGTAGACAACAAAAACAAATAACCCGTGAAACAACAGACCTAACTTCGGTTAGGTCTCCCCCAGCATAAGGAAATTAAAATGAAAAAATTGGCAACTCTGATTTCAGCTGCACTGTTATCAACCTCTGTTTCTGTCTCTGCATACGCGCAAGATACGATGGCAATTGTCGTCTCTACGCTGAACAACCCATTCTTCGTTACGATGAAAGATGGAGCAGAAGCAAAAGCAAAAGAGCTCGGCTATAACCTTATCGTTTTAGATTCACAAAACGACCCAAGTAAAGAGCTTTCAAACGTGGAAGACCTTACTGTTCGTGGCGTGAAAGCAATCCTGATCAACCCAACAGATTCAGATGCGGTATCAAACGCAATTCGCATCGCAAACAACGCTAAGATTCCAGTATTGACTCTGGACCGTGGTGCAAGCCGCGGTGACGTAGTGAGCCACATCGCATCTGACAACATTATTGGCGGCGAAATGGCAGGTCACTTCATCATGGAAAAAGTGGGTGAGAAAGCCAAAGTTATTCAACTAGAAGGTATTGCTGGTACTTCTGCGGCACGTGAGCGTGGTGAAGGCTTTATGAATGCAGTTAAAGGTAGCCAAATGCAACTACTTGCTAGCCAACCAGCGGACTTCGACCGTACTAAAGGTCTGAACGTAATGGAAAACCTACTAGCAGCGAACCCAGATGTTGAAGCGGTATTTGCACAGAACGACGAAATGGCTCTAGGCGCACTTCGCGCAGTTCAGGCTTCTGGTAAAAACGTAATGATTGTTGGTTTTGACGGTACAGACGACGGTATTGCAGCGGTAGAACGAGGCAAACTGGCAGCAACGGTTGCTCAACAACCAGATATGATCGGTGCGTTAGGTGTAGAAACAGCTGACAAAGTACTGAAAGGCGAAAAAGTGGAAGAGTACATCCCAGTTCCACTAAAAGTTATCACTAAGTAATTGCTAATCACACCCTCTCCTCACGGGGAGGGTGAAAAAAGACAGCTTTAATGTTTTAAACTTTAACGTGTTAAGTAAATAAAGACTTTAAACCTCTCTTTTTATTCCTAAAACACTGAGGACTTCTTCTATGAATAAGTTGGTGGTATTCGGTAGTGTCAATGCAGACCACGTTCTTCAAGTACCGACTTTTCCTCGCCCAGGCGAAACACTTCACGGCCGCAATTACCAAGTTATCCCAGGTGGCAAAGGCGCAAACCAAGCTGTAGCGGCAGCTCGTTTGAAAGCCGATGTCGGTTTTATTGCTTGTGTGGGTGATGACTCGTTTGGCATTAACATTCGCGAAAGCTTTAAAGTCGATGGCATCAACGTATCAGGGGTCAAGCTACAACCAAACTGCCCTACTGGTATCGCGATGATTCAGGTCTCTGACAGCGGTGAAAACAGCATCTGTATTTCTGCCGAAGCGAATGCAAAGCTCACTGCAGAAGCCATTGAGCCGCATCTTGACCAGATACGTAATGCACAATACTTCCTTGCTCAACTTGAAACACCGCTAGACGGTATTATCCAAGCCGTTCAAGTGGCAAAAAGTGCGCAAACTCAGGTGATTCTAAACCCTGCCCCTGCACGTGAATTGCCAGATGAACTGCTTAGCTGCGTCGATATCATTACTCCGAACGAAACTGAAGCTGAAGTGCTGACAGGCATCACCGTCTCCGACGATGAATCAGCACAAAAAGCGGCGGATATTCTTCATAGTAAGGGGATCGAAACTGTCATGATTACTCTCGGAGCCAAAGGCGTTTGGTTGAGTCAGAATGGTAAAGGCGTCATTATTCCGGGATTCAGAGTAAAAGCGACCGACACAACCGCAGCTGGCGATACCTTTAACGGCGCTTTTGTTACTGGCTTGTTAGAAGAAATGCCTTTAGAATCAGCGATTAAATTTGCACACGCCGCCGCAGCGATTTCTGTTACCCGTTTTGGCGCGCAAACCTCTATTCCACAACGCTCTGAGGTTGATGCATTCTTAGCTGAACAAAAGTAAAGGATACTGATGACATGGCAACAATGAAGGATTTAGCAAAACTCGCCGGAGTTTCAACATCGACTGTTAGCCATGTGATCAACAAAACCCGTTTCGTAAGCGATGAGATTGCGGAACGGGTTAACAAAGCCGCTCAAGAACTCAACTACGCTCCTTCCGCTCTAGCTCGCAGCCTTAAAATGAACCGTACCAAAACCATTGGCATGTTGATGACAACATCAACCAACCCATTCTTTGGTGAAGTGGTCAAAGGTGTCGAACGTAACTGTTACCAACAAGGTTATAACTTGATTCTGTGTAACACAGAAGGCGATCACGAGCGCATGAAAGCCTCAATCAATACCCTGCTGCAAAAACGCGTAGACGGTATTATTTTGATGTGTTCTACATTGGTGGGTGAACGTATTGATGAGTTTGAACGCTACCCAGATATCCCTGTCGTGGTGATGGACTGGGGCCCGATGCTATTTTCCAGCGATAAGATTCAGGATAACTCTCTGCTTGGTGGCTACATGGCCACTAAACATCTGATTGAGAGTGGTCATAAAGAGATCGGCTGTATTACGGGGCCTTTGAATCATCATCAGGCACAGATGCGTTATGAAGGCTACAAACGTGCGCTGCGTGAAGCTAATTTGGAAATACACCCTGAATGGGTCATGGAGTCGAACTTTGAGTGCCAAGGGGGCTACGACACGTTTATCAAGCTGATGAAGTTAAATTCGTTGCCAAGTGCTCTCTTTGTCAGTAACGACATGATGGCAATGGGTGTGATTAACGCAGCAAATGAAAACAACCTCTCCATTCCGGATGACATCTCCATCATAGGCTACGATGACATTCACATTGCCAAGTTTATGTCTCCGTCGTTAACCACCATTCATCAGCCTAAATACCGCTTAGGAAAAGCGGCTGTTGATACACTGCTTAAAAAGATCAATAAGCTGAGCAATGAGCCTGAGATTATTCAACTCGAACCAACACTTATCGTTCGTAAAAGTGTTAAGCAACTTTAGGAATTGTCTTACATACGGCAATTGACAACCCAACAATATTTATACATTTCAATAAGTAACAAACAGATTGATGTGATTTGAGACTCAATCTATGACCTCATGCTGACAAAAACAGTGTTTTATTGACTATACTGAGCGGAATTTCCATATTCGGAGTGAATCATATGAAGCTGATTTCAAAATCGCTACTTGCAGCGGTAACGCTGCCTGTAATTCTAACGGCTTGTCAAAGTACTGGTGATGAAGTGCAAATTACGGCTCAAGACCTACAACACCACAACTGGGAACTTACTCAAGTTGATGGTAAAGACGTAGTGAAGAATGAACGCTTAAGAACTCCTAACCTAGAAATTGGCGAAAAAATGATTGCCAATGGTAACGCTGGCTGCAACAACTTTTTCGGCCAAGCGGAAGTGAAAGACAACAAGTTCCGTATTGAGAAAATGGGCAAAACCATGAAGATGTGTATCGGTGACATCATGGATACCGAACAAGCAGTTTCTCAAACGCTACAAGATTGGAGCGATATGACGCTAACGAAAGATTCATTGGTACTGAAAAACGATGTCCACACACTGACATTTAAACTTAGCGACCATATGAATTAAGCGTTTATAAACACATAAGTGAATCATAAAAAATAGCAGCCATTGGCTGCTATTTTTGTTTTCGGTTTAAACGCACATCTAAACGTCCGCTAGCTAAATACTAAGGCTTTCAGTGCTGACTCAGAATTGATATCTGCAAACTCTGGCGGGTTATCGAGACGATATTGGAAGTTCAAATCTGGAGCTTCAGCTTTCATTCCGTCAATCAGAAAATCACTGCTTACCATTGGCGAGTTAACGCAAGCCAACACTTCCCCTCCTTCCGTCAATAGTTCTGGAAGACGACGAAGAATTCTTTGGTAATCTTTAGTCAACGCAAAGCTACCTTTCTGAAAAGAAGGCGGGTCAATAACGATCAGATCATAAGGTCCAGCTTTTTTGATTTTCCCCCACGATTTAAAGATATCGTGTCCTAGGAAACTCACTTTACTGACATTGTGATCATTAATCAGATGGTTTTCTCGCCCTTTCGACAAAGAACCTTTTGCCATATCGACATTGACGACTTTATCGGCCCCACCCGCTATCGCTGCCACGGAAAATCCACAGGTGTAAGCAAACAAGTTAAGTACGTTCTTATGTTTGGCGTGTTCTCTCACCCAGTCTCGGCCTAAACGCATATCGAGGAACAAGCCAAAGTTTTGGTTTCTGCCAATATCAAGCTGATACTTCAAACCACTTTCAACCACAACAGGTCTTGAATTCAACTCTCCCCAAAGTACTTGGGAAGGAGCTCCGTCAGCGTAGCGGTGTTGAAGCAAAATACAACTGCCGTTTCGCTGTTGCCATAAGGATGATTGCGATAACGCTTGCAAACCTTGTTCGAGTGCTTGAAGAAACTCTTCTTCCACTTCTTTGAACAAGTTTACAACCAGTTGTCCCTGTAGCCAGTCACAAGTAATTTGCTCCAAGCCTTCCCAACGTTGACCTCGACCATGAAACAGTCGACGAACTTCATCAGGGGCTTGTGTGAGCTGAGCATTAAGCTCTTCAAAAAAAATGGGTAAAGCTGAAAGTTGCATAATATTACTTTTTCACTGTTGGCCAGTTAAGTGACCAAGGTTGTAACCATAATTCGATGTTTTGACTCACCACTTCGCTGTTCCATTTCTGCCCAAGGTACTCTTTTTCTCTTGGGTCACAGAGAAACTGAAAGGTTTCGCCAGCATAAATAAACTTAAGAGCAAAGGCGTGTAAATATCCACGGTCAGCTTCATCGGAAGCGTTATAAATAGGGTCACCTACGATTGCTGAACCAATCGATTTAAGCGCTACACGAATCTGATGCGTTTTTCCTGTGTGAGGCTTACACAAAAACAATCTCTCGCCTGGTTCTGCTGCGGCTGAGAAAAATTGGGTCACCGCCGGATTCTGCTGAGTCGCAAGCAGTTTCCAAGAAGCGCGACGAGAACGCTCCATATCACCGCTGATCAGGCCTTGCTTTTTCTTTGGCTTCTTACTGCCAAGAGCTAAATAGAATTTTTCAACATCACGATGAGCAAAGGCTTGAGAAAGTTCGCTTGCTGCTTGAGCATTACGCGCAAGCAATAATATGCCTGACGTCATCTTATCGAGTCGATGAACTAAATAAAGCTGAGAATCACCGCTGACTTTGCCAACTTCTTGCAACAGCATGGTATCGCCATCATCTTTGTGTACCGAAACATTCGGATGCTTATTGATGACGATAAAATCAGAGTGAGTAAATAGAATATCGAACATGATGCCCCTCAATAATGGACGGCCATTATACTCAACTGAGACTAAAGGTCAGTAAAACATTATGTTGCCGCCTTTAGATAGACATAAAAGAATAGAGATAAAACAAAGGCCGCTAAAAGCGGCCTTATGAAATCAAACATCTTAATAATGCGAACAGCTGATTATGCGAAGAACACTAGCAGCATAAGTACCGGACATACGAAACGTACGTAAGTCGGCCAAATTTTCCAGAACCAGCTACTCTCAATTTCTGGGTAGCCTTGCTTTAGTTCATTCAATACTTGGTTGCGGTTCCAAATCCAACCTGCAAGAAGCGTAATCAGCAGTGCAATGATTGGCTGTGAGTAAACCGTCGTGAATTGAATCACCAAACCGAACAGGCTTGAGAAGTTCATAACAATCACACCAGAGGCAATCGTTACCAAACCACCAATCCAAAGTACTGCTGTATTACGGTTCTGTTTTAGCTCTTCCGTCGCACAAGAAACAGGAACTTCTAGCATTGAAATCGATGACGTCAGCGCCGCAATGATCATCAGTAAGAAGAACACGACACCGACGATTGCACCAACCGCGCCCATGGTATCGAACATGGCTGGAAGTACTGTGAACACAAGCGTATCCGAATTCAGAAGCTCGCCAGATTCAGAGAAGATTTCAACACCGTGATTTTTAGCAACAAACATAGCAGGCAGAATCACTAGACCTGCGATAAATGCAACGCCAGTATCGATCAAAGCCACTTGAGCCGCAGTTTTTGGAATGTTGGTATCTTTCTTCAGGTATGAACCGTAAGTGGTCATTACACACACACCTAAAGATAGCGAGAAGAATGCTTGCCCCATCGCACCCACAATTAAAGAAGGCGTGAAATGAGAAAAATCAGGGATAAGGTACATCTTCAGGCCTTCCATTGAGCCTTCTTGAGTAAAGATGTAAACCGTTAGCAGAGCGAACAAAGCAAACAATACTGGCATCAAACGCGTTGACCACTTTTCGATACCATCAGCAACCCCGCTACGTACAACATACATAGTGATCGCCATGAAAGACACCATCAATACTAGGTTGCGTTCAGTACCAAAACTGGTGAGCCAATGAGCCGCACTGTCCATCCCAACCAGAGTTAAACCACTACCAAAGAAAGAGCCAATCAACCAACCTGCAACGATCGCGTAGAAAGCCAGAATCAAAGAGACAACCGTTAAGCCGACAACACCAAGCAAAACCGCGCCCGCTTTACCCTTAGGCCAAACAGATTTAAACGAACTGATTGAGTTCGACTGACCATAACGGCCAATGGTGAGCTCTGCTACTAACATTGGAAATGCAAGTAGGAAAACCATAAGCAGATAAACAAAAAGAAATACCGCGCCACCATTGCTGGCCGCCTGAGTTGGGAAACCCCAAACGTTTCCTAAGCCTACAGCAGAACCTGCTGCTGCCATGATGAAGCCAAATCGAGAGGTGAACTGCCCTCTAGAACTACTTGCCATAATTTTTATACCGATGTGTGTGTTTGCGTTATATGTTTGTCGATAGCCACATTTGCGTGTAAATTTAATTTTACACAAACAAAAATATCAATAGATATCGAAGTGGTGGCAAGTAAAACAGTTTGGGAATAAAATTGGAAGCCCGAACAGACTAATTTATGGCATTCATGTCTATTTAATAGATTAAATGGTGCTTTTTTGGTCTTTTTGTAAGAATTTATTCCTACAACGCCTGCGCAACAAAAAGCATCCATCTGCATATCTTTTACATTCATTTACGCTAAATTCTTTCTTCACATATGCTTTCGACTTAATATCACCACTAGGTATTTTAGATATAAGTGACTCATGGATAAGGTTTATCATTTCTTAACACTTGCAGGCATCGCGCTCTACTGGTTCCTTGTGGCGGGTGTCACCATACGTGTGGTACTCAAACGCAACGCCGTGAGTGTCTCTTTGGCTTGGTTGATGATCATTTATATCCTGCCGATACTGGGTGTGATTTGCTATTTCCTTTTTGGTGAACTGAATCTAGGGCGCAAGCGCGCAGACAGAGCGAAAGAGATGTTCACTCCCTTTGGTGAGTGGTTTAAGTCCTTAAATGCGTGTCAGGCACACATGCCTGAAGCCATGGGGGCACACATTTCTAAGATTGATGAGCTGTGTAATTACCGAATGGGCATTCCAGCTTTATCGGGAAACACCTTGTCGCTGTTGAATTCTCCCAACGAGATCCTTCACTCCATCATCGAGGATATCGAACAAGCAAAGTCCACGATACGAATCGTATTCTACATTTGGCACCCGGGTGGATTAGCTGACTCTGTTGCATCCGCGCTCATTCAGGCCGCAAAACGGGGTGTTGATGTCAAAGTACTTTTAGATTCCGCTGGTAGCCCTCGTTTTTTCCGCAGTCATTGGGAAAAGATGATGCGCGACTCCGGCATTCAACTGATTCAAGCTTTGGAAGTGAGCCCGTGGCGTATATTCCTGCGTCGTCTCGATCTTCGCCAACATCGAAAAATCATCGTTATTGATAACAAAGTGGCTTATACCGGTTCGATGAACATGGTTGACCCTGCCTATTTCAAACAAGATTCGGGTGTCGGTCAGTGGATTGATATTATGGTTCGGGTAACAGGTCCGACGGTAAACGTGCTTTCTGCCATTCATTGCTGGGACTGGGAAGTTGAAACCGGAATACGTGAACTTCCGCCACAACCAGAATGTCAGATTAACCCGCTTCTACCTCAACACCCTGTTCAGGTTGTTCCTTCCGGCCCAGGGATGCCCGAAAATCTAATTTCTCAGGTTTTAACTTTAGCTATCAACCAAGCGAACGAGTCTGTGTGCATTACGACACCTTATTTCGTGCCAAGTGCTGACCTGCTATCAACCCTAAAAATGACGGCGCAACGAGGCATTAAAGTCGACTTAATCATTCCAATGAAGAATGACTCCTTTATGGTTCAATGGGCATCTCGATCTTTTTACGGTGAACTATTGGAAGCCGGCGTCACCATCCACAAGTTTTATGGCGGCCTCCTGCACACGAAATCCGTCGTGATTGATAGAAAGTTCTGCTTGGTTGGAACTGTTAATCTGGATATGCGCAGCTTGTGGCTCAATTTCGAGGTAACACTGGCAGTGGACGACCAAGAGTTCACTGAAGAAATGTACTGGTTACAGCAAGGCTATATGGAACAATCTCAGCAAGTGGAGTACGAGAACTGGGAAAAACGCCCCCTCGGGCATCGGTTCCTCGAACGTGTCTTCTACCTGTTTAACCCACTTCTTTGATCTTTTTGCCTTTGCAGGGTTGCATTTAAACATGTCTCCATGTTTTAAATAGTCAAACGATGCATTTAACAAGGACAAACCATGGCAGAAGGAAAAAAAACTACGCTTGTAACCGCTGGTCGCAATAAGAAATGGACCAACGGTGTAGTTAACCCGCCCGTTCAACGAGCTTCAACAATTGTATTTAACAGCGTTGCGGAAAAAAATCACGCAACCGCAAACCGCGCTAACAAAACTCTGTTTTACGGACGCCGTGGCACAACAACACATTTCGCTTTTCAGGAAGCAATGAACGAGGTTGAAGGCGGTGCTGGCTGTGCGCTCTACCCTTGTGGTACCGCTGCGATAAGCAATACTATTTTGTCTTTTGTTGAGACAGGTGACCATGTTTTGATGGTGGATACCTGTTACGAACCTACTCGTGATTTCTGCGAAAAAATCCTTGCGAAGCTAGGCGTAGAAACGACCTACTTCGACCCAATGATTGGCGAAGATATCCGAACGCTCATCAAACCAAACACTAAGATGCTGTTTTTGGAATCTCCGGGTTCAATCACGATGGAAGTTCAGGATGTTCCACTGCTATCCAGCATAGCTCACGAGAATGACATTATTGTCGTGTTGGATAACACTTGGGGCGCAGGTGTGAACTTCTCACCATTCGATCATGGTGTCGATATCTCTGTTCAAGCGGCAACGAAATACATCGTTGGTCACTCAGACGTAATGTTAGGCACCGCAGTGTGCGTTGAAAAGTACTGGCCTCAGTTGCGTGAGCAAAGTTACCTGATGGGACAATGCGTATCGCCAGACGATGCGTATCTAGCTTTGAGGGGTTTACGCACTCTTGATGTTCGCCTACGCCAGCATGCTGAAAGCAGCATCAAAGTTGCTGAGTGGCTTGCAGAACGACCAGAGGTCGATCATGTTCGTCATCCGGGTTTACCTTCTTGTCCTGGTCACGAAATTTTTAAACGTGATTTCACTGGTGGCAACGGTCTATTCTCATTCGTGCTGAAAACAAGCTGCCCTAAAGCAACCACCGCTCTGCTGGATGGAATGAAACACTTCAGCATGGGTTATTCATGGGGTGGTTTTGAAAGCCTGATTTTAGCCAATGAGCCAAACAGTTTTAACAGCCTGCGCACAGTAGCAAATCCTAACTTTGAAGGTACGTTGATTCGTCTGCATATTGGTCTGGAAGATGTGAACGATTTGATTGCAGATTTAGAAGCGGGGTTAGCTCGCTACAACTCCGTTATTTTGGAACAAGCGGTTACCGCATAGCAGTAACCATTACCCAAAAAGCAACAAAGAAAAAATGCAAAAGAGCACCGGAGTGCTCTTTTTTATTGTACTGATTCTTACTGCAATGATCTGCTCTACCGCTTATTTTTTGGGGCAATGCTCAAGGTGATCGTTCACCATGCCAACGGCTTGCATGAGCGAATAGCAGATAGTTTCGCCAACAAACTTAAAGCCTCGCTTCTTAAGAAACTTACTCATGGCTTTTGACTCTTCTGTAGAGACGGGCACTTGGCTCATATCCTGCCAATGGTTGATTTTAGGTTGACCGCCGACAAACTGCCATAGCGCTTTATCTAACGAACCAAACTCTTTCTGAAGTTCAATCGCGGCACGGGCGTTAGAAAACACAGACGCTATTTTCCCTTTATGCTTAACCACATCAAATTGGTCGATAATCTTTTGAACGTGCGATTCATCGTACTGCGCTAACTGGTTAATATCATAATCTTCAAACGCTTGGCGATAGCCTTCTCGCTTCTTCAAAATCGTTATCCAACTTAAACCAGCCTGTGCGCCTTCTAGAGTGATAAATTCGAACAACTTAACGTCATCATGCACAGGAACACCCCATTCTGCGTCATGATACTCTCGCTCTAGTGGATTTTTCATTGCCCATGCACACGTGTTATCTGCCTTATCTGACATGCAATTGTTCCTTGTTATTCCGCTCAATGGGTGGATTATAACTTATTGAATTCTCGATTCACTTTAAATGCGTCTGAAGTGACATACGCCTCCATATTGCGTACCCGTTTTTCTACTTTAGTTAAGTCTTCATTCAAAGTATTGAGCAATGCACCAGGGGTTTGACCTTGCTCCCACGGCTTACTTTTCAACGTGTGTTCACGTTGTGACTTGACGCTTTGCTCGTATTGATAAGGCTGCTTCTCTAGCATCAACATTAATGCTAGGTAAGCTAATACAATCAAAAAGCCGCCACCCAATAGCCCTGCAGAGATAACCAGTATGCGAACAATCCACACCTCTAAGCCAAAATAGTTCGCCAGACCAGCGCACACGCCACCTATCTTGCCATTTACTGGGTCGCGATATAATTCTCGGCTAGTCATAGTTGCGCCTCCAATTTGGAGATTCCGCATCCAGAATCCGCTCAAGTGTTTCTATACGCGATTGCAAACCACTCGCTTTTTCCGAAAGCTGTTGCAGCGTTTCATAGTCTTCTGAAGAAAGCCCGCTGCCCACTTTTCGTTTACTGCGATAGTGTAGAAGCAGCCACAGTGGGGCGACAAAAATCAGAAAGACAATGAGTGGTCCAGCAAAAAATACTGAGGTCATAGTCTACTCCTATTATTTATTTTATTGTTCTACTGCTGATCTTGTTTCATTTGCTGTTTAAGTTTTGCCAGTTCTTGCTCAATTTCATCCTGAGCTTGAAGTTCTGCAAACTCTTGGTCAAGAGACTTACCTTGCGCAGACTGAGCGTAAAGATCCGCTTCTGCTTCTAATTCATCCACTTTACGTGAGTATTGCTCAAACTTCGACATTGCTTCTTCGGTACGGCTGGTATGCAAGTGACGTTGCACATTACGACGATTTACCGCCGACTGAGAGCGGATAGCCAAAGCCTGTTGCTTCGCGCGAGTCTCAGTGATTTTGCTTTCTAACTTAGTGATTTCGCCAGTGAGTTTATCAATGGTTTCTTCTACTAAAGTTTGTTCCGTGTGTAAGCTTTTCAGAACTGATTGCAACTTCTGCTTTTCAATCAAAGCTGCACGTGCCAAATCGTCACGCTGCTTGTTCAGTGCCAATGTAGCTTTGTTTTGCCAGTCTTCGATTTGTTCATCGATACTTGCTACTTTACGTGCGAGTTCTTTTTTATCTGCTATCGCTT
Organism: Vibrio diazotrophicus; assembly: GCF_038452265.1. Lineage (NCBI taxonomy): Bacteria > Pseudomonadati > Pseudomonadota > Gammaproteobacteria > Vibrionales > Vibrionaceae > Vibrio > Vibrio diazotrophicus. The sequence goes on from NZ_CP151842.1 coordinate 1,961,703, forward strand.
TGGCGGAATTAGTACGAACTTCCACCAGCGTATCTTCCATCTCTTGAATAATGAGACGAATCATTTTTTCAGGATCTTCCGCTTTATCCAGCAAAGCGCTGATATTGGAATTTACGATGTCTGCAAAACGAGAAAAAATGCCCATATTTGACTCCTTAGTTATCCATTCGCTGTTCAAACCTGTCACAGCCTAGTTACCTCTTGTGTATTCCAAGTTCCATGCCAATTTTCATGGCTTTATTTTTCAGTAGCTTACATTGAATTACCCAAAAGACAGGACTATGCTATAAACGATTTAGCCAACAGTTGGTAAATTTCACCAACTATTTAATCCGTTACTTAGCGAAAAAAATGCGGTGACCAATAACGTCTTGTTATGGATAGAGAGAGATAACTGTGCAACAAAATTTAATTGGGGAATCCCCAGCGTTTCACGCCGTTCTGGATAAAGTCTCTCGCTTAGCACCGATTGAACGTCCGGTTCTTATCGTTGGCGAGCGCGGTACAGGTAAAGAGCTTATCGCCCAGCGTTTGCACTATCTATCAAAGCGTTGGGACCAGCCATTAATCTCACTCAACTGTTCAACACTTAGCGAAGGCTTAATCGATTCCGAGCTTTTCGGCCACGAGTCTGGCTCGTTCACGGGTTCGAAAGGCAGGCACCAAGGCCGCTTTGAACGCGCTGAAGGCGGTACGTTGTTTCTTGACGAACTCGCCACTGCACCATTGTCGGTACAGGAAAAATTGTTGCGGGTCATCGAATACGGACAATATGAACGTGTCGGCGGTAGTCAAGCCCTAAATGCCAATGTACGCTTAGTGTGTGCGACCAATGCAGACTTACCAAAGCTTGCCCAAGAGGGCGATTTTAGAGCTGACCTGCTCGATAGGTTAGCATTTGATGTTATTCACCTTCCGCCACTTCGTGAGCGCAAAGAAGACATTGCCCTGCTGGCGGAGTATTTCGCTATCCGTATGTGTCGAGAACTCGAACTGCCTTTCTTTGCTGGTTTTACACCACTGGCTATGCAGAATCTTACGGAGCATCCTTGGCCCGGCAATATTCGAGAGCTTAAAAACGTGGTAGAACGAGCGGTATATCAACACGGTACTGCTGACTCCCCTATCGATTCATTGATTTTTGATCCGTTCCAAAAACATTGGCAAGAAGAAACTCAAGAACCTTCAGCGACACTCAACAAGCAAGAAGAAAACCAAGCTGAGCTTGCATTCCCGATGGATTTCAAACAGTGGCAGGAACAACAAGATAAATATGTCATTAATGAATCGCTGAAATTTGCCAAGTTTAATCAAAGACAAGCCGCTAAGTCGCTCGGATTAAGCTATCATCAATTTCGAGGGCTGATGAGAAAGTATCAACTTTCAAAAGGTGAATAACCCTATATTTTCTACGCAGAGTAACTATGTATTCAAATCAGTGCCTTGCCTAAGAGCGAATTAATTCTCGCTGAACAAGCATCGTGAGGTTACTTGGGTATACGCAGTAACCTTTTTCTTGGTTTAACACCCGAAAGAATGGTAAATTAGCAGGATTTTGAGGCAAACGTGATTGTTACTTTTAGCGCTTATCGACAACAGATCGCTTTCTACTTTAATGGAATAGTTACTTTGCTTCGTTTCCCACACTGTTTTTCTATATGAACACTTTATTACGAATCACGCTCGGATTATGCGGACTAAGCCTTCTTGCTGGCTGTGGAGAAGAAATTGATCATACAATAATCCGCCAAAGCGGTTTTGTTTATTGTGGTCAAGGCAGCCCTAGTACCTTTAATCCTCAATTAGTCGATAGTGGTATTACTTCTGAAGCATTAAGTCCGCAGTTGTACGATACGCTGTTGAAGCTTGATCCGGATACACACGCTCCCATCCCAAACATTGCGACGAAATGGCAAGTCAGCGAAGACGGGACAGAATATACGTTTAGTTTACGTACTGGTGTTAATTTCCATACTACTTCTTGGTTCACCCCTACTCGTACAATGAATGCCAAAGATGTAGTCTTCAGCTTTAAGCGCATCATTGATCCGACGCATCCTTACCACTACGTAAGCAATGGCAACTATCCTTGGTTTGCAGGTATTAACTTTCGCAGTCTTTTGAAAAGTGTCACCGCCGTTGATGACCAAACAGTAAAGTTCACTCTTAGCCGTCCTGACAATAGCTTTTTATCAAACATTTCAACCACTCATGCGGTTATTTTGTCAGAAGAATATGGGCAGCAACTGCAGATTAAAGACGAAAAACACAATATCGACGATTCTCCAGTTGGTACCGGACCTTTCCTCCTTGATGAGTTTAAAGTCAACGATTTAGTTCGTTTGCGTCGCCATGAAGGATATTGGAATAGCCCTGCTATTATGAAGCAGGTGGTGTTCGATATTTCACAACGTGGTACAGGCACGTTAGCCAAACTGTTACGTAACGAATGTGATGTGTTGAGCTTCCCAATTTCCAGCCAAATACCTGTTATTCAAAAGCAAGGCAATATCGATCTTTCGATTAAGCCAGCGATGAACGTGGCTTTTATTGCTGTTAACACCTCGCATCCAGCGCTGAATGATGTACGTGTGCGTAAGGCGTTAAACTTTGCTATCAACCGTCAAAACATCCTTGATTCTGTGTATTACGGCACTGGCAGTATTGCTTACAACATTTTGCCACCAAGTTCATGGGCTTATCAGAAGGACGATATCCAAATCCGTTATGACCGTAATTACGCGCTTGGTTTGTTAAGAGATGCTGGTTATGCCAATGGCCTTGAATTGTCGATGTCTGTGCCTATTGAGCCTCGTTCTTATAACCCGAGCCCCCGTAAAATGGCAGAAATGATTCAGTCAAATCTTGCGGATGTTGGCGTCACTCTACACCTGATTACTGAAAGTAACGTCAACCGTTCTCAGTTGGCGGAGAAGAGTCATATTGACCTGTTTCTAAGAGGCTGGACAGGTGATACCGGTGACCCAGATAACTTCTTGCGCCCACTGCTTTCATGTGGAGCAAACCGTGCAGGGCTTAATGCGTCTATGTGGTGTAACAGTGATTTCGATTTCTTACTCGATTTGGCGTTAGAAGTTGATCGACCTAGATATCGACTCAATCTTTATAAACAGGCACAAACCATTTTGAACCAAGAGTTTCCTGTCATTCCGATTGCGCACGGAATGCAATTTAAAGCGTATAACAAAACGTTAACTGGTTTTCGTTTAAGCCCGTTCAGTGTCGAACCGTTTAATAATGTGAAGAGGATTACCGAATAATGTTTATCTATACGGTACGTCGCTTCAACCTGTTTATCATCACTCTACTGATCCTGACTTTGGTGGGTTACAGCCTGATGCGTCTTGAACCCCAATCACCTTGGGCAATTCAGGATTTCTGGCGCGGTTGGTGGATGTATTTAGGCGAGCTTTCTCAATTCAATTTTGGCACAACGAAGAGTGGTGTTGATATTGCCTCTGAGTTAGTTAAAGTCTTCCCGGCAACACTTGAACTATGTTTGATTGCCTTTTTACTTTCTCTCTTTATTGGTTTACCGATTGGTACCATTGCAGGCATGAAGCAAGGCAAATGGATTGATACTATTATCTCCTTTACTTCGATGATGGGTTACTCGGCTCCGCTGTATTGGATAGCCCTGATGATGATCATGATCTTCTCGCTGCATTATGGCATGTTCCCTGTCTCAGGACGCTACGACCTATTGTATGAAGTAGAACCAGTTACTGGCTTTATTCTTATTGATGCGTTCTTCTCCAAAGGCGTTAATAGCGCCAACATCCTGCATAGCGTATTTCAACACATGATATTGCCTTGTTTTGTGCTGGCACTAGCTCCGACCACTCAGGTTATTCGCTTGATGCGTTCTTCTGTTGCAGATGTCATGTCTCAGAACTACGTCCGTGCAGCGCGAATTAAAGGTTTGTCCTATTACAAAATAATTACTCAACACGTATTGCGTAATGCGATTCCGCCTATCATTCCAAAATTCGGTGTTCAGCTATCGAGCATGCTGACTTTAGCTATCATCACTGAATCGATTTTCAACTGGCCGGGCATTGGTCGTTGGTTGCTTGATGCATTGTCAAATAAAGACTACATGTCTATTCAGGCGGGAGTCATTGCAGTGGGTTCTTTAGTATTAACCGCGAATATTCTATCGGATTTGATCGGTGCGATGATCAACCCTCTGGTGAGAAAGGAATGGTATGCTAACAAATAATATTTATCAGGAAGAGCACATTCCCACTCAGTTTGAACGTTTTTGGCGTAGCTACAGAGCCAATAGCCTCGCTATGTTTGGACTCTGGAGCTTGGGTTTAATTATCCTCATAACGCTCATCTCTCCTTGGTTAATGCCTCATGATCCGCACGGTCAAAGTGGCCACCTTTTAATGCCACCTTCTTGGGACCCGTCAGGTTCAGTTGAGTATTTCCTAGGCACAGATGACTTAGGTCGCGATATCTTGTCACGTCTTATTGACGGTTCTCAGCTCACTTTTGGTGCTTCGGTCATCATTACCTTTATTGCTGCATTTGTTGGCTGCCTTATCGGTATCCTTGCGGGAATGACGAAAGGCCTGCTGTCCAGTATTCTGAACCACCTGCTAGACACAGTAATGTCAATCCCATCACTGCTGCTGGCGATTATTTTTGTAGCCTTTCTTGGTTTTGGTGAGTTCAACGTATTGCTGGCTATCTGCCTCGCTCTGATTCCAAGGTTTGTACGTTCCGTTTATATCGCAGTGCATAGTGAAGTAGAGAAAGATTACATCATGGCGGCCCGTCTCGATGGCGCGAGCGACGTATACCTGTTATGGCATTCAATTTTACCCAATACGCTACCAATGCTTGCTCAAGAAGTTACTATGGCGCTGTCTATTGCTATTCTTGATATAACAGCATTAGGTTTCTTGGGCCTCGGAGCACAAGCGCCAAGTACTGAATGGGGTGCTATTCTGGGTGACTCTGTAGAACTTATCTACCTTGCGCCTTGGACAGTGACCCTACCCGGCCTCGCGATCATGTATACCGTCGTAATGATCAACCTTGTCGGTGAAGGCGCACGCCAAGCATTAAATGCAGGAGTCGAATAATGCCATTATTAGATATTCGTCATCTGACTATTGAAATTGATACCCCACAAGGCCTCGTTAAAGCGGTAGACCGCATGAGCCTCACCCTTAACGAAGGTGAAATTCGTGGCCTAGTGGGAGAATCCGGCTCTGGTAAGAGTTTGGTCGCGAAAGCGATTGTCGGTGTTTGTAAAGACAACTGGCGAATTACCGCAGACCGCATGCGTCTGGGGAATATTGATTTACTGCAACTGACACCACGAGAAAGACGTCGTGTCATTGCCCGCGATATAGCGATGATTTTTCAAGAGCCATCAACCTGTCTGGACCCTTCTGAAGAGGTGGGCAAGCAGTTGATAGAATCTATCCCGACACGCACATTTGAAGGCAAATGGTGGCAACGCTTCACTTGGCGTCACAAGCAAGCAGTTGCGTTGCTGCACAAAGTAGGCATCAAAGATCATAAGCGTCTGATGGGAAGCTACCCATATGAACTGACCGATGGTGAATGTCAAAAAGTTATGATTGCAATGGCGATTGCTGCCAAACCCAAGTTGCTTATTGCGGATGAACCAACCAACGACTTAGATCCCATTACGCAGTCGCAGATTTTGCGTTTATTGAGTCGTATGAATCAGGTCAACAATACCTCGATTCTGCTTGTTGGCCATGACTTAACCACTATTACTCAATGGGCGAATCGCATTACCGTAATGTACTGTGGTCAATCGGTCGAGTCTGCTGATACCAACAAAATTCTCACTGAGCCAAAACACCCTTATACATCAGCATTGCTCAAAGCGATGCCGGATTTCAGTGACTGGATTCCGCATAAACAGAAGCTGCATTCTCTGCCCGGTTCCATTCCTCCGTTGCAGCATTTACCCATTGGCTGTCGTTTGGGTCCTCGCTGCCCATACGCAAAGAAACAATGTGTTGAAGTACCGAGAAGTCAGATCATTAAGAACCATAAGTTTGCCTGTCACTTCCCTCTTAACGTAGAGCAAAAATCATGAGCGTTTCACTATTAGAAGTCAGTGACCTTAAAAAGAACTTTGTAACGCGCTCTGGTCTTTTCCGTAAGAAAGTACAAGAAGCGGTTAAACCTGTCAGTTTCACTCTTGAAGCGGGTCAAACCATCGGCTTTATCGGGCAAAATGGTTCCGGTAAATCCACTCTTGCACGTATGCTGGCGGGAATGATTGAACCTACTGGTGGAGAAATTCGCGTTAACGGCGAATTGCTGGAGCACAAAGATTATTCAACACGCTGTAAGCTGATACGAATGATCTTCCAAGACCCGAACACGTCGCTCAACCCTCGTATCCAAATAGGTCGCATTTTGGAAGGCCCGCTAAAGCGGAATACCAGTATGCCACCGGAAGCGCGAGAAAAACGCGTCAAAGAGACATTGCTCCGAGTTGGCTTACTGCCGGAGCACGCCTACTTTTATCCGCAGATGCTAGCAACAGGTCAGAAGCAACGGGTGTGTCTTGCGCGAGCTCTGATCTTGCAGCCTTCTATCATCATCGCGGATGAAGCTTTGAATGGTTTGGATATGGCTATGCGATCTCAGATCATCAACTTGTTCTTAGAGCTGCAAGAAGAGATGGGCGTATCGTTTATCTACGTATCACAACATATCGGTGTGATTAAACACATCACAGATAAAGTGATGGTTATGCACGAAGGCGAAGTGGTTGAATCCGGAAATACGCTGGAGGTGTTGTCTGAACCACAGCATCCTATTACTCAACGTATGATTGAGAGCCATTTCAATAAGGCACCATGCTTCAAATAGGCCGACTTTATATCGTCTTATCGTCTCTTCTGGTGCTGCTCGCCAGTACCAAAGTTATTGCTCAGAATAACTGGCAAAACACCTCATTCGTAGAACGGGCCTTTATTCATGTGGCTCTGAGAAATGAGTATTCAGCGGGTAAGAAACCATTAGTAAAGTGGCAACAACCCATCAAAATCTGGATTCAGCATAAAGTCGGTGATCAAGCCTTGCATGACGAGCTGGCCGATGCGCATATCAAACATCTTAATCAAATCATTGGCCACCCTATCTACCGAGTACAAACACGCCAAGAAGCCAACGTAGTTTGGATTTTCACCCAACAGAAAAACTGGGGTGAAGATGTTGAGCGTGAGATGGGTAAAGAGTCTACCAAACATATGTTTGGCGCCGTATGCCAAGCTGGCTACAAAACAAACCCGAAGACCCATGAGATTATCTCTGCAACTGTGGTCATCCCTGTAGACCAAGCACGCAGCCACGGGAAACTCGTGGCTTGTATTGTCGAGGAAATTACTCAAACCCTTGGTTTGCCAAACGACTCTGAATTCGCCTACCCTTCGATTTTTAACGATAAAACACCCGAAGATTTGCTCTCACCTCTGGATATAGTTTTGCTGAAGTTACTCTATGAGCCAGAGTTAAAAACCGGTATGACCGAATCACAGGCTCGCCCTGTGCTCAGAAAATTAATAAAACAGTATCAACAAAAAGGCCTGCTAAAGCAGGCCCTTAAAGAATCTCAGTCATCACCACTCTATCAGTGGTTTCGCTAATTAGCGACGAGCGTTCTGCTTGTCGAGTTCAAAATCAAACTCGTCAGGAAACAGCACAACACCTTCTTCGTTTTCGTTTGGAAAAACAACCACTGACAAGTCATCTTGTTCTAGGCCGCTTGTCCAACGACTGCGCCATTTGTTGTATGAAATCGCTTCGGCTTCACACTCACTCCATTCGCCAGTTGCCCAAGCTTCAGCAAACTCACGATTTGGCCATACTGGCACGCAATCGTCATCTTCAGTATTGAGCATCACACAACCGTGTTCGTCTTTTAGAATCCACACTTGCTGATTCGCTACAATTTCCTTAATGCAGTATTTAAAGCGCTGCTCTTGGTCGTACTGATTAATTGTCGCGATTTGTTCCGCGGTTAACGCATTGGACATATTAGCCTCCAAACAAAACGCCCACAGCAGTTTCTAAGCTATGGGCGTTAAAACCTTTATTAGGCTGGGCATCATACCCGAAATCAGCGATTAAGCTAGCTCAGCCTGTAGCCAAGGCCAGCCTTGCTTCTTACGGCTTAGAGTATTTTCCATCATCAATACTCCGTCTGACAGATGCTTCGCCAGTTTCTCTGACCACTCACCTTTAAACAGCAAACGGGTTTGCGCAGTAGTGATGTCAGTCAGCATTAGAGCTGCAAACGCAAGGTTCTCTTGTTCGCAACGACGCTCCAAATCCGCTTCTAGCGCATCAATCATAGTGGCAACTTGGTCTAATGTCGCTAGTTCAATTTGACCAACGACAACATCACGGCCATTAAATGGGTAAGCTTTAAGGTCTTTCTCAACCAATTGAGCCGCAGATAAACCTTCAATGTCTGTTTTAGCAATCAGAAGAGCTTGGATAAATGCATCTAGATCTTCGATTTCAGCCAGAATAGCCAGTTCAGCAACGGCGTCTTTGTCTTTTTGAGTACAAGTAGGAGAAGCAAAACCAACCGTGTCTGAAAGAATCGCAGAGATCATAAGCGTTGCTGTTTGCTTAGTGATTGGAGCATTTTCCATTTTGAATAGGTTAAACAAAATAGTGCTAGTACAGCCTACAGGCCAAATCCATGCTTCCAGTGGATTCACTGTCATCACATCACCCAAACGGTGGTGATCGACAATACCTAGAATTTCTGCCTCATTTAAGTCATCAGGCGCTTGCGCTAAGTCGGTGTAGTCAACTAACCATACTTTTTCACCAGCTACACTAGTACGTAATTCAGGCTGTTCAGCGCCTGCGGTAGTCAAGATGTGCTGAGTTTCACGGTTGATTTCGCCTTGGCGTACCGCTTTCGCTTCTAAACCACGTGCTTTCAACAGTTCGGCAGCCACTAATGCGCTACAAATACTATCACTGTCTGGATTCTTATGACCGACTACTAAAATCATCACTGTTCCTATTATTCTGACCCTTGAGGGTAAACAACACATAAAGATGAGTACTGTACTTATTTTGCGGAACTCTTCATGGAGCTAAATCAATAAAGAGTGACTAACTCATCGATTTTTTGCTTGTTGGAATCGAGGGTTGAGTAATAATTGGCAAAAGGATTTCAAAGAATAACAACGATTAAACGGGAGAAAACGTGAATAGCACGATTGATATCGCATGGTGGCAATTAGCCCTTTTTAGTTCAGTGCTCATCATTCCCGTTATGGTGAGTAGAATTTATCAACTGGGTATTAGTAAAGAGATCTTCATTTCCGTAGGTCGAATGACCGTACAACTGATACTCGTCGGTATGTATCTGGAATATCTGTTTAAGCTCAACAGTATTTGGATTAATCTCATCTGGCTTTCCCTGATGATACTCATCGGAGCCAGCTCTATCGTTTCAAAAACTCGCCTGCCGACGAACAAGCTGCTTGTGCCGATTGTTTTGGGTTTAGCGGCAGGGCTATTTCCTATCGTGATCATTCTCTGTTTCGGCATTGTTCAACCATCACCTTGGTATAGCGCGCAGTATCTGATCCCGTTAGCCGGAATGCTTTTAGGAAATAGTCTCAGCGGAAACATCGTTGCTTTGCAGAACTTGTTCACCGCTTTTGAAGAACGAAAAAGTGAATACGAAGCCGCAATCTCATTAGGTGCATCACCTCAATATGCTTCGAGGGATTTTGTGAGAAATGCGCTACGGAAAGCAAACGCTCCCATCCTTGCTTCAATGGCAACGACGGGCTTAGTGACACTACCGGGTATGATGACGGGACAAATACTGGGCGGGGCTTCCCCCCTTGTCGCAATCAAATATCAATTGATGATCATGATTGCCATATTTGTAATGATGACAATTTCTCTCACTTTATCTATTCATTTAACGTTAAAGGCTACTTTTACTAAAGAAGGTCGAGTAAATGTGACATTTCGTGACTAGAAATTGATATTTAGTACAAAATATCACCTTTATGTAACAACCTAAAATAGTGCATTTGTCGCACGTAATTTGTGCACAATTGTCGAAAAAATCATTCAGTTGCGTTTACACACGGTATTTAAAACAGGTTATCCACAGAAATTGTGGATAAGGTGAATAACGAGTTTTGTTGCGCAACAAAAGCTTGAGATAGAAATCATGAAAAAAGCGGCATTTCTGCCGCTTTTCTTATTTGAATAACTGTCAATGTCAGTGATGTAGCCTAGTCTTTTAGATAGATCAACCAGTACCACATACCAACGAACACACCACCACCAACAACGTTACCCAGTGTTACCGGAATCAGGTTATTGATGATGAAGTCCATCATGTTGAGGTCAGCGTAGTCTGCAATATTCGCCCCTGTCATCTGCCAAAAAGCTTCCGGAGCGAAATTCTTAATGCCGATCGCCATCGGTACTTGGAACATGTTGGCAATACAGTGTTCAAAACCCGAAGATACAAACATAGCGACAGGTAGTACCAACACCATGACCTTATCTGTCAGTGATCGGGCGCTGAACGTCATCCATACCGCTAGACAAACAAGAATGTTACACATCAACCCCAAAGAAAATGCCTGAATAAAAGTATGGTGGAGTTTATGTTGTGAGATAGCCATGGCATTTAGACCAAGTTGACCACCGTCTTCCATGTATTGGCGTGTGGACAACATAATAGCGACTAATAAAACAGAACCTGCGAGGTTACCCAGATAAACAACTGTCCAGTTTTTCATCAACTGGCGCCATGAGATTTTCCCGCTGGCTTTTGCAACCAAAGTAAGGACTGTACTGGTAAAAAGCTCACCGCCTGTAATGACCACAAGAATAAGGCCTAAGCTAAACGCTATACCGCCCAATAATTTCGTAACGCCATAAGGTAGATCGTGAGCGCCAGTTGTCACTACGGTGTAAAACACAAATGCAATACCAATATGAATACCCGCAGAAATGGCTAGAAGAAAAGATTTGTATGCGGCTTTGGTTGCTTTACCAACCCCAGTCTCAGCGGCACGTTCAGCCATTTGAGGTGGGAGCAACGAATCGAATTGACTATGTTCCATAATTAAAAAGTTACATTTTGATACAATGAGAGCTCGCGATAATCGCTCCAAAACCACGAATATTCAAGGGCTATTTTTACGTTAACTAAAAATGTTTATTTCGGGAGCAATTCGAAAGACCTAATTAACAAATTAAATTCTGTTTAAGAATAAAAAACAGAATTTTAATAACGCTGAGTAATTTATTGAAGCCTTATGCGACAAAGGTTGTGAAGATTTTGTTATGTGTAAAAAACGCCCATATTGGTTCTAGATAACACTTCTGTTTTGAGGTTATTGCGTCTTTTTAAGGCTGAGCCTATTGTGAAACTAACTTAACGAGTAAGAAGGGTGTGTAATGAAATTTTCCCAACAACACTTAGATGAATTAAATCTTCTTGTCCAATTTGACATCAGCAGTGCTGCAACGGGTATTAAGGTACATAGCGAAGCGGGAGAAGCCATACAAGCTGCCGCAAAACGACTCTATGATAAAGGGCTATGCACATTGCCTGATGGTGGATACCTGACTGATGAGGGTATCGAAATGGCTGAAAACGCTGATCGTATTTTAAGAGTACTAACTGCATAAACATCCTTAAGACAATAAAGAAAGAGCGCCAATGGCGCTCTTTTTGTTTTTACTGGTCTAAGTCCAGTTAGCTTGCATCACTTTGTGCTGCACTCTCGATCTGCAAAGCGGAAGGTTCACTTAACGAAGTGTTTTCTACAGGTGTTGAAGTACTTACGGGAGCTTCAACTTCGCTTGCTGTTTTATTTTCTGGCGTAACCTGAAGCTGTTTTAAAGAAGCCACCAACTCATCCATACGGCGAATATACTGCTCATCACGCGTTTTCTGTTGCTGAAGTTGCTGTTCTCTGGCTGAGGCTTGTGCAAGAGCCTCAACTTGCTTCTTGTTGTCCGCTTCTAACGTCTCGACTTTGAGCGTTAACGCACTTAACTGCTCTTTTAGGGCATTGGTTTTATCCGCTGCAACTAAACCTTCCACACTGGTTAAAATACGTTCTGCCTGTTCACGCAACATAGTGTCACGATAGTCTGAACCGTCGATTTTCTGAGAGATAGCAAACAAGTTGTTTTCCATTTCCAGCACTATAGGCTCGAACTTGTTGTCTTCAATAGCTGCCAACAATTTTACCTGATGCGCCACTTGAGCGACGTGTTTTAATTCGAACTCCACTCGCTTAACAGCATTTTGAACACTTTGTGTATCTCTAGGATTGGTCGAAACGACATTCGTCGCTAGAGTAATCTCTCCTTCTACTCGGTCAAAAGTTAACGGAGCAACGCGAGACAATCCTTCTTTCTTAAGTACTGCTGCTTGCTTCTCTAAAGGTTCGATATAGATTTTGTGGTTAACCTTAACCTCTAGTAGTTTCGCTTTAGCTAGGAATTTCACTTGTTTTTCCTGCGCCGACTCCAGCTTGTCATCACGTACATCGATAAACAAACTGCGATAGTCCGCATCTACTTTCTTGTAGTCAGAAGGGAAATAACTAACGGTTGCAATACTATCTAAATAAACCATTTGTGCGATTGCGTCGGCTAATGCGTTATCCGCCTTCAGCTTAAATCCCTGAAGCTCGCTATACGAGGTATCAACCTTAGCAATGTTCTCTTCAAAGACTTGTTTATAGCTCTTGCTTGAAAACAGCGAGTAGTCTTTTTTAATCAATGCAGGTTCAGATTCGATTTGTTTATAAACCTCTGTCGAACCTAACCATGCATCCGCTAGCTGGCGGAAATGGGTTGGTGAATACAAGGCTAAGTTGTCGCTGTCTTTTAGTATTTCCAACCAACTTTGGTATACCTGATCGACCTCAGCAAACTGAGTTTCTACGGATTGTTCAACATGATTTGTTTCTTGGGTAAGAGAAACGGGTTCCGATGTACTTTGACATCCGGCAAGCGTAAAGACGACTACTGAAGCCAATAGTGTCATTCTAATATTTGTCATTGATTAGACCTTATTATTTTTACAACTGAATAGTGTCAACCTGCATCACTACCTTTACCTTAACGAAAGCAAGATGTCTTAAAGAAAAGACAGTGTGCTATGGCACTTTAATTCATAGACCAAAATAATAAAACACAAACTTTTCATAAATATAGATTACAGAATGAACACCTAAATTGGTGCCTGATAAAAAACAAATATCATCTATGCTGATGCCTTAGTTTCTACTAGCCAAACATCCTCGATAAAGCCCTCTTTTAGATTACCGCCATAAAATTTAAATATTCTTTAAAAACCACAAAAACATATGAATTTAATTGGAAACTGAAATGGTAATTAACGTTGTAATAGTGGCATACAGATTATTAGTCCAAGAGGATAAAATCATGTTAGTTTCACGGTTATCAGAAGAATTCATAACTCAAAAAGCAAAAGAAAACTGGCTCTCATATTGGAAATACTTTAGTAAAAGTAGCCACGAAAAATGCTCAGTACCTAACTGTGCCAAAAACCACAACCAAGCCATTTTTGTTGCTGACCCTAATGATCAGGAAGAGTCGATCTACGTGGTCCCGCTATGCACAGAGCACGGTAACAACGAATGCAGCCAATTAGAAATCCTAGACAACGTTGAACTTGTCCCTATCGGATTTACTTTATAGCGATTATCCATCAAATAATAAACGAAGTACTCCAAAGGATTACGATATGCTCGTGAACAATATATTAGATAGTGAATCAAATCTGATAAATGAATTCTCTGATTCAAAAAATAAGTTAAAAAATACATTTTGTGCAGAAGTAAATTGTACGAATAAATATACGCGTCAGGTTCTGGTTAAGAGCAAAAGCCCAAGCGATTCAAATAGCCAAGCTGACGATGTATTTCAGATACCTCTTTGCCAGCATCACTACGAAAACTTCCACAACCCAATTGAGCTGGAAAATGATATCGAAGTAGTTCCAATAGGTTTTGATCAACACTGATTTGATTGTAGGGAATTGTTGGTGGGCAATGGGAGATGTTTTCCATTGCCTTTTTTTATTGAATAGCTAATGCGTAGGTCAGCGGTTAAGTAAGTTTAGCTGCGCGATCAACCAAGTTGCAGCCAGCAAATCGGCGCTTCCGCCTGGGCTTAGATTTTTTTCTACCAGTTGTTTATCGTAATCCTGCATTCGCTGTTCAAAATCATCATCATGAATATTACAGCTTGCCAGCAGAGATTTAGACTGTGCTTTTACATATTCAAGTCCTTCAAGACCGCCTCGGTGAACCAAGTTTGAATCTTCATTGCACGACATGATCGTCAACAAGGTCTTAAACATCGCTTGCTCTTCAGACGAACCTTTATCGATTGCGAGTTCATAAGTTGGCAATGCGCAGTCGAAAATCATAGGGTAGCCGTTTGCTGCCTCCCCTCTTATTCCGGCTAATCCATAACGGCGGTATATTTGTTCTCCTGCCGTAACGGGAATTTTGTTTGAATGCTCAAGCTCATCGGTAACCAACTGAGCACAGCACTCTTTGATTACCGATTGAATTCGGGAAGATGCAAAGGTGGATTCTTTTCTATATAGCCAGCCAACTGCGCCACAAATCAAACCAAGCGTAAAAATCATACCTTTGTGGGTATTTACACCTGCAGTCGCGGCGAACATTGCTCTCTCAGCTTCTATACCAATTTTTCGAAGGTTAGGAAGGAGATTTGCGGGCGAAGTGATGTATTGATCGTAGCCAGATTTAACAAACTTCAGCATGTAGGGGCGTAGGCTATTTGCACTTGCAATAAAGGTATCAATGTTCATATCACTATGAGCGCCAGTGGATACACAGTCAACCAAGCCTGGTTTTGGCGTCAGATGAACTTCAAGCATCATCGCGTGATAGGCCAAATTCCCCACCAGTTCGCAAATATTGAGTTCAAATGTCCCATAATCTGTTTTCTGATATAAACAACAGTCGCTCAAAAGCCAACGTAAAGAATTAGTGGTATTCATGAATAATCTCACTCAATTTGTCAATCAGGGCTGGAAGTGGATGAACTCGGTTACGAGCACATAATTTTGCGTCTTTGCCACAAATGAAACACCGTCTTCTTGCCAATCCGAGCTGGTCACGAGAAAGCACCACGCCTTGTGAATCAAAAACATCGATATCGAATAAACGACCTAACGGATGCGTATCTTCCACCTCAATCATCAGACGCTTTAACTGCTGAGGAGAAATGCCGCCAACCGCACTAATCGCTTCACAGCCACAATCATTGATGAACGACTGACTAATAAAACTCGAACAGCCAGAGTGCATGCATGCCTTTCTGATTTGTTCCTGACCAGCTTTAAATCCGATTTGAGATATTTGGTTTAGTTTGACACTGCCGGGCATGTTAATCGTAAAGCTCACGATGGGCAGAGAATGGGTCGAAACCCATTCTCTTTGCCGTTCAGCTCGAAGCTCTCGATTCTCTAAGACCTGCTCTAGGGTGATTGCTGGTCCTCGATACACGATTTACTCCTTAACCTGACGAATCACATCAATGACAGAACCGTCACGGTAACGAACATAACCAACGACTTTGTCTAAGTACTCAATCGGCTTTGGTTTGCCTGTTAACGACTCAGCTCGTTGCTGCAACTCATGGATATCGGTGGTCTGAATACCTGCGTTTACTAAGCGAGCCTTAACTTCTTCTCTATTTGGATTTACAGCAATGCCATGGTCGGTGACCAATACGTCAATTTGTGTCCCTGGAGTCACAACATTCAATACCGAATGCACAACGGTTGGAATTCGACCACGAATTAGCGGAGCGACAACGATAGTCAAATTTGCTGCCGCAGCAGTATCACTGTGACCGCCAGAAGCGCCTCGGATTACACCGTCTGAACCTGTGATAACGTTGACGTTAAAGTCGGTATCAATTTCTAGCGCACTGAGGACGACAACATCCAATCGATCAACCATCGCACCTTTAGATGAAGGGTTTGCGTATTGATTGGCAGAGATTTCAATGTGATTGGGATTGCGAGCCAATGAATCAGCGGCAACGGAATCGAATGACTGCACATCAAGCAGTGTTTTAATCAACCCTTTTTCGTGCAGAGCTACCATAGTGGCCGTAATACCACCCAGGCCAAAATTCGCCGTGATATTACCTCTAACCATCTTATCTTCTAAAAAGCGTGTTACCGCTAGAGATGCACCGCCAGAACCGGTTTGCAAGTTGAAACCATCTTTGAAATAACCCGAATGCTCAATAACGTCAGCAGCTTTGCGAGCAATTAACAATTCGCGAGGATTGGTTGTCATACGCGTTGCATCACCGCCAATCTTAGAAGCGTCACCCACCTCTACCACTTTCACAATCGCATCGACTTGGTCTTGGGCGATTGACGCTGGAGTATTTGGGAAATCCACAAGAGACTCCGTAAGCACCACCGTCTTTCTCGCATACTGAGCATCAATTTGAGCATACCCAAGAGAACCACAGCGAGACTGACCTTTTACAGCATTGGCATTACCAAACTCGTCGCTACTTGAGACACCGACAAACGCGACATCGATATTCAGTTCACCACTTTGAACTAAGTGAACACGTCCGCCATGGGAGTGAATATGAACAGGCTCAGCCAGCAGACCACGAGACACTTCTTCGGCCAATTGCCCACGCATTCCGGATGTGTATATTTTTTTCACTACGCCATTTTTAATATGTTCAACAAGCGGTGAATGAATATCAGAGAGTGAACTTGACGCTAAAGTGAGGTCTTTAAAGCCCATCGTAGCAATCACATTCATTACCATGTTGATGGTTTTGTCTCCTCCTCGAAATGAGTGGTGAAACGAAATAGTCATACCATCAGCAAGACCTACGCTTTTGATTGCCTCTTCTAAGGTTTCAAAGAGTTTACGACTTCTCTTGGTATCTCTGTTTAGCAGATAAGAAGTCAGTTGATGCGCACCAGAATATGGCAACAGTGTTGGACATTTCTCAACATCAATATCTAGTTCACGATCAATTGCATTAGTTATAGTTGTCATCATATTGGCCTACTGTCTGATTCCTGATTTCGCACGTTGTAGTGTCCACCGAGCACGCTCTATGATTGGTGCGTCGACCATTTTGCCGTTTAGTGACACAACGCCTGAGCCTTGGGCTTCTGCCTCTGCCGCCACTTCAATAACGGCATTTGCGTAATCAACTTCTTTTTGGGTTGGAGCAAAGATGTTGTGAATAATTTCGATTTGGCGAGGGTTAATCAGTGACTTACCGTCAAAGCCCAGAGATTTGATGTGCTCAGCTTCGTGAATGAAGCCTTCTTCATTGTTTGCATCGGAATAAACCGTATCAAAAGCCATAATTCCTGCGGCTCTTGCCGCTTGAAGAATAGAACATCGCGCAAACAAGAGTTCCACACCTTCAGCCGTGCGTTGAGTTCTAAGGTCGCGAACATAGTCTTCTGCACCCAAAGCGATACCTATCAATCGACTTGATGCTTTTGCAATTTCGACTGCATTATTGATACCCATAGCAGATTCAATCGCAGCAAGCATTTTGGTACTGCCAATTTCACGGCCAAACTCCATCTCAGCTTCCGTGATGAGTTCTTCCATATTATGAACATCTTGAGCACTGTCCGTTTTAGCAAGACGCACAGCATTCACGCCTGCTTTCACCACCGCTTTGACATCGAGTGGACCAAAGTCAGTATCCAAACCGTTAACACGCACGATGGTTTCAATGTTTTTATACATTGGATGTTGAAGGGCATTGAAAACGAGCATTCTTGCCGTGTCTTTCTCACGAATTGATACAGAATCTTCCAAATCAAACATGATGGCATCTGGGTTATAGATAAAAGAGTTGCTCAACATCGCGGCATTTGACCCGGGGACAAACAACATACTTCTGCGCAATTTGCTCATTTTAATCTCCCCCAAACAATATCGCTGCCGGCGGTTGCTCGAATCACCGCGGCTTGTACTCTTGCTTTGATGACACAGTCCAAAGCACCTTTGTCGTTGATCTTGACCAACGCAGACTGAACGCCCATCTCTGACAATGTGCTGATGACCGTATTTTTGATTAACTCTCCAAATTGCTTTTCAACGGAACTGGTAATTTCTATATCCAAACTCTTTGTGGCTGACGGGACTATTTCGACTAGTAAGTCGCTAGATTCCAATGTTCCAGCGTATGATCGCTGATTGATTATCATGTATGCACCTCATGAATCCCATTTCGGATGGCAGAAAATTGAATAAAGGCAAAGAATGCTCAATGCCGAATAACTAACGCCTATTCTCTTTGCTATCCGCTATGTTTTTGGCGATGCTAATCATGTTTAGTCGGAAGCTAAAAACCATTAATGATTTAAATGGTTTAAATTGTTCCGTTTGGTAGGAAACAAAAAAGCGGCTAAAGATATCCTTAGCCGCTTTTCAAATTAAGAAATGATTAATTAGACTTTACATAGACTCGTTCAGGACGGCCCACTCTGCCATGCTCATTTTCAGCATCTAAAAAACCATTAGCTGAACAATACTCTAAATAACGTCTTGCTGTTGTTTTACTTATTCCGACCTGTTCACCTAGCCTTTCAGCTGTATATTTAATCCCAGTATTTTCAATAAAAGTCTGTTTTATTTTATCTAAAGTCAATTCACCAATGCCCTTTGGTAACGTATTGGCAGACTTCTCTCTAGCCTGAATATTAAAAAGGTCATCGACGTGGCGCTGACTAATATTATCATAAGCATTCATTGCACTATGATATTGAACGTAGCGGTTTAATGTATCCTTTAAGCGAACATACGACACTGGTTTCAATAAATAATCAAAACATCCACAGTGCATTGCCTCTTTAACCGTTTCCATTTCGCTTGAAGCGGTGATCAATATAACATCAGGTTTTGAGTCAGACTTGTCTGCAACAATACTTCTTAATAAGTCGATGCCTAAACCATCAGGGAGAAAGTTGTCTAATATAATTAAGTTCGGTTTATTAACCTTCAGCATTGTTTTAGCCATGCTAATAGTATTTGCGATACCCACAGGTCTAAAACGCATCATCTGTCTTAAAAACTGAGCATGTAATTCAGCAATTCCAACTTCATCTTCAACGATTAAAACATCTATAGAGTCCATCATCGGTTACCGTTCTTAGGAATAAAAATAGAAAAAATAGTGCCCTTAGGCTCTGCGTTGTCGACCAAGATGACGCCACCCGCGTTAGTTACATAACGGTTAATCAGATACAGGCCAATACCATGACCTTTATCATCATTTTTACTTGTAACTCCTCGGTTGAAAATGGTCCCTGCTATTTCGGGATCAATACCGCAACCATTATCCCCAATTTCAATAACTAATTCTTTACCTGCATCTGTAATAAGTAACGTTATTACTTTATCGCTCTCAGGGTTTTTAAGCGTTGCTTCAAATGCGTTATCGATCAAGTTACCTATAATTGCAGATAATTCATCATCATCAATATTGTCCGGCAAATTATATAACTGACAGGTAGGATCAAACTGTAACTGAAGTCCCAGTTCTTGAGATCGAGCATATTTCCCAAGTAGAATTCCAGCCACTTGTTTGCATTTTATTCTTGAACGTATGAAATCAATAAGTTGTTGTTTCTTAGTATTTTCATTATTGATCAATGAGAGCGCTGATTCATATTCACCGATTTCAATCAACCCCGATATTGTTGATAGTTTGTTAGCATGTTCATGCCTCATCACTCTTAAATTATCTGTATATTGTTTGATTTGAGTCAATTCTGCCGTTAGCGAATTTATATCATTTTTATGTCTAAAACTAATGACCCATCCAATTAACAAGTCTCTATCAAAGATAGCCACTCTATTAGCTATGAGTGTTTTCCCGTTAATAGATACGATCTCATCCTTTATATTTTCTTCATAAGGAGTTTGAAAAAAGAATTGGGTATGATTTAGGTATTCCAATATGCTTCTATTCTTTATTTCACTCACTTCTTTATCTGTTCCTAACAAATCGATCGCACTTTTATTTACTGCGAGAATCTTGCCAGTTTTATCGATAGCGATAATCCCTTCATAAACGGATTGAAGAATAGAGCGCTGTAAATAGAGTGCTAACGCAATTTCTGCTGGTTCCATTCCGTTCATTTTCTTTTTGATGTGACTGGAAAAAAGCCAGGCACCGATCAGCGTCAAAAGTAGAATAGCACCCAGCTCAAACGAAACCGGTTTGGCATAAAATACCAGCCATTGGTCAAATCGGTTAAACAGGTAACCAACTGAGGCAACCCCAATAATTTCACCATCGAAGTCAACAATGGCACTTTTACCACGAACGCCATATCCCAAAGAGCCCTTGCTAACCGAAATATAGGATTCTCCGTTTTCCAATGCCGCCGCATTATCCCCTCCTTGCATTGGTAAGCCAATCTTCTCCTTAACCGGATGAGATAATCGAGTGCCGTCATCATCACCAATAACAATAAAGCTCGCGTCCGATATTTTCGTTAAGCGATTAATAATTCGCTCTATAGCAGGGATGTTTTTGATCCTCACTTCCTGAATTAAGTTCGGGTCGCTAGCAATTTCCTTTGCTTGAATTAACGCTCTTGTTCCAACTTGATGTTCCAACGTATCTAGTAAGGACTGATGAAAGTTCACACCCATGAAAATCATCTGAAGGCTCATAAGAGCAAAAATAAGAAGAAAAACTTTGACGCGAAAAGAAGCTCCAGTCTTCATCTTTTCCATCATATTCATACATTTATTTCCTTATTATTAAGTAGTGCGAACTTATAAAGTGCTCAATTCAGATACGAATGTTAGCCCGTTTCGCCAGCCAAGTTAGTAATGTGTATCAAAAGACAATAAAAACGCAGAGAGGGAGAACTCAGTCTCCCTCCTTAGTTATTGATTTTCGGAAATATTAACCAAGCACATATTTAATCATTACACCGGCGGCAACCGCTGATCCAATAACGCCCGCAACATTGGGACCCATTGCATGCATAAGCAGGAAGTTTTGCGAGTTCGCTTCTAAACCAAGTTTGTTTGAGACGCGAGCTGCCATTGGAACTGCTGAAACACCTGCGGACCCTATGAGTGGGTTAACTTTTTCAACACAAAGTCTGTTCATAAGTTTCGCCATCAATAGACCTGCTGCGGTTCCCACACAGAAAGCAACAATACCCAGAGCTAATATTCCCAGTGTTTGTGGTTGCAAGAACTTATCTGCCATAAGTTTCGAACCCACAGACAACCCAAGGAAAATGGTCACAATGTTGATTAGAGCATTTTGTGCCGTGTCAGAAAGGCGCTCAACCACACCACATTCGCGCATCAAGTTACCAAAACAGAACATACCCATCAGTGGCGTCGCTGAAGGCAGTAACATTGCAATAAGAACCAGCAACATTAACGGGAAACACACTTTCTCTATCTTGCCGATTTTGCGCAGTTGCTTCATTTCGATTTTGCGTTCTGCTTCCGTAGTCAGCGCACGCATGATTGGTGGCTGAATCATAGGAACCAGTGCCATATACGAATATGCCGCTACCGCTATTGCACCTAAGAGTTCAGGAGCGAGCAGGCTCGATACATAAATAGCCGTAGGTCCGTCTGCGCCACCGATGATGCCAATCGCTGCAGCTTGAGCTACTGTGAAATCCATTATACCCAACTGACTCAGTCCAAGAGCGCCTAATACCGTTGCAAAAATGCCGAATTGCGCGGCGGCACCCAGTAATAGAGTTTTAGGATTGGCCAGCAAAGGACCGAAGTCTGTCATAGCGCCAACGCCCATAAATATCACTAAAGGCCCAACCCCAGACGCAATGGCGACATGGTAAAAGGTATACAACATGCCGTCAGAGTATTGATATTGCTCCGCAAGCAAACCCAAATGCATCTTTTGCTCAGGTGTAGCCATTTGCAATGCATGCTTAATAGCATCCGGTGTTGACTCAACAACGTTGAGTATCTGCGCGAATGCTTGCATTACATCTGCTTTACCTGCATGAATGGCGGCATCTACCGCATTAATGGCAAGATTCGCATCAGGCAAGTTTGAAAGAATGCCACCCAACCCGATAGGCACGAGCAACAATGGCTCGAAACCTTTCACGATCGCTAGATAGAGCAAGATCATACCAATGACGATCATCAGAAATTGGCCCCATTGCAGGTGGAGAATGCCAAAATCACTGATTAAGCCGATTACACTGTCCATTTCAGATCCTTATGCCAATGCAAATAGTTCATCACCGACCTGAACCGCATCGCCTTCTGATACAGCCATTGACTCGACTTTGCCGTCACGGAACGCCTTAATCTCGGTTTCCATTTTCATTGCTTCGAGAATTAACAGTGTTTCGCCTTCTTTTACCATGTCGCCGATTTTCTTGTGGATCTTCCAGATGTTACCCGCTAGCGGAGCGGAAACTGGTTCAGCCGAACCCGATGAAACGACTGGTTGAGCTGCGGCAACAGGAGCACTCGTTGATGCGGCCAAAACTTCAGGATCAGCACCTTCGTTGATTTGAACCACGTAAGCCTGATTGTTCACGTTGACTGTATATACAGCTTTGTCTGATGGTTTTGCTGCTTTTGCAGGGGCTGCCACTTCAGCAACAGTTGGAACTGGTTCAAAAGCTTCTGGATTATTGCGATTAGCCAAAAACTTCCACGCTACTTGATCAAATAGAGCGACAGTAAGTACATCATCAATGGTGTTTTCAGCAAGCTCGATGCCTTTTTCCTGCGCCTGATTAACCACCGATTCCATTAGCTGGTCGATTTCAGGTTCAATGAGATCTGCTGGTCGGCAAGTGATCACTTCAGCGCCATCAAGTACACGTTTCTGTAACTCTGAATCAACGGGTGCTGGTGTTTTACCGTACTCCCCTTTTAATACCCCAGCCGTTTCTTTGGTGATGGTTTTATAACGTTCACCCATCATGACGTTGATTACGGCTTGTGTACCAACGATTTGCGAAGTTGGTGTTACTAAAGGGATATAACCGAGATCTTTTCTGACTCTTGGAATTTCAGTCAGTACTTCATCAATACGATCCAGCGCGTTCTGTTGCTTTAACTGACCTTCCATATTGGTAAGCATGCCACCCGGAACTTGAGCAACGAGAATACGTGAATCTGAGCCTTTTAATTGGCCTTCAAAAGCATGATATTTCTTACGAACATCTCTAAAGTAAGCCGCAATACTTTCCAACTTCTCAATATCTAGCCCAGTATCACGATCAGTTCCTTTCAATGCTGCCACAATCGATTCAGTCGATGGATGACCATAAGTACCGCTCATCGAAGAAATTGCGGTATCAACACGATCAACACCAGCTTCAATCGCTTTAAGCAACGTCATATCCGCCATGCCCGCAGTGGAGTGGCAGTGAAGATGAAGCTCAACATCGACGAGTTTCTTCAGATTGGTTACTAGCTCGTACGCTTCGTACGGAGACATAACCCCAGACATATCTTTAATCGCAATCGAACTTACGCCACATTCCAGAAGCTGTTCTGCTACATCAACCCAAGATTGCATGGTATGAACAGGACTGGTTGTATAACAGATGGTGCCCTGTGCATGTGCGCCTTGATTGTTTACCGCTTGGATAGCTCGTTTCATATTACGAGTGTCATTTAATGCATCAAAGATACGGAAAACATCCATGCCATTTACAACGGCACGTTCAACAAACTTATCAACAACATCATCAGCATAGTGGCGATAACCTAGGATATTTTGACCACGCAATAACATTTGTTGTTTGGTGTTTGGCATCGCCTTTTTTAACTCTCTTAGGCGTGCCCAAGGGTCTTCACCCAAGAATCGAATGCAAGAGTCAAAAGTCGCACCACCCCAAGATTCCAGTGACCAATAGCCAATTTCATCGAGCTTAGATGCTATGGGTAACATATCATCCAATCTCATTCGCGTAGCGAGTAGTGATTGATGTGCGTCACGCAATGCAACGTCAGTAATACCGAGTGGTTTAGCTATTTTAGACATATTAAATTCCTCTAACCTCAAGCCTGAACTTGCTTATTAATTTTTTGATTGTGGTGGTGTAGTACTGCGGAAATCGCGGCTACCAAATTGTCGTCCTGCGCCCCTGCAGAAACCGTTTGTTTCGCAGAGCCAACGGTTTTCTCGGGGGGTGAAAACTTAATCGATAAAGTGGACAGCAGGCGGGTTGCAGCGACTAGGAGCGCCAGAAAGCAAAAAACGAATCCCATGCCTAGAAGCATAAGATTGACGCCTTCAAGAATAATTGGACCTTCGTTCATCTTTCGAACCTTTGGATATTGAAAGTCCAAATAGTCTAACGAAATAAGAGGAATGGACTTCGTGAAGCACATCATTCAATTGGAACCATTAAACGTATTAAATGGCGTAAATAAATTTAATTGGTTGCACCTGAATTTCTATTTGAAATTGAAGTAACCATTCGAAGAAATAAATTCATTTAATCCATTAACAACACAAGATTTACCGCAATTTGTATTTCACTCCTCAGTTCCGAGGCAAACCTGTCATTAGCATTAGTGGGATATTGGTCTGAAGAGGAAAACTCATTATGGGGAGTGCTATGTCTCTGTACGATGTTCATCAAATTTCTTTAAATAATCTAAAGCGACAATCTCAATTAACAAGAAAATATGAACTTCCTTTAATTATCGTCAAAACTAATATTTCCAATGAGCTTAATGAAAATGAACAGGCTCGTTTCGTTTATAAGTTGGCGTTAGAAGAAGTGAACAAGAAATTAACGCTCTTGAATGCAATGGTGTTAGAACACGAAGATGCCACTAATCGTTCGAATCTAGAATCGGTCTTTGTGGTTAGAGGTGTCACTACGTCGAACTTAAAACGTGCAATGGTGAAAATTGAAAACAGTCACCCACTAGGCAGTTTGATCAACATTGATATTATTGACCCGCAAGGCTATGCGGTTTCGAGAAGAGGTTCTCAGATGGAACCTAGACGCTGCATCCTGTGCCAGTATCCAGCCAGCTACTGCTCTATGAATCACCGTCATTCTGTTGAGGAAATAAAACACAAAATCAAATCTATCATCGCACAGTATTAACTCTGTGCGAGTTCCCCCCAATAAAAACATAACCGCTCTTGACTGGGAACTGGCTGCCGATTATTGAGGTCTTTCAGTTCTCTTCTTATTAAAAATAAACAATGCTATCAGCTTAAACTCAATTGCTCTGCCTGAGCGGTTCTTAGCGCTGCTTGTTTTCTCTTCGCGTGATATGCAGAAGTATCTTCCATAAACAGTTGATGCAGATAAGCGTAAGTCGTTTCTGGAACAATTTTCTCAATCGCTTGCCAGTTGTTTTCAAACAAATACTTTCTGACTAAGGAAGCAGATATTGGTGACTCTTCTTCTTCACAGCGTGGAATTTCCACATAAGTAACTTTAGGACTGTCAATGGTTGGAGTCGACAACCACTGATGCATTTGCTGATTGTAGAAACGGGTTACCTTACAAATAGGTTCTGTACCCACATATCGGTGCGTGATACCCAAAGCTGGGGCGATATACTGCCGAAATATTTGCAAATCAACCGCAGTGTGGCAGTAATTAATTACCCCCTCATCCTTTAGAAAATAGCTCGGGAACGTTGCTCTGGATATGATGTAGTCAGAGCCGGCATGAACAGTAACATTGTTAAACTCTTTCACTCCCGCTTTGATCATATTTAGGCGATCTAAATAGGAAAAGAAAGAGCGGTCTTCCTTCACAACAAACAGATGTACCCAATCACAGTTTTCTGAAGCGTGCTGTACTAAATAGCGATGACCATTAGTAAACGGATTGGCATTCATCACAATACTGCCAATCTTTTCACCAGGTTGAGCGAAGCTACTTAACTTTTCGCAATGTTCTTGCAGTCTTGTTTTACTGTTTTCCAGAAGGACAACTCTGTCTTTTACGGCGGTAAGTTGGTGGAATCCCGCCTCGTGGAACATACGGTAGTTATCTGGTTTGGTGTAGATAAATAGGTTGTATCGACCCATATCATAAGCATGCGTGACCACTTCGGTGAGTAGTTGAGTCGACAGGCCTGTTCCTTGGAAGTTGGGAGAAACCGCTATAGACTTAAGGGTGTTTCCAGCCAGCCCTGCGCATCCAACAATTGCGTTAGAATTCAAAGCAATGACAAAGAACTCGACATCAGCATCTATCCCTAACCCCATACTAAGCAAGAACTGCCGCACCTTTTCCATTTGGCTGCTATTTTGAGTGTTAATTTTCTGGAATTGGTATGTATCAAACACAGCGATCTCTCAACAACAAAACGGATAACGAATTATCTTAAGTCCAATAAATAATTTAGTGACTCTCAAGCAATCTATAAAGAAGCATTAAAACTGTTTATGGCGTTTATGAATTTATTCTCACTGAGTGAGTATCTCGCTCTAAATTGAAAACCCATTCATAAACAAAAAAGAGCCAGCTCAGACAAATCCGAGCTGACTCTTGGTTCACTGTTGAGATACCATTTAAGCTACTTGAGCTTGTTGTTTACGGTTACGTAGCATACCAATAAGAGGTAGCGCGATTGACAATACAGTAATAGCAATGAGCACTTGAGCAACGGTTGAGTGAGTAAAGATCGACAACTCTTGGTTTGAAATTCTAAATGCTTGACGGAATGACTGCTCCATCGTGCCACCTACGATACAAGCAAGAATCATCGGCGCTGTAGGCACATGAGCACGCTTCATCACTACCCCTGCAACACCTAAGATAGCTAGGATGTAGAAATCAATAACCGAGTTACTAATTGCATAACAACCAATGAACGCAAGGCCTAGCACAATTGGGTAAAGCATTTTTGGTGGAATCGCTAACACACGAACCAATGCACCCGCAAGTGGGATATTCACTACCGCTAAGATGATGTTAGCAACAAACATACTCGCGATTAGGCCCCATGCTGTTTCTGGGTACTGCGTAAATAGAAGCGGCCCTGGTTGGATACCCAACATCAATAACGCACCCATCATCACAGCTGTCGTACCAGACCCAGGAACACCCAGTGACAACATTGGGATCATTGCACCGATAGACGCTGCGTTATTTGCAGATTCTGGTGCAGCTAGCCCCTCAATAGCACCTTTACCAAACTCTTCGCTATTTTTAGATAGTTGCTTCTCATTGTTGTAGCACATAAGCGATGCCATCGTACCGCCAGCACCAGGTAAAGAGCCGATAATAAACCCGACTGGAGCACTGCGTAGAATCGGCCATTTTGAACGAGACCAATCGTCACCGCTGATCCAAATACGTTTGAATTTGGTCTGCGCTTTTTTCGTGCCTTCGCTCAATGAACGGAAGCTCTTAAACACTTCACCTAGTGCGTAGATACCAATGATGACCACAAGGAAATCGACGCCAGTTTGAAGTTCAAGGTTACCAAAAGTAAAACGTTCAACACCGGATTGCGCATCAATGCCTATGGTCGCGATTGCTAAGCCGATCACCATAGAGAAGAAGCCTTTGAGCATGTTCCCTTTCGACATAGACGCTGTCATAGAAAGCGCGGCGACCATTAACAAGAAGTACTCAGCAGGACCAAATTTTAAAGCGAAACTCGCCACAGGCTCAGCCAATAATGTCATCAGGATAGCGGCGATAGTACCGCCAACTAATGATGCTATTGCAGAAATCGCCAGTGCAGATTCAGCACGACCTTGCATTGCCATTGGGTAGCCGTCAAACGTTGCGGCCAAGGCTGCACCGTCTCCCGGAGTGTTAATCAAAATGGAGCTGCGTGAACCACCGAACATCGCACCTATATAAACACCTGTCATGGTGATCAATGCAGCCGTAGGTCCCATCGCAAAAGTCATTGGCAATAGCACCGCAACACCTGTCGCAGGGCCTAAGCCAGGCAACATACCGACGATAGTACCCAGTACACCGCCCACAGTCACAAGTAATAGATGGTAAGGCTGTAAAGCAACGCCAAATCCATTCATTAAGTTAGATAAAATATCCATCATAATAGTTCACCCTATTCCCCGAATGGTAATGGTGGAAGGCTAATACTTAATAGCGTGTTAAATATGAAATAAACACCCACGGAAAATAACAGCGAGATAACAACACTTTTTTTCCACATATCTTTCCCGCTAGTAATAGTCATCATTACAACCATAAATAGAAATGTACTGATAACGTATCCAAGATGTTCAAATATAAGAGCGTAACCAACTGAAAGAATACAGGTATATAAAATACGACGACGGTCATTCTTCTTGCTAGCATCTTCATTTATTAAGTTTTTATATGCTTGTACTGAAGCGTTAAAATTACTTTTAACGAGTAAGAGCACACCAATTAAAAATGAAATTGCGGATACACCAAGAGGGAAATAAATCGGATCCATAGGATTACCAAATGCAGCTCTTGGCATCGAATACGACATATATCCGTAAATAACGCCAAAGCCTATTGCAAATAATCCCGTAAATGCGTCCCAGTTAGGACTGACATCATTTTTCTTCATAGGAACAAGACCTTATTGCTAGATTTAATTATTTTTAAATCAAGAATAAGAGGGAATATTCCCCTCTTATGTTGTAGATACAAAAAATTATTTTTTAGCGAAAATTTCGTCTAAAATTTCTTTATATTGATCGTTGGTTTTGGCTAAGAACTTAGTAAAATCTTCACCGTTTTGATATGCGCCATCCCAACCGTTACGTTTACGAGCTTCAGCCCATTCAGGTGTTTCCACCATGGTTTTAAGCGTTGTGCCCCAGTAAGCAACCGCGTAATCAGGCATATCTTTTGGTCCGAACAGACCACGCCAGTTTTCAAACGTTGTATCAATACCTTGTTCTTTCACTGTCGGGATATCCGCGATGACACCTTCGCCAACACGCTTGTCTGCAGTTTGTGCTAATGCACGTAAGTTACCGCTTTTCACCAACTGAACTACGTCACCAAGCCCTGTAGAGATAAGGTCTACGTGTCCACCCAGTACTTGAGCAACCGCGCCGCCGTCTTGGAAAGAGATGTAGTCAATTTGATTTAACTTCGGTACACCAGCAGCTTTAGCGACCATAAGGAACTGAATGTGATCCATACTACCCGCAGAAGAAGTACCACCAATTTTCACGGATTTTGGATCCTTTTTTAGAGCATCCATCACTTCTTTAATAGAGGTATATTTGGAGTCTTTAGAAACAACAAACGCACCATAGTCGGTAATTAATCGAGCGAGAGGAGTGGTATCTTGGTAGCTATATTTACTTGCTCCGGTTAAATGTGTGAGCAAAATTGGTGGAGAGTAAACAGAAATTAAATTGTCCTTACCCATCTGAGTCTGCATGTATGCAAGGTTCACTGCACCGCCGCCGCCAGGTCGGTTGGTAATCGGCATATTAGATTCGACTAGCTTGGTATCTTTCAGCGTTTTTGCGACTGTACGAATGGTTAAATCCCAGCCACCACCAGCACCAGCAGGAGCAATAAAAGACATCGTTTTAGGTGGGTAGTCTTTTGCTACTGCACTACTCAACGGCATAAATGCAACAGAAGCTAGGGCTGTACCAATCATTACACTTTTGATATTCATGTTCATGGAAATTCCTATTATTGTTATTGGAAACTATCCAACGCTTCACTAATTTTTCTTCATCAGTTTTGCGTCGATAAATTAATTATCCATGAGATATGTAATGTTATTTGTGAGTTAAAACTCTTAAGAATAGTTCTTTAATGCTGAAAATGGCGTTAATGAATTTTAGTAATCACCAATCTTCAGAGAACAATTAGTATTTAGGCGATACAAACGATAGTATTTGGCTAAAACCATTATTAAAGGTAACACAATGAAACGAATCGCTATTATTGGAGCCGGCTGGTTGGGTCTGCCATTAGCCAAACAGCTAGATACGCTAGGCCATTCGGTGATCGCAAGCAGGACGTCTGACTCAGGTTTGTTAGAACTGGAAAAAAACGGAATCGCTGGTTTTGTTTGTGACCTCAATAACCCTCAAGCTCTTGCTGATACGCTTTCCGAATACAACATTGATACCGTTGTTGGTAGCTTTCCTCCGGGCTTTCGCCGTGGACAAGGGGATGAATACATTACCCAATGGCAAGCTTTAACCGAGCAAGCTAGCTCTGCGGGAGTCAGTAAGTTGGTCATGATAAGTTCAACCACTGTCTATCCAGACCGCGCTCAAGACATGTATGAACAAGATGCTTCTCTTGAACTGGCTACAAATAACGATGAATTCTCAGCCAATGCGAAGAAGATGTTGCAGGCGGAACAAACTGTAATAGACTCTGGCTTGGATTACGTCATTGTTCGATGCAGTGGTCTTATTGGACCCGATCGCCACCCTGCCCGCTTTGCTTCAAGGTTAAAACAGGTCAGTCGATTGGCACCAGCAAACATGCTGCACCTTTATGATGCTATCGGAGCGACGGTTTTTGCTATCGAGCACCTCAACCATACGGTAGTCAATGCCACCACTCCTGCGACAGTAAGCAAAGCCGAGTTCTATCAAGCCGCTCTTAAAGCCGCAAATTTGGATGAAGAACTCCCTCCGATTGTTGATGTTGCAGACAAGCGAATTGTCAGCGACAAACTCATTAAAGCGGGATACAAGTTTCACTATTCTCACACTCTGGAGGCCTTGTAAGGCGATGAGTAAACGAATTTATCAGCATTTAGAAACGCTTTGGCAATACATGCAAATGGGCCATCAGCTACAAAAAGCCGATGTCATCATTGTTCTTGGAAGCAACGATACCCGTGTCGCCGAAGTTGCAGCGTCCCTCTATCATCAAGGCTTGGCTCCTTTGGTTGTGTTCTCTGGCGGTCATGGTCGTTTCACTGAAGGATTGTTTGAGCGTAGCGAAGCAGTGATTTTTGCTGAAGTGGCAAAAGATTGCGGTTTACCAAGTGACGCAATATTGCTGGAGCCTCGCTCTTCTAACAGTGGTGAAAACGTACTTTTCACCTATGAGCTTTTAAAGAAAAAAGGCATCACAGCTAAAAAAATCATCTTGGTTCAAAAGCCGTATATGGAAAGACGAGCGTATGCGACTTTCATGCAGCAATGGCCAGAAGAACTGGAATCTCTGCAAGTCACATCTCAAGCGAATAGCTTCTTTGATTATCTGACTGAAGACCTGACATTAGACTTCGTTGTCGAAGCGCTGATTGGTGATTTTGAACGTATTCAAAATTACCCTGCGAAAGGCTTCCAGATTGAGCAGGAAATCCCAGAGGAAGTGTTACAAGCCTATCAGGCATTAAAACCTTTGGCAGCTTAATACAGTCCCTCGTTTATGAACAAAAAAAGGATGGCAATGCCATCCTTTTACTTATCTGTTTTTCGCTATTTACCCAATGCTTCTTTGTAATGCATTCGGCACACAGAGACGTATTTATCGTTACCACCAATCGCAACCTGATCACCTTCGGAGATCGCATTGCCATGTTCATCGGTGCGGATAACCATGTTCGCTTTGCGTCCGCAATGACAGATGGTTTTCAGTTCCACCAGCTTATCTGCCCATGAAAGTAGATACTTACTACCTTCAAACAATTCACCAAGGAAGTCTGTACGCAGGCCATAACACAGCACTGGGATATGAAGCTTATCAACCACTTCTGTTAATTGATAAACCTGCTCTTTAGACAGAAACTGACACTCATCAACCAGTACGCAATGACGCTTTTCATCTTCATTAAGACTTTTGATCACATCAAAAAGGTTTGTTTCGGCTTGAAATAGATGTGCCTCTGCTTCCAGACCAATACGTGAGCTCACTTTACCAATGCCATAGCGGTCATCAATTGCTGCGGTAAAGATAACAGGTGTCATCCCACGTTCTTGATAGTTAAAAGACGATTGCAGCAGTGTGGTTGATTTACCTGCATTCATTGCAGAGTAGTAAAAATACATCTGAGCCAAGGGACAAATTTCCTATCTTATTCAAAATCATTTTGTCGGGATTATACAAAGCAAAGAGAATGCTTACTTTGATCCACTATCAGTTAGACAATAAAACTATCAGTTAGACAATAAAAAGGGTGGCTAGTTAGCCACCCTCAAATCAATGCAGAATTTACTCTGCTTTTTCTTTCGCAACAGTTACAGCAATTGCCAGCTCTTCAAGAGCCGCTGGGTTTGCCAAACTTGGCGCATCTGTCATCAGACACGCAGCAGCTGTTGTTTTAGGGAACGCAATAACATCACGGATGTTATCAGTACCACATAGCAGCATCACTAGACGGTCAAGACCGAATGCAAGACCCGCGTGTGGAGGCGTACCAAACTTAAGTGCATCTAATAGGAAACCGAACTTAAGTTGTTGTTCGTCAGCTTCAATACCTAGGATATCGAATACCGCTGCCTGCATTTTCGCATCGTGAATACGTACAGAACCGCCACCTACTTCGTAGCCGTTTAGTACCATGTCGTATGCGTTAGATAGCGCAGCAGTCGGGTTCGCCTTCAACTCTTCTGGAGTCATGTTCAGAGGAGACGTGAATGGGTGGTGCATTGCTGCAACATTACCTTCACCGTCGCTTTCAAACATTGGGAAGTCGATAACCCATAGCGGAGCCCAAGCTGAAGTATCTGTTAGCTCTAGGTCTTTACCTACTTTCAGACGTAGCGCACCAATTGCTTCAGCAACGATGTTCGCTTTGTCTGCACCAAATAGGATGATATCGCCATTTTGAGCGCCAGTACGTTCGATGATTGACGCAATGATCTCTTCAGTCAGGAATTTCGCTACTGGAGATTGAATGCCTTCAGCGCCTGCTGCTAGGTCATTCACCTTCATCCATGCCAAACCTTTCGCTCCGTAAATCGCGACAAATGACGTGTATTCATCAATTTGCTTACGGCTAAGTGCAGCACCGCCAGGTACGCGTAGAGCAGCCACACGGCCGTTCTCATCGTTTGCTGGACCAGAGAATACTTTGAAATCTACGTCTTTAAGCAGATCAGCAACATCAACTAATTCTAGTGGGTTACGTAGATCTGGCTTATCGCTACCGAAACGACGCAGTGCTTCTGAATAAGGCATGATTGGGAACTCGCCCAAGTCTACACCTTTCAGCTCTAACCACATTTCACGGATCATCTTTTCAGTCACAGCACGAACTTGTTCTGCGCTCATGAATGAAGTTTCGATATCGATCTGAGTGAATTCAGGCTGACGGTCAGCACGTAAATCTTCGTCACGGAAACATTTAACGATTTGGTAGTAACGGTCAAAACCAGACATCATCAGCAGCTGTTTGAATAACTGAGGAGATTGAGGAAGAGCGTAGAAGCTACCTTTGTGAACACGGCTTGGTACCAAGTAATCGCGAGCACCTTCAGGTGTTGCTTTAGTCAGTACTGGTGTTTCGATATCTAGGAAATCGTTGCTGTCTAGGAAACGGCGAACAAAGCTTGATGCTTTTGCACGCAGCTTAATGCGGTCGCTCATTTCTGGACGACGTAAGTCCAAATAACGGTATTTCAGGCGTTGCTCTTCTGAGTTCTTCTGGTTGAAGTCTAGAGGCAGCGCTTCACTACGGTTGATAATAGAAAGGCCAGTCGCCAGAATCTCTACTTCACCGGTTGTCATGTCTTTGTTGATTTGGCTTTCTGGACGAGCGCGAACCTCACCCGTCAACTTGATACAGAATTCATTACGAAGTTGGTTAGCAACTTCAAAAACGTCTGCCATATCCGGATCAACAACTACCTGAACGATACCTTCACGATCTCGCATATCAATGAAGATAAGACCGCCTAAATCACGACGACGGTTAACCCAACCGCACAGCTCCACAGTTTGTCCTGCAAGGGACTTGTTCAGGTGACCACAATAATGGCTACGCATAATGAAATTCCCAATCTCTTAATAAGTCATCAAATTCTATGTGACACAGTCAACTCTGTTGAAGCGGTTGTTAACAACAACTTTTCTTCAAGAAAGGACTCTGCCACGGAAAAGTTCCATTTATACGCTGAAAGACGTATAAAATCGACCTTCCAGAATACAATTTGTTGTGTTTTATCCATCGTTGCTGACATTTAGTACAATAAACCGCCATTTTAGCGACAATAGCATCTGCAACATGGAAAAATTGGCGCTGATTATAGCGCTAAAGTATCGTATTCTTCAAAACTCTCGTGACGATAAACAACAAAAAAGAGCAAACAACACTGGCTATGGATGCAATGGAATACCCTCTTCGACTCGGACTGACGATGTGGTCTCACTCTTTCTGGCAGCAGCATTTCTACGGAAGTGGTACTCAAGCATCGCAACGACTCGAAAAATACGCTCAGGTATTTCATACGGTAGAAGGTAACACCACCTTTTACGCCTCTCCGTCACCTGCGACAGTCAACAATTGGAAAGCGGCAACACCAGAGTCATTCCGATTTACTTTTAAACTGCCGAAATCCATTACTCACCAGAACATGTTGAATGGTTGTCAGGACGAACTGAAAGCCTTTATGAGCTTGATGGAACCGTTACATAACAAAGTGGGCATGTGGACCATTCAACTGCCTGCTGCTTTTGGTCCAACTCATCTGGAGCAATTAAAAAAGTTTCGACGCTATTTCCCTGCTCAGTTTCCTTTAGGTGTGGAAGTGAGACACCCAAGCTTTTTCGCGAAAGGGGAAGCAGAGAAAGCGTTAAATCAATGGCTGAACGAAGAAAACATTGACCGTATCATTATGGATAGCCGTCCTCTCTTCTCGGCAGAACGCACATCCGAAGCCATTATTGATGCTCAGCAGAAAAAGCCCAGAGTGCCAGTTCATGCGATTTCGACAGGGAATAAACCGATGATTCGTTTTATCGGTCATCCTGAAATGGATGCCAATATGCCCTTCTTCGAACCATGGATTCAAAAGCTGCCAACTTGGATTGCCGAGGGCAAGCAGCCTTATGTGATGATTCACACCCCAGACAACAACTATGCTCCGGAATTAGCACTGGCAATTTACCGACGTTTGCAAAGCGTTATCACTCTGCCGGATTTAGCGGCATTCCCCGCTCAAAACGATACAAATCAACTAAGTATGTTTTAGAAAAAAGTACATCGGTGTTTTAGAAAGAAATACATAAGCTGCATTTAATGACAGACGCCACATTTTTTCATAAAATACGCGCCTTTTCTTGAACCATCTACTGTTTAAGTAGGCATTTTGCTTCGGCGTGAGGTCACAATGAGCCCAAAAGACACTATCTTTTCTGCCCCAATCGATAAGATTGGCGATTTCACGTTTGATGAGCGTGTGGTTGAAGTGTTCCCAGATATGATTCAGCGCTCAGTTCCTGGCTATAGCAACATCATCTCTGCTATTGGCATGTTGGCTGAACGATTTGTAAAACCGAACACTCAAGTGTACGACTTAGGTTGTTCGCTTGGTGCTGCGACGCTTTCCATTCGCCGTCACATTCAACAGGAAGGCTGTAACATCATCGCAGTTGATAACTCTCATGCGATGGTTGAACGCTGCAAGCTGCACGTCAACGCTTACCGCTCTGACACACCAGTAGAAGTGATTGAAGCGGATATCCGCGATATCGAAATCAGCAATGCGTCTATGGTGGTACTGAACTTCACTTTGCAATTTCTATCACCAGAAGATCGCTATTCTTTGCTGGAAAAAATCTATGCTGGTTTGCGTCCAGGTGGCATTTTGATTGTGTCTGAGAAGTTTGTATTCAATAACGAAAGCGCTCATGAGCTGCTTATTGACCTGCACCATGATTTCAAACGTGCAAACGGCTACAGTGAGCTGGAAATCAGCCAAAAGCGCAGCGCGATTGAAAACGTTATGCTCCCAGACTCTATCGAATTACATAAAGAGCGTTTCGCAAAATTAGGCTTCTCAAGCTTCGAAGTTTGGTTCCAGTGCTTTAACTTTGGCTCTATGTTTGCCATCAAATAAGATTTTGGAAGCTGCAGTACTGCCCTTACCTTCAGCTTCTCTTTATTGTTTTTAGGGTCTCAATTTTTTTGATTAGGATTCTCCATGTTGAATTTTGCTAATGTCTATCAATTGCTTGCACAAGACACACGCCTGCAACCTTGGCTTAATGTCTTGCCTCAACAACTTACTGACTGGCAACAACAACCTCACGGTGACTTGGATCGTTGGTTGCGAGCTTTAAACAAAATTTCTAGCTCACAACCTGATCATATAGACCTAAAAGAGTCGGTAACTGTCAGCAACAGTGAACCTCTGTCTGATGGTGAACAGAAAAAACTGGAGAACTTGCTCAAGACTTTCCACCCTTGGCGTAAAGGTCCTTACCACCTGCACGGTATTCATATCGATACTGAATGGCGCTCAGACTGGAAATGGGATCGTCTGCTTCCGCATATTTCTCCGTTAAAGAACCGTTCCGTATTGGATGTGGGTTGTGGTAACGGCTACCATATGTGGCGCATGCTCGGTGAAGGTGCATATCAAGTAATTGGTATTGACCCTTCTGAGTTATTCCTAGTCCAGTTCGAAGCTGTACGTAAGCTGATGGGTGACAATCAGAAGGTGCACTTGCTTCCTCTTGGTATTGAGCAACTTCCTGAGCTGAAAGCGTTTGATACTGTATTCAGCATGGGCGTGCTGTATCACCGTCGCTCTCCGATTGACCATTTGATCCAATTGAAGAACCAGCTTGTGTCTGGTGGTGAATTAGTATTAGAGACACTTGTCATCGAAGGCGATGAAAACGCCGTATTGGTTCCGTTTGACCGCTACGCACAGATGCGCAATGTCTACTTCTTCCCATCCGCTTTAGCATTAAAAGCATGGTTAGAAAAAGTGGGCTTTGAAGACGTAAGAATCGTTGATGAGAACGTGACATCACTTGGTGAACAACGTAGCACCGAATGGATGACGCACAACTCTCTGCCAGATTACATCGACCCGAATGATCCGACCAAAACGGTCGAAGGTTATCCAGCACCACGTCGTGCAATTCTGGTTGCTAAAAACCCTTAATCATTTTCGTATCGTTCTGAGTCTACATAAAGTTGCAGCCCTGCAACTTTATGTGGTTCCGCAAGCTAAGAGAGAGCCCAAGAAACCAGTAAATCGGGATATTTTGACACAGTTTTAACTCTCTCATCCTCTTTCAAAGTTATCCTACCCGCAGGATGAATTCGTCATCTTTGTCTCATCAAATATCACAGTAAAAACAAATAAATAAGGCCGTAAATGTTTAAGCGCATAGCACCAATCGTAGCTCTAGGCTTTCTTTCTGGTTGTACCCTAATGAATGGTGATGAATATCATCAAGCTACTCTTACTGCGATTCAGCAGTCAAATGCCCAAATCACTAATGAAATAACCAATTTACAGCTTCAACTTAGCAATCAGAATGACTATATCGATAGCCTAGAAAGCAAAGTTCTGACTTTAGCGGATGATGTGAAAGGACTAAAAGTCATCGCAGAGAAGCGTGTACCGAAAAGTGTTAATAAGAAGTCTCCGACCTCTAAACAACTACTTGTGTCTAAGCCACAACCGCAACATAAACTGGTGCTGGGTGAAATCGAACACGTAGAAATCAAAGCGCTTGACCAAATCTTCGATGCCCGTGTCGATACTGGCGCAGCGACGTCTTCACTCAACGCCATTGATATTTCGGAATTTGAGCGCAACGGCAAGCAATGGGTTCGCTTCCATTTATCAGACGGAGAGAACAAACCTGATGATTCTAATTGGATAGAATCGCCAATTGTACGTTACGTACGAATCCGCCAATCAACCAATGAAGAGACTGAAAGACGTGCAGTTGTTCAGCTATGGGTCAAAATTGGTAGCATCAACGAAAAAACAGAATTTACGCTGGCAGACCGCTCTCAAATGAGCCATCCTATCTTGCTAGGGCGCGAGTTTATTCGTGATATAGCTGTAGTGGATGTGAGTCGTAAGTACATTCATACAGCGACAAACTAATAACAAAAATAAAGGTAACTTATGACGTCAAGAGTTCCATTTTATCTATCAGTTTTTTTACTGATTGCAGCTGGGATTGCTTTGAGCGTACTCCGTCATCAAAATTATGGAGTACCTTGGACCCCAGGTGAAACCCGCCAGATTTGGGATATTGAAGCTAGGATAGAATTCAACGCATTAGGCAAAGAAGCTAAGGTTTCTCTTGCCGCTCCTCACACTCAAAATGGCTACACACTTATCGGCGAAACCGCCTCTTCACCCGGTTATGGGGTTTCCTATGTCAGTGACCAATCTGGCCGACGCGCAGAATGGTCTATCCGACAAGCTCAAGGTCCTCAAACGATTTACTACAAGACTCAGTTTCTTGTAGATCCTCAAGCAAAAGTCACCACTGTTCCTCCAATGCAAGAAGTGGTCAAGCCGACTTTTGAAGGTCCTGTTGAAACTGCCGCCATTGCTCTGATTAACCGCGCTACCGAACGCTCTGCTGACGATATCTCTTTCTCGCGTGAATTAATCAAAAATCTGAACGATTCTGAAAGCCAAAACGCAGCATTACTTACTAATAAGATGAGTAAAGTAGAAGCGGCGGAAAAACTACTTTCTTACGCACAGATCCCAAACAAAGTTGTGGGTGTTATTCATCTTGAAGATGGACGTCGTCGCCAGACAATTCAACACATGAACCAAGTGTGGGATGGCAAGAAATGGGTTCTTTTCAACCCAGAAACGGGCACTCAGCCTTCTCATCCAAACCTACTCGTTTGGGATGAATCGAACGTATCGCTACTTGATGTGATTGGCGGACGTAACAGCCAAGTGCACTTCAGCATGATCGCGCAAGAAGTGTCACCACAGCAAGCAACCGACAACAAAGTTGATGCTGATGGCTTGCTAAACCTATCTATTCACAGCTTGCCACTTGAAGAGCAAGCGATGTTTAAAACCATCATGCTGATCCCGATTGGCGCACTGATTGTTGTGTTCCTGCGTGTGATTATTGGTCTTAAGACATCCGGTACATTCATGCCTGTTCTAATTGCAGTTGCTTTCGTTCAGACACAGCTAACAACCGGTATTATTGGCTTCCTGCTTATCGTTGGTACGGGGCTTATCATTCGAAGTTACCTATCCAAGCTGAACTTGCTGCTGGTAGCGCGGATATCCGCCGTTATCATCGCGGTAATTTTGATAATTTCTATCTTTACCGTTGTCGCCTTCAAGATTGGCTTAACAGAAGGCTTAACTATTACGTTCTTCCCTATGATTATCCTCTCTTGGACAATCGAACGTATGTCTATTCTTTGGGAAGAAGAAGGTGCGAAAGAAGTCGTGCTGCAAGGCGGTGGCTCACTTCTAACGGCAGTATTAATTTACTTGGCAATGACCAACTCTTATGTACAGCATCTGACCTTTAACTTCATCGGTCTACAACTGATTGTTCTAGGTATCATCTTGCTTCTAGGTACATACACAGGTTACCGCATCACAGAGTTGCGTCGATTTAAGCCTCTTGTAGACGGAGATTAATATGTTTCTTAATCTCTCAGAATACACATCGCCCTTTAAGCTAAAGCGCAAAGGGATTATGGGAATGAACAAGCGTAACCACGCTTATATTGGTCGCTACAACGACCGTTCTAAATACCCATTGGTGGATGACAAGCTAAAAACAAAGCTCATTGCTCAACAAGCGGGTGCAACAGTACCAAAGCTAATTGGTGTGGTGAGTAACCAAGGTGACGTAAAGCATATCCATGAGATGGTCAAAGACTGGCCGGGATTTGTTATCAAACCCGCTCGTGGTAGCGGCGGTAAAGGGATTCTGGTTATCACGTCACACAAAGATGGCGTGTATACCAAACCGTCCGGTTCAACCATCAACAAAGAAGACGTAGAACGCCATGTGAGTAACGCACTGGCTGGCTTGTTCTCTTTAGGTGGTAAGAATGACGTAGCAGTGGTTGAAAACCTGATTAAGTTTGATGACTGTTTTGACGGCTTCAGTTACGAAGGCGTGCCTGATGTACGTATTATCGTATTTAAAGGCTACCCAGTAATGGCAATGATGCGTCTTTCCACATCCGCTTCTGACGGTAAAGCGAACTTGCACCAAGGTGCTGTTGGCGTGGGTATTGATATTGCGTCAGGTAAAGCGGTGCGTGCTGTTCAGTTCAACCGCCCTGTCACACTTCACCCTGATACCGGTAAAGAGCTGAATACACTTCAGGTACCACACTGGCAACGCTTGTTAACTCTTGCGGCAAGTGCTTGGGAAATGACGGGCCTTGGCTATATGGGTACAGATATGGTGCTCGACAAAGAAGAAGGGCCTATGGTGTTAGAACTTAACGCCCGCCCCGGCCTAGCGATTCAAATCGCCAACGGTGCTGGTCTTCTGCCTCGTCTGCAACATATTGAAAGCCTCGGTACGCCGATGATTTACCCATCAGCAGAAGAGCGTGTTGCTTACGCTGCCAAACATTTTGGAGCCAAAGAAGAGTAAACACTCCCCTTCTCCTAAAACACAAAGCCAGAGATTGATTCTCTGGCTTTTTTGTATGGGGAGTGGGTTTTGGACAGAAATGTTTCAGCCCGAATAGACTGAAACGAAGATGGACAGAAACAAGCTAGACTTTATAATCTAACTCGTGAGGTTTTAATTAGAAAACATAAGTCAAATTATTTTAGATAATTATTAATGTAAACGCATTAATTTTAATCGACTTTATCCCACAACTCAATTTGATTGAAAATAGATTCAATTCCATTCTTTATATCGGATATATCATCCAAATATATCAGCCAGAGATTAGTTTCAGCCCTTGAACATGCTACATAGACCAAATTTTGAGTATTAATAATTTTGTCTCTTATATCTTCATCTCTTAGAGCTTCAATTCTAGACTTTTCATCACTACCTCTAAACTCGAAGAATTTTTTAAATTTATTTCGACCATGATTTCCAGAACCAAAACTATGCTCCATTATTATAGCTACATTTTGATACTCTTCACCCTTTGTTCCGTGATAGGTATGGTATCGAATCTTTCCAGATTGCTCTTTTTTAATATACCTAACCCATCTTGACCAAACTTCGATTGAAATATTTAGGACTTGATTTACCTTATCTATTTGTAAATCATTCAAGATATCGTCATCATGATCTCTAATAATCATCAAGTCTCTCAATCCACCT
Source organism: Vibrio diazotrophicus (assembly GCF_038452265.1). Lineage (NCBI taxonomy): Bacteria > Pseudomonadati > Pseudomonadota > Gammaproteobacteria > Vibrionales > Vibrionaceae > Vibrio > Vibrio diazotrophicus. The sequence continues at coordinate 2,003,011 of NZ_CP151842.1, forward strand.
CTAACTAGTGAATCAATGCTTCCATAGTCAGAAATTTCATCTTGTTTAGCCCCTAGAAAACGTCTGACAAAGATATCTAAACAACTCGAATGTGGGTTTGCCAAATGGTAATCTGATATTGCGGCCAAAAGTTCGCTAAGACTTATTGGATTTATTTCTTTAAGAACCTTCACAAAGCTGTGAGCATCATAAAAACTAATGGAACGCCCCTTTTCACCAAAAAGGTCGTAGAAAGTGGTGCTGCTATCTTCTATTGACAAATAAGAACTAAGTAACTTGTAGATTACCCTTATTATAGGCTCTAGTTTCTCTAACTCATGTGCCAGCAATTTTGTATTTAGATCATCAAAGTATATATTTTCAGCTTCTCGAAATGACTCATAGACCTCACCAAAACCGTTCATTTCTGCCATCAGCCTATTCGTCAAAACTAGACAATCAATTTCAGAATCTTTAACTAACGATGATTTAAACTCATTTACAAAGTTTTCAGCAATCGCTATCCTGCTAGTATCTGCATTTATGTTATTTACATAGTAAAAGCGAACATCACCATTCACCTTATCATCAAATATTGGCTCTTGTTCTATTTGATCATTCCTAATAATGTTTGCAACATCTATTATTTGTTTCTGAGAACGTCGGTTGTACTTTTTATAAATAACCTCTACTTTAGGGTGAAGTGTATCTATTTCAGAACCAACACCATCATCATAGATTGTCTGAGCAGTATCTCCAAAATAACCAACCAACCATTTCCTGTTATTTTCCTCAGAGTAGTCATGAAGATTTTTCATTATTTTTATCACTAAAGGATGCGCATCCTGATATTCATCAACAAAAATAAATGGATATTTATCAATAATGATCCTTCGTAATATTGGATATTCACTAACCATTCTTTCAGAATACTCAATTAAAGTGTCGTGACTGAATTTCATTTTGTCCAATCGGTCGGCATTAAATATGCTATCATATGATACGTGTGTATATCCTTTTTCTTGGCTCTCTATTTTGTCAATGGCAGTTTCATATCGATCCTTTTTGTAAACTCTTTTCGCTACCTCTTTGAATTTTCCGTAATTTTCTTGCCACTTTTTAACAGCAGATTCCCCATAATATTCATGATACCCAGCATAAGCGGCCTTAAATTCTGCTGCTCTAGAATTTCTATTTCGGTAATACGTATTTTTACTTTCTTTAACTAGGTTTATATAACTATCTCTCTCATCTGGTAATAATGCATTAAAAATACCAAGCTTATTATCAGGGTCATTTTCTAGTTCATTATCAACTTTTTCTAGTTCATTTTTTAATTTATCTAAATGTATAGATACAAGCTCAGGCTGATACCTCTGTATAATATCCCATAACATTTCGTGTATTGTTGAAACGATTACTAGTTCGGAGTTGCCAAGTCGCTCTTTGATCTCATTAACAGCTACATTTGTATATGTAATACAGATTATCTGTTGCTTATTTTTACTCAGTTTGGCAACTTGTGTTTTTAATAAGTACTTTAAACACTCAACCAATGCGTACGTCTTACCTGAACCTGCACCAGCACTAAACCTGAAGCTCTTACCTATTTCTACTACATCAAATATTGATTGTAGTAGTTGCTTCTCTTCCTCAATCCTATTACTCATTTACTCATCTCCATTTTTCATTGATGTACTAGAGGTGAGTGTTTCCTTCATCCAATTAAATCCATCTTGAATGTACTGTGGTAATACTGGTGTAGGCTTTTCTTCAGAAATTATACATCTGTATAATAACTCACTTGAAAAATCGCTTTTACTCTTAGAGAGCTTTCTTTGAATTTCATAAGATTTAGATATTAAATTGTCCAAAGACTCAGAACCCTGCGATCCCACAATTGTGTTATAGATCGCCGGTTTACAAGTTCTAAGAGTTTCATTTAGAATTTCGTTATTATAATTTGTTAATATAAATGCCTCTTCCAAGCTTGTGGCATAAAAATTATTAATTTTATCTTTTTGGAAAACCACATGAAGATTTTCATCTGTATAGTAGATAAGATTTTCTAAAGAATCACTTGATTCATTCTCAGTCGTTTCCCCATCTTCCAAATCTTCTTCTTTTTGTAACTTTTTGAATGAAATTATAGTGGAATTTGTTGTTATAAGTTTATCCAAGCTTGATATTTGAGTGTACTCTTTCACACTCTGAGTATCACTTTCACCTTTTTTGTGCCCACAATAATCACAATTATCATCATCTTTACTATGCTTAATGTTCTTTTGACAAGCTTTCCTTTTTATATCAAGATCAGTAATAATCAAACAAGGCACTTTTAATGATTTTGCTAGAGGCAAATAAACTTTACCATGAGCTCCATTTATATTGAAAATTGACACATAAGAGTTCTTCAAGACGTCATCATTATCTATATAGTATTGAAGTAACGCTTCTTCAGTAGCTCCTTCAACAAATATTATAGCATCGGAGAAAAAGAGTTCAGAAACTTTATATTTTATGTGTTTCTTTATGAACTTTAATTCGTCACTTTCTTTACCATGGTGACCAGACACAACAGAGTCATTCAGGTTGATAACATTTGCCGCTTTATCCAATACAGTCAAGTAGTTAATGTTGTCAAAAGAATTACTACTATGAATCTTGCTATTAACTATGTGTGATGAGTGTGTTGTTATGGCAATTTGACAGTTTAGCACCTTCTTGTCATCTGAGTTTTTATTCGCGATATCTAGTGCATGTTGAACTGCATTATCTATTCGATTGATAAAAAACTCCTGCATTTGAGGGTGCATAAAAGCTTCAGGTTCTTCAATAAACAGGAGGTTAATTGTACTATTGTAACTGTCTTTCTTATAGCTATCTACGTAATGAATTATCTCACCAATAATGTTTAGGAGGTTTATATAACCTAAACCAAATTGACTTTCAGGAATATAATCACCATTATCAGAAAAATTATACTTAATGAGATTTCTCACTAAACTATCATAGGTAACATTACCTTTCAGGTCTAAGTCAACATGACTTTTGTGTTCAATCTTTCTTAGCACAGATGATACATTATTGCTTTTACTTTCTATTGATGTTGTTAATGTTTCATTAATGTTCTTTATTTCTTTTTCTAGGTTGCTCTTTCCAACTTCATCACTCTCAAACTGAAAACCAACTATTTTATTAAATACATCTGTAAGAATCCCATCTTTCAAATGTCTATTAGCTTTAATTTCTCTAAGGTTTATCAATTCTTTAAGAGAAAATCTTTTAGCTTCGAATCCGCGACTGTCATAGTACTTAATTTTAAATAACTTAATCTCTTCATTTAGCTCAAGAAAGTCTGAGGATTGCTCTAACAAATCATATAGCAAAGTAATGCTTTCATTTCGTGGTAAATTTTCATCTTTAACATATTTAACGAAATTACCTATAGCTTCCTCAAATGCCGTTGCTTCCGAAACTTCTACTTTAATAGTTATTTTTACACTACTTAATCCAGATCCATTGACACTTGCAAACTCTAGTAAGTTTGTCATTAGATCACTTTTATCCATATCAACTTTAGCTACAAGTTGAAATTTTAATTCCGGTAGAGGAATAGGTTCGATACTCTCAGAGAGGTATTTATCATGTAATTCTGATATGTAATCCACATTAAAGTCTGTTGACTTGGGCTGACTATTCTCACATAAAAGCCTTAAAGCATTGGCTATCGTGGTCTTTCCCGCATTGTTCTTCCCTATGATTAGCGTAGTAGAAGGCCCTATAACAGACATGCTATCATCCTCACTAGCATCTATTGTCCCTATGTTGCTTGGCTCTACAAAGTTAATTACATTGTTTTTGTTTCGGAACTTTCTATAGTTTTCAATAGTCAGGCTTTCTAAGTACACGGTGTCTCCCTGTAATATTCATAATTCCATCCCCCATAAAAACTAATGGAGTCAAAATTCATATTCACTCAGTATCATTTATATCGAATGGTAAAGGAAAAGGCTTTGCTTTGGCACACAGTTCTCGTAGTTCATTTGAATTACTCGCATACCATTCGAAGCCACTGGGTTAAATCATTACTTTTTGTATATCAAAACTAGCTGATTATCTGTGGCGTATATAGAGACGTAACAGGCTTCGGTGCATTTTCGAGTTAGATTGTGCCAACTCTAACAGTTCGAGAACAGTGTACCCCTGATGTTTTAAGGCGTTTTGCAAAATTGGCGAAATTAGTACTGTTTCATCGTAATGAATAGATTCGATGTATATTTCACTAATCTCAATAGGGATTTATCAATGGTGTGAGATAGGTATGCACCGAGCTACTGTTCTCTCTCAAATGCAGTGATATGATGATTTTACTGTTTTCAGACATTGTAGATGAGTTGACTTAAAGCATGGAAAGCAAAAGTAACTACGACCATTTGGTCCATATCAAAAGCCACGACGAATTAGCTTTGTATGAACTCATTCCTAATGTGGTGTGGTTTTTTGACCTCGATAAACATGGTTGGTGGTGGGGAAATCAAGCCGCCGTCGACTTTTGGGGATTAGAGAATGTTCAACAACTTATTGATAAAGACCTCTCTGGTGACACTCAAGGCGCAAAGGATAGAACGGCGCAGACATTTGAGCTGGCGGCTAAAAATGGTCTGACGATAGATCCATGGACAACCTACCCTAACGGAAAACCCAAAACTCTCTTTATGATGCACAGAGCTGTGTTATTGGGGCCTGAAAAGCATCGTGGAATCATCGCTTTTATTAACGAAAAAGTGGAACTGGGTCAGCAGCCCGAAAACTTATTGTTGGTAGAAGCGATGCGTTATACACGAGTCGCTGCTACCACCTTTACTGACGCTGGCGAGATCGTAATTGAAAATCCAGCCGCCACAGAAACTTATGCCCATTTAAACAGCAAACCAATACCCGAAGGACAGAGTGTGTTCGTGGCGCGTTTTGCTTCTCCTGAACAGGGACGAGAATGTCTGGCGAAAGCAATCGAGGAAAAAGGTGGTCGTTGGGATTACATTATGCGCACGGCCGAAGGTGATCGTCAGCATTCACTTGATATTAGACGCACTCGCCACCCTTTAACCGGAGAGTTTTTGTTGCTGGTGGTTGAGTATGATGTGACCGAACTTTATGATGCATTGGCGGAACTAGAACAGGCACATGAAAACTTACACCATATCGCCATGACCGATACTTTGACTCAAGTTTCTAGCCTGCATCATATGCAAAAAGCCGCAAAGCAGTTTTTGAACGATGCCACGATACATGGTGAAAGTGTGCGAGCACTGTTTATCGACCTTGATGGTTTTAAGCAAATCAATGATAAACATGGCCATGATATTGGGGATGAAGTACTAAAAATTGTTGCACAGCGTATTAAGTCTGTAATTCGCCAATCGGATATTTTGGCTCGTGTCGGTGGTGATGAGTTTGTGATACTGCAACTCGGTGCCAACGATACAGAGAGCATTGCTAAGCGTACCCTGAGTAGTTTAGCTGAGCCTATTTCGCTGCCTAGTGGAATGGTTAAGGTGAATGCCAGCATCGGTATCGCTTCATATCCGGAAGATGCTGATAACCTGAAAGATCTACTGAAGATTGCAGATGATGCGATGTATAAGGTGAAGAAATCAGGCAAAAATGCCTTCTCGTTTGCAAAGTGTTAGGGCTTAATTTTTAAGCGATATTCGGACTATCAAGCATATCTAGCCCCGTAAGCTTGTTTACCGCTTTGTGCATGATGCAAGTGCTCCGCACAAGAGGTTTTGGAGACTACGTTAAGTAAGCAAAATCACAAGCTGGGTGAACGATAAAGGCGGAAACATTCCGCCTTTATAATTGAAATGTTTGTGTTCCCACCTAAGATTCTGAGCAGGTTTTAGATTCGCGTTTAAACAGAGAAATACGTGGTAGTAATAAGCCTGTAATAACGACGGCAATACCAAGCAGTTGTAATTCTGTCACCGCCTGACCGAGCATATACGAGGTCAACACAGAGAAGATGGGTACAAAGTTGAAAAACAGTGCCGCATTGGCAGAGCCTAAGTGTCGCACACCGTTTAGCCACAGCAGATAGCCAGCCACGGTGCCAAATACCCCTATATACAATACTTCTGATATACCCAACACAGAGCTATTCCATAACTCGGCAAATGGATGCACCTCTGGTGTTACCAAACACATCACACCAATAACTGCAGCCCCACTTAACATGCCTACGAAGGTATAAGGGATCACTGGCATCCAACGACTGATGCCTTGGCTGAAGTACGTGTAGAAACTCCAAGCCAGCATTCCGAAGAATATCAGCTTATCGCCGTGGTTGATTTGCATTGAAAACAGCGCCTCAAAATGTCCGTTGGTGATCACCATCAGAACACCCGTCAAACTGACCAGCAGGCTAAAACACTGCATAGCAGACGGCAGCGTTCGCAACGCAACACAGGCGATAAGAGAGGTCATCAAAGGACTAAGCGCCATAATTAATGAACCGTTAGTGGCATTAGTAGAAGCTAAGCCTGTAAACAAACCGAGGTTCAAGCCCCCTATTCCCACGGCGCTGACGGCGATAACCCAAACCCATTGATTCGAACTCAAGTTCAATTTGGGTATACGCACAGCTTTGAGATACACAGCCAGACACAAGGCCGCAATAACGAAGCGCCAGAACACCAAAGTAAGAGCATGAACTTCCTCTAAAACGTGTTTGCCAATTGGAAAGCAACTACCCCAAAAGAAGGTACAGATAATAAGAAGGATCACTGCTTTCATCGTTGAATCAGATTTCATCGTCACTCCAGATGACTTGTCAAAATGTATTCCTTAGTGTATTGATTTCAATAGTTGGATAAACAAGCAATAACAAGACGGTAAATGCCAATAATGAAACCAAGCTATTCGTTAGACGATCTGCGCTGTTTTTGTACTGTAGCACGTTTGGGCAGTTTCAAAGACGCTGCCCAATCTTTGAGTATGCCGCTCTCAACTTTGAGTCGCCGCATCCGCCAGCTGGAAACCGATTTACAGCTCCGCCTGCTCAACAGAGACGCTCATCGCGTCGTTCTGACCAGTATCGGTGAGCAATATTTTCAACGCTCGGTCGCCCTGTTTGATGAACTCAATGATATTGACGAAGATCTGCATCGGGATAAGTATCAGCCTCAAGGAAAAATCCGCATTTCCGCCCCCATCAATGCAGGCTCTCAGTTTCTGCGTGCCATTTTTTATGAGTTCTTGCTGAAATATCCCGACATTCAGCTAGATCTTAGTTTTTCCAACACCTTGATTGATATTGAAGCGGAAGGCATGGACGTGGTGTTTAGAGTCGGAAACACTGTGGTCGACAACTGGATTGCAAGGCCGTTAAAGCACATCCACTTCATTTTGTGCTCTCATCCTGACTATGATATTTCCGGCATAACCACACCAGATAAGTTGTGCGGTCATCCCACAGTCATTTGTCGCCCTATGATACCGTGGCAGTTGGTACACAAAGAGAGTGGCGAAGAGTTTGATTATCACCCGAATAAGGGGGTAAGACTGGAAGTAGATGAAATTGTAATGTTAACTCACGCCATCAAAACAGGATTGGGTATCGGATACGTACCAGATTACTTTGCGCTACCTATGATAGCTCAGGGTGAAATGAATCACGTACTACCCGACTGGAGTAGTAAAGCCCGCACATTACATATGCTGTATCGCGACCGCGACAACCTGCCAATGCGAGTGCGTCTGTTCATCGAGTTCGTTCTACTGCACTTTAAATAGAAAACACTCAGCCAGCGTTTTAAGTAGCTGGCTGAGTGTTGGAAACTATCTTTGACGCGTTTTTTGCACTGCCGCCTAGAAGACGGCATTCAAGCGACTAATCACGGTTTAAGAAAGGGTATTCCAGACCAATTTGTCGACGAATTTCATCCATGGTTTTCATGGTATTAATACTGTCCTGCCAGCTGATAACGTCACTTTGCAGTTTGCCTTGAGCAATACAGTTCATCACCTCTTCGATTTGATATTCAAACCCTGTTGCTCTGAAAGGTAACTCTATCGCCTGCTCTTCTTCGACTTTAACATTGAGAACTGCTTTGGTTGCACCCCAGAACATAGAATCAACGGCAATGCTTCCTTTACTGCCATAAATGGTAAAGCTGTTGTCCAAGTTGGCATTGAGTCCACAAGTGAACTGACTGGCTATGCCATCGTAATCAAGAATCACGCTTGTACGCTCATCCACATTGGTTTCGCCTATCAAGCCATTGGCGACGATTGAGCTTGGTTCACGCTGCAACACAAACTGCGACATGGTGAGGTTGTAAATCCCCGTATCAAGCAAGGCACCACCAGCAAGTTCATTGTTTAACAAGCGATCATTCTCATCACGCGGAACATTAAATGAGAAAGATGAACTCAATACACGCAACTCGCCAATTCGCTCTTCATCAAGCCACAGTTTCACTTGCTGCCAAACTGGCAGAAAACGTGTCCATACCGCTTCCATCAAAAAGGTTTGATGCTTCTGCGCTAAATTTACCAATTCTTGAACTTGTGCTTCATTGACAGTGATAGGTTTCTCACACAGTACCGGTTTACCCGCTATCAGGCATTTTTTAGCACACTCAAAGTGAAAGCGATGTGGGTTTGCTATGTAGATAGCATCAACTTGAGGATCATCGATAAGAGTTTGATAGTCGTCGTAGGCATGTTCGCAATCGTACTCTTGGGCGAAGGTTTTCGCTCGTTCTAGGTTAGAGCTGGCTACCGCATACAAACTTGCATTGGGTACCACTTTAAGGGCTTTGGCAAAGTTGTGAGCTATTCGGCCAGGGGCAATAATCCCCCAGTTAAAGGTAGTTTCAGACATAAATGTTCCCTGTTATTTTTTTGTTCCCAAAAAGCAAAATGAAGAAGCCGACTCAAAGCCAGCTTCTCCAAGTTATCTACGAGTTTAAGGTTTAGCACGTATAAACTAAACCTTAGCCTAGCTTTCCATTGAGTAACAGAAAGAGTCAGGCGTCACAGACTTTTCAGCGCAGCGGCTTTACAGACGCTGAGTCGACTGAGTATCAAAAATCGAGCATTTGGTTGCTTCAACTTTCACTTTGAATGAATCGCCTACAGAAAGTTGGTCTTCTGATGTCACTCGGTGAGACAGAGTGTGCTGCTCGGTAAACTTGGTCCACACCAAGGTATCAGAACCCATCGGCTCGACCAACTCCACTACCCCTTGAATAACGTTGTCGGAGGCGTCTTCATTAAGCTCTGCAATTAAGTGTTCAGGACGAACACCTAACGTCACTGCGGCACCATCTACAGGCTGTTCAACAAATGGGTATCCACTCACATCAATATTCAAATCCGCTGATTTAAACAGCACTTTATCCGCATGTACGCTTAGATGCCCTTTAATGCAGTTCATTGCTGGAGAACCTAAGAATGTCGCAACAAACAGGTTTTGTGGCTTGTTGTAGACATTATGAGGGGTATCCAGTTGCTGGATAATTCCGTCTTTCATTACTGCAATGCGGTCAGCTAGAGTCAACGCCTCAATTTGATCGTGTGTAACATAGATCATTGTTGATTTGAGCGTCTTATGTAGCTTTTTGATTTCTAACCTTAATTCCGCACGTAGTTTCGCATCTAGATTCGATAAAGGTTCATCAAACAGATAGATATCCGCATCGCGAACTAAGGCTCGACCTATCGCAACACGTTGACGTTGTCCGCCTGAAAGTGCTGACGGCTTACGCTTTAGTAGCGGCTCTAGTTGCAGCAACTTCGCCGCCCAAGCAACTTTCTTATCGATAGTCGCTTTATCTACGCCTGCAATGCGCAACCCGAAAGACATGTTTTTCTCAACGCTCATAGTTGGATAGAGAGCATAAGACTGGAATACCATGCCAATACCACGGTCTTTTGGGTCTGCCCAAGTCACGTCTTTGCCATCAAAATGGATGTTTCCACCACTGGTATCAATCAAACCACCGATCGCATTAAGTAGCGTAGATTTCCCGCAGCCTGAAGGGCCAAGCAATACGAGAAACTCACCATCATCAATAACAAGGTCTAACTGCTTAACGATTTTTGTCGACTCATAACTGATGTCGAGCTTACTGATGTTTACGATTCCCATAAAATTACCCTTTTACTGCACCAGAGGCGATACCACGAACAAACCAACGCCCTGAAGCGACATAAATGATTAGCGGTACAAGTGATGTAAGAATAGTAGCGGCCATATTGACGTTATAAGCACGCTCGCCTGTTGTTGTATTCACGATGTTATTGAGTTGAACGGTCATTGGCAGGTTGTCGTTACCCGCGAAAACCAAACCGATTAAGAAGTCATTCCAGATATTGGTCACCTGCATGATCACTGCCACGATGATAATTGGCACTGACATTGGCAGCATGATATTGAAGAACACCTTGAAGAAACCTGCTCCATCTATGCGCGCAGCATTAAACAGTTCCATCGGTAGAGTGCTGTAATAGTTTCTAAACAGCAGCGTCATAATTGGCATACCGAAAATGACGTGAGATACCACTACACCAGTCAAAGTGCCGTAAATACCAATATCTGCATAAACTCGAATCAAGGGATAGATAAACACTTGATAAGGGATAAATGCGCCTAACAGTAGGCAAGCAAAAAGCAGGTTCGCGCCCTTAATTTTCCAAAATGACAGCGCGTATCCATTGATGGCACCAAATAGCACGGAGATAACCACACTTGGAATTAAGATACGGACTGAGTTCCAAAAACCTACTTGTAGACCATTACACTCCAAGCCTGTACAAGCGCTGCTCCATGCCGTTTTCCATGCATCCAACGAAAAGTTTTGCGGAAGAGCAAAAATAGAAGATAGACGAATCTCGTCCAGTTCTTTAAATGAGGTCACCAGCATCACGTAAAGAGGCAACAAAAAGAACAGTGCTGTAATGATTAAAAACCCATAAACACCAAAGCGTCCCCATTGTGCTTTGACTGACATCGGTCGCTCTGATGCGGTCAATTTCATTGTAGGTGAATGTGTCGCCGACATAAGTTACCTACCTTATTTCTTAATGTAATTTGAGTAGATGAATGGCGCGATTAAGCACAAGACAGTCGTTAGCATCACGGTCGATGCTGCCGTCGCCAATCCGATATTTGCGCGTTCAAATAGGTTATCCATGATGAACTTAGCCGGTACTTCACTTGCCACACCGGGGCCGCCGCCAGTCATCGCGACAACGACGTCATACATCTTGATGATGCTGATAGAGAGTAAAACGACAGTAGTGATAATCATTGGGCGCAGCATAGGTAAAATAATGCTGATATAGACACGCCACGTTGGGATACCGTCAATTTTGGTCGCTTTCCATAAGTCTTCATCAATACCACGAAGACCAGCCAGAAGCAGCGCCATGACAAGACCAGCCCCCTGCCACACCGCAGCAATCACAACGGTATAAAGCACCATATCGGGGTTAACAATCCAATCAAAAGAGAAAGACTCCCAACCCAAAGAGATCATAGTTTTTTGGATACCTAACTGTGGATTAAATATCCACTGCCACACTAAGCCAGTGACGATAAAAGACATGGCATAAGGAAACAAAAATACGGTTCTGAAGAAGCTCTCAGCTTTGATTTTTTGATCTATAAAAACAGCCAATAAAAAGCCCAGCACAAAACAGATTGCGAGGAACAAAAAAGCAATGACCAGTAGGTTTTCCAGCGAAGTCACCCAGCGGGAAGTACTGAATAGTCGCTCATACTGAGCGAATCCAACGAAGTCACTTTTAGGCAACATTCTTGAACTAGAAAACGAAAGACGAACCGACCAGAACATAGTGCCCATATAGGCAATCAACACGGTCAGTGCCATGGGTAAGGCTGCCAAATAGGCAAGTGCGTTACGTTTTAGGTGTCTTTGCACCGCAGCAACATTCATCGATGCACTCCACGATAAGTCAAAATAAGAGAGACATTCTTTAAAAAGGCGCACATACGTACGCCTTGTAAGTGAAAGTAATATTAGTCACGAAGCGCTTGAGTAAAGATAGTGACAGCTTTATCTGTCGTCATCTCTTGCGCGTTCCATACTTCTGTCACTGCATCTTTAAGTGAACCGTACAGATATTCTTCCATCAGCATTGAACCATCTGGTACCTGACGTTCTGCCACTTTCAGGATCGCCGCACCTTTCTGTGCACAAATATCCATGCTTGAAACATCGATATCGGTACGAACTGGGATCGAACCCTTCAAGTTATTGAACTTAACTTGCGTTTCAGGACTTAGCATTGATTCAACCAGTTTATTCTGAACTGCGATTTGCCCTTTATCGTCGGTTTTCGGGAATACGAATACGTCACCGCCCACGATGTAAAGAGAATCATCACCCAAACCTGGGAAACAACCGTAATCTTGACCTGGGATCTTGTTGGCTTGAGTGAACTCACCCTTCGCCCAGTCACCCATGATTTGAATACCTGCTTTATCGTTGATAACAAGGCTGGTTGTATCATTCCAGTTACGACCTGGAGAGCCTGTATCTACGTATGGCTTAAGTTTCAAGAAAGTATCAACAACATTTCTAAACTCAGCTGAATTAAGAGTTTCACTATCACGTTTACCTAGCGCATCAAGGTAAAGTTGCTTGCCGCCTACATTACTTAGAACCGTGGCGAACATTAGGTTTTCTTGCCAGTTTTGACCACCAAGAGCCAGAGGGATATAGCCAGCAGCTTTGAGCTTGTCTAGAGCAGAAAATAGTTCATCAACAGTGGTAGGCTCTTTCTCAATACCTGCTTTAGCAAACGCCTCTTTTGAATACCAGAACCAACCCGGCATGTGAATGTTCACAGGAGCAGCATAGAAATGACCATTAACTTTGATGGCATTCAACGTTGGTTGCGGCAAGATTGCTTCCCAGTTATTGGCTTTCGCTACTTCATCGATGTTGTTCAGCATGTCTTCTGCGATCATCTCGTGGTACTGCTGAGAAGTATTAAATAGAGCCGCTGTCGTTGGGGAACCACCAATCATACGGTTGATTGCCGCGCTACGAGCATTTGAACCACCCGCAACTGCGCTATCTTTCCAAGTTCCACCTTGCGCCTCAAATGAATCGGCCAAGACTTTGATCGCTGCGGATTCGCCACCGGAAGTCCACCAGTGCATCACTTCTGCTTCTTCCTTAGCAAAAGCTGGCGTGGTAGCGAGGGTTATGGCGGCAGCCAGAGTAAGTTTCTTAATCATTGGGGGTACCTTTAGAGTTCGTTATTGTGTCTATTAATAATAATTAACGCTGAATCTTAATGGTTCAAAATGGAATCGATTCCATTTTTATATTTTATATATCTATATATTGGACTCTTCTAGAAGATCTTTTATTAAATATATCAATATGAGGATTTGATCACTAATTGCATAAATTAATGGTTTTAGGCAAAAAAAATCTGTAAATATGCAAAATATGGCTCTACCATGGGCTTAAAGCAGTACTTTAGGTAAGTGAGTAGAGATCTATGGCGACTATAAAAGATGTAGCTAAGTTAGCTGGAGTTGGAGTCGGAACCGTTTCCAGACATCTATCTGGAAACGCTTCTGTTTCACCCAAAACAGCCAAAAAAATCGCTGCAGCTATGGCTGAATTAAACTATCGCCCAAATAGTATGGCGCGCTCATTGTCGTCAAAGCGTTCAGATATTGTTGGCCTTTGGGTGCCCTCTTTCTCTGGCTCATTTCATAGAAAAATGTTGCAGACCATAGAACGAGAACTACGCAAACGGGACAAGCACATCATTCTGGCCAACGCTGAAGATGCGCAAAACGATGAAGAGCGAATCAAGTGCCTCGATTACTTGATTGAACGTGATTGCGACGGCATTTTGATGTCCTGCCCTGAGCTATCTGTTATCCAGTTAGCGAAGATCGAAGCTCGCTATCCTAAGGTTGTGTTTATTAACCGTGATATCGAAGAGTTAATAGATAAAACCTTCTGCGCCAATCATTACCAAGGTGGTCGCCTAGCGGCTGAACACCTCATTGAACTTGGCCACACTGAAATTGCCATCGTCACTGGACGTATGAATGCACAAGATGCCATCAGTCGTCATCAGGGCTTCATAGATCGACTAGCGGAATCTGGCATTGAGGTGAAACCAGAGTTAATTGAATCCGGCGGCTACAGTTTTGAACTGGGTCGTGCTGCCACTCAACGTTTGATTGATAAAGGCATTCCATTTACCGCTCTATTTTGCGGTAACGACAACAGCGCCATGGCGGCAATTTCCACACTGAACGAACAAGGTATCGTAGTCGGTAAACAGGTGTCGGTGATTGGTTATGACGATATTGACTTGGCAGAATATGCCTCACCATCGCTAACCAGTGTACGCATTCCACTAGAAGAAATTTCTATCAATGCTTGCCATCAAATTCTCAATTTATGTTACGGCGAATCGCTCCCAATAAAGACTCGTTTTGAACCGACGCTATCCATCCGCAATTCAACACACTCAGTAAAACAGTTGAAAACTAAGTAGTATTTCAGAGGGCTATTGAATGACACACTATATTGACTCCGGCAAACGCTTCTTACTAGATGACCCAACTCTAGTACCCAACAGCGCGGGATATTTATGGAATAAGAAGATGATGATTCATGTGAATTGTCAAGGTTACGCTGTAGCTCAATATATGAATCCTGAGCCTAAAAAATACGCTCACAACCCGAATATGGCTGCCACCAGTTTTATGCAGCCAGAGCAACCGTACTTCGCTCACCATCCAGGTCGCTTTTTCTATCTGAGAGATGATGAAAGTGGTGAAATGTTCTCAGCGCCTTTTGCACCAATGAAGAAAGAATTGGACAGCTATCAGTTCCTACCCGGTCTCAATGATATTAAATGGCATATCAAGCACTTGGGTATCGAAATGGAAATGACGCTGACCCTTAGCGCCGATTTTGTTGCTGAGCTTTGGAAGGTCAAGGTTGTGAATCGTGACAGTAAGACGAGAAAAATTTCTCTCGTCCCCTACTTTCCGGTCGGCTACATGTCTTGGATGAACATGGCGGCTCACTATGATGAGACGCTGAATTCAATTGTTTGTACCTCCATCACGCCATATCAAAAGCTTGAAGACTACGAAAAGAACAAACATCTTAAAGACATCACATACTTTGCCTGTGATGTGCGCCCGACTCATTTTGAAACCAGCATTCCTCGTTTCGAAGGACAAGGTGGTTTACATAATCCAACCGCCCTTCAACAAGGTAGTTCATTAAGCGATCAGGCAAACTACTATGAAATGCCTGCGTGCATTATGCAGTTTTCATTAGACCTGCAATCTGAAGAAGAACAAGAGTTTAACTTTGTATTCGGCCCAGCATTGAATAAAGCGGAGATCAGCCACACCCTAGAACAAACTCTGGGTGCGAATAAGAACCAGACTGTGGCTGGCTACAAGAGTTATATTGAGTCAGGTAAAGGGGGGTTACAGGTATCAACACCGGACAAAATCTTTGATCAGTTCGTTAATAACTGGCTGCCTCGTCAAGTGTTCTACCACGGGGATACGCATCGATTAACCACTGACCCACAAACACGTAACTATTTGCAAGATGGCATGGGCATGGCTTATGTCAACAGCCAAGAGACTAAGCAGGTTATTCTCACCTCTCTGTCACAGCAGAAACGCGACGGCGAAATGCCTGACGGTATTCTGTTAACACCAGAAGCCGAATTAAAATATATCAACCAGATCCCTCATACTGACCACTCAGTCTGGTTAACACTCATTCTTGAAGCCTATTTGAATGAAACCAATGATTGGGCGCTGTTGGATGAACCTGTCCCTTGGGCGGATTCTGATGAGAAGAGCAGCGTATTGGAGCACATGAACCTTGCCATGGAATATATGTGTCACGCCCGTGATGAACGCGGCTTGCCTTATATTGCGCAGGGAGATTGGTGTGACCCAATGAACATGGTGGGTTACAAAGGCAAAGGAGTTTCAGGCTGGTTAACCCAAGCATTAAGTTTTGCTCTGCAATCTTGGATTCGCCAATCACGCGGTGTTAATCACAGCGAGAAAATCGAGCAATTCCAGCAAACCGTCGATGAGCTAGCAGTTATTGCCGACGAGTATTTATGGCAAGGCGACTGGTATGCTCGTGGTATCACTGACGATGGTGTGACCTTTGGTGTTCCACAGGACAAAGAAGGACGTATCTTCTTAAATACGCAAAGTTGGGCTTTCCTAGCCAACATGCCTAATGAACAGCAAACTGCACGAATGCTCAAAGCCGTCGATGAGCAGTTGGATACGCCTTATGGTGTGATGCTATGCGCACCTGCGTTTACGGCTATGCGAGAGGATGTTGGCCGTGTGACCCAAAAATGGCCTGGTTCCGGCGAAAATGGTTCTGTGTATAACCATGCCGCGGCTTTTTATGCTGCGAGTATGTACAACATTAAGCAGTCCGACAGAGCCTTTAAAACTCTGAGAAAGATGTTAGCCGATCCAGAAAATGAGTCATTTACTCAACGAGGTCAGCTACCTGTATACATTCCAAACTACTATCGCGGCGCATACTACCAATTCCCTGAAACCGCAGGACGCTCAAGCAACCTGTTTAATACGGGTACTGGCGCTTGGTACTACCGCTTAGTGATTGAAGAGTTATTTGGCTTGAAAGGCTGCCAACAAGGTCTTGTGATTGCACCGCAATTACCTTCTGACTGGAAACATGCTCATGTATTGCGTCAGTTCCGTGGTGCCACATTCGATGTTGAATACCAAAC
Organism: Vibrio diazotrophicus; assembly: GCF_038452265.1. NCBI lineage: Bacteria > Pseudomonadati > Pseudomonadota > Gammaproteobacteria > Vibrionales > Vibrionaceae > Vibrio > Vibrio diazotrophicus. The sequence continues at coordinate 2,019,820 of NZ_CP151842.1, forward strand.
AGTAAACAGTGAGAGTGAAGCAGGCATTTTTGTAGACGGCAACCGGCTGTCTTCGAACGTGATTGAAAATATTGCTGCGGGCAAAACTTACGAGGTCATTGTTCGCATTTTCCATCGCTAACAATCCAACCTAAGAACTACCCCATAGGTCAGAAGTAATCACTCTGACCTATGTTCAAGCCTCGTCAATCAAGCCTCTAACAAAAACTAAAAACAATTTAAGTCAAACTATGAGTGATAAAAAAAACCAACATTCTGCGGTGTTCATCATCATGGGCGTATGCTGCACGGGTAAATCAACCGTAGGTGAGCACTTCGCAAAAGCCATTAACGGTAAGTTTATTGATGGTGACGATCTGCATCCTAAAGCCAATGTAATTAAGATGTCTCAAGGTCAGGCACTGAATGATGATGACCGAGCCCCTTGGCTTGAACGAGTCCGTGATTCTGTTTTTAGTATCGAAAAGAAAAACGAAATCGGCGTAATAGTGTGCTCGGCACTAAAGCAGACTTATCGCGACAAAATACGCGAAGATAACAACAATGTGGTGTTCTTGCATCTTCATGCCGACAAAGAAATCATCGCACAACGAATGCAAAACCGTGAAGGCCACTTTATGCCTCTGTCACTGCTCGACAGCCAATTCGCTACTCTTGAAATGCCTTCATTACAAGAACCAAATACTCATCAAATTGATATCACGGGTTCCATTTCTGACGTCGTTAATCAGTGTGTTTCCGTTAGTAAGGCTTATTTAAGTTAACAAATACAACTGCGTTTGGGGTTTAGTACCTGTAAACCTTGCGTGATTAGAAACAAAAACGCCTTCTTTCAAGAAGGCGTTTTTTATTAGGTTTTCGTTATTAACCGAGTTCTTCTGCTAATAACTGCTCATCAGATTTCGGCTTTTCAGTTTGTCCGAAGCCTCTTAAGCCAACCACGTGCACGTGCTCATGATCTTTGAACACCTTACGCACCAGTTTATAGGTTGTCCCCTTCTCTGGGCTGATGTTTTCAGGAGCCGCAATCAGAAGCTGCATATCTAGGCGGTCACATAACTCGAACAGGGTTGCAATTGACTTAGAGTCAAGACGCGCAGCCTCATCCAAGAACAACAGACGACATGGAACGATGTCTTTACTACGCAGACGGCGAGACTCTTCTTCCCAGCTTTGAACCACCATCAACAGAATTGACTGACCAGTACCAATCGCCTCACCAGTAGACAGTGCGCCAGATTCTGCTTGTAACCAACCATCTGAACCACGGCTTACCTCAACACTCAGTTCTAAGTAGTTACGGTAATCCAGCATCTCTTCGCCCAGTACCTGAGCAGAGCGCTGCCCCATATCGATATGTGGGTTCACACGTTGGAATAGCTTCGCCATCGCTTCTGAGAAGGTGTAGCGAGAGCTTTCAAACAGATCTCTATGCTGCTCATGATTGTCTGACAGCCCTGTTAATAGGATTTCATGACTTTCGCGAACTTTAACATTCAGACGAACGCCTTTCACCTGACCAAAGGCAATGTTTGACAAGCCTTGGTTCAGCATGCGGATTCGGTTTTGTTCACGCTGAATGGTTTTGCGAATAATGCTCGCCACCGATTCAGAGCTGATAGCCAAACGGTTCTCACGCTGAGTCAGCTCTTCGGTTAGACGTGCCAGCTCCACTTCCATCTCTTCGATAGCTTCAACTGGATCGTCAGTACGAATGATGTCTTGACGAATACGTTCGCGAAGGTGCTGATAAACAGCAATGTAGAACAATACTTTACGTTCAGGGCGAGCATTGTCTTCCGACTGACGTAGCGCATCACGCAGATCTTCATTGTTTGCTACAGCCAGACGCAGAGCACCCAATGATTTATCTGACATAGAACGCAGTTCATCCGCAGACAGGTACGCAAGTTCACGTTTGTGCAGACGACGCTCTACATCGTTTTCGCGCGCTAAACGCAGTACAGAACACCAACCCGCTTTCGCGTTGACGACAAACGTACGTAAGTCACGGTAGTCTTTCTCAACTTTCTTAAGACGCTTGACCAGCGCTTTCATCTCAAGGTCAGTTGAAGTGATAGTACGTTCGTATTCACTCTTACGAGCTCGAGAAGTGTGCAGACGTTCATACAGTTCATCACGACGACGTTGCGCGCGCTCTAGCGCACCTTCATCAGCATGAACACCGAACTCTTGTAGTTCTTGCTTAAACTCTTGAACCGTTTCTAGTTTTGCCTGATGCGAGCTCTTCAGCGATGCCAATACCTGATTGTATTGACCAATTTGTGCTTGAGACTGTTTCAGTTCTTCACGAGTACGATTACGAGTACTTTCCGCTTGCACTAGCTTCGCTTTCAACTGCTCACTTAATTCACTGCTTTGACTCAACATATCCACTGAGTCTGAATAAGCGAAGTGATGACGACGTTCAACCAAATCAGATAACGCGAAGATCTGCGCTTTCAATTGTTGAAGTTGTGCATCCGCTTGCTGATATTGCTCTTCCAGTGCGTCGAATTGCTCTGGGTCTGCGTCTAGCGCGTTGACCACTTTCTCTAGCTCAGAGATAGTTTTTCCATGAGCCGAAATAAAGCTTTTCGATTCACTCAATTGAGCAATCTTTTGTGCGATTTCTTCTACTCGTTCCGCTAGAGAATCGTCTTCAATCAGCAACATATTCGGTGCAATTTTATCTAGGGCAGAAATCGCTTGTTTGCTGAGCTGCACTTGACTGCGTTGTTGTTGATCTTGACTGTCTAACTCAGCCAGAGTTCGAGCGATTTGGTTACGTTTATCACGCGCAACTTGAATTGCTTGCTCTGGGTCTGCATCAAACGCGACGTGCAGATGCTTGGCGACAAACTCATTGAAGCTGGTGTATAGACGTTGCAGCTTTTGCGAGTCAAAAGCAGCTTTCGCGTGTTGTTCCACCACATCTTCACGTTCAGAACGTAATAGTTCCAAACGTTGTTCACGTGCTGCGCGGCCAAACAGAGGAATAGCTGGCAGACGTGAATAACGAATCTGACGATCATTGAACTGAACACAAACCGCGCCATCCAGTTCTTCAGCATTAAATGAACTGTCGTCGAACGCGTCTACATCACCTTCAATCAGGTAGAGATCTTCAGGACAATCATCCAGTTCAATGAGCTTTTCTTTGATACCTGTGAGGTCAGAAACCACAATCGCGTGACGTGCTGGACCATACATCGCACTGAAATATGGTGCATCTTCAATAGTGATATCGTCATAAATTTCTGACAGCAACACACCGCCAAGCGTATCGGCTAAGCCTTTCAAGCGAGGATCGTTCGAACCACTTGGAGACGCTAAACGTTCAATTTCTTGCTCTAGAACATCACGACGCTCAGCAAGCTTATCTTTCGCGTTGGATTGGACTTTCTCTTGCTCCAATACCTGCTGCATTTCTGCCATAACAGATTGGCTGTTAGCCAGCTCTGCACCGCTTTGCTCACGCAGAATTTCTAGTGCATCGTTGGCTTTAATCCAAGCAGGAGCGATAGCTTCAAGCTGAGTGATTTTCTGCACTTGGTCTTGCTCTAGACGACGCTGTTCACTGCGTTTTTCACGCAGTTCTTCTTGTGTCGATTCTAAGTTTTCCAATACTGCTTGATGGCGTTCTAGCTCTTGCTCAACCGCCATTTCATCACTCAAAGTGACGTTGTGTTGTTTTTGGTAGTCATCAGCAAGTTTACGAACAGCGGTTTGTTGCTCTAAGCGACGTTCTAAATCTCGTTGCTGCGCATACCATTGTTGTTCGTTTTGCGTCACTTGTTGTGCTTCATTCGCACGACGAATCAGTGTTCTTGCTTCTTGAGCTGCATCTTGGCGTTCAACATTGCCCAACACGCGCTTCACTAAGCTAAACGCATTCTCAAACTGAGATGCTGCCGCAGACGACATATCGAGTTTGTGTTTCAGAGACAGTAACTCTGAAGTGCGCTCTTCCTGCTGCTGCTTAAGCTCTGCCACTTTCGCTACGGCGTTTTCAGCAGTGATGGCTTCATCACCCAGTAGCTGCTGCGCTTTATCTAGCGCTTGCAATGCTTGTTGGTATTGCAGTGCACGGGTTTGCTGAACATCCAGTGCTTGTTGGTAATCGGCCAGTTGCGTCTTAAGGCTATCCACCTCTTCTTCCGCAACTGTGGCCTGCTCTTCGGCTTCTAATAAGCGCTCCTGAGCTTCTTCAACCACCATCATCTGTTCTTCAAGACGCATGTTCAGCTCTTCAAGATCATCCTGATAGCGTTCAATCTTCTCTTGCTGGCGCAATGCGTTTTGAACCAGTTGCAGATGGTCAGAAGCACCTTGATGGTCTTGCTCAAGTGCAGACTCTTGTTCTACCAACATTTCAAGTTCTTCATGCACTCGGTTAAGCAAACTGTTTTGCTCAATCAAGGTTTCACGAGAGCTCATTAACTCTTTGCGCAGTTCAAGCGTCTGACCGACTTTATTGCGACGATCGTTTGCGTGACGCATGTAGTCAGCTGCTACGTAGTTGGTTGATTCAGTAATCAGGTGTTTAAACAGATCGCGGTCGGCTTGGGTTGATTTGATCGCTTCAAGCGTCATGCGGTTTTCACGCAGCGCCGATTCCATATCTTGGAACGCTTTCTTAACGCCGCCATTTTGCGGCAATAGGTAATCACGAAGCGAACGAGTAATCGCACTTGAAATACCACCGTATAAAGACGCTTCAATTAAACGATAGAATTTAGAGCGGTCACCACTACTGCGCAGTTTCTTCGGCAGAACGCCAAACTCAAACATTTGCGCGTGGTAATCCACGGTAGAGCTAAACGCTTTGAAGTGTGCACCTTCAATCGCAGAGACTGCGGCTTTCACATCGTTGATTTGACGTACGCGCGCATGCTTGTCTGAAACCGTTTCGATTAGGATATCAGTCGGTTTGATATGGCTTGGCAAGCCTTGAATAAGGAATGGTTTGATATCCACTTTCTTATCACGACCAGCGACTTGTTGCAGCTTCACGCCAAACAATAAGCGTTGTTTGCGAGAGTTCACCACATCAAGTGCTGCGTAACAAGCACCCGGTTGTAATTTACCGAACAGACCTTTGTCACGAGATGCTTGCGAGCTACCCGCTTCTGTCGTATTGCGGAAATGCAGTAAGCTTTGGTCAGGGATAAGCGCAGTGATAAACGCTGCCATAGTGGTCGATTTACCGGCACCGTTACCGCCAGATAGTGTCGTTACTAAGCCATCAATATCAAAAGTACGAGCAAAGAAGCCGTTCCAGTTGACCATGGTCAGCGATTGATACTTACCTCTTTCAATCATGCTTCACCTTCCAATTCTGTATCATCGACTTGCTCTTGATCTGTTAGGGAATCCTCGTCTAACAAGTCTTCCTCTAATGAACCTTCATCCAACAAACTATGTTGATTCGGTTCCTGATTATGCACAACAGCTTCACCATCGCGGATCAGGCGCAGCTGCGCTTCACGCATATCGTCACCTACTCGTACATCAGCACCGAAACGGAATACCGCTTCACTGATACTGAATTTTGAGGTTTCGCCGATATTGATAATCATGCCGAGACGACGTAAACGACGAAGTGATGCTCGAACTTTTTCAAACAGTTTCTCTTTATCCAGATCAGAACCGTTGGCTCTGTTCGTCACTAACTTCATGAGTTTTTTCTCATCGGTTAGCGCAAGCAGCTCTTCATACAGCTCTTGATTGGTAAAGATACCCTCATGAGCCAAACGCTCAGGGCTAAGATAAAGGAAACAGAGCACTTTACCCACCAGCATGTCCAGCTCGGACAAAATACTGCGGTTGATAAGTGTTGTAGAACGCGGACGTAAGTAGAAGAAGCCTTCAGGGGCGCGTACCAGTTCGGTGTTGTAACGTTGGTAAAATTGCGCCAGTTCCGTTTCAAAATCCGATAGGAATGCGTGATTATCTAAATCGTCGCTGGAAACATGTCGACCCGCACGCAAGGCACTGTCCAGTGCAGGGAAAAGCGGATTGCTGATCGCTTTCGCCAGATTCTCTGGCATGTATTCATTAATATCTGTCGATGACATTTGCTTGTACCTTTGCACCAAAATCGTTGATTGCTTGCCAGTCCGGCTGAATCGCTCGGTAGTCCGATTCGGAGTAACCGAGTCGAACGGCTTGATCAACAACTATTCGTGCTAAATCAAAATGATGAGTTTTTGGATGAGTGGCGAGGTAATCGCGCAATACAGCACCCAAATCTATCGCTTGTCCTTGGTCTTTATGCACTTGCAGCATTGCGCCAATTCTCTCAGCAAGTTCATCGTTTACTTGCTGGAATTCTTCGTACTCTACTTCGTCAGGAACGCTACCTGTCACTTCGTCATCGCGAAGCACTAGCGCTTCATCACGAAGATCCATCAAGCGCTCAGCATCGGCATAGGTTAAATACCAAGGTTGCTCAAAGTAGTCATTGAAGGATTGACGCAGACGTTGGCTAAACGCACGGTTTTGGTCCATATCAATAGCGGTACGAATGAACTTATGTACGTGGCGGTCATAACCAATCCACAAGTCAATCGCCTGCTGACCCCAACTCGTGATTCGGTCGAGTTTCATCTGCAAGCTGAATAAGGTCTCTTCAATAAACTCAAGTTCAGGATTGCCATACACAATCTCCTGAATATCTAAAATCTGAGTTTGAAGATCATCGCCAGCGGTTTGCAAGGTATCTTGCAGCTCGCGCAATGTTGAAGATGTTTCTGAAAGTAGCTCTTCACAGTTATTGATGGCTTCACGCCAATCTTTATTCAGAAGCTCTGCGATTTGCTCTTTTACGGATTGCTGCTGCTCATCCATGACACGTTGATTTAAATCAATACGGTCAAAGATTTCACCCACAGAGTATTTCAGCACACCGAAAACGTTCTTTTTCCAGTGTCCAACTGAGCCACCTTGCTGTGCAGATTCGACAGCTTTTGCCATTTCGTCAGCCAACATAGAGAGTTGGATAGACAGCTTCAGCTTAGAGAACTCTCGGTGACGAACGTAGTAATCGGTTATGCCTATCGCTAGTGGCGACAGTCGATATATGCTCGCCCCTTCATTGAGTTCGCTGGTAAAGCGACTGATAAGACGTTGTTTAACTAGCTCATTAATGGCGTTGTTAGCACGAAAAGCCGATGCTTCACCTGTATCTTCAAACATTCGAGTGACTATAGTGAATGCATCGTGCAACTCGCCTTCACCGAGTTCTTCATCAAACCTTTCGTTACTCAGCACTGCAATTGCAATGAGAAATGCGAGTCGCTCAGTCGATAGATTTAATGAGAAATCATGCTGTTTTACCCAGCTAACCAATTCATCAATAGGTTGCTCAACAGCTTTCTGAGTTAACTCACCCATTGTTATTCCTGTTATTGTTTTTTCTTAGCCCATACATGTATGTATCGGCCTAATGAGAGGTATGGCTCCTGACGACAAAATTTTCGTTCTAAAGCCAATACATCATCGTATTGGTATTCGCCCATGTTTTTCACATTGCCAATATAATCACTGAAACAGCGAATACCTGATTTTCCTTGTATCTCAAACCCTGCGTCCTCTATCCATTGGTACACTTCCGTAGGAAGTAATCCGGTTTGAGGTTGGAGCTTGAATCGTTTTCGATGCGGCATCCCCTCTAATACATGAGGAATATTGCCACAAACCGCATTTTTATATACCAGCCCGTGATAGTTGTAGAACATGATAGACGCCATCCCTCCCGGCTTAACCTGATCTAACAAGTTTTCCAATGCAGGTTTAGGGTCTGCCAGCCATTCCATCACGGCATGAAACATCAGCACATCGACCGGTTCACTCAAATGCTCCTGAATTTTTTGTACAGGAGAATGAACCAGACGATATTGATCAAGCAAACCATGATTGGCAATATCCTGTTTGGCTAGATTGAGCATTTCAGAAGAAAGATCACACAAGGTGACACGATGCCCAAGTTTGGCGATCTTCTGTGACATCTGTGCGAGTCCACCTCCTGCATCAAGGACATGCAATGGAGCTTCTGACTGGTCAAAATTTGTTAACATCTGTATGAGATCTTCCCAAACAATGACTTGGCGGATTTCTCCTTTGTCAGAGCCATAGATGTTTTTTGCAAATTTGTGGGCAATATCGTCGAAATTGCGATCTTCTGTCACGGCGGCTTGAGTTATGATAACGAATTCGTGCTGCTATTTTGTCATAGGAATAGCAGGAATAAAGAGGGTTTATTCCTTTTTATTATCAAGTGCTGTTTTTTCGGACTATTTTGTTTATGTTTGAGCTGAAAAAGATTGTTTCATCCTTTTTAATGCCCTTGCCAGCACTGCTGATTGTGGGATTCATCGGCTTAATGCTGATTATGTTTACTGCCAAGCGTAAGACTGGCAGCCTAATCGTTTTATTTTCACTCACCAGTCTTTTCCTTATTTCGTTCCAACCAATATCAACTCGCTTATTGATGCCACTGGAGCGTCAATACTCTGCTTTCCTTCCTGTGGAAGGGGCAATTGACTATGTAATGGTATTAGGTAACGGCCATGTTGTTGACGACGATATACCGCCTACATCGGAACTTTCTCGTACTGCACTAATGCGTTTAGCCGAAGGTATACGCATCGTTCGCATGTACCCGGGGTCTAAACTGATTCTTTCTGGCTATTCCGGCGGCAGTGAGTTCAGTCATGCTCGTATGCTGGCGCGTGTTGCTTTGGCTCTTGGCGTCGCAAAATCCGATATCGTGTTGTTGGAAACAGCTAAAGATACATGGGAAGAAGCAAGACAAGCCGCAGCTTTCGTGCAAAACAGAAAGCTCGTATTGGTTACTTCGGCTAGCCACATGGAAAGAGCAATTAAAGAGTTTGAATCGGCTGGGCTAAACCCCATTCCGGCGCCAACCAACTTTCTGGCGCAAGTAAACATCGCGCAACCTTGGGAAAAGTACACGCCTAAAGCACGTTATTTGGAACAAACAGAACGATTCTGGCACGAGAGTTTAGGTCAACTTTGGCAGGGTCTGCGTGACTATGTCGCTGGTTATGAAGAAACCGTAACACAAAACCAGTAGTAATATTCACACTCTGTTAAGACCCGCCTAGTGCGGGTTTTTTCTTATCTTTACAGCACAATTTCCAAACAAATTAATCAGTAAATTTCATATAAAGCGCAATTATTGCTTAGACTTAGAAAAAGGCTGAACCGGAACTAAGCGATGAAAGAAATTAAAGCATTCAATGACAAACGTGCTGAAATTTATTGGTGGCTTTCAGGTCTGTATACTCATGAGCTCACTACACAAGAGTTAGCACGTTATGATTCCCCAGAGATTCATAGCTTCTTAGCAGGTCTTGGTGAGAATGCGCATTTAGCAGAACCTAGCCAAACGTTCATTTCTGTCCTCGACCGGCTCCTCAAGCAACAGGATGCTCAAATTCAAATAGCCAACAGCTTTGATCATCTATTTTCAAAATGTGATGAAAATTCTGCACTACCCTATGCTTCACTCTATTTTGATAAATCTAAGCTTGTTGATATATCCCCAGCACAAGCGATTGCGGATCTGATGGAACAAAATGGCGTTCATGTACAGAAACAGGCAGATGAGTCTTATGATCATCTTTCTATCGAGTTGGATTTTCTTGGCCACCTAATTATCCGTTCGAATGAACTGGAAAAAGAGCCGCATATGGAGAAAGCACTTCAGTTTCAAGCAGACTATATCCGTAATCATTTACTGAGCTGGGTGCCAGAATTTTCTCTTCATTGCTCAAGTGTGGACAAATTAGGGTTTTATTCTTCAATCTCCGTATTATTAGTTGCTTTTCTACAACTTGATTTACATTACCTTACTGGCGACTGATTCTCGCCGACAGCTCATTTTAGGCAATGAATTGTGACTACCGTTGAGTTTGCGCTTATGATTTGTCGTTGCGAGCTAACCGTTTGCGGTTTAAACTCAACAGCAAAAATATGATTAATCATTATTTAAAACGCAAACCGCTGTTTCAAAGCGGTTTTTGTGTTTTAGTGACTTTAGGCTAGAAGCTTTTCAACTTCGCCGCTGCTGAATCCGGCCAGTAATCGGGTTTGTTTGACCTAATAAAATTTAGCTAAAATCAGCAGTCAAAACAGGACAAATCTATGGCTACGATTAAAGACGTTGCTCGCTTAGCAGGCGTATCAACCACAACCGTATCACACGTTATTAATAAAACTCGCTTTGTAGCAGAAGCAACTCAAGAGAAAGTTCTTGAAGCAGTAAAAGAGCTAAACTACGCACCAAGTGCGGTAGCACGTAGCTTGAAATGCAATACAACACGTACTATCGGTATGTTGGTTACTCAATCCACCAACCTATTCTTCTCTGAAGTTATCGACGGCGTAGAAAGCTACTGTTACCGACAAGGTTATACGCTAATTCTGTGTAACACGGGTGGTATTTACGAGAAGCAAAGAGACTACATTCGAATGCTGGCTGAAAAACGTGTCGATGGTATTCTGGTGATGTGTTCTGACTTCACTCCTGAACTATCAGAAATGCTTAATGCACATGCTGACATTCCAAAAGTTATTATGGACTGGGGTCCAGAAGCGTCTAAAGCCGACAAGATTATCGACAACTCTGAACTAGGTGGCTACTTAGCAACTAAGTACCTTATCGACAGAGGACACAAAGACATCGCTTGCCTCAGCGGCCATTTAAACAAACTGGCTTGCCAGGAACGAATCGCTGGTTTCCGTCGCGCGATGGGCGAAGCCAATCTAGAAGTAAATGATAACTGGATTCTAGAAGGCAACTTTGAGTGCGACACTGCCGTTTTAGCAGCCGATAAGATCATCGCAATGGATAAAATGCCAACCGCAGTGTTCTGTTTTAACGACACCATGGCGCTGGGTCTAATGTCGCGTCTGCAACAGAAAGGTGTTCGTGTACCTGACGATATTTCTGTCATTGGTTACGACAACATTGAATTGGCTGAGTACTTCTCACCACCACTGACAACTATCCACCAACCGAAACGTCGTGTGGGTAAAAACGCTTTCGAAATCCTGCTAGAACGCATTAAAGACAAAGAACACGAACGCCGTATCTTTGAAATGCATCCAGAAATCGTAGAACGCGATACAGTAAAAGATCTCACAAAAGAATAAGTTACACTTAATAGAGCCCTAGAACTTCCTAGGGCTTGCGAGAAGTCTCTCGCAAAATTTTTCGATTGTAATAAAAACAGTAAACATAAAGTTCACTTTCTGAACTAAAATCACATTTAGCGCACATAAATGTGATGCTAATTCAAGTTTTTGATTATTATTTTCAGTCTAGTGTCACGCACAGGGCAAACCATTTGAAAGGATGGGACGCAAAGCCTCCGGCCTAAACCAAACGATGTTCATTCATCACTGGTAGGTAGCGGGGTTGCCGATGGCAAAAATCTATACATGAGTTGACTATTGATTGACATACTTCATGTATTTTTTTGCTATTCTCTCGGACCTGAATTTGGTGGCGTATTAGTTAATACACCGAGACTAACAGCATGGATAAACCAGTACTAAAAGACTCAATGCGGCTTTTTGAGCAGCTAGGATGTGTGAAATCACGTTCTATGTTCGGAGGGTTCGGCATTTTCATCGACGACGCGATGTTCGCTCTAGTGGTTAACGACCGACTGCACATTCGCGCAGATGATCACTCCTCAAAAAATTTCCAGCAACAAGGATATGAACCTTACGTTTATAAGAAACGTGGTTTCCCTGTTGTTACAAAATATTTCGCTTTACCTGAAAATGCTTGGGAAACCCCAGAGCAGATTATTGAAGAGGCGAAACAGGCTTTAGAAGCAGCAAAGCAAGAACGTGAAACTCAAGCGAAAGCGAAACCCGATCGCCTTAAAGATCTGCCTAACATGCGTCTGGCTACAGAGCGTATGCTGAAAAAAGCAGGCATCGATTCTGTTGATATGCTTCAACAAAAAGGTGCACTCGCCGCGTTCAGAGCGGTACAAGAGACTCACAACACAACTGTTGGTTTAGAGTTACTTTGGGCATTAGAAGGTGCAATTGAAGGTAAACACTGGTCGGTGATTCCTCAATCTCGTCGTGACGAGTTAATGCAGAAGCTTTAAGTTAAAAACTTACCTTAAGTTTAAAAGCACTCTTTACGAGTGCTTTTTGTTTTTCAGCAGCTTTCTGTATTTAAGAAAAGTGAACCCAGATTGAAATTAAAAATCGACTTTCCCTTTCTTATTAACCATAGATGAAGGACATTTAATAATAATGAGCCGACTATTTTGGAGTAATTAATGAGTCGTAAACTGATACTGGGTTTAGTTTTAGTCGCTGTGGTTGTTTTTCTCGGTATTGAATTTAGCCAATATCTAACTCTTGAGAATGCAAAAGCTCAACAAGCAAACCTTTCTCACTACATTGAGCAAAACCTTCTCTACTCAGCGCTGATATATTTTGTTGCTTATGTGGTTATTACCGCCTTTTCCATTCCCGGCGCAGCGGTTGTCACTCTACTCGGAGCCGCTTTGTTTGGCTTTTGGTTTAGCCTTGCGTTAGTCTCTTTTGCAAGCACCATAGGGGCAACGCTCGCTTTTCTCAGCAGTCGTTACTTACTTAGAAATTGGGTTCAACAACGCTTCAGTGACAAACTCAACGCGATCAACACAGGTGTAAAAAAAGACGGTTCTTTCTATCTCTTTACACTAAGACTAATTCCCGTGTTCCCGTTCTTCCTTATCAATCTACTGATGGGGCTTACACCTATTTCAACCGCTCGCTATTATTTAGTGAGTCAACTGGGCATGCTTCCGGGTACCGCTGTTTACCTTAACGCAGGCACACAGTTAGCCGAGATAAAGACACTTGCAGGCATTGTTTCGCCAACGGTGTTGCTCTCTTTCGCCTTATTGGGAGTATTCCCTTTCATAGCTAAATGGTTACTGTCTAAACTTCAAAAGAGAGCGATCACCAACGAGTAGTATGAAAATATTCATAGCTCAGCACCCTGCTGAAGCACATATCGTGTACGGATTATTACGTCAGCAAAGCATTCCCTGCGAAGTAAGAGGGGAAACCCTTTTTAGCGTTCGTGGGGAAATTCCTTTTGACGAGTCTTCATCACCTTATGTCTGGCTGCTGAACCTTAGCTTCATAAAACAATCAGAAGCCATTGTCCGTGACTACTTGCACCCTATAAACGGAAATGAGCCTGAATGGCGTTGTGAGCATTGTGGGGAACAAAACGAACCACAGTTCGGATTATGTTGGAACTGCGGCTCAGAGAACAATTAGAGAACGGCTACGCTTTCAGCGTTAACTGTTTGTTGATGAAGTCGATAGAAACGCGGTTAAAGACTTCCGGCTGCTCGATATTACATACGTGGCCGCAATTGGGAATTTCCCAAAGCTCACTTTTCTCATGCATAGCAACCATATCTTTAACTGGCTGAATAAACATATAGTCACGCTCCCCCATCAAATATAAGGTTGGAATCGGTAACTCTTTGTCACGGAAGCAACGCATCATTGGATTGATTTCTGCGCCAAGCGTAAACCAGCGCTTAAACTCCTTCTGGCAGAGTTTCTTTGCTTCTCTAACGAATAAATTGCGAGATTGCTTTTGGCTACGCTGAGGCATCACGATGTAAGCAAATAGACGATAGAGCCACATGTACGGCACGAAATTCTTACTTATATGCCCGAGCTTAACCAGTATTTGCGAACGCACATTTAGACGAGTAACAGCACCACCCAACACCATAGAACTGACTCGCTCAGTGGCAAGCTCTGCAAGGTTGCGAACAATAATGGTACCCAATGACATGCCAACAAAATGCGCAGATTGAATCTTTAGGTGGTCGAGCACTCGCAACACATCTAATGTCACTGACTTAAACGTGTACTTGTTGCGGATTAAGTCTTTGATAAGCTGGGGTGATTTACCGTGACCACGCAAATCGACGAATAGCAAATTGAAGTGCTGCTTATACGCTTTAATTTGCTTAAACCAAATGGCCGAACTACCTCCAGCACCATGAACAAATACCACCCACTCTTTACTCGTAGGATGATGGTAAGTTTTATGAAAAAGCATGCTTTGAAGCATTGATACCACTTAATTTAAACCAAAGAAGATGGCACGAGGTTACCACAGACTGACCTTTCAAGGTGATTGGAGTTGTTAAAAAATGTCTTCCAAAGTCGACCAGATCAAAAACAGAGCGCTAAGGCTCTGTTTTTATTCAAGTGAACTTTCAGTCAAAAATTGCGTAGTGATACATTTTCACATATTCCAACGCGGATTCTCGCCAACTAAAGTCACATCTCATCGCTCGTTGCTGAACTTCTAACAGTAAATCTGGATGTTGCAAATAGAACAGCAGAGCTCGTTGCATGGTGATAAGCAGAGCCTCTGGTGACGGTTCTTGGAAACCAAACCCCGTCGCTTCGCTAGGGTATTTGTCATAGTCTAATACCGTGTCTTTGAGACCGCCGACTTCACGTACGATTGGCAGCGTGCCATACGCCATGCTGTAGATTTGGTTTAGACCACACGCTTCAAATTCAGAAGGCATTAAGAAGAAATCCGAACCTGCTTCAACAAGGTGTGCATATCGGTTGCTGTACGCCTCAACAAACGCAAATTGCGTAGGGTGAGCGCTCGCTATTTTGTGCAGTTGAGCAGCCACTTCTGGCTCCCCTGTACCCACAATGACCAACTGAACATCGTTGTGCAGAAACTTCTCCAAAATAGGAAGAATGTAGTGAAAACCTTTCTGGTGAGTCAGCCGACATACCATACCAAACATTGGGACATCACGCTGCGGTAGCTGCAACTCTTCTTGCAATACTTTCTTGCTGGCAAGCTTACCCTTCTTCAATGATTTCGCGTCATCGGAGTAGACTTCAGGCAAGTAGGTATCCGTTCTTGGGTTCCACTCGCTATAATCACAGCCATTAACGATGCCATGTAAATCACGGGCACGGCGCACAAAGTCATCAACTAAACCATGAGAGCCAAGAGGAGTAAGAAGCTCTGACGCGTAATTCGGGCTAACCGCATTTACTTTGTCTGCAAATGCAATACCTGCTTTGAGCATACTGATATGGTCGTGACCATATTCAAGAAATTCCATACCAGTGAGGTTGAGTTCTGGAATCACTTCCAGTTGATGATGCGAGAACACACCTTTAAACATCGCATTGTGGATGGTAATGACGCTTTTCACACCAGCGAAATACGGGTCATCTTTGAAGCGAGTCTTCAATAGAAAAGGCACTAGACCCGTATGCCAGTCATTGGCATGAATGATGTCTGGCTTGATTCCTAACTTAGGTAACACATCCAAACAAGCAGAGGAGAAAAAGCCAAAGCGCTCCCCGTTGTCATGGTAAGCTTGATTACGTTCCGCATATAGCTCAGGGCGGTCAAAGTAGGCATCGCAATCAATAAGATAAATCGGTACGCCTTCCAGTTCTGTTTGGCGAACCTGATAACGAATATGAGGCCAATGAGTGAGTTCTGTTTCGAGAATCACTGGCGATGAGTTTTTGTCTGGTACCGTGCGGTAGCCAGGTAAAACAATGGCGACTTGATGACCGAGTTCCAGCAAGGCTTTTGGCAGAGCCTTGGCTACATCAGCCAAGCCTCCACTTTTTACTAGTCCTTGAACTTCTGAAACGGTAAACCACACATTGAGTTGTTCCTTTCTAGAATCCAACTTTCGTTCCTTTTGCTATGACGACGATTCCGTCATCAGATACATGGAATCGTTGTCGGTCCAATTCTAAATTTTCACCAATAACAGTACCGGGGGCGATTTCAACATGCTTGTCGATGATGGCACGCTTAATTGAGCAACCCGCCCCTACTTTCACATCACCCAAGATAACAGATTCACTAATCAAAGAGCCAGCCGCAATATTGCTTCTAAATCCCAAAACTGATTTGTAAATGGTTGATCCTTGGATATAACTACCACCAGAAATTAAACTGTCTGTGATTTTAACCTTACGCTCACCAGAATCAACAAAAGTTGCAGGTGGTAACGGTGGATAGTAGGTGTGTAAAGGCCAACTACGGTTGTACAAAGAGAATGGAGGGTTCTTAGACAGAAGATCCATATGTGCCGACCAATACGATTCTATCGTACCTACATCACGCCAGTAGGTTGTTTCAATCTCTCCTTTGATTTTATTTTGAGAAAAGTCATACACATAGACACCACCATGGGGAAACATCTTCGGAATAATGTCTTTACCAAAGTCATGGCTTGACTCTGTATTCACGGCATCTTCTCTCAACTCATCACACAGTACCGTCGATTTAAAAATGTAGTTACCCATTGAGACCAAACACCAGTCTGGGTCTCCCGGAATTGGCTTAGGATTCTCAGGCTTCTCTTCGAAGCCAATCATCTGGCCTTCACTATCCACTTCTATTACGCCAAATTTCGAAGCTTCTGTTCTTGGCATTCGCAATGCTGCTACCGTCAGCTTTGCTTGTTTTTTAAGATGAAACTCCAACATTTGACGAATATCCATTTTGTAAACGTGGTCAGAGCCAAAAATACAAACATCTGCAGCGCCTGATTGTTCAACAAAGACAATATTCTGATAAATGGCATCGGCCGTACCTTCGTACCAACGTTTACCATCACGCATTTGTGCAGGAATAATGTCGATAAAACGATTAGTAATGCCAGAAACGTTCCAGCCTTTTTTCATGTGAATATAAAGGGATTGTGATTTGAATTGAGTTAGAACATAGATCCTCATTAAGTCTGCGTTAACAAAGTTATTTAGGGCAAAATCAATCAACCGGTAGCTGCCACCGAAAGGCACCGCGGGTTTTGAACGCGTTTCGGTTAATGGCATTAGACGAGATCCTTCGCCGCCAGCCAATATCATTCCTAGTACACCAAACATATATAACTCTCCATTTATTATATTGACGTCTACCTTGCGTTTTTAGTTGGGGGGGGGACAAGGTAGCGTTGCAGACTGTGCCATGCTTTTTCAAAGAACTGACTGGAAAAGCAACAAGTTACATATCTGCTCTTAAGTTTATAGCAGTAGAAAGTATGTAGAAGATGACATTCCCGTTCATTAGTTATGGGTAATATTCTAAAGTATGAGTTTCAGCACAAGTTCGACGATTCTAATTACACTAACCAGACAATAACCCGTTAGCGAAACGCGCAATTTCAAAAAAGAAAAAAGGGTAGCTATTCGCTACCCTTTTCTATTTAAATCCGAAGATTCATTTAGGATTTTTTACGCTTATCCGTAATGTCCCATTTGCCATCAATGTAAAGCGCGGTCCAGCCTGATGGCTTACCATCGTTCTCTGTACGCACATAGTGTTCTTTAGTCTTACGGCTAAAACGAACAACAGCAGGACGACCATCAGGATCTTTCTCTGGTGCAGTCGCCAAATAATGGAATTTCTCTGGAAGACGTTCCTTATATTTAACCAGTTCTTCAACTAAAGGCGCGCGAGTTTCGCGAGATTTAGGGAAGTTACTTGCTGCAAAGAACAAACCAGCTGCGCCATCACGAAGCACAAAGTAGGCGTCAGAGTTTTCACATGGTAGTTCTGGGAAATGTACTGGTTCTTCTTTAGGTGGAGCAACTTCACCATTACGAAGAATCTTGCGAGTGTTTTTACACTCCTCGTTAGTACATCCCATGTACTTACCAAAACGACCATTTTTAAGCACCATGTCTGAGCCACATTTATCACACTCAACAACAGGGCCATCGTAACCTTTAACTTTGAACTCGCCTTGTTCGACAATGTAACCGTCACAGTTCGGGTTATTACCACAAACATGCAGCTTACGCTTATCATCAATCAGGTACGCATCCATTGCCGTTTCACAAATTGGGCAACGTTTCTTCGCACGAAGAGCCGCCGTTTCAACATCTTCTTCTAGGACGTTGATAATGCCTTCTTCGTCACCAAGGTTGATCGTTGTCTTACAACGCTCTTTCGGCGGCAATGCATAGCCAGAACAACCTAAGAACACACCTGTTGAAGCAGTGCGGATTCCCATCGGACGTGAACAGGTAGGACAAAGAATACTGGTTTCAACGATATGATTTGGTTTCATACCGCCATGATCTTCATCTTGCTCTGCTTTTTCCAAATCCGTGCTGAAATCGTTAAAGAAGCTATCTAGAACCTCTTTCCAGCTGGTTTCACCAACGGCAATTTGGTCCAGCTTCTCTTCCATACGCGCAGTGAAATCGTAGTTCATCAGGTCATCGAAACTTTCGTCTAGACGGTCAGTAACGATTTCGCCCATTTTCTCGGCATAGAAACGACGCTGGTCAACTTTTACATAACCACGGTCTTGAATGGTTGAGATAATTGAAGCGTAAGTCGACGGACGACCAATACCACGTTTCTCAAGTTCTTTAACCAAAGCCGCTTCCGTATAACGAGCTGGCGGTTTAGTAAATTGCTGTCTTGGATCCAGCTTCTCAAGCGAAAGCTTATCGCCTACTTTCACTGCTGGAAGAATTTGGTCTTCATTCTTACCCAGTGGGCGTTGAACACGAGTCCAACCATCGAACTTCAGAATGCGGCCTTTCGCTTTCAAGGTGTATTCAGCAGCTTTAACACTGACTGTTGTTGAATCGTATTTGGCGTCGGTCATCTGACAAGCCACAAACTGGTTCCAAATCAGTGCATACAGTTTGTGAGCGTCAGCTTCCATACCTTCAAGGTCGTCGGCTTTCACTTCTACACTAGAAGGGCGAATCGCTTCGTGCGCCTCTTGCGCGCCCTCTTTGCTGCCGTAAACTTTCGCTTTTGCAGGTAAGTAATCCGCACCGAACTCAGAACTGATGTATTCGCGAACCGCATCCACTGCTTCTGAACTCAAATTGGTTGAGTCAGTACGCATATAAGTGATGTAACCCGCCTCGTAGAGGCGCTGAGCTAACATCATGGTCTTCTTAACACCGTAGCCTAAGCGAGTACTTGCCGCTTGTTGAAGTGTTGATGTTATGAACGGAGCGCTTGCTTTACTGCTGGTTGGACGGTCTTCACGTTTGCACACTTCATAAACGGCTTTTTGCAACGCAGCCACAGATGCCATGGCATCCGTTTCATTGGTAGGTCTGAAAGCTTCGCCATCTTTCTGCGCAACTTGAAGACGAAACGCTTCTTTGGCCGGTGTCGTTGTATCTGCGTGAATATCCCAAAACTCTTCAGGAACAAATGCTTTAATCGCACGTTCGCGCTCTACAAGTAGTTTTACAGCGACAGACTGCACACGGCCCGCAGATAAGCCACGAGCGACTTTTTTCCACAACAGTGGAGAAACCATAAAGCCTACAACACGGTCCATAAAACGGCGTGCTTGCTGCGCATTAACGCCATCCATGTTCAAGTCTCCAGGTTTTTGGAAGGCTTGTTGGATAGCATTCTTAGTAATTTCGTTAAACACTACACGTTTGTATCGCTCTTCATCGCCACCGATGATCTCACGAAGGTGCCAAGCGATAGCCTCTCCCTCGCGGTCCAAATCGGTTGCGAGATAGACGTGGTCAGCATCTTTCGCAAGTTTCTGTAGCTCTGCTACGACTTTTTCTTTACCTGGCAGAATTTGGTAATTCGCTTCCCAACCATGATAAGGGTCAATGCCCATTTTTTTGATTAGGGCGCTGCGCTCTTTCTCTTTTTTAAGGCGAGCTTTTTCTTCTACGCTTAAATTTTTTGATACCGCAGCTGCTTTTTTTGCTGCGGTTGTTGCAGTACTTTGACCTGCAGTTGGTAGATCGCGGACATGACCGACACTAGACTTAACAATGAAGTCTTTACCAAGGTATTTATTAATTGTTTTCGCCTTGGCTGGTGATTCCACTATAACGAGTGATTTACCCATAATTTGACTCAAATGCCCTTAATCACTATGAAAACGCTCAATCAAACGGCGCTCTACAAGGTTGCTTCTTTTTTTTACTATCGAGCCGAACAACAAGAAGATCAACTTGTTTTTTTAAAATCCTTTTTATTTGCTCGACAAATCGACGAATTGTGCTTCTACGTTCAAAAACCCGCACATACTAGAATGGCTGATTCCCAGACGCGACTGTAAACGAATTAAACATGGAGCAAATCACAAAAGTGGCATTTGCACAAATCCTACCATTTCTGTTTTCGATCATGGAATTGACCACAAGTAGCATTACACTGCCAGAGAAATACTCAAACAGTGCGCTGAGTTGACAACCACCTACCAAGGCAATTTAATTGCCAGTGTTAATTCAGTTTCAGATTTCGTTTTATGAGGTAACACATTAATGAATGACAAAAAAACCGTCAGTGAGTTTGAATTGCTGCTTATTGCAAACCAGTTAATTCAAGACCATGACCAATATTTCGAAGGTTTAAGAGCAGACAGTGTTGAAGAAAAAGACGACGTTCTGGTATTTAAAGGCAACTACTTTCTAGACGAAAATGGCTTACCAACAGAGAAGACAACGGTGGTATTTAACATGTTTAAATACCTAGCTCATCAGCTTTCTAAAGAGTTCAGTGTCGAAAAATAATAAAAGCCTCATTTGAGGCTTTTATTTCAATAGGTTAATGACTCAGATTTGCAAATTTCTCAAAATAATCTGGGAAAGTTTTTGATGTACATTTCGGGTCATTAATCGTCACTGGTGTATCACTTAGCGCTACCAGCGAGAAACACATAGCCATACGATGGTCGTCATAAGTGTCAATCGCAGCGTGAGTTAGCTTAGCTGGAGGCGTGATAACGATGTAGTCCTCACCCTCTTCCACTTCTGCACCAACTTTACGCAATTCTGTCGCCATAGCGGAAAGACGGTCAGTCTCTTTCACGCGCCAGTTATACACGTTGCGGATCGCCGTTGTACCTTTGGCAAAAAGAGCGGTTGTTGCAATGGTCATCGCCGCATCAGGAATATGGTTGAAATCAAGGTCAACTGCGTTTAACTCACCACGACGAGCAATCACATAGTCATCGCCCCATTCAATTTCTGCGCCCATTTTCTCAAGCGCATCAGCAAATTGAATATCCCCTTGAATACTGTTTTTCCCAATACCCGTCACTTTAATCTCACCACCTTTGATTGCTGCAGCAGCAAGGAAGTAAGACGCAGAAGAGGCATCGCCCTCCACCAAAAAGTTACCCGGTGATACATAGTTTTGACCAGCACGAACAACAAACTCTTGGTAATCATGGTTTTCAACCTGAACACCAAACTGTTCCATGATATGCAGGGTGATGTCGATGTAGGGTTTAGAAACCAATTCACCAATAATTTTGATCGTGATATCGCCTTTAGCAAGCGGAGCTGACATCAAGAATGCGGTCAAAAACTGGCTTGAAATTGAACCATCAATTTCTACCGTTCCTGACGCTAAACCAGTGCCTTTAATACGTAGTGGCGGAAAGTTCTCATTTTCTAGATATTCAATATCCGCACCTGCTTGACGCAGGGCATCCACTAAGTGACCAATTGGGCGTTCCTTCATACGAGGTTCGCCAGTCAGTACATAGTCACCCGAGCCTAAACACAATGCTGCGGCAAGTGGGCGCATTGCTGTACCCGCATTACCCAAAAACAGTTCTTGAGCCTGATCTGCGGTAAACGGCTTACCCAGACCTTCAACTTCGCACGCTGTTTTATCGTCAGATAATTGATACTGAACACCAAGTTTGGTGAGTGCGTTCAACATATGGCGAATATCGTCACTGTCGAGCAAATTAGTAAGTCGCGTTGTTCCTTTGGCTAAAGCCGCCAACAACAAAGCGCGGTTTGATACACTTTTCGAACCTGGGAGATTCACTTCTCCACTGATTTTTTGAATCGGTTGTAACGTAAGGCTTTCCATTAATGCTGTGTTTCCTTGCACCGCTCTCATATCTCTTTTTATCTGGAGCGATGTAAAATTCTTCGTACTGGCAGACTAACTAAATTCAACCGTGAAAACTAGCCTAAATCTCTAGTCGTCGTGAATTTTTAGTCATCACATTTCTTTGTCCACACGAACGCCATCGTCAAAGTATAAAATTCGCACTTTATCTTTTTTGCTGAACAGCATTTGAGGGTCGACATCTTGGATAACATCAATCCATTTACCGTCTTTCGTTTCTATCAAAAGTTCCACTAAACGATACTCAATGCTGTAAGTTCGATTCGCATTCTTATGCGCGATACTTCCTCCCGCAATAGCACCTACTGCCGTGGCAACTTCGCGCCCATGACCATCACCAAATTGATTGCCGATCACACCGCCAACCACAGCGCCCAACAAGGTTTCCCAGCCGTTTGCTTTCGACTGAACAATATCTTGTTGAGAAATATAGCGAACGCTTTCTATCGTTCCAAAAACGACTTCGTTTACAGGTCTGGCTTGGTTACGTTGATAACTGGCATTGGCAAACAACGGAAAAATCAATATGATCCATATCCACTTTTTCATTTTCTCTCCTAATCAAAGCTGGGGTTTCGATGACGATTTATCTTCCAGAGCTGGCTGCTAATGATTACGGCTTCCCTTCACCTTATGAAGCATTAGAAGATCCAAACGGTCTGCTGGCTTTTGGGGGAGATCTCAACCCAAATCGAATTTATAACGCCTATAAAAATGGCATTTTCCCTTGGTATGGTCCCGGTGAACCCATTTTATGGTGGAGCCCATCTCCGCGAGCAGTATTTGATCCTAAGACATTCAAACCAGCCAAAAGTGTGAAAAAATATCAGCGGAAACAACAATATTTGGTCAGCATCAACCATGCGACTAAACAAGTCATTGAAATGTGCGCTGCGACTCGATCGCCAGAACAGACTTGGATTCATGCAGAAATGCGCGAAGTCTATGGTGAGCTGGCGGAACTTGGCAAATGCCACTCCGTTGAAGTATGGCAGAAGGAACAGCTTGTCGGTGGTTTATACGGCATTCAGATGGGGCAGATTTTTTGCGGTGAATCCATGTTCAGCACGCAAACCAATGCTTCCAAAGTTGCGTTATGGTATTTCTGTCATCATTTTGCAAAGCATGGTGGACAGCTCATTGACTGCCAAGTAATGAATCCACATCTCGCATCATTAGGTGCATTTGAATTACCACGTGACGAATTTATAAATTCGTTGCTATCTTTTAGAGATAAAGCAATAAAAGAAGCGTGTTTCAAACGCCAGTGGCTCAGTATTAGCATTACAGATGAAACTGAGTCTGTTTAGGAGTAAAGCGTGAGTTCTGATATACACCAAATTAGAATTGGCCTGACAAACAATCACCCATGCAGTTATCTCAAAGACCGCATGGAGCGTGTTGCTGTCGCACTTGATAGCAGTATGCAGTCTGACGAAAATTATGAAATTCTTCTCGCGAATGGTTTTCGCCGAAGTGGCGATACAATTTACAAACCCCACTGCGATACATGTAGCGCCTGCCATGCTTTGCGAGTTTCTGTTCCTAGTTTCACTCCTTCAAAAAGTCAGAAGCGTTTAATCAACAAAATGAAGCCACATCTGACTTGGGAACTTAAACCCAAGTTAGATGAGAACTGGTTCTCTCTCTACTCTAAATACATTAAAGCTCGTCATCGCGATGGCACTATGTATCCACCGCAGAAAGATGAATTTGATAAATTTGCTAATTCCCAATGGCTGAACACCCAGTTTCTTCATATTTATGAAGATAATCAGCTCATCGCGGTTGCAGTAACCGATATTCTGCCTAATAGTGCGAGCGCGTTTTATACCTTTTTTGACCCAGAATCCTCACTATCTATTGGAACTCTGGCTATTTTGATTCAGTTGGAATATTGCAAAAACAGCCGTAAACAGTGGCTTTATTTAGGTTATCAAATCGACGATTGCCCTGCTATGAACTATAAAGTGCGCTTCCAACGCCATCAAAGGCTAGTAAATCAGCGTTGGCAAGGGTAGAATACGCCCCAACTTAACTTGTTTAACAATCATCGGCACGATAGGTCGTTGATTTGCGCCACATTTCTAAAGAGGATTAAATGGCTAAAGAAGACGTAATTGAGATGCAAGGTACTGTCCTTGATACTCTTCCAAACACAATGTTCCGTGTTGAGCTTGAAAACGGTCACGTAGTAACGGCTCACATCTCTGGTAAAATGCGTAAAAACTACATTCGTATTCTAACGGGTGACAAAGTTACTGTTGAGATGACTCCATACGACCTATCAAAAGGCCGCATCGTCTTCCGTGCTCGTTAATCTCTGATTTTCGAATACAACAAAAAGCGGAGCTTAGGGCTCCGTTTTTTGTTACGGTTCTAATGAATACAACGCATCTAGAAATGTAAGGGACAATTTAGCTTTCTTTTGGGGATCACCCTCTGCCAATAGAAAACACAGAGGAAGCTATTTAATTGTTGCAATGCTTGATGTGTTAAAAGCTAAAATGGGAAGCACAAGCTCCCCGTCATTTCACTACCGAACCTTTAGACTGAAACTTCCGTTTTTATCTTCGTGACACAATACTTCCCATCTAAGAAGTTGATAAGCTGCAGTATACCTACCCTAGTTTCAACAAATTGGTTTATCGTATAAAGCATATTCGTTTCATAGAAGTCACAAGCTACATCGAACAATTCAAGATATTCGCACGCCATTACTTTCGCTCGCGATACCTCATCCATTCTGTCACTCATCGCAACATAGCTGGGTTCTACTATCGAATCTAAATATCTTGTGAAGCCATCGTAATCCATCATCTCTGATACATGTACAACTTGAGCTAATGCGTTGTTTTCCTCTTGGCTCAGCAGCAGCCAGTTAGAACCTTCCCCAATTATCACGTCATCATTGAGATCTAAGTAGCGATGAAGAGAACTGGTCTCGCTCGGCAGCTCATCGATTCCACCAAGCAAGATCTGGGATTCTCGGTTCAGACGTAATTTAGCGTCTGAAAGTCGCAATGCGTTTTCAACCACAAAACCTTGGTGTGATAAATTCAAATTCGAGCTGTCTAAACCCAGATATTTGCTAATGTAAAAACCAGCAGTGTTGCTTAATGAGTTAATAAAATCCACTGGCTTAGGGGGTGTTTTTTCAATATATCGCTGCTCGCATGAACGGCAAAATACGGACAAATCACCCTGACCAGAAACCAGATAAAGAGCGGTGTTCGTGGATACACCTTTTATACCCGATACGCCCAATATTCCTAGTTGAATAAAGCGGTCCGTTCTACGGATATAACTCGGAGCAACTTGTTTGCATTCCTGCTTAATATCAACCGAAAGATCTCGGTGAACATAAAATGAAGAGACTTGCTGGATATACATCATGCTTCCTGCTTTTCAATCAAAAAAACATTGTTATTGCCGCCAAAACCAAAGCAATTGATCAAAAAGACACCTTGTTTACATGAAATAGGCTCTTGAGTAGGAGACCAGTTCATTTCAGGGTCCACCGTTGAAAAATTAGGCGTTTGTGGAATGAAACCATGGTCAATGGCATTCATCATCAACACTAATTCGCTCGTTCCACAACTCCCTAACGTATGGCCTATATAAGGCTTCAGAGAGAAAAACGGAGGGGCTACCTTAAACACTGACCTCATACCATTAATTTCGGCTAAATCGCTCAAATAACTCGCTGTGCCGTGCGCCTTAACGGCACGAATATCCTGACATGACACACCCGCATTATCCAAAGCTTGTTGAATCACTTTCGCCACACCAGATCCATCAGGATTAACACCTGTGACACTGTGAGTTTCACAACGGGCATCTCCGCCAAGAAAGTGCCAAGGAGATGCCTTGATATCGCTACGGCTCATGAGAATCACACTTAATGATTCTCCTAGTATCAAACCATCTCTGGTCATATCAAACGGCTTACAACTTTCAGTCGCCAAAAGTTGCATAGAGACAAACCCCTCCACAGAGTGGTCAGCAAAAGTTTCAATCCCGACCACTAATGCGTAATCGAGTATCTGACTTTCAAGCATAGTGGCGGCGTCTAAAATTGCATTTGAACTTGAAGTACAGGCTGTATTGTATGTGAGGCTAAAATCATTTAATCCAAAATGCGCACTTAGTCGTTCAGCATATCTCCCGTTCCCAACTCTCTGCTTTGCAATGGATAGTGTTTCTTGCTGCTTGATACTTTCACCAAGGGGAACAGACAAAGATAGATCATTGGAAGCACAGCCGACGAACAAACCACATCGCGAGCGCTGACTAGGCTCAATTGCGCACTGCTCGAAAATCGAATCGATTAATGCTGTTAAATATGGAACAGGGTCGAACAACGCATCGAACTTTCCTTTATTCCGTATCGCATAGTAAGGAATCGTTCGTTTTTGGTCGAATACCTGAATGGCTTTACTCTGAACGAAAAACTCACCATTCTGTAACGCTTCTACTTGCTGCTGTTTGTCGCCCAAAGCACTAAGAACTTCTCCCGCTAAAATAGTGATCATGAAACTATTCCGGTTGCAGATGATCGGCAAGATGATTCACCGTGGTGACCACACGGCGGAACTCCTTCGGGTCCACTAAACGCAAGTTAAAGTGTCGTTGAAGCAACATAGAGATCTGTAATCCGTCAACGGAGTCAAACTCAAGTTCACTCTCTGGAGAAAATAGCATCACGTCATCAGACAGTTCATTCGCGTCAATGTCATCACGATCGCACTCTTCAAGAATCATTGTCTTTAGTTTTAATTTGAATTCATTATCCAAAGAGCCTCTCATGCTTCTTTCCTTTTTTTAAATGTAAATATTACAGCCGCAAGACTAAGAGATATCAAGCCAAACAGACTCAAAGCGATAGCTTCTGGAATGATGTCTCGCACTCCACCACTACGCAAAAAAATATCTAAGAAGCCTTCAAGCCCCCATGACATCGGAGAGATGTTGCTCAACGTTTGCATCGATTCTGGCATCACAACCTTTGGCACCATAACACCGCCGATAGCGCCTAGGAGAATATTAATTATTCCGCCTATGGTTGTTGCTTGCTCCACACTGTCTACCGAAGTCGCAATTAAAATAGACAGACCAATAGCAGAGATGCTTAACGCTATAGAAACCAATATCAATCCAAAAACGGAACCGGAAATTGTCAAAGGTGCCGCACCGAAATAAGGAACGACGAACATACCGACCCCAATCATTAGCCATACCTGAACTTGGTTTATCAACATATAGGGAATGATTTTCCCGGCAAACAAATTAAGAATGCTGACATTCATCGTCAAAAGCCGTCTTAATGTGTTCTGCTTTTTCTCATTGATAAAGATGGTGGACATCGGAATGATGACGAAAAATAAACCGAAGACTATCCAAGAGGGCACACTTTGCTGTGTTGACGTTGGCTTTTCATTTTGTGCAAACTTGGCATAATTCACTTCAATAAAATCATCGTCGAAAGACTTAACGTCTCGCCCGCCACGCGAACCAAACTGCTTTTGAATAGCTGAACTCATAGTGTCTAACTGATGTTTCATCACAATCAGTGACATCTGACTTTTAAAAATGCTTAACAGTGATGGAGAAGTATCAGCGGCAACCGTCAACTTAATATCTGATAAATCGCTTTCAAAGCCTTCAGGTATATCAACTATAAACTGAACCCCTTCATCTTCAGGGGAGCGGTACGTCTCTTCACTGTAATCCCGTTGTGAGAAAGATGGAGTCTCTGCCAATTCCTCTACTAATGTTTGACTGGCATGAGTCTGGTCTCTATCTATCACGATATAACTCATCAGAGATTTATCGTCATTCATGACATCTTTTAAGGCGATAGACATAATTAGGATAAACACTGCCGGCATAATAAACAGTGCCGCTAACGCATGTTTATCGCGACCTATTAGTAAAAACTCTTTCGTAAGCATCGCCTTAAACATCGTTGCGATCCTTAGACGTTAGCTGAATAAACATCGATTCTAAGGTTGTTGTTCCATAGCGGATATTTTTGACTTTACGTTGATTTGCTTCCAGTGAGTTAAGGACCTGAGTAACCACTGAAGCCTCTGTGGTATTGAGCAACAGGGTTTCGTTATTGATCACTTGCACCATCTGTTGCGCCTCAAAAAGACCATTGATAGATTGAGTCTGAGGATAGAGTTCAACAACTACCTGTTGCGCCTCATGATTGTTAACCATCTCATCAATGGTTCCCTGCTTGATTATTTTCCCTGCGTTAATAATCGCAACTTCATCGCAGATCTTCTCAATTTCAGGCATGTAATGAGAGGTATAGACAATCGTTTTATTGTCATTGGCGTAGGCTTTAATACTGTCCAAAATCTCATTACGTGACTCAGGGTCGATACCAACCGTCGGTTCGTCAAAAAACAGAATGTCAGGATTATTCAACAGGCCAATTGCAATATTCAGTCGACGCTTTTGTCCGCCGGACAAAGTTGATGCCTTTCGTGTCAGCATTGAAGACAAGCGGTTTGTTTCGATGGCATATTCAAAGTTTTGATGAAAACGTTCACCTTTAATCCCCTGAATACCAGCGAAAAATTTCAAATTCTCTTTCACAGACAAGTGTTCATAAAACGCGAGACTTTGAGGTATCAACGAACAACGTTCACGGATTTCCTTAAGGTTTTTCGCCAAAGGCATCCCGAAGAAACTCACGCTACCCGCGTCATAAGTTAATAAGCCATTCAATATAGACATGAGTGTGGTTTTCCCTGCCCCATTCGGCCCAAGTAAACCAAAGATAGAGTTGGAAGGAATAACTAATGATAAATTGTCTAACGCTTTAACTTCATTGTATGACTTGGTTAGTGCCTCGATTTGGATCATTAAAAGGCTCTCAGAAGTGATTGATAAAGCTTTTGTTCTTGACCTGCAATGGATTCTAGTTTGGATGCAATCAAAGAATAATCAATTGCTTGCTTATTTCTCGGACGAATCGCTTTAGCAATCAGTAACGCAAACTCTCGCCATTCATCACCTATTGCCGTCATATCTTTTGATGCCTTTTCCAAAGCTTGATTATGAATAAGTGCGGCAGATTCTTGCAGAAATGACGCGTATATATATCGGAACCCTGCTCCTCCCGTACCAATTTCTTCCTGCATACGAATGATATGACCTAAAAACAATTTGGCGTAATGCTCGTCTTTGTTCTCTAGCGCTCGGATATGTTTCGCCAGAAAATACATGCCCTTAAGTCCCGCAATAGGTACTGGTGTTTTCAACATGGATTTGGCGGTTTTCTTGATACTTTTTCTGATGATCTCAGGGTAATCAACCGATGAAGGTACATAAGTTGGATAATAGAGTGCTCCTTTAGGTGCCATAACGCCCTTAACAAAGCGAGCTTTTTGCAATGCCGTTTCATCAGAGGAAACCAGATGTTCGAACACCGGATCGCTAATGGTATAGGTATTGTCTTCTTTACCAACAACAACAAGGTTATGAGCATTAAAATGAAAACGCATTTCCTCAGGAAAATATGGAAGCCAAAACACAGAGGTTTGCGCACCTACAATTTTTCCGTCAGCCAATAACGAATCGAGCCTTTTCGTACCTTGTTCTGGTTTGGAAAATGTCTCTACTTTCATTTTCACCCCTAATGCCCTTTGCACACCTTTTATGATTGATTTAGGCATAGAGCGATAGGCTATCAAAGGCATTCCGCTTAGCTTAACAAACGGAAGATAAGCAAAAGTAAGTGCACTGGATAGACCAAACACCATTGGCTCAGATAAAGGCAGACCATGATGGGTCAGTATCGATGACATAACTCCACTTTCGCAGTGCGCATAGTGTTTGTGAGAAAACTCATTACGACTCATGATCGTTTCCCTCAACATTGAGCTCTGGCAAGGTGGACAATTGTTCAACGCTGATCCCCAACGCCTCACTGTATGCATTCAACTTTTTAATTGGAAGCTTAGCAAAAACTGTAGGTTTCATATGACGTTTAACCCGCCATTGGAACCACCCAACTGACTGAGCCAAAACCATAAGATCCATACGTCGAGCGTACATATGGTAATACAAGGGAGACTTCTCTCCGCTTTCAACCAGTTTATAAGCAGCAATCGCCTGACGCTCAAATTCATTGAGTGCTTGCTTAGTCACCAACTCTTCAGCTTCCCAACCCGACGATGCCACGACACCATATTCACCAGACTCACTGGTGGCATACAAAGCTTTAGCGTTATTAGCGTAAGTAGAAGACTGATCTTGAGGTACCTTATTCGCTTCCATTACACCACCTTAAGCTGCATAAAGGCGGTAGAAAAACGCCCGCTTTCTGGTACGTAACACAACAATGTGTCACCTACTTTTAACTGTTTTGAATGGAAGAGCTCTTCCAAAATGATATAGATAGACGCAGATCCCGTATTCCCTTTGGTCGATAAGTTAGTAAACCATCGCTCTTGTGGGATATCGCAATTAGCCTCTAACATGCCTTGATACAATCGATCGCGGAAATATCCAGAAGAGTAATGAGGTAGGAAGTAAGTGATCCCATCAGGATTCACTTTACCACTGGTAACAAGATCTCTTAGCGGACGTGTCACTGTATATTCCACTATATTTTCGTTTAATTGTTTTACGTCTTGTTTTACGGAAAAGATCGATTTGTCTAGCCACGACTGAGTAGAGTATTCTCTCCACCCTTTTAAACATCCATTTTCTAGTTTTTCAGCCCCCGCATACATACAAGCATCCAGCTCGTTTGCATAGGACTTCTGCTCAATCCATTCTATTTCGAGCGAAATACCATGGTCATTTTTTTTGTTGCTAAGAAGCGCAGCACCGGCGCCATCGCTTAGCATCCAACGTAAAAAGTCTTTTTCAAATGCAATTTCAGGCTGACGTTCGAGTTCTTCTACCTTACTTGATACTTCTGCTTCAAATTGACCCGCTCTCATCATAGCGGAAGCATTTTCGGAACCAGTAACAACTGCATTGCTGCTTTGACCACTTAATATGGACATATAGCCATACTTAAGAGACATGGTTCCTGCTAAGCAGATTCCCGCCAACGCGACCACTTCACAGCTAGGGATTTTAAGTTCACCATGCACCATTAACGCATGGTTGGGCAGCAACTGGTCTGCGATAGTTGTACCACAAGCAAGAAGCTCTATTTCTTTGATATCAAAAAAGTCTGAGTTAAGCCGTTTAATTGCTTCAGCAGTGAGTTGTGCATTCGTATGTGTTGTACTGCCTGTCTCTGGATCAATCGCATAATATCGCTGCTTAATTTGATTGGAGCGTAGTATAAGATTTTTAGCTCTTGATGGACGATCGCCAACTTGTCCTAAAACACTTTCTATCTGCTTGTTGCTTACCGCCTCATTCGGCAAAAAAGCTTGGACATCGTTTATATATACTTTTTTATTCATTTTATCGTCCGGAGGGTTTTTCATAGTATTTAATGCTTTTTTCAATCGAGTCTTTCATCAATGGTGAAATAAGCTTCTTAGCAAGTAAATTAATTGGAACCAGAGTGAGAATCATTGCAACTAAAAACAACACATAGACAGTAATGATCACTTTACGAGATAAAGCGCCCGGTTTTCCCGATAATTGAATTAGCTTTCCCCAAATCATAAACGAGCGAGTCGCTATTTTTTCGGAACTAATTAACTTCCCGTTAACTTTAACGGCATCCAAATTAGCCAAGAGGGGTTTCTTCTCTTTTTCCAAATCCTGCTCTAATGCCATAGCTAAGCGTTCACCAAATCGAGCACTTTCTTTAATATCTTGTTCGCTCACTCCAGCCGCAGGAAATATCCAAAAAGGATCTTTTTTACCTGTTAACAACCAACGAGGCGTAGTGATAAATGAGTAAATAGTGCCACTTTGATCGGTTAAAACCGCATTATCAATCAAATGTCCACCACACTCAGTTATTAGAGCTTTCATTTTCTCTTGAGCCATAACCCACATATCACGACAAGCAATAAGAGTAACAACTGGTTTATCTTTTAATAGCTGTTTAGCTTGCTCTGTTTTTAAAAAACCCGTAATTGGAATAGCAGGAGCCAAAAACCAAACTGTATACGCGATAATAACTAAATCATACTCATCAGCTAAATTTGAAGCGGATTTTAACTCACAACCATTCATATAAATTGCTTCTGGAAATGCGTCAAAAAAAGGGTAAAAAGACCATGGATATGGATAAGGTTTAACTGGCTCCAAAATGTGATAGTCAACATGTATATCATCACTTTGGCAAAGAGATTTCGTCGATGATTCAACAAACTTTGAAAGCTGGCCACTTTGAGAGTAAGAAACAACTAGAACTTTTTTCATATAAAGGCTTAGATTGATAACTAGCAGTAGAATTAAATAGATAATCTATATGTGTATATTGATGCAAGATTACCATTAATTCATGAAATGTGAATATTTTATCCAAAACTAAAGTTTTAGATACGGTATTCACAAACATAAAACCAAAGCTCTCTTTTTAGATTTACTTCACAAAATTCAGCTTATTTTTTAATACTCGAAAACTTATAAGTTGTTATTCGGGAATCGCTTGCGATGAAGAATATACATATGAATCTCTTAAGCAAGGGCTTAATATTCTCATAAAACAGAAATAGCGTATTCGTTGCAAGATCAAAAATACCCGTCAGATTTCTCAATCTGACGGGTATTATATCTTAAAGATTCGCCTTTTTGGCTGCTAGCTACACGCAGTTAAGGTCTCAATGCAGCACTTCTTCTTTAGCACCTAAGTATTCAAAGACAAGATGATCATCTTTCAGAGCCACCTTCACAGTTCCGCCATCAACCAATGCGCCAAATAGCAACTCATTAGCCAGTGGTTTCTTCAACTGATCTTGAATGACACGTCCCATTGGGCGTGCACCCATTTCACGGTCATAACCTTTCACAGCTAACCAATGACGAGCATCTTCTGAAACTTCAAGAGATACACCACGAGCATCCAATTGTACTTGTAGCTCGACGATGAACTTATCAACCACTTGGTGAATTACACTTTCATCCAAACTGTTAAACCAAATAGTATGGTCTAAACGGTTACGGAATTCTGGTGTGAACACTTTCTTGATTTCTGACATCGCATCATGGCTATGATCTTGCTGAATCAAACCAATGGATTTCTTCACTGTTTCAGCCACGCCAGCGTTGGTTGTCATCACTAAGATGATGTTACGGAAATCCGCTTTGCGACCGTTGTTGTCTGTTAGCGTGCCGTTATCCATCACTTGCAATAGCAAGTTAAAGATATCAGGGTGCGCTTTTTCAATTTCGTCTAGAAGCACAACCGCATGTGGATTCTTAATCACGGCATCCGTTAACAAGCCACCTTGGTCATAACCAACATAACCTGGAGGAGCACCGATCAAACGGCTCACAGAATGGCGCTCACCGTATTCAGACATGTCGAATCGGAGTAGTTCAATACCCAACAGTTTAGACAATTGAACGGTGACTTCTGTTTTACCTACGCCCGTTGGACCAGCAAACAAGAATGAACCGACAGGACGATTATCCGCACCTAAACCAGCACGAGTCAGCTTGATGGATTCGGTTAACACATCAATCGCGTTATCTTGACCGAACACAAGCATCTTCATTTTCTTATCCAGATTTTTCAGGATATCTTTGTCCGACGAAGAGACGGATTTCTCTGGGATACGAGCCATTTTTGCAACCATGGACTCAATCTCAGCCACACCGACTGTTTTCTTACGGCGACTCGCTGGCATTAGGCGAACACGCGCACCAGCTTCATCTATAACATCGATAGCTTTGTCCGGTAAGTGACGCTCATTGATGTACTTCGCAGACAATTCAACCGCAGCACGAAGTGCTTTGTTTGTGTAACGCACATCGTGGTGAGCTTCGTATTTTGGTTTCAAACCCATCAAAATTTTGGTGGTGTCATCCAACGAAGGTTCTACAACGTCAATTTTTTGGAATCGGCGTGAAAGCGCGCGCTCTTTCTCAAAAATGTTGCTGTACTCTTGATAGGTGGTTGAACCAATACAACGCAACTTACCGCTACTTAGTAGAGGTTTAATTAAGTTCGCTGCATCAACCTGACCACCAGACGCAGCACCGGCACCGATGATGGTATGAATTTCATCGATGAAAAGAATCGCGTCTTTCTCTTTCTCAAGTTGTTTAAGAATGGTTTTAAAACGTTTCTCAAAGTCACCACGGTATTTTGTACCCGCAAGTAGTGAACCGATATCCAGAGAGTAAATAACGCTGTCTTGGATCACTTCCGGTACTTGTCCTTCAACGATTCTCCAAGCCAAACCTTCCGCTATAGCGGTTTTACCTACGCCTGCTTCACCCACCAATAATGGGTTGTTTTTACGTCGACGACATAGCACTTGAATCGTACGTTCAAGTTCTTTATCACGACCAATCAGAGGATCTATCTGACCTTGGCCAGCTAACTGGTTTAAGTTCGTTGCAAAGCTTTCTAGTCTTTCATCGGCTGAAGAATCGTCTGAACTCTCTGTACCAAACGAATCGGAAGATGGATCTTCACTTGAACTCGATGCTTTAGTAATTCCGTGGGAAATATAGTTAACGATATCCAAACGACTAATATCGTTCTTCTTCAATAGATAGGCTGCGTGAGATTCCTGCTCACTAAAAATAGCAACCAGCACATTTGCACCCGTGACTTCACTGCGACCAGATGATTGAACATGGAACACAGCACGCTGTAGAACACGTTGAAAGCTGAGCGTTGGCTGAGTTTCACGTGTTTCGTCGTTATCTGGGATGAGAGGGGTTGTCTGGTCAATAAATACGTCAAGCTCTCGACGTAAAACGTCAACATCTGCCTGACAGGCCAATAATGCTTCCTTCGCTGCATCGTTTTCTAACAATGCAAGTAGGAGGTGCTCGACGGTCATGAATTCATGTCTTTTGTCTCGCGCTCGAGCGAACGCGCCGTTTAGACTAGACTCTAGTTCTTTGTTAAGCATAAGGCCTCCTTAAAGAACAACCACATCTGCAAATGTTACGCTTTTTCCATCGTACAAAGCAGTGGATGCTCGTTTTCCCGTGCGTACATTGTCACCTGAGCGACTTTCGTTTCTGCAACTTCAGCAGTAAACGTGCCACAAATTGCTTTCCCTTCATAATGAACTCTGAGCATCACTTGTGTCGCTTTTTCTATGTCCATAGAGAAGAAGCGTTCAAGGATTTCTATTACAAAATCCATCGGTGTGTAGTCGTCATTGTTCAGTATAACGTTATACATCGATGGCGGTTTTGTTGCTGTTTTTTCTCGCTCCAGTAGATCTGAGTCTGGAGTAACCCATTCGAAGTTTTTACTCATGATGGCCGTATTTAGGAGTGTTTCTCTTAAAAATGTCTCTTCTCTTACTATGTCATCACTTTTGATAACTAAGGCGCTGTCAGTGAAGGTGAAAAACAATCCTTACTTAGAGACTAATGCAGCAATTGTATCGCTGCAAATAAAACATTGCTATTAACAAACGAGTTTATTCTAAACGTTCAAAAACTCGTCACCTTTATGTAACACTATTTGGTTTAAAGTCCCAAGCTGAGTCAGTCATAACCAGCATGAATGCTTGTTTCACGATTGACATCAAATGAATTGGGGATATCTCAAAAGTGATTTGCTTATAAAAGTATGCATTTTTATACCATTCTCCTATTGACTGTGCTCAATCATTGACTACATTGGTCAAATAGTGACTAAAAATTTGGCAGCGGCTGAATCGATATTCACTAATTGGAGTAATCAACATCAAGTCATTTGATCAAACTATCTACGTAGTAAATCAATAAGGGTAATTTCTCCGCAACAACATCAGTAACAAAATGCATGAGGGACGTATAGCATGGCTACAGGTACAGTAAAATGGTTCAATAACGCCAAAGGATTTGGTTTTATCTGTCCAGAAGGCGAAGATGGAGACATTTTTGCTCATTATTCTACTATCCAAATGGATGGCTACCGCACACTGAAAGCGGGACAGCAAGTAGCATATGAAGTTGAACAGGGACCTAAAGGCTACCACGCTAGTAGTGTCGTACCTATTGAAGGGCAACAATCTAAATAGTTCGCTGCCGAGTAAATCCTTACCATTTACTGACCCATTGGTTATTTAAATGCTAACGATTTATAAATTGATAGATATGAAAAACCCGCCTCTTGGCGGGTTTTGTATTTTATCGTCAAGCGTCGTTTGAGCTTATGCGCGATCTACGATGCTGTTCAGTGTTGAACTTGGACGCATTAGATTAGAAACCATCGCATCGTTTAATGCATAGTAACCACCTAAATCACCCGCAACGCCTTGAGCACCATTTAGCTCAGCAACAATTTTCTCTTCGCTAGCCAATAGCTGCTCAGCCACTGGTGCAAACTCAGCCGCAAGGTCGGCATCTTGAGTCTGTGCTGCCAACGCTTCTGCCCAATATGTCGCTAAGTAGTAATGACTACCACGGTTATCTAGCTCACCTACTTTACGTGATGGCGACTTGTTAAGGTCTAGGAATTTACCTGTCGCTTTATCTAACGCGTCAGCCAATACTTGCGCTTTCGCATTGCCAGTCACCACACTTAGATGCTCTAGAGAAGCAGCAAGAGCTAGGAATTCACCCAGAGAGTCCCAACGTAGGTGGTTCTCTTTTTGAACTTGCTGTACGTGCTTAGGAGCAGAACCACCAGCACCTGTTTCAAACAGGCCGCCACCGTTCATTAGTGGAACGATTGAAAGCATCTTCGCAGAAGTGCCTAGTTCTAGAATTGGGAACAAGTCAGTTAAGTAATCACGTAGTACGTTACCTGTTACTGAAATCGTATCTTTACCTTCTTTGATACGCGCTAGAGAGTATAGCGTTGCATCTACAGGTGAAAGGATCTTGATTTCTAGGCCAGAGGTATCGTGTTCAGGCAGATACTGATTCACTTTCTTAATCAGCTCAGCATCGTGAGCGCGTGCTTCGTCTAACCAGAATACTGCTGGTGTATTCGTTGCACGTGCACGGTTTACTGCAAGCTTAACCCAGTCTTGAATCGGTGCATCTTTAACTTGGCACATACGGAAGATATCGCCAGCTTCAACTTCTTGTTCAAGCAATACATTACCCGCTGCATCAACAACACGCACTGCACCGTCAGCATCAAGAATGAAGGTTTTATCGTGTGAACCGTATTCTTCCGCTTTTTGAGCCATCAGACCCACGTTTGGTACGCTACCCATAGTCGTTGGGTCAAATGCACCGTGCTCTTTACAGAATTCAATTACAGCTTGGTAAACGCCAGCGTAACAACGATCTGGGATCACTGCTTTAGTATCTTTCTGCTTACCGTCTGGACCCCACATTTGACCTGATGAGCGGATCATCGCTGGCATAGACGCGTCAACGATAATGTCGCTAGGTACGTGTAGGTTGGTAATACCGCGGTCAGAGTCAACCATCGCCAGTGGCGGTTGAGTTGCATAAACCGCTTGAAGTGCAGCTTCAATCTCTTCACGTTGTGCCTGAGGTAATGCTTGGATTTTCGCATACACATCACCTAGACCGTTGTTTACATCAACACCAAGTTGCTCGAATACGTCACCGTACTTGTCGAACACTTCTTTGTAGTAAACCTTAACAGCATGACCAAAGATGACTGGGTCAGACACTTTCATCATGGTTGCTTTCATGTGTAGAGAAAGCAGAACATCTTGTTGTTTTGCGTCAGCAATCTCTTTTTCGAAGAACTCTACAAGCGCTTTCTTGTTCAAAACGCTTGCATCAATAATTTCTTTATCTTTCAGTGCAAAAGGCTTTTTCAGTTCTTTCGTTGAACCATCTTTGCCGACAAACTGAATAGAGACTTGTGTTGCACCGTCTACAGTGACCGATTTTTCAGTACCGAAGAAGTCCTTATCACTCATGCTAGAAACGTGAGATTTAGAATCCGCAGACCAAGCACCCATTGAGTGTGGGTTCTTCTTCGCATAGTTTTTCACTGATGCAGGAGCACGACGGTCAGAGTTACCTTCACGCAGTACAGGGTTTACCGCACTACCTTTGATTTTGTCGTACGTTGCTTTAATCGCTTCTTCTTCGTAAGTTGCAGGCTCTTCTGGGTAATTTGGAAGTGCAAAACCTTTGTCTTGAAGTTCTTTGATCGCCGCTTTTAACTGAGGAACCGATGCTGAGATGTTTGGCAATTTGATGATGTTCGCTTCGGGAGTTTGTGCAAGTTCACCGAGTTCCGTCAGAGCGTCACCAACGCGCTGGTCTTCTTTCAAATGCTCTGGGAAGTTAGCAAGAATACGTCCTGCTAAAGAAATATCACGAGTTTCAATTTCAATACCCGACGATGCCGTAAATGACTGGATAATAGGCAGCAATGAATAAGTAGCTAGAGCTGGGGCTTCGTCTGTAATTGTATAAATAATTGTAGGTTTATCTGTTGGCATGAACTTTCCCTATTTGTTCTAACAACACACGGGCATGTGTTGTGTGAATGTACGGCTCAAGCGGGAAACATCCCAAACTTGTGCACGATAGTCTCACTCTTTCTTTTTTGTATTCGAATAACGTCTATGTGTTTTAGACCACAACGAGTCTTAAATACAGTCCTTGAGTGAAGATAGTTATAATTAAACAAAATTAGGATAATAGTCTATCATCTTGTCGTTTATCCTATTTCTGGGCGCGAAAATTGTAGCGCAAAAGCGAGTTTCAGAAAACTTTCAAACACACTTCATTTACATTTTTGCAAGGTAGTTAACATGTCATCCAGCTCGCGTAGAAGCACTGCTAAGGCTCCTCACTCGACTCATAAACCGCGTTTCAAACAAGGAAATCGTTCTTCTGGGCGCACTTCAACGAGCCAAAGAGCACGTAAACCTGCGGTTCAGAAACCAAAAGTGAACATTGAAGATCGTAAAGTCATTGTTTTTAATAAACCTTATGACACGTTAAGCCAGTTTACTGATGGTGAAGGCAGAAAAACGCTCGCCGATTTCATAACAGTAAAAGATGTATATGCAGCAGGCCGCCTCGATCGCGATAGCGAAGGTCTAATGGTGTTAACCAACGATGGTATTTTGCAAGCCAAACTGACTCAGCCAGAATCAAAATCGCCTAAAACTTACTGGGTTCAGGTTGAAGGTGCACCGACAGAGTCAGATTTAGAACCACTTAGAAACGGAGTGACATTAAAAGACGGGCCAACGCTTCCAGCGCAAGTCATGGTGATTGACGAGCCCCAGTTGTGGCCTCGAAATCCACCAGTGCGCTTTCGCGCAGCCATTCCAACCACTTGGCTCGCCGTTACCATCATTGAAGGTCGTAACCGTCAAGTAAGGCGCATGACAGCGCACATCGGCTTCCCTACTCTGCGTCTGATTCGCTACTCAATGGGGAATATTGAGTTGGGCGACCTTCAGCCTGGAGAGTGGAAAGAAATTTCTATTGATGCAGCATAAAGAAATGATCGACGGGGCCTCTGCCCTGTCCAACATCAAGTAAATCAGCATGTCCTATCGCTTGGGTAATGTATTCCTTCGCATGAATGACCGCTGAAAGCATATCTTCTCCCTGAGCCAAAAACGAAGCAATGGCCGAAGACAAGGTACAACCCGTCCCATGAGTATTGGGAGTGTGAATTCTCTCAGCACTTAATCTGTGAGTTTCATTTTGGGTAATCAACAGGTCATCACTCTCATCAGACGCCTCTAAATGCCCGCCTTTGAGCAATACAGCAGAAGTACTTAACTGACGCATTGCAGTAACCATCTGCTCAATTTGCTCAGCGTCTCTTGGCATATCGAGTCCTGTCAGTGCTGCGGCTTCTGGTAGATTTGGCGTAATAATGCTTGCGAGAGGCAACAAGCGTTCTTTCAAGCTGTCTATCGCGGTTTCTTTTAGCAGTAAATCGCCACTGGTTGCCACCATCACTGTATCCAAAACAATGTGTTCTGGTCGATATTGTTCCAGCTTATCAGCTACCAAATTGATGATATCGGTATCCGCCAGCATGCCAATTTTTACCGCGACAATATTGAGATCTTGGAATACTGCGTCTAACTGACTTTCAATATGAGCTAAAGGAATGGGCAAGATATCAAACACACCCAATGTATTTTGAGAAGTAATCGCGGTGATAACAGAAGCGGCGTAACTGCCAGTCGCGGATATCGCTTTGATATCGGCTTGAATACCCGCACCACCACCACTGTCCGATCCGGCAATAGTCAGTACAACAGGAATTGTTTTAGATTTAGGCATAACTGTTCCTTTGGGGTAGGACGTACAGGAACAGTCTCTCGAAAACACATCAGAGATAGACGGCAAAACGAGATATACAATCGCAAAGATTGGATTAGTTCCCTACGTCAGTATTAACTGAATCAGGTTCAACGGGTCTCGCAATACGATCTCAGCCCAAAGGCTCCCCGACTAATGGCGGACAGAATAACAATTAAATTGTCCGTTTTGCAATTTATAACTTTCACAACGATAAGTGGCCGAATCGAGACTATAATTCGTTGTATCAAAGTGTATTTTTCAATATGTAGGCCGTTAACTCAGTTGGTAGAGTAGTTGACTCTTAATCAATCGGTCGCGGGTTCGAGCCCCGCACGGCCTACCAATATGTTCTCTTCAACTTATTGAAGCTATGGCTACTTATGACGCTCTTTGAGTTTATTAATCACATCACTCATCGACAGACCTTGGTCTTGAAGCAAGACAAGCAAGTGATAAATCAAGTCCGCAGACTCACACACTAACTCCGCCTTATCGCCCGACGTCGCCGCAAGCGCGACTTCAACACCTTCTTCGCCCACTTTCTGCGAAATGCGTTTGGTGCCACGTGCATAAAGACTAGCTGTGTAAGATGAGTCTGGGTCGGCACTCTTGCGGGCAGCCAATAGCTGCTCAAGTTGATGAAGCCACACCATTTGTGACTCCTCTTGCGCATCACCATCCCAACAAGTTGTTGTGCCAGTGTGACACGTTGGGCCAATCGGATTCACTTTTACCAACAAGGTATCTTGGTCACAATCCAAAGCTATATTTTTCAACTGCAACACATTGCCTGAGGTTTCACCTTTGGTCCACAGGCGCTGCTTGGTGCGCGAATAGAAAGTGACTTGTTCTGTTTCTAATGTTTTAGCTAACGCTTCTTGGTTCATGTAGCCCATCATAAGCACTTGGCTTGAACCGAAATCCTGCACTATTGCAGGAACAAGACCATCAACCTTTTCCCAATTAATACGTTCCGCTAGGCTCATAGTCTCACCTCAACCGCTTGTTGTTTTAAATATTGCTTGAGTTCACCAATATTGATGATTTGTTTGTGGAATACAGACGCTGCTAACGCACCATCCACATTCGCCAACTTGAATGCATCGGCGAAATGCTCCATTGCGCCGGCACCGCCAGAAGCAATTAATGGAACATGGCACACCGAGCGAACCATGTTCAGTTGCTCAAGGTCGTAACCGTTACGCACGCCGTCTTGATTCATCATATTCAATACGATTTCGCCCGCGCCACGTTTTTGTACTTCCTGAACCCAATCTTTGGTTTCCCACTTGGTCGCTTTAGTGCGCGCTTCATCACCTGTGAACTGGTAAACCTGATATTTACCAGTTTCTTTGTCGAAGTATGAATCGATACCGACAACGATACATTGCACACCAAACTTATCTGCAAGGTCAGTGATTAGCTGAGGATTGGCTAATGCTGGTGAGTTAATCGAAACTTTATCTGCTCCAAACTCCAGAATACGCGCAGCATCTTCGGCTGATTTAATACCACCAGCCACACAGAAAGGAATATCAATGACTTCTGCAACGCGAGCTACCCAACTTTTATCAACCACACGGCCATCGCTTGAGGCGGTGATATCGTAAAACACTAACTCATCTGCGCCCTCTTCCGCATAACGTTTGGCTAGCGGAACAATGTCACCAATGATTTCGTGATTACGGAACTGAACACCTTTCACAACCTGACCGTCACGAACATCCAAACAAGGGATTATACGTTTTGCCAACATGCGAACGCCTCCTCTGTGGTGAATTTACCATCAAGCAATGCTCGACCAACAATCACACCTGCTACACCGCTGCCTTTCAACGCTTCAATATCCGCTAAACTGCCGATACCGCCTGAAGATTGGAATTGAACTTGTGGGTATTGTTTACAAAGGTCTACATACAGCTCAACGTTAGAACCTGCTAGCGTTCCGTCACGAGAAATGTCGGTGCAGAGTACGTGTTTCAAACCGACGGTTAGGTAATCTTCTATCAGTGCTTCGATGGAGACACCTGAATCTTCCTGCCAGCCAGAAATCGCCACTTTGCGAGTACCGTCAGCATCGATATTAATATCCAAAGCCAACACGATTTTCTCAGCGCCGTATTTTGTCATCCAACCTTTGACGAGTTCAGGCTGCTTAACAGCGGTTGAACCAACCACAACTCGTTGCGCTCCAGCTTCTAGCAGATCAATCACGTCTTGCTCTGTGCGAACACCGCCGCCTA
The DNA here is from genome assembly GCF_038452265.1 of Vibrio diazotrophicus. Lineage (NCBI taxonomy): Bacteria > Pseudomonadati > Pseudomonadota > Gammaproteobacteria > Vibrionales > Vibrionaceae > Vibrio > Vibrio diazotrophicus. The sequence goes on from NZ_CP151842.1 coordinate 2,062,357, forward strand.
TTTGAATATTGGCAGGAGTACCTGCAAGTAATTTTGCAATCAGGTCTAACTGACGCGCACTGGTATCTTTTGCGCCCGTTAAATCCACTAGGTGAAGCCAGTCAGCACCAGCTTTGTTGTATAAATTAAATTGTTCTACTGGGTCGACTTTATATTCTGTCACTTGGCCGTAATCACCCTGATAGAGGCGCACAACCTGACCTTCAATTAAATCTAATGCGGGAATAATCATTTCTGTTCCTTATTCGACTTGCCGCTTTATCGCTTACAGCTTCCGTTTATTATTTAGAGCTCTAGGAAGTTCTGAATTAATTTAGAACCGGCTTTTGATGAACGCTCTGGGTGGAATTGAACACCGTAATAGTTGCCATTTTGAATCGCTGCGCTAAATGGATTTCCGTAGCCACATTGTGCGATGGTGTAATCACCTACTGGCATTGCAAAGCTGTGTACAAAATAGAAGTACTCACCCTCTTCAATATCTTTGAAAAGCGGGTTGCCAGCTTTAGCCGAAACGGTATTCCAGCCCATGTGAGGCAATGGCAAATCACCGGTTTGCATTAAGCGAACTTCACCTTCAACTAAGCCCAGACATTCAACGATATCATCCGCTTTCTGTCCTTTCTCTTCTGAAAGTTTGCCTAGTAGCTGCATACCCAAACAGATGCCAAGTAGCGGTTTATCTACCTTAGCCACAAGCTCGATTAAGTTACGTTCTTCAAGGTTCTTCATCGCTTCGCTAGCTGTTCCTACCCCCGGTAAGAACAACTTATCCGCAGCAAGAACCACTGCTGGGTCTTTTGAAATCGTCACTGGGTAACCCAAACGTTCAATGGCGAATTTCACGGAAGAAACGTTGGCACAACCCGTATCGATAATGACAACTTTTTGTTCATTCGCCATTAGAGAACCCCTTTGCTGCTTGGCAACTCATTTCCTTGTACTTGAATAGCTTGACGCAGTGTACGACCAAACGCCTTAAATAAGCTTTCAATGATGTGATGGTCATTCTCACCTGTAGAAGACAAGTGCAGAGTGCACGCGAGCGTGTCTGTTAGTGAGCGGAAGAAGTGATATACCATCTCAGTGGATAAATCGCCTACTTCTGGACGGCTAAACTCAGCGTCGAATTTCAAATAAGGGCGACCTGATAGATCGAGCGCACATTGCGCCAAACATTCGTCCATCGGCAGAGTAAAACCAAAACGACCGATCCCACGCTTATCACCTAAGGCTTCTTTAATCGCTTGGCCTAATGCTAATGCGGTATCTTCAACCGTGTGGTGATCGTCGATGTGCAGGTCACCATCCACTTTAAGCTTTAATTGGAAACCACCGTGAGTGGCGATTTGATCAAGCATGTGATCGAAGAAACCTAAACCGGTTTCGATTTCGTTACCGCCCGTCTCATCCAAATTCACCGCGACCTTGATATCGGTTTCTTTGGTTTTGCGAACCACTTTTGCAGTGCGAGCCTTAACGGTGAGATCTTTAACAATTTGAGGCCAGTTCATGATTTCAGGATTGTACTGAATACCGCGAATAGCCATGTTCTCTGCCAGTTGCAGATCCGTTAATCGGTCGCCAATTACAACCGATGATTTAAAGTCAACTTTGCCGCCTTGAAGGTACTCTTTCACCATGCCTAACTTAGGCTTACGGCAAGAACAATTGTCTTTTTCGAAGTGAGGACAAATCAACACATCATCAAACTTCACACCTTGAGAAGAGAAGATATCCATCATCATGTTGTGTGGAGCATCGAAGTCTTCTTGCGGATAGCTGCTTGTGCCTAAACCATCTTGGTTGGTCACCATAACTAAGCGATAGCCAGCTTCTTGTAGAGTCAGCAAGCTTGGGATAACAAAAGGTTCCAGTTTCAGTTTGTCTAAACGGTCAACCTGAAAATCCACCGGAGGCTCAACAATTAAGGTGCCGTCACGGTCGATAAAGAGAATTTTCTGTTGGGTGCTCATTGTAGAATCCTTTCTATTGGTAGTAGTTACGAATAAACGCGACCGTCTTTTCGCACTCTTCTCTATTGCCTACGCTAATGCGCACGCAGTCTTCAATTGGTGAATTACGTAAAATAATACCTGCGTCCCAAGCGGCTTTGAACAATGCATCGCCATCAGGGAATTTAACCAGCAAATAGTTACCCCAACCTTCAAACACTTGAACGCCACTTACCATAGACAGACCTACTTGCATATACGCTCGGTTAGCATTCAGATCCAGCACTTGGTATTTAGCACGTGCAAGACCAGCTTCAGACAGCGCTTGAGTCGCAATTTCAGCCACAGGTACTGGCACTGGATAAGGTGCGATGACCTTTAACAATACGTTGATTAGTTCTTCATTGGCCAAGGTAAAACCACAACGTAGCCCTGCAAGAGCAAACGCTTTAGATAGCGTGCGTAGAATCGCCAAGTTTGGATACTGCGCCAGCAAATCGACCGTTGATGCTTCTGGGCAGAAATCGATATAGGCTTCGTCCATTACGACAATCGCGCGGTCTTTGGTCATTTCTAGCAGAGTGACAATGTCCTCACGCTTAACCAAGTTCCCCGTTGGGTTATTTGGGCTACAGACAAACACCAGCTTTACGTTTTCCAGATTGGCTTCGATGTTGGCTAAATCTAACTGCCATTCTGCGGTTAGCGGTACTTTCTTGCGTTCAACGCCAATAGTTTCAGCACTGATTGCGTACATGCCGTAAGTCGGTGGGCAGAACAAAATCGCATCTTGGTTTGGCTCACAGAAAGCACGCACCAATAATTCAATACCTTCATCAGCGCCACGAGAAGTTAGTACTTGCTCTGGCTTGACCCCTGCATATGCTGCATAAGCGTTGATTAACTCTGGGGGCTGGCATTCGCTATAACGATTTAAGCGAGCGAAATTGGTTTTGTATTCGTTGTTGAATGGCGATTCGTTAGCGTTTAGCCACACATCACCACTTCCGCCAATACGGCGAGCAGAAAGATAAGGCGTTAATTCTTGAACTTGTTTACGAGCGAGTTTTTCCATGATGATTACGCCTTCTGTCCTTTTTCAATAGCAAGCTTTTCAATACGAATCGTAACGGCACGTTTGTGTGCGTCTAAGCCTTCTGCTTCAGCCATTTTTACAACTGTTGGTGCCAGTGCTCTCAGACCATCAGCGCTTAGTTCTTGTACTGTCATACGTTTGCTAAAATCTGCTAAACCTAAACTTGAATAAGTGCGAGTATAACCGTAGGTTGGCAGTACGTGGTTAGTGCCTGAAGCATAATCACCCACTGATTCTGGCGACCAATCACCCAAGAAAATTGAGCCTGCATTGTCTAACAGCGGCACTAATTCACGAGGATTCTTAGTCTGAACAATCAGGTGCTCTGGTCCATAGTAGTTAGAAATTGAAACAGCCTGAGTTAACGACTCTGCAATTATGATTAAGCTTGAAGCGAGAGCTTTTTCAGCAGTTGCTGCGCGAGATAGCGACTTAAGCTGTTTTTGAACCGCATCAGCCACTTGATCCGCAACGACTGGTGAAGGCGTGACCAAAACAACTTGTGAATCAGGACCGTGCTCAGCTTGGCTTAGTAAGTCTGCAGCAATAAAATCGGCGTCCGCAGTGTCGTCTGCAATCACTAACACTTCTGATGGACCTGCTGGCATATCGATCGCTGCGCCACGGAAATCATTACTCACTTGGCGTTTTGCTTCCGTTACATACGCATTGCCTGGACCAAAAATCTTATCCACTTTCGCTACACTTTCCGTACCGTAAGCCATTGCTGCAATTGCTTGGCCGCCACCAACGTTATAAACCTCATCGATCTTACAAAGCTTAGCGACATAAAGAATTTCATCAGCAATCGGCGGAGGAGAACACAACACGACTTTACGACAACCTGCAATTTGTGCTGGAACACCAAGCATCAATACGGTTGATGGTAATGGCGCGCTGCCACCAGGAATGTACAAACCTACTTTGTTGATTGCGCGTGTTACCTGTTCACACACAACACCTGGCATAGTTTCAACTTTGATCGGTGCTGCTTTTTGTGCTTTATGAAATTTAGAGATGTTGTTGTAAGCCAATTCCAACGCTTGCTTCATTTCGTCATCAAGACTCTCACATGCCGCGTCAATCTCTTCTGCCGAAACACGAATTGAATCCGGTTTACACTTATCGAATTTCTCAGTCAGTTCTAACAGAGCAGAGTCACCTTCCGCTCGAACTTTGGCAATAACTTCCGCAACCGCAGCAGTGATATTCGCACCTTCAGCGATAGCAGGACGTTCCAATACTGAGTCTTGCTGAGTTTCACTCAGCGATTGCCAAACAATCGTTCTCATCGGGATTACTCCATCATCTTCTCAATTGGTAATACAAGAATAGAACTTGCACCAAGTGCTTTTAACTTTTCCATTGTTTCCCAGAACAAATTCTCAGCACTGACGAGGTGTACAGCTACGCGAGTTTTATCAGCAGAAAGTGGTAACACAGTTGGGTCTTCTGCACCAGGAAGTAGTGCCGTGATTTGAGGTAGTTTTTCGACTGGTGCGTGCAGCATGATGTATTTCGATTCTTTCGCTTGTTGCACGCCGTTCATACGAGTAAGAAGACGGTCAATCAACGCAGCTTTATCTGGAGCAAATTCACCAGTACGTTGGATCAGCTTCGCTTTTGATTGGAAAATTACTTCAACTTCTTTTAAGCCGTTCGCTTCAAGTGTCGCGCCTGTTGATACCAAGTCAGCAATTGCATCAGCAAGGCCTGCACGTGGAGCCACTTCAACCGAGCCAGTTAACATACAGGTACTAAAATCGATACCTTGTTCTGCCATGTACGCTTTTAGAAGTTGAGGATAGGTCGTTGCAATACGTTTGCCTTTAAGATCTTGTGGGCCGTTGTATTCCACATCTTTGTCGATTGCGATTGAAAGACGGCAACCGCCAAAGTCCATACGACGTAGGTCAACGAATTCGCTTGGCTGGTTTAGAGCAATACGGTCATAACGGGTTTCTTCTAACACGTTTTCACCAACAAAACCCAAGTCAACCACGCCATCCATAATCAAACCTGGGATATCGTCATCACGAACAAGAAGCAGGTCAATTGGCATATTTAACGAGTGAACCACTAAACGTTCGCCCATAACATTAAATTTAACCCCACATTTCTTTAGTAGGCTCTGGCATTCGTTGCTTAAACGACCTTTCTTTTGGACTGCTATTCTTAGGCGTTGTGTTTGCATTACATTCTTCCTTCGTAAAATATTGAAATCTTTAAGTTTTAATTAATCTAGATAGTAAAAAACCCTTGAGAGATTGGTCTCCCAAGGGTCTAAAATCTTAAAATTACTTTGATTTAACCACCGGGAGAATCCTGTCTCCCGGGTATGCGTACATCTCCCGAAAGACTCTTAGGGATGATGGTGATGATGAATATTCATGACAAAATTACGCATACTTAATTACACCGAATGTGTTCACTGGATTGCCTTCAACACTATCTAAGCTCGTCTCATTTTTCAACAAAAAATTTCACTTTTTTCCATCTTTTTCTGGTAGCAACTTTTCGAGCATAAAAAAGGAGGCCGAAGCCTCCTTTAATTTCCTGAAATAAAAAGCATTAAGCTTCGTTACAGGTCACCAACTTAGATTTTGCCAATGCGTTAAATACAAAGCACACTGCGATAAATGCCACTGTGGATGCAGCCAACGAAGCCAGCACTGATAGCGTCATACCAAGAACAATGAAACCAACGCATGATACACCTGCGACAGCTAGAGCATATGGAAGCTGAGTTGCTACGTGGTCAATATGATTACAACGAGCACCAGTTGAAGACAGAATAGTAGTATCTGAAATTGGTGAACAGTGGTCACCAAATACAGAACCCGCTAGTACCGCGCTCAGCATAGGTAGCATCAGAGCAATTTCAGTTGCGCCTGCCATGTCGCCCGCGATTGGCAGCATGATACCGAACGTACCCCAAGATGTACCGGTAGAGAACGCCATAATACCGGACAATAGGAACAAAATAACTGGCAACCAATGCGGGTCGATGTTGCCTTGAGCTAACGAAGAGAGGTACGCGCCCGTTTTCATGTCACCGATTACTGAACCAATTGTCCAAGCAAAGACAAGGATTAGAATCGCACCAAACATCGATTTAGCACCAATCCACAGCGTACGTGCAATTTCAGTGATCGCGATACCTTGTTTAACTACGGTGAACAGAGCAACCGCTAAACCGACTAAACCACCGTAAATAAGTGATGTACCAACATCGGTATTTTCAAACGCACCTAGTACGTTGAATGCTTTGCCATCAGCGGCTAGTTCTTGACCACCGGTATACAGCATTGAACCAACGGTCGCGATAATCAGTAATACGATTGGGAAAATAAGGTCTGAAACTTTACCCTTTTCACTTTCACGGATATCAAGCTCATCATTTAAATCGCGAGCTTGTTCGTCATTCTCAGACATATCATCATCGAAACCTTGGCCTTGAGAAGCATTGATTTCGTGTTGGCGCATCTGACCGATATCCATTTGGAACCATACAACTGCAAACACCATTAATAGTGCAAATACCGCATAGAAGTTCATCGGAACCAAACGCAGATAAGCACCAAGCGCAGAATACTCAGTAATACCGTGTGATACCAAAATGCCGCCGATGATAGTCATGATGTATGCGCCCCAGCTTGAAGCAGGCATAACAACACACATTGGTGCAGCAGTAGAGTCTAGGATGTAAGCCAGTTTAGCGCGTGAAACATAAAAGCGGTCAGTAACAGGACGAGAAATTGAGCCAACCGCTAAGCTGTTGAAGTAGTCATCAACAAAAATGAAAACCCCTAAAAACGCAGCAAGTAGCTTTGAACCACGTTTGCTTTTCACGCGAACTTGGGCCCACTCGGCGAATGCACGAGTACCGCCAGAAAGCGTTAATAGTGCAGTCATCATTCCCAGCAGCAGCAAGAAGCCAACAATACTCATATTCCAAGTATTCAGGCCACCGTCTTCAACAAATACGTTTGTTACTTTGGTGCCGACATAACTAATTGCATCACCAATGGAGTAATCAGCAAGTAATAACGCGCCAAGGGCGATACCCATTCCAAGAGAAACAAGTACACGACGAGTAATAATAGCGAGACTCAACGCCACTAACGCAGGGACTAGTGACAAAGGAGACGAAGCAAAATCTAATAAATTCATGATCTTCAAAAACCAATAATATTTCGGTTAGAGATCTACTGCAGATAAACCACATCGAATATGTTCAATGCGATTAATGTTGAACTAAGCGAAAGGGAAGTGAACACTCCACCCAACCCTACAGTAGCGCTCCATAGTTTAACAACAATATAGACTATGGCAGTGTTGCCCCTATTCGATGACAACCCCAGCTAGCAGATTGATGGCCTGACTAACTTCGGCGATATGGCCTTTCTCCGGTATTCATTGGCATCACCCCAATACTGGATACTGATCAACATCGCTCCTCTACGTCGAAGATAGAACAATTACCTACGCAAACTTATTATTGCGTGATTATTGAGCATACTCCGCTTTAGGTGTGACGTATTGTACTTAACAAAACTGTCAATGCAACATACAATTTCATTTTTCATCACCTCTATTTATTCACAGCGTGAATGAATTATATTTCATAACCTAACTCATAGAGTTTTAGACCTAATTACATTAATTGCATAAAAATAGTCCGTACCTGACGCTCTGAAGTCCTAATATTACCTTTCTTTTTTTAAGGCTAAGTTTTAAAAGGCTAACTTTAATTACTACCTATGGTGGAAATTTCAGAATATTTACATTAATGTTGAATTAATTATATTGTAAGAACTAATAAGTCGGTTTATTATTACCCCGTTAATTATTTAATTAAACAGGATTAAGAAATGTCGGAAATCACTAAAACTCTATTAAATATTCGTAGTCTTCGTGCATTTTCACGCGATCTAACTTTAGAGCAACTTGAAGAAGCGCTTGATAAATTAACGATCGTAGTTGAAGAGCGCAGAGAGTCTGAAGAAAAAGAACAAGCTGCTCTAGCTGAACAAGAAGCAAAATTAGCAGCAATTGCTGAGCAAATTGCTAATGACGGTATTGATGTTGAAGCATTAATTTCTGCTCTTGCTGGCGAAACAAAATCTAAATCAAAAGCAAAAGGCAAACGCGCACCTCGTCCAGCAAAATATAAATACATGGACAATGGCGTAGAGAAAACTTGGACAGGCCAAGGCCGTACACCTTCAGCAATTCAAAAAGCTTTAGATGAAGGCAAATCTCTAGAACAATTCGAAATTTAATTTTCTAGTTATCAAAAAAGGCTCCGAATTCGGAGCCTTTTTTATACCTATTATTAAATCATATTGATAGATGTAACTTTATTCAGGCTAGCGTTATCTTTCCCAATACGCTTCTTCTAAGCTATCTTCACGCTCAGGAAGACCTCGAGATAAACGAGGAGAATGCTGAGCTAGCACTTCATAACTTACACGGTTTGCATATTTACAAACTTGTGAGAAAGAAGAATAGGTTAAGAAATTATGTTGGTGCTTACTTGAATTAGGCACATTACCTTTATGATATTTATTAGCTGCCATGTCATGAAGCAATGCAGACAAAGCAGCATCACCTGCCCCATTCGTGTTCTTAATTTTCTCTGGACCACCCATATAAGGTGAAATATGAGAATAAACTCGAGTTGGATTTTCGCAGCTCAGTCTTGTTGCTGGGCGACTAAATTCGAAGCGATTAAACTCTGGAATCGCACCCGGCAATAATGGTAAAGAAGTCTCTCTTTTACTTTCTTCTTCGGTATAACCCGCCATATATAAACCAACAGGCCCAGCGGTACATAAAACTAAATCAACCCAATCTAATGCTTTATCCGATGCCATTAATGGATCACTTTCACCCGTTAATGCTTCTGCTTCATCTTCATTCATTGCAACAACAGAAACGTAATCACGCAAAAATTCTTGCCAATATTTAGGATCATCCTGAATAACGAATTTTGTTCCTAATGTTAATACAACTGGCACGTCATACTTCTTTGCATATTCAATTGCGCGCATTGTAGCTTGTGGCATTGGGTCGCCTTCTTTACAACGAACCAAATATGCGGTGATCACTAACGCAGATGCATTTTTAAATATTTTTTCAGGAATGCTGTCTGGGTGAAGTTTATTCATTTGGCCTTCGCTAATTGCAAAAGTACGCTCACCGTCTTCTGTAATTAAAGCGAAACAACGCCCGATTGCTCCGTCAACACCTTGCAGATAATTTAGATCCATCCGGCTAGAGGTATTACATAAATAACGATAACCGTAGCTGCCAATTTTAATATCTTGGCTCATCACACCCAATAGCGTTGAACGGTCATCGGCTAGCACAGAATAATTGTGCAAGGTATTGCCAATAGTTCCACCCGCAAATTCATTTTTGATTAAACCATTTTGCTTTAACTCAGTGTATAAAGCTTCAGCGGTCTCATCATCAATCACTAAAGAGTGACCTTTGCTCAGGCCATAACGCTCAATGAGTTCGGAATCCACTTTCGCTTCAATATCAACCAAGGTCTGATCAATACCGATAATATGTGTGCGAGATAATCTCTTATTATCTTGCGCTTGGATAACTAATGGATCACGTGCATCGACTGGAAAGTAATGCTTTGACTTACGTTGGCCAGGAAATTTCATAACGATAATTTAGGTGCGTGAGAAGAAAAGAGCCGGAATTTTACCCTGCGTCCAGTAAAGCGGCAACTCAACAAAGGATAGCAAACGTTTACGTAGTAAAAGTTTTTTACACAAGTCTTTTTTACAACGATAGTAGATAACGATTACATTTCTATTTCCCACATCAATGAAGCTGAAATACACCAAATCAGAAGTGTGAACTCAGTCTCTGATCTGTCCTCAAAAAAGTCTTTCTGTTAGAATCTGCGTCCAAGTCAATCAAGTGGTATTAAGTCATGTCAGATAACCGCAACGCAAACAGCCAAAAGAAAGTCATTGTAGGCATGTCAGGTGGCGTTGATTCTTCCGTTTCAGCATATCTTCTTCAACAACAAGGCTATCAGGTAGAAGGCTTGTTCATGAAGAACTGGGAAGAAGACGATAACGAAGAATATTGTACGGCAGCAGAAGATCTTGCCGATGCACAGGCTGTCTGCGACAAACTTGGTATCTATTTACACACGATTAATTTCGCAGCGGAATACTGGGACAATGTGTTCGAATATTTCTTAGCGGAATACAAAGCGGGTCGCACACCAAACCCAGACATTCTTTGTAACAAAGAAATCAAGTTCAAAGCATTTTTAGAGTTTGCAGATGAAGTGTTAGATGCAGACTATATAGCTATGGGTCACTATGTTCGTCGCACTTTCGTAGAAGAGGGTGAAAAGCCACAAATGCTACGTGGTAAAGACAATAATAAAGACCAAAGCTACTTCTTATATACGCTGAGCCACGAACAGGTTGCACGCAGTTTGTTCCCAGTCGGTGAATTAGAAAAACCAGAGGTTCGCCGTATTGCTGAAGAGCAAGGTTTAATCACTGCGAAGAAAAAAGATTCAACCGGTATCTGTTTTATCGGTGAGCGCAAATTTACAGACTTCTTGTCTCGCTATTTGCCTGCTCAACCGGGTAAAATTGAAACCCCTGAAGGTAAAGTTATTGGTGAACATCAAGGCCTTATGTACCACACATTAGGGCAACGCAAAGGCTTGCACATTGGTGGTCAAAAAGGTGGCGGCGGTAACGAAGACCCATGGTACGTAGCAGAGAAAGATCTTAAACGTAACGTACTTATCGCAGTACAAGGCGCAGACCATCCGTTATTGAAATCATACGGATTAATGGCTTCACAACTTCATTGGGTTGATCGTACGCCAGTGAAAGAAGCGTTCCGTTGCTCAGTGAAGACACGTTACCGTCAAACTGACATTCCTTGTACCGTTATCCCTGTGGATGACAACAACATCAAGGTGATGTTTGATGACCCACAAGTCGCAGTTACCCCAGGACAGTCTGCTGTTTTCTACCAAGGCGATGTATGTCTGGGTGGCGGCATTATTGAACAACGTATTTGTTAAGGAGTATTTACGTGGCTAACACAATTTATGACCGAACTATCGCATTTGCTGGAATTTGCCAAGCTGTCGCTTTAGTGCAAAAAGTAGCGAAAGACGGTTACTGTGATTCAGACGCGTTTGAAACTTCACTGCGTGCAATTTTAGCAACCAATCCAAGTAATACTATTGGTGTTTTCGGTAGCGAAGCTGATTTGAAGGTCGGTCTTGAGTGTCTGGTGAATGGCATAGACAGCACCCCTTCAGGCAGTGCTATCACTCGCTACATAATTAGCTTACTGGCTTTAGAACGTAAGTTATCCAGCCGTAGAGATGCAATGTCTCAACTGGGTGATCGCATTCAAATGATTGAACGCCAAGTTGAACATTTTGATTTACTTGATGAACAGATGATCAGCAACCTAGCGAGCGTTTACCTCGATGTGATCAGCCCTATCGGCCCTCGTATTCAAGTTGCAGGTAATCCAGCGGTATTACAGCAAACCGCAAATCAACAAAAAGTGCGCGCACTACTGTTATCCGGTATTCGTTGTGCAGTGCTTTGGCGCCAAGTCGGCGGCCGACGTCTCCATCTGGTCTTCGGACGCAAGAAGATGGTTGATCAAGCCAAGATATTACTGGCTAGAATGTAATCGTTAGCTCGCACCATGCGAGCTAATTTTTTTACTCATCGTTTTTGAGTAGCAGAAATCTCGCGCAAACGTTTGCGCAATATTCGTGACAATTGCCATTGATACTGGTATAAAGCACACGAAATTTAGAAACCAATTCAGGAGAAGATCATGGAACTGTCAGCATTGACTGCTGTTTCACCAGTAGACGGCCGTTACGGCAGTAAAACTATTGCACTACGCAGTATTTTTAGTGAATTTGGCTTACTTAAATACCGTACTATCGTTGAAATTCGCTGGTTACAGAAGCTTGCAGCAACAGCTGAGATTGCAGAAGTTCCTGCATTCAGTGAAGAAGCAAACAAATTCCTTGATAGCGTTGCAGCAAACTTCAGCGAAGCTGATGCACAACGTATCAAAGATATCGAACGCACAACTAACCACGACGTAAAAGCAGTGGAATATTTCTTAAAAGAAAAAGTTGCTGGCGTTCCTGAGCTTCACGCAGTTAATGAATTCATTCACTTTGCATGTACTTCTGAAGACATCAACAACACGTCTCACGCTCTGATGCTTAAAGAAGCTCGTGATTCGGTTATTCTTCCTGAAATCCGTAACATTATTGATGCTATCCGTGGCTTAGCGGTTGAATATCGTGATATCCCACTTCTATCTCGTACTCACGGCCAGCCTGCTTCCCCATCGACTATGGGTAAAGAGATGGCGAACGTTGCGTACCGTATGGAACGTCAATACAAGCAAATCGCGAACGTTGAAATCCTAGCGAAAATCAACGGTGCTGTAGGTAACTACAACGCACACCTTTCTGCTTACCCAACGGTTGATTGGCACAAATTCAGCGAAGAGTTCGTTACAGAATCTCTTGGCGTAACTTGGAACCCGTACACAACTCAAATCGAACCTCACGATTACATCGCTGAGCTATTTGATGCCGTGGCACGTTTCAACACGATTCTTATCGACTTCGACCGTGACGTTTGGGGCTACATCGCTCTAGGTCACTTCAAGCAAAGAACAATTGCTGGCGAAATCGGTTCTTCAACCATGCCACACAAAGTTAACCCAATCGATTTCGAAAACTCAGAAGGTAACTTAGGTCTGGCAAACGCTGTGTTTACTCACCTAGCACAAAAACTGCCTATCTCTCGCTGGCAACGTGACCTTACAGACTCAACGGTACTACGTAACCTAGGCGTGGGCGTGGGTTATGCAATCATTGCCTACACGTCGACTCTGAAAGGTATCAGCAAGCTAGAAGTGAACCGCGAAGCTCTACTGGCTGAACTGGATAAGAACTGGGAAGTTCTAGCAGAGCCAGTACAAACAGTGATGCGTCGTTACAGCATTGAAAAGCCATACGAGAAGCTAAAAGAGCTCACTCGTGGTAAACGTGTTGACGGTGAAGCAATGCGTAACTTCATTGATGGCCTAGAACTGCCAGAAGAAGAAAAAGCGCGTTTGAAAGAAATGACACCTGCAAGCTATATCGGTCAAGCGATTGAACTAACTGACAAGCTATAAGCTGTAATTAGATTAAGAAAGGGAGGCAGCGCCTCCCTTTTTATTTGCCATAAGTTTATTTATTGACTCTTTTCGAAGAACAGCGTTACCCGCCCCACTTCAATGCCAAATTTTTTAATCTTGGTGATGTTAAATACCCGAGTCTCATCTTGACGGTAAAGCCAGTCATCAAAAGTCACCTCAATTTCACCATCGTCCATTTTTAACAAGAAATCATACTTCCACTGAAGTGCATTGCCGACTTCCTGCCCGATAGCGTCACCAATAACATCGTCAGCTCGCCCAAGATAGAAACCATTCGACGAACGCTGAATTGCCCAAACCCGTTGGCTCTTCTCGCCATCGTCAAAGACAAAATCTTCGGTCAGTGTCAGAGTGTTACCGATAATATGCCCTTCAATATCCACTTCAAAGCGTCGAGTCTGCTTGTCGGTATAATCTTGCACCATTCCCCAAGCTTTCGTGTTGCCCTCGAAATAGCCGAACAGGTCGAATTTCGGTTCGCTTTGATGATAATCCGATAACTCGGCGCTGCATGCTGTCAATAACAGCAATACTGACGCCACAAAACTCTTTTTAACCCAACTCATCATCGATTCATCCCTAATAGTTGTTGGCGCAAGGTTTGATATTCCGTTTTAGGTGATAACCAAATGGCTAAAAACGCATCATTCAGTGACTCATCGTCTATCGTTCCCACCACTTTCTGTTCACCAGCGTTGGAAATATAGACGAACTCACCCGCAGTGCCATCCGTAACATAAATCAGCTTTTCACCGGTTTTCACACTGGGAAATATAGTTGTTAATTTTGGCATCCAAGAGCTGATCTTCTCATCACTGAAGCCTTGTTTTTGCCATTGTTCTTCTGTTGCTTCGAGCAACTGAGTACTACTGATATCCCTGAGATAGCGAATTTCCAACGCTACGGGATGCGGTGAAATATCACCCTCTAGTTTGTACTTGCCATCTGGCGAACGTAACTGGGAGGAGTAAATATCCAGCCACAGCCAAGAGAGCGTCGCCTGACCGACAATTGGCCACTGTTGCCATTGACGAACAACATCATTTGTATTTCCCGTTGCGCTGACATTAGCGCTAACGAGTACTATCAGTGTCAGGATTATTGACCGAAACTGAGCAATCATTAGTAAACACCCTCATGATTAACCACGCTACACCAGCCCATTGCAGAGTTAATACGACTAGTGAACCTACAACGGATAATGAAAATTCAACCGCTGAAAATTTATATCCAGCCCAGTAACTCAAAGCGCCACAGACGCCGACAAACAGCATCACCAAGCCTTTACGGTATTTGCTTAAGTGCGGTACCCATTGCCTTGCGTACCAGACAAACACCAACCAGAGAGCGGCTAGCCACACAGGTACGTGAGCGCTTTTAAATACCAATAGGCCAAATGCGCTATTAAAGGAATCTAAAGCAATTCCTCCGACACCAAGCGCTAATATCCTGCCAATGTCATCACGGCTTGAATAGGCAGCGTAACCTAACGTCACTAGCCCCAAAGCCAAAGTCAGCCACTGAAAGCGCTCCTGTCCCAGAACTGCGAGAAACCAGATTATCTGGAACCAGAGTGATACGACAAATAGGCGCCCCACAGTTAGCCTCGTTGCAGCGTCATATGTATGGTGCTTATGGTTCGCGCGTTAAAGCCACCTTCGCAATAGCAGAAATAGTAACGCCACATACGAATAAAGCGTTCGTCATAACCGAGCAGTGACACTTGCTCAAGTGACTGTTCAAAACGCAGCCTCCAGTCTTTCAGGGTTTGAGCATAATCGAGCCCTAAATCAAAAATATCTCTGGTAATCAAATCACTATGCTGAGTA
This sequence comes from Vibrio diazotrophicus, assembly GCF_038452265.1. NCBI lineage: Bacteria > Pseudomonadati > Pseudomonadota > Gammaproteobacteria > Vibrionales > Vibrionaceae > Vibrio > Vibrio diazotrophicus. The sequence continues at coordinate 2,077,494 of NZ_CP151842.1, forward strand.
GCCGTTTGAGTCAGTACCGTAACCGACGGTAAAAAACCACCCGGGAAAATATATTTCTGAATAAAATCAACATTATTGCTGTAATAGTCGTAACGCTGATCGGCGATGGTAATCGCTTGTATTGCCATTAAACCTTTTGGTTTTAGTAGCGACTGACACTTCTTGATGTAAGACTTAAGATACTGCTTACCCACTGCTTCAATCATTTCGATAGAAACCAGCTTATCGTACTGACCTTCCAACATTCGGTAGTCTTGCTTAAGTAAAGTGACGTGGTCACCTAAACCTGCGCGCTCAATTTGCTCTTTCGCATAACTGTATTGTTCTTCCGAGATGGTGGTGGTGGTGACATGGCATCCGTATGTTTGAGCCATGTAAATCGCCATAGCGCCCCAACCTGTACCGATTTCAATTACATGGTCACTCGGTTCCAGTTCTAACTGCTGGCAGAGGCGTTCCATCTTGTTAATCTGCGCTTGCTCTAATGTGTCATTTGGCGATGAGTACAACGCACTTGAGTAGAGCATTCGTTTGTCTAGGAAGGTCTTGTAAAGTTCATTTCCCAGATCATAATGCGCTTCGATGTTTTCTTTGGCCTGATCAACGGAATTTCGTTTGAACCAATGGCCAACCTTATACGCCCACTGCGTCAACCAACTGCTGCGTTGCTCGATTCTGTCTAACGCACTCATGTTTTTCGCCATAAGTTCCATTAGAGCCGTTAGATTTGGGCTATCCCACCAGTCATCCATATACGCTTCTGCGGCTGCAATGCTGCCACCTTTCAATAGTCGCGAATAAAAATCAGGATGTTTAACCCAGATCACTGCATGAGGTTCATCTTGATTTTTATGACCAAACTGCTGCTGATTAGACGCCTGATCAGAAAAAGACTCCACAATCGTTAAGCTGCCGACATCCAAGTACTGCAAACATTTAAATGCAACGTTGCGAGCGCTTTTCTGCCACGCAGATAAGCTGGTTGGCATATCCATAGAAGTCACATTTATCATTGCGTATTCTCCTTACTACGATTGTTTTCTTTTTTTTGTGTGTTCGGATGATCATGAATCGGCACACCTTTCATCCATAGTTTCAGCGCATGCCAGTAAATTCCTAATGTCACTTTTATCGCCATAACCGGCGTTTTTGCTAACAAAGCAAGCAAACCTTTGGTGGTAAATTCTTGGCCTTTCATAGCCAGTGTTGCGTCGAATGCTTTACCTTCGCGATGACATTCCAAATGCACCATTAGAGACTCAGTCAACGGCTTTAACTTCCACTGGTACTGCTGATCTATCGGATTAAACGGAGAAACATGAAACGCTTTGTCATGTTGCCAGTTCTCTCCGTCAGCGCCCATTTCAGCCGGTATCGCGTAGTAGTGGCGTTCATTCCAAGGTGTATTGCTGACCTCTGCCAGCAAATAACGCCACTCACCATTTTCGTCATAGAGGTAATAAAAATTCACAGGGCTGAAATAGATACCTAAGTAGCGCAAGTGAATCACGGCAAGCACCTTGCCTTCTATTCGGTTGCCCGTGAGTTCAAACACTTTATCTTGTACAGCCTGTTTGAGTTCACCGTCTCCAAGGTAATCTTCACGGCGCAATCTTGCCCAGTGCCACCATTTCTCGCCTAGTCCCCATACTTTTTGCGATAACGAAGTCCATTCATCCAAGTCAATGCAGGGCATAAACAAGGAATAGGTCAGCGCATGGTTCTTAGGAGTGAAGCGTCTGTGCCTCACACTGCCAACGAGCAGTTGGCTGTTGAGGGCTGACATTACGCAGCCCCTTTCATCTTGGCTTCATTAACGCGCGCAATATTGGTCACCACATCTAACGCACTTCGCACGCCATCTTCATGGAAACCGTTGTGCCAGTATGCTCCACAGAACCAAGTATGATTTTCTCCGCTGATTTCTGCTTTACGTTGCTGCGCTTTAATCGACTCTTCGGTAAACACTGGATGGTGATAAACAAAGCTGCGAAGAATCTTGTTCGGGTCGATGTGCTCACTGCTATTTAGTGACACACAGAAAGTCGCTGGTGCATCAATATGCTGCAAAATATTCATGTTATAGGTGAGTGAAGGTAAGTGAGAATCCTGCCCTTCATCCCCTCTCAACCAATAGTTCCATGACGCCCAAGCCGCTTTACGCTTAGGCAGTAAACTGGTGTCGGTATGCAGAATCACTTCGTTTGCCTGATAACCGAGCTGAGACAAGATTTGCTGCTCACTTTCTGTTGCGTCTTCCAGCATCGAAAGCGCCTGATCGCTGTGACAAGCAAAAACCACTTCATCGAACCACTCGGTTTTGCCAAGACTTGTCACTTCAACACCACCAGCGGCACGTTTTACTTTGTCGACAGGTGAACTGGTGCGAATACTCTGTTTAAACCCTTGGGTAAGTGGCTCAATGTAAGAGCGAGAGCCGCCTTGAATAACGTTCCATTTAGGACGATTGCTGATATCAAGCAGCCCGTGATTTAAGAAAAAGCGCAGGAAAAACGTTAATGGAAACGCACGCATATCCGCCAGAGACGACGACCAAATAGCAGCGCCCATTGGAAGAATGTAGTTTTCACAGAAATAATGCGAAAAGCCATGATGATTGAGAAACTGCCCAAGAGTTTGCAGATTGACTTCAGACTCCTTGGCTTCTTGTTTGGCTAACTTATTAAAACGCAGAATTTCGGAAATAAACTGATAGAAACGAGGGTTCAGCCAATTACGTTTCTGAGCAAACAGAGTCATGATCGTATGACCATTGTATTCAAGACCATTCGCATCATTACGAACACTGAAACTCATTTCGGTCGGCATTGTTGTCACACCTAACTCGGCCATTAAACTAATAAAGTTAGGATATGTACGATCGTTGTAAACAATAAAACCGGTATCTACCGCGTAAGTTTTTCCGCCAACTTCAACGTCAACCGTGGCTGTATGACCACCAATATAATCATTGGCTTCAAATACCGTAATGTCGTGCTGTTCATGCAGATAGTAACCGCAAGACAAACCAGAAATACCTGTACCAATAATTGCAATCTTCATCTTGTTTTCCTTTTAAGACCGAAACAGCAGACCAGTCACTGCGTGCTGCCATGAGTAAGGTAATGACCCCAGTATTCTTAAAATCCAGGTAAATCGTTTGGGGAAATAAATGTTAGCCTGCCCCTTATCTAAACCTTTCTGAATCGCTTCTGATGCTTGTTCAACGCTGATGAGCATGGGCATAGAAAAGGTATTTTTCGCGGTTAGCGGCGTATCAACGAAACCAGGGAAAATTGTAGATACTTCGACTCCTCGGTCGCGCCAATCCAAGCGTAATGAGCGAGCTATGTATCCGACTGCAGCTTTGGATGCACCATAGGCTTCCGCTCGCGGTAGCGCCAGCTCACTGGCGATTGAACTCACCACCGCCACTCTGTGCCCTGAAACTAAATGAGGCTCTATCGCTTCAATAATATTAGTCAAACCGAACACATTGGTTTGAAACACTCGCTCAACCAGTTTCGAATCCATTTCTCCATTATCGATATACTCACAATTGCCCGCATTAAGAAGCCAAAGGTCTGGAGTCAACGATAAACTGCGCAGCGCATTGAAGGTCTGCACTCGATCCGTAATATCAAACTCGCAAGTCTCAATATTTGAATACGCTTCATCTAGCTTAGCCAAAGATTCTTTATTTCTCCCACAAGCGATAACTTGCCAGCCTCGTTTGGCATAATCCAAGGCCAATTGCTGCCCAATGCCAGATGTTGCTCCGGTAATCAGTACTGCACTCATTGGCCCAGCCTCCGCTTAATACTTCTAATAATTCCACCAAGTAAAGGGATGTGCTCGTAAAGCATTTCGCCCAGATCAAAGTAATCTCGGTGGGATATAACCTTGCCGTCGGCAAACTTAAGGTGGCTCATACCTTTAACATCAATTGGATTGCCACCGGATAACTTGGGGTGCTGTAAATGCATGGTCCAAGTAATAAATCCGTTATCATTGGACTGATGTTGTTCCGCAATTGAAAACTCACATCGCTCTACATTCTCATAAAGGTTAGCAAAGTAGCTTTGCAATGCTTCCAACCCTTCTATCCGATGCGCCGCGTCTTCAAATACCACGTGTTTGTGATACACCTCTGGCAGCAGATGCAAATTGTCTTTGTTGAGCTGCTGATAAAACTGGGCGATAACTTGGATATCCATATTTGCTAAACCTGTACAAATTTATTTTCCGTATAAGTTAAGTGTTAGGATAGCGCACAAAGAAAAGTTGTACAAAAAAATATTTGTACAACTTTTTGTAAGAATTCTTTAGCAAGGATTTTGGGGTAGAGTAGAGTGCCAAATTGAAGGCACAAAAAAGCCAGCTCGGAAGCTGGCTTTTAAAGTTTAAGAGTTGCGTAATGCAGCAATACGTTTATCAAGCGGTGGATGGCTCATCAATAGCTCAGTCATCGTACGCTTGCCGTTGATACCGAATGCCATCATAGAACCTTCCAATTGAGGTTCGTAGCTCATCTTCAAACGCTCTAATGCCGCAATCATCTTGTGCTTACCCACTAATTGAGCAGCGCCCGCATCAGCATGGAACTCACGATGGCGGCTATACCACATGGTAATGAAGCTTGCTAGGAAGCCTAACACCAATTCAAGCACCATAGAAACACCGAAGTACACCATCATGTTGCTGCCCTGGCCTTCTTCGTCACTGTTACGAGAAGCAACAATGTTAGCAATAAATCGCGACAAGAAGATCACGAATGTGTTCACAACACCTTGCATCAAGGTCATGGTAACCATATCGCCGTTTGCAATGTGGCTAACTTCATGAGCAAGCACAGCTTCAGCTTCATCACGTGTCATGTTATGTAGCAAACCTGTAGAAACCGCCACTAACGAATCATCACGTTTTGCACCAGTAGCAAATGCGTTCATGTCTGGAGAATCGTAAATAGCAACAGTAGGCATACCAATACCTGCTTGCTGCGACTGACGCTTCACAGTTTCCAGCAGCCAGTGCTCCATTTCGTTACGTGGGTTTTCAATTACAACACCGCCCACTGAACTCAGAGCCATCCTCTTTGACATTAAGAGTGAAATAAATGAACCGCCGAAACCAAACACGGCTGCCATTACGAGCAATCCAGATAAACTACCCGGTTGCATCCCTGTAGTGGCATAAACAATATTCAAAACAACACTTAGCACCATTACGACGGCTAGGTTGGTTGCCAAGAATAACAATACTCGCTTCATTAATTATCTCCGTTGAGGAAAGCTGACTATTAACCCAAAGCCGGTGAAGTATTCCACACAAAGGCTTCAGGACTTTTCTAATACATAGTGTCTGCGATTTAAAAAACAAGGTTAAGTGTTAAATTGAAACATTTAATGTCAATTATGTGGCTATAATGTAAACAGATCCGATCTCTGTAGAGTTAGACTTTTGTCGTATTGAGGCACAGGTCGAAAGAGATTAAATTCCGAGCAGTGAGAGAGACATCATAACGAAGGATATCATCATGGCTGAAGCTCAAAGTTATAAAATGGCAATCGACCTACTCCGCTGCCATTTAGGCTTAACTGAAGAAGAAGCGAAGTTGCAACTGGGTATTGGTCAAGAACAATCTGTGCAACAACATATCGCTGAAACTCAACAAGCATTCGCTATGCTTGGTTTGAACAAAGAAGTGTAATCAAACAGATTTTAAAAAGGGCTGCATAATCTGCAGCCCTTTTGTTTTGTCTGTCCCCAAGCTATCTCAGGATACTTGGTTTAGAACCCGACTACGCGAGCTCCTTTTCCATTAAAGGTTCAAGATTGATGTACTTTCCAAGTTCAGTGCGTTTAGCGCTTGGAATATATGGGATTTCGCCAAGTTTCGGCGCACGGATACGAGATTCCAACACCTCAATAATTTCAGCGTAGTGCTCGGTGCCCGGGTTAATACGGTTTGCTACCCACCCAACAATCGTCAAACCATCTGCTTCAATACTTTCCGCCGTAAGCAGAGCGTGACTTAAACAGCCAAGTTTCACACCCACCACTAATACAACGGGTAGTTTCTCTTGTTTGACCCAAGACGATAAACAATCTGTGTCAGAGACAGGCACTCGCCAGCCACCTGCACCTTCAATCAATACGGTATCCGCTTTTGTTTTCAGGTAAGCCAGTTTGTCACTCAATACCTTGTAATCAATTGTCAGATTCTCGTGTTTAGCTGCAATGTGTGGCGATGCAGGCAATTCTAGCGCATATGGATTGACGTCGTCATACGGCATTTCTTGTGTCGCTACTTTCATGAGATGAAGAGCGTCAGAGTTTCGTAAACCTTGCTCCGTTCTCTCACAACCCGCCGCTACTGGTTTATAGCCAATTGTTGTAAATCCCTTATTGGCAATCGCTTGCAGTATCGCTTTTGAAGCCACTGTTTTACCAACATCGGTGTCCGTACCCGCAATAAATAATGCATTTATCATCGATAAATTACCCCTAAACAAACCTGATACGTTGCAGGTAAAGAACCTTGCTGACTTCGAAATCGTTCATAGGCCCGCTCTACTTGAATCAGTGCCCGTCTTCCCGTCAACCCCTGAGATCTTGAATGGATATGGTTCGCCCCGATGCCCTTTAGATCGCGCATAAGCTCAAAAGCGCTGTCATACCAAACAATCATCTCGGCCAAGTTTAAGTGATGCTTAGGAATCTCGGCTTGCGCTAACGCAACTTTTACCTGATTGAAAGAGATGAACTCATTAACATGTTGATGAGAATCAATTTTCCGCCATGACTGCTTAAGCTCAGCCAAGGAGCCATCAAGCAACGTAGAAAAGTAACCACGACCTAATGGTTTGAGTACTCGTCGTATTTCCGCCAGAGGCGTAGATAAATCATCACACCACTGAAGAGCCAGACTTGAAAAAACAATATCAAACTCGCCAGAAGGAAAAGGCAGTTCTTCCGCATCGGCATGAACATACGTGACCGAATCCTCACCACAACGCTCTCTCGCCTGCTCAAGCATAGCCGGAGAGAGATCGGCGCACACCACATTCGCCCCTAGCTGCTTAAGTTGTTGTGAAAAGTAACCCGTCCCGCAGCCCAAATCGAGAACCCGAAGCCCAGATAAATCTGCGGGTAGCTGCTTTAATAAGCGATGACCAACATCGCGCTGAAATGCCGCGTGTTTATCATAGGTCGCGGCGGCTTTGCTAAAGGCGCTTGAAATAGCAGATTTATCTTTGCTTTCAATCTCTGAGTGTAAGGCAAGTTCACTCATTTGTTTGACTCCATACACTGAGATAAAGCGTTGGCTAACGCCGTGATATCTTCGATACTGTGATTGGCCGTCAGCGTGATACGTAATCGAGCTGAGCCTTCAGGAACCGTTGGCGGGCGAATAGCTGTCATCCAAAAGCCCTTATCTTTAAGTTGTCGCGCAACGTTAAGTGCCTGTTGAGATTTACCCAAAATAAAAGGTTTGATCGGTGTAGATGTCGCGACATAGTCGTCAGCTGACTGCAATAGTTCATCATAAACCTGAGACAGCTCATGAAGCTTTTCGCGTCGCCAATGCTGAGTCTGAATCATGCCAACGGCGTGAGTAATGGCATAAGCCTGCGCTGGAGGGATAGCTGTCGAATAAACATGATGTCGTGCGAACTGAGTCAGATAGTTCCCCATTTCTTCACTACACAGAATAGCCGCGCCCGAGAGTCCAAATGCTTTGCCGAACGTCACTACCAGTATCTCGGGATGAATACCCGCCGCATTGCAACTACCGGCTCCATCTTCGCCTAAAACGCCCACACCATGAGCATCATCGACCATCAACCAAGCATTGTTTCGTGTTAGTTGATGAATTTCTTTCAATGGAGAGCTGTCGCCATCCATACTAAAGACGCCTTCCGTCACCACCAACGCATTTTGGTCACCAGAGAGCAGTTGAGATAGGTGTTGGAGATCGTTGTGCTTAAAGCGCTTCATTGCTGCTTGGCAAAGCATCCCAGCTTCCATTAATGAAGCATGATTTAGCTTATCTTGTAGTAGCAGATCTTCTTTGTGCATCAGAGTAAAAAGCAACGCCTGATTAGCACTGAAGCCAGAACCAAACAATACTGCTCGATCAAAGCCCAGCCACTCACATAGCGAGCTCTCCAAACTGGCATGCGCTGCTGAGAACCCTGTCACCAGAGGAGAAGCACCACTTCCTGCGCCATAAATATCCAGTCCGACTTGCCACGCACTCGTCAACGCTTTATCACTGGCAAGCCCCAGATAGTCATTGCTGGAGAAGTTGATAAACTCAGTGTCACCACACTGAGTTGAGACCTGATTTCCGCCTTCTAGCACCTGAAGCGAGCGAGTTAAACCGAGATTTTCCCGTTCGAGCAATGCCCCTTGAACGCGAGATCTAAACTGTTGCGTCATAGAATAAATCGTCTGCAGTTGGACGAGAGGCAACGCGTTCTACTACGCGATCAAGAAGCTCATTCTCAGCGATTTCATCCGGTTTCTGCGCTACTTGCTGGCTGTTAATTCCAAGCTTTTTAAACAACAACATATCGCTGTCTTCTGCTGGGTTTGGTGTGGTTAATAACTTGCAACCGTAGAAGATTGAGTTTGCGCCCGCCATAAAACACAGCGCCTGCATCTGCTCGTTCATTTTTTCGCGCCCTGCCGATAAACGCACCGCAGACTTAGGCATCATGATGCGAGCGACCGCGATCAAACGAATAAAGTCAAACGGTTCAACATCTTCAACCTCTTCCAGCGGCGTACCTTTTACTTTCACCAGCATGTTAATTGGCACACTTTCAGGGTGAACCGATAAGTTAGCCAGTTCAACAAGCAAACCCGCGCGGTCGTTTGTGCTTTCGCCCATACCAATAATGCCACCGGAGCAGATTTTCATCCCTGCTTCGCGCACGTGAGAGAGCGTATCTAATCGATCCTGATAAGTACGGGTTGTTATGATGTTTCCGTAATATTCAGGTGAGGTATCAAGGTTGTGGTTGTAATAATCCAAGCCAGCTTCAGCCAGTTCACTCGCTTGTTCTGCATTCAACATTCCCAGCGTCATACAGGTCTCCAGACCCATATTTTTCACACCTGAAATCATCTCTTTAAGATATGGCATATCTCTACTTTTCGGGTTTTTCCACGCGGCACCCATACAGAAACGTGTTGAACCTGAATTTTTCGCTTTCTGCGCGGCATCAAGTACTCGCTCAACTTCCATTAAGCGTTCTTTCTCCACATCGGTACGATAATGCGCGCTTTGAGGACAATATTTGCAGTCTTCAGGGCAAGCGCCGGTTTTGATCGACAACAAGGTACTCACTTGAACATGGTTGTGAGGCTGGTACTGACGATGAACCAACTGAGCTTCGAAAAGCAGATCCATAAAAGGTTTTTCAAGCAGTGTTTTTACTTCAGACACTGTCCAGTTGTGACGAATTTCCACGTGTAATCCTTATTGATAATTATTGTTCTGTGCCTTTCTCACTGAGGGCTCTTATCTCGCTTAACTCGCCGATCAAAAACCGAACGCTTCTAGGCATTTATGCTTGGTTAGTCTAACGACACGCGATAAACTGTCAACACAATAGATCTAACAAGGTTTACATTAGGTTGTTTTTTAATCATTTTAATTGTGAGTTTAGAATGGACTTAACCTTTGATCGCCAGCATATATGGCATCCTTACACTTCAACCCTGGCACCTCTGACCTGCTACCCCGTGACACATGCAGAAGGTGTTCATCTCTATTTAGAGCAAGGAGATCAGCTGGTTGATGGCATGTCTTCCTGGTGGTCAGCGATACACGGTTACAACCACCCTCTGCTCAATCAGGCGGCGCATCAGCAGATCGATAAGATGTCTCATGTGATGTTTGGCGGGATAACCCACCAGCCAGCAATTGATGTGTGTAAAAAACTCCTTTCACTTGCTCCAAGTAATTTGCAGCAAGTATTTCTGGCAGATTCTGGATCTGTTGCTGTGGAAGTCAGCCTGAAAATGGCGTTGCAGTATTGGCACGCCAAAGGGGAAAGCCGCTCAAAATTCCTGACACTACGCCACGGATATCATGGTGATACCTTTGCTGCGATGTCGGTGACTGACCCTGACAACTCCATGCACAGCCTTTATAAAGGCTTTCTTCCTGAGCACATCTTCGCAAATTCACCACAAGGCAACTTTTGGCAAGAGTGGGATGAGTCCGATATTGAAGATTTTCGTCATAAGCTGATCCAACATCACCAGCAAATAGCCGCTGTGATACTTGAACCAATCGTGCAAGGTGCCGGCGGGATGCGTATCTATCACCCAGAATTTTTGCGCCAAGTTCGACAGCTTTGTGATGAATTCAACCTGCTGTTGATATTGGATGAAATCGCGACCGGATTTGGCAGAACGGGCAAATTGTTTGCCTGTGAACACGCCGATGTACAGCCAGACATTCTCTGTGTAGGCAAAGCATTAACTGGTGGCTATATGACTCTTTCTGCCACTCTGACCACGCAAAAAGTTGCCGATACGGTTTGTGGCGGTGAAGCAGGTTGCTTTATGCATGGCCCAACGTTTATGGGTAACCCGCTCGCTTGCGCTGTAGCTTCAGCCAGCTTAGACATCATTGCCACGGAACAATGGCAAAAGCAGGTTAAACAGATTGAGGCTTTCTTTGCCGAGGAACTGGTGCAGTTTGAGTCGTACTCTGAAGTGAAACAGGTTCGCTATTTAGGCGCTATAGGAGTTATTGAAACCCATCATCCTGTCCACATGGAGAATATTCAGGCTCTGTTTGTTGAGATTGGTGTATGGATTCGTCCATTTGGCCGCTTGATTTACATTATGCCACCATACATTAGCCAGCCTGAACACCTGCACAAACTGCTTAACGCCATTAAAGCAGCATTGCTGGAGCCAGCCTGTTTTACCCGAAATGAGAATTAAACTTTCCAAATTGGCAAGTACGGTTTTCCTGACGAAATTGCAAAACTGAACATTATCGGACATTTCTAACCCCTCCTTTTCTTTAATATTGCCCCAAAGCGAATTGTAACTTTCTATTACAAACTCGATTCGCGAAAACAATAAAAAGCAAAAGCTTCTGACTTAGCGTTGAACGACTCATCGCTAAGACGGAAGTTAACCCCGTTGTCTATTCAAAACAGGCTCATCCAATGACAGCAAAAAGCTGCGTTAAGAGAATAACCATCAAACCTACAGGTCCTAATAATGAGATTCGACAACAAGTATGTCCTAACTTCTACAGCTATTGTTTCCCTACTTCTATTGGGCTGTAAGGACGTCACACAAAAACAGCAAGTTGCCGCGCCTATCGTCGAAACGGTGACAATGCAGACTTCGGAAATTACGCCTTACCATTCTTTTATTGGCAGAACGGTCGCAGAAAATGACATCGATATTATGCCAAGAGTGAATGGTGAACTGACTGAAGTTCACTTTAAAGATGGCGATATGGTGGAAAAAGATCAGGTATTGTTCCAAATCGATCCTCGTCCATATAAAGCTGCACTCGCATACGCGAAAGCTTCATTACAAAAAGCGCAGGCAGAACTCTCTCTTGCTAACCGCGAAGCAGACAGAGCGAAGAAGCTGATTAAAGACAAGAGCATCAGTGAACAACAGTACGATGATGCCATCGCTAAACTGGCGACAGCAACAGCCTCTGTGAAAGGTGCGGAAGCCTCGTTACTTTCATCGCAGCTAGACCTTGAATTTTCAACCATCCGCGCTCCTTTTTCAGGTCGTGTCGGATTTAGCAACTATCGTGTGGGTGACCGCATCACAACATTGCAGTTAAAACCTTTAGTCTCCCTAACACAAATCGATCCCATCCACTTTCGATTCAATATTGATGAAAAACTTTATCGACGCATACGCAATGTTGTCGATGCAGTAAGAGCTGAAGACGGCAAACTCGATGTGGACTTAGACCTAAATTTATCTGACGGCAGTGAATACCCCGCAGACGGTAAAATTTACGCAGTAGGCAACAAAATCGACCTTGATACAGGTTCAATTCAAGCCGAAGCTACCTTTGCCAATACCAAATACTCACTGATGCCGGGTGAGTACGGCAACTTAACCATTAGCCTGAAAGGCAAAACCATCGAAGGGTTACTCGTCCCTGCAGCATCAGTGCAGCAAGACCAATCTGGTGACTACGTCATGGTGGTAAACAGCGACAATGTCGTGGCGCGTCGTGAAATCGACTTAGGGCAAACATACGGAACCAATAAAGCGGTAACCGCCGGACTAGCTGAAAACGAAAAAGTGATTGTGAAAGGATTACAGAAAGTTCGTGTCGGTATGAAAGTACAAGCCAACGATATCACCGTTCCAGCGAATAAAGCGAGTTAGGCATAATTATGTTAAGTAAATTTTTTATCTATCGACCTAAGTTTGCACTGGTTATTTCGCTGGCGATGACACTAATGGGGCTTATTGCTCTGAAAGTATTGCCAGTTTCTGAATATCCACAAATTTCGCCTACCGTGATTACCGTCAGTACTATGTATCCCGGTGCAAGTGCTGATGTGGTGAAAAAAACCGTTGCTCAGCCAGTTGAGGCGAAGGTGAACGGGGTTGAAGACATGATCTACATGTCTTCCGTTATCGGTAATGACGGTTCATATACCTTGCGCGTCTACTTTCGAGTTGGCGCAGATGGCGATATGGCGCAAGTTCGAGTCAACAACCTTGTCTCTCAAGCGTCTTCCTCTCTGCCGCAAGAAGTTAACCAAATCGGTGTTACTGTTCGTAAGAAATCTTCCGATATGCTTGGCGTTATCACTTTGCGTTCACCGAAGCAGACACACGACAGTATCTACCTTTCCAACTACGCTGACCTGAATATCGTTGAACGCTTAAAACGTATTGAAGGGATGAGTGATATTACCCTGTTGGGTAAAAAAGACTATTCGATGCGTGTTTGGCTGCAACCCAATAAACTGGCGTCACTAAAGCTGTCGGCATCGGATGTGATTGGAGCAATCAAAACACAGAACGTACAGGTAGCAGCCGGTAAAATTGGTGGTATGCCTGCTCCAGACGAACAACAACATCAGTATGTTTTACAGGTTAAAGGGCGATTACAAACCGCAGAAGAATTTGAAAACATCGTTGTTAAAGCCAATGCGAATGGTTCATTAATCCGTCTAAAAGACGTGGCACGTATTGAAGTCGGCGCTCAGGGCTATGAAGCCGATGGCCGAATGAATAACGAGCCAGCGGCTGTACTTGCACTCTATCAGTTACCGACTGCCAATGCGTTGGAGGTAATGGAACGTATCAAAGAAGCAATGAAACAGTATGAGCGTTCATTCCCTGATGACCTCGTGTATGACATTGCCTACGACTCAACCGAGTACGTAGAAACATCGATCGATGAAGTTTATGAGACGCTGATTATAGCCGTGTTGCTGGTGACATTAGTGGTGTACGTGTTCCTGCAAAACTGGCGTGCAACCATTATCCCAACGCTGGCGATTCCGGTCTCTATCATTGCGACCTTTGCGGTAATGGGCGTTATGGGTATGACCATCAATACCATTTCGTTATTTGGTCTGATTCTCGCTATCGGTATCGTGGTGGATGACGCCATCATCGTGGTCGAAAACGTGGAAAGGGTCATACATGAAGAGCACCTAGATCCTATTCCCGCCACTATCCAAGCAATGAAAGAAGTTACGGGGCCTGTACTGGCGACGACTCTGATCCTTCTTGCTGTATTTGTTCCGGTTGCCTTGCTACCGGGAATTTCAGGAAAAATGTTTAACCAGTTCGCCGTGACCATTTGTGTGTCGGTACTGATTTCGGCCGTGAACGCACTAACTCTGACACCTGCACTGTGTGCTTTGATGTTGAAGTCGGAGCATTCGACGCCTATCGCTCCGCTGCGTGCATTTAACCGTGGTTTTGAAGCGATTACGTCGAAATACCGAGGACTTGTGGGCTTTCTTGGTCAACGTATGTTGCTGAGCATAGCGATTTATGGCGCTTTAATTGCCACGCTGGCCTTTAGCTTTATGCAGATCCCTTCTGCTTTCGTTCCTAACGAAGACAAAGGCGTATTTATGGTGGAAATGCGCTTGCCTGACGCAGCCGCTTTGCAACGTACAGCGCCATTGATGGAAAAATACGTGAATGAGCTGCGCCAGCTCGACGGCGTAGAAAATGTGGTTTCTGTAGCGGGCTTCTCGGTGATTAACATGGCTGCGATCCCCAACTCAGGTATGTTGATCATCAAACTGGATAACTGGAGCAAACGTAAAGATCCATCTTTACATCAACGTGTTCTGATGCAAAAAGTGGGACAGATGCTCAATGCTAACCCAGACGCAGCGTCATTTGTGTTTGCGACTCCTGCGATTAAAGGCATGGGCGCGGTGGATGGCTTCAACTTGATATTGCAGGACAACTTGGGTCGTTCTCCTCAAGAACTGGCAAGCACTACCGCGGATTTCGTAGCAAAAATAAACCAGCTGCCAGAAGTAGCGAGAGCATTCTCAATCTTCCGTGCCAATATTCCGCAGCGTTTTATTGATGTCGACCGTGATAAAGCCATCTCACTGGGCGTGCCATTGAGCGAAATATTCTCCACCTTACAATCACAACTGGGCGGGGCCTATATTTCCGATTTCAATAAATTTGGTCGTTCATATCAGGTAAAAGTTCAGGCAGAACAACAATATCGCGACAACATTGATGATATCGGTCGTCTCTATGTTCGCAGTGCGTCAGGAAACATGGTGCCACTAGGTACACTGATAAAAATCAAACCGATTTTTGGCCCGGATACGCTTTCAAACTACAACATGTTCAGTGCAGCAACCGTCAATGGTGCGCCAGCCGCAGGCTTCAGTTCCGGCGATGTGGTTAAAGCGATTGAGAAACTGGCTGCTGAAGAACTGCCAAGCGGCTATTCGTACGAATGGTCGGGTATGACGTATCAAGAATTGAAAGCCGGCAACATGGCACCGATTGCCTTTGCACTCTCTTTGATCTTCACCTACCTGTTCTTGGTTGCTCAGTATGAGAGTTGGACTATTCCAGCAGCGGTAATGATGGCAGTGCCAATTGCAGTATTAGGTGCAGTTGCGGCATTGATCATGGCAGGTCAAGCGTTCGACCTTTATGTACAGATAGGTGTGGTGATACTGATAGGTATGTCCGCCAAGGTAGCGATTTTGATTGTTGAGTTCGCTAAGGTTCTGCGCGAAAACAGAGGGCTATCAATCCTTGAGGCGGCGATGGAAGCGGCTCGAATCCGTTTCCGAGCGGTGCAGATGACCGCGTTTGCATTCATTTGGGGGGTATTCCCACTGGTGATCGCATCTGGCGCGGGTGCGGCATCACGCCATTCCCTCGGTTTCGCTGTGTTTGGGGGCATGATCTTGTCAACCTTTGTTGGCACGCTACTCACCCCAGTGTTCTTCGTGATGATGCAGACGCTGCGTGAGAAGTTTAAGAAAAAACCTGCCGTTATTGTTGACGACAAACATTAAATAATAAGGGCGTCTTACCTGTGTAAGACGCCCTTATCTTATCTATATGCCACCTATATCGGCGATTAAACGCTCTCTATTCAAGGCGTCCAACCATTCGCTAGTCACTGGTATTTAGGCCGCTGCAACGTTTGAATTTGCCAGATACACTTCCCCATCATCGATATAAACAGACCATGTTTTTAGCTGGAATTCTGGCTTCTCAACACATTCGCCCGTTTCGAGTTTAAAGTGTTGTTTATATAGTGGTGAGGCAACACAAATCTCACCTTTCACATCACCGACGATACCGCGACTGATCACATTCGCCTGACCAATCGGATCCCAGTTCTGCACCGCAAACACTTTCTGTTCGGTATGAGGAACTAAGAACAGTGCGACCTGCTCACCCCCAATTAACGCTCCGCAACCTTGCAAAGGCATCAGTTCATCCAGTCTACAAATACGTTCCATCATAATTAAAGCTCCTGAACTACTGGGATACGCTGTTCGCGTATACGTTGATAAGGCAGCGCCATGCTTCCTTCTTGGTGGTTAATAAACGGGCGGAATTTACGCAGTTTCTCTTCCGATTCAACCGTGCTCTTCCATTCACACTGATAAGAATTAATGACATGCGACATCTGCTGCTCTAACTGTTCACACAACTCTAGTGAGTCTTCAATCACGACTTGTTTCAGATAGTCTAATCCGCCCTCTAAATTCTCCAGCCATACTGACGTACGTTGCAGTTTATCTGCGGTGCGCACATAGAACATGAGTACGCGGTCAATCAGTGCAATCAGCTGCTCTTTTGAAAGGTCGGATGCCAGTAAATCGGCGTGACGAGGGCGCATACCACCATTACCACAAACGTAAAGGTTCCAGCCGTTTTCAGTGGCAATCACACCAATGTCTTTGCTTTGTGCTTCAGCACATTCACGAGTACAACCCGATACGGCGAATTTGAGTTTGTGTGGTGAACGTAAACCTTTGTAGCGGTTTTCCAGTTCTATCGCCAAGCCTACCGAGTCATCCACACCATAGCGACACCAAGTAGAACCGACGCAAGATTTCACAGTACGCAGAGACTTGCCGTAGGCATGCCCCGTTTCAAAACCAGCATTGATCAGTTCACGCCAGATTTCAGGTAACTGTTCCATTTGCGCGCCAAACAGATCGACCCTCTGTCCACCAGTGATCTTGGTGTAAAGGTCATACTTCTTAGCCACTTCCCCCAGCACAATCAGTTTGTCCGGTGTAATTTCTCCGCCCGGTACACGAGGAACAATCGAGTAAGAACCGTCTTTCTGGATGTTTGCCATGAAAGCATCATTGGTGTCCTGCAAACGACTGAGTTGCGGCTCCATAATATGTTCGTTCCATAGCGAAGCGAAAATTGACGCCGCAGTTGGCTTACATAAATCACAACCTAAACCATGACCATGTTTTTCCAGTAAGGTATCGAAATCTTTAATCTCTTCAACCTGACAAATATGGAACAGCTCTTGGCGTGAATATTCAAAGTGCTCGCAAACGTGGTTGTTCACTTCCATACCCATCGCCACCAGCTCTGCATCGAGAACCGATTTCACCATGCTAGAACAACCACCACAGCCAGTACCCGCTTTGGTTGCTGCTTTGAGATCATTCAACTCTACCGCACCTGCATGAATGGCTTTAACCAGCGCACCTTTCGTCACGTTATGGCAAGAACAGATCATGGTGTCATCAGAGACTTCACCACTGAGCGAAGAGGTATCAAACAGCAGATAAGCAGGATGTTCCGGCAATACCGTTTTGTTTAAATAAGCTTGCAGCAACGCATCGTAGTCAGAGTTATCACCAACAAGAATGGCACCTAAAAGCTGAGTACCACTTTGATCAACCACCAGCTTTTTATAACTGCCAGTGCAGGTGTCTTGCAAAACAAGCTCTTGAGCGCCTTCCGTTTGCATTTGCGCGTCACCGATAGATGCCACATCCACACCCAACAGCTTCAACTTGGTACTCATATCTGCACCAGTGAAATCGCCGCCCTGCCCCATAATTTGACCAGCAACCGCACGAGCCATTGCATACCCCGGAGCAACCAAGCCAAAGATGCGTTGTTGCCATAATGCACACTCACCAATGGCGTAGATGTTTGCATTGCTGGTTTGGCAACTATCATTAATCACGATACCGCCACGTTCACCGATTTCTAATCCACATTGGCGAGCCAGTGCATCTTGCGGGCGGATACCTGCCGAAAAGACAATCACGTCCACTTCCAAAGGTTCTGCATCTTTAAACACCATACGGTGTTTTGCTGTTTCACCATCAATAATTTTTTCTGTCGCAGTGGATGTATGAACGGTTAAGCCGAGCTTTTCGATTTTCTCTTTAAGAATCGTACCCGCACCATCATCCAACTGCACTGGCATTAAGCGGGGCGCGAATTCGATGACATGCGTTTCCACACCCAAAAGACGCAACGCGTTTGCGGCTTCTAAGCCCAGCAAACCACCGCCAATCACCGCGCCCGTTTTTGCTTTATCACAAGCGTTGCGAATCGAAGACAGATCATCCAAAGTTCGATAGACAAAAATACCGTCACGCTCATGGCCCGGCACTGGCGGAACAAACGGGTACGAACCCGTGGCTAACACAAGCGTGTCGTAACCCAGAACATCATCACCGTCTAAAATAATGCTCTTTTGAACGCGGTTAATCGCCGTCACTTCACTGCCTAAAATCAGATTGATGCCGTGTTTTTGATACCACTCTTCACTGCTTAGCATTAAGTCTTCATGGGACTTACCTGAAAACAGAGAAGAGAGTTGTACACGGTCATAGGCGATAAACCGCTCTTCACCAATCACAGTAATACGTTTTTCTAAATGAGCTTGCTGCTCAACCAATCTCGCAACAAGGTGATGCCCAACCATTCCGTTGCCGACAATAACGATATGTTCCATCATGAGACTCTTCCTTAAGCCGTTTTTGCCATAGGAGCAGCGACTTTCTGAGCTGCTTCAGTTTTGGTTTGCTTTTCATACAAAAAGCGCAGTACCGATTGACGATATTTTTGATACGTCGGGTTGTCTGCCAACGCGACTCGGTCACGTGGTCTTGGTAGATCAATCTCAAGAACTTCGCCCACCGTGGCCGCGGGGCCATTGGTCATCATGACGATTTTGTCTGACAGCAATACAGCTTCATCCACATCGTGAGTAATCATGATGACAGTGTTATTCAGCTCTGCCTGAATCTTCATTGTTGCGTCTTGCAAACGTGCACGAGTCAATGCATCCAGTGCACCAAACGGCTCATCCATCAACAACACTTTCGGTTGCAACGCCAGTGCACGAGCAATACCAACGCGCTGCTTCATACCACCTGAAATTTCATCCGGCTTTTTATCTGCTGCATGATCCATTTGAATCAAATTCAGGTAGTGTTCCACCTGCTCTTTAATCCAACTTTTCGATTTACCTTTGGCGATTTGTTTCACCGCTAGCTCAACGTTTTGATACACGGTCAACCAAGGCAATAGAGAATGGTTCTGGAATACAACTGCACGCTCAGGTCCCGGTCCATCAACCTCGCGACCATCCAAAATTACACCGCCATCGGTTGGGTTATGCAGCCCAGCGACAAGGTTTAACACGGTTGACTTACCACAGCCTGAGTGACCGATTAGTGAAATAAACTCGCCTTTTTGGATTTGCAGATTGACGTTTTTCAGTGCCACAAATTCACCTTGTGGCGTCGGGAAACGCATGCCGAGTTGTGATAGATCTAAAAATACTTTTGACATGATATTTCTCCCTTAGCGAAGTTCTTGTTGTTTGTTCCAAGACAGGCGTTTTTGCAGTTTGAGCATGCCTCGATCCAATAACAGACCAATAAAGCCGATAACAAACACCGCGACCATAATTCTGCCCAGTGATGCTGAGCTACCGTTTTGGAATTCGTCCCAAACGAATTTCCCTAACCCTGGGTTTTGCGCCAGCATTTCAGCCGCAATCAGAACCATCCACGCAATACCCAGTGATAAACGTAATCCGGTAAAAATCATTGGAATCGCAGAAGGCAAAACAATAGTACGAATGTGTGCCCACCAAGAGAGGCGCAATACTTTGCTCACGTTGAGCAGGTCTTTGTCCACACTGGTCACACCCACCGCAGTATTGATAAGCGTTGGCCACAAGCTACAAAGCGCAACGGTAAAGAGTGAGTTGACGAACGATTTAGCAAACTTTGGGTCATCACTGACATAAGTCGCACTCACCACCATGGTGACAATAGGTAACCATGCAAGCGGTGATACGGGTTTGAGCAACTGAATAATCGGGTTAAACGCCTGATACATGCCTTGATTTAGCCCCAACACAATGCCAAGCGGAATGGCGATAACAGAAGCCAGCAAAAAGCCTGCGGAAACCGTGACTAAACTGGTACCAATTTGGTCAAAAAAGGTCGGTTTGCCTGTGTATGGACGAATCTTCACTTCTGCGTCTGGATTCTTAGCCAATTTGGTTTGATTGCGTTTTTCTTGCCTCTCAATAAATGCCACTTCTTTCTCTCGTTCCTTAAAGTGCTCATCAACCAAATTGCTGAACTGTGTAAAGGTTTGAACTGGACCCGGCAAGGTGCCTAATGAGGTCTCTACCTGTTTGGCAGCCAAATGCCAGAACATAAGAAAAAAGCAGATTCCGAGCATTGGCCACAAGATCATCTTGCTTTGGCTCACAACTTGAGTGCGACTTGGAATCAGTGAAATAACATTGCTCGACATAGCAAACTCCTTGGCTATCTGTCTTTTAGGGTCTGTCGCCCTAGAACTTCCGTGTATATCTGTTTGCTTGGAGACTCTCAGAGCCTCCAAGCGTGAGGCTTAAACTTTGTCTTTGCCTTTTAAACCAATAGAGAACTTCTCCAGATAGGCATTCGGTTGACGGCCGTCATATACGATGTTGTCGATGAAGTGTTTCTGCGGAGCGCGGAATCCATCCATCTGTTTGAAATCTGGGAAATCCTTCGCCGATAACGTGCCATCTTCAATCAAAGACTGAGCAGCTTGTTGATAGATGTCTGGGCGATACACTTCTTTGGCGATGCTCATGTACCAATCATCAGACTGCTGCTCTGGAATTTGTCCCCAACGACGCATCTGAGTGAGGTACCAAATCGCATCGCTGTAGTACGGATAAGTGGCGTTATGACGGAAGAAAACGTTGAAATCAGGTACATCGCGCTTATCTCCTTTTTCGTACTCAAAGGTACCTGTCATAGAGTTGGCAATGACTTCTGCATCTGCACCCACATACTGACTTTTCGCCAAAAGTTTTACCGCTTCTTGTCGGTTAGCATTGTTGCCTTCATCTAACCAATACGCTGCACGAATCAAAGCTCGCACCACTCGCAGATGGGTGTTTGGGTATTTATCTGCCCATGCTTTAGACACACCGAAAACTTTCTCTGGGTTGTTTTTCCAGATCTCGTAGTCCGTCACCACTGGAACGCCGATACCTTTGAACACCGCCTGCTGGTTCCATGGTTCGCCTACGCAATAGCCCTGAATTGTGCCCGCTTCCATAGTGGATGGCATTTGTGGAGGAGGAGTGACACTTAACAGCACATCGGCTTTTAGCTGACCGCTGTTATCACCTGTCGTTGGAGCGTAATAACCCGGATTGATACCACCCGCAGCTAACCAATAACGCAGTTCGTAGTTATGAGTGGAGACAGGAAATACCATCCCCATGTTGAACGACTTACCTTCGTCACGATACTTAGAGATAACAGGCTTCAAAGCGTCTGCTTTAATCGGGTGAGCAATTTTCCCGTCACTTTCTTTCGCAAGGAATGGCTTCATTTGCTCCCAAGTGTTATTGGAGACAGTAATCGCATTACCGTTCAAATCCATGCTAAATGCCGTCACTACTTCTGCTTTGGTGCCAATGCCAATGGTTGCGCCGAGAGGCTGGCCAGCCAGCATATGTGCACCATCCAATTCACCATCTATCACTCGGTCTAACAGAACTTTCCAGTTCGCTTGCGCTTCTAACGTGACGTATAAGCCTTCATCTTCGAAATAGCCTTGCTCGTAGGCCACCGCGAGGGGTGCCATATCAGTCAGCTTAATAAATCCGAACTTAAGATCTTCAATTTCCGGCTCACCAATTTCTGCATGAGCAGTGGCACTGAGCAGTGAAGCTGAAGTTGCAAGTGAAGCGCCGAGCACTAAAGTGCGCATCCATGGCTTGATATATTGCATCGCAATACTCCCTTTCCTTATAACGAATCCCAAAACACAAAAAAGGCGCTACTGCCCGATTGAGCAGTAGCGCCTTTGCTATTTCTTTCATCACCGCCGTTGATGATGTCAGAAGTCATACTTTAAATTTATCTACAAATAGTAATCCAATTTGTATGCCATCTTTTATATTTAATATTTTTCAATCACTTAACTTAAAACATTTAGATTTATACTAATTACACTGCATTTCTAAGTGCAACCTGCACCAAATCAACAATTTTCTTCTACCCCCAAAGTATTAATTACCATTGATACTATCGAAGGTATGAATCACGTTCTTCGCAACTTGCGCCATAGATAAACTGGATTGCATCGCAGAGCTTCTTAATACGCGATAAGCGTTTTCTTCATCGATAGCATGCATCCTCATCAGCAATCCTTTGGCTTTTTCAATCCACTTTCTCTCTTCCAATTTTGCCGTCAACAGTTGTATTTCTTGTTGCAACGCAACGCTTTGATCACGAACCTGAATTGAATAATCAATCCAAGGTTTGAGATCAAATGAAGAATCAAAAGGAAGAATAACGAAATCATTAGACTGAGGTAGTCTATTGATATCATTTGAATTTAGCTGTTTAAGAATAACAAGAAGTGGGATTTTCTTGCTCTTGCAAAACTCAACTATCAGGCGTAACTCCGCCGTTGGCTGACGCCAAGAGACCACCACAATTGAGCTGCTTTCACGCCCAACCATCTTCTCTAACTGTACAAGCTGACAAGCTAATATATGGTCGTAATGCAGCGCCAATTTGGCGCTGATATCTGCTTGGTCACTAATACTGTCACTACATACAATGACTGGCTGAGATACTGTTGAAGGTGACATAACCATTCCCTGTTTGATCGAACCCTATAATCAATTGAGCAAGGAATGTACCAATCTAATTAATTAAAATTTAATTCAATAAAAACAAATAATTAGAATAATTCATTTAAAATAATTACCACTTTATGAGTATATCGAAATAAGCAAAACACAGATTAATGATTGAGTACGTGCGCTTTCCAGAACATATACGCGGTTTCATACGCCTTTTCTCTATCATGGGACTGCGCAAACAGCACAGCTGCCATGGTCGAAACCACGGTATTTGCCATCATCTGCAGGTCTTCTTGTGGCGTATTCATCGGGCAGTTTGCTACCGTCTCAATTTCTGAAACGTACTGTTCTGGCCAATAAAAAGACTCTACGCCTGAAGGCTGGCTTAGCCAAACTGTCTGGCTGACTTTAGGGTTGTATTCCGATTCCCCAGACACCCCTTTAAATGAGATAACCGAGTGTGACGTTTTACCGATGACATGTTCGACTTCTGCATGCAGCTGTTGGAAACCGGGATGAAAACTACCGCGAATACCAATCTTGCCTCCACCGGGATTGAGCGCTCGAACAACAGTATTAATGGGAGTTCTTAACCCATAGCGGTTTTTCCAACTGATCATTAACTCTGCTTGTGGCGCGAAAGCATTCAGAGGCAAATAAGCAATGCTTCCTGTCTGCAAGAGCAGTTGTGCGTGTTCCGTGTTTGACGCCATAGGAATGCCGAGTGCGGGCAGATAGTCTTCAGCATGTTCACGTGAAGCTGGCTTATCGTTATAACCATGAAGCAGCACTTTAAAACCGTTATCGGCGAGGATTTTTGCCGCCAACAGATGCCAAGGTTTACCAGCGGTTGCACGTTTTCCCGCATAGCATGGCCAGTCGATATCTGCCCCAAGATTAGGAACACGCGATTGGAATGCTTTTACAAAACCAGCGATTTCGTCATTGGTTTCATTTTGGACTCGAATCAGCATTAAAAGCATCGCCATTTGATCATCATCGCACTCGCCATTGAGGTACTCATCCATCACCTGAAATGCTTGATCAAATGTGAGCGGTTTTCGTCCTCGATCCCCTCGTCCTACTGTTCGAATACACTCTTTTATTATGCTCATGACAACCTCATCGCTTACAAATAAAGCTTATAGATGCGCAGACTCCGTTTGAAAACGTGTCGCTTGTGCGGTTTGAATTAACTGTTCTCTAAGCTTGACCACATCGCCCATAATAATCAATGCAGGACTTAGTCCTTTTAGATCATTTGCTGTTTGTGTGAGCTGATGAAGCTCAAAGGTAACAACCGTTTGATTAACGGAGCAGCCTTGTCCAACCACAGCAACCGGAGTGTCCGCCGATAGACCATGCTGAATTAATCCTTCTTGTATCGAACTTGCATTCTCCAGTCCCATATAAAAAACCAGAGTTTGACCGCTAGCCACCAGACCCGCCCATGCAGGAAGAGCTCCGGTGACCACTTGACCTGTAATCAGTGTAACACTGCGAGAGACTTGTCTATGCGTCAAAGGGATCAGAGCGCTTGAAGAGCAACCGATAGCAGCAGTAATCCCCGGAATCACTTGATAAGCGATATTGTGCTTAACCAATTCCAGTGCTTCTTCCCCCCCACGGCCGAAAATGAACGGATCGCCACCTTTTAAACGCACAACTTGCAGTCCTTTTTGGGCAAACTCTACCAGCAAGCGGTTGGTTTCCTCCTGTTTAAGGCTTGGCAATCCACACCGTTTACCCACATAGACCATTTCTGCATCGGGATTAACAAGGTCGAGTATCTCGCGTCCAACTAAGCGGTCATACACCACAACATCCGCGGTTTGAATGACTTTCAATGCTTTCACCGTTAATAAATCAGGGTCGTTTGGTCCTGCACCAACCAGATAGACAAAACCTTGTTTTCCATTCGAAGGACTGCGGCGCGACAAATTAGGTGTATCACAATAATGGCGCTCATGAACCGTGAAGCTTTCTCGTGTTTGAGCAGTCGTATTTGATCTCATTTTCATAGCAAATTCCTTATGCCTTGCTCACAGCAATCGTCTGATAGCTTTTAAGAATTTTGTTGACTTCCGGAAGGCATGAACCGCAATTCGAGCCACATTTAAGTTTGGATTGGAGTTGATTTAACGATACACACCCGTCCTCTTCTATGGCGGTTTGAATCTGCTTATCAGTCACTCTAAAACAGCTGCATACCAACTGGCTTTGCGCCTTTTCTCCCGCAATCGAGATAATAGAGCTCAAGCTTAGTGGCTTGCCGATTAAGGCTGTGATTGCCGTGTAATCTTGCTCCAGTGGTTGCGGAGAAATGAGCAATACACCCGTAACCGTCATCTGCTGTTGATTACCAGTTTGACGGCCTATCACCATCATCCAGCCTTGAGGCAGATCCCAACGGAAAACCTTTTCTCCTTGGCCGACAGAAAACATCGATTTATCCAATTTAGTAAGGTTGGCAAAACGTGTAACAGCAGCATTGTCATCCAGTTGATAGCTACTGTAATCGCAACTAGGTAAAACTCTTTCCTGCCCAACATAGATGCCATAACTTTGCATCTGCACGGCAGCAATATGCACGTTTGAAGATTTGAATGCAGGCTGACCTGAAATAGGGTCGACCACACTTGAAACCGTTCGGTTAACTTGAGACTGTCCACCATAACGCCCCGCCCAATGCATCGACATAAATAGCTGTTTACCGCTGAGCCCGTCATCAAATTTCACCTTGGCAAAAATACACGAATCGGATTCATCTGAGATGCCGCGTATCGCAGCGCAATAACCCTCTTGTAGTCCTATGGTTTCTGCGCTGAGTTTGTTGACGTAAATTGTTGGCTCAACTTCTCCCGCAGCGAGTTTTGCGATATGACCTGTTCGCGTCATGGTATGCCACTGATCACGCAATCTACCGGTGTTGAGCCACCAGCCATTCATCACCGTCGAAGGTGCGGTTACCGCAACAAATTGAGCTTTACCCGAAGGGGTAGAAAACACGCCATCATGGTAAGGCGCTTCTTTTTCTAACGGCCACTGCGTCGGTTGCCAGTTCGCATACTCTTCATCGCTTATAGAAGCGAATTTAGAGAGATCGAACAGATAATTTGAGTTAGTGTTAATGGCACTAAGACCCGCGAACTCACGAAAAACAGCCGCTTCACTGTCGAACTCAAATCCAGATTCACAGTTCAACTTTGTGCACAGTTTTTTCCCTACTTGAGTCACCGCCCACCAATCAGGTTTTGCTTCTCCCGGTGCCGGTAGAAACGCGCGCTGACGAGACATACGACGCTCAGAGTTCGTCACCATCCCCTGTTTTTCGCCCCAACCTGCGGCTGGTAACACAAGGTCAGCGTACTCTGCCACATCACTTTGTTCAGTAATGTCAGACACCACCACAAAGTCACAACCTTTCAATGCTCGGCGAACTTGGTCGCTATTCGGTAACGAAACAACGGGGTTGGTTGCCATAATCCACAGCACCTTGATTTTCCCTGCTTCGACAGCTTCAAAAAGTTCAACAGCCTTGAGGCCCGGTTTGGCGGCAATCGATGGTGATTGCCAATACTCTTTGACCAAACGTACCGATTCAGTGTCAAAACCACGATGTACCGCGAGCTGGTTTGCTAGCCCACCGACTTCTCTACCGCCCATCGCATTCGGTTGCCCGGTAAGGGAGAATGGCCCACATCCTTGTTTGCCGATTTTTCCGCTGGCAAGGTGTGCATTGATAATTGCGTTGGCTTTATCGACACCAGATTCAGACTGATTGATACCCTGACAAAACAGAGTCAATGCTTTTGCTTTATGGCTAAACCAGCGATAGAAAGTCGTCACTTCATTAAGGGTTAAGTTTAAAGCGCGAGCCACATTTTCTAACCGGTATTGCTCCGACTTCACTTCTTCTACCTGCTCAGAAAAGCCTTCTGTTGAAGCATCAATGAAACCTTCATCCAACGCATTCTGGTCTATCAGAAAGCGGAGCAAACCGTTGTACAGCAAGACGTCACCATCATTTTCGATTGCAAGGTGCAAGTCTGCCTGTTCAGCGGTGACGGTTCTTCTTGGGTCAATGACCACCAGTTTCAAATCAGGATTGTTTTCACGTGCTTGTTGAATACGCCTAAACAGTACTGGGTGAGTCCATGCGGTATTGGCACCAATCAAAACAAGTAAATCAGCATGAGCAATGTCTGCGTAATTTACCGGAACGACATCTTCTCCAAAAGCGCGCACATGTGCCGCCACAGCAGAGGACATGCAAAGTCGTGAATTGGTATCTATATTTGCACTACCTACATACCCCTTCATTAACTTGTTCGCCACGTAGTAATCTTCAGTCAGTATTTGCCCCGAAACATACATAGCCACAGAGTCTGGACCGTGCATCTGTATTGCTTGATGGATTCTTTGCGCTATCTCATTACTCGCCTGATCCCAAGAAATCTCTTTTCCTTGCATCTTGGGATAAAGGAGACGGGATGGCATTGCTAAGCTCTCTTTTAATGCTGAGCCTTTGACACATAGAGCGCCCTGATTGGCAGGATGTTGCTTGTCACCCACAATTGAATCTTTATTTGCCACCACACCACAGCCGACACCGCAGTATGGGCATGTCGTTTGAATTTTGTTTACTGCCATCATCACTTCCTTATGACAAATAAAAAGACGCCTTACTTCTCAGGGAAGTAAGGCGTCTTTGCCTATAACGGTTAACTTGTGCAAGTTAACTTTAATCAGATTTGCTTAGACTTGTTATAGCAATACGAATGCCAACAAAAATATCACTATAAATCATAATGTTAACTAATTGAAGTTCGCTGATTACGCACTAACAGTGTGCAAGCCTGCGCCAAACAGTAACGAACACACTAACCCCAAAGAAGTATCCACCTTGTTGTTGCTTACGACTTATTCCAAAATTAACTGTGGGCCTTTATAGCCAAATTCTTTAGTCGCAAAACTGACATAGTCATCAAAGTAATCTTGCGTTAAGTCAATGAGCTCAAACACTAGGTTATCATTCTGATCTGGTTGAATGGCACGAATCAAATCTGTCACATCGATATCAATCCATTGCCCTTGTGCCTCTTTACCTAAATAAGTCGGGGGAGACTCTTTGATCATCGTCACTTTAGGGAATGTACTATAGGTTGTGTTGTGCTCATTCCAATCGGCTGTGTTGACTAATCTTGCGACGATTGAGCGCTCGAGTGCTCCATCACTTCTGATGCCCCGAACAAACAATCTTAGGGTTGCTTTACTTACTAGTTGGTTGTTAACTCTTGATAAATCATACCGAATTAGACTTTGGCGCTTATGATCCGCTGTACCATTTTTCAGTTGCATGTAACCAAGTAAGCCGTATTGGGTTGTTGCGTTAGCACCACCTTGAACAAACACGTCCTCAACTGGTAAGTAAGTCGTATACGCCTTAGACGCTTTAGGATCATCTATTGCGTAGTAATCCTGAATTGATTCAAACTCAAATGAAACACTACTGCCCGCTTGTTCACCACCCGGTGTTACAATCCGTTGAGTTTTCGCCACACCGTTGGCCGTAATTGTAATGTTGATACCTCTATAGGCTATAGCCGGAGTGGACACTGTTACCTTCGTATTAATACCACTTCTATCCAGCATCACAATACATGTAGAATCGACCTTCAGTTTAAATTCTGGAGATACTTCTAACTCACTAGCAACGAAGAATACTGCACTAATAATGTTTTTTCCCGTATCTTCAACAGCATGAATTCCCCTTGTGTTGGACAGTACTTTGACCGGTATATTCTGTTGGTACTCAGACGTTTTCTGGACATCTATGTTCGGCAAAATAATATATTGATACGACTTGTCCTTAGGTTCAGAACCATGCGGGATAGTTAAAGTAAAGACATCTTTGCTTATTGAAGTACCATCAACATTAGTAGCGTTCCGTTTTTTAATCACCGCATATCGATCTAAGTTATCCCAGAAAACATAACCTACGCCGTCATGGTGTATCCAAGGATAAGCAGAGACATTGTGATTATCCATGACTAAGTTGTCTCTGTTGCTTAACGTTACTGGTCCTTTCAATGCTGTTTGGTTGATGGTTGTAAATACAGGTTCTAAATGTGTTGAACTAATGCCAGACCCAAGTACAACAATCTGTTCACCAAAACTGAACCAAGACTTATTGGCGTATAAATAATCCCGAACAGTCGTTGATGGAGTCCAAACATACTGCTGAGTTGGACCGCTACCCACGACACGGTATGCACTCATATTTATAGATGCGGTTGTAACACCTACTTTGCCGTTTGTAGCTCCTCCATAAAATTCCATATTACGCAAAGTATCTGAATCATATGTTGGTGCCTGAGGATATTCCGGTGTAGTAACACCAGGGATTTTAGTAAAATCGAGAACAGAATTAAGACTCTCATATTCCTTACCCGTTTGAATTAACGACGTACCGCCAAGTCCTAACCAAAATTTCAAATACGCTTCGTTATTGGTGTCAGCTTCTGGTAAGGCACGCATTGAGTCCATTTTAATGCCAAACATGAAATTATCTGTCGCTGTCACCGTTGAATCAGCAAGCAAGAACTGTTTAAAGCCATTCAATCCGGTATTTTGGTTGTTATATACTTGGCCCTTGTAGGCTATCGCCTCGTCGTAACGAGTGGGGAAAAGTGCTGCGACCATATCCATACTAGTAGGTAAGTTGCTTATACTTGCTCCAGACTGAGTCGTTTCAATTTGCTGACTAATTTCGCCACTGACTACATCTGAGCCGAACTGTTCAAAGCTCTGCATCCAACGTATACCGTCAAGCAGAATGCTCGCTAAAATTTGAGCACTGTACTCACTGAACTTCCAAGGAAGGTCTTTTACGTTGTACGCCCAACGCAAGATGGAATAAAAAGTCTCTTCACCAGTTTTTCCACTATGCAATTGTTGACTCAAAAATGCCGACCAATCAGGTGATTCACTATCCATCGCCGTATCTAGTATTATCTGAGCTAACTCTTCAAAACCAGTACTCAAGAGAGATTCTTGCTGACTCAACAGACCGTAATATATGCTAGTAACCGCTTCATCAACTCGATTTAAGCCCTGTTGGTGCTTGCTACGTGCATTAGCGAGGAGACTGATAACTTGTTGCTTTAAGTCTACCTGTAAACCATCACTCAATAAGAAGGCAACCTTTGCCAGTGAGTGGAACTCTCCGTAATCACTCCACCATCCTGTCATAACCGGTTTGGTGATTAACCAGAAATTTAAAGCCTTGTTTGCAACCAGCTTATATTGTTGATTGTTAGTTTTACGAAACGCAGCGGCGATTGTTTCCAACCTTTTTAAATGCTGCTCTGCTGGCCATCGATAGTTATTTGTTCGCTCATAATCTATATCCAACCAACGACCATCCGCTTGTAAGCCGAAAATAAGCTCCGATGCCAAAGCGTCTAAACTCTTAGATTGAGCTTGCGCACTTCCTTCTTCTGCTGAAACAAGATCCTTCGAGATTCTAGTAAGCAGTGTGCCTAAATCTGTAACGGCCTGAGTTTCAAGAGTCTGCACATCAGCGTTATTGGGAGGAGAATTTTGTGTTGTCGCTTCAGTACCCGTTCCTGTTGTTACTGGTTCTACTGTTGGTGGAATTTCATTTGGGAGGCTGTTTCCCGTTGTTTCTGTTTCAGTCACAACACCAGATGAAGTGCTGTCCTGAGGTCCTTGTTCGGTACTTAAAGGTTGGTCTGGCGCAGAGGGATTACTCTCTGGAAGCTGTGTCGTGCCTTGAGTATCTGTTCCCGTTGTCACGACCTCTGAGATCTGCAGAGTCTCGTTTGGAAGGCTATTTCCCGTTGTTTCTGTCTCAGTCACAACACCAGATGAAGTGCTGTCCTGAGGTCCTTGTTCGGTACTTAAAGGTTGGTCTAGCGCAGGGGGATTACTCACTGGAAGCTGCATCGTACCTTGAGTATCTGTTCCCGTTGTCACGACCTCTGAGATCTGCAGAGTCTCATTTGGGAGCTGATTTTCCGCTATTGGCGTCTCACTTGCCACTTCTAAAGTTGGCATTATCGCGTTTACGGGTGCTGATTCTTGAGGCTGATTCGAATTGCTAATATCAATTTCGGTGATTGACGGCGAACCTAGAATGCTAGGCACCTGTAATCCTACTTCGGGAGTCTGTTTGTTGTTACTTGGTTCACTTGCATTAGGATCTACCGTTTCATCTGACACTGCAGATATAGGATTTTCTCCACTAACAAGTCCGAGATCTGCTTCTAGCGTTTTAACAGCGCTATGGTTAAAAGCATCAACCGCCCTTTCCAAAACCGGATGAGATTGAACAAGTTGCTGATGTGTAAATGGGGTTTCAGCTTCGGGCATGACGCTAGCTAAGCTATGAGACAGAGCTTGAAGCTTTTTATTTTCTTGCTTGTTGAGGAAATTTAACAGCTCCTGCTCGCTAACCTCACCAATGATTGCCGCAATCGTCGCAGTCGCTTGTTCAAAAGCTAAACCTTCCGCTTCTTGCTTGGAGTAGAGTAGATGTGAAACTGGTGAGATCCTTTGAATCCCTGCAGGCGCTACCATCAAATAAGATTTGCTGACTTTCTCACCTGTTGTTTTGTTTATTGTGCGATTTTTTATTGCTGATGCAATTAGTGAATACGCTTGAGGTACATTATCGAGCGCAGCTACATCTAATAATGCGTTACCAGTAGAATCTGTGTATGAGTTAGGTTCTCCAGCATCTAATTGATAGTTGTTATTCAAATCCAACCAAACAAGTGCATCTTGAAGATGTTCATCGGCCACTTCAGCCTGATAAACAGTGGCTTCGGTTTTGTTATCCGTTCCAGAAGAATCTTCACCACCGCAGCCAACAATGGCTCCAATAGACATGGCGAGAATAGATAGTCTAAGTGATTTCACAATAGCTCCTTATCAAAACACAATCAGTGCAACTTTTTGCACTAAGATCACATTCCGAAGAGGGTATTGAGTCGCCTAGCATGCGTAAACTTATGAACTAATTTGCATCGGCGCAGTTCTAGTTATTTAAGTTTAATTGTTTAAAAACAGGAACCTATTCGCAAATACTTTAAAATCAGTCTCGATGAAAAGTCATAAAAAAACACCGAACTCTTTCGAATTCGGTGTTTAGTGGTAATTGCCTGATCAGCGAATCAGTATTAACCGATATGAGTCGCGCCACCCATGTACTTCTGAAGCACTGTAGGAATTTCGATGCGACCATCTGCAAGTTGGTTATTCTCAAGAATTGCAACCATTGTACGGCCAACCGCTAGACCAGAACCATTTAGTGTGTGCACAAGTTCAGGTTTCTTCTCGCCTTTACGACGGAAGCGCGCTTGCATACGACGAGCTTGGAAATCCCACATGTTTGAACATGAAGAAATCTCACGGTAAGTCTGTTGTGCTGGAACCCAAACTTCTAAATCGTAAGTTTTACGAGAACCGAAGCCCATGTCACCTGTACATAGCACGACTTTACGATATGGAAGCTCAAGAAGCTGTAATACTTTCTCAGCGTGACCCGTTAATTCTTCTAGCGCTGCCATAGAATCTTCAGGCTTAGTGATTTGTACTAGCTCAACTTTGTCGAACTGGTGCATACGAATCAAACCACGAGTATCACGACCATATGAACCAGCTTCAGAACGGAAACATGGTGTGTGAGCTGTCATCTTCAACGGAAGATCAGCTTCATCAGTGATGGTGTCACGCACTAGGTTTGTTACAGGCACTTCCGCAGTTGGAATCAATGAAAGCTTACGAGGCTCTTCATCGTTCACTTTTTCAGTTAGCGGCTCAGTGTGGAACAAGTCTTGACCGAACTTAGGAAGCTGACCTGTACCAAATAGGCTGTCTGCATTCACTAGGTAAGGAACGTACATCTCAGTGTAGCCATGCTGTTCTGTATGCAGATCTAGCATGAACTGCGCAATTGCGCGGTGTAGACGCGCAAACTGTCCTTTCATTACGATAAAACGTGCACCAGTAATTTTAGTTGCACTCGCAAAATCTAAACCATCACCCATTTCGCCAAGGTCTACGTGATCTTTTAATTCAAAGTCGTAAGTCTTTGGCTCGCCCCAACGCGCAACTTCTACGTTGTCGTTTTCATCTTTACCGTCTGGCACAGAATCATCTGGGATATTTGGTAGTGTTTGTGTAATCGCATCTAGCTGAGCTTGAACTTGGTCCAATTCAACTTTTTTAGCATCAAGGTCGTCACCCAATGTACCGATCTGCTTTTTGATCTCTTCAGCGCCTTCTTTATCACCTTTAGACATCAATTGACCGATTTGCTTAGAGATCGAGTTACGCGAGGATTGTAAATTTTCAACTTCTACTTGAATGGACTTACGTTGTTCTTCAAGTGTACGAATTGTATCGACGTCGAGTTTAAAACCGCGACGTGCCAGTTTTGCAGCTGTTTCATCCAGCTCTGTACGAAGTAATTTAGAATCCAGCATTGTTAATCCTATGCTTTTGAGTATCGAAAAGACGTAAGTGCTTGCTTTTTAAGCAAGCCATACGTATTGAATTTTTAACTTGTCAAAGATAACGAAAAGACACTATTTTTCATAGCGCTTTTGTGGGCTTTTTGCGTCTAAATCCGCCAGATAATCTAACTTTTCACCAATCTTAGTTTCTAAGCCTCGATTTGTTGGCTGATAATAGCGGGTTCCTGTCATTTCAGGTGGCAAATATCGTTCTCCGGCAGCGTAGGCACCGGGTTCATCGTGAGCATAGCGATATTCAGCACCATAGCCTAAATCTTTCATCAAACTGGTTGGTGCATTTCGCAAATGATGAGGCACTTCATATTCAGGCAAGTTGTGTGCATCAGACAATGCTTGTTTCCATGCCGAATAGACGGCATTACTTTTGGGTGCACAGGCTAAATATACAATCGCTTGCGCTATGGCTCGCTCGCCCTCGGCAGGCCCGACACGAGTGAAACAATCCCAAGCAGACAAAGCCACTTGCATTGCTCGCGGGTCAGCATTACCGATATCTTCAGACGCAATCGCTAATAAACGTCGAGCAATATATAACGGGTCACAACCTGCAGAAATCATACGTGCAGCCCAATACAAGGCTCCATCGGGGTTTGAACCTCGAATGGACTTGTGAACCGCCGAGATTAAGTCGTACCAAATATCACCTTTGTTATCAAAGCGGGAAACTTTCTCTCCTGCGACTTCAGCCAGAAGACTTAAAGTAATGAGCTTGTTCCCATCACTATCTTCTTCCGCCATGTCATAAAGCAGCTCAAGGTAGTTGAGCGACATTCGCGCATCGCCATTCACCAACTCTGATAATCGCTCTAAAACGTTATCTTTAAATACGGCTTTGGTTTTGCCTAAGCCTCGCTCTGAATCATTAACCGCTTGTTCCAACGCCTGAAGAATCTCTTCTTTACTTAAAGACGTCAGCTTATAAACACGCGCTCGCGATAACAGAGCGTTGTTAAGTTCAAACGAAGGGTTTTCGGTCGTAGCGCCGATAAAGGTCACAGTGCCGTCTTCAATATGTGGTAGAAAAGCGTCCTGCTGCGATTTGTTAAATCGGTGCACCTCGTCGACAAACAAGATGGTGCGGCGGCCAGTCAGCTTATTCTCGCGAGCTTTTTCAATCGCAAGACGAATCTCTTTAACACCAGAGGTTACCGCCGAAACACGCTCCACTTCCGCATTGGCATAATTTGCCGCCACTTCAGCCAGCGTTGTTTTACCGGTACCCGGAGGCCCCCACAAAATCATTGAGTGAATTTGTCCTGCTTCCAGAGCCTTACGCAATGGCTTACCGACACCCAATATGTGTTGCTGACCAATATACTGGTCAACGGTTTGCGGACGCATACGTGCGGCAAGGGGACGAAAATCTTCGTCCCCTGAAAAATCTAAAGAGTAGTTACTCACTGTACCAATTACCTAGATCCATCGTTAGTTACGTTGGTCATCAACTTCCACGCCTTTAGGAACATCAAATGTGAATCGATTCATTGCAGGCTTCTGTTGTTTTACATCATTAAAACTAAACAGGCTTTTCTGACCATCTTGTTCTAATACATTAAATCCTTTTACCACACCTTTTTCATCAATCGTAATTTGAAATTGCCCCTGATTTGATTCAACAGCCGTTGGCGTCAAGGTAAACACATCATTATCTTGTTCAACTTTGTAGGCATCCCAATCACTGGTGCGGTTGCGAGTAAGCAATACAAATGGTGTCTGCTCCATCGCTTGTTCTTGGTTATAGATGGTGACCTGTTCGATAAATGGGCTGTAATACCAGAGAGATTCGCCATCAGAAACCAGTAAGTTTTCGTCAGGATCAAGTGTTTCCCAACGGAAAAGACTTGGACGTGCGATATCCACTAAACCACTACCATCCATTACTATTTCGCCATCTGGGCTGATAACTTGTTGTTCAAACTTGGCGCTAAACCCATCCGTCAGTGCAAGACGCTCACTTAAATTCTCTTTAGGTGTCGCCAATACAGAGAAACTACAGAATAAAAGAGCTAACCATTTTTTCATTGCTATTCGGCTCCTAGCCAATTCATGTAAGGAAGTTATATCTAAGATTCTTCCTTGTTATGTCAACCTTGTGTGGAAAAAGTTCGAATCTCGCCACTTTTAACGAAAGTTAGCGCTGCTGTAAAACCTGAAAAAGAGGCTTAGTTTCCGCAACAGTGCTTAAACTTCTTTCCGCTTCCGCATGGGCAAATTTCATTGCGACCGATATCTTTATATGGGTTTACGTTCTGCGCTTTTGCACCAATCATGGCTTCATCAGCGGCTAAAGCAACTTCGTGAATCATCAGATCCAATTGCTTCACCATATTTTCGAGTTTTGGCAGGTCAGTGAAACCCGCTTGTTTCATTTGCTCGTGGGTCTGTTCTTCGTCAATAGCAAGCATTAGCGTTGTCAGCAGAGCTTGTAGCATTCGAATCGAGCCATCTGATGTTGCCACTTCTTGCCACGAAGGCTCAATGGTTGGCCACAATGTCATAAAGCCTTCAGCAAAGTCCGCTAACGCTTCGTCAAAACCAGAATCTTGTTGATCGAGCATAGAGAGCAAACCATATTCGTTGAGCTTAAGCTCGTGATATTGAGCATTGATTTGATCGGTAATCAGAGTCTTTAAAGTTTCAGCTCGGTCGCCAAATACTGAACTTAACCATGTTTCAGGATCTAAAGGCTTTGTTGCTAAGTTTGCAACCAGAACAACACCTTCGATAAAAGCAGGCGATTCGCTGCGATCCACTGAACTTAGATTCACAAATTGATAACTCATTTAAACTCTTCTAGCTTTTGATAATTTTGATTGTTTCCGCATTATAACCTGAACTTACCAATAAGTTCTCGTGCGTATCTCCCGAACTTTCTCCAGATTACCTTCATAAACTCTCATTCAATTACTTTCAGGACATCTCGCCAAGTTAGCGAACAAAGGCCTAGTGCGGATTTCGTGACATTTCATCGCCATACCTCTACAATCTCGCCTCCATTTTAGACAGTAGTAATAAGATCTTAGTATGCGAGTTGTTTTAGGCCCGATGGAGGGCGTATTAGATAGCCTGATGCGTGAAATGCTGACAGAAATCAATGACTATGATTTCTGCGTCACTGAGTTTGTACGTGTCATCGATCAAACGCTACCAGATCATATGTTCTATCGTCTCTGTCCAGAGCTAAAACAAGGTTCTGCGACTAAATCTGGTGTACCTGTCAAAGTTCAGTTGCTTGGACAAGAGCCTGTTTGGATGGCAGAAAATGCCGTTCGCGCCGCAAGCCTAGGTGCATACGGTATCGACCTTAACTTCGGATGCCCAGCGAAAACCGTCAATAAAAGCAAAGGCGGGGCTGCTCTATTGCAACAGCCAGAACTTATCTATCAAGTTGTCAAAGCGTGTAGAGAGGCAGTTCCAGCACACATCCCAGTTTCAGCTAAAATCCGTCTTGGCTGGGAAAACCCTGATGACTGCTACGAGATCGTTGATGCAGTGTCCCAAGCCAAAGCCGATGAGCTAACCATTCATGCTCGAACCAAAATGGGCGGCTATAAAGCAAGTGAAATCAAATGGGAATACATTGATAAAATCCGTCAGAAAACCTCTGTACCGCTTATAGCGAATGGCGAAGTATGGAGTTATCAAGACGGTCAGGATTGTATCAAAACCACAGGTGTCGATTCCCTGATGGTATGCCGTGGTGCGCTGAACATTCCAAACTTAGGTAATATGGTGAAACATAATCACGAGCCTATGTCTTGGAATGAGGTGGTGGAACTGCTGATTAAATACTCTGAATACGAAGTAAATGGTGATAAGGCCAAATACTATCCAAACCGAGTGAAACAGTGGTTTTCCTATCTGCGTCAGGCTTATCCTGACGCAGCAGATCTATTCAGAGAGATTCGTATCAAAAATGATGTTGATGCAATGGTTGATCACTTAAAGCGATATAGAGACGCGCTTTACGCTTAACTCCACCTATTAAAACACCAGTTTATCTTTACCCGTTGTTTTGGCTTGATAAAGCTTCTCGTCTGCGATTTTGAACAGCTTGTCGAAATCGCAGCCTTTGTCACTTTGTATAATCTCTACACCACCCGAAACGGTAAAACCATTCTCGACCACTTTAGAAGACTGACTAGTAATTGCATCTTTCACACGCAGCATAATCTTTTTCAGAACGTCGCTATCATCACCCGTTAAATAAACCACGAATTCTTCTCCACCGAAACGCGCTACCGCATCAGTATTACGGATACTTTTTTCTATTTGTTCGCCGAGATAGCAAATAACATCATCCCCGACGTCATGACCGTAGGTGTCATTGATCGATTTAAAATTATCGATATCCAGTATAGCTATGGACAAATACTGCTGGTGATATTTTCCGCGCAGGAACTCTTCCATTCCCCTTCTGTTGAGAACACCTGTCATAGGATCATGCGAAGCTAAATCAGCGTAATAGCTCTTTTCAACTCGAGTACCAAGATGTAAGACGCCAATAACAGTCACTAAGTAGGAAAGCAAAACTACCGCCAAACTCATACTCATTTCATCCACAAACTGCGTGATTTCGGCACGCCAATCCCAGTGGTAGTAGAGATAATGGTCCATGTTGGTGTAGCTGACTTCCAACTTGTGTGGCAAATACGCTGAACCATCGGTCGGCAGCGATTCTGTGCGTACTAACCTGATCTTCCCTGCCACGGGAGATAAATCTCCGATAAGCTTATCGACGCTGACATCGAGTACAACCACACCTTTAAAGACCGCGTTCTCAAAAACGGGCATTGCTAATGTCATGTTATTTCTTTGCATCAGCACTTCACTAAACGCACTCGGTCCTATTACAGAAATAACGTCCGGATTTTGTGATGCTTCTTGCCAGAAATTGCGTAGCCTGACGGTTTTTAGTTGCTCTTGGGTGATACCTTGAATGGCTTCTTTAGGTGAAGAGATGATAAAGCCATGTTCATCAAGATAATGAACGCCGATAACATAATCATCGAGGTCATGAAGAAATGAAATGATGGGTGCCAGAGTGACTTTCCTTAAGGCTAATTCAGTCACATCACTCGAAGCGTTACAGTACTTTTCATCGCCTATCATCATGTAACTGATGTTAATTGGCGGAGAGGAATGGGCAAGATTCTTAGTAATCATCAGCGACTCTTTAGGGGAGAGTTGGCAAACGCCATTGACCACTTCAATATTAAAATCTGTTGCCTCTGTTAATGTGGACTCATAGTAACTGCTAAAACCGTAATCCAGTGCGACTAGTATTTTCCCCGCTCGTTGCAGCATGGCATTCACATTTCTATATTCACTGGTGATCTGCTGGTTCAACACCATTAAATACGAGTAAACCATCATCGACAAAATAGCGAAAACCAAAATCAGTGGTCCAAAAATAACGATTTTTTTGTAGTTTTTCTTCGGCTGCATATATTTTCTTCAAACCAATACCAAGTAGGGAAATCTTTTCAATCAACAGATTAGTACACTTAACACTTTTTTTATATGCATATTGTATCGTTATTCCAAGCCGCTACGCCTCTTTTAGATGTATCTCAATATTGCAGCAGCGGCTTAGTGTCGAGAAAGCCGAAATTAAGTAACTGATTCATTTTTATAAGTAAACAATCAAGGCTTCGTGCTCATTCCCATAAGATAAGCCTTACTGCCAACTTCCACCGACAGGTTGCCCGAAACGACTTCCATTTCATTACCGGATTTAGAACAAATGACCTTGCCGCTCTCAATCCCCAACTTCCAGATTGGAACAGACATAGACTGAGGTACATCAGAGGCGTTTATCACAACCAAGATAACTTCTCCGCCAAAGACTCGAGCATATGCAATACAACCATCTTGAGCATACAAAATCTGCAAAGCACCTTGTTGTAATGCCAGATGATTTCTTCTCATTGCTACGAGCTTTTTGAATCGCTCTATTTGCATAGAGTTCTCAGTCTCTTCCCAAGGAAAACAACGACGATTATCAGGGTCTAAACCACCTTGCAGATTCACCTCAGTACCATAGTAAATACATGGTGTACCAACCATGGTCATCAACAACACTAAACCTATTTCAATCAATGCATCGTCACCATTAACCGAGGTTGCCCAACGCATAGTGTCGTGGCTGTCCAGTTGATTAAGCTGTGCCAATTGATTCAGCCAAGGCACTTTTGCCTGAGCTTCAACAATCCACTCAACAAATTCCTCTGCGCTAATGGAAATAGGGTCATAAGCAATATCTTGCCCCGTGAGCCAAGCTAGAACCGGATGCGCAAAACCGTAGTAGTTCATCGCTCCGTCTTCTTGGTCTCCCTGTAGCCATTGTGTCGCTTCAAAGAAGTGTTCGCCTAAAACATAAGCTTGCTGATTCTCTTGTTTCACCGAATCGCGGAACTGTTTTACATAGTAGGCATTGTTGATGGCTCCTGAACCCTCACCTAGCATATGAATCACATCAAAACGCCATCCATCAATTGAATAAGGCGGGCGAAGCCAGTGTTTGATCACTGAATCCTTGCCCTGATAAATATAATCACGCACCTCTTCGTTTAAGAAGTTCAACACGGGTAAGTTTTCAACACCTTTCCAACAGGCGTAGTGATTATCTTGATCGAACAGGTAATAGTCACGATAAGGAGACTTCTCAGAGCAATACGCACCATTTTCATAATGGTTGAAGCGGTCAAACCAAGGATGTTCAGCAGAGGTATGATTGAATACGGCATCAAGCA
This sequence comes from Vibrio diazotrophicus, assembly GCF_038452265.1. Classification (NCBI taxonomy): domain Bacteria; kingdom Pseudomonadati; phylum Pseudomonadota; class Gammaproteobacteria; order Vibrionales; family Vibrionaceae; genus Vibrio; species Vibrio diazotrophicus. The sequence goes on from NZ_CP151842.1 coordinate 2,117,471, forward strand.
CAACCTTCATTCCACGCTGATGAATCTCAGCGCATAGCTGAGCAAACTCTTCATTGGTTCCTAGATGAGGATCAACATTAAAGTAATCCGTCGTGTCATATTTATGATTACTCAATGAGGTAAAAATAGGATTCAGATAGACCGTAGTGATACCAAGTTGCTCTAGGTAGTCTAACTTGCTTCTGACACCTGCTAAATCGCCACCATAGAATTCCAAAGAACCATATGAGTCGTGAGAACTGACGGGCTCGCCCCACTGTTTAGCAATCACATTACGTTTCCCGCCGCGAACAGAATATTCATTTGTCTTAACACTGATGTCAGGATTACCTTTGCAGAAACGATCAGGAAATATTTGATAGAAAACCTGCTCTTTTACCCATTCTGGAGGCTGATACAAAGCGTCATACTTAAAATGATACTCTCGTGGTGGGATACGGTTATGCACGCCTCTGGCATCAAGCCAATGTTGCGCACTGCCACTCAACATCTTAAACACATAGTGAGTCAGTGATTTATCCGGATTAACAGGGATGGTAGCGCTCCATTGGTTTAAGCGCCCTAACTTTCCACAGGGCTTCATTTCCACCAATGATTCTTCGTTGTCCGGCTCATGTCTGACATACACCTTCTGATACAACTCAGACTCTGTGTTTAGAATAAGTGTCAGTTGACCATCTTGATAAGATAAACCGTCGGATGTTTGGGCATGAAAAGCGAAAGGTAAAGACATGCTGCTCCCCTAATATGTGATTCCTGTTGCTTGTTAACTTACCTCTTTGTTAAAAAAGAAAAATCCTCCTTACACAGTTAGCGATTTGCGCATAGTGTAAGGAGGATCACGTTTAGTAGGATGAACTTGGGGGATTAGTTCAGCAGTAAGCTATCGTCAGACAGTTCTTCACCACGAACTTTAGAGAACATCTCAAGCAGATCAGGTACTTGCATATTGGCTCGTTGATCACCGGATACGTCCAGAACAATTTCACCTTGGTGCAACATTACCGTTCTGTCACCACACGCTAGTGCGTCTTTCATTGAGTGAGTCACCATCATTACGGTCAAGTTAAACTCTTTAACGATTTTCTTGGTTAAATCGATAATGAAAGCTGCCATGCGAGGATCTAGAGCTGCGGTATGTTCATCAAGTAACAATAACTTACTGTCTGAAAGTGTTGCCATCACAAGACTCACTGCCTGACGCTGACCGCCAGAAAGCAAACCGATGTTATCTCCAAGACGATCTTCTAAGCCTAAACCAAGAATACTGATTCGCTCTTGAAACAGTTTGCGACGATTGGTTGAAAGAGAATGCTTCCAGCCACGACGTTTACCACGCATATACGCAAGCGCCATGTTTTCTTCAATAGTTAACGCTCCGCAAGTACCTGCTAGCGGATCTTGGAATACACGAGCACAAAGGCTGGCACGTTGGTCAACACTGCGGCGAGTCACGTCAATATCATCGATATTAACTTTACCGCCGACCATAGGTGTTTCACCTGTTACCGCGCCAAGCAGTGTTGATTTACCCGCACCATTTGAGCCAATAACGGTAAGAAATTGGTGTTCTGGCACTTTCAGATCCACACCTCTTAACGCTCGGTTCTCAAGGATAGTGCCAGGATTAAATGTAACTTGAATATCTTCTAAATGGATCATAATGCTTCTCCTGACGCCTTAACCTGCTTAGATACTTCTGATTTCTTAGCAGGCCCACTACCCTTTTTTGGCTTTCGATTCCTTTTCATTCTCGGCATGATTAACGCCAGAGCAACTAGCACTGCAGTAACCAAGTTCAAGTCCGAAGCTTGTAAACCAAACATTCCCGAACTTAATGCAAATGCCACAGCTAAACGATAGAGAACCGATCCCACGATAACAGCGATGACGGCTACCCAAATTTTACGGCCGGGAATGAGTGTTTGACCCAAAATAACAGCAGCCAAACCAACGACTATGGTACCTACACCAGAAGTCACGTCCGCAAAGCTGTTGGTTTGTGCGAATAAAGCACCAGCAAAGCCCACAAAGCCGTTTGACAGTGCTAAACAAAAATAGGTGTAAAACGCCGTACTCGCACCTTGCGCAGCAACCATACGAGCATTCACGCCTGTGGCACGAAGCCCCAAGCCAAAATCACTGTTCAGTAGACGAACAACAAACAGAGCAGAAATAAGTACCAGTACCGCTACAACCAAAGGACGAATGAGCATAGGGTCGCCCATCGTTTCAAATGGTGTCAGGATCGTATCTTCACCGAGCAGAGCTAAGTTAGGACGTCCCATAATGCGGATATTAATTGAGAACGCAGCAATCATAGTTAGGATTGACGCTAATAGATGAAGAATTCCACAACGAACCGTCAAAAACGCCGTTACCCATCCGGTTGCCGCACCAGCAATAATAGCTAAACCGGTAGCGATCCATGGGTCAATACCAGAAACAATCGCGGTTGCAGCTACAGCAGCACCCATAGGGAAACTGCCATCAACGCTCAAATCTGGGAAATCAAGAACTCGGAAAGTCAGGTAAACACCAAGTGCCACCAGACCGTAGATAAGGCCAACCTCTAAGGCGCCAAAAAAGGCAAAAGCAGACATACAAACTCCCTTCTCTGCTTAATCAAGTTGGCGCACTACTACGCCAACTCTTTTAACAATGGTTCTATTTAACGCTTGTTGCGCGATCCATAACGGACTTAGGAATTTCCAGACCTAGCTTTTCAGCCACAGTCTTGTTAATCACTAAATCAGAACCTTTCGCAACTTTAACATCCAAAGAACCAGGAGCAGCACCTTCTAGAATAGCAGCTACGTAATCCGCAGTTTGAACGCCAATTTGGTAGTAGTCGAAACCAAGACTAGCAACTGCACCACGCTCTACATATGATGTTGCAGCGCCAAACACAGGTGTCTTAGCTTGGTTTGCAGCGACAATCATACCTTCAATTGCGCTGGCAACAGTATTGTCAATCAGAGCATAAATAACGTCTGATTTTGCAGAGATTGCTTGTGTTGCTGACTGTACATCTGCACTTTTCAGAGCAGTTGCTTCAACCAGAGTAATTCCGTGCTTTTTAGTGGATGCTTTTAGTAGCTCCATCAAGCTTACAGCGTTTGCTTCACCTGGGTTGTAAACCACACCAATTGATTTCACGTTTGGCATGATTTCTTTAATCAACTCTACGTGTTGTTCAACCGGAGAAAGGTCTGAAAGACCCGTTACGTTTTTACCAGGTTGCTCCATTGTCGCAACCAATTTTGCGCCTACTGGGTCTGTCACCGCTGTAAATACAACTGGAATGTTTTTAGTCGCTGACACTAGAGCTTGTGCTGTAGGTGTTGCAATACCGACTAACACATCTGGATTTTCACCCACAAATTGACGCGCAATTTGTACAGCAATAGCAGGGTTACCTTGCGCTGTTTTGAAATCAAACTCTAGGTTTTTGCCTTCTTCATAGCCTTTTGCTTTCAGGCCATCAAGAAGACCTTGACGTGTTGCATCGAGTGCAGGGTGTTCTACGATCTGTGAAACCGCAACTTTAGCGGTTTTAGCCATAATGCTGTGGGAAGAAAGTAATGCAGCTCCGGCTAGAACGGCGGTAGCAATGACCTTGCTTGCTTTCATCTTAACTCCTTGATTTAAAGCATATAGTAATGTGATGTTGTGTAATGTTTTTTAGTTATTGTGCAATTAGCATGCACTTATGGACATTATTACCAGTAACTATGCGGAAAGGGAAGAAACATTTAACAGCGAAATAACAAAAAGAGAGGAAGAAACAGTATCTTGAGTTTGGTGACTAAAAGAAGGCAAATAACGACTATTTTTTGCTCAGAAGAAAGCCTCTACAACAGCCATGAGCTTGGCTTCATATCGGAAAACAAAAAAGGCTCTAATGGATAGATTAGAGCCTTAACAATTCGTTTAATTAAAACCAGCGTTCTAAAGCGGTTTTATCAAGCTGACGGAATGCACGATTAAGTACCATTGCCAGCTCTTTGTATCGAGGCTTCGATTTTATCGGTTCAAGAGCAGAACCTGTTTCAGCAATTTTTGCATGAATTTCGCGATACCAACCTGCTAGTGCGGGCGGTAACTGAGTATTCGCTCTGTTACCTAACCACCACATACCTTGCAAAGGTAAGCTGATGGCAAACAAAGCAACAACAACCGCTTGTGGCATAGCTTGAACATTTTGAAAACTCATTTGAGTTAACACGCTAATAGCGGCGACCGCTGGCATAACTTTGATACCAAAACGCGTCGCTTTAATAATTCGCGATTCAGGAAAAAGCAGATTCAACTCTTTCCGCATAGGCCAAACTTGCATGTATTTCTGGCCGTCTTTCAAGCTGTGGATGATTCCGACACGATTACTCATACCACTTCCTCACTCTCAGTTATCGCCTCTTGTGGGCGAATTCGCTAAAAAATAGTTGAATAGTTCAACGAATAACGTAAAAATTTGATAAAAGCTAATATTGTTTCAAATTTTTTTTGTTATATTACCCCATTATCGCTATCCTTTGCGGACTCTCAATCTCATTGTTGCCCTTATTTACAATTTAGGCAACTTTAAGACTAATCTGCAAGGAAAGCAGCAGACGATTTCAATGACGAAGTCACGTCTCTAGATAAGGAAGTTAAAGCTTTATTGATTAAGATTAGTACCAATTGCTTATGCATCTACTATTCTTGTCATTGATTTTGTCCTAACCGATTATTACAGGTAGTCACACATGTCTAAGCTAGTTTTAGTTTTAAACTGCGGTAGTTCTTCACTTAAATTCGCTGTTGTCGATGCACAAAACGGCGACGAACATCTTTCTGGTCTTGCAGAATGTTTACACCTTCCAGAAGCACGTATCAAGTGGAAACTTGATGGTAAGCACGAAGCACAACTAGGTGAAGGCGCTGCTCACGATGAAGCTCTATCTTTCATCGTAGAAACTATTCTTGCTTCTAAGCCAGAACTTGCGGCACAAATTAAAGCTATCGGTCACCGTGTTGTACACGGCGGCGAGAAGTTCACTAAATCTGCTCTAATCGACGATGCTGTTCTTCAAGGTATTCAAGACTGTGCAACTCTAGCACCGTTACACAACCCAGCACACATCATCGGTATTAAAGCAGCTCAGAAAGCTTTCCCAGCACTGAAAAACGTTGCTGTATTCGATACTGCTTTCCACCAAACTATGCCTGAAGAAGCGTTCCTATACGCACTTCCATACAAACTATACAAAGAACACGGTGTACGTCGTTACGGCATGCACGGTACTTCTCACCTATTCATCGCTCGTGAAGCAGCTGAACGTCTAGGTAAACCAGCAAACGAACTTAACATCATCAACTGTCACCTAGGTAACGGTGCATCAGTTTGTGCAATTAAGAACGGTGAATCAGTTGATACTTCAATGGGTATGACTCCTCTTGAAGGTCTAGTAATGGGTACTCGTTGTGGTGATATCGATCCTGCGATCATTTTCCACCTACACGACGCTCTAGGTTACTCAGTTGAGCAAATCAACAACATGCTGACTAAAGAGTCTGGCCTTCTAGGTCTAACTGAAGTGACTTCTGACTGTCGTTTCGTTGAAGACAACTACGGCGCTAAAGAAGAAGCAACTCGTGCGATGGACGTATTCTGTCACCGCCTAGCTAAATACGTAGCTGGTTACACTGCAAGCCTAGATGGTCGTCTAGACGCTATCGTGTTCACTGGTGGTATCGGTGAAAACTCTGCTCCAATCCGTGAAATGGTTCTTAACCGTCTAGCAATCTTCGGTATCGAAGTAGACAGCGATGCAAACCTAAAAGCACGTTTCGGCGGCGAAGGTGTTATCACTACAGCAGACAGCCGCGTGCCAGCGATGGTTATCTCAACCAACGAAGAGTTGGTGATTGCTGAAGACACCGCAACTCTAGCAGGTCTTTAAGTTTCTAACTGGCTAACCTAACGGTTAGCCAGATTTCTATAGGGGCTTAGCTTTTATTCTCACTTGAATCATTAACTAGGCTTTATTTCAATCCAATCTATCTCTTAGATTGCATCCAATAGTTTGAGGTACCTTACAGATGTCCCGTACTATTATGCTTATCCCTATCAGTGCTGGCGTGGGTCTAACCAGCGTGAGCATGGGTATTTTACGCGCTATGGAGCGTAAAGGCGTAAACGTTTCTTTCTACAAGCCTATTGCTCAGCCACGTAGTGGTGAAGATCAACCAGATCTGACTTCAACGATTATCGGCCGTAACAGCGATATCAACATTGCTGAACCTTTGCCTATGTCTACGGCTGAAACGCTAATCGGCTCAGAGAAAATGGATGAGCTACTAGAAACTATCGTTGAGCGTTACAACCAGATCAATAAAGACTCAGAAGTGACGTTGATTGAAGGTTTGGTTCCAACTCGTAAACATCCATTCGCTAACCAAGTGAACGCTGAAATTGCAGCAACACTTGGCGCTGAAATCGTGTTCGTTGCAACTCCTGGTACTAACAACCCAACACAGCTGAAAGAGCGTATTGAAATCGCCTGTTCAAACTTTGGTGGTACTAAGAATAAGAACATTAAAGGTGTCATCATCAACAAGCTTAACGCTCCTGTTGATGAAGCTGGCCGTACTCGTCCAGACCTATCTGAAATGTTCGATGACGCAGACAGTGCGATTCAAACAAATCTTGAAGTAATGCAGATCTTCAATACTAGTCCTATCCGTGTTCTAGGTTGCGTGCCATGGAACATCGAATTGATCGCGACTCGCGCAGTGGATATGGCTAAGCACCTAAACGCTGAAATCATTAGTGCTGGTGAAATCAATACTCGCCGTATTAAGAGCATCACCTTCTGTGCACGTTCAATCCCTCACATGATTGAACACTTCAAACCAGGTTCTCTGCTAGTAACTTCTGCAGACCGTCCTGACGTAATCGTTGCGGCTTCTCTCGCAGCAATGAACGGTGTTGAGATTGGTGCTGTACTTCTTACTGGTGGTTACGATATCCCTTCAGAAATCGTTGACCTATGTAAACCTGCATTTGACTCTGGCTTGCCAATTTTCAAAGCGCAAGGTAACACTTGGCAGACTTCTCTGAACCTACAAAGCTTCAGCCTAGAAGTTCCAGCTGACGATAAAGAGCGTATCGAGTTCATCAGCGAACACGTTGCGAGCCACATTGATGGCCCTTGGATTGATTCTCTATCTGAAGGCACTCAAGGTATCCGTCGTCTGAGCCCTCCAGCATTCCGTTACCAGCTAACAGAATTTGCTCGTCGCGCGGGTAAACGTATCGTTCTGCCTGAAGGTGACGAACCTCGTACAGTGAAAGCTGCGGCTATCTGTGCTGAACGCGGTATCGCAACGTGTGTGCTTTTAGGTAACCCAGACGAAATCCGTCGCGTTGCTGCACAACAAGGTGTTGAGCTAGGCGCTGGCGTTGAAATCATTGATGCGGATTCCGTTCGCGAAAATTACGTAGCTCGTTTAGTTGAACTACGTGGCGCGAAAGGTATGACTGAAGTTGTTGCTCGTGAGAAATTGGAAGATTCTGTTTTCCTAGGCACAATGATGCTTGAAGCGAACGAAGTTGACGGCCTAGTATCTGGAGCTGTTCACACAACTGCGAACACTATCGTTCCTCCGTTCCAAATCATCAAGACGGCACCAAATGCGTCAATCGTATCTTCAATCTTCTTCATGCTTCTGCCTGATCAAGTATTGGTATACGGTGACTGTGCAATCAACCCAGATCCAACGGCTGAACAGCTAGCAGAAATCGCTATCCAATCGGCTGATTCTGCAGCTGCATTTGGTATCGACCCACGTGTTGCAATGATCTCGTACTCTACTGGTGAATCTGGTAAAGGTGCAGACGTTGATAAAGTACGTGAAGCAACTCGTATTGCTCAAGAGAAACGTCCAGATCTTATTATTGACGGCCCTCTACAATACGATGCAGCAATCATGGAAAACGTGGCAGCGTCTAAAGCTCCTAATTCCCCAGTTGCAGGTAAAGCGACAGTATTCGTATTCCCAGATCTAAACACAGGTAATACGACGTACAAAGCAGTACAACGTTCAGCAGACCTAGTATCAATCGGTCCGATGCTACAAGGTATGCGTAAGCCAGTTAACGACCTTTCTCGTGGTGCGTTGGTTGACGATATCGTGTACACAATTGCTCTTACCGCTATCCAAGCAGACCAAGAAGCAAAATAGTCTTCACTTAGGTCTCCAGATATTATTAGCAAAAGCCGCAACCTAGTTGCGGCTTTTTTATTCTTAATAAAGTTTAATCCCTTCCAACAAGCGTTTGTCGAAAATTCCTACATATCTGCCAAACCCCGCTCAATAGAATACTACAGCTACTAACTTTCAATTTTATAAGTCTAATAACATGAATCTACTAAAAAAATCCCTCGTCGCTAGCGCAGTTCTAGCGAGTACTTCTGCATACTCTGCAGGTGTATATTTGCACGAAATCGGCAACAATGACCTCGGTTTAGCCGCTGCGGGCAAGGCTGCACGCGCTCAAGATGCCTCAGTTCTGGCTGCAAACCCTGCGGGCTTATCTAATGTCGAAGGGCAATCGTTTACTGGCGGTATGATGACGCTTTATGGCGATACCGAATACCAAATGCAAAGTTCTAGTGCAGGAAACATTGTTGGTTTTGTTCCCCTCGGTTCTGCATTCTACAGCCAGAAAATGAATGACAAGTTAACACTTGGCATCGGTGTTTACGGTAATTATGGAATGGGTCTAGAGTACGAAAACTTCCCTATCAAAACTGCAGTAACACAAGCTCTCACCATTCAGCCAACCGCTTCTTACCAGATCAACGATCAATGGTCAGTTGGGGCTGGTTTAGGTATCCAATATGGTATGTTTGATGTAGAAGCTGGCGGCGCTCAGATTGACGATACTGACATTGCCTATAACGCCAAACTTGGTGTCCTTTTCTCACCAAATGAAAACACCCGATTCGGTATCGGTTACTCTTCTGAAACAGAACTCAAATTTGATGTCAATGTATTAGGTCAAACCGTTGATCCAGCTGTAATGCCACAAACACTGACTTTCAGTGCATTCCATCAGTTAAACGATAAGCTCGCTGTAATGGGTAACTTAGGTTGGGAAGACTGGAGTGAATACGAAACTTTCACTAAAACTCCAACTCAGGATACCTACCATATTGCTGTAGGTTCACGCTACCAATTAAACAAGAAACTAATATGGAATGCAGGTTTGGCGTTTGATAGCAGCCTATACGAAAATCAATCTTCGGGTGACTTTACTATCCCAACAGGTGATGCATGGCGTATTGGTACGGGTATGGAATACGATCTAGGTGAAGGCCGTACAATGGGCCTAGCCTTTGAAGTCGTATTACTTGAAGACTCCAAGACACAGGCAGGCCAGTTAAGTGGTGGTTTTGAAGATCCTACCTTATATTTCCTAACCGCTACCTACAGCTGGTCAGGTCAATAACACTTAGATAATAAAACTTAGCTAATAAAAAACGCATCGTAAAAGATGCGTTTTTTATTTATACCAAATCTCTGTTATGTGGAGATTCTAGATCCAACTCAGGCCCAACAGGCACTACTTGCGTTGGATTGATGCTGGTATGACTGAAGTAGTAGTGTCGTTTGATATGGTAAAAGTCCGTGGTCTCTTTTACTCCCGGAACTTGGTATAGCTCTTTCAAATAACCATTCAAATTTGGATAATCTGCAATTCTTTTTTTGTTGCACTTAAAATGGCCAACATATACCGAATCGAACCGAATAAGCGTAGTAAATAGACGCCAGTCTGCCTCTGTGATACTAGAACCGGCCAGATATCGATTATGAGCCAGATGTGCATCCACTTTGTCTAATGCTTCAAATAAAGACTCATACGCTTCTTCATAGGCTTCCTGCGTCGTTGCAAAGCCACAACGATAAACACCATTGTTGATGTTTGGATAGATATAATCATTCCACTCGTCGATAACATTGCGCAGTGCATCAGGATAGTAATCGACGTGATTATCAGTTAACTCATTAAACGCACGGTTAAACATACGAATTATTTCAGACGATTCGTTACTTACGATGGTTTGAAGTTTCTTATCCCACAACACAGGTACAGTAACGCGGCCAGAATAATCAGGTTTCGCTTGAGTATAGATTTGGTGAAGCTTGGTGTGTCCGAACAGAGGTTCTGGAATGCCGAATTTCCAACCATCGTGGAGCATATCCGGACAGACAATCGTGACATCGATAATGTCTTGTAATTGCTTAAGTTCACGGAAAATTAATGTACGGTGCGCCCATGGACAAGCCAAAGAGACATATAAATGATAGCGGCCAGCTTCAGGAGAAAATTTGGCGTCAGAACGGCTGTCTATCCAATCGCGAAATCCTGCATCTTCTCGAATGAACTTTCCGTCACTGCTCTTTGTGTCATACCAAACATCATGCCAGACACCTTCAACTAATTTTCCCATTACTCACCCCATTACTAATGCTTAATTCTGGAGTTATTATAGTTGAACGAGATGAATACTCACCCGAAGGGTTTTGGCTTAGTCATTCGAATTTTTTGAAGGTTTTCTTGGGCACAAAAAAAGCGCGACTCAAAAAGAAGCCGCGCTTATGCCCGTCACAGGCTGAATTTACATCTCAACATGTAAGCACGAAACTGCATGGGTATCAGACCCTTGAATTTGTGGCTTAGTTTGAGCACAGATCTCTGTCGCTTGAGGACAACGAGTTCTGAAAACACATCCCGATGGCGGGTTAATTGGTGAAGGCAGGTCGCCTTCAAGCATTTGAATCGTTTTTGCACGTTCCAGCTTTGGATCTGGAATCGGCACAGCAGACATCAATGCTTTGGTGTATGGGTGTTTAGGATTAGCAAACAGCGCTTCAGATTCACCGAGTTCTACTGCATTACCTAAATACATTACCAATACACGGTCAGAAATATGTTTCACTACTGACAAGTCGTGCGCGATGAACACTAGGCTTAACCCTAGCTCACGTTGCAGTTCTTGCAGCAGGTTTACCACCTGAGCCTGAATTGAAACGTCGAGCGCTGATACTGGTTCATCACAGATAATCATCTTTGGATTAAGAATCAAAGCACGAGCAATACCAATACGTTGACACTGTCCACCAGAGAACTCGTGTGGATAGCGGTTGATCACGTTTGGTAACAGACCCACTTTTGCCATCATCTCTTTAACACGGTCTTTCACTTCTTGCTTAGAAAGCTCTGGATAGAAAGTCTGTAGCGGCTCAGCGATGATGTCCCCTACTGTCATACGCGGGTTCAAAGACGCCAGAGGATCTTGGAAAATCATCTGAATATCTTTACGAGTTTCGCGACGTTTCACTTCCTGCATACGAGTCAAATCTTGACCTAACCAGACCACTTCACCGTCAGTTGCCTGTACAAGGCCGATAATTGCGCGAGCAAAAGTAGACTTGCCACAACCAGATTCACCCACAACGCCTAGAGTTTCACCTTCGTAAAGGCGAACGTTCACACCATCTACAGCTTTAAGCTTCGCTGGTTTTGACCAAGGCCATGCTGATTTAGAAGCGATGTCAAAGTGTACTTTTAGCTCTTTAACATCTAACAGTAATTTCTTATCTACACTCATTTCGTCCAAGTCTCCCAGTCAGAAAAACATGCGCGTTGACGATCATTGCCAAATGGCGTCAGGATCGGCGCTTCACGTTTACAGCGGTCCATTACACGATGACAGCGGTCTTGATATGGACAACCCGGTGGCAGACGAAGTAAGTTTGGCGGATTACCCGGAATGGTTGGTAATACATCACCTTCAGTATCCAAACGAGGGATTGCTTTCAACAAGCCTTCCGCATATGGGTGGCTCGGTTGATAGAAGATCTCATCAACCGTGCCGTATTCCATTGTGCGACCTGCGTACATTACAAGCACTTTGTCGCAAGAACCCGCAACCACACCTAAATCGTGAGTGATCATGATGATTGCTGTGTTGAATTCAGATTTGAGTTCATTAAGCAGATCCATGATTTGAGCCTGAACCGTTACGTCTAATGCAGTTGTCGGCTCATCAGCAATCAATAGTTTCGGACGACATAGCAGAGCCATTGCAATCATTACACGCTGACGCATACCGCCAGAAAACTCATGCGGATACATAGTAATACGTTTGCGAGCTTCCGGAATTTTTACCGCTTCCAGCATGCGCACAGACTCTTCAAACGCTTCTGCTTTGCTCATGCCTTTGTGCAGCATTAACACTTCCATCAACTGATCGCTAACCTTCATATAAGGGTTAAGCGACGTCATCGGGTCTTGGAAGATCATTGCAATTTGTTCTGCGCGAACTTTATTTAACTCTTTTTCAGGCAGGTTTAGAATTTCCTTACCTTCAAACTTTGCGCTACCAGAAATGATACCGTTCTTAGCCAAAAGGCCCATGATTGAGAATACAGTTTGAGATTTACCCGAACCAGATTCACCAACGATACCCAGTGTCTCACCTTGATTTAGTGAGAAGTTCAAATCGTTTACTGCGGTAACAATACCATCTTGGGTAGTGAACTCTACACGCAGGTCTTTGACATCTAATAAAGCCATTACTACTTCCTCAATTCTTATCTGTCTTTTGGATCCAGCGCGTCACGGAGACCGTCACCCACGTAGTTAAAGCAGAACAGTGTGACCACCATGAATGCCGCAGGGAAGCCAAGCTGCCAAATTGCGATTTCCATTGTGTTTGCACCTTCTTGCAATAGTGCTCCCCAGCTTGTCATAGGCTCTTGAACACCTAAACCAAGGAAAGATAAGAATGACTCAGTCAGAATCATGCTAGGAATAAGCAGCGTCGAATAAACAGCGACGATACCTAATACGTTTGGAACAATATGACGAGTAATGATCTTCCAGTTACTCACACCACATACGTGTGCCGCTTCAATAAACTCTTTGCTGCGTAGGCTCAGCGTTTGACCACGAACAATACGCGCCATATCAAGCCATGCAATAGCACCGATAGCCACGAAGATCAGAACGATATTACGTCCAAAGAAGGTCACCAATACGATAACCAAGAACATGAATGGCACTGCGTACAGAATTTCGAGGATACGCATCATGATACGGTCAACACGGCCACCGATGAAGCCAGACGCCGCACCGTAAAGTGTACCGATGAGTACTGCAACCAGTGCGCCCATCACACCGACCATCAGAGAGATACGTCCACCAACTAAAGTACGAACGTAAATATCACGGCCTAAACTGTCTGTACCGAACCAATGCTCTGCATTTGGAGCAACGTGCATTGCGTACCAGTCAGTATCGTCATAAGTAAAGGGCGCAATCATTGGTAAAAAAACAACCGCCAACGTCATAAGCGTGAGAATAAATAGACTCACCATCGCGGCTTTATTGCGCATAAAGCGAATACGAGCGTCCTGCCACAGGCTGCGACCCTCGATTTCAAGATTTTCGGAAAACTTTTCAATCGCTTCCAGATTTTCTTTTTTCGTCAACATAGTAATACTTCCTTAGTAACGAATTTTCGGGTCAATCGCTGCCAACAAGATATCTACAATTGCGTTGAACAGGATAAATAAGAAACCAATAAGAATGGTTACACCCATTACCAGAGAGTAGTCACGGTTAAATGCCGCGTTTACGAACAACTTACCAATACCCGGAAGGCCAAAGATGGTTTCAATAACAACCGAACCAGTAATGATACCTACGAATGCAGGCCCCATATAAGAAACTACTGGTAATAACGCAGGTTTCAACGCGTGCTTAACGACGATGTATGGATAGCTCAACCCTTTTGCTCGCGCAGTTCGAATGAAGTTACTGTTTAGAGTTTCAATCATTGAACCACGAGTAATACGTGCAAATGTTGCTACGTATAACAGAGACATACCAAGAACTGGCAGAGCCATATATTTGAACGACCCGTCTAACCAGCCCCCAGCAGGGAACCAACCTAAGTTAATAGAGAAAATGTAAATCAATACCGGCGCGAGAACGAATGAAGGCATTACGACACCAATCATAGCAGTAGCCATAATTGAATAGTCCAACCAAGTGTTTTGCCTCAAAGCGGCAAGTGTCCCGACAGTTACACCCATAATTACTGTGAAGATAAAAGCGGCAAAACCGACTTTCGCTGACACAGGAAGGGCTGCAAAAATCAGCTCATTTACAGAGTAATCAAGGTATTTAAATGAAGGGCCGAAATCACCTTGTAACACGTTGGTCAGATAGGTGGTGTACTGCTCTAATACAGGCTTATCAAGTCCATATTTCGCTTCAATATTTGCCATTACTTCTGGCGGTAGAGCACGCTCGCTTGAGAAAGGGTTTCCTGGTGCGAAACGCATGAGAAAAAACGAAACTGTAATCAAAACCAACATGGTTGGAATTGCTTCCAGAACTCGTCTAATAATGAATTTAAACATAAACTCACTCTTCCAGTCTGTGACTATTTAAAACAAAAAAATACTGCATGTACCATCCGCGAACCTCAAGCACATGCAGAATATTACTTAATTATAGTTTTATAGCTTTGCTAATTTATTCAGCTTTGATGTACAGATCTTTTGAGTAGATCTTTTCTTCTGCGTTGTTCGCAGGGAAACCGCCTACTTTTGGAGAAAGCAGACGAGTCTTAACATACTGATAAATTGGAGCGATAGGCATATCTTTTGCCATTAGAGCTTCCGCATCTGCGTAAAGTTTTTGACGTTCTTCTTCGGAAGTAGAAGTCAGTGCTTTATCGATGATTGCATCGTACTCTTTGTTGCCCCAGTGTTGACCACCAGTGGTGTTATTACTTGTCATCAAAGTTAGGAATGAAGACGCTTCGTTGTAGTCACCACACCAACCAGCACGAGCAACTTCGAAGTCACCTTGGTCTTTAGAAGATAGGTAAGTTTTCCACTCTTGGTTTTCTAGAGTGACATCTAGACCCAAAGTTTTCTTCCACATAGAACCAATCGCTACAGCAACCTTCTTGTGGTTTTCTGAAGTGTTGTACAGAAGAGTAAACTTAAGTGGGTTGTCTTTACCGTAACCAGCTTCAGCAAGTAGACGAGCGGCTTCTTCGTTACGCTGTTTCTGAGTCATTTTGCCGTAAGCAGGCATTACTGGGTTGAAACCAGAAGTGATCTCAGGCGTTAGGAAGTATGCAGGTTTCTGACCTTGACCCATGATTGCATCGCTCACGATGTTACGGTCAATCGCGTAAGAAATTGCTTTACGTACACGTACGTCATCAAATGGTTTTTTCTTGGTGTTGAAAGAGTAGTAGTAAGAGCATAGGTTACCCACTACAGAAACCAATTCTGGATGATCTTTCTTCAGACGACGGAAATGTTCAACTGGAACGTCGTAGCTGATATCGATCTCGCCCGCCAGGAAGCGGTTCATTTCAGCAACTTGGTTTTCAATCGGAAGGAAAGTTACTTTGTTGATAACTGTGTGCTCGTTATCCCAGTACTGTTCGTTGCGCTTAAGCACTAAACGCTCATTCACAACCCAGTTTTCAACTACATAAGCACCGTTACCAACGAAGTTTTCAGGTTTGGTCCATTGATCACCAAACTTTTCTACTGTCGCTTTATTAACTGGCTTCATTGTTGTGTGACCAGTCATCATAACGAAATATGGAACTGCTGAGTCTAACTCAACAACAAGAGTGTTCGCGTCTTTAGCGTATACGCCTAGCTCACTCTTGTCTTTCTTCCCTGCGATAATGTCAGCTGCATTCTTCATCTGGGTCATTTCCATGTACCAAGAGTATGGAGAAGCAGTCGCTGGATCAACGGCGCGTTGCCAGCTGTATACGAAATCTTGTGCAGTTACAGGTTCGCCGTTAGACCACTTAGCGCCTTCACGAATATGGAAAGTGAACGTTGTATTGTCTGATGTTTCCCAGCGGTCTGCGACGCCAGGAATAACCTTACCGTCAGCGTCTTGGTTTACCAAGCCTTCTAGCAGGTCACGAATAACGTGTGATTCTGGAACACCTTGAGATTTATGCGGGTCGATAGTAGCGACTTCAGTACCATTACCACGAACGATCTCTTGCACTGGAGCTAGCTTAGTGCCTGCTGGCACGTTTGCAGCAAAAGCTGTAAGAGAAGTTGTAGCCACCGCAAGGCCAGCACCTAGTAAAAGTGCTTGTGTGATTTTGTTCTTATACATCTGTATAAACTCCAAGTTTTATTTTTGCATCCATGACTTCTTTGCATGTCGGCTAGAACGGCTAACCTAAAAGATGTGGGAAGTGACAAAAGCATGTCAATTCCTTACAAAGAATGCGGCAAACATTATCAAGCATTGAAGCAATTTGCCATAAAATTAGAATAAAAAGAGATTATATTCTTATCCAGAATGAATAATTAGATGCAACCACTAACCAAAGACTAGCTTGCAGCACAACAAAGGAAAGTAATCCTTTACATCAGATTTAAATCTCGATTTATCTAACTAACGCCGTATTCTCAGCATCTTGCACTAGAAAATAACAATACATTTAACATTTTGTACACAAATTTAGGGAGATTGTGTGATTTTTATCTCATCAGACAAGAGGGAAATGTGAGCGTTATCACTCAGCTGCACTATGATAGATCTCTATGCCCAATAAAAGAGCATTAGAGACCATAGACTAAGTAATTAAATAGTTATGCAGTTTGGAGACTGCAACTACTTGCGCTCTTTTGCTGAATATTTAGGAACTTCGGATAAGCTCGGCCAAACTGGTTAAGCGGCGTTTCGAGTCCTTCACATAAGGATTATTGGTATCCCATGCGTAACCAGCCAATATTGAGCAAATCATCTGCTTGATTCTTGAGTTTGGATTTTCATAGTAGATAACATCTTGAAGTGTACCGTCATACCAACCTTCAACGTAGGTTCTAAAGGCATTCACACCAATCATCAGCGGTATTTCGTAGTCGTTTTGCCAATCAACACTTTCGCCTTTTATTTGGCGAACAACGCACTCAGCAGCCAATTGTGCTGATTTCATTGCTATCGTAACACCCGATGAAAATACCGGGTCAAGAAACTCACCAGCATTCCCCAGCAGAGCATAGTGTTGAGTAGCCAAATGTTTAACGTTGGCGGAATAGCCTTTCAGCTCACCTGCTGCATTCGGAAACTCTGCATTCTCAAGTAGCAGTGCCAGATGTGGCTCTTCGCCAGCTAGTTGCTTTATCGCTTCGATTTTGTCTTCAGGATAACCTTCAAAAAACTCGGGTGTTGCAACCACACCAATGGAACAAACACCATTTGAGAATGGAATGAGCCAATACCAAACATCAGCATGTTTAGGATGAACCGAAATAAGAATTTTATTTCTGTCATAGAGATGTTTATCTGCATCTATATGATCAATGGTGTGGGTAAAAATGGCTTTGCGTGCGGGTAGACAAGAAGGTTCTTCAAGATTTAAAAGTCTCGGCAACACTCGGCCGAACCCGCTGGCGTCTAACACGTAAGAGGTTTGAAGTTGATAACTATTTCCTAGCTCATCCTCTACCGTAAGCAGAGAATTCGACCCATAAAACTCTATGCTTTTCACTTCATGCTGGTAGCGAATTTCAACACCTTGGCTTTGAGCACTATCAGCGAGAACTTTATCGAAGCTTGCTCTTTGGACCTGAAAGGTAGTACCCGGCCCCGGCGTAAACTTATTGCAAAAGTCAAACTCGGTATAGACACCATTTTTCCTAAAAGCCGCACCGTTTTTAAACTGAAACCCTGCTTCTTCCACAGCCTGCAGCATACCAGCGGCCTGAACGGTCTCCATGCACGCTGGCAGTAGGCTCTCTCCTATGGAGAAACGAGGAAACTGCATTTTCTCTAGAACTAAAACATCGATACCTTGCTTGTTAAGCAAAGCTGCGGCCGTCGAACCTGACGGCCCCGCGCCAATAATAACGACTTGACGTTGCTGTATATCCATTACAATTATTCTCTGAATATTATTTTTACTTGGCTTTTAGTTCTAATAGCGTATGCCCCAGACCAATGTGGTCTGTACGCTCCACTACTTCTAAACCAGCCGCGTCAATGATCTCTAGGAAATCATCACTGCGATAAAAACGGCTGTTACCATTTGCCAGACAGGTAAAATAAAGCGAGGTGGCGTTCAAGCTATAAGAAGCCGCATCATATTTCTGGGCGTCCCAGAATAGCTCCAAAATATACACTTTTGAATCTGGTTTTAGCTGCTGTTTGACTCTTTGCAGAATACTTAGAATTTCCATTGGTGAGAAACAGTCTAAAAACTGGCTCATCCACCATACATCAGCCTGCTCTGGCAAAGCTTGGCTCTTATCCAACATGTTGGCGGGATAACCCTTTATACGCTTCGAAAAACCATTTTCTTCGGCATTTTTCAGTGCCATTTCGAGCTGCTGAGGAAGGTCAACGATCGTTACTTCAACATCTTTGTCATAGTGACAGCATTGCATTGCCCATTTACCCGTGTTGCCACCAATATCAACCAGAGTTTTAGGCTTCGAAGCAAATACATGTTCAAGAAGAATAGGAAATGATCGATCTGAGTAAAAATGGTCGAACTGGAACCAGCTCTGTTTTGCTTTTTCTGGCAAACGAGAAAGCCCTTGGTAAATGGTTTCCCATTCGCCCAGCTCTTTAAGACCAGCGGGTTTACCTTCAGTAATCGACTCGGTTAAATGCATCATAGCGGCGTAACAAACATCCGCAGTGAAATCCATATTTGCTTGAGTCATTCCGTCATGAAGGATGAAATGCCCAAGATTCGCCAATATGTAATTTGGCTTTTCCCACAACACAATGTGGGCGCTAATTGCCATATCAAGAAGGACTTTGACACCGTACTCAGATACACCCGTCGCTTTGGAAAGAGATTCAGCGCTCGCGCCTTGCGAACCCGCTTTATCCAATTCCGTCAAAATACCTAAATCACGTAATGTACGTGCGGTTTGAAAAATAATCGGCGCAAAAGATAACTTTTGCGCCTCAGTTTTCGCTTCTAGAGCGTTATAAGGGTCTTGTTTTTGTACAAACACGAAAAAGCCTAATTATATTATTTTGAAACTATTTTACTGACGCTCTAGCCAATTGTTTCTGAATATCAACGTTCAGATTATTAACCCAGCGATTGTAATTACGGTGAATATTACCGCCACCCGCTTTCAAATTCACAGAACCGACATAGATGATGGAATAATATTTTTCACTATAAGGAATACGAACTTCCGCGCTATGATCTCGAGACATAAGTTTGGCAGTTAATTCAGTTGGAGTGCTGTTTGAAATTATCCAACCTCTATTGGTTGCAGCAACAACAATGGCAGCTTTCACTTCGTCACTTTGAAGATTATAAGCAACAGGAGTATTCTCTACGTTCATGATTGGTTGAACTCGCCCGCAGCCTGCTAAAAGAACAACTAATAGAATCGAAATCGTGTATTTTATTGCTTTCATTGCATTTCCTTGCTTTGATTGGGGAATATTAATAAACGAGCATAGTATTTAATGTGCTCAACAACAAATCAATACGTTATGTCAAATCAGTTGCATTTAATCTCATTTAATATCGATGCTTGGTCAGCAAACAGTCTGGGTATCAATGTCCTGCCAGATTGGCAGCAGTGGTCCCAAACTCATCAATGGCCAGAAGATGAAACCATCGAATCTGGTCTAATCCCCCCAATGATGCGACGCCGCATGAGCCCGTTAAGTAAACTAGCGGTACAAACGGCTATCCATCTTCTGCAAGAAGAATCTATCGATTACTTGGTATTTTCAAGTCGTCATGGTGAACTACGTCGCAGTGCTGAAATAATTAAGAATATTCTTGCTGGTGAAGAAGCTTCTCCCATGAATTTTTCTCAGTCGGTACACAACACAGCGGCAGGTTTATCAACCATTGCAACAAAACAAGCTATTCCAGTGACTTCTATAGCTGCTGGTGACAACACTTTTCACAGTGCATTAATCGAAGCTTGGATCTATCTCAAGCAATATCCCAACGCCAAGGTATTGCTGGTCGATTTTGATGAACCCCTACCTGACGATTATTCTGAATACGAAGATAAACAGTTCAAAGGATATGCATTGGGCTTGATTTTATCCGCTGGTAATACGTGGCAAGTTGCACAATGTGAAAAAATGGATACTATCAGCCCCCTACCTCAAGCGCTTAGCTTTTTGACACACTATTTATGCAAACAACCTCACTGGATAATTGAAGGTGAAAGAACTTCATGGGAATGGCAGCAAGAATGAATGCTGTAAATAAATATTGGCGAATTTTTGCTACTGGACTCTGTTTCGCAATTTTTGGTTTAGGCGGTTTAACACTCAGTTTTATCATTATTCCTTTAATTCGACTGACAACACCAAATACGATTCAGCGTGAATATCGAGTACAAAACGTCATTCGCATTACGTTTAATTTTTTCTGTCGCTTAATGAAGTTCACTGGAGCCATTGATTACCGAATCGATGGGGCCGAGATCTTAGCCAACGATAAGAACTGTCTTGTTGTCGCTAACCATCCAAGCCTGATTGATTATGTATTAGTCGCTTCACAACTCAAGCAGTGTGACTGCTTAGTAAAAGCGGCCATTTGGTCAAATCCATTTATGAAGCATATTGTCAAAGCGGCGGGTTATATTCCAAACCAAACGCCGGATGATCTGCTCGATCTGTGTGAAGAGCGATTTGAACGTGAGAACGTTCTACTCGTTTTCCCAGAAGGAACCCGTACTACACCGGGGGTCGCGTCAAAACTTCAGCGTGGAGCGGCTCAAATAGCCATTCGCACACAAAGAGACTTGCGCATAATACATATTTCCGTTTCTCCTAGCTTTCTCACAAAAGAAAAAAAATGGTATCAAGTTCCGGATACCAAGCCTTTTTTCCATGTAGAAGTTAAGGATAAAGTTGAGGTAATGCCCTTTATAGAGCAAACTAACAACCCAACTTCAGCAGCAAGAAGGCTGAACAGCTATCTTGCTGAAGCTATTTTTCCATCTATCAATAATAAATAAGTAGGTTCCCGTGGAAGTACTACACAAAGAAATTAAGCAGTTGATTATCGACGCATTAAACCTTGAAGACATCTCAATTGATGAAATTGAAACAGAGGCGCCATTATTCGGGGATGGGCTAGGACTAGACTCTATTGATGCTCTTGAGCTTGGCTTGGCAATTAAAAAGAAATATAACATCGTAATCGATGCTGATGATTCAAATACGCGCCAACATTTCGCATCTGTGGCTAACCTAGCAGCGTATATTTCATCTCAAACTAGCAACTAATTTGTAGAAAACGATTATGACAGATTTAAACAAGCAACAGGTTTTTGACCAAGTAAAAGATGCTCTGGTTGAACTTTTCGAAATCGATGAAGCAGACATTCAACCTGAGGCTCATCTATATCAAGATCTTGATTTAGATAGTATTGACGCTGTTGACCTCGTGGTTCACCTGCAAAACGTGACTGGCAAAAAAATCAAGCCAGAAGAGTTTAAAATGGTACGTACTGTCGATGACGTGGTTGAATCAGTAGTAGAACTGCTTAAGGAAGCCTGATGCGTCACTTGCTGACAGGTTTGTCTGCAATTGTTCTGCTCGCGTATCCATTTGCAATTTACTACGGCATAGATAAGTTCGGTCTGAGTATTTTAGGGGCAACGCTCGCTGTATTCTTTGTATTACGCATTTTCACAGCAAGTCGAACCAAACTTAAAGAATTCAAACAGTTAGCAATTATAAGTGGTCTTATCGGGATCACTTTAATTGTTTTGGGTATTCTATTCCGTAGTAAAGGCTGGCTGCTGTTTTATCCCGTCGCTGTCAATGCTTGCATGTTGATGGTTTTCGCAAGCAGTTTAAAGCAACCACAAACCATTATAGAAAGACTTGCCAGATTACAGGAGCCTGAACTCCCGCAAAGTGGTATTAATTACACGCGGAAGGTCACTCAAGTTTGGTGTCTGTTTTTCTTGTTCAACGGAATTACAGCGTTATATACCTGTTTCTTACCGATTGAAGTTTGGACCTTATATAACGGTCTGATTAGCTACCTCCTGATTGGTCTATTGTTTGCCATCGAGTGGGTGGTACGCCAATTTCTTCGCAAGGATTAGCCATTTAATGACATATAGCGGTACTGCATTTAGTTCTCTCTCCCATCTGTTACTAGAAAAACGTGAAGATACCGTCGTAGCGTTTGGTTCTGAGGGTGATATTACATGGGCACAATTTGTCGCCAATGTGAGTCATTACACTCAATTACTTCATCAAACACCGCAACAAAACGTCGCACTTTGTGCTCGCGATAGTTATTTGTTTACGGTCGGGTTGCTTGCACTATTCCATGCTGGGAAAACCATCATTTTGCCGGGTAATTATCAACCGGAAGCTCTGGAAGAGCTGAGTTCACAGTTTGATCTATTATTGTGCGATGACGCTATAACACCATTACGCAATACCGAGACACAGCTTATCACTACAGGCCACAATAGTAGTCCGTTCGTTTTTGCTGCTCTTTCTCCAGAAAGCATTCGACTCATTTTGTTTACTTCTGGTTCAAGCGGCACACCAAAAGCCATTCATAAGACCCTAGATCAGCTCAGTGTTGAAGTTGAAATCTTACAATCACTGTGGGGAGAGCAGATCCCTCACAGCCGAATCGAAAGTACGGTTTCTCATCAACATATCTATGGTTTGTTATTCCGAGTTCTGTGGCCATTATGCGCAGGTAACCCATTCGCCCGACACAGTTTAGAGTTTCCCGAACAAATCACTCATCATGCTAATCAGGATACGGTTTTAGTCAGTAGCCCGGCACTGCTAAAACGCCTAACAGAAGAACACAAACCGACAAAGCTGAGATGCATTTTTTCATCGGGTGGGCCGCTGCCTTTTGCCGCAGCAAACCATGCAGAGGAATTGTTTAGCTATAGGCCAATAGAAGTATTCGGCAGTACAGAAACTGGTGGTATTGCTTATCGCCAGCAAATGACAGAACAAACCCCTTGGTCACTGTTTCCCAAAGTGGAAGCAGAGTTAAATCATGAGAATTGCTTACGATTGCGTTCTGCACATATTGATCCAACAGGCTGGTACCAAACTGCTGATGAATGTGAGTTCGTATCTGAAAACCAGTTTGTTTTGAAAGGTCGCACGGATCGGATAATCAAAGTTGAAGAGAAGCGAGTGTCACTGGTAGAAGTAGAAAAACGCGTTGACCAGTTAGACTACGTTCAAGAGTGTGCTGTTATTCCGATGCAGCAGGCTGAGCGATTGATTTTAGCCACAGCAATAGTGCTGACTGAGAGTGGTAAAACAAAGCTTGCTGAACTTGGAAAGGGCAAGTTTTGGTTGCTGCTACGCAATGAACTGAGACGTTGGCTTGAACCAATTGCTGTACCACGCAGTTTTAGAGTGGTAAAAGAGATCCCATTAAACAGTCAAGGTAAGCGCCAAGTCGCCGAGCTTGAAAAATTATTCCAATAAAAACGAAGAAAACGCCGATTATATGATGGCTAAAAGAAAACCAACGTTACTGGCTTACGAGCAAACAGAACACCATGTGCTGCTGACTATTAAAGTAGACCAAGATATCGAAGATTTTAAGGGGCATTTCAATCACTTTCCCCTACTGCCCGGTGTCACTCAAATTGATTGGGCGATCTTTTACGCGCGTCAATATTTAAACACGCCTATGCATTTTAAAGGCATGGAAGTGATTAAGTTCCAAGAACCCATCTTGCCCAATGCAGAAGTATCCCTGAGCTTAACTTGGGATGAGAGCAAACAAAAACTGGCGTTCAGTTACCAATCTCATAGAGATGGTGACGTGGTGACACATTCATCAGGCAAAATGAAACTGGGAGATGCCAGTGAGTAAGCTTGATTACCGCCCGTGCTTTTTGATTCCCTGTTACAACCACGGTGGAACCGTAGCTGGTGTTCTAGACGCAATCGCTGATTTCGATCTTCCCGTATTCCTAGTGGACGATGGAAGCAATAAAGAGACCAAATTTGCTCTCTCAGAAGCCGCCAAACGAGCTAATGTTTCGTTAATTACCTTGCCTAAAAACCAAGGTAAAGGTGGTGCTGTCGTGGCGGGTATACGCCATGCACATTGGCTCGGGTACAGTCATGTAATTCAGATTGACGCTGACGGTCAGCATGATATCAGTGCATTGCCGAATCTTATCGAGACCTCGAAGAATAACCCTCATCACTTGATTTCGGGACAACCCGTTTACGATGAAAGTGTGCCCAAAGCTCGACTATACGGCCGATATGTCACACACATCTGGGTTTGGATTGAAACACTCTCGCTGGAAATTAAAGACAGCATGTGTGGTTTTCGGGCGTATCCGATCAAAGAAAGTATTGACGTCATTAATCATCACGACATCGGCAGTCGCATGGATTTCGATACAGAAATCTTTGTCCGTATGTTCTGGAATGGCGTGCAGTTCAAATTCGTCAACACTCGTGTAATTTATCCAGAAGACGGTATTTCCCACTTCGATTCACTTTGGGATAACGTCAAAATCAGTTGGATGCATACACGACTGTTTTTCGGTATGTTGCCGCGCATTCCTAATTTACTGATGCGCAGAAAAACGCAAGGAACTGAAACACACTGGTCAAAACGCCAAGAGCGCGGAACCGTACTGGGTATTAAAGTGCTGATGGCGATCTACAAGCTATTGGGTAGAAAGGTTTTTCGCGCCATTTTAAAGTTGGTGATGGGCTATTACCACCTCACCGGTAAACAGGCGAAGACATCATCAGAGCAGTTTATTACTCAGGTAAAAAACTTTGCCGAACAACAACAGTTGCCTGTAGCCAAAAACCTAACCAGCTATAACCATTTGTTGTCGTTCGGTGAAACTATGCTCGACAAACTGGCGGCATGGCGAGGCGATTTCAATGTCAACAATCTAACCATCCATGGTCAAGAGCAACTCACATCACTGGTTGAGCGAAAACACGGCCTGCTACTGTTAGGCTCTCATTTAGGCAATATCGAACTGTGTCGCGCGCTAAGCCGACGTCACACTCATCTTAAGATCAATGCTTTGGTGTTCACAGAGCATGCCGAACGTTTTAACACCGTTATGAAAACGGTCAACCCGAATTCAGAACTCAACCTGATACAAGTCAGCAAAATTGGGCCTGATACTGCGATTATGCTTCAGCAAATGATAGAGCGTGGCGAGTGGGTGGTAATCGTGGGAGACCGAACTTCCACCAGCGTAGAAAGCCGAGTTGTTTGGGCGGATTTTCTTGGCAAGCCTGCACCGTTTCCTCAAGGGCCGTTTATGCTCGCTTCTGTCCTAGAAGCCCCTGTATACCTTATTTTTGGACTGCGCGACGACCAAAGTAAACATCCGCATTTTGACGTCTACTTCGAGCATTTTAGTGACGGTATCAAACTGCCTCGCGCAACAAGGCAGGAATCTTTGCGCCAAGTGGTTCAACAATACGCAGAACGCTTGCAACACTACACAATGAAAGCACCATTACAGTGGTACAACTTCTTCAACTTCTGGGAATTAAGTAAAAACAATGACGAAGACAAACGACAATAATATTTTATTCGGCGCTGAGCGTCTGACCATTGAGGACGTTGTTTCAATCGCACAAGGCGCTTCAGCCTCTATTAACTCTTCAGCTGAATTTACCGCGAAGATTGACCGAGGCGTAGCCTTTTTAGAACGCCTACTTAAAGAAGAAGGTGTCATTTACGGCGTAACCACTGGTTATGGTGATTCTTGTACTGTCGCCATTCCACCTAATTTGGTTGAGGAACTGCCTCTGCACCTGACCCGTTTTCATGGCTGCGGTTTGGGCGAAGTACTTACTCACCAACAATCACGCGCTGTATTAGCAACTCGCTTATGCTCACTCGCACAGGGTGTATCAGGCGTGTCTCACGATGTGCTCAATCAAATTATCAACCTGATTAATCACGATATTGCCCCACGTATTCCGCAAGAAGGTTCTGTCGGCGCGAGTGGTGACTTAACCCCTCTTTCATACGTAGCCGCGACCTTGATTGGCGAACGCGAAGTGCTCTACAAAGGTGAAGTTCGTTCCACTCAAGAGGTGTTCGCAGAACTTGGCTTGACGCCAATTAAACTAAAGCCAAAAGAAGGCCTAGCGTTAATGAACGGCACTTCAGTGATGACTGCCCTAGCCTGTTTGGCTTATCAGCGTGCTGAGTATCTGGCTCAGTTATGCACTAAAATTACGGCTCTTGTTTCAATTGGTATGCAAGGCAACGACTTCCATTTTGATGAAGCGCTATTTGCGGTGAAGCCTCACCCAGGCCAGCAACAAATCGCGGCTTGGTTAAGAGCAGATCTACAAGCAGAGCGTCCACCTCGTAATAGTGACCGCTTACAAGACCGCTACTCACTTCGCTGTGCTCCGCATCTCATTGGTACGGTGCAAGATGCCTTACCTTGGTTACGTCAGCTTATCGAAAATGAACTAAACAGCGCCAATGACAACCCAATAATTGATGGTGACAACGAGCGAGTACTGCACGGTGGTCACTTCTATGGCGGACACATTGCAATGGCAATGGACACACTCAAAACCTGTGTTGCAAACCTAGCTGACTTGCTGGATCGTCAAATGGCACAGTTGATGGATTACAAGTTCAACAACGGTCTGCCGTTTAACTTAACTGGCGCAGAAGGCGAACGTAAACCGATCAACCATGGCTTCAAAGCGGTACAAATTGGCATTTCAGCTTGGACAGCAGAAGCATTGAAACACACAATGCCAGCGAGCGTATTCTCCCGCTCAACAGAGTGTCACAACCAAGATAAAGTCAGCATGGGTACAATCGCCGCTCGCGACTGCTTACGCGTATTGCAATTGACTGAACAAGTGGCGGCGGCTTCTCTGCTTGCCTCCATTCAAGCCATTGAGCTACGCAAGCGCCACAATGAGATCGATGAGCGTCATATGAGTGCCAGCGTGAATCAAATCGTTGCTAATGTTCAGCGGGACTTTAAGTTTGTGGTAGAAGATCGCCCGTTAGAAGCAGAGCTACGTTTGTGTATTGAACGCATTCAAACCCAGCACTGGAAGCTGTACTAGGAGTGTTAATGGAGAACATTAATTTCCCATTAGAAACCGAAGTGACAGTCACCACTTCGTTTCAAGATGCCGATCCTATGGGCGTAATTTATCACGGTAACTACTTCCGCTATTTCGAAGAAGCACGACGTGTATTACTAGATAAAATCGCTTACGGTTACATAGCGATGAGTGAATCAGGCCACATGTGGCCTGTTATTGATACACGCGTAAAATATGTCAAAGCGATTCCGTTTAACCATGAAATCCGCATCAACGCCAAGCTGACCGAATGGGAAAATCGTCTGCGCATTGATTACGTAATTTTTGATGCACAGACCGGTCAAAGAATGTGTAAGGCACATACCACTCAAGTTGCGGTCAGCATCGCTGAACAAGAAATGTGTTTTGTCTCACCAAAACTGTTCTTAGATAAAGTTGAACATTGGCATCAAACCGGAGAGTGTTTGCAATGATTAAGGTGTTTAAAAACATCACTATGTCTGTTTGTTTAAGCTTGATTGCTACTACTGGCGTGTTAGCTCAAGTAACGGATTTAGCCTCATTGCAAGCTCAGCTTCAACAATCTCCGATTATTCGTGGTGATTTTACTCAAAGCCGCACCTTAGCCATGTTTGAGCAACCTTTGGTATCGGAAGGCTCATTTCTGCTTGAAAAACAACACGGCTTACTGTGGCAGCAACACACACCGTTTCCTGTCAACTTGGTGCTGACACAGGACAAACTACGCCAAACTTTCGCCAATCAGCCTGCACAGGTGATTAACGCCAAAGAAAACCCGATGGCGTTTTACTTCAGCAAAATCTTTTTGTCCGTATTCCATGGCGACACCGAACAACTTCAAAGTCAGTTTGATCTGCAGTTTGCTCCTCAAAGTGAACACTGGCAGTTAGTACTGACACCAAAAGAAGCGCCACTGAATGCGGTGTTCAAATCGATCGTTTTGCAAGGCAATCAAAATATTGATTCGTTGGTTCTGCAAGAAATAAGAGGCGACAAAACTGAAATCACCTTCACCAATCAAACTCACCAACCTGAGAATTTAACGGATGCTGAACAAGCTCAGTTCCAGTTTTAATCATTCCAAGCTGGCAATAATCTGGCTTGTTTTGGTGGTACTAAGCTGCGCCCTACTGTTGAAACAGTGGGGCTTTAGCTCATCGGTACCCATTGAAACTGACATCATGAAGCTGCTCCCTCAAAGCCGCCAAGATCCGTTGGCTCAAGTGGCGTTTGATAGAGTCACCAGTAGTGTTAGTGACAAGGTGGTGTTTGTCCTTAAAGGCAGTAACGATCAGCAACTGTTTGCTGCTGCTGAAAGTTTGCAAAATTCACTCTCAAGCCTGAATGCATTTTCCCAAGTTACCGGCAAAATTAACCAACAAAAACAAAATGCTTGGAGTCGATACTACTTCTCCCATCGTTTTCAGTTTTTAACCGACGAACAACGCTCTCGTCTTGAACTTGCTCCAGAACAGCAAGTTCAGAAAGTGATTCAAACCATTTATAACCCTTTTTCCGGCGTTACCGGTTCTGAACTGAGCAGTGATCCGTTTTTGCTGTTTCGCGATTACTTAAGCCACTTAAACCAGCTAACAACGCAATTCCAGATTCAGCAAGGTTTCCTAACGACGCAATTTCAAAACGATACCTATGTACTGATCACGGCCACTCTCGCTGATTCTCCCTACAGCATGAGCGCGCAACAAGTGGTTCCGAAACTCAACAGTTTAGAGCAGTCTTTAAAAACACAATACGATGTGGATAGTGCGCACACTGGCGTGCTGTTTTATGCTGACTTTGGTACTCAAAGTGCGAAATCGGAAATCAGCACCATTGGTTTATTCTCCCTGTTGGGCGTTATCGTCATTGTCCTGTTTGTCTTTCGCAGTGCTGCGCCGCTGTTATTAGCTCTGCTTTCCATCAGCGTTGGGCTTTTAGTAGCACTTGTTGTGACCACCGCCATCTTCGGCAAAGTACATCTGTTTAGTTTGGTATTTGGTGCCAGTTTAATTGGTGTTTCTATCGACTACGCGTTCCACTATCTGACTGACCGCCTTGCTGCACAAGACAAATGGGATAGCATCAAAGGGCTGCAACATATCTTCACTGCGATTACTCTCGGCTTGATTACCAGCTTAATAGGCTACTTAGGTTTATTAATTGCGCCATTTCCCGGTTTGCAACAACTGGCGCTATTCTCAGCCATCGGTTTAGTTGCAGCCTACGCTACTGTTGTCGCTTGGTATCCTATCCTTGCACGCAAAGCGACAGCAAATCGTCCCTTACCCGGCGAGATGTTATGGCGTTGGTGGTTGGCACAATGGCAAAAACGCAGTGTCAGAACGTCTCTACCTCTGGCGTTAATGATTTTCAGTGCAGTTCAATTAACGCAAGTGAACTACGACGATGACATTCGTCAGCTTCAAGCCATGCCTAAGGAACTAAAGCAGCAGGAAGAGCTGATTAATCAAGTCTCTGGTGTGAAATCTTCACAGCAGATGTTGGTTGTGCGCGCAGAGAGCGATGAACAACTACTGATAAAACTTGAACAGCTAGGCCGCACACTTGCTCAATGGAAGCGGCAGCAAACAATCAGCGGCTATCAAAGTCTCAATCAGTATTTGCCATCAATTGCGAGACAAAAATCCGACTATCAACTGGTGAGCAACCTCTATCAGAATTATGGTTCCTCACTGTCTGAGTCTTTAAAGTTGTCAGCTCAGCCAACGCTAACTGAGCCCATGATTCCGGTCAGTTTATCGGACTACCTCAATCAAAGCGTTTCGGAACCCATTCAGTTCCTTTATCTGGGCAAAATTGAAGATAGCGTCGCTTCCGTCGTCATGCTTAGAGATGTGAGTAACGCAGAAGAAATCATTGCTTTTACCAGCCAACGGGCTGATATCAGTTACTTGGATAAAGCCGGAGAAATCTCAGCCTTGTTTGGGGAATACCGAACTAAAGTGATGGAGCTGTTAGCGGCAGCTTTGATCGGCATATCTTTGCTGCTGGTTAAACGTTATGGTGCTGCCCATACAATCCGAATTGTCTTCCCATGTATGGTTGCCTGCTTAGTCGGCATTGCGGTTACCACATTAACCGGTTCAACACTCAACTTGTTTAACTTGTTGGCGTTGGTGCTTGTCGTCGGTATTGGTATTGACTACACCTTGTTTTTTGCCGAACAGGCACAGAGCCGGAGCACTTTACTGGCGATTACTCTGTCAGCTATGACCACCCTACTTTCATTTGGCTTGCTGTCACTAAGTGAAACCCACGCGATTCACAGTTTCGGCTTAACGACATTAAGCGGCATTTTTGTCGCTTGGCTGCTTTCACCACTTGCAATAAAAAGGCAAAAAATTCAATGAAATGGTTAACAACACTCTTTGCTTGCTTGTGGCTCAGTGGCTGTAGTTTGCAACCTCACACCTCTTCGACACAAGTGGAAATCGGTCAGGATATATGGGTAGAACTTCCCTTACCCAGTGAGCTAGGACAGTCTCTTAACGCCACTCAGTTGATCTCAGCACAGTGGCAAGATGAACAAGGGATCACGCAAGCTCAACAATTACCTGTGCAGTTACAAATTGATTCGCAGCATATTGTTTTAGCAGGTTTTTCCTCTTGGGGGACGCGATTGCTGTCATTGGATTACAATGGTGAAAATATTTCCACCCAAGTGTTAAACGGTCTAGAAAATACCCTACCGAAACCGGAACAAGTACTATTTAATCTGATGATCACCCTATGGCCTCGAAGTGCTTGGGAAGCACCGTTAAATAAGGTAAGGTGGTCAATCATTGATGCCCCACATCAACGCATTATAAAAAACGAAGCTGGAGAACCCGTACTGATCATTAGCTATGCTGGAAAAACACCACTCGATGGTGATATTCAGTTTTTAAATAAGCCATTGGACTATTCGATCACGATCCAGACATTAAGTCATCAAGCTAAATTAACAACTTCAGAACAGTAGAAAAACCTAGATGAATTCTTCAACTTCATTTCCAGTGTTTATTCATGATTGTGGTTTTCACTCTGCGCTAGGGAGTGAAACGGTCGCTATTCATCAAGCACTACAATCCGGGCAGTCAAAAGGCATGCTCATAGACAATGAGATTCTCAACACCCATACGTCCACGGTGATTGGGCGAGTTACTGAGGCGCTACCTAAAATTCCTCAGCCATTGTCAAAATATGCGACACGTAATAATCAGCTCGCTTTATCTGCTCTCTTGCAAATCAAATCCAGCGTTGAAAATGCTATTCAGCAATACGGTGCTGACCGTATTGCCGTCATTGTCGGTACCAGTACCTCTGGCATTTCCGATGGTGAAATCGCCTACGGGCAAAAAATCGCTCAAGGAGCATTCCCAGAAAACTATCACTACACTAAGCAAGAGTTAGGTGACAGTGCTCATTTTGTTGCGGATTACTTCAAGATCACCGGTCCTAGTTACTCGATTTCAACCGCTTGCTCTTCCAGTGGCCGCGTTTTTATCAGCGCAAA
Source organism: Vibrio diazotrophicus (assembly GCF_038452265.1). Classification (NCBI taxonomy): domain Bacteria; kingdom Pseudomonadati; phylum Pseudomonadota; class Gammaproteobacteria; order Vibrionales; family Vibrionaceae; genus Vibrio; species Vibrio diazotrophicus. The sequence goes on from NZ_CP151842.1 coordinate 2,149,163, forward strand.
ACGTCTGCTACAGGCAGGCATTGTTGACGCTGTATTGGTTGGTGGTGTCGATTCCATCTGTAAACTGACACTGAATGGATTCAATGGCTTAGAAGCTCTGTCGAATCAGCTTTGCCAACCATTTAGCGCAGACCGTTCAGGCATTAATATTGGTGAATCGGCGGCATTTATGTTGTTGAGCACAGAACCAAGTGATGTCGCATTGTTGGGTGCAGGTGACAGCTCTGATGCACACCACATTTCTGCGCCTCATCCAGAAGGGAATGGAGCGGAACAAGCCATGCGAAAAGCGCTTGAAGATGCCAGTCTTACACCAGAAGATATCGGTTACATCAACGCCCACGGCACAGCGACCCCACTGAATGACAGCATGGAAAGTAAAGCCATCTATCGAGTATTTGGCGACAGCGTACCTGTTAGCTCAACCAAGCCTTTAACCGGTCACACCCTTGGTGCTGCAAGTGCGACTGAAGCCGCTATTGCTTGGCACATTTTGCGTCATCAGTTACCACTGCCTATGCAGCGCTGTGCAAACAAAGCAGACGATATTGAAATTTCACTGGTAGAAAGCGAGCAATTTTTGGGCGGCAAAGCCATTCTCAGTAACTCTTTTGCTTTTGGTGGCAACAACATCAGCTTAATTTTTGGATATCCCTATGACTGAATTACCTGCTATCGAAACACTGCTGCCTCATGATAATCCAATGATTTTGGTTGACCGCGCTTTGTCTATCGGGGCGACATCCATCCACAGTCAGGTGGATATTGATAAGCATCTTATGTTCTTCAATTCAGAGACCAAAACGGTACCCGCTTATGTTGGCATTGAGTTTATGGCGCAGTCCATCGCGGCTTGGTCAGGTTATCAAGCCTTACAAAAAGGCCAACAACCACCCATCGGATTTTTATTAGGCAGCCGCCGCTACGCCACAGAGTGTGACCAATTCACCCAAGGTCAGACTCTGGATATCTTCGCAGACCAAGTGATGGAAGATAACGGAATGGCTGTTTTCTCTGGCCGTATAGAATACCAAGGGAATACAATTGCTCAGTGCCAACTGAACGTTTATGTTCCTACACAAGAAAAATTACAAGAAATGAAAATTAGGAGTCATGTATGACCCGACAAGTTCTCGTCACTGGTGCCAGTAAGGGAATAGGCAAAGCAATTGCTATTCAGCTAGGTAAAGATGGCTTCAACGTCGTCGTTCATTACATGGGAGACCAGAATGGTGCCCAAGCAACACTTGATACGATTGTCGAAAGTGGTGGATCAGGCCGATTGATCCGATTTGATATTAGTAACCGTGCTGAATGTAGAAGCCAGATTGAAGCCGATATTGAACAACACGGCGCTTACTACGGTGTTGTTAACAATGCGGGTATCACTCGTGATACGGCTTTCCCTGCAATGACAGAAGAAGAGTGGGACGGCGTTATCCATACCAACCTCGACAGCTTCTACAATGTGCTGCACCCTTGTGTGATGCCTATGGTTCAACTGCGTAAAGGTGGACGCATTGTTACTTTAGCGTCAGTGTCCGGCATTGCGGGTAACCGTGGCCAAACCAACTACAGTGCAGCAAAAGCGGGCGTGATTGGCGCAACGAAGTCACTGGCTTTAGAGCTGGCAAAACGCAAAATCACGGTGAACTGTGTTGCTCCGGGTTTAATTGATACTGGCATGGTCGATGAGCATGTGAAAGAACATGCACTGCCGCTTGTTCCGTTGCGTCGTATGGGTGAACCAGAAGAAGTGGCAGGTCTGGTTAGTTATTTAATGTCTGATATCGCTGGGTATGTCACTCGCCAAGTTATTTCTGTAAACGGAGGTCTCGTATGAACCGCAGAGTTGTTGTAACCGGTATGTCCGGTGTTACTGCGTTTGGTAACGACTGGGAAAGTATCGAACCTCGTTTACGCGCTTGCGAAAACGCCACTCAGTACATGCCTTCTTATGAGCAATATGACGGACTGAATACAAAACTGGCTGCACCGGTCACTGATTTTGAATTACCGAAACACTATAAGCGAAAGCAAGTACGAGGTATGGGACGCGTTTCCATGCTCGCAACAGTCGCGACAGAGAATGCACTGATTCAAGCTGGCTTAATCGGTAATGAAGTACTTACTAACGGCCAGACAGGTATCGCTTACGGATCTTCAACAGGTAGTACAGACGCTGTTGGTGCATTCGGCGTGATGCTGAATGAAAAGACCACCAGAGCGATTACCGCAACGACTTATGTGCAAATGATGCCGCACACCACAGCAGTGAACGTAGGTCTGTTTTTCGGCCTTCGTGGTCGTGTAATTCCGACTAGCAGTGCTTGTACTTCAGGAAGCCAAGCGATTGGTTATGCCTATGAAGCGATCAAACATGGATATCAGACCATAATGGTCGCTGGCGGTGGCGAAGAGCTTTGCCCTACTGAATCAGCGGTATTCGATACCTTGTTTGCAACCAGCCTGAAAAACGATGCACCAAAAACCACACCGAGCCCATACGATAAAGATCGTGATGGCCTAGTGATTGGCGAAGGTGCAGGTACGCTGGTTTTAGAAGAGTATGAACACGCCAAAGCTCGTGGTGCCAAAATCTATGCAGAAATTGTTGGATTTGCCAGTAACTGCGATGCGGCACACGTTACTCAGCCTCAAATGGAAACCATGCAAATTTGTATGGAGCAGGCGCTGAAAAACGCGAATCTCTCTCCGGATAAAATTGGTTATGTGTCCGCCCATGGTACGGCGACGGATCGCGGTGACATTGCCGAAAGCAATGCTACAGAAAAAGCCGTAGGCAGAGTGCCAATCAGTTCCCTAAAGAGCTACTTTGGTCATACTTTAGGTGCATGTGGTGCGGTAGAAGCTTGGCTGGGCTTAGAGATGATGCATACCGGCTGGTTTAACCCTACCCTTAACCTTAATAACCTTGACCCAGAGTGTGGCGATCTTGATTACATCACTGGCTCTGGTCGTGAAATGCAAATCGATTACCTGATGAGCAACAACTTCGCTTTCGGCGGCATTAACACCTCAATTATCTTCAAACGAATTGCTGATTAAGCATCAGCAATTCGTTTAGACTTCAACTACGAGTTTTAAAGCCGCCCTTATTGGTAAGATAAGGGTGGCTTTTTTATCTCTCTGTTCTCTATTTCGATAAAAATTGTTAACGGGATTGGATAATTAAATCAATACCGGGAACGTTACCGAAAACTGAATTATACTAACCGCATTTGAAATTAAGATTCGATGGAGAGACACAATGAATACTGTTTGGGTAACTGGCGACGCTGTCGTTGATTTAATTCCTGACGGGGAAAACCATTATCTCAAATGCCCAGGCGGAGCTCCGGCAAACGTAGCGGTGGCGATAGCTCGTCTTGGCGGTCAAAGTGCGTTCTTTGGCAGAGTGGGAAATGACCCGCTGGGAAGATTTATGAACCAGACGCTTTCACAAGAACAAGTGGATAGCCGCTATCTTATCTTGGATAACGACCAGCGCACGTCTACAGTGGTGGTCGATCTGGATGACAGTGGAGAACGCAGCTTCACCTTCATGGTGAAACCGAGCGCTGACCAATTTCTGCAAACCAGTGATATTCCAAACTTCAAACAGGGTGACTGGCTGCATGTATGCTCAATTGCTCTGGCAAATGAGCCTAGCCGCAGCAGTACTTTCGAAGCAATTGAACGAGTCAAAAAGGCTGGCGGAAGCTTTAGCTTTGACCCTAACCTTCGTCCAGAAGTCTGGCAGAAACCGCAAGAGATGGTTGCAACAGTCACGCGTGCAGTCGCGAACGCTGATGTAGTTAAGTTTTCAGAAGAAGAACTAACCCTGCTCACAGAGACCGACTCCATCGAACAAGGTTTGAATGCAATTAAAGCGTTGGAGATTCCTCTAGTGATCATCACTCAAGGCGCTAAAGGTGCACTCGTCGTGACTAAGGAAAGCCAGACACTAGTCAGCGGTAAAGTGGTGAAACCCGTAGATACCACGGGTGCTGGTGATGCTTTTGTCGGTGGATTGTTGTACCAGCTTTCTCAAACGGCAGACTGGCAAAAAGCAGAAAACATTGCTCTTGCTGTCGAATGTGCTCACGGCTGTGGTGCCTTAGCAACCACACAGAAGGGCGCAATGACGGCTTTACCAAATCAACAAGCGTTGAAAGCGTTCCTTCAGTAAGCATTTAAAATAAGCGTTTTTAAATACAACAAAGCCACCTATTACTAGGTGGCTTTCGTTTATCGGGCTTTAGTTTCTCTTTATCTACTCTCAGCTAGACAGCAGGAGCAAATGTCGATTCCACGACCGATTTCAAAGGTGCAAACTCAGCACTGACGTTCGCTCCTTCTAAAATAATTTGTGTTGCTGACTCTGGCGTAAAGACCCTGCCCGTCATCACATGTTCACCATGGTTGATAAACACTTCCAACGATGAGTTATCGGCCAGCATCTGCAAATGTACCGCTTTGTCAGTATCTAACGGCAGCTCACGAATGACATCACCTTCTCGAATTTGAGTTTGGCTTCGGTCGAAACGAAGTACACCTTTATCTGTATCAAGCTGCAACTTCACACGATAATTGTCGTCAGACATCAGTGTAAGAGCACTTCCCCAAGGCAGTTCAACGTTAAGCTCAAAGCTTTTGGTTTGTGCATCGACAGGACTGATTCCCAGCTCCAAACTTGATACCGACTCTCTAAGCTCCGCAAGCTCACGAATTGGAGTTTGAACAATCTTTCCGTTCAACCATTTAAGCTCTCTTAATGCGGTTAGCTGATGTATCCAGCCATTGTCACAACTTGGCTGGTTAACTTCATCGGGTAACCCCATCCAACCGACCATAACTCTTCTTCCGTCTTCTGTTTCCATGCTTTGAGGCGCATAGAAATCAAAACCCGCATCCAGTTGCCAACCTTCAAGGAAATGAATTTTTCCTTCACCATCCTGCTCAACATGATAAATGCGATTTTGGTGCTCAATAGTATGATTCGGATTCTCGGATTTAATCCCTTGTGGCCCAAACACAAAAAACAGATCACCGTTCAGCTCAAACATATCTGGGCATTCCCACATATAGCCAAAAGGTGCGATTTCATCACCATAGAGGGAATCAAAATCCCAGTTCATTAAGTCATTTGAATGATATACAGCCAAACGACCTTGCAGATCGGTAGTTTGCGCGCCTAGTAGCATGTGCCACTTGTTTTGGCGATAGAGTATTTTAGGGTCGCGGAAGTGTTCAGTAACACCAGCAGGTAAGGTGCGAATCACAGGCCCCAGTTTCTCCGCCGTATTGTCTTCGTTTAAGCGTGCGACACATTGCATCGTTTGTCTCTGACGATCATGGCCTAAACGTGTGTTACCAGTATAGAAAAGCAGTAAATCCCCTTCATGGCTTACGGCATGACCCGAGAACACACCATGGCTATCAAACCAGTCTGAAGGTGTGAGAGCAATGGATTGCCAATTCCAGTTCACCAAATCGCGGCTTTTTAAAAGAACCCAGTATTTGTCTTTATGCTCACAAGCATAGGGATACCACTGATAGAACAGATAGTATTCACCATTGTGGTAAACAAAACCGTTAGGATCATTTAACAGACCTTGTGGTGGGGAGATGTGCCATTGTGGGCGATAACTGCAGGTCGTAGGTTGCAGATGTTCTTTTGCTGATGCTATTTGCTTCTCGGCAATCAAACGACCTAAGGAAGCCAAATCCTCATCACTAACGGCGCTGCTTCTAGGCATAGATAACTGCCATTCGCCTAACACCGACTCTGCTTGCACAGAATCTGGACAGGGCAATGCTTTTTGAGCATCTTTAACGGCAACAACCACCCGTCCTTCGGGAGCCAAAATACGTACGATGTTATCAACACCACCAGCGAGTTCGATAAGGAATTGTAGAGACATAGTCTTACCTAATTAAATTCTAGCGAAAACGAAAATAAGAGTTTTCTGTAAATTATTTCGGGAACGTTCTCAAAATATAAAACAACCGCTCAATTAGCAAGTATTTAAGCGGATAGATAAAAAAAGAGTCTGGTTAGTGTGAAGCTGGGCACAAAGCCCAGCCATTATTGAGGAAGGAATCTAGCAGGTTTCGCGGTCTATATTTTGGAAAGTGAGTACGACTTTACTCATCTCCAATCCTTTGCCTGCAATACGCTCTAACAGCATTTTCGCAGCATTTTCTCCCGCTTTATCAAAGGCATAATTAAAGGTTGATAAGCTGGGTGTACTGACAGAAGAAAGCTCATCGTTACCCACACCGAGTACTTTAATTTGTTTGCCCACTTCAACACCTTGCTCTAGCAAAGCTCGAATAGCTCCAAGAGCGATCCTGTCGGTGGCACAAAACAGCCCGTCCATATCCGGAAATGCTTTTAGCTGTTGCTTAGCTAGTCTATAACCAGATTCAATAGAAAAATCCCCGTGAGCATGGAACAACAGAGACAACTGGTTAAAACTTAAAGCTTGCTCCAAGCCTTGCGAACGCTGGATATCAACAGCAATGTCGTCTGCTTGCACGCCTATAAAACCGATGCGTTTGCATCCTGCCGCGACTAAACGATTTCCCGCTTCAAAACCAACCCGCGTATCGTCATGGACCACGCTTGGAATGTTATAAAGAGAGCCATCTTGACCGATGAGTACTACAGGTACATTGGAATTCTGGATCGCTTTAACCAATGGTGCATCTAAATGTGTCGCGTAGAAAATAATCCCTTCCACACGTTTCTGGTTAAATATTTGAATATATTCAAGTTCTTTTTCATGAACCTGATGAGTATTGGCCAACAAGACGTGTTTTCCCGCTTGTTCAAAAATGGCCGTTAAACCGTCAACACCTTGTGCTGTGGCGTGTGAGCTTACACGGGGAACAATCACACCCACCAAATTAGTCTTCTGTGATTTTAAGTCTTTTGCGACCTGATTGACTACGTAACCGCACTCTTTGACAGCCTGTAACACCTTGATTTTCGTTGATTCTTTAACGCCATACTCGTTGTTAATAACACGAGATACCGTAGATTTCGATACACCAGATAATCTAGCGACGTCGTGCAAACTTGCCATAAAGTACCCTACTAAGAACAAATTGGGATTGATTGCAAACTTATCTGCATTCTTCGATTTATATATCGTGATTCTACCCTTGTTTTTGTCATTCTTGCCTACCCTTTTGGCGATCATCTTCACAATATTCACCGTTTGCTTTTGACCATGAGCAATTTTTTAACAAGAATCAATATTGCAAACGTTCCCAAAATAACAATTAAGAACCAATTTTTAACCTACCCAGTCAATCGGGCTTGCAGAAAGACTAGCGAAAGCTGGTGATGAAAATGCAACTTCAAGTGAGACGGGTATCTATACTGACTATTAACATGAAACGGGGTGAGTTATGGACTATCCAGTCATAGCAAAACAGCTTCTCGACCATTTGGGTGGTAAAGCCAATATCCAAGCTTTAGCACATTGTGCGACACGCTTACGCTTAGCGCTAAAAGACGATGCACTTATCGATGAAGCTGCGATTGAATCGCTTGAAGGCGTTAAAGGACAATTTAAGGTTGCTGGTCAATACCAGATTATCTTTGGTTCTGGCATCGTTAACCAAGTATACGCAGAGATGGCAAAACTAACCGGTATGACAGAAATGTCGACCAGTGATGTGGCAAGTGCTGGCGCAGATAAACAAAACATTGTGCAACGTGCAGTGAAAGGACTTTCGGATATCTTTGTTCCGATTATCCCTGCTATCGTAGCTGGCGGTCTGTTAATGGGTCTATTCAACGTATTAACAGCGCAAGGTCTGTTTATAGACGGACAATCACTGATTGACGCAAACCCTGGTTTGGCTGATCTCGCTAGCATGATTAACACTTTTGCTAACGCCCCTTTTGTATACCTTCCGGTATTGCTAGCGTTCTCAGCTTCTCGCAAGTTTGGCGGTAACCCTTTCCTTGGCGCAGCCCTCGGTATGCTGATGGTTCACCCAGATCTTCTCAATGGTTGGGGATTCGGTAGTGCATCGGTTTCGGGAACTGTACCGACTTGGAACATTCTTGGTCTAGAAATTCAAAAAGTAGGTTACCAAGGTTCAGTTCTACCTGTACTGGTGTCAGCGTTTATCCTTGCCAAAGTTGAAAATGGCCTGCGTAAGTTTATTCCATCTGTGTTGGATAACCTTCTTACACCTATGTTGGCAATTTTCATCACAGGTTTCCTAACTTTCACCTTGGTTGGTCCTATCACTCGTGATGTTGGTTTCATGCTTGGTGATGGCCTGAACTGGCTATACGATTCTGCAGGTTTTGTTGGTGGCGCACTGTTTGGTTTTATCTATGCACCTTTCGTTATCACAGGTATGCACCACAGCTTTATCGCAATCGAAACTCAGCTTCTTGCAGATATTGCGGTAACTGGCGGTACGTTCATCTTCCCTATCGCGGCAATGTCTAACGTAGCACAAGGTGCAGCGGCTTTAGCGGTTGGTTTCAGCACTAAAGATATCAAGCTAAAAGGCATAGCAGTTCCTTCAGGCATTACGGCTCTACTTGGTATTACTGAACCAGCGATGTTTGGTGTGAACCTTAAACTACGCTATCCGTTTATTGCAGCCATCACTGGCGCAGCAGTATCGAGCGCATTTATCACACTGTTCAATGTAAAAGCTCAAGCACTAGGTGCAGCGGGTTTACCGGGTATTATCTCAATCTCACCAGATAAGATTAGCTACTACGTTGTAGGCATGGCGATTTCATTTGCAGTGGCATTCGGTATGACCATCCTTCTAGGTTTGCGTGCTAAAGCAAAACAAAATACCCAAGCGTTAGCGTAATCCCCCTCAATTATTACGCTTTACATTGCCCACTACGTTTGTAGTGGGCATTTTTATTTGTGCAGACTGGCTGAATAACTATGAAAGGGCTGCGATGATTTGTGGACGGAAGATAAAAAACACTGCGCCTAACAAGCAAAGCCCTGCCCACACAAAATCCATTCTGAAGGGTTCTTTCATGTAAATGAGAGCAAAAGGAACAAACACAGTTAGCGTGATCACTTCCTGCAATATTTTCAATTGTCCAAGGTTTAATACGGTGTAGCCAATACGGTTGGCCGGTACCTGAAAAAGATACTCAAACAGCGCAATTCCCCAGCTTAGCAAGGCTGCAATAATCCACGGCTTGTGACTCAATTCGCGCAAATGGGCATACCAAGCGAACGTCATGAAGACATTGCTGATGAGCAATAAGCCAATAGTGATTAACATAGGAGGGATAGCGAACATTCAATAAAACTCCACGCAAATATAGCGACATTATTTGCGCGGAGTGTGCTACTAACAAACGCTTTTAGCAATAGGGATCATACTGTTACTTGGTTGAAAAATTGATTCGAACATCGCGGCCATCTCCGAACTCTTCAATCGTAAAATCCCATTGATAATGACTGACGATTCTATTCGTTAATTCAAGGCCTAAACCAAACCCAAGTTGGTTTTGAGTATCACCACAACTTTCGTCTCGGTTCATGATAATGACTTGTGAACCAACCTGCTCTATCACCACTCTGCCACGCAAGGTATGTTGATAAGCATTTCGAATCAGGTTGCTGAGAACGATACGACTCATGGTTGCGGGTAGTTCAAATACGCCGCCGGACAGGCTTACCTCAACGTTTACGTCTTTATCGCGAATCAGATAGTTCAAATCTTGGCACAACTGCTTTATCAATTCACCGAGATTGACTTGCGTCAGCTGCAACTCGTTGTGTCGCCCTCTGTTGAGCCACAGCAAGGTATCGCAGAGATCGGTCATGGTCACACCCGCTCTCAATATGCGTTCCAGCACTTCTTTTTGCTTTTCAATCGAATTGGGTTTATCGACCAGTTTCGCCATTAGCTCGGTATTACTACGAACCACAGCAATGGGCGTTCTCAGCTCATGGCTCGCATGTGCCAAAAACTTGTGTTCGCGGTGTAATGTTTCTTCAACCGAAGACAAGCTGTTCTTTACAATCATTGCCAACCGATTGAGTTCGTTATATTGGAAGTCAGGCATAGGGCGATTAAGTTGACAAGGCGTCAACGTTTTCGCCCACTTAGCTAAACGTTCTATAGGATTGGCAACCAGTTGACCGATAAAATACATACACACCGCGAAGAGAGTTAAAGCTATCGCTGCGTAAACAAGAATCTGACACAAATGAGGGAGCTTATCTTTGTTGAGACGGGAGCTCAGATCCGCCGCTTCAACTTCATTAATAATGCGTGAGATATAGAGAACTTCATTCTCACCTCGTTCGTATCTAAGCAAAAACAAGGCTCTATTCGGCTCAGAATACCAATTATCTCGATAAACTCGTTTACTGAAATCCAAATGCTTAGTTGGTTGAGTGAACACTTGTCGGATTTCGGGTGTGACATCTTCCCATTGGCGAACAACTTGAAAACCCAGAATGGTTTTCGGCTCCTCAACAGAGGAAAAGCGGCCAATTTCCTGCATGTTAATTCGCAGTCCGCTGTCTAACCCTTTCTCAAAGTAGCTCGCAGTTAGCGTAGAGAAACCGACAACCGTGATGGTAGCCATCCCCATAATAGTGCAGACAATGAATATTTTTAGACTACGACGAATTTTCATGACGCATCCTGAGAAGTGATAGCAAAGCCAAATCCCGGAATTGTTTGAATTAAAGGTGCCCAATCATTCTGGTCTACCTGCTTTCTCAGGTTGAAAATGTGCACTTTTAAACTGTTGCTGTCCGGTTGTTCATCACCCCAAACTGTATGAATAATTTTTTCTCTAGAGACACCAGACGGGTATTCTCTCATCAATATTTCAAGAATTTTCAAGGCAATAGGAGAAAGTTTAAGAAGTGTTCCGGCTCTGGTTGCCTGGCGGTGACTGAGATCGAGTTCCAAATCGGCAATTACAAGTTTAGAAACTTGCCCGCTGCGACGTTTGGCTAGCACCTGCATACGAACCAGCAGTTCTTCCATTGCAAACGGCTTCACCAGATAGTCATCCGCGCCGCGACTGAATCCTTCCAGTTTGTCGTCAAGAGTATCTCGCGCCGTCAGCATCAAAACCGGCGTTTCAACACCATTGTTGCGAATGCGTTCGCAGACCACTAAGCCTTCAACTTTAGGCAGGTTAAGGTCGAGAATAATAACGTCATAGCGATTAGACATAATCAGGTTGTAGCCAACCTGACCATCGGAAGCGTAGTCACAATCGATATCTTCCAATGACATATAGTCAATTAATGCCGTAGCAAGATCCAAATCATCTTCTACTAATAATGCCTTTAACATTTGCCGAACCTAACCTTCCTAACGCAACTTTACCGTTCGATGCCGAAACAGAAACGCCAAGGATACTATTTTAGCTATCCATCGTATAACGGTTCGGCGCATCTAATTTACAAATAACATTTTAACTGATGGCAGACTAAATCATCCGTAGTTAAGGAAAGGTTAAAACATAAACGCCCGACATTCGTCGAGCGTTTAGTAAAAAAATGAATTAATTCCTTCGGTTAAAACTCATAGTTGACCTTTAATTCAATCGTACGCTCAGCGCCATACCAGCAGTTCGCACTGTCGTAGCAAGTGTAATACTCTTCATCAAACAAGTTACTGCTGATAAGTTCTGCTTTTGCGCCAGTAAGAGAATCACTAAGTTGTGCTAAGTCATAGCCAATCGACATGTCAGCCACTATGTAGCTTGGCACTTTGCCTTGAGTATTGGTTGCGTCCATGTTCATCTGCCCCACATAACGACCGCCAGCACTGATTCTCAAACCATTTAATGTCCCTTGTTCTACGTTATAGGTCGACCATAAGCTCGCACTGTATGTTGGCACATAAATAGGAGTCGTACCCTGTAGGCCATTGGCGCTGTCTTCAGTGACTTCAACAGCCGCGTAAGTATAGTTGGCTGCCACATCCCAGTTTGGCATTAACCACCAGCGACCTTCGACTTCAAACCCTTGCGAACGCACTTCACCCACTTGCAGTTCATCTTGATAGGTTGCAGATGAAGGGTCTGTAACCACCATATTGCTTTTGACAATACGATACAGCGACGCCGTCAATTGTTGACTCATATCAGCAGAAAGATACTTAACACCTAGCTCAACCTGCTCACCAACCTCCGGTTCGAACGGCTTACCAAACTTGGAATCGACTCCAGCCACAGGGGAGAAACTGGTGGCAAAGTTGGCAAACGGCGAAATGCCTGACTCAAATTCGTATAAAGCGCCTACACGGTAAGAGAACTCGTTATGGTCTGCTTGGGTATTGCTTCCTGAAAAGTTATTGATACCTTTATAGTTGTCAAAGCGACCACCGGCGATAAATACCCATTGGTTCCAGCGCAGTTGATCTTGAAAATACGCACCTAGCTGGTCGACTGACACCTGATCGTTACCAGCAAAAACTTCACTGACATTAGAACGATTAAGCAAACTGTTATTAGCATTGTAGATATTGAACTGATAAAAACCGCTGTCACTGGTTGAGTACTCTTTGTAAGCGGAATCACCACTTAGTGTTTGATAATCCAAACCAAATAGCAGGTTATGTTCAACACTTCCCCAACGGACAACTCCAGATAGCTGGTTATCCACCACTAAGCCTTGATAGTCTTCATCTGTGGTATAGATATTACGGCTTAAGGTTCCGGTCGTTTGATTAAACCCAGAAGCGGAGTGGTAAGTATTTTCTTGATAGAGGGAAGCATCCGTATAACGTAAATTTTGTAGAAAGCCCCAATCATCATTGAATCGATGCTGAATTTTGTAGCCAAGCATCATGATTTCGCGTTCGAAATGGCTCCAATTATTGTCTCCAGCGAAGGTTGAAGGTGATGTTGAACCATTCGTTATCGCCGCCAAAGGAAGTGAGGAGTTCATCCCCATTGCCGGATCCTTCTGATAATACATATTGAGATTAATCAGCGTATTTTCCGTTGCTTGCCAATCAATCGAAGGGGCTACCAAGTAACGCTCTTCCTCGGTGCCGTCCACCTGACCATCTTGCTTGCGAGCTTTTGCAATCAAACGATAAGAGACACTGCTGTCGCCAAACAGCCCTGTGGTATCTAAAGTCGCTTGCGTGAGGTTACGCGAACCAGTGGAAGCAGATACCTCAGTGTGTTTCTGGCTTTGCGGTGACTTTGCAATGGTATTGATCATGCCGCCCGGCGGCATAGAGCCATAAAGTACGGATGTTGGCCCTTTGAACACTTCCACTCTTTGAATTGCAATCGGGTCGATTTGTGACTGCAAGTTCCAGCCTTTCAGATATTGGAGGACCAAACCATCGTAATAGGTTTGATCGATACGAAAACCACGAATGTAGAAGTTATCGTACATGGTGACCGCGCCGCCTTTGGTTTCGGTCACAACACCTGACGAGTAACGCAGCGCCTGACCTAAAGAAGTTACACCACGCTGTTCGAGTTCTTCGCTTTCAATAACTGAAATAGCTTGCGGCGTTTCTTCCGCCTCTAATGCGGTTTTGGTCGCTGTATTTCGATAAGTCTGACCGAGAACGGTAACAGTTTCGACAGATTCTGAACTCTGATCTTGAGCAAAACTCAACGGAGAACAAAAAGCCGCTAATAAAGCCAAAGCTATCGGCGAAAAATGGATTTGTTTTTGTCTGTACATAATGTTTCAAATACCCTGCTTTCTTTATAAGAATAAATATCATTTGCATCTTACTCATCACAGCAGGGAAAAAGTTAACAATTTGGAGCATCTTATGAGGGCTGAACTGGAGATTTTGTCGCTCATAAACCAGTTACTGGCGAAACAGGCAACCAGTATTCCATCTCTGCATCATGGTCTTGGCAGTCATAACCTTGTGGGTAACGTTCAAGTTCAAATCCGTCTTCACCTCGATAATCAGACTGAGGTAACCAATGAAAAATAAACCACTCCAAGGTTTGAGCGAGGCCCGAAATCGGGCCTTTGTGTTTAATCACAGCGTAAGTTTGAGTGGGTATTATTAATTTCTCGATAAGGATCTCTGAACTAGGCAGCCTTTCAGTCACACCCGCTAAATAACGAAGGCGATGACCATTGGAGCTTGCTCCGGTAACGTCAACCACACCGGTGAGGGGATATTGTTTAACATCAGGAAAGCTCTCGTATAAACGAGCCCAAAGCTTAGGAACTTGCTGCGAAAAGTTGGGTTCCGGCGAGAATAGGCCGCGAATCTCCCCCATCACACCATAGCAATCAAAGTCGCTGGTTGTTTCGACTCTCACTTCAATCAGCTGTAGTGCAGTTTCTGTTTCTAGCAGGTTTTCCGTTGGCAGGGAGATTGGCGTCAACAAAGGTTTTCTCAACCCATATCGCTTACCTTGTTTTCGATATGAACGAGGACTTACACCAAAATGCTGTTTAAATGCACGGCTAAAACTCATTTCTGAATTGAAACCAAGCCCAATCGCGATATCTATAACGCGTTCAGAACCAGCTAATAACGATTCTGCGGCTGCACTCAGCTTAATTTCTCGAACATAGTGAGCAACGGATAATCCCGTTTCACTTTGAAACACTCGTTGCAACTGCCAGCGAGACCAACAACTTTGCTGCGCTAACTCTTCCAGACTGAATGCTCGCTCCATATTGGAGTGAATGTAGTTAAGCAGTTTGCAAACACGTTGAAAAGAGGCGCTGGAACGATTCATGACTTGCTACAAATGAGAAAACAGAGTGGCGCTATTGTCGCACAAAAATATCACTAATGATAATAATTATCATTTAATGATTATAAAAAAGGGCGTCAGCAAAAAAGAGTTCCATCTCTTCGCTTTAGCCCGTGGATTAAAGGTCAAATCTTTAAGTATTAATGTGCAGCGCTTGGATCAACCGCGTGCTTTGGTTTAGGGGCAAACCAGATAATGCATGCTGCGACAGCAAAAATAACAGCGATGACCATAAACAACTGATTGGTTGCCACCATGACACTTTGCTTTTGCAGTAGCCAGTCCATCGAAGAACGAACCTGCCCTATTCCCATGCCTGAACTTTGCATCGCTTGAGTCGCCACACCTGCTCTGTCGGTTAAACCTGCCAGCTCCGCATGGACATACCGAGTCTGGCGTTCCCATGAGGTATTGATCATCGACGTCGCAAATGCACCTGACAATGTACGAATGAAGTTCATTAAACCAGCAGCCGATTCCATCTCACTGGGTTTTACACATCCCAGAGCAATCGCCGTCAGCGGAACAAAGAACAACGGCATACCAATACCTTGCAGGAACATGGGATAACTGACTTGCTCAAAAGTCATATCTAAGCTGCCGAAGCTGCGTAAGAAGGTCCAAAGCCCTAACCACATTACCCCGGCAAACACGAACGGTCTTGGGTCAAACTTAGACGACAAGTTCGCAATAATTGGCGCAAGGAATACTGCCAGAACACCCATAGTTGCGGTGGCGTAACCGGATATGGTTGCGGTATACCCCATATAGATTTGTAGCCACAAGGGTGTAATAACCGAGATACTGAAGAACGCGCCAAAAGCGAGAGATAGCGTCAGCATACTCATACTGTATCCTCGATGGCGGAACACCTTCAGGTCAACGACAGGGTCACGCTCTGTCAGTTCCCAAATTAAGAAGGCGACAAAACCGATCGCAGCGATGACCGCCAAAATGACAATACGGCTTGATTCAAACCAATCGTGGTCTTTACCTTCATCCAGCATAATTTGCAGAGCGGCTACCCATACCACCAACAGTGCCAAACCCACTTTGTCGATTTTCGAACGTACTGTTTTGGTTTCAAACTGCTTGAGCAATTTCCAGCAAAGTATTGCGGCAACAATAGCGAAAGGAGTTTTGACAAAGAAGATGTAAGGCCAGCTAAATTGATCACACAAGACACCGCCCAAAATCGGCCCCATGATTGGTGCAACAAGTGTGGTCATACTCCATATGCCGATCGCAGCATGGCTCTTATTTTTGGGGAAGATCCGCATCATTAACGTTTGCGACAAAGGCATCAGCGGGCCACCGACTAAACCCAAAAATACACGGAAAGTGACCAGCATCGTCATACTGGTTGCCAACCCACAAAACACTGAGAACACACCAAACAGAGCGAAACAGGTTACAAATACGCGAATTGAACCAAAACGTCTTGATAGCCATCCGGTCAAAGGAACTGAAATCGCCTCCGCCACCGCATAAGAGGTAATCACATACGTGCCTTGACTGGTTGAAGTGCCTAAACTGCCCGCAATACTTGAAACAGAGACATTCGCAATGGTGGTATCCAGAATGGCAAGAAAGTTCGCCATTGCCAGACACAGAGCGCCGATGAACAGCGCTCCACCAGTCAAAGGTTTGATGTCATTGTCTAATGAATGACTCATGATTCACCTTAACCTTGTTCAGAGAGCTTAGATGCACGGTATTGAGCGATGGTTTGCTTGTTCACATCCGCTTTGGTATCAATCGTCACTTGCATTGATAAACCAACTTGCAGCGGGTGAGCCTGCAAATCTTCCGGATCGAGTTCAATACGAACGGGAAGACGTTGAACCACTTTAATCCAGTTACCTGTTGCGTTTTGCGCTGGAATCATTGAAAACGCTGAACCCGTTCCACCAGAAACACCCGCAACCACACCATGATAAGTGACCTCATCACCGTAAAGATCAGCGGTAATTGAGACTGGTAAGCCAATTTTCACTTCACTTAATTCAACTTCTTTAAAGTTGGCATCCACATAAATATTCTGCACCGGAACGACTGTCATTAAAGGCGTACCCATTTGCACTTGACGACCAACCTGAACTTGACGTTTTGCCACAATGCCGCTGATAGGAGCACGAATAACTGTACGTTCTAGATTGATTTGTGCCTGATGCAGACGCGCTTTTGCCGCCAACACTTCTGGGTTGTTTTCAACGGTTGTGTTGTCAGTCATTGCTGCATTTGCTTTTTGCGCACCAATGGTGGATAAGCGATTAGCTTGAGCCTGCGCTAAAAACGCTTTAGCTGCGTTTAAATTTGCCTGAGATTGCTCAAATGCCGTTCTTGCATTTGATAGCTCTTCACCAGACACAGAGCCTGAACGAACCAAGTCTTCGCGACGCGTTAAATCAATTTTCGCTCGTTCAAAGTCAGCTTTCGCTGCGTTTAACTGAGCCTTGGCGCGTGCTTCATTGGATTTTTGCGCAGCAACCTGAGCATTAAGACCTTCGTCATTCGCCAGATAACTACGTACTCGGCGCTCTGCTAAAGCCAAGTTTGCTTGCGCTTGGTCTACTGCAATTTGTGCGTCTGTATCTTCGATTTGTACCAGTACTTCACCTTTGTTGACGTACTGTGTATCCACTACATTCACGCTGGCAATAATGCCACCAATGGCAGGAGTCACTTCGGCTATTTCAGCTGCGGTGTATGCATTATCGGTAGAAATATAACGCGAACCCACTAAATACCAGTAAGCACCATAGCTGCCCCCTGCAATAACGATCGCCGCAGCTAACGCTAAGAACCCTTTTTTACGTGATTTGTTTGCACCAGACGCATCGAATTCTGCTGCGTCGTTTTGTGATGGATTTGAACTCATGAATAGAAACCTTTTAAAAATTAAGACTCTGTGGTTTGAAGGCTATCGTCTTTAAAACCGCCGCCTAAAGCGTGAATAAGAGCAAGATCAAGACTGAATGCGCGTGACTGTAAGTTCACCAACGCTCGTTGGTTATTGAGTAGCGACTCTTCAGCAACAAGCACATCTAGGTAAGTTGCCAAACCACCCTGATAGCGATTAGAAGCAATCTTCAATGCTTGTTCTGCCGCATCCACCGCTTCTTGCGTTTTCGCAATACGAGCATCAAGTGCTTGAGTGCTGGTCACAACGTCAGCCACTTCATGAAGAGCCTGAGTAAGAGTTGCGTTATAGCCACTTACGGCTTCTTCATATCGCGCTTCCGCTGAGGTGAGTTGTCCATCAAGACGACCACCCGTAAACAACGGCAAATACAGCGCTGGACCTATGCTGCCGGCATCATTTCCGCTCTCAAATAAATCATTGAGACCAAAAGCCTGATAACCAATAAATGCCGAAATACTGAGATCTGGGTAGTACATCGCTTCCGCAATACCGACTCGTTGTGCTGCTGCCTCTGCTCGCCAGCGAGCGGCTGTAATGTCTGCTCGATGCCCAAGCAAACCAACACCTGCTTCTTGCGGTAAACCGTAGCGAGCATCCAGCTGAATGCTTGGTTCAGAAATGGTCAAAGCTTTGTCCGGACCTTGCCCAACCAGCGCTGCAAGCGCATTTTTCTGCAACGCGATAGATTCGTTGATACCCAACATCTCAGCTTCAACGTTCGCAGCAATTGCTTTTGCTTGATTGACAGAACCCAGTGTTTCCAAGCCGTTTTCATAACGCTTAGTCAATAGCTCTAAAGTTTTATGGCGAATATCGAGCGCGGTTTCTACCGTATGCTTGTTCGCATACAAACGAGATAGCTCTGCATAGGCGTTTGATATCGCAGTTGCCAACATCAAACGTGCAGAAACAGCTTCTGCTTCAGCCGCAGCGAGTTCAGAAGTTGCCGCCGCAACCGAGGCACGATTCTTACCCCAAAAATCAAAATCGTACTGGAAGTTGAGGGTCAATGTTCCGTAGTCATTCCAACCGTGAGGTGGCGTTGCTGTCTGATATCGGTAGCTCACTTTTGTTTCAGAAGCACTAGCAGCTAATCCCACATTCACCGAGCGGCTTGCGCCTGCTTGCTGTGCAATGCCCTGTGCATTTTTCAGTCTGGCTTCAGCCATTTTTAAACTTGGCGCACCTTTAAAAGCGTCATTGATAAGTTGGTTTAACTGAGGATCTTGATAGCGATACCACCAATCCTGAGTTGGCCACGCCATATTTTTATCCGCAGTCAGACTTTGCTGAAACGCATAGTCGCTGGCTTGCGAAATTTCAGGCAAGTTTTCATTTTTCGAGACTGAGCAGCCCGCCAAAAGCGCTGCGCTGATCAGAGTTAAGGCAAAAAAAGGAACATTCTTATTTGTGTTTATGTTCCTTTGCATAGATTTTTTCACATTAGACAACCTTATAACTAAACCGTACGGTACAGTTATACTCTTGACAGAAAGATTCCGTCAAGCGAAACTTATCCACAATTTTCACTGGGGCTATTAAGAAACCATGCGAGTAAAAAGCGACGAAAAACGACAGGCCATCATAGACATTGCTAAGGAATGCTTTTCACAACAAGGCGTTAGCGGTACTTCTATGTCTCAACTAGCGAAACAGTTGGGAGGTTCTAAAGCCACTCTTTACAACTATTTCAGTTCGAAAGAAGAAATTTTCGCGGCGGTTATGCAATCTTCAGCGACAGAGCAAATTTCGAATTCCTTCCTTTCTTTGGATATAAATCGTGATGTTCGAACGTCGCTTTTGGAATTTGGTTACAATTTTCTGGACTCGATTTTAACCCCTGACGCTATCTCTATTTATCGCATGGCGGTAACCGAAGCCGATCGCTCAGATATAGGCCGTCATTTTTACAACAATGGCCCTAAAAAAGGCTGGAAACACTTGAGTGACTATATCGAACAACAGATTTCGAAAGGCGAGTTAAGCCAATGCAATGCTTGGGTTGCGGCTATGCAGTTTAAAGCGTTGTTGTCGGCAGAATATGTTGAACAATATGCGTTTGCCGCAATTGAAAAACCCAGTCAAAAACAAATCGAAGCAACAGTGGAACAAGCCGTCAATGCATTCATGAAGCTGTACGGCAAGTCATAACGCTTGCACTCTTTCCTACTCAAACCGTCACGTTGCCCTCATTCTAAATTTTCGAATAAGGGCAACGAATTCAACGGCTGTAATCGTAGCGCTTAAAACTCTAAGATCTCTTTCATAGATTGGTATTCCTGCTAATGACCCTGTTGTTCATTTGAGAGCGAGCCAAGTGAGGAGAACAATATGATTGAAATTAGAAAAGCATCACAACGCGGCCGCGCGAATTTTGGCTGGTTAGACAGCAAGCACACATTTTCTTTTGGGAGCTACTTTGATCCTAAACACATGGGCTTTTCTGAGCTTCGTGTGATTAATGATGACACCGTTGCCCCAAGTGCAGGCTTTGAAACTCATAGCCACCGCGACATGGAAATCATCAGCTACGTTTTAGAAGGCACCATCGCGCACAAAGACAGCGAAGGTAACATCGAAAAACTTCCTGCTGGTGAGTTTCAATTAATGTCTGCTGGCCGTGGTATTTCGCACAGTGAATTCAATGCTTCCGGCACTGAAACATTGAAGTTTTTACAGATCTGGATTCAGCCAAATAGCTATGGCGGAAAACCGGGTTATCAGCAGAAAGATTTTGGTCAGGAAGCAGGCTTAACGACTATCGCAACACCAACCGGTGAAAACGGTACTTTGCAGATCAAACAGGATGCGAAGCTGCACCAACTCATTCTGGAACCTCATACTGAGGTTAGCTATGAAGTGGAGAAAGGCCGCCGCGTTTATGTTCATCAGATCAATAGCGACCTGTTCGTTAATGATACTCAACTGACACCGGGAGACGGCGCAAAAATCGTTGCTGAGCAATATTTAAGCTTCTATAACAACAGCGATGTACGCGCTACAGCGTTAGTGTTTGACCTTCCATAAACACAATGCTCTCGTAACCAGAGCGTTTTTCATTCGTTCCTTCCCTTTTCGCCACGAGCATTTCACTCGTGGCTTTTTTGTTTTTCTCAATTTTTTATCAGTCAGTGCTCTCTGTCTGGGTGGATTCTAAATACTAGATTGACGAGAACTCACATTGTAACCGGTTTCATTTTGGCTTTTTCTGGATTAGAATGCCTATAAATCACCTATTCTATTTAGGCTCATTCACTTTATTTGAGAAGGTATCACTATGTCACAACAAGGTTTTCCGAAGGATTTTCTCTGGGGCGGAGCAGTGGCAGCGCATCAGGTTGAAGGCGCTTGGAACAAAGATGGCAAAGGCCATAGCGTGGTTGACGTTCTCACCAAAGGTGCACATGGTGTACCTCGCGTCATCACCGAAACTGTTGAAGCCGATAAATTTTACCCAAACCACGAAGCGGTTGATTTTTACGGTCACTTCAAAGGTGACGTGGCTCTGTTCGCAGAAATGGGCTTTAAATGTTTCCGCACATCGATCGCTTGGACACGTATCTTCCCAAACGGTGATGAAGAGACACCAAACGAAGCGGGGCTTCAGTATTACGATGATCTTTTTGATGAATTGTTGAAATACGGCATTGAACCTGTCATCACCCTTTCTCACTTCGAAATGCCGAACCATTTAGTAAAAGAGTACGGCAGTTGGAAGAACCGTCAGGTAATGGATTTCTTTGTAAAGTTCAGCTTAACCGTGATGGAACGCTACAAAAACAAAGTGAAATACTGGATCACCTTTAACGAAATCAATAACCAACGTAACTGGAAACTGCCTATCTGGGGTTACTGTAATTCTGGGATGATTTACAGCGATTACGAAAATCCTGAACAAATGCTGTATCAAGTGCTTCACCACCAGTTCCTTGCGAGTGCACTCGTGGTTAAACAAGGTCATGCTATCAACCCTGATTTCAAAATTGGCAGCATGATCCATATGATGCCACTCTACCCTGCTTCATGCCGACCTGAAGATATGCTGCTAGCTCAGGAAATGATGCGTGAGAAATACCAATTCAGTGATGTGCAGGTGCGTGGTTACTACCCAAGTTACCTACTCAAAGAATGGGAACGTAAAGGGATTACTGTCGACATGCAGCCAGGTGACGATGTAATTCTGCGTGAAGGTTGTGCAGATTATCTAGCGATCAGCTACTACATGACCAACATCGTTTCAGTAAAAATAGACGAAGCGACCAACACGCCTTCGCTATTCGAAGGTAGCCGCCTAAATCCATATCTACCAGCGTCTGACTGGGAATGGCAAATTGACCCAGACGGTCTTCGCTACGCGCTGTCTGAGCTTTACGAACGTTACCAAAAGCCAATCTTCATTGTTGAAAATGGTCTTGGTGCCATAGACCAGTTAGAACAAGACGGTTCAATCAACGATGACTACCGTATTGACTACCTTGGTTCACACATAAAAGCAG
Organism: Vibrio diazotrophicus; assembly: GCF_038452265.1. Taxonomy (NCBI): domain Bacteria; kingdom Pseudomonadati; phylum Pseudomonadota; class Gammaproteobacteria; order Vibrionales; family Vibrionaceae; genus Vibrio; species Vibrio diazotrophicus. The sequence goes on from NZ_CP151842.1 coordinate 2,171,328, forward strand.
TGAAACAAGCGATCAGCTATGACGGTGTTGATGTGATGGGCTACACGCCTTGGGGCTGTATTGACTGCGTGTCATTTACCACAGGTGAATACAGAAAACGTTATGGATTTATCTACGTAGATAAACACGATGATGGCAGCGGCACAATGGCACGTTCGAAGAAGAAAAGCTTCCACTGGTACAAGAAAGTTATCGAAACCAACGGCGAAGTTATCTAGCCTCCACACATCCGGTAAATAAGCCTTTCAAAATTCAATTGAAATTGGCTAAACTTGTCTCCCTCTCGGCATGCCTACCATGTTTAGGTATGTCGGGTCGGATAGATAAGGAAATGTATGGCAACCATAAATGATGTGTGCAAAGCCGCTGGCGTCTCAAAAGCGACGGTGTCACGAGTACTGAACAACAGCCCTCAGGTCAAAGAAGTGACCAGAAATGCGGTTCTTTCTGTAATGAAAGAGTTGGGATATCAACCCAATACACTTGCACAGGCTTTGGCAACCAATACTTCCAATTCTATCGGCCTCGTTCTTCCTGAATTTAGAAGCAGCTATTTTGGCAGCGTCCTCCATCATGCTGGGCAAGCAGCCCTTCAGGCAGGCAAAAAGCTGTTGGTTATTCGCAGCAAGAACAGCGCAGAAGGTGAACGCGAATCGGTAGAAACCATTGCTAACCAACGCTGTGATGCCATTCTGCTTTATAGTCGTCATCTGTCCGAATCTGAACTGGTTGAACTGCAACAAAAAATCGCCCAGCCACTAGTTATATTAAACCGCCAACTCAAAGCGGAATCTCTATCGAGCTTTGGTTTAAAGCAAACTCAATTAGCCACATTAGCGATGGAGCACCTCATCCAGTTAGGTCATAAAAACATCGCCTGTATTACTTCTCCGATTAATAGCGAAACCGGTCGGTTACGTTTAGAAGCGTACAAAAACCAGCTTAGTGTGGCAGGTATATCAGAGAAGAAAAACTGGATTGTGGAAGGCGATAACACCTTAGAAGGTGGTTATAAAGGCGCGCAAATCCTGCTGCAAACTGGCGAAAAATTCACTGCTATTTTTGCTTGTAACGATGATATGGCGATTGGTGCAATCCGTGCTCTGCACGACCACGGTGTAAGAGTTCCGCAAGATGTGTCTGTGATTGGTATCGACAACGAACCGGCTGCCGCCTATGCAATTCCAAGCCTTTCAACGGTATCACTGCCGATTATCCGATTGACCCAAGATGCCACAGCCCTTGCCTTAGCGCTGGCGAATAAGCAAGGCAACCTTACCAGCCATCAAGCCTACGATGGTGAATTGGTCGCGCGTGAATCCACGCAAGCTATTGCGGGTTGCATCATAGACGAGTGAAATTCCATTACTTGGAAAAAGCAAAGCCGCAGAACTCTCAATCCCTTTAAATACAGATAGGTAGAGGTTTGTATGGCTTTATTTCATTGCCTTTAATCATCTCCTCTAGAACCGGAACAAACGCTGTTATATCTAAATCGACTTCTAGATTTTTCTGTCCGATGAAATCTCTAAAATCATATTTCCACCATTCGAGTTCGAGAAGTTTCTGTCTGATACTTTCAGAAAACCTATACTTCAATATTTTTGCTGGAACGCCACCAACGACGGCATAAGGTGGAACGTCTTTAGTTACAACAGAGTTCGCGGCGACCACTGCTCCATTACCTATAGTCAGACCTTTTTTAAACAAGACGTCATTACCGATCCAAACATCATTACCTATAGTGATCCCTTCAGGTTCCTCAAATGGTGAAAACCTATAAGTTGAGTGCTTTAAATATCTAGGATGACAATAACTAATATTGGATGTAGTGAATCGATCCAGAGGATGTCCAATAGACATAAGTCTGACATTCGAAGCAATGCTCGTGTACCTGCCTACTGTCGCATGCAGATCAAGAGCTGAGTTCGAATATGAGAACGACCCCATACTGCATAAGTTTCTTCCACTGCAGAACCTAGAGTAAGGTTCAATTTTAATCGTGTCGGAAGACAGATTAAACGCGGAGAAAAAGCTCTTTTTAGGCAAGATAATATGCGATTTTTTTAACTTGCTTCTCAATATCGGTGATATGAAGATTTTTCGATTGCTCATTGCGATTAGTAAATGCCATTAATGATTAATAAAATTATATCAATCAATTATTTACAACTTACCTTTCACATCCCTCAATCCGTTTTATCCTACGCTATGTTCATAATTTTCCACATAACTGCATGTCAGAATTGAAGAATTTTGACTAGTTAGCAGCATTTTAATTCTAAACAAGAGGGACACCGACTAGAGGTGAACTAGCCGGTTTTTCAAATCAAAAAACTATCGAATTGCGGTATATCGCTTCATCAGGAACAAAATCCAGAGCAGTGATAGCAAGGCGAAAATCGCACTCACGTATCCGATGCCTTCAAGAGACATATAAAGAATCACTTTACCGCCGATTAGTGCACCTGCGCCGATACCTAAGTTAATGATGCCCGAGAACATAGACATGATCATATCCGACGCGTTGGCGTCGATGTTAAGCACTTTTACCTGCATAACCAGACAGACAATCATCAATGCTGCACTCCAAACCACCAGCAAAATACTGATAGACCACAAGTGCGGTACTGCAAAATATAACATCGCGGTACAAACCATCACTGTCGCCGTACAGCCGACCAATATCGGTGTATTCGGACGTTCGCCTAAATTGCCAAAAATCACACTACCTATAATTCCCGCAGAACCAAATAGCAGCAGAAGGAAGGTGGTAAAGTTTTCAGAGAGCAGCCCAATCGTCTTAAGGAAAGGTTCGATATAACTGTAAGCCGAGTAATGCGCGGTAAAAATCATGAAGATAAATAGGTATAAACCCATCAAGGCTGGATTTTTCAATAGCTCTGGCAGCTTCTTCATGGAACCGGTAAACAAGCTCGGCATTACCGGCAATAAGCGATAAAGGCTGAACATTATGACTAAAGCGGTTATACCGATAACACCAAAGGTGACGCGCCAACCAAGCCATTGACCTATGATTCGACCGAGTGGAACCCCTAATACCATCGCAAGTGAGGTTCCCGTTGCCAAAATACTGAGAGCAAAGGTCTTCTTACCCGGAGGAGCAACTCGTATTGCGATAGAGGCAGTGATGGACCAGAACACCGCATGAGCAAATGCAATACCAACGCGGCTGGCCATCAGAACTTCAAAGTTCCAGGCAAACACCGATAGACCGTGGCTGACAATAAACAGCGTAAACAACGCGAGCAGTAATTTTTTACGCTCAATTCGACTGGTGAGCATCATCATTGGTAATGACATCAATGCGACTATCCAAGCATAGATAGTCAGCATCCAGCCGACAGAAGCCGTCGATATCGAGAAATCATTCGCGATATCAGAAAGCAGCCCAACTGGCACAAATTCAGTGGTGTTAAAAATGAAGCCGCTGAAACCTAAAGCAAAAACGCGTAAGTATTGTGAACGACGAGAATTGTCATTGGTTGCGGACATGGTTTGCGTCATATAACCGTGTAAAAGAAGATGAAAAAATGTGCGCATATTGTGATTTAATTCACAATTAAAGCAATATGTTTATACAACTTTTTTAATAGTAGCGAGAGGATTTTATGTTTTATTAACAGGCAAAATCCTCGATATCTACTTCCTCTTTTCCACGGCTATTTTTTCAATTTTCGAAGGCTGGCTTTGTTTAAAGCAGCGCTTCCGCGATCAAACTCACTGGATGAATACACTCTAGCTGAGTGTTTTCCTCAATTTGCCACTTACAGGTTTCGCAATCTGTAATGGCGTAATCAGCGTTTGAACGTCTAATCTTGCTAAACAGGTCATCCCCTATCTTCATAGAGACTTCGTAGTTTTCCTCTTTAAAACCATAAGTACCTGCAAGGCCACAACATTCACTATCAAGTACAACCACTTCTAAACCTGGAATCATCTTCAGGACTTCAATGGTAAAAACGGCACCCCCACTCCTTTCAAGGTGACAAGGCGTGTGATAAACAATTTTCTTATTGAGCGGTTTCATTTTTGGCAAGTTGCCACTCATAAACTCTTTCAACAAAAAGCGGCTCACATAGTGGATCTTGTTCACTACATTTTCGTTTTCAACGCCGAGCACGTGAGGATATTCCTCCTGCAAGGTGAAAGAACAGGTTGATGAGGTGGACAATACGGCAATACTGTCTTGTTCGATGGCTTTGCCGACATGCTCAATATTAAACTCTGCGTTCTTTCTCGCTTTATCGTGAAAGCCGTTCGCTATCATCGCTACGCCACAGCATTTTTCTTTTTCCAGTAAACGCACACCTATGTTCATGGCGTTCATCACTCGGATAAAGTCTTTCCCCAGTTGAGGATGGTTATAGTTGACATAGCAGCCGTGGTAATAGCTAACCGCTCTCGGGTAAATTGACTGTTCGGTGACGTTTTTCTTAAACCAATTTCTAAACGTGCCATGCGAATACTTAGGCAAAGATTTATGTTCATGCACACCTATCGTCTTGTGCATGATCTTCTTCACCAAAGGCAGTTGCGTTGCCGCATTCACGAGTGGTGCAAATGGAGTGGCGATTGAGCCGAACAGATCGGTATGGCTCAAGACAAAATCACGCACTAACTTAGGATTCATCGGGCGCTTGCCAAACTTGCCTCTTGCTACCGCAATAATATCGCCAATACGTACACCTGACGGGCACGCCGTTTCACAGCGTTTGCAGTTGGTGCAGTGTTTCAACATGTCATCATAAAACTCTGGGCTTTTGATGCGTAGTCGCTCACCGTCTGGTCCGCATTGTTTTGGTCCCGGAAAATCTGGGTTCGCCTTTGCTACCGGACAGTACACAGTACAAACGGTGCATTTAATGCATTGGTCAAAGGTGGTATCTCTGCTTGCCACTGTCATGCACTCACCTCCTTCATTAGTAATTCGCTTCGTAATCCTGCGACAATTCGCTCGACAACCCAATAAGCGGTGCTGACTGCCACACCTCCGCCACAGCCGTGGGTAATAGGATTGTAGCCACTTAAAATCGCACCAATACAATGCAAGTTATTCACCTTTTGCCCTTGGATAAACGGGGTAAAGTTCTTGTCAGTCACAACGCCAAAGGACAAGAATGGATGCGGTTTGGAGCTGAAGAAATCATGCTGATGCCACTCATGTCTTTCACCCGTCACTTCCGTATCCAAATTAAAGATTGGCTCTTTGATTGAGTTCTGGTTCGCTATCAAACCCTTACTGAAGAAGCTACCGGAAGCAAGTATGTAGTGTTTCGCCGTCAGGTTCATATCACCCATTTTTTTGGTTTGGATAGACGCCAAATTCATACTGCCGCCTTGATCCTCAAACTGACCGCCAAGCACTTCATCACCTTTGTGCAGCACACCGCCTTTTTTGATGAAGGTGTGCATCATGACATCCTCAATACGAATACCGAGCAATGAAGGCGGCATGGTTGGTACTTCATGCAAATGGAGCCCCGTATAACGGCTGAGTTTATGCATCAGCTCTAGACCATCGCCATTACCCATAATCGACGGCATCATCAGTAAATCTTCAGGTGTGGCAACTTTCAGCAATTGGTTGGCAAACTCGGTGAACTGAGCTTCGTCTCTTAAGATCCTCGAAATATCTATCGACCTGAGATCGTACGGGTTACGATTCAGTTGCCCAAACGCCGTTAAACTGACTTTGGCGGTTTTGATGGTTATATCTTTAAACGCTGGGTGTTGCTGCAAATTGCCTAGTGCAATATGTGGCTGAAAATCTCTGAAGCCATCAACAGCAATCATCACAATACGTTTAAACTGCGCCAGATTTGAAAAATTCTGTTCTATTTTTTCAACATAAGGTTGAGAGAGCCAAGTCGATTTCAAGGTACCTAGGGTGGTAATTCGAAAATGGTTGTGCGACGAAGGCAAAGTGCTCATGGCAAGTCCATTTGCCGCAAGCATTTGTTGATACCAGTTCATGGCTGAACGAACATTTTTACCGCCGACTTTCGCATAAGGGTGCTGTGGAAGCGCAGTTGGTAAAGCGTCAATTTCAGCCCAAGGATCATCTATTAACTTATGCGTTAACGGGGAATGTGAAAGCAAATCGATAGAACCGGATGAAAAATGTAAAGCACTCTGCCCGCTGCTCACCACCGCCGTTTTTAACCCGTGTTCTAAACATTTAATGGCAGCCGAATAGCCTGCAATTCCACTACCAATCACTATGACATCGTAATTCATCATTGCTGTTCTTGCTCCTGCGTTGACGGTGTAATGGTAGGTTTGTCGATACTCGCTGGCTCAATGTCTCCACAGCCAAACAACCCTTCATAGATCCAGTAGCTAAACTCAGCCTCTCGTAAGGCATCACCCCAAAATATCGGTTTAATTCCCTTCCAGCGCTCTTCCAAAAACTCTTTGAGCAGCAGTGCTGATTCATGGCCATCTATATCGCCATATTCTTGGAACAAACTCGCAGCACGAAAAGCACACAGCTCTCCCTGACACGGCCCCATTCCCAACCGAGTGCGTCGACGTAAATCCACGAGGTTTTTTACGTCCAGTTTTTTAATTGCGTACTCAATTTCACCTGCGGTGACCATTTCACATTCACACACAATCGCCTGACTGCGAGGTTGTTCAGAGAGAAAAGCTTCTGCCCTTTCCCCATGACGGTAGATGGCTGATTCATAAACTGGCTTAGCGATACTGGCACTTTTGCGAAGCGCTTTAGGAGATTCGACAGACCCAGGCAACGGCTTGGTATGAGTAATACAAGGCGCAGTATTGCCAAGCTTACGAGCAACAAGATCCGTTGCCTGTTCCGCCATCAAACGGTAAGTCATTAACTTGCCGCCAGTAATTGTCGTGAGACCTTTAAGACCATCGCGTTCCTGATGGTCGAGCAGGACAATTCCGCGACTAATGTTTCTGCCAGAACTGTCGCCACTGAGTGAAACCAAAGGCCTAACGCCTGCATAAGCTCTTAGCACTCGGGTATTTTTCATGATCGGCGCTAACTTGATACCTTCTTCCAGTAGCAAATCCACTTCTGCGGCAGTCACATGCAGGTCGTCTATCATGTCGTAATCGATATGCTCTGAGGTAGTGCCTATCAAAGAGATGGTATCGCCCGGCACTAAAATGTCTGCATCCGATGGTTTACGACAGCGGTTTATCACCAGATTATTGATTCGATAATCAAGGATCAGCAACGAGCCTTTTGCAGGGAACATTTTGATATCCAGCTCTGCGTATTCACAGATACCCTGCCCCCAAATACCCGCCGCGTTAATCACTTGCTGGGCAATCACTTCAAAAGGTTGGTTGGTTTGGGTATTGACACATTTCACGCCCAGTACGGTGTCGCCTTCACGGATCAGAGAAACGACGCGTGAATGGTTAAACAAACGTGCGCCGTGCTCTTTTGCATCAAGTACGTTAGACGAACAAAGGCGAAATGGGTCGAGCGTGCCATCTGGCACTTTGACGGCACCAATCAATTCAGGGTTAGTATTCGGTTCTAAACGAAGAGCATCTTTTGGCGAAAGAGTTTCCACATCGATATCAGCGGCTTTGCATTGCTCGATAAAGGTCTTTTGAAAGCCCAAATCATCTTCAGGCAAAGTGATGAACAAACCGCCTGTGTCTTCAATACAGTGTCGAGCGATTTTCTTCAGTATGCGGTTTTCTTGGATACATTCTTTTGCGGAATGTTGATCGGTGACGGCATAACGCGCACCAGAGTGTAATAAACCGTGATTTCGCCCTGTGGTACCTGACGCCAAATCGTCTTTTTCTAGCAAAATGCACTTTATGCCCCTCAGAGCACAATCACGCATAATCCCTGTACCTGTCGCACCACCACCAATGATGACAACGTCGGTTTCAAATCGAACTGTAGAATTCATTGTCGCCCCACCCTTAATTAACGCGTTTTTAGTGTGACATCAAAAAGATCAAATGTGCGAAAATTTAACTAAAAATGTTCGTTCGAGCACAAATTATGTTTATTTTAGCTAATGAATGGGGATAAATGATAAAAAAGAGAGTGAATTTCATATGAATGACATAAAAAAGACCTAAAAAAACCAGTCAAAACGATGACTGGTTTTTAAAACGAACATTATCAAACAATATCGAGCTGAATCTCATGCTCGCGGATAATGGCACAGATGCTCTCTGGCGGCATTTGATCGGTAATTACCAGATCAACCTCTTCGATTCCACCCAGTTTTACCATGGCATTACGCCCAAACTTAGTATGGTCAACGCCTAAATAGACACTGCGGCTATTCTCGATAATGGCTTTTTTAACTCTAACTTCATGATAATCAAAGTCTAAGAGTGAACCATCGAAATCAATGCCACTGATGCCCAGAATGCCGAAGTCGAGACGAAACTGAGAAATAAAATCCATGGTCGCCTCGCCAGTCACACCGCCATCTCGATTGCGAACTTCACCACCAGCCAGTATCACTTTGAAATCAGGCTTGGTCATCAGTAATGATGCAACATTAATATTGTTGGTCACAATGCGTAGGTTCTGATGGTTTTGCAGCAACGCTCTTGCTACTGCTTCTGGCGTGGTACCAATATCGATAAACAAAGTTGCGCCATCTGGAATATGTTGAGCCAGCTTCAATGCAATACGTTGTTTTTCTTCTTGATGAGAGACTTTGCGCGTTTGGTAAGAAGAGTTTTCGGAACTGGTGACTATGGTCGCGCCACCATGGTTTCGTTTGATTTGGTTTAGGTCGGCAAGCTCATTGAGATCTCTTCGAATGGTTTGAGGGCTAACATTGAATCGCTCAACAAGATCTTCGGTGCTGACATATCCCTGAGCCTTGACTAGCTCGATGATTTCTTGATGACGTTTAATGGCTTTCAAAGTAGATCCTGATTGACTGTTTCCAATAACTAGCAGTGTACTTCTTCATGTTCATATTTGAAATATATAGATAAATACACTGTTGAATAAGTCACTTAATCTTAGCTGTTCTGCCTAACATTGATCGTTATCGACACTTCGCCTTATTGAACTAATTTGATACAAAACTGTGCATTGCTTAACATTTGCGAACATAAAATGAACATTTAATTGTTCGTTTGCTCATTTTGAGAGCGCCATATAGTTTCATGCGAATCCTTTTGATTAACATAATGCCCACATTATCTGTATGGGATAATGCCAAATCAACGTCCAAGGAAATAAATTATGGCTAATAAAAAACAACATACTCTCATTGGTGAGTGTATTGCCGAGTTCATAGGTACGGGTTTGCTCATATTTTTTGGTGTCGGATGTGTAGCCGCACTCGTATTGACCAATGCTCAGTTTGGGCAATGGGAAATCTCTATCGTTTGGGGCCTTGCAGTTGCCATTGCTGTCTACTGCACTGCTGGTGTCTCAGGCGCACACATTAATCCCGCCGTGACCATAGCGCTTGCCGCTTTTCATGGCTTCGAAAAATCTAAAGTTATTCCTTACATCGCTTCTCAAGTTGCCGGAGCATTTTGTGCTGCTGCTCTTGTTTATGGTCTTTACAGCAATTTATTTACCGCATGGGAAGTGACAAACGGTATTGCTCGTAATACACCTGAAGCACTTGCTACCGCTGGCATTTTTTCAACATACCCTAACGCTGCTTTATCTTTTTCTGGTGCATTTGCTGTAGAATTTGCCATTACAGCAGTACTGATGTTCGCAATTTTGGCTTTAGGTGATGAAAATAATGGTGCAGCACGCGGAGCGCTAAACCCACTTCTAATCGGTATCGTGGTTGCCACTATTGGTGGTTCGTTAGGTCCACTGACTGGTTTTGCGATGAATCCTGCTCGTGACTTTGGACCAAAATTATTTGCATACCTAGCAGGGTGGGATTACGCATTAAGTGGCGCGAAAGATATTCCCTACTTTATCATTCCAATAGTTGCAACCGTTGCTGGCGCTTGTTTTGGTGGTTGGGCTTATCCTAAATTTATCGGTGCGTACGTACCGACTGTGGGCACAGGCTGTACCATTCCAAATCAGTGCGAAGAGTGTGAAATCGCAGATGACTCAAAAGCTCAGGTTTGAGCAATAAAAAGAATAAATCCAATAAAGTGAAAAGGATCCCTACCTATGAATAATAAATATATTGTTGCTCTTGACCAAGGCACGACGAGCTCACGAGCAGTAGTGCTCGATCATGACGCAAACATCGTGAGTGTTGCACAACGCGAGTTTACTCAAATCTACCCTGAATCAGGTTGGGTGGAACACGACCCTCTCGAAATTTACGCGACACAAAGCTCCACACTGGTTGAAGCTCTAGGCCAAAAAGGCATTCGCTCAGACCAAGTAGCTGCGATTGGTATTACTAACCAACGTGAAACCACCATTGTTTGGAACAAAGAAACGGGTGAGCCTGTTTACAATGCGATTGTGTGGCAATGCCGCCGAACAGCTGATATATGTGCAGAGCTGAAGAAAATTGACGGCTTTGAAGAGTATGTACGCGAAAACACAGGTTTGCTGCTAGATCCATATTTCTCAGGCACAAAAGTGAAATGGGTGCTTGAGAACGTTGCTGGCGCACGCGAACTTGCTCAGGAAGGCAAACTGCTGTTTGGTACGGTTGATACTTGGCTGGTGTGGAAAATGACTCAAGGTCGTGTCCATGTCACTGACTATACCAATGCTTCTCGTACCCTGCTATTTAACATCAATACCCTTCAATGGGATGAAAAAATCCTTAAAGAACTGGATATTCCGCTATCAATGATGCCAGAAGTAAGAGCATCCTCTGAAGTCTATGGCGAAACTAACATCGGTGGTAAAGGCGGTACTCGTATTCCAATCGCAGGCATTGCAGGCGACCAACAAGCTGCGCTATTTGGTCAAATGTGTGTTAAACCGGGTCAAGCTAAGAACACCTATGGTACCGGCTGTTTCTTGTTAATGAACACTGGTAAAGAGAAAGTGACGTCGAAAAATGGCTTGTTAACAACGCTAGCTTGTGACCCAGAAGGTAAAGTCTCTTACGCGTTAGAAGGTTCAGTCTTTATTGGCGGCGCTGCTATTCAATGGCTTCGTGATGAAATGAAACTCATCACTGATGCAAAAGATTCTGAATATTTTGCAACTAAAGTGGATTCTTCAAATGGTGTTTATGTGGTTCCAGCCTTTACAGGGCTTGGCGCTCCATACTGGGATGCATATGCTCGCGGTACTATCGTAGGTATGAGTCGCGGCACAGGTATCAACCACATTATTCGCGCAACATTGGAAAGTATTGCCTATCAAAGCCGTGACGTAATTGATGCAATGCAAGCGGATTCGGGTATCAAACTGGCCACACTGCGTGTTGATGGTGGCGCGGTAGCGAATAACTTCCTAATGCAGTTCCAATCAGACATTCTGAACACAGATGTGCAACGTCCTAAAGTTACAGAAGTGACCGCTCTCGGAGCAGCATACCTAGCTGGCCTTGCTGTCGGTTACTGGGGCTCTTTGGATGAAGTTGCTGATAAAGCTGAAATCGACCGAGTCTTTGAACCAGCGCAAGATGAAGCCAAACGAGCTCAACGTTACAACGGCTGGAAACGAGCAGTTAGAGGCGTATTGGCTGTTTCTCACTTTGCTGACGAATAACACTCTTACAACGTCAGGTTGGCGCTAGATCAAAAAGTATAAAGGGACGCTTAGCGTCCCTTTTTGTTTCACCGAACAAAGTCTTCAATACCTACCAATAGTTTTTACCAATCAATTCAATAAGAACAAGCAATTTTTCTTAAACATCTCTTCATGTGAATATACATCTCGAAGGCAAGAGACAGAAATTGCCAAACCAAAAAACTCTTAGGAAGGTAAAAACATGATTAACACTACTATCAAACCATTTAACGCAACGGCATTCAAAGACGGCAAATTCGTAGACATTTCTGAGAAAGACGTACTAGGCAAATGGGCTGTATTCTTCTTCTACCCAGCTGACTTCACATTCGTATGTCCAACTGAGCTAGGTGACCTAGCTGACCACTACGAAGAGCTTCAATCTCGTGGCGTAGAAGTGTTCTCAGTATCGACTGACACTCACTTCACTCACAAAGCATGGCACGATAGCTCAGACACAATCGGCAAAATCAACTACTACATGGTAGGCGACCAAACTGGCAACATCACTAACAACTTCGGTGTAATGCGTGAAGGTCAAGGTCTAGCAGACCGCGCTACTTTCGTTATCGACCCACAAGGTGTTATCCAAGCAGTTGAAATTACAGCTGAAGGCATCGGTCGTGACGCAGAAGACCTACTACGTAAGATCAAAGCTGCACAATACGTTGCTTCTCACCCAGGTGAAGTATGTCCAGCTAAATGGAAAGAAGGCGAAGAAACGCTAGCTCCTTCTCTAGACCTAGTAGGCAAAATCTAAGCATAAAGCTTAAGACCTAATCCATTTGAAGCCGTTTGGCGGCTTCATATTGGAAGGTAGCTGAATTAGAGAGCTGGTCAGGCAATGTACCTAACGACCTACGAGCTTGACTGGCTCTCCCCCTCAGCAAAACAAAGAATTGAATTTATCCAGAGTGACCGCTCTCTTTAATAGAATTACGAATAGGTATAACAAAAAATGTTAGATCAGGCGATTAAACAACAATTAAAACAATATCTTAGCAACCTTAAAGAAGAAGTTCAGTTAGTGGTCAGCCTAGATGAAAGCAAGGCATCTAATGATATCCAATCACTAGCGAACGAAATTGCAGAGCTAAGCGATTTAGTGACTGTGACTCGCGATGATGCAGCAAGCTCTCGCCGTCCAGTAATGACAGTGACAAACCCTAAGAAAGGTACTCAGCTACGTTTTGCTGGTCTTCCAATGGGACACGAGTTTACTTCTCTTGTATTGGCATTACTTCACTCAGGTGGCCATCCAATTAAGCTAGAGGCAGAAACGATTGAACAAATTGCTAAATTGGACAAAAAGCTCGATGTAGAAATCTTCATTTCTCTATCTTGCCAAAACTGTCCAGACGTTGTTCAAGCGTTCAACATGATGTCGGCGATTAACCCAGACATTCGTACTACGATGATCGACGGTGCTCTATTCCAAGATGAAGTGAAATCTCGCGACATCATGGCGGTACCAAGCGTATTCGTAAATGGCGAACTGTTCGGTCAAGGCCGTATGTCTCTGACTGAAATCCTTAACAAAATTGATGACGGCGCGGCAGACAAAGCAGCAGCAAGTCTAAACGAAAAAGAACCATACGATGTTCTTGTGATCGGCGGTGGCCCTGGTGGTAGTGCAGCTGCGGTATACGCTGCTCGTAAAGGCATCCGTACAGGTGTTGTAGCTAAGCGCTTGGGCGGTCAAGTAATGGATACAATGGCAATCGAAAACTTTATTTCGGTTAAACATACTGAAGGTCCAAAACTGGCGCATGATTTAGGCGAACACCTAAAAGAGTACGGTGTAGACATCATCACTGAGCAACAAGCCGACAAGCTGATGGGCGCTCAATACACAGAAGATGGTTACATCCACGTCAGCCTTGAAAGCGGTGCAACGCTGAAGAGTAAAAGTGTCATCTTAAGTCCGGGCGCACGCTGGAGAGAAATGAACGTTCCTGGTGAACAAGAATACCGTAACAAAGGCGTTGCTTACTGCCCACACTGTGACGGCCCACTATTCAAAGGCAAGAAAACAGCGGTAATTGGTGGTGGTAACTCAGGTATCGAAGCGGCAATTGACCTAGCAGGTATCGTTGAACATGTGACGGTTCTTGAGTTCGCTGACACGCTACGCGCTGACCAAGTGTTGATCAACAAAGCAAACTCTCTGCCAAACGTTGAAATCATCACAATGGCGCAAACTACCGAGGTAATCGGTGACGGTAAACGCGTAACAAGTTTGAAATACAAAGATCGCAATACAGACGAAATCAAAGAGATTGAACTGTCAGGTATCTTTGTCCAAATCGGCCTTGTACCAAACACTGAATGGTTAAAGGATTCTGATGTCGAGTTGTCTGCTCGTGGTGAAATCGAAGTAGGCAGCCGCGGCGAAACTAGCATGGAAGGTGTCTTTGCTGCTGGTGACGCAACCACTGTACCTTACAAGCAAATCATTATTGCTATGGGCGAAGGTGCAAAAGCGAGTCTAGGTGCGTTTGATTACCTGATTCGCAAACAAGCTTAAATCATACATTTTATCTCCTATTAACGACAAAAGGCTCTACTTCGGTAGAGCCCTTTTTTTAGGTTTTAACAGCAACGGAGAAGAGTGCAATCGCGGTATTTATTACTTCACAACTGCCGACGGAAACGCATCGCTACCTAGCGTGTATCCATTCACCGATTTGCCGTAGAACCCATCATGAGCATGGTACTTTTTACGGTTGTCTTCGAGACTGCCCTTGTATCTTGGGTCTTGTGGCCGCTCTTGGCTATTCACATAAGCGGATACATCCCAAGCTTCTTGTGCAGTTAACTGAACGCTTTTACCCAATGGCATGTTTTCATAAATGAAGTAGGCCGCAGTATTAATACGGTGCATGCCCGCGCCCCAGTTATACGCATTTTTGCCCCACAAAGGCGGAATATAGGAATGCCCCTCTCTATCCGAGACACCTTGCCCATCTTTCATATGACAAGCGGCGCAATTGTCTGCATACACCTGCATTCCACGCTCAAGTGAAGGTTCCAGTTCAGGATTTGCTATCTTTGGATAACCTCGCCCGGCTAAACTGCCGCGTTTATCAACCGGAAGAGCCTGAGCGATAACGTCTGGCATGGGAAACGATTCAGCCTTACCACCAATTTGCAACTGCTTATCGTCTAAAGCTGGTACAGGTTCATTTTCCAGACCATGCTGATCCATCAAACCGCCCATGGCCAACCAATAAGCATAAGCACTCAACGCAACCAGTTCCGGAGAATCATAGACTGGCGGTTTACCGTTCATCGAATAAGTGAAACACCCTTGAATTCGATCAGCGTAGCTGTTTACGCGATCATTCTTTTTACGGTATGCAGGATAAGCCATATACGCAGCCCATAAAGGCGCTGAGTTTGCCTTGCGACCCGCTTCCATATGACAGTTCACACAGTTCTGGTCATTGCCAACGTACTTGCCGCGCATCTGCTGTGAATTGACGAACAATGAGTAACCGAGTTTAACCTTCTCTCCAAATTCATCGTTGGTGATAGTGGTTAAGTCTCTTGGGACAAGATATTCGGCTTGACTGTTTTTCTTTGCCGCAGGTAATTCAGCCTGACGGTCAGGCAACTCAGTATTTGCTTTTGCCGATACAGAAAGCATGCTGAACGCCAACAATGAATAAATGACTTTCATAGCAAACTCCTAGTATCGAAATGACGCAAAGTAGAACGACAAATTTTCTATTTCATCGTCTGTTAGCTTTTGGGCAATGGTAGACATCATATTGAGTGGGTCGCCACTACGAGCGCCCTTCTTCCAATCATGAAGTTGCTTCTTCAGATAATAAGCATGCTGACTTGCTAAGCGAGGGAACTGACCCACGCCCATACCACTGGCGGCATGACAAGTGGCGCACGCGGGTATATTTCTGTTCCAATCCCCTTGATAAACCAGTTTTCGATAAGGGTTGCTGATATCGGCTTGAGAACCGCGCTGTTCGAGATTGGTAAACTCATAGCTAGGCAATGACGCATAGTACTCGGTCACTTCTTTGCGAACTTGAGGATCACCCAGCTCTTTTGCCATCGGGCTCATTAGGGGATCTTTACGTTCACCGGATAAGAACAGCTGAATTTGGCTATCCAGATATTCCGCACTTAACCCTGCAAGCATCGGAGCAATATTTGGTTGACCTTTCCCATCCTGCCCATGACAACTGGTACAGACGCCAGCTTTGGCGGGCATTTCCACCGCCTGAATACTGACTGAGGCAACCAGCACGGGCAAAGCGGCCCATAGTTGTAAATTTGACATGCTGACTCACTATTACTACTTCTACTATCACTCCTACTATTGTCAGTATTATTAGTAAGTCTACTATTGTGGATTTCCACATAACGACAGAAAACACCGCCTCTATCACTACGACTAAAGGCGGTGTTGCAAGTCACCAAGTGCTTTGTTTTATGCTTTATAAATCCGAGCTGGCAGTGATTGACGAGCAGCAGCACCCACCACCCAGTCGAGTAATACGCCTTTGCCTTCTCGGGTTGGATCAACCATGCCAATATCGTTGATGTTTACACCATCGCTGGTCTTCATTTTTACAGGCTGTTGTTTGTCGCCAATCCAGTGAGCGCGTTCGCCCAGTTCAGTATGACCAAAGCCGTGCTCGAAACCCAATGTCCCCGGTTGAATACCATCAAGCACCATTGCTGTCGCCTTAATTTGAGCGCTCGGCGTTTCCACAACAAAAAGGTCTCCAGTTTCAATACCCGCATATTGTGCATCTTTCGGATGGATATAGACTGGATTGGTTCCTTTTATCGAATGCAGACGTGGCGACAAGTTCGAAACAGCACTGTGAATGTTCGATTTAAAATTGGTGAGTGACATTGGCCATTCGCTCTTAGGATATTTCTCCTCCATTGGCGTGCCGTCACTGAGTTTTTGCGGATGCCAGCTCGGGCAGCCTGTGTACAATTCACCGGTCATGGTATTACGCGAAGTACCCACCTTTTCATTCCAAATCGCCACCGGACGATTCCACTTATACTTCATCTCTTCGCCTTTATAGGCTTCCGTAGCGTTCTCAAATCTTCCTCCACGGGCAAAAATGAACGCAACTCTCTTCATCTCTTCAGGTGTTAACACTTTCAGCATCGTTGGCAGCAGTCTTTCCAATCCAGACCAAGCAATGTCTTCCGCAGAAACCTCAGGCACGCCGCCTTTGACATAAGCTAAGTTGGCCGCCGAACGTAAGTAAAAATCTTCGGCGCTATGAATCCCATGCCACTGCCCTTGTGCATCTTTAACGGCGTTTTCACCAAAGCCGCCCAGCTGCATTTTCTTCGCTACATCGATCAAGAAATTTTCCAGACAGATTGGACGACCATCCGCTGTTTTTTCGGTGCGAGGCTCAACAATTGGCCAACGTGCAGTGACCGCTTTTACCGGCACACCATGCCACGGACCGGCCATCCCCCAGCTTTCATACGTCACGGTATCTGGAACCAGATAGTCAGACAGCGATGTGGTTTCGTTGATAAAGGCATCCACAGAGACTATCAAACCCAATTGTTTCGGATCTTTTAGCTTATCTTCCAATAAGGTTTTTAGCCCCGGAACACCATAGAGTGGGTTCGCTATATGGTTTATCCACGCTTTTATGCGATAAGGGTAACCATCCACAGCTGCAGATAAATGTTCTGTCAAAAGCGGAGCGGATATAGGATACCAAGGCGCTCGTGTTGGGTACGGCGATTGCCCTGCAGCCACTCTTCGCTTGTATTCGCTGGTTTTCTGATAAGGGAACTTGCTGCGTGATAAGAAAATACCTTTCGGGCCAACTTTACCTTCAAACTTTGTGAAATCGTAGCGAGGTCCATCCTCAGAAGTCGGGTAACCACCCGCTTTTGCCATCGCGCCACCTTTGAGGTTGATGTTCCCCACCAGCGCATTCAACATCAAAATAGTGAACGAATTATAGAAGCCATTGCTGTGCATATTACCGCCGTGAGTATCGACAACCGCTTTCGTGCCATAGCTGGTAAAACGCTTAGCCAGTGCAATAATGTCTTCTTTAGCAATCCCGCATTGTTGGCTGTAAAAGTCCAAATCATATTTGAACGCCTCCTCTTTTAAACGTTGTAAAGAGGACTTCACCTTAACGAATACGCTTCCAAGCTTGACCTCTGTTTCAACAAACAAAGCCGCAGCATCACTCTGATTATGTAATGCGAACTCACCACTTGTTGCGTTCACAACAACATAAGGGTCAGTGTCTGAACGAGGCTCACCCGTAAACGGTAAACCCATATCCGAAGCGCGAAGAAAGCTGCCGTTTCTAGGATGAGTTTCGTCACTGATGACTAAGTGAGTCGCGTTGCACCAGTGGGCGTTACCCGCCTTTTTCATTGCCTCAACACCCGGCTGGGCAAGAAAACTTTGGTTGTAACGTTGGTTTTCGATGATCCACTGAATCATCCCCAGCACTAAAGCTGAGTCAGTGCCCGGATTGATCGGTAGCCAGTTATTTCTGTCTGCGGCAGCAAGACTCGATGAACCAGCAGGTAAGCTCGGCGTCACTATGGTGTATTCCAACTTGCCGCTGGTTCTGGCCTGCGCTAACTGACGCGCCTGACGTTTAAAAGGATTACCCGCCTGAGCTGGCGACATTCCAATAAAAATCACATATTCCGCATTATCAAAGTCAGGTTTTAAATGGGCATATTTGTCTAAATCATTGAGCAGAGCACCACTTCCGGCACGAAACGCGTAACCACAGTACGAACCATGATGACCAAAGTTACGAGTGCCGAAACTGTTGAAGGCAAAGCGCTTGATGATATCGTCACGCCCTTCATTCGAGGCATTAGTAACCAGCAACTGGTTGGCTTTTGGACCGTATTCAGGATTCTCTGGATCAAGCGGTGTTTTTACATCACGTATCGCTCGTAAACCATCCACATGCCCCTCACCGAAGAGGTCGCCGCCTTCGATAATCTCTTCCAACAATTGCTCGTAACTGATAGGAATCCAACGACCTTCGCCGCGTTTACCCACTCGTTTTAATGGCTGAGTAATACGATATGGGCTATTACGAATTTCCAACATACCATTGCCACGAGCACACGCAGTAGAGCGCCCTTCCAAGCCCGCTTCACCAGCCAAACTCAAATAAGCGTCTTTAACAGGTGTCTCAAATGGAATCGCATTTTGGTGCGACAACGGGTGATACGGATTGCCACTGATACGTAAAATCTCATCAGTTTCATTATCGATACGTACCCGCAAACCGCACAAAGTCCAACAACCAAAACACATTGAAGGCGCTACTCGCTGGTTTGGATTGGGAATCAAATTCCCCTTTGCGTTGACCGTGTATTCAGCTTCCAGTGAATTACCATTATGAATGTCCTTAGTTGGGCTGCCAGCTTTACCTTCAACCACGCCTTCGACCATATGTTTGGTTGTGGTCGCATAACCTGCTGCAAACGCACCTACACCACCAACGCCGAGGCCAGACTTCAAAAACTGACGACGTTTATTGTCCATAGAACTGTTCCTCTAATTATTGATGAGTAGATGTGAGTCGTTTGTCACTGGATGAAACTAACTCGCTGGCAAGCAAAGCAAGAGCCAGCCATAGACCGAACATCCCTACAATGCCCAGTAAGCCATCAGATCCTAATGAGAGCTGATATGGAATTGGTCCAATATCGTATTTGGCAATGGTCTGAACCTGCATCATGGTGACCCAACGTACAACCCATGCAGCGCCAAGAGCCAACAACGCCATCACTAGCAAACCTGTTTTGCTGTAATGCTCACGCAGACAAAACATGCCCCAGACAACGCTGAGTAGCATCAAAACTGAAATCATTGCCATCTGGTGCACCCACTCATTACTGAGATATAGCGAAAACGTCTGATTATTCGACGCCCAAATCGGTACAAGCACTAGGGAAAGAACGCTGCTCAATGAGACCACTTTTTTCAACAGATTGAGATCAAAAGACGTCAGTGAATCTTGCTTACTTTTGTTTGGAAAAAGCAGCCAGACAAATAGCGTAAAACCCACGGCACCTAAGAAGGCGGAAACAAACCAAAACAGTGGCGATGCAGGCTGATTCCATAAAGGACGAGAATGTACCGCCATAATCTCAGCGCCGGTATACACCGCAATGGTTAAGCCAGAAAGAGCGGTGAACAGAGACACTACCAACATGTGTTTATGAGAAATCTGCCATTGACCCAGCGTCAGTTTGGAAATCCATCTGAACACTTTTCCTTGGCTATCACTTAATTTCATCAAGTCATTACGCAAGTACAACCAAGCCGTGATTATCGCCAAGCCGGAAAACACGGGTAACAACAGAGAACCTAACGACATCCATGACCATGGTGTGAAATGTACGTAGAAATGCCATGCTCGACCCGGTTGATGAAGATCGCCAGTCAGTGCAAGCGGGCCGACTACAGCGCCAATCGCCATAGTGAGTACCAACGCAGCACGCAGACGATGGCTACTTTGCTGATCAAACTTTAACGCAATCACAAACAGTATCGCTGCTGCATAGGCCGAACCGATGTAGAAGAAATACTGAACGGCCCATGGCAGCCAAGCAACAGCCTGAGGTTGAACGAGAACTTCGGTAATGTTCATGCTGGTTCTCCTTGCGGTTCAAAAATCGCAGATTGCCCTTGCAATGAATGAACAAACCTTTCGTTCATACCGATGTAGAACACATGCGGACGAGTATTTTCATTCGGCTTTAGAACCTTAAGATCATCACCATGCTCTGCGATTAACTGACTGACGTAACTGTTCGGGTCATTGATGTCGCCAATCACCCTTGCACCGCCTACACAGGTTTCCACGCAAGCAGGCAACAGACCTTTTTCAAGACGATGAGCACAGAAAGTGCATTTATCGGCGGTCAAAGTGTCATGGTTGATGACGCGTGCATCATAAGGACAAGCCTGAACACAGTAAGCACAGGCAACACAACGGCTGTTATCAACCATCACAATGCCATCGTCACGCTGAAAGGTGGCTTGTACCGGACAAACCGCAACGCAAGGTGGATTTTCACAGTGGTTACACAAACGGGGTAAGGTAAACGCTTTTACGTTTTGCGTTGAAGATGAGCCATCTTCCAGAGTCACTTCGTATTGTTTGACTGTGGTTCTGAACTGACCAATCGGCATCTGGTTTTCCACACTGCAAGCAACCGTACACGCCTGACAACCAACGCACTTACGCAAATCAATAACCATGGCGTAACGCTTACCAGTTTGTCCTTTTCGGTCTGGCGACTGGTTATTTCGTATCACGGTACTTGCTGTTGCTGTTCCAACACCCGTGATTGGAATCAAAGCAGCACCAGCAGTAACGGCACTCATGAAGCGTCTTTTGCTCGTATCCATCACTCACCTGCTAAATTTATAAGGGGTCTGTGTTTATTGTCAGAAAAGCCCCCACTTGCCGATATAGTGGATTTCCACATACCCAGATCAAAGTTGATCTAAAACAAATGTAGCTAGCAGTAAGATGCTGTTATCCTTAGCCATATAAGGATTTCACACGGACAGTTCAGGCGATGATGAGAACGGTTATACAGCACATTGCAACTCTGCTATTGGCAAGTATCTCTCTGCTGTTTTCTGCGTTCAGCTTTGGACAATCAACAGAGAAACACTCTGTTGATATTGGTGTGTTAGCCATACGAGGCAGCTTGTACGCACAGCAGCGTTGGCAACCGACAATGGATTGGCTGAGCCAACAAATTCCTGATAGCGACTTTATCCTCCATCCTCTGGACCTAGAAAGTATGGCAACCGCCGTTCAGAATCAGAGCATGGATTTCATCCTGACCAATCCCGGTCAAGCGGTGCGTTTGGGCAGACAGTTTGAACTGTCGTGGTTAGCCACCCTCAACAGCGGTCTAACCGGTCATTTTAATCACACCATTGGTTCAGCCGTAGTGGTGCAAAAAGACGCTCCGTATTTCAAAATCGAAGAGTTAGCAGGAAAACCGATGGCTGCGGTTTCAGAACGTGCGTTCGGGGGGTATCTGACGCTGCGCTATCAAGTGTTAGAAATGGGAATCAACCCGAATGACTTCTTCGCCAATGTCCGTTTTCTTGGCTTTCCGATCGACGCCAATCTCTACCAACTGCGAGACAAGATTGTCGATGCAGCAATAGTTCCAGTGTGCCTACTCGAAACCATGCAACATGAAGGATTATTGGAAGCCAATGCTTATCGAGTGATTAATGCGCAGACACCGAATGATTTCCCTTGTCAGGTATCGACTCGTCTTTATCCAAACTGGTCATTTGCAAAAACTGAACGTGCATCTTCTCAACTGGCAAAACAAGTCACTCGGGCCTTACTGGCAATGCCATCGGACAGCCAAGCGGCTATTGCTGCCGGAGCCTCTGGCTGGACATCTCCCGCCAGTCTTTTGTCCATTGATAAACTTTATCAGGCGTTAGATCTCCACCCATTTCAAGAACCTTGGTGGAAAGAGGCCTTTCGTTGGCTGCGTTATCATCAGGAATGGGCATGGGCGGTATTTGTATTTGTCATCGTTTTGAACGCTTATCACTTTTGGCTTGAATACCGTTTCAGCAAAAGTAAGCAGGCTCTGGAACAGACACAATCTCGACTTAAAGAAAAAAGTGAACAGCTTGAACACTCTCAGCGCGTAGCCATTGTCGATGAGCTGGGAAGCAGCCTTGCACATGAAATCAACCAACCTCTCGCTGCAATAAGAAATTACAGTGAAGGTGGCTTATTGAGACTTTCTAAGCAAAGACCGAATGAAGATATCGTGCCGGTCTTTCATAAAATTCAAAAAGAGGTGGATAGAGCGGATGCCATTATTCATCGTTTACGCAACCTCATTAAGAAGCGCAGCATCGAAAAGCAACCGAACAATGTAGAAGATCTGATAACCGACACCCTAGAGTTAATGCATTACCGCTTACAGAAACACTCGGTATTACTGATGCGCGAAACGGAAGGTGACGTCATTGCCGCTGACATTGATTCCGTGGGCATACAGCAAGTGTTCGTAAACTTATTAAATAACGCCATTGATGCCTGTATCAGCTTCCAACAACACCATAAAACTGAAGACTATCAAGCAACCATTACTGTAGAGACTGAATACCATCAGGACAACCTGCTGGTTAAGATTACAGACAATGGCACGGGGTTAGCGGGAATTGAAATAAACGACGCCTTCTTTACAACCAAAGAGAACGGACTTGGCTTAGGGTTAGCCATATGCCGAGATGTTATGGAAACCCACCATGGTCAGATTAAGTTGCAGTCTATAAAACCTCACGGCTGTATGGTCACGCTTTCGCTGCCCTATTTTTAATGGATCATCAGGAATATCACTTATGAACCACATCAATGCACAACTTCCTGTTTATGTCGTCGACGATGACGAGTCCGTTCGTGATTCGCTCGCCTTTATGCTTGAAGAACACGATTTTAAAGTGACTACATTTGCAGACGGCCAACTGTTTCTGGATTCTGTCGACATCACCAAACCAGGCTGTGTGATCTTGGACAGCCGAATGCCACAACTTCGAGGTCAGCAGGTTCATCAAATTCTTAACGAAGCCAACAGTCCTTTGGCGATCATTTACCTCACTGGCCATGGTGACATACCAATGGCAGTCGACGCTTTGCAAGAAGGAGCCATTCACTTTTTTCAAAAGCCGGTGAAAGGTGACGAACTGGTCCAAGCCATCATTGATGGTCAAGCCCAATCTGCGGCCAAACTCGACTGGGTTGACGCCAAGGCTTGCTATGACTCACTAACCAAACGTGAAAAAGACATACTCAGACTGATTATTTCAGGCAAACGCAACATCCGTATTGCTGACGAACTTTGTATCGCAATGCGTACTGTTGAAGTTCACAGAGCAAGTCTGTTAAAGAAATTCTCGGCTCATACTGTTGCGGAACTCGCCTATATCTATGGAAAGCTGACAAACAGTATTAAAGAGTAATCCACGTGTCCGCCGACTTCGTCTAGCAACCTCATTCACTCCACTTGGTTGTTTTTATTTTGTTAATGGATTGAAAAAGTTCCTTACAACCTCAACATAAGAAATCATAAGCATAATTGCCTTCTTTGTAAGATAAGGAACGTCTTTTGTCAGAAATAGATTTAAACGATCTCAGGTTTTCCGCTCACCACTTCTATTCTGGTGTTCGGAAATTCTTACCTATCTCACTTTTCGTTGCCATATTTGGTGCGGCTTTTGGGTTAGCAGCTTCTCAAACCGGATTAGATGATCTTTCAACTGTGTTGATGAGTGCTGCTGTTTTCGCTGGCGCATCTCAGTTCGGTAGTCTGAATTTATGGGGCACTGAGGTACCTATTCTTCCGCTGGTCGTCACTGTTTTTGCTATCAACGCCAGACACCTTTTAATGGGCGCCTCTCTTTACCCTTGGTTAAAACATCTGAACCCATTAAAGCGATACGGTGTAATGATGGTCGCATCTGATGCCAACTGGGCGATGTCTTTGCAGGCGTTTAATCGCAGGGAATATGGCAAAGCTTTGGGCATATTGCTTGGTGGCGGGCTAACCATGTGGGTTTTCTGGATCGCAGGCACTTGGCTTGGTCTCTATTTCGGTAGTTCTATCAGCGACCCAAAAGCCTTTGGTCTCGATATGGTGATGTCGTGCTTTTTGCTCACCATGGTTCTGGAAGGTAAGAAAGATCAACGCACCTTGATCATTTGGGGTGGCGCTGCCGTGGCGTCGGTTTTGGCATATCTGTACTTACCTGAAAACAGTCACGTTTTTGCCGGTGCATTAGTCGGCGGTTTATTAGGCATTATTTTGAAGGAAGAATCACATGAGCATTGAAACCGCAGGAACTGGTGCACTTTTCGTTATTCTGATTATGGCGCTGGTCACACTGGTCACTCGCTGGGGCGGCGTGTTTGTCATGAGTTTTGTGCCGATTAATCAAAAAGTACAACAGTTCATTGCGGCAATGTCGGGTTCAGTGTTGGTTGCGATTATTGCGCCTCTGTTTATACAAGGGGATATGGGGGCCAAACTCGCTCTGGCGATGACAGCGATATTCGCTTTGACAACTAAAAGACCGTTAACCGCTATTGCCTTAGGCATTGCAATGGCAGCGGTAACAAGACAAATGGATATTTATTAAGTTTGATATCCAAGAGCAATAATGAGCAATTTTGTTCAAGTTTTCGATTCAGCGAGTAACTATACTGGGAACTATAGGAATCACACGTTAAGGGAATCGTTTTGAGTGCCAAACAAGAAAATCGCTTTCAGTTCAGCAGTAGTCAAAAGCAACTAGTCACCGCACTAGAAGCAACTATGAGCGATTTTTCTTATGCCAAACATGCGCATGAGGAGTATTCCCTTGGCGTTACTCTTAAAGGTCGCCAAGATTTTTTCTGCCAAAACGCTTTCCATAAAAGTCCAGCAGGCGGAGTACTACTCTTCAATCCAGAAGAGGTGCACGACGGTCATTCCGGTGTTAGTGAAAGCCTTGAATATGTCATGCTCTATATTCATCCCAATGAATTGAAGCCGCTTTTTCAAGCGTTAGGTTACGGAAAAGAGGCGACATTAAGAGTCGACCGTCCGTTACTCAATGACCCCGTGCTAAGACACCAAATTCTGGCAATGCACCAACTCGTCAGTGATTCAAACCACTCGACTATCGAGTTTGAAAGCGGGCTATTTCATATTGCGCATTCTTTAGTACGCAAAGCTGGAAAACTCAATCATGATTTCCATACACCTTTGTCGAAAAAAGATAGCCTGTTAACCAGAGCAAAAGATTTCATCATCGATCATATTGACCAAGACATTTCCATTGATGACGTGGCTCAAGCCGCTGCTATGTCGAAATATCATTTTATTCGCTTATTTCATCGTCAGTTCGGTATTACCCCTCATCAATACGTGCTGAACTGCCGAATTAATGCTGCGCGTAAATATTTAGAGACAGGCTTACCTTCCAGCCATGTCGCACAACTATCAGGCTTTGCCGATAACAGTCATCTCAATCGTCATTTTAAAAGAACGTTTGGCATGACACCTAAACAATACCAGCTACAACTCTGTTCTTAATTCCATACATTTGGAGCTTTCAATGTTAGAAATTCTCGCTTATGCCATTGGTGTAATGTACACACCTGGCCCAATTAACCTATTAGGTCTACACAGTGGATTAAATGGTAAAACTCGTGAACATATTGGCTTTTTCGCAGGCGTGGGATGTGCCATGTTGATTCTGTTTATATTTCTCGGTTTCCTTGGACTTAAATTTATTAATCCTTCCTTATTACCATACATCAGTTTAATTGGTTGTATTTACATTGTTTATATTGCATGGAAAGTGTTTCGTGCAAATATCAATATCTCTGACAATAAAGCAAACGTATCTATATTAAGTTTTAATAACGGGTTATTTATGCAACTGCTTAACCCTAAAGCACTGGTTGCAACTATGCCAATTTCAACCATTCAATTTCCTGCCGCGGGTATTAGTGGCAGTGCGATCGTCGTTTGGTCTACATGCTTAGCCCTTCTCGCCTTTGGCGCACCGGGCAGTTATTCCTTGGCTGGAATGGTCATGGGGAAACGGATTGAGAACCCAATCTATTTCAAAACCTTCAATTTTCTGATGTCCGCACTATTGATTTTCGTTGCCACAAGTATTGGTTACGAGCATGTTTATCGTGCGCTTCTAGAATCACATTATTAAAAAATTATTGTCACTCGTTGGCTTTTTCCAATCTTGCTGATTTCTATTTGAGTTCAATATACACACTGTATAAGCCCCTTATTTCATATAAGGTTAGCTCTGAAATTGACCCAAAATATGTTTTAGGAAAACTCTATAAATTTTGCCTACCGAATTAATGACAAAAAATATATAGTCGGCACAAATAGATTATCCATACGTAATGTATATATTTAAAGATTGCAAATTGCCAAATGAGGGAATCATGAATAGATTCAAACTACAGACTATCGGCACATTGAGTCTGCTCATAGCCGCTATTGTGATACTAATAGCAGCGTTAGATTACCGAGCTTTTAGAAATGAAAGCATTCATCAACATAAAGAATTATTGCGGGAACACAACGCAACAATTGAAGCCACACTCAATGCCAAGTTTGAAAGTTATCGCAGTGAACTTGCAGCACTTAGCACCTTTGAAGGTGATACTGAAGGAGGCAGCTTAGCCTCTCATGTTATCCGCCAGCTAAAAACCTTGCAGCGAGTTCAACAAGATGTCAGTGAATCCGTGTCAATTTTGACCAGTGATGGCAGCTTATTCAGTTCTGATGGTGAAAAACTGCCTTTCAACGCTAAAGAGATGAATCGCTCTTACTACAATGCCGTGTTTAACCAAGGCAAAGAGTTCTATGTCTCTGAACCATTTAAATCAGCGACAACCGGAAATCTAGTTATTGCGGTTATTTATAAGCTCAATAACGAAACCGCAATCACAGCAAACGTCAAAGCAAGTGCCGTTTTAGGTGCTTTTGCAGATAAAAAAGACATGTTCCTTTATGCTCACGACGGTTCAATTTTACACTCTCCTTACCCTGAGCTTATTGGTAAAAATATCTTTGATGAGCGCCCACGATATAAAGAATTCAGTGAGTCAAATCCAGAGCTAGGCTACACCGCAGTAGTGAGAGGAAAGGATGTTGATTTTACTGCTTTCTGGACTCACCTTGAAGTGAGCGGCTGGAACTTTGTTACCTTCACACCGAACAGTGAAATTGAACAAGGGGCCAGCGACCAGCTTATTTACGCTGCAATAACCGGATTAATCTGTATTGTTTTGGCCAGCGGTGTATTGATGATGATCATCAATAAGTTAGTGTTAAGACCCGTCGGTGGAGCTCCTGATGAAATCGCAGCGCTAATGGAAGAGATGGCCACGGGTAACCTTTCACACAACTTTACTAAAACTGGTAAAGAAACGGGTATTTACCTCTCTCTTATCAACCTATCAGCTCAGTTGTCCACATTGATCAAAAACTCGTTGAGCATTTCAGAAAATGTCTCCTCAGCGGCGCAAGAACTGAACGTTGTGATGAATGAAACACAAAACAACGCTCAAGATGAATTGCAACAAATGGAGCAGGTATCGACTGCGATCAACGAGCTGTCTTCTACGTCTCAAGAAGTGAGCAACAAAGCCGTCATGGCAGAAGACGAAGCGAGAAAAACTCAAGACAGCGTTATAAACGGTAAACAAACGCTCGAAAAAAACATCGTCTTGACCGATAAGATCAGCCAATCGGTGACCAACACAGCAAGCATTGTCAGTGAGCTCAGCCAGTTGGTTTTGGAAATCGGCAGTGTTACTGAAGTTATCAATAACATCTCTGAACAGACTAACTTGCTCGCCCTAAATGCGGCAATTGAAGCTGCACGTGCTGGTGAACAAGGTCGCGGCTTCTCAGTTGTAGCTGATGAAGTCAGGGTTCTTGCTACTCGTACTCAAGAATCAACGGTCAGCATTCAGAAGATAATTGAAAGATTGCGTGGGCAGTCTGAAAAAGCCAACAAGAACATGATGGAAAACGTTGATTTAATCGAAGACTCCGTCGCTCTGGCAGATCAAATCAAAGCAGCATTTGAAGAAATCGCAGCGGCTTCACAGTCGATTTCTGATATCAACACTTTGGTTGCCACCGCATCCCAACAACAGTTTGCGGTAACCGAAGAAATTTCTCAGTCCATCACCAACACTTTTGATTTGGTGAACCGAAATGTTTCCGCTATCCATCAAACTCTGCAAGCTTCAACAGAACTTGCACAGTTAGCTGAAGCTCAAACGAATGAACTGGAATATTTCAAAGTCTAGTTAAACACCCGCTCCTCTTTCTAAGTTCTTGGGAAGAGGAGTGTTTTCTCTCCTCCCCCTCCAAACAGGCGGGTAACAATTTGCACCGTGTGTCACTTATTGCTCGCTGACTAGTAAAAACTTGCCCACCACTTGATAACAAATCATTAAGCCACTGAAATATAGCCACTTTATAATTGGCACTTCACTTGCCTACTCCCTCTACTCATATACGATAAATGTTGTTCAGAGGGATACATGACAAAGCTTAATTTCACGTTAACGGTTGATGGACTACCTGAAGACACGTTTGTTGTACGCGAATACAAAGGCTATGAATCTCTATCCGACACCCTTTTAGACAACGGTGATACTTGCTATGGATTTCGCTACTACATTGATTTAGCAAGCCGTCAGGCAAACTTCACAGCTAACAATATCGTCGACCGAAATGCGCATTTGAAGGTGTACAGAAACGGAGAGGTGGTTCAGCAGGTCAACGGCATCGTTCGAAGTTTCAGCCAAGGTGACACTGGGCACTCGCATTCTTACTATTCCGTCACTTTAGTTCCCCCATTAGAGCGTTTGTCGCTGCGCCAAAATTGCAGGATTTTTCAGTTAAAAACCGTTCCTGAAATCATCACCCTGTTATTGAATGAAATGGGCATCAGTGATGTTGTCTTTACCTTGAAACAGCCCAAAAAGAAGCGTGAGTTTTGTGTTCAATACCGTGAAAGTGACTTGGCTTTCGTGCAAAGACTCGCAGCAGAAGAAGGCATCGTTTACCACTTCGCCCATAAGAATGGTAAACACACGTTATGTTTTAACGATGACAGCAATACTCAACCAAAGCTCAATACGCCAATTCCTTACAATGCTGCCTCTGGCGGAACGGCGGATTCTACCTTCGTTTTTTCTCTCATCAAGAGCACTCAATCCGATGTTTCTGAGATTCAGCTTTCTGACTATAGCTTCAAAAAGCCCGATTATCTTTTCCGCCAAACTAGCGCTGGCACTGAATTGGATTACCAATTAGAAACATACGAACACTTTGATTTTCCAGGACGATTCAAAGACAACGAAAACGGTAAAGCTTACAGCCAAGCTCGATTAGGCTTTTTGCGCAGAGAAGCGAAGACAGCAATTGCGAAAAGCAACGAGCCAGCACTTCAAGCGGGATATAAATTTGATTTAGAAGAACATCTGGACGACACCAATAATCGCGATTGGCTGGTCGTTTATGCTCAACATTCCGCAACCCAGCCGCAAGCACTAGAAGAAGCCGGTGGACATGGCGCGACCACCTACTCAAACCAACTCAAGTTGATTCCTGCACACATACACTGGCAAGCTACGCCAATGGCGAAACCTCAAGTGGACGGCCCCTGTATTGCCACCGTCGTCGGGCCTGAGGGCGAAGAGATTTTTTGTGATGAACACGGACGTGTAAAACTTCACTTTCCATGGGACAGATACTCGAAAGGAGACGAACACAGTTCTTGTTGGGTTCGAGTATCGCAAAGCTGGGCTGGAAGCCAATACGGTGCTATAGCGGTTCCACGCATAGGCCATGAAGTGATTGTCTCATTCTTAAATGGCGACCCTGACCAACCTATCGTGACAGGGCGTACCTATCACGCAACAAACACTCCACCCTACTTGCTGCCGGAGAACAAAACCAAAACCGTTATCCGCACTGAAACCCATAAAGGGACAGGATTCAACGAGCTCAGTTTTGAAGACCAAGCCAACGAGGAAAAAATCTATCTGCATGCTCAAAAAGATTATGAAGCCGATGTTCTCAATGATCATTCAACCCACATAAAACACGACAAGCACTTAACGGTAGATAACAACCAATTTATCCAAATAAAAAACAATCAACACACCACTATTGATGGTGAAGGCAGGATAAAAATCTCGCAGGATTCGACGCAAATAATTGAAGGCAGCCATCATCATAAGGTCAATAACCTCTACGCCGTGAGCACTGGCAATGAAATACATTTCAAGAGTGGAGCCAAAGTCGTTATTGAAGCAGGAGCAGGAATCACACTAAAAGCAGCTGGAAGCTTTATAAAAATAGACGCTTCCGGAGTAAGTGTTGTTGGTCCTGCGATTAATTTAAATTCCGGCGGTAGTGCTGGCAACGGAAGTGGGTTTAGAGAAGCAATAGCGACACTGCCTAACAATGTTGAACCTGTGCCAGATCCTGAAGTTGCAACCCTACCAGTATTTACACCAACTCAAATTAGTAAGACAGGCGGTTTAGCAAAACCATGTAAGAAGGAAGCATAAGATGGAAGAAACACTTCATTTCCATCAATGGATAAAACAGCAAGAGCATAGAACCATTTACGCTATAGTAGACCCGTATTCTGAAGAATGCCCGCTCAAAGCATTTTATGACTGTGATGGATTAGATGCTGCTCCTTTACTAACACTAGAACAATTAACCAATCCAGAAGATGGACCTTGGCTGCTGCCAACTAATGAACATTTCTTACTTTGGTGGGAGCAAAATACACATTCTCACTGCGGTATTTTGATCTCTACAGATCAGCCAGTTCAGACTTTCCGCCGTCACTTCGCAAGTCTGTATCAAGCAATACTGCTGGGAGAATTGGTCTTTTTACCCTTTTATCGTCCAGAATATTTGTTCTCTCTGCTACTCAAGCTCCATCCAGATGAACGGGATACTTTATTGTCAGGGAACTCCGTCTTACTGCGTTCTAATGAATGTTGGCATGGCTATATATCTAATGCTTTGACTCTACAGCAAGAGAAGAACACTCCATGGTGGCGCATCAAAGAACATCACTTAGATAATAATCCGAACGTTCCCCTACTTGCTCACAACGTTGAAAGTTGGCTTTGGCAGTATCAACCAAACTTAATGATTAAGCTGCTAGAAGACAGCCCAGCAAGTTTTTCTGACGTGTTTAGCAACCATTTTTATACAACTAGCAAACCTACGCCACTAACTGAAAAAGTTGTTACAGCGGCTCTAAAGACGCTTTTCAGCAACGCCGTCATACAGCACCCCGAAGTTCAACACATCATCGACTCCTTAAAAGATGAAGAGCTACTTTTCGCTCTGAGAAAGACGTTTAACCAAATTCAAGGATATGCGTAATGCCTACTGAAATGTTTAACCACTGCCTACTCTGTAATCCAGAAGTGAATTGGTTAGAGGTGGAGCTTCGCAGCGAAAGAAACGAACCAATTACTGGATTGACGGTGAGAATTACCAACCCTTCTAGTGGCCAGACACTGAAAAAAAGCGCGCCACAAGGAAGAGTGCGGTTTGAAAACATTGTGGCGGCGGAATGGGTAGTTAATGTTGATACCGACACTCTGTTATCCAAAGTAGAGCAGTACGCCAGCCGTAAGGATAATGAAGATTCCCCTGTGCAAACGTGGGCTAAGGAACAGAAGGATTGTTGCGGAAATCCCAAAGCTTATTATCACGTAACGGTAGGCGATCTCTGGGAGAACCCACCGAAAGACAGTTTCCTTGTTGAAAATCATGGTCCCTCGAAGAAAAACTATCGGGACGAATCTAAGGGGTTTCGAACGAGCCATAACCGCTCATCGGTACTTGAGATCACAGCTCTACGCAGCTATATGCCCATGATAGTTGACACAGACGAGTTCAGTCTGGTGAATAGTTACACCTTTGCTCTGTTGTCTCAGCAGGCTTACGGTAACAATGATTTTGGCGACTCCAGAAATAAGACGTATCCACAAGGCGGTCATACGAATCTTTTAAAGACGTTGCAATCTCGACAGCGCCCAAGTCATGCGGCAGATAGAGAGGTGACCTGGCTACTTGATGAAGTGCCATACTCTCAAGCTCTAAAAGGAGAGTTTTATCATGATGATACGATTGGATCAGAAGGGTACATTTTCAGCAATGATAAGATAGCCATTATTGGTGTAAGGGGGACGGAGACCTACTTCACTAACGATGATGTGTTTCAGATTGGGGATTTAAAGGTAACGCCTACAGTAATGAATAAAGCGTTCCCCGTTATGAAAATCACTGAAGTGGTAGACGGTGTGATCGCAGCTGTGGGATCTCCGGGCTATCAGGATGTGATGACCGACATTGATGCGTCTCAGGAATCTCCACCGGAGTTTGGCGGAGCGTATGTGCATCGTGGTTTTTATAAGTATGCGATGGCATTTCGTAGCGCTGTTCGAGACAAGCTAGATTTGCATAAAAATAAAATAATTTATGTCTGTGGTCATAGTTTAGGTGGTGCAGGAGCCTTGTTACTCAGCACTTTACTTTATGATACTTATTCACCTTCTACTTTGCGTTTATACACCTATGGTATGCCGCGAGCGGGGACATATAGTTTTGTGCAGCGCTATCATTCAATAGTGCATTACCGTCATGTGAATAATCACGATGTAGTACCTCAGGTGCCGATGAGATGGATGAACACCAACCCCGATGAAAAAAGCGGACAATCGTCATTTGAAACGGCGTTGTCTCAGTCATCTAAGGTCTCAACACCTAGTACATTCGCTTCAACGTTTGCAATCCTATATCTTTGGGACTCGCTCAAAGAGAGAGTGGTAGACAGTGATGATGACAACTACCAGCATCATGGTAGTTTGATTCAGCTATTAACTTTTAGTCAGGCCAAACACTATCCTGAGGCGGTGAAACAAGTGTTGCTCACACACCGACAAACACACATATCAAGCTTAACATTGGCTTCAAACAAGTCTAATGATGCCTACCTTTTGGCAGAGACGCTGAGTCATGACCATATAGATATCAACGGATATAAGACCACGATTAAAGAATCGGGGGCAGACCATGCCTTAGGTGAGTATATCCCTAATTTCAAACAGCAATTAGCCTTGTTGCTAGAAGATAAATCGACACTAAATTATCAAACAGCCTTACAAACTGTACTTAATACTGAGCAATTGTTAATCGAGGTTCATAGCGAACTGGAAAAAGATGAATTGAATGCCTTAGCGATGCAGTACATTACTAGAAAAGATCCTGCGGCTCATATTCAGAGAGAGAATTCTCGTTCACAGGCATTGTTTGCAATACGCCAAGAGAAAAAGTTAACCGAAAAAATCACCTTAAATGTACAGCGGGTAAGAAAGGAGCTTGAAGCTCTAATACAAACGCCGAAACTATTACCCAGTGAGACTTTGTTATTTGGTGATCAAACTGCAAAAATCGAATTAGTGAGAGAGCAAATACAATGAGAACACTCAAACGGATAACACCTTTTGCACTGATAGCAATTGTGGGTGGGATGTTAGTTTATTATTTTAGCCCACCATCAGAGAAAATCTGGGGTGCAAATGGTGAGCCTTACATGGTTATTGCTGGGAAGAAACCTGCTGATGCGAGTATTAGTGTTCGAGTGAACTATTTTGGCCGTGGGGAATCCTGCTCGGGTTGGTCATGGAATGCGGGCAGTGGTGAGGTGAGGAAAGGGATTTATAACCAGAGCTTTAAGTTTGAGCACAATTTTTCAGAAGATGAAACGCGTTACGAATTAAGGGTGCCTTATAAGCCCAGAGAGCCAGAAAAAAACTGCATTACGACCTTATCAGATATGGAGGTTGAACTTACTAACGCATTTGATACGGTGGGTTTTGCGAATTTACGCATTAATAAAGCAGGAAAGGAGTATTACAACAAGCCGTTGGATGTAAACACCATAATTGAAGCCAAAGATTGTGATGGAAAATTATATAAATGGTCTAAGGATATTTGGAAAGGAATTATTGGTTGTATCTACGTTATCAATGACAACGAAATATCAAAACAGTCTGAAACAAATGCTGAAAGTGTTTATTTCGATTTCTCTCAATTCAATGACGACACCGTGATTCATTACGATATTTTGGCTGGCGAAAATTATCGTAGTGAGCCATTAGATCCTACTACCGGAAAATAAAAGTATCTTGGTGCAAAAAATCACAATGAAATTACTATTTAAATTGTTACTGGCTGCTATTGGGAGTGTGATTACTTTTTTCCTCATTGTGATATTTATCCTTACTCCATTAATGCAATGGTATAGCGAAAATAAGCCGCCTATAGGTAGCTCAATCGATGACCATTTTATTCGTATTCAAGGGATCAAGCCTGCTGATGCTCAAGTCATTGTGCGCACCACTTTTTATGGAGGTGGAGAAGAGTGTAGTTCATTTTTTTGGAGTGCTTCTGATGGTAAGAAACGGCAAGGCGGGAAAGGCGTATTTAAAATTAAACACGATTTTTCAAAGACACCAGACCGTTACGAGTTGAGAGTGCCCTATCAAAACTACCTATCATCAGGATGCGATATGAAATTATGGCAAATTGATGTAAGTGCCATAAATGCTTTTGACACGATTGGTTTTGCTGATTTACGGATTTACTCACCTGTAGATGAGAGAGATAAAGTACTCCACATTGATTCGAAAATAGAAGCTAGAGACTGTGATTCTTATATATTTTTTGGATTGGGAAAAGTTTGGTCTGGTGCATTAGGGTGTGATTTTTATTTTAATAATAAGAAAATATCTAAAGAACCAGAATATAACGCTGAAAAAGTTTACTTCGATTTCTCTCAATTTAATGACGACACCGTAATTCATTACGATATTTTGGCTGGCGAAAATTATCGTAGTGATCCATTAGACCCACAAACGGGAAAATAAAAAGTGCGTGGTAGGAAATTAAATGAAAGATTGGAACGATAAGCAGAAAGTGTGGAATGGCAACCTTAGAATATGGAGGCTTGTTGGTTTTCTAGTTTTAACTAGCTGCGCATACTGGATAGTAAGTTACGACTATACCGCCCCACCTAAAAGCTCTATTCGTATCGCCGGTATGAAACCGATCGATGCAAATATAAAAGCATGGGCGAATTACTGGGTAACAGGTGACGACTGCCAAGCATACTCTTACGATATGTTTGGTCGTAAAGCTTACCAAGGAGGGAAAAGAACAGAGAATTTTACGCAGAATTACGCTAATAAACTGAATCGCTATGATTTGAGAATACCTTACCAAACCTATATAGATAGCCAGAATTGTATTATTGAATTACGCGATATAACCGTTGAAGCGTATAACGAATTTGATACCGTTGGATTTGCTCAGTTACGCGTCTATCAGGCAGGAAATGACTATGATAATAAACCGATTGATGTAAATTCAAAAATTGAAGCTAAAGATTGTAATAGTGAAGTATATAGAAGTTTAAGGACAGTTTGGGCAGGAGCTGTGGGGTGTTACTTCTATTTTGACGATAAGGTCATATCAAAAAAACCGGAATATAATGCTGAGCGTGTTCATTTCGATTTCTCGCAATTCAATGACGACACCGTAATTCACTATGATATTTTAGCGGGCGAAAATTATCGTAGTGATCCATTAGATCCACAAACGGGAAAATAACATGGTGCTTCGGATGCAAGTACAATGAGAACACCTTTTGCACTGATAGCAATTGTGGGTGGGATGTTAGTTTATTATTTTAGCCCACCATCAGAGAAAATCTGGGGGTGCAAATGGTGAGCCTTACATGGTTATTGCTGGGAAGAAACCTGCTGATGCGAGTATTAGTGTTCGAGTGAACTATTTTGGCCGTGGGGAATCCTGCTCGGGTTGGTCATGGAATGCGGGCAGTGGTGAGGTGAGGAAAGGGATTTATAACCAGAGCTTTAAGTTTGAGCACAATTTTTCAGAAGATGAAACGCGTTACGAATTAAGGGTGCCTTATAAGCCCAGAGAGCCAGAAAAAAACTGCATTACGACCTTATCAGATATGGAGGTTGAACTCACTAACGCCTTTGATACAGTGGGATTTTCGAATATACGCATTAATAAAGCAGGAGAAGATTATTACAACAAAGCTCTGGATGTTAATGTGAAAATTGAAGCAAAAGACTGTGATGCATATATAAAACAAGGTGTCGTTAACAAAATATGGTTTGGTGGCTTGGGTTGTTATTTCTATTTTGATGGGCAGAAAATATCTGAAAAACCAGAATATAATGCCGGACAGGTTTATTTCGATTTCTCTCAATTCAATGACGACACCGTGATTCATTACGATATTTTGGCTGGCGAAAATTATCGTAGTGAGCCATTAGATCCACAAGCAGGAAAATAAAATGGTACTTCGGAAGCAAGTACCATGAGAACACCTTTTGCACTGATTGCAATTGTGGGTGGGATGTTAGTTTACTACTTTAGCCCGCCATCAGAGAAAATCTGGGGTGCAAATGGTGAGCCTTACATGGTTATTGCTGGGAAGAAACCTACTGATGCGAGTATTAGTGTTCGAGTGAACTATTTTGGCCGTGGGGAATCCTGCTCGGGCTGGTCATGGAATTCAGGCAGTGGTGAGGTGAGGAAAGGGATTTATAACCAGAGCTTTAAGTTTGAGCACAATTTTTCAGACGATGAAACGCGTTATGAATTAAGGGTGCCTTATCAACCGAGAGAGCCGGAGAGAAACTGCATGACTCAGTTATCTAATATGGAAGTTAAATTAACTAATGCTATTGATACTGCAGGGTTTGCTAACTTACGCATTAATACATCCGGTGTGAAATATTACAACAATCCTGTCAATATGAATATAAAAATTGAAGCTAAAGATTGCGAGCCTTATTTTTCAATAAAATATAAAAGATGGACAAATGGTTTTGGTTGTTATTTTTTTATTGATGGTATTCAAGAATCTAAAGAACAAGAATTTAATGCTCACCAAGTTTACTTCGATTTCGCGCAATTTAATGACGATACCGTAATTCACTTCGATATTTTGGCCGGCGAAAATTATCGTAGTGAGCCATTAGATCCTACTACCGGAAAATAAAAGTATCTTGATGGGAAAAATCACAATGAAATTACTATTTAATTTGTTACTGGCTGCTATTGGAAGTGTGATTGCTTTTTCCCTCATTGTGATATTTATCCTTACTCCATTAATGCAATGGTATAGCGAAAATAAGCCGCCTATAGGTAGCTCAATCGATGACCATTTTATTCGTATTCAAGGGATCAAGCCTGCTGATGCTCAAGTCATTGCACACGCCACTTTTTATGGTGGTGGAGAAGAGTGTAGTTCCTTTTTTTGGAGTGCTTCTGATGGAAAAAAACGACAGGGAGGAAAAGGAGTTTTTAAAATTGAGCATGATTTTTCAACAACGGCAGATCGCTACGAACTGAGAATTCCTTATCAAAACTACCTATCATCAGGATGTGATATGCAATTATGGCAAATAACTATCGGTGCTCGAAATGCCTTTGATACTGTCGGGTTTGCCGATTTACGAATTTACAAGCCAGCCAATGAGTGGAATAAAGCTCTTAGCTTTGACGCTATAATTGAAGCAAGACAGTGCAATTCTTTTATACATCAATGGAAAGATAATACATGGTCAGGAGGCTTGGGTTGTTATTTCTATTTTGATGGGCAGAAAATATCTGAAAAACCAGAATATAATGCCGGACAGGTTTATTTCGATTTCTCTCAATTTAATGACGATACCGTGATTCACTACGATATTTTGGCTGGCGAAAATTATCGTAGTGAGTCATTAGATCCACAAACAGGAAAATAAAAAGTGCGTGGTGTAACAAATTAAATGAAAGATTGGAACGATAATCAGAAAGTGTGGAGTGGCAACCTTAGAATATGGCGGTTTGTTGGTATCGCTGTGTTAATTAGCTGCGCATACTGGATAGTAAGTTACGACTATACCGCCCCACCTAAAAGCTCTATTCGTATCGCCGGTATGAAACCGATCGATGCAAATATAAAGGCGTGGGCGAATTACTGGGTAGCAGGTGATGACTGCCAAGCATACTCTTATGATATGTTTGGCCGTAAAGCTTATCGAGGAGGTAAAAGAACAGAACGTTTTACGCAGAATTACGCTGATGAGTCGAATCGTTATGAGTTGAGAATACCTTACCAAACCTATATAGATAGCCAGCATTGTATTGTTGAATTACGCGATATATCCGTTGAAGCGTATAACGAATTTGATACCGTTGGATTTGCTCAGTTACGCGTCTATCAGGCAGGAAATGACTATGATAATAAACCGATTGATGTAAATTCAAAAATTGAAGCTAAAGATTGTAATAGTGACGTATATAGAAGTTTAAGGACAGTTTGGGCAGGAGCTGTGGGGTGTTACTTCTATTTTGACGATAAGGTCATATCAAAAAAACCGGAATATAATGCTGAGCGTGTTCATTTCGATTTCTCGCAATTCAATGACGACACCGTAATTCACTATGATATTTTAGCGGGCGAAAATTATCGTAGTGATCCATTAGATCCACAAACGGGAAAATAAAAAGGTGCGGTGGTGGCAAATTCAATGAAAGATTGGAACGATAATCAAAAAGTGTGGAATGGCACCCTTAGAATATGGAGACTTGTTGGTTTTCTAGTGTTAATTAGCTGCGCATACTGGATAGTAAGTTACGACTATACCGCCCCACCTAAAAGATCTATTCGTATCGCCGGTATGAAACCGATCGATGCAAATATAAAGGCTTGGGCGAATTACTGGGTCACAGGTGATGAATGTGAATCTTACTCTTATGACATGTTTGGTCGTAAAGCTTATCGAGGAGGGAAAAGCACAGAGCGTTTTACACAAAATTATGCAAGTGACTCTAATCGTTATGAGCTGCGAGTACCCTACCAAACTTATACTGATAGCCAACATTGTATTGTTGAGTTACGCGATATAACCGTTGAAGCGTATAACGCATTTGATACCGTCGGATTTGCGCAGTTACGTGTCTATCAAGCTGGAACAGAATACTACAATAAACCAATTGCGTTAAGTTCAAAAATTGAAGCAAAAGACTGTGATGCATATATAAAACAAGGTGTCGTTAACAAAATATGGTTTGGTGGCTTGGGTTGTTATTTCTATTTTGATGGGCAGAAAATATCTGAAAAACCAGAATATAATGCCGGACAGGTTTACTTCGATTTCGCGCAATTTAATGACGATACCTGTACTAATTCAGACCTGATCTGACAGTTACCCACTTTTCGACTTGGTGCCTGTCAGATTATATCTGGGCTAGATTCTTTTCAGCCCAGATTGATTTCCCATCCTCTAATGTTTCTATCGGCGTTCTGCCACAGCACATTTTTCCTTGATGAGTACGGTGATTGTTGTAGTAGTCCATCCATTCGTCCAGATCTTTCTGCAACTCTTCGATAGAACCATACAGTTTCTTTCTGAATGTCACTTGGTAGAACTCATTCAATATGGTCTTGTGGAAGCGCTCGCAGATACCATTTGTTTGTGGTGACATCGCTTTAGTTTTCGTGTGGTCGATATCATTAATGGCTAGGTAGAGCTGGTAATCGTGCTGCTCAACACGACCACAGTATTCAGTGCCTCGGTCAGTCAAGATTCGCAGCATTGGCAGTTCATGCGCCTCAAAGAACGGTAGAACCTTATCATTCAATATATCCGCTGCGGTGATTGGTGTTTTCGTTGTGTAGAGCTTGGCAAAGGCGACTTTACTGTAGGTATCAACGAAGGTTTGTTGATAGATGCGACCAACACCTTTCAAGTTGCCAACATAGAATGTGTCTTGAGAGCCGAGATAACCTGGATGCGCTGTTTCTATCTCACCACAAGCCTCATCATCGTGCTTCTTACGCTCAAGAGCCGCAACTTGCTCGTCTGTTAGGATAATACCGTTCTCTGCGACCTGTTTCTCCAGTGCGATAAGACGTTTCTTGAAGTTCTCTAGGTCATTGCGAAGCCAGATTGAGCGTACGCCACTTGGAGAGATAAACACTCCCAATTTACGTAATTCATTACTCGTTCTAACTTGTCCATGAGCTGGGAAGTCGATGGCGTATTTGATAACGGCTTGCTCAGTTTCACTATCAACACGGTTCTTCAAATTCGGTGCTCTTCGGCTACGGTTAATCAGAGCATCAATACCCCCGTCTCAACCAACTCTTGATAACGGTAGAAAGTATCTCTTGATACCCCCATAACCTTACAGGCTCTAGATACATTACCGAGTTCTTCTGCAAGATTGAGAAGGCCCGCTTTGTGTTTGATAATTGGATTGCTAGTATGAAGCATGAGAGTTACCTCTTTTTGTCTTTGATTAGTGATTAAGCACCTTTAATCAAAGTGGGTAACTCTCTTCTTTTCAAATTGAAGTGTCAGATCTAGTCGGAACTAATACACGATACCTTAATTCACTACGATATTTTTGCTGGCGAAAATTATCGTAGTGATCCATTAGATCCCGCTACGGGAAAATAATGTTTAAATACATCGAGCACCCGCTAGAGATGGGTATTCTTAATAGCAACCTGCCCCTTTATCGCTGTACTTTCAAATAAAAAGAACCTGCATAGTCGGCAGATTCTTTTTACTGACGCAAAACACTCAGTATCTATCAGTTTAAAACCTCTATTTTTTCCTAGTGTAACGATTACACTTCCAGCGCTTGGTAAGAGTATCGATTACGTCCGTCGTGTTTGGATTGATATAAAGCTTTGTCTGCTGCGCTGACAATATCAAGAGGCGTGACAGAACTAAAATCACACTGCATAGGATCTAACGTCGAATAGCCAACAGACACAGTTACGATTGGGTAGATAGCTTCCGGTGCGTGCTTAATCGCTAAATCAGCAATTGTAGACATTAAGCTACCGATGAGAACTTCGGCTCCTTTTTTATCCGTGTTTGGCAAGATTAGAGTAAACTCTTCGCCGCCAAAACGTGCAGCAAAATCCGCAGGACGTTTGGTAACGTTGTTCAATCCCCGTCCAATCGCTTTTATACAGTCATCCCCTTCCACGTGGCCGAAATAGTCGTTGTATTTCTTAAATTCATCGATATCTATCATCACAATAGATAGAGGTTCTTGTTGCCTGCGCGCACGCCTAAACTCGATATCTAATTGTTCATCAAATGCCAGCCTGTTAGCTAACCCTGACAAACTGTCTGTATGTGCCAGCTTGTTCAGTTGCACAAGGGCTTTATGATAAGCAAGGTGCGTTTGCACTCTAGCAGCGACGACGCGCGGTTTTAGTGGCTTAGTGATAAAGTCGGAAGCACCTGCATCAAATACTTTCTCCTCAAAACCTGCTTCTATCTTACTGGTAATAAAAAGCACCGGAATACTCGCGGTCGCCATATCTTCTTTAAGCATTATGCAGAGCTTAAGACCATTGATGTCTGGAAGCTCTACATCCAACAAAATTAAGTCTGGGCGAGTTTCACTGACCATCTCCAAAGCTTGAGAAGCCGTCGAGGCAAAACGAATTCGACCAACGTCTTGCAACACTTTATGTAACGCGATAACGACGGAACTGTCGTCGTCCACAATAAGGATCTCTGGAATGTTTTCTTCCGACAGCTTATCCATTATCTTTCCTTGAACTGAGTACAAAAGGCTCTAAGACCTCTTTAGCTTGTGTGAAATTCAAACGCTTTGTTGAATCCAGTAACGAATTGAACTTATCGCGTCCTAACAGATTGAATAAATGTTCTTTTTCTTCTTCAACCAATGTTAATGCATTTAAGTCTTGTTCGTTAAACATTTTCAATAATTCTATGGCGGCATCTAGTGAGGCTTCATTGTCAATCGTTGAAGGAACGATCGAAATTTCCTGACTTTGCTTCCATTGCATGATTGCCGCTTTAGAAGCCGCATATAGCTCTTTAAGTTCTGATACCAGCTCCTGCATTACATTTTCTGCGTTTGTGTCTGGCTCCCTTAAGGTATTTTCAGCGGATGAAGCAAGCGTATGGAGCCGCTGCGCACCAACCATACCGGCTGAACTACGTAATTTGTGCGCTTGTGCGGCCAAGCTCTCGCGAATCTCGGGATTATCTAGACTATCGGCACCGATAGCTTTATCCGACAATAAGTTTTCATTGTCTTCCAGCAGATGCTGAAGCGTATTAAAAAACAGTTCTTTATTGTTCATTAACAGCTGTTTAGCTTCTGCTAAATTTAACCCCTTAATCACTGGCCAGCTGTCTTCCGGTTGTAAAGGCATATCAATAGAATCTGCTTCAATACTCGTTCCAAGCGGTTTCGATATATGAGTTCTCAACACACTGATTAACTGTGCCGGACTAATAGGTTTGGTTAAGAAATCGTTCATTCCGGCCTCAAAAGCACGTTTGCGTTCTTCAACCAGAGCTCCTGCCGTTAACGCTATGATAGGAAGTTCCGTCATACCAAGAGATTGACGGATGTGTTTCGTAGCAGAAAGTCCATCCATAACCGGCATTTGTACATCCATTAAAACTGCATCGTAATTTGACGAATCAGCTTTCAACTTATTAATGGCTGTGTCGGCACTATTCGCGGTCTCTACATCTGCGCCCGCTTGAGTCAAAAGATATTTCGCCACTTCCAAGTTTGTTTCACTATCGTCAACCACCAAAATGCGCGAGTTACTCAGCCATTTTGCTTTTATTTGAGCTGTCGTCGTAGCGCTCAAAACACGCTCAATATCACCCGTAAAACGACAAACCGTATCATTCACCGCATCAAATA
The DNA here is from genome assembly GCF_038452265.1 of Vibrio diazotrophicus. Classification (NCBI taxonomy): domain Bacteria; kingdom Pseudomonadati; phylum Pseudomonadota; class Gammaproteobacteria; order Vibrionales; family Vibrionaceae; genus Vibrio; species Vibrio diazotrophicus. Next base: position 2,214,451 of record NZ_CP151842.1, read on the forward strand.
AGGTCGAAGCAGACACTGGCTTTTGCAGTGTATAGGCGATCAAAGGATTATCATCAAACTGGCCTAATTGCTGTTTTTCAATGTCTGAAACCATGAGTACGGCTGGCAGTGTATCTTTTTCGATTTGATGAGCTAACTTCTCTAGTGTTTGAACACCATCAAGATCGGGCATTTTCCAATCAACAATTAAAGCATCCGGTAGACGCAAACCGTGCTCTTGCCTTTCAATAAAGAGTTCGACAAGCGCGTTCCCGTCATTCACTAGATCTGCTCGCCATCCAAGTGAACGAGTAAGTGACATAATCTGCTTAGCATCTTGTTCATCATTTTCAGCCACGATGAGATACAACATTTGCTGATTTTGTAATCCGGCTAACTCAATTTCATCAGCAGAAATCACCGAGAAAGGAATATCAACCCAAAATGTAGAACCTTTACCCTCCTCGCTTTTTACGGCAATTTCCCCATCCATAAGTCCAACAAGCTGACTTACGATAGATAGCCCCAATCCAGTTCCGCCATATCGTCTTGTGGTACTTGCATCCGCTTGTGAAAAAGGTTTAAAAAGTCGTGATATGTTTTCTTGTGATATCCCCACACCAGAATCAGTAACAGAAAAACGCACAATGGCTTGAGGTTTATCATCAATAACTTTCGTATCTTTCAGTTCAACGTTAAAACTGATCTTTCCGATATCAGTAAACTTGAGGGCGTTACTCAGTAAATTATTCAAGATCTGCTTCAACCGTAACGGGTCAGCTTCTACCCAATCGGGCAAATCACGAGATAGTACTAAAGCAAATTCAATCTTTTTCTGTTCTGCTTGAATAGTAAACACGCCGCTAATTTCGTCAGAAAAATCGCGAAGATTAACCGGCAGTAACTCTAAAGACATCTCATCCGCTTCAATTTTGGACAGATCCAACACGTCATTGACTATTCCTAATAGCGACTTGCCCGAAAGGCTTATTTTATCTATCAGTAGACGCTGTGCTTCTGTCAGTGATTCGTCGGCAAACATATGAGTTAACCCGATGATCGCGTTAAGAGGTGTCCTTATCTCATGGCTAGTATTCGCCAGAAAAGCACTTTTAGCACGTGTTGCATTCTCTGCTTCTTGTAACGCCACCTTCAGTTCTTTTTCTATTTTTAGTCTTTCAGTGATATCTCGAAGCGAAACGGAAACAAGCAAATCATCTTCCATAGGAACCGCACTTAAACTAATTTCCACAGGAAACTTTTCACCAGTGCCTTTTAATGCAAATAGCTGTCGTGAGGGAGCCATGCGACGATTTTCAGGGTTATTCATGTATGCATTTAAATACATACTGTGCGCTCCCCTAAACTCTAGTGGGATGAGTTGATCAATCGAATTATTCTCAAGTTGACTCCTCGACAAACCAAACACTTTCTCCGCTTCCGCGTTTACCATTTTGACGATGCCAGTTTGATCCACAATCAAGGTGGCTTCAGGGGAAGACTCCAATAGTGCTTTAAATCTTGATAATTCTTTGGTTTGTTGACGTTGTAACTGGTGATTCCATTTCTCGCGCTGTGACACCAAAGCGCTCATCCAAAGCCAATATTGAATCACAACGCTCACAAAAACGAATATTAGAATGGCAAAAAATAACACTATAAATTGCCAGGAAATACGAATGATAAATGGCAGTTTAGTGCTCGTTGTATAGATATTGAGATGTCTGGGCGACGTGGTAGTGTCTAAATTGAACATTGAATCAACAGCCCAAATATCGCCACTATTGCCTGCATATTCATTGGCTCCGGTGATCGCCAATATTGTCGGCTCTACAGGGAGAAATTCATTACTCCACTTGACCGGATTACCGTTCTCAAACGCAAAGGATTGGCTCGGTTCAGGATGTACAATAAAACTCCCGTCACTGTTCGTAATGTAAGATTGGATATGAGCGATATTCCCCAAAGTAATCTCATCTAAAATTGCAGTGGCGTTCAGGTTAATAATGATGAGACCAAATGGTTTCCCATCTTTAAAATACAAAGGTGTTGAAAACCGCCAGACAGGACGATGAGGGGTTTCAATGACTCCATATTCTCTATTGAGATTGATATCAGACACATAAACCTTACTGTCCCCGACACTCAACGTTTGCGATATATAAGGCTCTGAACTTTTATCCTGTAAATCGGCGTCATTAAAGACAATAAGATTGCTGCCTTCTCTTTGTACTTTTACCTGTTCTTTCCAATTATTTTCTTCGGTGATAAGTCTTACTTGAAATACTTCTTGAGATGTCTGCATGTAAGCTTTGAATATCTCTGTCATACGCTCTCGCCACAGCTCTTTCAACGCACGCCCAACCAATGGCATATCCTGACTTTCCATTTGTAGCATTGCTATAACTGGCGGAGTATTGGCTAAAAAGAGCGTGTCACGACTATATTGTGCGGCTATTTCTTCAAGGTTTGACTTCACTTCATGATTATTACGAGAAAGCTCATTTGCTAAGTCTGATTTTTGCCTCTCCAACATTTGCCAGCTGATTAAAAAAAATACCGCTAACATAGTGACGATTGCTGTCGGCCAAGTTTTTCTTACGTTCGAACTACGCAAAAAGTGCAAGACGCTTTGAACACCACGATATGCTTCACGGTTTTCATCAAAATCGTCCCCTGCATTTGTGCGCAAAAAATTAACGCTCAGAACTAACAGCAAGGTCAGCCCCATACCAATGATGATAACCCAGTGAATGTCCCAGCGATTGGCCATGTAAGCCTCATCATTCGGAACAATTTCTAATTTCCACTCCTGCCCCATAACGTTGATTACACGTACCATTTTGTCTTCTAAATGGTAGTTCGAACCATGACCATCACTAATATAAAACGGTGTTGATTCATTTTGGTTACTCAGTTGGACTTGTGCATGGTCTATAACCAAAGATAAACCGGCCAATACGTCATCAATGATCAAAGGAGCATACGACCAACCGACTACATTTTGCTCCCTAGCCTCTGGGGTTTGCATGGTGAAATCGTTTGGAAAGATAGGCAGCATAATTAACACACCGCGTCGGGCTTTTTTGTCAGCCTGTACCAGGGTAATTGGCTCACTTAAATACGCACGGTTTTCTCTTGCGGAAGCTAGTGCTGCATTTCGGCGGTTTGTTTCAGAGCCAATATCAAGCCCTATGGCTTGTTTGTTCGGAGCAATAGGATAGATGTATTGAATAACGAAACGATCACTATCATGAGGATTCAATGAACGAACTGAAAAATCCGGCATACCATCCTGCCGAGCCATTTCGAGAAAACGTTGTTCTTCCTTGACCGGCACTCGTCTAACAAAGCCAAATCCAAGTGCACCCGGAAACTCTCTGGTGATATCACGCGTCCCAATATAGTTTTCAAATTGCTTACGAGTGATTTTATCTGGTCCCGCTGTGACAACGGAACCACGAGCGCCCCTCAATCCATATTCGTACAGAGCAAAACGCTCCTGAATAATTGATTCGGCTTGCGTCATAAGCAACTCTATATGAGCTTTATCATCCTCTTGGTTTTGGGAGTGCAGCAGTATTGCAATTAATGCCGTAAGTAATGTACCCGCACACAAAGGAAGCCAAATAGATAAAAAACGGAAAGTTTTGGTCAGAGAAAATTTCATAAGGAGTAGCCCAATTCAATTTCTTCGGCTGGAACAGACCGAAATAGCGTTCTCTCTGACGTGGAATCACGCCAATGGCTTTGAACTGACCTTTCAAATGGCGTGGTGTGAAAATCAACGTCGCTATCAAGCAAACAAAAGAGCCGTTGTTCAATTGAATCATCAACCAATAATATTCTAGGTAAAGACTTACCGACTGAGAACATGCTCTCTCCTTCTGCTAGGCACGCGCAAACCAATGAAAACGCATCACTCAACATGCCATATGTTAAAAGTGTAGTTTAGAAAAACTGTATAGCCTGAATTCGGTTAGCTAAGCCAATTCGATCAGATAAATAACAACGCCGTTTTGCAATGCGTTATTAGATAGATGGCAGAACCAACATTAACAAATGTTCAAAAGCTGACAAAGAAAGATTAACCGTTAAACGGTCTACCCACACACCTCTGAAACATTTGTACAACATTTAAAACTCACCTTTACAACAAGTGGCACATCGATTGCTCAGATAGATAGCGCGCAATATATTTTTAAGGCTTATGCAAAGGCGCAGCTCTTTTTCCTACTCCTGTTAGTAAATTGGTTAACGATTTAAGTCTCTTTAGATAAGTGGTTTATATGGCTAACTAAATACGGTATCTCTCACAACGCCTTAACTATTAAGCAGTTGCGCTTGAGAGGAACTCATTATGTTGTTCACATTAACGGGGTATATATGTTTGGTAGAAAAACAAAATTAGCATTGCAAAATGCAAATGAAGAAATTGCAAAACGCGATTCGCTTTTATCTTCAATTCAAAATAGTGTGGCTGTAATCGAGTTTACTCCAAGTGGAAAAATCATTTCAGCTAACTCTCTATTTCTTGATGTGGTTGGCTATCAACTCAGCGAAATTGCAGACAAGCATCATTCCTTGTTCTGTAGTGAAAACTACAGTAAATCAAAGGAATACTCGCAATTCTGGAAAGATATCGCCAACGGAGTTCCTCAATCAGGAGCTTTTGAACGCATTAATAAAAATGGCGAGACAATCTGGCTGGAAGCGACATATTTCCCAGTCAAACATTCAGGGAAAGTCGTCAAAGTGATGAAAATCGCTTCAGATATTACAAAACGACGTATTAAAGATGAAGCTCAAACCAACTTAATCAAAGCTTTGAATCGGTCTCAAGCGGTGATTGAGTTTGATCCTTCTGGAAAAATTCTTGATGCAAATGAAAACTTCCTGCAAGTCTTTGGTTACAAGCTAGAACAAATTAAAGGGCAACATCATAGAATGTTGTGTAACGATGATTTTTATATTGAAAATCCACGCTTTTGGGACGACCTAAATAAAGGGACTTATAAATCTGGGCAATTTCTACGTAAAGATAAATATGGGAATGATATTTGGCTTGAGGCGACCTATAACCCTGTCATTGACCGTTTTGGCAAGGTAACTAAGATCATTAAATTTGCTACAAATATAACCACTCAAGTGAGTAAAAACTTAGCTGTTGCAAAAGCTTCAGAAGTCGCATTGTCCACTTCTGTAGAAACTTCGCAAATCGCTAAAGAAGGAGCTTCACTGTTAAATGATTCGGTAGCACTGTCGACACAAATTGCCGATGATGTTCGAGTTACAGTAGAAAAAGTCCAAATGCTGAATGTTCAATCTCAGAACATTTTTTCAATCGTATCAATCATTAATGGAATAGCGGAACAAACCAATTTACTGGCTCTGAATGCTGCAATAGAAGCAGCTCGTGCCGGAGAACAAGGTCGAGGATTCGCTATCGTTGCTGACGAAGTTCGTTCATTGGCATCAAGGACCAGTAAGTCTACATCCGAGATTACCCATGTAATCACGGCAAACCAAAAATTGACTGAAGACTTAACTTCTGCAATGGAGTCCGTGGTTGACACTTCCAGTAAAGGTAAAGACAAAATCACTGAAGTATCAGCAGTGATGGACGAAATATACCGTGGCGCAGAGAATGTTTCGAAAACGGTGATGCAACTGTCTGAAAGCTAAACATGGCTTCCATCAACCACAATAATTCCAGCACCTAAGTTTGGACTTACGATTTCTGAATATCAGACCGTAAGTCCCTGCTAGGTCAATGAAGAATAGTATTTACGCTTCATTCTTAGGGCTACGTTAACTAATGCGATTAGCACAGGAACCTCTACCAAGGGACCAATGACACCAGCAAAAGCTTGATCAGAGTTTAAACCGAACACTGCGATGGAAACAGCGATAGCAAGTTCGAAGTTATTCCCAGATGAAGTAAAAGCGATTGATGCGTTCTGATCGTAAGGAATACCTAATCGTTTTCCTAAGTAGAAACTCGCAAAAAACATCACCATAAAATAAATGATAAGTGGCACTGCTATTCTGAAAACGTCCATTGGCAACTCAATGATCATCTCGCCCTTTAGACTGAACATCAGCACTATAGTCGCCAAAAGCGCAATAAGTGTAATTGGTGAAATAAGAGGAATAAACACATCGTTGTACCACTGCTCACCTTTTGCAGACACCAACAACTTACGGCTTAAGAAACCAGCTAGGAATGGGATACCTAAGTAAATGAGTACACTCTGAGCAATATCCAGAATTGTCACATCCACAACAAAACTTTCCAGTCCAAAGTAAGGTGGTAAAACAGTTATAAACAACCACGCCATAAAACTGTAAGTCACAATTTGAAATGCACTATTCAAAGCAACTAACGTCGCTCCATATTCTTTGTTACCGCCGCTGATATCATTCCACACCAAAACCATCGCAATACAGCGAGCGAGGCCAATAAGGATTACCCCTACCATATAGCCCGGTTGATCTCTCAGGAAAATGATGGCAAGGGTAAACATCAAAATCGGTCCGATAACCCAGTTCATAACTAATGAAAGTGTTATTGCTCTCTTGTCACGAGTCACTTCTCCCAACAGGCTGTAATTCACTTTTGCTAAAGGTGGATACATCATTAAGATAAGGCCAATAGCCAGAGGAATATTCGTTGAACCCACAGACATAGTCTCGTTCCACTCTGCGACTTGAGGGAACAATACTCCAATGCCTACGCCGATAGCCATCGCAAGAAAAATCCACAGCGTTAAATACCGGTCCAGAAAACTCATTTTTTGGGAGGCACTGGCCTCCTCACAACCTACGATGTTACTCATAGAATCCCCTTCAAATTAAACTAATTTGTAAATATGTTTTGTACCGATATTAGCTAACCGTGCCATTTGAACACGACTTACTTTTGATACTGTCCAGTTCTAACTCAATTAGCGATAGATTGTTTTGCAACGTAAGCTCCAACACTTGTTTAATCCAAGGTTCTATATTGGGATTAACTCGGTAATAAACCCACTTTCCTCGACGTTCATCAAGAACGAGGTCATGTTTTCGCAACTCTGCAAGATGTCGTGAGACTTTCGGTTGACTAAGATTAAGCGCTTTCATCAGGTCACATACACACAACTCCCCCAGCTTCTGCATCAAAAGCATAGATTTAAGACGAGTTTCTTCTGAAAGTGCTTTGTAGAGAGATATTGGATAAGACATAAAAAGATTTCAGCTTCTATTACATACGAAATATCATATATGTTCTTTTCCATATATGTCAATTTTAAAAGCTAGATAATCTGGTCGTCACAAACAAGTATCCGTAGACTATCGTCCTAAAAAGGCACATAAGGCTTGATTAAAAACCTCTGGCTGATCCATTAAAGGTAAATGCCCAGCGTCTTGTATCCGAATAAGTTCCGCATTAGGTATTGTCTGGTTAGCTCTTTCACCATATTCGCTAGAGAACAGCCTATCGTTTTCCCCCACTATTACGAGGGTTTGATGAGTTATTTGAGCTAGTGAATCCTCCGGAATTGCTGATACCGCTGCCCCTCTACCTTGAGTAAAAGCCTTTTTACCACCAGGCTTTTTCAGTACTTCAATAGAATAGTAAATATGACTCGGGTCTCTACTCTCTGGACGAGATAATAAATATTGAGAATTAAAACGACTTGAGAGCAAAGATGGAAAACTGTTCATCCAAATCATTCCTAGCATTGACCAAAACGAAGGCCGTGCGCCTAATCCTCCTGAGTTAACAAGTACTAACTTATCCACCATGTCTGGATTGTCTAATGCAAACTGAATAGCAATAGCACCTCCTTGACTTAATCCGACAAGGTGTACTTTTTCCTCGCCTAACTCCGATAAAAATGCTTTCAACCAATCCGAAAAATAAGCTCGGTCATAAAGTGCGTCTGGCTTATCCGACTCTCCATAACCGACAATATCTGGAGCTAGAACACGAAAATTTCTAGCAATGGCATCTATTGACGGATACCAAGTGACCGCTCCTGCGCCTGCTCCATGCAGTAATACAACGGGAAAACCGTCTCCAGTAGTTAAATAGGTCGTCCTGATCGAATCACAGGTCAACGCCTTTTTAACTACAGGCCGACCCATTTTTTCAATCAGTTTTTGTCTGTGATTAATCTTTTTCATCACATGCTCCTATTTAAAACAATCTGAAACACTAGAGCTTCAGCTTATTGATGATGACTTGCAGCGTAGACAGTTCTTCTTGATCCAATAGAGAAAATATTGAGTCGGCAGTGTGTTTAACAGTAACTAGGGCATCTGTTAGCACTTCATGACCAACATCCGTCAAAACCACCAAACTTTGGCGCGCATCTCTGGGATTACTCTCTTTGAAAACTAGATGATTTTTTTCCATAGGTAGCAATACCCTTGTTACACCAGATGCAGTAAGTCCTATTTTTTCAGCCAAATGCACACGACTCAGTTTGCTTTCATAGGCTGAATGCAGATGATACATGATGGTAAATTCAGTGAAGCTAACCCCATGAACACTAAGGGATAAGTCCAATTTTTTACTTAGCAGTGAACCTATAAATGCCTGTTGCGTGATAATTGAAATATTGTCCACTTCTGTTCCTCTCGCTTATTTAATCATTGCAAGATACTTGATTACTCAAGCATCTTGCAAGTTTTATTTCTGGCTATTTATAAAGCGAAATATCACTTAGAGGTAGAAATGCCTGTCATGTCATTAGCTATAAAGCAATAGGAACCTAGGTAAGAAAGGGAAAGAAGCACAGCCATTAAGGCATTTGTTCTGCGTAGAAGACTGATGCTGGAACAAGAATTAGCTTGTCCAGATCTGAGTTAGCAACACGGGGAATTATGAATGTCTAATTAGCTAAAATAGCAGAGGGGATACGATTTCCCCCTCTGCATCAATGGAAGCACTATGGCTTACTGAACTTTACTTAGATCGACGATTGGCTCATGCACTTGCTGCACTTTTTTACCATTCAGAAGTTGATTCACATCTTTAACCGCACTATCCACTTCTGCTGAAGAAGACAATACCGTATACGTTAGATCAAAATGTTTGCTTTCTCCTGAATGAATCGTCGGGACTAGGCCCAGAGGACGTTGGAACTTGGTGTTGTAGGCGTAACTGGTACCAGGTTCAATTCCCGTAACATAACCTTGCTGTAAAGTATCTGTGTTTTTCCAAATCGTCAGAACTGGCAATTGGCTGGTATTGTATTGCATTGATACACCTAAGTTGCCCGCCTTGTTATGTAACACAGCTAATGTGTTTCCACTCTTATCTGCGACAGGTTTTAGATTGTAAACCATCTCATCATACCCTTTAGTTGGGCCTAGGTAAGTTTGCCAATCTTTCAAGCCTTTATCTGCGTAGCTATTAAAGGGAGAAATTTCACTGGCAGCGGCATACACTTTTGCACCTTTTTCTAATATTGGGCTGCCAAAGTTAGAGTGATAAATAATTTGGTATTCATCGTCGTAATCAGATTTATTGGTCAAAGTATCATTGAGCGAGAAGCTGTTTTCTCCCGGAGTAATAGAAAACGATGTTTTTGTTACTAGCTCTGCTTTTTTAAACGTTCTTTCCGACACTTCACCTTCAACAGTAATAGTGTGTGGAGCCTCGTCGCTAATAATGACTTTTATTGTCGAGCTAGGGGTATTTTGAGCCCGACCATGCAAGCTAAGTAGTTGACCATTGTCATCTACCCCTGGATGCCCCGTCCATTCATAACCACAACGCACCATCATTTCGTTGAAGCCATCCAACCAACCGAGCCCGTTACGACTTTCCAAATCAATGTAGGCTGGGTTCACAATTTCTTTTACTGGCGAGTCCCAGCCTAACACTCGTTTGCCATCTTTCTTAACGTCAAAAATCCCCATACCTCTGGTTGGTACTAAGGTCACTTCCAGCTCACTATTCTTTATGACAATAATGTCAACGCCTTCTTGCTTACCGCCATGTAAGCGCACTTTTTCTATGCTAAAAGGGATATTTCCAAAACCAAGCTTTTGGTTCGTAATTTCCCAATTTTCAACATAAGTATTCGTTGCGGTATCGGTTAGGGTAAATTCTGCTGCTGTAGCATAAAGCGGTGCAACCAAAGTAAGAGCTGCAACAAGTGGTTTTATTTTCATAGTTTGATCCTTTAAATAATTTTTCTGACATTTAAGCTGAATCGTTTCAGCTATCAAAATTGCAGACAAAAGATTTAGGATCAAAGTGCTGAACAAATAGATGTGATTCAGTTCATCGAACTGGTCATTTTTTAGCCTATTAATGTTTGATGAATCACGTTCAGCACTAACTGATTGATTTATAAATAGTAATATAACGACGTTGAAATGTTATTTTTTAGAATCGAATTATACCTTGGGTAATAGTCAAAAACTTAGGTTCGATGGCTCTGCAATAGACATTAGCGTTTTAAATAATGCTGATATGTGTATTTTTCGGGATTTAGGCTTGTTCTCGTATACTCAAAAATCCTTCCATCTTTCAGTTTTCCAACTGAATGGATACGAATCAGAGGTCGATCTGGCGACACATCTAAAGCTGCGCAAATATTTTCGTCCGGCATAATCGCTTCAAAATCTTGAATTGCGCCGTCAATTTTAAAACCCAAATCTTGTTCTAAATATTTGTATTTAGACCCTTCTAGCGAAAGAAGATTGATTTGTGGGAACAAGGCAACAGGCATATAAGAGTCTTCGTAAATCGACGGGATATCATCAATCAACTTAATACGACGGATAAAATACACCTTTTCTGAAGGAGCTATTTTTAAGAAATTGGCTATTTTTTCATCCGGAGACATCAACTGAAATTCCACAACCTTATAAACCAGTCGCTTATCCGAATCCGCAAGCATTTCTTTGGTAGTGACCAGGTTCGACATGGAATTGGCCATCGCTTTACTGATCACGCTGGAACCTGAACCTTGGCGTGTTTCGACCAATCCAAGTTTAACAAGCTCATCAATCGCCTTGCGTACCGTACTACGGCTGACTGAATAGTGTTCAATCAGTTCTTTCTCTGTCGGCAAGGAATCTCCAATTTGTAACTCATCCGAATCAATACGAGCCTTTAGATCCAGCATTACTTTCTTATACAGCATGATTTCCCCTTTGTTTGTTGCCAATAATTATTACATACAAAAGATACAAATCAATAACCAATTTAGTTTTATAAAACCCAAACATCCTTCTCATCACCACTCTAAAGTTGTCATTAATTTGTATCTATAAAAATAAATTGATCACGATCTATATTCTGTTAAGATTAATTTGTTATTTATTTGTCATTATGAATAATCACCAAAGCAAACATCATTACTAAACCAAAAAGAAACAAAAATACGGTGGTCATATGAACATAGAGAAGATATCCAGAGACTTGATTCCCTTATTGGGAGGGAAAGAGAACATTAGCAGTGCCGCTCATTGTGCCACTCGATTAAGACTTGTCCTCGTTGATGATAGTCAGCTAAACCAAGCAGAAATCGATAACGTTGAAGGTGTTAAAGGTTGTTTTGTCAACGCCGGACAAATTCAGATCATTTTTGGGACAGGGCTAGTCAACAAAGTGTATGCGGAGTTTGTTTCCCAGATCGGATTAAGTGAAACATCAAAGGCTGAGCTCACTAATATCGCGACACAAAAGCTGAATCCGTTTCAGCGCATAGCCCGACTTCTATCAAACATTTTCGTACCTATTATTCCGGCTATAGCATCAGCAGGTCTGCTAATGGGATTGCTTGGCCTTGTTCGTTCCAATGGCTGGGCAGCACCAGACAGTGCATTATTTATCATGCTCGATATGTGCAGTTCCGCTGCATTCATAATTTTGCCGATCCTGATTGGTTTTACCTCCGCTAAAGAATTTGGCGGTAACCCGTTCCTAGGTGCTGTTTTAGGTGGCATTCTGACTCATCCAGCGTTAACTAATGCCTGGGGAGTGGCTTCCGGCTACAACACCATGGACTTTTTCGGCATTGATGTGGCTATGATTGGCTATCAAGGAACGGTCTTTCCAGTGCTACTCGCTGCTTGGTTTATGAGTAACGTTGAGAAGCAGCTGCGCCGTATTGTTCCTGATTCTATCGACCTTATCGTCACTCCTTTTGTTACGGTCATCCTAACGGGTTTTGTCGCGTTGTTGTTTATAGGCCCTGTCGGCCGAGCACTCGGTGATGGCATCACTCTCTCACTCAGCTTTATCTATGAACACATTGGCTGGCTTGCTGGATTTTTGTTTGGCGGTACCTACTCAATGATTGTCATTACCGGTATCCACCACAGCTTCCATGCCATTGAAGCTGGCCTGCTAACCAACCCTGAAGTGGGAGTAAACTTCCTGCTACCTATCTGGTCGATGGCTAACGTGGCGCAAGGTGGTGCATGTCTTGCGGTAGCATTTAAAGCAAAAGATACCAAAGTTAAGGCCATCGCCGTTCCAGCTGGCATCTCCTGTATGTTGGGCATTACAGAAGCGGCTATCTTCGGTGTGAACTTACGCTATGGAAAGCCATTCGTTGCGGCACTTATTGGCGGTGCTTTGGGCGGTGCATACGTAGTATTAACCAAAGTCGGCATGACAGCGGTAGGAATGACAGGTATTCCGGGCATGGTTATCACGCAACCAGGTAGCTTGGTGAACTATATTATCGGCATGTGTATCGCCTTTGGTGGCGCATTTGTTATTTCTTACCTCATCTCTGCGGTTAACAAAAAATAACCACGAGTCATTCGTTTTCACTTTGAAATATAGATATAAGAAGAGATTTGTTTATGTATAAGATTTTTTATCAACCCGAAGGCCACTGGTTTGGCGACTGCATGCCCTATTGCGAAGATGGTGTGTTTTATCTTTACCACCAGCGCGATACTCGTAACCCAGGCCCGATGGGCGAACCTTTTGGCTGGTCACTTTGTACCACATCCGATTTTCGCCACTATCAAGAACATGGCACGGCGATAGAACATGGTTCAAATGATGATCAAGACCAATACATCTATGCGGGCAGCGTGTACCAAACATCCCAAGACACCTATACCGCTTTCTATACTGGTGCTAATAAAATTTTCAAAAAGAAAGGCATTCCTTCACAAAAGCTCATGCAGGCAACTAGCCATGATTTAATTAACTGGCAAAAGAATGGCAATGCAGAACAGATCGTTCCACAAGAAGGCTACGACGTATTTGCTTGGCGTGACCCTTTTATTGTCTGGAATGATGAGAAAGAAGAGTATTTGCTGGTACTCGGAGCCAGAGCCCCAGGTGATAACAGAGAACGTACCGGTCGCTTGGTTTCTTTTACCAGTAAAGATATGAACAAGTGGGACTTTCAAGGAGACTTCTGGTATCCGGGATTGTTCACAATGATTGAAATGCCGGAGCTATTTAAAATTGGCGAGTGGTGGTATCTGATTGTTTCTGAGTTCAGTGACAAAAACAAAATGATCTATCGAATGAGTCGTAGCCTTGATGGTCCTTGGATTGCACCTCATGACGATGCTTTTGACGGCAGAGCATATTATGCCGGCCGTACAGCGACAAATGGCACCAATCGTATTCTTTTCGGATGGGTTCCAACAAAAGAAAATGATGACGATTTGGGCAATTATGAATGGGGAGGCACTTTCGTTCCTCAAGAAGTTTACCAACGACCAGACTACTCACTGGGCGTAAAACCGGTTAAATCAGTGCTGGATGCATTTTGCGTCAAGACAGCATTGGCAGACGTCCATTTACAAACCATTGATACCCATAAAACACAAATTCTCACTGAGAACAGTTCAACCTGTTTTACTCTTGAAGCAACGGTGAAAATTGCAGAAGGTACTCGTGGATTCTCTATTTTCATTTATGGGAATGAACTCGAAGAAGCGTATGAATACCGTTTTTCACTCAACGAAAAACAGCTTACTTTCGACAAAACACCGAACTGGCCTTGGTTCCAGTATATGAATAAGGGATTGGAGCGACCAATTAATCTACAAAATGATACCGAGTACAAACTGTCTATCATCGTTGATGACGATATCGCAGTTCTGTACATCAGCGGCACGGCACTGAGTGTTCGAATGTATCAAAAACCGGGCACAAAACTTAGTTTCGGAGTCACAGACGGTGACATCGAGTTAACTAATATTGTGCTGTCCAAACTGGAACAATAACAACTAACAGTGATGGTCATCTGACAGCCGGATGACCATCTAAATTTAAGTTTGTTTAATACATTTCGAAATCAGCATAAGCAAAACTTAGGTGCTCCGAGTCCTAGAACATGATCGAGGACTTCCTCAATCGCGATATTGGACAATTTATCCAATCGAATATCACTTTCGTCTCGTCAATGAAGGAACGAAGGTGAGTCAGTCCATAAGCAGAACACGATCTCACCTAAGCTTCAGATTTGGTTCCCCTGTACTATTGGCTATCAAAACTGGGAATTATTTAAAATCCATCTCTGCCTTACAATCCCAACGCTTTTGCCAACCAATACAATAACGACAGCCCCAATCAGAACTGGACTAATCAAAAATCCCCAGCTTTGTCCCGACAACATAATTAGCAGTGGATTAGCGCCCGCTGGTGGATGCGTTGTTTTCGTTACCAGCATCAGACTAACCGCTATTCCTGTGGCCAAAGCTAGCCATATAGGCGACACGCCAACAAACTGAACAAAAAACACCCCAACGAAAGCCGTTAGCAAATGTCCTAGAATTACGTTTTTTGGCTGAGCCAATGGGCTATCTGGAACGCCAAACACCAGCACCGTGGTCGCACCAAATGGCGCCATCAATAAAGCGATGTCGTAAAAAGTATGATCAAAATAAGACAATGTACCGATAGCAATACTTGCTCCAACCCCTGCAATAATTGACAAAATAATACTGTTCATATGTAGTTGCTCTCCTTTTAGTAGACCACTCTGTCTACATTTATAAAATAGACAGAGTGGTCTACTTATGTCAACATAGTTTTCAAAGGAGCGTGCATATGAGTAAAAAACGTCAGATATTAGTTGATACAGCGTTAGAGCTTTTTTATCGAAACGGAATCAATACCATAGGGATCAATGAAATTCTGAAATCCGCTGGTGTGGCGAAAAGAACGTTGTATACGGATTTTGATAGCAAAGAGGCGCTGATATTAGCGGCTTTACACCAACGTCATGAACGTTTTATTGACTGGCTAGAAAGCAAGCTTTCCGATTCAGACTCCGATGCCCGTGTCATCGAAAACTTATTCAATTCGTTAGCCAGTTGGTTTGATAATCAAGAACCTGCGTTGGGAGATTTCAGAGGGTGTTTTTTTATAAATACATCCGCAGAGTTTAGCGATACTAGTTGTGAAATTTCTCGTTTCTGTAACCAGCACAAACTGCAAGTACGCCAAGTAATTCAAAGGCATCTTCACAGCAAAGATCCGATATTATTAGAATCAATATGTGTGCTAAAAGAAGGAGCCATTACCACGGCATATATGAGTGGTGATAACCACACAGTGATAGCCCATTGCCTTGAGATATTAAAAGTACTTCAAGAACGCTTGAACCAACAAGTTCAAAGTAAATAAGAGATAGGCTTGTATTCTGACGAGTTACGTTAGGATAGATGAATGCTGATTGAGAATAAAAAAAGAGATTTGCGTGTTTTAGATGGGTGGAAGCCCCAGCCACATCCCGGCACACACGTCATTCGCTGTGGCTGCTTCCTTCCGGACCTGACCAGGTTTACGAACTAGTGTTGCGGGAGGACCAGGGCCCCCATAGAGCATCTTTGGTTTGTGCCAAAGAGTGGGAAGGATTATCAAGCATCGACTTCATCATTGCAAGCCTAAATCCTAGTAATGTCTTTGATTGTGAACCAATTGGACACCAATTAAACAAATCGAGTGCATTGGATTCGTTTATCGATGTCTCATTCGAATCGGTGTTACTACATTTCTTTGATGTTTTGTCACATACATCGCTTGATCGGTTTGGTGCAACACTTCTTGCAGAGACATATAGCTATCTCGATCTGTTGAAACGCCCATAGCCACTGTCACATCAAAACTCACATCACGCTCAACATCAACAAACACGAATCGTTGCAAATAAGCTTGGATTTCTTCCAACTGGTCACGTTTTATATTACCAACCAAAATAAATTCGTCACCACCAATTCGGTAAGCATGCCCTTGCCACACTTGCTGGATTCTATGAGCAAGTTGCTTTAGTACCTTGTCTCCGATTTCGTGTCCGTAACTGTCATTGATTTGTTTGAAATGGTTTAGGTCGAGATAAACAACGGATATTTTACCTGCTAAGCCTCTACTGTATCTGCGATACAGAGCTCGACGATTACACAATTTGGTTAAGTTATCGGTATTTGATTGTTTGTGTAGATATAAAGCAACGATAACTAATAGGCCAAATGCGGTCGCAAATAACCATTGGCTATGACGAGTGAAGCGCTTTTCAACCACTAAGGTGGCACGCCAGTCGGGCTGATAATCATACGTTTTTATGATTTTCTGCGTATCCATCATTTTAATAGCGCGGCTAAATAGTGATGCTAAAGATTCACCCAAAGGGGTTTTGGTAAAACCGATAGCGACATCAAACTTATAGAAGCCGCCAATCATTGAATCCTCAACAAAGGGCAACAACTGATCGGATTCACGTAAAAAGAGATTAAAATTGCCTCGGCTCATAACAATGTAGTCAACCTTCTCTGTCATAAGCCCTTCAATCAATTCTTCTTGAGTGAGAAATGTTTCGAGTTCCTTGCGCGGCAGCATTCGATGCAGCAAATCTGCAAAGAAGTCGTCTTTGATTACACCAATACGTTCTGCGATTAGTTCAGACACATTGCTGTATACAAAATCCTTGTAACCTTCTCTTTTGATCATCACGGCTTCAGGATGGTAGTAGCTCTCGCTGAAATTAACGATGCTCTTACGCTGCTCGGTGATAGTCAGTGGGGCAATAATATCAATGTGTTGCTGGCGAATATCGTTGTACATGCTCTCCCATGTTTCATTAGCTTTACTGGCTAACTCACACTTCAACAGCAAAATGTCGCAGGCACGGAAAACGATATCTGCACTGATACCACTGACGCCACCATCCGGATGATAAATGGCATAAGGGCTGACGTTTTCCAACTTCACTTTCAGCGGTCGCTGAATGCTCAAACCACTGTCTATCACTGCTTGGCGTAACGCATGCTTACGAATATCAAACTGATATTTTTGGATAGATTCACGAAGCAACTTCTGTACTCGTGCGGAATGAACGTAACGTTCGATTTCAAGCAGTAGTTCTGTGTTTTCACCTTTTGGTGTCACGATAGATACAGGCTGAATAGAGATTCTGTCGTTAAGAAGCTGAGCATCAAACCCCGCTAATAGCATCGGCTTTAGTTGATTTATCGCATCTACTACACCATCAACTTTGTTATTTTTAAGTAGCGATTTCGCTTCCGCTGAACCGTAGTAATCAATCAACTCAATATTGGGATAATTTTGAAGAATTAAGTCTCCATAAATCGTTCCCGCAGGTACCCCTACTTTATTCATATCTTCCAAATGGTGATTGGTTTTACTAAATAGATAGGTGTATTCAATGTTGGTCGGGCGAGAAAAATCGAAACGCTCGGCACGCTCAGGGGTATAAGTCACATTCGCTGCGAAGTCACTGATCCCAGCTTCAACAGATTTTAGAATGGCGTCAAAGCTCGAATAATTCACATATTCAATATCGATATTAAAGCGATATGCGACGTCATCAAAAATAACGCGCGACACTACATCGTCAGCTTCAGTCGCGACGAAATAGACTTTATGTGAATCATTTGTATTAGCGGCAAGTGCTTGCGAAGAACACAAAAGCACCAACAACCAACCGCAAATGTGCATGGCTCTGGACATAGACGTTGTTATTAATAGTTCTTATTTTTTATATGGAATAATAGTATCGAAACTGACTTTGATTGCATAAAGCTTTTTGCAATCCGTACGGCATATTTTTGCACTAGATTTGATTTTAATCGCTGTCTTTTCGTTCAACCTGCTCATAAGAACAGCGCAAAATAGAATCCGTTAACCAAGTCGTCGCGAACAAGTTTACCTAAGCTACCAATACAAAGTCGGGTACCGCGGTGTTTACATTCACTAACATTGCAGTACTGAACAGAAAAGTTGAAAATAACCCTCCCACTCCTTAAACCGATCCTTGGTAAATTTAGAACTAGGACTGACTCAGTATGGACCAATTTCTATCACATATCTTCACCGTCATTTATCGAATCCCCGAAGGGAAAGTTTCTACCTATGGTGAGATAGCGAAAATGGCGGGTTATCCCGGATACGCACGACATGTTGGTAAAGCGCTCGGTAACCTCCCAGAAGGAAGTAAATTGCCTTGGTTTAGAGTCATTAACAGTAAAGGTGAAATCTCGCTGACTGGACCCGATTGGGAGAGGCAAAGAGAACATTTAGTCGCAGAAGGCATTGCCGTAAGCAGCACCGGAAAAATATCTCTTAAGAAATACAAATGGCAGCCCTAAAGCTGCCATTCTTTTTAATTAACGTGTTTAAAATCGCAGTAGGCTTATTTCGCCCCTACACCGATTAATCGCAAATCAACGTGTGTCGTCGCGTTATCATCGGTAATAACCGCATATTGGGTGTCAGTAATAAAGCGCAGTTTACCGTTCACCTCAATACGGGCAGAAACACTGTAACGGTGGTTTTCCTGAATCTTAGTGCTGTCGTACGCCAAATCAAAAGTCAAAGGAACTTGATGACCGTTGGTAATAAATTGCTGTTTTGCAATCACTACCGCTGCGGTATCCATTTTCGATACGTCTTGCAATACGACGGTAACTTGCGCGTCATCAGGTAATGCAATTCGCTCACGGTAAGCAACCGTGCCAGTAATAGACTGGATTTTTTGTTGTGGCTTTGACGCCTCAGAGCTTTGGCAACCGACCATAAATATAGACCCCACCACCAACGATACTACCAACAGCATTACTTTTTTCATTTTGCCTCTCTTATAAGATCTTTCGACCAAGCTAATTTCATACAAATCAGTATAGATTCAGTGTCCTAGGCTGTCATATTGCTTCAGTTACCACTAATATACTTAGTACTCATTCAATAGCTGTGTTTTTAAATCAACACGTTAAATGAATATTAGCCGAGATGGCCTATGACAGTCACGGAGCTAGGTCAGCTATTGACAAACAATTGACTCAATAAACAGACTAACAGCGTCAGATAAAGATTCATAAGGAAAGGGTAACAAGCTATGAGTAAACCTCTGCAAGAGTTATTGAACTTGCTGCAATTAGAAAAATTAGAAGAAGGCTTATTTCGTGGAGAAAGTGAGAACTTAGGATTACCTCAAGTCTATGGCGGACAAGTAATAGGCCAAGCTCTCTCAGCTGCGCATTACACCGTCGATCCAGATCGTACGGTTCACTCATTCCATAGCTATTTCCTATATCCGGGTGATTCAGAAAAACCGATTATCTATGACGTTGAAAACCTCCGTGATGGCAGAAGCTTCAGTACCCGAAGAGTCAAAGCGATCCAGAACGGACGCCCAATTTTTTACCTCACCGCTTCATATCATGGAGAAGCCGAAGGTTTTGAGCACCAGAACACCATGCCTGATATCCCAGGGCCAGAGAACTTTGCTTCAGAATCCGAACTAGCCGCTCAGATAGCTCACCTGCTTCCTGAAAAGGTTCAAAAAATGCTGTGTGGTGAAAAGCCGATTGAAATTCGCCCTGTTACGGTTATCAATCCTCTCAAACCACAAAAGGCAGAGCCTAAACAATATTTGTGGATGAAAGCCAACGGCCAAATGCCAGACAACCAGCTTATTCATCAATATATCTTGGGGTATGCTTCTGACTGGGGATTTTTAGTCACTGCGTTACACCCGCATCAGGTCACTTTGCTTACACCCAAGTTCCAAGTAGCGACCATCGACCACTCTATCTGGTATCACCGCTCATTTAAGATGGATGAATGGCTGTTGTTTGCCATTGAAAGCCCGACTGCAAGCAACACTCGTGGCTTAGTGCGTGGCGAAATCTACAATCAACAAGGTCACTTAGTGGCTACTGCTGTTCAAGAAGGCGTAATGCGCTTTAAGCCCTAATTTTTTCTTTACTCTCCCCTTAGGTTAAGGATTACTCTAATGGCATATCCTTGACCTAATCGGAGGAAATTATGGGCTGTTGTAACCAACCACCGAAAGGTGGCTCTACTGAAATCAAACCACTACTCAAAGCGTTTGGCGTGATGCTGGCCGTCATTCTGCTCATTGCTTGGATATTCGGTTAACTACCCTCTGTGTTGGCCAAGATTAATGACCTAACGGTAGCTCAGTGGTGTATTTCAACGATTCCATGGCAAATGTTGAAGTCACGTTGTTAAGACCTGCAACACTGTTGACCAGTTTTTTATAGAACTGGTCATAGTCTTTCATGTCTTTGACCAGCACTTTCATCATGTAGTCATACTCCCCCGCCATACGATAGAACTCCATCACTTCAGGGAATTCCTCCACGGTTGCGACAAACTTCCGATACCACTCATGGGAATGATCGCTGGTCTGAACCAAAACAAACACGGTAAAGCATAGGCCCAGTGATTCCGGATTCAGCAAAGCGACGCGCTTAGCAATGATGCCTGACTCTTCCAACTTCTTGAGACGTTTCCAACATGGCGTGGTCGTTAAGTTCACTGCTTCCGCCAAATCATTAAGAGAAACCGTACTGTCCTGCTGCAATATTGCCAATATTTTGCGATCAACCTTATCCAAAGCCATACAAAAACCCACTTAGAGAGAATTATTTTCTCCAAAATTAAACAAACACGAAAAAATTAGCAAAGTTTTTCTCCTGATAAATCGCTAGATTATGAATATAAACTTTAGGGAGAAAAAACATGTGTACCGACCATCAATGGATAAACAGCGCAATTCGAAAAATCGAAGCTGACTATCAACGTTCTGCTGACACTCATTTAATCAAACTTGATTTACCGTGTTTACAGGGCATTGATATATATCTGAAAGATGAAAGTACCCACCCAACTGGTTCCCTAAAGCACCGCCTTGCCCGCTCGCTGTTTCTCTACGCCATTTGTAACGGTTGGATTGGTCCAGAGACCCCAATTATCGAATCCTCTTCTGGCAGCACTGCTGTTTCAGAAGCGTACTTTGCTCGTTTGCTCGGTTTGCCTTTTATTGCCGTCATGCCTAAGTGCACGGCAATTAAAAAAATCGAACAAATTGAGTTTTACGGTGGTAAGGCACATTTAGTCGACCGTTCTGATCAGATCTATGCAGAATCACGCCGTTTAGCCGCAGAGCTGAATGGTCATTACATGGATCAGTTTACCTATGCTGAAAGAGCAACAGACTGGCGTGGTAACAGCAATATTGCAGATAGCATCTATAGCCAGATGAAAATGGAAGACCACCCAGTACCAGCTTGGATTGTGATGAGCCCGGGAACTGGCGGCACTTCCGCAACTATAGGGCGCTTTATTCGCTATCAACAATACGACACTAAATTGTGCGTTGTAGATCCGCAGAACTCGGTGTTCTTCGATTTCTATAAAACCCGTAACCCAGACATCAAACTAGATTGCGGCAGTAAAATTGAGGGCATAGGTCGCCCACGTGTAGAACCGAGTTTTATTCCCAATGTCGTCGATGAAATGCTTCAAATCCCCGACGCCGCAAGTGTCGCAACAGTTCACTGGTTAGAAGGCATTCTTGGCAGAAAAGCCGGTGCATCGACTGGTACCAACCTCTACGGTGTCTTGCAGCTTGCCTGTGAAATGAAACGCAAAGGTGAGACAGGATCTATTGTAACTTTGCTATGTGACAGCGGCGAACGTTACCTTGATACCTATTACAACGCGGATTGGGTAGCGAAAAACATTGGCGATCTTTCTCCATACTTAGCAAAACTAGAAATTTTCTCTAGAACCGGTGAACTAGAGTAATAACTTTCTCATAGCGTGAATTAAGAACCGAGAGACAGATTTATTGTCACTTTTCTTTTATAGTCTTGTTGAATAAAGAAAAATCTGGAGAACCACAGTGCAAGTGCGAATTGTTGAATTTACGCCGAGAAAAGTAGCCATTTATACTCATCAAGGAGCCCCTGAGCAGTTGATGAACAGTGTGGAAAATTTCGTAGCATGGCGTAAAGAAACGGGGTTGTCCCCTATCGCAACCAGTGACACCTTCGGTATTCCATACAGTGACCCTAACGAAACGGACAACAAAAATTTTCGTTTTGATATCGCAGGAAGTGTCGAAGAAGACATTCCTGACAATCGTTTCGGTGTGGTTAACGGCATGCTGACAGGTGGCAAATGTGCCGTACTAAGACACTACGGCAGTTTGGATCTGATCAGCCAAACAGTCTATAAGCTGTATAGAAACTGGTTACCCACCAGCGGCGAACAGCCAAGTGGTAAACCTTGTTTTTTCCATTACCTGAATATTGCTCCAGACACCGACAAAAACGCTTTGCAAACCGATGTTTATTTACCTCTAAAATAGTCAGCCTTTAATTTACTCATTCTCAGCAGTATTGCCGTCAACGATGTTGTTCCTATTCTCCGTAGAGGGCAACACTGGCGGCTTTATACTTTCTATGTATATGTCCTTACCTTGGCGCGAATGCCGCTTATCACTCTGCCCTACTAACTGTCCTTATTAGCTTTCTTTCCCAACTTTTTTATTTACTCCGAATTCTAAAGCGAGTTTGTAACTTAAAAACCGTTTGAGCCTTAGAAACAAAATTTCGTTTTGAGTCAATTCACATTCGCCTCGCGCTTATTTCCCGAAAATCACTCCAGCTTAAAAACTAAACCCTACTATTATAAGGAGCAATACCATGCTTATGGCACTTTCGGGATTCCTGATGTTGGCAACCATCATGTATTTCCTGTTTAAAGGACGCACTATACCTGTCGTCGTATTTATAACTGTCCCAGTACTCGCCGCTTTTTTGGCTGGATTCTCAGTCGAAGAAGTCGTTTCTTTTATTGAATTTGGCATAAAAAAAACCAGTAAGATGGCCGTGTTATTTATCTTCTCTGTCACCTTCTTCGGCATAATGTCTGATGCTGGTATGTTTGATGGATTGGTTAACAAACTGGTATCCAAAGCTGGCACCAATGTTGTAGCCATCGCTATCGCTACAGCGGTTATCGGTATCATCTCACATCTTGATGGAGCAACAGTCACCACGGTACTTGTAACAGTACCTGCAATGCTTCCTGTATATAAGAAACTGAATATTCGTCCACACTTACTACTGCTGATCGTTGGTTGTGGTATGGGTGTAATGAACCTGCTTCCTTGGGGTGGACCAGTGGCACGTGCAGCAGTGGTATTAGGCATTGATCCAACCTCTCTATGGCGCACTATGATTCCTCTTCAGGTAATGGGCATATTTGCAACAATTGGTCTTGCAATAGTCATGGGTATCCGCGAGAAAAAATTCCATAACGCTGGTCGCGTTGACCTCGTGGTAAACGAAGTTAGCGGTGATGTTGAAGTTAAAGAGCAGGACGAGGAAGCCTTAAAACTTAAGCGCTATGATCGTACTTGGGCAAACCTTACTATCACACTAGTTCTACTCACTCTTCTGCTATTAAATACTTTCCCAACTTATTTCACTTTCATGCTAGGTGTATGTGCGGCATTAATTGTGAACTACCCGAATGTTAAAGAGCAGAAACGTCGCATGAAAGCTCATGCTCCAGCAGCGCTGGATGTGGCAGCTGTCATGCTCGCTGCCGGTATCATGGTTGGTGTGCTAGGGAAAAGCGGCATGCTCGAAGCCATGACAGTACCTCTACTAGAAATCATTCCAAGTTCTATCGCACATTTCCTACACATTATCATGGGCGTTATAGCATTACCTTTAGGCACCATGCTTGGTACTGATTCTTATTTTTATGGACTTCTACCTTTGGCGATCAAAGTTGGTGAAAACTACGGCATTACCAGCATGACAATGGCAATTGCTATGCTCATTGGTAAAAACCTATCACTGCTTATCAGCCCACTTGTTCCAGCAACTTACCTAGGTATAGGTCTGACAAATATTGAACTGAAAGATCACATCCGTTATAGCTTCTTCGGCTTATGGATCGTCGGTCTCATCATGTTCGCCTTTGCTTGGGTTATTGGCATGTTCTAACTCAAATAGATTAGTGACATTCACAAGTTAATATTTAAAGGAACAACCAATGCTACGTAATTACTATGAAATGAAAAAAGAGAGAGAGGCAAACAACATTTGTCCTAAACCTCTTGATTCTAACGACACCTTAGAGCTGATTAACGAATTGCAAAAGGCAAATATCGAAGCTCACCTAGCGATTGAGTTAAAAACACTCCTCTCTACACGAGTACCACCCGGTGTTGATGAAGCAGCAAAAGTGAAAGCCGAGTACTTAAGTAAACTGGCTTTTGGTGAACTAACTTCTAGCGTGATCTCAGCAACAGAGGCCGTCAAACTACTCGGTACTATGCAAGGCGGATATAATATTGCCCCTTTGGTTGAGCTACTAAGCCATCAGCAACTTTCATCCCATGCTATAGAAGCTCTTAAGAGCACCATTCTGATTTTTGATGCTCTGGAAGAGGTTGTAAAACTCGCAGAGGAAAATCAAGCTGCGAAAGAAGTGCTGAAAAATTGGGCGAACGCGTCTTGGTTTCTAAGCAGACCAGCCTTAGAAGAAAAAATTACGGTGAATATCTTCAAGGTACCTGGTGAAATTAATACTGACGACTTATCTCCGGCTCAAGATGCATGGTCTCGACCAGATATTCCTTTGCATGCACAAGCAATGTTGAAGAACCCCCGAGAGGGAATGACTGATAAACCATTGGAGTTCATTGCAGGTCTAAAAGAAAATGGACACCCAGTGGCGTTTGTCGGCGATGTTGTCGGCACCGGCTCTTCTCGGAAATCGGCTGCGAATTCCGTGATCTGGTGGATTGGTAAAGATATCCCTTACGTACCGAACAAGCGATTTGGTGGCGTTGTCATTGGCGGAACCATAGCTCCTATTTTCTACAACACGCTTGAAGATGCAGGCGCTCTGCCTATTCAAACGGATGTCTCTCAACTTGAATCTGGGCAGTTAATTGATATCTACCCTTATAAGGGTGAAATCAGAGACAACTCGAGTGGCAATCTGATAACCACATTTGAGGTTAAACCATCGATATTCGACAGCGTAAGAGCCGGTGGACGTATTCCTCTCATTCTTGGACGTCAACTTACCGATGACTGTAGAGAGATGTTAGGTATGCCTATCAGTGACGTATTTGTTCGTCCCGAACAGATCACAAGAAAAGGCGGATATACACTTGCTCAAAAAATCGTTGGTAAGGCCTGTGGTTTAGAGGGAGTTTACCCTGGACAATACTGTCAGCCCAAAGTCAGTTCTGTCGGTTCGCAAGACACAACTGGACCAATGACGAGAGATGAAATCAAAGACCTAGCATGCTTAAAATTTAATGCGGACCTTGTACTTCAGACTTTCTGTCACACTGCGCCCTATCCGCGCCCCATTGACGCAGAAAACCACAAAACGATGCCCACTTTCTTTGAAGAACGTAATGGTGTGGCGATCAAACCAGGTGACGGCGTCATCCATTCGTGGCTAAATCGAATGATTCTGCCAGATACGGTCGGTACAGGTGGTGATTCACATACCCGTTTCCCACTTGGTATTTCTTTTCCTGCTGGTTCTGGTTTAGTTGCTTTCGCAGCAGCCACCGGAATGATGCCACTGGATATGCCAGAATCGGTTCTCGTTCGTTTTAAAGGCGAAATGAGAGAAGGCATAACGCTACGTGATCTCGTACACGCGATTCCATACTTTGCGACAAAATCGGGATTGCTGTCGGTTGAAAAGACCAACAAGGTAAATATTTTTGCTGGCAAAGTAATTGAAATAGACGGTCTGACTGACCTATCTGCCGAACAGGCGTTTGAGCTCGCAGACGCAACAGCTGAACGTTCAGCAGCAGGCTGCACGATCGTTTTGCAACAGCAAAGTGTAGAAACCTACCTTAAATCGAATATCACTCTGCTAAATTGGATGATTAGCCAAGGTTATGAATGCAAGCAAACATTGGAAAAACGCATTCAGGAAATGCAAAACTGGTTGGACAACCCTGTGCTGCTTAAGGCCGATGCTGACGCTGAATATGCAGCCATACTCGAAATAGATATCAGTGAGATCACCGAACCTCTACTCTGTTGTCCCAATGACCCCGATGATGTTAAACCGCTTTCACAGGTGGCAAATACGACCATAGATGAGGTGTTTATCGGTTCCTGCATGACCAATATCGGACATTTCAGAGCTGCTGGTAAGATTTTAGAAAACTGGGAAGGAGCAAACCGCAGCAAAACTTGGATAGCTCCGCCGACTAAAATGGATCAGTCGCAGTTAATGAGAGAAGGCTGGTATAACATTTTTGCTCGTCGTGGTGTCAGAACCGAAATGTCAGGCTGTTCACTCTGTATGGGTAATCAGGCTCAGATTGCAGAAAATTCAACGGCAATTTCAACCTCAACCCGAAACTTCCCTAACCGTTTGGGTAAAGGCACTCAGGTTTATTTGGGGTCTGCTGAACTGGCAACCGTGGCTGCAATGTTGGGCCGATTACCAACCATTGAAGAATATACCGCAATAACAGCGCCATTAAGAGGTAGTGAACAAGACATTTATCGCTACCTAAACTTCAATACCATGCCAGAGTATCAACAACCAAAAGAACTGGTTATTCGTCAAATGGCTTAGCGATTAGGCTACTGCATAAACCATGCTGCTGTCGCTTTGATCAATGTGGCACAGCATGGTTTATTTACATTGAAAGTATTAAACCCCATAAAACCATTAAAACCACATATAAGTTGCGGTTAATCACCGAATTCAATTCATCAATGCCCTACTATTCACAATCTTAATAATTGCCATGTCGACGAAAAGGCATCGAAGATAAAGATGGATTGTGTTTTGCTTAATAAGCTCAAATTTCGTACCCGTGTAGCATTAATGCTGTCTCTCTTTTTTATCACCCTTATCTGTTCTCAAAGCGGACTGTTTCTCTATATTTTTGAAAAAACAATTGTTGAACAGGTTGGTTCGAAGGCGTTAGTACAGGCAAAAGAAATTGCTTCCGACCCTGCTGTTATTTCTGGATTGAAGAACATTAATCAACCACAAATCTCCGATATTTTCAGTCGTAGAAACGAATTAAGCGATGCCGATTATATCGTTATTGCTGATCGTCAGGGATTACGTCTTTATCACCCGAACCCCGATTATATCGGTGAGAAAATCACCAGCGGCGATAACTATGATGCGCTGGTATTGGGAAGAAGCTATGTCTCTGTAAAAAAGGGACAATCTGGCCTTTCCATTCGAGGGAAAACACCTGTAATTGCAGGAAATAAAATTATTGGTGTGGTCTCTGTGGGTTATTTAGTCAGCAAGCTGAGTGACCGCATATTTGAATACTCTTTACCCATATTGAGTGGCATTGTTATCGCAACGATACTGACGATTTGGGGAGCCTATAATTTTTCAAACCATATTAAAAAACAGATGTTTAATATGGAGCCTAAAGAGATCGCGCAATCCTTACAAATCAAAACCAGCATCATGCAGACCATGTACGAGGGTATTATCGCGACCAAGAACAACGGAACCATTCTAAATATCAATCGGTCTGCAATTGAGATGCTAGGTATCACTAAAGACCCATCACACCTAACAGGCAGATCTATTCAGGAGTTCGTAACTCCTGCTGGTTTTTTCATGCCTTGCAAAGAAAACGAAAATATCCCAGACGTGAATGATGAATTGATGACCTGCAATGGAGAGACGTTTATCGCTACAAGGGTCAAAATGTCCGATGAAAACGGTGTGTTAGGTACCGTAGTTAGCCTTCGTAAGCGGGACAATATAACAACGCTTACCACTCAATTAGCTCAGGTTCAGCACTATCTAGACAATCTGCGCGTTATTCGCCACGAGCACAATAATCAACTCTCTACACTAAGTGGACTGTTACAAATAGGCGAATACCAAAAGGCTCTTGAGCTTCTGGAAAGTACCAATAATAAGCGTCAGGGCTTAATTGATATGGTCTCCCAAATATTTAAACCGAGAATTATTGCGGGCCTACTTCTGGGCAAAATCAGTCGCGCTGAAGAACTCGGCTTGACGTTGGAAATAGATCCTATGTCCGCTCTGGATGGTGGTGACTGGAAGATAAAAGAGGATGAATTATGCGCTCTTCTAGGAAATGTCCTTGATAACGCTTTTGAGTCCAGTATCAAAAATCCAGGCAGTAATAAAATTATCTCTTTGTTCATTAATGACAGAAGCCAAGAACTGATCCTTGTTGTTAGCGACAATGGGATTGGATTTGAAGGTCGGGATCCTGAAGAGCTTATTACTCGAGGCGTTTCATCAAAAAAAGAAGAAGGCCATGGCATCGGATTGCATTTGGTTAGTAATTACGTCGCCAAAGCTGGCGGTACTTTACTAATGGAAGAGGCAGAACCTCAAGGAGCCGTATTTTCAATTTATATTCCTAAATTTCGTAAACAAGAGGATACATCGTATGAAGGTGTTTAACGTTTTAATTGTTGAAGACCAAACGAACATCGCGGAGTTTCATGCAGAATTCCTTCGTCATACCCAAAAATTTGTTGCTGTTGGTATAGCAAAAAGCATAAGAGAAGCGAAAAGCATGATAGCTATTATCAAGCCAGATTTAATCATACTGGATAACTACCTTCCTGATGGAAAAGGTATTGAATTGATGAAGGACATCAACGCAAAAGAGAACCCGCCAGATATCATATTTGTCACCGCAGCCAGTGATATGGATACCGTCAGTAAGGCAATTAGAGCTGGTAGTTTTGATTATCTGTTAAAGCCTATCTCATACAGCAGACTTGAAGACTCACTCAGTCGATATTTGAATTACAAAAGTACATTAAAATCCACTGACTCGGTTAGCCAGAAATATGTCGATTTAATGCTTAATTTTCAATCCAAACCAGGGAAAGTTAGTGAAAGCCTACCGAAAGGAATTGATGAACTAACACTAGAGAAAATAAAAGATGTGTTTAGTGATGACAGTGTTGTCCATACTGCCGACACTTTGTTAATGGAAGCTGAAATCAGCAAAACGACAGCGAGACGTTATCTGGAGTATTGTATTCTTTCTGGTTACCTTGAAGCAGAAATATGCCACGGAAAGATTGGACGCCCAGAAAGGCGATTTAGAAAAAAAACGATGACTTGATGTGTACTAATTCAGACCTGATCTGACAGTTACCCACTTTTCGACTTGGTGCCTGTCAGATTATATCTGGGCTAGATTCTTTTCAGCCCAGATTGATTTCCCATCCTCTAATGTTTCTATCGGCGTTCTGCCACAGCACATTTTTCCTTGATGAGTACGGTGATTGTTGTAGTAGTCCATCCATTCGTCCAGATCTTTCTGCAACTCTTCGATAGAACCATACAGTTTCTTTCTGAATGTCACTTGGTAGAACTCATTCAATATGGTCTTGTGGAAGCGCTCGCAGATACCATTTGTTTGTGGTGACATCGCTTTAGTTTTCGTGTGGTCGATATCATTAATGGCTAGGTAGAGCTGGTAATCGTGCTGCTCAACACGACCACAGTATTCAGTGCCTCGGTCAGTCAAGATTCGCAGCATTGGCAGTTCATGCGCCTCAAAGAACGGTAGAACCTTATCATTCAATATATCCGCTGCGGTGATTGGTGTTTTCGTTGTGTAGAGCTTGGCAAAGGCGACTTTACTGTAGGTATCAACGAAGGTTTGTTGATAGATGCGACCAACACCTTTCAAGTTGCCAACATAGAATGTGTCTTGAGAGCCG
Organism: Vibrio diazotrophicus; assembly: GCF_038452265.1. NCBI lineage: Bacteria > Pseudomonadati > Pseudomonadota > Gammaproteobacteria > Vibrionales > Vibrionaceae > Vibrio > Vibrio diazotrophicus. Next base: position 2,244,454 of record NZ_CP151842.1, read on the forward strand.
AGATAACCTGGATGCGCTGTTTCTATCTCACCACAAGCCTCATCATCGTGCTTCTTACGCTCAAGAGCCGCAACTTGCTCGTCTGTTAGGATAATACCGTTCTCTGCGACCTGTTTCTCCAGTGCGATAAGACGTTTCTTGAAGTTCTCTAGGTCATTGCGAAGCCAGATTGAGCGTACGCCACTTGGAGAGATAAACACTCCCAATTTACGTAATTCATTACTCGTTCTAACTTGTCCATGAGCTGGGAAGTCGATGGCGTATTTGATAACGGCTTGCTCAGTTTCACTATCAACACGGTTCTTCAAATTCGGTGCTCTTCGGCTACGGTTAATCAGAGCATCAATACCCCCCGTCTCAACCAACTCTTGATAACGGTAGAAAGTATCTCTTGATACCCCCATAACCTTACAGGCTCTAGATACATTACCGAGTTCTTCTGCAAGATTGAGAAGGCCCGCTTTGTGTTTGATAATTGGATTGCTAGTATGAAGCATGAGAGTTACCTCTTTTTGTCTTTGATTAGTGATTAAGCACCTTTAATCAAAGTGGGTAACTCTCTTCTTTTCAAATTGAAGTGTCAGATCTAGTCGGAACTAATACACTTGATGTACGATTACGCCTCAAGCAATGACTTAGCCTATGCTCAGTTAAAAATGTGCCTGGCAAAAAAGCCACCAACCATGTCAGTTATCAAACAACATATAGAACCTAAATGACTGACAACACTGGCGGCTTTTTATTTCCCTAAGTTTCTATTTTTTCTGCTTTGCTTCAAACGCAGCGAGTTGCTCTGGTGTTGCTGGCAGTTGGTGATTTGCTTTCCACTCATCATAAGTCATGCCGTACACACGTTCACGAGCATCATCAATCGACAAGTCTGTCCCTGCACTTTCCGCTTCGGCTTGATACCACTTACAGAAGCAGTTGCGGCAGAAACCAGCAAGTATCATTAAATCAATGTTTTGAACGTCTTTATTTTCATCTAGGTGCGCCAATAGACGACGAAACACTGCCGCATCAAGCTTGTCTTGTTCTTCTTGGCTTAGGTTTTTGTATTTGAATTCAGCCATGATATTTCCCTTTCTTGTTTGACTTTACCACTCAACGTTACGTTGTCTGGTTAGATTGTTGCTTATCATGCCAATAAAAAAACGCCCAAGACAAGCTCGGGCGTTATATAAAAGCAATTTTGTGACTTAATTGATTGATTAAGCTTGAATACCAACAATCAACCAAGGTGCATTTGGCACTGTCAGATCGCGCTCTAGGTGCCAGATATCTTCGATATTCTCTTCGATACCTTCTACAGTGTCACGGTAGCGACCGCTAAACTGAAGGCTAAGTTGAGCTTTATCTGCATCGTAGTCTGCGCGAACAATTTCAGCATCTACATACATTACGTCTGTGTGTTGCTCACCTTCTAGCTTCGCACGCTCTTCTTTCAGATCAGCGAATAGACTTGGTGAAACATACTCTTCAATAGTTTCAAGCTGATTGAAGTTCCAAGCGCCTTGAAGAATACGGTAGTGTTCACGAGAGCCACTGATGAAAGCCGCTTGATCAAAACCCGGTGGGTAGTTGTGCGGTACGTCACTTGTTGCTGTCGTACCGAAACCGCCCGCTGCTTGTGGCTGCTCAAAGTTATGTACGTTTGGTTGCTCATGCATGTTGCGGTTAACACCGCCGAAAGCCGGCTGCTGTTGATTCTGGTTCATGCTGCCCTGTTTTGCGGCCAGCATGCTGCGCAAGAACTTAAATGCGAAGTAAGCAATCAAGCCCATGATAAGAATATCTAGGAACTGAATACCCTCAAACGCTCCACCGAAGAATGCAGCTAATAAACCACCTGCTAGCAAACCACCTAACAGACCGCCCATCAGACCTTTTTTGCCTGAAGTTTGCGCAGCTTTAGAAGTATCTTTGTTGATGGTACTTGTGTTTTGGCTTTGCTGCTTAGGAGCAGGAGCTGTTTTAAAACTCTTACCAAATGACTTACCGCCACCAAACTTTTTGGCTTCAGCTATCGGTGAGACAGCGACAGAAACCATCAGCAGTGCGATCAGCGAGAACAGACGTTTCATACTTATCCTTCACGTTATATTTGTACGAGGGTGCAATAGTGTTTATACCCAAACTCATTGGAGTGTAGTAAGGCGACTATGTATAGCCAACACTGCTGCGGCTTCAATTAAGACGGGGTTACCTATATTTGTAACACATCATATCCACTTCACTCAGACAATAAAACGCTTTTACAGTGAGGACTTGTATCAGAATATTGCAAACCTAATGTTTGACGCCCCAGACCATGCTTATTAGAATATCGAACGTTGTTCATTATTCTATTCCGGCTATGGCGAGACGAAACGATCACACACGAGAGGAATTGATCACTCTCACACTCAGTTCCGTAAAGGATTTTTTAACTGAACATTCCTATCACGAACTCAGTTTGCGTAAAGTAGCAAACATGATTGGTTATGTACCAAGTACATTAGTCAATGTGTTCGGCAGCTATAACTTATTGTTACTTCATGTGGTTGCTCAGACTCTAGATGAACTGGCTCTGGAAGCTAATGAAGTGGTCAGCCAGTGTCACGACTCTGAACAAGCCCTCTACGAACTTGCCTATTGTTACCACGATTTCGCACAGAGAAACCCTCACCGTTGGCAACTTATATTCGAACATAAGATGAACGGTGAAGCTCTCCCAGAATGGCAGGCTGAACGCATTGATAACATGACCAGTATGCTGGAAGATTTGCTTACAATATTTGCACCGCAGCGTTCTCCTCGCGAAGTATTACAAGCAAGCCGTGTGCTTTGGGCTGGTGTGCATGGTATTACCTTGCTGAGCGTTGACGACAAATTTTTTGCAAACGAACCGATTGATGGCAAGAAGCTGATTCAGAATCTACTCTCTAACTACTTGAGTAAATGGTCACACTAATAAGGACATAGGATGTCACAACATCACACACCGTTGCTCAGTCAGCGACGTTTTCTTCCGTATTTTGTGACGCAGTTTTTTGGCGCTTTCAATGACAACATTTTCAAAAATGTTTTGCTGCTCTTCGTTGCCTTTTCAGGCAGTGCAATTCTACCCATTTCAAGCCATCTGTTTATTAATTTAGCGGCAGGATTATTTATTCTTCCGTTTTTTCTTTTTTCAGCTTCCGCTGGGGTGCTGGCGGATAAATATGAAAAATCTTGGTTTATCCGTAAGGTCAAACTGATTGAAATCGCCATTATGTGTTTGGGCGCCATCGGCTTTATTACAGAAAGCTACCTTGTGCTGCTATTGATGCTGTTTTTGATGGGTACACAATCTGCGTTCTTTGGCCCTGTAAAATATGCGTTGCTACCTCAACAACTTAAAGCCAACGAACTGGTGTCTGGTAATGCGCTGGTAGAGGCAGGAACTTTCCTTGCCATATTAATCGGTACAATTGGCGCAGGCGTTATCGCCTCGCTTGACCACGCCAAATACATTGCTGCAGGTTGTGTGGTTCTGTTTTCACTTTGTGGTTATCTGGCAAGCCGCTTCATACCACAAGCACCTGCGGGTAACCCGCACATTCATTTTACTTGGCGCCCTATCCGCCAGACTCGCCACACACTAGCCATTGCCAAAAGCGATCGCACCATATTGCTGTGTATTATGGCAATCAGCTGGTTTTGGTTCCTCGGCGCAACTTATTTAACTCAGTTTCCAAACTTCACTAAGCTCCACCTCAATGGCACTGAGAGTGCGGTTTCTTTCTTACTTGCCCTGTTCTCGGTAGGGATCGCTATCGGTTCATTAAGCTGTGACAAATTGTCAAACCACCGAATTGAAATTGGTATCGTGCCTATCGGCAGCTTAGGCATTACCGTATTCGGCTATTTGATGGCGACCAGCATTCCAGAATCACTGCCTATCTTTCATCAGTTTAGCGAGTTCGTTCTTTATCAGCCCCTCTGGCCTTTGTTCTGCTATTTACTGCTATTAGGTGCTTCTGGTGGTGTATTTATTGTGCCGCTTTATGCATTAATGCAACAACGCGCTCAAGAGACTCAACGAGCACAAGTTATTGCAGCGCTCAACATCTACAACTCGTTATTTATGGTTGGCAGCGCCATTCTCGGGATTGTGTGCTTGTCTGTGTTAGAACTTTCTATAATCCAGCTATTTGTCGTTATCTCGGTGATCAACCTATTAACGTCGGTATTTGTGTTCTTACAAGTCCCTATATTTGCTGTCCGGTTTTTGGTTTGGGCACTGACCCATACTCTCTACCGAGTGAAACACAAAAATCTCAATCACATTCCCGAACACGGTGGTGCGTTGCTCGTCTGTAATCACGTTAGTTATATGGATGCTTTGCTCCTCAGCGCAGCCAGCCCTCGCCTGATTCGTTTTGTGATGGAAGAAGACTATGCAAACCTGCCTGTGTTAAGAGGCTTTTTAAAGCGCGCAGGCGTGATCCCTATCTGCGCTCGCAACAGACGTTCCATACTCCGAGCGTTCAATGATGTTGAACAGGCTTTGAATGAAGGTCATCTGGTGTGTATTTTCCCTGAAGGCCGTTTGACGGCAGACGGTGAAATGAATGAGTTTATGCGAGGGTTAGACATCATCTTAAAACGCAGCCCTGTTCCAGTAATACCCATAGCGTTGAAAGGATTGTGGGGCAGTTACTTTAGCCGATGTAAAGGTCGTGCTTGTAAAGGGTTGCCGAGTCGTTTCTGGTCACGCCTAGAAATAGAAGCCGGTCCGCCAGTATCTTCAGAGCTTGCGTCCTCAGAGGTAATGTTCAAAAAAGTCGCTCAATTGCGCGGAGATTGGCAATAAGCTCTGGGTGTATCAAAAGATATTTTGTTGGAAGGCTTCTTTTAAGAAGCCTTCATTGCATCACCTAACACTGAAAACACCTGTTGTTCAGTTTATCTAAACATATGTTCAATACATTAAGATTTCCTGACCAACCACTTCTCGTTACAATGCCCCTCCAAACGGTTCAGAGCTCGCCGTTTAGCAAAATCGTGCTGAAAAGCGGGACTTAAAAATATTGTCTGTGCATGTTGTTGTAAGGTAGTCACTATGAACATCAAACCTATTCACCTTCCATTTTGGCTGGGTGGCGCACTTTGCCTTTCTCCTTGGATTACATCTCCAAGCGCTTTGGTTATGGGTTTTTTGATTGCTTCCTTAGGCTGGGTTCCCGCGCACATTCCTATCGCAAAGCTCACCAAGAAACTGTTGGCTTACTCTATCGTTGGCTTAGGTTTTGGCATTCCTTTGCAACAAGCGTTAACTGTCACCAGTGACGGTATTGGCCTTATTCTGGCAACCATCTGCGGCACACTCGTTATTGGTACTTTTGTTGCCAAAGCAATGGGACTTGAGAAGAAAACAGGGCATTTAATCGCTTCTGGTACCGCAATTTGTGGCGGAAGTGCGATTGCTGCTGTCGCTCCAGCAATTAATGCCGATGACGACCAAACGGGCTTAGCTTTAGGCACTGTTTTTGTACTGAATTCTATCGCGCTGTTTATCTTTCCGATGATCGGGCACGCGTTATCACTCGACCAACATACGTTTGGTACTTGGGCAGCGATTGCAATTCATGATACTTCTTCTGTTGTTGGTGCCGCTTCAGCCTATGGTGAAGAAGCACTTAAAACAGCAACCACACTTAAGTTGGCTCGAGCGCTTTGGATTGTACCCGTAGCATTAGTGAGCGCTTGGTTGTTCAAGAGCCATTCGCGCAAACTGGCTATCCCTTACTTCATTCTTTTCTACTGTCTGGCAATCGGGTTCAGTGACTTATTTCCACAGTGGCAACAAATCTATCAAGGTGTGTTTTCGATTGCTAAACAGGCTCTGGTGATCTGTCTATTTCTGATTGGTTGCAGTATTTCACCTGCACGTTTGAAAGCTTCTGGGCCTAAGCCGCTGCTGTTTGGTGTGATTCTTTGGATTGCGATATCGGTGTCGTCTTTGGGCTGGTTACTTCTGACGGTTTAATGGCTCAGGCTTGGTGGTAAACGGTTTAACCGCAAGGCTGAATAATACGACTAATAAGAACGCACTCAGCTCCGCCACCGAGCGTACCCAGCCGTTTTGTGTAAAAGCAATCAATAGTTGCAGTGCGATGGTGACAATAAAAAGCCCTTTGAACATAACAGCCCCTTGAATATAGACACTATAGTCTTAAATTCTCAAAAATCTGGGTCTATTATGCTCATGAGTTATAAGAAGAGAAATTCTGTTTTGGACTAACTCATAACCGCAGCTTTTAACTTTCGGTTTTAAGTTCACAAACGTTCGGTTATGAGTTCACAGACTCTCGATTTTCAGTTCACAAGTGCAGTTCATAGCGGTATGTATTGGTTCTGATGATCCTTCAACCAATCTTTAACGGCTTTGCGTGAGACTTTTATCCCTGTTTCTAACAGTTCATCCGGCATCTGAAAATACGCGACCGGCCATTTGAATTTTTCAAGTTTGTCACTGCATAACACATCGCCATCCGGCTTTTCGAACTGCTTTTGGCTGCGAATCACCGCCACCGGACGAGCGCCGTACTCTGCATCCGTCACCGGAACAACCATCGCTAGTTGAATATCTGGATGCTGGTTCAATACGCTTTCAATCTCTTCACAGTGAATGTTTTCTCCACCAGAGATAAATAAGTTATCAGCACGACCGATAATCACTAATTCATCACCAACCCACTGACCCAAATCTTTACTGTCAAACCACCCTTGTTCATTCACTATCGGTGTCATTGAGCCCTGAAAGAAATAACCCTGAGCAAGCGTATTTCCGCCGATATAAATACGTTCGCCTTCCAGTTTAACTTTCCTCTGAGAAAGTACCTTGCCAGTCGCAGCCGTTTCATCAACTCGTTTCGCTGTTACTGTGGAGGCGGCTTCCGTCATTCCGTAGCCAAGCCAGGTTTCTATTCCCAATGCCGCGGCTTGCTGGCTAAGCTGCTGTGGAATATGGCTTCCTCCAAGTAATACATGGCTAAGAGTGAGTACCTGCTTACTATCCAACAAGCGCTTTAATTGTGTGGGGACTAAAGAAGCATGAGTGACATTTTGAATATCTTGAACTAGCTCTCCCGTACCAATTTTTAAGCAGGCTGCTGAGCTTAGCCAACGATAAACAATCGCTAATCCAGAAACATGGTACATGGGCAGGCTTAGCAACCAAGTATCATCGGCTTGGAAGCGAAATACTTCGAGTAACCCCTGCGCCGAGGCAAGATGCTGACTGTGATTATGGGCGACGGCTTTCGGTTTGCCTGTGGAACCTGACGTAAAAATGATGCTGGCTAAGTTGTCAGCTTTGTATTGAGAGTGAAGTGAAACAGAATTAGGGTTGCAAAGATGAGCGTCAAACTCGATGAACGCTATTTTTCTCTCAATGTGTTGAAAGTCTTCCGCTCGGCATTGAGCGCTATCCGCTAACCACACATAAGCCGTTTGTGATGGTGTGTAGAGGGTATCTAGTTTGTCCGTCAGCTGAGAAATCGTTTGAGGCATCGCAAAAGCGCACACTATCCCAGATTGTTGGGCAGCCAAAAACCACATAAGCATCTGTATGTAATTCTTTCCCACTAAAGTGAGTACTTCACCCGCTTTGATTCCCTTTGATAGCAGAGACGCTTGGTATTGGTCTACATGATGGCTAAGTTGCTGCCACGTCAACCTCTGCTCTCTACCCTGTGGGTCATAAAAGCAAAGTGCCACCTTATCTGGGTGACACTGTTGATAATGTTGCCAAGGGGTCATGCTGTCTCCGACGACCAGATAAGCTCTTGGTCTTCGAGATTCGCAACCGGAATGTTGCAATCCGGCCATGAGGTAACAAGCTGAGCCTTAAACAGCCCTATCGTATCTAGCCCCGGAATTTCTTCCGGCATCAGCCATTTAGACAGACGAGCTAACTGAGTCAGGCCTAAACTTGATTCAATACTTGAACTGACCACTGCCTGAATTTTTAACGCCTTAGCTTTTTCAATCAACGTTTTACAACGTTCGACAGAACCTATCAGCGTCGGCTTGATAACAATGGTTTTCGCCCCTACCAGTTGTTCAAGTTTGAACTCATCACTGCGAACCGCATGTTGCAGGGTTTCATCCCACGCAATGCCGATACCGGTATCAATAGCAAAAGCCAGACTGTCACTTGGCGACATACACGGCTCTTCAAGGTAAGCGATTCTGCTGCGTCTTGAAGGCGCGATATATTGGGCAAACTTAGCAGCTTTTTCTTTTGTCCAAGCTCGATTGGCATCCAAGCGGAGATAAAGGTCTGGCATAGATTCTAAGAATAGATTCACCAACATGCCGTCACGAATCGGTTCGTACAAACCCACTTTGATTTTCGCCACTTTTCTGCCCGGCATATTGTTCAGCGTTGGAATGAGATCGTCTGGATCACCAGTACAAAGCGGTGCCGCGTTATACTCACCCTCTTGTGGTAAACCACCTGCTAACTCTAACTCCGCCATCGATAACCCGAAGGCAACTGATGGAAACAGCTCATCGTAGCTCAGCGATTGCCCTTGAACCCAGAGTTCAAGCTGCTCTTTTGCTAACGCACCCGCTTCATCTGGCGTTTCGACACTGAATCCTTTTAAGGGCGCAATTTCCCCAAGCCCTACTTTTCCATCTTCACGAAGTTCAACAACAAAACCTTCGCGTACAGTCAGTTTCTCTTCACGAAGAATCACTCCGCTATCCATGGGTAATGCATAGCGGTACAGTTTTGCACTGCGCATATAAAACCTAATTTGTTCACTATGGGTCAGAGTAACGAGACTACTGACCCTAATTTCGTACGGCTAACAGTTAAAAACTGTCAGCCATTAACCATAAGCGTCTGCAACATTAAGGGTTGCGAGGGAACTTGTTGAAGTCCGGACGACGTTTTTCATTAAACGCATTACGTCCTTCCTGCCCTTCGTCAGTCATGTAGAACAACATGGTTGCGTTACCCGCCAGCTCTTGAAGACCAGCTTGACCATCACAGTCTGCATTCAGTGCTGCTTTCAGACAACGAAGCGCCATAGGGCTGTGTTGCAGCACTTCACGGCACCAACGTACCGTCTCTTTTTCAAGATCAGCCAGTGGAACAACTGTGTTGACTAAGCCCATATCTAAGGCTTCCTGAGCGTTATAGAAACGGCAAAGGAACCAGATTTCGCGTGCTTTTTTCTGACCCACGATGCGCGCCATGTAAGAAGCACCCCAGCCGCCATCAAAAGAACCCACTTTTGGTCCTGTTTGACCGAACTGCGCATTTTCTGCCGCGATAGTAAGATCACACATCATGTGCAGAACGTGACCACCGCCTACCGCCCAGCCCGCAACAGATGCGATCACAGGTTTTGGACAGGTACGAATTTGGCGTTGGAAGTCCAACACGTTTAGGTGGTGAGTGCCGGTGTCGTCTTTGTAACCGCCGTAGTCGCCACGAATCTTCTGGTCGCCACCAGAGCAGAATGCATCTTCACCTAAACCGGTAAGGATGATGACACCCACGCCTTCATCGTAACGAGCATCTGCTAACGCATTGATCATCTCTTTTACGGTTTGAGGGCGGAATGCGTTACGTACTTGAGGACGAGCGATGGTGATTTTCGCGATACCATCTTCAGATTTGTGGTAGTGAATATCTTCAAAACTGCCGCTGCAATCATGCCACGCCACTGGTGCGTAAAGTTCTTCTTCTGAAATGCCTACTGTTTTAGCCATGGTGATTCCCAATATTGTTGCTTCTCACTTCTTTGTGGAGTGAGTCTATAAATCGCTGAATTGTCCTCGCAAAAGCACTTGGCTGTTCTTGATGAACATTGTGCCCTGCGCTTTCAATCTGACTGTAAGTCAGCCCGCTCTGTTCGGCGAGTTGACGAAATTTGTCATCGTTTGCTCCACACACATAAAGCACTGGCAACGAAAGTTGCTGCAATGCAGGTAGTAAGTATGGTTGATTTGCTAACGATGTTGATAACAGCATATTTGCTATCTCGTTCCCAAGATTAGCACTACGCTTTGTGATCAGAGTTTGTCTTTGCTCATCATTTAGTGAACTAAACACCGCTTGCTGATACCAATCGTTCAATACTTGCTCAATCGGTTCCAAGCGAAATCGCTGTGCCCAATGGCTATCTTTTTCCCAGCGCGCTTTTTTCTCTTGTTCATTCTGTAAACCAAAATTCCCACCTTCGATAACCAATCCAACAAGGTTGAGATTCGAAAACAGTTCAAGCGCAACCCCTAACATGGCGATGCGACCACCCAATGAGTATCCAATCAAAATAATGGGTGTATTAGGTTCTAGCTGGGAAAGGATTGTGTGAGAAATTTGTTGGCAGCACTGAAAAAAATCTGCACAGGCATACTCTTGACTTTGACCATGCCCGGGAAGGTCTATGGTGATCCAATTGCTGTTAGGCAGTTTTTCAATCGAGGATTGCCAGTCTTCGCCACTGCCCAGCAAACCATGCAAAAAGACCAGCACGGGCTCGCCTTCTTTGGTGGTTTGCTTAAAGCAAGAGTGACTATAAAGCATGAATCTGAGCGGTCAGTTGCTTGATTTGTGCTGAAGCTTGTTGAGGTGGCGTGATGACCTCCACCAGCAGGCATCCCTCACCCGACTGCAAATGTTCCTGCACTAAAGAGCGATAAGCATGAAGCGTCTCAGGTTGCGCATAGTGCAAACCAAATTGCGCTGCTGCGGCTTTAAAGTTCATGCCATGTGGCATCTGGTAAAGCGCTTCACGCTTTTCAGCAGGTACAGGAAGCAAATCGAATATCGCGCCACCATCGTTATTGCAGACAACGATCACCAGCGGATGTTTACTTGCGCGCACTAACGCCAACGAGTTGAGATCGTAAAGTAGCGAGGTATCACCCAATATCATCAACATAGGTTTATCAATTGCGCGATGTACGCCAGCCGCTGTCGCAACAAGTCCATCAATACCAGACGCTCCACGATTTGAGTACACGTCACGTTGATCTATCACGCTGAACATATCCGCTAAACGCACAATCAAGCTGTTGCCCAAGAACAATGCTGCGTCCGTATCACTATCACTCAGCTCAAGTGCAACTGCAATTTCGGTTAAATGCTGTTGAGATAAATGCAACTTCGCCAATTGTGAAATGGCCGTTGAATACGCTATTAGTGAATCCGCCCAGCCAGATTGTAGCGGCGTTAGCGCTGTCCATTGTTCTATGGCAGAAGCGACCCAGTCAGAAATATCTGCGACCCAATGTTGCTGAGGAAGATGAGCGGGATTGTTTCTGTCCGAACTAGGGGAAACATAACCATATCGGCAATTTCTTTGGCTCACTTGTTCCGAAAGCCATTGATTTAAACGCTTGGAGACGATACGAGAGCCAAACTGAATGATTTGCTCACATTGATTGAGCTGAATTTTTGCTGTGGCATTTTGCAGCCATAAATCGAAGTGTGCCCATTGGCTGTTGATTCCTGATTGAGGGTCACACAGCAGAGGCCAACCCAGCTTTTGGGCGAACTGCTTCGCCGCCAACGCCTCTTTTAAACTCACCGAGCCAACAATGACGACGCCTTTGTTACTCAATATGTCGTTGGAGATAAGAGAAACCTGCGAAATGCTAAAGTGTCGTTGGCAATAAATTTGTTCAGATTGAGACCACTCACCAATCGTAGCGAGGTAATCCTGATACTGTGAATCGTCACCATTGGAATACAAAGGTTCAGGGAATGGGCAGTTAATATGGATGGCACTACCCGCCTGCTGCTGCTGATAACAAGCATCATCAATAGTAGTCAACAACCAGTTAATTGAGACGCCAACATCAGGGCTGGGCAGGTAAACCGCTTTTGTCACATGCGAAGAAAAAATGTCATGCTGCACAATTGCTTGGTTCGCGCCACAACCTACCAGTTCAACAGGACGGTCAGCAGTAAGCACGATCAGTTTTTCACCGGTTAGTTTTGCTTCTGCAATAGCAGGAAGTAAATTCGCTACCGCCGTGCCGGATGTAACAATAACAGCGACAGGTTTGCTGCTTGCTTTCGCTAAACCTAATGCAAGGAAACCAAGCCCGCGTTCATCATAGTGAGTGTGAAGGTTTAACTTTGCGTTCGCGTCAGCTTCAAGTGTCAAAGGTGTAGAACGAGAACCCGGAGCCACGCAAACTTCAGTCACACCAAAGCGCGATAACTCTTCTAAGATAACCTTGCTCCAAATTCGGTTCAGTACCGCTTGATCTTGGCTCATGAAGCCACTCCCAAAGGCAGCTTGTCTGATATTAAACTCAGCAGCGTCGACATTTTCTTATCCAGTTCCTGCCACTCATGTTCTGCAACCGAGCCGGGAACAATACCTGCACCGGCAAAAAGCTGAACTTCTTTTTCCAGCACTAATGCACTGCGAATCGCGACACAAAACTCGGCTTTTTGATGGCTAAAGTAACCCATAGAGCCTGCGTACCAACCGCGAGCGAAAGGCTCGTTTTGGGTAATAAAATCCAACGCTTCTTTGCGAGGTAACCCAGCCACCGCGGCTGTTGGCTGCAACGCACTCAATAATTGAATGCCGTTAATACCCTGTTTCAGGTAAGCGCGGATAGAACGTTTCAAATGTTGAACTTTGCGTAAGCGAACCAATCGGGCTTCCTCTTCAACAAACACTTGATGAGAATGCGGTTCTAAACGCTCAACAATATCATCCACAACCAACTGGTTTTCATTCAGATTTTTTGTATCTTGCGTTAACCAATTTGCCAGTTCTAAATCCTGACTGGCATTGTGACCCCGTCCAATTGTGCCAGCCAACGCTTCTGTCTGTAGTTCACTTCCTTGGCGGTAATACAAACGTTCCGGCGTAGAACCCATGAAACTGTGCTTTGTATCAATCGATAGAAGGAAGTGGAAGCTGTGATGATTCTGCGCATAGCTTGCTTTTAAAAGCTGAGCAGCACTTAAGTTGCTGTCTAGCTGCAAGCTTGTTTTTCGTGCCAGAACCACTTTTTTGAACTCTTTCTGCTCAATACCATGCAAGACTTTTTCTACAAGGTGATTCCAACTGTTTTCATCCGGTGTATGTGTCACATGCACAATCTCGCTTTGCAGCGTCCGAATTGGCGTAACGTCCACCAGCAGTTTGTTGAGCGTAGCTAATGTGCGGTGTTTTTCGTGACTCACATTTGCAGCTAACGACCATTTATCGTCGAAACGGATTAACTCAATCTGTGGCAGAAAGAAAAAAGAAGCCATGCAGTAACGGTTCTTCTCCGTCCGCCCATCAAAAGAACGTCCGCCCCATACTCGCTGGCCTTCGCCCAGAATGGCGTAAGCAGGCTCTGGCTCAGTAAAGGTGTATAACTGCCCTAATGCGACTACTTCGTCACGAGTGTCTCGTGATTGCCAGTAAAACTTAGGGAAAATAGGTTGGGCTTCAAGCCAATCTATAAACGCGAATGGTGGCTTGTCTGCCAACTCTTGGACAAAACGAACATCGTTTTCTCTCGCGTTACTTACTTGCTCAATTAACTGAGCAACGGCTTGATAAAATTTAGACAAAACAACCTCGTAGTTAAGGAGATTTGGTATACCTTTGGCTACTCTATTGAGAGAACTTATTTAAATCAAGGTTATGCTCTATCTTTTACATCACTTCAACAAAATGACATTCAACTCACTCACCATAAAGCAGACTTTTTACAGATTTTTATTCTAAAAAATTTCTATTTGAGTTAGTTTAATAAAGAAATTCAACCATTCTCAGGAATAAAAAAATGCAAAATATCGGGATGTCGTCAAAACTCGATAATGTCTGCTACGACATTAGGGGTCCTGTACTCAAACATGCTAAGCGCATGGAGGAAGAGGGGCATAAAATACTGAAGCTAAATATCGGTAACCCGGCCCCATTTGGCTTCGACGCCCCAGACGAAATCCTGGTTGACGTGATCCGTAATATGCCGACTTCGCAAGGCTATTGTGATTCGAAAGGTATTTATTCCGCTCGTAAAGCTGTTGTTCAACACTATCAGAAAAAAGGTATCCGCAGCCTAGATGTCGAAGACGTTTACTTAGGTAACGGCGTATCTGAACTGATCGTAATGGCGATGCAAGCCCTACTGAATAATGGCGACGAAATGTTAGTGCCAGCGCCTGACTATCCGTTATGGACTGCTGCTGTGTCTCTTTCTGGTGGTACTGCGGTGCATTACATCTGTGATGAACAAGCAGACTGGTACCCAGATCTGGATGACATTAAAAAGAAAATCACACCAAAAACTCGCGGTATTGTTCTAATTAACCCGAACAACCCTACTGGTGCGGTTTACAGTCGCGATTTTCTGTTAGAAGTGATTGAAATTGCACGTCAGCATAAATTGATCATTTTCGCAGATGAAATCTACGACAAAGTGCTTTATGACGGTGCAACGCATACTCCAGTCGCAAGTCTGACGGAAGATGTACTGGTTGTGACATTTAACGGTCTGTCTAAAGCTTACCGTGTTTGTGGTTTCCGCAGCGGCTGGATGTTCCTGACTGGTCCTAAGCATTATGCTAAGGGTTATATCGCAGGTCTTGAGATGCTCTCATCAATGCGTTTGTGTGCCAACGTTCCTATGCAACATGCAATCCAAACAGCACTGGGCGGTTATCAAAGTATCAATGAACTCATTCTTCCTGGTGGTCGCCTGTTAGAGCAGCGTGATAAAGCATGGGAAATGATTAACCAGATCCCTGGGGTTTCTTGTGTGAAACCGAAAGGCGCGATGTACTTGTTCCCGAAAATCGACACTAAGATGTACAACATCAAAGATGACCAAAAAATGGTGTTGGATTTCTTAGTTCAGGAAAAAGTACTGTTGGTTCAAGGCACTGGCTTTAACTGGCCGAAGCCTGACCATTTCCGTATCGTAACGCTGCCACACGTTGAAGATCTGGAAATCGCCATCGGACGCTTTGAACGCTTCCTAAGCACTTACAGTCAATAATTTGATATTACAAATATCATATTCGAACCCTTAAGCGGCAAGCCAAACGGTAAGAGTATTAGAATTAACGGGCTCTCTTCTGTACACTCAAGAGAGCCCGTTTTTTATGCTGAACAAGTTGGAATGTTATGCAAGAGAGTCATTTTTTCGCCCACCTCGCTCGAATGAAGCTGATTCAACGCTGGCCATTAATGCGTTCAATCTCTAAGGAAAATATCTCAGAGCACAGCCTGCAAGTGGCTTTTGTTGCTCATGCCTTGGCGGTAATCAAAAACAAAAAATTTGGTGGAAAACTCAATCCTGAGCGCATAGCCATTTTAGCGATGTACCACGATAGCAGCGAAGTGTTAACCGGCGATTTGCCGACCCCAATCAAGTACTACAATCCAGATATCGCTAAAGAATACAAAAAGATAGAAGCAGCGGCAGAAAAACGTCTTCTGTCTATGTTGCCTGAAGAGTTCCATGAAGACTTCGCGCCTTTCTTAGTTTCAGAATCTTCACATCCGGATGATGCCGCTATCGTCAAACAAGCAGACTGTATCTGTGCTTACCTGAAATGCTTAGAAGAGCTAAGTGCGGGTAACCACGAATATGCGTTAGCGAAAAAACGCTTAGACGTAACGTTGAAAGAGCGCTATTCGCAAGAAATGGAGTATTTTTTAAACACTTTCGCCCCAAGTTTTGAATTAACACTGGACGAAATTAGCTAGCCCCCCAAAAAATAGGCATGCGGGGAGCATTAGCCAGCATGCCTATTGTATAGATCAATTTTTTATAGCTTAAAACGCCCGACGACATTAATCAGCTTGTCGTTTACGGTTGCAATATCTTCAGCATTTTTAATCGCTTCTAGACCGTTTTGATCTAGATTGGAAACAATTTCACTAATTGCATTCATATTCCGACTGACTTCTTTAGTCACACTACTTTGTTCTTCTGCGGCAGTTGCTATTTGTGAGCTTAAATCATTAATCTCATCAACAAATTGTGTTAGCGCTTGAAGGCTAGATT
Organism: Vibrio diazotrophicus; assembly: GCF_038452265.1. Taxonomy (NCBI): domain Bacteria; kingdom Pseudomonadati; phylum Pseudomonadota; class Gammaproteobacteria; order Vibrionales; family Vibrionaceae; genus Vibrio; species Vibrio diazotrophicus. The sequence goes on from NZ_CP151842.1 coordinate 2,260,477, forward strand.
CTACTTCGACCGACCCCGCAGCCGTTTCTTGACAGCGCTCTTTGGTATATCCCATCGACTCCACCACTCTTTGGCATCCAGTTAAGAGATCCGTTAGTGCTGCCTCAATTTCCGCTGTACTTTCTTTAGTTCGGCTGGCTAATTTACGTACTTCATCAGCGACAACAGCAAACCCTCGTCCTTGCTCACCAGCTCTAGCGGCTTCTATAGCAGCATTCAGTGCCAACAAATTCGTTTGTTCTGCAATATCACCAATAACTGTCAATATTGTACTAATGTTTTGAGTCTGGTTGTTCATTTGCTGAACGTCCAAAGACGCCTTTTCAACATCAGCAATCAACGCAGATATCGTTTGTTTCGATTTATCCAAGATCCGACGTGATTCATTACTGCTATTATTGGCTTGTTCAGTTAAATTAGCTGTATTGGCAGCATCGGTAGCCATAGAGTTTGCTGTGGCATCCATCTCATCAACAGCTGTTACTATTTGCTCTGTTTCTGTTACATGGCTTTGTAGGATCTCACCATTGTATTTAGATTGCTCTCGAAGCTTATACACGTTGTCCTGCAATGTTTGACTCGCACCTTGCACTTCCAACATCATACTTTGCAGATCAGCAATAAAGCGATTAACTCCGGTCGATATCTCACCAATATCATCATTAGAAGTTACACTCAAACGTTGAGTAAGATCTCCGTTACCACTTGATAAATCTGTAATTGTCTTACGCAAAGAAATAATTGGCCGATAAAGGATATTGACCAAAACAAAAGCTACGATAATGCTAATCACGGTCGCAATAGCTGTTACAAAAAATGCAGAAACCTTGACACTTTCTAGATCGGCAAAAGCAACTGATTCATCAAGCCCTATCGCGTAATACCATAGCTTATCTCCCACTCTGACTTGGTGTGAGAAAAGCAATTTGTCTTGTCCATTTAATTGGTATTGTGATACTGCTTCGGGTGCATTAAGTGCATTTTCAGCGGCTGATTTAAACCAAGCGTAATCGCTAACCTTGGTTCCTGACTTTACAACCTCAGAAGAAGAAGCCAATAAAGTACCACTTTGGTTCATAATGATAGCGACGGCACCAGGTATCGATGTTTTCACCATCTCATTTAAAAATGACAAAGTCATATCCGCAGAAACAGTCCCGTCTTTCACTTTATCAATAATTGTTACCCAGTAAACTCCATCGGTTCCCATATATGGATCCGTGACGGTCACTTTATTAGAGCTCTGAGCCGCTTGATACCAAGGGCGCTGGGTTACGTCTCCCGCATATTTATGATTCGGCCAAGTGTCACTGGCAATATTCCAATACGCATCCCCGTTGTCAAAAGCAATAACAGCACTATCTACATTCATAGCATTAGCAAGGAACTTCGTTCGCTCTATAATTTCTTCCGCACTTCCCGTAATTGCCTTATTTTTATATTGTCCTGCAATTTTGCTAATACCACTTGCCTTCTGATTAATGAAATTTTCAATAATAACGGCCTGTTCGGTAACGTAACTTTTACTTTGATTTAATATATTGGTTGTTAATGATTCTTTCTGTTGTAGATATGATGCTAAGTTCGCTAACGAGACAGATATGGCAACAAGTAATATTACGGATATTAATAATACTTTTTTTAATCCTAATGTTCGCATTTCACACTCTCCAATATGTTGCAAGACAAGCTCCCTGCAGATTTCATTATAGACGCCACACAATCAATAATTAGCCAACTCACCACAAAACTGGGGAAACAGCGACCTTTCTTCTCACATTTATTCTGTTTTAGGACGAGGTCTCCAATACCTTCTATAATCAATACATTACATATAGAGATATTTTATGACCTTAAATTTCAAGCGCCTATTGATTTTAACTTCACTGATTCTTTCATGTTTCATCCAGCCGAGTTACGCCAATACGGTCAATTTATCCGCGATGGAGTGGCCGCCCTTTTATGGGAAAGATTTACCCGAAAATGGTTTTTTAGCTGCAATAACCAGAGAAGCTTTTCAGCGCTCGGGATACACACTAGAACTGACGTTTATGCCTTGGAAACGGGCTCTCAGTAGTGCACAAAATGGACTGGTCGATGGCATTCTAGGGTTGTACTTCGCACAAGAAAGGGAGAAAACGCTTTCTTACTCTTTCAGTATTTATTCCAGTGAACAGGTGTTTATTAAAAAACGAGACCCACTGAATAAAACTGACTCACTCAATGATAATAAAAATCTCCTTATTGCAGTTCAGATAGGCACCCTGCAAGCCGATGACGCTCAAACCGAAGGGCTTAATTTATATCCGGCAAACTCTAATTTGGTTAGTTTGTCTATGCTAGTTAAGGAAAGAGTTGACCTTGCTTTGATGGCTCGGGAATATTTTCGCTTCATGCAAAATTCTGGATTAGAACCGAGCAATTCCTCCGAACATATAGAAATCCTCGTTCCTCCATTTCGCACTTACGAAGTCTATAATGCATTTAGTCGCAAGTTATCTCGAAGTGATGAGCTGACTCAAGCATTCAACCAAGGCCTGTCATCTATGAAAGAAGATGGTACTTACAACGCCATACTGACACGGCTTGGTGTTTCAAATCTTCCTAATGAAAATTAAGGCACCAAAGTAATTTCGCGTTATCTCTGGACGAACACCGCTAAGTCACTATAAGTTATACAAACACCTTGTAGGAGTTATGAATGAAACCCTCTTTCGACCTCGCGGAAAACTACGAATGCAATGCTCTATGGCAAGAGCGTAAGAACGACGAACATAAAATTCGCCGTAATGATCACCGCAGCCCTTTTCAGCGAGACAGAGCACGCATACTTCACTCCGCCGCTTTTCGACGCCTGCAAGCAAAAACTCAGGTTCACGGTACCAGTCTTAATGACTTCCACCGCACTCGCCTTACTCACTCTTTGGAAGCCGCGCAAATCGGCACAGGCATCGTCGCCCAACTAAAACTTAAACAACCCGAATTCAGTGAATTATTGGGTAGCGACACATTAATTGATTCACTTTGTTTAGCGCACGATATTGGGCACCCACCTTATGGGCACGGCGGTGAGGTCGCCTTGAACTATATGATGCGTGAACATGGTGGTTTTGAAGGCAACGCTCAGACGTTCAGAATTGTCACCTGCTTAGAACCCTATACTGAACATCACGGAATGAACCTTGCTCGACGTACTCTGCTCGGGCTATTGAAATATCCTGCCCTGCTGAGTGCAACTCGTGCAGAAAAAATACCGGAATCCGTTCCTCACCAGCGTCAGTTAAAAGCGAAAGACTGGTCACCAGCGAAAGGGGTTTATAACTGTGACAGCTTTGTTTTTGACTGGGTCTTAGAGCCTCTTGATGCTCATGACAGAGCACTGATTAGCCAAATGCGTGACGGAATACAGTCACCATATCAACATCAAAAAACTCGCTTCAAGTCGCTCGATTGCTCCATTATGGAACTGGCGGATGACATTGCTTACGGTGTTCACGATTTAGAAGATGCGATTGTACTTGGCATGGTAACTCGTCAGCAGTGGAGTGAAGCGGCTGCCCAGTTGGAGAAATGTGGCGACCCTTGGTTTGGCGAGAATACAGGCAAGCTCAGTGATATGCTTTTTTCTGGCAAACACCATGTGCGCAAAGATGCTATAGGCGGCATAGTCAATGCCCTGCTTACCAGCATCAGCATTCAACCCGTTAATGCACCTTTCCATAGTGAGCTTCTCGCTCTAAATGCTTACTTGGAACCTCACATGGCAACTGCTTTGGAAGTGCTTAAACACTTTGTTAGCCAATATGTCATTCAAATACCTGAAGTTCAGCGTTTTGAGTACAAAGGGCAACAAATCATTATGGATATGTTTGAAGCTTTAGCCGCTGATCCTGAAAGATTGCTTCCTTCCGCCACCAAGGAAAAATGGCTTAATGCAGAGCAAACATCAGGCGATGGATTACGGGTTATTTGCGATTATATTTCTGCAATGACCGATGCCTATGCACAGCGTCTACATCAGCAGCTATTCTCTGCTCACACTCATTATTAGCACGCACTTAGGAACGATAGTTGCGCTCAAATACGCCAGCAGGCATTTGCTGAATTTGATAATCGATCATGGCTTCAAATGCGTCTAAAAGAGGCGAAAAGTCTTTCTCTGGCTGCATGATGCTGAGAACATGAAAACCAGCTTCAACGGTTGACAGCGCATTTTCGTTTGGCGCTTTGCGAATACGATAATTACCTTTCAAATCTTCTGGCAAATGCAAGCAAGGCAGATGGTGGAGCTGAGTATTTAGCTGCCACATCTTGAATGCTTTTTTCCATGTTCCATCCAGTAAAATGATGCGGATTTTTTTCTCAATTGGTAACGCTACATCCGCAGCCGATAGAGAAACATCACTAGGATATAGAACAAAATGCTCAACATCCGGCTCTGCTAATAGTCGGTTTAGTTCGCCATGTTCGCGGAAGTCCTCCCCGACCAACAGACGACTGTTGACCAGTGACAAACTTAAAATTCGCGCCGTTCCCATAGGTCGGTGTTCTTCTGTTGGGTGTTGAAGGATGATAAGCTCGACCTGCGAATCAAGCGCAACAATGTTGTCACAGATACACGCTTTACGTGCCTTTCCACACTGAGAACAATAACGAGACATTTTGTGAATCTTTACCTGCTGTTATCTATAGTCACCGCCGTTTGCTTTGGGCTTCAGTTTGAGCCTTTCAGCCACGTAATGGCTTGGCAAGCCGATGTGATAGAAAATGGTCAATGGTGGCGGATCGTAACAGGAAACTTCACTCATACCAACTTTGCTCATTTGGCGATGAATTTGTTAGGTTTGTGGGTCATTGGCTACCTATTCCAACCCAAACCTCGCTACTTTGCCCTGCTCACTTTACTTATCAGCACTTGGATAGGAATCAGCCTGTTATTTACCAACATGGTGAACTACGTGGGTTTATCTGGCACTCTGCATGGCTTATTTGCTTTTTATGCTTTGAATGAAGCATTAGGTGGACGTAAAAGTAGTTGGTTATTAGTGATTGGGGTGATGTTAAAAGTCGCCAGTGAACAGCTCTTTGGCGCCTCCACCAACACAGCTGAAATGATTGGTGCACGAGTCGCAACAGAAGCACATCTGGCTGGTTTACTTGGTGGTTTACTGCTGGCATCAATCGCCGAAATGAAAAAACGTCAATACTTAAAGAAGTAAAAACGTCCTATATTTAAACCTTAATTACATAGATAACCAACTATTTAATGACAGATACCCTTTCTTCTATCCGATCAATCACCTGAATTATTTTATCTTTAGAGCCTTTCATTAATTTTTCCCGGTAAATGATATACCAATCATTCTGCCCACCAAGGTCATTAATTATCTTAAAATTTTTGTAATCAAAAGTTTGCCTATTCGATGGATCATCATTACTTTTAAAATATTCTGGGGGTACATATGTTCCCGTATCTGCCCAATGATCGATGGTCATTTTAATGTATTTTATTTCACCTACCGCCATTTTCTCACCTAATATCACAGACCAACGCTCTGAACTATCAGCATTGCGTTTTATGAAGTGACCTCGATAAAAGTCTGTTCTAACGGTATGTGCTTTCCTAGATTTGGGTTTAGCCGAAGTAAAGATACTCAGAAATGATTTCATCTTATCCATTATTTCTACCTAATGTGAGAGTCAGTGACTACGCTTTCTTAATGAAACGACATTCCCAAACCTGACCATTTTTATCTCGGCATGTTTCTATTTCATCTACCGCACTGTAAACCCTAACATTTTCATTCCACCGATAACTGTGAGCGTATAGAGGTTCTTTGACTTCTGATACATTCCACCAGCCATTTCCATAACGTTAATTTTCGACAGACAATAAAAAACCTGCCTAAGCAGGTTTTTTATCAACTAGGTAATTTTCAGAATGGTCTTCAGACTTATTCAAACAACTACACAATCGGACGTTGGCCTCGGTTGATCAGTTTTAATAGAACACTGTCAGCCGCTTCTCCGGCAACACCTGCCAGTTTGTCGGTCAATTTTTTCTTCTGCACATAGCGAAGAGCTAATACCGTCTTCTCTTTACACGCTTCAACAATTAAATCGTCCGATGTTTTGATTTCATCTACCAGACCAAGCTCTTTTGCTTGCGTACCAAACCAGTGCTCGCCGGTTGCCACTTTGTCTAGATCTAACTCTGGGCGACGTTCACGGATGAAATCTTTAAACAATACATGCGTTTCTTCCAGCTCTTGCTTGAATTTCTCACGAGCTTTATCCGTATTCTCACCAAACATAGTCAATGTACGTTTGTACTCACCTGCGGTCAGTTGTTCGAATTCAATATTGTGTTTTTTCAGCAGTTTATTGAAGTTAGGCAACTGTGCTACCACACCAATAGAGCCAACAATAGCAAACGGCGCCGAAACAATTTTGTCCGCAATACAGGCCATCATGTAGCCACCGCTTGCTGCCACTTTATCTACCGCAATAGTCAAAGGTAAGCCTGCGGCTTTAATACGATCCAACTGTGAAGACGCTAAGCCATAGCCGTGAACCATACCGCCACCCGTTTCAAGGCGCAGTAACACTTCGTCACCTTGCTGTGCGACAGCCAGAATCGCGGTAACCTCTTGGCGCAGTGAAGACACTTCTTTGGCATCAATACTGCCGTGGAAATCTAAAACAAATAAGTGAGGTTCACGTTCTTCTTTTAACTCGCCCGATTTTGCGGCTTTCTTAACGGCTTTTTCGTGTTGCTTATGTTTTTCTTTCTCGCTTTTCGCTTCTGCTTTATGGCGAGCTTTCAAAAAAGATTCATCGTGTAAGTGCGCTTCTAAATGTTCAGCGTTCTCTCTGTTCTGCTTAGTTAAGTCGGTCACTTCCAACTCACCTTTAGCTGCACCTTTTCCGCCGACGGATTTAGCAATGACTAACAACACAACGATCGCAACCACAACTGTCGCGATCTTGGCTAAAAATAAGCCATAGTCCAACAAAAATTCCAATGTACTCATCCTCTTCAATGCGAATTGGTGTATTGTAACCACCTTGTCATCATGACTTAAAGTAAATCATAACAATAAGGATACGTAACGTGGATTATTCAGTGTCTGCAAACGCCCTAAAAGATAAAGTAATTTTAGTTACAGGTGCTGGTGACGGCATTGGTAAACAAGCAGCCATCACTTATGCGGCACATGGTGCGACAGTGATCTTGCTTGGGCGCACTGTGAAGAAATTAGAACAAACCTACGATGAAATTGAAGCCGCTGGCTATGCTCAGCCTGCTATTGTTCCTTTAGATATGAAAGGAGCAACAAAACAGAACTATCTGGATATGGTGGATACCATTGAAGGCCAGTTCGGCCGTTTGGATGGTGTTTTACACAACGCCAGCATTTTGGGTGTACTAAGCCCATTTGATCAGATCGGCGAAGATTCTTACGACGACGTCATGCAGGTAAACGTCAAAGCACAGTTCCTGATGACTCAAGCTCTGCTGCCTCTACTTCATAAATCTGACGATGCCCGCATCATTTTCACCAGCTCGACGGTAGGCCATTCTGGTCGCGCGTTCTGGGGGACTTATGCGATATCCAAATTTGCGACTGAAGGCATGATGCAAGTGCTTGCCGATGAGCTTAGCGATACTAATATTCGCGTTAATGCTATCAACCCAGGTGGTACTCGTACTGGTATGCGTGCAAAAGCTTTCCCTGCGGAAGATGCAGGCCTACTGAAAACACCACAAGACATTATGCCGTTATACCTGTATTTGATGGCGCCAGAAGGCAAAGCTGTCAATGGTCAGTGCATTGATGCTCAGCCGAAAAAATAGTTACTGAGTTTCATCAAACGATTCAAAGCCTTGCTAGCTTAGCGAGGCTTTGTTGTTTCTAAACCTTACTTTTTTCTTGAATGTTCTAAACAACAAAATATACTGTACAAATATACAGGTAAATTATTATGTATGAACTGATAGAACACCTCAAGAACAAACACTGGCTATGGCAAGGCTCTGAAACAAAGTATGAGCAAAGCGCCCGCTCTACCGGATTCAATGCACTGGATGACAAACTTGCCGGAGGCTTTCCTCCTCATGGTGTGGTTGAAATTCAGTCTCTGTCGGGTATTGGTGAATTACGCCTTATCTATCCTTATCTGAAACAACATGATAAGCGATTAACGGTATTTATTAATCCACCGGGCATAGTGCAGGCTGAAAGTCTGAAGTGTGAAGGTATAAACCTTGAACACGTATTGGTTTTAACGCCCAAAAACCATAAGGAAGCCTTGTGGGCTGCCGAGCAATGCCTAAAAAGTGGTGCATGCAGTCAAGTATTGCTTTGGCAAGATAAGCTCGAAGTCCATCAGGTTCGTCGCTTAAATGTTGCCTGTGAAACGGGTAGCTGTTTGCAATTTCTTTTCCGTTCGCCGCAAGAAAGCGTATTTTCGCTACCAGTATCACTAAGTTTATCGTTACAAGCTGATCCACAAGGTCTGCAGATTAGTGTCCCAAAACGCAAAGGTGGGTGGCCTTTAAGCGCATTTAAGCTATCTATGTATGAGCGCTGGCCAAACTTGGTGATCCCGCAGGCTTCTTCAAAACCGTCTTCACAAGTTATCGCCTTTCCTCAACGTATGCAGGGCTAACGATGACGCTTTGGATCTATCTTCATTTTCCAGCACTACAACTGGATACCTTATACGCCGAGCATGAATACCCTCTGGTTATCATCGAAGGTCGTGATAACCATGTTGTTCAAGCCAGTGCTTGTGCATTAAAGCAAGGCATAAAAATTGGGATGGGGCTAGGCAGTGCGGCATCTATGTGCAGCGATCTACAAGTACATCCCTATGATGAGAATGTTGAAAATCAAACCATCGAAGAGATAGCACAATGGTTGTATCTGGTAACCTCAGACATCGTGTTGCTTCCACCAAAAGGCATATTGCTAAGAGTCACTAACATGCTGTCTCTGTATTCGGGTCTGGATAACTATTGGCACACATTAAGTGCTCATCTTCGTTTACGTAAAACACGTTACTACTATGGTTCCGGTTTTTCGCCACTTTCGGCTGTTTTGCTTGGAAAAAGCGGTTCAAACATCATCATTGAGGATAAAGACAAGATTCTTGCTGCCATTAACGATTACCCACTCAGTGCCACAGAACTGGATTTTAAACAGGTAGAAAAACTCGCCAGAGTCGGGATTCGAGACATCAAAGCCCTCCTTGCCGTACCAATACAAGATCTGGCAAGACGGTTTGATATCGATTTAGTGAACTATGTAGGCAAGCTCTTGGGGCAATTTAAGCATCCAGTTAGTTTTTACCATCCGCCAGAAGCCTTTTGTAGCCACCTAGAATTGCTGTATGAAATTGAAAATATTCAATGGTTGGAGAAGCCTTTATCTCGTTTGCTAAAACGCTTAGAGCAATTTTTAACACTGCGAAATCAGGTCGCTTTTGAGCTTGAACTGATACTGACTCAGCGAGATAACATCAAAAACAGTCTGCATTTTACTTCAGCACAGGGAGAATATGCTTGTGGAAAATGGGGGAAGCTCTGTCAACTCACTCTAGAGTCAATACAACTGTCCCAACCCGCACTGGCAATGACGTTAAAAGTCATTCGTTCTGGGGAAATGAACCAAAGCGTGACGGACATTTTTGATGGTGAAAAAGGTCAGACGACAGCACTGGAACTGATCACTCTGCTACAAGCCAAGCTTGGTCAGGCACAAGTCAATAAGCCGAATCTGAGTGATGATCCTCGCCCAGAGAAGCGCAGCCAATACATAGCAGCAACAGAACCCACATCCCATACATTACGCAGACCAGAGTTGCGCCCTAGCCTGCTGCTTCCTGAGCCCGAACCTCTGTGTGAAATCGTATCGCTCATCCATGGGCCTGAAAGACTAGTCACTGGATGGTGGGACAACCAGCCCATCACTCGTGACTATTTCATTGCCCACAGCGAACAAGGCCGCTGGCTTTGGGTATTTCGCAACCAAGATAAACACTGGTTTCTGCATGGCCAGTTTAGCTAAAACGCAGGCTTGTTTAGCAAACGTGCCTCTTTGATCAGACGATTTTTATAAGAGTAGTGACATGGCTTACGCTGAACTATTTTGCCAAAGCAATTTCTCATTTCTGACGGGTGCTTCTCATGCTGAAGAACTTATTCAGCACGCGGATTTTCTACGCTATCGTGCTCTAGCGATTACCGACGAGTGTTCAATCGCTGGCGTCGTGAGAGCTCATACAGCCATCAAAGACCGAAAGCTTGGTATCAAACAAATTGTCGGCAGTATGTTTTGGCTCAATGGTGAGTGCCAAGTTGTACTTTTGTGCCCAAATCGCCAAGCATACGCTGAGCTGTGCAGAATCATCACCAATGCCCGTAGGCGCAGTGAAAAAGGCAGCTATCAGTTATCTGAATGGGATTTAATGTCCGCGAAGCACTGCCTTATTCTCTGGCTTCCAACCGAGGAAGACAACAATGCCTATTGGGGAAAGTGGCTGAAGCAATATCATCAAGGTCGTTTATGGATTGCCGTTCAACGCCATCTTGGCGCGAACGACCATCACTATATTTCGCACTGTCAGGAACTGGCTCAACAACTGAGTTTGCCCATCACTGCATGTGGCGGTGTTCTTATGCATACGGCCACTCGCCTTCCACTGCAACATGTTCTGACGGCCATCAAGCACAACCAGAGTGTCGAACACATTCAGGCTCATCTAATTGGCAACACTGAACGGGCACTGCGCAGTAAAGCAAAGCTCGCCAAAATATTCTCAAGTGAATGGTTGGAAGAGAGTGTGCGCATTGCTGAACTGTGTCACTTCAAACTGAGTGATCTGAAATACGAATACCCAAGCGAATTGATACCGAACGGTTCAGAACCGATGGAACATCTACGTCTATTAGTTGAAAAAGGCAAGCTTGTTCGCTTTCCCGAAGGTGTCCCTGACGATATTCAAGCAACCATAGATAAAGAACTCTCTCTGATTGAGGAACTCAACTATCCGTTCTACTTTCTTACTATTCACGACATCGTTATGTTCGCCAAAAGTAGAGGTATTCTATACCAAGGACGAGGGTCTGCCGCTAACTCTATTGTCTGTTACTGCTTAGAGATAACCGCTGTCGACCCTCGCCAAGTCGCAGTGTTATTTGAACGATTTATCAGTAAAGAGCGCCAAGAGCCGCCAGATATTGATGTGGATTTTGAACACGAGAGACGTGAAGAAGTCATTCAATACCTGTATCAGAAATATGGCAGAGAGCGAGCTGCATTGGCCGCGACAGTGATTACTTATCGCTTAAAAAGCGCTATTCGAGACGTAGGGAAAGCGTTGGGGATTAGCGAGACTCAACTCGATTTCTTTATCAAAAATATTAACCGCAGAGACCGCCAGCTTGGATGGCAAGCCCAGATCATAGAGCTTGGACTTCAGCCACAGTCGCATAAAGGGCAACTGTTTATCGATCTGGTCAACGAAATACAGTCGTTCCCACGTCACCTCTCACAACATGTGGGTGGCTTTGTTATTTCCGCGGGCCCTTTGTACGAGCTTATCGCCGTAGAAAACGCAGCCATGCCGGAACGAACCATTATTCAATGGGATAAAGACGATTTAGAAAGTCTCGGACTGATGAAAGTCGATGTGCTGGCGTTAGGTATGCTAACGGCCATTCGTAAGTGTTTCACCATGATCGAACTCCACCATCAACGAAAGCTCAACATTGCAGACATCACTCGTTTAAAAGACGACGAAAACGTGTATGGGATGATACAACGCGCAGATACCGTAGGCGTGTTTCAAATAGAATCTCGCGCGCAAATGAGTATGCTGCCACGCTTAAAGCCTCGCACTTATTATGATCTGGTCATACAAATCGCCATAGTTCGCCCCGGTCCAATTCAAGGAGATATGGTGCACCCGTTTCTTAAACGAAGAAATGGTATTGAGGAACCTTCTTTCCCATCTCAAGAGGTGAAAGAAGTTTTAGAGCGGACGATGGGCGTTCCGATCTTTCAAGAGCAAGTGATTAAAATTGCTATGGTTGCAGCTGGTTTCAGTGGAGGCGAAGCAGATCAGCTTCGCCGAGCGATGGCGTCTTGGAAAAAGAGTGGCGAGTTGGCTAAATTCAGACCTAAATTGATAAATGGCATGCTGGCACGTGGCTATGAGAAGGAGTTTGCTGAACGGATTTACGATCAAATTTGTGGCTTCGGGGAATACGGTTTCCCAGAGAGCCATTCGGCGTCATTCGCGGTTTTGGCATATTGTTCTGCATGGCTCAAATACTATTATCCGGAAGCGTTCTACGCCTCGTTGCTCAATAGTTTACCTATGGGGTTTTATAGTCCTTCACAACTGATTCAGGATGCTCAAAGGCACGGCATTGTGGTTCTGCCTGTTTGCGTTTATCATTCAGCTATTGAGCATCAAGTCGTACGCCACCAGCAAGGTTTTGCTATTCAGCTCGGTCTGCGTCTGGTGAAAGGGTTAAGCGACTCAGGAAGCGAGCAACTGCTGCGTGCTCGCCCTACTGGCGGATTTCAACATGTTAACCAGCTAAAAAATGCAGGAATTAACCAGAAAGATATGGAATCACTAGCCTCTGCCAATGCCCTGCATCGCTTGACCAATAACCGCTACGACACCCGTTGGGCGATCATGGATTCTCTTTCTGACCTGCCGTTATTTGAACACTATCAAGAAGATGAACGCCAAATTCAACACTCACCTACAGCGATGGAAGATCTGATAGAAGATTATGCATCGTTAGGATTGTCCCTTAACCAGCATCCGATAACCTTATTAGACAAAGCTGGTCTCTTGGGCAAATTCACCCGTCATAAAGACCTGATACATCTCCCACATAAATCACTCGTTACCGTTGCAGGAGTCGTCACCGGACGACAAGCTCCCGGAACAGCCGCTGGCGTAACGTTTTTCACACTAGAAGACGATACCGGAAATATTAATACCGTAGTTTGGCAAGCCACAGCTAGAGCACAGAAAAGCGCTTATATCAGTGCCAAAGTCCTAATGGTAAAAGGTATTGTCGAGAAAGAAGAAAATGTGGTGCATGTGATCGCGGGAAAACTGATTGATATCACCGAACATTTAACGTTGCTTCAAAGTCGCTCTCGGGATTTTCATTAAGCCAGATACTATTAAATACTGAGAGGCAGTATTTGAATATACAAAAAAGCGCTGAATGTTCAGCGCTTTTCTATTCTTATAAAACTTCTCGAAGTCGTTCTTGAGCTACTTGCACTAACAAGTCGGGCTGGAACTTAGAAATGAATCGATTACAACCGACTTTCTGAACCATCGCTTCGTTAAAGCTACCACTCAATGACGTGTTCAAAGTAATAAACAGGTCTTTCATACGAGGATCATTACGAACTTCATGAGTTAAGCGATAGCCGTCCATTTCTGGCATTTCAGCATCAGTAATCATCATCAGAAGTTCATCATTAATGTTTTTACCGGCATCACACAAAGATTTGAGGAAATTCAAAGCTTCCAAACCATCTCGGCATTCAATGATGTTAAGACCAAGCTGTGACAAGGTATCTTTAATCTGGTTTCGTGCGGTTGAAGAATCATCCACGATTAAAACATTGCGACCTACCATTTCACCCAAAATATTGTGGTCAAGCAGCTCTTCAGAAATAGAAACATCGTACTCGATGATCTCTGCAAGCACTTTCTCAACATCAATAATTTCAACGATATTGGTTTGATTTTGCTCTTTAATTTGAGTAATGGCAGTCAAGTAGTTTGAACGCCCTGCTGATTTTGGCGGCGGCTCAATTTCTGTCCATGCAGTGTTAACAATGTTGCGGACTTGGCCAACGAGAAAACCCTGAGTAGTACGGTTGTATTCCGTAATAATGAGGTTTTGCTCTGGCTTTTCTAATCGAGATGGTGGGAAACCAATCGCTTGGCGCAAGTCGATAATCGGAACTGGCACTCCGCGAAGTGTTGCAACACCGGTAATATTGCGATGCGAACCTGGCATTTTAGTTAGATGAGGGACTTTAATCACTTCTCTAACTTTAAATACGTTAATAGCAAACAGTTGACGGCTGTTTAAGCTAAAAAGCAATAACTCAAGTCGGTTTTCGCCAACCAAGTTAGTACGTTGATCGACTGAATTTAAAACACCTGACATAGAAAATTCCGCAAACTATTAAAACCCAATAACAGTATAGCTACAAAGGATAAATGTAAATGATAGTACTCAAGGTATTGTGATAATTATCCTTCCACCACCTTCATCAGCAACAAACCATCATATAATGCTTGCTTAACAAGCGCTGCACCAGGCATCGTCGCCTGTTTGTAAAAACGAGACTCCACCAGCTTCAAATCTTTATGGTAAACAGGAAGACTTTGTTGTTCGATACAATGCTGAATTGCCGGGTACAACACACTTTTTGCTTGATTGATAACGCCACCAATAAGAATTTTTTCTGGATTAAATAGGTTGATTACGATAGCAATTGCCGCACCTAAATAAGCACCAAGCTGCTCAATCACTTCAACCGCAAGAGGATCCCCTTCTGCAGCCGCAGAACAAATATCTTCTATCGTGATTTCTGCAATTTCACTTAAGCTTGAAGCTTCACCATTGGCAATACGTTCTGCGACTTGTTCTCGAATCGCTTGAGAACTGGCAACCGTTTCAAGACAGCCAATATTCCCACAGTGGCAACGCTTACCATTGCGGTCAATTTGGATATGCCCTAATTCACCAATATTGCCGTTACGACCTTGCAGTACTCGACCATCAAGAATGATACCAGCGCCTAAACCATGGTGTATTGAAATCAGAATTGAATTATCAACGTCTTGCGAATGACCAAATAACTTTTCCGCCAAAGCCCAAGCACGAGTATCGTTAGCAATAAATACAGGCAGCCCAGTTGCTTTATAGATTTCAGGGCCTAACGCTAGATTATTCACGTTGTAGTGAGGCATCTGCAAAACGATGCCTTTCTCCGAGTTAACTAAACCCGGTAAAGTGATAGCAATGCTCGTGACGCGATCGAGTTGGTCAGCATAAGTTTGGAAAAATTCTTCAACTTCAAATAAAAGACGTTGAAGCACATCGTCTTGATCGATTTCATGAATCTCAATTTTAGTATCGATCAGAACTTCACCACCAAGCTCATGAAGGGCTATGGTTAAATATCCGCGTCCCAGACGCATAGAAAGGAACTGCCAGCCTTCATTGTTGGTCTGTAAACCTACAGCAGGACGACCACGGCTGATAGCTTCTTGAACCGTTGTTTCATGAATTAGGTGCGCATCAATAAGCTCGCGAGTAATTTTAGTAATACTTGCAGGCGCGAGTTCGCTCTCTTTCGATAAATCGATACGAGATATCGGACCTTTTTGGTCAATCAATTTATACACACGACCAGCATTGACCTGCTTAATGTGGTCAATATGGCCAGGTTGAGCCATGTACATAGTACGCTCCAAAAAACAACAACCTGCCAATTTTTTTACTTTGCGAACTAATTGTGAAGGGCTTTGGTAAATACCCGTGACCAGCATCACGTATATACTCGGAACTTTGTGTATTCAGTCAAATTGTCGGGTTTGGGTAGGCTCGATATCTGTGTTTGAAAAACTTATTTTCAGAGCAAAATTATTTTAATTGCATTGAGCATTACGGCCAAATTCCTACAAAAATCTCAGACTTACGTAACAATTTTATAACCTTCATCTCAAGTACTATGGGTGTTGTTTATACTTATAAAATCCTCGATACCTTATCTGCCCGATCACTGTAGGAGATCACCATGAGTTTAGGTCAAAGACGTACCAAAATTGTCACCACACTCGGCCCATCCACAGATAAAGAAAACGTACTAGAGCAAATCATAAAATCAGGGGCAAACGTAGTACGAATGAATTTTTCGCACGGTTCTGCGGAAGACCACAAGCTAAGAGCTCAAAAAGTTCGCGAAATCGCAGCAAAACTCGGAAAAAATGTCGCGATTTTGGGTGATTTACAAGGCCCCAAAATCCGCTTATCCACATTTAAAGATGGACCGATTCTCCTGACTGAAGGTAACCGATTTATCCTTGATGCCGAACTGGCGCCCGAAATGGGCGATCAGGACTCAGTCGGTATTGATTACAAAGCCTTGCCAAACGATGTCAAAAGAGACGACATCCTTCTGCTCGATGACGGAAGAGTACAGCTACAAGTATTGTCTGTTGAAAACAATAAGATTTTTACCTCCGTCCTGATCGGTGGCCCTTTATCGAATAACAAAGGCATCAACAAAAAAGGAGGAGGCCTTTCAGCAGACGCACTGACCGAGAAAGACAAACGCGATATCCTTCTTGCAGCTGAAATCAAAGTGGATTACCTCGCCGTTTCATTCCCTCGCAACGGGGCAGATATGAATTATGCTCGCCGTCTTGCTCGAGATGCTGGCTTAGAAGCGGGGTTAGTAGCGAAAGTGGAGCGCGCAGAAACCGTCTCATGCGATGAAAATATTGACGATATCATCATGGCATCTGACGTGATCATGGTGGCTCGTGGCGATCTCGGTGTCGAAATTGGCGACCCAGAACTCGTGGGTGTGCAGAAAAAACTGATCCATCGCGCGAAAGCTCTCAACCGAGTGGTGATTACCGCCACGCAAATGATGGAGTCTATGATCACAAATCCAATGCCAACCCGTGCCGAAGTCATGGACGTTGCGAATGCCGTACTTGATGGCACCGATGCCGTAATGCTGTCAGGAGAAACTGCGGCGGGGAAATATCCTGTTGAGACGGTCAAAGCGATGGCTGAAGTCTGTATTGGTGCAGAGAAAACCATTGAGTCGAATCAACAGAACTATCGTATTGATCGTTCCTTTGCCACCTCAGAAGAAACCATCGCCATGTCTACCATTTATGCAGCTAACCATTTGGAAGGTGTACAGGCGATGGTCACTTTAACGGAATCGGGACGGACAGCACTAATGACGTCTCGTTTAAATTCCGTCTTTCCTATCTTTGCCATGTCACGTAATGAACGTGCGCTTAACCGCTGTGCGCTATACAGAGGAGTTACTCCATTCTATTTCGACAGTAAGCATGAAGAAGGATTTATTGCGGCACAATCTGCTTTGAAATCTCTCAAAGATAAAAAACTGCTCGAGTTTGGCGACTTGGTTATCATCACTCAAGGCGATGTGATGGAGGTTGAAGGTTCAACCAACTGTATGCGTATCCTGCCAGTCTTCTAACTGGTATATCCCATAAAGCAATAACTCACTCTACTTGTTCTAGAGTGAGTTATTCGCCGATTTCCAGAGAATTAAAATCTGCACGAATAATGCGTTCCGCTTTTATCTCCCTAGCCTGCAAAAACAAATTGATAAAGCGGTTTCCGGCTTCAACACCTAACTCATAATCGTGTAATAGGTCTTCTTTATCACTCATCAAAGAGGAGGATTTCAGAGGACTGCTTGGCGCAATTTGTACTATAAACACATCATCAGGTGGTGAATTCAGAAACTCTCTAGTTAGGGAGTAAGTCTGGTAATGTACCATCAACATATCCGCCAGCCCTGAATCAAATTTATCTCCAAGCAAATGACTCAATCGATAAATATCGTCCGCACCAAATAACCAACGACCGCCGTTGAGTGCTTGTAGGTGTTTATGCTCATTTTTCAACTCTTTGGAGCGCGCAATTTGCTGCTGAAAAAAACGGTTCCAGTCTTGTTTCCATTGACCTAATCGGTTCTGCCACTGATTTTGAATACTGTTAAAAGAATCTCTGAACCATTTAATTTCTTCCTGCCGAGCTCTTTCATCCTGCATGATTAGCCCTGATTCAAAATCAATTTCTTCCGTTCTGATCACCGTAATAAAACGAGCTTCTCGACGCCAAGCCTCCTGAACAGGGATGGAAGCAGAGACTCCGCCATCAATGTAAAACTGATTGTTTAACTCGACTTGTTTGGGATATAAGCGAGGAATCGCGCATGTCGCTCTCATAATATCCTTCCAGTTGCCTCCCAGCATCGGAAAGTATTCATCACTCAGGGTCAATGAGGATGTAACAGCCGCCATTGCTTTGCGTGAACCTAATGCCCTACGTCCCATGTCTATATCCATATGAAATGGGAAGTCACAAATTTTTTCCAACGCCCAGTCAAGATCCATATATTGTTTTCTACGGATGTAACCAAAAAGGTGGAAAAACTCGGGTGTAGTGGTGAGTTCTGTAATGAAAGCTTTGCCTAAGCCATGCTGACGGCAGAGAAAAGCGCTGAGATTCAGAGCACCAGCGGAGGTACCATAAAATTCATCGAATGGGTCGAAGTTGGCGAGATTAAAGGCGTCTAATACACCGGCAGTAAATATACCTCTCTGACCGCCACCTTGAGCAACCAGAGCGTTTTTACCGCCGATGAATTTGGATAGTCGAATCACATCGACTTTGTTATCTAAATTAGAAACAGTTCCACTATTAGGCATAAGTAGAACCCTTATCAGTTAGTGTGTTATTGCGATCAATCCAAAACCGACAAGTACCGTAAAGATAACGGCAGTAGCAATTACTGCAAACTTTAGATCATGTTCCATACAGACCTCCTTTTACTTAACAAATTAATAACATCGGTAAAGGAAGCCATCAAGAATTGTCGATTTTTCACCTACAATTATGCAATTGCCCTCACAATAACTCAATCACCATATCCCTCATTAGACTAATCTGGAGAACGAAAAAACTAACCTCAACGACTCTTTGATTAACAATGTCTGCATTTCCTCTCCTTATTTTAGATAAAGAGCGAAAGGTGGAGGGATTCACTGTCGATTGTATATTTTTCAGTCATACACTCTACTGTTTTTAATAGTGATATAAATTACAAATAAACGAAATAAACATCACTTGAGCCAGTGATAAGTAACTCAGCAATATTTTAAACCACATATTAGCCAATACATCACACAATAAAACTATATAAACACAAAAAACTAACATTTATGTTCTATTGCTATTAACAGAACAAATCTGTAGCCTCGGTACCACGCGTAGCTGATTATTTCAGATTTCGCAAACACACATCAGATAATAAAGAACAAAACTCTGAGTTTTCTTAAGGCAAACAAAATTTAATACTAACTTTTCACCGAATCATGGACGATAGATAAAATATTGAGCCATTCTATAGAATGCTAAAAAATATCGACAGTAGCCATGTTCGCCAGTGATAGCCATAAAGAAGCTTCAGACCTCAGAGTGTCGTAAAGGAGTAAAACATGAAGCGAGAACAATGGGGATCCCGAGTTGGGTTTATCCTAGCTGCAGTGGGCTCTGCAATCGGTCTTGGAAACATTTGGCGTTTCCCTTATATGGCTTATGAAAACGGCGGCGGCGCATTTTTCATTCCTTATATCTTCGCACTACTTACTGCGGGCATCCCATTCATGATCCTTGAGTTCAGTATGGGTCAAAAAAACCGTGGTTCAGCACCTTCTACGCTAGCAAAGATCAATTCTAAATTTGAATGGCTAGGCTGGTTCCAAGTAGGTATTGCTGCGCTTATCGCAGTTTACTATGTGGCTGTTATTGGTTGGGCTATCTCTTACTTTGGTCTGTCATTCACTCAAGGTTGGGGTACAGATACTAACGCATTCTTCTTTAGTGAATACTTGGCGCTTGGCGACAACTCACCAACCAACCTTGGTGACATCCAATGGAATATCGCATTCGCTATGCTCATCGCTTGGGCAATCACTTATGCGGCTATTGTAGGTGGTGTAAAAGCGGGTATTGAACGAGCTTCTAAGATCATGATGCCAATTTTGTTCATCATGGTATTGGGTCTGATTGCACGTATGATTTTCCTTCCTGGTGCGCTTGATGGTGTGAACTATATGTTCGAACCAGATTTCAGCAAAATTTGGGATGTGAAAGTTTGGGCGGCAGCTTATGGTCAGATCTTCTTTACGCTAAGTATCGGCTTTGCAATCATGCTTGCTTACTCAAGCTACCTACCAGAGAAATCAGACATCACAAACAATGCGTTTATGACGGTATTGATCAACTGTGGTTTCTCGATTCTTGCAGGTATTATGATTTTCTCTGTACTGGGCTACATGGCTCAAGAGCAAGGTAAACCTCTAACAGAAGTTGTTTCTGCAGGTGTAGGTCTGGCATTCGTAACACTGCCAGCGGCAATTAACCTTTTACCAATTCCATACATCTTAGGTCCACTATTCTTCCTAGCATTGGTTGTTGCAGGCCTAAGCTCGCACATCTCTATCATGGAAGCTGTTACTTCAGCAGTGATCGATAAGCTAAACTGGAGCCGTAAAAAAGCTGCAAACATCGTTATTGGTTCAGGCGTAGTGATCTCTATGGCGTTTGCAACCAACGGTGGTCTACTTCTACTTGACCTTGTTGACCACTTCGCAAACAACGTAGGTATCATGGCAAGCTGTTTCGTTGAAATCGCGCTAATGACTTGGTTGCTAAAAGTCTCTGACGTACGTAAATACGTGAACAGCATTTCTGATTTCAGCGTGGGCGTTTGGTTTGACATCTGTTTACGTTTTGTGACTCCAGTGATGTTAGCGATCATCATCGCGACAAAACTGATTGCACTGTTCACTGAAGGCTACGGTGGTTACGACCTAACTCTAGGTTGGGCAATTATTGGTGTTCTACTTGTATTTGGTGTCCTTGTTAACCTAACCAGCCGTAAGGAGGCAAACTAATGACGACTAGCGCAATTATTATGATGATCATTGGTCTTGGTATCACTTGGGGTGGCGCTGCTATCTGTATCAAGAAAGCGATGGACAAATAAGTCATCCAGCTAAAGAAAAACCGGCAGAACGCCGGTTTTTTATTTAATACGGATAGAAGAGTCTCCTACCTCTAGCAATAATTTTTCTCAACTATAGGTCGAATAACTAATTCGTCTACACTAGAAATGCCGTTTTGACTCGCCATAAGCAAAATCGCATCCACCACCTGTTCTGGATCTAAGTACTCAGGGCGATCAGCGGCTCGGAAAGGGGTATCTACCCCACCGGGATAAATAGCGCATACTTTCACACCATGTTCCCTAGCTTCTTTTCGGAAAACCTTCGTTAAGGCATCGATACCCGCTTTTGAGGCTGTATATGCACCAATCCCTTCATTGGAAAATCCGCATACCGTTGACAGAACGTTGATGACAATGCCCTGCCCTCTAGGCTTCATCGAAGCATTGTAAACTTCCTTCATAAAAACGAATGGAGACATCATATTCAGTTGAACTAACCCCATGAGGTCATCTACAGATAAGTCTGCGACAGCACTTCTCGATGTATTCGCACCAGCACAATTAACCAATACATCAATGCCACCCAGTTTCTCACTGGCATCAGCAACGAAGTGATTGATCAACCCGAAATTTGTCGCGTCAAAGGCTTGCGAGAACATTTGGCTATCACAAGATGTGACTTCAGAAACTAATTCATTGAGTTTACTTTCCGAACGCCCACAGAAAGCCACATTGGCGCCTAGCTCTAACAATCGCTTTGTCAGCAAACGTCCAATACCGGATGTCGCTCCTGTGACAATAAAATTCTTATTTCTAACATCCAGCATCAGGTATCCACGCTTTTGTTCAAATAGGTTTAAATTCAGCCATGACAAGCACGGCTGATACGATTTACCTATATGATACGTTTAACTACCTAAAAGCGAAAAGGCGGGCAATCACATAACGAACTAAATAGTTTTAAGATTAGAAATGATACGTCAGGCCTAATGCCGCTCCGATTTGCAGTTCAGGGCCGCTATAAAAATTGACTTCAGGGTGTACCTGACCATAAAGGTTAAAACGGTTATTGAACTGCCAATTAATACCTAACGGTAGACGAGCACCAAAATCATCTTCCCACTCAGCCCATGCTCCGCCTCCAACATACCAGTCAAAAGGTACATTTGGGCTGTTGAAGCCTCCCTGAGCAAAAATGTAATCAAACGCTGCGCCATCATTACCTAGAATGAAACGATATTGGTCATCGATTTCAAAAACAACACTAAGCTGCTGGTCAACTGCCATGCCGACTTCAAAGCCTTTGTTCTGCTGTGCATGAACAGCGAATGAAGTGCCAAGTAGTAAGGCGACAATCCCTAATTTCTTCATATGTAATTCCAAATACCATAGCTATACAAAAGTATAGACGGTACCCAAGCGGCCATTGGAATGTGTCATTGTCAGGTAAGGGAATATCAGAAATTTGTAGGAATTCGCGCACAAAAAAAGGAGACCGAAGTCTCCTTTTCTATAGGGGAAGAAATGTCTGAGGATTAACCGTGGTTACGGATCCACTCATCCATATCTGTTTTAAGGTTGTCAGACTTAGTACCGAAGATAGCTTGAACGCCACCAGATACTACAACTACGCCTGCTGCACCAAGTTTTTTCAGTTTGTCTTGATCAACAATTTCAGTATCAGCAACTGATACACGTAGACGAGTGATACATGCGTCTAAGTTAGTGATGTTCTCTTTACCGCCGAATGCAGCAACAAGTTCACCAGCCATTTCAGTACCAGTAGTCGCTGTTGCAGCTTCTGACTCGTCTTCACGGCCTGGAGTTTTAATGTCCATAGCGCGAATAACGAAAGTGAACACTACGTAGTAAAGAACTGCGTAAGCGATACCTAGACCAACAAGCAGTAACATGTTTTCAGCACGTGGAGATTGAACCACGAAGTCGATGAAACCGTTAGAGAATGTGTGACCGTGAACAACACCTAGAGAGTTCGTTAGCATGTATGCAACGCCAGCTAGTACTGCGTGAATTACGTATAGTACTGGAGCGATGAATAGGAACGAGAACTCGATTGGTTCAGTAATACCAGTTAGGAATGAAGTCAGAGCTGCAGAAGCCATGATACCCATTACTTTTGCACGGTTTTCAGGTTTAGCGCTGTGTGCAATTGCAATAGCAGCAGCTGGAAGACCGAACATCTTGAATAGGTAACCACCCGCTAGCTGACCGAAACCGTTACCCGCTGCGCGAGAAGCGTCATCAGCAGTTAGGAAACATGTCATAATACCGTGAGCGATTTCACCAGAACCATTTGTACAAGTACCTGCTTCGTAGAAGAATGGTACGTTCCAAATATGGTGTAGACCGAATGGAATTAGAGAACGCTCAACAATACCGTAGATACCAAATGCAGTAACAGGGTTTTGGTTTGCTGCCCAATCAGAGAAAGATGCAATCACGCTACCAATTGGTGGCCAAATGATAGAAAGAATCACACCAAGACCAATTGATAGGAAACCAGTGATGATTGGCACTGCGCGTTTACCAGCGAAGAAGCCTAGGTACTCTGGAAGTTGAATTTTGTAGAAACGGTTGAATGCCCAAGCAGCAACACCACCCGCTAAAATACCACCTAAAACACCAGTTTCGATGTGGCCAACACCCATTGCATCGCCCATTACGTTTAGCGTAGCAATCATGATGCCGTAACCAACGATAGCAGATAGACCTGAAACGCCATCGTTGTTAGTGAAACCTAGAGATACACCAACTGCGAAAAGAAGTGCCATTTGGCCGAAAACTGAACCGCCAGCTTGTTCCATTAGGTGTGATACAACTTCTGGTATCCAGCTAAAGTTCGCCGCACCCACACCAAGCAAAATACCTGCAACTGGTAGCACTGATACTGGTAGCATCAGAGACTTACCAACTTTTTGCAGGTTAGCAAAAGCGTTTTTAAACATGTTTATGCTCCTGATTAAGTTATTAGAATTTTAGGGTTCTAACGGCACACCCCCGTAGCCTAAATGTTAGCACCCAATGAAAATGTAACCACAAAATGTATTATATTTTCCGCCTCTAAATATATATTGATGCTCCTCATGGATTCTACTTAGTTACGAAATTAAGTTTCAAAGTATTAGACAGATCACAATCAGATCTGACCTCTGAAAACCATTACACAGAACGTATCTAATTGTTTTTAATAAATTTAAAAGTTAAAACCAATAATTTCACTGCGTAAATAAAATTGGGCATCATGTTATTTTATGTAACAAAATTACATTGGTTTGTTTTTCCCTCTCAAAATCAACAGATTTAGTAAACAATGGAGTTATTTTTACAATCATCTAAAATTTTCAATAAAAAAAGGAGCAGATGCTCCTTTTTAAAGCAAATGTTGATTTCTATCGCAAAAAAAGATTTTGGTAATTTTGGGTTGTTTTTTCAGCGATTTCAGAAAGCGAGCACCCTTTTAACTGAGCAATGTAGGCTGCAACCTCAACAACATAGGCTGGCTGATTCTCTTTTCCACGGTGTGGAACAGGTGCAAGATATGGTGAGTCCGTTTCAATCAGCAAGCGTTCTATCGGCAGTGCTTTCACGACTTCCTTCAGTTCTGTTGCTTGTCTGAAAGTAACAATCCCTGAGATAGAAATGTAAAAACCCAAATCCATAGCCGCTTCCGCAAAAGCGAGATCTTCAGTAAAACAGTGGATCACGCCACCACAACGCTCTGCTCCACCTTGTTTTAGCATCTCTAAGGTGTCTTTTCGCGCATTGCGAGTATGAATAATCAGCGGCTTATTAAGTGCAACCGCGGTTTCGATTTGCTGGGAAAAACGTAATTTCTGCAACTCTGCTGTTTCTGGCTGGTAATGATAATCCAAACCAGTTTCACCTATCGCCACCACCTTAGGGTGTTTCGCATATTCGTGGAACTTATCTAGTGCGAACTCACTTTCCACATCTAATGGATGAACACCACAAGAGGCATGGACATTTTCGAATGGCGTGATCATTTCAATCATGTCAGGGAAAGAATCAAGCGTAACTCCAACCGACAATAGCTGTTTTACATTCGCTTGAGCGGCTTTGTTCACGACATCCGATATATCAGTATGTAAATCTTGATAATCCAGTTTATCCAGATGGCAGTGGGAATCTACAAACATGTTTCCTCGTTAAATTTAAATATCCAATCCATAATTAAAAGCTCGCTATTTAGACCAGTAAAATGACGTAGCTTTTCAATTAAAGTGGCAAGTTCTGAACTTTGCTTTTCTAAAACAACATAGCTCAATACTGACGATAAAGTATGACAACCGGGAGTAAAGTTTGGTTGCACAACAGCAAAATGAGCTTTTTGAGCATCAGTAAGTAAGTACCAAAGCCAAGTTAAGCGCACAACTGGTGACTCATTCAGTTTGCTCGCACATTTGAGGGCAGCTTCAGTATTGCCTTGCACCGCAGCAATCAGACTCTCTTCAATAGACTTGTACGTATCTAAATCACCGGACTGAATAAAAGCTTTAGTCTGTACTGGAGCATCACCATTAATATGAGCAACATAAGACGGAACTTGCTCACCCAATTCATTCTGTAGCCACTGAGTGACAACTGAAGATTGCGGATCGGGAATCGTAACTTGCTGACATCGACTCACAATCGTAGGCAACAAGGCACTGGCTTTGGAAGCAATGAGAACAAACACACACTTCTCTGGCGGTTCTTCGAGTGTTTTCAATAATGCGTTAGCAGCAGACTCGTTCATCGCCTCTGCAGGTTCAATCACAAACAGGCGATAACCTGAGAGCTGAGAGGACTCCTGAGCAATACGATTACACTGGCGTATCTGCTCTACTGTAATCGCCTTCCCTTCCTTCTCCGGCTTTACGACATGGTAATCAGGGTGATTACCCGACTGCATTAAATCGCAGCCATGACAAAAACCACAAGGTTCACTGTTGGAAGTGCTACACATCAATGAACGAGCAAACTGCTCGGCCAACTGAAACGTTTCTAAACCGGGAGAAGATGACAGCAAGGTAGCCGAAGCGAAGCTGTTATTATCTAGCTGGTGCTTCCAGTTATCCCAACTGCTTTGTAACCAAGAATGGAGTTCTCGCATATCGCTTGCTCCCTAGACGCTCTTCAACCATTGTTGTAGCGCAGACTTAATGTCCTGTGCCACTTTGTCTATGGTTTGCTCTGCGTTCACGACAATAACCGAATCGTCTGAACCAGCTATTTCAAGGTATCGTGCTCTTGTGCGCTCAAAAAAACTGATGTCCATTTTCTCAATACGGTCCAGCTCACCACGTCCGCGAGCACGCTCAAGACCGACTTTAGGATCAATATCAAGATAAAGAGTTAAATCAGGCTTAAAATCACCCAGAGTCGTTTGTTTCAAACTTTGCATGGTTTGACGCGAGATTTGACGACCGCCCCCCTGATAAGCCTGAGAAGACATATCATGGCGATCTCCAACAACCCAACTTCCTTTCTCTAGAGCTGGCTTTATCACGTTCTCAACTAGCTGAACGCGAGCGGCATACATCAAAAGCAGTTCAGTCATGTCTTGCAGAACTTCACCTTCGTGCTCTTGCTTAACCAACTCACGCATTTTCTCTGCCAGTACAGTGCCACCAGGCTCTCGAGTACGTGTAATTTGGTCGACACCAAACTCATGTAAGGTTTCTACAATCGCTTGAATAGCGGTACTTTTACCAGCCCCTTCTAGGCCTTCTACTACGATAAATTTTGAGTTCATTATTGGTTACGAATCTGTTTTAGATAGGCGCGTACTGCGCGGTTATGCTCTGCGAGTGTCTTAGAAAAAACATGACCACCATTACCACTAGCAACAAAGTACAAATAACTGCTTTGGTCTGGATTTAGAGCTGCATTGATTGAAGCAGGGCCAGCCATTGCAATAGGCGTCGGTGGTAGGCCAGAAATCACATAGGTGTTATAGGGTGTAGGGGCCTTCAAATCTTTCTTGCGAATATTCCCGTCATAATTTTCACCCATACCATAAATCACAGTAGGGTCAGTTTGAAGCCGCATGCGCTTGTTAAGTCGATTAACAAATACCGATGAGATTTGTCTTCTCTCATCTTCAACTGCGGTTTCTTTTTCAATGATTGAGGCCAAAATCAGCGCTTCGTATGACGATTTCAGGGGTAAACCAGTTTGTCGTTTGTCCCACTCAGTAGTCAGAATGTCATTCAGCTTTACATGCGCCCGCTTCAGAATATCTAAGTCACTTGCTCCATGAGTAAAATGGTAAGTTTCCGCAAGAAACAAGCCTTCCAGTTTGTCGCGTTCAATCCCCAATTTTTGAGCAATCTCTTTTTCTGATACACCATCTAACGTGTGTTTCAGATAAGGATTATTCGTAAGGATATCTCTCCATTCAGAGAAACGGCTACCTTCAACGAAGGTGATAGCAAACTGATGTTCTTTACCTGAAATCACTAGATTCAACGCTTGGTTTAACGTCATATCTGGTGTGAGCTGGAAAGTTCCCGCTTTTAGGCCAGCAAGCTCAGGGTGCAAGCGATGGATTAGAGAAGTAAAAGGCGTTGTCTCGATCCAGTTCTTCTCTACTAGCATTGACATCGCGCGATTTAAACTGGTGC
Source organism: Vibrio diazotrophicus (assembly GCF_038452265.1). Taxonomy (NCBI): domain Bacteria; kingdom Pseudomonadati; phylum Pseudomonadota; class Gammaproteobacteria; order Vibrionales; family Vibrionaceae; genus Vibrio; species Vibrio diazotrophicus. The sequence goes on from NZ_CP151842.1 coordinate 2,287,976, forward strand.
CACTTTGAATAGTGACGATTTGCGGCTCTTCTATTTTTAAAGGTTGAGCAAGATAGCTGTTTACTTCACTTTGTACATAAAAATAAGTGCCAGCTACACACAGAAAAAGAACGACCAATAGAAAAGATAACTTTTTAATCACGAATTAAATTTCTCCTGAATTCTTAGCGTCTGTTGTCCAATAGAGTACTTACGCTCCGATATTTGGACCACAGGTGCGATCTCTAACAGTGAGTTAGAGATAAATACTTCTTCGGCATTATCAAGATGATCGAGTTCGAAATCACCTTTCACCACTTTCAAATTAAGTTGCTGGGCGTATTCTAATATAATTCTGCGGGCCACACCTGAAACACCTGCATTTTTTAACGAAGGCGTATACAAAGTAGCACCTTTTACCCAAAAAATATTGGCGGCGGTGGTCTCTACAATATGCCCATGAATATCAAGACATAAACCATCGAGATAGCCAGCCAAATCCATTTCGCTTTTGAGTAGAACCTGCTCGAGTCGGTTGTTGTGTTTGTGTCCTGCAAGCATAGGGGTTAAGCCCATGCGCTTCGAACAAATACCAAGCTGCAAACCTTCGGCTTGCCATTGTGCATAGTGAGAGGGCAAAGAAAAGTTGCTAATCGTAACGTTAGGTTGCGTGGTTTGAGCAGGGCTATAACCTCGCCCACCAGTACCTCGGGTGATATGCAATTTAAGGCCAGATTTCTCATCGAAAAGAGAAGCTTGTTCCAACCATTGTTCGACTTTCTGCCAATCGGGAAACGGAATGTCTAAGACTTTCAAGCACGCTTCCATACGGTCTAGATGATATTGCCAATGCTGAATTTGACCTTGCTTGACCAACATAGTTGTAAAGCATCCATCACCGTATTGAAATGAGCGATCACTGACTGAAACTAGATCACTCTGCTCACCATTTATCCAAAACATATTTCCGCTCCCTGAAAATAAAGAAACGGCCTAATGCTAAGCATCAAGCCGTTTCAAAACAAGTACAGTTCAATGAACTTTATACGCGTTTAAAGATCAATGATCCGTTTGTGCCACCAAAACCAAACGAGTTACACATTGCGTATTCCATACCTTCCACTTTACGTGCAGTGTTTGGAACAAGATCAACGTCTAAACCTTCTTCTTGGTTTTCAAGGTTAATTGTTGGTGGAACCATTTGATCAACTAGCGACATAACTGTGATGATAGCTTCAACAGAACCCGCTGCACCTAATAGGTGGCCAGTCATTGACTTAGTAGAAGAGATAAGAACTTGTTTCGAACCTTCTTCGCCTAAAGCACGTTTGATGCCTTTCACTTCAGCCACGTCACCAGCAGGAGTCGATGTACCGTGAGCATTCACATAACCGATTTGAACACCAGTTAGGCCAGCATCACGCATTGCCGCTTCCATCGCTAGCGCGCCACCAGAACCGTCTTCGCTTGGTGAAGTCATGTGATAAGCATCACCAGACATACCGAAGCCAACGATTTCTGCATAAATTTTAGCGCCACGAGCTTTAGCATGTTCGTACTCTTCAAGCACCATGATGCCCGCACCGTCGCCTAGTACAAAACCGTCACGGTCTTTGTCCCAAGGGCGAGAAGCTTTTTGTGGTTCATCGTTACGAGTCGACAACGCTTTTGCGGCACCGAAACCAGCCATACCTAGCGGCGTTGATGCTTTTTCTGCACCACCAGCAACCATAGCTTCTGCATCACCGTATGCAATCATACGAGCTGCATGACCAATGTTGTGCAAACCAGTCGTACATGCTGTTGAAATAGCGATGTTAGGGCCACGTAGACCACGCATAATAGATAAGTTACCAGCAATCATGTTTACGATGGTTGATGGTACAAAGAATGGGCTAACTTTACGTGGGCCTTTATCTAAAAGTGAACGATGGCCACTTTCAATAAGCTCTAGACCACCGATACCTGAACCAATAGCAACACCAACACGTGGAGCATTTTCTTCAGTGATCGATAAACCAGAATCGTCTAATGCTTGAATACCCGCAGCAATACCATATTGGATAAACAAATCCATCTTGCGGGCTTCTTTTTTAGACATGTAATCTTCGCAATTAAAGTCTTTAACTAGACCTGCGAAACGAGTTGAAAAATTGGTTGTATCAAAGTGATCAATATTAACAATACCACTTTGACCAGCTAGCAGGGCTTTCCAAGAAGATTCTACTGTGTTGCCCACTGGTGACAACATACCCATGCCAGTGACAACGACACGACGCTTGGACACGATCATATTCTCCGGGAATTGAAAAATTCTATGAGAGGTAAAGATGATTGAGAAAAACTCAGGCGGTCAGATGACCGCCTGGGAAGAGACATTACTGAGCGCTGTTTACGTAGTCGATCGCAGCTTGAACAGTAGTGATTTTCTCTGCTTCTTCATCAGGAATCTCAGTGTCAAATTCTTCTTCTAGAGCCATAACTAGTTCTACAGTGTCTAGAGAATCCGCACCTAGATCTTCAACGAAAGAAGCTTCGTTTTTAACTTCTGCTTCGTCTACACCTAGCTGTTCAACAATGATTTTCTTTACGCGTTCTTCGATGTTGCTCATTTTTTCTTTTCCTTTACAGATTTCGCCTAATGCGATGATTCCGTAGTTTATTCTAACTAGGGAAAGTTGCAAGGGGGTCCTTGCTGGTCAAACCACAAAATTGGCGATTTTAACCGAAATTCACACCATTTTTGACATATATCATGCACAAATGTTGCGCATTTTTATATCAATTAATGTACAAAGTTGCTCACAATTAAAACTCTGTTTCCAACTTAGCACAAAAATGGCATTAAACCATATACATGCCGCCATTTACGTGCAAAGTTTCGCCCGTAATATAAGCGCCTTCTGGTGAAGCCAAAAATGCAACTGCAGAAGCAATTTCACGTGGATCACCTAAACGACCAGCTGGTACTTGTGCAAGTGTAGCAGCACGTTGCTCATCATTCAGTGCTTTTGTCATATCTGTTTCGATAAAACCTGGAGCAACAGTGTTTACTGTCACACCACGAGAAGCAACTTCACGCGCCATTGATTTAGTAAAACCAATCACGCCTGCTTTTGCTGCTGCATAGTTTGCTTGTCCAGCGTTACCCATAGTACCAACTACAGAACCTACGTTGATGATGCGGCCATTACGCTTTTTCATCATGCCACGTAGTACAGCTTTCGACATACGGAAGATAGAAGTCAGGTTAGTATCTAAGATATCTGACCATTCATCGTCTTTCATACGCATCAACAAGTTATCACGAGTGATACCTGCATTGTTCACTAGAATATCGATTGCACCAAACTCATCATTGATTGCTTTCAATACTGTCTCAATAGATTCTGCATCTGTAACGTTAAGAGCTAACCCCTTACCGTTATCGCCAAGATAAGCGCTGATTGCTTGCGCGCCGCTCTCGCTGGTTGCAGTACCAATTACTGTGGCACCACGTTCTACAAATAGTTCAGCGATAGCTTTACCAATACCACGGCTTGCACCAGTAACTAGTGCAACTTTGCCTTCTAAACTCATGAATTGACTCATGTTTGGTTCCTATATTTACTTAGCTGCTTCTAGTGAAGCAATATCGTTCACTGCTGCTGCGTCTAAGGTTTTTACAATACGTTTAGTTAGGCCAGTCAGAACTTTACCTGGACCCATTTCTAGTAGTTTCTCAACGCCCTGTTCACTCATTTTCTCTACGCCTTCAGTCCAGCGTACTGGGCTGTATAGCTGACGAACAAGTGCATCTTTAATTTTCGCAGGATCTGTTTCAGCAACAACATCCACATTATTAATTACTGGGATTTGAGGTGCATTGAATTCGATTTCCGCTAATGCTGCAGCTAAACGTTCAGCCGCTGGCTTCATTAATGCGCAATGTGAAGGAACCGAAACAGGTAGAGGCAACGCACGTTTAGCACCAGCTTCTTTACACAGTATACCAGCGCGTTCAACTGCGTCTTTTTGGCCAGCAATCACAACTTGGCCTGGCGAGTTGAAGTTTACTGGAGAAACCACTTCACCCTGCGCCGCATCTTCACAAGCTTTAGCAATCGCTTCATCATCAAGACCGATGATCGCATACATTGCACCAGTACCAGCAGGAACGGCATCTTGCATCGCTTTACCACGAAGCTCAACTAAGCTGATCGCTTGTTTGAAGTCAATAACACCTGCACAGACTAATGCTGAATACTCACCCAAGCTGTGACCTGCAAGAACCGATGGCTGTTCCAAGCCAAGTTCTTGCCACACTCGCCAAATTGCAACAGACGCTGCAAGTAATGCAGGCTGTGTACGGAAAGTTTGGTTTAGATCTTCAACAGGGCCGTTTTGAACCAACGCCCACAGATCATATCCCAATGCATCAGATGCTTCTGCAAAAGTTTGGTTAACTACATCATACTGCTGTGCAAGCTCTGCAAGCATACCGATAGCTTGAGAACCTTGACCTGGAAATACGATAGCAAACTTGCTCATTGCTGTTTCCTCAAAAATGATTAAGGCGTTATTTCAACGCCTTAAAGACTAATAGTAACGATTAATTATTACAAAAACCGATTGGCTAAAATCTAACGTTGTTAAAATTTAACCAAAGCTGAGCCCCAGGTGAAACCGCCACCAAAAGCTTCTAATAATAAGTTTTGACCACGTTTGATACGACCGTCACGAACCGCTTCATCAAGCGCTGTTGGAACAGTAGCCGCCGAAGTGTTACCGTGTTTATCCAAGGTTAATACTACTTGGTCTAGAGACATAGAGAGTTTTTTCGCTGTCGCAGAAATAATGCGATAGTTCGCTTGATGCGGAACCAGCCAATCCAACTCAGACTTATGCATGTTATTTGCTTCTAACGTATCTTTAACCAGCTTAGACAACTGAGTCACCGCAACTTTAAAGACTTCGTTACCAGCCATGTACAACCATTTGTCAGCATCACCACCACGCTCAGCGACTGGTAAACTCAATAATTCACCAAATTCACCATCTGAGTAGATGTGGGTTGAAAGAATACCCGGCTCTTTACTTGCCCCCAGCACAACCGCGCCTGCTGCATCGCCAAATAAAATAATGGTTGAGCGATCCGTTGGGTCACAGCTTTTTGACAATGCGTCTGCACCAATAACCAGTGCATTTTTACACATGCCTGTTTTAATGTGCTGATCTGCAACCGAAAGCGCGTAAATAAAGCCAGAACACGCCGCTGCTAAGTCAAATGCTGGACAGCCTTTAATGCCTAATTTCCCTTGAACCTGACAAGCAGATGAAGGGAACGTATGGCTGCTGCTTGTGGTCGCGACGATAATGAGATCAATGTCGTGTTTATCAATGCCCGCCATTTCGATCGCATTTTGCGCTGCATAAAACGCCATATCTGCAACTGTTTCATCTTCAGCTGCAATACGACGCTCGCGAATACCGGTACGAGTGACAATCCACTCATCACTTGTATCTACCATTTTCTCTAAATCAGCGTTAGTACGCACCTGAGATGGCAGGTAGCTGCCAGTACCTAAAATTTTGCTATACATGAAGACTAATAATGCCTCTCGAGTAAAACCGCTTCCAAACGATCGCTTATACGGCTGGGTACTTGTCGTTTAACTTCATGCACCGCCTCTGATATCGCATTCACGACAGCGGATACATCAGCACTTCCATGACTTTTTATTACAATGCCGCGCAATCCTAGCAAACTTGCGCCGTTATACTGGTCGGGGTTCAGTGTTTTTAACTCAGTAAATAGTTCAGAAAACAGCTTTTTCGCAATCCAACCTTTTATAGATGAGCCTAAAAACTTATTTTTTAGCCTATCGATAAAAAGTTGTGCCGTTCCTTCACACGCCTTTAAACAAACATTGCCAACGAAACCATCGCATACGACAACATCTGCTGCATCAATTAATAATTGGTTCCCTTCAATGTAGCCGATAAAATTCACAGCGTGTGTTTGACTCAGCATTTCTGCACAACGTTTAACTAAATCATTACCTTTAATCTCTTCCGCACCGATATTCAAAATCGCTACACGAGCAGGTCGACCTAAATGTTGCTCAGCTAATGCTGCACCCATCACTGCAAATTGAAATAAAGAGTCTGCATCACTAGAAACATTTGCGCCTAAATCCAGCATCCATGTTTTACCACCTGACGCGGTGGGCAACGCTGAAACCAAAGCGGGACGATCAATACCTGGCAATAGTTTAAGCCTAAAACGGGATAACGCCATCAATGCACCGGTATTGCCAGCACTGACACACGCATCAGCTTGACCGTCAGCGACAAGATCAATAGCCATACCCATAGAGGTACCAACACTGTGACGCAATGCCAAAGAGGGTTTTTCTGAATTCGAGATGACGCGGTCACTATTTACGACACTCAAGCGAGCGTTCGGTTCGCAACCTAATAAAGAAAGTTGTTGGGCGATCTCAGTTTGATCACCGATGAGAGTCACTTTTAGCTCTGGGAAATGCGACAGTGCCTGCACGGCGGCAGGCACTGTTACGCGAGGACCGAAATCCCCGCCCATTGCATCAAGTGCAACGGTTAAATTTTGCAAAGGTCAACCTTACTTGTTGATAACCTTTTTACCACGGTAGTAACCTTCAGCAGTTACGTTGTGGCGTAGGTGAGTTTCACCTGAAGTCGCGTCTACAGATAGTGCAGCTGCAGTTAGCGCATCGTGTGAACGACGCATACCACGACGTGAACGTGTTTTACGGTTTTGTTGTACGGCCATTGACCCTACTCCTATGTTAATGGTCTCAAAGAATTACTTCTTCAAACTTTTTAAAACATCGAATGGATTCGGTTTATCTTCCAAAATCTCTTCTGGAATCTCACCAAACACCATATTGTCTGATTTAACGCTGCAATCCGCATCTTCATGCATTGCTACTTGAGGCAAACTTAAGATGAACTCGTCTTCAACTAGCTGAATCAGGTTTACTTCACCGTACTCATTAAGATCTACCAAATCGTAATCGTCGGGAATTTCTTCATCACTCTTTTTCCCCGTAATCGGAGAATAAGTGAATTCAATTTCGCACTCGTGTGCGAAAACCTCATTACAGCGCTGACACTCTAAATCAACTTCGATGTTAGCTTTACCAGAGATAACTACGAGTTGTTGTTCATCAAGCCCAAATGACAATGAGACTTGTGCGTCGCGTTTTACGCTAGCGACTGATTCATCTAAGCGCTTCAAAAGACTCATTTGGATGATGCCATCGTAATCAAGTCGTTTTTGAGCCGCTTTGCCCGGATCAACCGTTCGCGGTATCTTTACCTTTTGCATAGGGCGCGAATATTATCTTCCAAAACAGATTTAGTCAAAGAAAAAGGTTAAAAATACAATTTTTTCCCTTTTCACGGAGAGAATTATGGTCAACAGCATTGAATGCTATATGCTGCACATAAACTTAACGATAATTGTAAAGTAAAATGCAAAATTACCAACTAGTTTTAGCTTCCACTTCACCTTTTCGTCAGCAGTTGCTGAAAAAGCTCGATATCCCTTTCATTACCGCACAGCCCAATTGCGATGAAACACCCCACACAAACGAGTCGCCTGAAGCTTTAGTACAAAGACTAGCAGAACAAAAAGCACGCTCTTGTGTCGTTAAAACCCCAAGTTTAGTCGTTGGCTCAGATCAAGTTTGCGTCATTGACGGACAAATCGTTGGTAAACCGCATACCAAGCAAAAAGCGGTTGAGCAGTTGATGAGTCAAAGTGGGAAAGCGATTACCTTTTACACAGGCTTAGCACTGTATAACTCTGAAACGCAAAAAAGTCAGGTTACGCTAGATACGTTCACAGTGCATTTTCGCCAACTTAATCAAAAGATGGTCGAATGTTATGTTGAAAAAGAAATGCCTTTAAACTGTGCAGGCAGTTTTAAAAGTGAAGGGTTAGGAATTGCCCTATTCGACAAACTCGAAGGTGACGACCCAAATACATTAGTAGGTCTTCCACTTATTAAGCTTATCCAATTGCTCGAAAACGAAAGTTTTACAGTTCTATAAACTTCATCGAACTATCAAACTGAAAAAGGCTTGTTTATCACAAGCCTTTTGTTATTTGGCAGAGCGCATTTGAGTGAGCGCATGCTCAAGTTTGCTATCCAGAGGAGCGTTAATTTCCATTTGCTCTTCCGTCGCTGGATGAACAAATCGAATGTTCGCAGCGTGTAAGAACAAACGGTCAATGCCGAATTGGGCAGTATAGGCATCAAAACGGCGATCACCATATCGGTCATCCCACGCAATTGGATGCCCCATATATTGAGTATGAACGCGTATCTGGTGAGTTCGGCCTGTTATTGGGCTCGCTTGAATCAACGTCGCCTGTTCAAACTTTTCAAGGATCTTAAAACGCGTTTCTGAAGGCTTACCGTTAGAATTGACTCGAACAATACTATTCACTTCGTTCTTTAGCAGCGGCGCGTTAACGACCTTCCACTTGCTCTCCCACTCCCCCATCACCAGAGCAAAATAGTATTTCTGTACTGTTTTCTCGCGAAACTGAGCTTGTAGATGACGAAGTGCCGAACGCTTTTTAGCAACCAGCAAAATACCCGATGTGTCGCGGTCAATACGATGTACCAGTTCCAGAAAGCGAGCTTGTGGACGTAACGCACGTAAAGCTTCAATCGCACCAAACTTTAGGCCACTACCTCCATGCACCGCTGTTCCTGACGGTTTGTTCAAGATCAGTACATGGTCATCTTCATGGATAATGCAATGTTCAAGTTCCGCAACTTTGTTCAGCTTGGTACTTGGCGCAGTTGCTTCTTCTGCCTTCGCTTCAATCGTTACGGGTGGAACACGAACCACGTCTCCAGCTTCCAATTTATATTCAGCCTTCACTCGCTTTTTGTTTACGCGCACTTCACCCTTTCGCAAGATTCGATAAACCATGCTTTTAGGAATTGATTTTAATTGGTTACGCAAAAAATTATCGATGCGTTGACCAGCCATATCTTCATCTATATCGATGAACTGGACTTGGGTTCTGATTTCGTTCATGGCAACTATTCTAACTGAATCTACGTGAATTCACATTTTCTTCGTGATTAAAAATCGCTTTTCGGATGCTTTTTTTTAATAACTCGTTGAAATAAACATCACATTGCTCATTGCGCCCGAAAATTGGGCGGTTTGTTATTGATAAAATGCAAACTTCTCTTTCATTTTGCTCAGATTTGACACTGACTAGGAAACACTTTTGGACATGGCTTGAAATTTTTAAGCGCTTTCTAATAAAGCACATTGCTGTGACTAGCAGTCACTGCTATAGTTCACACCTGCAATAATTGAACTGGTATGTTTCTATTTTTACCGTTTTATTAAAGCAATAAACGAGTAGTAAACCTATAACTTGGTGCTGCATTGGCGTAAGACATTTCAGGTTAAGGTTTCTTGTTGCTCTACTCTTCGCCTTTCATGATGAGTAAATCCGCCTCTATGCGGATCACAGGCTGCTTATGCTTGTGATGACTGACGTGCCCTCAGAGCATCCCTCCAGCCGGGAGGCTGTAATGAATTAAGCCATGGGATCTGGCACCGTGAAAGCGAACCAAACGCGACAAGAACAATAATCAAAACAAAGAAAAAATTACGAGATTTTTAAATGAAAAGAATGCTAATTAACGCGACTCAGAAAGAAGAGTTGCGTGTCGCTTTGGTTGATGGCCAGCGATTGTTCGATCTTGATATCGAAAGTCCTGGACATGAATCTAAAAAAGCGAACATCTACAAAGGCCGTATTACCCGTATTGAACCAAGTCTAGAAGCTGCTTTCGTTGATTACGGCGCTGAAAGACACGGTTTCCTCCCTCTCAAAGAAATTGCCCGCGAATACTTCCCAGATGGTTATACCTATCAAGGCCGTCCAAGCATAAAAGAAGTGCTTAAAGAAGGTCAGGAAGTTATCGTTCAAATTGAAAAAGAGGAACGCGGTAGCAAAGGCGCAGCTCTAACAACTTTCATCTCTCTTGCTGGTAGCTATTTAGTTCTTATGCCTAACAACCCTCGTGCCGGCGGTATTTCTCGTCGTATCGAAGGTGATGAGCGTACTGAGCTAAAAACAGCATTGAGCTCTTTAGAATTACCACAAGGTATGGGCCTCATCGTTCGTACTGCGGGTGTTGGCAAAAACGGTGAAGAGTTAGAATGGGACTTAAACGTTCTACTTAATCATTGGGCTGCAATCAAACAAGCGTCTGATTCGAATCCTGCGCCATTTCTGATCCACCAAGAAAGTAACGTAATCGTGCGAGCGATTCGTGACTATTTGCGTCGTGATATCGGTGAAATCCTAATTGATAGTAATACTATCTATGAACGTGCTCTAGACCATATAAGTCTAGTTCGTCCTGATTTCGTAAACCGTGTTAAGAAATACGAAGGTGAAGTGCCGCTATTTAGTCACTTCCAGATCGAAAGCCAAATCGAATCTGCATTCCAACGTGAGGTTCGCCTTCCTTCTGGTGGCTCAATCGTTATTGACCCAACAGAAGCACTAACTTCTATCGATATCAACTCAGCTCGCGCAACTAAAGGCGGCGATATCGAAGAGACTGCTCTGAACACTAACCTAGAAGCTGCTGACGAAATTGCACGTCAATTACGCCTACGCGACTTAGGTGGTCTAGTTGTTATCGACTTTATCGATATGACACCAGTTCGTCACCAGCGTGAAGTAGAAAACCGCTTGCGTGACGCTGTTCGCCTAGACCGTGCTCGAGTACAAATTGGCCGCATTTCACGCTTTGGCCTGTTAGAAATGTCTCGTCAACGCCTAAGCCCTTCTCTAGCAGAAGCAAGCCATCATATTTGTCCACGTTGTTCGGGTACGGGTGTAGTTCGTGACAACGAGTCTCTTGCGCTATCTGTTCTTCGTCTTATCGAAGAAGAAGCATTGAAAGACAACACTGCACAAGTATTGGCTGTAGTGCCTGTTTCCATTGCTTCATACCTATTGAATGAAAAGCGTCGTTCAATTAACCACATTGAACGTATCCAAGAAGTTAGAATTACTATCGTTCCAAACTCAGACATGGAAACACCTCATTTCGAGGTAGTTCGTGTACGTGAAGGTGAAGAGCATGAAATTCTTTCTTACTTGATCCCAAGAAAACTTGAAGCACTAAAAGAAGCTGAAGGCAAAGAACTTGGTGAACCTGATTTACGTCCAAAACGCATCGAAGAACCTGCTCTGAAAGGTTTTGCGTCACCAGCTCAGTCAGCACCTGCGCCAGTTGCAAAACCAAAAGTAGAAACGCCTAAAGAAACCGTTGTTGTTGAACAAAAACCTGGACTGGTTAACCGTTTCTTTAAAGCTTTAGCTGGTATTTTCGCTTCTTCAGAAGAAGAGAAGAAAGAACAGGTAAAAGAAACAAGCGAAGCAGAGAACGAGCGTAAGAAACAGCCTCAACGTCGCGAACGTAACGACCGCCGTCGTAACAACAACTCTCGAGACAGAAATCGTCGTAAGCCAAATGATAAGGCGAACGAAAAAGTTGAGAGCGAACAACCTGTTGTAGCAACTGAAAGCAAACAGCAAGAGCGCAAGCCTAAGCAAGAGCGCCGTAACAAGCGCGACCGCAATGATACGAAGTCGAACAAACTTCAACAAGAAGGCCGCCAGTTAGCAGCTGAAGCACAGCAAGAAGTGGTTGAAAAACCTGCAAGCGAAGCGCAACAAACAAAAGCGGCTGCAGTTAAAGAGCGTCGTCAACGCCGTAAGCTTAACAAGCAAGTTCGCGTGAACAATCAACCATCTGAAGAAGCAGAAATCGTTGAGAATTCATTGAATGCAGATGTTCAAGCACCTGTTATTCAAGAACCTAAAGTTGAGTTGACTCAAGCGAACATTGATACTGATAACAATGCAGAGCAACAAGATGAACAGAAACAGCGTCGTAACCGTCGTTCACCTCGTCACCTACGAGCAAGTGGTCAGCGTCGTCGCCGTGGTCGTGATCGTCGCCCTAACCCATTCCGCCTACGCAAAGGTGGTGTAGCTTCTCCAGAGATGGCTATGGGTAAAGTCATGCCACGTTACGACTTAGCTAAACCTGTGGTTAAAGCTCAGCCTCAAGTTGAAGCGGTAATTGAACAAGCCGTTGTATCAACACCAGTATTAGGTGGCTACGCATTCCCAGAAATGGCAATGGGTAAAGTGATTGTTCGTCGTGACGTAGCTGTTGCTGAAGCGCCAGTTGAGAAAGCTCCAGAGCCAGTGGTTGAAACGCCTGTCGTTGAACAGACTGTTGTTAAACCAGCTGCTGTTGAACAAACACCGGTTACTCAACCAGAAGTGGAACAAGCCCCAGCAGTTGAAACCATTGAACAACCGACAACAGAAGCGCCTGTAGCTGAAGTTGTTGTGGAAGAAGTAGCAGAACAAGCGGCGGAGATCCCTGTACCCGTAGTTGAACCAGCGAAGAAAGCGAGTGTTACAGCTCCGGCAAAAGGTCATGCTTCATCACCAATGACTAAAGCTTCTGGTTCACAAGAGGTGAAGGAAATTGAAGTTAACGCTGCACCTTTCCGCACTGAACGATACGCACCTATTGGTGCAGGTAGTCAAGTCGCTCGCAACCAAGCCGGTTCTGCCATGGCGAAACCTCAAGGTTACTAATTAGAAACCATGTAAAAGCCACCTTCGGGTGGCTTTTTTATTATTGCAGCAGGCTCATTACTCTTGATTATTGGTTCAATATTGAACTTCATCACACAATTCTGTAGCATCCGCCATTCATCTTTAACTTAACGCGTTCAGCCTATTGAATACCCTTTTTGCCAAACAACATTTATTTGGCACATCCCATTTCGATTCAATGAGCGTTTTAAATAAAGTCGGTTCACCATTAATTATCAGGAAAAACACTCAACTCATGTTTGAATTTCCCCAGTTTTCCAAACACTCTGTAAAAAATGACGCTCTTTCGGGTCTTACTGTTGCTTTAGCACTGGTACCAGAAGCGGTTGCATTCGCATTTGTAGCCGGTGTTGACCCTATGGTTGGTCTGTACGCCGCATTTATTGTTGGTCTTGTGACTTCTATTTTCGGTGGACGCCCGGGCATGATCTCGGGAGCAACAGGCGCAATGGCTGTAGTAATGGTCAGCCTAGTATCAAGCCATGGTGTCCAATACCTGTTTGCCGCCATTTTGTTAACGGGAATACTGCAAATTGCAGCCGGCCTATTTAAACTCGGTAAGTTCATTCGCATGGTGCCTCATCCTGTCATGATTGGTTTCGTGAATGGCTTGGCTATTGTTATCTTCCTAGCACAATTAGGTCAGTTCAAGGCACCTGATATGAGTGGCGCGCTTAGTTGGCTTCCAAGCGATCAGTTGTTCCTAATGTTAGGCTTGGTCGCTTTGACGATGGCTATCATCCACTTTCTTCCTAAAATTACCACTGCAGTTCCATCTTCATTAGCAGCGATAGTTACCGTCACTTTGCTGGTTCAAGGTCTCGGGTTAGAAACTCGTACTGTTGTCGATTTCTTGCGTGCAATGTCGGGTAATGAAGGCGCAACACTTGCTGGTACGCTGCCAACATTTGCCTTCCCTATTGTTCCAATGACACTTGAGACTTTACAAATTATTCTTCCGTATTCTGTTATTTTGGCAGCTATTGGTTTGATTGAGTCATTGCTGACGCTGACTGTTCTAGACGAAATGACTAACACTCGTGGTAAGTCTAACCGTGAATGTATGGGACAAGGTCTTGCGAACATTACCTGTTCTGTATTTGGCGCTATGGGTGGCTGTGCGATGATTGGTCAGTCAATGATTAACATTAATTCTGGTGGTCGTGGGCGCTTGTCAGGTATTGTGGCAGCGGTGATGCTACTGGTCTTTATCCTGTTTGCTTCCTCACTGATTGAAATGATCCCACTGGCTGCGCTAGTTGGCGTGATGTTCATGGTGGTGATCGGTACGTTTGAATGGGCAACCTTCAAACTTGCTCGTCGTGTACCTAAGCAAGATTTCTTTGTCATCGTACTAGTAACGATTGTTACCGTGTTTACCGACTTAGCTATTGCGGTAGGAGTTGGTGTAATTGCTTCTGCACTTATGTTTGCTTGGGAACACGCAAAACACATCTACGCAACCAGCCAGCTTAATGAAGAAGGTTCCAAAGTTTACAAAGTTAATGGCCCTATATTCTTTGGTTCAGCTGCGAACTTCTTAGAATTATTTGACGCGCAAAACGATCCACAAGATGTGATTGTCGATTTTGCTCAGTCACGTGTTGCTGACCACTCAGCCATTGAAGCGATTGAAACTCTGGCGGAGCGCTACGCTTCTGTAGGAAAAACACTTCATCTACGCCATTTAAGCCAAGATTGCCGTGCATTGCTTCATAAAGCAGGCAGCCTAGTCGAAATAAACGTGAAAGAAGACCCTAGCTATAAAGTTGCTACAGATGTGCTTGCAGGCTAACTGACAGCTTCTTCAATCAACATTTCTAAGCCTCTCAATTGAGAGGCTTTTTGTTATATATCCATTTGATATGGCAACCGATTAGTTGCATAGTGATATGCCTGTGCTCGTCTTGTGTCATCTCTGGCACAACAACTTTCTGTTATCTCTTTGGATGTTCTTAGCATGACATGGATTCTGTTCACTCTATTCGCCGCTTTTATGCAATCTTGGCGCAACGCTTTTCAAAGTCACTTATCTGGCGATGTAAAAACGGCTGGAGTCACTTTGGCTCGTTTTCTTTGGGCAAGTCCTATAGCTGCTCTGTATTTAATCACTTTGTATGTCATAGAGCCCATTGCTCTACCCAATTTTAATTCACTCTTCATCACTTACATTGTCGGTGCTGCGACAATGCAAATCGTTGCGACAGCGCTTATGGTTAGGCTGTTTAAATTTAATAATTACGCCGTAGGAGCTGGTCTTGCCAAAAGCGAAGCATTAGTTGCCGCATTGTTAGGCATGCTTTTCTTCGGCACTCACCTGACATTATTGGGATGGTTCGGGGTATTTGTTGGCGGTATCGGTGTGTTCTTACTCAGTACTCAAGGCAGTTTTCGTCAAATATCCTTGCCCACCGTTATTTTGGGGATAAGCTGCGGCAGTGCTTTCGCGTTAACATCGTTATGGGTTCGAGAAGCCAGCATCGCTCTAGGATTACCTTTTCCTTACGGTGCCGCTTGGGTTTTGCTGTTAGTTATATCCCTTCAAACACTCATCCTAGTCGCATATTTAACCCTCAGAGATGTGGATACGCTAAAAGCTTTATTCGCCAGACCTAAAATAGTCTTCTTAACCAGCTTTACCAGTTGTCTAGGCTCAATAGGCTGGTTCAGTGCGATGTCTTTGCAAGCGGTTCCTTATGTAAAAACTCTAGGGCAGGTAGAAATCTTTTTTACGATGTTGATATCTGTTCTCTGGCTTAAACAAAAAGTCCGAATTAAAGACGGCTTTGGGCTAGTTCTTGTGGCTCTCGCCGCTATTCTAGTCATGTGGACTTAATATCAAAAAGAAGGCAATCTTCAGATTGCCTTCTTTTTAAAAAATTACATATTGTAGCCAGGCTCACTTGGGTTATATGAAACCTTATAAACTTTAAATACTCTCGCACCAAAGCCAGTACCACCGGTAAAGACTATTCGGCCTTCTCCTTTGTATAAAGCTTCAACTCTCGCTGCATCACTACCAAAATAGAATGGGATAAATGATTTACCTGTAATATAACTCAATGTATCAGTAGGTTGACCAATGGTGTCATAGACCTGCCCCATTGACATACCAACCTTTACCTTCGCGAACTTACTCTCAGCAGGGATATTCCCTGTTACTTGCGTAATATTTTCCTGTGAGTTGGTAACTTGAGTGGTAGATGTCGATTCAGAAGTACTAGCGCAGCCAATAATGAAATTAGTTACTAGAGCAAGCCCCAAAACTTGCAATACAGCTTTTTTATTCATTCAATTTTCCTTAGATTTATAATTACTATCTTTATTATTTTCGTGCATAGAATAATAACTATTCATAACGCACACAATATATATCTACATGATTTTCATGCATTATTCACGTTATCGATAAAAATTATAGATAATAAAAATTTTAATAGATAATTAACCCTTATGTGGCAACCCAAATATAGTCAGATCCATATTTGATTATTATCCTATATCTGTTGAATAGACAAAAAAAGCCCCACCGAAGTGGGGCTTTTTGTTTCTTGATTTGGTAATCGTGCTAGCGAAAACCTATCTCAAATTAAGCTTTTACTTTTTTATCTGCTTTAGCAGCTGCTGGAGCTACTTGGTCAGCTTTCTTCTTGATTACAGTAGTACCTTCGAAAGTTTCACCTTCAACGAATGCTTTACCGTAGTAAGAAGAGATAAGTACTTCTTTCAGCTCAGTGATTAGAGGGTAACGTGGGTTTGCACCAGTACATTGGTCATCAAACGCGTCAACCGCTAGTTCTTCAACTTTCGCTAGGAAGTCAGCTTCGTTAACACCCGCAGCTTGGATAGACATTGGGATATCAAGGTCTTTCTTAAGCTCATCCATCCACGCTAGTAGACGTTCAATCTTCTGAGCAGTACGGTCACCAGGTTGAACTAGACCCAAGTGCTCTGCAACTTCTGCGTAACGACGACGTGCTTGTGGACGGTCGTATTGAGAGAATGCAGTTTGTTTAGTTGGGTTATCGTTCGCGTTGTAACGTACAACGTTAGAGATAAGCAGTGCGTTAGCAAGACCGTGTGGTAAGTGGAACTCAGCACCAATCTTGTGAGCCATTGAGTGACATACACCCAAGAAAGCGTTCGCAAATGCTACACCAGCGATAGTTGCTGCGTTGTGTACTTTTTCACGTGCGATTGGGTCATTTGCACCATTCTTGTAGCTTGAAGGTAGGTACTCTTTTAGCATCTTAAGTGCTTGAAGAGCCTGACCGTCAGAGTATTCGTTCGCAAGAACAGATACGTATGCTTCAAGAGCGTGAGTTACTGCATCGTAACCACCAAACGCTGTTAGAGACTTAGGCATGTTCATAACAAGGTTCGCATCAACGATAGCCATGTTAGGAGTTAGCTCGTAGTCAGCTAGTGGGTATTTAGCACCAGTCTTGTCGTCAGTAACAACCGCGAATGGAGTAACTTCTGAACCAGTACCTGAAGTAGTAGTAATACATACCAACTCAGCTTTTTGACCCATTTTAGGGAACTTGTAGATACGTTTACGGATGTCCATAAAGCGCATAGCTAGTTCTTCGAAGTGAGTTTCTGGGTGCTCGTACATAACCCACATGATCTTCGCAGCATCCATTGGTGAACCACCACCTAGAGCTAGAATCACGTCTGGTTGGTAGCTAGCCATTTGAGCTGCACCTTTCTCTACTACAGATAGAGTTGGATCTGCTTCTACATCAAAGAATGTCTGAACTTCCATACCTTGAGCTTTAAGTAGTGAAACTACTTCATCTGCGTAACCGTTGTTGAATAGGAAACGGTCAGTTACAAGGAATGCGCGTTTTTTACCTTCTAGGTCGCTAAGAGCGATTGGAAGGCTACCACGACGGAAGTAGATTGACTTAGGTAGTTTGTGCCACAACATGTTTTCAGCTCGCTTAGCAACAATTTTCTTGTTGATTAGGTGTTTAGGACCAACGTTCTCAGAGATAGAGTTACCACCCCATGAACCACAACCTAACGTTAAAGATGGAGCAACGTTGAAGTTGTAAAGGTCACCGATACCACCGTGAGTAGTCGGAATGTTGATAAGAATACGAGCAGTCTTCATCTTGTCACCGAAGTAACGAATACGATCTGCGTTTACGTCTTGGTTAGTGTAAAGACCAGAAGTATGACCGATACCGCCGATTTCAACCATTGTTACAGCTTGGTCAACAGCGTCTTCGAAGCTATCCGCTTTGAACATACCTAGACATGGAGATAGTTTCTCATGTGCGAACTCGTCGTCGTAAGAAACTTTACCAAGACCTTCACCGATAAGAACTTTAGTATCAGCTGGAACTTTAACACCCGCCATTTCTGCGATAGCAGAAGCAGGTTGACCAACGATTTTCGCGTTTAGCGCACCGTCGATTAGGATTGTTTTACGTACTTTGTCAGCGTCAGCTTTGCTTAGTACATGAGCTTTGTGAGAAGCGAAACGCTCTTTAACTTCGTCGTATACATCTTTATGAACGATTACAGCCTGCTCAGAAGCACACACTACACCGTTATCGAAAGTTTTAGACATAAGAACAGAAGCTACTGCACGTTTGATGTCTGCTGTTTCATCGATAACAACTGGAACGTTACCTGCACCAACACCGATAGCTGGTTTACCAGAAGAGTAAGCCGCTTTAACCATGCCTGGACCACCAGTAGCAAGGATAAGTGCGATACCTTCGTGTTTCATAAGAGCGTTAGATAGCTCTACAGATGGTTGGTCGATCCAACCGATGATGTCTTTTGGCGCGCCCGCTGCTACTGCTGCGTCTAGAACCAGTTTAGCTGCATCGTTTGTAGAATTTTTAGCACGTGGGTGTGGTGAGAAAATAATACCGTTACGAGTCTTCAAAGAAATCAAAGATTTGAAGATTGCAGTAGATGTTGGGTTAGTTGTTGGGACGATACCACAGATGATGCCCACAGGCTCTGCGATAGTCATTGTGCCCATGCTTTCGTCTTCTTCTAGAACACCACAAGTTTTTTCATCTTTGTATTTGTTGTAGATGTATTCTGAAGCGAAGTGGTTTTTGATTACTTTATCTTCAACGATACCCATGCCAGATTCTGCTACCGCTTGTTGCGCTAGAGGAATACGAGCTTGGTTAGCTGCAAGAGATGCTGCACGGAAGATTTTGTCTACCTGCTCTTGAGAGTAAGTAGCAAACTCAGCTTGAGCCGCTTTAACGCGAGCTACTAGAGCATCTAGTTCAGCCAGATTAGTTACAGGCATAATGGATCTCCTAAAATAAAAAAATTTAAAATTAAAAACTCTTTATTAAGCATGTTGCATATGTGTTTTTATCAAAACTTCAGAGACTTAATAACAACGAACTTAGTAAATTGCTTTCATGGCTGAGTATAATATTTCACTACGTGAAAAAAATTGACTCAGATCAGTTATGAAAAACTAATTATCCCTTTATAGGTAGAAAGCACCAAAGATACCAACTAACCAATTGTATTTATTGAAAAATTCCTCACAAAATAAACTGGTTAAAAATACTGCATTCGAACTGAAAATCTAAAAAAAATACAACATCGTGTAAAAAAGTTTCATTTTTGTACAACATTACTACATGTAGACAAGTTTTCATGTGCTACTCATAGTATATCCATTTCATTTTGACTCTCCAGTAGATGCACTTTTTTTTATCAAAACTGGGGGGATGTTAAAAAATCCCATAAACAAGTCGATTAATGCACACATATTTGAAACAACTAATTTTCAATTATCGACCATAATTAGTTTTTCTCACGTATAAGCTGCAAAAAACAGCAAATTTTTTCATTCGCGATTTTGCTATGTTTGACTTAGATTACGCGCAATTAATTTCAATCCTATGAAAAATAAGAGAACCTAACATGTCGTTCGAAATTGCTATTTTTCTCCAGTTCTTTCTGGGCTTGGTTGCCGCAGTTAATCCTGTAGGAATCATGCCGGTTTTTGTTTCCCTTACTGGGCACATGACTCCAGAAGAGAAAAACAAAACCGCCGCTACTGCTAATACTGCTGTGGCCATCATTCTGATCACTGCGCTGCTTGGCGGACAAATGCTGTTAGACATGTTCAGTATTTCTCTGGACTCATTTCGTGTCGCCGGTGGTTTATTGCTTATGAGCATCGCCTTTTCGATGATGAGTGGTAAGTTGGGTGAAGATAAGCAAAACAAACAAGAGAAATCGGAATACATCAGCCGCGAACAAATTGGTGTGGTTCCGCTGGCAATGCCACTAATGGCGGGCCCTGGTGCTATCAGCTCAACCATAGTATATGGCTCTCGCTATCCGGGATTGATGGATACCACAGGTATTGTCGTCACGATTGTATTTTTCGCGTTGTGTTCGTGGTTGTTGTTCCGTTCAGCGCCCTATATTGTGAAATTGTTAGGCCAGACTGGCATCAATGTGATCACGCGTATCATGGGCTTGATACTTGGCGCATTAGGCATCGAATTTATTACCAATGGCTTACGTAGCCTATTCCCAGGATTGGCTTAAACGCTAGCCTAAGGCTATGATAGAGCGATAAAAAACGTTAGGTCGCTCTATCATGTCTTTCTCAAATGAAAATTTAAAACATCAGCTCTATGTCATCATCTTTGGAACTCACACCAAAGCGGGTAAAATTTTCGACATCGCACTTATTATCGCGATTTTCACCTCTTTGATCGTACTGGTTCTAAGTTCCATCCCAAGTTTTGATGCGAAATGGCGTGAAGAGTTCAAACTGATCGAATACGGATTTACAGCTCTATTCACTATTGAATACTTAACGCGACTCTACTGCTCACCAAAACCCAGCGCATACGCAAAAAGCTTTTACGGTGTAATCGATCTTGTCGCGATATTGCCGACATATCTCGCAATCTTGTTCCCTTCTGCGTCATTAGTTGGTGTCGTTCGAGCACTGAGAGTCATGCGTATCTTTCGTATACTTAAACTGGTTCGTTACCTTCAGGACTCCAATCTGTTGTTAAGATCATTGTTGGGTGCAAGAAGAAAAATCATTATTTTCTTCAGCACGGTAGCGATACTGGTCACCATCTTGGGTTCCTTTATTTATATCATTGAAGGGCCAGAAAACGGTTTTACTAGCATTCCGCAAAGTATTTATTGGGCAATTGTAACAATCACTACCGTAGGTTATGGCGACGTTGTACCACAGACAACACTAGGTAAAGGCTTAGCGGCACTTACCATGTTATTAGGTTATTCAATACTTGCTGTGCCGACGGGCATTATCACCGCAGAGCTACATCAAGAAATGAGTGCACACAGAGCATTAGTGAAATGTCCTAACTGCTCTTTGGCGGGGCACGAGTCAGATGCTCTATTTTGTAAGCATTGTGGAAGTGAATTGGCAGATCCTGATAAGCGAGTGGTACCAGTCAATACGACGAAAACATAGCGGATGTTAGAAGCTTAAAACTACGGATTAATACATGGGTGGTTCGACTCACTCAGTATCGTTAACCAGTATCGGAGATGAGATAAACCATCTCCGATATTGTTTATGCGACAGCTGATTGCTCCTCAAAGATTTCATACCCTCCTTCTGGATAGTTTCGTTTAGCCAAATACATCATCTGATCGGCTCGTTGAATCAAAGACTCAGCATCAAGCCTATTCGCTGAATAGAAGGCAACACCAATACTGGGAGGAACAATGACTCTGGCTGTTTGTGCCCCTTCAAGGATATGTGGTTCGGATAAGACTTTTACAAATTTATTCGCGACAACAGAAGCATTTGCTCGGCATTTTAACCCTTTTACGATGACTGCAAATTCATCCCCGCCAAGACGGTAAACATTATCTGAACTTCGCAGGACTTCTTTCAGCCTCTGCCCGACATTCTTAATGACCAAATCTCCAGCTGCGTGGCCATACTTGTCATTGACGTCCTTAAATTTGTTTAAGTCCATGTAAAATAAACCATATTGGTGTTCTGTATCTTCCATCATATCGAGATGATTATGGAACGACCGTCGGTTGGGGATCTCTGTGAGTTGATCTGTGTTTGCGTATTGGTGAAGCTGGCTATTGAGCTCTTTCTGCAAAGTAATATCTTGATAAGTTCCTGCAACGGTAAGAGGAATTTGACTGTGAAATGCCCTCTTGATAACTCTACCTCTCACCAAAATCCAAACCCAGTGGCCAAGTCTGTGCCTTACCCTAATCTCAGTCTGGAAAAAACTGACTTCACCATCCAACTTAGACCGCATATTTTCTTGGGCATCAGCCCAATCTTCAGAATGACAAAGGGGCTTCAAGCTTCCCCGTTTAATCGGGAAATCCGCCCACCGCTGGTAACCAACCATAGCGTAGGCGTAATCATTCAAAGCTAATTGATCACTTTGAATATCCCACTCCCAGGTCCCAATATTGGCAGCCCAAATCACATCCGACAGTCGTTTCTTTTCATCTTCGAGTTGGGTTTTAGTGCTTCTCTGATTTATCAGCAGTCGACTTAATGCTACCAAGGCAGAGACAAGAAATGTTGATAGCACAGTAAATGTAATTAATTGACGTTGATGAGTAGATCTCAACTGAGCGGATTGTTCTTTGACCATATCGTCGAGTCGATGTTGAAAGTGCCAGAGTCCTTCTTGAGCCGAACGGTATTCAGAAATATCTCGAATAATTGAATAGAGAACGGGCCTGCCTTGATAAGAAATAGGAATAGACGACACTTCAACGGTTTTTAAATTTCCGTTTTTTAACTGGTGCTTGAAAATGAAGTAGTTTCTTTTCTCTTTTCGAGCTAGCTGCATTTCTGCTTGAGTCGCCTCTTTGCTGAGGGTATTAATCTCTTGAATCTTCATAGATTCTAATTCTGAAATTGAGTAGCCGTAAAACTCTGAAGCAGAAGAGTTGGCTTTAACAATACTCCCTGTCACAGGATGGATTAGTAACATCACCATTTTGTGCTCTGCAAATGCCTTAACCCCATCGAGAGCATAGACTTCGAAAGAACCTAGAAATGTAATCAGTACAATGATAATGAGATTTTTAACGCAAAGTATAAGTGACATAAACCTAACTACAGCCATCAACAAGGTACATTTCAAAAATCATTCAGTGAGCACATGGAACATATTCAGCAAAATGATCTTTTTGTATTATTTAGTACCTCTATTTATGACTGGTAATGCTAGCAACCACTGGCACAATAAAAATAGGCGTATGCCTTTTGCAATGTAGGATATATCTCGCGTTGTGTGAGGATAGCTTATACGAATAGTGGCGCTTGTTTTCAGACTCTACTCAGGCAAGTGACGAACAAAAAAAAGCGCCCTAAGGCGCTTTAGATATTTGAACATATTATTATTTTTCAGAAAGAATAATACGAAGTGTACGACGTAGCGGCTCAGCAGCACCCCAAAGTAATTGGTCACCAACTGTGAATGCATTGAGGAAGTCATCACCCATTGCCATCTTACGTAGACGGCCAACAGGGACAGACATAGTGCCTGTAACTTTCGCTGGTGATAGTTCTTTCGCGGTAATGTCACGTTCGTTAGGGATCACTTTTACCCACTCGTTGTGAGAAGCAATAATCTCTTCGATTTCATCCAAAGGTACACTTTGTTTTAATTTGATAGTCAGTGCCTGAGAGTGACAGCGCATCGCACCAATTCGAACACAAGTACCGTCGATCAGCACTGGTGAATCTTGAGTGCCAAGAATTTTGTTCGCTTCAACACCCGCTTTCCACTCTTCTTTGCTTTGACCATTGTCGCGTTTCACGTCAATCCAAGGGATCAAAGAACCAGCAAGTGGAACACCAAATTGATCCGTTGGGAAAGATGAAGAACGCATGGTTTCCGCCACTTTCTTATCGATATCAAGAATAGAACTAGATGGGTTAGCAAGTTCAGAACTTACAGAGTCATTAATAACACCCATTTGAGAAATAAGTTCGCGCATGTTCTGTGCGCCAGCACCAGAAGCAGCCTGATATGTCATAGCGCTGGTCCACTCAACCAGACCTTTTTCAAATAGACCACCAAGACCCATTAGCATCAAACTAACAGTACAGTTACCACCAACGAAGGTGTTAGTACCCGCGTGGATACCTTGTTGAATTTGCTTCAAGTTTACAGGGTCTAGCGTGATGATAGAGTCTGATGCCATACGTAGAGTTGAAGCAGCATCGATCCAGTAACCTTTCCAACCTGCTTGACGCAATGCTGGGTATACCTTTTCGGTGTAGCTGCCACCTTGACAAGTAATGATAGCGTCAAGCTGTTTTAGGCTCTCAATATCAAAAGCATCCTGAAGCATGCCAGCGTCTTTACCTAAGTTTGGCGCAGGAATACCAATTTGTGAGGTACTGAAGAATACTGGTTCAATTAGATTAAAATCACCTTCTTCAACCATACGTTGCATGAGTACCGAACCAACCATGCCACGCCAACCTACTAAACCTACTCTCATCGCACTAATTCTCCGTGTGTTCTTGAAAAAACAATTGACCATCTATAAGTGGTTCAGACAAAAATCTCAAGCGTTTCTTATAAAAATGATTATATTGCTGCTTTATGACAAGGAAAACGACGCGATTCGCTTCCCTACACAGCTAAATCTTATAAGTATACTAACTTAACACAACTATCTGGCTTTAAAAGGCATATTAGTAACAAAATGTTCGCTATATTCAGGATATTTGACGATAAAACTTTGAATAAGAACGATAAATAACCGATAAAAAATCATCTCACTTTTCTTCAGAAAAAGAAAACAAAATAAAAATAACATTTAAAAACAAAGTATTAGAGATAATGATAAATCATTACCTCAAACAACACTTTTCATATTGGAATAGCATTCTACAAAATAATCAGGAATTAACTAAAGTTGAGTTAAATATTTCATCTAGAAACAGAAATCTCTAACACTACTCGACAAAAACAACACAAAAATGACTCACAACAAGTCAACTCGAACGTTGCCAACCAAAAAACAACATTTAATAAGAATTAACAGCTAAAAAGATGCTTGCTCCAACCAAAACTGAGCACTTTTAACCGTTTCATCTAAAGATTTTGCCAAATTCTGAATTTCTTCATCCGTAGGAATTTCTTCTCGTTTCAATTTTGCTTCAATATCTATTGCTATAATTCTTAACTCATTCGCTCCAATAGTACCTGCGACGCCTTTTAGACTGTGTGCGGTTCTCATTGCTGCGCCTAAATCAGACGAGATTTGCATCTGGAGTTTTTCACAATCTTCATAATGATCTTCAATAAATACACGCAGCAGCATTTTCACAGATTCTTTATCATCATTAAGCGAACTTAACATTTGAGGAATATCTATCTTGGACTCAACAGATGTACCAACCATAGGCAAATAATGACCACCAGCCAAAACCTCTTTTTTCCCTATATTCTGAACAGTACTTTGTTCCGTAGCTGACGAAGCCTCGCCATTGCAAAGCGACTCAACCGCGTGTTTGCATTGCCTTTGGAAAAAAATCACAACAATAAGCAGGCTGGCAATGAGTAACCCACTTAGAACCAACAACAAAACATTAATAAAGCCGAATAACTTAAAATATTCATTTTCAAGGGTGTGTAACTCTTGATAGATCTCGTGTTGTAGTAGCCTATTCACTAGGTTTCCGCTTTCCGCATACTGACTTAATAGTTTGGAAACCTTTGCTAGAGTCAGTTGCAAATGCTGTCGGTCATCTGGCGACATCGCTTGTGACGCAACCATGATTTGATCTAAAGATCGATAAATTTCAGGACTTTGCTCACCTTCGGTAAATAACGCTTCAAAAAGA
This sequence comes from Vibrio diazotrophicus, assembly GCF_038452265.1. Lineage (NCBI taxonomy): Bacteria > Pseudomonadati > Pseudomonadota > Gammaproteobacteria > Vibrionales > Vibrionaceae > Vibrio > Vibrio diazotrophicus. Next base: position 2,313,520 of record NZ_CP151842.1, read on the forward strand.
TAAGCACCTAACTCTACGTAATAGCGCCTGATATCGGGTTGATTCTCATATTCTGAGCGCAACAATTTAAGCTGCTCAACCATATCGAGCACATCCAAGTCCGAACTTAAGAACATCTGGCTTTTTTCAATAAACTTATCAATAACATAAACTAAGTGCGTCACATCAGGCTGAAATACGGAGTCTTCATAATCCGCTTCTAACTGCACTCGTAAGGAATAGATTAACTGGACATTGAGAGACATGTCATTGGTGTGAATAACACGATAGGGAGATCTAAAATGCAGAGAGTTGTGAAATGACATGATGTGATTGCCTAATTCGACAACATCGTCGCTCATTTTGGCCGTTTGCCTGTATTGGACAAATATGACCGACACACAGAGCAGCCAAATAACGCCAATGATAGCTATCGCTTTATAGACAAATTTGCCTTGATGATGCTCTAAAACCATTCCTTGTCCCAGCATTCAATATTGATTAAATACAATAATATACCTTCCGCATTCAACTTGCGTAGGTTGGTTCTCAAAACTCGAGTCTTAATGTGAATAAAAAAGAGAGCTCATAGGCTCTCTTCCAAAATGACACTGATTAAAAATAACTAACTTTTACGCGTTAGCTGATCTCGCAGATTTGGTGGAGTACCTTTGATGGTAAGAGTATCGGTTTCCGGATCGTAGAAAACGCGCTCACCCATCAATAAACTGTCAAAACTGATGTTCAAGCCGCCACCAGCACCGACATACTTGGTCAGTTTTCTCATCGTAGAACGATCGCCAGGGAAACTTTCCTCTAATTCGTAACCATGCTCACGCGTAAAGTCCATAAAGCTGGTGCCATCCTGAGCTGGAGGTAATTCACCTGACAACTCTTTCACCTGAACTTCTTCACCCGCTTTTATTTGATCATTGCAGTAATCGTAAACTTGTTTCTTGTAGTTAATCGCTTCGTCTTTTTCCAGCTTTGAATCGCTACAAAAATCTTCAACTGCTTGCATCAGAACTTTGTTTTGCACTTTCGCATCGAGGCCAACTTCCGCTTGAAGGAAATCTAAAAAGAAATCTGAAACTTTACGTCCAACACGACCTTTAATGTAAGTAAGGTAGCGATTCGATTCTTTGTCCGTTTCAAAACTCGACAAATCCACACGGGCAACAATATCCATTTTATTGATATCAAGATAGTCAGTTGCACTTATGTCTAACCCTTCGGTCACCTTCAAACTTTGATTCAAAGGGAGAATACCAATCAAAAGATAATCGGTGGCTAATGACTGATATTCAGCCATCACCAAGATACCCTCATCGGCAAATGGATATTTCGACAGTTCGTCTTTGAGACGTTGCGCACTGATTTGAGAAAAATCGTAAAACGAACGCTGACTTTGACGCATTTCTTGCAACCAGCTTTGAAAATCACTGTCAGACTTGAAAGAACCAAAACCTTTACCCGCTTTCGCATTAAAAACGCGATGCAACTCGGATACTAGGTTTTCTGTTGATGTATCATTATCAAGAGATTGAGCACGGAAATTAACCGTAAGCTCGTCGTTATTATTTTTGCTTAGTTGATGCAAAATGACATTGGAAAGGTGCAGACTCATAGTGAAATAATCATCGTTCTGGTTTCAGTTGTAAGGCATAGTAGGTTATCATAAGCCGTTTTTACTATCATCATTAGAGTGTTTATGCCTATTACATCGAAATACAGCGACGAAAAAGTTGAAACTATCCTGACCGAAATCGCTGCCGTTCTTGATAAACATAATGCGTCTCCTGAACTTTCCCTGATGATTGCGGGAAATGTCGCGACCAACGTTTTGAATCAAAATGTTGCTGCATCGCAACGTAAAGCTATCGCGGAAAAGTTTTCTCAAGCATTGATGTCTTCGTTAGCAGACTGAATTTAAATATAAAAACGGATAAATAGAAAAGTACATGGTAGATAGCGGAAACACATACGGCGAACGCGTATCACGTCTAGTAGGTTGGGGGCACTGGTTTGCCTTCTTTAACATCATTGCAGCAATGCTGATTGGTACCAGATACATCGCACAATCGCCGTGGCCGGAAACTTTCTTAGGACAGCTCTATCTTGCGCTTTCTTGGGTGGGTCACTTTGGCTTCCTAGTATTTGCTATCTATCTGTTGACGCTTTTCCCGTTAACGTTTTTGATCCCTTCTAGGTCACTGTTCCGTTTTGTATCCGTCTGTTTCGCAACATTCGGGCTCACTGTACTACTGATTGATACTCAGGCTTACCAAACCATCAACTTGCACTTAACGCCCGTTGTTTGGGAATTGTTATTCAGTGATGAGAGCAGCTCTGTAAGAACTGACCTTCAGCATTTATTTGTCGTACTTCCACTCGTTTTCCTACTGCAACTTGGTTTATCTGAGTGGGTATGGCGTAAACAGCGTAAACTCAGCCACAAACGTGTTGGCCGCCCTCTCGCAGCGGTATTCTTCGTCAGTTTTATCGCAAGCCATCTGATTTATGTATGGTCTGACGCTTATTTCTACAGCCCTGTTACTAGCCAAAAATCGAATTTCCCACTGTCATATCCAATGACTGCGAAATCGTTTATGGAGAAACACGGTTTATTGGATCGAGATGAATATCTCAAGCGACTAGAAGAAACTCAAAATACGGTTGATTTGGTTAACTACCCGATTGATGAGATCAAATTTGGTCGCAGAGCCAACAACCTCAACATTCTGTTGGTCAGCGTAAATAATCTTCGCGCTGACGTTTTAACACCAGAGCTGATGCCTAATACCTATCAGTTTGCTTTTGAGAATCTCAACTTTACCAATCATTACAGTTCAAGTAACGATACGTTTGGTTTATTTGGTCTTTTCTACGGTTTGCCTAGCAGCTATGCAAGCAGCATTGAAGCTCAAGGTACTGCACCAATCATGCTGGATGTTCTTGAATCGCAAAAATATCAGTTTGGTCTCTTTAGCGGCGATAACTTTGAAGATCCGCTCTATCAAGAAACGATTTTCCGTAACTTGCCAATGTCTAAAGCGCCGTTTGATCCAGAAACAAGTAACGATGAACAAACTATTGCTCGCTGGTCTACTTGGGTTGAGCAGAAGAAACAACCTTGGTTTAGCTACTTAGAACTTTCTACCGTTGATAACTTCGACCAATACGACAGCGCGGCATCAAATGGTTCCACCAGTGACAGATTACGTGCAGGCTACAACCATTCCGTCACTTTAGCGGATAACGAACTTCATTTACTTTTCACTAAACTCACCGAGCTGGAGCTGTTAGACAACACGGTTGTGGTTATTACCTCTAACCATGGCACGGAGTTTAATGAAACGAAAACAAACAGCTGGGGCTCTAATAGCAACTACAGCCGTTTCCAACTTCAAGTACCTATGATTGTCCATTGGCCGGGAAGAGTTGCTGGTGTTTATAACCACCGCTCAAGCCACTTAGATTTTTCTGTCACAATCATGCAGGATCTATTGGGAGTTTCTTCCAACCCAAGTGATTTCAGCAGCGGTCGAAACATGTTTAACGAAGCGAAGAGAAAGTGGATTCTTGCTGGTGATTCACGTGAACTCGCCCTTATTACTGATGAACAAACAACAGTGATAGATAAGTTTGGCAACTTCAAACTTTACGATGATAACTATCAACGCTTAAAAGAAGAGAACCCGACTCTACCTGTATTAATGCAGGGGTTCACCGAACTGCAACGTTTTTACGCGAAAGATAATTAAATCAGTTGGTTAACATACTTTCGTATTGACGATCAGAAAAAAACTGATTAGATTACGCGAATCGGACTGTAGCGCAGCTTGGTAGCGCACCGTCATGGGGTGTCGGGGGTCGGAGGTTCAAATCCTCTCAGTCCGACCATACACCTAAAGCCCGTAATTCAAAGAGTTACGGGCTTTTTTACGCCTATAAAAAACCGCCTGAAAATGAGGCGGTTTGAATATGGTTTGAAAACTGTTTGAATACTAGTGCACAGAGCGATGGAGTTATTGCACCAAGTCTTTGATCGCAGCCTGAAGCTTAGCCTGCTTTTCTTCATCAAGATAAGGCATCACTTGAGGTCCTACAGTTACTATCAAATCCTTCAACTGTTCATCCCGTTCCGCGCCATCAAACATCAATGCCGTAACCAAACCAGACAACATTGAAAATGATGGGCTAGCATCTGGATGCTTCAGTTCTTCAATGATGTTATCGGCATGAATCGATGCAACGTCTTCACTGATACCTTGCTGTTTTGATTTTTCTATTATCAAAGTCTTGATACTCGCTAATGCTTCTTTATCCATGATGTTCCCTTAGTGTTCTAATTCCCAACTCTGCAGGTGGCACTTTAACCCATTGAATATGCCCTGCCTTATAGATTTCTGTGCTTCTGGCATCAGAGTGCGCCGCCCGAATTTGTGGGTCATAACCTGACTCATCGTAAAGATGAATGCTCAAACTCCGAATTTCGTGAAATGTTGGGCGCTGTGTACTTGGTACGTCTTTTTTTACTTTGGCCATATCCCTGTAATTAGAAAACTGACGGCTTAAATACTTACGGTTGACTTGAGTTATATGGTCGCAGTTCTGGCTAATATCGTTAGAAAGCCGTTGTGGTTGCCTATGAACAATGTACGGCGAATCGATACCATCTTTCTTGCTATCTTCGATAATATTTAAAAGAGACGTTGTCACTGGAATGATGACACGACTCGATTCATGCTTCTGCACTTTTTGGCGATGGATCTTAATGTACCCATAGACCTTCCAATCACCTTCAATAACTGGTTCAGGTAAGTACTCAACATCGGAGTATTTCAAAGCACAAATTTCATTAACTGCGTGAGTTGTCTCTAAAGATAAATCCATAGCTATCTTCAACCAACTTGGCGCAATGGCTCTTATCCGATGATACTCTTCCAGCTTGAGCCTTTTACGTTGCTTATTATCCTTTGGCTTCCGTTTCTTACGCTTTGCAGGGTTATCGATCATGACTGATTCATCGACTGCATACGAAAAAACTTTCTCTAGGAATGAAAGCCAACGGTTATACACATTATTTGATTTATTCGTGGCGACTTCGTTAAGGACAAGATTTACTTCATCCAAGCCAATAGCTGCACCGACATACCCACCAAGAATCAACCTTAGTTTTATCAATTTATTATTGAAATCATTTAGCGTTCCCTGAGTGGGGCTTTCCTCGCTCTCATATCTTGAGCTAATCCTATCAAGGAACTCAGAGAATAAAGTTTGCTTCCGCATGTAAGCCGGTGAAGGTGTTTCTTCAATGTGGGTAATGTCCTTGGCTACTCTGAAAGTGGCGTTATAACGCTTGGCCATAGACACCGCTTTCGACTTGTCATGTCCAAGCGACTTCCAAGTCGCATCGATGCGTCGAAATACATAACCTTTGTTGTTGTAGTAATAGAGACCTTCTGGAAGGTCTCTATATTTTTTACTTCTAGGACGTGGCACGGTCACCTCATAAATGAATAATTAATGCGTCATCAAATCATCCAATAAAGGATCCCCGAATGACTGCTTTTCTCTATCTATATCCACATAATAAGTGCGACCTATTCGCTTACCTGGCAACGTACCTAAATCGATTTCCCTACGACAGATTCGAACGTCTGGAGCACAACCTTCTGAAAAACGTGTTTTTCTCCAAGTGCTGAGTTTCACTAACATAAAAGATCTCCACCCATAGGGACGTACAAAAAAACCTGTGAACCTATGGGATGAAATGAACAGACTTAATTAATTCAGATAGTTAAATGACTTCTGGTTAATCCTTAGCCCTCAAGTTGCCGCAAGAGGGCTTTGAAAACCTATGGGACGATCCATGGAATCCCATAGGTTGTGTTTGAGCCATGAGCATAGTTTTGCGGACCTATGCTGCCTGTGTTTGCTCCTCTAATGTCATTGTATTTAATACATTAGTTACCCAATGATGTTCAGCCATCAAACGCTCACACTCTCGATTGGTAACTAATGACGACAAAACATCGCCTTGCTGAAGTTTGGCTTCATTCTCTTTGACCGCGTTTTCTAACTGTTGAAGCAATAACGAATCCAGTTGCTCGAAGTAGTAGCGATTAGCGAGAAATAAATGAACCAATGCTTCATCCTGAGGGCGCTGAACTGACGGTTCGATATCCAAAGCATTCGTTAACAAATTCTTTCCCGTTTCGTTCAACAAGTAGAGTTTCTTATCAGGTTTACCTGACTGAGGAATTTCTTCCAATGACACAACGCCCTGTTTATGGAGTTTGGCCAGATCGCGATAAATCTGTTGGTGAGATGCTTTCCAACCCTTATCAAGTAATGACTTTGATAAGTCATAGCCGGTTGATGCTTCCTGGCTAATTTCAGCCATCATTACGAGTTGTAAATTAGATAAGTACATATGCTTTACCTTCTGCGGTTTATACAATTTGTATTAACAGTGATGATTGAGAACTTTCACGGTCACATCTAAATGCAGAGATGTGATACCAAGCTTTGCTGCTAAGCGTTTACGATTGCCTGTATCGAGATTGATGGCGCTGGCCAACGTTTCATACTTGTTCTCGTGGTTGCTCATATCGTGCTTTTTGCCTTCGATATATGGCTTGTCCATACCAGCTTCTTCGTAGACTTCAGCAATGAGTTTTGCGATATGGTTAAGCGGTTTTGTTTTTGGCATTTTCAACTGCCTCCTTGTTTAGTTTTTCGAACTCTTGTTCGTTACAAATAAGAAAACCTCCAAAACCTGCGTCTCGATGTAATACACCGTTACCGATAATGTGGCTTTCCAATAGATCACACGCCGATTCCACAGCCTTCTCAAAACTTGAAAACGAACCAAGCTCCATCTTGATGACTTCGTCAGATTTCTTGCATACCGAAAGCGCGCCGTTGTCATTGAGAAAAGCTGCGATGTAGTTATTCAATTAAAGTCCCTCAGTTCAGCGAAACTCATCGGTAACACTCCATTTTTCTCTTCCCCTAATAGCTTCCCTCCGCTTATCCAGCCGAAGGAGAAAACGATGTAGCCATCTTGTTGGGCGTAGCTAGTGATGTAATTAATCTGAATAGTCAGATAACGATTACCTTCTTCTTCGATTAGCGTTACTCGATCACCTACTTTGAAATCCCTGTCGTTCTTGCGAATCTCAAAGGTTTTTACTCCGGAGATGATGGCTTCCAGATGCTCAGATTTGATTTTTAGTTGATGGTTAACCATGAGCATGTACCTCCATTTGAAAGTGCTGCTTCAAGCCTGATTGAACAGTAGTGATCAACTTCGTCAGGTACTCATAGTTATGATTTGGTTTAGATGGGACTGCGTACCACCATTCATAGCCAATCACTCGGCATAGAAGGTTAGAAAAATGGACACAGTGTGAATGGCTTTCAAACCGCTCAGGTATTTCATCGAACAGTTCTCTAGCCTCTCTTTTATCGATTTCGTTATAGCGGCGAATCATCAATAGCTTTTCTTTAACGATATCTGTGAATCTTTCGAAATCGTTGACTTCACTACTTATACTCGACAATTTGCCTGCTAAATAATGTTCGTCACAATCAACGAAAAACTGCTCAATACGACGACCAGACATTGCAGGCCATTTACTTGACCAAACCTCGCCATAGCACTCGATAGTGATTCCACCTTTACCTGGTGCGTAATTCTCCAAGTGCACGGTTATCGGGTCCATACCATCGACGTTACTCATGGTTAAAGTGACAGTTTCTAATGTTTCAATCTTCATCTGACTGATCCTCTCTAAACCCCCATCGCTCAATTAAGTCTTCCACAAATTCACTGCCATAGATTTCATGTGACTCAACTGCACCACAACATTGAATTAACGTAATGACTCCATCACGTAGCAAGTTGCAAGACTCTCCTCTGGTGTAGGACATTAAGTGATACATATCCGCACCACATATATTTGAGTTGTATAGATTGACAATTAAGCTCGCGATATGACGCTTCTCTTGAGCTAATCGTCCAACGTAGGCCAACTCTTTTTCCCGGCTTTCTGGGATTGGACTGTACTCCCCTGGTCTGGGGTCTAAATTCACGGGGATGTGTTTAATTGATACAAACTGCATAAATCACTCCTTACTGGTTAGTTTCTTTCTCTTGAACGTCGTCTGGAACGGCTGGGAACAGGCCGAACTCTCGCAAGTTCTCAACGCCCAGGGCGACAAAGTTGGCAATACGTTTGCCGTTGATAGATTTCTCATGGCCATCTTTCAAAACTACTTTGGCTTCTTTCAATTGCTTCTTGAGAATGCGATCGCTCTTCACTGGCAAACTATCGAATTTGGCTTTTAATGCAGGGCTTTGGCTGATGTGCTGCATGATGTGGCTAGTACGAACTAACAAGCACAGCTCACCTTCCACCCAGTCAAATGCGTATGGATGGCGGAAGTGGCCAGCATCCATTTCGCCTAGAATCAGTTCCATGATCCAAACCCATGGCTCACGCTCTGCTTCAGTTTCACGAATGTGGGTGTTCATCTCAGTAATGATGTCTTTTAAAAAATCGCCGTAGTTACTCGCTACACCTGTGAATTCACATAGAAGGCGCCAAGTCAACATTAGGCATGCATAGTTATCACGCATACGGTTAGCACCGTTGTCATCTGGCTTTGCCATGCAATGCTTAGATAGGAAATCCACACACTCTCGGTAGGCACGTTTCATTTGCGGACGAGTATATGAAGTCAGATATTTGATCCAGTCTTTAACAGGGAAACGAGGCAATTCATCAGGAATCATATCGCCCTTACGTCCTGTTAGGTCTGAACGAACCAATTTGCCCAGTAGTGATTGCACCGGCACATCCTCACCTGCAAGTAGAACAGGCGCGATACTCAAGAACTCGGTCATATCGGTACCACGGCGAGTGATGGTGTACTGGTAACTTTCTTGAAGCATGGCAACGGCTTTATCGATAACACCTTGCCCCTGAGCTGAAAGCTCTTCCCAACCGACTGGGTGAGAGGTGTGCGATATCGATGTCAGCAAACGGAACTCGGTTTTCAAACTCTGGCCAGAGAACATGGTAAACGCCAAAGTGCGTTCCAATGATTTAACCAAAGTTGATTTACCCGCCCCTTTACCAGCGTTAAGCATGTAGTGTGGCCAGAAACCTAAGAACGTTTTGGCATGAGCACCTAACCCCCAAACCAATAGCATCAAAGCGGCATTGTTTTTGAAAGTTGCGTGGTAAGCCTCAATAACGCGACGGCCTTGTTCTGGTGTTCCTGAAGGGAATTGCAGGTTGTGATAAGGACACTGCTGGGTTGGGTCAGTGAAGAAAGAATCAGGTCCTTCATTTAAGATGGCTTTGCCATCATGCCAGGCTAAACCCACGAAATTGACAGCGCTACGCTCACCGATGTGAGTAGCACGCTCTAGAATTGAGATCATACGGGTGAACTTGCCTGGGTTGAAAATACCACCGCCAACACGACGCCATACATCGATGTTGTAAAGCTGCTCGCGTTTAAGTACAAAACGAGTCAGTTCATTAGGTGAATCTGGCGTTTGGATAGTTGCAGAGTAAACTTTCGTTGGCTGTAAATCCGGTTCGCCAGTCATCGCAGAGCTGGCTGAAGAAATAGTAATTTTCGATAAGCCTGCAATGCGGAAAGAACAAACGTCCTGCGGAATTTTCTGCTCACTTTCCCCGTCGGTAACCACTTTCAGGTAACTGGTAAAGTCCGGTTTTACTCGGTAAGTCCAATAAAGATGTTGGTCATGATTGGGTAGTGGTAAACGCTTGTGATTAGCATGTTCAAATTCACCGTCTTGTCCAGTAACGAGCCACTGATCCAAGTTGTAGATAAGGTTATATTTGGTGAGTTTTGGTCCATGCTGTTTCAAAAAGTCGTTAAGGTCATTAAGCCCTTCCCACTTACCATTTTTATGATCAACAAGGAAACAAGGGATGTTTAATGCGGTACATTTCTCATGAACTATCCAAGCGGCTTCTGGCCCAGGTCTGTGACCTTTCCTTGGTCCGTCCGCGATAGGCTCATCATTATCGAAGCAACAAATCACACGTTTACCCGTTAAAAAGCGCCAATCAATTTCTTCGACCGCTAAACCGCGAGTTGCAATAGCAGTAAACAACCCTTTACCTTTTCCTTCAGGGTCAAAAGCTGCGATCGCAGAGATGGCATTGATAGCAGACTCAACCACAATCACTGTTTTTGCGCGTTTTAATGCAACCTTGTCAGGAATGTATGGATAACCGCGTTTCTCACCCATAGCTTTGGTTTTGTTGTCACCATTAAGCGCAGGGTCAATAAAACGTAAATCGATCCCCATCACTTCGTTAGTAAACAAACAACGACTTGGGAATGTAACCGCAGGGCCACCATAACCAAGTTCACCAGGGTTCTTCTTCGGGCTATGCCAGTCACTAAAACCGATAGCACCACGTTTGATAAGCATCTCAACGACAGGAGCAGGAATGCCACGTTGATCAACCAAATACGCCTTTGCATCCGATGCAACAGCCAGCTGCTTCTCTGCAACCCAAGAAAGCTGACTTTGCTGCTTAATTTGCTGAGGAGCATTATCAGTAGGAATATTGAATTCAGCATGAAGCCACTGCATAGCCTCGCTGGAATCTACCGCTTGGCCACAATAGATAACCAAATCAATACAGGAACCTTTTTCACCAGACGTATGGTCTTTCCACATCATGTAACCCGCTTGGGCTGCATCAAAAATGCTGACACTTGGGTGTTTGTCCGGGCGATTAGGAGCCTTATAATTTCCAGTAGGGTCTGGACGTTCCATACACAAACGATCAGCCAACTCGTGTAAATCAATGATCTGTTTTAGTTGTTCTGCGGACGCCATAGAGCGTGCCTCCGATATCTTTTAAATCTACCCCAATCGCAACTGGGCCAAAGTACTGTTCTAAATTCTGTTTTACCTGTTGAAATTCCGATGACTTCAACAGGTTGGCAATGGTTTGGTGGTTTTGCTGAATATGCGCCCACACCATCTGCTTTTTCTCTGGCTCTAATGTGGTTAACACCACGGAAGGCGCGGCCAGTCGGGTTAAAACAGGCGTGGAATACCAGAGGGGGCATTGCCACCCCCTGTAGCTATAAGTCACACGCATAAATCCGACGCAGACAAGCGGAAGCAATCCAAAGCTGTTCACTTAAATGGCAGCTATGAGTGAGTTGCTGTTGCTCCACTTGCTCCTGAGGTAAATGTTTGAGTTCGTCTTCATCCAATTTGATGTGGCCTTCTTGCTCCCAACGAGCAAAAGCAGAAGCCTGTTCATCGGTGAACGCAAGACGATTAATAAACCCTTGCTGGCGAACCATCTGTTGTTCCAGTTTGAACAAACAAGCTCGTTCCGGTGGCGAAAGCTTTGTCGCCGCTACTTGGTTAGGCATAACTCTTCTCCATGTAAGCTTCGACAAGCTTCTGTGATGGGCGAATCTGATGCTTGCGCCAAACAGAGTTCTCATTCAACAACGATAAAAACTCATCAACATAAGCTTCAGGAACACCATCACCAGAGCACCAAAGACGAATATCGATAGGCCTTAACTTCATCCGTTCTGCCACGTACTCTTCCAAGCGCTTTGAATTCGCTCTTCCACCAAATACATGCAAGTTGATATTGCGTAGTGCCGCTGCAAGTGCCTTTCTACGCATATCCATTGCTGCTTCTTGTAACCTAGCCATAGCCTTATACATCCTTATCCCCTTATCGATACGAGCGAACTGAAACGACTCTGTCTTTACTGATACTTAAAGGATCTTCACCAACACACTTAACAATCATGTTTGGCCCTTGTGCTTCGCACTTTTCAACCACCCAGAATTCATGCCCTAAAATATTGATAACATCCCCACGAACAACCGATTCAGCACATTGCTGCTTTACTGAACTTTCTATCGAAAACATGTGCTTGCCTCTCTCATAGCTGAATCCAGAGACTCACGGTCAGGTGCCGTATAGATCGAGGTGGTAGAAAGGTTCGTGTGTCCAAGCACCGCTTGAACTCTACGCAACGCATCTGGTGACGTTGTGCGTTCTAAAAAGCGTTTCGCCCATGAATGGCGTAACCAGTGCGGTGTTCCTGCAGGTACTTCGGCAACTCGGCACCACTGTGTAAAACGGTGTTGGAAAGAACGGCGACTCATCGCCTGATTGTTTCGGCTAAGAAAAAGAGGACGGTCTAGTCGTGGCGTTTCCCAATCGATGCCTTCGCTCATTTCTTTATGAATTTTAAGTAAGTGTCTTAGCGCACTGGTTGCTGACTTGTTTAAAGCGATCGGGTGCTTCTTAAGGTTCTTAGCGTTCATGCTGTCGTAAACCAAATAGCCTTCTTGCAAGCTGCGTTCAGCGTCACCAACCGTTAGCCCAATCATAGGCAAGTCGTGACGTTGTGCTTTACCTGCATCAGGGCCAGCTAACACTCCTAAACGAATCGCAGTTTCACGCATCAGTAGCATCCAGTAATAATCTCTTTTTGCATAAATGCCTTGTGTGTCCTTCACCGTTTTAAATAGTTTTTTCTCTTCCTGCTCAGTGAAATAGTGCAGAAACAGATTGATTGAAGAACTTAGATTTTGAGTTGATAAAGTATTCATGGCATACCTCCGTTGGCTTCGCCGTTACTTAATTCACTACAACTAGTGCACGAAGACGTTCTAACAGCGCCAAAGCAGCCGTAAACGTTTCACGTAATTCACGTTCAATTCTTTCGAATTCATGTTGTTCGATATCACCGTCTTCTAATGCTTCAGCAATAGCGCGGTTCACATCGCCGATTTCGGCATGCCATTGGCTATAACTGTTCAGCAGCTCAACATCAGAAATGCCGGAATAATCACCGAGGAAATAAAGCGAGTAGCCAAGTTCGGAAGCGATAGAGCGGAGGATTTGAATGTCTCCCGTTAGCTTCATAAGGCGTAAAGCATCAAACAGCCCAAACTTGTGACCATGTTGATTAGGGTTGATCTCATTAGGAAGAACGCCCGGGCGCTTACCCAGCAGACGTTCAAGTTCTGCAGTGTTGTTGAATTGTTTTAACGTGCTGTAGCTGGCATTCACTACCTGAGGGAATTCACAGGTAAGAGCCGCTTCAATAACTGATGTCATCGTAATCTCCTGATAAACGAATACGTTTTGTTTTTCAGAAGGCTGCGCTACAATCTACGGTAAGGATGAAATGGTGTTTGAGCCGTGAGCATAGAGGTTGCACCCTCGCTCTGAGTCCCTACAGATGACTGTTTTAACAGACCTCTGGCCGCTTACTGATTGCCGTTGGTAAGCGGTTTTTCTTTTTTAGATCTATCAATTTGAAAATTCATAAATAAGTTTCTCTGTGATTGTTCGTCCATAACTACAAATACGCCGACGATATAAAACTGTTTACACTTACCTTGATTCAAACTTGTTTAAGTTATGCAGCCTCCTCTTCAATTGGCGGTAAACCTAATTCCTTTTCTTTGTCTCCCACGGCCTTAGTCAAAAGAATGCGAGTCATTTGTGCCAACTTGCGCGAATCTAACGTTGCCAAACGCTCTATACGAGTTCTTAAATGCAAGTCACGAGTAGCAATCAAACTTGCACTTGGGTTTGATTTGATATCCATAGTGTCTCCTGCTTGTGTTAAACTAACTAATTGAATCAAACGTTAACAAAATAATCCAAATAGTTATCTTGATAACTTTCAAAACAGATAGTAGATCCATTTTTGGAGCATTACAAGCCGAGGAAGGTAAATATATGGACTTTTCTTTTGAGGAACGTCTCAATAATGTGTTGGATGACCGTAAACAAACGCCATGGGGGAAAGGCCTAGGGTTTACTAGTGCCTCAATTTCACACATTTTTTCAGGGGGACGAATCCCTGGGCCGGAGTTTCTTCAGGCAATCTGCAAAGCAGAGAATGTAAACCTAAACTGGCTACTATCAGGTAAAGGAAAGCCCTTTAACGTAACTTATATTCAAAGTGCAGAAGACTTTGTTGTGTACGTGAATACCATGCTGACAGATGAGAACTGGCAAGTCTGTGTCTGTTCTCTATCAGAGCAAACAGTCTTAGTTCTAACTCAACCAGCTCAGTATGAGTTTAAAGGTAAATGGATTGATTACACTTTGTGCGAAGTGCTCGTTGGGCAGGGAAGTGAAAAGCTTGCTTGGATATTGAACCATCATCAAAACGAAAGAGATACTTACTCAACACCAAACTTACCTAGTAATATTTTGAAAAAAATAGCTCGTGGCGAGCTTGGAACATATGCACTTCTTCATCATCCAGATTACCGTTTGGAAAATTGGATACAGCCCGCTCCAAAAGAATCACTAGAGTATGAACCAGAGATGAGTCATAGCACCCCAATCTCAGTGTCACTAATGCGCTCTGTTGTGAAGCTGGTTGATCAGTGTGAAAGAGAAACAAAACAAAATCTTGATAGTGACCAAAAGGCTCGTGTGATTACTGCTGTTTACCGTCAAGCGGAGAAGCTTGGTTTATCTGAAGAAGAAATATCTTCAGCCATCGAAACTTCTTTTGATGTACTCAAGGACTGAAACTCTTTAGAACGAGCAATACAAGCTAACTTTTCCAACGCCAGAGCAAGTACCATCTGCTCTGGCGTTTCTTTTTCTGTATCTCGAACCTGTTCCATCATCACTCCGAAAACCACTGTATACACATACAGTATCTTTAACTGAGAATATGAAATCAAGACATTATTTCGGTTGTGGATTCAATATCACGAATTGAACCGACATCACAAATAACAGCCATCAGTAAAATGTCGAGTATTACTAACAATTCTGAATGAGCTAGAACACATTATCGTAATAAGACAGCATCATGTTATTGAACGAATTGAATAAAAACGCCATGCTCAACCCATAAATAAATGAGGTTGGCTATGACACAAACAATAGAAATGAAATGGGATACCGAAGAAAACATTCTTGGTGAGTTCTGCCCAGCAGATAAGCTTGACCGCGTAAAATACGCCCAGTTTTTAACCGGTTTCCTTGCTGGTCAGGGCTTCGATGAAACCAAAGAAAAAAAAGAACAAAAAAAGAACTATGTTCTCAATCTCAATTCTGAATGGGGTTCTGGCAAAACCTACTTCCTAAAGCGTTGGTACAACGATTTACAACAACATTACCCAGTCGTTTACGTTGATGCATGGAAGCAGGACTATTCTGATGACCCATTGATGACGGTCATTTCATCAATGACTAAGCAACTTAGGGAGCAAGCTGGAAAAGCAGAAGATGATCCTAAATTTAAAGCTCCCAGAAAAGCCCTAGGTTTACTCAAAGCAGCTCTACCAAGCGCCGCTGGAGCATTAGCAAAACGTTATTTGGGTATAGACCCCGTGGCAATAATGGAAGCCGCAGATGAAGGTGAAGTAGGTGAAACGATAAAAGATGCTGAAGGTAAAGATATAGATATGGGAGCAGCGGCTTCCAAACTTGTTCAGTACCTTTTGGATGAACACGATGCCAAAAGTGACGCGATTAGCAGCCTAAAAAAATCAGTAGAACAATGGATTGAAGCGGCTAAGGGAAACAAAAAGCTCAGCTATCCAGCATTCATCTTCATTGACGAACTAGACCGTTGCCGCCCAAGTTATGCTGTAGAAATGCTAGAAACCATAAAGCACATTTTTGATATACCTGGAGTTGTGTTTGTGGTGGGTACTGATACAGAGCAGCTGCAACATGCAGTTAAGGCTATTTATGGCGAAGGATTTGATGCCAGGACTTACTTAGGTAGGTTTTTTAATAGTCGTTGTACGTTGAAAAAACCAACATTTAATCATCTTTTGAATTCTCATTGCGATCTACATAAATTATCCAATGAGTATTTAAACAATAGCAAATTATCTTTATGGCCAACCCAAAACAAAGCCTATTTAGATGCGTACAATATCATCAGCCGTATTCTAGAGTCCTTCAACCTTTCACCCAGACAGGCGATTCAGATAACAGATAGAGTCATTGCAATAATGAGCGCACATAATTCGTCTGCTCATATTAACCTACCTTATTTAGTTTGCCATTTATGCCTACAAGAAATATCCCCTCAACAATATCGAAAATGGAGAGAAGAAGGTGTATGTGAGTTTGAAGTCTTCAAAACAGAAAAAGCAAACAACATAAGTACACTATGCTTTAACTTGATTCCTCAAGACTTAGTTGAACGATTCTGGATAGAAGAACATATAACCGCCAATAATAACTGGCCTTCTAAACTTTATAAATGTTCTATAAATAATTTTATCATTGAAGTATCTAGAGTCATTAGTAACTCTGATAAACCACATGTTATCAATGATGACCACCGTGATCTTATGGAGCACTATATTGCTCAGATAGAACCGAGAAATTATCAACGCCCAACTTATATGGAAGAATTATCTTGGATTATGTTAGATCTAATTAACTCTAACAAAGGTAAACCAATTCAAAATGAAGATTACTACTTCAATCTTGTTGAACTGTCTTACTGTATAGACACTGAACTAAGCTAAGTCATAACCTCGGTATATCCCCAACATCCTGTTTGGGGATAACAAACTCCCCGCTTAATACATGCCCGTTTTCATCCAGTACTTCCCTTACGCTTTGGCACATCCAGTAGGTGTTGAACTCCTTTCTCGTGTGTCCGGATAACACAATATTGCGCTCGGCCTGTATGCCAGGGATAAATGGCATTTCATCTAAGGTGAGTTTGTAATCACCGCACTGTTCACGATACAAAGCAGACTGAGCAGCTGCTTTCGCTGCCGCCTGTGTTGGGTACACCTTGCTGAGTTTCTTCACTTTGCCTGTGCTTTCCCCCGCTCGTACCGCTTGTTTTTGCCCTTCAGCTACGGCTTGCCAGTAGGCTTCTACCGCCTGAAACTTTCCGGTTCCTTCTAGAGTGATTTCTGCTTCTGTCTCATCGGTTAGATGCACTGCTACCGCAGGTAAGGTTTTACCGCTTACGCTTTGGTTATCTCCGCGAGGAAAAAAGACGAGTTTTTTATTGGCCACTTTCATGGTGGCACCATGCTCGGTTGCCAGTTCTGTCACTAAATCGGAATCGCTTTGGCCTGCCTGAATGTAGTGTTCAATTGTGGTATTGGCATATTCTGCAGACACCGAAGGCGTTAAGCCGTTACGTTGTGCCACGGTTTCAACCAGAGTTTTCAGTGTGGTTGTTTGCCAGGTGTAATCACGCTGAGTTTTAAAAGTGCCGCCTAGGTTCGCAGCATCGCCAGAGAGCACAATTTGTTTTTCAGGGCTGCGCAGTTTTACTGAGTTAACGGTGTAACTGCCCCTGAACACCAAGTGTTTATCATCTTTCCCTGTGTAGATTTGCATGGTGGCTTCATTGCGCGGGAACGCTATTTTGCCATCGTCGGCCAGTACCAGTTCGAAGCTATCGCTATCGATACCCGCTGCGTCATTGATAACAAGGCGCACAAAGAAATCGCGAATGGTTGGGGTGATGTCTTTACCGTTAGCGACAATTTTGTAGTTGTTCAATCCCATAAGCTGATCTCTTCTTCTTGTGCCGGTTGCTCGAGAACAGGCAGTTCTATTTCTACGCCAGCCGCTAAAGGATGTGGCAATGCCGAAAGCCCTCGATTGGCTTTTAATACGGCTTCATAGGCTCCTGGCATACCGTCGTAATAGCGGTATGCGATGTCATCAATTTGGTCACCTTCTTTTGTGATGTACTTGGTCATGGCTATTCCTTATCTGGATACTCTTTGATCTCGATGGTGAATTCGATTTTACGCGCCACACCTTTGGTGAAGAGTTTGGTTTTGTTCACTTCCAGCGTTCGCATTGTCCATAAGCCCCAGTCTCTACCTAAACCATCAATCATGCGCAGCGGTTTGCCTTTATCCCCTTCTGCTTTCATTTTGTCGGTTTGTCCTAAGCCGCCTCGAAAATGCGGATAAATGGTTCCTTCAAAACGCAGTGTGGCCAAGTCACCACCAATGAATTGTGAACGGGGCTTTCGACCTGCCAAATTCTTATCAGCCCAGCGCCAAGCGTAGGTTTCACTGATGCTTTGCAGCGCGGCGGTATCGATACTGAAGCGATATTCACCCAGTGCCATCATTACATCTGCCATGGGTTCTCCTTATGAATCTGCAAAGCGTACATTGCGACCGCCTACGTTGAGTTTTTCCATCTGTTTGGCCACTCGCATTACCATCTTCTCTAGCTTATCGATTTGCTCATCGCTGGCGTTGCCTTGAACATGGAAAACAGGGTTGAAGTTTATTTGTGCTGGTGCATTGCTATTGGACGAACTGTTGAGCGTTCTGGCTGTGCTATTTGCTGTTTGCGCTAGTTGTGGAGCACTTTGCGCATTGCCTTTTTTCACTGCGTCACCGGGTTTGGATCTATCTGAACCGAACAGACCACCAATCCAACTGCCTAGTGAATCACCACCCATGCCGCCAATTAGTGCACCGGCTATACCGCCGATAGCGGTACCAATAACAGGCACAAACGAACCCATAGCCGCACCAAGAGACGCGCCAGCCATAGCGCCGCCCATACTTCCTACGGTTCCACCTACCTGTTGAGATTTCTCTTTGCTTGAGAGTGAATCATTCATCAGTGTTGAACCTATATCGAGAGCCCCAAGAGCCGCTCCTATATAAGGCAACTTACGAGTTAAACCGCCTAACTTACCGAGCGTTCGTCCAGGCATAGAACGAGTACGTGGTTTACCGCGCTTGCGCGTTCTTCCTCCTTCCATTCCTCCACCAAAGCCGCCTGCTGGCATGTTGGTGACATAAACATTAGACACTTCACCATTTGGTAAGCCTGGTACACTTGCGCCGCCACCTTTGGGGCCACGAACAAAATCAACCACGCTTTTACCCATTTTGTACGCTTTGCGTCCTGCCCATACAGCACCCAATGTTCCTGCTAATGCTGTTGCACCGGTTAATGCCTTATTGAGGTTCTCAGGTTCGATGCTGTTGATTGCATCGGCAAGGTCTGCAATTGGCTCTGCCAGTTTTTCATCGGCGAAACTCATCCATGCGGTTTTCAATGTCATCATGGCTGCGTTAGCGGTTTGAGCTGCTCGAGCTGAGTCCTGCAGAACGGCGGTGCCATCGCCACTGATAGACAAGAAAGAATCGAACGAGGCTTTTCCGTCCGCACTGGAGAGCACTTTCATAAAACGCATGGCTTCATCACCAAACAATTGACTGTATTCGGTGATGTCGGAGTTGGTGACTTCCATGATCTCTTTTACGATTGAAGGTAAGTCGCGAAATTTTTTCTCTCCTCTCGCTAGCGCTTCTTCATCAAACACTTCAATTCCAAGTTTCTCGATGTCTTCATAGTTGGCAGTGATGTCAGCCAACACGGATTCCATTGCACTGGCGGCTTCTGCTGCTGATCCAGAACCCATACGGGAAATCTGCAGCATGGCACCCATTTCTTGTACAGCTTTCGGCCCTGTTCTACCCATCGCTGCATAAGCTGCAGATACAGACGCACCTTCAGCTGCCAAGTTCTGCAATGTGAATGCACCGGCTTTACCTTGGACGACTAAAGTATCAATAGCAGAAAGCACATCTTCGCTATTCTTCAGCCCGAACTTCTGCGACATATCCGCAAACATTTCACCGACATCGATACCCGCGGCACCAGTGGCTTGCATAACACGACCGATGTTGGCCATGTTGTCCTGGGCGAATTTGAGATCACCGGTCTTTTCTACAATCTTTTCGACTGCAGAAAGCATTTCGCTTTGGTCTACTCGAACATCCGCTTGCTGAGAAGTAGCAAACATCTCGGCTCGCAGCGTCGCCATTTCGTCTTTGGTTTTGCCTGCTTGAATCCCTAAGCGTTCATAGCGTTCTTCTAAGCCCATCACTGCAACGGCGGAACCTGTGCCAGCGGCTCCCGTTGCTAGTGCTGTCCACTTATTGCCGATGCTATCAAGGCCTTCATCCATCTTTTCGACACTGCGCCGCATGAGATCGCTCTTCTTAATTGCGGCACCAATGTCTTGGGTGTATTTGCGAACCTTCTTACCCGCATTGATGAAGCCATTACCAGTACGAGTAACGGTTCTGCCCGTGCGTTGATTTTCTCTACCGAGCTTAGTGGTCTCGTTTTTTAGTCGTTGATTGCTTTTGCCCAGGCGCTGATTCTGGCGCTCTAGATCGTCAAAAGCTCGGGAGACAGACCTGTCAACCCGAGCTTCTACACCAATCCCGACAGATGCTTTGTTGTCTGCCATTGTTAGTCCTCTTTTTCGTCTTGCAGCTGGCTCACTGTTTTACAATCAGTGAGCCAGTCGTATAACTCCGCTATGGTTAATCGTCGGAGCTCTTCGAAGGAGACTCCACCGCAGAACTTGGAAATAGCAATGCAGACTTGGCGACATACTGCTGGATCGGCAGCAAAAAACAGTCATACGCCTTTTGCAGTTGCAGGTAGTCATATTGCGCTAAGCTACCAATGAACTCGCGGGTCGTGTTCGTCAGGTTGGCAAACAAGTGCGCTTCATGCTCTGCGTTATCATCATAAAATTCACCGTTATGAGCCAAGCGGCTGTTCTTCTGCGCCAGAATGACATCGTTGGTTGTCGGTGGTCGCATGGTTAAAACGGTTTGTTCCTGACCGTCGAGCTTCTGTGGTACCTGCAGAGCGATTTTAATTGGTTGATACATGGTTACTCCTAAATACCCAATGCTTTGTTGATACCAGCGCGCAGGTCTACGCCACCTACGCGCTCGATACCGCCAAGAATATCGATGTGTACTAGCTCAACGCCGTTAGAAAGAATGGTGTAAGTGTTCCAGGTGATTTTGCAGTTCATCTCAGAGAGTTTTTTACGTTCAATCTCACCCATATCCAAGCCGTAAACTCGACCTGTTGCTTTAACTGTAAAACTTTCAACACCATTTTGACCTTGCAGCGCGGAACGGAAAACAAACGGCTTTTCATAGCCATTGGTTAAGCCATACATAACAATGGTTTCTGCATTCAGTTCTGCGATGGTGATTTCGATATCTTCCGGTTCAACCGCAGCCATATCGATTTTGATTGAACCAGCCATACCGCCAGCAATGTATTCTTCCACCGCTCGGTTTAAAGCAGGCAGTTTTACTTTTGACACTAAGCCAAGTAAGCCAACGCCGTCCTGATACCAGGCATAATCGGCGAGCACTTTTGGTGGTCTGCGTTCCATGGGAATTCCTTACTCGAAGATTACGTCGGCGTAATCGTTAATAAAGTGGCTGGTGACCGTGATGTTTTGAGCGATACCAGGAGGAGTGAAGTCGTAATCCAGATAGAAGTTACCCGCAATAATGGATTCTGGCGGATTTAAATCAGGGTCGGCCCAAGCGGTTGCACCGTATAGATGCCCTGCTCGGGTTTCACCATCCAAACCTTGCTGCACGGAGTCCGTCACATCTTCCACGAAAGTGCGCAGGATTTTACGGTCACGCGCCCATTTCAGGCTGGTTGTGATCATATCCAGAATCATGTCGTTGACACGCACATGCGAGTTGAACTGCCATTTAGGATCATCACTACAGCTTAAGTTGCCCCAAGAACGGTAGCCGTCATCGAGAATCACGGTGGTGATTTGGTTTTCGTTCAGTAAGTGCGCCATGCAGTTGGTATCACCATCTGCATAATCAATTGGAATTTCAGTGCCCAAGGTACCGTTGATTTTTAAGTTGGAGATTGAGGCGCTGTAGCCGTAGTTTGGGTCCTGGTCTTTTTGGATTTCCAAACCGAGCATGTACGAGCTCATCGGAACCAAACGACCTTCGGCATTCACCATTCGTGGCCAGAATAACTCTAAGCGTTTGTCTCCCCACAACTGACGATAAGCCACCGCTTCTTCGTAAGTGGTTCCCGGACACTCACCAAACACTTTGCAGCGTAATCGGGTGGCGATGGGTAGTAACTTGGTCAGTACTGCTTGCTCTTTTAAGAAGTCAGGCACATGCAATAAACGAGGACGTTTACCCGTAATGGATTGCACATCTAGAATGGCTTCAATGCCTGACTTTGCCCCCGTTACTGGGTCAACACCGCCAATGATATTGAGGATGGTAGCCGCAGTATCCACACCTTCTTCAACGCGAATAATCGCAATAGCACAGCGCTTTTGGTCATAAACTGCTTCGAGTGCATCCGGCAGTGTGCCAGCGTTGTTACCCACCATATCGAGCTTAGCGATTTTGTGAATGTTACCTGCCACAAGAACGGGTTTGTTTAGAGGATAAGTTTCTGCATCTGCGTCTGGAGCGGTACCCACAACAACAGCAAAAGACGTGTCGGCCATTTGCATTGGTCGCACACCACTGTTGTCGGTTACTCCAAAGATGCCATGTTTAAAGGTCATGGTGTAGTTCCTTTGTTGTTAGAAACTCACCTTCAGCGGCACTGTTTTCTTAAGTTTATGGGTTAAAGACGTGAAAAGGAGGGGTTATTTAAACTGGAAGTTCAGGCCAAGGGTTATCGGCACGAATCTTCAGGTAAGCAGCATCCGCCTGTTCTTCATATTCAGTCGCTTTAGCTTCATCACCTTCAGTACGACGAATCATTTCTGCTTCGTTATTCAAACGGTCAACTATCTGCACATAAAGGATTCCGCGAGTGTCGTTCACTTGTTGATATTCAGCTTCGTATTTGGCTTGAGTGTCGATTTGCCAGTCGTTTAACGCTTCACTCCACGTGACGTATTGGTGTGGTGGTTGAGTGAGTGTCCAACCTTCTTCAATCTCACCCAAGTCTTTTACTTGTTTTGATTCAAGTGGGTTGGCTTTGTTGTAGATGGTTTTACCACGGTGGTCGACGACATATTCAGTAGCCGTTGGACGACCGTTAACGAATTCACAAACACGCACAACAAAGCCCTCTTTAGGCTCTAGCGGCTTAACAAGTAGTGCATCACGGGGATATTCTGGAATCTTAGAGTTTTTGGTTGTAGAAACACCCTCTTGATTAACAACCAGAGTCTCTTTGTTATATGTGTAATAAACATCAATCATAGTGCGTATCCTACCCATTCAATGTAAGCCTTTGGCATGGTTTCATCTGCTGTTCTTGGAGTTCCATTTGTACCATCGTTAATAAACTCATCAGCGATCATGCCATCATCATTTGAATCCGCAGTATACGAACTAGTGCCAATAACTATATTTGGTCCACCAAGCGCCCAAGGCGTACCGCTTGGGCTTGGAACGTGCGCATAACTACCATGAGCTATCGTCCTTACAGCAATGCTATGGCCTTGGAACGCATCTTCATGCGCTTCACCAGCTAACCAAGTAGTACCATCAGCCGCACGAACAAAACGCCCTTGTCGGTCGGGAATGTTAAGTAACGTATTGTCTACCTCATCAATCCATTCAGGCTTTGCCGTAGCCAGCGAGTGATACACCGCTACAGGTAATTGCTGACCAATACCAAGTACCATGTTTTCTGGAATTGCATCGTTATCCCACGCCATAGTTTCACCTGAAACTTTGGAAGAGCGCGGTTTCCAGTAGAACGGTTTAGTCACATCTGTCCAGCCGACGCGGCGGTTTAATGGGTCGTTTGGGTCTTTACCACTGAACGGCTCTAAACTGTAGGCTTCCCACTGATAAGTTCTATCTGCTACTCG
The DNA here is from genome assembly GCF_038452265.1 of Vibrio diazotrophicus. NCBI lineage: Bacteria > Pseudomonadati > Pseudomonadota > Gammaproteobacteria > Vibrionales > Vibrionaceae > Vibrio > Vibrio diazotrophicus. Next base: position 2,337,205 of record NZ_CP151842.1, read on the forward strand.
GGTGTAACAGGTATCACCGCAGTAGTAAGTGCGGTCTGGGTCGTATTCTAAACCTTGGGCTTTTGTGGCTAGGGGGTACTGTGGGTGCGGATCTGGAGCATCAGTATGAGCCTTATCTTTATCATCCACATATTTGCGAGTGGCCGTCACAATAGACGGGTCAATCATGATAATGGGATCGAGTGATGTAACAGCGAACGTCATCTCAATGTAGATATCATTCACTTCTCCGCCATTGTTGACACCAGACAGAATTGGAATACGAACCGAGTTACCTACAGCGTGGAGGTAAGAATTGCCATCATAAACCGCAATGGCCGCAAACTCTCGCACTGCGACATCAACGATATTATCTGGAATTTTTGCCCAAACTTTTAACTGAGGGATACCGCCCTCTTCTGATGGTTCAATTTTCTCCATCCCCGTAACTGGGATGCGAGTAATTTCATTGACCAATGTCGTTTGAGTTCGAGAAGGTTGAACATACTGGTCGTTACCATCACCAATCGCAATATGAGTAAAGGTAATCGACTTATTATTCAGCTTCCCGTTAACTTCTGCATTTTCACCTAGCAAGGTGAGAATTGAACCATAGTTCAGCGCAGATTCTGGAATGCTCATTCTAACTCCAAGGGTAATGCGCCAGATCGAATGATCATACCAAGGCGAACAAAACTGACATGCTCAACATTAACTGAGCTAACAATGTTTTCGGTTCGCCATGGGCCAGAGCGAATCGCTAAGCCCATTCGGCTCAATACACCAATATTGATAGGATTCTGGATTTGACTGGTAATAGAAATACTCTCTAAGTGAGAGCGTGTATTTTTGGCGTTATTCACTGCCGTATAGATTTGCGGTACCGTGTTTTCATCGATGTCGGAATTGCGAGCCTCCAAGTTAACTCGGAAAAAACCGGGGGCTAGATTCGCTTCGTCATCAAACCATTCTGTAACGCTCAAACCATCATCTCGAATAGATTCGATGCTTTTATCCAGAGCGTAACGAGTCCCTTTGGTGGTGTGAATCGGATTAGAAGCCGCAATAACATCGCGCTTGGTTTGCTCGCTCCAATTCTCATCCCAATAGTCAACGCTCATTTCCCAGGCTAAATACGGGAGTAAATCTACTCGGCACTGATATGGGTCGTAAAAGTTGCGAATGTCGCGTTCAATAAGAGCAAGTTCTTCCCAGAAGACTTGCTCCATCACTCGTTCCATCTTCGATGCTGATGGTGGCAACTTGCTAACAAATACCGATGCCATTACACAGCACCAGCCTGAGTAACGATGATGTCCGTGCAGTAAGGCGCCTCTGTCATTGCGCACAGCACTGAAGCAGCAGGTTGAAGAATATTGACATCGATGACGGGCTGAAAACTCACATTGGAATCTGAGCCTTCACTTTGAACATGAGCTGCAGCGTTAATCAAAGACAGAGAAACTTGCCCACCAAGAACGTGTGTTTCAGTGACTAAACTCTGTAGTCGTTTAGTTGCTTGGGTGATAGTTTCACTTTCACCTGGACCATTTGGCAACGTCAGCTCAACTTCAATCACATAAGGTTTAATGACTGCGGATTTAACCGTCAGCTTATCGTTCAACGGTCTTAGGTTGTCCTTGCTAACATAGCTGTTTACCTTATCAAGCAAAGCTTGTGGTGCTGTGCCATCGCCCGTTCTGCTAAGTATGTATAAATCGACGATGAAACCGTCTGGGCTATCAGGGTATGCATCCTGAACATCTTCATCTGCAGCTAAAGCATGGAAAATATAAGCGCCATCAGGACCTGCTGTTGAGAAGCTTTCTGGAGCCATCTGAACGCGACGACGAAATTCATCATCCGTTTCCGTATCGAATTTTTCTACTGGACGCCAGTCAGCTAAGCGTTGCAAGTTGTAGCCTGTTGCGTAGGCCACCATGTTTTCCAGTGAAATATCTTGGAACTCTTGGCGAGCTCGGGTGACTTCTTCCCCCATTGCCGAAAACGCAAAATAAAGCGGATCCCCCGCTTTAGGGACATTGGTATCCATAAGCTCAGCAAAACGAGCCAACATGCGGTCACGAGGAATAGACGCATCCAACTGCTGTACAATTTCAGGTGGTGGTAGTTGTGATATTTCAATTTGGTTCACAAGCTTAACCCCGAAATCTCTTCGATGGAGCCGTCAAAAAGTAGCTCTACTTCCACAGATAACGTCACTTCATTTTCTCCGTACTCTAGCCATGTTTTCACTAGTTTTAGCTCGTCAGTGAATCCGTTTGGAGGGTGAGCGATAGCGTCAGCCACGTCGGCATAAATATCGATAGCTAAGTCGGGCGTGATATTTCTATCCACTCTGTCCGGCAAGTTTGAACCATAAGCACGGTTAAGCGGTAAAGAACCTCTGCGAGTTTTAAAACAACGATTCAGACGTTGCTTACGTTCTGCCGCATCGGTTATCAGTAAGCCGGTATTTTCGTTAATTCCTGTGGCCATTATTCACCTACTGTTTTTGATTGGCTTTGCCCGTGACTGGGTCACCGTGTTGATGATCGTGGTTGTTATAAATATTGCGGTCATCAGCCATAGAACGGACGCTGTCGGAAATGTTTTGTCCGGCAGAAACGTTAGCAACGGCTGAAATACTGGCTTGCGATGCAATATTACCCGTAGAGGTTTGCTTACCGTCATGCTCGATGTCGCCATCAAAGATAAGCTTGGGAGCGGCTAAGCGAATTTCTATTGCTGCATCGAGATTAACTTTGCCAACTACCGAACCAGATAGCACTTTGTTGGCCATGTCGTACTGCAACCAAGTACCGTCAGGAAACTCGCGATAGAACAGATTAATATCATCTTTCGGTTGGTCTTTTGAGTTCTGGTTCAGGCTGGCAACAATCACACCGCCCTGAGTATTGAATTCCTTCACAACCAGAACGAGCTCCCCCGCTTGATGAGGCGCAAAATCTTTCACCGCACCGGCATGACCAACATCTGATGGAATCCAACTGGTAGTTAAATTAGAAGTGAACTGAACTTTATAGCGGAGCGGTTTAGCCTGAACTTCGACGATGGTACCGATTTGGATCATCTGGGAAATTAGGCGCACCAGTTGAGACTGAGTAAACTCATGCATTCTCTTCTGGCTCCAAATCTGACAACGTAAAATAGTTTTCTTCATTGCCAATATCTGGCGAAAGCCCAACATGAATTTCAGCCGGTACTTCTTCTGGTCCTTCTGGCAACCAATCTATTTCACCGCCAAAGTCATACGGGCCAGCCACGCATTCACAGATAAACCAACCATCCGGTTTTTCTTGTTGCTGCGATGTCATCACTTTCTGGATAGAAATATTGCCTGCGGCAGACGAGGAACAAAACAATCGCCACTCTTTTAAGAAATTGAGTTCAGCATCCTCAACATCGATACCGTCAGCATCTTTTCCACAGTAAATACGTCCAATCACCATGAAGTTCATTCTGGTGTTGTACACATCCCCAAGTGGGCTTTCGCCGGAATAAACCAGCGTTAATATGCCAGGCCTTAACTCTTCATTTTTATATGCGGCTCTATCCTGCCAGTTTCGAGTGACAGTGCGAGTTGGATAACGAGTTTCGAAAGCACTTTTAATGCCTTCCAATATTTCATTGGGCATAGGTTGTGGCATGTTGCTCTCCTAGAGTTGAAAACCTGCAGCTCGCAAACCGTCATTCACAGAGCGCTTGAGAATGTCGGCAACTTGGTCTTGAGTTTGTTCTGCAGCACGGTCGTAGAAGTCATTGCCTTGGGTGCCGTTCTTAGCAATAGAGCGAGCAATAATAAAAGCTAAATCTCGTTGATCGGCTTTGGGGTGTTTGGGCTGAATACGTTTAACTCGAACCCAATCAAGCACTGACTGAACAGGCGGCATTCCTTGGGCATCAGTTCCCTGTGCAACAAAAGCGTTGTAGCGAAGTGAACTGGTGATCATGCGTTGCAGTTCGCCAACGACGTTGGAGCGAATTGAATGAGTTAATGTGCTTTCAGCTTTTGGTGCTTCTTCTTTGGCTGCTCGAGAAACAATTGAGCCAGCATGACTAATGCCGGCTTTCAAATGTCTATTTAGAATATCTGGAGCAGACCTGAACGCCTCATCAAGCACTGACGTATGTAGCTCAACACTTAACTCACGCATCTTTCATCTGCCGTTCAAACTGTGTCATCAGCTGCTCATGAATAGCTGCTGGCGTTCCGTTCTTAGCTTCACCACCCACGCTATTACGCACCGAGACAGTTTTATTCAATTGATGAACCGCAATGTATTTCACCGCTTCAGCAATGCAGCGAAGAAGCAGCAGAGATTCATCTTGAACATCTACAGAAATGACATCGTTAACAATTTTACGGCTACCGTAGTAGGTGTATGAGAAATCGCGACCACAGCTCATCACTACCGATTCAGACGGATAATGAGAAAGTTGCACCCACTTCTGGTTTTCATCACTTTCAATAACAGACAAGCGCGGTAAGTTACGAGGGTATCCTTGTTCCCAAGGTTGCTTCGCCCTTTGGCTTTGGCCATACAACACAGTTCGAACTCGAATCATGTCACTAGGTGCCAAATAGAGCATTTGGTTGGTCATGAGAGAAAAGGTCGCAACCTTAGTATGCGGTCGATAGCGGCTGAAATCAGACAAGGCAGTTTCAACTATTTGTTGTTCAGTGCCTTCAATAAGTTCAGCGCTATCCATCATGGCTTTCTTTAGACGGTCTATTAACGTAGCTAATTGCATGGTTAACCCACCTGATTTTTAAACATGAAAGTACAGACGCTGCCGAGAATGCCTAGCAGTATCCAGATAAGATCACGGTTGTACTTGGTCTTTTCATTGGTACCACTCTGCCCTTGCTCTAAAGGTCTTACTCGTTCTTCCAATTTATCGAAATCGCGATCTAAGCGCCCAAACTGGTTTTCCAAATTTGAGTGCTTGGTTTGTAGTTCAACCATCTGACTCATTAGGTTGGTTTGCTGCTTCATGTAATCACGCATTTCAACACGGAAAGAGTGGAACTCGCCTTGTGATACAGGGCTATTTGACATTACTACCTCCGCGAATGGTCGAGGCGATACTCCCTAACACGCCTGCTGGCACCACACCTGCGGAGACTTGTTTATCTTGCGAACGTTTGTGAATGTTCAGCCCGAGAACGGTTAACGCCACACTGAATAATCCCGTAAGTTTTGCAGCTCCCGTAAAGGCTTGCTCTGTGTATTCAGGGTGAATGATCATGAGCAGACAAATACCAAAGAACAATGATGACCAGGCTAAGCAAACGGCATAGCCGAATGTTGGGCGCCAACGACGAACGTACGCATCATCACTCGCCAATTCGGCTTGCATGGTTTTATGCTGCTCGGTTAGCGCAAGTTTGCGCTCTGTACTTTCGAGTTCAGCTTGCTGGTAAGTTAATTCACGTAACCGAATACGCTCTTCACTTTCCATTTGCGTGATCTTGAGTAACGCGTCAGGATTGCGGCGGATTTCAGCTTCAATCGCTTGCGGTGTGTGTTCCACACCTAAAGCATTCGCCACCAAAGCGCCAACACCGCCCCCCACTGGACCACCAATCAAGCTACCAACTAAAGGCGCTGCGTCTGCAATTAGCGATTTGACTGTATCCCACATATAGAGACTCCTTAAGAAAAAAGCCCGAAGCTAGTCCGGGCTATAATTGGCGGGTTACTGTTGCTCTTTAAGTTTGGACAAAGCTTCCTGGATAACCGTGAGGTTCATTTCGTTGTCACCCGCTGCGAGCAGCTCTACTTGCAGATCGCTTTCGTCTTTACCTTCTAGCGTTTTGGCGAAAGCTGCAGGCGTTAAGTCTCGCTCAGCTTTTCGTGTGGCCAACTCTTCATCAATACCGCTGAGCAGTCCTTTACGTTTCTGGTCAGCCGCCTCAAGTTCTGATAAACGCGCCAGTTCTTCATCCGTCAACTCGGAAAAGAAAGGCTTAATTTCATCAATCTTCTTCGTTAGGAGTTCTTCGAAAATCTTATCCTGGAATGCACCGGCATCCGCTTTGTTTGGATTTTCAAAATGGATAATTGGCAAGCGTGCTGCAGTGTTTGGTTGCACGACTGTTTGCCCAAAGTACTTAGGCGTAATGCTGAAGTTGATGTAGAGAATGATGATCGCTCGGTTCACCTGAGCCGCAGCAGGAACAAAGCGCGCATCCACTTCACGAGTTTCACCAGGATTAACAGTGCGACCACCGATATTAACGGCTTGCTTGGTATTGTTTGTGTATGCAGTCATGATTGGCATGATTTATTACCTTAAATTGGTTAGCAAAAAGGCCCCGAAACTGCATTTACAGTAACGGGGCAATAGCTCGCTCTATCGACCTGTCGCTGAATAGAACAGTACGCTGGTAAAGCGGTTACGAATTGGTTTAGGACAGTGAATTGCGTTGTACTCTTCACCGTAAGCTTCCTTACCACCTTTCAACTGACCATTAGCATCACGCGCTTCTTGCATGTCGCTCAGAGTGAATGGTTTCACCACTGAGTAAGCCATCGCGCCTTTTTGGCCCATGATGATACGTTCATCGCCCAGATGCGTAGCTGGAGCGTTAGTTGAATAAGCAGGCAGCGCTTTCACCATTTCCAGATCACCTTGTGCATTGGTGTCGGTACCGTTGCGCTTCATCGATGCGACGAACTGTTCTGCGTTGGTACAGGTATCGTTCAAGGTGTGTGACATCAATAGGAAGTCAGGAGTGATAAAGCGATCGTCTTTCATGATGGCTTTACGACGGCCAATCGCCTGCAACAGTTTGTTGTAGTGCTTCTCTGGCGTTACGCCATCTGGAATATCACTGTCCACTTTGACAATGTTGGTTGCGTAGCTATAGCTGATAGACGCAGCGCCAGCGGTTACAGACTTCAATGCACCAGATTCATCAACCAACACGAACTTGCCTAGGTTGTATGAGGTGACAATGTAGTAAGTACCTGCGGCCTGAGAGCCTGTTCCATCAAATGGCTTAATTTGTGTTGCATCAATGGTGAGAACCATTGGGTTTTCAGTGTTACCCACAGTGTTGCCTTGCAAATCGTATTGTTGATGCGGCGCTACTACTGGGAACTGTGCTGTTTTGAATTCATACGAATCTTGCAGCTGAGCAGTGATTGCTTCACCGTTCACATCTGCAGCTAAGTATGAGTCAGCGACACGTTGCATTGCATTGACGATGCGACGTGCAACCATCTCTTTGATGATGCGGCTAGCTGTTGCTACGTTACGGCCCCAAGCATCCCAGTTAATGGCTGAAGACTTGGAAAAATGCATGAGCTCGTTTGAGACTTCAAACGCGACTTTCATTGGCAATACGTAAGCCAAATCCATGCGCTGTGAGTTTTTCACTTTTGGAATGGTACCGTGCTCAAACACAATGCCATCGCCCATAATGGCGGAAACATCACGGCTTTCGTATGGAATTTGTGTGGTTGCTGACGCGCTGAAATCTGTCAGTGTTTGCACCAGCTGCAGAACGTTAAGATCTGAGAGAGCTTCACGAATGACTTCACGCTGAACTGAGACTGGCAATTCAGAATCAGACATAACGTTAGCGCCACCTTGCCCCGCCAGTACTAGGCGCTCAGCATGAATGCGGCGGTGGTTTTTGCGGTCAAACTCTGCAAGTACCTGACGACAGAACGCAGGCAAATTCTTCTCTTCAGTAAGGTGTAACTGGCCTAACGCATAAGTATTGGTGTTGCGTAGGTTAGCGTGAATTTGTTCTTGTAGCTGTAAGCTTTCGCGTTGTTGGTCTGGTGTTGGCATCACTAAGCCAGACGGTGAACCCATAAAACCCATTTCGCTTAGCTGAATAGAAACCATTTTTTGGTTGCCATGAGCAATTTGGTTTTCAGCCAGTTTAGTGACTTGCTCATCAGACATTTCAACCGTGATCAGGTCTTGAGTTTCTTTTAGCTCTTTCTTCACTTCGTCGCTAAGGCCTTCGGCTTTATCGATCGCTTCCGTAAAGATTTTGACTTTTGCATCAAGCTTTTGTTTTGCGTCTGCTTGAGCTTGCAGCGACTTAGCTGCTTGTTCACTAAGAATACGTACGACATCAGCTTCGCTTAGTGAACCACCATTTAGGTTGATCACCGGCACAGATGAGTTGCCCGATTCAGACAACTGCTTGGCAATGCCTTCAATTTGTTCGCTTAGCACCTTTGCTTGTGCTTCATCACTGATACCAGTTAGTGAATCAGTAAGTAATTTAACCATTGCTGTGTGTTGCTCAGCCGATAGCTTGAAACCTTTAAGCTGCTTTTCAAAAAGCGCAATTAGTTGGGTCCACATGGTTTGACGTTCCTCAGAAAATTTATTAGCTAGAGACTCGGAAAGATAGGTAGGGCATTCGTGAAGGCTGGCTTCACTAAGTTCGATTTTGTCCAGGTTCTTAATGCATGGTCGGGTGACCAAACCTGCCCCTAAGAGCGTTGGACCAAATTCTGGATACTGGCCGTTCTCTCCGGCTTCGTTGCTGACATAATTAGGATGTATTTCGGCAGACAAGTATTTGAAACCATCTTTGGTGACTTTATTGATGCCGAGTTCGTACCACTCCACCTCTGCTCGTAAACGTCCACGGTCGGTAAATAAACGTCTTACCACCGCCCCAGCACCATCTTCTGGCTTGTGTGCAATATCGATATTGATTTCTTGGCCATAAACTCCAGCGTTGAAGTTTTTGATCATGGAATCGAACATCTGCTGGGTCAGTTCAAACTCACCGTATCGTGGGTCACAAAATTTTCCGGTTCGGGTAATGGTGACGACACTGCGTTTATTTGAGGTATCCACCTTTACAGCGTCAGAAAGTAGATGAATCACACCTTGGGGTGCTGAGGATGAAAGCGCCAGTACAACACTAGCCGTGAGGTGAGACTTAATCATGAGATTTCCTTTGCCTATAAACGAAAAAAGCCCCTGAATATTCAGGGGCTCGGTCGCCATTTATGGACAGTTTGGAATGTTCAACTAACCGTTTGGAGGGGTTACAAACATAAAGTTGTCGGTTTATAGCGCATTTTTGAAAGTGCTAAATTTGTCCATTAAACCCATATGTGTATTATTGCATTGACACTAAATTAGAATTGGATGAACTATGGAAACCACTAAGCTAGCTATAATAATTGGCGTTCTACTCATTGCTTTATTTCTACTATATCGCAAGGCTAAACAGCTCCAAGAGAAAAATCAGGCATTTGAAACTCGCTTTAAAGATGTTATCGACGCTGATAAAGAAAGAGATGCAGTACTCCAAGAAAAAGAACAAATTCAGCTTGAAACCAAAGAATTAGTCGAATCTTACAAAAGTAAAAGAGCTCTTTACGAACACCTCACAGCAGAGCTTGCAATCTACGAAGATGAACTGGATATGATCGAACAAGGTTTTTACAGACCTATGTTTGATTTTGATACTTCCGAAAAATTCAAGGACGAGATCAAGCAAATAAAAGACACCCAAAAGCAGATGATTAAAGATAAAGAGGCGATCTACTGCAATACCAATTGGACTGTCGGTGACAGTAAGTCTGAAGGTAAAAAAATGATTAACCGAGGAATAAGGTTAACCGCTCGGGCTTTCAACAATGAATGTGATGCTGCAATAGCAAACGTTAAATGGAACAACGTAAATAATATGATTGCTCGAGTTGAAAAGGCTTTTGAAGCAATTAATAAGTTGAACGAAACAAATGATATTCACATTTCACCGACCTACCTTGAATACAAGCGGCTTGAACTAAGAGCTACTCATGAATATCAGTTGAAAAAACAAGCTGAAAAAGAAGAGCAGGCTGAAATAAGACGACAAATGAGAGAAGAAGCTAAGCTCGAACAAGAGATGCTGAAAGCTCAAAAAGAAGAAGAACAGTTCCAAAAAATGCTAGATAAAGCCAAGGCTGATGCTCAAAAAGCTAGCGGTGAAAAGCTAGATAAGTTGAATGAACAAATAGCGAAATTAGCTGCTGAGCTTGAAGAGGCCCACGCTAAAAATGAACGAGCAAAATCTATGGCTGAACAAACCAAAGCTGGTCATGTGTATGTCATTTCAAACATAGGCTCATTTGGTGAGAACGTATATAAAATTGGCATGACGCGTCGTCTAGAGCCATTGGACCGAGTGAAAGAGTTAGGTGACGCAAGCGTTCCATTTACTTTCGATGTTCACGCTATGATCTATTCTGAAAACGCACCTGCATTAGAAAATGAGCTGCACCGTAAATTTGATATCCAACGTCTAAATCTTGTTAACAACAGAAAAGAGTTTTTTGCAGTTACTCTTGATGACATCAGAGAGGAAGTGATTAAGGTGGATCCTGAAGCAGAATTTTATGAGACAGCTGAAGCTCAGGAATATCGAGAGTCACAAGCCATTCGTAAAACGCGAGAGAATAAAGAAACACACTCTAAGAAAATGGACGAGTTCCCGGATATGGAGTTCGCTTAATTTCCGTATTCAAGAAAAAAGCCTGACAACTCAGGCTTTTTTAACAACTGGCACTTTTACCCAACGTTTACAACGGCACAATGCAGTCCCTTCATGAAGCTTCACGCATCGAGAACGGATGATACCTTCGCTATCGCAAATGCAGTGGCCACAAATACAAGTGACCTTACTGACTAGCTGAGTGGTTTGGTTTAGCTGATGATTTTGATTTGGTGCAACACTCATTGTAATCCCCTAGCAACTGACTGATTGTCTCTAACTTTTTGACTGACGTAAGCATTATAAGGAAATCTACGTGGAAAACAGGGGGCAAGTTATTCACAGGCTGTCAGTATCAATACCCTTACGTTTCAAGGCTGGTTCTACGTGTTTCCAAGGCGTAGCTATCATATTTTGAGACAGGAGATCCCGATGTAATGCGGATACCTTTTTATCATGGCCAAGCACCGCTTTTTGTGTGTCTCTGCCCTGCCCTTTTAGCCAATGAATTCGACTGGTTGTATTGGCTCTATCTTCTTCTGTGACTTCATCGATGAACACCACTTGCTCATAACTCAAAGTATTTGGATGCGCTGGCCACGGGCTTTTTCCTTTCGGATAAACACCTTTTCCTAAGCCATACAAATTTACCCTCGCGTGCATATCGCAAATATCCCGCCTTGGGTGATTAGGGCTAAGTTTGAATTTGGTACCAACAACAAACTCATCCTCAAAGGCTGAATTCTGAAAAGCCATGCCATGAGCTCGGTTGATTTCAGTACGCATCACTCGCTTAATTTGGTGATACGGTGCGCCTTGATCATCTATCAGGACATCTTTCATTTTTTTATTGAGTGCAGAACTACTTGCCATGTTCGCCTGTTGAGTAATCTCTGTCGGTACTGCTTCAGCTCTGCGCTGATATTCCTGAGCAGCATCAGCTGCAGAGTTACCCAAAATAACCGCACGTTCTACAGCCTGAATTAACTGTTCTTTTGCGTTGCGATGAACACGCCAGAGACGATCGCTAAGCTGCAAACCATCTTTCTGTTTCATGGTTCGCACAGCTAAAGCTGCTGAATCGATAGACTGCGAAACTCTCTCAACAGGAATGCTGGTAGAAAACGTATTGCCACCGTTCTTAGCCGCTTCAACGATATAACCATCAACCATGTTCGACTGAGTTAAGTTGATCTGATTAAGAATGCCTTCAATCTGAGTGGTAAGAGCTTGTAACTGGGAAAGTCGAACCATGCCTAGTTCATCTGCAGCATTGGTAATGAGATATTGAATTTCGACTAGTGCAGACTGATAGAGAGTTTCCAGTTCCCTCATCGCCTGCGCATCGAGTTCATTGGTTGCCCGTTCTGCTGCCTGCATCGCTCTGCGAATGGTGGCTTTTACCTGAGTACGCTGATTATCAGTCATTCCATTTACCCATTACTGATTGAGGTTGCGCTTTCGCCTTTCGGCTGGTTGTTTGGCGTGATGCTTACTTTCGGTTTTGGCTTGTCGCTTTCCTCATCTTCCAGTTCGTTATGCTCTGGATATGGATCATTGCTATTTGCCTCTTCTTCTCGCATTGCCTCCGCTCTTTGAATATCAACACCAGCAGCTTCCCAGGCAAGTTTACGCGGCATACCCAAAGCCTGATATTTAAGAGCCAAATCTGCACGTTGGTTTTTGCTATCAGTCATACGTTCAGCGAATTGAACCTGGAACTGATAAGAATCCGGATTAATGCCAGCTAACAATAACTGCAGCTTAAAACCATCTTCATAGGCATAAGCCAATGCGTCCTGCAATGAATCGATTTCTTCGTAATAATCACGCTTCAAGTCTTCGAGAACATCACGAGCTAAGTCATCCACATAACCAAACAAACCTTTTGGCGCTGGAGCGCCAGAGAAGAAAGCATCAATCAGCAAGGTGATATCCGCGATTTGTTCCAGGTTAGCATCACCACCAACCGCAGTAACGCTGAGTTTGTTACCGTAAAAGTCGGTAGCAATTTCGCCAGACTCCCCTTCTACACGATCTCGATATTCATCCAGAGCCTTTTGGTCAGCGCCATCTAGCGAGTGAGCTAGCTTCTGCGGTGCTCGAGTACGACGACGAATAACGAGGTCCTCTTCCGTCATATTCAATTTCTGCCAAATACCGCGAGAAGCGTCCATATATGGGCGCCCCATACAACCCATATCATCGAAGTTGTCAGGGTCTAAACGGCTAACAGTCAGCTGCCACAAAGGAAAGGTGCACAGTTCTTCATAAGTCAGCGGGTCAACCTGACGAAATGCTTTCTTGGTATCTTTGAAACGACCAGTACGGTCCACGATAGGAATAATGGTCTCTGTAGGCATACGCAATGAACCAGTCACCTGACGCAATTCATTGACGATCCATTGCAATGGTAAGTTTCCCTCTTTTGCCAAACCTGCAGCATCACTCATTAACTTCATGCGGTTGTTTATCTGCAGGCGTAAAACAAACTGCTGCCATAGTTTGTTAATTCGTGGGCTTTCTTTGCCAATCCAATGCAACTTCAAACCGCCTTTAGTGGCATCACGAGCTATACGACGGTGGATTTTCTTCACCCTTGGATCAACCTTATCCATATATCGAATAGTTACGATGGCCGCTCTTAATTGAGGGTCGATTTGCATTTGGTCATAAAGGTACTGCACCGAACGTTCAGGATCAGCAATATGACCTTTCTCTGTTGTTGCCTCTCCATGATGGTTACCTGATGTATTAGGCGCGGAAGGAAGAGGTCTATTTCTCAAGATGGCCCAAATTTGGGAGAACTTGCTCATCGTAAATTCCTTAGCTGATCGAATGCGCTTGGGGCGCCTAGAAGTTGTTCGCGTGTTTTATGGTGGATAGTGATGATGCTTGGTACTGGCGCAGCGCCTTGTGTGACTAACGCCCAATGTGAAGCCATGTGAGCGTCGAACAAGTCATCACCCAACGCTTTCTTCACCATCTGATAACTGCTGTAACTGCCCGCTTTCACAGGTGATGGTTTGATGTTTTTGAGCTGCCTTGGCAGGCTGACGTAATCTTCTAATGCAGGGTCAGTATCTCGATCATCAACATAAGGAAGCACCATTTGACGGTTGTGGTATGCGCTACGTAATGACTGAGCCATTTGGTGTTTAGCCATACCTTCAAAACGTAAAGGGGAAAACGCCCATTCTGGCCATGTGGTTGCCGTGCTCTCACCGCCACCAATACTTTTTCGGTCGATTTGCGTTAAGCCTTCAGCAAATAGATCATCGTTAACCTGCGTGATAAGCCCGATACCAAAGGCATCACCGATGGCGTAATCCGGGCGAAAGTAACGCCAGAATCCGACTAAATCTTTACGAATAACGCTTTCATCCGTTCCCGGGTGCCAAGTTTTAGCGAAGATAACAACTGAAAAGTTACCAATTTGTTCTTCGACAATCAGCGAGGAACGAGAGGAAGCTAGGTTTTCACCGTGGCCAGTATGGTCATAGCCAAAAGAGAGTACGCCACGTTTTTTGTAAACGGTGTAAGGTTCCGGTTCTACTGGTTCCAAACCAATACGAACGCCAACCTGAATGGCATAGCGAATGTACTTTTCCCAAATTAGGTTTTTAGCGGCAACGTTAATGCACAGCAGCTGACGAATGTATTCATCTTCAGGAAGTTGCTTACGCATCGACATGATGAATTCTTCATTCAAAATCCCGAGCTCAATACCAAGGTAACAATCAACCGTTGGCAAGCAGCTATACTCGCCAGAATCTATCAAACCGCTGAGAGTATCGGCACCTTTGAATACACCAGTGATGCGGATTTGTGGTTTGTTGATGGCTGTTTTACTGGCACCTAAGCGGCGGTTTGAGCCCATCATCAATAGGAATCGACCGTAAAGACGATCAGAATCCATATCATCAACTTCTTCTAATGATGCCCAGGTTAAATCACCACCATCGACGTTGGCCATGATGCCGTAAGCTCGTGCTTTTGAACGGTTAGCGAATTCGTAGTAGGTGTCTGCCAGCTGCTTACGCCCCGATTTATAAGCGATATATCCGCTCAAAATATCGGAACGACGAATCGCTTCCAGATGATAGCTAAGATTCACCAATGACTGTGCTTCACGCGGCGCAACAATACCGCCCTCCTGATCGCCATTGATAGCGTTGTACTCCAAAAAGTACATTTCTTTTCCGGCAGTTTTACCAGTACGACGACAGCTATAATCAACCGTATTTGGATGGGTATCCATCTCTTCCATTTTGAGCAACTGGACTGGGTCAAGCTCTACGTTGTGAACATGTTTGTGCCACATGCCGTGGTTTCCGGCATATCGCATAATCTCAGTTTCAGCTCTGCTCTGGATTTCAACCCGCTCTTTCGCTGTGACGCGTTCAGCCATTATTTACCTCGCCATCAATGACATCAGCGTCTTCTGCAGAATATTCCTGATTGTGTTCCAGCAAAATATCGTCACTTCTCACTCGTTGCTTAGAACGGGAGATCATGTCGCGTAATCCATCCATTTGTTCTGACATTTTGCGTTGATACTCAAGTGCGGATTCACGTTCATCTTCATGTTCAAGTGTTTTGCCCATCTCGATGCCGTGGTCAACTTGGACTTTAGGAGTCATGTTGAGGTCAGCCATCGACATGTTGTTTTTGCTTAGCATCTCAAGCATTGGCTTGAGCAATGGGTGCGCTTTCACTTCCTCAATGGTTTCTAGTACGCCATGAGCATTTTTGTACTGGCCAATATGGAAACCACCGTCTTTATCGAAGTCATAAACGGGATTACGCAAAGCTACACCATCAGACACAATGGTTTGCATCATGTCCTGAAATATCGCGGCCAAGTTCGCCTGGTTGATAGCATGCAGTTCAGTGAGTTTTGTTGGGTCATTGGACTGAAAGGCGATGAGGTGCTGCATCATCAGCTCAGTTCGTTTGATACAAGCAGGCTGAGTCGCGCAATAGGCATGATCAACATCGCAGGTTTTACATTGCGGGTATTTGCCAGGGCGAGCAGGGAAAAACAAGGCTGTTTTTGCGTTGGCGCCGTGTTTGAGTGCGTTGAATCGACTGACGCCCCTGTTACTCACTTCCTGCAAGTTTGCTGATGATTTGGCTTTACCTTCCGTTGTTCTTGGTCCTGTTGCTGCCAGTACTGCACAGAACTGACCGACCTCCCAAGGAACTTGCTGCACTTCGCGCTGACAGCTGTCGCAAATAGCGAAATATCGATACGGATGCGCTCGGTTTGGTTCTTCTTCAATGCGTGATGCTTCGCTCTTGAATGTGTAGTCACAAGAGGCGCACTTGAATGTAATCATGGACTTTGGCTGTTTATGCTCGTTCATCACACCATTTCGCCTGATTTTTGATTGTGATTGGAGGGATTCAAATCAGTAATCATCTTTGAAGCTAAGTTGATGCGTGATTGCGACGCGGTTTGACCAGTCCAAAACAGAAGGTGTTGTGAAACTTTGTACTTGGGGACGCCTGCATTAAGAAGGTTGAACATTAGAATGTGTTTTAAATGCGTATTCCAGGTATTAAAAAGAGGGACGTAAACTCGCAGCGTTCTTCTTCCTGGATGAAAGGCAACGTCGTGAAGAGTTTTCCATATAAAGCGATATTGTTCTGGAGATGTCGAATAGTAGACTTCAAACCATGGCTTAGATAAGCGCTGAGCATCAAGCCAAAGCTCAAACTCATCAGTGGTCATCTGCAGGTGTTTGTCCTTCAACTTACCAATTTGAATGCGTAACCGATGACCAGTCCGGAGTTCTTCTAAACCTCGCCATAACTCTAAAAACTTTAATGCACCGATATGGTTCTGGATTTCAGCCCAATGGCTTGGAAGAGGTAAGCAGCTAAATGCTTTTTCTAACTCAAGGTCACTTAATGAAAGTTCTAATTTGGTGTAGTTATCTAGGTACCTACCCCCCTCTATTGGCAGGGGTAAATCTTTATGCCGAGCCCCCACCCCATGAGCAGTGACCTGATGATCCTTAAGTACATCTAGATATTTTTGAATTGAACTGCACATTACCTAGTCCTTTATGAAAACTGTATCCAGTAAACACAAAGGCTCGGTCACCACAGTAAGCTGATGAACTGCGCATTCTGTTAGTATGTGCAGCTAGTGATATATATCACGTTTCAGAGTTTGGTCGTTTCGAAGGTGAGTTCTCAAGGCTCCCGCAATCGTCCGACAACATCCAGTATACCTGAGTTTAGAAAATAAGTTAAAGACGGGTTATATAAGTTCTAAGACATTAAAGTGCAGTAAGGAAGCCTGTGTAGAGCACTCAAAATTTAGAAACTTGAAATGGGGAGAGGGAGTTTTATTAACTGAGGATTATTGATTTCACTTAAAGGTATCTATGACTTTATCAGCTTTGCGTAAGTCTCTATCAATTACAGATTTATAAAAGTAGAACGCTGAACCAACTCCTGTGCTTGTTGCATGAATAGAAAGCTTTTCCTGCAAGTGTGCCACTCTACTCATTAGAGAATTAAACTCAGCTTTATTTAGATTTGTGGCTATTGAGCGCCTGAATATCAGCGATATCAGTGATTGAATGCTACGGATTGACAGCTTCATTAGTTACGATCTCTAATGAAATAAATCTCTGCTTCGTTAATAAACAACCAGGTTTGGCCATTACATGCTACTTCTAACCCTGAATAAGGATTGAATTGGATCTGATGGCCAATATTCACCTCTTTAACCTTCGGCCCAACAGCTATAACTATTCCTCGGTTTGTTGGCTTATCCGGAACCCAAAGCAAACCGTCAACTGGCTTATCACGTTCAATGACTACCCAATCGTGCAATGGTCTTAGCTTCATACCAATTTACCCTTCTTGAATTCGTTCAATAATGCCGTAACTGGAGTATCCATCTTACTTAATGGGTTTCCTTTATCGAGCACATTCGTCATCTTACGCATCGATATATGAGTGTATATTTCTGAGGTTTTCGGGTCAGCATGTCCCATTAGCGCTTGAATTTGCAGTGTAGAAGAATCTGATTCTGCCAGCTCGGTACCAAACAAGTGACGAATAGCATGAGCATGTGCCTGGTCTTCAGGAACTCCGGCATCGATAGCGTATCGTTTTATCATTCTATCAACTGCTCGAGTAGATAAACGACGCAACTCACCTCGATGTTCCCATTCAGGAACGTGGCGATTACGCAAATTAACAAACAATACTTGGTCACCGTTCTCGAGTAAGCGGTCAACATTTCTTAAGTCCTGGTGGCCAAGATATGCTTGAACTAAAAGCATGGCTTCAAGTGGTACCGGCACTAAACGCTCACGTTCACCTTTCTCTAATGTTCTTATGGCCAAACGCTCAACTTCACCATATTGATACCAAATTAACTGTGATTCATTCAACCCACACAAACCAGCAACCCGAAAGCCACAACCAATGAGTAATGCCAACATAGCACTATCTCGAACACCAGATAATGACGATAAGTCAGGCTGAAATAATAATGCCTCGGCACTTTTAAGCCCCATGAACCTTGGAAGCCTGCGTCCCATTCGGGGGTAAACCAAATCTTGAGCCGGGTTTTTAGAAACCATACGGCGTTTAGCAAGAAAAGAATAAAACCCTCGAATAGCAGCAACAGCAACTTTTCGCGATGCTGCTGAATAACCAGCTCGATGCAACCAGCCGCCAGAGAACTGCTCCAAAATTTTAAGCTCAGCGTTAGCAAAGTTTCCGTTCAGAAACTTCCCCAGATGGTTAAGCAACCCTCGATATTTCCTCACTGTCCTAGCACTGCAATTCTCATTCTCCTGCTTCCAGGTAAGAAATTGATCAATTAGATCAGATTGGGTTGATGAAGCTTTCATTTCTTTGGCAGGGGCAGAAAAATCCATGGACTTGTGGGCTCGCTAAGTGAGAACTAACTGAAGCTAGTATTTACAAGGCTTTCAGCAATTTGGAGGGCTTTAAATAATCCATGGAAAAACATATGGAGCTTAAAAAAATATATGGGATAAAAAATGAACAATAAAAATTATCTATGGGGACCTCTTTGCGCGCATTTCTCTTTTCCTAGTTATCTATCTCTCTCTTTTTATTAAATAAAGAAAGAAAAGAAAGAAGAGCAGCGCAAAAATGATCAATTTGCCAATACATGGAAAAACAAAGCGAATACATGGGAAAAATAGACCAATGCATGGGCGTAAATTTATTACAAAACCAGTAGCCATGTGGCATTGAGAAAGATACTCCATATATTCACAGGTTTTGACTAAGTATGCGTGACATCGGAATTGACAGAGCAGACTCAAGCCGCCATCTTATTTTTCATGTCCAGAACCCTATCTGAGCGCCCATATTCTCTAAGGGGGTGCGGGGGACAGAACAATTAGGAAGTCGAAGCGCCTTTTTATGATGGGCGTTCTTTATATGGGGTAAGAGAACGAACGTTAGTGTATCGACACCTTAAAGAACGCCCTCTTAAGGGTTTTCCAACAAGATAAGAATGCACATGGCAACCAAAGGAGAACGCTATGTGTATACCTAAACCAAGAACTATTAATGAAATCATCCTTGAAGCTATGAAAAAGGAAGGATTCAGATCAAACCACGTTGATGACCTGGGCGGAGATACTACTTACGGCATAACAGAAGCTACGGCTCGTCGCTTAGGCTACAAAGGCTCAATGGCTAACTTGACGCCGGAGATAGCCTATTCACTCTATCTAAACGAATACGTGCAACGGGTTAACTTTGACGACATACACGCAGTTAGTGCAATTGTTGGTGAAGAGGTTATTGATACCGGAATTAACATGGGTCAGAACACCGCAGCTGTATTCCTGCAGCGTTGGTTAAATGTATTCAACAACAAGCAGTCTTATTACAAAGATTTGGTCATCGATGGCCAAGTTGGTCCAGCAACAATCACTGCTCTGAAGGCGTTCTTAAGCAAACGTGGCCAAGAGGGTGAAGTGGTATTGTGGAAATCGCTCAACTGCAGCCAAGGCGGCCGTTATTTGGATATCACTCTAGCCAGGGAAAACAACGAAAGCTTCGTCTATGGATGGATGAGAAATCGAGTTGGATTGGTTTGAAAACTACCTGCTAACTTATTGATTTAAATGTATGTGTTTGCACTAAAATGCACTATCCGCCATAGCCATAAAACAAGCATTAACATTAAAAATCAACAAGTTAACAAATAAGATAAACCGTCATGGGGTGTCGGGGGTCGGAGGTTCAAATCCTCTCAGTCCGACCATACACCTAAAGCCCGTAGCTGAATAAGCTACAGGCTTTTTCGTTGACGCTAATAAACTTTATCGCGTAAAAGTTAAAGCCAACTCCCTCTCTGTGATTTTCTCTTCATTTTCCCAATAAATGTTCAACTTATTCATAACATTCAATCTGTTAAAAATGCTGAGAATAAAAAAATATCGCTAAAACGTTCATTATTAGAGCAAACAGTTAATTAAGGGCTTTACAAGATTCCAAGAGGTCGTTAATATGCGCTTCAACAACGGAGAGATGGCTGAGTGGTTGAAAGCACCGGTCTTGAAAACCGGCGTACGTTAATAGCGTACCTAGGGTTCAAATCCCTATCTCTCCGCCACATTCTAGAAAAAAGCCTCTGATTTCAGAGGCTTTTTTCTTTTCTAATCGATTAAATTCTTCTTTTGCCTGAGTCTCTCAACTTCACGACTCAATAGAATGTATCGTTGCCTTCCAAAACAATTGACCGTCATAGACCGCTTCTTGGCTCAAAAAAAAGAAGAGCCAACATGTGGCTCTAATTCGCGAGAACTAAAGAGATGTTTTTCTTAGCGGCTTCGTATTGAATTAGATAATTCGCTTCAACTAGCTCTTCTTCAGTAGACAATTTAACGATAACTTCATGACACTCTTTTATCTTGTCAAAAATCTTATAGTTGCCGTCATACTCAAAAGGACATTGCGCGATGAACTTAACGATAGCCATACACAGCTTTCTAGAGTTAGGTGACAGCTCGTGCAAACGAAAATAAAGGTCAATATACTGCGTCATTGCCTCTGAATCCCCTAGCGTTATTACAGCGTCAGAAATTTGCTTGCGTAGCGCTTCTATCTGTTCAATCACACCCTGCAATCTCGATTCAAAGCTTAACAGCATATGGGTTTGGCTTCGTAAAATACTTGGATGCTGGTTTCCATCCATCGCAATGCGGCACTGAGGCAATATCTGCTTAACCTCATTAAAGTACGAACACTGCTCGAGCAAATACCCAAGATGGTAAATGTCGTAGAAATGCATGCTTTTGATGTGTTGGATTACGGGCTTAAGTTCACTGATCGCTAATTTAAGGTCCCCTCGAATCAACGCTATGTGTGAAATAATCAAACGATGCATATGTTCAAGACTAGGCCGTTTTCTCACTTCATCAATCAATGGATTAAGTGAGTGTAACTGGCGTTCAAAAAGACTCTGATTTTTTATGCCTTTCGCTTTATACAAATAGCTACGCACTAAGTTGAGCTGGGTAAAAACACTACCTCTGAAGGTGTTTTTATTCTTCTCGTAGTAACGCGTCATGTAAGTCACCGCATCACCATAGTTCTCGTTAGCCAATGATAGGTTTGCGATCACTAACTCACGCTCAGCGCCAGAATCTAACAACATAGCAGACTGCTTAAGGTGCACGATGGCCTGCGGAAGATCGTTGTTCAGCGCGGCAATACTCGACATTTCATCGTGGTAATAAGGATTTTCATCCTTACTTTTCACCGTTTCTAGAATCTCTTTCGCTCGGTTTACATCATCAGTTTCAATGAAAGTGTTGGCCAATGCCGTCTTTATCCAGTCGAAGTTGTCTTCGTTGAGCATTTGTTCATATTCGGTTCGTGCACTGTGATACTCCTTGCAACGAACCAAAGCATTAGCCTTGAATTTGCGGATTAATTTGGTGTATTCAGGACGAGTTTCCAAGCATTCTTTGCAAGCTTCAATTACACCGTAGTAATCATGCTTAATCAGTTGCTCATAAATAGGCAACAGTGCCAATTTGCGTTTAATCGAATTGGTTAAACGGTCTATAAAGAACTGATTTTTGAACGGCTTTAATAAATAGTCATCCGGCTCAGCATCAATAATTGAACGCACAACACGTAAGTCATTCTCTCCAGTAAGGAACATGAATGCCGTATGGGAAGGAAGTAGTTTTAAGTGATTAAGTTCTTCTAACAGCTGGAATCCATTAATAAAACTCTGAAAATTGTAATCACAGATAATCAGATCAAATTGGTTCTGCCTGCACTTCGCGATCACATCCAACGGTTTATAGGCACAGTGAATCTGCTCGCAGCCAAGCTTTTTGAGTAACGATGTAATAGTGCTTGTCACCAATCTTGAATCATCAGCAACCAATATGGTGTAATTTTTGAAGCTTAAAGACATTTGAACCCCTCCGACGCTTCATAGTATCAGACGGAGTCTATGCGTAAGATAAGGTCTTGCAAAACAGGAAAATACCTACAACCATAGAATTATTTCCTCTTTCATAAGTTCCCAAATACTGACTAAAAAACAGCCAAGCCATTTCTATAACGTATCTTATCGTCGTAGAGAGTAGAAACTAGACATTGTGAACATCGATAAGTGATACCAAATTCTACTTCAAATTGAAGCGCCGACTTGCTGGCATTCGTTAATTATATTTCCTCTGTATTTCGCTTGTTTCACGTTGGTTTTTGATGGCTGTCAATGTAACAATTATGTTAGTGTCGCTATCCGTGTTCAGACACTGAAAAAACCTTTATCCATTCAATGTGGACAGGTGTTCAACTCAAAAAATTGGATTCAACCATCGCTCAGATCGTTATCAAGTAACAAATATATTAAGGAGAATTTCTGTGCTTAACCATGTAACCGCGTATGCTGGAGATCCTATTCTGTCCCTTATGGAACAGTTTATGGCTGATGACAGATCTGAAAAAGTGAACCTAAGTATTGGTCTTTACTATGATGAAAACGGCAAAATCCCAACACTAGATTCTGTCGCTCAATCTCAAGCTCAGCTAGCTCAAGCTGAAAGCCAACCTTGTATTTACCTTCCAATGGATGGCCTAGTGCAATACCGTTCAGCGGTACAACAATTAGTGTTTGGTGAAGACCACCCTGCCCTTGAAGCTAATCGTGTTGCGACAATTCAATCTTTAGGCGGCTCAGGCGCGTTAATGATTGGGGCTGATTTCCTACACCATTATTTCCCACACTCAAAAGTTTGGGTTAGCAATCCAACTTGGGAAAACCACCACGCAATTTTTGCTGGTGCTGGCTTCGAAGTGAATACTTACCCTTACTTCAACCCTGAGACCAAAATGCTTAATTTCGATGGCATGCTTTCTACTATCGATTCTCTGCCAGAACAAAGCATTGTCCTGCTACACCCTTGTTGCCATAACCCAACTGGTGTGGATCTAACGAATGCGCAGTGGGACCAAGTGATTGAGGCTGTTAAGAAAAACAAACTGATTCCTATCTTCGATATGGCTTATCAAGGCTACGGCGAAGGTATTGGTGAAGATGCTTACGTTATCCGTAAAATTGCATTGGAAACAGACGTCGTCAGTTTTGTTAGTAACTCCTTCTCTAAAACCTTCTCACTCTACGGTGAGCGTGTAGGTGGTCTATCAGTTGTTTGTAGTAATGAAGAAGAGGCGTCTCGTGTTTTAGGTCAGCTTAAAGCGACAGTGCGCCGCAACTACTCAAGCCCTGCAAAACATGGGGCGGTAGTGGTATCAAATGTATTGAATACCGAAGCACTTAAAAACATGTGGTTTGGTGAAGTGGAAGGTATGCGCACTCGTATTGAGACCATGCGTAAAACGCTACACGACCAACTAGCAGTGTTACGTCCAGAAACAGACTTCAGCTTCCTGATTAAACAGAAAGGCATGTTCAGCTACACTGGTTTTAGCCAACATCAGGTAGAAACACTACGCAACGAACACGCGATATATCTAATCAACAGCGGTCGTATGTGTCTTGCTGGACTGAACGAGCATAACGTTGAACGAGTTGCTAAGGCGTTTGCTGCTTTATAAAAACTGAGTGTTAATAAGATATTGGAAAGCCACTGTATGACAGTGGCTTTTTTCTTGCTGGAAGCTATAGAGCGATTGCCAATGCAGCTTCAAACAACTGCATATGAATCGGCACTAAGGTTTGATGCTCATTTCGGTAGCCACCACCAACCACGCAGGCTATTGGTATTTGTTTGTTTTGAGTCAGTTGCATCATAAAGCAGTCTCGATGGTAAATGGCTTGGGTTGATATGTTGAAATAGCCAAGTTCGTCATCACGATGAATATCAACTCCTGCATCATAGATAATCAGATCAGGCTGATAGAGGTTCACCGCCATTTCGACCACCGACTTAAAATGACTGAGAAATTCTTCATCCTCAGTTTCTCTGGGAAGTGCGACATCTAAGTTCGATTCAGGCTTACGAGCAGGAAAATTTTTATCGCAATGAAATGAGAGCGTAATGATGTCATCTCGTTCTGCACAGAGAGTTGCGGTTCCGTCACCATGGTGCACATCGCTATCGACGATCAGCACTTTATCAATGTCAAAGTGCTCAATTGCGTGCTGAGCCGCCAGTACCAAATCATTAAACAGACAGAAACCACTGCCAAAGTCTTTGTGTGCATGGTGATAACCGCCGCTTAAGTGCAAAGCTCGGCCGTATTTCAAAGCCAGTTCAGCCGTAAAACAGGTTCCACCTGCAGAGGTCAATGTCCTTTCAATAAGCGCTTCGCTCCATGGAAATCCAATACGGCGCATTTTGGCGGCTGGAAGAGAACCAGAACAAAGATCGTCAACATACTGCGCATCATGGATCTGCTTTACTTCGCTTAACGTAAGAGGTTTCGGTTCCATGAACTGAAATTTTGTTTGCCACTCTTGATTGTGACGTTGCTTCTCAACAACGGCGTCATATAACAAGCGGTATTTATTGATGGGATAACGATGCCCTTCAGGTAAAGGTAGTTGAGAATAAATAGAGTGATAAACCAGTGGGATCATGTCTGCTACTTGATTACTCCAGATACGCGCATGTTAACAAGCCAGTTTTAAGAATGAAATGAGACACGCACTAGGATGCAGTATTCGGTTTTGTTCTGCCTTTCGCGTAACTACGCTTTTTACGCTTAAAGGCAGGTCGTTCTACTGCCGGCAGCGACCTTAATGATTCGGGTACAGGCCCAGTTTTTACTTGTGCCATCAGCTGATCAATCCGTTGTTGTAGTGCCTGCATAAACGGTTGATAGGCTTGTCCTCGTTCAGCCATAGCTTGTAGTTGGTGCTCCCAGTGAGCTGTCATATCAGGATAAGTAGACTCACTAGGCAATGCATGAATTAAGCCCCTTCCTGCGGGTGTACTGCGAATGATTTTGCCATCTCGCTTTAATAACTGACGTTTAAAAAGCGTATCTAATATCCCTGCCCGTGTAGCTTCCGTCCCTAAACCATCGGTTTCTCGCAGTATCTTTTTCAGTTCTTTATCTTCAACAAAACGGGCAATGCCTGTCATTGCTTGTAACAAGGTGGCTTCAGTAAAGTATTTTGGTGGCTCCGTTTTTCTATCCTTAATTTCACCTTCTCTGCAAATCAGTTCAGTACCAACGGCCAACGGTGGAACGGTATCAACGCCATCGTCTTGTTCATCTGACTTACCCGTTAGTGCTTTCCAACCTGCAGACACCAGCTGACGACCAGACGCAATGAAAGTGCCGCCGGCGATATCAAACACCAATTTTGCCTCAGCATAGACAGCATGTGGATAGAACTGCATCAGATACTGACGAGCGATGAGTTGGTACACTTTCATTTCATAGCTAGAGAGCGCATTAACTGAGGCTTGCTTAGGTGTCGGGATGATTGCATGGTGTGCATCCACCTTAGCGTCATTCCACGCTTTGGATTTTAGAGATAAATTTGCGTCAGATACTGCCGAAACCAGCTCCTTGGCATTGTTGGCGATAGCATCGACCACAGAAGAAGCCTGAAGCAAATGCTCTTTTGGCAGATAGCGACAATCTGAACGCGGGTAAGTAATCAACTTATGTTTCTCATACAAACTCTGACAGGTATCAAGAACCTGCTGTGCGCTCATGTTATAACGTTTGGCTGCATCTATTTGTAAAGCAGAGAGCGAGTAAGGTAATGGCGCAGACTGCTTAGTTTGATTCTGCTCAGACTCAATAACTTTAGCGGGTTGACCCGCGATACGCTGGGCAACATTTTCTACCAGCTTACGATTGAGTACTCTACCCTCTTCATCTTGCCAAGGCTTACACGCTTCACTCGGCTTCCAACGAGCTCGGATATCAAATGATCCGTTCCCGTCTTGATAGGGAATTAAGGCGTGTAGGGTAAAATAATCGCGTGGAATGAAGTTCTCTATCTCTTCGTCGCGGCGAACCACCAGACCCAAAATCGGTGTTTGCACTCGCCCAACCGACAACACTCCCTGATAGCCAGCTTTTTGTCCCAACAAAGTGTAGGCACGAGACATGTTCATGCCATAAAGCCAGTCAGCACGTGAACGCGCTAATGCAGAGACAGACAGCGGAATGAAATCACGATTACTGCGCATATTGGAAAGCGCGCGTTTTACTGCCGGTAAGTTGAGGTCACTAATTAGTAGGCGCTGAATCGATGCCTTTTTATTGCTGGCGACTTTGCAATAATCAATCACTTCATCCACCAGCAATTGCCCTTCTCTATCCGGGTCTCCCGCATGAATGATTTCATTGTGTTCTTTAATCAGTTTACGTACGACTGTCAGTTGCTTGCTGGCGGTTTTTCTCGGCCTTAATTGCCACTGCTCAGGTACAATAGGCAGGTCAGCCAGGTTCCATTTCCTATAACGTTCGTCATAAGCATCTGGCTCCACTTGCTCAAGCAAGTGTCCGATACACCATGTAACCACATCACCGTTTGCGCATCGAATAAAACCCTGATCTTTTTTATGAGGCTTAGGCAATGCATCTGCAATTGCTCGACCTAGACTTGGTTTCTCGGCGATGAATAATCGGCTCATGATAATCGTTACAGGTAGCGGAAAAAATTAAGGCCACATTATCGAATGTGGCCTTAATAAATCAAGAAAAACTGTAAATTTAAACAGTATTACTCTTCGTTGCTTGCAGAACGAGCTGCTGCTTCTTTAATTAGAGATTGAAGCTCACCTTTTTGGAACATTTCCAAAATGATGTCACAACCGCCGATCAATTCACCTTCAATCCAAAGTTGTGGGAATGTTGGCCATTGAGCATAAACAGGTAGTTCAGCACGAATGTCTGGGTTTTGTAGGATATCTACATACGCAAATTTTTCACCACAAGCCATTAGTGCTTGTGCAGCTTGAGAAGAGAAACCACAGCTTGGCAGCTTAGGTGAGCCTTTCATGTAAAGAAGGATCGCGTTTTCTTCAATTTGCTGTTTGATCTTGTCGATGGTTTCCATTGCTTCCTCTTAATGGGGTCGTCTTTGATGTCCCACATTCTAAATCATTAAATGAGAATAAAAAGCACATTATCAGTATGGACTTTAAACTTCATCCTCTCCATATCATTCGAAATTATTAAAAGCTTAGCCTACTATTTTGGTGGACTAAGCTTAACCAACTCTCACGGATACCCATTTGCGTTTAAAACGCCTTAGTACTTGTTGTTCTGATATAAAACACTTTTATTATGAATTGGGGTTTTAATAAAGTAAAAAGTTGCTAAAATACATATACCCAAGTAACCTCAAGATGCTTGTTCAGCGAGAATTTATTCGCTTTTAAACAAGGCACTGATTTGAAAACATAGTCATTCTACGTTGAAAATCAGTAACGTAGGATAAAAGCGAATAAAACTCGCCCTTTGGGAGCTCATCAACGAGCCCATATCGGCGGCAAATAACTTTGAAAGGGGATGACCATTTCTACAGTTATTTTTCTTGATCTGAACTCGTTGATGAAGCTCTGAGTCCAGTATCTTGAGATTACTTGGGTATACAGTCAGTCGTACCGACGAAAACAAAAAACGAAATTGGAAGCAATCGAGAGAGTTCTCTCTCTTCACCTATATGGAGAATCGAGCAATGGCATTTGAACTACCAGCTCTTCCTTACGCAAAAGACGCACTAGAACCACATATCTCTGCAGAAACTCTTGAGTACCACTACGGTAAGCACCACAACACTTACGTTGTTAAGCTTAACGGCCTAGTACCAGGAACTGAATTCGAAGGCAAAACTCTAGAAGAGATCATCAAAACTTCTACTGGCGGTGTTTTCAACAACGCAGCACAAGTTTGGAACCACACTTTCTACTGGCACTGTCTAGCGCCAAACGCGGGTGGCGAACCAACAGGTGCAGTTGCTGAAGCAATCAATGCTGCATTCGGTTCTTTCGAAGAATTCAAAGCAAAATTCACTGATTCAGCAATCAACAACTTCGGTTCTTCTTGGACTTGGTTAGTGAAAAAAGCTGACGGTTCTCTAGCTATCGTTAACACTTCTAACGCTGCAACTCCAATCACAGAAGAAGGTGTAACTCCACTTCTAACTGTTGACCTATGGGAACACGCGTACTACATCGATTACCGTAACCTACGTCCAGACTACATGAACGGTTTCTGGGCTCTAGTTAACTGGGAATTCGTAGCTGCTAACCTAGCTAAATAATTTCTAGTCGCTGCTCAAGCGATTAAAAAACAAACGATGCTAAGCCTGCAGATTTGCAGGCTTTTTTTGTTTTTTAGTGAAGTTTATATCTAAAGATTTTGCGTCCGTTGCCGTTATAAGTGCATCAAGCGGAGAGCAAAATGCAAGTACATACTTTAGATAAAGCGGGAATCATCAATGAACTGAACATAGGTTCAGGGATTTGTCACGCCGTCCATCAAGGACGACGAGCCGACTTTTCTTTACTTGTTGCTCTGTTCTCCAATGATGTTCGTGACAACACACCTGTTGAGCATATAGAACAACCTCAGACGACTGACGAACTCTTGCGCGAACGTTTCGAGCTGGCTACACCGCAACCGCTAAGGAACGATCAAAGCTCCTATGCAATATCCGCGAAGCAAGCAGAACACTTCCATCATGGAGGGCTCGCAAGTGCCAAACTCTGTCATTACCTCACCCCTGAAGTACTGACTTATCTGCCCGAAGATACGCAAGATCTACCGGAAGATGTTTATCTCAACCTTTCCGGACATGAAAGGCGTCATCTAGCAGTAAAATCACCGCCAAAGACACTGCCATTCGATTTGTACAATAAGCTGACAACCGCTTATCGCCATGATCAGTTGAGAGCACAGACCTAGATCGCTGTATGCGCTGATTTAGTGCGAACATTCTCAGCTCATTGCTTTAGAGTGTGAAACACTGCTCAAAATGATCACTGATAATAGAAACTAAACCTTTTCTTTGAGTTCATTCACACAAAGTGTCACATCCTTCACCCATTCTTACTGTTCAAAAGTTAATCGAAATAATTAAAAAACCAAACAGAAGGTGCGCACTATGGAAATTAAAAGCGCCATTGTTTTAATAACTTCAGCAAGCTCACAGCTAGGTAGTACCCTCGCAACGCATTTTACTTGTTTAGGTGCGACCGTGATTTTATGTGATACCGATAAACAAGGCTTATATGAAACCTTCGGTCGTTGTAAAGAACTCTCAAATCACGTTGATTGCTATCACCTTAGAGACTATTCGCAAGAGAGTCTCAATAGAATGCTCGACAGTATTGAATCAAGTTACCACACTGTACCCGATGTACTGATCAACAACTGGCCTTCATCACCTATGCCTTCTTTAGTAGATGAAAAACCGACAGAACTCTTTATTCAAAGACTGGCGTTAATGGCTTCCTCACTTTTTTCATTTGGTCAGGCTTGTACTGAACGAATGCGCCAACATCACATCAAAGGAGTTATTGTGAATGTCATTTCATTGAATGACAGCCGCGACTTTTCCGGCATAGAGAATGCGAGTTGTATGGTGTCAGGGTTTACACAAAGCTGGGCGAAAGAACTCGTTCCCTTCAATATTCGAGTGGGAGGTGTTGTGCCCATGCCTTCAGCCAGTAAACATAGAAGTCATTGGGCAGAAATTCAGGATGAGCTCATTCGCAACACAGAATACATTGTCGCGAATGAGTATTTCAGCGGACGAGTAATGTCAGCTTAACTAGCAGGGATATACAGACGGTTAAAAACCTTCTTCCATATAGGAATCAAGGTAATCTTCTTCACTGTTATCGACTTCCGTTGATGTTTCCACTTCGGCAGTGAAATCTCTGCGTTGTAGATAGGCAGCTCGAGTGAAAGAGTAAGAATCAGGAGAATCCTCTAATAGTGCTTCCTGATTTACTAAAGCAGCGCGGGTTTCCATACCTTCTAGAGCCCATTTACCTACCGATGCCCAGATATTTAAGTAGGAAAGTGGAGCATAGAAGCTATCAACGACATCGCCGGCTTCGCGAACCACAACAGGCCCGTAGCCCGGAACCATAACATAAGGCCCTTTACCCACACCATGATGACCAATCGCATCACTAAAGGCCTTTTCACCATGCTTTGTAATACCAGCTTCAGAAGCAATATCAATCAAACCAAGCAGGCCAAAAGTTGAGTTAATCCAGAAGCGGTTGAAATGATCGATCGCTTTCTTACCATTTCCCATCAATAAGTTATTGATCATGCTCGACGGTTCATCGAGATTCGAAAGAAAGTTAGCGATACCGTGACGAACTGGGTCTGGCGTGTATTCCACATAAGTAAGAGAAATGGGACGCACGAAATAAGGGTCTAGGTAATCATAGTTAAATGCCCACATTGACCGGTTGAATCCTTCAAAAGGATCATTAACTTGCGGATCTGACGCGCTTTGCTCTTCAGGAACAGAACTACACCCGGTGATGACAACCATCAAGCTCAGTAAGACAATCCTTGTTAATCGGCTGATCATTATTATTATTTCCTTAACCAATCGACAGAAGGCCAATGAAAACATTGGCCTTTGGCTTTTTTATAAAGGTACAGTATTAAAACTGCTTATTGATTTCAACCTTTACCTCGCTTCCCAGCTCAACGACTTGGCTTTCGCCAAACCAATCTCCGTCTCGCGTAGCCACATTACCGTCAGAATCGATTCGAACGCGAACGATTAGTTGCTGTAAATCAGACAACCTACGTCCCTGCATCATGCTGTTCGAGTCATCCATTATAACCGTGAATGGGAAGTTACCGAGCGGATATCTCGCTGCGGCAATCGGCATTGGCGCACCATCTGCTGAATGCACAGAGACAATCACAACACCTTGATTCGGAAGTACGACTTCACTGCCTAATGAAATTGAAACTGACACCGCATGCTCATCCAGCACCGCAGGTTCCATTTTAGCTTTCGCACTGGCGATGCTGCGAGACAACATCTCGTAGCGACCATCATCCGGACCAATCATTTGTTGCATAGACTGCCAGTGTTCAATCGCAGTTGGATAATCCTGACGCTCAAACGCATCAAATGCCAGCAACGAATAGACACGTAAATCGACGTAGTCAGCTTTCAACATTTTATTCAGCAGTGTGCGGGCACTTTGCTGATCAACCTGATCATTCGAGAGCATCAAAGCTTGCGCATAACCTAACTTAATATCGCCATCTTGTGGTTCGATTGCATAGGCTTTTTTCATCGCACCAATCGCGGTTTCCATATCACGATTCGCCAATCCGATGCGCCCCAGTAGTAACCAACCTGTCGAATCTTGCGGTTCGTAATGAAGTCGAGTTCTTAAAGCTAAGGTTAAGTCTTCCATCTCTTTATCGGTCAGCTCAACCCCTTGAGGGTTCATCAGTTTTTTCGATAGCTCTGGAAGGCTCTGGCTAATATCTTGCCAATGCTGCACTTTCTGGTAATTACCAAAAACGGCGTACAAACCGTAACTCAACGCCACCACAAGAATAAGCGAAGGAACAAGTACCATAGACGTTGATAGAGTCCGTTCTTCGGTCTTGTTCTGGTCATTTGGAATATCGTCCAACAGCGATTGTTTAAGATCCGCGACCAGCTCTTGTTGGTCTTCAACTAAGCCTTCATCCGTTTCAACAGCTAATTCGGCAAGTCGATCTTTATAAAAAGCTTTATTGAGATCATCGCGCAACGCTGCATCATTATTCGCTTTTGGTTTAAGCATTGGAATAGCGACAAAGACACACGCAATCGCGACAAGAATTAGCGTTAACACCCAAAATAAAGTCATTACTGCTTATCTCCGTCTTTATCTTCTTCCAATAAGGCTTTTAAACGTTGCTCTTTGTTTTCGTCCCACTCTCCGGCTTCAGCACTGGCTTTACGGCGCTTGGTACGCAAAACAATAACAACAAAACCAACCACTAATACAGACAGCGGAGCCACCCACAAAATAGCGGTTGATAGCGTTAACGGTGGATTGTAAGTCACGAAGTTGCCATAACGGGCAATCATGTAATCGACGATCTCACTTCTGGATTTACCCTGCTTGGTCATCTCATAGACTTTTTGACGCAAGTCCTGAGCTAACGCAGCGTTAGAATCAGCAATAGAGTTGTTCTGGCACTTAGGGCACCGCAGAGTGTTACTCAATTCATGAAACTGTGCTTCCTGCTCTGGTGTATCGAAATCGTAAACATCAATCGCAGCAATGACCGAAAAAGACAACAGAGCTGCAGCGATTAAAGCGAATAACTTAACTCTCATTTCTTCGCCTCCAGCAGCAGTTGCTCATAAATCGGAGCCAGTGTTTGTTTCCAGTTAGTCGGATTAACATCACCGACATGGCGATAACGAATAACACCATTAGCATCAATCAGAAACGTCTCTGGCGCGCCGTAAACACCAAGATCCAATCCCAGCATACCGTTGCCATCGAACAGGCTGATAAGGTATGGGTTACCTAATTCGTTCAACCATTGAACGGCTTTATCACGTTGGTCTTTGTAGTTCAAACCAATGATTTTCACATCTTGCTTTGAAAGCTCATTTAAGTACTGATGCTCGGCATAACAAGTTGGGCACCAAGTCGCCCAGACGTTGAGCAACAGTGGCTCGCCACGAAATATCGCCTGATCATAAAGCTTGCCGGGTTCCGCTAAGTCTTCTAAGCGAAATTCAGGCACTTCTTTACCCACAAGAACCGATTCCAACTTGGTTGGGTCGTCACCACCAGCATTTCTGACCAGCTGCGTGGTAAAAACCGCGACCAAACCAAGAAAAACAACCAGAGGGATAAATAATATCTTCTTGTTCATTTAAGCCTCCTTCACTGCTGTTTTTCTGAAACGGTAACGTTTATCACTGATTGCGAGAATGCCGCCGATAGCCATCAATAAACCGCCAGCCCAAATCCAACGTACAAACGGCTTGTAATACAGGCGTACTGCCCATGCATCGCTGTTATCAAGACGCTCGCCCATTGCGATATAAAGGTCGCGAGTGATTCCACGGTCAATCGCAGCTTCAGTCATCATAGACTTAGCCGTATTGTAGAAACGCTTTTCAGCATTCAATGTATTGACGTACTGACCATTCTTTGTGACTTCGAACTGAGCGACATAGCCATCATAGTTAGGGCCATCACGGTCTAGTAAGCCTTTGAAATAGAAATCGTATTCGTTCAGTTGGAAGTGCTCACCCGGTGCCAAACGCACATCACGCTCGATGCTGTAATTTTGCACCATAGCAATACCAATAATCGAAATTGCTAAACCAATGTGACCAAGTACCATTGACCAATGGCTACGATGGACCTGTTTCACACCAACCATAAAGCTATGACGGTGAGTGGCTCGTTGGTGAATCTCATAGCCATGCAATAAGATAATCCACCACGCCATTACCCAGCCCATGAAAGCCAAACCTGTAAATGACTCTGCCGTTGCGAATACACAAGCAGCCGCCAGAGCCAAAGACCCAACAGCTGAAATAGCCATAGGTTTAGCTAAAACAGAGAGGTTATCTCGCTTCCAGCGAACCAGTGGACCAATACCGAGTAATAAAGCGAATGGCACCATCAACCAGCTGAACAAACTATTAAAGAATGGCGCACCAATCGAAACAGAGCCAAGACCTAACTGCTTGTGAACCAGCGGTAACAGAGTACCAATCAGAACCACAACCAAAGCGGTAATCAGTAGTACGTTATTTGCTAAAAGCGCGTTTTCACGCGATACCAACTCATAATTTCCTCGCGCTCGTACCGATGCACCTTTTACTGCGAACAGCAGTAAAGATCCGCCGATAACAAATACTAAGAAAGCTAAAATGAACATACCGCGAGCAGGATCAGAGGCGAATGCATGCACAGAAACCAGAATGCCCGAACGCACAAGGAATGTACCCAGTAGACTTAGTGAGAATGCAGAAATCGCAAGCAGAACCGTCCAAGCCTTAAACGTGCCACGTTTTTCCGTAACAGCAAGCGAGTGAATTAATGCGGTACCCGCTAGCCAAGGCATAAATGAAGCGTTTTCTACTGGATCCCAGAACCACCAGCCGCCCCAGCCAAGTTCGTAATATGCCCACCATGAGCCAAGAACGATACCCAGCGTCAAAAATAACCACGCCGCTGTTGTCCAAGGTCGAGACCAACGAGCCCAAGCGGTATCAAGACGTCCTGTCATCAGTGATGCAATCGCAAAAGAGAAGGCAACAGAAAAGCCCACATACCCCATGTATAACATCGGTGGGTGAATGATTAGCCCCGGGTCTTGCAGCAATGGGTTCAAATCACGACCGTCGATAGGGAAATAAGGCAATGTGCGTAAGAACGGGTTAGAGGTAACAATGATAAACAGTAGGAAACCTACCGAGATCATCCCCATAACAGCAAGTACACGCGCCACAGATTCTTGCGGCATACCACGGCTAAAACTTGCAACCGCAACAGTCCAAGCGGCTTGAATTAACACCCATAACAGAAGCGAACCTTCGTGCGCTCCCCAAACCGCCGTTAAACGGTAATACCATGGGAGCAAGCTATTAGAGTTACTTGCGACATATTTAACCGTGAAATCATTGGTATAGAATGCCCAAAGCAAAATGCCGAATGACAATAACAAAAATGAGAACATCCCCCATGCCAGAGGACGGGCTGAGTTCATTAATAATGCGTTATTTCTTGAAGCACCAACCAGAGGCAATAGGCTTAGCAAGACGGCTAAGCCCAACGAAATAATCAGGGCAAAGTGACCTATTTCTGCAATCATTGATCACTTCCTTGTTTTTGTTCCGGTGTGTAAGTCAGCGGAGCATGGTTCTTTTCCATCGCTTCTGCAATTTCAGGAGGCATGTATTCTTCATCATGCTTAGCCAGTACTTCAAAAGCTTCAACTGTCGTCGCATCCACTAATACACCTTGAGCAACAATGCCCTGCCCTTCACGGAAGAGATCGGGAAGAATGCCTTCGTAAACCACAGTGACCGATGGACCAACATCATGTAATAAAAAGCTGACTTTGAGAGAGTTAGGATCGCGTTTAACGGACCCCACAGTGACCATACCGCCAATACGTAAACGCTGACCAACCTCTGGCTTTTTGCCATCTTTACCGTTAACTAATTCTGTCGGCGTATAGAACAGGTCCATATTTTGGCTTAATGCATAGAGAATCAAACCTGTTGTCGTGCCTAAACCAATGAGAATAGCGAGGACAATACCGAGCCTCTTTTTACGTCTTGGGTTCACAGTGTGTTCTCCATATGTTTAGCCGCTTCGATACGCTCTTGACGCTTAATTTTATTTCTGACTTCTTTCATGAGCGCCTTACTACGATTAATACTCAAAAACCATAAAACGGCCATCGATAAATAGGTAATGCCGAAACCACCCCAAACGTAGCTGGCGTAGCCGCCCATCGCGAAAAAATCTGACCAAGTTTCAAAATGCATGGTTACTCTCCTTTCTCTGCTTGAGCTAGCTGGATAACCCACGGGCGGTGACTCTCTTTACTGATAATTTCGTTTTTTAATCGTGCAAGTGTCAACGCAGCAAAGAAAAAAGCAAAGCCAAAAATATTCAGTAACAACGGCCACAACATATTGGCAGAGATAGAAGGCTTCTCAAACTTAGTGATCGTTGCACCTTGATGTAACGTGTTCCACCATTCCACAGAGAAGTGAATGATTGGCAGGTTAATCACACCGACAATTGCCAAAATACCTGCCGCTTTCGCAGCGGTTTTTTGATCATCAAATGCGTGGTAGAGAGCAATAACGCCAAGATAAAGGAAAAGCAGAATTAATTCTGAAGTTAGGCGAGCATCCCAAACCCACCAAGCTCCCCACATGGGTTTTCCCCAAACAGCACCAGTGATAAGTGCGATAAAAGTGTAAACCGCACCGATAGGAGCCATGGCTAATGCGGCCATATTGGATAATCTTACCTGCCAGACGATGCCGATAAACGCAGCAATTGCCATAGACATGTAAGCACCCATAGACCAAATGGCTGAAGGCACATGAATATAGATAAGCCTGAAACTATCACCTTGCTGGTAGTCCGACGGAGCAAATGCAAGCCCCCAAACTGTACCAACCGTCAAACAGCCAAAAGCTAAAACAGTGAACCACGGGAAAAACTTCCCGCATAACTGGTACGCAGATTCTGGCTTAGCGTAGGGATGGAGCCATTTCCACATTGTTTGTCCTCACTTTGCTTCTAATACTTAACTTATTCGTGTTAAGTTTTTTGTGTAAATTTGGGCTAAATAAAAAAGTCGTTCTTAAGTTAGTTAACACTTACTCGTAACGCAGCACTGATCGCAAACGGTGTTAACGTCATCGCTCCAACCAGCATTGCCGCTAA
This sequence comes from Vibrio diazotrophicus, assembly GCF_038452265.1. NCBI lineage: Bacteria > Pseudomonadati > Pseudomonadota > Gammaproteobacteria > Vibrionales > Vibrionaceae > Vibrio > Vibrio diazotrophicus. The sequence continues at coordinate 2,373,580 of NZ_CP151842.1, forward strand.
GATGGCCAACTGGCCGTTGTAGGCCATTCCCAAAGAAGCAGCATCTATCGCTGATGTGGCGAAAATTAAAATGGGTATATACAAAGGCAAGACTACAAGGCTGAGCAGTACGCCGCCTTTTTGCAGACCAACCGTTAATGCTACGCCGATAGCGCCAATAAAACTGAGTGTTGGTGTACCAAGCAACAGGGTCGCGACCACACCAAGCCAAGTGTCAAAATTCAGCGACAACAGAATAGCTAATAATGGGCTTATTAATATCAGAGGCACGCCAGTAAGTAACCAATGAGCGATCACTTTTGACAAAGCAACCACAGAAAGAGGTACTGGCATAATCATCATCTGCTCAAGGGCCCCGTCTTGAAAATCATCACGGAACAAACGCTCTAAAGAGAGCAAAGCAGACAGGAGTGCGGCAACCCAAACAATGCCCGGAGCAATCCGAGAGAGCAGCCCCGGCTCTGGACCAATGCTGAGCGGGAACAATGTAATAACGATGATAAAAAACCACAGCGGGTTAAAAATATCGGCTTGGCGTCGGAATGCGATTAGGAGTTCACGCTGAATGATCATCGCCATAGTTGAAAACATTAGGCGTCTCCTAGCTTGATTTTGCGTAACTTGTCATGGTCAGCGAACATATCTTGGTGTGTGGTTAAAATAACAATGCCACCATTTTCCGCATGTTTTAAAAACAGAGCTTCCAATACTTTCACACCTTGTTTGTCGATAGCGGTCAAGGGTTCATCCAGAATCCACAGCTTCTGTTCGCTCAGCCACAATCTTGCTAAAGCTACGCGTCGCTGTTGTCCAGCGGACAACTTAGCCACTGGTACGTCTTCACGCCCTACAAGTCCAACCTGCACTAATGCTTGATAGATATCTTCTTTGTTATTTTTTGCTGAGTGAACAGATTGGTAAAAATGCAAATTCTCATAAGCGGTTAACTCACGCTTAATACCGGTTTGATGTCCCAAAAACAGTAAATCCGTATGATAGCTGTCTCTGTCTTCTTCGATATTAACTTTGTTCCAGTAAATCTCACCTTCGTCGCGGTCAGCAAGGCCTGTGATAATACGCAACAAAGTCGTTTTACCTGTGCCATTTCGGCCTTCAATCTGGACGAGTTCGCCCGCGTCGATATTGAATGATAAATGCTCGAATAGCACCTTTTCATCGCGAATTGCAGTGAGATTGTTAACGTCCAGCATGAGCTTCTATATAACAAATTAGGGGCTGCTATATTAACACACCACCGTTTAGACAAAATAGAAGAAGGGTATTACGAATCACGAAACTAAGTAAGAATCTGTTAATTTTTAGCGATTTGTTTTTTCTTTTACCACTTTATAGTTACAAATGAAGATCTCGAAAAACAAAAAAGGAAGCGATTGGCTTCCTTTTAGGCTTAATGGATGTTTCTAACGAGATTGTTTTCGTACTGGAGGCCGATTGGGTACTGCGCGTGCTTTGCCTTCTGGATGACTCGTCAATGGCGGAATCGCCTCTTTCCCTTGCAGTTTTTTCTGCAAAGACATCATCAGTTCAGCTTCAGCTTTCGGCAATTCACACTCTTCGATCAGTTCGTCGAGATCTGCGCCGAGTTTGACCATTTTGCTCGCCCGACTGTACAGACGTGCGTCAGTATCAGCGTTTTCCAGCTCTTTCAATCTGTCGTTTAGGTGCTTGATCATATCTTGCTGATCGTTGACTGTTTTTCCAAGGCCAACAACAACTGAGCGAACTTCTAGCAATTGTTTGCTAACTTTCTGCTGTTCTTTATCAGCATTTCGAAGTTGCTGCCTGAAATAGTCCCCCTGACGAATCAAGGCTCGGCGTAGGCTAACCCACACCAAACCAATCAGTAAGATTATCAGTACAGCACCACCCGCTAAAAACGGAGATGCATAAGACATCAACTCATTCATTATAGATGAGCCATTTCATCCCATTCTTCGTCTGAAAGCAGTTTATTTAGGTCAACCAAGATCAGAAGTTTACCGTCACGGTTGCTTACGCCTTGGATGAACTTAGAGCTTTCATCAGTACCAACACTTGGAGTGGTATCAATTTCAGAAGAACGTAGGTATACAACCTCAGCAACGCTATCCACTAGGATACCAATTACTTGACGCTCAGATTCGATCACTATGATACGAGTATTATCACTGGTTTCACCAGGCATCAAACCAAAGCGAGAACGAGTGTCGATAACCGTTACTACGTTACCACGTAAGTTAATGATACCTAGAACATAGTCCGGCGCACCCGGTACAGGGGCGATTTCAGTGTAACGAAGTACCTCACGCACTTGCATTACGTTGATGCCATAGGTTTCTTCTTCTAGTTGGAACGTCACCCACTGAAGTACTTCATCCTTCGAGTGTTCTTTTCTAACTTCGACTTCGTTAGCTTGAGACATACCTTTTCCTCTCTAAGTCGTTACCGACAAAAATATTATTTTATCCAGAGCTATTTATCTAATGCTTTTACATCAAGCCCTGCATTAAGCATAGCTATCAATGCTTCAACATGGATCAAAGCACACATTTTTTCTTTAACCATACCAGCAAGCCACGGACGTTTACCGACCTGCTCTCGCCAGCGAATTTTTTCACTGCTTAGCGTTTCTGTCCCCAACAGTTGAGAACACGCCAGACCCCACATGCTCTCACCCAACATAACGATATATTGGTACGCTTCTTTGTAGCTGTCATCACGTAGCTTTTCCGCCATGACCCACTTTGCCGTATCAACAACATCAAGTTGAGAATCGCGGTTGGTTTGTAAACCTAAGTACCAAGCGGGGCGACCGATCAGATGATTAAGCTCAGCCTTACGATGGATACCACCCAGTTCATCTAACGGAACCGCAAATGTCACACCATTTACATCAAAGTATAGAACCTGAAAGTTCTGCTCACGGATTGGAGTTTCCCAATGGCCGATATCCGCAGAACCTGATTGAGTTTGTAGTTCAACAGCGACCTGCTCTTCAACCACAATTTCAGGTTCAATGTCTGCAATTTCGCTTTCTGTTACTTCGACCTCAGGTGTTTCAACTTTAGCTTCAAGTTCAACTTCTGTGATGTCGGTTGCTACATCCCACTCTTGAATCTCTTCAACAATAGGTTCTTGAATATCCGGCTCTTGTACAACAGGCTGTGTCGCAACCTGAATATCGAGCGTGTTCTGCTCCATCACCTGTTCAAGTTCGAGTTCAGCCACTGGATTACTTGCTTCCATCTGGCTTAACAGACGCTGGACATCTTCCAGATTCGGCATCTCTAGTTCTTGTAAACCATCCAGAGAATCATCCAAATAACTTTTTTCTGGGACAGATTGAACCATAGGAGCCAGTTCTGGCTCCTTTTCAACAGGCTGCTCTTCTATCAACTCTTCTTCTAGAAGAGCCGTAAAATAATCATCTAATGCTTGTTCACTTGATAGTGAATGGCTACTGCTCATTAATAGCAAGCCTCTCCAAATACAATAGCAACTGTTTATAAGCAAATACGCCGCGACTACCGTCGGCGAAATGGGATGCAGGTAAGCGCTTCAAACTCGCATCTCTAAATTTTGTATCAATAGGTACTGCTGAAGACCACACCTGATCTGGGTAATCTTTCTTAAGCTGGGTCAAGGTTTGCAAAGAAGCACGAGTGCGTTTGTCGTACATGGTTGGTACGATCGTCACTTTGAACTCGCGGCTACGTGACTTCTGCATAATTGCCAGAGTACGAACCATGCGCTCTAGCCCTTTCATTGCCAAAAATTCAGTTTGTACTGGAATAAGAATTCGATCACTTGCTGCCAATGCGTTGACCATCATCACGCCCAAAATTGGCGGACAGTCAATCAGCACATAATCGTAACGTTGACGCAAAGCCATTAAGGCGCGCTTAAGGATTAACCCCATTCCGCTACGGTTACCCATTACACGGTCTAAAGTCGCCAGAGACATATGTGCAGGAATAAGGTCGATACCTTCAACGTCTGTTTTCAATATCAGAGGTTTAACGCTTTGTTCGTTATACTCTTTTAATTGAAACAGATCGAACAAGCTGGTTGGAACGCTATCTGAATCGTAACCCAGATAAGTCGTTAACGATGCGTGTGGGTCAGTATCCACCAGCAAGACGCGTTTTCCTTGTTTACTTAACAAACCGGCTAACGTAATCGTTGTTGTGGTTTTACCTACGCCACCTTTTTGGTTTGCAACGCTCCAAACAATCATTAAATATCCTTATGCAAGACCTACTTCAACCAGCATTCTTTCTGCAATGCGGTCTAGTGGCAGATCTTCAGATGAAATACCTGATTTCGCGACAGCTTGTGGCATACCATACACCACGCAACTTGCTTCATCTTGAGCCCAAATGGTTGAACCCGCAGATTTCAGCATTCGAGAACCTTCGCGTCCGTCTGCACCCATACCAGTCAGAATCATCGACAACACTTTGTCGTTGTAAACTTTTGCTGCTGAACCAAAAGTGACATCCACGCAAGGCTTATAGTTCATGCGTTCACCACCATCCAGTATACGGATTTTTGCAGCGCCCGGACGGCCTTCCAGCATCATTTGCTTACCACCAGGAGCCAGATACGCAACACCCGGACGTAATGGATCACCATCTTCAGCTTCCTTCACTTCAATTTTGCAAAGTGAATTCAAACGGCTAGCAAATGCTGCGGTAAACGTAGCAGGCATATGCTGAATCAGAACAATAGGATGAGGATAATTGGCTGGCAGTTTAGTCAGAATTTTTTGCAACGCAACGGGGCCGCCAGTAGAGGTTCCAATAGCGGTTAACTGATAGTTTTTACCAGAAGCTTTGAAACGAGCCATCGGAGACGAAGGTCTTGCCGCAGGAGCAGCCGACGCTGTCGTGTTCGCTTGTGCTCGCCCAAATGGGCTGGTTGTTGATGACGCTGAAGATGTTGCAGAGCGCGTTGTACCGCCAATTGGTCGGCGCATGAAGCTCTTTTTGGCTGCAATTTGAATCACGCGCTGTTGTAACAAACTTACCGCTTCATCACGATTTCGCGCAATATCTTCAAACTTCTTCGGTAAGAAATCTAAAGCACCTGCGTCTAACGCATCTAATGTTGCTTTAGCGCCTTCTTGTGTTAACGAAGAAAACATCAAAATCGGTGTCGGATTTGATGCCATGATTTGACGGACGGCTGTAATACCGTCCATCACTGGCATCTCAATATCCATGGTAATCACATCTGGCTTTAGACGTTCGGCTTTTTCAACCGCTTCTTTACCGTTAGTTGCGACATCGATGACTTCAAGGCGTGGTTCAGCGTTTATGATCTCGCTTACTCTGCGTCGGAAAAAACTTGAGTCATCTACAACTAATACTTTAATCGCCATAGTTTTCCTTAAATTTATACTCTTACTTAAACTCGAGAAGCAGCTGCATAACGTTTAAGCAGATCTGGAACATCAAGAATCAAAGCAATGTGCCCGTCACTGGTAATTGTCGCGCCAGCCATACCCGGAGTACCTTGCAGTAGTTTATCCAGTGGTTTGATAACCACTTCTTCTTGACCAATTAAAGTATCAACAACGAAACCAACACGTTGACTACCTAGCTGAACAATAACAACGTGTCCATGACCTTGACGCGCTTGTACTTTACCCGCCTGAGGAGCTAACCAGTTTTGAAGGTAGAAAAGTGGAATAGACTTATCACGTACAATGATAGTTAACTGTCCATCAACAACGTTGGTTCTACCTAAATCTAAGTGGAAAATTTCGTTCACGCTTGCCAATGGCAATGCAAATGGATGACCAGCAACACCAACCATAAGAGTTGGTAGGATTGCGAGTGTAAGCGGTACTTTAATCGTGATCTTAGTGCCTTTACCCAGTTCCGAATCGATATCGATTGAACCGTTTAGGGTATTAATAGCCGTTTTTACAACGTCCATCCCTACACCACGACCTGAAATATCAGAGATCTTTTCTTTACTAGAGAAGCCCGGCATGAAGATAAGGTTAAAACACTCTTTATCAGTCAGGCGAGAGGCTGCATCTTCATCCATCATTCCACGCTTAACTGCGATAGAACGTAGTTTATGAGGGTCCATACCTGCGCCATCATCAACGATAGCCAATTCAATATGGTCGCCTTCTTGTGAAGCTGAAAGAATCACTTTACCCGTACGAGATTTACCAGTCTTCGCACGCTCGTCCGGCATTTCAATACCGTGGTCAACCGAGTTACGAACCAAGTGAATCAATGGATCCGCTAGCGCTTCAACCAAGTTTTTGTCGAGGTCGGTCTCTTCACCACGCATTTCAAGCACAATGTCTTTATTTAAGCTACGCGCCAAATCTCGAACCACTCGAGGGAAACGGCCAAAAACTTTCTTGATCGGCTGCATGCGCGTTTTCATCACTGCGCCTTGCAAGTCAGCAGTAACAACATCAAGGTTTGCAACCGCTTTAGACATCTCTTCGTCGTTGCTATTTAAGCCAAGGCTTAATAGACGGTTACGTACCAACACTAACTCACCAACCATGTTCATAATGACATCTAGAGTTGAAGTATCTACACGTACCGTCGCTTCCGCTTGGTTCTGTGTTTTCTTAGCTGTGGCAACTTCTCGTTTTTCTTCAGGCTGTTTCACCGCAGGTACTGCTGGTTTTTCTGCCGCTGCCACTTTAGGCGCTACCGCTTTTGGAGCTGGAGCAGCAGCTTTTGCCGCTGCCGGTTGAGTATTCGCTGCGGCTGGGCGCGTTGCCATATCCAACTCTTCAATTGAAGGGCCCTTACCTGAACCGTGTAGTTCATCGAGAAGTTTTTCGAACTCCTCATCGGTCATTAAGTCGCCGTCAGCGCCTGTTGCGCTTGAAGCAGCTGATTGCGCGGGCTTACTTGGAGCAACAGGTTCAGCAGGCTTTTGTGGCACGCCGCTGGCAGTTGGACTCTTACCCTTGCCATGAAGTTCATCAAGTAACTTTTCGAACTCATCATCGGTGATATCACCGCTTAAGTCCGAGTTAGTCGCCGCGCTTGGCTGCACTGGGGCTGCTTCAGATTTAGCCGCAACGCCCGGGCTCTTGCCCTTGCCATGCAACTCATCCAATAGTTTTTCAAATTCGTCTTGAGTAATTTCGTCGATAGAATCAGCCGACAATTTGGTTTCTTCTGGCTGACTTTGAACCGGAGCTTCGATCACTGGTTCTTCAACAACAACGTCTTCAACAACAGGTTCTTCTGCTGCAGGAGCATCTTCAGATTCAGGCTTGCACAAGTTATGCAGCTCATCAAGAAGTGCGGGATCTGCAGGTGTCAACGGTTCACCATCCTGAACCGCACGGAACTGTTCATTCACCGTATCGAGTGAACGAAGCATTGTATCCATAAGGCTTGGGGTAACACTGCGTTGGCCATTACGTAAAATGTCGAACACGTTTTCCGCGCCGTGGCAGGTTTCAACCAGCTCTGTTAGAGACAAAAAGCCTGCACCACCTTTTACTGTGTGGAAGCCGCGGAAGATTGCGTTTAACAAATCTTTGTTCTCAGGGTCATTTTCTAACTCGACTAATTGCTCAGAAAGCAATTCGAGGATTTCACCTGCTTCAACCAAAAAGTCTTGAAGAATGTCTTCGTCTAAATCGTAGCTCATACGTTACCCCTAAAAACCAAGACTCGACAATAAATCGTCTACTTCGTCTTGAGATGCGACTGCATCTTCTCTCTCATGAGGATTTAAAATTGGTCCTTCAGCTTGAGTAGATGCTTTTTTCTCGCTAACTATTTGTTTCTGTTGTTCTGATTGTTCTTTACCAAACGCCGTCAAAATATCGACCAAACGTTGTTCTACTTCGTTAACCAAAGTAATCACACGGCGGATGATTTGACCGGTCAAATCTTGGAAGTCTTGCGCCATCAGTATTTCAGTAAGCTGACCACGCAACTCACTGCTGTCACCTTCAACTTGCGACAATAGGTCATCAACACGATGACATAATGCTTTGAATTCACTGAGTTCTATCTGACCACGCATAAGTTCGTTCCACTGAGGACGAACGAGCAGTAATGTTTCATGTAAACTGTCAGCAATAGGCATACAACGATCAACAGCATCCATGGTCTTGTTTGCCGCGACTTCCGTTTTTTCTATTACGTAAGTTAACCGAGTCCGTGCATCAGGAATTTCATCCTTAGCAATTTCTGTAATTCGATCATCAATTTGAAACTGCTTAAGTGAATCATGCAGATCTCGGGTCAGTTCCCCGATCTCTTTAAACATCGGGTTACGTTCAGATTCAAAGACTCGCTTTAGAAATAGATTCGCTTCGTCTTGCAATCCATTCTCTAGCAATTCAACGAGTTCTCTGGCTTGTTCTAATGAAATCATTCTGATATAGCCCTTACACGCGTAATGAATAGAGCACCTTCGTCCTAGCAAAAGTGTTTATAGACGTTCGAATATTTTTTCTAATTTTTCTTTAAGGGTAGCGGCTGTAAACGGCTTCACAATATAACCATTAACGCCAGCTTGAGCGGCTTCGATAATCTGCTCACGTTTTGCTTCCGCTGTAATCATCAAAACAGGAAGATGCTTCAGTTGATCGTCTGAACGAATATGCTTCAACAGATCGATACCTTGCATACCAGGCATATTCCAGTCTGTGACTACAAAGTCAAACTCACCCTTCTTGAGCATTGGCAATGCCGTCAAACCATCGTCTGCTTCTTGTGTGTTATTGAAGCCCAAATCACGAAGTAGATTCTTTACAATACGGCGCATTGTTGAAAAGTCATCAACAATAAGGATCTTCATGTTTTTATTCAAAATTGCCTCCACTGAGTTCGAAATCAGTGATATTTAGTCATTTTGTGTCCAAGAACTTAACTTTGTTCTTAGACGTTGCATAGATTGGCTTAGTATTTGGCTTACACGGGACTCACTCACACCAATGACTTCACCAATTTCTTTCAAGTTTAACTCTTCATCATAATAGAGCGAAAGTACTAAGGCTTCACGCTCCGGAAGTGATTTTATTGACTCAACCAATGCTTTACGGAACGATTCATCAGCAACACCTTGGAATGGCGAGTTGTCCTCATCATCATCCAGTGGGGAAATAGCATCGTCCGAAACACCCAAGTCTTCAATACCGACAATTCGCGAGCAATTAATATCGCTTAATACCGTATGATACTGGTCAAGCGGCATATTTAAGTGCTTTGCGACTTCGGCATCGCTGGGATCTCGATTTAGTATTCCTTCTAATTCAGAGATCGCCTGGCTAATTTCTCGGTTATGTCTGTGAACCGAGCGCGGTACCCAGTCACCGCGTCGAATATCATCGAGCATAGCTCCACGAATTCGAATTCCTGCGTAGGTTTCAAAGCTAGCGCCTTTACTCCCGTCGTAATTCTTTTGAGCTTCAAGCAGACCAATCATCCCGGCTTGGATTAAGTCGTCAATCAAAACGTTGGGCGGTAGGCGTCCAATCAAGTGATGTGCAATACGCTTAACCAATACAGAATATTGCTCGATAAACAGCTGCTGGCTGTTCAAAGCTCCATATTGATTGTAGGTAAGCGCTTTATTCACCAAATGGTTCCTCTACTGTTTCTGATCGATTAAGTAGCCGCTCAACAAAAAATTCTAAATGACCACTTGGTGTTTTCGGTATTGGCCACGTGGTTGCTTTATTCGCCAATGAGCTAATCGCTAAAGATGCGGGTGAACGCGGAAAAGCATCAACTACGTTGCGCTGTCTTTTCACTGCCTGACGAACATTATCGTCCAGAGGAATACATGCTACGAGTTCAAGGCTGACATTCAAGAAGCGTTCTGTGACTAATGTCAATTTAGCAAATAATTCCCTACCTTCACGATAACTTCTCACCATGTTTGCAACAATCTTAAATCGTCGAACTTGATGTTCTCTGCTTAAAAGTTTGATCAACGCATATGCATCTGTGATTGAAGTCGGCTCATCACACACAACAACCACAACATCTTGTGCTGCACGAGCAAAGCTGACAACCATATCAGAAATACCGGCTGCTGTATCGACTAAAAGCACGTCCATCTCATCTTCCAGCGTACCAAACGCTCGAATTAAGCCTACATGTTGTGCATGTGACAGTTCTGTCATGGACTGCGTACCAGAAGTCGCCGGTATGATCTGAATTCCGTGCGGTCCTTCAGTTATAGCATCTTTTAGCTCACACTCGCCAGCTAGCACGTGTCCTAGGTTACGCTTTGGACGAATACCGAGCATAACATCGATATTGGCTAGGCCGAGGTCTGCATCCAGAACCATGACTTTTTTACCTTCGCGGGCCATACAAATAGCCATGCCTAAGGTTACGTTTGATTTGCCCACACCACCTTTACCACCTGTCACTGTAATGACTTTGGTTAGCGATGGCTGAGATAAGCGACGTAAGCCGCTTGCTTGGTCATATATCATTTTATTCGTCATATCTGTACGCCGCCTAGAATCTCTCTGAATCACTATTCCAATAGTGAGGTTCATTTTCTGTCGACTTCTCTAGTAATTCGTTTGCCTTTGCCACCATGTATTTAGGCTGAGCAAGCACAATGTCTTCAGGTACACGTTGTCCATTCGCTATGTAAGCGACAGGTAGTGAGTTTTGAACTACCACACTGACAAACTCACCTAAGCTCAAACATTCATCGAGCTTAGTCATGATGCAACCTGAAAGAGGAATTCTTCTAAAGTGTTCGATGGTTTCCTGCAGTACCTTTCTCTGCGCTGTTGCAGGCAGAACAAGGTAGCTGTGAATCACTTCCCCACTCTCTTGCATCAAGGTATCTAGCTGTTCGGATAAGCGAACATCACGTTGTCCCATACCAGCGGTATCGACCAAAACGAGTCGGCGATTTCTCAACTGATATATTACTTCGGCTAACTCTTTGGAATCTTTAGCGACTCTTACAGGACAACCCATAATTCTTCCGTAAATCGACAGCTGTTCATGTGCGCCGATTCGGTAGGTATCTGTCGTTACCAGTGCAACATTATCGGAGCCAAACTCCATTGCTGCACGAGCTGCAAGCTTAGCCACAGTGGTCGTTTTACCCACCCCGGTCGGACCTAAAAGCGCAACCACACCGCCACGTTTTAAGATGTCTTGCTTCACTACGGGTATTTGGTCTGACACTAAGCCCAACAAGGCTTTCCAAGCTTTTGGTGGAGGAGTATCTTCCGGAATATAGCAAGCCAATTGGTCAGCTAAATCAAGTGATACACCCATGCGTTCAAGGCGTTTAATCAGCATTGCTCGAAGTGGTTCACGACGTTCAACTTCTTGCCACATCAGGCCGGATACTTGATGTTCTAAAAGACGACGGATTGAAGTCATCTCTTCACGCATATTTTCTAAATCTTGTGCAGAAACTTTTGCTTCTTCAGGATGATTGCGCTCAAAGCGAGATGGATCTAAACGCAGTTTACGCTGCTCGCGATTCGTCTCTTCGTCCTCAGCCCAACGACTTACTTTAGATTGCGGTGCACTTGATTGAGTTGGATGGCTGTTTTCTCTTTGACGCTGTAGTAAAGCAGAAAGAGAATCTTCATTCTCTGCACGGCGAGCGTCTTGTTCGGGCATCGCGCCATTACTGTACTGCTTGAGCATATTAGCGAAGCGTTGCGTCATTGAGCGACCTTCGGCTGCGCTCGCCTGTAAGCTGACGCGATCTTCTTCCAGCTCACGTCGAGCAGGCTGTCTGGTCAAAGATTGAGAAACCTGACTGTTGCTGAATCTTGGTTGGGAGCTGTAAGGCTGTTGAGTTCTCGGCTGTGATACAGCTGGAGACGCAGACGGCTCACCATCCACGGCCGCCACGATTTCGACACCACCAGCGACTTTTTTATTCGACATGATCACCGCATCCACGCCCAACTCTTCTTTGACTTGGAGTAGCGCAGTTTTCATATCTTTGGCAAAAAATCGTTTTATTTTCAAAGCTGATATCCGTCTTTAACGTGAGGCGAACTAATTATCTAACAACAGTTAATTACCTACCGCCTGCACAATTCGAATTTGTTTCTCATCAGGTATCTCTTGGTACGAAAGGACACGTAAGTTAGGAATAGTATTTTTCACAAACTTAGCCAGTGTCGAACGGAGAACACCTGAAGTGAGCAATACCGCTGGCTCACCTTTCAATTCTTGTTCTTGTGTTGCTTGGCTTAATGCCATTTGCAACCTTTCAGCAAGTCCAGGCTCAATACCCGCAGACTCACCACCTGAAGCTTGCATTGTTTGATGCAATATTTGTTCCAATTCAGGTATCAATGTAATTACAGGTAGTTCAGGCTCTATTCCATTGATTTCCTGAACGATTAGGCGTTTCAATGATATACGCACAGCCGCTGTGAGGATGTCAGGTTCTTGACTCTTGCTGGCATATTCTGAAAGTGTCTGAACTATCGTTCGAATGTCTCGAATAGGGATGGCTTCATTCAACAAGTTCTGTAGAACTTTCACCACCACACCCAAAGAGAGCTGATCAGGCACAAATCCTTCCACCAGCTTCGGTGTCGAACGTCCAAGCATTTCTAGTAAGTTCTGCACTTCTTCGTGACCAAGTAGCTGGGAAGCGTTGTTAGTTAGCAATTGGCTTAAATGTGTCGCGAGTACGGTTGAGGAGTCTACAACGGTATATCCCAAAGCCTGAGCATGTTCACGTTGGTCTTCACGAATCCAAACGGCTTCAAGGCCGAACGCAGGGTCAAAGGTACGTTCACCTTCAATCATTCCGTAGACTTGTCCCGGGTTTATAGCGAGTTCTTGATCGGGGCGAATTTCCGCTTCACCAGCAGCAACGCCCATTAAGGTAATACGGTAGCTATTCGGTGTAAGTTCTAGGTTGTCACGAATATGCACGGCAGGAATAAGGAAACCAAAGTCTTGCGATAGCTTTTTACGTACCCCTTTCACACGCTCAAGTAGCTCTCCGCCTTGATCTCTGTCGACCAAAGGAATCAAACGATAACCCACTTCTAAACCAATGATATCCACTGGCTGAACATCATCCCAAGAAAGCTCTTTCTGTGAAGGGGCGTCGCCATCCAATGTGGCAGGGAGATTGGTTGTTTCTTCTTTTGCTGCTTTCTGTTTGCGTTGAATCCAGTATGCGGAACCACCCGCAATTGTTGCCAGTAGTAAAAAAGCAAAATGCGGCATTCCCGGAACAATACCCATAACACCGAGTATTACAGCAGTAATCATCAGCGCTTTCGGGTTATCAAACAGTTGGAAGATAACCTGCTCACCCATATCTTCATCGGTATTTTGACGCGTTACCATGATTGCTGCGCCAATAGAAAGCAATAACGACGGGATCTGAGCGACTAAGCCATCACCGATTGTTAATAGGGTGTAGATTTCAATTGCTTCGCTAAAGCCCAAACCATATTGAGCCATACCGATAGATAAACCACCGATAATGTTAATAAACAGGATTAGAATACCAGCGATGGCATCCCCTTTAACGAACTTAGAAGCACCGTCCATCGAACCATAGAAATCCGCTTCTTTGGTTACTTCAAAACGGCGGGTACGCGCTTGTTCTTGATCAATCAAGCCTGCGTTTAAGTCGGCGTCAATCGCCATCTGTTTACCGGGTAAAGCGTCCAAGGTAAAGCGAGCACTAACTTCAGAAATACGCCCCGCACCTTTGGTGACAACCATAAAGTTGATGATCATCAGGATGAGGAACACCACCAGACCAACGGCGTAGTTGCCACCAATTACCACACTACCAAACGCCTCAATAACGTTACCTGCGGCGTTGCCTCCTTCATGACCTTTCAGCAAAACCACACGTGTTGAAGCTACGTTCAAGGCTAAGCGAAGCAAAGTTGCAATAAGCAGTACTGTCGGGAATGCGGCGAAATCCAGAGGTCTACGGGTATAAACCGTCACTAACAACACTACCATCGACAACGCGATATTGAAGGTAAAAAATAAGTCCAACAAAAAGGCAGGAATCGGTAAAACGACCATGCCAAGAGTCGCAAGCACCATAATAGGAGCGCCAATCGCTGGCATGCTGCGCTGTGGAATGGAAGGTAACTTATCCGCAAATGGCAGAGTAAACTTCATAGGCCTATAAACTATTCGTTAATACTAAAATTGAAGAATTCGGTTTGAAGTATTTAGTTTGCTGATTTCACAAAGCCAAGCTCGCAAAAAGCCTCTAAATGACAACACTTTAGCCAGAGGATGCAATATTCAGTCCATGCTAATGCGCCAAATTAATGGCTGCTTATTAGAAGACAGCGAATATCAATCACCAAAATTTCTAGAGACAAAAAAGGCCACCTTGCGGCAGCCTCAGCATGTTTTGTTCGATTAGGGATGGATATTCCACACCAGCTCACCTTTGCGAGCGGCGACATCATAATCAATACAGACTAATCCGGAAGTCGGAAACATAGGTGCAACCATTCCCGGAACAAACTCAGAAACCAAATACCCAACTAAAGGTAAATGCGACACCAACAGTACAGATGTCAGGTTTTCAGCTTCAATACAAGCAGCTACGAACTCGAAAACATCTTCTGACTGACCATATGGCGTTATCTCTTCACACACTTCAACCATGTCTGCCGAAAAGTGTTGCGATATCTCTTGCCAAGTTTGTTGAGCGCGCAAGTAAGGGCTCACAAAGACTTTGTCTATATGGGTAATGTTCTTCTGAATCACGCCGGCTCTGGCTACAGCGACAGACTCATTCCGACCTCTATCCGTCAAGGCTCGCTCTGCATCACTGGCAGCATAATGCTGGGCTTCTCCGTGACGCATAATAAAAATTTTCATCTTTTTTACCTTAGGTTTAATGCAGTCTGTTGCTGCTTGGCGGCGATTATAATCACCTTTTACCCTACTTCGCGACCACTTTTGCCGCAATTTGTGAGTCCTTTATATTACGCAACTCTCATGCCATCTATCTCCGTTGAGTCTAGGCTTACTCATCGCATTTATCTCTTAACGAACTCAAATTAGGGTTAATTTCAAAACTATCAGTCTGTTAAAAACCCAGTGAAAAGACTAAAATGACAATGTGTTATTAAAAGTTCCAAGTTTATAAGCGCTCTCGTTTATAAATATCCAGCTCATAAAAACCCGATCTCGTATTTGCGGTAAGTAGTATCAGCGCCATACTTAAGATCTCGTGCTACTCCGGAGATTCTCTGTGCACATAAGTCCTAATGATTCAAACCGCTATCGACACTTCACTCTGCCAAATGCGCTGAGGGTGCTGTTGATCCAAGATGAAAGTGCGCAAAAATCTGCTGCTGCACTTGCGGTCAACGTAGGACATTTTGATGACCCTGTTGATCGCCAAGGTATGGCTCACTATCTTGAGCACATGTTGTTTTTGGGAACAAAGGCGTACCCGAAAGTTGGTGATTTTCAAAGTTTTATCAGCCAGCACGGTGGCAGTAATAACGCTTGGACAGGAACAGAGCACACCTGTTATTTCTTCGACGTAACAACCAGCACATTCGAAAAAGCGCTTGACCGATTTAGTCAATTTTTTGCCGCGCCTTTATTCAATGAAGAAGCGTTAGACAAAGAGCGCCACGCTGTCGATTCAGAGTACAAGTTAAAGCTCAATGACGACTCTCGCCGCTTATATCAGGTACAAAAAGAGACGGTTAACCCACGCCATCCGTTTGCAAAATTCTCCGTCGGCAATATCGAGACATTAGGTGACAGAGAAGGAAAATCGATCCGCGAAGAAATTATTGCGTTTCATGCCGAGCAGTATTCGTCGGACATCATGACGCTGACGCTTATGGGTCCACAAACTCTCGATGAGATGGAACAATGGGTCAAAGAGAAGTTTTCAACCATTGAAAACAAACACCGTCGCGGAAAATCAATCAGTAAACCGTTTGTCACACCTGAACAAACAGGCATTACTATTAGAGTCGAACCGTTAAAAGAAATTCGTAAGTTGGTAATGAACTTCCCCATGGCTAACGTGGATGCTCATTATCCTTACAAGCCCTTGTCTTACTTTGCGCATTTAATCGGTTATGAAGGTGAAGGCAGCTTACTGTTAGCATTGAAAGACAAAGGCTGGATTACGTCACTTTCAGCGGGTGGCGGTGCCAGTGGTAGCAATTATCGCGAATTCTCTATCAGTTGCACTCTGACGGCAAAAGGCTTGAAAAAGACAGACGAAATCATTCAGGCACTGTTTCAATATATCCGAATGATTGAAGAGCAAGGCTTGGAGGAGTGGCGTTACCTTGAGAAACGTGCGGTATTGGAATCGGCGTTCCGCTTCCAAGAAACAAATCGTCCTATGGATATTGTCAGCCATTTAGTCGTCAATATGCAGCATTACGCTGCTGAAGATACCATTTATGGCGACTACCTGATGAGAGGTTACGATGAGGCGTTGCTAAGAAGTTTTCTGCCTTATTTGTCGCCAGAAAACCTTCGGGTCACTGTCATTGCCCAAGGACAGCATTACGATAAAGAAGCCAACTGGTACTTTACACCCTATTCTGTCGAGCCTTTTAGCGAGGAACAACAGAACATCTACCGTACGAATGACAAGACGTGGCCGTTGACTCTGCCGCCTCAAAACCCGTTTATCTGTTACGATCTTGATCCTAAACCGGTTGTCGATGCGCAGCCACAACCACAGATATTGCAAGACTTACCTGGCTTCCGTTTATGGCACATGCAGGATGCGGAATTTCGTGTACCAAAAGGCGTGATTTACATCGCCATTGATAGCCCGCACTCCGTCGCGAATGTGCAAAACATAGTGAAAACACGTCTTTGTGTTGAGATGTTTTTAGATTCTTTGGCGAAAGAGACCTACCAAGCAGAAATTGCCGGTATGGGTTACAACATGTATGCCCATCAAGGTGGTGTAACGCTATCCATCTCTGGTTTCAGTCAGAAGCAACCTCAGTTGATGGAAATGATCTTGTCTAAATTCGCCGAGCGTAGTTTCAGCCCTAAACGCTTCGACACCATCAAGCAACAAATGCTACGAAACTGGCGTAATGCGGCTCACGACAAACCCATTTCTCAGTTGTTTAGTAATATGACGGGGCTATTGCAGCCTAATAATCCGCCGTATCCAGCTTTGCTTGAAGCGTTAGAAGCAATAGAAGTTGACGACTTGGCTGAGTTCGTCGATTTGATTCTTGCCAACTTGCATGTCGAGATGTTTGTTTACGGTGACTGGCAAACACAAGACGCGCACGATATGGCAGAAGTGCTCAAAGATGCATTAAGAGTACAAAACCAAACTTACGAAGAATCTCTCCGCCCTCTTGTTATGTTGGGTAACAGCGGAACTTTCCAGCGTGAACTGAACTGTAACCAAGATGATTCAGCGGTTGTGGTTTACTATCAGTGTGAAGATACAGAACCACGCAGCATCGCGCTCTATTCGCTGGCGAATCACTTGATGTCAGCCACCTTCTTTCATGAAATTCGTACCAAACAGCAGTTGGGATACATGGTTGGGACGGGCAACATGCCAATGAACCGTCATCCGGGTCTGGTACTTTATGTTCAGTCACCGAATGCAGCGCCAAGCGATCTCATTTTTTCAATTGATGAGTTTCTGAATGCTTTTTATCTGGTTCTGCTTGAACTGAATGATTACGAATGGCATAGCAGTAAACGCGGCTTGTGGAATCAAATTGCTACGCCAGATCCAACACTCAGAACACGCGCACAACGCTTATGGGTCGCGATCGGCAATAAAGATTGGGACTTCAATCAACGGGATATCGTACTTGAAGAGCTCAAACACCTGAGCAAATCCGATATGATTCGTTTCGTGGTTAATACACTTAAACCAAGAACGGCCAACCGACTCATTATGCATACGCTTGGCAATGCTCATCAGGACTGTGAACCGCTTCATTTAGGACTGGAAATTGGATCAACGGAAGAATTCCAGCTCAGACCAAAAGCGTACGATATCGGCTAGATTCCAATGAAATAAGGAGTTGTGTAATACAACTCCTTACTTTGACTTAGTGTGATTTAGGGGCAGTTACTGTTCTGATTCAACAATATTTTTTAGCGAATGAGGGTGTAACTTAATACACACGCCCTGCCACTTGAAGGCCACTGTCGGATTATTCAATCGCTCACCTTCACCCTTGGGACTGGATAGCTTCACTTTGACACCTTTGTCTGCAAGTTTGCCCCAGTTCAAGGCAAGATCAGGAAATACCTGTTTCAAATGCGCCAGATAGTCATCGGCTGTTTGCGCTTCTGATGGCACGACAAATTCCACATGTTCCCAACTTTGATCAGGGTAAATCTTACCTTCTGCGGGATAAGGCAGCTCTAAACACTCAATATGCCAACTTTTAATCACCAAAGGTTGGTTAAATGCGATAACAATAATTGGACGACCATTGATTTGGGTTTGAGAAATCACTTCCCCTTCTTGAGCCCAAGCTTGGTGCGCCAACTTTGCCAATTCCAACTCATTGATCCGCATGGCAATATGATCAAGTTGATAGGCCGATAAATCTATCTGCAATACAGTCGTTATTTGCTGAATTTTTTCGATAAAATTTTCTAAGTTTTGTTTCATCTGATTAGGATGAAGACCTGCATCTAGCAATGGCTGAAGCATTTTACGCGTCCAAAATAATGATTTTTCACCGATACTATCAAAAGCACGCGGAAAAGTAGTAAATTTCGCAGTTTCTTCCCTATAAGCGCGCCAATAAAATTGTTATTATGTGCGCCAATTTATGAACTAGATCAAGATATGCATTCACTATTGTCTGGTGATTTACAACCGTGTAGTGATTTTTATGCATACGCAACCAATTCCCAGAATTGAAGGACACCCAAGTGAATATTCAAGCACTGATTAATGACAAAGTATCTCAGGCTCTTGAAGCCGCTGGCGCACCAGCAGGAAGCCCTGCTGCTGTTCGCCAATCTGCAAAAGCACAGTTTGGCGATTACCAAGCCAACGGCGTGATGGGCGTTGCTAAACAGTTAGGTACAAATCCGCGAGAATTCGCACAAAAAGTCTTGGATGTTCTCGATCTCGACGGTATCGCAAGCAAAACTGAAATTGCTGGACCGGGCTTTATCAATATCTTCCTAAGCGAAGAGTTCCTTGCTGCTCAAGCTGAAGCTGCGCTGGCTGACGAACGTCTAGGTGTGGCAGTTGAAGCACAGCAAACTATCGTTGCTGACTACTCAGCACCTAACGTTGCAAAAGAGATGCATGTAGGTCACCTACGTTCTACCATCATCGGCGATGCGGTTGTTCGTACACTTGAATTCTTGGGTCACAAAGTCATTCGCGCTAACCACATTGGTGACTGGGGTACTCAGTTCGGTATGCTAATCGCAAACCTTGAGCGTATCCAACAAGAGTCTGGTGAAGTATCTATGGAGCTTTCTGACCTAGAAGGCTTCTACCGTGAATCGAAAAAGCTATACGATGAAGATGAAGAGTTCGCAGCAAAAGCACGTGGCTACGTTGTAAAACTTCAAGGTGGCGACCAGTTCTGTCTAGATATGTGGAAGAAACTGGTTGACGTAACTATGGTTCAAAACCAACGTAACTACGATCGCCTAAACGTATCACTTACTCGTGACGATGTAATGGGTGAAAGCATGTACAACGACATGCTTCCAGCTATCGTTGCAGATCTTAAAGAAAAAGGCTTGGCACAAGAAGATGACGGCGCACAAGTTGTATTCCTAGACGAATACAAAAACAAAGATGGTGAGCCAATGGGCGTTATCATCCAAAAACGCGACGGTGGTTTCCTTTACACCACGACCGATATCGCGTGTGCGAAATACCGCTACGAAACACTAGGTGCTGACCGTGTGTTGTACTTCATCGACTCGCGTCAACATCAACATCTGATGCAAGCTTGGACTATTGTTCGCAAAGCAGGTTACATCCCTGAAGAAGTGTCTTTAGAGCACCACGCATTCGGCATGATGCTAGGTAAAGATGGTCGTCCATTCAAGACTCGCGCAGGCGGTACTGTTCGTCTTGCTGATCTTCTTGATGAAGCAGAAGAGCGTGCAGCGGCTCTAATCGAATCTAAGAACCCTGAGCTATCAAGCGAAGAGAAAGCTGACATTGCAACGACAGTAGCTATGGCGGCAGTGAAGTATGCTGACCTGTCTAAACACCGTACAACTGACTATGTGTTTGACTGGGACAACATGCTAGCTTTTGAAGGCAATACTGCACCGTACATGCAATACGCTTACACTCGCGTTGCTTCTATCTTTGCTAAAGCCGGTTTGTCGATGGATGAACTGAGCGGTGACATCAAAGTTACAGAAGAGAAAGAGAAAGCATTGATCGCGAAACTGCTTCAATTTGAAGAGGCGGTACAAGCAGTCGCTCGCGAAGGTCAACCACACATCATGTGTAGCTACCTGTTCGAACTTGCTGGTCAATTCTCTAGCTTCTACGAGGCATGCCCAATCCTAGTTGCTGAAGATGAGCAAGTAAAACAAAGCCGTTTGAAACTGGCTGCGTTAACTGCGAAGACCATCAAACAAGGTTTGTCATTGCTTGGTATTAATACGCTAGAACGCATGTAATACCATAGATAAATACAAGTAAACTGGAAAAAGGTTGGCGACATGCCAACCTTTTTTGTTTGCGTTCCCCTAAGTGCGCAGACGACTCACGCACCAAGACCGTTAAAATCTATTTTGTTGTTGCTGATTCTCTGCGCAATCTTCTGTTCTTCTCATTGCTGGCATTGATATAATCGAGGCAGTTTTTATCATGGATGTCCTATATGAGTTTTCACCTTCACCCACAACTTGCTAAAGATACCGATGTGATTGGCCATTTCCCGCTCTGTGTTGCTCTACTCCATAAGGACGACGCTGTGCCATGGGTTATCTTGGTACCTAAGAAAGCGAATTTAAAAGAGCTGCACCATTTACCAATGAACGAGCAGCAACAATTTCTCGTCGAATCTCAAGCGGTCAACCAAGCTTTGGAAGCGTTATTCCAACCAGCAAAGCTTAACCTTGGCGCTTTAGGTAACATGGTTCCTCAACTGCATATCCACCATATTGCGCGCTTCGAAGACGATATAGCTTGGCCTGGGCCAATCTGGGGAAATACCAAGGGTACGATTCGTAGTGAGGAACTACAGGAAGAAATGTTGGTGAAGCTACGCAGCTTACTGTCGATGAGCAAAATTTTTGTCACTGCTTAAGATCGCTTTTGCTCACTGGTTCTGGATAAATAAAGAAAAAGCCGCTTAATGCGGCTTTCTCTTTATTTCAATGACATCTTATTTCAATGACATCATTTTCACTACATAGTGACCGTGACTGACAGGCCATCTTGCTTGTTGATGACATAGCGAACTCGCGTTACATACTGAGCGGCGTTGGTATCAATCAGACGAGAAATAGCACCTTTCTTAATCCAAATAGCGAGCATGGCATCAACGCCGTCTTCACTGATTGAAAACCGTTTAGCCAGTTCCTTACGAGTGATACTCCCCTGCTCCTCAATCGCCTGTTTCAGTTCGGTCAAAATCATGCCACTTGAACCTCAAGAACTTGCTGTTTGCGTCCAGCTCTCTTAAGCATTTGGAACACGGTGTAGTAGACGGCAACAATAGCCACTATCCAACTGGTACTTGAGAACGGATGATTCGTGAAGTTTACCGCTTGATAGAATATCGCCGAACAACCATACGCTAACCCCATTGTCCATGCGGCAATAAAGTAAGAATACTTTTTGCCAAATTCACGAACGTATGCACCCATAGCGGCAACACAAGGTGTGTAGAGCAAAATCATGATCAGGTAAGCAAATGCTGCACTGCCACTTTCGAAATGTGAGTTCAAGTTACCGAAAATTGAAGAATCCACTTCTTGCTCTTGTGCAACCGCTTCATTATCAGAAAGGTCACCGATCTCAATACCCAGTGGGTCAGAGAAACTCAATCCCATTAAGTTTTCAGGAATAGACATCACCGCTTCTTCTAAACTCGCCAATAAATCGAATTCGGTGCCTTCTTCATCACTAACGGTGGTGTAAAGGTTATTCAGCGTACCAACAACCGCTTCTTTGGCGAATATACCCGTAATGATACCAACAGTTGCTGGCCAGTTATCTTTGTTCACACCAATAGGTGCAAATACCGGAGTCACAACCTGTGCAGCTTTGGATAACACTGAGGCTTCGCTGTCTTGGTTACCGAAAGAACCATCGGTACCTACAGAGTTCAAAAAGCTTAAAATCGCCACCACCAGAACAATGGTCTTACCCGCACCAAGTACAAAACGGTTTAGTTTTTGCCACGTTTTAATCAATACATTTTGCAGTGTTGGAAGCTCATAATCTGGCATTTCCATCAATAAGCTATCACTTGAACCTGGATACAATGTTTTCTTGAGTACCCATCCAGTAAACACAGCTGCAACTATACCGAGTAGATAAAGCGCAAATACAATGTTTTGACCACTTTGTGGGAAGAATGCTGCAGCAAACAAAGCATATACAGGTAAGCGTGCCCCACATGACATAAACGGAGCCATCGAAGCCGCTAACTTACGTTCACGTTCTTGATCTAAAGTACGGGTTGCCATGATAGAAGGCACGTTACAACCAAAACCAAGCACCAAAGGAACGAATGCTTTGCCCGGAAGACCGATTTTTTGCATCACTTTATCAAGAACAAATGCTGCTCGTGACATATAGCCTGAGCTTTCCAGCACAGCTAAGAACAGATACAAACAGGCGATAACTGGAATAAAGGTCGCTACAGTTTGGATACCGCCTCCAATCCCATCCACCAGAACAGTAACCAGCCAAACAGGCAGATGATCATCAAGCAGATAGTGGCCACCATCAACCAGTAATGCGCCAACACCAATATCAAAGAAGTCGATAAACGCACTACCAATGTTGATGGAGAACATAAACATCAGATACATCACGACGAAGAAGAAAGGTACACCAACCCATTTGTTTAAAATGATCTTATCGGCTTTCTCAGTAAAATTGTGGCTCAGCTTACCTTCGCTACAACGAATTTTTTTACACTGTTCATGAAGGAAAGTGTATTTGGTATCTGCCACATGTAAGTCGATATCCAGTCTGCATTCTTGCTGCTGTTTATAGACTTCTGCTCGGTCAGCTTCAGGCAAGCCATTAATGACCATTAAATCATTCTCAAGGGCGCGAATGGCAAGAGCACGAGCAGACACATCTTGTTCTTTAAACAATGGTATTAAGTGCTGAATTGACGCTTCAAAGTTTTCGCCATAGTTCAGTTCAATATCTTTAAGAGCGATACCTTGAATAAGTTGCTTATGCAGTTTCTCTTTGAAACGACGAACTTGCTCTCTGTTGTTGGCTGAAAGGGTAAAGACAGGGCAACCCAACATTTGGGCAAGAAATTTGGTATCAATGCGTTGACGCTCACGCTTGAGTACATCCATCTTATTGAGGACAACAACCATCGGCCTGCCGAGTTCACGCAACTGCAATGTCATATATAGACTGCGTTCTAAACTTGTTACATCCACAACGTTAATAATAAGATCCGCCGGATGAGTTAATACCGCTCTTGAAGCAATCGACTCGTCAATACTGTTGCTATCGTTACCACTGTCTAAAGCATAGATTCCCGGTAAGTCCGTCAGTCTGAACTCATCACTGGAATGGGAGTAACGACCCGTTTTTTTCTCAACGGTAACACCTGCCCAGTTCCCCACCTGCTGTTTTGCACCGGTCAGGCCGTTAAACAATGTTGTTTTGCCGCTGTTCGGGTTACCAACTGTAAGCACTTGATATTGCATTATGCTTTCTCCACTTCAATAGACGACGCAATACTCTCTCGCATTGCCAACGATATGCCTCTTACTTCAACCTGTAGCGGATCACCCATAGGTGCTCTACGAATTAGCGTTACTTCTGTGTTTGGTAATAACCCCATCACCATAAGCTTTTTCCTAACCTCATTAGACAAACCGTTCATTGCTAGAACAGTGCCTCGGTCGCCATCATTTAAGTCAGATAGTTTCATAATGCATTTCGCCAATCGTAGTGTTAATGAGAAACATTTTTATTTGATGTATGGATAATACGCCCCTACAACCCAACAAATATTGCGTGAAATCAAACATTGCTAAAATGGCAACTCATGCTTAATGACTTCTTCATCTCGTCAAAAACGTTAATTTCAAATGCTACTTTTAAATATTAAAACGTGCTGATTTTTCTTCCTCTTCAATGAAGAACAAAATAAACCATTAATAACAACAACTTAAAATCAATAAATTTTGTTGTCGTTTTTCTTATAGAAAATTGTCGTTAATTTTATAAGGGTATAAGTACGGTTTGATTATAGTCACTCCCGTCTTCACACATTCTCGAAGACATTTATTCCAGAAGTGATGCTATGTCACTCCGGCAGCAAGCGAAGGTGTCTTTGGCACCCGTGGTATAGTCCCCCGGCTATACCACGGTTTTTTTTATCTGCAGATCCCCAATCCAGTCCCAACACGTCTTTTTGCCCAAAACCACTTATAAGCAAGCCAAATAAATAGCCATCTTTAACCTGCTTCGACTAGATATAGCTTCGATTACAGATAATGACTCGCAGCTTTGTTTGTTAATTTCTCTTGGGATCTCTATTGAAGAGCTTTTAATGGACTCAAAAAGTCATGTCCAAGGTAAGCTGTAGTCATAGGTCGAAAAAAGAAGGTACTAATAAGGAATAAGAAAGATGAACACCTTTAATCTTGGTGTTCATCGATAAACTGAGTTGGTGACAAACCGAAATGATGTTTAAAACGCTGACTGAAATAAGAGGGGTCATTGAAGCCACACTCATACGCTGCCTGAGATACCTTCTCTCCACTTAGCAAGCGTTGACAAGCTTTCTCCAATCGCACTTCGTTGAGATATTCTTTAAATGTTTTACCCGTAGCAGTTTTAAATCGTCTTTGGAAACTTCGTTCAGACATAAATAATACTTTCACTACATTAGCAGTGCTAAATTCCGCATCAGAAAAATTATCGACAACAAGCTGTTCAACCTTACTGAGCCATAAACACTCGGTATCATCTAGGATATTGTCACCTGAACACTTTGAGTATGAATCCAAGTCTGTTTCCAGTTGTTCAATATCTGCCGCTGGCCAAGATAGCTGCACAACGTTCTGTTCTTTAGACACATAGACATTCATTTCACCGCCCGATTGCTCAACAAGATCGCTTAACTGATTGAGAGCAAAACCCGACGTGGTTGTCATGGTCTGTTCGACATTTTTAGCGCTTCCACCTTGGTCACTCATGGTTACCAAAACATGCCCATTCACTTCATAGCAGCGAACAACGAGCGATTGATTCTTGAATAAACGTTTCATTGCCTCTGCAAATAAAGCATTAAAAATCACATCCAGATTGAACTGCTGTAATTTTACGTAACTTCTTCTACTTTGAATTTCCGTGTCCAGAATCATTCCAGCAATAGAAAATTCATCACTCCAGCTGCTCACTACCGATTCCAGAACCAGAGAGAGGTTATGCGTTAATGTCGTCGACTCATTATCGGAACGCACGTTTTTAACCTGTTCCAACTCGATTCTGGCTTCTTCCACCAGAGTTTCTAGTTCTTCCTGATTCGCTTCACGAGCTCCGAGTTTTAGCTTTTCTAATCTTGGCTCTATAGCCAATAAAATGTTTTCCAACAGTGCGTGGCGAACCTGAATCTGCTTGCGAAGTTGCAAGTTATTGCTGAGTACGATTTTACTTTGGTGCCTAAGCTGACTGGTTTTCAAATCCACTTGCTCTTTGAGCAATCGGTTTGCTTTCATCATCATGCGTGAGCGCCACCAAACAACGAATATCAACAAAGAAATGAGGCTCAGTACATAAACGATGAAAGCCGTCATAGAGAGATACCATGGCTCTATAACGTGAAACGATAAATAGCTTTCTAATTTGTTACGTTGCTCTGTTGTAGAGCTTCGTAAATGGAGTTGATAATGGCCCGGCCGTAAATAATCAAGAGTGAGTTGGGACCCATCAATAGGTAACCACGGACTGCTTTCCGTTAACTTATACTCAAGACTCAAGTTCACTGTTTGGGGTAAAGCGCCAAAAGTGAGGCTTAATGATCGGCCATAATCCACACTAATCTCCGAGGGACTTCCTACCGACAACAGCTTATCGTCAACCTTGATTTGACTAATAATGACCGGAGAATGAGGCAGACTTGAGACGGACAATTCTTCAGCCGAAACTTTCGCCATACCTAGTGCAGACCCAATAACTAACTGTGGGTAAACCGAACTATTGCTCGAAGTACAAACACTAGGAAGAAACTCATTGTTGATTAACCCGTAAGGTTCACCAAAATGTTTTTTTACT